>CAXXQN010000012.1:0-17738 GCA_963665645.2 Anaerovoracaceae bacterium | reverse complement strand
TCGCTTGTGCTGACAGAATTCGTCATTCAATAAAGATAATATAAAACATTGCCGATGGAGGAGCGTATGAAAAGAATTGTTATTTTAGGTGGTGGCTATGCAGGTGTTAACGCTGCGAAAACCTTAGAAAAAAAGTTAAAAGGGAAAGAAAACATTGAAGTAATTCTAATCAATAAAACAGATTATCACATCATGATGACTTCTCTCCACGAAGTGGCCGGCGGCAGAATTGAAAAGGATTGTGTGAAAATACCGCTCCGCGAAATTTTTCTATCTGGAAAAACCAGACTCATGATCGATCAGGTAACCGACATTGATTTTTCAGAACGAACTATTATTTTTCTGAAACATCCAAGTATAAAATATGACTATTTAATACTGGCCACAGGCAGCGAGCCAACTTACTTTGGAATTGATGGAGCAAAGGAAAACAGCCTGCCCTTATGGTCTCTGAACCATGCCGTAAAAATAAGACATTATATTTTGGAATCCTTTAAAAAAGCCGCGGAAGATACAGATAAGGAGCAGCGAAAGATTCTGCTTACCTTTATGGTTGCAGGAGGAGGCTTTACAGGAATCGAATTCGCCGGTGAATTGGGCGAATGGAAATCCCGTTTATGCAAAGCTTATGGAATTGACCCTAAGGAAGTTTCTATAAAAATACTGGAAGCATGTCCAACCATCCTCAGTAATATGAATCAACACCTCATTCAAAAAGCAGAAAAAAAGCTGTATGAATTGGGGATTGAAGTTCTTACCAATTCGAAAATCATTCAAGTTGAACCAGATCGTGTCCATCTGGCGGATGGCAGCAAAATCAGCGGGAAAATAATTTGGAGCGCAGGAATAGAGGGTAATGAAATGAATGGCCGCCTTGATCTTGATGCAAATCCCCGGTTGAGAATCCCCGTGAATGAACAAATGAATACCAAATATCAAGAAGTATACAGCATCGGTGATTCCGTATACTTCAAAGAAAACGGAAGACCGATTCCGCAAATAGTAGAAACGGCTCTTCAGACTTCAGAAACAGCTGTTGATAACATCCTGGCAGAAATCAAAAAACAAAAGAAGAAAAGCTTTCACTCGAATTATCATGGCTCCATGGTATCTATCGGCTCCACCTACGGTGTGGCAAAAATATCCGGAATTGGGTTACATGGGAAGCTTGCGATTCTCATGAAGCACCTGGTAAATATCCATTATTTTATGGGGCTTGGCACCCCTCGCTTTACCAAAAACTATTTAAAAACGCAGTTTTTTCATGATAAATACCATTTATCCCTATAAAGGGGGATGAAATTCTTTTTCGTTAGGAGGAAAGATGATGCAAAGAGGCAAAAATAATCATCTGGACATATTTGCATGCTTTGAGGGAAACGAACACGATCTCACCAATTCGTCCTATCAGTGGAATTGGGCAGAGAATACGGAATGCGAGGAGCATCAAACCATCTATGGTATCTGCAGAATGTGTATGCAGGGTGACTGTTCTACATTAATCCATCTGGAAGACGGAGTTGTTACCAAAGTGGAGGGCAGAAATGTACCTCCAAACTATGGCAGCCTTTGTCCCCGCGGAAACTCCGCAACGATGAATCTGTATAATCCTTATCGAGTCAAGACCCCGCTGATACGTACCAATCCGGAAAAAGGTCTTGATATCGACCCGCTATGGAAAGAGATATCCTGGGAGGAAGCCTTAAACTATACTGCAAAAAAATTAAAGGATGTCATGGATGAAGATCCCCGGGGGCTGGCCATTTGCGAGGGCTGGGGAAACAGAGAAACCATTTTCCGAGTCCCCTTCCGTCTTGCATTCGGCACGCCGAACGAAATCGGTGCACATGGCTCCTTTTGCACGGTACATTATGGCACTGGTTTAATTCACGGTAATTTTCCGGTTTCCGTAGTCGACCTGGAGCATTGTGAATATCACATTACCCTGGGCAGATCCGTCGGCCCTAACATTGCTACCGTACCTGGAACAAGAAAGCTTTCCAAGGCAATCGAACGAGGCATGAAACTCGTGGTGGTGGACCCACGTTCTTCCTATGAGGCTGCCAAGGGTGAATGGGTGCCGATAAGACCGGGAACGGATTTAGCCTTTCTATTGGGGTTCACTCATTCCATTCTATTTGAAATTAAAAAATATGATTCGGACTTTTTAAAGAATAGAACCAATTGTCCATATCTTATCAACGAACAAGGTGATTATTATAAAGACCGCGCATCCGGCAAGCCTATGATGTGGGATCCGATTGAACAAAAAGCAAAGCCATATGATGCCCCCTTCTCAGAAATTTCTTTAGATGGCAGCTATATGGTTGACCATGTAAAAGTGAAAACCGGATTTCAGCTGGTCAAAGAAGAGTTTATTCAATATACTCCCGAATGGGCTGAGTCCATTTGCACGGTTCCTTCGAAAGACATCCGAAGGATCGCACAGGAGTTTATTGACCATGCCCGAATCGGGAGCACCATCGAAATCGATGGATTTACATTTCCTTTCCGCCCCGTATCTGTTAATACAGAGCGAAACGTTATGAACCACAGAGGCGGAACCTATTCTGATCTGGTTGCAAAGATGATTAACATGCTTGCGGGAAGCATTGAGGTTCCCGGAGGCTGCCTTGGGTGCGGATACCGTGGTTCGGAAGCATTGGCACCCGGCGAGGATGGCACCATGAAACCTGGTTACGAAGCTAAGGACAGACCGTTCCTTTTTCCGCCGGATGTAGGAATGCAGACGTTCTATCCAAACAGCCATACCACACCGCATCTTGCAGCTCACGCGCTGGCCGACCCAGAGAAATATTATTTGACCTACGAAATCAAGGCATGGCTCAATATTGGAGGAAACATCATTAAATATAATGCAAATCCGGAGCAATATGTTAAGATGATGCAAAAAATTCCTTTCAGTGTTTCTATCGCTTATCATATGGATGAACCCACAATCATGTCCGACGTAGTGCTGCCGGAGCACAGCTTTTTAGAGCGTTCCAGAATAGCGCCATTCTGGCCCCAGCACCAGGCCACCTCTTATGAGGTTCATGCACTGCAGATGCTTCAGCGCAGACAGCCGGTAAAACATATTTACAATACGATGCACGTGGATGATATCTTTACGGAGCTGGCAGAGCGAATTGGTATTTTATACGGTGAAAACGGCATGTATGATCATTTGAATCGCGGCATGGACTATATCATTAAAGACCATGGACTAAATCTGAGAGAACCTCACCTTTTGGATATCAATAAAAAATATTCCCTGGAAGAAATCTTTGACAAACAGGTTCGCAGCTGGATGTTTAACGAGGGGGAAACGCTTGAAGATTTAGAAAGGGAGGGTTATATTGCAAAATGGCAGCCCAGAAAAGAATTTTATAACTATTATTTCTGGCCCGACAACAAAACGCGCCATGAATTCTATATCATAAATCTGAAGAGAACCGGGGACAACCTAAAGAAAAATTTAAAAAAACATCAGCTGAAATTTCCCGGTATAGAAAATGAAAACCTTGTATTTGATTTATATAAACCCGTCCCTCACTGGGTTCCAAGTTCCGAATTCAATGCCCCCGAGGAATACGACCTCTGGGCGGTCAATTGGAAAACACCTTATTTCTCCTCCGACGTCGGAGGCGTTGTCGGCAACCCATGGCTCGCAGAAATATATCAAAAAGATCCCTGGGAGGCCGTTATCTGCCTGAATCCGCGAACAGCCGAAAAGAAAGGTTTAAAAGACAAAGACCGGGTGACCGTAACCTCCAGATATGGACAGGTAGAAGGTCTGCTGCGGATTTCCGAACTCTTTCATCCTGATGCAGTAGGTATTTCCGGCGGTTATGGAATGGGAACCATTCACAGCAGCCCCCTTTATAAAGCAGGGCCTTTATTCAATCGTCTGCTGACTACTACAGAAGAAACGCTGGACAGTGTCAGCGGCGGCATTGAGTTAGCTCCTCGCGTCAAAATAATAAAAAGGAAGGAGAAATACATATGAGATACGGTATGCTGATTAATTTAACAAAATGTGTCGGCTGCAATGCCTGTACCGCAGCCTGCAGAAATCATAACGGGACTCCTTCCGGCATCAGTTATCATAAGATTATGAAATACGAAGTTGGAATATATCCGAATTCTAGAATGAAATTTTTACCCATGCCTTGTATGCATTGCAACAACGCACCTTGCGAAAAGGCTTGTCCAGTCGGTGCCACAATCAAGCGGCCTGACGGCATTGTCGATGTGAATGCAGATAAATGTATTGGATGCAGGGGCTGCGTTACCGCATGTCCCTATGATTCCAGACAATTTGTCTGGGATATAAAAAATTATTATCAGCAGGCTCCTGGAACCTTTTTCGAAAAAATAAAACAAAAGTCATTTCAAAAAGGCACTGTTGTGAAATGTAACTTTTGCTTAGACAGAGTACAAAAAGGAGACGTTCCGGCTTGTGTGGCAACCTGTCCTTCCCAATGCAGAATATTTGGAGATTTGGATGATCCAGACAGTGAAATTTCAAAAGCGATCGCAGCAAATAACGCTCGCCCGTTCCGGGAAGAATTGGAAACCATTCCTGCTGTGTTCTATATTAATGGTTAAGGAGGATTCATGATGAAAATTGAATTGATTGTTTTAGGAATCATGGCTCTGAGCGGAATCGCAGGGATCCTGGATCAATTAAGAACAGGGTTCAAAAAAACAAATTTAAATGATCATTATGTTTGGGGAATTTATATTCAGGGGTGTTTTTTCCTGTCTTCTATTTCTGTCGGAATTCTCCTATCGATAGCGGGGGCATTCCTTTTCCAGTTGGATGGCTTAAACGCTCTGATCCAAACTGGAAATATCGTTGCCTTTTCCCTCTTGCTCGGGGCTCAGGTGCTTCTTGGGATTGATCTTGGGAGACCCACCAGAGCGATTTACATGCTTGGGAGTAAGAATTTCCATTCACCCCTTACCTGGGATTTTTATACGTTAGGTCTTTGCACCCTGCTGAGCTTTCTCTTAATGCTGGATATTCTCCCAACCGGTACACTTGCTCTGGGTATTTGGTCCCTTTTGATCATAGCTGCCGGCAGCCTTTGTATCTTTGCACACACCATGTTTTTCCTCTCCAAAATCAAAGGAGGTTATCAGACGAATTCCTTCCTTGGTTTAGAATCCTTGCTTCATAGCCTGTTAGGAGGCTCATCCGTATTATCCATTTTAGGAATTTGGTCAGGAATCGAAAATCCATTTCCCCAGTTCATGCTGATTCTTTCTATCCTTTTAATGACTACCATTGCAGGGCACAAAATTGCTAAGCTCACCCATAATAAAAAGCATGACTCAAAGATCGCTTTGGTCTTCAGTGGAATCACTCTGGTTCTTCTTATCGGTTATCAAATGCTGCAAATCGATCTGATGATTATTACAGCTTCCCTTTTTGCTCTCCTGTCTATTTTTGTAGAAAAGTATGACCTGGTCATTCTATCCCAGCGCAAAAGCATAATACCGGAACCCTATAGCCAATTTCAAGAGAAAAAAAACTATCAGCCATCCTTTAAAGAATGGAATGTATTAATAGGAGGTTTCGCAGTATGTGTATTGATCAGTTACAGCATCATCTATTTCAAAAATTATCTGTAGACATATCGTCCTATAAACAAAGGAGCTAAAAAATGGAAGTTACAAACAACAATGCAAGCGTAGCCAAATCCAGAGGCAGCATCTATGCCTTCCTTGTCGAAGGCTTTCTTCAGTTGCCTGACGATCACTTCTTAACACAGGTTACAAGTGACAGAACGCAAAATTTTCTTAACCATTATAAAAATATCGATCATTCCAAAATAAAGCATGGCATTCAAACCATTCAGGATTTTTTCAAAAATCTAAGTCAGGAAAAGGAAATACGGCCTTTTGCCTTAGAATCTATGGCCGTAGATCGAACCAAGCTGATTCGTCCTGTTAACAACAAAAAATTGGCAGCGCCTTACGAAGGACTCTACAAGAAAAGTAGCGACATCCACACCGTGATACTTAACGTGAAAAGGTTTTACAAAAAAGCAGGAATTCTTCCTGTCAGTGCTACTCAGGATTCTCCTGATTTTTTCTGCACGGAATTGGATTTTATGAAGCAGCTTTGTCTTATAGAGTCCAGTAGGAAAAGCCATGACATTATAAACCTGGAAAGAGAATTTTTAGAAAAACATATTGGAAGCTGGATCACTGATTATTGCAAATCTGCTCTCCCAGTTGCTGCGACAGATTTTTACAAAGGGCTTATCCTGTTTTTAGACGGATTTATCGACTTGGAAAAACAATTGATAAGCGGCATTTAGGAGAAAAAGTATGTTAGAAAACTTAAAAAGCAACGGCAGATTCCGTCTGGAAATGCGGCAGGTGGAAGAAATTATGATTCGTCAGATTGAAAGCAGACATAACAATGTCCATGATTTGTTGAAAAATATGATCCATTCCGGTGGGAAAAAGCTTCGACCACAGTTTCTGATCCTTGCCGCACAATTCGGAAACGGTGAATCGCAGGAGATCTACGAGGCGGCCGCAGGGCTGGAAATGATCCATATGGCCACGTTGATTCACGACGATATTATTGACGATGCCTTCTTGCGTAGGGGTCAGAGAACCGGGCAATCCCGTTTTGGTAAAGACTATGCAGTTTTTATGGGAGATTTTCTCTTGAATCGAAGCTATCACTTACTAAGTGGAAAATCTTATATCGGCGATGTACTGCTTGTTATGGAAAAAATATTTTATGGTGAAATGCTGCAATACAACCTCCGTTACACGCAACATAAAAGTATAAGCAACTATATTAGAATTGCAGCAAACAAAACAGCCTCTCTATTTGCGTTCAGTTTTTATTTAGGAGCTAAGGTTTCAGGCTGCAGCGAAGCCTTATGCAAAGCATTAAAACGGGTTGGGTTTTATTTTGGAATGTCCTTTCAGATTATGGATGATATTTTAGATTTTACTGCCCGGGAGCAAACCCTGGGAAAAGATGTTCAAAATGATATCAAGATGGGCGTTTATACCCTTCCCATCATCTACTCGGCAAGAGCCTCCGAATCCATCTGGGAGGCTGTCCAAGCACATGATTTTGAAGCTTTATCGAGCCGCATCATTGACTTAGATGGCTTAATGCAAACCAGAATGCTGGCGAATCGTTATCTTGAGAAAGCACTCAAAGAAGCCGACCCGTTGCCCGATATTGAGGCAAAGAAGATGATTACCGATATCATCGAACAGATACACTTTACTTTAGAAAAGTCTTTCTAAGAGTTTTATGAAATAAAGCACCTTAATGAAGAATTGATTCGTAAAAAATGTTGAACTCTAACACTTTAAAGCCCCCTTTTTCATAGTATATAAAGAGTACTTACCTTACACCGAAGGGAGGTATTTATTATGTGTAGATCAAGATGTTGTTGCAGATGTTGCAGATGTTGTTGTTGTTGGTGCTGCTGTGGATGGTACTGGTAGTCTTAGTACAATAGCAACGTGTTTTTGCGTCCGCCTTTTGGCGGGCGCTTTTTCGGATTACTTCTTAAACTGCCCTCATGTCAATTATACTTCCTTTCATGGTTTTCTTAATTATAATCTGCTGATCAATCCGTTCCTTCAGTTCACTTACATGCGAAATAATACCGATCAATCGATTTCCTGCCGCAAGTCCTGCCAAAGTTTGTACTGCCTGTTCCAAGGATTCTGCATCCAAAGCGCCAAAGCCTTCATCGATAAATAAAGTATCAATTTCAACTCCTCCCGCATAACCTTGAATAACATCGGATAATCCGAGTGCCAGTGACAAAGAAGCCTTAAATGATTCACCGCCGGACAGTGACTTCACAGATCGCACCCTGCCAGTATAATGATCCAGCACATCAATCTCAAGCCCGGTCTGCGAACGAAGGTCTAACACATCATCACGGCGAAAAAGCTCAAATCGACTGTTTGTCATGTCTTTCAGCCGTTTGTTCGCTTCAATGAGTATCTGATTAAAATAAGATGCTTGAACATATTGTTCAAATGCCAGTTTTTGTTTGCCAGCCAATTCTCCATTAGCTGTTTTCGAAAGATTGCTAATCAAGATATATTCCTGCTGGTAAGTAACGGCATCAGATATTGCTTTACTAAGCGCTTTTGCAATTGGCTCATTGCTTCCCAGTCGCGATGTAATTCCCTGAATAGACTCGTCTATTTGTTGTTTCTCCAACTCCAGCTTCTGTTTTTCTGCTTCCAGCCGCTTCATATCCTGCTTTTGTTTCTTTTCAATTTCTTTAGAAAGCCTGCTCAAATCCTGCTCTACTGCGTTAACTTCATTCTGATACTGCTCAATGATAAACCTCAAAGCATTGATTTCCGATTCTGTTTTAAGCGCGTTTCGATAGCTTTCCTCATCGGGGAAATCACATTCTGACAACTTATCTCTATAGGCTTTCAGTGCCTGCTGCTTGATCTGCGCAGTATTTGCCAGCATTTCTTTCTGATTGTCAGATAGGGTTTTATTCGCACTCAGTTTATTTTTGAGCGTATGATAGGCCTCCTCTGATTGTTTTAATTCGGCTTTTAAAGAATCAAGGTTGTTTTTCCATTCATCTACGACTGCTACGGCCTGCTTTCGGCTATCATACTCCAAAGAGATTCGTAACACTTTCAGTTCTCCTGTTTTGGCAGCAAGCTCTGAAGCAACATTATTTTTCTGCTGTTCATGCTGAATTGTGAATTTCTCAATATTCTGTAACTCCTGCTCTAAAACGCCAAGCTGCTCTTTGCACTGTTTTTTACGGATCAACTGCTTTTCCAGGTTCAAGGCCTGCTGATCGTTCTCTTTTTTTCTCTGTAGACAATTTGCAAAAGCAGACCCAATCAAATCAGAAATCTGTATTTGAATCTCGTCTTTTTCTATATCGGGGAAATATTCCTTCGTCATTTGCTCCATCTGTTCTTTTACCAGCTTGGTTTCCGTCAGCCGCTCAGCTGATTGCTCACTGGATTTTTGCAAGTTCTTGCGGGCAACCTCCGTTTTTTCCTTAAGTTTTTTTAACTCTGCTTCACTTGGAGCATCCGCAGACGACATCGCTTTGTTTGGATGCAATTTAGAACCACACACAGGGCAGGGCTCTCCTTCATTCAACGTTGCCGCCAAAAGTCCGGCCTGTTCGCGAAAAAAGGCAATTTCTTTTTCTGTGCAGACATCATTAACCATTTCAAAAGCACTTTGTGCCTCGGCAAATTGTCGCTGCAATTTATCGCTCTCCTTTTGCAACTCTATAAATTTTGCAAAAAAGTCCTGCAGTTCAATCAACCCGGATTGCGTGGTCGCGATCTGTTTTGCCTCCTGCTCACAGCTTGCCGCTTTTAATTCTGCATCATACAGACACTCCAATTCTTCATTGAGCTTCTTTCTCTGATCTATGAGATTCACGTTTTGCTGCCGGAGTGTCTCTAGTGTAGTAAGAACTGCTGTGTGCTTTTCTGCAAGAAGCTTTTCTTCCTTACTGAAATGATCAACAAGGTCGTATTGGGGAAGCATTTTTGTAAGATGATCAATCGAAGAAGCTAGTTTTTCCCGCTCTGGTTCTTTTGACGCCTCTAACCGATAGGCAACCTGCGCCTCTTCCATCTCCTTCTCCAGCAACTGGATTTGTCCATCTAAATCCGAAATACGCTGTACCAGTTTCCGTTCAGCTTCCAATTCCCTTAAATAAACAGATTCCAATGGAAATACTGTATATAAAGCTTTTTCTGCATCCCGTAGTGTTTTCTTCTGACTGTCATTCTCCTCAAAATGTTCAATCAATGCATTTTCCTTTTCCAATGCGACCTCAAAGTCGTCAAAGGATTGGTTAATATATTTTGCCTGTGTTATTGCAGTGATTTGTAGAACCAAAGCCTTGTCCAGCTTTTCAATCTGACGTTTGAAGCTATCCCTCATAGAAGCATCTGCTGTAACCATAACCTGAAGTTCCGACAAAATCTCTTCAGAATTATGGATGGATCCGGTGTCAATCTTAGCTGATAATTGCTGTCCCTGCTCACTGTCAGAACATACAATTCCAGAAAAATGCTGAAGGATACTCTGTTCTACATTGTCACAGCGCTTTTTTGCTTCCCGTTCCTTGTCCTTTAGCAAACGTTGCGCAGTTTGATAAAGCTCCGTGTTAAATACACGTCGAAAGATATCACCCCGTTCCTTACTGTCGGCAAGTAATAGCTGAAGAAATTCTCCCTGCGCAATCATGGCTATCTGCTTAAATTGTCGATACGAAATGCCAAGAAGGTCAACAATTTTTGCAGTCACATCCCTGTAACCGGTGACGACGTGTCCATCCGGCAGTTGCAAAACCGCATCTGCGGTTTCTGTTGTAAAACCCTCGCCGCTCTTTTTTGGTCGTTCATACCGGGGATTTCTCGTTATGGTATACACCTTATTTCTATGAAGGAAAGTGAGTTCAACATAAGTCTTGGCAGAAGGCACAGCAAAATCGCTTCGCAGTGTATCCACGGTTCTGGTAGAGCCGCTTGCTTCGCCGTACAACGCAAAAGCAATGGCATCAAAGACAGTGGTCTTTCCTGCGCCAGTATCTCCCGTAATAAGAAATAACCCCTGACCACCAAACGCATTTAAATCCAGCTCGGTTCTACCTGCATAAGGGCTGAATGCGCTCATTACGATTTTTAACGGTTTCACATCCCAGCACCTCCCGCCTGTTCAAAAATTCTCTTCATCACTTGCGTCTGTTCCGCGGTCAGCTCACGGTTGTTTTGTATATAATAAAATTCAAAAAACAGATCGACTGGACTCTTTCTGGCAACATCACCGGAAGCTGCAATCCGGGAAGAAACAACTTGTCTGCTTCGATTGTTCTCAAAATCCAGCACCATCAAGTTTTGATAAACTCGTCTTAATTGTCCGATCGCATCATAAACTTCTTCTTCGTCCGTCAGCGTAGCATGTATGTAATCTTCCGAATCCTGTGGATTTTCACGTCCAATACGAAGCAATTCGGCAATTGGACCTTTAATTTTCCGAAGATCCCGTAAAGGCTTCAGCGGTTTTAAGCGGATTTCAATTTTCCCTTTGACTCCCAGTTCCAGTACCACGGCAGATTTTTGATGATGTGCTTCAGAAAAAGAATACTTCAATGGGGAACCGGCATAACGAACGGTATTCCTTCCTATTTTCTGAGGCCCATGCAAATGCCCCAAAGCAACATAATCAAAAGTATCGAACGCGGAAGAATCGACATGATCAAGCCCACCCACAGACAGATATTCCGATTCAGATCGTTCCGGCTGAGACGCACCACTTATCACAAACTGATGCGCCAATAAAATATTTCTTTCCGAGATGTTGCATTCCAATGCCGAAACGACTGCTCCTACAGCATCATCATAGGATTCGATAGTTTGTTCAAAATAGGGCTTTACAATAGAAGGCTTTAAAAAGGGAAGCAAATATATGTTGACAATGCCATGCTCATCCTCCAAAGATATTTTTTGTATCGCACCATCAAAAACACCGGCAATATGGAGACCATTTTTCTGGAGAATACGATTCCCAAAACCCAGACGCTCCGGGGAATCATGATTGCCGCTGATCATAAAGACAGGTTGTCCCAACGCCGTCAAATTTGTCAGGAACTCATCAAACAGTTCCACAGCCTCAGCAGACGGCTGGCTTTTATCATAAACATCACCGGCAATAAGGACACCATTTGGTCTTTCTATAGCAGTCATCTCCAATATTTGTTCGAGTACATATTTCTGATCTTCGATCATATTAAATTCATTGACACGCTTTCCGATATGCAGATCAGCTATGTGGAGCAATTTCATCCTGATGTTCTCCTAACTTTCACTTCTTACTTCGCTATTTATCCATTATTGCATCTTAAAGTTTTAAGCCATTCATTAAAGTATGTACAACTCGAACAACAGGCAGCAAAAATTTAATATTGCATGTTGGTATATCATATCCTATATTTTGTTCAATTAAGATAATCGTAACATATTTTTACAATTATCTCAATAACATCGTGTTCGGTTTCTCGTTCCATATATTCCACAGAGTCGTAATAATCGTAAAAAAAAATAAACAGCACCATCTTTTGATAATGCTATTTATTTTTTGGCGGAGAGCACGGCTTGAACCCATTTCTCCTTTTTAAAATTTGATTTCTGTTTCATGGAAACAGTCACATCTTTAATGTAGGAACCACTGAAATTTTACAAAAACCCGTAGGCTTAGTTTCATTTACTGCAATTTTGCGATAATTTCATCAACCGTTTTTTCCATGCCCATTTTTGTAATAAATGCTACTCCGCTAACAATCGGTATCTCCGTTTTAAAATCACCAGGACCTATGGTTACGATAACATCCGGGTTTTCATTTTCCAGTTTCACTTCATAAATGTTTTCGCCTTTGACCTCCACATCTACGCCTTTACTGCTGCAAATACTTTTTATTGTGTCGACTGCAAATTTCATCTTATTTGTAGATGTGCCAGATGCCACCAGTATCTTCTTTGCCATTATTGAATCCTCCATACTATTATGTTTTGCACTGAATTATACCACAGGATCAACTTTATTTCACTATTGTATCATGATTAATCCTTTAAAAACAAAAATCACCATCAATAATCTCCCATATCTTGGCAGTTAAAAATAGATTATGGGGAAATAGGTGATATTAGATGTTTTCCAGTCTAAAATCAGGACAACAAAAAAACCGCCAAACGCATTGATTTACTACGCTTTAGCGGTTCTTTTTTACATTGGCGGAGAGCATGGGACTCGAACCCACGGGGCTTTAACACCTTACTCGCTTTCCAGGCGAGCTCCTTAGCCACTCGGTCAACTCTCCATACCACCAGCTCGCTCCAAATCTTTGATTTAAAGATTTTTACTGCGACACCTGTATTAGACACATTTAATAATTTAACATAGGTTGATAAAAAAAGCAAGTACTAGTGAAAATAAATATTTGTAATTAAATTATAGTATCTGTAGAATTATGTAGGTTTATTGCAACTAACGTTTGATTTCATCCCTTATTTGAAGTATAATTTCTGCTACAGGAGGGAAATAATCCTATGGAAATCATGAAGCCCAATCTATCCTTCGAACGATGGAGGGAAAAAATCATAAGAATCTTCTATCTTATTATTGGATTGATATTTATTGTAGAAATTGTTGTATTTCTTGCGCTCCGACCACATGGGCTACTTGACGAAGGATTTTCCGACTTCCAGTATGTTATAAAATATATCACTTATCCTACCATAATCAATATCATAATTGTTCTAACCTGTCATCGGATTAATCAGATGAAGTTCCAGGATAGCACGAAGAATTACGCAATTCCTTTATCAGTCAGCCTTCTGGCTGCTGTGATTTCCTTTGTTCATAGTGATGTAGGTGCTATATTAACGATTTTTTCAGTTCCTGTTTTTCTGACTATTCTTTTTGGAAAAAAGAACATGACAGGTGTCATAACCATAATTAACGGGATATTGCTTCTTTTTTCTATAATACATTCTTCTATATACCGTGAATCCATCTATTTCTTTTTGGATGCTGCTGTTGCATTTACTTTACTAGTTTCAGCCTACTTGATCAGTTCTGTATTAATTGCCTACAACAAAGCTAACAGTGATTATATCTTTTCAAGTTATCAAACACAGCTGTCCCTGAATGAACAGGCACGGAACGACTCCCTGACTGGCCTATACAATCAAAGAGCTTTTCACTCTTTGTTAAAAATTTCAATGGAAAAGGCAAGAAAAGCAAAAGCCCCCTTGTCACTTGCAATCATAGATCTTGATGATTTTAAGGAAATCAATGATACCTATGGACATTTGGCAGGAGATCGAGTTCTTCTGCATTTTACAACCCTTATGAAACAACAATGCAAGGATGGAGATGCCTATATCTCACGCTATGGCGGAGATGAATTCGCTGTAATTTTCCCACGGGCTTCCAAAGAATTGGCCTATCTCAAGTTGGAATCATTACGTCAACGTTGCCGGCAAGTGCCATCAATTAAAACTGGAACCAATCAAATCAGTTTCAGTGCCGGTATTGCTTACTTTATCGATGGGGAAATGAACGAAACGCTTCTGTTTCATCGCGCAGATTCTGCTCTTTACCAGGCAAAAGAGAAAGGCAAGGGGCAGACAATTGTATTTCAATTACCCATTGATCATAATGAATAAACCTGCAGGACATCCTGCAGCTTCATTATTTCAATAATACTTCTCGTACTGCAGACTTCAAATCTTCCTTATTCAATACACCTTTATGTTTGATTTCTTTTGTTTCCAAGCCCTTCAATCCTGCGGGAATTTTAACTCCTGTTTTAGCATGAAGCGCACGTACATTCGCAAAGCCATCTTTAAGAGATTCAATCCCAATGGATTCCACAACACTATCTGCAAATTTATAAGCACTCGCTGTAGATGCAATTACGGTCACTGTTTGATCTCCTGTTGCTTTTTTGTAATCCTCATATACTTTATAAGCTACCGCGGTATGCGTATCCATAAGGTATTCATTTTCACCGTACATCTTTCCAATTGCCTTATTTGTTTCCTTAACATCTGCAAAACCTGCCCAAAATTCCGCAAGTCCCGCTTTTATGCTTCCGCTCACTTCATATTTTTTATTTTTATCAAGGTTTTCCATTAATCCAGTAATTTCGGCTCCATTGTTACCGCTCAAATGATATAAAAGTCTTTCCAGGTTGCTTGATATCAAAATATCCATGGAAGGAGAATTTGTTAAATAAAATGATCTATCCACATCATAAACTCCGGTATTGATGAAATCCGTTAAAATTTTGTTTTCATTCGAAGCGCAAATCAGTTTACCCACCGGAATGCCCATCTGCTTTGCATAATATGCAGCAAGTATATTTCCAAAATTTCCAGTAGGAACCACGATATTAATTTTTTCTCCCGCTTGAATTGAGCCCATTTTCATTAGCTTCGCATATGCGTAAACGTAATAAGCAACCTGTGGGATTAATCGTCCGATATTGATGGAATTTGCGGAAGACAGCTTACATCCCATCTTCGCCAATTCACCCGCAAAGTCACTATCACTGAAAATATTCTTTACCCCTGTCTGGGCATCGTCAAAATTACCGCGAATGGCAAAGACATGTGTGTTTTCTCCTTCCTGCGTTACCATCTGTCGTTCTTGAACCTGGCTGACACCTTGGTTTGGATAAAACACGATAATCTCTGTATTGGGTACATCTGCAAAGCCTTCAAGAGCTGCTTTGCCAGTATCCCCTGAAGTTGCTGTCAATATGACGATTTTCTTATCTTCCTTTTCCTTTTTCATTGCTGTCGTCATCAGATATGGCAGAATAGAGAGTGCCATATCTTTGAATGCAGCAGTTCGCCCGTGATAAAGCTCAAGAAAGTATGCATCTCCTGCTTTTATCAGGGGAACAATCTCAGAAGCTTCAAATTTGCTGTCATAAGCGCCATTTACACAGGATTGTATCTCCTCTTCTGTGTAGTCTGTAAAAAAGCTGTGGATGATCGCAAAAGCAATTTCCTGATATGTTTTTCCTTTGATATCTGTTAACGCAAAAGGCAATGATGGGATGTGATCCGGAACAAATAGTCCTTTATCCTGAGAAATTCCCTGAATGACTGCCTGTGCTGCATTTTTCAAATCGCTGCTGCCTCTTGTACTCCTATATTCCATGTTTCAACTTCCTTTCTCTTTGTTATCTTTTATATAAATGAACCGGGAAAGACTCCACGCTTTCTTCCTTGATTAGTATTTGATTTTATCAAAAAAAATATAATTATACAAGAGGAACCCCTTAAATTGTATTCACCCACCTGAGTACGCAAAGCAGCTCCTCATTATGCCGGATCCAAACTACTGACAAGCTTACTTTTTACTACGGCATACATATCGTTGTTCTCAAGCTTCTTTCTTCTCCTTCACAGCTAATCCGGCATTCTCACTTGCATTTCCCTGGATTGCAGAACTTGCATCTAGAATAGCTTTAAATTTTGTAATTGCCTCCGCGATATATTTGCAGGTAACGGTCAGAAACACTCCAACAATAACCAGATCACCAAATACCTCTAAGTATTCTTCAGGAATTGTCCACCCCACATAGTCCGCAAATGCTGGCAATGCAGTAATTGCTATGCATAACAGTGTAAGCCCTACCGCAAAGACCACAATCTTTAATATACTATCCCTTATCTTGGACCAATCAAATTTCTCTCTAAGTTTTTTAATATTATACCAAATGCCAAATGCCATATTTGACACATAGGCACAAATAAAAATCAATACTGCATAGCTTATATTGATTAGATTATTTATGATCTCCTGAAAAAACATCCTGTTTTCCCCCTTAATGATATCTTTCGATTTACCATTTTTCTTAGACATATTTTCTAAAACAAAATATAAAAAGATTAATTGCTTGTACATTGCAGCTAACGCAAAGCATTCTTGCACTAGATATTAAATTTCATTTATGCAATCAAATAACATAGGTTATTTGATCAATTATTTTTTTCTTTTTTATTAGCTTATTAATGCATATAAGAAATTGCTACTTGAAGACATAAATAACAACTCAATTGACCCTTTCGGGTTCGACTCTCCTCAATATTTTTAATATGAAAAAAGGATACCATGAAGATATCCTTTTTTCGTTGGTAACCCGTAGGGGAGTTTCCAGCTGCTCATTTCTCTCGCATCTGTCGTTCCGCGATGCCTCTCTCAGGCATCTTGAACCACTCCCTGCACAAAAGTTCACTGAACTTTCGTGCAACGTTCATGCCCTTTCGGGTTCGACTCCCCCAATATTTTTAATATAAAAAAAGGATACCATGAAGATATCCTTTTTTCGTTGGTAACCCGTAGGGGAGTCGAACCCCTCATAAAATTCATATATGCATTGAAATCACTAAGTCAAATTTTAATGTGTTGTATTTCGTGTTGTATTTTTTGTAAAATATTAACCCCAGCATTGAACTGACCCCCATAAGTTAGACCAAAAAATCTAACTTATGGGAGGTCAGTTTTTTATGGCAAAGTATAGTTTTGAATTTAAGAAAAAAATTGTTCAAGCGTATTTGAGCAATAATGGTAGTTATGGGTATTTAGCCAACAAATATGGTATTCCAGACTCTGGGCCTATAAAGCGTTGGGTTGCTGCCTATAAAGAATATGGCTCAGACGGATTATTGCGGTCTCGTAAAAATGAAACTTACTCTTTTGATTTTAAGCTTCATGTAGTAGAGTTATATTTAACAACAGAAGTTTCATATCAGGAGTTAGCTCTAAGTTTGGGAATGAATAACCCGCCGTTAATTACTAAATGGGTAAATGACTTTCGAATTGCTGGCCCTGATGCATTGAAACCTAAACGGAAGGGAAGGCGTTCAAAAGTGTCAAGACCAAAAGATGTCAAACCGAAATTCAACGAAAGTATAGATACTGAATCAGAGTATCTTAAACGACTCGAAGAAGAAAATTTAAAATTAAGAATCGAAAATGCATATTTAAAAGAACTGAGGAGGCTGCGTTTAGAGGGAACATCTCAGAACAAAAAGCGAGAATCATCCACAGCCTCCGAGGATCCTTCAAATTAAAAGATATTCTCGCAATTACTGGATTTCCTAAAGCCACATATATGTATTGGCAAAAGCGATTTGAACGGAAATACGACCAA
>CAXXQN010000011.1:0-473599 GCA_963665645.2 Anaerovoracaceae bacterium | reverse complement strand
GATCGCGGTCACGTGGTCGTCAACGACGACTACCAGACCACGGACTCCCGCGTCTTCGCCATCGGCGATGCCGTCCGTCCCGGTCTGCTGACCCACGCCATCGGCCATGGCCGTCGCGCGGCCGAGGTCATCGACGACATCTTCAACAACCGTCGTCCGCAGTCCGATACCCGCGATATGATCGATTACACCCGCATGACGCTGGAGTACTTTGACCCCCGCGTCATCGAATTCAGCGACGCCAACCAGTGCGGCGCGGAATGTTCCAGCTGCGGTTCCTGCCGTGACTGCTACATCTGCGACTCCCTGTGTCCGCAGAACGCGATCAAGCGCAACGAGCTGCCCGACGGCGGTTTCGAGCGAGTGGTCGATCCGGACAAGTGCATCGCTTGCGGCTTCTGCGCCGACGCCTGCCCCTGCGGCATCTGGGACATGAAGAACCCGGCTCCCATGGAATAGGGCGAACCTGATACGAATACGAAAGGGGCGACGGTGTACCGTCGCCCCTTTTTTATCCTCAATTCTTCCCTGAACTTCTTATAACCGCTGGTCCAGGCAACAGCGCAAAACAAAGCCCCGGGCTCAGAGGTGAGCCAGGGGCTTTGTTTTTAAGAGCGATTCGATGGTGATGCCACCCGCAAACGGCTCTCTAAGGCTTAAGGATACTTCCCCATATTTCTCTGTTGCTTGAACCCGTGCTGGGTCAAGGCGTCGTATCCCACCTGATCTTTTTTCATTTGATCCATGATCTTGCGCGCCTGGGACTTCGCCTTGCTTTTGACGATATGGCAGTCCCCGGGCTTGATGTTTTCCAGGGTGTCGCTCAGCTGGTGGGCCGCCTTGGTGGAGATCTCGCCGTGGATCTGCTCGTGTTTTTCGAGCTGGCGGTAGAAGTGCCGCCACCATTTGCGGGTCTCGAAGTCCACGCTGTGCTTGAGCTTGGGGTAGAGGTAGGTCAGGTGGAGGTAGACGACAACGTCGACAACTCGGCAGGTGTCGCCGCGCTGCTCGATATGGTAGGTGGTCCGGATGTCGGTCCTGGTGTTGGCCTGATAGGTCTTGGAACCTTCGTTCAGCGGAGAGTTGCGTTTGAGGTTCGAGACGATGCTTGCCGGCTTGGTGCCGTCCACCATGTAGTATTCGGTGGACACCGTACGCACCACATCCGCCCGGGCCGGGACGGCCGTGAGGATCAGGGCACAGGCCAAAACAGCCGAAAGAAGCCGTCGAAGACGGTGGGGATGTGACTGCTGCATTATGGGAGAATAATCATTCCCGTTTGCCGGGGCAAGACCATCCTGTTTTGGTGCAGTCGTCAGGGTCTGCGACAGGGCTGGGTTGTCGAAGACCGACCGTCGAGCCGATAGACGAGGCGTTTGAAGAACGTTTCGAGCGCCTGTTATTAGTAGATCAGGACAGGCTCGGTTCCTGGCATGCCCTGCTTGCCTGGCCCGCATCCGTCGCGTCTTCGAACTGCATCTGGTAGAGGCGGTCGTAGAGAGGACAGCTGGTCAGCAATTCCTCATGCTTGCCCTGGGCCACCACACGGCCGTCCTTCATGACCACGATGACGTCGGCCGTTAAAATGGTCGAGAGTCGGTGGGCGATGACGATGGAGGTCCGGCCCTGCATGAGGTTGTCCAGTGCCTTCTGGACCACCCGTTCCGACTCGGTGTCCAGAGCGCTGGTGGCCTCGTCCAGGATGAGCAGAGACGGGTTCTTCATGATCGCGCGGGCAATGGTCAGCCGTTGCTTTTGTCCACCGGAAATCTTCACGCCGCCCTCGCCGACCACGGTATCGTAGCCGTCGGGCATCTCGACGATGAATTCGTGGGCAAAGGCCGCGTCCGCGGCGCGCTGCACGTCGTTCATGTCGTACTCGTCATGGGCGTAGGCGATGTTCTCGGCAATGGAGACGTTGAATAGGAACGTGTCCTGCGAGACAAGCCCCAGATGTGTACGCAGGCTTTCCAGGGTGTAGTCCTCGAGCGGCACGCCGTTGAGTTCCACGACACCCTCCTGGGCCTGATAGAAGCGGGGGATGAGGTTGACCAGGGTGGTCTTGCCGGAACCGCTGGGTCCGACGATGGCTACGCGCTGCCCGGCCTGGATGGTCAGGTCGACGCCGTTCACGGCCGGGGACGGACAACCGGGGTAGGTGAAGCGGATGCCTCGAAAGTGCAGGCTGCGCAGATTGCCGTCGAAGACCGTCTTGCCTTCCTCTTCAATCTGGATGGAGGGCGAGTCCAGGATATCGAAGACACGCTCCGCGCCCGCGAGGCCGCCCTGGATTTCGTTGTTGGCGGTATTCAGTTTCTTGATCGGTTCATAGAGCTGAAGCACGCATAGGGAAAAGGCCGTCAGATCGCCGGGGGTCATTTCGCCGCTGATGACGCGCATGCCGCCGAACCACAGGACAGAGGCTCCGGCAATGGCGCCGACCAGGTCCATCACCCGGGATGAACCCTCATTGTAGAGAATCTTGCGGACGAGCAGCTTGGTCAGACTGCCGTTCTCCCTGTTGAACTTGAGGCTCTCGCGCCGTTCATTGGCAAAGGCCTTGATGACTTTGATGCCGGAGAAGCTTTCTTCCAGGACAACGTTCACCCCGGACAGTTCGGCTTGGGTCTTGCGGCCGTATTTGCGTATCTTTTTCCCGAAGTAGGTGAACGGATAGATGGCGGCTGGCATGACCAGCAAAGCCCACAGGGAAAGATAAGGGTCAAGATAGATGGTCGTGCAGATCAGGGCGACCAGGGTGAAAATCTGCCGGATGAACATGAGCACGCTCGGCAGGCAGGTGCGCACGGCGGTCACGTCGGCAATGATCCGGCTCATGAGCATGCCGATTTCGCTTTCGGCGAAGTACGGCATGGGCAGGCGCACGATTTTCTTGAACATCTCGTTACGGATGTCGCGCAGTACCAGCATGCCGGTGGCCTGCATTGTGTACGCCTGGCCGATCATGAGCAGCCCCCGGATAAGCCACAAACCGAGGAAGGCGAAGATGCACAGCTTGAGCATGCTCATGTCCTTGGCGATCAGGACATCGTCCATGACGTATTTGCCGATCCAGGCCAGGGCCGGAGAAATGGGGCTCAAGAGCACCATGGAGATCACGGCCAGGGTGACCCGTCCCTTGTACGCGCCGAAGTAGCTGACGGAGCGTTTGATAAGATAGCGATTGGAAAAGGTATGCAGAATCGGTTTGCGAGCCAAAAAAAACTCCCGTCATCCCGCTTGGGGATTGATGTTCTCTGATGCCCCCATCAAATAAGGTGTTGGGCGCGATGAGTAAAGGGTAATGTTGGAGCCTGAGAAACGGGAGGGCGCGTGGCGTGCGGCTCAGACGCCGTCAGGAGTGATCCGCCGCCTCGGGAAAGGGTTCTCGCGCGGCAAGCAAGAACCCTTTCCCCGCAGCAGGGGAGGGATGGAGGAGACCCCCTAGCTGCTCTGCGGACAGTAGCGATTCCAACCCATGAGGCTGGCCGCTCCGGCTATGGTAGTGCCATAGAAGAGCACGGGTTTGCCGGTGAGAAAGAGGTCGATGGATGCGTTGGCCAGGGTGGTCCCGGTGACCAGCAGAAGGTCCGCCCAGTCGATGGCGTCGGTCGTGGCGTCGCCGCCTTCGACCAGAACACCCCGCTTGGTCTGGCCGATGTTGTCCGGGTCCAGGTCCACCAGGCGGACATCGGTTTCGGCGCTCACGGCCTGGGCCAGTGCGGGCTGGAAGCCGATGATGGTCACACGGCCCTTGCCGTAATAGTCGTCGATGAAGCGGAATATGCCCTTGGCGCACTCGGCCGGGCCGGTATCGCGGCAATGGACGGTGTTGCCCGTATTGCCCAGCGAGCGGCTGACGGCGTTCAGGGTGGAGACGAATATGGCGCGGTGGTAGTTGTCGTCACGGGGGAGCGAGGCGATTTGCCGCAGCGTGCCCGAGTAGTTGCCGTAATGGTCGGTAAAGGCCTGCCCGCGCGAGCCGTGGAAGTTGGCCTCCATGAGCTTTTCCTTGCCCTGTTGAATGGGAAAATCGTTTCCATCGGGTGTGCCGATTGCTTCCTTGACGCTTAGGGGGGCGGCGGTCACGGTGATATTTTCGTCGAGGATGCCTTCCCTGGTCCATAGATCGAGAGCTCTGTCACATACGGTGTCAAAAATGGTTTTCATAGCGTCTCCTAGACGGCGGACAGTTTTTTCAGTGCGGCGAAGATGGTCAGCGAGAAAAAGCCGATGATCGCTGCAAGGACCATGGCCCGGTCGAATTCTCCGCTGAATACCGCGTTGTATATTTCCAAAGACAGGGTGTTTGTCTTGCCGATGATGTTTCCGCCGAGCATGAGCGTCACCCCGACCTCGCCCAGGGAGCGGCCCAGCGCCAAAAACCACCCCGCGGTGACGTTGCGCCGGATATTGGGCAACAGCACCAGCCAGAATGTCTGCCAGTCGCTTTTGCCCAGGACCTGGGAGATTTCTCCCAGCCTTCGGACATAAATCGACACATTCTCTGGGATGGCGTCATGGACATGCAGCCATCGTTACAGATGCATCTACAGGAGAAACGCTTGAGGCAATTGTTTTGGGAAATCCTTCGGATTTTCAGAATATCTCAAAATGGGAGACTTATCCAACCTTTATTCAGCTTCGACTGAAAGACGATCCCAAAATGGATGCTGAAAAGATAGCAAAATATGCAAAAGAATCTATTTGTGGCATCTCTTATGGATTGGTTGCGGGAATACCTAAAAAAGCACCAGATATTATCAAGAAAACGCAATGTGCACATTTGGTATGGTACCCATATATGCATTTTGGCTATGACATTGATTCGAATGGATCCTGGCTGGTAATTCCGAAAGATATTGCAAACAGCGATTATTTTCAAGTAGTACAGGTGTACGGAGTCAATCCGGAAGAAATTTGGCCATAGCTTTATGCCCTAATACCGTTGGATGAATTCCGTCCAGTAGATAATCTGACACGTTTGCTTTCGTATATAATTCAGAAAACTGTTTTTGTGTGTCTATGATACTGATATGGTTTTTCTCTCCATATGCAAGCATCAGGCTGCGAAGCGTTTTCAGTTGTTCGTTGACGGCAGAATAGTCAACGCCGGGTTTCCATAATTTTTTTGCCATTGCGATATCAACCAAAAGGGGTGTAAGAAATATTATATTGATTGATTTTGTTTTTGCCAGTTCAGCTATTTTATCCATGTAATTCAGGACTTCCTCAGGAGTGCAGTGCTCGGAGATAAAGTCGTTGGTTCCAGTGAGAACAACAGCGGTATCAGGTCTATGTGAGATCACATCCTTTTCAAATCTAGCGTATACATTGGATATGATATCACCGTTTTCTCCTTTATTGATTATTTCATGACCTGTAGCTTGCCTCCATAAGCTGACAAAGCATTGACTTCGTTTGTGAGGAAATCCGTTTATGTTACTATTACCGATACATACAATTTTCATATCATTTACCAGGTGCAGCCGAGCGTGCGCAAGCAGATTTTACCTTGAAATTTCCGGCGTTCCCTTTCCCTTTCCTTGACAAATTCATCCTATAGCATATAATTATAATATTGACCAACTATATTGTCAAACAACGGTTTGCATTACAATACCCAAACCGTAGATAAAATAATAATAGCAAAAGGTAAAAAATAGGATAAACAAACCAGGAGGTATTTTATGATAAAGATAACATTGAAGGATGGCAGCATAAAAGAAGTGGAAAAGGGTGCGACGATTCTGGAGGTTGCCAAGGCAATTCATCGCGGCTTGGCGAAGGAGGCTGTTGTTGGAAAAGTCAATGGTAAGGTTCAGGGTCTAGACTATAAGCTGGAAGAGGATTGTGAACTGGAAATTTTGAAATTTGAAGAGGAAGAAGGAAATCATACTTTTCGACATACAAGCTCTCATATTTTAGCACAGGCGGTAAAACAGCTTTTTCCGGAAGCAAAACTGGGGATCGGCCCTGCAATCGATAACGGGTTTTACTATGATTTTGATTTGGAACATCGTTTTTCTGATGAAGATCTAAGAAATCTGGAAAAAGAAATGGCGAAAATTGTTCACGCGGATTATCCTGAAGAACGGTTTGAACTTCCAAGAGAAGAGGCAATCAAGTTTATGGAAGAAAAACAGGAACCGTACAAGGTCGAACTCATTCGGGATCTTCCGGAAGATGCGGTTATTTCATTCTATAAGCAGGGGGACTTCACCGATCTGTGTGCAGGACCGCATATGCCATCAACAGCAGCTGTCAAAGCAATCAAGCTGATGAGCGTCGCCGGGGCATACTGGAGAGGAAGCGAAAAGAATAAGATGCTTCAGAGAATCTACGGGACATCTTTCCCGAAGCAGAAGCAGCTTGACGAATATATCGAAAGACTGGAAGAAGCTAAAAAGAGAGATCATAGAAAAATAGGAAAAGAAATGGATCTTTTTGCAATTTATGAAGAAGGGCCGGGCTTTCCATTCTTCCTGCCAAAAGGAATGGTTATTCGAAATGAGCTGGAAGCCTTTTGGAGACAGGCACATCGTGAAAGAGGCTATCAGGAAATCAAAACACCACTTATTTTAAGTGAGGCGTTGTGGCATACTTCAGGACATTGGGATCATTATCAGGATAATATGTATTTCACTAAAATCGATGAAGGTGACTATGCGGTGAAACCGATGAACTGTCCCGGAGCGATGCTTGCCTATAAAAGAAAAATGTACAGTTACCGTGATTTTCCGATGCGGATAGCGGAGATGGGTCAGGTTCACAGACATGAATTGTCAGGCGCGCTGCATGGATTGATGAGAGTTAGAACCTTTACGCAGGATGATGCACATATCTTTATGCTTCCAGAGCAGATCAAGGATGAAATTATAGGTGTTATCGATTTTATCGATTATGTATATAGTTTATTTGGATTTAAGTATCACCTTGAACTTTCCACCAGACCGGAAGACTCCATGGGCACAGCGGAAGAGTGGGATATGGCGACAAATGCCTTGAAAGATGCTCTGGAGGATAAGGGTATTCCATATATTATCAATGAAGGTGACGGAGCTTTTTATGGTCCTAAAATTGACTTCCATCTGGAAGACTGCCTCGGTAGGACTTGGCAGTGTGGTACGATCCAACTGGATTTTCAGATGCCACAGCGATTTGATTTAACCTATGTCGGCAGCGATGGAGAAAAGCACAGACCGATTATGATTCATCGAGTAATCTTTGGCAGTATCGAACGCTTTATCGGTATTTTGACAGAGCATTTTGCAGGAAAATTTCCGCTGTGGCTGGCTCCTGTCCAAGTTAAGCTTCTGACGGTTACTGAAAAATTTGCAGATTATGCGGAAGAAGTGGGAAGAAAACTAAGCGCAGAGGGCTTACGGGTAGAAGTCGATGCAAGAAACGAGAAAATCGGCTATAAAATCAGGGAAGCAAGGAATGAAAGAGTATCCTATATCGGGGTCATTGGTGAAAAGGAAATGGAATCCGGTGAACTGACAGTGCGTTCAAATAAAGAAGGAGAGCTGGGTTCCATAAAACAGGAAGACTTTATTGGAAAATTGAAAAAGGAAATTACGGAAAAAAGCGTATGAAACAAGCAATCTTACAATACAGATTTGAATGAAGGACTAAGACTTTTCTAAAATGAGTAAATAAGGAAAGGGTTGGGTAAGAGATTATGACTGAGGATCAAAAAGAATGGCGTGATGGAGTATACCTCTGCACTGCTAAAGACAGCTTTGAGGCAGATATTCTGGAATCAAAGCTGAGGAGCGAAGGGATCCCTTCTATTAAAAAATTCAAAGGGGCCAGCAATTTTCTGGAGATTTTTATGGGTTCGAACAGTGCATTTCCAATTGATCTTTATGTACCGGAAAAATCCCTCGAAGATGCGAAGAACATCATTGTGGCGGTACCCATAACCAATGATGAAATTCCAGACGAACCGATTGATTTTGATGCCTTATCGGAAGAGGAACTGGATGAATTGATTGGAATGGAAGAATCTGACAGTGAAAAATAGTAAATCATTTATGAAAAAAAATAGAAATGCTATTTGCTTTTGCAACAAATAGCATTTCTTTATTTTCTATTATTTTTTTTGACAACGGCTTTAGATTTCCTTTGCGGAAAAAATTTTTACTGAGAGAAGATAGGAGAGAAAAAATACCACAATAACGATTATGGGCATAAGCTTTATGAGTGATATTAAGGTTTCTATGGATGGCAGAGACATCCCTAACTTTCCAAGTGAAATGGTGAACGCGGTAGGCGCTGCAAATATGGCAATCAACAGCAGCCGGCTTTTTTCTACTCCGAATTTAAAAATTAAAGGTAGCAGTATACTGAAAAAGATAAAAATTACCGTTATGACCGCACCTAATGACATAAGGTGCTCCATCATTCCGAAATCCTCAACAGGCTTAAAATAAAGTATCAAGGAAGATAGCAGGAATGATAGAACCGCTCCGATGACACAGAGAATGAGAGATAAAAGATATTTGCTGGCAACCATTTCCCTTCTTGTAACCGGAAGAGATAGGCCGAATCGATCCCACTTTGCCAGGTTGTCATAGGAAAAGGAGTAGATGACCATCATCATGGATATCATGGTAATAAAGCCTTCGAAAAAGATCGCCGGATTATCCATACCTATGCCGATAAATGAAAATAACACAAGCAGAAACAGCAAGGTTTTTCCGTATTGTCTTAATGTATAAAAATCTTTTAACAGTAAGCCGATCATTTAATTGTCCCCCTTTACATAAAATAACATAATGTCTTCGATCGTAATAGAATCTATTGTTAACCCCTTGTATTTTAATTTCATTTGTTCCTTGTTTCTGACTAGAATCTCATGTCCGAAACGGCTTTGCCGATGTCCAATGATATCCCCTCTATCAATGGTGTTAAAGTCGGCAGCCCCACAGAGCAGAAGACCGTAATCATATAGCAGTTCATCCTTGGATTCACTGAACATTATTTTACCTTCGTGAAGGAAGGTGACATAATCTGCAATCTTTTCCAGATCGCTGGTGATGTGGGCAAGAAAACAGAATAGAGTTTTCTTCATTCTGAATAAATTCCAGAAAGATATCAAGAATCTCATTTCTTATCACAGGATCCAGACCGCTGGTTGCTTCATCTAAAATCAAGAGCTTCGGATGATGGGAGAGGGCGGTTGCTATGGAAAGCTTCATTTTCATTCCCCGGGAAAACTCTTTTGTAACCTTATCAACAGGGAGGTTGAACTTGTTTAAGTAATTTTGAAACAGCACATCATCCCAATGCCGGTAGATACAACTCATAATTTTGGAAATATGTTTTGGCTTGATATTTTCATGAAAGTAACTTTCATCGAAAACGACGCCGATATCTTCCTTTAGTAATTTTTCGCCTCTTATATGGTCATGGCCTAAGATACTGATCTTTCCGGAATCAGCTTTTAACTGATTCAGTATTAGCTTGATCGTCGTAGTTTTTCCTGCACCGTTTCTCCTCCGATAAATCCCATGATGCTTCCCTTTGGCAGGGTAAGATTTATATTTTTGCAGCTCGAACTTGTCAAATCGTTTTGATAGGTCGATTATTTCTAATGCATTACTCATATTTACCTCCAATTCTCGTTAAAATTATTCCATGTTTTTTCATTTATTCATTTTCATATAACAGGTTAAGCATTTCAATCAACTCATCCCCGATTGATACCTGCTGATCTTGCTAAATTAGCTGACTCCAGTAGTTTCTCCTCAATCATACGGAGATGTTCTTCTCGGATGAATTCAAGGTTTTTGCTTGCAATAAAGCTTCCCCTGCCAGTAACGGTTTCAATAAAGCCATCTCTTTCCAAATCCTCATAAGCGCGTTTGGGTTGTGATTACACTGATACGCAGTTCTTTGGCGAGAAGTCGCATAGAAGGTAGGGCTTCTCCTTCCTGTAACGTTCCGTTCAGTATCATATTTTTCACTTGGGATGTTATCTGCTCATAGATGGGTTTGTTGCTTGAATTACTTATGATAATATCCACTGAATCACCTTAACTCTTTCATTTTGTTTTGATTTATAAATGGTCATTTTCCATAACTTAGTAGAAATATTGTATATATACTATATACACAATATAACACGATGAAACCTTACTGTCAATATAGGAAATAAGGAATAATAAAAAAAAATCGCTCCAACATAGATTGTTGAAGCGATTTGGTTTTCAATGAATTTTTAAGATAGAGACCATAATAGGCCAAAATCCCACTGTAAATACCTCGTGCAAAGCTTTGCGGATCATTCACGAGCAGATTTAAATCCGTTGGATTGGTCATATAGCCCATTTCAACCAGAACGGAAGGCATCGGAGTTGCTCTCAGAACATAAAGCCTGGTATTTGTCATAACACCTCTGTTTGGCAAGCCGGTGTAATTATGAAGACCTTCAAGGATTTGGGTCGCCATGTAATAAGCCGGGCTTTCGGTGCTGTATACGTAAGCCTCACTGGCCGCTTGCTGTTGTAATTTCGCTGACATTAGCGTGCAGACTGATAAAAAAATCAGCGCCCCACTGGATCGCAGAATTTACTCTGGTTTGGAGACTGGTGGTAGTACTTGTTCCTAACTGTTCCGTTGGTGTATTTCTTGACAATCTTGCCTCAAAGTTAGGATTGCTGTTTAGCAGAGCTGCAAGCCGCATGCCTACTTCATAATTGATATCTTGCTCTCTGATGTCGCCGACTTCAGCACCTGCATTTGGATTTGTGGGGTTGTGTCCCTGGTCGATGAATATTTTAATAGCCATTTTGTTACTCCTGTTATACTAATTCCATCTTTACATAGCAATACATGATGGAATTTTTAATTTATAATGATATCCATTATATGATTTCATACACAGGAAGGTGCTCAGCGGAGGTTTTGTGCGGCAAGGTATCCGGAGGAGAAAGCAAATTTGCAGGTTATATCCGCCGGTATCTCCGTCAATATCCAATATTTCTCCTGCAAAATAGAGATTCGGATATTTCTTTGATTCCATGGTTTTTGTATTGATCTGTGAAATCGGTATTCCCTCCAGCTGTAACCATTGCAATCTCAAAACCGCCTAGTTTTTGGATTTCATAATCATCATGGGTGATTCGTTTTATAACAGTTTTTAAGCTGAGTAAGAGAGATTTGGGACGCTTTCTTGGAACAATCGACGCCTGCGCGCATACAGACTGTTTCAAGAAAGCGCTTCGGTATTTCTGAGACTTTTTTTGCAAGTTCTCTGTTAAAATATTCATATAAAGCAGTTAGAAGCTGTTTGCTGCTGCCGACAATGGAGGCGGATAGGTCTTTTATGATTTTTTCTTCTGCGATCATCGGAAAATTAATTGATTGATTAGCCATCGTTGGGATGAGCATATCGGGATAAGTTTAGAATCGCAGGACCGGAAAAAACCGGTATGGGTAAGAAGCAATGCATCTTTGTTTTGGGCAATTTTTGTTTTTGCAGGGGAATAAATGGTAACCGCAAGCGTTTTGAAAAGAAATCCCGGATAAAATTCTATAGGGGATACTGTTTTAACCAAAATAGGAACCAAGGCAGGGGACAGCGGATTGACCGTAATACCCATGTCTTTCAATACGGGAAAGAAGCTGCCGTCTGACCCTGTAGAAGGGTAGGAGCAGCCGCCGGTTGCTAAGATTAATTTTTTTTGTTTGATAATGTTGCGTTCCGCATTGAATTGTATAAATGATGTGAGAATCTGAGGAAAGTACGCTTTCCGGATTGTTCCCGGGTTTGTTTGCAGAAAATATGATTCACAGAAGTTGAATAGCAGAATTTTAAGCCATTTTGGGCATCAATTTTTTGTCAAGACATTTAAAACCTCTTGCGCTTGTAGTGATTTGGGGAATATCTTTTGATCTTCTCGTTCAAAAAGGGAAACGCCATTTTTTTCAAAATACTTCATAACGGATAAATTATTAAAGCGATATAAAATAGGACGAATCTGGCTGCCATTTTTTCCATAATGAGAAATAAATTCCTTGACACTTCCGCCATGTGTAAGGTTGCACTGGCCGGCTCCCGACATAAGAAGCTTTTTGCCGGCAGATGCCTTTCTTTCTATGATTAATCCATTAACCGGGCAGGGCAGAGAAGCGCCGGCAAATAGACCCGCAGCTCCAGCTCCAACAATAATCAAGTCATAAATCAAAGCAGATTACCTCCTTTAAACGATCAGTTTCAAGAGATTATAACATATTAGAGGCTGTTGAACAAAACAAATAATAAAATGACCGTACACTGTTTTATGTACGGTCATCTCTATATTGAAACCCCTAAATTTGAATTGTTTGCGGTTTTTTTGTCCGCTTACTGGAAATAATCTAAAACGTAATCCGGGATATTGCCTTCGTTGAAGTAGATATCCTTAGTCATCATGGATCCGTCCTCTATTGCGTATTTATCAGCCATTTCCTTTGCATATTCCATATCGTTATTATATTGATTCTGGTATTGACTGTCCCCTTTATACACTATTTTTCCATAATAATAATCTTGATAATTGATATTCCGTGTCTCGTAGGCATCCAGCAGTTTCTGAATTTTGGTAGGATCGGTGACTTGTAGGCTCTTTAATTTGTTGTCATCGTCGATTCCTTCGCGGGTATACTCTACGGGTTGATTGGTCGTATTTTCATCTTCAACATAATGATAAAGTTCAATATACGCAACATCACTGACCTTATGGATAAAGCGATTACTATAGCCATGCGCTTCAAGCCAATTGATCGTGTTGGTATAATTTTCAGTAATATCATAAGATATTCTGTTTTCAAACGACCGTTCTGGAGTATCAGAATTTTTATTTTTATAAGTGAAATTAATATTTACAGTTGCATATTCATGCTTCAAATTTATCATGTCCTCAAAGCTCTGCGCTTTGAAATCCTGATCGAGACATTCCATGAATTCTTCCATTTCCTTCTTTTTCTTGACTTCTACAGATTCGGTATTCGGCATGGGAGGAATGATATGAATATCAACTAATTCAAAATAGTTCAAGTTACTTGGAGCGTAATAATTTTTAAACTCTTCCGATTCATAGATCTGCTTGAATTCTGGATTAGTCTTGTAGAAGTTGTAATCAATCTTATAAAATCTCGTCATAGGGAAAGTGGAATCCGGGTTGTAGGCAAGATTTACACTACGTGTGTAGGTGTTTTCTATATTTTTAAATCGCTCCTTGTTTTCGATCAACGATTTATGGAGCACTGTTACCGCTTTGATGTTTTCTGGATTTTTAAGAATCAAACCGTTTTCATCGCCTTTATAAAAAATACTGCTGCTGCTATCCCAATAATCAAAATCGTTAAAGCCGCTGTAAAAACCCATTGAAAGAGTAAAGTTGGTTACATGATTCGGTATTCGTTTTTCAAATCCGGTGATATCATAGTTCAACCCGAGTAAAAACAGCACCGCAATGAGTGCATAGATTCCTATGCTTTTCAGGCTCTTCAAGTTGTAGATTCTCGGTGTTTTCTTCACGATCATTTGTCCGATGATAAAGAATATTATGGTACCGGCTGCAAAACCAGCATACATATATAGTTCTGCTTCACCTAAAACCTGGAAGTAAAAACCAAGTAAGGTCATGCCAAAGAAGGCGATCAGATAACAATTGATCGGCTCCATGAATCCGAAAACAAGAGAATCGGTCGCACGTTCCAGCTTACGCTTCTGATAAAGGAAATGGGTGATTCCATATAAAAGAATGAAGCTGACAATATAATAAATCGTAGTGTAGACACCGAAATGTCCCCTGCTTTGCAGAGCATTCAGGAAAGGAGATATCTTCATACCGTATTCAAGCCAGTTTCCAGAGACATCAAAGCCATAAAGAAAGTGAGAAAAATATGCAATAAATACTCCATATAACGCAGGAATCAAGAAGTTAAACCAGACGGCAGCGGCAAAATGGATCAGGGCATTACCTGTTATGATGCCTGCAAAAATTGATACGGCATAAACCACAAATGCAATCAAAATTGAAACCCAAATCCAGTTCAGGATATCTGCTCGTGTAAATAGGTTGACCGTATTTACTACCATTCCTGCTTCTGTGCTATACTCATTATAAACCGGCTTGCTGATCGCCAGGAGAATGATACCGTTAACCAGAATCGGTACGGTAATCAGAATCAATCCGGAAATGAAACCGCTGTTATATAGCTTTGCACGGGTGAATGGTAAAGAGTGCATCACCGATACGGAGCTGACTCCTTGCAGATACCGGAAGATGATAACTGCTGCTATAATCGGAAAAATCAAATGAGCAAACATATAAAAGGGTTGCTGATTGCCAAGCGATATTTCTATGTAGTTGGACATATCGTTTAAATGACGGTAGGACATTAGAATCGGGAATACTCCGGAAAGGAAGTAAACCAAAAACGCCAGGGCTGGAATTGCCCAAAATCTGCGTAAGTTTTCAATGATTAATGGTTTTGATATGCTAAAATATGATGCTTTCGATTTCATTATCTCCACCTCCCAGTTCATAGATAAATATTTCTTCTAAGGACAAAGGCAGCATGTCAAATAAAACAGGGTGGCTTTCATTGATGATGCTTTCAACCACGTCTTTTCTATTCCTGATAATTAACAGATCTACCGTCCCACGGGATTCCCTGTGCAATACGTTTAAGCCTTTGTACGGATCTTCAGCGGATGCTTTAAATGCAACCTGAATTTTATGGATATCGGATTTTAATTCATCTAGATCGCGTTCGATCATCATTTTTCCTTTTGATAAAATACCAATGGAGTCGCAGATGCCTTCCAGTTCACGGAGATTATGCGAAGAAACAAGGACTGTCATTTCTCTTTCCGCAACATCTTCAACGATGTACTTCCACACGAGCTTACGAATAATCGGATCCAGACCGTCGATGGGTTCATCCAGCACGAGATAATCAGGCATGGAGGACATGGTAAGTATAAAAGCAGCTTGTTTTTGCATTCCTTTCGAAAACTTGGAAAGCTTGCGATTTTCATTTAATTCAAGCTGTTTAACCATATGATTGTAACGATCCTGATTCCAATTCGGGTAGATGGAATGGTAAAACCTTGCAGATTCTTTCAGACTATAAGTCGAAAAGAAATAGAGATCATCGGGAATATAACCGAGCTTCTCTTTTACTGGAATGTTTTCATAGATATTTTCCCCGCTCATAAGAATCTCACCGTGATCTGGCTTTAAAATACCGGTTACGTGTTTGATCAATGTGGTCTTACCCGCACCGTTGGTTCCAACAAGACCATAGATGGAACCTTTTTTTACATTTAGATTTAAATCGGAAAGGGCTTTAAAGCCGTCAAAGGATTTATCAAGACTTTTTACCGTTATCATTCCAATCACTCCTTTCCTTCAATAATTCGTCTAATATTTGTTCAATTCTTTCTAAAGAACAGCCGAGATAAAGCAATTCTTTCATGTTTTCCCGCAGATGTTCTATTACCTCACTGATTCTTTTTTCATCAATCGGAAGTTCGGCAGGAGAGGCCACAAAGGTTCCCAGTCCGGAAACAGTGTAGAGATAGCCTTGATATTCAAGTTCCCGATATGCTTTTTGAATCGTGTTGGGATTTACCGTGAGGGTTTTGGACAATTCCCGGACAGAAGGAATTTTGTCTTCTGTATTTAGAATTCCGGTGATAATAAGCTCTTTGACATTATCTACAATCTGCTCATAAATTGATTTTCGGCTTTTTAAATCAAGCTGAAACATAAAAATACCCCCTTTTCCTTATGTAATTTGAACTCACATAGAATTGTGCAATTTCAAACCGTACTTAGTGTACTATATGACATAGGACACTGTCAACAGTCGTTTTGCCTAACAGGAAATATTTGCTTTCTAGCGGAAGTGGAACGGCCACTCTTTATAATTTTATTGACAGATTCGATAAAAAAGTGGAAAATGATATATGTAAAAAGCGAAAGGGGATCAGAAATGACAGAAATCAGAGAATACAACATAGAAGCGATGGGAGAAGAAAAGAAAAAAACGAAGAAAAGACTAAGAAAAAGCCTGATTATATTTGGATGTATCCTTGCAGGTATCGTGATACTGGCTTTGATCGGAAGCAGTATAAAAGATCATATTTTCGGAGTGGATGAGGATATTTCTGCAAATGGACCATATATCGCAACGGTTTACGTAAAAGGAACCATTGCGGCCGGCCAGTCGGATACCTTTGGTTTGCCGGTTGGATATCAGCATAACTGGACATTAAATAAAATTGATGAGCTGATGGCTGATACGGACAACAGAGGACTCATTGTATTTGTTGATTCTCCGGGCGGCGGTGTTTATGAAAGTGATGAACTGTATCTGAAATTAAAAAAATATAAGGAAACGACCAAAAGACCACTTTATGCTGTGATGGGCTCTATGGCAGCATCCGGAGGATATTATATTACTGCTCCGGCGGATCAGATCATTGCAAATAGAAATACTTGGACCGGTTCGATCGGTGTTACCATCGGAACACTCTATGATATATCAGGCTTGCTTGAAAAATATGGGGTAAAGACAGAAACCATAACGGCGGGCAGAAACAAAGCAATGGGTAGTTCCGTCGAGCCGATGACAGAGGAACAAAAGGAGATTTTACAATCCCTTGTGGATGATGCGTATGAGCAGTTTACAGGAATCGTATCAGAAGAACGGGGAATCGGCTTGCAAACAGTAAAAAATATTGCGGATGGAAGAATCTATACGGCAAAGCAAGCCTGTGAGCTTGGTCTTGTGGATTCTATCGGCACCTATGACGAGGCGGTTGATGAGATGAAGCAAACATATGATTTGCAGGGCTGTGAGCTTGTTAGCGTAGTATATAAAGACAATTCTTTCTGGGGCTCATTTTTAAGCGGTGTCAAAATACCGGATTTCAAGGGTGGAGATGTTACGGCAATCTTAAATAAAATTGAAAGCGACAGTGAATTTCCTATCAGTTATCAATGTGAATTATTGAAATAAGAATGGAGCTGCTGATCAAGTTTTTTTACTTGACAGCAGTTTTTTATTATGTTAAATTAATAAGGTGTCAAGCTATATTGCTTGTCAATAAAATAAAAAGGCTGATTGCGGATGTTTGAAAAGATGATAGAAATTAGTATGTTATATGATTTTTATAGTCAGTTACTCACTGCAAAACAGCAGGAAATACTGAAGCTTTATTATGAAGATAATTATTCTCTTTCAGAAATCGCCGAAGAATTTGGAATCAGCAGGCAAGGGGTTCATGACACGGTAAAGAAAGCCGAAAAAGCATTGCATGAATATGAAAGCAAACTGGGACTGGTCAGTAGATTTATTGCAACGGAAGAAGCGGTTTGCGCAATCGATTCGGAAATCGACCAGCTCATGCTCGAAAACAGTCAAAACGATCAATTGACTGCAAAGTTAAAGCATATTAAATCTATTATAGATCAAATCAATGAATGAGCGGTTCCCAAAACCGGGTGGAAAGTTATACGACAAAAATCTACGAATCGCAGATTCGTGATTTTTCAGCATAAATTCCGTCGACGGTTCTAAAGAACCGGACGGAATGTTAAGGAGAGCCAAAATGGCATTTGAAGGATTATCGGAAAAACTGCAGGGTGTTTTTAAAAAATTGAAGGGAAAAGGAATCCTGACAGAAGCAGATATCAACGAGGCAATGCGTGAGGTGAAACTGGCGCTGCTGGAAGCGGATGTCAACTTTAAGGTTGTAAAACAGTTTGTAGGCAGCGTAAAAGAAAAGGCACTTGGTCAGGATGTTCTGGCAAGCCTGACGCCTGCGCAACAGGTAATTAAAATTGTAAACGACGAGCTTGTTTCCTTGATGGGAGGAACCAACAGCAAGCTGACATACTCACCAAGAGGATTTACCGTAATCCTTATGGCAGGGCTGCAGGGTACCGGTAAAACGACTACTTGCGGAAAACTGGCAAATTACCTCAAGAAAAATGGCAAAAAACCGATGCTTGCCGCCTGTGACATTTATCGGCCAGCGGCTATTGATCAGTTGGAAATCGTAGGGAACCGTGTCGGTGTGCCTGTATTTACCATGCGTGAATGCAGGGAGCCGGAAATCATCGCAGAAAAGGCAATAAAAGAAGCTGAGTACAAGGGTCATGACGTACTCATACTGGATACATCGGGTAGATTACATATCGATGATGAGCTGATGGATGAGCTTGTGAGAATCAAGCAGAGAACAAAGCCTCATGAGATTCTTCTGGTTGTGGATGCTATGACAGGTCAGGATGCAGTCAATGCTGCTTCCGGATTTAATGAAAGACTTGGAATCGACGGTATTATCATGACGAAGCTGGATGGGGATACCAGAGGCGGAGCCGCTTTATCGGCCAAAACCGTAACCGGAAAGCCTATCAAGTTCATCGGTATGGGTGAAAAGTTTGATGCTTTGGAGCCGTTCCATCCTGAGCGAATGGCTTCCAGAATTTTAGGTATGGGAGACATGATGAGCCTGATTGAAAAGGCTCAGGAAAGCTATGACGATGAGAAGGCTGCTGAACTCGAAAGGAAGATGAAGAAAAACGAGTTTACCTTGGAGGACTTCCTGGATCAAATTGGTCAGATTAAAAAAATGGGCGGTCTTACCAAGATCATGGATATGATGCCGGGCATGAACGGTAAATCAATGAAGGACGTGGATCTGGAAGGCGGAGAAAAGGAATTCATCCAGATGGAAGCTATCATTCAGTCTATGACCAAGGGTGAGAGAAAAAACCCTTCTATATTAAATGCCAGCAGGAGAAAGCGTATTGCTGCAGGTTGCGGACAGCCTGTCAGTAAGATTAATAATTTAATTAAAAAGTATGAAGATGCAAGGAAGATGATGAAACAATTTTCCAATGCGCCAAAATTTAAGAAAAATAAGATGTTCAGAGGCTTTTAGCCAGTGCTCTTTAGGAGCAGCATGATGAAATCGGTGATTAAATTCAGAACACTGAGTTTAACATAGACTAAGACTCAGTTCAGAGGGAGTTATGCTCGTTGAATGCGAAGTCAAGTCGTCCAGCACCCGGCAGGCTGTTGGATAAACTAACGTTAATATTAAGTTTGCAGAATTATTTCGATGAGAAAACAGGCAGACAATAAAGGAGGTGGAACATTTGGCAGTAAAAATAAGACTAAAGAGAATGGGCGCTCATAAGAAACCTTTTTATAGAGTAGTTGTTGCAGATTCCCGTTCACCTAGAGATGGAAAGTTTATTGAGGAGATAGGTTACTATAATCCTCTAACGAATCCGGCCGACGTCAAAATAGACGGAGAAAAGGCAAAGAAGTGGATTTCAAACGGAGCTCAACCTACTGAAACTGTAAAAAGTCTTTTCAAAAAATCAGGAATTATAGAATAAGGAAAGCGGTGAAAACTTATGGTAGAACTGGTTGAAGCTATTGCAAAATCACTTGTTGATAATCCTGATGCGGTAGACGTAAAAGAGGTGGAAGGAAGACAGGCTATTGTTATTGAGCTGAGGGTTGCCCCGGATGATATGGGGAAAGTAATCGGTAAACAAGGAAGAATTGCCAAAGCACTTCGTACTGTCGTGAAAGCCGCAGCGACCAAAGCAAATAAAAAAGTGGTAGTAGAAATCGTTCAATAAAGATTCTGAAATACTGCGTTTGTGGCACATATATTCTATATATGTGCCTATTTTTAAAATTAATTTACGAGGAAAGCATGGAAAAGATTAAAATTGGAAAAGCCGTTAATGTAGTTGGCTTAAAAGGGGAGCTTAAGGTATACCATTACTCCGATTATAAAGAGCGGTTTGAAGAACTAAAGAAAATTTATCTGGAAGATATACTTTACCAAATATCTGGAGTCAGATATTTGAAGGATATGGTTATTTTAAAACTGGAAGGAATTAATGACAGGACAGAAGCTGAAAAGCATAAGGGAGAGAATCTCTACATTGACAAAGAAGATGTTAGAGTATTGCCGGAGGAGACCTATTATGTTTTTGACTTGATTGGACTCTCAGTGATTGAGGAAAGCGGTAATGTTTTGGGAACAGTCTGCGATGTGATAAAGAACAGTGCGCAGGATTTGTATGAAGTTGAGCAAGAAAATAAAAGTAAATTCCTGATACCGGCGGTGGATGAATTTATTTTGAAGATAGATATGGAAAACAGAACCATGATCGTTAGACTGATGGAAGGTTTATTAGAGTAACGGGTTAGGAAAACCTTGGCTGATAAACATAGAATGATCGGATGTAAGTGATGAAGATTGATGTGTTAACCCTGTTCCCTGAGATGTTCCGGCCTGTAATGGAAAAGAGCATTCTGGGAAGGGCCAGAGAAAATGGAATATTAGATATCCAGCTGACGGATATCAGAAAATACAGCCAGAGCAAGCATAAAAAGGCTGACGATTATCCTTTTGGCGGCGGTGCGGGTATGGTGATGCTTGCAGAACCGGTTTTTCAGGCATTGCATGCAATTGATGCAAAAGGGAAAAAAATTATTTATATGTCTCCGCGGGGGAAAATTTTAGATGAGGAAATGATTGGTGAATTATCGGGAAAAGAGGAATTGGTTATCTTGTGCGGGCATTATGAAGGAATTGATCAAAGGATTATCGACTGCTGGGAAATGGAAGAAATTTCAGTAGGAGATTATATTCTGACCGGTGGAGAACTGCCTGCTATGATTCTTATTGATGCAGTAGTCAGAATGATACCTAAAGTATTAGGAAACAGCAGTGCTCATGATGAAGAATCAATCTATTCCGGGTTGCTGGAATATCCACAGTATACCAAGCCAAGGCAGTATGAGGGCATGGATGTTCCAGAAGTTTTACTTTCAGGAAATCATAAATTAATCCATTTATGGCAGTTTGAGAAGTCCCTAGAACTGACGAAAGAAAGAAGGCCTGATCTTTGGGATAAATATTTGAAAATGGAAAAAAATTTATCAAAAGACGAGGAAAAAATTCTACGGAAAATACTGAAAAACGACAAACTATAACAGTTGAATCTGCAAGGGTTTTAATATATAATTAGGGAACGAAAGACTTGTGGAGGATACGGACAAATCATGAAAAAGAAAAAACGGCGCATTCTATTATTTTGTACAACCCTTGTCATTCTGTTTATTATTATATATGTATTTCCAAACGTTACCGGGGCACTGAAAAAAACGGAAATTATTGAGTACGGCAGTATTCAGGTTACGGATCAGGTTACTGCTTATTTTATTAGAAATGAGATGGTATATTTTGCAAATAAATCCGGGAACGTTAATTATTATGTAGAAGAAGGAGAAATGGTCAGAAAGGGCGTCAAGATCCTTGACATCTCATCAGGAAGCCAGCAGGACAAGGAAAGCAGTTTTGAAAAAATTATGGCACGGCTCTCCCGATTTAACGGCGGAGAAAGCTTATTCAGTGATGACATTAAAAAAATAAAAGCGCAGATTACCAAACTCGAAAATGATCGAAACATCGCATTGAATGAAGGAGAGAAAGAGCAGGCGGAAAGGCTGGCGGTACAAATCCAAAGGCTCAATCAAAAGAAAGATTACATAGAAGCAACGGATAGCGCGGCAAAAGAAGAAATCGTCGAGCAGAATCAAAAGATAAACGCAACTGGGATCATACCGGAAAATTATATCAGCAAGTCAAATGGAGTGATCAGCTTTTACATCGATGGGTATGAGTCGGAATTTACTCCTGAAAATATGACGCTGCTAAGTAAAGAAAAAGTTCAGAACCTGAGCATTGATGTTCAGAATCTTGCAAGAGAAACTACTTTGGCAAAGGAACCTTTATACAAAGTAGTAGATAATAAAAAATGGTATGCAGCATTTTGGGTGGCTCCGGAAAACATTGTAAAATATGAAAAAGGGAAATCGGCTACGATTAATCTTCCTTTGGGACAGGTAGAAGGAAAGATTCATGATATTATAGATGATAATGAGGAATGGCTGGTAATACTGGAGTTCAATAAATACTATGAGGAGTTTGCACAGGTTAGAACGATTGATGCTGAAGTAATTACTTCTGATTATAAGGGGTTAACCATACCGAATAAAAGTATCACGACAAAGGACGGAAAGCCCGGAGTTTATGTAAAAGCGAAAAGTGGGGAATATATCTTTAAACCGGTAAAAATTATAACGAGCGATGGAGAGTGGTCTTTAGTTGCAGTTTCTTACTTTTATACGGATGATGGAGCCACGAAAGTGGAAACTGTGAATATTTATGATGAAATATTAAAAAAACCCAATTGAGTGAATTCAGCGCCTGCCAGGGTGTTCTCTCGAAAACCGCCCCCTTTAAGATGCTTCGCATCAAGGCGGTAATAGGTTTCACGGTTTTCTAATGAGAACACCCTTGGCATGGGTGATTCGGATCAAATTCAAATCGTTTTTTTGGAATATAAAGGGAGGGAAAAGGCAGGAAGCTATGGGCGCAATTAAAGAAAATATAGAGGCTATTAATAAGAATAAAAGTGAAATTGCAGAAAAGGTTGGACGAAAGCCTGAAGAGGTTCTTTTGGTCGCAGTTACCAAGACAAGAACTGCAGAAGAAATCAATGAAGCCATTGCAGCAGGTATTACGGATATTGGAGAAAACAAGGTTCAGGAGATCTTGGACAAGTTTGATGCGGTTAAGCCGGTACGTTGGCATATGATTGGACATTTGCAGACAAATAAGGTAAAATATATTATCGATAAGGTATCCATGATTCATTCTGTTGATTCTTTTAAGCTGGCGGAAGAGATTGATAAGCGATCTGCCCGGTTTCATACAACAATGGACATCCTTGTTCAGGTTAATGCGGCGCAGGAAGAAAGCAAATTTGGAATTACGACAGAAGAAACGGGAAAACTAATTGAAGCAATTTTAACTCATTGTCAGAATATCAGAATCAGAGGACTCATGTGCATTGCACCTTTTGAGGACAACCCGGATGATGTGAGAATCTATTTCAAAGAGGTCAAAGCATTGTATGATCAATATGCTTTGTCTTCTCATCCGAGATTGGATTTCCAGTATCTGTCCATGGGAATGTCGCATGATTACGAGGCCGCTATTCTGGAGGGTTCTAACTTAATCCGGGTCGGAACCGCTATTTTTGGACAAAGAAATTACAATAAGCAAATATAAAGAAAAGACTTTAGGAGGTTAAAGAATGGGAGAAGGTTTATTTTATAAGCTGAAAACTCTGATCGGTATCGAAGAAATTGAGGAGGATGATCTGCAAGATGAGATTCCGGTTACTTCAACATCTCTGGAAAGAAAACCGATGGATCCAAGAGGATCTTATATGTTCAGCAGGAACGAAAATAAAGAAGCTAAAGAGATAAATGAGAGCAGAGTTCTTCCGATGCAAAGCAAAAATATTACTCCAAATACAAGTCAGTTTAAAATGGTTGTGATAGAGCCGAAGAACTTCGATGAATGTCCGAAACTTGTTGATAATCTGAAAGCGAAAAAGCCGGTAATCATCAATCTTGAAAAGGTGGAGTCAGACAGCGCAAGAAAGATATTTGACTTTTTAAGCGGCGCTACATATGCTTTAAACGGGAATGTTCAAAAGATTGCAAACAATATTTTTGTATTTGCACCCGAAAATGTCGACGTCACTGCTAATATTGATCAAAAGGGAATCGATTTCAGCGGAACGCCGAAGAATGCTTGGAGATAAATGAAATGATATATGTATTATTAAATGCGATTAACACTTTTTTTCAAATTATTGTGTATTTAATTTTAGGACGAGCAATCCTAAGCTGGTTTGTCAGAACGCCCTACGGTAGCTTATATAAATTTTATACGGCGATCTTACAAATTACTGAACCCATCCTGTCACCCTGTCGAAGACTGTTATCCAGATTTGGATTAAGTGGCACGATTGACTTTTCACCGATTGTGGCGATTATTGGATTGTCGTTAATCCAAAATTTGATCATCAGTGTTTTAAAAATACTGATGTTTTAAAGTATTTGACTGTGAGGTAGATGAATGATTACTCCTTTAGATATTCAAAATAAAGAGTTCTCCAAAGGTGTTCGAGGATACAAGGAAGAAGACGTAGACGGTTTTCTTGATCTGTTGACGCTGGATCTGGAGAAAATCATGGAAGAAAACCGTAGATTGAAAGATCAAGTAAAAAATCTGACGGCAGAGGTGGAACGTTATCGAAATTCGGAAGGTGCTGTATTGGAGACTTTAGAAGCAGCAAAGGCTCTTATGGGAGATATATCCGTCAGCGCAGAAAAACGTGCAGAAATATTGTTGAAAAATGCTGAGCTTGATGCACAGCTGATTCAGAGGGAAGCGAAGGAAGCCATTGAGAGACTTAACGAGGAAATGATATCTACAAGAAACAGCTTAAATATTTTCAGAACAAGGTATAGAAGCTTATTGGAATGTGAATTGGAAAAATTTGACAACTTCAGTGCTGAGCTTTTCGCTGATAAGGAAATGGAAGAATTAAAACCCATCACAGAAGCACGAACTGTGATGGAAGAACGAAGCTCTTATGGAAAAGCGACGATAACAAATTTGAGAAAAGGAGAAGGGGTTTAGTAATTCCGTATTCTATGTACTTTATCATTATTGCTGTGGTCATTTTATTTGATCAATTGTCGAAATATCTGATTCGTGTCAATATGGAACTAAACGATTCCATTTCATTGATAGACGGGATTTTCCATCTCACATATATTCATAATTATGGTGCTGCATTTAGTTTGTTTCAGAACAAAACAGAATTTCTGATCCTAATGCAGCTTGTTGTGATTGTTGCTGTATTGGTATACTTAATAAAAAAACAAAGGAAAGAACACTGGGTTTTGCTGATGAGCTTGTCGCTGATTGCAGCAGGAGGCATGGGCAATCTCGTTGATCGTGCAATCAATGGATATGTTGTAGATTTCTTAGATTTACGCATATGGCCGATCTTTAATATCGCGGACATTTCTGTCTGCGTCGGCTGCGGATTGTTAGTCCTTTACATGTTTTTTGTAGAACCAAAACGAGGCGGGAGCGGAAAATAATGGAAAAAGAAAATGACTTTTTTGAATTTACCATAGAAGAAGATATGCAGGGGACCAGACTTGATATGGTCCTCTCTCTTGTTATTGAAGAGGTGTCACGGAGTCATCTGCAAAAACTGATTGACCATGGTGAAGTTACGATTAACGGGATCGTCAACAACTCAAAGAAATATAAGGTGAAGGCTGGAGATTTGATCAAGGTTGTGATTCCTGAACCGGTTTGCTTAGATGTAATCGCTGAGGATATTCCTATTGATATTGTTTTCGAAGATGAAGATGTTTTGGTTGTGAATAAGCCAAAGGGAATGGTGGTTCATCCCGCCGCTGGAAACTATACCGGGACATTAGTCAATGCCATCCTGTATCAATGCAAAAACCTTTCTTCTATAAACGGTGTAATTCGTCCGGGCATTGTGCACCGAATTGATAAGGACACCAGTGGATTATTGATGATTGCTAAAAATGATGTGGCACATCGGAGTCTTGCACAGCAACTTGCAGCTCATAGCATCACCCGGGCATATCGTGCTGTTGTCTATCATAATTTCCAAAAGGATGAAGGGACAATTAATGCGCCGATCGGCAGAGATCCTAAAAACCGAATTAAGATGGCAGTTACCCAATGCAGCAGTAAGGAAGCGGTGACCCATTATAAAGTTTTGCATCGGTTTGGCTCTTTTACTTATCTGGAAGCCAGATTAGAGACAGGAAGAACACATCAAATCAGAGTGCATATGGCTTATATCAATCATCCTTTACTTGGTGATGCAGTATATGGGCCGAAAAAAAAGATTTTTGGCATTGAATCACAGATGCTTCATGCAAAAAAATTGGGCTTTCAGCATCCCAGAACGGGAGAATATATGGAGTTTGACAGCCAGCTGCCTTGGGAATTTAAAAATGTAATTGAAAAACTTGGAGGGACAGTAAATGAGTAAAGTAACCTTTAAGCCGGGGACAATGGTAAATCCGCTTCCGGTCGTAATGGTATCCTGCGGAGAAACGGAAGCTAAATACAATATCATAACCATTGCCTGGACCGGGATTGTAAATTCTGAGCCGCCAATGACCTATATTTCGGTTAGAAAATCCAGATATTCCCATTCCATTATTGAAAAAAACGGTGAATTTGTTATCAATCTCTGCACAGAAGAACTGGCGTGGAAGACTGATTATTGCGGTGTGAAATCTGGACGAGATGTGAATAAATTCCAGGAACAGAACCTGACTGCCGTTCCTGCACAGCTTGTGAAATGCCCGATGATACTGGAGTCACCGGTAAATATTGAATGTAGCGTAAGAGAGGTTCTTCATTATCCTTCTCATGATATGTTCGTAGCTGAGATTCTAACTGTGCATGCTAATGAAAGCCTTTTGAACGAGAATGGAAAGCTGGAACTGGAAAAAGCCGGGCTGATTTGTTATAGTCACGGGGATTATTATGGGCTTCAGAAGAAACCGATTGGAAAGTTTGGATACTCCGTGATGAAAGCAAAGACAAAGAAAAGACTCGCCGCAGAGGAGAGACGAAAAAATAAAAAGGCTGAAACGAAATGAATCAGCCTAATCACAGTCGGTTTTCATCTATTATGGGAAAAAACGAGAAAATATTAATTGGTATCCCGAGAGAAAGGGACTTCATTATTAAAGAGTTTTAACGTATTGCAAACAGCTTTCACAGATATAGCCATTTTTAAAATTGGTTATATTGCTTAGCCCGCCGCATATCGCGCAGCGTGATTCTCCTGTTTTGTTAAACTGATATCTGTTAATTTTGCTACTTTTTATCTTCATACTAACACTTCCTTTTTTCAATAATTAGGAGAATTTCGTTCCCGCCTCAGGATGAAAACCAACTGTTTTCTTATGGAGTATTTTCATTTTATGATGCAGCTCTGTAGAAAGCAAGGAAGAATTGTCGAAATGTAAGAAGTAGTGTATGAAATGTAAGAATATATGAAAGGGAAATGATGTATCGCAATTTTCAATTACTGGAATCTAAAATAAAACTTGTAGGGTATGAATGGAAAGTGGAATATCCGAAAGCTGTTGTGTGTTTGATTCATGGTATTGGTGAGCATGCGGGAAGATATGATCGAATCGGAGAGATTTTCCAGGAATTCGGAATTGCGTTATTTGGAATGGATTTGAGAGGACACGGACTTTCTTCGGGCAAAAGAGGACATACTGCACCGAGACCCGATATTTTACAGGACATTGACAAGCTTATTGAATATACTCGAAAAGGATATCCTGATATCCCGATTTTTTTATATGGACATAGCATGGGAGGGAATATCGTTCTTGATTATCGCAGAAGAGGGGAACTCAGAACGGTACCAAAGGGATATATTGCAACATCACCATGGATCATTCTGCATAGAAAAATACCTAAATATCTTTCTTTCTTTTCCAAACTGATGGCAAGGGTAAAACCAGACTTTCAAATGCGTTCGAAGATTAGTCCCGAAGCCCCAGTACATGTAAAACTTAACATAAAAGAGGATAATCAGCACTTACTTCACGGGAAAATATCTGTAAAAACTGCATTGGAAGGAATTGAGATTGCAGAAGCCTTGCTGAATAATCGTCTTGAAATGCTCGGTAGTGAGCCGCTGAAGCCACTTTTGCTTATGCATGGCGATGCAGATAAAATTTGTGCTTGGGAGGGAAGCCGCAAATTGGCGCAGCTTGAAAAGGAACTCTGTACATACATAGAATGGAAAGGATTCTATCATGAAATACACAATGGCAGCCTAACTTCAGATGGTACTGATGTAATCAAGACCATGATTGGGTGGCTTGGAATCATGGCAGTTTAGGATTCACGTAAACTGTTTTATTATCAACAAATATGACCATCCCAGGTTTTGCTCCGGATGGCTTTTTTACATGGCGAACTTGAGTGTAATCGACCGGAACATTTTCTGATTCTTTTCCCTTGCTGTGGTAGGCTGCTAATGCAGCAGACTCAAAAATCGCGGTTTCTGTTACTTTTTTTCCCTCAGTAAACAAAATGACATGAGATCCGGGAATGTCTTTCGTATGGAACCAAAGATCTTTTCCGGAGGCTGTTTTGAATGTTAGAATATCATTCTCTTTATTATTTCTGCCTACCAAAACACGGAAGCCATCACTGGTCGTATACTGATAAGGCGCTGGCTTGCTCTTTGATGGTTTGAAATTATTTTTCCTTTTTCTTAAATACCCGCCTTCGATTAGTTCTTGACGAAGCTCTTCGATTTCTTCAATTGTAGCTGCTTTTTCAATATAAGATGAAACAGATTCCAGATAAGCAATATCGGAATTTGTTTCATCAAGCTGAATGTTTTTTTCTCTGATCGCTGTCTTTGATTTACTGTATTTCTTGTAATATCGCTGGGCATTTTGTATTGGAGAAAAACGTGCATCAAGAGGGATTGTTATGAGTTTGTTATTGTAATAGTTTAGCAATTCAATCTTTAAGCTGCCTTGTTTGATTTGATGAAGGTTGGCAGTAATCAGTTCTCCATACAGGCGGAAAATGTCAGAATTCTCAGCCCGAAGTAGATCTTCCGATAATCTTTGCTTTTTTAAATATAACTTGTCGAGGCTGTTTCCTACAGCACGATCCAAATCCGAAGATTTTTGCCGAATACGATTGGAAGACTTTTTATTAGAATAAAAATAAGAAATTGCTTCGCTGATGTTTTGAAAAGCTAATTCTTGATAATAATCAGATATGGAACTGAGGGGAAAAAGATGAAAATCGAAAGGAGCTCCATCTTCTTGCAGATAGACCTTAGGTGTCTGGTTGTCACTGTCGATCCGGCTTACAAAATTAGAGAGAACTCGAAATACTGTTTCTCCCAGAAGTCCTGCCCGATGTACAATTTCATTTGCAATCATGGGGCTGATCCCTTGAATATGAGCTAAAAGAGCTTTTGATTCATGGCCTTTCGCATTTTCAACAAAAGATGCAACCTGTTCTTCGGTAATTCCGTAGTAAGGGATTTTGTCTTGAGCAGGCGGATATACATAATGCTGACCGGGAAGCAACTGTCTGTATCGGTTTACATCAATGGAAATGCGTTTGATGCTATCAATGATTTTGTTGGATGCGATATCGACAACAATAATATTACTGTGCTTTCCCATAATTTCAATGATGAGTTTTTTATTAACAGAAAATCCAAGTTCATTGATCGTATCAACAAAAATTTCTACGATACGCTCTGAATCCTTTTGCTGGATTGATGTAATGCGGCCACCCTGAAGATGTTTTCTTAATAGCATGCAAAAACCCGATGGATTCAAAGGATTTGAGGTTGTCTCCGTTATCAGATGAATCCTGGCATGACTACTGTTTGAAGAGATGTATAATTTATAATTTTCTCTGATTGAGTGGATATTTAGAATAATTTCATCCGCTTCCGGTTGATAAATTTTTTCAATTTTTCCGCCGATTAGCGTATTGCACAGTTGATGGACGACTGCGCCGGTAACCATACCGTCAAAACTCATTGTGAAGTCTCCTTTAATGTTGTATAATATTTAATAGCTTACTGAATTGATCAAACGATTTTCGCTTATACTTTATCAGTAAGACTTTAATATAATATCATACCATAAAAACAAAAAATAACAAGCAAGGTAAGGAGAAACTTTGTATGATCAAAAGTATGACCGGCTTCGGCAGAAGCGAATATACAGACGGAAAAAGGAACATAATTGTAGAAATCAGGTCAGTCAATCATAGATACTGTGACATCAATTTTAAAATGCCGAGACGTTATTCTTTTGCAGAGGATAAACTGAAAAGTACGGTAAAGGATATTGCCAGAAGAGGAAAGATCGATGTATCTATCATGGTTGAAAATATTACCGAGGATGATACCCATGTCAGATTGAATACCATGGTGGCGAAGCAGTACTATGACAACCTAAGAGAATTACAGAAGGCTTTTGGACTTTGCGGAGATATCACACTTCAATTTCTTTCCACACTCCCTGATGTTATGAAAGCAGTTCCGGATGTGGAAAATGAGGAAGCTATTTATAAGAGCTTGGAGATTCCTGTCCTTGAGGCAGCTAAAAAGTTGGACGAGATGAGGACGCTTGAGGGAGCAAAGCTTGCCGAGGATATTATCAAACGTGGAGATTTTATCAGAAATTATGTAAAAGAGATTGAAGAGAGATCACCGGAAGTAACCAAAGCTTACGCAGAAAAATTAAAAGACAGAATTAAGGAACTGGTTGGGAACAATGTGACGATTCCAGAAGACAGAATTCTTTTGGAGGCAGCTATTTTTGCCGATAAGTGCAGCATTACGGAAGAACTTGTAAGACTTGACAGTCATATTATTCAGTTAAATAATATCATTTCTAAGAGTAATCAGCCTGATGGCAAAAAGTTGGATTTTCTGGTTCAGGAAATGAATCGAGAAGCAAATACGATTGGTTCAAAAGCCAATGATATTGAGATTACCAATAAAGTATTGGAGATAAAAAGTGAGATCGAGAAAATTAGGGAGCAAGTACAGAATATTGAATAATTGGGTACTCTAAAAGGATGATATTATTAAAAAATAAAGCGAGTGCTTGATTTGAAAAAATGCCGGCGTAGAAAATATTGTATTGTAATGATCGGCATTTTGTTATATTCTATATATTTACAGGATATGTGGAAAGACGATGGAAATCTCCGAATCTAGATTCGTGGTTTTCAAGACTAAATCCTGTTAACGGTTCTAATGTCCGTAAACGGACCGCATCACGTAGTGAAGGAATGAGGCAAAGCTTTATGTTGTCCGTTTTGCTTGGCTAAGCAAAACTTAGGGCAAAAGGTAAAGAACTTGATAGAATGTTAAAATGTGAGGAATAATAATGAGTAAAGGCTTGTTGTTTGTTGTTTCCGGCCCATCGGGAGCAGGAAAAGGTACGATCTGTAAAAAATTAATGGAAAAAGTAGATATAGAATTGTCTGTTTCAATGACTACAAGAAAGCCCAGACCAGGAGAGATCGACGGAAAAAATTATTTTTTTGCGACTGAGGAAAAATTTATAGAAACAATAAACAAGAATGGATTTCTGGAATATGCTAAAGTTTACGGAAATTACTATGGTACTCCGAAGGAAGCGGTAATGAAGAAGCTGGAAGTGGATCAGGATGTTGTTTTAGAAATTGATATTCAGGGTGCCTTAAAAATAAGAGAGTCTTATCCGAAAGGCGTTTTTATTTTTATTTTGCCGCCTTCCAGGGCAGAGTTGCGTAAGAGGATTACAGGCAGAGGATCCGAAACGGAAGATGATATTAATTTAAGGTTAGGAGAAACATTAAAGGAAGTATCCTATATCGATAAATATGACTACTGTGTAATCAACGGCGACATTAATGAAGCTGTAAACAGAGTGGCTGCAATAATAAAAGCAGAACATTCCAGGGTATCAGAAGATATTTATCAATTAATCGAAAAGTATAAGGAGGAGATTTAAATGTTATATCCATCAATTAACTTAATCAAACAAAAAGCCGACAGCAGATATACGTTGGTAATTTTAGCGGCAAAGAGAGCAAGAGATATTATCGATGGAAAGCCGAAACTGACAGAAGTAGATATTGAAAAGCCTGTCTCCATCGCTGCAAACGAAATCGCAGAAGATCTGATTACTTATCGTCGTGAAGTCTGAAAAAAGTTTTTTTCAGCCGGAGAATCAACCAGTTAAGAGCAGTGGAAACTGCTCTTTTTGTATGACTTTTTTTTATACTTTACAAATTTAGCGCAGTAAAGTATAATAGTGCTATGAATTGTTCGAACTGAACGGGAGGAGTTAAGACATGTTTAAAAAAGTTAGTATATTACTGGTACTCGTACTCATTATGAGCATATTTGCCGTTGGCTGCGGCGGTGGCGCAGAAGAAGAAGAACCCGCTGCCGATACGGATACCTCACTGACAGACCTTAAGGCAAAAGATACACTGGTAGTTGGTATTGATGATCAATTTCCGCCTATGGGCTTTGTTGGTGAAGACGGGCAGCTTACCGGATTTGATGTGGAACTGGCGAAGTTAGTTGCCACAAAGCTTGGCGTGGAAGCTGAGATTCAGCCGATTAACTGGGATTCAAAAGAAATGGAATTAAACAGTGGAAGCATTGATGTAATCTGGAATGGATATACGATTAAGAAAGATAGAATCGAACAGGTTGAGTTTACGAAGCCATATCTGAACAATGAGCAGGTTTTAGTCGTCGCAAACGATTCTACCTATCAGACAAAAGCTGATCTGGAAGGCAAGATTGTTGGTGCTCAGGTTGAAAGCTCAGGTTTGGATGCTTTGAAGGCAGACCCGGAATTGTCAAGTACAGTAGCTGATATTCCTGAATTTGATGATTACCTTATGGCTTTAATGGATTTAGGAACTTCCAGATTAGACGCGGTAGCAATCGACAAGATTTTAATTGGCTATACAATGTCTCAGGAACCTGGCAAATTTAGAATACTTGACGAAAGTCTCGCAGACGAGTATTATGGTATTGGTTGCGCAAAAGGTGCAGTTGCACTAAGAGAAGCAATCGATGAGGCTCTCGACGAATTATATGAAGACGGAAGCATTGAAACGTTGTCAACCAAATGGTTTGGTGAGAATGTTGTGATCCGTGATGTCGCTCAGCGTACGGCTGACGACTTTGAATAAGCGTGCTCCTTAGATTAAATAAAGGAATAGGGCTTCTGCTTCGGCAGGGGCTTTATTCTTTCCTGGATTAATCTTTAGATGATGGGGAAAGAAAGGTGGCTTGGAACTTGAACGATCTTCTTAATATCAGCCTATATATTTTGCAGGGCGCTGTTATTTCATTAAAAATATATGCAGTTACATTTGTATTTTCAATTCCACTTGGAATGCTCTGCGCAATTGGGAAACTGACTAAATTTGCACCGCTGAAGTGGATCCTTGAGATCTATACATGGCTGTTTCGTGGTACGCCGCTTTTACTTCAATTAATGTTTGCCTATTTCGGGCTTAAGATTTTGGGTCTTGAATTGAGCAAGGAAATGGCCGCTTATTTAACTTTTATCTTGAATTACGGGGCATATTTTACAGAAATTTTTCGCGCTGGAATACAGTCTATTGATAAAGGACAGTATGAAGCTGCGAAAGCACTTGGTATGAATTATAGAATGACAATGAAGCGTATTATTATACCGCAGGCTGTCAAGGTGATTCTTCCTCCTACAGGAAACGAAGCTGTAACGCTTATCAAGGATACAGCACTTGTATCCGTCCTTGCACTTGCCGACATTTTAAGAAATGCAAGATCAGTTGTTTCAAGAACAGTAAGTGTGGAAGGATACATCGTTGCGGCAGTTTTATATCTGATTATGACCTTTGTGATCATTAATATCTTCAAATATATCGAAAGGCGTTTTGCGTATTATAATTAGGAGAGTCAGCATGGGAGAAATAATAAAAGTTGAAAATCTACATAAATACTTTCACTCGTTACATGTACTGAAAGGGATCGATTTTTTTGTAAAAAAAGGTGAGATTGTATCTGTGATCGGTCCTTCCGGTTCCGGAAAAAGTACACTGCTCCGTTGCTTGAATCACTTGGAAGTCGCGGACGAAGGCAGCATCAGCTTTGAAGGACAAAATATTGCAAAGGCGGATTCGACAGGAAAAGCAATTTATAAAAGCAATAGAGAGATTCTTACTATTTGCAGCAACCTTGGTATGGTATTCCAGAACTTCAATCTTTTTCCTCACAAATCTGTCATGCAGAATATTATTGAGGCACCGGTTATGGTAAAAGGAAAATCAATAAAGGAAGCAGAGAAAAGAGCGGAGGAACTTTTACAGAAAGTTGGACTGCTTGAAAAAAAGGATGCCTACCCAAATCAGCTTTCCGGTGGGCAGAAACAAAGGGTTGCTATTGCAAGGGCTTTGGCAATGGAACCAGAAATCATGCTTTTTGATGAACCGACTTCTGCACTGGATCCGGAGCTGATCGGCGAAGTACTTCAGGTTATCAAGTATCTTGCAGAAGAGCGAATGACCATGATTATTGTAACGCACGAAATGCATTTTGCTCGTGAAATTTCCGATCGGATTATTTTCATGGATGACGGTCAAGTTGTGGTGGATGGGGTGCCCGATGATATTTTTGTCAATCCTGAGCACCCTAGAATTAAGACGTTTTTAAATAAAGTCTTATAATTGAGGTGGCGTATGAAAACCATGTTTGATAGAACACGAATGTTATTGGGAGCAGATTTTTTGAAAAAGATACATTCTAAAAAGGTTATCGTGTTTGGAGTTGGAGGAGTTGGCGGTTTTGTTGTTGAAGCGCTTGTTCGTACCGGTATACAAACGATTGCAATTGTTGACTATGATGATATTGACATAACCAATATTAATCGCCAGATTATCGCTTTGCATAGTACCATAGGCAAAAAAAAAGTTGAAGTTATGGCAGAACGAATCAAGGATATTAACCCGGACACGAAAGTTATAATCTTTGCGGATCGTTTGACTTCTGATAACATCAATTCCTTTCAATTGAAGGACTATGATTATATTGTTGACGCCATTGATGAGGTTACGGCAAAACTTCTGCTGATTCGTCAGGCGAAACAGCAGAACATCCCCATTATTTCTTCCATGGGTACGGGAAATAAATTTGATCCTACGCAATTCAAGATTGAAGATATCAAAAAAACGAACACTTGCCCTTTGGCAAAGGTAATCAGAAAAGAAACTGCAAAAATGGGAATCAAGCATCTGAAAGTGCTTTTTTCAACCGAAGCACCGCACCGTGAAGAGCTTCCGGAAGATGGAAGCAGATCACCGTCCAGTATTTCCTTTGTACCGGCTACAGCAGGACTGTTGATTGCTTCTGAGGTTATTAAGGACCTGATTTGTTTGATACCGGGCGAAAAAATGATTTTTGGTATCAAAAAGCCTGTCCCTAAAATAAGAGCGGATTATTAAGCCTATAATATGAAAGTGACCCTAAAATGTTAGATTGTAATCTGACCTTTTAGGGTCATTTTCATTGGCATAAAAAAATAAATAAAAAAATCATATAATTTATGCAACATTTTTATAAAAACTGCCCCCTTAATAAGTAGAGGTTGCTAAGCAGACCAAAAATTAGAAGAAGGAGAAGGCAGAATGAGTTTGAACGGAAATGACAAAGAATATTATATTCCTGTAATCACAAGAAAAGAGGTGTCACGAGTTAATGTAAGAGAAATCTTATATATTGAAACCCAATTGAGGGTAGTGTATATATACACCTCTAACCGGGTTTACAGGTCATACAGAAAAATGGATGATGTTATGAAATATTTGAATGATAATTTCTATCGTTGCCATAAAAGCTGTATCTTGAATTTTGAAAAAATAACGCGTATGGAAGATGGTATTTTCTTTTTTAAAGGAGGAATAACACTTCGAGTTGGGCAAAATAGTTATCAGCATACTAGAAGCGGTTATAGAAAATTTCTGAAACAGAATGTAAGAGTGAATACCGACATTATATAAGTTTTCCTTGATTTTCTAATAATAATAGTGTATAGTATCTGAGGATGTGTCTTGAACAAGATGCATTATTAAAATATTAATTAAATTCACACACTGTGTTACTGAGGAATGGGTGCCTGATAGTGGAAATCTGCAAATCGAAGATTGTGATTTCCTTGCATAAGTTCGCCGACAATTTGCTGCTGTAAATTGGGCGAGCTAGTAAATGGTCATTTTAAAGGACGGCACGGTGGAGGCGAAAACCAGGAGGGTAAAAAAATATGGCGGTTATTTCAATGAAACAATTACTTGAGGCAGGTGTGCATTTTGGACACCAGACAAGAAGATGGAACCCTAAAATGGCTCCATACATCTTTACTGAACGAAATGGGATCTACATTATTGATTTGCAGAAGACAGTAAGGAAAATCGACGCCGCATATACATTCATGAAAGAAGTTGCGGCAACAGGCAGACCGGTTCTTTTTGTTGGAACCAAGAAGCAGGCTCAGGCAGCTATTGCAGATGAAGCAAAGAGATGCGGAATGTTTTATGTAAATGAAAGATGGCTTGGTGGAATGCTGACGAACTACAAGACGATTTCCAGTAGAATCAAGAGATTGAATGATATTAAAACGATGGAAACGGATGGAACCTTCGAAGCATTGACAAAAAAGGAAGTTATCAAATTAAAATTAGAATTAGGGAAGCTTGAAAAGTTCTTGGGTGGAATTAAGGATATGAAGGGGATGCCTGCGGCAGTCTTCGTTGTTGACCCTAAGAAGGAAAGAATTGCAATTAAAGAAGCTAGAATCTTGGGGATTCCGATTATTGGTATTGTCGATACAAACTGTGATCCGGATGACGTTGATTATATTATTCCTGCCAATGACGATGCAATCCGAGCAGTAAAGCTGATTTCAGGAAAAATGGCTGATGCAATTATTGAAGCTAACCAGGGAGAAAGCTTTGATGAAGCGGATGAAGTTGCGGCTGAAGAAATAGAAAAAGCACCGGAAGCAGCCGTTGCAGAATAATTCTACGCAATTTACAGCATGATATTTATATAAAATTGAATAGGAGGACGTACTGAAATGCAAATAACAGCTAGTTTAGTAAAAGAACTGCGCGAAAGAACAGGCGCAGGGATGATGGACTGTAAAAAGGTTCTTGTTGAAACAAGTGGAGATATCGAAAAGGCAATTGAAGTGTTAAGAGAAAAGGGTATTGCAAAGGCGGCAAAAAAGGCTGGAAGAGTTGCATCTCAAGGTTTGGTAAAGCTTGCTTTTACAGCTGATGGAAAAAAGGCTGCAGCCGTTGAAGTAAACTCAGAAACAGACTTTGTTGCAAAGAATGAAGAATTTATTGATTTTGTAGCTGTGTTGGCTGATAAAGCGTTGGAAGCTTCTGTGGAAGATTTGGAAAGCTTCATGGCGCTTCCTTATAAAGATGAGGGAAGCGTTCGGGATGCGTTAAACAATATGATTGCAAAAATTGGCGAAAATATGAATATTAGAAGATTTGCTAAATGTGAAACGCCGGGTGTTGTATATGTAGGGTATACGCACGGGAACGGAAAAATCGGTGTAATCGTGGGATTTGAAACAGAAGCAAATAGCGATGAGATCAATGCTATGGGTCGGGATGTGGCAATGCAGATTGCATCAATGAATCCAAAGTTTATCGATGAGTCTTCCATTGATCCTGAATTTATAGAGAGCGAAAAGAAAATTCTTGTACAGCAGGCGTTGAACGAAGGAAAACCTGCTAATATTGTAGAAAAGATGGTAACCGGCAGATTAAAGAAAGAGCTGAAAGAAACCTGTCTTGTAGAGCAGAAGTTTGTTAAGGATGGAGAGCTCGACGTAAAACAGTATATTGACAATACTGGTAAGGCAATCGGAAAATCAATTAAGGTTGTGGAAATGCTTCGATACGAAGTTGGTGAAGGAATCGAAAAGAAAGAAGAAAATTTTGCGGAAGAAGTTGCAAAACAGATGAACAACTAAACAAAATATGGTATAATTAAAGGACACTAATTCTAGTGTCCTTTAGATTGCACCTAGCAAATAGGTTGGATAGGTGATATACGGGAATTCCTATGGCTTTAGCTGGATTGGGATTTCTCTGTTACAAAAGATTATGAGAAAGGATGCGATTATGGAGCCAAAATATAAAAGAGTCGTATTAAAAATTAGTGGAGAAGCACTTGCAGGAGAGTCGAAGTTCGGCTTGAATGAAGACATGTTGAGCATGGTTGCCAGTCAAGTCAAGGCACTGGTTGCACTTGATGTTCAAGTTGCGGTAGTTGTTGGAGGAGGGAACTTCTGGAGAGGCAGAACCAGTAAAAGCATGGATCGTGCTACAGCAGATTATATGGGGATGCTGGCGACTGTTATCAATTCTCTTGCCCTTCAGGATGCGTTTGAAGCAATTGATGTCCCAACCCGGGTACAGACTGCTATTGAAATGAAGGAAGTGGCGGAGCCTTATATCAGAAGGCGTGCGATGGCGCATCTTTCTAAAAATGTGGTTGTTATATTTGCTGCAGGTACAGGAAATCCATTTTTCTCGACAGATACTACCGCGGCATTAAGAGCGGCGGAAATTGAAGCGGATATTATTTTACTTGCAAAAAAAGTTGATGCAGTTTATTCGGATGATCCGGAAAAGAATCCGAATGCATTTCGTTATGAACAGCTGACACATAAAGAAGTGCTGGAAAAGGGTCTTGGAGTTATGGATTCTACGGCTGCTTCGCTCTGTAGGGATAATAAGATTCCGATTCATGTATTTGGTCTTTCCGAGCCGAATAATGTACTAAAAGCAGTTTATGGTGAAAAAATAGGAACAATCATTAAATAATAATCCAAATTAAAATTAAAAATAATATAATTGTGGAGGATGAAATTATGGGTATTGATGTACAGAAAGTTCTTGAAGAAAAAATGAAGAAAAGTATATCAGTTATGAAGGAAGAATTAAATACGGTTAGAGCAGGAAGAGCCAATACAGCCTTATTAGATAAGGTCATGGTAGACTATTATGGAAGCCCTACACCACTTAAGAATATTGCAAACATATCTGTTTCTGATCCAAGGAGTTTGATGATTTCACCTTTTGATCCGAAATCAATTCACGACATAGAAAAAGCAATTAATGTTGCAAACATAGGAATCAATCCTTCTAATGACGGCAAAGTGGTTCGTCTTGTGATACCGGCAGTTACGGAAGAACGCAGAAAAGAGCTAATTAAAATTGTCAAAAAGAATGGTGAAGATGCTAAAGTAGCTGTCAGAAATGAAAGAAGAGATGCAAATGACGAGCTGAAAAAGCAGGAAAAGGCTGGAGAACTTACCGAGGATGATTTAAAGAAATCTTTGGATCAAGTACAGAAAAAAACGGATCAATGTATAAAAGATATCGATCAGATCATCACTGATAAAGAGAAGGAAATCATGGAGGTATAATCATTGAATGAATTTCCTGATATTTTAGGTATGGAGCTTCATGATGCAACAGCCCTTCTGGAAGCGGAAGGGCTAGCTTTTATTATTGAAGAAACAAAACCGACAAAAAAAGAAATAACAGAAGGGGTAATGCGCGTAATTAAAATGCGATCCCCAAGCACAAAATTGAATGGTACAGAATTAAATCCAAAGGTAGTATTAACGGTGTGCAGAATATGATTGATTTAGATAAAATACCAGAGCACGTTGCTATTATTATGGATGGCAACGGCCGATGGGCACAAAAAAAAAATCTGCCTCGAATGGCAGGTCATAATGCGGGAATGCTTACAATCAAGGAGATTGTTAAGGCATCCTCAACTCTTGGCATAAAACACTTGACGGTTTACGCTTTTTCCACGGAAAACTGGAAAAGATCCACAGAAGAAGTAAGCGGAATCTTTAAGCTGATTATTATTTATATTGAAAAAGAGCTGAAAGAGCTTCATGAAAATAATGTAAAAGTTAAAGTCTTAGGAGATTATAAAAAACTTCCGAAGGAGTCTGTAAAAAGTTTGGAACGCTCTCTTGAAACGACCCAAAATAATACAGGACTTCAGTTTAATATTGCCTTAAATTACGGTGGCCGGAATGAAATCCTCAGATCAGTTAAGAAGCTGGCAAAGGAAGTGGAAAGCGGAAAGCTAAAAGCAGATGATATTTCGGAAGACATGATCGCCTCCAATCTATATACTGCTGGCATTCCTGATCCTGATATGATTATTAGAACAAGCGGCGAAAAGAGATTGAGCAATTATCTGTTATGGCAATGCGCCTATAGTGAATTCGTATTTACAGATGTCTTGTGGCCTGATTTTAAAAGAGAAGAATTTGAAAAAACAATAGAGATATTTCAAAATAGAAAAAGACGATTTGGAGGCAGGTGAAAGAAAGGATGAAAACAAGAATTTTATCGGCAATCATTATGCTTCCGCTTCTAGCATTGGTTTTTGTTGGGGGCAGATTGCTACTTATGGCTTGCTTTGTAATCGGAATTATGGGGGTAAGGGAGTTTTACCATGGTTTTGAAAGTCTTAACATAAAACCTTCTTATATGGTTGCTAATGTCAGCATTCTGGGTCTTTACGCAATCAACTTGTTTGCACCGGCAGAGTATCAATATTATATGTTTTGGTTTATTTTCGTTGTGATATTGAGCCTGCTTTATTTATTCAATATTAGCAAGAGGGAACTGACGGATGCCATGGCTACTCTGACAGGAATCTTTTATGTCATATTTCTTTCCTTCCACGTCACCCTTGTGGAACAAACAGGAGAATATGGAATCTTGGTTTGGCTGGTATTTATTACGGCATTCGGTACAGATAGTATGGCCTATTTCACTGGATATGCCTTTGGAAAGCATAAGCTTGCGCCAAAGATCAGTCCGAAAAAAACGATAGAAGGCTCTATCGGAGGGATTCTTGGAAGCATTCTTTTTTGCGCGATTTTTGGATATTTTGTTATACCAAGAATTCTGGTTCATTGTATTATTATCGGGATATTGGGTGGGATTATATCACAATTTGGTGATTTGACCGCATCTATATTTAAGAGAAAAATGGGCATTAAGGATTATGGAAACTTAATCCCCGGTCATGGCGGGATTCTGGATCGCTTTGATAGCGTGCTGTTTACCGCACCGATGGTGTATTATTATGTCATGTTAATCATTGTTTAGGCTGCGAAATCATAAAGCAATGGAGGGATTTATGAAAAAAATTGCCATTCTGGGTTCTACTGGTTCTATTGGAACTCAAGCTTTGGATATGATAGAACAAAATCCGGATCAATTTTCTGCGGCTGTTTTGTCTTGCGGAACGAATATTGAATTGCTTGGAGAACAAATTGAAAGGCATAAACCCCCTTTGGCGGTCGTTTCCAATGAGGATGATGCGGTAGAAATGGGGAAACAATATCCCTATACGGAAATTCTATATGGAATGGAAGGATTGGTCGTAGCGGCAGCGAAAACAGATTGCGATATGGTTTTGAATTCTTTGCTTGGTATGATGGGATTAATGCCGACTTATTTTGCAATTCAAGCCGGTAAGGATATTGCTTTGGCCAATAAGGAGACTTTAGTTGCCGGCGGAGAACTGATTATGAATGCTGTCTCTGAAAAACAGGTTCAGCTTCTTCCGATAGACAGTGAGCATAGTGCGATCTTCCAAGCCTTGCAAGGCAACGAAAAACAAGATATCAATCGTATTCTTCTTACTGCTTCCGGAGGTCCTTTTCGTGGATATTCCTTAGAACAACTTGAGCGGGTTACCGTTGCACAAGCTTTAAATCATCCAAATTGGAAGATGGGAAGTAAAATTACCATAGATTCGGCAACCATGATGAATAAGGGCTTGGAAGTAATTGAAGCAAAATGGATTTTTGATGTTTCGCCGGAGATGATTGAAATAGTAGTCCATCCACAGAGCATGATTCATTCTATGGTGGAATATAAAGATCATTCGATAATTGCACAGTTAGGAGTGCCGGATATGCGGGTTCCTATCAGCTATGCACTGACTTATCCGGAGAGAATTGAAAATCAAATTGCTGGAATTGATTTCTTTGAAATGGGTTCACTTACCTTTGAAAAGCCGGATTTTAAAACATTCAAATGTTTAAACTTTGCCTATGAAGCCCTGAAGATGGGTGGAAGCTATCCGGTTGTTTTAAATGCGGCAAATGAAGTTTTAGTGCAGCAGTTTTTAGAGGGCAGGATAAGTTTTTTAGATATACAGAATACTATAGAGAAAGTTTTACAAAATCATAAACCTATTTATCAGTTGGATTTAGAAGAGATTATAGATATTGATCATAATATCAGGGGGGATTTAAAACTATGATGATCATATACGCGATATTAATTTTTTGCCTGCTCATATTTATCCATGAGTTTGGTCATTTTATTTCTGCAAAATCGGTAGGGATCAAAGTCAATGAATTTGCATTGGGTATGGGGCCTGTCCTTTTTCATTTTCAAAAAGGGGATACGGAGTATTCCCTCAGGGCACTTCCCATTGGAGGTTACTGCAAAATGGAAGGAGAGGATGAGGATTCCAGCGATGCTTGTGCATTTAACAACAAATCTTTTCCGGCTAAGGCATTGGTTGTGGTCGCGGGTTCTGCAATGAATCTGTTGCTTGCGATTGTTATTTTATCTCTTGTGCTGTTTACGGTGGGGATGCCTAACAGCACGATTAAGGAACTGACACCTGATCTGCCTGCGGCAAAATCAGGACTGCTGCCTGGAGACAAAATCATTCAGATCGACGATAAAATCGTCAAGGAATGGAATGATATCACCGATACTATCGGAAAGAGTAAATCGGATACCTTAGCTGTGGTTGCAGAACGGGATGGGAAACCACTTACTTTTGAAGTAGGAGTGACAACAGAAGAAGGGAGAAGGATTATTGGAATCATGCCGGATTATGAAAAGAATCCGGGGAGAGCGTTAGTAATTGGCACGCAAAGCACTTTTCAAATGGGAGTTGAGATGGTTAAAGTGATTGGCCAGTTGATTACAGGTGAAGTCTCTACCAAATCATTGACAGGTCCCGTGGGAATTGTTTATATGGTTGGAGATTCAGCAAAGCTTGGTATGCTGTATCTTGCACAATTAACTGCCCTGATCAGTTTGAATTTGGCCATTGTCAACATGCTGCCCTTTCCGGCTTTGGATGGAGGACGTCTGATGTTCATGATTATTCGGCTATTCACAGGAAAAGCGGTATCGGATGAAACGGAAGGTAAAATTCATTTTGTCGGATTGATGCTTTTGTTTGGTCTAATGATATATATTACATTTCAGGATATCGGCAGGTTCTTATTATGAGCAGGCAAATATCTTGCGGAGGCATCCTCATAGGGGGAGGGGCTCCTGTTTCTATTCAATCTATGACGAATACGGACACGAGAAGTGTGGCGGACACGGTTTCTCAGATTGAAAAGCTCGCCGAGGCAGGCTGTGATATTGTGCGATGTGCAATCCCTGATATGGAAGCAGCAGACGCCTTCGGTGAAATAAAAAAAAAGGTCAATGTTCCTTTGGTTGCCGATATTCATTTTGATTACCGTTTGGCAATCGCTGCTATAAAAAACGGTGCGGATAAGGTAAGAATTAATCCGGGGAATATTGGAAGCAGTGATCGAGTGGAGGCAGTTATTGAAGCAGCAAAGGAACGACAAATCCCCATTCGCATTGGTGTGAATTCCGGTTCTTTGGAGCAAGAAATTCTTGAAAAATATCGAGGTGTTACTGCAGAGGGATTGGCAGAAAGCGCATTAAAGAATATAAGGCTGGTTGAGGACATGGGATTTTTTGATATTGTACTCTCCCTGAAATCATCGGATGTCAGACTGAACTATCAGGCACATAAAATAATTCGTGAAAGAATGGATTATCCGATTCATATCGGAATTACAGAAGCCGGAACGGTTCAAGGTGGGAAAGTGAAATCTGCGATTGGAATCGGTGCTTTACTTCTGGAAGGAATTGGAGATACGATTCGTGTATCCTTAACCGGAGACCCGGTCAATGAGGTTCATTTTGCGGCTGAAATTTTAAAGGCTTTAGACTTAAGAGGCAGTGTTATTCGTTTTATTTCCTGCCCAACTTGCGGCAGATGCGGGGTTGATCTTGCTCAAATTACCGCAGAGGTTGAAACAGCATTAAAGCCCATTGAGGATAAGTTGAGAAGCAATCATGCGCCATCTATTACTGTGGCTGTCATGGGCTGCGAGGTGAATGGGCCGGGCGAAGCCAAAGAAGCAGATTTCGGCGTGGCCTGCGGAAAAGGAAAAGGCCTTATCTTTAAAGCTGGGAAAACGATCAAAACAGTAAAAGAAGAGGATCTTGCGAAAGAACTTATCCTTTATATCGAGCAGGAAAAAACTTTGGTCTAGGTATAAAATAGCCTTATATGATTAAGAATAGATTGATTAATGAAAGGGGGATTCGCATGTTTCCCGGATTAGAGATGTCAGAGCCTTTGATATGGATATTGATCGCAGTTATTTTTGCAGTGATTGAAGGTTTTACCATGGGGCTCACTACCATATGGTTCACAGTTGGAGGAGTAGCTGCTTGCATTATCGCTTTGCTGGGCGGACCGTTGCTGCTTCAGATTTCCGTTTTTCTGATTGTTTCTATTATCTTGTTGTATTTTACAAGACCACTTGCGGAAAAGAGATTGAAAATTGGTCATGAAAAAACAAATATTGAACAAATCATTAACAAAACAGGCTTGGTTACAGAAACCATTGAACCATATCAAACCGGTCAGGTGAATTTGAACGGGATGACTTGGACGGCTGTTACAGATCAAAATGGGGAAACCCTGAAAAAGGGAGATCTGGTCAAAGTTGTTAGAATCGAGGGGGTTAAGCTCATTGTTGAGCGATTGAAAGGAGAAGAGAAATGACAGAGTATATCTCGGTATTTGCAATTTTTTTGCTAATCGTAATAGCGATTTTCCTGGTGGTAACCAATATTCGAATTGTACCGCAGGCAAAGGCTTATGTGATAGAAAGACTGGGAGCCTATCATGTGACATGGCAGGTTGGTCTCCATATCAAAATTCCGCTCATTGATAAAATAGCAAGAAAAGTTTCGTTAAAGGAGCATGTGATTGATTTTCCACCACAGCCGGTTATTACAAAGGATAATGTTACCATGGAAATCGATACGGTAATTTATTTTCAGATCACAGACCCTAAGCTTTATGCTTATGGTGTGGAAAATCCGATGTCTGCGATTGAGAATCTAACCGCCACCACATTAAGAAATATTATTGGTGAATTGGAACTGGACGAGTCCCTTACGAGCAGGGAGCATATCAATACAAAAATACGTTTGGTATTGGACGAAGCGACCGATCCATGGGGAATCAAGATCAATCGTGTTGAAGTGAAGAATATCCTGCCGCCGAATGACATTCAGCAAGCCATGGAAAAACAGATGCGTGCGGAAAGAGAACGAAGAGAAGCAATCTTGCGTGCAGAAGGAGAGAAAACCGCTGCAATCCTTATCGCAGAAGGAAACAAGCAGTCTGCAATATTAAACGCGGAAGCAAAAAAAGAAGCGCAGGTCAGAGAAGCAGAAGGACATGCACAGGCGATTCTTCTAGTGCAGAAGGCTACCGCCGACGGAATAAGGATGCTGGTCGAATCAGATCCCACCCAGCAAGTTATTGCACTGAAAAGTTTGGATGCGTTTACGGCAGCGGCAGATGGAAAAGCAACTAAGATCATCATTCCTTCCGAGATACAGGGCCTTGCAGGTCTGGCGACGTCGCTTACAGAGCTGGCAAAAGAGGGAAAGCAATAAGAAAACAATAGCAAAGAGGCATTTACGGAGGCAGTCATTGAAATCTTTAATTGAAGGTACAATCAGTTGGAATAAAATAGGAAAGCATCCGAAAGACAGTTATAATTATTCAATTGAAAAGGCAGTTGTTTCGAAAGAGACGGCTGTCCTTTCTATGCAGATCCGGCTGAATTTTGTGATACCATTTTCGGATGTGGATCGGATCACTAAAATGATAAAGAGCGAGATTAACGGGCTAAATGGAGTATCGCTCCACTTCATTTATGAAGATGTTATTTTGACAGAACAGGAGATCATAAAACACTATATTGAGTATATGATTCATGAAATCAATGGAAATTTTGCGTCGATTACAAAGACCATATTTCAAAATGATTATCTTTATGAAAATGGACAGTTGACAATTATGGCACTTGGAGCAGTTGCGGTTAGTGAGCTGAACGATAAAGTTGCAGGGCAATTTGAAAAATATTTAAAACGAGATTTTGGCATTGAAATGAAAGTGGTTTTTGCTAATCATGAAGATAATTATAAGGAAACAGCGAAAGAAAAAGCGAAACTTGTAAAAAAAGAATTGGAGGAAGCTGATAAAGCGCAAAGATTAGCGGTATCCAGTAGTAATGGAACCAATGGCACCGTAAATAATGGAAATGGCGGAGGATTCAGCAAAGGCGGAGAAAAATGGCGTAGACGAGAAAAAGAAGAGCCCATGGTCGGAAACAGGATCATGGGAAAGATAATCCGCGACGAGGTTGTTCCAATTTCAAGCTTAACGGTTGAGAGCGGACAGGTTACCATTGAAGGAATGCTTTTCCGTAAGGAAGCAAGGACGATTCGAAATAATAAAAAGCTCGTTACTTTACTTTTGACAGATAAAACAACTTCTATTTGTGTGAAACTTTTTGTTTCGGAAGATAAATGGAATGAAATCGACGAGAACCTAAAACCTGGAAACTTTGCAAAGATCAGAGGAAATATGGAATTTGACACCTATGAAAACGTGATGGTTTTAATGGGAAAAGATATTGAAAAGACAGAACTGGAAGGGCGTAAGGATCATAGCGAAAAGAAAAGAGTTGAGCTCCATGCCCATACTAAGATGAGTGCCATGGATGGCTTGAATGAAATTGCGGACATGGTCAAGACTGCTGCAAAGTGGGGTCAAAAAGCGATTGCGATCACAGACCATGGTGTCGTTCAGGCATTTCCGGATGCTGCAAAAACTGTAAAATATGGTAAGCTGGACATTAAGATTATATATGGAGTGGAAGGTTATCTCTATGATGATTCCGGTGACACCGGCGATCAGATTGACTATAAGTCGAAAAAGACGAATCATATTATTTTGCTTGCGAGAACTCAGGAGGGGCTTAAAAATCTATATAAGCTGGTATCTATATCGCATTTAAAGTATTTCTACAAGAGACCGAGAATTCCTAAATCTGTTCTAACGGCACACCGGCAGGGTTTAATTATCGGATCTGCCTGCGAAGCAGGAGAAGTTTATCAAAGTATATTACATAATAAATCCGAGGATGAGATCGTACGCATTGCAGAGTATTATGATTATTTGGAAATACAACCGTTGGCAAATAATCAGTTTCTTATAGATAATGGTACGATTGCCGATAAAGAAGGCCTGAAGGAGATTAATCGGAAGATCATTGCGCTTGGTAAAAAGTTGAACAAACCTGTTGCCGCGACCTGTGATGCCCATTATGCTGAACCAGAAGAAGCGCTATATCGAAAAATTCTGATGGCAGGGCAAGGATATAAGGATATTGAAGGAGACAAAGGGCTCCATTTGAGAACGACCGAGGAAATGCTGAAAGAATTCGATTATTTGGGGGAAAAACTGGCAAGGGAAGTTGTGATTGAGGCAACGAATCAAATTACAGATATGATTGAAACGATCGTACCGGTTCCAAGCGGAAAATTCCCGCCTAAAATCGATGGTGCAGAAGAAAGATTAAGAAATCGATGCATGGAAACTGCCTGGGGAATTTACGGAAATCCATTGCCGGAACTGGTTCAGAAGCGTTTGGACAGGGAATTGGATTCTATTATTAATAACGGATATGCCGTGATGTATGTGTCGGCGGAAATGCTGGTTCAAAAATCTCTTTCTGACGGCTATCTGGTTGGTTCCCGAGGTTCCGTAGGCTCTTCTTTTGCAGCGACCATGGGGGGTATCACAGAAGTTAATCCGCTTGCGCCGCATTACATATGCCCAAATCCGGATTGTAAAAACTCTGAGTTTATTCTTGATGGAAGCTATGACTGCGGTATCGATATGCCGGATAAGGTGTGTCCTAAATGCGGGACACCATATAAAAAAGATGGGTTCAGCATCCCTTTTGAAGTGTTTTTAGGGTTTGAAGGAGATAAAGAACCTGATATCGACTTAAATTTTGCGGGAGAGTATCAGCCGGTTGCACATAAATATGTAGAAGATATCTTTGGAAGAGAAAATGTCTTCCGTGCCGGTACGATTGGTACGGTGGCAAGTAAAACGGCCTATGGCTTTGTTATGAAATATTTTGAAGATCGTCAGCAGCCAGTCAATAAATGGGAGGCGGATCGATTAACGGAATGCTGTACGGGTGTAAGGAGAACTACTGGTCAGCATCCAGGTGGAATCATTATCGTGCCAAGAGGGCATGAAATTTATGAATTTTGTCCGGTTCAGCATCCAGCAAACGATATGAAGACAGATATTATCACGACACATTTTGATTACCACTCCATTGATGAAAATTTATTGAAGCTGGATATTCTGGGACACGACGTTCCATCTATGATTCGGCAGCTTCAGGATATGACTGGGGTTGATCCGCTGACCGTTCCGTTGAAGGATTCAAAAGTAGACAGTATATTTCTTGGAATTGATGGGCTTGATATTAAAGATCCGGAGTATAAATTTGTACACGGTAGTTATGGTATTCCGGAGTTTGGAACCAAATTTGTCAGGCAGATGCTGGACGATACCAAGCCAACTCATTTTGCTGACTTAGTTCGTATTTCTGGTTTTTCACACGGAACTGATGTATGGATCAACAATGCACAGGACTTTATTAGGGACGGTTCGGCTACCATGAAGGATGCCATTTCAACAAGAGATGACATTATGAACTACCTCATACAAAAGGGACTGCCGAATAAGACTGCCTTTAAGATTATGGAAAAAGTCAGAAAGGGAAAAGGGATTACGCAGGAGGAAGCGGATTTGATGGAAGAAAACAATGTTCCTGAATGGTACATTGAATCCTGCAGAAGAATTAAATATATGTTCCCAAAAGCACATGCGGTAGCTTATGTTATGATGTCTTATCGAATCGCATATTATAAGGTTTATCATCCGGTGGAATTCTATTGCGTATTCTTTACAACAAAGGTAAGTGAGTTTGATGCTGAAACAATTCTGAAAGGTGCGAGTGCCGTCAAAAACAAAATTGAATTGATTGAGGCAAAGGGAAAAAATGCCACCAAGAAGGAAGAAGATGAAGTAACCGTTTTGGAAGTGGCTTATGAAATGTATGCAAGAGGTCATGACTTTACTTCCGCGGAAATCGGTAAATCCCATGCAACGAGATTTCTGGCGGTTGATGGAAAGGTTTTAATTCCGTTCGTTGCTTTGGCAGGAGTTGGAGAGAGTGCGGCAAAAGCAATTGTTTTAGAATTTGAAAAGAAGCCGTTTCGTTCTATTGACGATATGAGAACCAGAGCAAAGGTGAACAAGACTGCAATTGAAGCGTTAACGAATCACGGTGTTTTAGCTGAAATACCGGAATCCGATCAAATCAGCCTTTTTTAGAGCAAAGCTCCTGTCAGCGCTTGGGCATTGACTTTCAGCTGAAAAATGCTCAGTTTTTAGCGACCACGGCGGATATGTTTTCATAGAAAACCGTGAAACCTAATACCGCCTTTATGCGAAGCATTGTAAGGCGGCGGTTTTCGGGAGAAGATTACACGCCGCGTTTTTTTAGAAAAGGCTTGCAAAATAAAGGTTTTTATGGTAAACTGATGAGGTAGTAGAAAACTTGACTTGTAAATGCAAAAGAGTGGGCAATCCCACTCTTTCACTTTTGTAATCATACTTTCATTCAAAAAAAGGATATTTTACAAGTGATTTTACGACACAAATTCAGGGGAGAATGGATAACATTTGTTCGAAGGAGTTAGTATGGCAAAGAATAGGATAAAGGATCTTATCGCAGAAGAATTGACAGAGTTTCTTGAGAAGAATGGATATGAACTATATCATATTGAGTTCATCAAAGAGGGGAAAGATTGGTTTTTAAGAGTCTATATCGATCGAATAGATGATTCGGCAGGCGGTATCAGTACCGATGACTGTGAAAAGGTAAGCCGATATCTCAGTACAAGGCTGGATGAAATGGATCCGATTGAACAGAATTATTATCTCGAAGTTTCCTCACCGGGAATGGACAGAGCATTGATCAAGGATAGTGATTACATCCGATATGCAGGACGTTTTGTTGATGTTACCCTGTATCAGGGACTCGACGGGAAGAAAGCTTTCTTTGGGAAGCTTGCCGGTATACAGGATGGAAATCTTGTAATCATAGACGAAAAAGAAAATAGAATTGAAATACCAATGGAAAAAGTAGCAAAGACCAAGCTTGCTGTTATTTTTTAGACGATGAAAATCTACGAATCAACGTCCGCAGGCGGACTACTACGAAAGCGAAGCTTGCTACGCTTTCCGTTAAGCCGTGGCAAAACGGCCAAGATTCGTAATTTTCTAGCCTAAATTCCGCTGGCGGTGCTGAAGTGCCGGGCGAAATGTTAAGGAGGATTATTAAGTCATAATGAACAGAGAATTTATTAAGGCAGTAGAGGAATTAGAAAAAGAAAAAGAAATTTCAAAAGATCTTCTGGTTGAAGCGATCGAGTCTGCTCTTGTATCTGCATACAAGAAGAATTATGGAACTTCTCAGAATGTCAGAGTAAATATTGATAGAGAAACCGGAGATATTGATGTATTTATGAGAAAAGACATTGTGGAAGAGGTTGAGGATGATTTGGTTGAAATATCAATCGAGGAAGCAAGAGAAATTGATCCAAAATACCAACCTGGTGACGTGATAGAAAACCAGGTAACACCCAGAGACTTTGGAAGAATTGCTGCTCAGACGGCGAAGCAGGTTGTTGTTCAGAGAATCAGGGAAGCAGAGCGCGGCCAAATTTATGATGATTATGCAAATCGTCAGTCTGAAATCGTGACAGGAATCATTCAGAGAATCAGTAATGATACCGTTTTTATTAATATGGGAAAAACGGAAGGTATTTTAGCTGCTACAGAACAGGTTCCGGGTGAAAAGTACGTCGTCAACAGCAGAATTAAAGTATTTATCATGGATGTTAAAAAGACCACCAAGGGTCCGCAGGTTTACCTTTCCAGGTCACATCCGGGCTTGGTGAAAAGGTTGTTTGAACTTGAGGTTCCGGAAATTCAGGATGGAATCGTAGAAATAAAGAGCATATCCAGAGAAGCAGGATCAAGAACAAAGATGGCTGTCTATACGGCAGATGAAAATGTCGATGCGGTTGGAGCCTGTGTTGGTGCAAGAGGTACACGAGTTCAGTCTATTGTGGACGAATTGTTTGGAGAAAAGATTGATATTATAAACTGGAATGATGATCCTGAAAAATTAATCAGCAGCGCACTCAGTCCGGCAAAGGTGGAAAAGGTTGTTGTCAATGAAGAAGGAAAATCTGCTACGGTTATTGTTCCGGATTATCAACTTTCTTTAGCAATTGGAAAAGAAGGCCAAAATGTAAGGCTGGCGGCAAAACTTTGTGGATGGAAGATCGACATCAAAAGCCATTCTCAGTATTTCCCTGACGGCAACGGATTGGAAGACGACATTGACTTTGAAAACACGGATGCAATGACAGAGGAATTGGCTCCCGATGGTGTTGAAAATGAAATCTTTGAAGTGGAAGAGATGAAAGAATAACGATACGGATAATTATAAGGGGGTGCTGCTATGAAAACGAAAAAAATTCCTATGCGCAGATGTGTAGGGTGTATGGAATCAAAGCCAAAGCGTGAGTTGATTCGAATCGTTGCATTAGATGGCGGTCCGAAAATTGATTTAACAGGAAAAGCCAATGGCAGAGGGATTTATCTTTGCCCAAATTCAGAGTGTCTTTCTAAAGCCAGAAAGAAAAAGGCCGTAGGAAGAGGCTTAGAAATAGAGATAGGAGAACAGGAGCTGGATAATTTGTTTAAGGAGCTGGCTGAACATGAGAAAAAAGGTTGATAGTTATTTGGGATTTGCAGCCAAATCAAGAAATTTGGTGTCCGGCTATCATACTTGCCTGCATACCATGAAGCAAAGGAAGCTGAAATTGCTGATTCTTTCAGAAGATCTGTCAGAAAACACAGTAAAAAAGCTGTCAAAGGCATCGAAAGAGAATGAAATACCGATTCGTATCTATGGTAAAACGGAGGAACTGTCAAAAGTTACAGGGAGCCAGGAAAGAGGAGTTTTTGGCATTACTGATGTGAATTTTGCAGATGCAATATTAAAAGAAATCGACGGAGAATAAGAGAATGGAGGTGTTCTAATGTCCAGTATAAAAGTACATGAATTAGCAAAAGAACTGAATATGACCAGTAAAGATATGTTAGATAAAGTCAATTCCATGGGAATAGATGCGAAGAGTCATATGAGCGTTTTATCCGATATGGATGTAATCGCAATCAGGAACACGATTTTACGTGGAAAAAGTGGGGCAGAGACAAAAATTGTTAAGGTTGCACCGAAAAAGACCGAGACAATTCAAAATAAGGAAGAAGTTAAGGTGGTTGTTAAGGCAGCGGCTCATCCGAGTGTCAGTCCCGAGTCAAAAACAGCAAAACCTGCTGTAAAACCCCAAACGCAGCAACAAAAACCTGCGCATCAAAATCAAGGTCAGCATGGACAACAACATACAGCGCCGCAGTCCAATCGGATGAATCAGAATGCGGCACCGGAGAGATCAACCCAGCCACAGAGGCCTGGTCAAAATACAACAGCACAGCAAAAGTCTGCTCAGGGTGACCAATCTCAGCAACATAGACCAGATAGAAATAATCAGACCAGACAGCATCGGCCAGCGCAAGGTACGCAGTCGACTCAATCGCAGAAATCAGCGCAAAGTATGACGCCGTCTCAGAAACAGAAAACGGAACGTTATAAAACTGCCGATGATAAAGCACCACAACAAAAGATCGTTGATCGGAAAGAATCTCAGCAGAGGTCTCCTGATGCAAGTCAAACTCAACAGAAGCCGGAAAATAAGACACAGAGTAATCAAAGACAACACCAGAAAACCGACCGACCATCACAGAATAAGCAGGGATCCAATAATCAGCAACCTCAACAAAGATCCGGATCAAACAACCCGCAGAGACCTCAGCAAAAATCAGGTCAGGGAGGACAGCAGAAACCTGCAAATAATGCGCAGCATCAGAAACCGGTTCAGCAAAAACCAAAGCCGCAGCCAAAACCTGCTCCAAAACCGGTAGAACCGGAAATTAATCTTGCAGAGCTGCCGCCAGGAACAAAGATCATCAATGTTCCGATTACTGTTGCAGGATTCGCAGACCAGATTGAGAAATCTACGTCTCAAGTTATCATGGCATTGATGAAGCTGGGAATTATGGCTAATATCAATCAGAATATCGATGAAGATACGGTTCAACTACTTGGTGGCGAGCTTGGAGTGAACATCGTTGTCGGTAAAATCGAAGAAGAAATTGTAGAAGAAGGGCTGGAACTCTTCCGTGATAAAGAAGAGGATTTAAAAAATAGACCGCCGATCATTACCGTAATGGGGCATGTAGACCACGGAAAGACATCCTTACTTGACGCGATTAGGAAAACCAATGTTACGGCTTCAGAATCAGGTGGTATTACACAACATATTGGTGCTTCCGAAATTTATGCAAATGGACAGAAAATTGTATTTTTAGATACACCGGGACATGAAGCTTTTACCGCAATGAGAGCGCGAGGCGCTCATGTTACGGATATTGCGATTCTGGTCGTTGCTGCGGATGATAGCGTAAAGCCGCAAACAATAGAAGCAATCAGCCATGCGAAAGCTGCTAATGTTCCAATCATTGTTGCCATTAATAAAATGGATAAACCGGGTGCTGATCCTACTAGAGTAAAACAAGATTTGACAGATCATGGTATTGTCATTGAAGAATGGGGCGGAGATACTATTTGTGTTCCTGTGTCTGCCAAATCAGGCGAGGGGATTGAAACACTGCTTGAAATGATACTTCTGCAAGCAGAAGTATTAGAATTAAAGGCGAACCCAAATCGTTTGGCGATGGGAAGTATTATTGAAGCCAGAATGGATAAAACACGAGGTGCTGTTGCAACGCTGCTGGTATTAAATGGTACGTTGAAGGCTGGAATGAGCGTTGTTGCAGGAACTTGCTCAGGAAGAATTAAAGCCATGACTAATTATAAGGGTGATGCCATTCGAAAGGCAGGTCCTGCTACAGCAGTGGAAATTCTTGGTCTTACTGAAGTTCCCGAAGCCGGAGATGAATTTAATGCGGTGAAGGAAGATAAGGTTGCCAGAGAAATCGCAGAACACCGTAGATCAAAGCTGAGAGAGGAAGTAATGTCCAGAAATTCCAGTATAACACTGGAACAGTTATTTAGCCAGATCCAAGAGGGTGAAATAAAAGAACTGAACTTAATCATAAAGGGAGATGTGCAAGGTTCTGTAGGAGCGTTGACACAGTCTCTGGAAAAACTGAAAAATGAAAATGTTAAGGTTAAGATTATCCATACGGGTGTTGGTACGGTTACCGAATCGGACATCATGCTTGCAAACACCTCTCATGCGATCATCATTGCCTTTAATGTAAGACCAAGTTCTGCGATCACAAGTATGGCAGATCGAGAAAAGGTTGAAATTAGAACCTACCGGGTTATTTATGATGTAATTGACGAAGTGGAAGCAGCCATGAAGGGAATGCTTGACCCTGTATTTAAAGAAGTCGTTATGGGTAAGATAGAAGTTAGAAATACTTTTAAAGTACCGGGAGTCGGGATCATCGGTGGCGCTTATGTTCTTGAAGGAAAGGTTCAGAGAAACGCTGAGATCAGACTGGTAAGAGACGGGATTGTAATTCATGAAGGTAAAATATCTTCACTGAAGAGATTCAAAGATGATGTAAAAGAAGTTGCTCATGGATATGAATGTGGTATTGGTATTGAAAATTACAATGACATTAAAGAAGGGGACATCATTGAAGCATTCAAGATGGAAGAAATAGAAAGGAAATAACAAATAGACGAAGAAAATCTACAAATCAACGGCTGCGCCTCCGACTCGCTTCGCTCGCTGCTGTCCGTTTTGCCGGGCCAAGCAAGCTTGGGGCAAAAAGGCAACGGCTGCGCCTCCGACTCGCTTCGCTCGCTGCTGTCCGTTTTGCCGGGCCAAGCAAGCTTGGGGTAAAAAGGCAACGGCTGCGCCTCCGACTCGCTTCGCTCGCTGCTGTCCGTTTTGCCGAGCCAAGCAAGCTTGGGGCAAAAAGGCAACGGCTGCGCCTCCGACTCGCTTCGCTTGTTGCTGTCCGTTTTGTCGGGCCAAGCAAGCTTGGGGCAAAAAGGCAACGGCTGCGCCTCCGACTCGCTTCGCTTGCTGCTGTCCGTTTTGCCGGGCCAAGCAAGCTTGGGGCAAAAAGGCAACGGCTGCGCCTCCGACTCGCTTCGCTTGCTGCTGTCCGTTTTGCCGGGCCAAGCAAGCTTGGGGTAAAAAGGCAGAGATTTGTGATTTTCCAGTCTAAATTCTGCCAACGGCTCTTAAAAGCCGGGCAGAATGTTAAGAGGAAAAAATCATGGGAAAAGGCTATAGATCAAGTCGACTTGGCGAAGAAATCAGAAAAATCGTTAGCGACCTGCTTCTCAGGGAGATAAAAGATCCGAGACTTTCAGGGATCGTAAGCATTTCTGCTGTTGAAGTTACAGAGGATGGAAGTTATGCGACCATTTATATTTCCGTTCTTGGTAGCAATGCTGCCGAAGAGACCAGCGGAGAAGAAAAGAATGATGTACTGGCTGCCTTCAAAAGTGCCAGAGGTCTGATCCGTAGAGAAATCGGAAAACAGATCAAACTGAGGCATGTGCCGGACTTAACATTTAAACTGGATACTTCTTTGGAATATGGGAGGCATATCTCAAAGTTGATCGATGAACTGGGAATAGAAAAAACGGAAAAAGAAGATGAAAAAAAGTAGTTTGGAGCAGATCGCAAGTAAACTAAAAGAAGCAGAAACTATATTATTGTATCCCCATATCATCATGGATGGGGATACTTTGGGTTCCTCTATCGCGTTATGCAAGGCACTCAGAAAAATCGGAAAAAAGGCTTATATTCTTATTGAGGATGAAATACCTTCTTCTCTGATGTTTCTGAAAAAAGAGTATTGCACATTTGATCAAGAGGTTTTAGAGGAACCGGATATTTCCATCTCTGTCGATTGCAGTGACATTGAACGGTTTGTAAGACGAAAGAAAAAGTTTTTAACCGGAAAATTGAGCATCTGTTTGGATCATCACCGGACAAACAATTATTTCGCAGAAATGAACTATATTGATGAATATGCAGCTGCGACGGGTGAAATCGTGTATGACTTGATCCGAACCATGGGAATTGCGTTTGATGTTGAGATGGCAGAGGCAATTTATACTGCAATTATGACTGACACCGGAAATTTTCAATATACCAATACAACGAGAACGACCCATCTCATTGCAGCAGATCTCTTTGAAATAGGCATTGATCTGGAAAAGATCGGTGTTGAGGTCTATCAGAAAATAAGGCATGAGAAACTGAAAATTATGAATGAAGTTATCCAAACGATTGAGATGATCTGCGAAGGTAAGGCTGATATTGCATATGTTACCCGGGAAATGCTCGAAAATACCGGTGCTTTGATGGAAGAAACCGATGGAATTATAGAAACACTGAGAAATATCGATGGTGTTGAAATCGCAGCATTTTTAAAAGAAAATAAAATAAATGAAATCAAGGTTGGCTTACGTGCAAAGACGTACGGGGATGTCTCTTTGATTGCTCAGACCTTTGGTGGTGGTGGCCATAAAAAAGCCGCTGGATGTACCATTTATAATACCCTCGAGGAAGCAAAAAAACAGATATCTTTCGCTATTGTGGCGCATCTTATGGAAGCAGACAGGAAAGAGAAGGAAAGGTCGCGGGGGTAAGACATGATCAGAGATGGAATCATCAATCTTTTGAAGCCTGCAGGAATGACTTCTCATGATGCGGTACAGTTTCTGAGAAGACTGACAGGAGTGAAAAGAATAGGACATACTGGTACGCTGGATCCTATGGCCGTCGGCGTGCTTCCCTTATGCATCGGAAGTGCTACACGCATTACCGAGTATTTGGATTTGGATTACAAAAAATATCGTTGCGAAATGCAGCTTGGATTAGAAACGGATACGCAGGACATCTGGGGAACTGTGACGGAGGATCAAAGGGGTCAATGCACTTTTGATCAAGGGAGGATTGAAGCGGTGTTAAGCAGTTTTCAAGGCTTGATTTCCCAATATCCTCCAGGATATTCTGCGGTCAAAATAAACGGCAGAAGATTATACGAATATGCAAGGCAGGGACAAGCGGTTGAAATCAAACCAAGAGAGGTTGACATAAAAAACATTACTGTAGTTCGAATGGATTTGAAGAAGGGAAGAGTAACTTTTGATGTTACATGCTCAAAAGGTACTTACATAAGGACGATCTGTCATGATGCCGGCAGGGTATTAGGCTGTGGGGCGGTGATGAGCTGCCTCGTCAGAGCTGCAAGCGGTGCTTTTACATTAGATCATTCCGTTACCTTGGAAGAGTTGACGGAAAGCGGAGCAGAACAGTTCTTATTGGAACCGGATTTCCCCCTTGTGCATTTTGGCCAGGCAGTAGTAAACGAAGAACGGGGAAGATGGTTTGTAAATGGTGGGCATCTTTGTATGTCAGATGTAACAATCATTAAAGAACCGGAATACAAGAATGCGAATGATGGTATCAACATCCGAAAAGAATACAAAATGGCATACAATATTTATATGGATCAGAAAAAGTGCACCTCTGGGGAAACCAATGGATTCCTTGGTGTGGCATTTTATAAGGAAGATTACAAAAAGCTGGTAGCAAACAAGATTTTCTTTAGGCAGGGATGAAAGATGAAGCAATTCAATACATTAGAAGAAATAAAGAACATAAAAGAGACCGTTGTTGCTGTGGGGAATTTTGATGGTGTTCATAAAGGGCATCAGGAATTGATTAGAAGAACGGTAAAGAGTGCCAGAATGGCGGGACTGAAAAGTGCTGTATTTACTTTTACAAATCATCCAAAAAATGTTTTGGCAGGGAAACCGGTTATCAAAAACATCTTGTACCCGGAAGACAAAGCGGCGATCATTCAGTCAATGGGTGTGGATTACCTTTTCTCACTGGAATTCAATGAGATCATTCAGCACCTTTCTGCAGAAGAGTTTATAGAGAAGCTTCTGGTTGGAGCCTTTCGCATGAGAGAAGCCTATTGCGGTTTTAATTATCGCTTTGGGTACCAAGCGGAAGGATCACCGGAAACACTGATGAAAACGGGCTTGAAGGATGGGTTTGGAATTCACCTTCTGGAGCCTTTTAAGATTGACGGAAATCTCGTAAGCAGCACTTTTATCCGCAATCTGATTGCGGAAGGAAGAGTGGGCGAATGCAAGAAATATATGGGCAGGAATTATTCTGTAGGAGGCGAAGTGGTCGTAGGAAACAAAATCGGAAGAACCATCGGCTTTCCAACATCCAACATCCTAATAGATAAGACCATGGTCACTCCTGAACATGGTGTTTACGTGACTTACTGCAACTATAACGGTGTTTGTTATCAGGGAGTCTCCAATGTAGGCATTAAACCGACAATCGGTGACAATAAAAAGAATATTGAAACGCATATCTTCAATTTCAGCAAAGAACTTTACGGCAAGGAGATAAGGGTAGAGTTTCTTGAAAGAATTCGTCCAGAGATCAAATTTAACAGCGTCGACGAGCTTGCAAAGCAGATTGACATGGACTGTGCCGAGGCAGAACGGTATCATAAGCAGATTAATGCAACGCGGAAATAGGAATTAGAAATATTGCGAATAAAGTGATACGGAGAAAACCACTTCAATTTTGATGGTTTTCTTTTTTTTGTTGCTTTAGCTGCGGTTCCGAACAACGGTAGTTGTGAGGAACAAAAACCACCGGCTATGCCGGTGCGGTTAAGCAGCTTTAGCGTTAAAAAACCTCCTGTGTTAAAATAGTGTTGGTCTGCCAACCACACCATAAAACAAGGAGGTGTGTCCGATGAAGGACAATAACAGTCTAGCACACACAACTTGGAATTGTAAGTACCATGTAGTTTTTGCTCCCAAGTACAGAAGGCAAGTGATCTATGGTCAGATAAAAACAGACATAGGAAAGATTCTGAGGATGCTGTGTGAACGAAAAGGTGTAGAAATAGTCGAAGCAGAATGCTGCAAAGACCACGTCCACATGTTGCTGAAGATACCACCCAAATAAAAAGTTTCAGACATTGTCGGATATCTCAAAGGTAAGAGTTCATTGATGATTTTCGATCGACATGCAAATCTGAAATATAAATATGGAAATCGTCATTTCTGGTGTCGGGGTTATTATGTAGATACAGTAGGTAAAAATGCAAAAAAGATAGAGGAGTATATCAAAACACAGCTCCAAGAAGACATTGCCGAGGATCAAATCTCGTTGAAAGAGTACGTAGATCCATTCACTGGCAAGAAAGTAAAGAGATAAGCTGGCATAAAATGGCCCTTTAGGGCAGCCAGAGAAGAGCGTGCGATTGGCAGGCCATTCAGCACGTCTTAAGACGTTGCAGGTAAAGGCCCCTTATAGGGGCATAAACAAACTACCGGCTGAGCCGGTAGTTATGATTTTTTTGCTATGGGGTAAATTGTTATAGATGTAATCTGAAAATAACCGTTTAGGGAACAGATGCTTACGTTGTTTATACCATTTGACATATTATATTTTAAATGCTAATATAAATCAAAGAGGTGCTATCGGTAAACGGTTAGCCCGGAAATAACTTTAGGTTATGAATAACCGCTTGTTTTTCAGGACAGGGCGGTTATTTCTTTTTTGTGATCGTGTATGTAATGAACACAACTTGCAGAATAAAAGCCATAAAGGCTATTGTCTCAACTGTGGACATACGCATCACCCCCCTTGCGGGGGCTAACCGCCTACCGTGTCTCAGATAGCACCTGAATTTACTTTAGCATAAGGACGAGAGAAAATCACCTATTTTTTTCAAGAACTACAAATGATAGCGCAGTCCCCCACGCCCCTAACAAATATTATAACTCTTAATCAGGGTGTCTAATGGCATTCATCCCTGCGCTTTAATAAATAGGTTGAATTCATCCTATAATTATGTTAAACTAAAATCAAAAACGGAGGTGAAACAGATGCAGATCAACACAGACAGCTTGATATCCATGACTGAAGCAAATCAGAATTTTTCTAAAGTTGCAAGGATAGTTGACGAAAAAGGAACGGCTGTGATACTAAAGAATAATGTTCCAAAATATATCATCACCGAATACAGCCAGTATCAGGAAACACAATTAGCATCCGATGAAAATGTAAAGGACATCGCCACCAGAATCATTAATAAGAACCGTAAGGCTTTTGAGGAATTGGCGAAATGATTATTTTAAGCAAAGATCAAATTATATTAATGCACAGTATGCTGCTATCAGAGACTGGCGGATTAGACGGAATAAGAGATATAGGACTTTTAGATTCTTCTGTCAATGCTCCCTTTCAGACTTTTGGAGAAGAACTATACAAAAGCACCGAAGCGAAGGCTGCCAGACTTGCATTTTCTCTTGTCAAAAATCATCCATTCATAGACGGAAATAAAAGAATTGGTATTCTGGCAATGATCACATTTCTTGAATTGAACGGAACAAGTATAAACTATACCGACGATGATTTAATAAAAATCGGACTTGATTTAGCCGCTGGGGAAATGACCTACGATCAATTGTTGACATGGATTATCAACCATGCCATAGAATGATGTTCTTCGGTCATCATCAGCCTATATTATCAACCATGTACCTGGGGGTCAAGAGGTCACTAATTAAATATTGTAACTCTTAATCAGGGTGTATAAAAGCTATTGTCTCCGCTGTAGACACGGTAATGTTTGTTATAGTATTATATTTATGTTGTTTATTATAAAACAGCCAATGTCATCTGAAAGGAGTTATTAATTATGGGTATCTGGATGTAACGCAAGGCTTTTACTTTGCGGTATAGCCTTGCTAATTGGGTTTAGTAAAATTAAAGAAAACAATTAGGAGGCAAGAATGGCATTTTTTAATTATCAATCAAAAAAAGTATATTATAAAGAAATCGGCGAAGGGAGACCGCTGCTGATGCTGCATGGTAATACAGCATCTTCAAATATGTTCACGGATATTGTGTTCGACTTTTCTGATAAACGTAAGATAGTATTAATAGACTTCTTAGGGCATGGAAAATCAGATAGGTTAGACAAATTTCCGGTTGATTTGTGGTATGATGAAGCTCAGCAGGTAATTCAATTCCTTAAAGAGAAGAGCTATGAAAGTGTTGATTTGATCGGAAGCAGCGGAGGAGCCTTAGTTGCAATCAATGTGGCGTTAGAAGTTCCTGATCTGGTTCGTAAAGTGATAGCGGATAGTTTTGAAGGCGAAAACGTACAAGAAGAATTTACAAATAACATAAGGGAAGAACGATCAGCGTCAAAACTGAATCCCGGAGCAAAAATGTTTTATCGTGCAATGCACGGGGATGATTGGGAAACTGTTGTTGACAATGATACGCAAGCAATCTGCGAACACGCTGAGAAAATCAAAACCTTTTTTCATCAACCTCTTTCAGCACTTCGGGCTGATATCCTGTTAACTGGAAGCAGAGAAGATGAGTTCATATCCCTGATCGATTCTGACTTTTATGAACATACTTATACAGATATTGTTGGAAAAATCGGTCATGGTAGAATCCATATTTTTGAATCAGGTGGTCATCCTGCAATGATGTCAAATAAAAATGAGTTTGTCAGATTAGCAGAAGATTTTTGTGAAGGTAAATGATATTCACATTCACAAATCGGAAGAGTGCTTTATACTAGCTAGCATTGAATAAATAAACAATCCACAACCTGCTAAGAAAGTCAGTTTCTTAGCAGGTTTTAACTTATTCAAGAACTGATTTAAAACTTAAATGTCAAATTTCTGGCAACAGACGTTTTTAACACTCCGTTGCAATATAATGTCACTTTCTGGTAAAATAGGTATAGCAAAACAAGCCTGTTGGAAACAGGCTAAAATAAGAACACGGGAGAATCTGTTTGGGGAGACCGTGTAGAAAAAGCCCAGCGATATGCTATTAAAAAAGAACCGGATGTTTTTAACTCATTTGTAAGAAGTGCGGTTAGACCATTAACAGTTCTGTTTCTAATCCGGTAGGGCTGATAGGGGAAGACATTTCTGTTCCGGAATCCGTAATGAACGCGGCTCAAGGTTATGTGCAGAAACAATTTGATTACTGGAGCGAATTTACGGGGTGCTATCAATTAATAGGGGGAGAGCAGCAAATGGTTGGAGAACCTGCAACTTATGATAACTGGCGTATAGAAGGTTTATCAATGGTCTACCAATATGAAAATTTAGACAGTCAGAAGCTAGATCTTTATCAGATTGATTATCGCCTTCATACCACTACTCCTGATAAAGTCCAGACTTTTATTGCAGGTGGTATGGATTTGGATGATGAGGGATGGTTGTTGCCTACATATCCTAACTCTACGTACTTAGTATTCTCAGTAGAGGATGAAGAAAAACCAGTTTATTTGTTTTCTCTCATGGAAAATGATTGCTCTCCAGGTAGCGATCTGTTTACCTCTGACTTGATAAATACTCTTCGCAATCAGTATCGTGAAGAGATACAAGATGCAATTTAACGCTAGATTAATCAGTAAGATATGAACTTTATTCATAAGCCCATGATGTCTATGAGTTTGGCTTTTTACTTAATCTTCACTAAGCGCTGAAATCATTTTCCAAACATGGTAATATAATATTGTTTGGCATGATATACGATATTGGTAAGGTAAAAGGAGAACTACAATATGATGACTGAAACTCAACAGATAAGACTTGCGACAATGGAAGATTATGAACAGATTCGCGTTGCAATATCTGTGGAGAGGAGAAATTATTTTGAGAGAAATAGATCCAAAGCAGACCAAACGTGCATTGGCGTTCGAACTCTGGATGAATGCTCCTATGCCGATGGTAACGCTTTTTAAAACCTTAGATGTCACGCACCTTGTAAAACTGAGTCGTAAACACGGCTGTAAATTCAATATGCTTATGTGCTGGTGCATCGGCAAGGTAGCATCGCAAACAGAAGAATTCTATCTGCTTCCGGTGGGGAAAGCATTGATGCAATATGACAGTATTGCGGTCAATACAATCGTTACGACCAAAGACGGTGAAATCAACACCTGTGATGTGCCTTTTTCTGAGAGTATTCAACAGTTTAATCAGGACTATCTGAAGCTGACCGGGCAATCTTTGGGTTTTGGAAGAAAACCTGCAAGCTCAAAAATTTTATAGCAACAATGGATCTCTTAATTCATTAAAAAAAGATCGCAACATCGAAATAAGTAATTTTCAATGTGAAAGCTTATGCAAGGTACTGTAAAAATCTAAACAATGAAGACTTAAATTCTGATTGATCAGGGAGAAAAGCAAGCATGAGATATTTAACAAAAGAATGGTACCAATTATGCCAGCAGACCTATCTTCATTTTGGATTGAGGGTACATAAAGGTGCTATTCGAAGAGATGAGCAATTATATCTACGGCTATATAAAAGAAAAGAAAAAGAGTTCATCCAAATGGAACGTGAAGTGCACGATGTTGATCCGCGTTTTATGCTTGAGCAAGAAGGTATGGTCTTTGTACCAGCAGATAAATTGATCAAAGGCGATGAGATAAAAGAGGAAGAAACGCTGATTTATCATATGTCTGATGAAGAAAGATGCCGTATAACGAAATTAATAGAAGAATATGACTCACGGCCTCCTTTTGATGCGGAAAAAAGCAAAAAGGAATTTCGCGAGAGCCAAGAAATTTTTGAAAATGATCTTGTCGATAGATTACCGGAAGAGGTCTATAGACAAATAGCTGACCCAAGAGTATTTGCGCTTGGCTATTGTACAAAGGTTACTTCTGGCGTGTTCTTTCCGTTCTCGCGCTAACCCAAGGCATTATCATGGTGTTTTCAGATGTATTGAGTCAATTGGCAGAGCGCTATACGGAGTCCGGAATCATTATATCACTTGCTGTTCTGCAAGTAATCTTTCAGGTTCTGGTTGGGCCTGTCGGCGGAATTGCAACGACGGTCATGTACTTGTTTCTTAACGATAGGAAACAGATCGATATGGTCCCTACTCAGAATGAGGAGGGGACCGAAATGGCGGATAAGTAAAAGACGTTAATAAAAGGAGCAAAAAATGATTAGAAAATTTGAAATGAGTGAATTAAATCGCGTGATGGACATCTGGCTTGAAACCAATGTGAAAGCACATGATTTCATAGATCGAAGTTATTGGGAAAACAATTACGAACTTGTTAAGGAAATGCTGCCGGACTCGGAGCTGTTTGTTTATGAACAAAACCATATCATCCAAGGCTTTGTGGGGCTGGTGGAACAGTACATTGCGGGAATCTTTGTGAATGCAGGCAGCCAATCCAAAGGAATCGGAAAAGCGCTGCTTGACTATGTGAAAGAAACTCATCCTGAATTATCCTTGCATGTATATAAAAAGAATACAAGGGCCGTAGATTTTTATCTGAGGGAAGGATTTGGTGTTGCAGGGGAACAAGTCGATGAAAATACCGGAGAAGTAGAGCTTACGATGAACTGGGTGAAATGTTAATAATTGATCAGGAGAATGAAAAAAGTGTTCTATCGAGCTTGAACGGAGGGCTGATTATGATGACACCGATAATAGAAACGGAACGGCTGATTCTGAGGCCGCTAAAGGCTTCTGATGCAGAAGCCATCTTTGAAGGCTGGACCAATGATGCAGAGGTTGCTCACTTCATGCGGTGGAATCGTCATCAAAATGTTGAAGAAACAAGAGAATGGCTGGAAGGTGAAGAGGCTTCGGCCGCGAAGGAAAATACGTTCAACTGGGGATTCGTGTTAAAAGAAAATAAGTACTTGATCGGTTCCGGGGGATTGGTCTATTCGGAGCCGTACCAGATGTATGAGCTTGGATATAATCTTTCAAAAGATTGCTGGGGCTGCGGTTATGGCACTGAGGCAGCGGGCAGAATTATAGAATTTGCCAGGGCCGAGCTGAAGATCAAGCAAATTTATGCCACCCATGCAATTGCAAACATAGCTTCCTGTCGAATCCTTCAAAAGCTGGGATTTGAGTTCCAAAGAGAGGGTACTATTCCAGTTTTGATGGAAACAGGACTTTCTCTTCTAATGAGTACCTTCTGTATCTTTGAAACGTTAATCAGTGGGTCATAGGATTGGAGGAGATCAGCATGAAAAAGCTTGTTATCAGGAAAAAACAAGGTCATGTTCATGACCCGCTGTTTTGTTCTGACTCTTTTTTTATCCCTGACAGGAATTCTGTTGATGGGATGCGCGCATGACTTTTCCAGTGAGCGCAGTTATTTGCTCAGGGGAGAAAACGAGGAGTGGATGGTCGATCTACAGATGATCCTAGGAGACCAGCTGAGCAGTATCACGATTCAAATTTGACAAGTGAACAGCGGGGGCAGAAGTAGCCCATTTTAATTCTATACATCACGATAAGAAAGAAAAACCTGCGGAACCAGTCTATTCCCGCAGGAAGCAAAGAAAGGCTGCCATGAACTACATGAATATCATCAATGAAATTATTGCGCTAATTCTTCTAATGCTGCTGGGTTTTGTCTGCTATAAGATCAAACTGTTTAATCAACAGTCTTCCCAGATGATGAGTGCGCTAGTTATTAAAATTACCTTTCCCTTATTGATCATCGTATCAATGAATCGCGAATTTACGAAAGAGCTGATGCACAACAGCCTTGCCTTAATGGGAATATCTGTCGTCGCTTATGCAGTTATATTGATTCTTACTGAATGGTGGGGACGAAAAACCAATAAGCCCCATGAGAAGTCTGCAGTTTTAAAGTGGATCTTTGTCTTCGGGAACTGTTCCTTTATGGGTTTTCCGGTGGTGAATGCAATCTACGGGAGCGAGGGAGTCTTCTATGCGGCAGTTTTCAACATGTTTTATATTTTTCTGATGTTTTCCTACGGCATCGCCATTTTGCAGAAGGGTGCGCCGAAAACAGTCTGGAAAAGCCTGCTCAACCCCGGCTTGATTGCAACAATCGTTGGGTTTGCAATGTTCTCGTTACATTTAACGCTGCCGTATGTGATTTTAAGACCAATGCAGATGGTCAGTGAGATGACGATTCCGCTGGCACTGATTGTAACAGGAATCAGTCTTGCTCAGATTCCTCTCAGGGAACTCATTCGCCCCGTTGATATATGGATTATTAGTTTCCTGAGGCTGATTATGCTACCGGCTGCAGTGTTGCTCATTCTACCGCTGTTTCATCTGAATCAATATTTGATCGCCATACCGGCAATTCTGCTGGGTACGCCGGTAGCATTGACAGCAGGGGCGTTTGCCATGAACTATGGACTTGATGACCAACTTGCGAGCAAGGGTGTAGTACTGACCAATTTTCTGTCTGTCATTACGATGCCCATTGTAGTCTGGGCCGTTATGCTGGTTTCGTAAAGGCGGTTGACAAGAGGACGGGTTTACCATCGATCCCGTTTATGCAACAGACCAGGAAAAATAGGAAGAATCTATGCTACTAATTGTTTAAATGAAAAGGTAAACAGATATGAAATTGAAACGCATTATGTGGATATGCATCTTATGTATTCTTTTTACTCCTACAATAGTATATGCGAAATCTGTAGCAGTTACAATTCCGGAGTTTCCGGTAACAGTAAACGATCAAGTAATGGAGAACTTGCATAACCAATATCCGTTATTGTTATATAAAGATATTACATATTTTCCTATGGCCTATGACTACGCAAGCTTTTTAGGGGTAAAAGCGAACTGGTACAAAGAGAGCTTTGTCTATGATAAAAGCGTTTTGTTCGTTGGTGTGGCGGAAAACCGTACTAGTGAATTAAAAATTTCTTCAACTAATATTCCAAATAAGAGACGCTATAATGCGAATGTTGTCGAATACGGTATTGCGTTAAATACGACAAATCCTAAAAAATATCTTAATAATCTCAAAGAAGAATATCCCATACTCAACTTTCGAGGCGTAACTTATTTCCCGATGACATGGAGGTTTGCAGTGGAGGAATTCGGCTGGAAATATTCATACGAGCAGCAGAGCGGATTACGGATAGAAAGCGGGAATCCGTTTCGACCAATTATTAACGACCGTATAATTGGCTCATCTATGCCCCAGACGTCGTGGTTGGATTATTATTACGGCAAAGATTATTATGTGGGATACAATTTACCCTTCGATTGTCATTCTAAGATTATCGTTAGAAAACGTGGAGAGCAGGAACGGGAATTCGACTTGGAAACTCAAATTCAGGGAATGTATTCTTTCAATGTTAGAAAGAATAGTGCGGGAGTCTTTGTTGAATCAGAGCCATCAATAACCAATAACATTTTTTCAGTGGAATGTGCGAAAAATGATCCGGTTACCGGTGAAAGTATTGTTTTTTTACTAAAAATCAATTTGGACTCCGGGAAGGCCGTTACAGAAGAAGTTCAGCCCTGACTATTTTATAATGGAGTGCAGATAGCGGCCTATAGAAGAAGGTAAAAAATGGACGACAAATTTACTAAAGTTGATGAAATAAAAAGAAGGAACGCAAGAATTAGAATTTCGCTTGTGATTACTATGGCAAGTTTATTTTTGCCTTTTAAGGCTGTAGGGAATGAAATTGGACTAGGATACCCCTTGAGTTTTTTAACGGTTTTCAAAAGTGCTTTTGCTGGTGCTCATACAGGATGGCATATGACGATACTTCAATTAATTAGCATTAATATTTTGCCGTTTTGCCTTGATGTGGTGGTGGTCTATCTTGTGGTAACCACACTGGATAAAATTATAAAAAGCAAAAGCAAAATGAAACTTAATGAAACTGAATAGTCTAGTAGAACATACTAAGGATGGGACATGATTTTATAGGTAAATTTATTGAGCCGCTTTCCGAGGTTTTTTACAGGTGAAATTGCGAGATTAGGGAATTCCTCAATCGGATAGGTGATCGGGACCAGAGGCATGCTGATACAGGGAATTCCAAGTTCGAGCGCCACATCTGCAGCTCCGAAGGCTTTGGGGTGAAAAATGATAAGATCAGCATTCTGAGCAGCAGCCCAGAATTGATCCAGACTTTCCCGATAGGCTGGCTTAATGACTTTTTTCATATATTGCATTGTTTTCATAATGTGTTTGCCGGCATTATTCAGAATATCTTTTCCTTCCTCGGTCTCAAGTAATGCCATCAGATCACTTTCTGCTTTTACAAATTCAACTCCGTTTTCTTTAATAAACTTTTCAAAGGTTTGGCCGGTACAAATGACCGCACTGTGCCTTCTTTTTATCGCCTGCTTTGCAAGTGCAACGTAAGGCTGTACATCTCCTCTGGAACCCAGAGTAAATATTGCAATTCTCATAAGAACCTCCTTGGATAGTAAATTTATTACTATGCTTTACTAGATTTGTTTAGTAACTGCAGCGTATTTGCTACTGTTTTTTTCAAGCCCCCCGCTTTAGTATTTCGTACTGTTATAATTAATATTTCCAAATTTATTTACCAAATTATAAAAATATGAGCTACTTTAGTCTTTCGTTATGGTACAATTTGGTAGAGAAAAAGTGTAAATTGCCTTTGGAGGATATATCAAATAATCATTCAATTATGCTGAAGAAAAATGATATGTGCATTGTTGAGTATCAGGATAATAAGTCCCAGTACGGGAATATTATTGTTGGCTGTTACTTGACCGGCAAGAGTGGTGGAATTGAAGAGAAAATTGCATATTTTATTCTCAATAAGAAATTTGAAGGGATAAGGGATTACTTAAAAAAACAATCTCGAATAAAAGGAGATAAAATGAATCAAGAAATATTAAATAAAATAGAAGAATTGAAGGAATATCTTAAAAAAGTGGAGTATCTGGGTAGTTCGATTTCTTTGTTGCACTGGGATAGCGTTGTTAATATGCCCAAAGATGCAATTGAATACAGAAGCGAAATGATCGGATATTTAACTGGGGAGAGCTATAAGCTCACCACGTCGGAAAAAATGAAAGCGTTTATCGATTATTTTAGTGGAATTGATGATTTAGATGATTTAACCAAAGCAATGGTAGAAAATATAACAAAGGATTATAACTACGCAACGAAAATACCGGAAGCGGAATATGTTCAATATGAAATTGATAAGGCGCTTTCTCAAAGTGCATGGGAGGAGGCAAAAAGGAAGAAGGACTTCTCAATTTTCAAGCCGCACCTTGCTAAAATGATTGCTTACAATAAGAAATTCTCAGAATACTGGGGTTTTGCGGGAAACAAGTATGATGGCCTTTTAGATATTTATGAACCTAAAATGACAACCGAAAGGCTTGATGCAGTATTTGGAGAATTGAGAGAAGCACTTGTTGATTTGCTTCAAAGAATTAAAAATGCAAAAATAAAAGAAGACGATACTTTTTTGAAGGGCTATTACTCCGTTGAAAGTCAGAGAGCATTAGGGGAAATCGTTTTAGGGCAGATCGGCTATGACTACGAGAAAAGAGGAAGAATTGATGAGTCTGAGCATCCTTTTACGACGAACTTTGGGAATAAGGATGTCAGGATAACCACGAAATATGACACTTCGGATTTCAGACCTGCAATCTTTTCTATGATTCACGAAGGCGGCCATGGAATCTACGAACAGAATATTCCGGATGAACTTGAAGGAACTTCTTTGGGTTCAGGTGCATCAATGGGTATACACGAATCGCAATCACGGTTTTATGAAAATATCCTTGGGAAAAGCTTGGGGTTTTGGAGCTATTTTTATCCGAGATTTCAAAAAAACTTTCAGGAGCTTGACGGGGTGGATCTCACATCGTTTTATAGGGCAATCAACTGCGTGGAGCCATCTTTAATAAGGATTGACGCAGACGAATTGACTTATAGCCTTCATATCATCATTCGCTATGAAATGGAAAAGCTCCTGATCAACAGTGACATTAATATTGATGATGTTCCTAGGCTTTGGAATGAAAAATATAAAGAGTATTTAGGCGTGGAACCAGAAAACGATGCTGACGGCGTATTGCAAGACGTACATTGGTCCGGCGGTGATTTTGGGTATTTCCCAAGCTATGCACTCGGAAATCTGTATGGGGCGCAACTTTTTAATAAGCTAAAGGAGGAAATTCCGGATTGGAATCAAAAAATCTACAGTGGAGACTTTTCGTCTATTACGAAATGGTTAAATGAAAACGTTCACCGATACGGTGCAACATTAAAGCCGGCAGAACTAATTAAGAAAGTTACTGGCGAGGAACTGCGTGCAAAATACTTTATAGAGTATCTCAACGATAAATTCGGCAAGTTATATGGTGTATAAGCATCGTAGTGTCTTTATCATTGGCAAGTTAGGTGCGAGGAGTTAAAATGAACTATTCTTCCTGTCGCTGTTAGTAAAATTAGAATCAGAAGGGGAGATGATATAATGAAGATCGGCAAGATTTTTAAAAGAATAAAAAAAGAAATCAAGGTGTATTTAAAGGTGTTTGTAAAAGTCAAAGGCTATAAATAAAAAAAAGGAGAATGCTATGAAGACATTGATAATCTATTTTTCCTTTGAAGGAAATCAAAAGTTTATTTCCTAGTGTTTCGCCAAAACGATTGATGCAGATATGATTCTGCTGGAGACAAGTGAGAAAATTAATAAAATATTTTTTGTTTTTACTCTTGACAATCAAAGAATTACCGAGTAGCATATATATAATTAAACAATATCGGAAAAGCGATGATAGAGGAAAGTAGAAATAAGGAACCTATCAGGGATTATCCATCATTGACTGGAAGTGGATATTAGAGAAATTATTTTGAAGTTCCCTCTTGAGCTCCTGGCTGAACGGTTTCAAGTAGGCTGAGGCGTTTTCCCACGTTACAGGGATAGAATATTAAGCGGATCACGCTTTGTATTTGAAAAAGAGTGCAGTGCTTATCCAGTGCTGAATTTGGGTGGTATCGCGGAAGATATGAATCATTACCTTTCGTCCCTACATAAGGGGGCGAAGGGTTTTTGTTTTATTAAAACGCTTTTTCTGAATTGTACTAGATTTTATAACAGAAAAGGAGAATGAAAAATGATTATTGTATTAAAAAATGGAACAACGAGAGAGGATATCAATAAAATATCCGGTTGGCTCAGTCGTTATAATGTTGAGGTTTGTCCTATCGTTGGTGCAGAAACGACAATTTTGGGCGTTGTAGGGGATACGACCTCTATCGATCGGAATTCGACGTATTTAAGTGAGCATGCAGATAAAATCATCAAGGTACAAGAGCCATATAAACGTGCCAATCGAAAAATGCACCCGGAAGATACCATTGTAAATGTTGGAGGAGTGATGGTGGGCGGCAAAAAACTGGTTGTCATGGCCGGACCATGCTCTGTAGAAGGTGAAGAGCAGATTGCTGATATTGCAAAACATATCAACGAAGCAGGAGCGACAATTATACGCGGCGGGGCATGGAAACCCAGATCTTCCCCATACTCATTTCAAGGTTTAAAGGCTGAAGGTTTGGAGCTTCTGAACGTTGCAAAAGCGGAAACCGGACTACCGATCGTTACTGAGATTACAAATCCGATGCATGTGGAAAAATTTATTGGTAAGGTGGACTGCTTCCAGGTAGGGGCAAGAAACATGCAGAACTTTGAATTACTGATTGAACTAGGGAAGGCGAGAATTCCGGTACTGCTGAAAAGAGGCTTCTCTAATACACTGGAAGAATTCCTCATGTCGGCGGAATATATTTTAAGCGGTGGAAATGAAAATGTGATATTATGTGAGAGAGGGATCCGAACGAATGAGACCTTTACAAGAAATACGCTGGATATCAGCGCAGTACCGGCTCTGAAAAAATTGAGCCATTTACCGGTCATCATTGACCCATCTCATGCATCAGGAATGGCATGGATGGTGGAATCCCTATCTATGGCGGCAATCGCTGCAGGAGCGGATGGGCTGATGATTGAAGTTCATAATGATCCTCAAAATGCATTGAGTGACGGAGCACAGAGCTTAACCTATGAAATGTTTGAAAGTACCATGAAAAAGCTGAAAGCGCTTGCAGTGGTGGTAGATAGAGAATTATAAAGGTCGCTTATATTATCTTAATTAAAAGAGTTATTGACAGAGGTTCAGATGAAAGAATTAACATTAAAAGGAAAACAAAATATTTCTAAAATTTTGATCGGGAAAGGGATTCTGCAAAATGTGGGTACTCTTTGCTTAGCGGATTCTTTGAACGATAAAGCACTTTCTCAGATATGTATCATCACGGATACCAATGTGGCTGATTTGTATCTTGCCCGTGTAGAGCAATCTCTGAGCTGTCTTGAGATACCGGTTTTTCATCATGTGATTCCTGCTGGAGAAGAAAACAAGAATTTGGATACGGTTTCGAAAATATATGATGTTCTAAGCAACCATCAGTTTGGAAGAAATGATATGATTGTCGCTTTGGGCGGTGGTGTAACTGGTGATATCGCAGGTTTTGCGGCTGCGACTTTTTTAAGAGGTGTCCGGCATTTGGTGCAGATACCAACCACTCTGCTTGCACAGGTGGACTCTTCCGTGGGAGGAAAAACAGGAGTCGATTTACCCCATGGAAAAAATTTGGTGGGCGCTTTCCGGCAGCCGGATGTGGTTCTCATTGATCCGGAGGTATTGAATACTCTGCCGGAAAAGGTTTTTACATCGGGAATGGCGGAAGTGATTAAATACGGCTGCATCTGGGATTCGGAAATTATTGTAATGGCGGGAAAGATTGATGATAAAAATCAAATCGAAGAACTGATTAAACGATGCGTAAGCATTAAAATAAAAGTAGTAGAAGAGGATGAAACGGAGGAGGATCTTCGCAGAATCCTGAATTTTGGGCATACCATCGGTCATGGTGTGGAGAAACTCGGAAATTTTACCGAGCTGTCCCATGGAGAAGCTGTTTCCATCGGCATGATAGCTGCGGTTAAATTGGGGGAGCATATCGGGATTACCAAGAGAGGCAGTTTTGAAAGGCTGATTGCGATTCTTCAAGCTTTTGCATTGCCGACAGAGATATCCTATTCTATGGAAGAGGTATATGAAGCCCTGCTTGCCGACAAAAAGAAGCAAGGAGAAAGCATTTGCTTTGTTTTTATAGAAGATTTCGGAAAATCACAGATGAAAAAAATACCGATGGTAGAGTTGAAACAGATGATGAAAGTGTTGGGTGATTAAGATGGGAAGCACTTGGGGAAATTATTTAAAATTATCAATATTCGGAGAATCACACGGAAACGGTATCGGCGTTGTGATGGATGGATTTCCAGCCGGGCTTTCCTGTGATATGGAGTTTGTCGATAAGGAACTTACCCGAAGAGCACCGGGTCAGAGCCGCTTGACTACGAGCCGAAAGGAAAAGGATCAGCCGGTCACTCTTTCCGGGATGCTCAACAATACGACAACAGGAGCTCCCATCTGCATTATGATCCAAAATACAGACACTCGCAGCAAGGATTATGAAAGCCTGAGAACAGTTCCTCGCCCCAGTCACAGCGATTATACCGGACAGCTGCGTTATCGCGGACAGAATGATATTCGGGGCGGAGGGCACTTTTCGGGAAGGTTGACTGCTCCGCTGGTATTTGCTGGTGCATTATGCAAGGAATTTTTGAGAAAGAATCATAACATAGTAATCGGATCTCATATTTACCGTGTTGGTGAGATTCAAGACCAGTCCTTTGATCTGGTGTCGGTCAGCAGTGAGCTGTTATCCGGATTACAGGAGGATCCGTTTCCTGTATTAAACCGAGACGTGGAAGAGAAAATGAAGGAAGCAGTAGAACTTGCCAGAAAAGACCTGGATTCGGTAGGTGGTATCATTGAATGTGCTGTGGTTGGATCAGAATCTGGGATTGGCAGCCCAATGTTTCAAACTGTGGAGAGCCGAATCGCATCTATTCTCTATAGCGTACCGGCAGTGAAGGGCGTTGAGTTCGGATTAGGCTTTACAATTTCGGAGAAGCGAGGTTCTGAAGTGAATGACTGCTATGTAAAAAACGGCAACAGCATTGCGACAAGAACGAATTACAACGGGGGAATTTCAGGTGGTATTACAACGGGAATGCCAATCGTTGTAAGGACGGCAATAAAACCAACCCCGTCCATTAGCAAGGAACAGCTTACGTTAAATGTAAAAACCGGGGAAGAGGATCGATTGGAGATTCAGGGAAGACACGACCCATGCATTGCGCTGCGGGCACCGGTGGTCATTGAGGCTGCGATTGCTATTGCGATGATGGATCTTTATTTGGAGGCATTTGGGTATGACGCTAAGTAATTTGAGAACGAAAATCGACGAGACCGATTTAAAGATAAAAGAGCTATTTTTACAGAGAATGAATTTGGCGGAAGCCATTGCTGAGAGCAAACTGGAAACCGGGGACAAGATATTAAAGCCGGAGCGAGAAACAGAAGTCATTGAGCAGCTGACAAAAGATATTGAAGGAGATTTAAAGCTTTCCTATGCATCCTTTATCAAAAAGCTGATGGAAGTAAGCAGAACACATCAATATCGAAAGATGCTGGAACTAGGAGCTACCTTTCAATTGGATTACCAAGAAGAGAAACCGGTAGTCGGCAGGGTTTGTTACCAGGGGCTGCCTTGTTCCTATTCGGAAATGGCTGCCAGTAGTATGTTCCCCAATATTGATACTTGTCCGGTTGAAACCTTTGAAGATGTTTTCCTTAGCATCAACAGCGGGAAGGCACAGGCAGGAGTCGTACCTTTAGAAAATACCACTGCGGGTGGAGTCTATGAGGTGTATGATTTGCTCTTAAAGTATGATCTTTATATCAATTACAGTGATATTGAAAAGGTGAATCATTGCCTCGCAGCTGTGAAAGGAACCAAATTAGGGGATATTAAAGAAGTATATTCTCACCCTCAGGCGATTGCTCAGAGCTCGGAGTTTTTAAAGCAGTATGATATTGTTACAAAGATCAGCCGAAATACGGCGGTTGCTGCGAAAGAGGTTGCGGAGTGGAAAAACAAGAACGTAGGAGCCATTTGCTCCAAAGAAGCAGCGGAGTGTTATGAATTGACCGTTCTCCTTGAGGGGATTAATCATAACAAGGAAAACGCCACAAAGTTTGTTGCTGTTTCAAAAAAATTGATTGTAGAGAAAGATCATGACCGAATTGCCATTGTGTTTGCCTGTTCGCATCGAAGCGGCAGTTTGGCCGCAGTGCTTGGAATTTTCGGAGATTATGGTGTGAATTTGACTGAAATTCATTCCAGACCTGATGGAAAAAACCCATGGGAATATCTTTTTTATGTGGACTTTACCGGTAACTTAAAGGATGAAAGAATCAGGGCATTGTTTTATCAACTAAAGGAAGAAATGCCTTTTGTCAAAGTAATTGGAAGTTATCAAAGTAAATAACATGAAATCTTAACAATAAATAGTCAAAAAATAAAAACTGAAAGAGCATAATAATTTAAAGAAAATTGTAACAGGAGTAGAATATGGAACTTAGCGCTTCAAAGGGGCTGCAAGGGACAATCACCGTTGCGCCGGATAAATCAATATCGCATAGAGCAGTAATGATCGGCTCTATTTCAAAGGGGAAAACCAGCATCCGAAATTTCCTTATGGGAGAAGATTGCTTATCTACCATTGACTGTTTTCGCAAAATGGGAATCCCTGTTGAAATAGAAGGAAATCAGGTTACGGTTACCGGAGGTGGGCTTTATGGCCTGAAAGCACCGGAAGACCTCCTCTATACTGGAAATTCAGGGACCACGACAAGATTGCTCTGTGGTCTTTTGACACCCCAGAAATTTTCCTGTATTCTTGATGGAGATGCTTCTATTCGAAAAAGACCGATGAACCGTGTCATAAATCCCCTGAAGGAGATGGGAGCAAGGGTTACTGGGACGAATGGCGGCTATACTCCAATCTCTATTGAGGGCACTGAGCTACATGGGATTAAATATGAAATGCCGGTTGCCAGTGCTCAATTAAAATCCGCATTGATTCTTGCCGGGCTTTATGCACAGGGGAAAACCATGATTATAGAACCAAAATCCTCTAGAAATCATACAGAGCTTATGATCAATGGTTTTGGAGGTAATATTTCCACGGAAATGAATCGAATCACCGTCAATCCTGCTGAAGAGCTGTATGGTCATGAGCTCATGGTACCCGGCGATATTTCTTCCGCCGCGTTTTTTATCGTTGCCGCTTTGATTGTGCCAAATTCTGAAATAAGAATTCAAAATGTTGGTTTGAATGAAACGAGAACCGGTCTTCTGGACGTACTGAAAGCGATGGGGGCATCTATTCATATCGAAGAAACCAGAGAAGGAATTGAACCGGCCGGTGATCTTGTTGTGAAATCTTCGGCGCTCCATGGTGTAGAAGTCGGAGGGGATCTTATTCCAAGGCTGATTGATGAGCTTCCGGTTATTTCGGTTGCTGCGGCTTTTGCTGAGGGCAGAACTGTGATCAAGGATGCGGAAGAATTAAAGGTGAAAGAATCCAATCGGATTGATGCCATGGAAGCAGAATTGAAAAAAGCCGGTGTTGATGTTTGTGCAACCGAAGACGGACTGGTGATTGAAGGGGGAAATACCGTACATGGTGCAGAATTCGAAACCTATCACGACCATAGAATCGCCATGTCCATGGCTGTACTCGCACTGGCGTCAGAAGGAACAAGCCGGATAAAAAACCATCAATGCATCAATATTTCCTATCCGGATTTTTTTGATACGCTTCATCAAATACGTAGATAATGAATAAGGGATTGAATTCCTGAGCACAATATCTTTATAATAGTTTGCCCTTTGATTTGTTGAAGTTCTACTGCTAAAATGCTTTACAAGAAAAAGCAGATATGTTAGTATATATTGTCAATATATTACTAACCTTCAGCTGAGTCCTGCGACGCTCCGACGTAGATACACGGCTAGAGGTGAAAGAAAGAAAAGGAGAGAAAATGATAGACCAAACAAAAAAAGCAGAAATTATTAGCGAGTACAAAACAAAAGAGGGAGACACGGGTTCCCCTGAAGTTCAAGTTGCGATTCTTACTTACAGAATTAATGATTTAAATGAACATCTGAAAATTCATAAAAAGGATCACCACTCAAGAAGAGGACTCTTGAAGATGGTTGGACAGAGAAGAAACCTTCTTAATTACCTGAAGAACAAGGATCTTGAAAGATACAGAGGTCTGATTGCTCGTTTAGGATTAAGAAAATAATTCTGAAAATCAAAAGCGGGGTAATTCCCCGCTTTTATTGATTTAATGGGAATTCGTATTTAACGGATTGCTATGTGCGAAGAGCACGCGTATCATGGTGAAAATTAACAGGAGGAAGTTGTTAATGAAATTTGAAGATTACAGAACATTTAGAACCGCAGTAGGCGGAAGATTACTGCAGCTCGAAATCGGCAAAGTATGCCAACTGGCAGGCGGTGCGGTAATGATGAAGTATGGAGATACGGTAGTAAATGTTACGGCTACGGCTTCAGCAGAACCAAGAGCCGACATCGATTTTTTCCCTCTTAGTGTAGACTATGAGGAAAGAATGTACGCTGCAGGGAAAATTCCCGGCGGCTTTATAAAAAGAGAAGGAAGACCTTCGGAGAAGGCAATCCTGAATTCAAGATTGATCGACAGACCAATCAGACCGCTTTTCCCAAAGGGCTTTTACAATGATGTACAGGTTGTTGCCACAGTAATGTGCGTTGATCCTGACTGTTCCCCGGAAATCGTCGGTATGATCGGTTCTTCGGTTGCATTATCCATTTCTGATATTCCATTTGATGGACCGACAGCATCTGTTCTGATTGGTATGGTAGAGGGGCGTTTTGTCGTAAATCCGATCCTTGCAGATAGAGAACGCAGTGATCTTCATTTGGTTGTATCCGGCACCAAGGAGGCCATCATGATGGTGGAAGCCGGCGCAAATGAAGTGCCGGAAGATGTAGTTCTTGAAGCGATCATGTTTGCTCACGAAGAAATCAAAAAGATCATAGAGTTTATTGAAGAGGTAGTCGCTGAAGTCGGTAAACCGAAGAGAGAGATTACTCTGTATAAGGTGGCGGAAGAGATCGAAACAGCAGTAAAAGAATATGCTTCTGAAAAAATGAGAGCAGCCATCCAGACCTATGACAAGCAGGAACGTCTTGATAATATGGATGCTGTAGAAAAGGAAACGAAAGAGCATTTTGCAGAAATTTATCCTGATAATAAAAAGGATATTTCCGCAGTGTTATATTCTATTACAAAAGAGCAGGTCAGAAGTCTTATTCTTGATGACGGCATTAGACCTGATAATAGAAAATCAGCGGAAATCAGACCGATTTGGTGTGAAACAGGTATTCTTCCAAGAACACATGGGACAGGCCTGTTTACAAGAGGTCAGACGCAAGTATTATCTGTTACAACAGTGGGACCGATGGGCGAAGCACAGACGATTGACGGCATTGGGGAAGAAGTGGAAAAAAGATACATGCATCACTATAACTTCCCTCCTTATAGCGTAGGTGAGGCAAGACCCATGAGAAGTCCGGGCAGACGTGAAATCGGTCATGGAGCGCTGGCAGAAAGAGCATTGTTGCCGGTTCTTCCAAGCGTAGAAGACTTCCCTTATGCGATCAGAGTGGTATCTGAAGTATTATCCTCCAATGGAAGTACGTCACAGGCCTCTGTATGCGGAAGTACGCTATCTCTGATGGATGCTGGTGTTCCGATTAAAGCTCCGGTTGCAGGTATTGCGATGGGGTTGATCGAGAGAGTGGAAGAAGATGGTTCCAGTAAGATTGCAATTCTTTCAGATATTCAGGGAATGGAAGACTTCCTGGGAGATATGGACTTTAAAGTGGCAGGTACTGCAAAGGGTGTGACCGCGATCCAGATGGATATCAAAGTTCATGGCCTTTCCAGAAAAATTCTTGACAATGCGTTGAAACAGGCTCATGAAGGAAGAATGTTCATCATGGACAAAATGATGGAAGAAATCTCCGAGCCAAGAAAAGAAATGTCACCTTATGCTCCGAGAATCATTTCCCTGCAGATTGATCCGGATAAAATTAGAACCGTTATCGGGCCGGGTGGTAAGACAATTAACAAGATCATCGCTGAGACAGGTGTTAAGATCGACATCAATGATGAAGGTTTGATTTATATTGCTGCTCCGGATATGGAATCTGCGAATCGCGGTGTCAATGCAATTGAACTTCTGATCAAGGAAGTCGAAGTCGGTGAAATCTATGAGGGAAAAGTAACCAGACTCATGAATTTCGGTGCATTTATCGAAATTCTACCGGGGAAAGAAGGCTTATTGCACATTTCTAAGATGGCGAAGGAAAGAGTGGAAAAGGTGGAAGATGTCATGAATGTTGGGGATATCGTGAAAGTAAAAGTAACAGAAATCGATAGTCAAAGCAGAATCAATCTTTCCAGAAAAGAACTGCTTGAATAGCACGATGTAACTCTTAAATGTTGTCTCCTATAAAATTGATTTTTAAGGCGTATTTAAATTTCGCAAGAGATTAAATACGCTATTTTATTGAACAGGAACTATTGTTTCCTATTGAATAAAATAGGCGTATTACTTTGAAATAGAGGTTTCATAATATATTGATATATGATATAATTCTCGACGGATTATGATTATTTTGAGCATCTTTCGACGCTCATGATTTAATTTACATAAGGAGACTATCATGCTTTTTACATCGTTGATTTTTATTGCTTGCTTTCTTCCTACAGTATTGCTTTTCTATTATACAGTTTTAAGGAAACATCGTAAGGCGCAGAATGTGTTTTTGTTGATTGCAAGCCTTGGATTTTATGCATGGGGAGAACCTAAATTTGTTTTTCTGTTAATGTTATCCATTGTAGCAAACTGGTTTTTTGGCCTCGCTGTTGACAAATATTTGGAAAAGAAAAGCCAGTCAAAATTTATCATAACGGTTATGCTTATCTTTAATTTGAGTATCATTTTTGTTTTTAAATACTTGATGTTCACAATGGACAATATCAACAATATTTTTGGAACAGATTTTCAAGTTGTTAATATCATGCTTCCTATTGGAATATCATTTTTTACATTCCATGCAATTTCTTATGTGATTGATATTTATAGAGGAAAGGCAAAGGTGCAGCGAAATCTTTTCCATGTTGGGTTATATATTGTTTTTTTCCCACAGCTTGTAGCCGGCCCGATTTTAAGATATGAAGTGATTGCACCACAAATTATGGGCAGAAAAGAAAACTTTGAGGACTTTTCTCAAGGGGCTTGCAGATTTCTCATGGGATTTGGAAAGAAAATACTTCTGGCCAATAATTTTGCGTTAGTTGCGGATGCTGCTTTTTCTACAGCAAGTGATGGACTTTCCGTATCATTAGCCTGGCTAGGGGCAATTGCTTATACCCTTCAAATTTATTTTGACTTTTCGGGTTACTCAGATATGGCCATCGGTCTTGGAAAAATGTTTGGATTTCATTTTCCGGAAAATTTCAATTACCCATACATATCAAAATCTACTTCCGAATTTTGGAGAAGATGGCATATCTCTCTGGGAACATGGTTCCGGGATTACGTATATATTCCTCTGGGTGGCAGCCGGGTAAATTCCAAATGGCATGTGATTTTTAATTTGTTTGTTGTTTGGGCACTTACCGGATTGTGGCATGGAGCTAGCTGGACTTTCATAAGCTGGGGTCTTTTGTATTTTGTATCGATCGCACTGGAAAAGGTAACGAACTTTGAAAAACTGGGAAATGGAAAGATCGGTGTAACAATTGTCAAAAGGGGATATACCCTTTTGCTTGTGATTCTTGGTTGGGTTCTGTTTCGCTCACCAACAATTAGTCAAGCTTTGATTTACATAAAGACAATGCTGTTTTTCGGCAGTGCTGGGATCATTGATACTTACACGACGGGACTTTTTACGGATTATATTGTATTTTTGGTAGTTGGAATTCTTTTTTCTATGCCCGTATCAAAAGCATTATCCAAATGGTATAAGAACAAAACTAGAAATGGAAATCCGATTCTTTCCGGTATTACGGCGGTCATTTATCCCTCGACTTTGCTGATTGTCTTTTTCCTTGCAATGGCTTATCTGGTCAAGGGTTCTTATAATCCGTTTATATACTTTAATTTTTAATAATACAAAGGAAAATGTTTAGACAGAAAAGGAACAATATGAAACGAAGCAATTTATTTAAAAAATGTAAAGCTAAAAAATTAGCGGCGATTCTATTTCTTGCCATTATTTTTGGAATGATGTCCGGGCTTATATTTTCTGCCCGGGGCTTGGCATCGGAATTCATAGCGGACTACAGAAATACGGTTTTGCCAGGAACTCCTGTTTTCGATAGAGTGATCGGTGCAACCAATAGCCTGGAACGTGCGGTTAACAACGAACTTCACAATAGAGAAGACTATGTAAATCTCTACGGCTGGATTCAGAAAACCATAGGGAAAAAAATTATTTCTGACGCGGGCTATGGTCATCTGTATAAGACAAAGTACAACCAAATAACATTTACCGTAGCAAAACAGGATGTCTCCGATGAGCTAGAACGTATGTATATCTTGAAAGATCAATTGGACGAACTGAATATCCCTTTGCTATATGTGCAGGCTCCTTTTAAATTGCCTGCGGACGAACAGCAGCTTCCAGATAATATAAAGGATTATGCGAATGACAACGTGGATCGGTTCTTGGAAGGATTGGATGCGAAAGAGATTGCGTATCTTGATCTTCGGGAAGGCTTCTGGGCACAGGGAATGACACAAAATGAATTATTCTTTAATACGGATCACCATTGGACAATTGATAGTGCATTCAAGAGTTATGGCCGTATTGTTGATCGATTAAACGAAGATTACGGTTTTAACATCGGCGAAAAATACATAAATATTGACAACTTCAGCAGAAAGACATACAAGGATTACTATATTGGTTCTATGGGTAGAAGAGTTGGGGAATCCTTTGGAGGTGTTGATGATTTTACCCTGATCACACCAAAGTTTGATACAGATTATACACTTTATGAAAGAGAATACGGTGAGGAAAAGGTCTTTGAGGGTTCTTTTCAGGAAGCAGTGTTAACGAATAGTTACTTAAAAGAGGGGACACCGCTTGATACAAACCGATATGCTGTTTATCACGGAGATAACACTGAATTGGAATTTGTCAATCATAAGATTGACAGTGGCAAGATTTTAATGGTAAAAGATTCTTTTGGTCTGCCGATTTACTGCTTTTTGTCAACGGGCGTTCATGAAGTAAGGGCTTTGGACGTGAGACTGTATCAAGATTCTATTGTAGAATATGCAAAAAAATATCGTCCGGATGTTATAATGATACTCTACAATGCTGATTGCTTTGGCGGTAATATGTTTCAGTTTAATTGAAATAAAAAATAGTAATAGATGATTGAACTCTTGAAAAGTGGCTTACCATTGAGCTACTTTTTGTGTGCGATAAAGTCTGAATTTTCGCCAAGAGAAGTTTTGTTTTTTTTGTAATGGAAGTTTAACTTGAAAAGCCTGAATTTGATGATAGAATAATACAGGATAGAAAAAGACTTTAAAGAATAGCGTGAGGGGGTTAAGGGATAAAATGGCTTTAATAAACGGCAGAAGAGTTACTGCAATTATCTTGACAGTTACCATGTTCGCAGCAACATTTTTAACCGGATTTACTTATCAGGAAGGAATCGGTAATGTTTATTATGAAACGAAAACCGAAATCTATGATGATACCTATTATTATGAACAGCTTGCAGGTCATAGCACCAATGGGCTTGAGCGGGCGTATTTTGTAAATGCAGATACACAGAATTCGGATTTAAAACCATATGTATTTGAGGGTGAAGTAACTGGAACCTATACCATGGATACGATGGTTAGCACATTGGAAAGTCAGGGATATAAGGTTGTAACGGGAATCAACGGGGATTTGTATGATACGGCAAGCGGCACTCCGAAAGGCTTGACGATTCATGAAGGTAAGATCAAAACCTCAGGATATGCACCGGAATATGTCATTTCCTTTGATGAAGATGGAGTTGCTTCCTTAGAAAAAGTAAATCTGGGATATTATTTAAAAGGAATGATTAACGTTCCTACTATGGTTACCACGCCAGTAGAAGAAACGACACAGACCTCTGATCCTGCTATTACTCAGACCTCTGATCCTGCTATTACTCAGACGACGGACTCTGCGACAACAGGGACTACGCCTGCCGTGACGGAGCAGCTTACATATGTGCCAACAGAATACAGCGCACCAATCGGCTTTTTTAATGTACCGCATGGGGGAGCGAAAGCACTGCACCTTTATAATCGTCAATTTGCAGCTTCAACAAAGACATCGGAAACTTCAGTGGAAGTTGTATTAAATGTGAATACGGCAGCGGATGCGGAATTAACTGTTGGCGGGATTATTACAGCAACGGTAGCACAAGTTATAAATGGAAATTTTAATACGCCGATCGGTGATAACCAGCTGGTTCTTTCCGCAGCAGGAGATTCCCCGTATGCGGTACCAATTTCACAGCTGATTCCGGGCAGTACTGTAGAATTATCAGTAAACGACTGGAATGATGCAGGTTTAATCAATAGCAAAGAAGCGGTAGGTGTCTACTACGTTTTGTATGATAACGGACAATTTATCTCTAATGGAACCAATTTAAATCCAAGGACTATTATTGGAATTAAACCGGATGGAACGATTATGCTATATGTCCTTGATGGAAGACAAGCAGGCTTTTCATCTGGTTTGGGTTTGACAGATGCGGCAAAACATTTGGTTTCGTTAGGCTGCACTACCGTGGTCAATATGGATGGAGGAGGCTCCTCTGTTATGAATGTACGAGAAGGCGGTTTGGATGTCAAGGCTGTAGAAAAGAATTCTCCTTCCGGAGGAACGCAAAGGAAAACAACAAACGGTTTATTGCTTGTCTATGAAGCAGGAAGCGATTCTGATGCAGAACATTTGCATACCTATGCAAGTCAGCCTCTGGCTATGCCGGGTGCGGACATTCAGCTGACAACCTATGCATCCAATGGAAAATATGAACCGGTATCATTGAGGGAAGATGTGGGGTACGATCTTGATGATGACGAAACGGGAAGTTTTGTTAATGAATCTGGACTTTTTACAGCCGGAAGTTCGATTGGTACAGTTGTTATTGAAGCAGAAAGCGATGATCTGTATACTACAACGCAAATTGATATTCAGAATAATATTGCATACACAACCAATGTGCAGAATCTTGTGATTGACCCGGGCAAAACTTCTGATGTAAATGTGACCGCTAAATTTGGATATGCACCTATTGCAAGCAAGGATAGCCTTTTTGCATGGAACTGTGACCCTATTATCGGAACCATTGATGTAAACGGTCTGTTTCAGGCAACGAATGAAACCGGTGTTACAGGCAATATCTATGTAGATTACAATGGTGACCAAAAGACCATTCCTGTTCAGGTTGGCGCTTCTATTATTGATTTCGCAGATACGACAGAACACTGGGCAAGAGAATATATTGGAAAACTGGCAGCACGCGGAGTAGTCAATGGCATGGGTGATAATTGTTATCTGCCGGATGATTCCCTCACAAGAGCACAATTCCTGACTATGCTGGCAAAAACAATTTATGGCTTGGATACGGCGCAAACTGCTCCCGCAGGATTTGCGGATGTACCGGAAAGCGAATGGTACTACAGTTATGTCAACTGGGGCTTTGCAACCGGTATTGTAAAGGGGATCGATGAAACCACTTTTGCTCCGAATGATCATATAACCAGAGAACAAATGGCGATTATGATTCATAACTTTGCCAACAGTACCGATTTGGTTCTCCCGGAAACCAGCACAGGAGCAACCTTTACGGATAGCAGTATTATCAGCCCTTGGGCTTGTGAATCAGTAAATAAGATCGTGTTATCAGGCATTATGAGCGGATATCCGGAGGGTAATTATGGCCCGCAGGGAAAAGCAACCAGAGCGGAGGCGGCAACTGTTATCTATAAATTAATCATGATAAGAGATAATATTGCAAAGGTTAAAAAATAATTTTAAGGTTTAAATTATTCCCCCTAAACATATAATGTCTCGGGGGAATATTGCAGAAACCCATTGATATTTCAATGGGTTTCTGCATTCTGTATTTGCTTTTTTTATTCCAGAAAAGTGATGTAGCCCTTGGGAAAGGAGAATTTTAATGTATTCATCAACTATTGAACCGAACTTTTTTAGCATCGTTTTGGTGTTAATCTTTTTAGCTTTTTTTTGTATATCAGCATTAAAAAATTGGTATTTAATTAAAGCTTTAAAGACTTATTTAAGGAAAAACAAAACCGAACAAAAATAAACAAAATACCCGTCAACGCGGGTATTTTGTTTGTTTTCGTCCACACCCCCCGGTACGATGGAGAAATTTCAACATGGGCCCCGTTAAAGCCTTTGCAATTACTTGTCTGATTTAAATTTACTTAAAATTCATAAATCATAAAAAAAAACATAAAATGTTTGGGGGTGTTTTTATGAAAAATAGTAAACTTCTGATTTTTGTTGTATTTTCTGTTGTTTTTGTTTTGTTTATCTATCAAGTTGTTTCATTGGGTGCAATCCTTTTGCATAACCATTCGGCAATGAATGAAAAAGGAATTGAAAGCCTGACAGCTAATGAAGAAGGAATCGTAGTTCGCAACGGACTGCCAAATAGTAATCAAGTGGTTTTTAGCTGTAACGTAGACTGGGGTGAGGAAGTTATCCTCGATCTTTTGAAAATTTTTAAAGAGAACAAAATTGCAATTACTTTCTTTGTCAGCGGCAGATGGGCAGAAAACCACCCGAAATTGCTAAAGGAGATGTATCAGGATGGGCATGAAATCCAAAGTCATGGCTACAGCCATAAATTATGTACACAAAATTCTGTAGAAACAACAAAAGAGGAAATATTAAAGACAGAAGCGGTTATACTGGATATATTGGGAATTAAAACGAATGTTTTTGCCCCACCTTCCGGAGATTATGATGAAACAACGGTTGACCTGTGCAGGGAGATGGGATATCAAATGGCATTGTGGAGTGCGGATACCATTGATTGGAGACAAGGATCCACGGCTGACGTAATCAAAGATAGAATACTGAAAAAACAATTAAATGGTGCGATTATCTTAATGCATCCAAAAGAAGAGACGGCAAAAGCTTTGCCGGAACTTATCCAAGAAATTAAAGCGCGAAATCTTGAAATAGTTCCTCTTTACAGACTGTCGCATTAAAGATATAATGATTCCACTGTTGAAACATGTTCACAAATCCAAAAAACATGTTATAATTGTAAGAAAAATATAGAAAGTGGTACACATAATGATAATAAGCAAGAAAATGAATTGTGGCGTTCGAATTGTCATGGAGGAAATACCCTATGTAAAATCTGTTTCAATAGGAATCTGGGTGAAAGCAGGTTCTGTTGATGAAACAGCAAAAAACTCGGGTATTTCTCATTTTATTGAGCATATGCTTTTCAAAGGAACCGAGAACAGAAGCGCAAAGGAAATTGCGGAGGATGTAGACAAAATCGGTGGGCAGATCAATGCGTTTACCGGAAAAGAAGCAACTTGTTACTACCTAAAAACTTTAGCAACCAATATAGATAAAGCGGCAGATATACTCATCGACATGTTTAGCAATTCCAAGTTTGATGAAGAGGAAATGGAAAAAGAGAAAAGGGTCGTCTATGAGGAAATTAAAATGATCGAAGATTCACCGGAGGACGATGCTCATGATATTATTGGTGAACTGATCTTTAAAGGAAATCCTTTGGCAAAATCTATTATAGGAACTCAGGAATCACTGCAGGGAATCACGCAACAATCCATTCGAAAATATATGGAAGAAGAATATACAAGAGATCATATTGTAATATCGGTTAGCGGCAGTTTTGATCCAGATCATGTTTGTGAGCTATTTAACTGCAAGTTGATGAAATTGAATGAAAAGAAAGCACCAAAGGGTTTTAGCGAGGTAAAATATAAGCCGGATTACAAGGTTAAGGTGAAGGATATTGAACAATCGCATCTTTGTTTGGGATTAAAAGGGTTGCCTTTGGACGATGACAGGTATTATTCTCTTGTTTTACTGAATAATATTATGGGTGGAAGTATGAGCTCAAGGCTTTTCCAGAAAATTAGAGAGGAAAAGGGGTTGGCTTATTCTGTATATTCCATGTCCAGTGCTTTCAGCAATAACGGTTATTTCAACATTTATGCGGGTGTAAGCCATGATAAGATCAAAGATGCGGTCGTCGGAATACAGGATGAACTGGAATCACTGAGGAATAAAGGAATTACACAGGAAGAACTGGAAACTGCAAAGCAACAGCTGAAAGGAAGTTATATCTTTAGCTTGGAGAACGTAAACGGAAGAATGTTTTCTATCGGAAAGAACATGCTACTCCTGAATAAAATTTATACACCGGAAGAAGTAATGGATAATATTGAAGGGGTAACCATGGAAGATATCGGAGATGTTTCTGAACTGATTACCGATATTCATAATTATTCCGGAGTATTGATCGGCAGAAACAAAGTGGATTTAAAGAAGATCATGCAAGCTTAAAGAGATTCAAAAGTATCGCAATCAGCACAGATGAAAGAAATTAAACTACGGATTGATTATTTTTTACCTAATAGGAAATATCATTTTCTATTAGATAAAATGGGGAGTGCAGAGGGGGTACCCCTCGCCGATGAAGGAGGGTGCTCAGGCTGCTTGCAGCCGCCGAAGGGAACCATAGGGTTCCCTAGCGGGAGTGGCGTAGCCACTTTTTTTATTCAGTAGGAAATATCGTTCAAAACCAGGAATAAAAATAGAGGCCCCAAAAGGCCTCAAGGGAAAGAAGCGCATAAGAAAACAGAACCTGATTACCAAGGAATATCCTCATCCACAGGATCTTTAGGTAAATCATCGATAAGATGGATGATTTCATCAGGCTCTTCAGCGGGGAAATCATCATCGTAAAAGTCGTAGGACTCTTCGTGAAGAAAATAGTCCATGTCAAGGATGGAATCATCCGACATCGATTTGATTTCTGATTTTGTATATCCTTCAGGCGGGTTCTTCATATATTTAGTGCGTAGTTTCTCGGCGGTGATTCGATTGTATTCAGATTTTTTCATATAAATATGCTTAGTCATTTTGCAGTACCTCCAATGGCACCATTATACACATCAAGGGGGCATAAAGGCAACATCACCAGGCCGGAAAACGCCGAGAAATTCCATATAGTTTCCACAAGAGCATCTAGTGGGATCATAGCCAAAGGATAGTTCGATTCGGAAAGCCCAATTTCTGCACAAGAGGCGGGCTTTCGCAGAATGTCTTGAAAGAAGGAAAACAAGCCTATCGGCAAACTTATGCTTTTTCGCATAGAGACCGTAATAGCGCAACGTGTTGAAATACTTTTCATGAATGTGAATGATAAGCCTTTCGATGAATTCAAAAGCAGGGATGGTTTCGTCCTGACGTTGTTCATCTTCATGGCGGTTGTACCAAAAAGAGATGTTTTGCCCATCGTAATTCGTAATATGTGATTGAGCCAAGGCAGGCCTTCCGATATATCTGGTGATGTAATTAGCGACGGTTTTGGGAGAGTTAAAATCAGATTTGGGAGCGTGGACATAGAAACCGTCCTTGTTGTTGGAATACATTTTGTTTTTCAGGAATTTGAACGAATCATTACCGAAGTGTCGCTCAAGGTGATAAAGCAAGGTAGTCTGCCATTTTTTCCGCAGCATCACATAAGGGAAAAAGTTGAATGCTTTCCAAGGAGTAAGCAGGCCGCAGGCACCTTCGGATACAATCATATGGATATGTGGATTCCACTTGAGATCGCGACCGAAGGTATGAAGGGAACAGACTATACCGGGAGTAAAGGATTCCTTATGATTCTGATTGTAAAACCAGTTGGTAATCGTTTGAGCAGCAGCCTTAAAAAGAAGATCCAAAAGGGCGCGGTTTTTTCTAAAAAGCTCACGAAGCTCTTGAGGGATCGTAAAAACAATATGCCTGTGGCGGCAGTTAATCAGCTTTGCAGATATGGAATCGGCACGATCTGCCTGATAGGCGGTGCCGCAGGTATTGCAGAAGCGGGATTTGCAGCGAAAAGGCACATAATGGAATCGATTGCAGTGATGACAGTAGTAGAGACCATAGCCCTTTTTCAAATCACCGCAATTAAGCATTTTTTCAACTTCATCCTTGACGATAGGACGAATGCTTGGATTGGAAGAGAGGAATGCGGGCCAGTGATCTTGAAATATTTGCTTGATGGTAAACTTCGAACTCACAAAACATCACCAAGTAAATTTTAAAGGATAAAAAACCATGACGCAACAAAAAAGTACGACGTAGTGATAAATTCCGCGTCGCACAAGCGTGGCGTCAGCCACTTTTTTTATTCAGTAGGAAATATCGTTCAAAACCAGGAATAAAAATAGAGGCCCCAAAAGGCCTCAAGGGAAAGAAGCGCATAAGAAAACAGAACCTGATTACCAAGGAATATCCTCATCCACAGGATCTTTAGGTAAATCATCGATAAGATGGATGATTTCATCAGGCTCTTCAGCGGGGAAATCATCATCGTAAAAGTCGTAGGACTCTTCGTGAAGAAAATAGTCCATGTCAAGGATGGAATCATCCGACATCGATTTGATTTCTGATTTTGTATATCCTTCAGGCGGATTCTTCATATATTTAGTGCGTAGTTTCTCGGCGGTGATTCGATTGTATTCAGATTTTTTCATATAAATATGCTTAGTCATTTTGCAGTACCTCCAATGGCACCATTATACACATCAAGGGGGCATAAAGGCAACATTACCAGGCCGGAAAACGCCGAGAAATTCCATATAGTTTCCACAAGAGCATCTAGTGGGATCATAGCCAAAGGATAGTTCGATTCGGAAAGCCCAATTTCTGCACAAGAGGCGGGCTTTCGCAGAATGTCTTGAAAGAAGGAAAACAAGCCTATCGGCAAACTTATGCTTTTTCGCATAGAGACCGTAATAGCGCAACGTGTTGAAATACTTTTCATGAATGTGAATGATAAGCCTTTCGATGAATTCAAAAGCAGGGATGGTTTCGTCCTGACGTTGTTCATCTTCATGGCGGTTGTACCAAAAAGAGATGTTTTGCCCATCGTAATTCGTAATACGTGATTGAGCCAAGGCAGGCCTTCCGATATATCTGGTGATGTAATTAGCGACGGTTTTGGGAGAGTTAAAATCAGATTTGGGAGCGTGGACATAGAAACCGTCCTTGTTGTTGGAATACATTTTGTTTTTCAGGAATTTGAACGAATCATTACCGAAGTGTCGCTCAAGGTGATAAAGCAAGGTAGTCTGCCATTTTTTCCGCAGCATCACATAAGGGAAAAAGTTGAATGCTTTCCAAGGAGTAAGCAGGCCGCAGGCACCTTCGGATACAATCATATGGATATGTGGATTCCACTTGAGATCGCGACCGAAGGTATGAAGGGAACAGACTATACCGGGAGTAAAGGATTCCTTATGATTCTGATTGTAAAACCAGTTGGTAATCGTTTGAGCAGCAGCCTTAAAAAGAAGATCCAAAAGGGCGCGGTTTTTTCTAAAAAGCTCACGAAGCTCTTGAGGGATCGTAAAAACAATATGCCTGTGGCGGCAGTTAATCAGCTTTGCAGATATGGAATCGGCACGATCTGCCTGATAGGCGGTGCCGCAGGTATTGCAGAAGCGGGATTTGCAGCGAAAAGGCACATAATGGAATCGATTGCAGTGATGACAGTAGTAGAGACCATAGCCCTTTTTCAAATCACCGCAATTAAGCATTTTTTCAACTTCATCCTTGACGATAGGACGAATGCTTGGATTGGAAGAGAGGAATGCGGGCCAGTGATCTTGAAATATTTGCTTGATGGTAAACTTCGAACTCACAAAACATCACCAAGTAAATTTTAAAGGATAAAAAACCATGACGCAACAAAAAAGTACGACGCAGTGATAAATTCCGCGTCGCACAAGCGTGGCGTCAGCCACTTTTTTTACAGCAAAGGAACATACATGGAACACATTAAGATAAAGTATCTCAACAAGGATATGAAACGGTTAGAATATATTGATGGTAAGTCGGACTGGATTGATTTGAGATCGGCGGAAAGAGTGGAATTGAAAGCAGGCGAATACCGGATGATTCATTTAGGTGTGGCTATGCAGCTGCCGGAGGAATATGAAGCACATATCGTACCGAGAAGCAGTACTTTTAAAAACTTTGGCATCATACAGACGAACCATTGCGGAATCGTGGATAATAAATACTGCGGACCAAACGATTGGTGGCATATGCCGGTTTATGCAGTCAGGGATACTGTGATTGAAGAGGGTGACAGAATCTGCCAGTTTCGAATTGAGAAAAATCAGCCCACGATTAAATTTGAAGAGATGGATGAGTTGACATCAAAAGACCGGGGGGGATTTGGAAGCACCGGAAAGAAATAAACCCTTATGCCTATTCTTTTAAAAAAGTATTAGAGTAACGTGTGATTTTATATTACACGTTATTTTTTTTGTATAAGATGAACTGGCACAGAATAGCTTAAGAAGTTTTTAAAAAAAATTTCACAAATACTGGTATGGCAACACTTTTTCGTACAAAAAATTATAGTTTCGATGCCTTAAATTCCTTCGGGCTAAGGTAGCCTAAGGAACTGTGGATACGAAAGTTATTGAACCAATTTATGTAGTCAACGAGCAAGCATATGTAGTTCCATTTGTAATTCACCCTTACATAGGTCAAGTCAAGGAAAAAGGCGAATAGAGGGATCTCGAACCTTTAAAGAAAATTCAGAACTTAATTGTGAGTTTTTTTATAGATAATATATTGACATTTATCTATGTATTGAATATAATAAACACATAGATAAATATCTATTAGATTTGTATTTGTCTATGTGACGTTTGTATTATAATCAAAAAATAAGGAATAGGGTGGTATTCGTGGAAATATTAAAAATAATATGGGACTTTTTTCAGTATCAAATACTTAGCATGAGATGGCTCAATGAATTAATTGGTAATGGACTTACTTCGTCAGGTTTTGATATCAATAGCCGAATGGGAGGTAGTATTCAGTTTTTTCTATACGATACGATTAAAATACTGATTCTTCTTTCTGTTTTGATCTTTATAATTTCCTATATTCAAAGTTATTTTCCTCCGGAAAGAACCAAGCAGATATTGGGAAAATATAAGGGCATCACGGCAAATTCGATGGGAGCGCTTCTGGGCACGGTTACCCCGTTTTGCAGCTGCTCTTCTATTCCTCTATTTATCGGATTTACGAATGCTGGTCTACCCCTTGGTGTTACGTTTTCCTTTCTAATATCATCTCCACTGGTGGATCTTGGCGCTTTCGTTTTGCTGATGAGTATCTTCGGATTAAAAATATCACTTGCTTATGTGGTTGTAGGGCTTATTTTGGCTATTCTTGGAGGTTCTTTCATCGAACGACTGAAGATGGAAGAGCAGATTGAGCAATATATTAAAATGGCAGGAAGTGTGGATATCGAACTGCCTGATTTGACGAGAAAAGACCGGTTGGCGTATGCGAAGGAACAAATGCAGAATACGGTGAAAAAGGTGTATCTGTATGTTTTAATTGGGGTTGGAATCGGTGCTTTGATCCACAATTGGATTCCCACTGAAGTAATTCAAGCGATTCTTGGAAAAGATAATCCGTTTTCTGTCTTAATTGCAGCTGTAGTAGGCATTCCGATGTATGCGGATATCTTTGGAACGATTCCTATTGCAGAAGCACTTTTTGCAAAAGGAGTGGGTCTTGGTACGATTTTGTCCTTTATGATGGCCGTTACGGCATTATCACTTCCTTCTGTGATCATGCTACGGAAAGCAGTGAAACCAAAATTGCTGGGAGTCTTTGTTTTGATCGTATCTGCTGGAATTATAATGATTGGTTATTTCTTTAACGCATTCGGATTCCTTATTATGTCATAAATTGTGTATTAATTTATGATATAATGATTTCACCATTGAATGCGACGTTGCCTTTTTGCCCCAAGCTTGCTTGGATTGGCAAAACGGACAGCAGCGAGCGAAGCGAGTCGGAGGCGCAGCCGTTGCTTGGTTAGGCAAAACGGACAGCAATGAGTGCAGAGAGTCGGAGGCGCAGCCGTTGTCGCAAGGTAGAAATCATTGAATCATGTTTACAGAACTATGCTACATGATATAATAATTTCACTATTGAATCATGTTTCAGAGCTACGCTGCATGATATAATAAGGTTATTAATTACAGAATAACAGGAGGTGTGGACACGTTGGATGTTAGATACAAGGAAATGGCTTTGATGATGAAGGCATTGGGTGAGGAATCCAGGGTAAAGATTTTTGATATGCTTGCAAATGGTGAACTTTGTGCTTGTAAAGTCCTGGAAGATTTTGATATGACTCAACCGACACTTTCTTACCATATGAAAATACTGTGTGATTGTGGTTTGGTAAAAGGAAAGCGTGACGGAATTTGGATGAAATATACAATCAATAAAGAGGCGTATGATCAATTAAAGGGATTTATTGATCATATTGAGATCAATCATGAAGTCCCAAATAATTGTAATAATAAAGGAGAGTGTAAATGATTATTAAAATTTTAGGAACGGGTTGTGCAAATTGCAAGAAGCTGGAACAGAATGCGAAAGATGCTGTAAAGGCACTTGGAATCGAAGCATCTGTTGAGAAAGTGGAAGACTTTGCAGACATTGCAAAATATGGCGTTATGAGAACACCGGCATTAGTGATTGACGAGAATGTCAAAATTGTTGGAAAGGTCGCCAAGGTTGATGAAATTAAAGCAATTCTAAAATAAGTAATTTAGGAGAAATGATTATGATGGGTATGAAAAACCAAAAGTAGGCTTTGTCCGCGTTCATAGTCCTAATCATAGAAAAGAATTACTCATAGAGAAGGGGATTTAAATTGGGTTTTTCCTAGTTTAAATCCTCTTGTTGCTGTATGTTTCCATGTTAATCGGTAACAGTATGAATTCTTTTGCTGGAAAGAATTCATACCTTTGACTTATTCACTCCTGGCTTCATATACTGTAGTATTAAAACTAGGAGGTTTACATGATGAATAAGGAGGAAAGCTCATTAACGGTAGGAAAGAACGGTCCCGTTCTGCTGCAGGACATCCAGCTCATTGGGAAATTATCTCAATTTGTACGGGAAAGGATACCAGAAAGAGTAGCCTTTGCAAAAGGCACAGGGGCGCATGGATATTTCAGGGTATATATGCCAATGAGTGATTTGACAACCGCAGCATTTTTGCAGAATCCTGAAAGAAAAACACCTGTATTTGTAAGATTTTCAACGATGACTGGGTCAAAAGGATCAGCGGATACCCTGCGTGATGTAAGGGGATTTGCAACCAAGTTTTACACAACGGAGGGAAATTACGATCTGATCTGTACCAGTCTGCCTGTATTTTTTATTCGTGATGCCATTCACTTTCCTGAGCTTATGCATGCTTTAAAGCCTTCCCCAAGTAATAATCTAAATGAGCCTGCACGATTTTGGAAATATATGGCGGAGACCCCGGAAGCAACACACATGGCAACATGGCTATTTTCTGACAGAGGAACAGTAAAAAGTTATCGTCATATGGAAGGGTATGGCGTTAATACTTATGTTTGGGTCTCTGCAAGTGGCAATCGACAATTTGTCCGTTATCATTGGAAGCCATTACAGGGTACGAAGTATATTACAAGACAGGAAGCAGAGTTTCTTGCAGGGTTTGATCCCGATGCAGCTTCCAGAGATCTTTGTGATTCATTGGAAAGAAGCGAGTTAACTGAGTATGAACTAAGTGTACAGCTCATTCCATATGAGAAACAAAATCAATATGATTTCGATATTTTGGATGCTACAAAGCGGTGGCCTGAAAAGAAAGTTCCTCTTATGAAGGTTGGAAAGCTAACTTTGAATAAAGCTACGGAAGACTATTTTGAAGAGGTGGAAAAGGCGGTTTTCTCCCCGGCTAACATTGTCCCCGGGATTGAGTTTTCATTTGATCGCTTGCTCCAAGGAAGTATTTTTGCTTCGCTGGATGCGCAAAGACATAGACTGGGGGCAGGTTTTGACCAGATTCCAATCAATAAAACAAAATATCCCGTCAATATAGCAGCGTTACAAAATAAGGGAATCCAGTCTTCCGTTGTTGAGGTGGAAGGAAATATTGAAAGAAATTCTGTAAGGAAAGGTGATGATTTTTCACAGGCGGGGGAAAGATATCGCGCAATGCCATCCAAAGAACAGGATCGCTTAGTAGATAACATCTTAGATTATTTAATGTTTGTTGATGATAAGATTCAACAGAAGGTTGTCAACTATTTTATGAATGCCGATGAAGAGTTTGGAGAGAGAATTGCCCGGGGACTTGACTATTAAAGTCAGGTCCCTTTTTTCTTTACGATAAAAAAGGAGCAATGAGAGGGTATGAACCCTCTGGTAAGATCATGGACAAGTTGATAAAGGCTCTGTTATAATAAATTGGAAGAAAAGGTTATTTATCAAATAGGATTTGCATTTTGCACTTGAAATAATATATGTAAAAATTTAAATTATAAGTAAAATTCGTTAAAATAATCATAATTGATAGAAGGTAAAAGGTTGATGAGAAAATTAAATAAATGGATTATCATAGGACTTGCAGGATTACTAATCGTTAGTTTCGTAATTATTCTTATATATTTTATCGGGAATAAAACAGCCATTGAAAATAGTAGTATCAAAAATCAAACATCTGACCAGGATTACAATGATAAAGATATAAATTCTTCTGATGAAAAAGATGAAGAGGAAGAAAATAATCCAGCCTTAGAATTACTATACTCTGGAAAAATGGAAGGGGTTGAATTTGGGATTGGAACTAACAGCAATAAAATTATGGAGCAATGGGGTGAACCTGATTATAAAGAAAATTTTATGGGAGGCCTGTTATTATCCTATGATGACGTTTATTTTTTCACGGATGGGTATATTTTAGATGATAGTATTACTGATGGAGAGGTTACAGGAATATATTATACGGGTGATGAAACAGTATATGGAGTTCATATTGGCATGCCTCTTGAACAGGTAGAAGAAATATTAGGAGATCCCAATAATACATATACTTCTCATTACAGTGAACTTCGTGCTGATAACAATATAATCCTTAACTACATGGCAGGTGAATATAAAGTTGATTTTGAAAGCGATGAAAGTGAAATGATTCAATCTATTTCTATATGGAAGAATGAAAAAGAAATGGAATGAGCCAATTTATGTATTTGGAGGTAGAGATGATATTAAGAGAGAATCTGGAACAACGGGAATATGATATCCTTTCGCCCTTTGCCGCCAAAACGGCGGAAACCCGCGGAAGGCAATATGAAGAAGAAAAGTGTCTGGTAAGAACAGATTATCAAAGAGACCGAGACCGGATCGTTCACTCGAAAGCGTTCCGCAGGCTCATGCATAAAACACAGGTTTTTCTTGCGCCGGAAGGAGATCACTTCAGGACTCGGCTGACCCATACGCTGGAAGTTTCTCAGATCGCAAGAACTATCGCAAGAGCACTTGCTTTAAATGAAGATTTGACGGAAGCAATCGCAATGGGCCACGACTTGGGTCACACTCCCTTTGGACACAATGGAGAAAGCTTTCTGGCAGAAAGGCATCCGGGCGGATTTCAGCATAATGTTCAAAGTCTCAGGGTCGTTGAGGTGTTGGAATCCATTGGTAAGGGAAGAGGCATGAATCTGACCTTTGAAGTTCGGGACGGCATTCTAAATCATACAGGAAAAGTTAATCCGGTTACCTTGGAAGGACAGATCGTAAAAATCAGCGACCGGATTGCATATATTAACCATGACATTGATGATGCATTACGCGGCGGAATCATTCAGGAAACAAATCTTCCCGAGGATTGTGTGGATGTACTTGGACATGATCACCGTACCAGGATCAATACGCTGGTGCAGGATCTGGTTAGAAACAGCAACGACAAAGATCGGATCATAATGAGCGAAGAATGCCGTTTCTATATGGATAAACTTAGAAGCTATATGTTTGAAAATGTTTATCATAGTAAAGTGGTAAAAAAAGATGAAGAATTGGATAAAATTAAAAATATGATTTTTAGCCTTTATGATTATTATGAAAATAACAATCAAGAATTACCGCTTGAACGGCGTGAAATGATCAAAGAATTTGGTGTTGCTGAAGTAGTAAAAGACCATATTGCCGGTATGACGGATCGATATGCACTAAGTATTTTCAGCAGGATTTTCATGCCGATTGGTTGGAAATAAAATAAATTTTTGGGTGAGTTTCCAGTATTTAATCTAATATGAACTGAAAAATCCTTATTTTTAAAAAAAATTTTTATGAAAAAAAGGAATGGCACTACTTTTGTCGAATATGTTAATGTATTTCTTAAATAAACATGTTTAAGAGGAGACAAGAGTGGGTGTGGGATTTAGTGACAATATAGTTGATGAAATTAAAAGCAGGTGCAATATTGTAGATGTGATTGGACGTCATGTAGCCTTGAAGAAAACGGGGAGCAATTATAAAGGCGTTTGTCCGTTCCACAATGAAAAGACACCTTCTTTTGTTGTCTCCGATACAAAGCAGATCTTCACGTGCTTTGGTTGTGGGGCTACTGGCGATGTTTTGGAATTTGTACAACGGTTTTACAACTTAGACTTTCCTGGAGCGGTTGAAAAGCTTGCCGAGGAATATGGAATCGAGATGAAAAGTACAAACTTTCATGGGGAACGGGAAAGAGTTGCTTTGTATGAGATTAATCGAGAAGCTGCAACTTTTTTCTACAGAACTTTTGCGAAAAATCCGAATCCCGGCTACGAATATATGAAGAAACGCGGTTTGGATGCAGTAACCCTTCGGAAATTTGGCATCGGTTATGCTGATGGAGAATGGGACAGCCTATATCAGCATTTTGTAAAGAAGGGAACCGATCCGAAAATATTGCTTGAACTGGGACTCATATCCTATTCCAAAGGGAAATATTATGACAAGTATCGTAATAGAGTCATTTTTCCCATCATAAATACGAGGGGAAAGGTGATCGGTTTCGGAGGAAGAATTCTTGGGGAAGGAATGCCCAAATACTTAAATTCTTCGGAATCTTCAGTTTTTTTGAAGAAAAATAACTTATATGGATTAAACTTAACAAGACAGGATATAAATAAAGAAAATTATGTAATTCTTGTAGAAGGATATATGGATGTTATTTCCCTGTATCAGCATGGGATTCGAAATGTATCCGCGTCTTTGGGAACTGCCTTGACAGAAAATCAGGCGGCCATGTTAAAGCGGTATACGGATAATGTGATTTTATCCTATGATGCCGACGCTGCCGGTCAGTCCGCCGCATTGCGTGGGTTGAATATCCTTCATAAGTCCGGGTGCAAGGTGAAGGTATTGCATGTTACAGACGGGAAAGACCCGGACGAGTTTATCAAAAAGAAAGGAAAGGATGAATTTTTAAAACTGATACAGAAGGCGATGTCCTTTGCCGATTATAAAATTCATCTCTTAAAACAGCGGCTGGATCTTGATACAACAGACGGAAGTGTGGAATTTCTACAAGAGACAGCAAAGATTTTAAAGGAATTAAGCCCTGTTGAAGCAGATATTTATATCAAAAAGATTGCAAAAGAAACAAAAATTTCAGAAGGGGCTATAAGACTAGAAATTAATGGCAATAATAATAGCGAAAATGCAAGGAATTCTAACGTTGTAGAGCTTCGGGATACCAGCAGAGTGAAGTCTGAAAACAGAAGTGGCGTTGGAACCGGCAGCATGATTGAAAAATATTTGATCAAACTGATGCTGCTGAAAAGTAGTTATGTTATGAAAATTAAGCCGTATGAATGGGTATTTAAAAGCCCGTCCGCCTATCAGATTTATGAAATGATTTTATCGGTTTATAAATCTGATGAAGAGATCGATATAAAAAAGGTGGAAGATAGTCTTGAAGCGGAAGACAACAGGCTTCTTCAGGATATTATTGAAAATATCCAGCTTGCGGACAAGGAGGAACGGGTTTTCCTGGATTGCATCTCGCGGATGGAAAAAGCACAATTGGTGAAACGTGAGAAGGAAATTATTCAGATCATGTCCATATTGGATGATGAGAAAGATCGGGACAAAATCGAAGCCCTTACAATAGAAATGATGGAAATTCAGAAAGCAAAAAACAAGGATAGAAGGTAGGTGGTTTGCATGAGCTACGAAGAAGGACACGAACGAAAAAAGTTTGAATATGTAAACGAATTATTAGAGAAAGCAAAGAGCAAAGGCTCAATATCTTACAGAGAAATATCGGACTACTTGGAAAATATTGATATGGACAAGGATCAGATGGACGACTTGTATGATTCCTTGATTTCCATGGGAATTGAAATTGTATCCGAAGTTGATCCAGATGATTTAGAAATAATTGCATTAGAAAATGAAGAAGAAGATAACCCATTAGATGAAATAAACGCTGAAGGTGGAGAAATTGATCTGGAAGCAACTCTCCCCAAAGGAATCGCGGTTGATGATCCGGTCAGGATGTATCTGAAGGAAATTGGCAAGGTTCCACTTTTGTCGGCAGAGGAAGAAATTGAGCTTGCAAAGAAGATGGAGCTAGGGGATGAAGAGGCAAAGAAAAGACTATGTGAAGCAAACTTAAGGCTGGTTGTCAGTATTGCGAAAAGATATGTCGGCAGAGGTATGTTGTTCCTGGATCTGATTCAGGAAGGAAATTTAGGTTTAATAAAAGCGGTAGACAAATTTGACTGGAGAAAAGGTTATAAATTCAGTACATATGCTACCTGGTGGATAAGACAGGCGATTACCCGATCCATTGCGGATCAGGCAAGAACCATCAGAATTCCGGTGCATATGGTAGAAACTATCAATAAACTGATTCGTATTTCAAGACAGTTGCTGCAGGAATACGGAAGAGAACCAACCCCTGAGGAAATCGCTGCCGAGATGGATATTTCCGAGGAAAAGGTTCGGGAAATATTAAAGATTGCGCAGGAACCTGTATCCTTGGAAACTCCGATTGGAGAAGAAGAGGACAGCCATCTAGGAGATTTTATTCCGGATGACGACGTTCCGGCACCGGCAGAGGCTGCGGCCTTCTCCATGCTCAAGGAACAACTTGTGGAGGTGTTGGATACGCTTACAGACAGAGAACAGAAGGTTCTAAAACTGAGATTCGGTTTAGATGATGGACGTGCTAGAACACTGGAGGAAGTTGGAAGAAGGTTTGATGTAACACGAGAAAGAATTCGTCAGATCGAGGCAAAGGCACTTAGAAAGTTGAGACATCCAAGCAGAAGTAAGAAATTGAAGGATTATTTAGAATAACCAAAGGCATGGGCTAAGGGAAAATTTTATAGAGTTTTTTTTAATGTATATCATAAAATGACTTTATAACTACATTTTCAGAATTCAGGAATTTTGTCATATTCGGCAGAAAAATTTAATAATAAAAGAAAAGTACACATAACGGGGTTTTGTAAAACTGTTAGGTGTACTTTTTTAGTCTCTACAATAAATGTTGGGGGTGACCACCAGTAAACGGTGATTGTCCTGGCATTTTTTAATCAAAAAAAGGAAGGACAAAGAGAGAAAAATTGATTAGATACCTTTATTGGCGTAATGTAGATTTATCCATTTCTTCCTCCGAATGCATAAAAAAAATACTATATCTCACTCAATAAAAAAATGCACCTGAACATAATGATTATGCGTACGTGCATTTTAGAAAACTATATTAAATATTCCTGACTATTAACATTTGTGCAAATTATATTTTTTAAGCAAGGTCATATTTTTTTGAGATAAAATAGAAAATCAATGATGGCTTTGTTTACATAATCAGCTATTCAAATTTTTTCCTCGTCGTAATGCCATATTGACTCATCTTCCTGGAAATGGTAGATTGATTAACTCCTAAAAGTTCTGCAGCCTTTTTTCCGGACCCATACTTTTCAACAGCCATATTAATCAATTTTCGTTCGATATCCTCAATAGCTTCATTCAATTTCATAATTTGTCTGACTTGTATCAGTTCATTTGATTTATCTTCGTTTCCCCGAATTTTATTAGGAAGATCCTCCACATCAATGAAGGTATCCTGCGTCGTAATCGTTAATCGCTCTATAGTATTAACCAGCTCTCTTACATTTCCAGGCCAGGAATACCGGCATATAAGAGAGAATGCCTCTTTTGTAAATTCTTTATCTCTATCATTTTCTGTATTATATAGATTTAAAAAGTGTCTAGTTAATAATGGAATATCTTCTGCTCTTTCTCTAAGCGGCGGAAGATTAATCGGAACAACGTTCAGTCTATAAAATAAGTCTTCCCGAAATTCTTCTTTTTTTACTTGATCCTCAAGGTCTTTATTCGTCGCTGCAATAATTCTAATATCAAGTTTAATGTCTTTTGTACCGCCAACTCTAGTCATAGAGCGTTCTTGTATCACCTGCAAAAGTTTTACCTGCTGATTCAGCGGCAACTCGCTGATCTCATCCAAGAACAAAGTACCGCTATTTGCCGCCTCAACAAGTCCAACTTTTCCTTCTCTTTTTGCACCTGTAAATGATCCTGGTTCATAACCGAAAAGCTCAGATTCTACAAGATTCGGAGAAATCGCTCCGCAGTTTACTTTAATAAACGGCTTTGTAGCTCTTGGACCCGAACTGTATATATATCTTGCAATTACTTCCTTACCCGTGCCAGTTTCCCCATTGATCAGCACTGTGGAATTAACCATTGCCACCAACTTTGCAAGGGCAAGAATATTCAGCATTTTATCATTACATGTAACAATGTTTTTATGGGCATGCTTGAAATCAGGTTCATCCTGCTTTTCCTCCCGAACCTTTGAAAGCAGCGTCCCGATCTTTATTTGTCTCGAGTAATCTCGAGTAATTGATATTACTTTCGTAATATTACCCTTTTCATCGAAAATCGGCGTACCTACCGCTACCAGGGTTTTTCCGGGCTTTGTATTTTGTATAATCACTTCTGTTTGTTTGCTTTCTAGCACCATAGCCGTAACAGACGGAAAAAAATACTTTGCTTTTTCCAGATCATAAACATTTTTCCCTATCATATATCCTGGACTCACACCACAGTTTGCTGCAATCACTGTTCCGGAGAATTCAACAATGCCTTTCCCATCTGTAATAAGAATCGTATCATCAGCATACTGTTCAAAAACCATTTGAAGTTCTTTATTTAATTGTTTTATTTCATTAGACTTCTTTTCAATATTGGCAACCTTGGTCAAGTCATTCACAATTAGCATTATGTAATTATTTATGTGAATACTGTTTATTTCAAGAGCACTCCGAAATGATTTACAGATACCACTCTTACCTTTAACAATAAACTCCATCGCTTCTTCATTAAATATTTCAGGCAAGGTATCCGGAAGAATATTTCCGTCCAGTGAGAACATTTCAATACACTGCTTATTTATAAAAAGAATAGAAAAATCCTTCTTTTTGCAAATCATCAAGCCTTCTGATGTATGCTCTAGCCAAAGGTCGTGCATCTTATTCTCAATTATGATATTTCTAACTTCATTGGATATTTTATCCACCTTCATTTTTGTACCCACTTTAACCTTATTGTATTTCAATGTAAATTTACCTTAACATCTTCTCAATAATTATATCGGGATTTCTGTCAATAGTAAATAAATTTTCGGGTTAATAAAAAATAAATAAATGCATCAACGTATTGTATTATGCGCTGCTGCATTTACAAAAGAAAAAGCTGAAATAATCAGCCTTTTCTTTTAAGGGTTACATGTCAAACAATAAAGTTTCTGATTTTCTACAATTCTTCCGTTACCTTTGCAAACACGTGTACGTCCCTCTTAGCTAACTCTCTGAAGTAAATGTCCGTATTTATAACCTGTTCACCTGAGAAGAATCCCTTCTCCTTAACCTGGCCTCTTCCGAGCATCTTTGCCGTAATTGCACCCGGGAATCCTACTGAGAAATGTCCGTTTGACAGTCCCCATGGATGATGATGAAGATCGGTTTCAACTTCATATGTACACTTCTTGCCGCCCTTGGTTCCTGTTACGATAACCCTTAACAGTTTCATATCATCAGGTGTTCCTGTCTCCACTCCAGGCTTTGTTTCAAATACTTCCAGCAAGAAATCTCTTGGTTTGATTTCAACTCCCTTGACTATTATCTTTTCCTCGCTGCCAAGTCCGTTTTCAATTAAAAATCTTAATCTTTCTTCAAATAAAGTAGGAAGAGCGAGCTTGAACGCTACGTTCTTAATTCCTCTGTCCTTGTATACGATCGGCATCGTTGCTACTTCTGAGTGAATCATGTTATAAAGATTTAATGTCCCGTAAGGTTCTGGAAAATCTACTGTCATCTTTCCGGAAAAAGGAGGCAATTCAACCATCTCGCCATCTATGAATTCGAAATTGTTCATAGTGAACTCTTCAATGATCGTATTCAATGCATATGGCGGAACAAATCCGTAACCGGCTGCACTTCTGTTGATGATAGCGTCAAGAATTAAAATGCTTTCTACTGTATCCAGTCTGTCCGTTGCATATTTTGTAAGTACATTGACTATTCCGGGAGCACTTCCCGAACCAACGATACCAGTAATTCCAGCATTTCTGAAGTCTTCGTCATTGGTCAACTGATCAACTGCCCAATGAAAAAGTCCGCCAAAGTCTGTGTAATTGGTCTTTGACTCAATACATGCCTTCATTACCGCCATGTTAAATACGTGTGAAGAACCGTTGATAACAACGTCATAATCTTCCAACGCTTTGGCAAGAGCCTTTATATCAGTCAAGTCGATAATTGCTGTTACTACTTTTGGTGAGTTAACCAATTCTTTTCTTGCTTTGAGAGCCTCTTCATTGATGTCGATCAATAATATCTTTTCAACATCGTCATTTTCAAGAAAATCATGTATTGCTGATAAGCATTGCCTTCCTGCTCCACCAGTTATTGCTGCTTTCATTTAAATATTCCTCCCTTTCCTATCATACCTTTTAATAAATATATTTCTATAATCTTATAATTGCATACTTCATGCCAACCACTCAAAAGGCTTATTTTTATGCGTTTGGTAACAATTTAATAGTGTCGCATCCATAATTCGCATGTTAAAAATGCCTCCGTGCATATATTCTATGCAGTTGTGATAATAATTGCTAGATAATAAGTAATCTTATGGCATTATGGCATTCCGCCTTCTTCTAACCAATCAAAAGAAGTTGTAATTAGGAGAGAACCGTATAATAATGTACTGCCACATACGGCTTGTCATTCTCTGAAATCGTGGAAAAAATCACAATACATTGGAATATTCTTAATGGCTATGTTTGATAATCGTGGATATGCTCCGTTATTGTTTATATTGGGGACGAGCTCTCGCCAATACGTTTCAGTCCAATCCATACACGTTTTTCTGATTCAGTTGTTTTGGATATTTGTTAGAATCTAAAAAACCATCACTTAGCAGTTGCCTTTATTAATGTAGTTTAGAATAGCTGTTATGCAAGTGTGCATATTATTGTTGATCAAAACTTATATTTTCCTTATTTTATATAAGTAAATGACAAGCTATGTGTTATTATTATGATGTAGATATACTGAATTTTCAAATAATAATAAATATTATGTCATTTAAGGTTTTTAATAGGGGGCTTTGGCATAGAAGTTGCTAAAATTAATGATAGGGGAGAAAGATTTATGAGATTAGAAATAAGTTTATCAGAAATCATGGAGGTAAAAAATGATTAAAAAAAAGTCATTAAAAACAGTTATTAGTATTCTTTTAATTATGATCCTCAGCTTTACAACCTTTGGATGCAGTAAAGGAAATGATGGTGGTGAAAACACAGCGGCTGAAACAGTGAATCAACTTATAATGGGGACTGGAGGAGTATCTGGAACATGGTATCCTGTTGGAGGTGTTATCTGTGGAGCAATTAGTAAGTCATCGATTATTAATGCCACTGCTCAGACGGCAGCAGGTGGAGTCGAAAGTATTCGGCTGGTTGATGCAGGGGAAAGACAGCTTGGATTTGCAATGCCTAGTTTAGCAATTTACGCGAAAAAAGGAATTGAAGCTTTCGAAGGTACACCGGTTGATTCTATAAGGGCAATTTGCGCATTTATGCCAATGGAAGCACATTTTATTGTAAGATCAGATTCAGGTATCAACAGTCTTGCTGATCTAAAAGGTAAGGCAATTGGTACAGGCGCTCCTGGCTCTGGTGATGAAGTCATGTGCAGAGAAATATTAGATGCGGTTGGAATCACTTATGATGATTGCAAACCTATGAAGTTGTCCTTCTCAGAGCAAGTTACAGCATTTAAAGACAGGCAGTTAGATGCAATGTTTATGCTTGCTTCATCTCCTACTTCGTCTGTATTAGATGCATCTTCTCAAGCGGATGTAAAGCTGCTTCCTATTGAAGGAGATTTAAGAGATCAGATTTTAGAAAAATATCCTTATTATTCACCAACTGCTATACCTGATGCAAACTATAATTTTATAGATAATGATGTCGAAACCATTGGAATTCCTACAATGATGTTCACAAGTGCGGATATAGAAGATGATGTGGTTTACGAAATATGCAAATTCATGTTTGATGGTATTGAGACTATTCAAGCTGCTCACCCATCAATGAAATCATTTATATTAGAAACTGCTATTGATGGATTGGCTGTAGAATTACACCCAGGAGCTCAAAAGTATTACGAGGATAATGGCGTCTTGTAGTTGCATGCACTAATACTGTATAAAAAGATGATAACAAGGAAGAGCTGCAGATTCTTTCTGCAGCTCTTCCTTACTTAAAAATCAAGTATAGCATGAATTTAGATGTATACTCCTCTGTGCTATAAATAAAGGAGGGAGTTTTAACAATGATCCTATTTAACAAAAAATTAACACAAATTGATCATGCCACTGACATTGTGGATCAAAGACAGCAACATGAAAATGAATTGGCTACGAAAGTCCTGATGGACAGGAAGAGAACACTTGCAGGAAAGGTACTTATCGCAGTAAATATTATATGCTTTACTATGGCACTATTTCAGTTATATTCTGCTGGAATAGAAACTTTTATTGCAAACATCCTCCGTGCAATTCATTTAGGATATGGGATGTGTATTATATACTTAATTTATCCTGTGTCTAAAGGCGCACCAAAGGATAGAATCCCCTGGTATGATGTTATCCTCGCGATATTAAGTACGATTGTTAATTTATATCTGGTAATAAATTTTGAAGCGCTATCATTTCGTGCGGGTATACTGACAACTTCCGATTTTATCATGGGTATTTTAATGATTGTGCTATTGCTTGAAGCAGCACGCAGAGTAGTTGGACCAGTTTTGGTGAGTGTTGCATCGTTCTTTTTAATTTATACGTTGTTTGGACAATTTTTTCCTGCTGTAATTGCACACCGAGGCGTATCTATAACAAATTTGGTAAGACATATGTATCTTACTACGGAAGGTGTATATGGGACTGCTCTTGGTGTATCTGCTAGCTTTATTTTTCTGTTCATACTAATGGGAGCAATTTTGAGCCATATGGGGACGGGAGAATTTTTAATTGATATCGCCATATGCGCTTTTGGTAAACAGCGGGGAGGACCTGCTAAAGCTGCAGTTGTATCAAGTGCTTTGTTCGGATTGGTAAATGGATCTGCTGTTGCAAATATTGCAACAACAGGAACATTTACTATACCACTAATGAAAAAAGTAGGATATAAGGCTCATTTTGCTGGCTCAACGGAGGCTGCCGCTTCTATTGGCGGGCAAATTATGCCACCTATCATGGGGGCTGCCGCATTTATTATCGCAGAAAATCTGGGTGTTTCTTATTTAAAAGTATGTGCTGCAGCAGCATTGCCTGCATTTCTATATTTCACAGGAATCTTTTTTGCAATTCACCAGGAAGCTGTTAAAATGAATATTCAGGGTTTATCACCAGAAGAGATTCCTGATATCAGGCAAGTATTAAAACGCTCTTATCTAATCGTTCCCTTAATTGCAATTATTGTTATGCTTATCATAGGTTTCTCGCCGGCTATGGCTGGATTTATTGCAATTGTGGTTGCTATTATTTTAAGTTGGGTAAAACCGGAATCTAGACTGACACCCAAAAAATTATTTTATGCTTTCGCCGATGGTGCTAAAAATGCACTTGAGGTTTTGATTGCATGCGCAGTTGTAGGTTTTATCGTAGGTTCGTTTACAATGAGCGGAATGGGACTAAAGCTTGCTGCGCTGGTAGTTGATGTAGGAGGCGGCGTTCTCATCATAACATTGCTGTTGACAGCTCTTGCATCTTTAGTCTTGGGTATGGGTGTGCCCACTACTGCAAATTATGTCATGATGGCAATGATTACGGTTCCTGCCGTGACAGCAATGGGAGTACTTCCGATGGCAGCACATCTGTTTTGCTTTTATTATGGGATCATTTCCGATTTAACTCCTCCGGTGGCGTTAGGTGCACTGGCAGGTTCAGGTATTGCAGGTGCGAAATTCATGCCTACAGCTATCAATGCAACAAAATTGGGAGTTGCTGCATATGTAGTACCTTTTTTCTTTGTATATCATCCGCGGCTGCTTTTAGGACAGTTCCCTTTCACGCCGGAAATGCTAATTATATTACCGTTCACTATGTTTGGCATCATGATGTTAAGCTGTGCGCTTTATGGATTTGTTATTTTAAAATCAACATTGATTGAAAGGATGGCCACCTTTATTGGTGCATTCCTTATGGTTTGGCCTGATATCATGGGAACTGCGATTGGTGTTATATTATTTTTGCTAATTTACTTCAATCAACGAAGAAGAAGAAAAATGTATCCAATTACAGAAAATATATGATAATATTAGTAAGAAGTTTCGCATAGGAAAAATGTCCCATTGCATAGCATATTTGCAATGGGACACTTTAACTTCAACAATTCATTAGAGATATCTTTGCAGAACGCGGCAAAGAGGCGATTCATATATTGGATACCTTGCTCCACAGCCCGCAATATAGTCATCAAACCCGACATCCTCCATAGTATAGTGGGGGCCAACGAAAATAGTTTACGTAGACTAGAGATTGCCTAAATAATAAAAGATGTTAAGAAGATAGCACTTGCTGCAATAGACCGAGGAATATCACTTGATGAATACATAGAAGATGTTATACGGCGTTTCTTAAAGAAATAAGAAAATCGGACTTGTTAATGATATACGAAAACGGAAAGTTTGTTAGTTTAAGTTTTTTATAAAACACGTTCATCGATTTAAGTAGCCGCGAACGGCATATTTGACAAAACAGTCTTCACAGGTTATAGTTCTAATAAGCTACGGTGTTACAAAATAGGTGGTATTACTTTCGTAAAATCAAGTAAGCTACGCACTTACTTATGCAACTTTACAAAACTAATAAATCGTTGTAATTATAAGGTAAGTATGGGGCTATGGCTTTTGTAACAATAAATGGAGATAACCACCCGTGGTAATCGGGTGGTTTTAACATTCTGCCCGGTGCTTTAGCACCGCTGGCGGAATTTATGCTGGAAAATCACAAGGCTGATTTGTGGATTTTCGTCGTATAACATTCTGCCCGGTGCTTTAGCACCGCTGGCGGAATTTATGCTGGAAAATCACAAGGCTGATTTGTAGATTTTCTTCGTATAACATTCTGCCCGGTGCTTTAGCACCGCTGGCGGAATTTATGCTGGAAAATCACAAGGCTGATTTGTAGATTTTCGTCGTATAACATTCTGTCCGGTACTTAGCACCGTACTTTCAAAGGAGTTTTTATGATGAAACTATCTGATCGGCTGCAAAAAATGATAGATTGCATTGATCATGGGGAATCCGTTGCAGATATTGGAACCGATCATGGTTTTCTTCCTATCGCACTATGGGAAACAGGAAAAAGCCCCCATGTTATTTTAAGTGATATCAATATCGGTCCATTGGAAAAAGCGAGAGATAATATAAACAAATACTTTCCGGAGGAGGATTTTGATATTCGGATTGGAAACGGAATCCAAACGATAAAGCCTGCGGAGGTAGACGATATCGTGATCGCCGGTATGGGAGGAGCCCTAATTGCAGAGATTCTCGGGGATGATAAGACTAAGTCAAGAAGTTTTAAAAAAATCATCTTACAGCCGAGAAATGCGCAGAAAAAACTGAGGGGATGGCTGCTCGGAAATGGCTTTCATATCAAAGACGAGGCGCTTGTTAAGGAAGGAAAATATTTCTGCGAGATTATTTTAGCCGTTCCGGGAAATAAAGTTACTGAGTCAGAAGATATTAATTTAGGGTTGGATACGATTGATCTGGAAGTCAGCCCGATACTTTTTGAAAAAAAAGATCCCTTATTGGTTGAATTTATAGAAAATAAGATTAGAATAGAAAAGAAGATACTTGATGCGATAAACGACGGAGCGAATCATGATAAGGCAGACAAGCTGAAAAAATCGGAAGATCGAATCAGTATACTGCAGGAATTACGGAAGAGGAGTGTTTTTAGATGAGTATGAAAATGAGCGAATTAATTGCAGAAATTGAAGTGATTGCTCCAAGAGAGCTGGAGGAAGAATGGGATAACTGTGGGATGCAGATAAATATGGGAAATAAGGAGGTAAATCGTGTTCTTGTTGCTCTTGAAATTACCAAAGGGGTTATTTCCGAGGCAATAGAAAAAAATATTGATTTTATCATCACCCACCACCCATTATTATTTGAAAAAATCGACGTAGTTGATAATAATAATATTAAGGGTAATTATATGATTGATCTGGTAAAAAGAGGAATTTCAGTTTATTCGGCACATACGACTTTTGATGAGGCTTTTGGTGGAAACAATGAATATCTGGCGGATCTGATTGGATTATCAAGAGTGCGTAAGCTTAAAAATATCCGCCCTGCCGTAAAAGGAGCCACAGGAGAGCATATAGTAGGAAGAATGGGTAACTTTATGGAACCGATGTCAATGATGGCTACCTGCAGGATAGTGGAGGTAGCACTTGGTGTGAGTGGGGAGTTGAAAACTGTTGGAGATCCAAACAAGCTGATTCGTACAGTTGGACTTTGTGCAGGATCGGGAAGTGATTCCATGGTGGCTTCAATCAAAAATGGCTGTGATCTCTTTATTACGGGAGATATCAGACACCATGAGGCGCAGGTTGCAAAAGAATCTGGTCTTTGCCTGATTGACGCTGGCCATTATGGTACGGAAAAGATTTTTACAGAGAACTTTGCTGATAAATTAAAGAAAAATGTTGGATCAAAAATTCAGGTGATTGAATCAGAAATTAATTCAAATCCCTTTAACAATGTGATATGATCCTGTATTACTTTTATGTCTTTATGTCGTGGAAAACCAAAGATAAAAGCAGTTGAATGACTGCTTTTATCTTATGTATTATGTAGATTTTCCCATTGTTGCTTCCTTTCTTCCACGGTTTCCTCAATATTGTCTAAGTCAACCATGCATGCAGGCTGTTCTCTGCTATAGTCTTTTTTCATACAGTACTTCAATAATGGGCATTCGCGCTTAGGGGAGCATTTTTTTTGTAACTCGTAAAGTTTCATATTAACCTCTTTCCTAGTTGCTGAATCTCTTAGTCTTGGGCTCAATAGGCTCTGGCTATTCTTCAGTAGCTATTTTTAAAATTATCAATTAAATTATACCACAAATATAAGAATTGGTTTTGAAAATATAAAATTTTAAATAGAAGACATCTGAATATTAGCACCAAATATTAAAATCCAACAGTGCATACACTATCGTTGGAGGAGAAATGGCAACGAGTGACGGGAAAGCTCAAAATGCTACTCTAAGTACTTCAACAATTTACAAAGATGGTACGGAATTGAAATTGACTGCCTATAATATTGGTGGGAATAATTATTTCAAGCTAAGAGACATTGCACAGGCTTTTAATATCGGTGTAAGTTTTGATAGCGCAACAAACACAATCAGCATTGATACCAATACTGATTATGTGGCACAATAGAAAAATATTTGATTTACAAAACTCTCATCTTACTTTGATGGGAGTTTTTGACTGTTTTGTTCAAAAATTTATGTTGTTTGAATTAAAAACTAATTCAACTTTTTAAGCTGATGTGATATAATAAAAAAGTGAGTAAGTCAGACAATCGCGTGGATGTATAAGATTCACGAGGAAAGTCCGAGCTCCATAGGGCATGGGTGCCAGATAACGTCTGGTGAAGGTGACTTTAAGGAAAGTGCAACAGAAACATACCGCCCACCAGCTTTTGCTGAGGTAAGGTTGAAATGGTGAGGTAAGAGCTCACCGGCAGTATGGTAACATGCTGGCCGTGTAAACCCCACCCGGAGCAAGACCAAGCAGGGAGGTAATTACCCTTTGGGGTATAATGCCTGAAAGGCGGCGGCCCGTCGCTTCCCGTTAGGTAGGTCGCATGAGCGTACTGGCGACAGTGCGCCTAGATAGATGATTGTCGAATACAGAACTCGGCTTATAGACTTGCTCACGCTACATAGACGTTATATTATGTGAATATAAAACGTATATTAAATGAAAACCTCTCAAAACAGAACGAGTCTTGATTTTGTGTTGACTTGTAATGTAAAAGGAGGTTTTTTTTTCTAATATTGCCTCTTGATTTTTAACCCAAACCATATTTTAAAAAGCACCAATCTCCGGACTGGCATTGACTAAATAACAATAGGGAGTAAAATAAAGCTGACCAGTAGATATTACAAGATTATAGGTAAGTGTAAGCTTATGATTTTAATTAAAACTTGGATTTATAATGGAGCGGTTTTGATATGACATGTGAAGATTTGTTTAAACTGTTAAAGGCAAGGTTAAGAGATTATAAAGAAATTATGGATGAGATCGTATTTGCTTGGCCGGAAAAAGAATTACTGAAAAGAGAGCCCGAGACACCGGAAGAGGTGCTGGCGATACTGCAAGGCATTCTTGACTGTTCAAAGGAGCTTAACTTGGTAATGGAACAGAGTCCGTCAAGTATTTTTGTAGCGGATTCAGCGGGTAAAACCATACGAGTCAATAAAGCGTTTGAATATGTGGCACAGCTGGACAGAGAAATATTTTTGGGACGTAGCGTAAATGATATTGAAAATGAAGGGACATTTAAACCTTCCGTATGTGCCCTTGCTTTAAGGGAAAAGCGAAGAGTGGCGGTACTTCAGCAAATTGGAAAAACGGATGATATCGTGGTTACCGGTGTTCCTGTATACAACGAGCGTGGAGGTTTATTTCGGGTAACTACCAATGCTTTGCCGCTTAATGAAATTGACAATTTGACTTCATTTATAAAAACAACAAGAAAACAGCTAAAGGATAAAGAACCTGAAGAAAACCGACTGATTGCTGAAAGTGAAATTATGAAAACGATACTTAAGCTTATAGATTTGGTTAAAAATACGCAAACCAGTATACTGCTGACAGGAGAGACGGGCGTTGGAAAAGGTGTTCTGGCAAGATATATTCATAATACCAGTAACAGATCCAAAGCCAGAATGGTGGAAATCAATTGTGGCGCAATTCCAGAGCCGTTATTGGAGTCGGAGCTTTTTGGATATGAAAGCGGAGCATTCACGGGCGCTGATAAGCACGGGAAATCGGGGCTTATCGAAATGAGCAACGCAGGCACATTGTTTCTGGATGAAATAAGCGAATTGCCGCTGACTCTTCAGGTGAAGCTGTTGCATTTTCTTCAAAATAAAAAAATTATAAGGGTCGGAGGCACGCGTGAAATTCCTATTGATGTAAGGGTGATTGCTGCGAGCAATAAACAATTGAAAGAACAAGTGGAAAAAGGTCTGTTTCGTTCAGATCTTTACTATCGGCTTAATGTAATTCCGATCGATATTCCTCCTCTTAGGGAGCGCCGGGAAGATATTATACCGACGGCCATGTATTTTATAACAAAGTATTCTGAGAAAAATAGCAAGAAAATATATCTGGATGATACGACTTTACATTATTTACAAAATGAAGAATGGCGGGGTAATGTCAGAGAACTTGAAAATTTTATAGAACGATTGGTTGTAACGGAGGGCGCTGTAAATATAGAGCCAATTGAAACCTCCAAACCATACGGCAATGATGAACGATTACCGCGTGAGGGCGCCGAAAAACTGCAGAAGCTTAGTGAAATGGAACGAGAATTGGTTATCAGGGCTTATGAAAAGTACAAGAGCAGCTATAAGGTGGCGGAAGAATTAGGAATTAGTCAAACGTCAGCATACCGGAAGATAAAAAAATATATTGGTGAACAGAGATAAGAAAAAATTTAATCAAAAAGACTTAGGCAAGGAGTTAAAAAGACTTGCTTAAGTCTTTTTGATTTGGTTTACCTCGACATAAAACGAAATTCCTAGAATAGACCTAACAAAAACTGCATAGAATGGTGGAATTTTTAGAATATTTAATTATTGAATTGATTTGGCATGGTATTTGCTCAATAGTATCATGTGGCGATATATTTTATTATTGCGAATATGCATAGAAAGGAGAATGAATAGTGAAAGAACTGCATAATGAAGTGAAAGATTTCATAATGAAATGGAATAACGAAAATACGGATGAGTTTTACGAAGTTGAGAGATTTATTTGGGAAAATCCCGAACTGTCGATGCAAGAATTCAAATCATCCGGCGCGCTTATGGACTTATTGAGAAAATATGGTTTTGAAGTTGAAGCCAGAGTTGCGGGCATGCCAACCGCTTTTATCGCTACCTATGGAAGAGGCAAACCTGTGATCGGCATAAATGCAGAATACGATGCTCTTCCGGGTTTGTCACAGGATCCTGATTCGCTTGAAAAAAAGGCACGATTGAATGGGGCTCCAGGACATGGATGCGGACATAATTTGCTTGGAACTGGTGGAGTAAAAGCAGCAATTTCGATGAAAAGTGCTATAGAAAAATTTGGACTAAAAGGCACAATCAAGGTCATGGGTTCGCCTGCTGAAGAACTTTGCATAGGAAAGCCTTTTATGGGTAAAGTCGGGTGTTATGAAGACGTTGACGCTTTTCTTGACTGGCATCCTTGGTCATACAATAGAGCAGACTATGACAGCTGCCAGGCATATTTTAATGTAAGGTTTCATTTCAAAGGACAGACTTGCCATGGCAATTCGCCTTGGCACGGCAGAAGTGCATTGGATGCAGCCATGCTTCAGGCACATGCAGTAGAAATGATGAGAGAGCATATATACCCTGGTTGTCCGCCTGACGCGGCCAATACGATCAACTATACTTTTACGAATACCGGACCTGAATTTCCAAGTGTTGTTCCTGATGTGACCAGTGTATGGTACATCGGTAGATTCACAACAACAGAGGAAATGCTCAGCGGTCTTGAACGAGTTTCAAAATGTGCCGAAGCGGCTGCGATGGCAACAGAAACTACGGTTGAAAGGCAAATTATCACTGCAACGCATCATAAGATTCCTAATATGAAAATGTCAAAGGTGATGCATGACAATTTCCAGAGGGTTGGTGCTCCGCAGTTTACCGAAGATGAACAGGCTAAGGCAAAGGCGATACAGAGGGCAATTGGCGTTGAAGAAAAGGGGCTGCCAACAGGAATCAAGCCTTTTAGCGGAGGATATACGGTTCTTTGCGATACTTCGGAGTATAGCTGGAATGCACCGTATGCAGCGCCTTGGATTGGAATGGGCATGATGGAATGCGGATGGCATCACTGGGGTGTGACAAGATGTGCCGTAGACACGATGGGGCGCAAAAGCATGGATACGGCGGCCAAAGTGATCGCATTAACGGCTGCGGATCTTATTTGTGATCAGGAAGCTTTGAAAGAAGCACAAGCCGAGTTCAAGGAAAGGATGGGGGGCAAGACATATAAAAGTCTACTTCCGGATGATCTGGAACCACCGATCCACTTGAACGAAGATATCATGAAAAAATATATTTAATGTGTGTGATAGATTGAAAGAAAGGAAGATGAAGATGAGTTCAGTTGTCACGATATCCATTGTTGTAATGATAATCTTGGTAATTGCTTTTATTGGCATAGGCATTTGGTTCAGAAAAATGGCTACCACTTCTGATGATTTTCTGTTGGCAGGACGAAAAGCTCCGTTCTGGCTGCTGGCGACCGCATATCTTGGTGGATATGTGGGCGGAGCCAGTGTGTCGGGTTATGTCGGTTACGGATATGGAGCCGGAATTTCTCAGATGTGGGCGTCCCTCTGGGTTGTAACAGGATGCGCGCTGTTTACCGTGTTATTTTCGAGACGATTAAACTACTTCGGAAGAAAGACGAAAGCAGTTACCATTACCGATTTTATTTGCGAAAGATACGGCGAATGCATGAGATTGCCTGCCGGAATTGTATCATTCATAAGGCCCGCTGTTCTAACGGGTATGCAATTTCTCGCGATAGCAGCGGCTATGTCGGTGGTGTTTGGAACGAGCACAGAATTTGGTGTTGTTGTTTCATCCGTTATCATCCTGCTGTATCTGGTTACCGCGGGTCAGTATTCGGCACTGATTACCCAGTGGTTCCAGTCGATCCTTCAGTCGGCAGGTATTATCCTCTTTACGCTGGTAGTGTTCAAAGTCGTAGGGGATCCGACTTCTGTAACAGCTGCATTTTACACCGTATTGCCTGCATCATTCACAAACTTTTTTGCACTGAACATGGGTGTGTTTACTACATATTTATTGACACTTGGCGTATTCTATCTTGTTGACCCATGGATGTATATGTGGGCTTATGTTGGCGAATCTCCCAGAGCAAGCTCAAACGGTATGTTGGCTGTGCTCGGAGGATCTTATTATAATGTTTTGCCGTTTATAGCGGGCATGGCGATCTTAATGGGCGTAACGATTGGCAAATTTACCATGGCCGAAGGCCTTTCGGGTGATGCGCTTTACACTTGGTTTGTTGTTAAATTCGCAAATACGCTTCCTGGTGTAATCATTCTGGTAGGTCTGCTTATGACAATTGTTTCTTGCGGTTCTTCTTTCGCGATGAATGGGGTAACGATCCTTACTAAGGATATTTATCTTAAGGTTTTAAATAAGAACGCGACGGACAAACAGGCTTTGAATGCAAGCAGAATTTCCGTAATCATCGTTGTGGCTGTAGGAATTGTTTCTTCGTTATGGTTGCCGATCCTGGTTCCGCTTTGGGTTCTGGCTCAGGCAATTGTAATTTCTGGATTGCTTGCAACTACTTTGAGTGCTTGGTTCTGGAAAAGAGCTACAACTCCCGGCGCATTGGCATCAACGGTTGGAGGAGCAATCGCGGCATTTGCGTGGGCGATGTATGCATGGTCCACGACAGGAAGCCCGGGAACACTGATCGGAGGATTTCATGCTGTACACATTGGCGTAATCGTTTCGATTCCTCTCATGATCATCGTAAGTCTTTGCACCAAACCGGACTACGAAAAGGCAGCACTTACAAACTGGAAAGTTCTTGGCGCTGAAATGAAAGCTTCCAATCTTATTCCGGAGTTTGAAAAGCCACATAGAAAGGGATTTTTTGGATGGCTCTGTGCAGACACTGCAGGATGGAAAGTCTTTTGGGTTGCAGTTGTTGTGGTGTTCGCGGCCCATTATGTGATGTCCTTAGGTTTCCAAGTGCAGAATCTAGGAATTGCAATGGTTTGGGTAGCATTGATCGTAGGTACACTGATGATATTCATGATGGCGATTCTTGGTGGAAGAGACTTGATTCATATGGCGAAAGATAATAAGAAAGCGATTCATATGCAAAAAAATCATTAGATCATTTCCTGTTAGATAAAAAACAGACTATGATTTTAAAAGATCATAGTCTGTTGTATTTGGGATTACTTATTTTTGTGCTTTTTATTTTTATAGTCTTTACCAGTTACGTCAACAGCATCTTCTAAATTCTGGTCTCTATTGTTTTGATGACCATGGTAATTATCATAAGGATTATCTTTTGTGTTATTTTCTAACTTGTTTTTCTTATTTTTTCCCACATTATCACCTCCTATAACATAAGTATCTGCAAATTGTAGCGAACTATTCATGATAAAGACATGCCAAAATTATCAGATAGTTCGTTTCAGAAGATACAAAATATTAAATTAATGGATGGCTTTTTTGCGAAATTTTTTCCCCTCGATTTCAATACTTGCGGTGGCTAGCATAGCGTTTCTGTCAAAGCCATTTACGATCAGCTTTAGCTTGGCAATTTCCAATCTTGTTACTACCACAAAAATTGTGTAAGTATAGATTTTGTCATTATTGCTTTTTAATATAGTATATTCGCGACCCAATCGATCCCGAATTGCATCGGATATTTCGATATACTGATCTGATACGATAAACACTCCTTTTGTCTCGTTTAAACCATCAATTGTAACATCGATTGTTTTAAATGCAACAAAATAGGCTATTAGAGAATACATTGCGTAATCCCAGCCGAAGATTATTCCGGCACTGCTTAATATAAAAAGATTAAAGAACATAACGATTTCGCCAACAGTAAAGGATGTCTTTCGGTCAAAAATAATTGCAATGACTTCTGTCCCATCCAGCGATCCGCCATTTCTGATAATCATACCGACCCCAATACCAAGGATAACTCCTCCGAATAATGATGCCAGAATAAAGTCATCTGTTGCACTTGATATGGGATGCAGAAGGGTTACCCCGGCAGAAAGGCAAAAAACGCCATACAATGTCGATAAGGCAAAGGTTTTTCCTATCTGGCGATAGCCCCAATAAAGAAAGGGGATATTCAGCATAATAAGAAATGCAGCGATTGGTATTCCACTTAGATAAGAAGCCATAATTGAAATCCCTACGATCCCGCCATCGATAATATTATTCGGGATTAAAAATATTTCTAATCCGATTGATGCCAGCGTAGCACCGATTGTTATTGCAAACACTTTTTTTATGATTTTAAAAAAAACATTATATTTTTTATTTTTATGTTTTTTTTCTCCATAATGAATCATATTTGTTTTTCTTTTCATTTTCTCACCATTTAATACTATTTCCCACATTCACATTATTTAGCATGCCCAAAAACAAATTTGCTTGAATTAATTATTGATAGATATATTTGGAAATCGGGTATTGTATAAATAGCATTAAAAATAATGGAAATAACACAAATAAGAAATAATGCAGAAGGTGAGATACCACTTCATATAAAGAAAGATAAAGCAGCCAATGGCTGCTTTATCTTTCTTTATTTCATTCAATATGATAAAATCATTGGAGTTCCATTTTGTGGGGCAGAAGAGTTTGTATGAAGAGGACTGGAGATTAATAACAATGAATGAAAAAAAGAATACTGAAATAGAGCTGAATAAAATGGGAACCATGCCGGTTGGGACACTGATGATGAATATGTCCCTGCCGGCGATGTTTTCTATGATAATTAATGCTTTATATAATATTGTTGACAGCATTTTTGTTGGAAAGATCGGTGAGTCGGCTTTGGCTGCAGTTACCCTGATTTTCCCCATCCAAATGCTTTTGATTGCGGTAGGGGTAGGCACTGGTGTGGGGCTGAATTCTCTGATTTCCAGAAGATTGGGAGAGCAGAACCTCAAAGAAGCTAATCTGGCGGCAAGTCATGGATTTCTGCTATCTATCGTTAATTGGATAGCATTTGCCACTTTTGGACTGTTTTTTTCCTATCAGTTTGTCAGAGCATTTTCAGAAAGCCCAGGAATTACTAGCGACGGAACAAGTTATTGCTTTATCGTGACGGTATTTTCTTTGTTCATAATGGTACAAATCAATATTGAAAAAATTCTACAGGCAACCGGAAATATGATTTTGCCGATGATCAGCAGCCTTGCAGGGGCGGTAACGAATATTATTTTAGATCCAATTTTAATTTTTGGTTTGCTCGGAGCACCTAAACTGGGTGTGTCAGGTGCTGCTATTGCAACCGTAAGCGGTCAATGTCTTTCTATGTGCTTAAGTCTAGTGTTTTTGTTTACTAGAGAGCATGAAGTCAAGATCAGCTTTATAAATTTCAGAATTAGTTGGAAAACATTACGCAATATTTATAGTGTTGGGTTACCTGCCATCATTATGCAAGCCATTGGTTCTGTTATGTTGGTGGGACTGAACGCAATCCTGATTTCGTTCTCAGAAGCTGCAGTCGCAGTCCTGGGGGCGTATTTCAGACTTCAATCTTTTATCTTCATGCCAGTATTTGGTTTGACGCAGGGGTCTATGCCGATTTTTGGATATAACTATGGCGCAAAGAATAAGGAAAGGCTTATAGAAGCCTTCAAAATGGCTTTGAAGATTGCTTTAATCATAATGGGGGCAGGGCTCCTCATATTTCAAGTGTTCCCTGTTCCGTTACTGAAAATGTTCAGTGCTACTCCGGAGATGATTCATATTGGAGTCAGAGCCTTAAGAATGATGAGTACTTGCTTTCTATTTGCTGCAATTGGAATTATCTCTTCCACACTGTTTCAGGCAACCGGTCATGGTATATTAAGTCTCTATGCATCCTTGCTGAGACAAATTATTTTAATATTGCCTTTGGCTTGGGTTCTTGCAAAATTTGCAGGGTTGGATTATGTTTGGCTGTCATTTCCTATGGCAGAGTTGTTTTCATTAACGGCAATCTTATTATTTCTAAGATATATTTATAAAAAAGAGATTAAACATCTAGGAGCATAAAAAATGGAGGGGAAACGATGAAGCTGATTACATGGAATGTAAACGGATTAAGAGCTTGCATGGGAAAAGGATTTTTAGAATTTTGCAAATCACAGAGCCCGGATATGATGTGCATTCAAGAAACAAAGATGCAAAAAGGGCAGGCTGAAGTTTTACTTGACGGGTATGAACAGTATTGGAACAGTGCGGAAAAAAAAGGTTACTCCGGTACTGCAATTTTTACAAAACGCGATCCTGTAGATGTCGGTTACGACATTGACGCCGAGGGACATGATAAAGAGGGCAGAGCGATTACTTTAGAATTTGAAGATTTTTATCTGGTAACCGTGTATACACCGAATGCGCAGGAGAAATTGGCGAGGCTTGATTATCGGATGGAATGGGAGGATGCGTTCCGGAAATATCTATTGAAACTGGATGAGAAAAAGCCGGTTATTGCTTGTGGAGATCTTAATGTTGCACACCAGGAAATCGACTTGAAAAATCCGGCCTCGAACAGAAAGAATGCGGGATTTTCCGATGAAGAACGGGCAAAGATGACCGAACTTTTGAAGGCTGGATTTACAGATGCATACCGATATTTATATCCGGATACAATCGGTGCTTATACCTGGTGGTCCTATCGATTCAATGCCAGAGTGAACAATGCGGGATGGAGAATCGATTACTTTCTGGTTTCGGATAGAATCAAAGATAAAGTGAACGATGTTGTCATTTTAAATCAGGTTATGGGCAGTGATCATTGCCCGGTAATGCTGGAAATTAATTTTTAATTCGAAGGAACTTTTTCCAGGATGTCTCGTCTTAATATATGAAAACTTTAAAAGGAGGTAATGAATTCGTGAAGAAAATAGCAAGCGTGATATTGGCAATCAGTCTTGTTTTGACTTCTGCTATCCCGGCTTTTGCTGGAGAAGCAGACAGTAATGACTTAGAAAGAGCTATTACTAAAGTAAAAAACATTGTGACGATTCCGAGTGATTATGAGGACTTCCAATATTCCTCAGACCAATATGAGCGTAACGGACAGACTGTTTCTGTATGGTATTTAAGTTGGGATAAAGATGACTACAGTGGAGGAATTTCTGCAACCGTCGAAGTAGATGGTGAAATCATTGATTACTACAAGTATCAGAAAGAGCAAAAGGAAGGAATTGGAACTGTTTCAAGAGATGCCGGAGAGCAAATGGCGGCAGCATTTTTAACGAAGGTAAGACCTGATCTTGCTCCCAATATGAAGCTGGTGGAAAATACATATTATTCCGATTCCGACAGTCATGAATATCAGTATAGGCTGTATAATAATGACATTGTCGTAAACTATGTGGGGATTGATATTTATGTCGATAAATATACCGGTGAGGTTACGGAATACGATTATCAGGGAGCCGTAGAAGATCTATCTGATTTTCCTTCTAAAGACGGGGTGATTGATTTAGAAGCGGCAAGAAATGCCTATTTGGATAAAATCGGTGTTACTTTGAGCTACTTTTCCGATTTTGACTATAAAGATAAAGAACTGACGATATTCCCTGCTTATTCTGTAAGCAATACAGATAGTGAAGCAATTGATGCCAAGACAGGGGAAATCGTTTCGCTGTATGGTAATAATTATGAGATGACCAGGTGTGGAGGCTATGGCATGAATAAAATTGCCGATTCCTCAACCGCTGAGAGTGGATTGACCAGAGAAGAAATGGATGCTGTTGAAAACATATCCAATCTGATTTCCAAGGAAAAAGCCGAAAGTATTCTGAGAAATATGGTGAGCGGAATTACTTCTGCTATGGAGGTTACAAGTTCTTCGTTATCGAAGAACTATGTTGAACAGGATAAGTACCTCTGGGAAATTGGATTTGAAGGTGCTTATGGAGTTGTAAATGCGAAAACTGGAGAGTTGGTATCCTTTTATATTTATAATTATGATGAGGATAACAGCAAGAGTGGAAACGGTTTAACGGAAGCAAAAGCAAAAGAAAAAGCAGAAAGCTTTATCAAGAAGGTTGCAGCTGATAAGTTTGCTCAGTCAAAATTTTATGAGAAACAGGGAACTACCGTATTTGAAAAGGATGATGAGGTTTGTGAATACAGCTTCAATTATTACCGTCAGGTTAACGGAATTGATTTTGTAGGAAATGGTTTTACGGTAATCGTCGACAAGGCGAATGGAATGGTTACCAGCTATGACTGCAATTGGTATGATGGAATCAAATTTCCGAGCATTGACAATGCTATCACAAAAAAGGCTGCATTTGAGGCAATCGATAAGGATGGAACATTAGGGCTGATCTATACAAAGGTAAAAGAAGGAGAAACCGCTTTGGTTTATAACTTCACAAATTCTGTTGGAGACTTACTGATTGAACCTTTTAACGGAACAAAACTTGGATGGGACGGGAAACCTTATAAGGAGACATCCATACAGCAATACACTGATATTAAAGGACATTGGGCGGAATCTACGATTAATAAACTTTTGGAAAATGGATATTATCTGAAGGGGGAAAAGTTTAATCCAAGCCAACAAATTACTCAGATAAGCTTTTTGAGATATCTATATTCTCCAATTCAAGCGTATTATGATGATGAAGAATTTTACGAGATGTTGGTCGACGATAAGATTATTAAGGAAAATGAAAAGGCACCGGCTGCGGTACTTACCAGGCAGGATGCTGCGAAATTCATTGTTAGATATCTGGGACAGGGGAAGTCTGCTGAACATCCGGAAATTTTTGTGAATCCATTCAAAGATACGGTTACGGATTCTTATAAGAGTTACGCTGCAATCTGCTATGGATTAGGGATTATCAAGGGGGATAAAAATGGACGGTTTAACGGTACCAATCAAGTAACCAATGCAGAAGCAGCAACAATGATCTTTAATTCGCTGCAAGTAAAATAAAAAAATAACGAATAGGATCATCTTTTAAAACATGATAGCAAGGCGGCGTGGGTGTTTTCTTTTGAAAGCACCTGCGGCGAGGTGCTGATCTGTTAATCATAAAAGAAAACGATTGGATGCATTTCTATGGGAATACATCGACACGGTACATTGTTTATGCTGAGAGGAGGGAGTGAATATGGACACTGGAATCATCGGAGGAGCAGACGGACCAACAGAAATTTTTTTGGCTTCTTCTGGGTCTGCAAGCTCTTATCTCGTTGTTGTCGGAATTGTTCTTTGCGTTGCCGTTGCGGCTATGGTTGTTCGAGCAATTAAAAAACGGAAAATGTGATCATAATATTCCGAAAACTCAAAAAAAACTGTTGCTTAAATAATTATTCTATGCTATTATAATGCCATAAAAGAAAAGGCAGTCGAAGATTGTTACTTTGTTTGTGGCATGATCAGAAACGATACATGTATGAACAAACAAAATCTAGCAAACATAAGTAAATTTATGTTTGTTTTTTTGTCTAATAGGGAGTTGTTTTGTGTTAATGATCTAATTGTGGTCATCATAAAGCAAGTGTGTAATGTAAAGAACCTTGAGGAAGGGATACGTATAATGCAGGCGCAATATACAAGGTGGATATATGAAACAGTATAGTGAGCACAGCATTTATCTTAGTGCGCATTCCAAATTACCTTCTGACATGCCGTCTGCAGAAATCTATAAAGCGATTGACATTGGATTGGTAATCAATTTGGAATCCGGAGTGATAGAAGATGCTTCGATAACGCTTCTCACAGATGAAGCTAGGAATTTTTTAAAGCAAATTATTATTGGATATAATATTGACAAACAATCTGTAGAGCCTTTAATTGAAACAATTAGAAAAAGATATCTGGGGGCTTCGCAAAAGGCAATTTGCGTAACACTTAGATTAATCTATGAAAAATATATTAACTGGTCTCAAGAAAACAAAAAATGATTTTATTTTACAAGTTAATAATAAGGCTGCTCTAATTATGTAAGAAACGGAATTGTTTTTTAATAAGTGATTAGAATCCAGTGAAATGTATAACGAGTTAGGATATTGAAACTAATAAGTATTTACATTTTACTGGATTTTTTTTTGCATTTATTGACAATCTGTTTCTATCTAAACGCAAGCCTGATTGTTATATTTTAATTAAATAAAAAGAAAGGAGAACTTCAACATGGACTCATCGCTTGCAGGGGGAAAGAAAAAAATGTCTTTGGTAAAGAAGATATTTATTGGTTTGATTGGGGGTATTGTAGTAGGCTATATTCTTAATTTCTTGGGAGGGACAGAAAATCAATTTATCACAACTTATATTTTTCCGTTTTTATCATTTATCGGTAACTTATTTATTAAACTAATCAGAATGGTTGTTGTGCCGCTCGTATTATTCTGTATCATCGATGCAGCAGTATCGTTAGGGGATATCAAGAAATTAAGGACAGTTGGGATTAAAACGATAGGGTTTTTCTTAATAAGTGGAATGATCGCTGCTGGTATTGGACTTATCCTTGTAAATATTGTTAAGCCAGGCCTGGGAGTAACAATTGGGGAATTAGAAAATGAAATTACAGTCAATCAAATTGCTGGACCATACGACACAATATTAAATATGATTCCTGCGAATCCTTTTGCATCATTATCATCAGGAGATATGCTTCCAATTATAATATTTTCATTATTTCTTGGTCTTGCACTGATAGCACTTGGAGAAAAGGCTGCTCCGATAGCAAACGGGATCAAAATATTAGCAGACTCTATGTTTAAGATGATTACATTTATTCTGGGAATTATTCCGTATGGAGTATTCGGCCTTATGGCAGTTGCACTCGGTACTTATGGAGTTGAAATATTTGGTCCGGTACTAAAATTTATTGCAGTTGATTACTTTGCCAATTTTATAATGGTTGCAGGGGTATATAGTCTGTTCTTAACTTTCATAGCGAAAGTAAATATTAGAACCTTTTGGAAGCATGCATTTGAACCATGGCTTTTAGCATTCAGCGCTTGTACTACAAATGCGGCGCTTCCTCGTTCCATGAAAGCAGCACCAAGACTCGGCGTTCCAAAGGAAATATCAAATTTTGTTCTTCCGCTTGGTGCAACGGCCAATATGAATGGCACTTGTATTTATTTTGCAGTCATTGTACTTTTTGCAGCACAGCTTTATGGAGTGGATCTGCCTATTAGTCAACAGATTCTTGCTGCGGGGACTGCTACACTATTAAGCGTAGGCTGTGCAGCAACTCCTCAGATTGGGCTTGTAATAAGTACGACACTGCTTACTTCGCTAGGTTTCCCCCTGGATGCGATTGCATTAGTAGCCGGGATCTATAGAATTGTAGATCAGGCTCATACCTCGACTAACGCGACTGGAGATATCGTAACTTCACTTTGTATTGCCTCCATGCAGGGAGAATTAGATAGAGAACAGTTGAAGATAGCAGCTAAAATGACCCCCGCAGACATTATTGAATTTGACGCAAAGATTGATGAAGCAGAATTGGCATTAGCATTAGAAAATGCTTGTTAAAAATTTGAATGATCCAGCTTTGTTGATGACAATTATAAAAGGAAAGGAATTGAAATGAGCTTAAATAAAGCACCGAAAAACAACGTTTTTTATAGAAATCAAAATTGGCAGTATCCTAAAATTGTAAAGGGGGAAGGAATCTATCTTTATGGTGAAGACGGAAAAAGATATTTAGATGCTTGCTCTGGTTCTGCGGTTGCAAATATCGGGCATGGAAATGTAGAGATTGCCGAATATACAAAACAAATGATGGAACGTATTGCATTTACCCATTTATCAAGATGGACGGTAGATACAATTGAGGATTGTGCTGCGAAAGTTTGTGAATGGACACCCGGAGATTTAAACCATGTGTATTTTGTTTCAGGCGGTTCGGAGGCGACAGAATCAGCGATCAAACTTGCAAGGCAGTATTTTGTCGAAAGAGATGGCGGTAAGACTTCAAAGTGGAAGGTAATCTCAAAGTGGACATCGTTTCATGGAAATACGCTGGGATCCCTTTCCGCTACAGGTATTACCGGAAGAAAAAAGATGTATGACCCGATGTTAATACAATTTCCCAAAATTCCACAATTTTATCACTATCGAAATCAGTGGGGCTGCAAAACATTAGAAGAAACAAGTATCAAATGTGCACAAATGCTGGAAGATGAAATTCTAAGACAGGGTGCTGAGAATCTTATGGCATTTATCAGTGAGCCTGTCATCGGCTCTGCAGCACCAGGGGTTCATCCTGCGCCAATTTATTTTAAAATGGTAAGAGAAATTTGCACAAAATATGATGTGTTATGGATAGATGATGAAGTCATGGCAGGATTCGGCAGGACAGGAAGGAAAATGGCGATCGAACATTTTGGGGATGCGGTACCGGATATTATGTGCACAGCAAAAGGAATGAGTTGTGGATACACCCCGATTGGAGGGGCGATTGCAAACGATGAGGTCTTTCATACGATCATGGTGAAAGGCAGCGGCAGTTTTCACCACGGACATACATATGCAGGCAATCCGTTATCGGCTGGAATCTCATTAAAAGTGCTTGAAATCATGGAACGAGAAAAGCATGTAGAAAACTGTGAGGAACAAGGTGAGTATCTGATGGGCAAATTACAGAATCTTTATCAGTATCCTATTGTTGGAGAGATCAGAGGAAAAGGGTTAATGATCGGTATTGAATTTGTAAAGGATCAAAAAACAAAACAGCCGTTTGAAACATCTGAAAAGATTAACGTGGTTGTTAACAACCACTGCTTAGAACGAGGAATCTCTCCATATCCCGGTGGTGGGTCTGCAGATGGCCTTCGAGGGGACCATACGCAAATTACTCCTCCAATTAATATCAGTAGAGACGAAGTAGATGAATTATATAACGCGCTGGAAGGTGCAATAAAACAAACCTGTGAGGAAGTTTTATAATTAGGGGGCACTGAATAACCCTGTCAGTCAATGAAAAGGTTTAATTTATAGATTAAAAGGCTTGCACCTGCTTTATCATGTATGGGAAATGAGACGAAGGAGTATGAAATGGAAAAGCTAATTATAACAATTGCACATACCGGGAATGTACCTACAAAAGAGATGAATCCAAATACGCCGGTTACAGAAAGAGAGATTGTCGATAACATTAAACAGTGTACAGTACTTGGAGCATCTGTCGCACATATCCATGTGAGGGATGAAAATCAGTTGCCTACAAGTGACAGAGCTATTTTTAAACGAGTATTGGATTTACTTGATAAAGAAAATGTGAATGTGATTCGTCAATTGTCAACTGGGGCAAGAGGCGGAGAAAACACGATCCACTGGAGAGGACAGATGCTTGATCTGAATGCCCAGATGGCCAGCCTTTCCACTGGTTCTTCAAATTTTCCTGGCAGTGTCAATGCAAATTCTCCAGAGCTGATAGGAGCATTAGCAAAAAAAATGAAGGACCACGGTATCAAGCCTGAAATTGAGGTGTTTGATCTAGCCATGATATCCAATGCAAAAAGATTGTTGAAAAAGGGGGTTTTAGATGGTCCGATTCACTTTAATCTGGTTATGAATGTACCTGGTTCGATAGAAGGAACTCCTAAGAATCTAATGTTTATGGTAGACAACCTTCCGGAAGATTCTACTTGGACAATTACAGCAGTTGGAAGGGTTCACGTGAAGCTGGTTACTATGGCTATTGCGATGGGCGGACATGTTAGAACAGGTCTTGAGGATGTGATTGAATATGAAAAGGGGATTCCTGCAACAAATGCATTGCTGGTTGAACGTATTGTTAAAATTGCAAATGCAGTTGGACGGCCAATCGCAGCGCCTGAAGATGTACGTCAAATATTAGAACTGAAATAAATGACTTGATCATTATTTTGAAAGCTACACAATATAAAGCAATAGCACTCATATATTCTCTTGGAGACCGTTCGCTTCGTGCAAATGGTCTCCTTGATGAATATACGAAGTCGGTGCTTCTTTGCAATAAATCTTGTTATTATTTCTATTTCATTACGTTGATTTTGTTTCTGCGCTTTTTTCTTAATTCCTTAGAGTCCATTGTGACCAGATCATAGATGAGCGGATCACGGAGAAGGTGCTTCCATACGGTAAAAGTTGCTTTGATAAAGGATTCCTGCAATGGAATTTTATCTGTGATTAATGGGCAGTGGTACGGCAATTCGGCCGGGGAGAGTATTAATTTCAATATTCCATCTTCTGTCAGATAAGGAGCAAGCGGATAAAAACGACATTGGAGCGGCCGCATTTCTCTGGGACAATGCGGTGGGGTTTTACATCTCACAAAGTAGACTTTTCCTGACCAGGAATCCGGAAATTCATAATCTTCCGCATTTTCAACGCTCCATTTCAGCCAGTTTTCTTTTCTTGTAAACAGCTTTTCCTCTCCGGGCAGGAGATAGATACCCATCTCAAAATCCGGACTGTTTTCTTCGCTACCATCTCCGCCGCAATTACAGCAGGCAGCAGCGCAAAGCTGCCCGCAATCCGTGGACAAGGGGCTCACTCTATTTAAGAGTCTGTAAATGGCTCTATAAGTATTTTTTCTGATTGTACTTTTCATAATATGGGTATTATATATAAAATTAGATTTTAATGAAAGAGGAAGAGCAAACTTTCTTTCTTTTTTTGATTTTGGCGGATCGGTATGGTATAATAAATCCCGATTAATTTTTCAACCGGTTAGAATGACTTATTTCCATGCAGGAGGATGCAGAAAATTTTATGAAATTAGGAATAGATATAGGTTCTACAACAGTTAAACTTGTATTGCTGGATCGCAATGATAAGATTGTATTCAGAAGATATGAGAGGCATATGTCAAATGTCTTTGAGAAGGTTTCGGAGCTTATGCTCCAGCTTTATGATACCTTTAAGGATATACAGACAACGGTTTCCATTACTGGTTCAGGTGGCCTTTCTTTGTCGACCCTTCTTGGAATTCCTTTCGAGCAGGAAGTAATTGCTTGCAGTACCGCGGTGGAAACTTTAATTCCCAATACAGATGTGGCGATTGAGCTTGGTGGGGAAGACGCAAAGATTACCTTTTATGGGGCGACTATAGAACAGAGGATGAATGGAACTTGTGCAGGCGGAACCGGTGCATTTATCGATCAGATGGCGGTTTTACTGAATACGGAGGCACCGGGTTTGAATGAGAACGCAAAAAATTATTCCATGATCTACCCCATTGCAGCAAGATGTGGAGTTTTTGCAAAAACAGATATTCAGCCATTAATTAACGAAGGTGCAAAAATTGAGGATTTGGCAGCATCGATTTTCCAGGCTGTGGTCAATCAGACCATAAGCGGTCTTGCTTGCGGGAGAACGATTCGAGGAAACGTAGCTTTTTTAGGAGGACCGTTGTCGTTCCTTTCTGAACTGCGAAAGCGATTTGTAGAAACATTGGAATTAAAACCGGAGCAAATCATTTTCCCAGAGAATTCACAGTATTATGTGGCAATTGGGGCCGCACTGCTGTCAGATAAGTATGCGCCGGTCAACATAGAGAGCATTTTAAATAAGATGGAAAAAACGGATATTACCATGCTTTCAGAAACAAAGCACATGGAGCCGTTGTTTAAGGACTTTAATGAATTTCAGACATTCAAGAGTCGTCATGATAAAGATAAAATAAAAAGAAGAGATATCAAACGTGCAAAGGGCAAGGTATTTTTGGGTATTGATGCTGGTTCTACAACCACAAAAGCAGCATTGATTGACGATGAAAAATATTTGCTCTATTCTTACTATAAAAATAATGAGGGAAAACCGTTAGAGGCAACAATGGTCATGCTGAAGGAACTTTATTCTCTTCTGCCGGATGGAGCTTTCATAGCGAATGCATCGGTTACCGGTTATGGAGAAGGATTAATTAAAACAGCCTTTCATGCTGATATGGGCGAAATTGAGACCATGGCTCATTATAAAGGGGCAGAGGAATTTCTGCCAGGTGTAGATTTTATTCTTGACATCGGTGGACAGGACATGAAATGCATGAAGATCAAGGATGGCGCTATTTATAACATTATGCTGAATGAAGCCTGTTCGTCTGGTTGTGGTTCTTTTATTGAAACTTATTCCAAATCCGTTAATATGAGTGTTGAGGCTTTTGCAAAAGAAGGTCTTTTTGCTGAGTATCCTGTTGATTTAGGAACTCGCTGTACCGTTTTCATGAATTCCAAGGTGAAGCAGGCGCAAAAGGAGGGGGCAAGTATCGGAGATATTTCTGCTGGTCTGTCTCATTCTGTTATTAAGAATGCACTCTATAAAGTAATCAAGCTTCGTGATCCTAACGAAGCGGGAAAAAAGATTGTTGTACAAGGAGGCACTTTTTTAAATAATTCTGTACTGAGAAGTATTGAAAGAATTATCGGGAGAAATGTTGTCAGACCGGATATTGCCGGGATTATGGGTGCCTACGGTTCTGCTTTAATCGCCAAAGAAAACTATGTCGAGGGAACAGAATCAGATATCATCAAGCTGTCCGAAATGGATTGCTTTACAGTGACGAATACTCATACGAGATGCAAAGGCTGTGAAAATAAATGCCTTTTAACAATAAATAAATTTAATGACGGTAGTAGGTTTATCACCGGAAACCGATGCGAAAAGGGTGCCGGTCTAGAAAAAAAGGGGGAGTATCTTCCAAATCTCTTTGAATATAAGTATAAAAGGCTTTTTGCTTATGAGCCATTGGAGGAAGCGTATGCGTCCCGGGGTACTGTAGGTATTCCACGTGTTCTAAACATGCACGAAAACTATCCGTTTTGGTTTACCTTTTTTACAAAGCTTGGATTTCGGGTTGTATTGTCTCCTACGTCATCAAAAGAGATCTACGAAATGGGAATGGAAACCATTTCTTCTGATACCGCATGCTATCCGGCCAAGTTGGTACACGGACACGTTAAATGGCTTGTTAACAACGGAGTGAAATGGATATTTTATCCTTGTATCAATTATGAATTGAATGAAGATCCGACCGCACCAAACCATTATAATTGTCCGATTGTGGGAACTTATCCAGAAGTAATCGCAGGCAATATGGATGATGTTTTTGTTGAGAATGAAGTTATATTCAGTCATCCGTTCTTACCTTATGATGACGATGTCAGGTTGATTCGCCAAATATATGAATTAATGAGGAATCTTCATATTGGCTACAATGAAATCAGTAAAGCGGTGAAGGCGGCTAGAAAAGAAGATAAAAGATTTAAAGACGACATCAAAAAGAACGGTGCATATGCAATCAAGTATATTAAAGATAATAACAAAAAAGCGGTAATTTTAGCCGGTAGACCGTATCATTTGGATCCGGAAATCAACCATGGAATTGACCAGATGATTAATTCCTTTGGAATGGCAGTACTCACGGAGGATTCTGTTGCGCACTTTACAAAGCTGTGGAGACCAATTCGTGTTCTGGATCAGTGGATGTATCATTCCAGATTATACCGAGCGGCTGAAGTGGCCGGAAGAAACGATGATATTGAATTAATCCAGCTTAACTCTTTCGGCTGTGGTCTGGATGCGGTTACAACAGATCAAGTGGAAGAACTGCTTAAGAATAAAAATAAACTGTATACCATTCTGAAAATTGATGAAGGTTCCAATCTTGGTGCGGCTAAGATAAGAATTCGTTCTTTAAAAGCTGCTATGGAAGAACGGGAGAGAAATGATATCAGACATAGCAATGATGATTCTCCATATAAAAGGAAGCACTTTACCTTGAGTATGAAAAGGAATTATACCCTGTTAATCCCGCAGATGTCTCCGATACACTTCCAATTTCTTGAGCCTGCATTGAATCATAGCGGCTATCATGTTGATTTATTACCGTCTGTGGATAAGCGTGCTGTTGAGGAAGGCTTAAAATATATCAATAACGATGCCTGTTATCCGACGATTGTTACTTTGGGGCAGATTATTTCCGCATTGAAGTCGGGAAAATATGATCTGAATAAGACCGCGGTTGCGATGTCGCAAACAGGAGGAGGCTGCCGTGCAAGCAATTACGTGGCACTTTTGAGAAAAGCATTGGTTGATTTAAAGATGGAGCAAATTCCAGTGGTTTCTGCTAATATGGCGGGACTTGAAAAAAACACCGGCTTTCAATTTACCATACCAATGATCAAAAGAGCCCTCATGGCTTTTGTATATGGGGATGTACTTATGAGAGTGCTCTATGCAACCAGACCGTATGAAGAGGTAGCAGGTTCTGCCAATGCGTTGTTTGAAAAGTGGTCGGAAAAAGCGAAAATCAATGTTGAAAAAGGGAGTTTTCGTAAATTTAAGAAATATATTCAGCGTATTGTAGAAGATTTTGATAAGCTACCTCTGACGGATGTGAAAAAGCCGAAGGTCGGGGTTGTCGGAGAAATCCTCGTAAAATATCACCCGACGGCAAATAACGATATCGTGGGGATTATTGAGAAAGAAGGCGGAGAAGCAGTTGTTCTTGATCTTTTGGATTTCTTTTTGTATGGTATGTATAGTAAGGAGTTTAATTTTAGAAAGTTAAGCGGAAAATACAGCACGATGCTTGGAAATGCAGTTGCAATTCAGGTTGTTGAACTTTTCCGAAAGCCGGCAAGAGAAGCACTGGAACTTAGCAAACGATTCGAACCTCCACTGTTTATCAAAGAGATGGCTGAGAAGGCGAGCCGTATTCTATCGTTGGGTAATCAATGCGGAGAAGGCTGGCTTTTGACTGGTGAAATGGTGGAACTCATCGACAATGGTGTCGAGAATATCGTTTGTCTGCAGCCGTTTGCCTGCCTGCCAAACCATGTTACGGGTAAAGGCATGATGAAGGCTTTGAGAAATTATAGTCCATTGGCAAATATTGCAGCTATAGATTATGATCCCGGGGCTAGTGATGTAAATCAGCTGAATCGTATCAAACTTATGATGGCGACTGCCTATAGAAACATGGACAAAGAGAAGTAAGAAATTGTAATCCGAATTTCTTTATGGTATAATACTCGGGAAAATGAAAACTGTATATAGATAGGAGGAATTGTTTAATGGGTAGACATGGAACAATTGCAAACAGAAAAGCGTCTCAGGATTCCAAACGGGCGCAGATTTTTACAAAATATGCCAGGGCTATTACGGTAGCTGCAAAGGCGGGTGGTGACCCTGATTATAATATGTCCTTAAAGCATGCTATCGATAAGGCAAAGGGTATCAATATGCCGAACGATAACATCACAAGAGCGATCAAAAAAGGAACCGGAGAGCTTGCGGGGGAGACTTACGAATCAGGTAGCTTCGAAGGATATGGAGCAGGCGGCGTAGCCGTAATCGTAGATGTGCTTACTGACAATAGGAATAGAACAACAGCAGCAATGAAACACGCCTTTGATAAATATGGTGGAAATCTGGGCGTTCCGGGATGTGTTTCTTACATGTTTGAACGAAAAGGTATTATCCTGATTGAGAAAGCCGATTCTGTTGATGAGGATGCACTGATGGAAGCAGCGCTTGAAAGTGGTGCAGAGGACATGATTACCCATGAAGATTCCTTTGAGGTTCAAACGACTACCGATGCATTTAGTGCAGTTTCCGAAGCGTTAAAGGGGGCTGGTTATGAATTAGTAGAAGCTGATGTTGAATACGTTCCTTCCATGGAATCAGCACCGACCAATGAGCATGATATTAAGAGCCTTAGAAAGATGATAGATGTCCTTGAGGAAAATGATGACGTGCAGAGGGTTTACCACAACTGCAGTCTGGATTTAGAAGACTAATATTTAATTTTGAATGTTTTAAAACCTTTTATTTATCGATATATTCGATAGATAAAAGGTTTTTTTACGTAGGAAATAAAATAGTAGAGTAGCTCAAGAAAAAAGAATAAAGGATTATTTACATGGGTCATTTTTCCGGAATACATAAATGCAAAAGAAATGGCGCTGGAATGTCTTAAAAAGAAAGTTGCGTATGTTCCAGGGGGAAGTTTTTTCCCTAATGGCGGACATCAGAATACGTTCAGGTTAAATTATTCTTGCATGTCAGAGGAAAAAATTGTTGAAGGCATTAAAAGAATTGCTAAAGTTATTAAAAAGAATATCAGATGATTTCTATTTGATTTGAAATGATGAACCCCTCCCGATTATTGATATAATCGAAAATTAGGAGGGGTTTTTCAATTATGAGATGCAAATTAGATTAAATTGTCAAAATAGATTGAAAAAAGTAAAAAAATGGAGTAATTTATATTATATATATATAGTATAACAGAATTTCTAAGGGGTGATAGTATAACTTTCGAAAATGGGATTTCAGCAAGGTAAAGCTTGCTACGCTGTCCGTTTTGCCGGGGTAATCTTGGGACAAAATGGCAACCGAAATTGTAATGCAGTAAGGAGAGAGTATATGAAAACGAAAATGATACAAGGAAAATCAATTGGCGCAAGGGTATCAATCATACTCATTATTTCTATCGTAGTTAGTACACTGGCAGTTGGAATATTTTGCTACTATACATACAGAAATAATGCAATGTCGCTGGCAGGTGAAAAAGCAGAAGCTATTGCATACTCCATCGCATCAGAAATTGATGGTGACAAATTTATTGTTTATGATAAAACAGGTAAAAAGGATGAGTATTTTAATCACGTACAAGCTACCATGAGTGAAATAAAGAAAAAATGTGAAGATGTATATTCCATGGTGGATGATGGAGAAGAATATAAGTATATTATATCCGGTTTTCTTGATGGAGAGATTGAGGAAGAGGGCGATGATTTTTGCACTACGGATTCGAAAAGCCTCTATGTCGAGGCTGCTGCTGTTCTTGAAGATGGAATAAGCTGCTATGCGAAACCTCAAAAATCTGATTATGGACTTTTGATCTCTGGATATGCACCTATATTCAACTCAGCGGAAGAAGTCGTGGGTTTTGTCGGAACTGATATCAATGTAAATGATGAAGTGGCAAAAGTTAATCAAATTATCCCGATTCTGGCAATTATGATTTTAATAACGAGCATAATTTTATTTACAATATCCTATCGCTTTATCAATAAGACCATTTCTAAGCCACTGCGGGAAATTGCCGAAAAGTCAAGGATTCTTGCTTATGGAGATACAGACATTGACATGGATGAGAAATATTTGAATAGAATGGATGAGATCGGTTTACTGGGAAGAGGATTTGTAGATATTGCTCAAAATACAAAGGAACAGGCAGAAGTAGCAAGTAAAATTGCAAAAGGGGATTTGATGATTGGAGTAGTACCGAGATCGGAGAAAGATATCCTTGCAATCAGTATGGCATCTGTTTTGGATGCCTTGAAGAATCTGGTAACCGAAGCAAACCAAATGACAGAAAATGCTTTAGCAGGAAAGTTGGAACATCGTGGAGATGCTGAAAAATTTGCAGGGGGATACAGAGATATTATTAATGGTTTTAATCAAACGTTAGATGCGGTAATTGATCCTTTGAAAAGAGCAGCGAATTATATGGAAAGAATCAGCAAAGGCGATATTCCCGATCACATTACAGGAGAATCCAAGGGAGATTTTAACCAGATTAAAAACAGTATCAATACCTGTATTAGCGCAGTCAATGCAATGATTGAGGATGCAGAAATGCTATCGGCAGCAGCAGTTAACGGGCAATTAGAAATAAGAGCTGATGTATCAAGGCATGGTGGGCATTTTGCAAAAATTATAGAAGGAGTCAATCAGACCCTTAATTCCGTAATCGGACCTCTTGATACAGCGGCAAATTATATTGATCTCATTGGAAAGGGACAGATTCCATCAAAAATTGAGGGGGATTACCAAGGTGATTTCAATAAAATCAAAAATAGCATTAATGCCTGCATTGATGGGTTAAGTGGGTTGGTAGAAGGAAGAGATGCACTTCAAGCTATGAGCAATAACGACTATACGAGAACAATTGAAGGTGAGTATTTAGGTATTTTTTCAGAAATTGCGAAATCTATCAATTTCGTTTCAGAGAGAATTACTGATTCAATTACAATTATAAATCATATTGCATTGGGGAATTTGAAGGATTTAAACAGTCTTAAGGAGACCGGAAAGAGAAGTGAAAATGATACTTTAATGCCCGCTATGATTACCATGACAGAAAATATTAAGGCGTTGGTAGAAGAAACAACGATATTATCTACAAGTGCCATTGAAGGAAATTTGAATATACGCGGAGACAGCAGCAAATTTATGGGTGAGTATGGAAGGGTTATCGAAGGGATTAATGAGACACTTGATGCAGTGAACGCACCGGTGCAGGAAGCTTTTGCTGTACTTAATGAAATGGCAAAAGGAAACTTACATACCAGAATGGAGGGTGACTATAAGGGAGACCATGCGGAATTGAAAAATTCGCTTAATGAAACCATAGAAAACTTATTAAATTATATTAGTGATATATCTTATGTATTGACCGAAATTGGAAACGGCAATTTAGACCTTGAAATCACAACCGAATATAAAGGTAACTTTGAAGAAATCAAAAACTCGCTGATTCATATTATCTTAACGTTGAATCAAATCATGGGAGATATCAATGATGCTGCGGATCAAGTCACATCAGGTTCGAGGCAGGTATCAGATGGAAGTCAGGCTTTGTCTCAGGGTTCCACAGAACAAGCAAGCTCAATTGAGGAACTTACAGAATCCATGGAACAAATCGCTTCCCAGACGAAACAGAACGCAGTAAATGCTAATCAAGCAAGCGATCTTGCGGTTAATGCAAAAGAGGATGTAATCAAAGGAAATGGGAAAATGCAGGAAATGTTGACTTCTATGGAGGACATCAGTCAATCCTCTACCAATATCTCTAAAATTATCAAGGTAATTGATGATATCGCATTCCAAACGAATATCCTGGCGCTTAATGCAGCGGTAGAGGCGGCGAGAGCAGGTCAGCATGGAAAAGGGTTTGCGGTAGTTGCGGAGGAAGTAAGGAACCTGGCAGTTAGAAGTGCTGAAGCGGCAAAAGAAACAACCGCTCTGATTGAAGGGTCGATCAATAAGGTTCAGACAGGGACGCAAATAGCGAATGATACAGCAGCTTCTTTGGATGAGGTTGTTGCTGAGATTGAAAAATCTGCAAATCTGATCAGCAGTATTGCAATGGCATCAAATGATCAGGCATCTGGCATTGAACAGATTAATCGAGGCATTGAACAAGTGTCGAAAGTAATACAAAATAATTCTGCAACGGCAGAAGAAAGTGCAGCTGCAAGTGAAGAATTATCTGGACAATCAGAAGTGCTAAAGCAGATGGTATCCCGGTTTAAATTAGGGAAAGAAAAAGATAATCAAATTGAGGAAACCAAGTATCTCAATAACGAAACGGAGGCGAATATACGGAATCAGTCAGTTCCAGAAAAAGTGTTTGAAATGAATAGTGCACTTGATAAATACTAATTGAATGAAAATATCTCAGTAAGAGATTCTTTTTAATAAAAAGCGGTGACTTTACAAGGTCATCGCTTTTTTAACGATTCTTTAACATTATGATAATGACTTCTTAATATTAGCTATGTATACTAATCGTAGAAGAAAAAAGAAAGGAGTGATGTAGAATGATGGAAGAAAATTTTTATTTTGAAGGCAGTGAAACTTTATTTGCGGATCTGATATACGGAGAAAACACAGAAGATTATATTTTAAATGCCGTCTGGGTTTCACAGCGATAGGCTGCCTGCACAGCTAAAATAATAAGTCATAAAAGACTTTTCATATAGATTAACCTCCTCAATGGCAACCAGCGATAAGCCAATCGTTTCTCGGTTGTCTTTTTTATTACGAAGGGAATATCGCTCTCAGCGATATTGACGGAGTATCAAAGAAAGCTCCTTGATCGTCGTCGCCCTTGCGGCGACATGTGGAAATAGGAAGCCTCGATTCCGTTATTTCCACTTTTTTTATTACGTAGGGAATATCGCTTTCAGCGATATTGACGGAGTATCAAAGAAAGTTCCTTGATCGTTGTCGCCCTTGCGGCGACATGTGGAAATAGGAAGCCTTGATTCCGTTATTTCCACTTTTTTTATTACGTAGGGAATATCACTTTCAGCGATATTGACGGAGTATCAAAGAAAGCTCCTTGATCGTTGTCGCCCTTGCGGCGACATGTGGAAATAGGAAGCCTCGATTCCGTTATTTCCACTTTTTTTATTACGTAGGGAATATCACTTTCAGCGATATTGACGGAGTATCAAAGAAAGTTCCTTGATCGTTGTCGCCCTTGCGGCGACATGTGGAAATAGGAAGCCTCGATTCCGTTATTTCCACTTTTTTTATTGTTTGAAATGTATTTTATCCTATGAGAGATCAAATACTAGGTTGAAAGAATGAAAATTTTTCAAGAGTTGGTTTAACGAACTTATGCAAGGAAATAATATGACAGAGGAGGAGAAACTTTGGGTAAAGTAACGAGTAAGAATCAATTACAAGGAAAAGAGATCAAAAAGGATTATTTGGATGAAGCTGTACATGGATATAATCTTAAAACTGCCATGGAAGAAGCATCTCGCTGTGTTCTATGCTACGATGCCCCGTGCAGTAAGGGGTGCCCGTCAGGTACGAAACCGGCAGACTTTATAAGATCCATTCGATTTCGCAATATTCGGGGTGCAGCAGCAACCATCAGAGAGGCGAATGCACTGGGTGGATGTACCGCAAAAGTATGTCCCTATGACAGAATGTGTGAAGAGGCATGCAGCAGAACAGGTATAGACCGGCCAATTCAGATTGGGAGACTTCAGGCTTTTGCTGTAGCGATGGAAAAAGAATATAATATGACAGTATTAGAGGCTCCGGAATCAACGAAAGAAAAGGTTGCATGTATTGGTTCGGGGCCAGCTTCGCTTTCTTGTGCACAAAGACTGGCATTGCATGGATACAAGGTTACAATCTTTGAAGAATTTGAAAAACCAGGCGGGGTATTGACTTATGGAATTATTCCTTCCAGGCTGCCTCAGGATGTGGTAGACTTCGACATTCAAAAAGTAAAGGAATTGGGCGTTGAATTTGTAATGAATACGAAGGTGGGAAAAGATATTACAATTCAGCAGCTCAAGGAGCAAGGCTATAAAGCGTTCTTCATCGGATCAGGATTATGGAAATCAAAAGTAATTGATATCAAGGGAAAAGACCTGAAAGGTGTAACTTTTGCGGTGGAATTTTTGAAAAAAGCACGATCTTCGCAGGGTGAGATGAAAGCGAATGGTGAAGTAATCGTAATAGGGGGCGGTGACGTTGCAATGGACTGTGCTGCCACGGCAAAACTGCTTGGTGCTGATCGTGTCACCATCGTTTATCGAAGAACCATTGAAGAATCACCGGCAGATATTGCAGAATTAGAATACGTACAAGCTTTAGGAATCAGTATCTTTACGAAGTTTAAACCAAAAGAAATTCTTGGTGAGGAAGGAAAGGTGATTGGACTTCTTGCAGGGGGAACAGATGATTTCTCTGAATTAAAGCTCAAAGCAGACCATATTATCTTTGCAATCGGTCAAGAAGCGGAAGATATGAAGAAAATCGCGCCGGTAGAACTAAATGATAATGGTACGGTTGCATGTGATATGAATAAGGGATTTACAAATATCAATGAAATCTTTGCTGCCGGCGATATTGTTAATGGCGGGAAGACTGTGAATGAAGCGGTTGCAGCAGGAAAAACTGTTGCAGAAAGCATTATGAAGTATTTGTCAGAGAAAGAAGGTGTTAAGTAACATGGCTAATAAAGCAGATTTATCAATAGATTATTTGGGTGTAAAATGTGAAAATCCGTTTTTCTTATCATCCTCTCCTGTCGGCGGGTGCTATGATATGGTGGCAAAAGCTTATGAAGAAGGCTGGGGCGGTGTTTTCTTTAAGACCGTCGGAAGATTTATTGCCGATGAATGTTCACCGAGATTTGATAATAACGGTAAGGAGACGACTCCCTGGGTCGGTTTTAAAAACATGGAGCAGATATCCGACAAGCCATTGGAGGATAATCTCCAGGCAATCCATCGTCTGAAGAGGGATTATCCGGATAAAGTCATGGTTGCTTCCATTATGGGAAGTAATGATGAAGAGTGGAAAGAACTTGCGAATCTGGTTACCCAGGCAGGAGCAGATCTAATTGAATGCAATTTTTCCTGTCCGCAGATGACAAGTCATGCCATGGGGTCTGACGTTGGACAGAATCCTGACTTGGTTCGCCAGTATTCAAAAGCGGTGTCGAGCGCGACCAAACTTCCTGTCATTGCAAAAATGACACCGAATATTGGCAACATGGAAATTCCTGCTATCGCTGCCATTGAAGGTGGAGCAAAAGGTTTATCAGCAATTAATACCATCAAATCAATTACAAATATTAATCTGGAACATATGACGGCGATGCCTGTAGTTAATGGAAAATCATCTATTTCAGGATATTCAGGAGCCGCAGTGAAGCCGATTGGGTTGCGGTTTATTGCTCAAATGAAACAGCATCCGTTGTTAAAGGATATCCAGATGAGCGGAATCGGTGGCATTGAAACATGGAGAGATGCTTTGGAATTCATACTGGTTGGTAGTCGTAATCTTCAGGTTACTACATCTGTTATGCAGTATGGTTATCGAATCGTATCCGATATGATCAGCGGTTTGTCCTATTATATGGAGGAGCATGAAGTTAAGAAACTTGAAGATATGGTGGGTCTGGCACTCCCAAATATCATACCTGCTGAAGAACTGGACAGAAACTTCAAAGTCATCGTTAAGATTGACCATGATAAATGTATCGGCTGCGGAAGATGTTATGTATCCTGTTTTGATGCAGCACATCAGGCGATCAACTGGGATTTGGAAAATAGAAGACCATCCGTAAATGACGAATGTGTCGGGTGCCACCTATGTATTAATGTTTGTCCAGTTCCGGACTGCATCAGACCGGGCGAAATACAATATAAGGATGAGTCAAAGCGAATCCCGAAGGATATCGCGTTTCAAACAAGATATGAATAAAAATAATTGTATGACAGGGAACAATTGGATTTGTAAAATGGGACAGAATCGTTTATAATATAACCACAGTAAAAAACTAAATAACAAATGAGCAAAAATAATCCTGAAGTGCTCGTTAAGGACTTATAATTCAACCTACATTTTGACCTTGGGAATCCGTGTTTCCCTGACCTATGTCAGGCCTCCTTTGAGAGGAAGACAGAAGCAGGAATAGGATACCCCCCTATCTCTGATAGGGTGTGAATTATGAACCTGACGACATTTTCGGGATTTTTTTTTTGAAAAAATTGACTACTTTTAGATTTTTTTTTATTATTTTTCACTAAAATTTCAGATTATTTCTAATAATATATTGATTTTTGGATCGAATGGGATTAAAATCAAAGTAAATTATATAATTTGAAATGACATTTCACAATACGAAATGAGGCAAAGCAGAAAATAAAAAATACTAGGAGGAAAACATGGGCTTTAAAAGTGATATCGAAATTGCACAAGAGGCAACCCCTAAGCTGATACAGGAAATCGCTGCTCAATTATCAATTGAGGATGATTACCTGGAGTGCTACGGAAAGTACAAAGGCAAAATTGATTACAATATATTGGATCAGTATGCGAACAAAGAAAATGGGAAACTGATTTTGGTAACAGCAATCAATCCAACTCCGGCCGGAGAAGGAAAAACAACAACGACAGTAGGACTTGGCGATGCATTAAGCAAGATAGGTAAAAAGACAGTAATCGCTTTGCGTGAACCTTCTTTGGGTCCGGTTTTTGGTGTGAAGGGTGGAGCAGCAGGAGGCGGTTATGCTCAGGTTGTTCCTATGGAAGATATTAATCTGCACTTTACCGGAGATATTCATGCGGTAACAACTGCAAATAATCTCATTGCTGCATTGCTGGATAACCACATTCAACAGGGAAACCGTCTTGGTATTGATGCGAGAAGGATTACATGGAAGAGATGTCTGGATATGAATGACAGACAATTAAGATTTATGGTGAACGGTCTTGGCGGAAAGGCAAACGGAACGCCAAGGGAAGATGGCTTTGATATTAGTGTTGCTTCTGAAATTATGGCGGTTCTTTGTCTTTCCAACGATTTAGAAGATTTGAAGGAAAAGGTTTCAAAGATCATTCTGGCATACAGCTATGAAGGAAAACCGATTACTGTTGGAGATATCAAAGGTGAAGGTGCTGTCGCCGCACTATTAAAGGATGCACTAAAGCCAAATCTTGTGCAGACTCTAGAGCATACGCCTGCTTTCATTCATGGTGGCCCTTTTGCAAATATCGCACATGGCTGTAATAGTGTTATGGCTACAAAAATTGCGCTGAAACTGGGTGATTATGTCGTAACAGAGGCAGGTTTCGGTGCGGATCTTGGAGCAGAAAAGTTCCTTGATATCAAGTGCCGTCTCAGCGGATTAAGACCGGATGCTGTAGTTATTGTAGCAACAGCAAGAGCCCTAAAGTTGCATGGTGGTGTGTTGAAGACTGATCTGAACAATGAAAATGTTGCTGCTCTGGAAAATGGAATTGAAAATTTATTAAAGCATGTTGAAAACATTACGGAAGTATACGGACTGCCCGCCGTCGTTGCGATCAACAGATTCCCAACCGATACAGAAGCAGAATTACAATGTATTGAAGATAGATGTAAAGCACTTGGTGTTAATGTAATTTTATCCGAAGTTTGGGCAAAGGGTGGAGAAGGCGGAATTAATCTGGCTGAAGAAGTTGTAAGAGTAATTGACAAGCAGGAAAGCAATTTCAGTTTCGCATATGATGAAAACATGACCATTAAGGAAAAAATAAACGCCATCGCTACAAAGATTTACGGAGCAGATGGAGTTGACTATATCGGTAATTCTTTAAAACAGATCGAAGAAATTGAAGCACTCGGGTATGGTAAGTTGCCGATCTGTATGGCAAAAACTCAGTACTCTCTTTCTGACGATATGAAAAAACTTGGTAGACCTACCGGCTTTAGAATTACGGTAAGAAATATAAAGCCATCCGTGGGTGCAGGTTTCATCGTAGCAATTACTGGAGATATTATGACCATGCCTGGACTGCCAAAAGTTCCATCGGCAGAAATGATTGATGTAGACAAAACGGGAAAAATTTCCGGATTGTTTTAGGGGGTCGCGATGCTGAATAAAAGTTGTTTGGAATTTATTGATACGTTGGCATCAAAGTCACCGGTACCAGGCGGAGGTGGAGCCTCCGCGCTGGTTGGTTCTATTGGAATCGCATTAGGAAGTATGGTGGGAAACCTTACCACAGGGAAGAAGAAATATGCAGATGTTGAGGCGGACATCCAAACTCTGCTGAAAAAGTCGGAAGCATTAATCCAGCGTTTCAATCAGCTAGTACAGGATGATGCGAAGGTCTTTGAGCCGCTTTCTAAAGCTTATGGTCTTCCAAGCGGTACAGAAGAGGAACGATTAGAAAAAGAGCGCGTGCTGCAGGAAGCCTTGGTAAAAGCAACTCAGGTTCCACTTCAAATTGCAGAATGTAGTCTTATAGCAATTCATCTTCTGGAACAATATGCTAAAAAGGGAAGCAGACTGGTTGTCAGTGATGCTGGAGTAGGTGTTATCTTCTGTAAGTCCGCATTGCAGGGCGCAAAGTTGAATGTACTCATTAATTTAAAACTAATGAAAAATGAGGAATTAAAAAAGGAATTCTATGACAGAATGGCAGCGATTGAAGCAGAAGGACGAAAGCTTGCTGATCAGGTCTATGAATACGTGGAGGAACAGCTATGTTGTTAAAAGGAAAGCCGGTTGCAGACAAAATTAAAAAAGATATCATAGATGCGGTTTGTGAATGCAAAGATTCCGGGAAAAATTTACCGAAAATAGCAATTCTTCGCGCTGGAAACAGACCAGATGATATTGCTTATGAGTCAAGAGTGCTGAAAAACTGTACAGAATTAGGGATTTTATCAAAAGTAATCGAGGTTGACGATAATGTTAATATGGTAAATTTCATGAAAGCGCTCAACAACCTGAATGAAGATCCGAAAGTCCATGGAATTCTTATATTCAGACCGCTCCCTGACCAGCTTGATATGGATATGATCAGCCGATCAATAAAGCCGGAAAAGGATATTGACTGCATGAGTCCTGTCAATGCAGAAAAGATTTTTGTCGGTGATAAGAGCGGGATTGCGCCTTGTACACCGGAAGCGGTTATTGAGATTCTAAAATATTATCAATATGACTTGACTGGTAAAAATGTTGTGATTGTCAATCGAAGTATGGTTCTTGGAAAGCCTTTGTCGATGTTATTTTTGAATGAAAATTCAACGGTTACCATTTGTCATTCAAAAACGAAAAATCTACCTGAAGTTACTTCAAAAGCAGACATTGTAGTTACAGGTGTCGGCAAGGCTAAATTTTTGGGGAAAGAGTACTTCACAAAAGATTCTGTCATCGTAGATGTGGGTATTAACATGGATGATAACAATCATCTTTGCGGAGATGTAAATTTTGAGGAGGTATCAGAATCAGCTTTAGCCATATCACCCGTTCCCGGAGGTGTCGGAACAGTAACTTCAATGATATTACTGAACCATGTGATTCAAGCGATGAAGCTACAACAAAATAAAAAATAAAATCATCATAGTAAGGACTAAGTAAATGGAAAAGAAACCTTTAAAGCCTGCGGAAATTACGGATTATACGATCAGCATGGCGCAGGACAAAGCAGCAGGAAGCGTTCAAAAGTTATTGCTATTAGGAATTTTGGCAGGTGCATTTATCGCATTTGCAGCAGAAGGCTCCAATATGGCCGCCTTTAATCTCTTTGCAGAACCGACCACTTATGGTTTGGGTAAAGTACTTGCCGGTGCGATATTTGGGACAGGGTTAATGCTGGTGGTTCTGGCGGGAGGAGAGCTTTTTACCGGAAATACATTGATTCTGGCGGCGGTCTGCGACAAGAAAGTTACTGTAAGCAAAATGCTTCGAAATTGGATTATCGTTTATGCTGGAAACTTTATCGGCTCAATGCTGATCGCATATATGATGGCAAACTCTGGTTTGTTTTCAAGCGGAGCAGATATGTTGGGAGCAGTGACCTTGAAAATTGCAGCATATAAAGTAAACTTGGATTTTTCAAAAGCCTTTTATTTAGGTATTATGTGCAACTGGCTGGTGTGTCTTGCAGTTTGGATCTCATATGGTGCAGAATCCATGATTGGAAAGATTTTCTCTATTTTTTTTCCGATCTGGCTGTTTATCACATCGGGGTTCGAACATAGCGTAGCAAATATGTATTACATACCAGCAGGAATTATGATAAAATCAAATACAACTTTTGCAGGAATAGCACATTTATCCCAGGAAGCTTTAGATTCTTTGACATGGAGCAGCTTTCTGATCCATAATTTAATTCCTGTAACCCTTGGAAACATTGTGGGTGGAGGAATTTTCGTTGGGATGGCTTATTGGTATACCTATAGAAAAGCTTGAATGTAAGATGAACGAATCAATAATGGAGGTGTCATCATGCCGGGACATGAAACAGTGGAAAAGTCGAATAGTGTAAAATCTGTAATGAAAGCATTTCTGATTATGGATGAATTGGACAAATCAGGAGAGCTGAGCATTGGGGAATTAAGCGAAAAACTTCACATGGACAAGGCAACGGTACACCGTTTAATTAATACCATCAAGGAATCAGGATATGTTGATCAAAATCCGAACAATAAAAAATATACCAATAGTTTAAAACTTCTTGCTATGGGCAATCGAGTGATGGACAAAACCGGAATCAAACATATCTCAAGAGCCTATATTGAAGAGCTTGCGGAAAAAACCGGCGAAACAGTCAATCTGGGTATTCGCGTAGGAACTAAAATCTTTTATATCGATAAGTTGGAAAGCAGTTCGACGATAAAAGTCGGACAAAGTATTGGGACAAATGTTCCTTGCTATTGTTCTGGCCTGGGCAAAGTGATTTTAGCTTTCAGTGAGGAAAATATAGCAAAAGAAATCCTTGACAGTGTTTCTTTTGAAAAATTCACGGATCATTCGATTGTAGATAGAGAGAAGCTGATGGAGGAACTTGCGAAAATCAGAGCAAATGGGTATTCCGTTGACGATGAAGAATATGTGATCGGACTGATTTGCTTCGGAGCCCCGATTTTTGACTTTCACGGGAATCCTATTGCAGCGATGAGCGTGTCTTGTCCGAAATACCGATATGAAGAAAAGAAGCATTTGCTTCTTTATTCCGGGCTTGTGATGGAAGAAGCACAGAAAATATCGAAACGACTTGGCTATAAACAGGATTTTTAAATTTAGATGTAGTTTTGAACGTCATCTGAAGCTTAAAATTCTTAGCCACGGGATAAAGCAGAATGATTATTATTTGTTTGGAAAATTAAAATTGTTTAATAAATATTTATTAAATATATATATTGAATAGCTTATGGGAGGATATAAAAATGAGTGACAAGAAAAAAATGACGATTGCAGATTTTAAAAAATTTAAACAAGAAGGAAAGAAGTTTAGTTTTGTAACGGCTTATGATTACACAACGGCTTCCATTGTAAATGACAGTGACGTGGAAATTATTTTGGTGGGTGATTCTTTGGGAATGATCATGCTTGGGTACAAAGGAACCGAGTCCGTAACAATGGATGATATGGTTCATCACATCAGGCCGGTCGTAAAGGGAGCCCCTGACACGTGGATTATTGGAGATATGCCATTTGGTTCCTATAATGTAAGCGATGAAGATGCTGTCAGAAATGCAAATAGATTGATCAAGGAAACAAACTGTGACTGCATCAAGCTTGAAGGTGGTGTTGAAATGGCAACCAGAATTGAAGCAATCGCAAAAGCAGGGATTAATGTTATGGGACATATCGGCCTTACGCCACAGACTGCATCAGCATTGGGTGGATTCAAAGTGCAAGGAGGAACACCTGAAAGTGCGAAAAAACTAATTGAAGATGCAATTGTGCTGGAAAAAGCGGGTTGCTTTGCAATTGTACTGGAATGTGTGCCATCTGTAGTTGGAAAAGCAGTTTCAGAAGCAGTCAGTGTTCCTGTTTTGGGAATTGGAGCCGGACCTCATGTTGACTGCCAGGTATTGGTAACACAGGATTTGCTGGGAATGTACGGAGACTTTAAGCCGAAGTTCGTTAAGCAGTATGCACAGGTACGTAAAGTTATGGTTGATGGACTGAACGAATTCCACAAGGAAACCCTGGAGGGTCAGTTCCCGACACCGGAGTACAGCTTCAACAAGGCAGTTGACATCCCCAAATTATATTAAAAGATTCATTCGGGAACTTATGAAGGAGGCAGAAATGAAAATTGCAATCGTAGGTGCAGGAGCAATGGGTTGTTTATATGGCGCGAAGTTGTCTGCGGTTCCAACAAATGAAGTGTATCTTATCGATGTGTGGAAAGAGCATATGGATGCGATCAATAAAAAAGGACTCCTGATGGAAGAAAATGGGACACTTATTCCATATGATCAAGTTAAGGGAACCTCTGACGCAAATCAGGTTGGGTCTTGTGATCTTGCCATTGTTTTTGTAAAATCAACGCTGACCAGTATGGCAGTGAAATCAAACAAGGCAGTGTTCGGGTCAGATACGGTTGCCTTAACTTTGCAAAATGGTTTGGGTAACATCGACCTGATTCGAGATGAAATCGGTGACAACAATGTCATCGCAGGAACAACAGCACATGGAGCAACTATGCTGGGTCCTGGAAAAATGCGTCATGCAGGCAGCGGGAAAACCATCATTGGTGAATTAGACGGAATCCAGTCTGAGCGAATCGAACAGATCGCAGAGGTTTTCAGAGAGGCCGGGCTGGAGACGGATATTTCTGATAACGTACTGGGGCTGGTTTGGGATAAGTTAATGGTTAACGTAGGGATCAATGCGCTGACCGGAATTACAAAACTGCATAACGGAGAACTGCTACAACACCCTGAAATCGAAGAACTTCTTGAGACGGCGGTTTCTGAGGCGCATGCAGTGGCATCGGCAAAGGGCATTAAGCTTAGCTTCAATAACCCGATTCAGCACACAAAGGATGTATGCGTTGCAACCGCTGCGAATAAATCCTCCATGCTACAGGATATTCTCAATCACAAACAGACGGAAATTGATATGATCAATGGTGCTATTGTGCGCGAAGGGGTCTTAACAGGAATTGATACCCCTGTTAATTTCGTACTGACAAATTTGATTAAATTTATGCAAAAATAAATTATAAATATAAGTTTTTATCTACAACAATTTTATATGATCTAACTTTCTATCGTCGAAGAGGGAAAGGAGCCGTACAGTGAAAAAATATATACACGTTGCGGACTGCGTAAAGCCAGACGAATTAGTTCTATTTACTCAAGAACTTGTTAGAATTAACAGTGTTTTTGACCCGGAAAAGAAAGGAGCCAATGAGGAAGCTGCTGCGAGGTATCTCGCGGAGCTTCTGATAAAGGAAGGCTCCGAAGTACGCTTTGAAACATCGGATCCGGGGCGTCCAAATGTAATTACCTTTCTAAGAGGAAAAAAACCAGAAAAAATAATATTATTTGAAGGACATACCGATGCTGTAGCGGCAGAGAACCTTGAACTGTTGAATGATAGCCCTTTTGGGGCTAAGTTTGCCGACGGTAGAATTTGTGATAGGGGAGCCTGTTTATGTTAGCTTTCGATGATAAGAGAATCAGAGTGATTGTCGGACATTACGGGAGCGGAAAGACAGAGTTCTCTGTAAACTATGCATTGAAACTAGCGGAACAAGGTAAAAAAACTGCGCTTGCAGATCTTGATATCGCAAATCCGTATTTCAGAAGCAGGGAAAGACAGCAGTTGATGGAAGACAAAGGAATTCGAGTTTATAGCAATACCTTTGGATATGATATTACGGCTGACCTTCCTGCAATCACTGCCAGTATCAAAGCACCCCTTGAGGATCCTGCCTGCGAGACAATTATTGATGCAGGAGGAGATAGTTTGGGTGCAAGAATACTCATACAATTTGACAAGTACTTTACGGGAAATGACTGTGATTTTTTTTGTGTGGTCAATGCAAACAGACCGGAAACAAATACTTTAGAAGGCGCATTGACTCACATTGCAAGTATAGAAAAGGAAACGAACCTGAAAATTACAGGATTGATTAACAATACACATTTATTAATGGAGACAAAGACGGAAGATATCATAAAAGGTTATTTTCTTTGCAAAGAATTGTCTTCCAGGCTTAACATACCTTTAAAGTACAATTGCTGTGTGAGAGAGTTACTGGATGAACTGAAACTAAAAACAAAGGAGTATCAGAATTTTCCTATATTTCCGTTCCGGTTATATATGCGAGAAAGCTGGCTCGACCGATAACGAAATTAATTGTCGAACGGAAAAATTTCTGTCAATCATAGATTGACGGAATTTCCGTATAGCACCTGCCTGCATTTGCTGCGCAAATGGGGCCAGGTGCGTAATATAAGCACCTAGCCCCATATGGCAGGTGTGTTACAGAAGGGAAGTTATTTTTATGGCGAAAGGACTAGTTAAATTTGACGAAGAACGATGCAAGGGTTGTGAACTTTGCATCTCGGTTTGTCCTGTTAAAATATTGACGCTCCACGAGATAAGAATTAATTCAAAAGGGTACCGTCCTGCGTGTATGACAGATGCCGAAAAATGTATCGGCTGCGGAAACTGTGCGGTTATGTGTCCGGATGGTGCAATCAGTGTATATAGAGAAGATCAAGGAGGGCGTGAAAATGAGTGATAAGGTTCTGATGAAGGGAAATGAAGCCTTTGCGGAAGCTGCAATACGGAGCGGTTGCAGATATTATTTTGGCTATCCGATCACCCCTCAAAATGAAATTACAGAATATATGTCAAGGGAACTTTCTAAGGTAGGTGGTTCTTTTGTTCAGGCTGAAAGTGAGATCGCAGCCATCAATATGGCCTATGGAGGGGCGGTAGCAGGAGGAAAAGTATTTATTTCTTCTTCGTCTCCGGGAATTGCATTGATGCAGGAGGGTTTTTCCTTCCTTTGCTCAACAGAGATTCCACTGGTCATTTTAAATGTATCCAGAGGAGGCCCGGGAGTCGGCAGTATTCAACCTGGTCAGGCTGATTATTATCAGGTGACCAGAGGCGGCGGAAATGGCGATTATCACTTATTTGTGTTTGCTCCATCCTCCATTCAGGAAGCAGTAGACATGATGCCCAAGGCATTTCGAATTGCGGAAGAATATAGAAATCCCGTTATGCTTTTTGCGGATGGCGTTCTTGGACAAATGATGGAACCTGTTGTTCTGCCAGAACCGATTCCAGCTGTGAAAACGGAGGATATTTCAAAAGTAAAGCCTTGGGCATTGACCGGTACGAAGGAAGCAAGACCACACAATGTGATTAAATCCTTATATTTAAAACCGGAATTATTAGAAGACAGAATCATGGAAATGGATCAAAAATACCAGAAAGCCAAGTCAGAATTGGTTGAATATGAAACAATCGGGCTGGATGATGCCGAAATCGTATTTGTTGCTTACGGTTCTACTGCTAGAATTACGGAAGAGGCTATTGATCTGCTTGCCGAAGACGGGATCAAAGCTGGGCTGATCAGACCAATCAGTTTATGGCCGTTCCCTTATGAAGCCTTTGATAAAATTCCCCAAAATACCAAAGCAGTGATATCGGTTGAACTGAGCAGAGGTCAGATGATGGATGATGTGAAAATCGGAAGCAATGGAAGATTTCCGGTTTCTCTGTCCAGCAGAGTAGGTGGGATTCTGATTACCCCACCTGAAATTGCAGCAGATGCGAAAAAAGTATTGGGGGTGGCAAAATGAAAACTGTTTTTGAATTTACAAAAGGAATGCTTCCTGAAGAAACGACTTACTGTCCGGGCTGCACCCATGGAATCTCTCATCGTCTTGTGATGGAAGTGCTGGATGAAAAAGGATTACTAGGAAATACTATTGGAGTTGCACCCATCGGTTGCAGTATTCTGGCACATCACTACATGAATGTTGACATGTGCGAGTCTGCCCATGGAAGAGCTCCTGCCATTGCAACGGGAATCAGAAGGGTTCAGCCTGATAAAATCGTATTTACCTATCAGGGAGATGGGGACTTAGCCTCTATCGGTACCGGAGAAATTATACAGGCAGCACATCGTGGCGAAAAATTTACAACATTCTTTATTAACAATGCGATATATGGAATGACAGGGGGGCAAATGGCTCCGACCAGCCTGATCGGTCAGAAAACAACAACGAGCGTAGAAGGAAGAAAACAGGAAAATGCGGGCAGACCCATTCGTATGGCGGAGTTGATGGCAACAATAGACGGGGCAGTATTTGTGGAAAGAGTATCACTGGATTCTCCGGCAAATATCAGGAAGGCAAAAAAAGCGATCCAGAAGGCTATCGAGGTTCAAGAAAAAAGGCTTGGGTTCAGCTTTGTTGAAATATTGTCAACTTGCCCTACCAATTGGGGATTAAATCCGGTAAAAGCATTGGATTGGTTGAGAGATAATTTGATTCCATATTATCCCCTGGGTAATATAAAGTGTCCTGAGGAGGTGAAATAGATGGCAACTCATAAATTAGTAATTGCAGGTTTTGGCGGTCAGGGTGTTATGCTGATCGGGCAAATGATTGCTTATGCAGGAATGCTGGAAGGTAAGGAAGTTACCTGGATGCCGGCATATGGCCCTGAGATGCGGGGAGGAACTGCAAACTGTACCGTTATCGTTTCTGACAAGAAGATCAGCTCACCAGTCGTAACGGAAGCAACCTCTGTTGTGGCGATGAACTTTCCATCGTTGGTCAAATTTGAACCTTTGGTAAAACAAGGAGGCAAGCTTTTTGTTAATACATCATTAATCAAAGAACAACCTGACAGAAATGATGTAGAAATTTATAATATTGATGCCAATGAAATTGCCGTTGGCCTGCATAATGATAAGGTTTCCAATATGGTGGTTTTAGGTGCAATTGTGAATAAAACTGGTATTGTGAAACTGGAGAGTGTTGAAAAAGTGATGGAAAAGTTATTTACAGGTAAGAAAGCAAAGCTATTACCTTTAAATAAAGAAGCATTGACAGCATGGAGTGCATAAAAACCGTTAATTTTTAACTTCAAGTTAAAGGAGGAAGAAAGTATGAGATTATCCGAAAAAGATAGGAATCATCAGATGAAGAAAGAAGCATTGTGGTCATTGGGTCTATATGCAGTGTTCTTTCTTTGGTGGTACTTCACTGGTTTTGGCATTGGTGAAGCGACCTCCCCGGCAGAATACACTTATGTGTTAGGTCTTCCGTTATGGTTTTTCTTGAGTTGTGTCGTTGGATGGATATTGACATCAGCTGCAGTCATCTTTTTGGTGAAAGTAGTCTTTAAAAATTTCGACTTAGACAGCGACGATAACTCAGAAGCTCATTAGAAGGAAAGGAGGAGATTCATATGGAAAAAATGTTTATCGTAGTTCCTATTGTGCTTTACCTTGTTATTAATTTGGGTGTAGGTATTTGGGCCAGTAAGGCACAGGCCTCTGCAAATAAAGGCGGATTTATCAATCAATATTTTATCGGGGGAAGGTCTATGGGCGGATTGGTTCTTGCTATGACACTCATTGCCACATTTACAAGTGCCAGCAGCTTTATTGGAGGTCCGGGAGTAGCATCTGCCAGAGGCCTTTCCTGGGTATTTCTTTCAATGATTCAGGTTCCTACAGCTTTTTTGATTTTAGGTGTGTTAGGGAAGAAATTTGCTGTAATTTCAAGAAAAATCAATGCCGTTACTGTTACGGATTATCTTCGTGCGAGATATGAATCCCCGGCAGTTGTAATCCTTTCGTCGATCGCTTTGGTATTGTTTTTTATCGCTATGATGATTGGTCAATTTATCGGCGGAGCAGTACTGTTTCAAACAGTAACGGGATACTCCTATATCGTGGGCCTCGTCTTGTTTGCATTCATTGTAGTTGTTTATACCACGATTGGTGGATTTAAGGCTGTCGTAATCACAGATACCATTCAAGGATTAGTGATGGTAGCTGGGACTGTTCTTATTTTGTATTCTATTCTTCATGCCGGAGGCGGTGTAGAAGCTATCACCGCAAAGTTGAATGTAATCAATCCGGAATGGAGTTCTCCTACCGGAAATGGGTCGACGAAGGTTTATATTTTGTCTTTCTGGATTCTTGTGGGTGTTGGAGTGCTTGGTCTTCCACAGACAGCTGTCAGAGGTATGGGATTTAAGGATACAAAATCTTTGCATAGCGCAATGATTTATGGAACTGTTGTAGTAGGATTTTTAATGCTTGGCATGCATATCGCCGGTGTATTTGCAAAAGTGCTTGTTCCAGCTGATCTTGCTTCTACTGATTTAGTGATCCCGACGGTAGTATTACAAGTTATGCATCCGATTGTTGCAGGACTATTTTTGGCAGCGCCTCTTGCTGCGGTAATGTCAACGGTATCTTCTTTACTTATCTTGGCATCGGCTGCAATTATCAAAGATATTTATCTGAATTATATTGTTAAGAATAAAACTGAAGTTGATGAACAGAAGTTTAATTCAAAAATAGGAAAGATGAGTACTTGGGGCACTGCTGTTATTGGAATCATTGTATTTGCCATGGCTGTTGTACCGCCGGATCTGATCGTTTGGATTAATTTATTTGCTTTTGGCGGCCTGGAGGCAGCATTCCTTTGTCCGATCATCTTTGGTCTGTACTGGAAAAAAGCAAATGCCACAGGAGCAATCTTATCCTTTATTTGCGGAGTAGGTTTCTTCCTTTATTGTGGATTCTTTAAGCTGAATTTCTTTGGAATGCATAATATTGTACCTACGATTGCAATCGCAATTATTGCATTTGTGGTTGGCAGTTTAATTGGAAAGAAGACCAGCGATGAAACTCTTGAGCTGTTCTTTAGCGAGAAAAATTAGTAAAAGATTATCTTTAGGAGCTTATTTTATGAATTTTGATTTTTCATACGTTGACGTAGCATTTAAAAATGGAAGAGTTATTACAGTAGACAAGGATGATAAAATAGAGGAAGCTGTAGGGATTAAAGGCAATAAAATAGTCTTTGTAGGGTCAAATGAAGAGATAGAGAAGATAATCGATAATACCACCAAGATCATTGATCTTGGTGGTAAAACTCTTTGCCCTGGTTTTATTGACACACATTATCATCCCATTTTAAACGGCTTTTTTGGAAATGATGAAGATGCCGCAATTATTAACACTGGTTATGCCAATTGTAAATCGATTAAAGAAATTTTGAATTTAATTAAAAAAGCGGCTGCGAAGAGACCAGCCGGACAATGGATTTCGATGATGGGCTATGACCAAAACAGAATTGAAGAAAAAAGGCATATTACGATTGAAGAACTGGATGAAGCTGCACCGGATCATCCTGTCCAGTGCATGAGAACATGCGGCCATGTGTGCATTTATAATTCCAAGGCACTGGAAGCGATCGGAGTGAAAGAACCAGCTGATACATTAAAATATGCAAAAGATGAAATTGTTGTAGAAAACGGTAAATTGACCGGAATGGTAAAAGATCATACTCATTTTTATCTTTGGAGTAAGGTGGTTTATACACAGGAGCAGCAGATTGCAGCTGCAATGAAATCAAACCGGCTCCTTTTAGAAAATGGAATTACCTCTGTGCATGATGCAGGAGAATGTGATGCGCCGTCATACAAAATCATGCAAAGACTTTGCAGGGAGAGAAAATTCAAACCCAGAGAATATATGATGCTTCACAGCATTTTCGGCAAACCAATTTCCTTAGAGGATAATGATCACTTCCTGGCATTGGGTCTGGAAAGCGGAATTGGAGATGCCCATTTTAAAATAGGTACCTGTAAATTTATGATAGACGGCGGAACCAGCGGACCCTCTTGTGCAACAAGAGAACCATATAGCCATGATCCCGATATGCCGGGAATCTTAGGATGGGAAAGAGAAGAAACCGCAGATTATATTAAAAAACTGAATGATGCCGGATGCCAGATATCTGCACATGCCGTCGGTGATCTGGCTGTTGAGTTTATGGTGGAAGGTTATGAGAAGGCATTTTTAACCAATCCAAGACCGCAAGCAAGACATCGAATCGAACATTGTGCCATTGTGGATCAGGATCTAATTGACCGGATGGCAAAACTTAATGTTTGTCCGTCCACAAATCCTGGATTTATTGCATGGAATGGAAGAAACTATACAAAGTACTATGGAGATAGAATGAAATATTTTACGGCATTGCGAAGTATGATTGATGCCGGAATTATGGTCTCTATTGCCAGTGATGCACCTTCGGGTCCGGTGGATTCAATGACGCTTCTTGATTCTTGTATCAACCGATGTGATCGCGTCACCGATGAGCCGGTAGATCAGATGCAGGCGATCAGTATACTTGAGGCGATAAGACTTTATACTTACAATGGAGCTTATTCCAGTTATGAAGAAGATGTAAAAGGTAGTATTGAAGTTGGAAAATATGCAGATTTGATTATCTTATCAGAGGATATACTCTCCTGCTCAAAAGATAAAATAAAAGACGTCAAAATCGACATGACGGTGATTGATGGAGTAATTGAATATCAGAGGAAATATTAGCTGACAGAATTATGAAAAATGCATAGTTTAACAATGATTATTCAAAACCAGAATTTGTAGTAATTTGCAGAAAATAGATAGCAAAATATATTTCGTAGTAGTATAATATTTGAATAGCTATAAAGGAGGGAATTATATGTCAGAAAATCCAAAGGGCGTAAAATACGCCGCATCTTTCAGAGAGCAGCTTACTGTTCGAGGGATGATCATTGGGGCGATCGGTGCAGCAATCTTAACGATGAGTTCCATGTATGTTGCACTAAAGCTGGGTGCACTGCCTTGGCCGATCATCTTCGTTGCCTTGGTATCCATGTTTTCACTCAAACTTTTAGGCAACACAAATATCAATGAAATCAATGTGACTCATACCGTGATGTCAGCCGGAGCTATGACGGCCGGAGGCTTGGCCTTTACTATTCCTGGTGTTTACATGTTGAACCCTGAAGCAGACTTGAGTATGGTTTCATTATTTGCAGTTGTTTTTGGGGGTGTTGTTCTCGGATTGATTTTTACAGCACTTATTCGCAAATATTTTGTTGTTACAAAAGAATTGCCGTATCCAATGGGTCAGGCTGCCGCTGAGACTCTTGTTATTGGAGATGAAGGCGGCCAAAAATCTATTGCTTTATTTTCATCCTTAGGACTTGCAGGTGTTTTCACATTTCTTAGAGATGGAATGATATTGATCAAATTGAAAAATTTGATCCCTGGAACTGTGATGAATTCAACGTTAGCAGGAAAAGGAATCCTGGCAGGTATCTGGCTGTCTCCTATGCTGATTGCTGTTGGCTACATCATAGGTCCCCTTTTCATTGGGGTATGGTTTCTTGGTGCAATCGTTGGTGATTTTGGTATTGTTCTTGGTGGTACCAATGCGGGTTTATGGGATGCAGCGACTGCATCTGCAATTAAATCCTCGTTGGGTATCGGACTCATGGTTGGCACTGGAGTTGGTATCATTGTAAAAGGTATTCTTCCAAAGGCAAAGGAAATCTTTGGGCCAATGTTCAGCAAAGAAAATATGTCCGGTGGCTTTATCAATTTGAGATGGGCGCCTATTGCTATGGTAATCTTAGCATTTATCTTCACTACCGTATGCAAGATGGGCGTTGTAGCAAGTATTATCACACTTCTTGGTGTATGGCTTGCAACCTCTATGTCTGCTCAAATTGTAGGTCAGACAGGGATTAATCCGATGGAGGTATTCGGCATTATTGTACTGCTTGCAGCAAAAGCCGTATCCGGCATCGGCCAGACAGAGGCCTTTATGGTTGCAGCGATCGTTGCAATCTCCTGCGGTTTGTCCGGTGACGTAATGAATGATTTTAAAGCCGGTCATATTTTGAAAACCGATCCGAAAGCACAATGGATTGGTGAATGTGTCGGCGGATTGATTGGATCCTTTGTATCCGTAGGTGTATTCTATGTGATTCTTACTGCTTATGGTCCAACCGCATTTGGCAATCCGGAATTGTTTATCGCACCGCAGGCTGGTGCAGTCGCCGCAATGGTTGGTGGAATTCCTCATATGACATCATTCATCATCGGTCTTGTTTTAGGATGTGTACTATATTGTATCAACTTTCCTGTTATGACACTTGGACTTGGGGTATATCTTCCATTCTATCTGTCAGCAACCGCATTCATTGGCGGTGCACTGAAGTTTATCGTGGAAAAAGCAGCTCCTGATTGGGATAAGAAGGGTACTGGTTTGATCATTGCTTCTGGTCTGCTTGGAGGCGAAGCCGTAATCGGCGTTATTATTGCCTTGATTCAGGCAGTACAAGGTATGAGTGCTATGTAAGCGCAAGAAAACCGATAGATACCGAATAAGATACATAACGATGGGCAGAACGGGTATTCTTTTATTTGTTCTGCCCTGCTTTCAGATTTTAATGCCTATGGGGTGGAGGAACTATATAATGAAAGAAATAAAAATTACAGATATTCATGGAATCAAAGTAGGACATGCACAGGACTTGAAAGGCGCTTCCGGTTGTACCGCAATCCTTTGTGAAAAAGGAGCATGGGCAGGTGTTGATGTAAGAGGAGGCGGTCCTGCTTCCAGAGAAACAGAGCTTCTAAAACCAATCAATATGGTAGAGCAAATACATGCAGTTATGCTTAGCGGCGGCAGTGCGTATGGATTAGATGCCGGCTCTGGAGCAATGGCGTTTCTGGAAGAAAACAATGTGGGATTTGATGTTGGCGTTGGCGTAGTACCGATCGTTTGCGGAGCATCCTTATTTGATTTGGTTGTTGGAGATCCGAAATGCAGACCGGATAAGGTGATGGGCTATGAAGCCTGTAAAAATGCAGGAAGCGGACCAGTAGACGAAGGTAATGTAGGAGCTGGAACCGGTGCATCGGTAGGGAAATTCCTTGGGGTTGACCATATGATGAAATCCGGACTGGGAACCTATGCAGTACAAATCGGAGAGCTACAGGTAGCTGCGATTGTTGCGGTTAATGCCCTTGGCGATGTGGTTGACGTGGATACGGGAAAACGAATCGCAGGACTTCTTAATGAAGACAACACAAAGCTATCTAACACTGAGGAAACCATGTATGCTAAGTATGCGGATGATAAAAATGTTTTCAGTGGAAATACGACGATCGGATGCATTGTGACCAATGCAAAGCTGACCAAGCCACAGGCTAACAAGCTTGCTTCCATTGCTCATAATGGTTTTGCAAGAGCGATCAGACCGGTTCATACCATGGCTGACGGTGATACCATATTTGTTATGGCAACCGGAGAAGTTGAGGTGATGCCGGATGCGGTGGGGGCGCTTGCAACTGATGTTATGGCAAGAGCAATCAATCGGGCGGCCAGAATGGCAGAGCCTGCGTATGGATTAAAAGCGGCCAAAGACTTTTATTAATATATATAATGTAATATGATGATAAATCTGTTATAATCTTTTTGGATTTGTTTTAAAAAGAGTCAGGAGATTTTAAGAAATAAATTTTTGTTAAAAACGAAAGCGATAGCGTATGTTGCAGGTGTTCTGCAAACGGGTGTCGAGTCGAGACCCGTCAATATAAATCTTACAAAGCTTGCCTTCGGCAGCTTGCAAATTCTATCCTCACCGTGCCCCTCTACATTTTATGTAGGCGCTTACGCTCATGCACGGCTGCGGGTGAATTTTCCGAGAATTTCATGTATCGCTTTCGTTTTTTTTATCTAACAGGTTAAGCTGTTGAAGGGAATTCAGGGTTCCCCTAGCGGAAGTGCGAGCCACTTTTTTATTGAGAGTAGTAATATGATAAACACATTGAAAGAATTTCTCGAATTATTGGAGAAGACAAATACATACCGACTTTTTCGATATACGGAGGAAGCATATAAAGAAGCAAGATGTTATCGTCAGGTGATATTGAATAAAAAAGACGGCGGAAAACGTATTTTACAGGTGCCGAATTATAAAATAAAAAAATTGCAGTACGATCTGCTGCCTTATTTTAAGCATGCAGAAATTTCCGATTGTGCAGCTGCATATGTGAAGGGAAAATCACTCCTTGATCATGCAAAGCAACATACTGACAGCAGGATGCTTGTAAAACTGGATATCGAGAATTTTTTCGGAAGCATTACTTTCTCAAAGGTTTTTTATGTCATAGATGAGGCACTAAAGCATTCCCCCTTGGTGGGTTCTGTTGGAAAGGAAAATGATCCTCAAGATTCAGCGATAAAAACTTATAACAGCAGCTTGAGCTGGTTTATCGCCAAGGTATGTACCTTAAACGGAATTCTTCCTCAAGGTGCACCCACAAGTCCTATGCTTTCCAATATGATATTTTTCCCCTTAGATAATATGATTTACTCTTATTGCAAAAAACGTAATATATGTTATACACGCTATTCTGATGATATGATATTTTCAGGAGACTTTAAACCGACTGGATTGATTCAATTTATACGGAAATTGCTGGCGCAAAATGGCTATATTCTTAATGAGGACAAAATAGTGGTTGCTGGAAACGGTCGTCAGCAAAAAATAACGGGTGTCGTAGTGAACCAACGCCCACAGGTCGATCGAAAGTATCGAAGAGCAATCAGGCAGGAAATATATTATATCGGTAAATATGGAGTGGAAGAGCATTTGCACAGAAAAGGTATCTTGCCTGATGAGGATGGTAATGCCGCACAGGTTGTGAAGGAATTACAAAGGCTCATTGGCAAGATTGCTTATGTACTTCAGATAGATCCGAAAAACAGAGAATTTATGCAGTATAAAGAAGTATGCAATGACCTTCTTCATAGGGTGCCAATGCTTTGGAAACAGTAAAATCAGTCGGATCAATCATAAGAAATATGGAATGTTTTATAGTTTTATAAAATGTGGTTTCCGTTGGTCGAAGGTAGTTAAATACTTCAGTCCAACGGATTTTATCATTTCTGAAGCATAATCAAACATATATCCAATGTCCTCTGGTCTATGCGCATCGGAACCGATGGTTATGATTTCTCCGCCAAGGTCTTTAAATAACTGCAGCATATCAAGGGTAGGAGTCGTTCTTTCTTTCATTCCGTAACGGAAGCTTGAAGTATTGATTTCAATTCCTTTTCCGTCTGCAATGATTAGTTTTATGATTTCTTCCACTAAATCCATATAAACAGAATCGTCAGGGATTCGGTAGGGGGTATATCGGTCGATGATATTAATATGTCCTAATACGTCGTATTCTTTATATTGCTTTAAATTATCATAAATATATTGATAAGATGTGATATAAGATTCTTCTGCAGTACGGTTTTTAAAATATTCATTCCCATATAATTCGTATCCTTCAGCACAGTGAAAAGATCCGAGAATAAAATCATAATCAAATTCATTGATACGTTTGACAGACTTTTCATGAATTTTACCATGCTGAATTCCGATTTCTAAACCTTTTACTATTTTTAATCTGTTTTTATATTTTTCTTTTGCATCATTTAAAGCGATATAATAATTGGGAAAATCTAATTCAAAGGGATATTCCAGATCGGGATAGTCCGGATCGTAATGATCGGTGATTGCCATCTCTTTTAAACCAATTTGGCAAGCTGTTTCGATCATTTCGTTCATTGGTGTGCTGCTGTCATCGGAAAAAGAGGAATGCGTGTGATAGTCATACATTTTTTATATTTGCCTCCATCACGGCGCTTTGCGCCGTCATAAATAATTAATGAAACCCCTCGTCTACCAATCATGAATCAAATTATGATGGAGGCGGGGAGCAGAGAGGGGACTACCCTCTCCCGTCCAAAGGAGGGTGCTGGCTGCTTGGCAGCCACCGAAGGGAACTAATGCCTTTTTACCTCAAGCTCGCTTGGCTCGGCAAAACGGACAGCAGCGAGTCGGAGGCCAAAGGACGTTGAGTTCCCTAGCGGAAAATGTGAAAGTATTTTCACATTTCCTCCTTGTCATTGTCATAAGGTATGTCAAGTTTTGTGGGGTGATGCCGAAAAACATCTAAGCGATTAGAAAATTGTGGCTTGTTCAGCAACCCCTATGTTATAATAATTATATCAAAAAAAATGTCTTTTGAAAAGGGTATGGGGATGTCGGTAGATCTGAGAGAAAAGCAATTGATACAAAAGGCGAAAAAGGGGGATACGAATAGTTTCGAATCTCTTATTTTAGGTTGCCAAAGCAAAGCTTTCAACATAGCGATCCGTTATTTGAAAAATGAGCAAGATGCTTTAGATGCGTTGCAAGAGAGCTTTATCAAGATTTTTCGGTATTTGAATACATTTAAAGAAGACTGCAGGTTTGATACATGGGTCTATCGTATCGTCGTCAATACCTGTAATGATATGCTCCGAAAAAAAAGTAGACGGAAGAATACTGACAGCATCTTCAAAACAGAGGATGAAAAAGAGACTATAATTGAGATCCCTGATTCCTCTGGTTCACCTGAGGTTGTATTTGCTGAAAAAGAGAAATCAGAGTACATAGTATCATGTCTGGAAAAGCTGAATCAGGATCAAAAGGAAATCATCATACTTCGTGATATTCAGGGATTCTCCTATGATGAGATCAGTGAAATACTGGAATGCTCAGTGGGCACGGTAAAATCCAGAATAAGCAGATCACGGTTAAGATTAAGAGAGATCTTTCTGGAACAAAATTAGATTTCCATCGTCTAAAAGAATAAAGCATAAATAACAAAATGTATTCTCGATGCTTTCAATAACCAGAAGTACATGGCGCGACTTAGAATATAAGGAGGGAGAGCGTAATGAAATGTAATGAAATTAGAGAGTTGCTCTCACTTTATATTGATCAGATGCTTGATGAGAACGTGGCGAGAGATGTTGAGGAACATCTTTCTGTTTGCGATGCATGCAGAAAAGAATATAATGATATAAAAGAAATCCATAAGCTGCTATGTGAGGTTGAAATGATTCAGGTTCCGGAATCTTTTGAACTAAGACTTAGAAGTGCATTGACAGAAGAAATACAAAATATGCCTGTTTCTGGAATCCCAGTGAAAAAATCAAAAATCAGGAGTCAATCTCGATTGATTACTTCTATCGCTGCGGTATTTATTGTGGGTGTTTTATCTTTTGGTTTATATAAAGAGGTTTTGGGTATTTTTCAAGAAAAACTGGATGGAGGAGATCAAGCCGGTGCGACACAGATCGAGGAGCTATACGGAGCAGATGATTTAGAAACCAGTAGCGATGATCAAGACGAAGATTCTGCTGCAGGAATGAATCAGGTAAATGATTTGGCATCCGGTGCGCAAACGGATCTCTTGGTATCTGGTGCTGGTGCTGTGCAAACTAACATTGATGGGCAGGAGGATCGATTACAGAATAATTCCGATCTCAAGAAAAAGGAAGCTGTTTTGGACGAGGAAACTGACGATGAATCTGACCAAAACTCTGACGATAAAAAGAAGACTGTCTATGGATTGGTTAACCCGGAACTGGATATTGATACAGAATCAGAAGCAGAGACCGTTATTGAGCAACAGGATGATGCGGTAAGCGCAAAAGGAGGAATTTCAAGCCGTAAAATGGAATCTCCAAAGGAGGAATGCAGCCGTTCCTTGAACTTGTCCGGAGTTGAAAGAAATGCAGCGGCGGTTCAATATTACAATCGCTTAATCGAGGAAAGACTGGAAGGTTTTGATTATCAGGTTTTGGATTCCAGCTATACAAAGACCGGGGAATGGCAGTTCCGTATATTTATATTCCGTGGAAAAGACGGCAATACTTATAACGAAGAGATATTAATCATAGGAAAGGGAGGAGAAATCGAAATAATCTGTTCCAATGAATTGATGGGGTTGTAAAATATGAAGATAATAATTATTGATGGCAACAGTTTGATTAACCGGGCTTATTATGCCTTACAAAGACCTATGATAACGAAAAGCGGACTGTACACTCAGGGAGTGTACGGTTTTCTTAATATGTTGAATAAAATCAAAACGGATTACAAACCGGATTATATCACTGTTGCTTTTGACAGAAAGGCACCGACTTTTCGTCATCTAGAGTATGCAGAGTATAAAGCAGGAAGAAAAAAAATGCCGCCTGAACTGGCGATGCAGATGCCGTTATTAAAGGAAGTACTCGCGGCAATGAATGTAAAAATGTTGGAAATCGATGGTTTTGAAGCTGACGATATCATCGGTACTGTTGCGAAGAAAGCAGAAGCGCAAGGTTTTGAACCGATGATTATTACTGGTGACAAGGATGAACTACAGTTAGCAACGGAGAAAACCAAAGTATTAATTACAAAAAAAGGAATTTCTGAATTTGAATTGTATGATGAAGCAGCCATGCTAGAAAAGTATGGATTTACTCCAGAGCAATTTATTGATTTTAAAGGGCTGATGGGTGATGCGTCTGATAATATTCCCGGAATACCTGGCGTGGGAGAAAAAACTGCGCTGAAGCTTGTTCAGGAATATGGAAGCGTAGCTAATTTGATTGCCAATGTTGATCAAATCACTCGGAAATCATTAAAAGAAAAAATAGAAGAAAATGCGCAGCTTGCTATTATGAGCAGACGCCTGGCTACGATTAATACAGAAGTCCCGATTGAAATTAATTTTGACGAATTTAAATCGGAAGATCCCGATTATGATGCCCTGATCGAGCTCTACATTAAGCTTGAATTTAACAGTTTTTTAAAGAAACTGCAACCACAACAAATAGGGAAAGCTAATTCCATAAAGTATGGAGCAAAAAGCGATCTTTTAAAGCGGGGGGAAAAGACGGATTCCTCTCCTATGGAAAGAAAAGAGCTTCCCGATTATAGTCTGACGGGGGAAAAAACTTATATTCCATATTCACAGACAAAAGATCGAAGTAGTTTGAAACAGATGCTGATTACGGAAGTGAAAGAGCTTGAAATGCTTCGCGAAGACCTGAAAGAAAATCAATCTATTATGATAAAAGTATTCAATGACCGCAATCATAAGGCAGTTCCGCTGATTTACGGAATTTGTATTATGTCGACCAACGCGAGCTACTTTATTAAAATTGAAGGTACGGAATTATTACAGCCTCTTGGTGAGATTCTTCTTCGTGAAGGGATTAAGCTAACTGGACATAATCTGAAAGAAGACTATTATGCTTTGATGGCCAATGGCTTTGCTGATCTGGCAGTATCGAAATCTGGGAATAGTATTTTTGAAACCGAGTTTGATACAGTGATCGCACAATATCTGATCGATCCTTCCAGAAGTGACTATAGCTTAAAATCAATGATGCTGGAGTATTTTCATGAGGAGCTTGAGGAAGAATCCGTTTTCCTGAGTGAGAATAGCCAAATCGGATTTTTATCGCAGCCAGAGCAGAAATATATGGAGTACGGCACAAAATGGTGTGCTGCGATTGAGCAATTAACGGACTTGTTAAGTCAAAAATTAACAAATGAGAATTTGGAAACTGTCTTTTATGAAGTGGAATTACCCTTGGTTGAGGTGCTGGCTTCCATGGAAGCCTATGGTTTTGCAGTCGATAGAAAAGAACTCATGGATGCGGGAGAAACGCTGGGTAAAAAAATCAGCGAGCTAACTGTTCAGATTTATGAATTGGCTGGAGAAGAATTCAACATTAATTCACCGTTGCAATTAGGGACAATCTTGTTTGAAAAGCTGGAGCTTCCTTATGCAAAGAAGACAAAAAGAGGGTATGCTACAGGAATTGAAGTGCTGGAGAAGCTGAAGGATGACTATGAAATTGTTCGTTTGATATTAGAGTATCGAATGTATTCTAAGCTGAAGAGTACTTATATTGAAGGACTTCTTCCATTGATCCATCAGGATCATAAGATTCATGCCCATTTTCAGCAGACCGTTGCGGCAACAGGACGTATCAGCTGTACCGAACCCAATCTGCAAAACATACCGATTCGCCATGAGTTAGGAAGAAAACTCAGAAAGGCTTTCGTTCCGGAAAGTGATGATTATGTATTGGTTGGTGCAGACTATTCACAGATTGAGCTTCGTATTCTTGCTCATTTGTCACAAGATCCGCTTTTGATTGATGCATTTAACCATGGTGATGATATTCATAGGATTACGGCATCAAAAGTATTCGGTGTACTGGAAGATCAGGTTACTTCGCTGCAAAGGAGTAATGCGAAAGCGGTTAATTTTGGTGTCATTTATGGCATGAGTGGATTTGGCCTTTCCACAGAGCTAAATATCACAAGAAAAGAAGCAGAGCAATACATTGGAGAATATTTTAAAAAATATACAAAAGTCAAGGAATTTCTGGATGGTCTTGTGGCAAGCTGCAAAGAAAAAGGTTATGTCACTACTATCATGAACAGAAAAAGGATGATTCATGAGATTAATGCAAGCAACTATATGGTAAGACAAGCCGGTGAACGACTTGCCATGAACAGCCCGATCCAGGGCAGTGCGGCGGATATCATAAAATTGGCTATGATCAAGGTATATCAGGAATTAAAAAAAGAGAAGACAAAATCAAAATTGATTTTGCAGGTTCATGATGAATTGATTATCCAGACCCATAAATCAGAATTAGAGAAGATCAAAAATCTGCTTGAAGAGAATATGGAACATGCAGTAAAATTGAGTGTAACTCTTTCTTCAGAATTGTCTACAGGCAAGAATTGGTACGATTTAAAATAAATGCAGTTCGGTACGCAGATTAGGCAAGCCAGTACATGGAGGAATGTGACGATGAAAATTATCGGATTAACAGGTGGGATCGGCTCGGGAAAATCTACAGTGACCGATTATCTTATTTCGAAAGGTTTTCATGTTTTAGATGCAGATAAGATTGCCCGGGAAATTGTATTGCCCGGATCGGAAATGCTGATTCAGCTTACAGCAGTATTTGGAAAAGATATCCTGCTTGATGATGGAAGCCTTGACCGAAAAAAGCTTGGAAGCATCGTTTTTTCCGCTCCTGAAAAAAAAGAAATCCTTGATCGGCTGATGCATACGGAAATACTGAAAATCATTCACGAAAGGATTTTTCAGATTCGTGAAGAAAGCAATCATTTGGCTGAAGCGGTTGTTGATGCTGCTCATCCTTCAAAAAACAAGGTGATTTTTATTGATGCTCCGTTATTATTTGAAACTGGTCTTTCAAAAAACGTTAGTGAGATTTGGGTGATCGATGTGGATGATGAGACCAGAATTAAACGAATTATGGAAAGAGATGGCTTAAACAGGGAAGAAATACGAAAAAGAATGGAAACGCAGATGACGCGAAGTGAGAAAAACAAGCGTGCAGATGTATTGCTTGATAATACCGGTGACATTATAGCACTTTATCAGCAGTTGGATATGCTGCTTCAAAATATATAAATAGGTCGGAGAATATAAAATGGCAAAAAAATTAATGGCAATTGCTGCAATATTTATCATAATCGTGTCTGGTTTATCTGGTTGCGGAAAATCGACTAATTTTTTGGGTGGGACAACGGGAGAAGAAAAAAATATCGTAAGATCTTCAGAAGTTTTTATTCCTATTGAAAAAATCAGAACGTTAAACCCCATTATATCCAAAGACGAGGACGCTTATTATGTGAATACTTTGATTTATGAGGGCTTATTTGGTTTTGATAAAAATTTAGCTTTATCTAATGTTTTGGCAGATAGTTATACTTACTCGGATGACGGATATGCAGTTACAATAAAGGTGAAGCAAGGCATCTATTGGCAGGATGGAGAAGAGTTGACTGCTGAAGATGTAAAGTTTACGATTGATGCTTTGACTGGCGCTTCTTATACTAACAGATACTTATATAAAAACAATATCAGAAATGTAAAATATACGAAGCTTAATAATAAGGATCGTTACAGCATTACAATTTATTTTAATAATAATAATAATGTAGCCATAAGTAATTTTACCTTTCCAATTGTACCTAAACATCAGTTTAAAAATGTAGAAGCTGCTAAAAAACTGGATTCAAACTTTATTCCAATCGGTACGGGTCCTTATCAGGTAACGGAGTATAATGAACTATCGCATATTGTTTTAAAAGGGAATCAGCAATATCATGGAGTAAATACGCCAAGTAATACTATTAATCTTCAAATTATTCCGGAGAGACGGGATGCGATTAATTTAATGGATGTTAATAATATTTCTCTGACGTTTTCCAAAGATCTCGACAGAGATACCTTATACACCAATAAGGACGTAAATGTCATAAACTTTCTTTCCAATGAAGTCGAACTGATTGGCTATAATTTTCGAAATACCGCACTAAAGGATGCAAAGGTAAGAAAAGCAATTGCCAGCGTGATTGATACCGATAAAATTATTGAGAGTGCATATTACAAAAATGGTGTGCAAAATGATACCATATATTATCCGAATTTCCTGGGTGTTTCCAGCAAGAAGACCCATAATCTTCTTGATATTGTACAAGCAAAAAAATTATTAACGGAAGCCGGATATCTTGATAGAAACGGAGACGGATTGGTTGAGAATCTAAATAATGAACCAATTACTATAAATATTTTGGTTAATTCAGAAGATCAATCCAGGATGACTGCTGCACAAATCATAAAAGAAGGGCTTGCTCAGCTGCCAATTCAATCTTATATTACAAGCAAGGATTGGAACGGATATAATACGGATCTGGCGAGCGGCAATTTTGATATTTATATCGGGGGATATCAAATCAGGGATAATTATGATTTGAGATTCCTGCTTCATACAAATGATGCAAATCTGATCGGATATTCTAATCTTGCGTTGGATGCTTTATTAGATAAAATGGAATCGGGGATATCTCAAAAGGATAGGCGTGACACCTATACTCAGATTCAAGATATTCTGATTGAGGATATGCCCTATTACTGTCTTCTGTATAAAACCTATGGTGTCATTGCGTCTCCTTCTTTAAAGGGAGAAATTCAGCCGACCTTCTTTGATTTATACAGGGGGTGTGAAGAGTGGTATTCCATATATGAAAAACCGGTGGAACCGGATGAGGCTTCGCCTGAATTGGAAAAGTAGTATAGAGTTTATCATGTCCAAATACAGAATCTCCCTTTTATTTTTCTATTTAATAATTTACGGGATTGTCTCAAAAACAGTTTGACATTGAATCCAAAATGCAGTAAAATCAATATTGTTGGGTTGTGGAAAGGTGGCTTTTCTATCTTCCCGAATATCATATGCGGTCGTGGCGGAATAGGCAGACGCGCACGGTTGAGGGCCGTGTGAGTAACATCGTGGGGGTTCAAGTCCCTTCGACCGCACCAATAAAAATAAGGTACAGCAACGCTGTACCTTATTTTTATTGGTAAGAGTATAGTCTAGGATGAAGAAGGGGCTTGAACCCGAAAGGGCATCGAGCGTAAAGAAAACCATTGAGAATGGTTTTTAGTGAGATGGTCCTGCACCTGTAGCACAGGCGAAGGACGGCAGGTGCGAGCGTTTGCGAGCAGCTGTGTAAGTCCCTTCGACCGCACCATTCTTTGTATGTAAAAAAGAAATCCTGCGTGAAAAACGCAGGAATGCTGCCGTTTTTGTAGCATTTTTGATTCCTGAAAAGCCTCAATTGCAACAAAGCGGCACCTGATTTCCTAGAAACAAAGATAAGGATAAAAAATTCCTTATAGAAAGAGCGTAATTTTTAAGATGGCAGAAAAGCCGAATAAAAAGGAGCGCCCTTGCTCTGCAAGGGCGAGCAATGTGCCTGCATCCTGCTGAATGATTTGAAGATCAGTCAGCCGACACTTTTGCATCATATGAAAATTCTCTGCGATTCCGGAATTGTGAAAAGCCGTCCTGTGCTGATTTTGTCGCCACAATGCCAGATCACCGCGCTGATGTGCAAGGCATTTCAACGTTTTTGGTGACTTGATAAATACAAAATTAATATACAATTGGTTTTCATTGTGCCGACAGGTGATGATCAAATTGCTCCAACCGGTTGACATATGTATCCGATTAAACTATATTGAACTTATTCAGTGAGTTAATTCGATATAACCGAACAGGAGGTAACAGAGTACTAGATTGACAAGCAAATTATGTTAATAAACGAAAGGTAATAACATGAAACTTGAAGATAAAGAATGGGTTTTCATATATGACTTGTTATACAAGATCCATTTGACAGAAAATTTTTCAGAAATTCAAAAGAGATTTTTGGAATTAATTCGGTTTCTTATTCCCTATGATATGGCTTCTTTTTATTTGGCAAGTACAAGCGGAAAACATCTTCTGACAGATCCGGTTGGAATAAATATCAGCAAGGAAAAAATGTATAAATATATCGACAGCTATGAGGATATCGACTTCACAAGGTGGATTTTACTCAGCTCGAAAAGTTCGGTCTATCGGGAAACGGACATCGTATCGGGCAAAGACCGGGAAGAAAACATTTACTATAAAGAGGCATACGTGCTTGATCATATTGAATACTCAGCTTATGTCACATTGGCTTACAATGGACTTTTTGTCGGCGTTGTTTCTATATATCGCAGGCAAGGCAATGTGGACTTTTCTGAAAAAGAGTTATATATTTTGGAATTGGTCAAGGATCATTTAGCCCTTAGGGTATTTCGAAAAAATATTATGAACAATCTTCCCCAGCAGACGTTTAAAAAGGATGTTGACCTGCGCGATTATACAAGGGACTATCATTTGACGATCAGAGAAGCAGATGTGTTTTATCTGTTATTTGAAGAATTGTCGGATGACGAAATCTGTAATAAGCTTTTTATTTCATCAAGTACCTTTAAAAAGCACATTTCAAATATCTTTCGGAAATTTGACGTTAAAAACAGATTGCAATTATTCAAATTAGTCAAGTGAGAAATGATTACTGCTGAGAAAAGAGTGGGCGGCCACTCTTTTTTATTGTATGACGGGAATGCCGTCAATCTGTGGTGAAAGTCCACATGGGGCGTAGTTGCCGACGAACCCTAAAGTGACTTGCAAGTTTCACATTGTGAAGTGCGATATCCTGGGGGAATCCTGTATGCGAAGGTAGGACTGGCTACGATGGATTGCCCAATGGGACTTCAGTACACTGAAAATAAGTATTTAAAACAATTTACAGAGGGTGGGAATTATTATAATATAACCAAAAGTGATTCGATATAATAACACATAGGGGGAGATTCAATGAAAAAAAACAGTGTTAAATGGGCAGCAGCATTCAGCTGCATTACTTTTGCGTTTATGTTTCCTGCATCACATCACTTCCTGATAAGATTGACGGAAACCCACCCTTATTGCATGGGATTTATTAAATTTTCTACCTTGGCATTTCTTGGTCAACTAATGGGGATACGGATAACGCACGGAGATTGGATGAGGCCAAATGGATTAATCCTTCGAATTTTATCCTGGGGATTGCTTGGAATGGCCATTGTGTTTGTACTGCCGCTGGCATACCAGGGAGTTACGGTGCTTCAACAGCAAGGATTGCTTTTAAACTCTGATAACATCTTAATTGATCAATTTATAAAAGCTTTTGCCGCCAGCATTATTTTTAACCTGTTGCCGGGGCCGATTGTAATTATTTATCACAGACTGACCGAATCATTCATTGAGCTATGTGACGGAAATGCTATAAATTTAAAATATGTCAGTTTTTCAAATGCCATAACAAATGTGGACTGGGTTAATTTGATTCAGTTTGTAATCTTAAAGGTGAACCTGATACTGTTTATACCAATCAATACGATCATATTCTTATTGCCGCCTGATCAGAGGGTGTTGCTGGCAGCATATTCGTCGATTCTTCTTGGTATTGTTTTGGGTTACTATAATGCAAGGAAAAAATCGTCATCTTCTACTGTTTAACTTTGATACTCCAGTATACCAAAAATACTTATCCAGAATAATATGAAAATTCAAATATTTCATTTATTATATGCTTATATATTTTATGGAGGTTAATAAGATGGACGACATTGCTGAAAAGAAAGAAGATAATATTTTTCCGCAATTTTCTCTATTATGGTAGCTGGAATTATATTATTGAATCTTGACAGAGTGCTGATTACATTAGGGGCAACTCCAGAAATACTGCCTACTGCCAGAACTTATGCTACGATTTTTATGATCGGAAATCCGTTTTGTGTCGTTGGCTGCGTGGGATATTATTTCACACGCGTTGCGGAAAGACCATTGGCGGCATCCATTTCGTTTATAGTGCCTTGCATTATAGCTGTTTGCATGGAGTATTACATTATATTCCATACAAACGCAGGAATTATGGGTTCCGCTCTCTCCTGGATCATATGAATCATGCAAGATCGGATTTGCGATGTTTATCATTCAGATCTGCACCATTGCAGTTGCCATTAGTTGCCTCGCATATCGAAGGAGGGGAAAGTTATGTCACATGCGGATTTAGTAGTAAAAAGCAATGCTGTTTTTACAGCGAAAACGGATGAAACATTTAAAGGCGGGGTGGCTGTCATTGGAAACAGGATTGCAGCTGTTGGAAGCGACATCGAGATCCAAGGGTGGATCGGACCGGAGACAAAGGTTCTTGAATATGGAGATGAGCTCATAATGCCCGGTTTTAACGATGCTCATTTTCATTTAATCGAGACATGTATTTATACAAATTCGGAATACTGCGTCGATTTATACGCATGTAAAAGCGAAGAAGAATGCGCGGTTCTCGTAAAAGAGTATGAAGATAAAAATTCGCAGAATGAATGGATTTTCGGTGTGGGCTGGAATCACTGGATGTGGGATAAACCTATGCTGCCTAACAAGTTATCGCTGGATAAAGCCGGTATCAATAAGCCGGTATGCCTGCAGTCATGGGATTTGCATTCCTCATGGATCAATACACCTGCGATTGAAGCAATTGGTATCAATGCCAATACGCCTGATCCGGAAGGAAGTTCGATAGGACGGCTTGAAAGCGGAGAACCAAGCGGCTTCCTTTCCGAAAAAAATGCCACCTGGTTAGCCGTGGTACCTGCTCTTACACTGCCTGTAGATAAACTTAAAACCGTTATCGCTGATTTATTGAAGAGAGCGAATCAATGCGGCATTACCAGCATTGGAGATGTATGGCCAAGAGTCGTATACGCTGATGACGGCAACGACATCCTTAAATCCATGGAGGAAGAAGGAATATTAACTGCCAGGATTTTTCTTTTCCCTGAATTGCGGGAGGACCTCAGCCAGGCAAAAGACTTTAGAGAACGCTACGCTTCGGAAAAAGTTCATTTCAGCGGGCTGAAACAGCTTGTTGACGGCGTTACAGAAGCCCATACCGCTTTTATGGTTGAGCCGTATTCAGACAGTCCGTCGGAAAAGGGAGAACTTTGCGTCTCTGCGGAAAAACTGGAAAAACAAATAATTAATGCTGATAAAGAAGGTTTTTCTGTACGCTTACATACGATCGGAGACGGCGCGGTCAGGTTAAGCCTGGATTGCATTGAGAAAGCGAAGAAACTCAACGGGAAAAAAGGGCTGCGTCATGCACTTGAACATATTGAAAATATACAGGCAAATGATATTCCAAGACTAAGCGAACTGGGAGTTGTTGCCTCTATGCAGCCGATGCACTTCACATCGAACATCGAGGGATATCCTGTCCTTATTGGACCGGAGCGGGTTCAAAGAGCCTGGGCCATTAAAACACTGATCAATTCCGGCGCAAAATACGCGTTCAGTTCCGACTCGCCAGTAGTAGATATCGATCCGATTTCCGGCGTTTATTCGGCGGTAACTAGACAAGATCTTAATGGGAATCCGGAAGGCGGATTTATACCAAAGGAAAAAATTAGTATGGCGGAAACTTTAAAAGGTTATACAATAGGATCCGCTTATGTTGGAAACTTCGATGATCAAATAGGAACATTGGAGGTCGGCAAGTTGGCGGACCTGGTGGTATTGAGTAAAAATCTTCTCCAAATACCTGAAAGTGAAATTTTAAATACTAAAGTCAGGCTTACTGTTATGGATGGCAAAATCATTTATAAAGAATAATTTTTACTAACGATACGATGATGATTTTAAAGTAAAGAGGTGAGGATTGATATGGAAAAGAAGAGATTGATATTCCCCATTGTTTCTGTCGACTGGTTATCCAACAATATCGGGCAGAACAACCTGATCATTCTGGATGTGCGAAGCGCAGCAGAATATGAAACCGGCCATATTGCGAATTCTATCAGCGCTCCTTTTGCTAGAGAATCGATCTGGGCGGTCTCAAGAAACAATTTAACCCTTGAATTGCCTGTAATAGAGGAATTGCAGGACACGATCAGTTCCTGCGGAATAACAGATGATTCTATGGTTGTTATTGTTTCTTCAAAAAATCTTCCTGGAAATCCGCCTTACGAACTGGCAGATGCCGCAAGGGTAGCAGTGACACTTATTTATGCAGGAGTAACGAATGTTAGTTTGCTGGACGGCGGACATTCCAAATGGGTGTCTGAAGGGAAACCTGCTACAAAATCGGTTTATCAAACAAAAAAAGTGCAATACAAAGCAAGTGAGAATAATATGATCTTTGTTGACCGGGAGTATGTGGAGAGGCATGTGGGTAAATCAGTGATCGTCGATGCCAGAAACCCAAATATTTATTTCGGCGTTGAAACGGAACCTTTTGCTGACAAGGCCGGACATATCCCCGGTGCCAGATCACTACCTGCTCCCTGGATATGGAATCAAGACGGAACATATAAAGATACGGAAGTGTTGGTCGGGATGGCTCAAGGCGTCATTGGATTTAGCAAAGCGAAGGAAATCATAGTTTATTGCGGCGTTGGAGGCTTTACAGCCGCTTGGTGGTATGTGCTGACACAGGTGCTCGGATATGAAAATGTTAAATATTATGATGGTTCAGCAGAGGATTGGGTCAGGTCAAATTTTATGGTTGTCTACAGCTGGACATATTAGAGCTTATCGAACTCCTTGGACAGCGATGACAGCACAGCTTATATTGGTAGTGGAATCCTTCATTTATTTGATAGTCAGGATTCACGCCATCTGATAACTTTTGAAAGGATTAAGTGAACACGGAAAAAGCGGAATTAAAATTATTGAAGATGAAAGAATCACCTCTTCTGCAGTTAATTCGGAGGAAACAGCGTTGCGTCAGCCTCCGCCGCATCTTTATGCCGCATACTTTTAGCGGGATCTAGTCGAATACTGATTGACAAACATACCTGGGTATGATATCGTATAAACATACTCGGGTATGTTTATTTTTATGAAACAGGAACCATCTTTTTCTATTTCATAAAAAAAAGGGAGTGCAGAGGGGCAAGCCACTTTTTTATCCCTTTCAAAAAGATGAGAAACGGGTTGATAAAAATGAAGCACTGATTGGGTGATGATAACACCCATTTTATAGTAAGGAGGAAAAGGGTTGGATAATTTGAAAAAAGAATTAATCAGCATTGTCGGGGAAAAGAACGTATTTGATGATGATGAAACATTAAAGGCATATAGCAGCGACAAAAGCTTTGAGGTCCCTATGAAGCCATGGTTTGTTACAAAGCCACAGAATTCAGAGCAAGTCCAGGGGCTGGTAAAATGGGCGAACGAAACAGGGACTCCGCTTGTTCCGGTCAGTTCCGGTCCGCCTCACTATAAAGGAGATACCGTACCCGGTATGCCGCAGGCGGTTATTGTTGACCTCTCCGGCATGAAAAAGATTTTGTCGATTAACCGAAAACACAGAATTGCTGTGATAGAACCGGGCGTAACCTATGAGGAGCTTCAAGCAGATTTGGAAAAGGAAGGAATGACAATTTCAGCTTCCTTGGCGTCGAGAGCAGGGAAATCAGTTCTTGCAAGTGTTCTTGAAGTTGAACCAAGACTGAATTCAATCCATCAATGGAACTATACTGATCCTCTCAGGTGCATCGGAGTCGTATGGGGCGACGGAATCAGTATGTATACAGGCGAAGCCGGTATGGGTCAGCTGGATCTTGAGAAGCAATGGGCTTCTGATAAATGGCAGGTTTCCGGTACAGGTCCGCAGCAGGTTGATTTTTGCAGACTTCTTACTTCCGCGCAGGGAACGATGGGAATCGCTGCATGGATATCAATAAAATGTGAGATTCTACCGCAGATTCATAACTTGCATTTGGTTCCCGCCGAGAAATCGGGGGATCTGAATGACTTTGTCTACCACGTCCTTAAGATGCGATTCAGCGACGAATTGATGGTAATGAACGGCGTCTATCTGGCAAATTTAATTGGTGAAACCGCAAGCGGGATCAAGGATCTGCAGATGAAATTGCCGAAGTGGGTATCTCTGGTTGGCATAACTGGCCGAGAAATTCTTGCAGAGGAATACGTTGACAGCCAGGAAGCAGATATTGCAGAAATCGCTCAGCAGTTCGGCTTGAAGATGCTGCCTTCCGTGCTGGGAGCAAAAGGAAGTCAGATTCTCAATAAAATGATACATACTTCCGGCGAAAAATACTGGAAAGAAACATATAAAGGCGCTTTTCAGGAAATTTTCTTTGTTACAACAATCAATAGGACATCGGAATTTATTGACCTAATGTATTCTTTGGCAGATACATGGGGATACCCTTCTACAGACATCGGTGTCTATATTCAGCCGTTACATGCGGGAACCTCATGTCACTGTGAATTCCACCTGCCATACGATCCGGGAAATATGGAGGAAGTGGAAAATATGAAGAAGTTCTTTAAAAAAGCAAGTGAAGAGCTGGCGGCGATGGGGGCTTACTATTCAAGACCTTACGGGATCTGGTCGAAAATTCAGCTGAATAAAGACGCTCAGAGTTTGATGATGCTGAAACGGCTGAAAGGAATCTTTGACCCGAAACAAATCATGAACCCCGGGAAATTGTCGGTTTAAGCATACGGTCAGCGATATTACAACTGAGTATGTTAGCGTAGAATATAGATTGCCAAAGGAGGCGTTAATTCATGTCATTACAAGATTACAGACCTATGATGGAGCGTTGCAGCAACTGTCTGGGATGCCGCTGGATACCATTTGATAAGATAAAAAGTCAGCGATTCGGTGAAAACTGCCCAAGTATTTGTTATTACAATTTTAATACTTATTCTGCCCGGGGACGTTTTCAGCTTTCCTTGAACCTTTTGGATAAGAAAGTCGATTTTTCTGATAAGGCTGCTGAAATTGCTCACAACTGTACGGCTTGCGGATTGTGTGACGTATCGTGCAAGATCACCCGCTACAATCTTGAACCGCTGGAGCATAATCTTGAACTGAAAGCAGCAATGGTGAAAGAGGGAAAAGTGCTGTCGGGGCAAAACCCGGTCATTCACAATCTGAACAATGAAAACAGCATGATAGCTGGCACTGTCAAGGCGGATCGAATGAACTGGGCAAAAGAGCTTGCCCTGAAGGATCTTTTCAAGGAAAAAGCAGAGGTAGCCTTCTTCGCCGGATGTAAATACAGCTATGATCGAGAGTTCCAAACGTCAGCTCAATCGGCAGTCCGGCTGCTTTTAAATGCCGGAGTTGATATGGGCACCCTGGGGAGCGCGGATAACTGCTGTGCGGGACGTGCTTATCAGATGGGGTTCAGAGAGGAATTTGACAATCGGGCTGACGCAAATATCAAAGCATTTCAAACTGCAGGAGTAAGGACAATCGTAACACCTTGCTCTGATTGTTACTATACATTTAAACGGCTCTATGCGCAAAAAGGTCTCGCGATCGAGGTGCTTCATGTTGTTGAATTTATTGATCGCCTGATTAAAGAAGGAAAAATCAAATTCACGAAATCCGTTCCAATGACGGTTACATATCATGATCCTTGTCACCTTGGAAGACTTGGCGAACCATATGTTTCATGGGATGGCGAAGAAAAGAAGATCTTGAATCAGGTTCACACCTGGGAACCGAGAAGACCGCGATACAACGGTGCGTATGGTATATACGATGCACCGAGAGATATATTAAACAGTATTCCCGGTGTCAAGCTGATTGAAATGGAACGAATCCGTGAGTATTCCTGGTGCTGCGGCGCAGGAGGCGGATGCAGTGATTCCAACCCGGAATTCTCTTCCTGGACAGCCGGAGAGAGAATTACAGAAGCGAATGCCACCGGCGCTGAAGCTCTGATTACGGCATGCCCATGGTGTAGAAGCAATTTCAGCAATGCGACAGACGAAGCTGGAAACAAGATTGAAGTTATAGATATGATTGAGCTTGTTCAGCGGGCTTTATAGAAGGAGGAGAGAAAAATGGCGTTAGCAATGGAAATATACCAGGCGTTTGAAGATGTCGTTGGAAAAAACAACATCTCCATAGATCCTGCTATACTTGAAACATATCGATGTATTTCAGCTCAGACATCCTCCCACTACGGACCATTTTACGGGCAGGTGACGCCTTGTCCGCAAGCAGTCATCTTACCGGGAAACACCGACGAAGTTCAGAAAATCGTAAAACTTTGCAACAAATTTAAGTTAAAATTTAAGGCATCGACTACATTTTGGGCATCAATGGGATACGTCGGCTCAGATTATGCGATTCAGCTGGATATGCGGCGCATGAGAGCGCTTGAAATCGATGAAAAAAATCAGACTGCCATTATCGAGCCGTATGCGATTGGAGCAGTCGTTCAGGCGGAAGCAATGAAAGTGGGCCTGAATTGCAACTTGCCCGGAGTCGGATGCAGCAGTTCGATTGTTGCCAGCACGGCAGGCTGGGGAGGGATCGGAGCAAGCTCCCTCTTTATGGGAAACGCCGGTGAAAATCTTCTTGGAGCGGAATGGGTTCTGCCTGACGGAGAGATCATTCGGTCAGGCTCGATAGGAAGCGGTGCAGGATGGTTTTGCGGCGAAGGCCCGGGGCCAAGTCCTCGTGCAATTTTCAGAGGAAGCTTCGGCGCAATCGGAGAAATGGGCGTTTGTACGAAAATCGCGATCCGGTTGCATCCTTGGCCTGGTCCCACTTATTTACCTTCCGAGGGAACAATTCCGGCATATAAAGCAGTTCTTCCGGACAATTTCAAATGCTATACACTTTGTTTCCCAACATGGGATGCGTGGGCAGAAGCAGTAAGATTGTGCTATGAAACCGATGTTTTGTATCTAGGCCACAGGCAATTCAACATGTTTGGACGGGATCTCAAGGCAGCCATGATAGAAATATTGACCGATCCTGACAAACAACTCTGCGATCTCCCCGCGCTCATGGAAGATCCGGAGATCAAAAAGCAGACAGAGGATATGAAACTAGACTTTCAGATCGTTATAGCAGGAATGACAAAGAGAAATATGGAGTACAAAGAGAAAGTGATCAATAAGATCCTGGAAATCACCGGCGGCTGGAAATCGGAAATGATGAACGATCCGGAGTTGGCTGACTGGGCATTGCTGTACTTGCTCAGACTGGGAAGAAAAAACTTGAATTTCGTGCTATGTGGAGGATATGAAGGCAACTTTGGATTGAGTTCGAATCTTTATGTTTCTACGTCTGTGATGGAAGAGGCTGCTGCGTTAAAGAGAGAGTGGGAAAACAAGAGCACTGCCTTTGCCGCAACCGGAGGAGATTCTGAGATGGGAAGCCTCTCGATGCTGGGAGGCGGGGGAACGCTCATGTGGGAGTTCTTTACATGCTTTGATCCTTATGAGAAAGAATCGGTGGAAGGCTCCTGTGAATTTATCGATGACACGCAAAGATGGATGTTTGAAAAGGGAATCGGACTTGATATGGGAAGGATGAACAGTGATTTAAGAGGTGTTGACGGATATGATATGCCTCAGGAAATTCAGGATCAAATTTATTCAAACGCACCGCAGCCTCATGTATTCTCATACCAATGGAAGATTAGGGAATTATTCAATCCAAATCATCTGGGCGGCAGCTATTACAGGACTTTGAATCCTGAAAAAGTATAACTAGAACCGTATTAAAAAGAGGCTGAAATGTTAAATTCAAAAATTAGTTTGTGTATTGATGATAATAATATCGAGACAACGAGTGGGAAAACCATTTTAGAAGCAGCACTAGATTCCGGGATATATATCCCGCATATCTGTCATCATCCCAATTTGTCGCCTCATGGAGCCTGCAAGCTCTGTGTTGTTGAAATTGAGGGGCTGGAAGATATATGCACATCCTGTTCCACGATTGCTAGGGACGGGATGGTAATAAAAACAAAGACGCAAAAATTAAATTCCCTTCGCTGCCTTTCTTTGGAACTGATGTTTACGGATCATCCGTCAGATTGTGCAACCTGTCCTAAATATATGCAATGTGAACTGCAGTCAATCGCCCAATATCTTGGGATTCGAAATTCAAGACTGCGAAATGTTGGGAAAAGCTACCCGCCCAATCTGGAAAACCCCTTATTTTTAAGGGATATGGAACGGTGCATTCAGTGCGGACGCTGTATCCGTGCATGCCAGGAGCTTCGCGGCGTCAAGGTAATGGATTATATAAGGGGAGAAGACGGGACATACGTAGGGATCAGTGGAAAGAGTCTGATGAAAGATGCCGGATGCAGATTTTGCGGTGCATGCGTGGAAGTTTGTCCGACGGGAGCGCTGCGCGACAAAGACGGTATGCTCAATCAAGATTTACCAAGGAGTAAAGCGCTCGTCCCCTGCAGAAATGAATGTCCTGCGGGAGTAGATATCCCGCGGTTTATCCGGCTGATCGCGGAAGGCAAACGATCGGACGCTGCTGCCGTTATTCGGGAAAAGGTTCCGTTTCCAATGACACTCGGAGATATCTGCAGCCATCCATGCGAATCGGTTTGCAGAAGAAAGGAACTGAATGATTCCGTATCCATTTGTAAACTGAAACGATACGCCGCTGAATACGATGATCAGTCCTGGAAAAATTACCGGATCATCAAGCCTGCTATGGGAAAGACAGTTGCTGTCATCGGTTCCGGCCCGGCTGGGTTGACTGCCGCTTATTATTTAACAAAGGCAGGTCATAAAGTAACCGTCTTTGAAGCGTTAGAAGCAGCAGGCGGTATGATGCGCGTCGGAATACCGGAATACCGTTTGCCAAAAACAGATTTAGAAAATGAAATACAGGAAATTCTGAGCATAGGAGTCGAGATTAAGTACAACCGAAAAATAGAGTATCCTGAAACATTGCTGCAAGAAGGCTTTCATGCGGTTCTGGCAGCCACAGGTGCACACAAAGGTCAGAAGCTCCCGATTGAAGGTTCTGATTTGAAGGGTGTTTTCACGGCAGTGGATTTTCTCAGAGCTGTAAATCTGGGCACTGAAGTTAAGATTGGGAAAAAGGTATTGGTAATCGGAGGAGGGAATGTCGCGTTCGACTGTGCCCGCACTGCAAGACGTCTTGCAGCCGAAGATGTTCACATAGCATTTCTGGAACCGAGAGACAACATGATGGCGTCTGCCGATGAGGTTGAAGAAGCTGTTCAGGAAGGCATCAGCATCCATCCGTCCACATCTTTCGCCAAGATTAACAGTAAAGCGGGAGCAGTAACAGGTGTTGAATGCATCACGGTTGAATCTTTTGCATTTGATGAGAATAAAAAGCTTCAGGTAAAACTGTTGGAGGGCTCCAACCATGAAATAGAGGCGGATACTGTTATTTTTGCAACCGGTCAGATCCCCGAACGATTTGATGAGAGAAGTGAAATTGTCGTCACAGCCCGAAACAGCATTATTGCAGATGAAGAGAAGTGTACAACCAGCGTTGAACGAATCTTTGCTGCAGGGGATGCGGTCACAGGAACCGCTTCGGTGATAAAAGCCATTGCAGGCGGGAGAAATGCGGCTAGCTCTATTGACATGTTTCTCGGCGGCGATGGCATCATTGATGAGCAGTTGACTGATTCTACTCAGCCAGCAGGATATATTGGCAGAATTGATGGGTTTGCAGATCTTACACGAAATTATGAAGAAATGGCACCGGCAGACGAAAGAACTAAGAATTTTAATCCTGTAAGCCGGGTATTTGATATGGAGGCCGCCTTGAAGGAAGCGGAGCGCTGTCTGAAGTGTGATTTGAGACTTCGTATTGACAGCGTCAAATTTTGGAACGATTACGACGGGGAAAAAGATAAGAAAGCTTTGGAGTGAAGAAATATGGAATATGAAGAGAAAATTGTTACGAGGAATTGGGGCCGCATAGATCGAGAGAATTTAAAATACGATCTGGCAAACGGCAGCCTTTCATCACTGAACAAAGCATTGAAATTGCTTCAGGAGGATATCATATCTGAAATCGAAAGTTCCGGACTGCGTGAAAGAAATGAGGCGGGATTGCAGGTTGGCGGCAGATGGGCAGCCTTCCAAAAAACGAAATCGGATATAAAATGTATAATTGGAGACTTTACGGAAGGCAATCAGGAGTGTGGCATTGTCGGCGCAATCATGGAGAATGATTGTGTCACCCCTTTGGAAGGGCTGCTGATCAGCGCATACGCGACCGGCGCAACCAGAGCTTATGTTGTCATCAACCATAGAAACCGGAAATCAATTGAAATTTTGGAAGACGATCTCAGGCAGATGGAAGAGCTGAAACTAAGCGGGACTGGTATATGGGGATCAGGTTTTCATATAAGCATTGAACTGATGGTAATTGATGATGAACCGGTATTCGGAGAGGAAGATGCCCTGATCAGAGCGCTGGAAGGGAAAGCGCCGGTTCATTTAAAAGACAATGCAGATATTTTAACATCAGGATATGGCGGCAATCCGACACTGATTCACAAAGCTGAGACTCTTGCGAGCATTCCGGCAATCATCGAAAAAGGATGGGAATGGTTCAGAAAAATCGGAACGGAGCAATCACCAGGGACGAAACTATGGCAGATTAGCAGAGATGGAACCAGTCAGGAGATGATTCTCGAAGCGCCGATGGGGACGAAACTGAGCGATGTCATATCGCAGATTGAAGTTTCGGGCGAATGGAAGGCAGCCTTGCTCGGAGGATATCTTGGCAGTTATTTTCCACCGGACAAATTTGATATAAAGTTAGATTTTGAAAGCTTAAAGGAAAATGGAGCTATGATGGGAAGCGGGCTCGTCAAGTTATTGGATACGGAAAACTGTATTATTGAGACCACATATAGATGTTTTGAAAGATCCAGGCATGAATCCTGCGGAAAATGCATGCTGTGCAGGATGGGTACGAAGCAGGTGTGCAAAATAATGGAGGACATTATCAAAGGCAAAGGTAAGGCAGCAGATATCGAATTGCTCAATGAACTGGGTGCGAATATGAAGCTCGGAGCAAGCTGTAATCTAGGAAAATCAATCATCAATCCGCTTGTATCAGGTATGACATATTTTAGCGACGAATATGAGGCTCACGTCAGGCGAAAACGATGTGCGGCGCTTGTATGCCAGGGATATATAACCTATCATATTCTTGGGGATCAATGTCAGGGTTGCGGGGATTGCCTGAATGCATGCCCTGAAGATGCAATCGAAGGTGAGAGCGGGTATGTTCATGTGATTGATCAGGATTATTGTACAAAATGCGGACGCTGTTTAAAAATATGTCCGCATCAAGGTGCCGTAGTAAAAGCGGGCGGTGTCAAGCCCAGGACTCCGGACAAACCGGTGCGTGTCGGCTCATGGAAGAGCAGATAGCAAGATTTTGAACAACATAAAACGAAAAAAAGAAAAGGAGAATGAAATGAAACAGATAGAAGCAGATGTGGCAGTTGTTGCCGGCGGAATCTCTGGGCTGGCTGCGGCGGTCAGCGCCGCGGAAAAAGGGGCCAGTGTTCTTGTTTTTGAAAAGAGTAAGGTAAACGGCGGCATTGCCAGCATGGCGATGGGTCCGTTTGGTGTTGAGAGCCGGGTACAGAAAAGACAACTTGATACTCTTACAAAGGGGGAAGCTTTTAAGCTTTATATGGACTATGCTCACTGGCGTATCGACAGCAGACTGGTAAAGGCATATATTGATAAATCCGGAGATACGATAAACTGGCTGGAGGACATGGGGGTTGAATGGGCGTTTGCCGCTAGGCATTTTCAAGAGTCTCAGGCAACATGGCATCTTCCCAAGCTCAGCAACGGTTCCATCGGAAGAGGAAGCGGAGCAATGATCACAAAGGTTTTAAGGGAAAGAGCCGATGAGCTGGGTGTAGAATTCTACATGGAAACTCCCGTTAAAAAAATCATTAAGGATGGAGATCATATCACGGGAATCATAGCGGAAGACAAAAACGGGGAAACCATCCAGGCTAATGCAAAAGCGGTAATCATCTGTACAGGCGGTTTCGGTGATAATCCTGAGATGATCAAGGAGTACACCGGGTATGAATATGGAAAAAATATGTTTAGCTTTAGAATCCCCGGTCTTGCAGGCGAAGGGATTAAAATGGCGTATGAAGTGGGCGCAGCACAGTCCGATATTAATATGGAAATGTATTATCAGACTGCTGCGGGCGAGCATTTTCAGACGCTTGACAGCGCTTTCAGACAGCCGAATCTACTGGTGAATCTTAACGGCGAACGTTTTTTCGATGAAGCACAAATGGCCAACACCACATACTGCGGGAATTCAATTAGCATGCAGAAAAATGCCTGCGCATATATGATATTTGACGAAGCAGCCAAAAGGTATTACGATAGGAACGGATTTGATATGGACGCTTATGATCGGCCGGTCACAACGATGGACGAATTCGGCAATGAATTTGAACGATATATTCAGGAAGGGAAGGGCACCGATTTCATTATGGCAGATTCCATCGAAGAAATTGCTGAAAGAACTGGAATTAATGCTGAGAATCTTAAGGCAACGGTTGATGAGTACAACCAATACTGCAACAGTTATGATAAACTATACGAAAAGGCTAACAAATACCTGCGCCCAATCAGAAAAGCGAAATTCTATGCGGGAAAATTAATCCCAAGTGCTTTCGGCAGCACGGGAGGAATTAAAATCAATTACAAGACAGAAGTGCTGAATAAGGAGTATGATAAAATACCGGGACTTTATGCCGCAGGAATGGACGCATGCTCTTTATATAAGGACAGCTACATATTCAAGCTCCCGGGGAATTCAATGGGCTTTGCTTTAAACAGTGGCCGGATCGCCGGTGAAAACGCAGCAGAATATATTTATTCCTTTTAGTTCAACCAGTTTCTGAAGGGATGTCTTTATTATGAAATGAAGAAAATAAAGTCCGGCTGTAATAGGTCAGGCGGACTTTAGAAAATATTGAAGGGAGAATAAGTATGGAAGGAAGAATAGAGCCCAAATTTGAATTCGCATTCAGCGTTAAATTAAAGCTTGGGAAAGTAATCAGAATTGTTAACAATGCCAGGGGAGAGGATCGATTTTTTGTAGATGTTCTGGAAGGTACTTTCGAAGGCCCCAATATCAAAGGTGTCGTTCTGCCGGGAACGGGCGGAGATTATCCTTTGGCAAGACCTGACGGAACGCTGGATTTTGATGCGCGATACTTCCTGAAAGAAGAGGACGGTACGATAATCTATCTTCAGAACCGTGGGTACCGATGGGGCTCTCCGGAAGTGATGCGGCGGTTGTCCAATCACGAGGAAGTTGATATTTCCGAATACTATATGAGAACAGCCCCTTCTTTCGAAGTGGAGGCTGGACCGCACGACTGGCTGACAAAACATATTTTTGTCGGACTGGGTCAGAAAACGCCGGAAGGAAACATTATCAGCTATTATAAAATGTTATAGACATAACATTCTGCAAGAAATAAATAAATCTGAACGGAGGTAATGAAATTGGAAAAAGACAAAATGCCAGCCGTGACTGCGCCAAACGGTACCTATTTTGGGAACTACACGAATGGCGTTGAAGAATATCTCGGAATTCCATTCGCCGCACCTGCAGAAAAATGGAAAATTCCGAAAGATGCAACGACAAACGAAGGAGATGTCATCATTGTGAGAACGTATGGCCCTGCCTGCCTTCAGCCGTATGATCCGACGGAGAGTGCATCGAATCATACGGCAAGCGACTGTCTTAATCTTAATGTCTGGACCAAAAATTCCCAAACAAAAGGCAAACCGGTTATGCTCTTTTTTCACGGTGGCTCTTTTGTTCAGGGAGGATGCAGCGACATCACCTATAGCGGCAAGGGTTTTCTGAATCATCTTCCGGACGGAGAAGACGTGGTCATGATCAACGCGAACTACAGGCTCGGAATTTTTGGTTCGCTGGACCTGTCCTCTTTAAGGGGATATACAGACGAGTATGAAAACAGTCTCTCTCTTTGGATTATGGATGTGCTGCAGGCTTTAAAATGGGTGAACAAAAATATTGAAGCCTTCGGAGGGGATCCGAATAACGTTACTGTTTTCGGACAATCTTCGGGAGGACACATTTGCGCCTATCTGATGTCAGCTCCGGAAGCCAGAAAGTATTTCCGAAGGGTCATTGTGGAAAGCGGGCCTCCGTTTTACGGGATCACGACAAAAGAAGTCAAATCAGAAATGTCGGAAAGGATTTTTAAGGCCCTTGGCGTTATCGGAATAGATGAACTGACCGAGATCGCAGACGAAGACTGGAATGCAATGGATCTTTGGCCGATCTTCGGGCCAAATTACGGAACGATAGCTGCCCGGTGCATCGACGGTACAGTTATTCCGTCAGATTATTGGCAGCAATTGCTCGACGGTTGCGCTAAGGATATCGATCTGATGATTGGAAGCACAACCGGTGAGTCTGATCCTCATGCATTCGATGGGGAAAATTATCCAGCTACGCTGCCTGCAGATGCTATTCTTGTTTCTCTTAACGGACATTATGCCGAGTTGGGCACACCGCAGTATATGATGTCCCCCATTGGTAATGAAGGCGTGATAGAGGAGTATCTGGCAGGCGGAGACCGAACAGATAAAGCTATGACTTTAGTCAATGATTTCGCTACCCGAAACGGCAGTATTTATTATGCTGAGGCGCAGTCCCGGCACAATAAAAACACCTATATGTACTGGTGGAACTGGGTACCGGACGCATCGAAAATGACAACGGGCTTAAAAGAAGCAAAGATATCCCCGAGAGGAAAGCAGGCTCCTCATTGTGCGGAAATACCGGTGCTGTTTGACAGCGGTGCCTTCGGATATGGAGAGTTGATCAATTATTGGCTTGGAGGAAAAGGAATCGACGATCACCTGCGTACGAAATGCGACGAAGATATTGTTCCTAAGCAGTTGAGCCAGCAGGCGGTAGCGGCTTGGTATTCATTCGCAAAAACGGGCAATCCGAACAACAGCCTTATTCCGGAGTGGAAACCCTATGATACGCAGACCCGCATGACGATGATTATTGATGAACAATGGAAGCCGGTATATGATCCAAACGGGCAAGACAGAAAAATCTTGAGTAAAATCAGACCGGCCAGAGAAAGAAAATAAAGAAGAAGAAACGGAAAACTCCATGCACTGAAATGAGCGAGCATGGAGTTTTTTATGTGATGTCTTGTGTTGGCTGCATTGGCTGCGCAAGTCCTGCAGTTGGCTTGTATTACTCAGCGTCTATGATTACAGCAATTTTTCCGTCCCCTGTAAAGGTATAATTCACTCTGCCCGAGACTTCCTTTTTCTGTCCCTTGATGAAAGGACCGTACGGACTATCCGGCCAGTCATTTTTAACAGAAAGATTGTTTGTTATTTCTACGGAAAGATATGGGCCATATTCATCTGCAATTTTTACTGTTAGGCATTCATCAAAATGCCTCCACGCCTCTTCATAAAAGTCTATCATAGCCTGCCGGCTGACCAGCGGTGGTACGCCTTCGCCTCTGTAAAAATAAAGGTCTTCTGTCCAGAAATCTCTTAGTGCTTCGAAGTCGTGGCGATTAAACGCCTTGATATATTCCTTATATCTATGTCTCAGCGAAATTATTTCAGGGGTTTTCCCATTTGTCATATTCCACACCTCCTGTTTAAAACCAGTTCTTCGGTAAACGAAAAATTTGACATTCCCCCTCCTTTTCTAATCTGTGTTTAAAAATTTAAGCACGAGTTTCTAAACTACGAATAAAAAAACATACCCAAGTATGCTGATAAAATATCATACTGAGGTATGTTTGTCAATCAAAAGATTTCTGAACTTTCTATTAATATTACGCATTGGGAGGAGTAAGTAACTTTAAAATAGCTTCAAAATCTCTGGTGCTGTTCGAGATCAGATTGATTTTTCCATCAAGAATGCACCATTCGATATGCAGTCCAAACCGATAGCGGGAAATAATGTCAGCAAGAATTTCTGCTGGAATATCTTCCCGAATTTCACCGGAACTTTGTCCTTCTTTTAAAATATTAATAAAAATGTCTCTTTGAATTCTGCTGCTTCCTAAAAAGTTTTCATAATGGGATTCAATCTGAACTTTAAAAAAGATTTTCATCTCTTCAAGTCTGTCCGGCTGAAAAAAGTCGATAAAATGGTTATAGAACTTTTTTAGTTTGACCAGAGGCTTTTCCGAAGAAATGGACTGATAATATTGTGCCATCCGATCAGCTTCCTCTTTATAACTATAAATTAAAATATCAGATTTTGATGCATAATGATAGTAGAATGCACCTTTTGTCAGTCCCAAAGTCTTACAGATTTCATTGACTGATACTGCTTCGTACCCTTTTTGTCTGAAAAGGGCAAGTGCAGTGTTTAAAATATTATCTTTTGTTTCAGCTGATTTTATATCTTGACGTGCCATATTGACCACCTGCCTTACTACACAAATAATAATAATATTTTACCAAAGGATGTAATCGATGTAAATAAAAAAATATACCCGAGTATTTGCCTGGTAATCAAAAAAATACCATGGTATTATTTTTTTTGAATGGAGATTGACAACGATAAACGGATATGCTAGTATAAAACATACCCAGGTATGTTACGATTTTTTATGATTTATTTGAGGAGGTTATAAGCTATGTCAATCGACAAAAAAAGATGGATCCTTCTTGTGATCCAGGGAATTATCGGTACTCTAAGTTCATTCGCGTACATACTTACTATATTTTTAGGACCGCTTAGCGAGACGAGAGGATGGGGCATTCCCAATATCGTTCTTGCGTTTACCGTTTCCATGTGGATCGGTACACCGGCGTTGGTTTTCGCAGGAAAACTGCGGGATACATTCGGGAATAAAAAACTAATTATAGTCGGGGCAATTTGCTATGGCATCACTATCATCGCCAGTGCATTTGTAAGTTCCGTAACTGCATATGTTGTATTGATAGGCGGAGTGTCTTCAATATTTATGTTCATCATATATTCTGCTCAGCTTGCCAACGTCGGTGAAATGTTCCCGGACAGAAGAGGAATGGCAACCGGCTTGTATTTTTCCATATTAAATATTTCCGTTGGACTGCTTGCACCGATTGTAGAGTTTTTAATCAGATACTATGGTGTTACAAACGCAATCATAATAGTAGGTGCCGCCTGCGGGGTGTTGATGGTGGTTCTTGGTTTATTTGTCTTTAACCCGCCAGAGAATTACTGCCCGAAGGGCTGGTCCCCGAATACATCTAAGCTCGAAACGATTACCGCCGGACCGGAGTATACCTGGAAACAGATGATCAAAACACCGGCATATTACGCTATCGTTTTGACGCTTCTATTTCTTGGAATCAGCGGACAATACATTGCCGTCAACGCGTCGCTTCTGGCCCAGAATTCACTTGGAGTCGGTACTGCTGCCGGAGCTTGGATCGTAGCCGCTTCAAGTATTTGCGGTGCCGTAGGCGGATTTTTGTTTGGAACGATTTGCGATAAGTTCGGCGCTGCCAAAGCGTTTCTTTCAATCGGAGCGGTCATGCTGGCAATGCAGGTGGTTTATCTTGTATTTGCGCAAGGGAACCCTCTGCTGTTCACTCTGGCAATCGGATCGATCAGCTTGGGGTATGCAGGAGTGGGAAGCCTGATTTCCACAGTTACGATGAATACTTTTGGGATAAAGAATTTCGGTTTGAACTTCTCAATTATTGGAATTTCACAACTGCTAGCATCTGTTATGGTTCCTCTGGTCGTCGCAAAACTGTCGCCAATCAATACGCTTGTTTCCTTTGCGGTGTTTGCAGCAGTGGCGATGGTGGGATCGGTATTGGCTAACAAGGGAATCAAAAGCGTATTCAGTAAATGGCTGGCTGAGAAAAACGCAGCCCAGCAGGATACCTGAAACGGTATCGGATCATTTTATTAATAGAAAAGTATGGGAAAAGAGGTGCTAGAATTTTGAAGAAGGAACAAAAGAGGAAGTTATCAGTTTCAGAGCTGAGCTGGGAAGAGAATATGGACTGGAGTACCGAAGCGTCGCCGCCCTCTGTGAGGCCGATAATATTTGTTGCAGGCTCGCCTTATGAGATGGGATTTCAATACGGAAAAGAAGTTTCCGGGATGATCAGAAGAAATGTTTGCCTCGCTGCTTCCGACGCACTTCGGTACCTTGACAAAGCAAAAATAACGGAGCGTCTTGAAAAGGTTGAAGCGATTGTCGCACAGCAAACACCGGACATGATCGAATGGTGGCGGGGAATCGCTGACGGAGCCGGATTGCTGTATGGAGACGTTTTCCTGCTCAATGTCCATCTACTATTTGCTTTTCCGCCGATGTGCAGCACGATATCCGTCTTTGGAAGCGCTTCGCAGAATCATAAACTTATAACCGGAGCCAGCGCGGAACTGCCCTGGAACCTTTGCTCTTACGGTGTGATCCTTATCGCTTATCCCGAAAGCGGCAACAGCTTTATTTCCATGCCGCAGCTTGCGGGACAGATGGGCAGTAATTTTGTAATGAACAGCAAGGGGCTTGCATGTACTTTCACGTGCGGTGAAGCAGCCCGCCCGGAAGATCAATCCTTCGGGTACCCGGATAATGTTGCCGCGCTGATGTATCTGGCTTGGAAATGTGATGATGTGGAACAGGCAAAGGAATTATACAGCAAGCTTAACCTTTACTCCGGATGGGTCACTCATCTAGCTGATCGGAATGGCACTGTCCATATGATTGAGCATACCTCAGCGGTTGAGTCAGTACGCAAGCCAGGGGATCAGGGTGAAAAGGACTATATCCTTGCTACCAACCACTTTTTGAATGAAACAATGAAACCGGCGCAATACGAGTCAGGGATGGAGGATTCCTATGTTCGTTATGCTACAGAAGAAAAGCTGATCCGGCAGAGGCTTGGAGATCATTCGGTTGAAAGCATTATGGAAATACTAAGCTGTCATGATTACTGGGACGGCGGGGAATGGAACAAAGGCGTCTGGTCATTGGATTATTCGGCCGGAAACTGTATGTGGACACCTGAGATGAGAGATTGGAGGCTGAAAAGTGCTTCACGCTGCGTTGGCGTGCCGGAAGACAATGCTGTTTATATTCTGCAAGGTCAGACTGACCGATGGAGCTCTTTCATTCCGGATGCAACGGGGAAATATTGTAAGCTTGTGCTGGAAAAATCAGCGCCGGAAGTGGTTATGACAGCCGCTGATGACGCAAAGATGAAATTGTGGCATGCCTCAAAGGCTCTTTCTCAAAACGAAAAGCCATCGTCAAAAAGCGAGGAATATCTGACCTTGGCCAAGAAAGCCATTTGGGAAGGGATGAACTTGCAAGCTAAGGCGGGAGTCAATGTCGACTATCCTGAAAAAGCGATGGAGTTTTATAGCAAAGCTGCGACCTGCTTCTGTAAAGCGCAGATCTATTCAGAACTGGCTGCAGAAATAAGATAAATCACATTCAAAGAAAATTGATAGGAAAAGAAGTCTGAATCAAGACTTCTTTTCCTATCACGACAAATCGAGAAGAAATGGAGGAATCACAGTGGAAAACGGATTATCGGAGAATCAAAAGGTTATAGCAACACTTGCATTAAAAAACGCTGTCGTTTATACAATGAATGACAGGGGCACGACCGCTGAAGCGGTTGCTGTCAGGGACGATCAGATCATTTATGTCGGCAGCAATGAGGGTTTGGAACAGTATATCGGAAAAGAAACGGAAATTATGGATTTGCAAAAGAAGGTGATCGTTCCCAGCTTTGTCGACGCCCATATTCACCAGCCGATGGAGCAGATCTTTCAGTTATATACGTTAAATCTGGCAGATAAAGAGCCATCGATACAAGAGTATCAAGAATCGCTGAAGAGATTTGCAGAAATGAACCCGGAATTAAAGACAATCTTGGGAACCGGTTTTTCAATCAACGCTTTTGATGAAGACGGGCCTCATAAAAAATATTTGGATGAAATTGTCGGAGACAGACCGGTGATTCTTGTAGATACTTCTGTTCATACCCGATTTGTAAATTCAAAAGCGCTGGAAAGGCACGGAATTACGAGGGAAACAGAACCTCCTGCAGGAGGGAAAATATATAAGTCCGAAGACGGTGAGCCGACAGGTTTCTTTTCCGACTGTCCTTCTTTTTTCCCTGAATTCTATGATTTGGTCTCGTCCCTGACAGAAGAACAATACCTGCAAGCTTTTAAACAGTTTGAAAAAGACTGTGCGGGCAAAGGCATTACGGCGATCCAGGGAGCAACCGGCGGCGATTGGAAAATGATATCCGAACTGGCGAGTAAGAATGATCTCAATCTGCGCGTCAACCTGACCCTCGTTATGGAGCCAGAGGAGGATGCCGATCAGGTTATTCAAATACTGAATGAAGGGCAGCAATATGTTTCAGATTTTCAGAAAATTACCACGGTTAAGATCTTCTATGACGGAGTAACCGAAGGAGGCACCGCTTTACTGCTTGAGCCATATGATACGGAAGCAGGTATGCCAGCCAATTACAAAGGAACGCCTCGCTGGGAGATGGATAAATTGAAAGCAGCTTTGGAAGCTATTGATAAGGCAGGATATCAGGTGCATGTGCATGCAATCGGAGATGGAGCGGCCAGACAGGTCCTAGACGTAATTGAATACGCATTTGAGAAAAACGGAAAAAGAGATGCGCGTCATACGATTACCCACCTTGATTTAATTCAAAAAGAAGATATTGCGAGAATGGGTAATATGGGAGTGATCGCAGCCATGCAGCCCATCTGGTTCTATAAGAATCCTACTTATTGGGAACTGGAGTTAAAAATGCTCGGTCAGGAGCGCTTTGAAAGGATGTATGCGGTAAAGGACATGCTGGACGCAGGGGTAACAATGACCGGAAGTGCAGATAATCCAATTATTCCAGATAATCGGCCCCTATTCGGCATAGAAACCGGCGTTACACGGTGCAGTCCGTATGAAGGCGAAAAAGGAAAGGAAGAATTTAATAGAAATCAAGACCAATGCCTCACAGCTCTTGATCTGCTGCGGGCGTACACGATAAACGGAGCAAGACAGATCAGGATGGAGACAACAATCGGCTCGCTTGAACCCGGGAAAAAAGCAGATATGGTGATATTGGATCAGGACATACTCAAGGTTCAGCCGGAAGATATTTCAAGGACAAATATTACCTATACCATTTTTAACGGAAAAGTAATATTCACGAAAAGCTGAGCTTAAAGTAATTCAGTGCAAGCGCCAGCAATTCGTGCTTATTTGAACCCCCCAGCTTTTTAAATATACTTCGCAAATGTGTCTTAAGCGTATTTTTATTAATGCAGAGTTGTTCATAGATGTACTGATTGGTGTTGCCTTCCAGAATAAGAAATGCTATTGCCTGTTATCTAATGATAAGGTTTTCTTCCAGCAGGACTTGAAGACCTTTGTTTGATTGCCTTTCAGATATTAAAACAGGACTTTTGTCAAGTGGTTGTCCATTGTATATTTGAATTTCCGGTTCAAGAGTTATTTCGGATATCATTTTTCCATGCACAATACAGAAGATTAGGTCAAAATAGATGCAGGGCTGAAAAAGTAAGTATCTATGCGGCTTGGCGAGGGTTTTGAATGAAAAATTCAGAACCCTCGTTTTTCATAGATGCACCTCGCTTTTTAACAAGAAAGCGGGGTGTTTCTTATTTCAGGCCGGAATTTCATGAAGGCCAATATTCTTCAGGGTAATTTTGAAGCGGTTGTGTTCTTCGTAACTAGATTCAAAAGAGGATTAAAGTTTGGAGTACATTTTTTAAGCATAGAAATATACAGAATAATATTCTAAAATAATTTTATCATTTCATCCGCACATTCATGGGCAATAAATCGTTAAACATTTTGAGAGGAGGTTTTGAATGTCAGTTGATATGCAAGAGCAATACGATAAAATCTATCGCTATTGCTATTATAAGGTAAAAAATTCTGTTTTGGCAGAAGACCTCACTCAAGAAACCTTCCTCAAATACTTTGCGCAAAATGCGTACTTTGAGCGCGGAAAAATGCTTGCTTATCTTTATACCATAGCGCGAAACCTTTGCATAGATGTGTTCCGAAAAATCCAGCCTGAAATATTGACGGAAGACATACCGGGCACAGACTGCTTTGATCAAATAGAGATTAACCTTACGCTCCGGCAGGCTCTTAAAACCTTGCCCGAACAGGAACGGGAGTTGTTGCTCCTGCGATATGTCAACCATCTTTCCGTGGGAGAGATTTCATCTATTCTAAAAATTTCCCGCTTTGCTGTTTACAGAAGGACAAGTTCTGCAATAGCAGCGTTGAAAAAGGAGAGGAGGATTTTCAATGAACGGAAATCTAAAAAAAGAACTCAAGTCAGTTTTTCACGCGCCGCCCCCAACAGGTAAGGAGCTCTTTTTGAAACAACTGCGTTATCCTAAAATCACTTATTGGGTATTCCTTTTGGATCAGCTTCGCTATATCCGCAAACGCATATGGATCGTTTCTGCTGTGACTGTTTTGCTTGGCTGGATGATGGCTTTCCGTTTACCCGTGTTCCAATATTGGACTACGGATGGATTAAAAATCTGGAGCATTTCCGCCGCCCTTCCATTTTTGGCGATGATGACAATTACAGAATTGTACCGTTCTTCAGCTTATAGGATGGTAGAGCTGGAGGGAAGCTGCCGGTTCAGCTTCCCTCAGATAGTTATGGCGCTGATGAGTATTCTTGGCGTAGCAAATTCTGTTGTTCTAATATTGCTCCTTTAAAGGATTTGCCCAAACCACAAGCTAAGGAAAAGGCATGGGAGGTTTTAGAACAGGTATCCCTTGAAAAAGAAGCTAAGAAAAAGATTAAAACTTTTTCCGGTGGCATGAAACAGCGATTAGGTATTGCCCAATCCATGTTGAACAATCCTCAAATATTGATTTTGGATGAACCTACTGCTGGCCTCGACCCTAAGGAGCGGGTGCGCTTTCGGGACGTCCACTGGACACAGAGTTACTTATGGAAACGGTCAATGCTTATGCGCAGATTCCGGAAGCAGATTTCTATCAGTCTACGCAGGAATACCAAACCATTGCGCGTCCATACAGTCCGATTTACGGAACGATCCGCAGTGTTTTTAATACGGCCTCCAAACGCTTTAATATGGAGGATTTTCAAATGCTAACTGAAGCACAGGCGGATGGCTATTACAGTACTCGACATGAAAAGCTGGCGCAACATATTCTGCAAACGCACATGAGTGATAAAGCTAAAGAACGGGTACTGTTGATGGATGAGCAGATAAAAACACAGCTTACGTTTTCTTATACAGACGGATATACCCGTTATTTTGTTATGATTAATACGCTGGGACTGTTCTCTGCCTTTGTTATAGCAATCTGTGTGGCACCACTGTTTTCCGGAGAATATGCCTCCGGTGCGGATCAGCTCATTTTGTCCGCCAAACACGGAAAAAAATAGGCTGATTGCGGCTAAGCTATTTACCGGCTTTTCACTGACAGCAATTTTGGGTCTGGCTCAGCTTGCGCTCGCCTTTTGTCTGTCTTTGGCTATATTTGGTTCGGATGGCAGCAGTGCGCCCTTGCAGCTGTATATGATTCTGTCCCCGTATTCTCTGACTATGACACAGACCGCATTGCTGCTTATGGTTGTCAGCTTATTTGCCTACCTGATGACGTCAGCGATTACCATGCTGCTTTCCGCAAAGATTAAATCCCCCTTTGGTGTAATTGTATTGGTGAGCGTATTGCTGATTGCTCCCATGCTGGGCAGCGTTTCGGAACAGAATGTACTGCTGTATAACCTATATCATCTATTCCCAACTCAAATGACCTCGCTTGCATCGGTGGTAGATGTTATTCAATATGAATTTGGAAGTTTAGTACTTCCCCCTTACGTTGCTCGTTCTTTATTTGGACTGGCAGTCAGTGTTCTGCTGACCCCTTTGGCATATCGGACTTTTAAAAATCATCAAATTGGTTAATGGCGAAAACTAAAACGGCGGGTTCAAAACTACCGCTTTACGTAGCAAAAGGGTATACGGTTATCTCAAGGCGGATGTGAAAGCAAAACAATTTAAGAGTATTAAAAATATGGTGATTGCCGAAGCGTTAAAGCTGGGTGGTTTCCATTTTTTTTTGAGGATGAAGAGCTGCACCGGAACCGGAGCTGTCGGAGCCTGGAGATTATGAGCTTGGCAAAAGATAGAAGATGAATTTTATTTATCTGGCATCCAATAACGCATTGACGGTTGCGGCGGCTATTTTGATCTCCTTCTCGCCGCACAGCCGAATCATGTGTATGAGCTGTTCTTTTTCTTTGTTTGTATGTTGAATTTCCGGATAAAAGATCATATCGTGAGATATTTTTACGGATTATTCTTAACAGCACCGGCATTCTTGGGTGTTTATTTTCATTCTCAATGGCCATTATGTATCGTGGTGTGACTGAAGCCTGTTCAGCAAGTGCATCCTGTGTCAGATTAGCAGCCTGTCGGGCATTATTTTGAGGTATATGTTGAATGATAGATGTATATTCACAACATATTAGGCAATTGTAAAAAAATATTTTTGAACACTATTGACATCCATTTTAGGCAAGTGCATAATACCAATATAGACAATTGCCTAAAAAGGAGATGATATGAATGAACAACTTTAAAAAACTGCCTGGCACAGAATTTGAGATTATGAAGGTGGTGTGGGCGAACAAGACGCCCATCACAACTAACATGATTATGGAAGCGTTGGGCAATAAACGTGAATGGAAAGCGCCAACTGTAATTTCACTGATGCTTAGGCTGGTGGAAAAGGGATTTTTGCGGACGGAGAAAAACGGTAAGGAGCGCACCTATTTCCCGCTTGTAAACAAAGAGGACTATCTAAAATTTGAAACAGGTAACTTTATGAAACTTTATCATGAAAACTCATTCCTTAGCTTTGTCAATACCCTTTATGATGGGAAGCAGCTTAACGATGCCGATATTGAAGAACTGATGAAATGGGTGAAAGAACGGGGGATTTGATATGCAGGAATTTATGACTTCATTGATAGAATGCTCTGTTACCATGTCAGTGCTTGTATTGGGTTTCATTGCCGCTACTCCGTGGCTATCAAAAAGATACTCTGCAAAATGGTTGTATTACATCTGGTTAGTGCTCGTGATAGGTTTAATCATTCCGTTCCGGGTTCATCCCAATACAGCCTTTATTCAGATGAATGACGCACCCGCTTATATACAGCAAATCATACCGGGAAATGCGGGGAATATCGTTGGCACAACAATTACTACTAACAAACCATTACAAGAGGCATCAACAATCTCATGGTATCAAATCGGCATGTGCCTATGGGTAGCCGGACTTTTGGCTTTCATGATTTATCATGGGCTAAAACATTTTCGATTTCTCAGAATGGTAGACCGATGGAGCGAACAACCCGATAATCAAATGAATGATACTTTACAAAAGATTAAAGCAGATATGGGAATAACCACGCCAGTTAAATTGCAGATATGCGCTTGTATCTCAAGCCCAATGTTGATTGGTTTTGTAAGACCTGCAATTTTGTTGCCGTGGTCTGATTTTTCAATGTATGAACTTCCATACATCCTCAAACACGAATTGGTACACTTCAAACGCAAGGATTTGTGGTATAAAAGTCTGGTACTCTTTGCAACTGCCATTCACTGGTTTAATCCTGTGATGTATGTGATGGCAAAGGCCATCGCGTTACAATGCGAAATATCATGTGATGCGGAGATCGTAAGTGAAACAAATATGGATGGTAGGCAACGATACAGCGAAACCATACTCGGAGTGATTAAGAATCAATCAAGAATGCAAACGGCATTCTCAACAAATTTTTATGGGGGTAAGAAAGGTATGAAGAAAAGAATTTTTTCTATTATGGACTCAAGTAAGAAAAAAGCAGGTGCTCTTCTTTTCTGCTTAGTGGTGTTAGGCACATTAGGAACAGGAGCAGCATTTGCAGCCAATAACGATGCAGTATCCGGGGCATACTCCACTAATACGACTATATCGGCGCAGGAGCAGGAAAAACTTAACCAGCAAATGAAAGAAGCTATCGCTAAGACATATGCTGTTTATGAAAAATATGGATTAACTTATGAGAAAAAAACTGACAGCTTCTACTATGACGGTAAATTGGTGCGGTATTTTTCAGATAAATTGGATGCGGACGGCACATACAATTCATTTACCCGAACAAATGGTGTCGTGGATTTAAAGGCTATCCGAAATACCGATTATGAGCTAACTGGCATTTCATTTGTTAGCCAAGAAGAATATGATAAGCACACGGAATCCATTAAACGGGTGCAAGCCGCAAATATGCAAAGCGGCGTAGCGCAGGAAAATAGAAAAGGCAATATCAATCATGAAAGTGGTTTATCCGTCACTGAAGAAGCTGGGGAAACGGGCAATACCGCTAACAACTCGACATTTGCATATTCAGATGACCTAAACTATGTGGATGATTCATTAAATGCTTATTTGGATTATGGCGTTTCTTATGATAAAGCCGGCAAGAAATGGACTTTTAACAATAAGATTATTCATTACTTATCTGACGGAGATAATATGACCTATTGGAATTATAGTGAAAATGCTATAAATGATGGTGTATCGCTTGAAGTAGTCAGAAATGCTGATGGTCGGATTGGTAAACTGGTGGAGATAACAAAAACAGAGCATGGTGGTCTTTGAGATCCTATACACTGGTTCAATGCCTGATGGCACGAGTCATTGCGTCACAGTGTGAAATCTCATGTGATTTTGGGATTGAGTACAAAGAACAGGAAGGTAGCGGTATTGGTAACGTTTACTATAACGGCCAATTAGTAAAAACGTTTGCAGATAAAAACAAAGATGGTAGGGTCTTCACTTTTCAATCTGTGGATGGCGGCGAAATCGTCGTGCATACAGTTTATGACGAAAATGGGAAACTAATCGGAATGGAAAAAGCGAAAAACTAAACCTATCATGATAGATATCTTGCAACATTAAAGATTTTAATTTTTATACCACAAATAATAATATGCTTGTTCAGTGCATTCAGGCAACGTATTGAAATAAATAATAATGTTAAGGGCAAACTTGCTGAAAGGCAAGGACGCAAAGCAATAGGGTCTAAGATGCAAACGCATGATTGCCCGGCTCGGCGTGATAGCGCGGAGCAAGTCCTGCTCTTCGCACCAGTTTGTAATTATAATAAAAGGATTTAAACCATCACGGTTTGAGTCCTTTTATTATTTTGCTTTTAATGGTATACTTAGTTCGGATTATTTTCGGGGATTCTACTATGAAAAGTAGGAGCCTTTTTTTTATGGATTTATTGGGGCAATAGATTCATTCTGAGAGGACTTGAACGTCCAAATCAAACTATATGGATCAACATGACACTTTATCTGTGTGGCTGACCATCATGAATGAGACCCGCCAAAGCACCGTTCTTTTTATTTAGCCGGTATAAATTAAAGCTGAAAGCCTCAATTCGTGATTTGAACTCGCTTAGGTTACTCCCATTTGAAAAAACGGATGGCAACACCACCGCAAACTACCGCAATGATTGCCATAACCGCAAGAGGAAACAGTACGCCCTCAACAGGCAGCCCAAGTGAGGTGGCTTTCAAAAGTTTGATTCCCTGTGTTAAAGGCATAATGTCCGCAATCCTCTGCAATGATGCAGGCATAACCTCATAGGGTAATGTTGCTCCGGAGAAAATCAGCATGGGAAAGTAGAGTACACTTGCGAGAATGCTTGCGATTTTCATGTTAGGAGAAAGTCCGCCTACCAGCATCCCAATGCTGAACATGGAAAGCATAACGAGTACAAATGAACCTGAAAACGGAAGGAAAGCACCTTGCAGCCGGACTCCGAAAAATAGAGCAGAAACCAGATAGACCAGCACAAGTGCAATAAACGAATACATCGAATAGATGGCTATCTGCACCGCCAGCAATAGGGACGGGCTTGATGGGGTAACCTGAAACCGCTTTAGAATTTTCTTTTGCCGATAGTCGGAAATAACAAGCGGTAACCCCATGACGCCTCCAGCACAAATCGCAATTGTTGAAATTGCACCGAAGGACTGTTCCAGAAAGCTGTAGTCTGCACTGTCATAAGCGGGTTTGTTTTCATAAATAATGCCAAGCAGTACCACCATAACAACCGGCATACAAATGGCAAAAATAATCATATCCATACCACGAAAAGATAACTTCATCTGTGTTTTTAGTGTGGTAAGAAACTTATTCATTGTCATCAACCTCTTCTCCTGTAAACCATAAATATGCATCTTCGAGCCTTTCATATGGACTTTTTGCAATTGCTTCTGGCACCGTGCCGCAAAAGAGAAATTGTCCGTCTTTCAGAATTCCGATTCTGTTGCAGAGTTGCTCTACCTCATCCATAAAATGAGAGGTTAAAAGGATGGTCAACTCCTTTTCTTTCAGCTCCTTTAAGCTTTTCCAGACACTTCTTTTCGCTTTCGTGTCAAGACCGGTGGTCAGCTCGTCCAAAAACACCACTTGCGGATTTGGAATGAGTGCAAGAATAATGAACAGCCTTTGTTTTTGGCCTCCTGATAACTCACTAACGAAGCTCTTTTCCTTTTCTGCAAGCCCGAATCGGCTTAATAATTCCCTGTAGCAGGCAGGATTTTTGTACAGGCAGCTTGTTTCCTGACAAAGCTCATCCACCCGAATTTTGTCAGGATAGTTTGCTTCCTGAAATTGTACACCTACTTGCTCAAACAGTTTTTTGCGTTCTCTTTGAGGACTCATTCCTAAAATAGAAACATTGCCTTCATCCATTTTTCTGGTGCCTAATATGCATTCAATCATGGTGCTTTTTCCCGCACCATTGGTTCCCAGTAAACCGAAAACTTCTCCTTTGGCAATGGACAAGTGAATGCCGTTGAGGACACACAGATCACCGTAGGCTTTACGCAGATTTGAAACTTCAATAATAGATTTCATTTTTTCCCTCCTTTGCTTGTTGCTCATTTAAGTTATCACATAGCAAAAGAGTGGTGGCAAAGTGGAGACTTTATTTTTTCATTTTCTGCAACTTTTCGATTTGAGCGACTGCGTATAGCATATTAATTTTTGCCTCAGACAGCGAGGTCAGAAGTTTATCACAGGCCGTTATAACATCTTCATTGTCATTGGGCGTGTTGATGGTTTTTCGAAGATCAGCGGCAGGATTTTGTGATAATGCCCTCAGCATCCGCAAAATGGAGGACAACGAATAATTTGCACACCGAAGAGAACGAATGATTTTCAGCCGCTGAATATCCTCATAGCAATAAATACGATATCTGTTTCGTTTACGCTTGACTGTAAGCAGTCCATTCAGCTCCCAATTCCGAAGCGTATCCATTGTAACTTGCAATGCTTCAGCAGCTTCTTTACGGGTAAGGGTGATATCTTCCTTTGGTGTGTTCAGATCATAGCTGTTCAAAATTTTATGTGCAATTTCAATGGCTTCCTCAGCATGGCTCATCTCCAAGTCCAATTGCTGTAAATAACATTGTGCCATTTTCTTGGCATCCTCTAAATTGCCAAGTGCGGTGACTTTCAGAATATCTACAGCTTGTTTTCGCAGACCGTTTTGCAACACTTCCACTTTCAAAACCGCTCGTGCCATTTTAAACTGTTCGATATGGAAATCGGTAAAAACCCGGTATCCATTGCTTAAGCGTTCTGGCGTGGAAATCAGCTTATATTTTTCATAAAGCCTTACGGTATTAACATGAATACCGAATATTTTTGCTATCTCATAGGTTTTATAAATATGCATTGACATACACCTCCATTCTTATGATAGTACAGATTAAAACATTGGTGGTATAATGTAGGGTTGTTAGTATACGGCTTAACGAACATCGGATAAATTACCTTCTGCAACAGGTTATATAAAGGAGCCTCATACGCAATATGTCCGACTAAAAGTAAATTGGTTCCTTTGTAACGCCATTCTACAGCATGTTCACTTAAAAAGGTAGATAAACGATCCAACCTGGCTTTTGAATCCTGACGAAAGATTAGCATTAAAGGATATGACCTAGCAGAAATGCATAGATTAGAATTGTATAACATTTGTGTTTCAGTCGTATTAATATTTGGTTATAGAAATAGATTTTTGTCGTTTCCTCTGTTATAATCTGCAATAGAAAAATGATGTTCTGTATTGTAAAAGAGGGGGTTTTTTATGACAAAAAAAATGAGTTTCGCCGCCATATTTATAACGATGATGGTTTTCTGCATGATCATGGGAAAAACAGTTGATGCAGCAACCCCCGCTGATGTTAATCTTGTAATAAATAATGAGCAAGTATCGGCAGATGTTATGCCCTTTATCCAGAACGACCGAACCCTTGTTCCGGCAAGAGCAGTTTTTGAGGCTCTTGGGGGGACAGTAAATTGGGATCCGATCAATTATACTGTTACCGTTGAATACGAAACAACTGTCGTCATTCTTAAAATCAATGATACGGCTGCTATGGTAAATAGTAAAGAAAAAACGCTGGACGTTCCTGCCACAATAAAAAACGGCAGAACCATGATCCCTGTAAGGTTTGTGGCAGAAGAGCTGGGATTTCTTGTTGAATGGATTCCTTCCACAAGGACAGTAACCATCACTTCCCCTGAAAGGCCTGAAAAGCCTGAAGAACTTGAAAATCCTGAAAAGCCTGAAGAACTTGAAAATCCTGAAAAGCCTGAAGAACCTGAAAATGCTGAAGAACCCCCTGAAATTACAGGATACGTCACAGAGGTTTTCGCAGAAGAGGGAACGTCAAAAAAAGAGAATACAATCGTAACCGTTCAAATGTCGGAACCATTCAAAGCGCTGGAGGATGATTCGACAATGATGCTGACCTCGCCCGACAGATTTGTTTTGGACGTGCAGGATTTTCAGCTGGATTCGGAAGCATCCGGCTTTACATATGATCAGGTGGAGTCTCCTTTAGCAGCTGTAAGAATTTCTGATTATAATGAAAGCACCGTTAGAATTGTATGTGATCTAAAGGAAGCAACAACCCCAGTTGTCGGTTTGTCTGAAGATGGGAAAACCCTGACCATTTCGTTCAGAGTTTTAAGTACATACTTTGAGCCCATGGAAGATGGAAAACTGGTGGTGATGTTGGATCCGGGTCATGGGGAATCTACGGCAGGAAAACGAAGTCCTGATGGTTTACTGAAAGAATACGAATTTAATCGTGCCGTCGCAAATAAAATGAAGAATATTTTAGAAGCCGAGGGAATAGAAGTGCTTTTTACAGTAAATGATGACTCAGACCCAAGTCTCTCGGAAAGATGTGAAAGTGCAAATAATTCGGATACCGACATTTTTGTCAGTATCCATGCAAATGCTTATGGCAACGGAAGCGAATGGACAAGCCCAAATGGGTGGGAGATTTATCATTTCCCGGGAAGTGTTCTGGGCAACCGGCTTGCGGAGGCGATTTCAAGCTCCAATTTTCCGGAAATAGGGATCCATAACCGGGGTATTAAAACAGCTAATTTCTACGTAATTAAAAATACATATGTACCAGCCGTGTTGATAGAACACGGGTTCTTTACTAATATTGAAGAAATTGAATTATTGAAAAGTGATGAATGGAGAGATAGAGTGGCAGGTTATAATGCGGAAGGTATTATCAACTTTTTGAATTCTTATGAAAATAATTCAATCTAAAACTTAATTTCTTGCTCCTCAATATATTTGAAGAAAGTTATTGATTATTCCAGACTATTGTGATAGTATACAAACATAAACTATTGCAATAGTCTGGAGTTGTTTTATGGAAGGAATTAAATTATTTGACAGCGAGTTAAAACTTATGGAACTGATTTGGCAAAATCCAAATATCAACGCAAAAGAGCTCTCATTATTGGCTGGTAAGACAATTGGATGGAATAAAAATACTACCTATACCGTCCTAAAAAAATTAGTTCATAAGAAAGCTGTTTCACGGGTGGAACCAAATTTTATTTGCGTACCTTTGATTGAAAAGGAGCAGGTCGGATACGACGAGGCAAAAGCGCTTATTGACAAACTATATAACGGTTCGGTAAAAATGTTGTTTTCATCGTTTTTAAATCGTGAAAAGTTGTCAAAACAAGAACTTTCACAAATAAAAAGTATGATTGAATCCTTTGATCGGGATGGCAAATGAATATGCATGAATCTTGTTTTTATTTTGTCATTAATATGAGCATGAGTGGATCCATCGTGATTCTTTTGCTTCTGATTATTCGTCAAATCAAACTGATTCCAAGGAATCTCATCTATGCTTTTTGGTTTGTGGCTCTTGTAAGAATGATGATGCCTTTTGCAATGTCCAGCAGCCTCAGCATGTTTAACTATTTAAGCGGACTAATAAAAAGGCTGATTCCTGTGGGAACTCTGTTTCATGCAAATTTTACTGCTTCCAATTACTTTAATGCAGCATTATCTTACAAGCCGATGGAATACAAGACACAAAGATTAGAATGGGTGTTTGACATTAGCTCGGATATTTGGGGGATAGGCGTATGTCTCTCTTTGATTTGGATTATGATTATTTATTGCTCAACAAAGTATCAATACAAAAACGCAATTCATCTAAGAGCTAATATTTATGAAGCCAGCAATGCCTTCTCGCCATTTTTAGTGGGAATTAAGAGCCCTAAAATTATATTTCCAATTGGATTCAATATTGATTCTCCTCAGGCAGCACATATGATTGCTCACGAAAAAACTCACATCAAAAGAATGGATAATCTCTGGCGAATGATTGGATTGATTGTTGTATGTGTTCATTGGTTTAATCCTATTGCTTGGATTGGATTTTATTTCTTTTCGAAGGATATGGAGCTTTCCTGTGATGAAACTACTGTAAAAGCATATGATTTTTTCAAGAAGAAAGAATATGCCGAGGCCTTATTAAGCATTGCAGAAAATATCCAGAAAAAAGATATTGTTCACGCTTCGTTTGGGAAATCAGATGCCAAGTCAAGGATACTTCATGTCATGACTTATAGATGCTTGTCAGTATGGGGAATGGCTGCATCGATTCTATTCTTATTGCTTATCTCTATTATGCTTCTCACAAATCCAAATCGATAGGAGGTCAAAAAATGATAAAAAAAACAAAAGGCTTTATAATCGGAGTGGCTGTTACTTTCGCAGTGAGTACTGCTGTCTGTGTTTCCTTTGCCTCTGCAGGCGAAGAAAAAATCAGTGATCTTGTGCCTGTTGCAGAGCCTTTGCCCATTGATACTCATTATGTGCCGCTGCCGGACATAAACAGCGAAAAAGTTGTGGAACGCACAATCCATGAAAACCAGATCATTATCAATGGAGTTATTTCCTCTAAAACCCAAGGATATGCCAGGGTTTTAGAACAAAATCCGGATGCGATTCTTTTGGTTGATGAAAAGGGCAATTATATCGCTGTCGGTAAGACAGAACAAAACGGCGGCTATTCGGATATCTGTATTACCAAATATGACAGCGATGGAAGGGAACTGAGAAAACAAACCTATGGCGGCAGCGACTTTGATTGGGCCAATGCTGCAAAATACAATGCTCAAATGGGTATTGTTATATCCGGTATCAGCCAATCCAATGACGGCAATTTTGCCAATAACAGCAATTCGCCTTTTGTTGCCTGTATTGAACCTGAAACACTGGCTGTAAAATGGATCGCCTCTGTTCAGATTGCTGATTGGGTCTATCATGTTTCGGACGAAGCGGTTTATGTAGTCCGTAACGAAGGTGAAAAATATAACGGAAAGAACGAGTTGAAATTATCAATTGTGAAGCTGGATCGGGATGGAAACAAAATTTGGGTAACCGAGCCGCTTTCGCAATGGATCTATGGAATTACCGAGCTTAGTGACGGCAGGGTTATCGGTATCCAAAGGTTTAGTGATTATCAGGCAATTGAAAAAAGCGGGGCGATAAATTGTTATAGTAAAGATGGGGAAAAGCTTTCAACTTTTGAAGCTGATTGCTACGGAGATATAGAGCCAACAAATGACGAGGGATTTATTGTTGTTTCTGTTCGAAATATAAAAACAATTCCCCAGCCCTTATACATTTCTTCAATTTGGTACGATACGGAAACAGTCGTAACCAAGTATGATAAGAATGATAAAATTGAATGGCGTAAAACCTATGACAGTATTAAGGATGCTACGGGGGCTGACAGAGTAATGCCGCTTAGTGACGGCAGTGTGGCCCTGGAATAGGAACAAATATTAAGTAAGGGGGCGCTAATGCCGGTTCGGCTGTAATGAGATCGTTAATATTATAAAGCGTTTTGCCACGATATATGATACGCTGACTATACAAGTTATTTATATAACAGGAAGGAAATTTTATCCGGCACTAAAACAAAGGTTGTAAGAGGCGCAAGGAGAAGCATACCTTACAACTACCAAAAATCCAAGTTTTAATGCAGAGCATGAGCATAAACAAAGGGGGTTCTCTTAATGAATAATAAAGAAATAATCAAATATTTTTACGAACATATTACTTCCAACCATTTCCTTGATGAAGTTCCTAAATATGTATCAGACATATGCGCAGTTAAGATAGGGAAAAAAACTATTCAGATTGGGATAGATGGCATGAAGCGACATATGATAGAAGTAAGGAAAACATATCCTGATTTAAAAATGACAATTACTCGTCAATATTGTGATGGCGACTATGTTATTTCTGAGTTTGTTATGGAAGGCACACATAAAGGTGAATGGCTGGGGATGAAACCTTCTGGTAAAAAATTATATATTACCGGAGTTGATATCGATAAAGTAGTAGATGGAAAAATTGTAGAACATGGAGGAGCAGCAAATACATTTGAAGCTTTGTTTGAAGCTAAGATAATTTGCCCAACAACAGAAATAGAAAATGCGTATCTCTTCACACAAAAAGATGCGAGAAGGTTCTATGCATATGAGAACACCCTGCAATACGCCTTGCTTAAAAAGGAATGGTCAACATGGAGCAACTCATGCATGTGAAAACGGTATAACAAGCTTGCAGGGCCGTGCCTTCTGTTAGGGGAATGCTATACTACCCTGATCAAAAAGTATATGATTTCGTATCAGAAGCTCATAGTGAAAATATGCAGTGCAAATGCATGCAGTCGGTAAAAGGGCAATTGAGAGCACCTCACTTAATCAGCATTTGCAATTCAACGGATAGCTTTTCATTGTAAAACATAGCGATATCAGAGTTTTCTATTTCTATTAGATAACCACTAAGTCTGATTTTGTTTTTTTTCGCATAAGTAAAAAAGTGTTCTATCATTATGTCCAGTTCTTTTTCTTCCTTAATTAAAAATTGAAAAGAGAGATATTCTCCTTCTTTAAGGATATAGTCTTTGGCATTACAGGATTCAATGCAAAAATGCAAATTTTTCTCATCGATTAAAGTAATAAAATCATTGCTGTAAATATGGTCTGTTTTATTGGATTGATAGAACAGATCATATATATTTCTTGCATTCAAAGAAAAAGTTAAATCAGTTTTTTCAATAAGTGAAAGATGCCTTTTTGGGAAGCTTTTTATGGCAAATGTATTGATATACTTTTGATTTGAATTTGCTTTTTCTATAATTCTGATAGTCGCATCTTTTAGACTTTGCAGTTCTTCTATTTGTTTTTTAATATTTTCTACAGATTTTTCTAATGTATCCAAATAGTCATCCGGTGAAAAAACTGCAAATTGCTTTTTAATATCGGATACTGAAATATTTAACCTTCTTAACAACAAAATGTGAGAAAGGGTATATATTTGTTCGATACCATACATTCGATATCCATTTTCGTCAATATAGCTTGGAAATAAAACACCTTTTTCTTCAAAATATCGAATCTGATGGGTAGAAACATCCATCAGATTTGCAAATTCACCGATAGTAATATCTTTTTTCATAAATTTCATTTCTCCTATTGACCTTAGGTCAGACCTAAGCTTTAAACTTATCATATAATGACATTTCAGTTTGGTCAAGTGAATTGAGAAGCAAAATATGATTTGATTTTAGGTTAGGCCAAAGGGATGCAACAAAGAACAACATAGACAGGAGTGGATTTTTTGGAGAAAAATATATTTGGAAAAACAGCATCACTAATGATTGATCGATATAGACTGGTATATTTATTAATTGTGATACTGCTGTTTTGGGGAGCAATATCCCATGGACAGCTTCCGAAAGAAGTACTGCCGGAAGTAAAATTTCCTTATGCAATTATTATGACAGAATATCCGGGAGCGTCTCCTCAAGCTGTGGAAAAGGGTATTACCAATAAAATTGAATCAGCAGTATCAGGGATTGGAGACATTAAGAAGATTACGTCGGATTCTTCTCAAGGACTTTCCATTGTCACGATTAAATTCGAAGAAGGCATTGATGTAAAGGAAAAACTAATTAAAATTCAAACGGAAATTAATAATAAGAAAAGTGAGTTTCCTGAAAAAAGCGAGTCATCCATTATTCAGGAATATGATATGAATGATTTTCCGATTATGCTGGTTAATATATCCGGAAAATATGATTTAGCAACGATAAAAGATTATGCTCTTGATATTAAAAACAAAATCAATAAAGTAGCCGGTGTTAAAAAAGTCAAAGTCATAGGAGGAAAAGACAGAGAAATACAAGTCATTACAGACCCAACGATCTTAAGCCGTTATCAGATCAGTACTGTGGACATAAAAAATGCAATATCGAATAATAATGTAGATACACCATTGGGTGAAAAAGTACTAAACGATGTGAATTATGCGGTTAAGACAAACAATACGTATAAAAATATTGAGGATATTGAAAGAACTATTGTAGGTATGAGAAATGGTTATCCCGTATTCCTTAAAGATGTAGCGGCGATAGAAGATACCTATAAAAAGCAGGAATCTTTTGCAGTAAAAGTTCAAAACCTTGATGCAAAGGAAGATTCCGTCAGTCAGGTTGTCTACTTAGCTATTTACAAGAAAAAAAATACGGATACCGTTAAAATCAATGAGATGATTAGAGATACCATTGAGAATAGTAAAGGTTCTCTATATCCCGATAGTTTGAATATCTCATATAGTTCAGATATGTCCAAATATATCAATAAAAGTCTGAACGACGTTTTTGGAAATGCTGCGACAGGCTTGTTGTGCGTGATTATTATATTATTTCTTTTTATTAATTTTACGGAGTCTTTAATTGCAGCTTTTGTAATCCCTTTATCCCTGTTAATTACAGTAATATCCTTTCAATATTTCAATATATCCTATAATGTTTTGTCTGCAATGGGATTGATTATGGCATTGGGGATGCTGGTAGACAATGCCATCGTATTGATTGAAAGTATCAATATGAAAAAACAGAAAGCAGCATCCATAAAAGAAGCGACACGAATGGCTGTCAATGAAGTTGGCCCGGCGATCTGTTCTTCTGCGCTGACAACAATAGGAGCACTTTTCCCTTTAGCAATTTTAAGCGGTGATGAAGGAAAGTTAATAAGAATCATACCGATCGCGGCAATTGTTGCACTGATTGCATCATTCATTGTATCGATTACGATTACGCCTACTTTGTGCACCAGGTTTTTAAAGATGCGGACCGCAGAATTGAGTAAAAGAAAAAAGGTGTTGTTAATCATAATGATAGCTGTAATATCAATCTTTGCTTTTTCAAACAATGGCAAATTAACAATTCTTTCTTTTTTGGGAATGATTCTATTTTCGGCAGGGAGTTATATTAAATTATTTAGAAACACGTATTCTATCTCAGAAAGCGTGATGAGCCGGTACAAAGAATTTTTATCTGAAATGATAACTTTTAGGAGAAAAAGGAGAATTCTGTTTGCAGTAACAGCACTGATCTTTGTAATAAGTCTCATACCGCTGTTAACCGATATTTTACCGAAAGAAGCAATGCCTGTAACAGACAATACAACGATTTATATCGATATTTCATTACCCAAAGGGTCTAATCTTGAAGATGGGAAAGTACTACTAGGTGATATTCGTCAAGTTTTAGGGTCATATAAAGAAATTGAAACGTATATTGCTGAGGTCGGTAAGGAAAAAACCTCTATAACAGTAGAGCTGGTCAAGAAAGAAAAAAGGAAGATGCATAGTAAATATATAATAAACAGCTTGTCAAATGATTTTAAAAAAATACCCGGCATAAAAAGTAAAATAACAAATCCGGATTCTGAAGAGGAAGGGGCACCGATCAGCATCGAATTACGAGGCGAGGATTTGAAATTATTGGAAAGCTATGCCAATGAATACAAAGATATTTTAAATGGAATTAAAGGAGTAGCGAATACCAGCATCAGTACAGAGGACGGACTTCCTCAATTTATCATAGAATATAATAAGGAAAAAGCAGCAATGCTTGGACTGAATCCTTCAGAGATGGATTATGAACTTTGGCAGACATTAAACAGTGAAAAAGTATCCACCCTAAAAAATAACAATCAAGAGATCGACATCAGGCTAAGAACTTCCAATCTTTCTTTTAGTAAAAAAGAAGATTTTAATCATATCTTCTTTTCTGCATCAGAAGGCAGTAAGGTGCCTTTTCAATCAATCGCAACCATAAAGGAAGCAGAAGGTGTTGATAAAATACAACATGCCGATAATAAGAGAACCATAAAAATCCTTGCAGAGAATGATCCAAATGTTACAATCAACAGCATTATAACAGAATTTAAATCAAAGCTTAAAAATAGTAAACACAAACCCGGTGAGGAAGTAGAACTCAATTATACCGGATATGCAGAAAAAATGAAAGAATCCTATTCTGATATGGGAAATAAAATGATTTTAGCAATCATCGTGGTATACGCAATCCTGGTTGCTCAGTTTAATTCCTTTAGCCAACCATTTGTTATTTTGTTCAGTATTCCTTTAGCAATTACGGGAGTGGTGTGTGGTCACTTACTGGTTGGAATAAAGTTCAGCACATTGTCTTTTATGGGGATGATATCTTTAGTGGGGATAGTAGTGAATGATGCCATCGTATTGATTGATTATATAAATCTACTAAGAAGAAACGAGGGTATGGCTTTTCATGAAGCAATCGTGGAGGCTGGAAAGGCCAGGTTTCTGCCTGTCATAGCAACTTCGGTGACCACAATAGGAGGCGTTCTTTCGTTAGCATTATATAATGAAGATTATTGTCAGATGGCATATACACTTATTTTTGGGTTATGTTCATCAACCGTATTAATCCTGTTAATCGTACCTGTTGCTTATTTCGTTATGGAAAATACAATAAATCACTTTGCAAATAAAAATAAAACCCCTTTATAAAACCTAAAATGGATCGGAGGAAAGTTTATGAAAAAAAAGAAATGGATGATATTGGTCATAGCAGTAATTGTAGGGGTTGCTTTTTTATCCGGTTTAGCAAAGAATGAAAATGCAGCTGATGAAAAAATAGATGGCATCCCTGTCATGATTACGGAAGTAAAACCAGCAATCGTAGAAAATCAATTTTTTTCAGTTTCCAGATTAGAAGCGAAGAAAAATATATTAGCGCAATCCAGTATGGAAGGTACGGTAGAAAAAGTTTTTGTAAAAGCCGGAGATGCTGTCGATGAAGCAAGCCCGCTTTTTAAAGTGAAAGGAGAAGATCTGAAGGAAAAACTTGAACTTGCAGTAAAACAAGCCGGAACTGAATTGGAAGAACAAAAAATATCTTACAAGAATGTTGAGAAAACATATCATGACGCAATAAAATTATTGAGTGAGGGTGCTATATCAAAGAAGGAATATGATGAAGCTGAGGAAGAGAACAATAAGGCAAAATTAAATGTTGATTTAGCAAATAAGAATTATGTGACAGCAGTAGCAAGTTCCAAGACCAATCTGGAAAAATTAATCATTCAATCACCTATTAAAGGGATGGTAGCCGATATTAATGTGAAGGCCGGAGAATTACTGCAAGCAGAATCCGGTGTTACGATTATTACGGATGACAGATTTATTGCTAAGGTTCCGGTAACAGAAGATTTAATAGATAAAATAGAGATTGGGAATCCCGGTGAAATCTATATACCAAGTAAAGACAAAACTTATCCATCAAAAATTATAGAAATCAATCAACAAATAGATCGTCAAAGTTTATCTTATCCAGTTACGTTAGAGATAATAGACGAAACAGAAGATTTAAAAGATGGTATGCATGCAGAAGTTACAATATGTATTGAAAAAATGACAGAGCAGATTTTGGTTCCTCAAAAATCAGTGATGTTTGAAGACGATAAAACTTACATTTATAAACTTACCGATCATGACAAAATAAAAAAAGTATTTGTGGAAAAAGGGATAGAGGTAGATGGAAACGTACAGATTACAGGAGATATTCGTCTAGGAGAACGCATTGTGACGAAAGGCCAGCATTTTATTGATGAAGATTCCAAACTACAGATCGTAGAAGGTGATCAATAAGGGATGATGAATAAGCAAACTGAACGGTGGAACCCATGATTCGCATTCGACAGGAAACAATATGGGAGGAAAGAAACAATGAATGTATTAGATGATATAAAAATCAGAAATTTTAAAGAAGAGGATTTTAATACGGTGATTGAAATACTGGCTGATTCTTTTCATAATAAATTTCACGCCCTGACCAATCTGTCCAATGAAAGAATTGTTCAATTATTAAAGGATTCTGGTTTGATCGATCGTATTTCTTTTGAAGGATATATAGTAGGAGAAAGAAACAATAAAGTACAGGGTGTTATGCTGCTGAAGTGGAAAAAACAAATTCGTACTAGAAAAGATGGATTTCGTTTCTTTGAATTATCCCCAAAATATGGACTGTTAAATATCAGTAAATTTATCCTTGGTCTCATGCTTTTGGAAGAAGAACTTGATGCAGATGAATGTTACATTGAGCACATTGCAGTGAGCTCTGAAGCAAGGGGTCTGGGAGTGGGGACAATGCTTTTAGACTATGGAAAAGAACTTGTTAGAAAAACGCCATATCTCAATAAATACACTTTGCATGTTGCAGCAAACAATAAAGGGGCGATGGATTTGTATGAAAGGCTGGGGTTTCATGTAAAAAAAAATCAAAGCAGCTTTTTAACCTCGCTGTTACTTAAAGAGACAGGGTGGTATTATATGGTTTGGTTTACTGGACGATCTGACGTTTAAATATGCATGAATGGACAAACTAATATTACGATAAAATAGAAAGACTAACTATTAAAAGTCAAGATCAAAAATGAAAAAAAGTTGAATGAATTGCTGAAATGTAGTTCAGCTCAAACTGCACCTTGATAATTGCATGACAAAATAAGCACCACGGCAAGTTGCTTCCAAAAGAATAATAGACTAGTGCTCATGCCTGGCTTACGAAAGTCTGGTTTGTCTTCACAAGATGAAAGATTACTCGAGTCAGTTTCTTGGCCGCATGAGAAACGGCCACGTTGTAGGCTTTGCCTTCGGCACGTTTTTTCGTCAGATACTGGCCAAAGCCCTGATCCCAATGGCAGACATATTTTGCGGCATTAAACAGTGCGTATCGCAGATATTTAGAGCCGCGTTTCACCATTTTTGCATGTGTGGAGTTTAGCTGTCCTGACTGATAAACAGAAGGTTCTAAACCGGCAAAAGCAAGCACCTTCTCTGCCGAATCGAAACCGGTAAAATTCTCGGTTTCTGCAATAATAATTGCGGCCATCCGGTATGAAATTCCCGGAATTGTAAGAATGGGGCTGTCAAACGTATCGACAATCGGGTTGATTCTTTCTTCAGTCTGCGCAATCTGCCTTTCCATCATCTGAATCAGTTGGATGGTTTGTTGTAATTCAAGTGACTTCACCGCACTGCAGGAACCGATAGAGTCCCGTGCCGCATTACGGATTTCAATGGCTTTTTTCTTTCCGTAGCGGCCTTTGGATGCGCCAGAGAGAAGATTGGACAATCTGGTAAGATGGCAGTTCGATATGGCTCCTGCATTTGGCAACTCAGACAGTAAAGTATATACCGAAACCATGTGCAGCGAGGGAAACAGCTTCTCCAATTCAGGGAAGAGGATGACACAGAGTCTTGCATACGAAGTCTTGAGCTTTGCGCAGTCCTGCACTAAGGAAAAACGGTATCTTGTTAGTGACTTGAGCTCACGGACGTGGTAAGATGACTGTGAGTAGGGCTTTAAGCTTTCTGTCCTAAGCATAGTCACAATAGAGTGGGCATCGACCTTATCCGTTTTCGTCTTTCTAAGGCTTAGACCTTTTCTGTAAAGATTGGTATGTAACGGATTGATTACCGTAGTGGGGAGATCATTGGTGATCAGAAACTCCAAGAGATTATCGCTGTAGTGACCAGTAGCTTCCAGTCCTACTTTAATTTTGGCTAAATCACTCCCGCATGTCTTGAGATTGGTAAGCAATACACAGAACCCCTGTCTGTTGTTAGGAATCGTGAATGCCTGGAAAAGGATCACCCCATCGGAATCAACGATAAGGCAATCGTGCTTGTCTTTGGCGACATCAATGCCTGCATAAATCATAGCAGTTTCCTCCTTGGAATTAGATTGACACTGTTTTCTTCCACAGACCGGTTTGCAGATTGTAACCTCGTGCTAAATGAAACGTCATGCGTTATCTAACTAATTACCACTAAAGCAAACGACTGTGGTTATAGCCTTTCTGAAAACGTCAAGCGTTAGGAGGCTAGGACTAATCCACAGCGTCTGTAAGAATTATAGCATTAAGTCCTTGGAGAGGGACTATAAACACTACTACTTTATAATACGAGGAGGGTATAGAATGGATCCATCAAATAAATTACAAGTAAAATGCAGTGTATCAAACTGTCAATATAACAAAGATCATGTTTGTCATGCAGATAACATTGAAGTAAATGCTATGGGTGACGGCAACGCAAGAACAAGTGCAGGAACTAGCTGCACAACATTTATTAACAGTAAAAATAACTCAACATTCTAAAATTCTAATTGGCAGTTTAAACATTCCGACGTAATTGAATGAGGATGTCGTATCAAAAAAATTATACTATTACGCAGGGACACCTAAAAAAAAGGTGTCCCTGCGTAGTTTTCAATAAGTGGTGAATTTTTTATGACATAATGGTATACTTTAATATATCTGGAGATTAGTCTTCTGGAATAATTCTTTAAACAGCATTAAAAATTCGATAGATACATAATAAGGATGCTAATTTATGCGAACAACACACAATGCAATTGATGTCATCTTTCAAAAAACGAAAATGATAAATAAAAAATATACCATATTGAATTTAATCGTGATGGTCATTTTGGTAATAGGGGTCGTTACTGTATTCAATAATTATAAATGGTATGATACGCCTATTGCTAAGATTGAAAGCGTAGAAAATTCTTTAAGTAATGAATTAAAAGGGAACAGTTCCAATGAAAAATATTATAGCCAGGTAGTGATTGGCACCATAATGAATGGGAAATATCAGGGACAGAAGGTGTACTTGAAAAATGAATATTCATCATCAGGTGTACTTGATGATGAATTTAAAACCGGGAACGAAGTTTTTGTTAAAATTGCTTCGGGCGATAAGGGGAAATTAAAAGGATCCATTATTGGTTTAAAAAGAGATAAGTATATGGCGATTCTCTTGGCTTTATTTATTTTGTTACTGTTTATTGTAACAAATAAGAAAGGCTTTTTTTCTTTTCTTTCTCTGGCTGTAAATATAGCGGTATTATGGTGTTGTCTGAATTTGAATTACAACGGGCATAACATCTTGATGATAAGCAACTGTCTGGTTCTTTTCTTTACGTTTACTTCGTCATTTTTTATTGGTGGATTGAAAAAGAAAACCTTTGTTGCGATACTATCAACACTGGTTTCGCTATGCTTTACGATGTTACTTTTTAAAATTGTTATGTTGTATACGGATGGCGTTGATTATACTTATATGGAGTATATTGCAGGTCAAAATAATCTATCGGAGCTCTTTCTGTCTCAAATACTACTTGGAGGACTGGGGGCAATTATGGATGTAGCTATTACTGAGGCATCAGCAATTAACGAATTGATAGATAAAAACAGCGAGATATCTTTGAAGAGGTTATTACGATCAGGCCGCGAGGTGGGACATGACATAATGGGAACGATGATTAATGTCATGCTGTTTACATATATTTGCGGAACAATTCCTCTGATTATCCTAAAAATGAAAAATGATATCAACTTACATACAATTATATTATGGCATATACCAATGGAGCTATATCGATTTTTAATTGGGAGTATCGGAATTTTGATGGCAATTCCGATATCACTATTTGTATCAATTTTTATTTTTAAGAAGTTGAGGAGGGTCATATGATAAAAGTATTAGCAGTAATTTTAATTATACTGCTTTATATTATTGGCGGAGACCGTGGAATCACAACTTTTATATCACTATGTTTTAATATTGCTGTCCTTTCGATTTCAATTATAATAATGTCCTGGGGCTGGGATCCGGTTATTGTTACATTTATCAGTTGCTTAATAATATGCTATATTACTTTATTTTATCAAAATGGGAAAAATTCTAAAACATTAGCATCTTTCTGCGCTGTTATCATTGTTTTGCTGGTTTTGTTTGTTGTATCCTATTACATAGGTTATGGAGCTCACCTTGGAGGAATCAACGAAATAATGCAGTATGAGGATGAAATCACCAGACTCTCACATGATATTAACATTAATATGGCTCAAATAGCCGTTTCAATGATTATAACGGGATTGGTCGGAGCTGCGATGGATGCATCGATCGGAGTATCATCTGCGATTTATGAGGTGTTTAAAAATAATAGATGCTTAAGCTTAATGGAATTGTTCAAATCCGGTATTCACATCGGCAGTGATATCTTAGGTGCAACCGTGAATACTTTGTATTTCGCTTGTCTCGGTGAATCTTTGTCACTTTTTATATTATTCAAAAATTATCATTATTCCGTATTGGAAGTCATTAATTCAAAAGCGTTCTGCCAAGAATTTGTCGACATTATTCTTAGTTGTATCAGTTGTATTTTGGTTATTCCTCTAACGGCAATCATTATTTCATATATTCTTAAAAACCAGAATAAATTTGAAAAGTATTTGCTAGATGATGAATTGTTTTTTGACTTTAATGAAGAAAACGAAGGGAAATAGATTCTGCGATCCACAAAACTATTGATTCTATTTGAAAAAGTATAATTTTCAATTTAAGGATTAGAACAATTGAAAGAATATTTCTTAAAAATTATGATAAAAGAAATATATGCAAGAGGTAAAATAAAGTGGAAATTAAAATTAAACAGGGCACATATAAGCATTTTAAGGGGAATGAATACATGGTTTTGCATATTGCTAGCCATTCTGAAACAATGGAGCCTATGGTAGTCTATCAAGCGCTTTATGGCGATGGTGGTGTATGGGTACGTCCTTTTTCTATGTGGAATGATATCGTTGAATACAATGGGAAAATGGTTAAGCGATTCGAGTTTTGTGGTAAGGAATAAAGCATTAGTTTTTAATGTAGTAGCCTCAACTGCTGATGAGATAATATGCGATCTGAATCTGCAAACATAATCTTCACTATGTTATGCACAATTTAATTCCATATTATTCCATTTGCACGGAACGCGGGACACTACCGTGGGCTTATTTAATAAAGATATAGAATAATGATGTAATACACTGCAATCATAACCACCCGTAAAATGGTGGTACATATTTTATTATTGAGGCAATGGTATTTCATCAAATGTATTAATTCCTATAACTTTATAAGTTAAAATAGCCTTTTCTACTTTTGTCGCTTCACCTTTCTTTCCCATGTTTTCTGCAACCGGAAAGTGTAACAAAATGCAAAGCAAAAGTGTAACACCCTTAAGCGGTTAGTTTGTTGCCGAATCCTTCATTAGGGAATGCTCAAATCTCCAACTGTCACGGTCAAAAACAATCAGGTGACTGTGATGTACCAGCCGGTCAATTAAAGCGGCTGTCAACTGATCATCATAGAAGATCCCATTCCATTTGCTGAATTCAATATTGGTTGTAATAATCAGGCTGCGCTTTTCATAGCAGTCTGCGATTACCTGAAATAGAAGCTGGGAACCTTCCGCATCAAATGGAAGATAGCCCCATTCATCACAAATTAGCAAGTCAAGTTTGCTAAGTCGTTTTAACAGTCTGTTTAGTGATCCGGAGGCTTTGGCATCGGTCAGTTCATTGACCAGAGCCGCCGTTTTGAAGAATCTCACCTTTTTCCCCTGCATACAAGCCTCTACGCCAAGTGCTGTCGCCATGTGACTTTTTCCGGCGCCATTTCGGCCGTACAGGATGAGATTTTCCTTCCTGGCCATGAAATCAAGCGACTTCAAGGTATCTATGGTTAATGTATTTGGAATCGTAATTCTCTCAAATTGATAATTTTCAAAGGTTTTTATGCTGTCAAATCCGGCCTGCTTCAAGTGGAGATTTCGACGTTTGTTGTTGCGGTATCGGATTTCTGCTTCCAGCACTTCAAGAAGGTATTCCTGGTTTGTCGGGCCGGAGAGCTGCACTGCATTGTCCGCAAAGGTTGCACTTAAACGAAGTTCTTTACATAATCCTGCAATTCTATCTTTCATCAGGAGTTTGCCTCCTTCCTGAAGAGATTGTCATATCGGTCGTTATCCGTCCGGAAGGTTGGCATTTGTATCACCGTATTTGCAATCTGCAGCGGCTGCATATGCTGCACTTCGGAAGTTAACCTTCTGTAGCTTGCAAGAATACTGTCCGCATCTTTGACGCCATTGCTGATGGAAAAGGCCAGTGCATCCGCTGCGGTTCTCATATCGTGTTTTTTCAGCATCATAGAGAGTGAATTTAGTCCCCTGCGTTTCCCTTCCGCATCTTGACTATTCAAGTATTTCCTCCAGTTGTCAGGCAGTTCATCATAGAGGGCAGTGTGTTTTAAAGCGGTTGGCCGCTTGGCCATTAATTCGATATATGGCAGCCATTTCATAGATTCCTTTCCTTTTCCATAAAGCCTTTGATGCTCCATGACGAGCTCATAGGACTCGTTTAGAAGAAGAATCCGATCACTGGTTGCCTTTACATAGACTGTATTCTTCGCATAGTTCGGAGAAGAAGAATACAGATTGCCGTCAAAGGAGACTTTTCCATATTTATCTGCAATCCGGCTCCCAAAGGAAAACACTTCAAATGGGATCGGATTCAAAGGAAGCATCTCTTTTTTCTCTTCTAAAAACAGCTGACAGATCAATTCCCCCTTCACATAGTGACTGCGCTGTGCGTCTTTATCGCAGGATTGGAACAAGCTCTGATTAAACTGCGCAAAGTCAAGGATGGTCGGAACAGGAACGAATAGATTTCTGCGCTCATAGCCAACTTTGTTTTCCACATTGCCTTTCTCCCAACCGGCTCCTCCATTGCAGAAAAATGGTTCGAATCCATAATGAACAGAAAAACGCTTAAATTTCTCTGTCAATATCCGCTCGTGGCCGCTGCCCATATGCGCTACTGCGGTGGAGAGATTATCAAAGACGATCCTTGTCGGAACCGCGCCTATGTATTCGAAGATATTTTTCATTCCCTGCAGCAGGCACTCTTGATTTTCTCCGCCGAATATCTGGCAGTAGGATTGATTACTGTACGGAAACGAAAGCGTAAGTTTTAGGGCATCCACCAGTTCGCCAAGATTATCGTAATAGCTGAAATGACCAAAGTCAGCTTGAGCTTCTCCGGGCGGATGATAAAGCGGAAGATATGCCTTCTGCTGCGACTGATAAAGCTCCTTTTTCTTCTGTGATACATAGTATTGGACGGTACGCAGCTTCACCTCAAGCAAATCAGGATATTCTTCCTGCAGCCTCTCATATACACGCTTTGCAGTGTGTCGCTGCTTCCGTGGGGCCTTCAAATCATCTACGAGCCATTGATCCACAACTGGTTTCAGGGGATCAAGCAGCGAGGACGAGTCTCTTGGTGCATGAGATGACTCGTTGAAGTCGTTCAGATCCAGATATTTCTTAATCGTTTCATAGTGATAACCGGTACGGCGCATGATTTCTCTTATTGGAAAGCCTTCACAATCATGCATTCGTTTGATATACTTGATATCGTCCATTGTTAACATCCTTTCTGTCCTCCTTAAGTTCTCTCAAACTCAAGGATACGATACTTGGAAGGGTGTTACAATGGATTTTCTTTTACATTGGGTGAAGTGTTACACTTTTCGGTTGCATTTTGTTACAGTTTAATTATGCATTAAACATTCCCATAATATTTTTATCAAACATAGCTTGAATAGCATTGATTTTATCGATTTCAACTTTAGTAATTGTATTGCTTTTTTCATTTACCCAAACAGTTATAGGGATAGGTTTATCTGAGAACGCTAAGCTTGGAATTCCAACCATTAACACATCAATTTTGCCGCTGGTTATCTCTTTTAGTAAATCATTTGAAACTTCTTCATCTGGTTGAATTAAGTTTGAGTAAATATAAAAATCTCTAAAGTACAGTCTATAAGCTTCAACAATAGATGACTGGCTGATAGTTCCGCTATATTGAATTAATCCATCCTGATTATCTTCCATTTTAAAGCGATCCAGATTTGCACGAAGGAGATAACAATCTGCTTTTATAAAACTTTCAAAGTAATTAATTAATATCTGTGTCTGAGCTTGATCATCATTTGAGGTGCTTTTTGACCATTCCGTACCCCCTACCCTAACTGCGGTTTCGATACTGTTTCCAGTAGCCTTGTAATGGTCAAGCATTTTTGTAACACCTTTGCCTAATTTTTTTATGCTGCATACCTTGCTTCATAAGGTGTTTTATAACTGTTGAACATATGTGGCCTTACATGGTTGTACCATGTGTATGCAAAGTCCTCTACGGCAGTATTGAGCTCTTCATCATTATGATAGTAATGCAAGTTGATCAATTCGTTTTTTAATGTATTAAAATAACGCTCCATTGGGGCATTGTCATATGGATAACCGGCTTTACTCATGCTTTGTTTGATACCAACGGATTCACAGCATTCTGTAAATGCTTTTGAGGTATACTGCGACCCCTGATCGCTGTGTAGAATTAATTTGCCTTTTATATATGGCTGCGAGTTCAGGGCTTTCTTCAGAGTACGAATCGCTAAATCACTGGTAATCTGCTTATCAGTGATGCTTGCAATTATACTACGGTCATGCAGATCCAAAATAGAGCAGTTGTACCTCTTGCTGCCATCAGTCAGGAAAAGATATGTAAAATCAGTACACCATTTTTGATTTATCTCTTCTGCTAAGAATTTCTGGTTAATGAGATTCGGGAAAACCTTATGTGCTTTGCCTTTCTCATAGTGGTAATTCTTTTTGCGGACGATTGAATATAAATGAAGTTCTTTATTCATGTATTTATGAACTGTGGGATTACTCAGGATGATATTTTTACGTGCTAAAAATACACGGATACTTCTGTATCCGTCCACACCGCCGTGTTCATGATAAAGAGTGGTTATCATCCTAAATGCTTCCTCTTTTTGCGCATAATAACTGGCTTTCTTGTTTTTAAGAAAGTGATAATATGCATTTAGATATATATGTAACCGACGTAAAAGCCATCTGGTTCCTAATGTTTTAGAATGTTCCTGAATGAATCGATAAGCCTCTAATCGATTTCCTTCGCAAAGAACGCCGCCGCTTTTTTTAAGAAGTCATTTTCCTTTTGAAGCTCTGTTAATTCTTTGCGTAGGCGAAGGTTCTCTTTCATGTAATCATAGTCTTCCTTGGCTTCCTTATTTATTTGGCATTCTTCACGGAACTGATTAACCCAATTTGAAATGCTGGCTTTAGATACACCATACTCTTCAGATAGGCTAACCAGGGTACGTCCTTCTTCTAAGTGGAGACGTACAATTTTCTTCTTAAATTCTGTTTCGTAGTGTGGTTGGTGCTTCATAATGTTAACTCCTTCATTTAATAAGATTATATCTTATTAGACTATGGTGTTACAATTATGTTATATCACATCACCTTTTGATACAATTCACTTACTTGTTTTGGTTCAGTATTTATTTGTTTAACGGACTTACTCCACATTACAAAAGGATCCTTCGTGCTTTTATTTTCATTTGTGCTTATAGTTGTTGTAGTATCAATATCAGACTTCAATATTTGTTCATAATTTTCTACATAATAAATACTATTTATCGATGAGACAGAATCAATGGCTTGTTTTAAGCGGTCAGTTGGCGGGTCGTTTTTTTGAGATGAATTATTTATGCCACAACTAACAAGGCAAAAAATACTTGCCATAGCCAAAAATAATACTAATAATTTTTTCATTATGTTCCTCCCTAAAAACACCGTTTAGTTTAATGCGAAATCTATGTGTTAATTATATCATATGAATATGCTGATAAAACATTTGCATATTTTTTAACTACAACCCCATTACCATCAACAACAACATCCACAATAAGATATCCCTCTGCATTAAAAACTTACTTCGATTTTTAGCATAAATTAAATGGGTCTTATAATTATCGCAGGTCATAAAAGATTGAAATAGCAAATATAACAAGTGTTAGCGCTTTTATACTCAATTTTTATCATAATTTATTCGAAGTTGGAGCGCTTTTAATTGTCTTAACTTTAAACATCAGTAATTCTGTCGCCTGTGAAGCAATAATTGCGATAAACATAAGTATGCAGCCTAATATTTCTTTAAAGCTTAAAGTTTCTCCAAGCATAATCCATCCAGATAAAACGGAAAAAACCGATTCAAAACTCAGAATAAGAGAAGTTGCCACCGGTGGAACGTACTTTTGCCCCAGCGTTTGCAGAGTATATGCAATCCCACATGACAAGATACCCGTATATATAATAGGAGCACTGGCATTAACAATCGATTGTAATTCAGGCTTTTCAAATATAAACGCAGCAGCAGAACTGAATATACCGCACACCAAAAACTGCAGACAGGATAATTTTACACAATCGACTTTAGATGAATAGAAATCTATCGTCAAAATATGAATAGCAGTTGAAAATGCACAGATTAAAACAAGTGTGTCTCCAAAGCCAAGCGTAAATTTTTCATTGATGCAAAGCAGGTATATTCCAATAGCCGCAAGAAAAATGCATCCCAAAACTTGTGGACGAATACGCCTGCCGATAAAAAGCTCCAGAAGCGGGACAATAACGATATACAGTGAAGTAATGAATCCGGCCTTTCCAACAGTCGTATAGGTTATTCCCGTTTGCTGTAGTGAAGCTGTGGCAAATACGATACATCCGCAAATAAGCCCTCCTTTGATTAGCAAGCTATCCTTCATCATGAATCTATTATCACTTGTTTGAAGCCTGTTTTTATGATAGTCTGTCATAAAGATAAAAGGTAATAACGCTAATGCACCGACCAGGAATCGTGCTGCATTGAATGTGAATGGCCCTACGTGGTTTGTGCCCAGTCTTTGCGCGACTAAGGCTGTGCCCCAAATTAATGTTGCAATAGTTAGCATTACTCCGCCAATGGTTTTATTTTTCAAAATATATTCCTCCTAAATGTAACTGCCATATTGCTACATGCGCGTTACTTATGCTATTATATTATCAAGTTGAAATGTAACTGTCAATACGAATTATTACGGTTACAAAATTTTTATAACCAGAGGAGACAAACAAATGAAATTTCTATGTCTGGATTTTATAAACAGCAGATGGTATATAAAGAACAAACCTTTCAAGGATCCTTTAAAAGATCAGAACTGGCTGTCAGAGTTCAGCACCACTTGGAACTTGCCTGAAATGACTGTTTCAATGAATGGAATTGATAAGCTTATGGAGTTTCGGGAATTCATGTTTCAAGTTTTAAAGAAGCTGTGCATTGAACAAACTATAAGTTCCACCGATCTTAAAGAATTGAATAAGATATTGAAAAGCGGGAAATCGCAAATACTCATCACGCAGAATGACGGTCATTACCTTTTGGAAACTGTACAGCAGACAGATAATATAACTTGGATTATATGTCAGATTACTTTATCATTTGCGAAGTTAATTACAGAATATCCGCTGGTGTATTTGCGAAAATGTGAAAATCCCGATTGTGACTGGGTATTCTATGATGACAGTAAAAGTCATACAAGAAAATGGTGCGATAACAAATGTGCCAGTTTAATAAAAGTTCGAAAGTATAGATCAGTTCGAAAAAAAGATAGCCAATAAGCGGCATACTGACATGGAGGTAAGTCCGTCTTGCCCTAAACTAGCAACATAATTAAAATTATGGGCTCAAATTTGATGGGAAGGTTATTTGTATAACTATTAGGATAAACAGGATTTTGGAGGTGGTAGAAGGATGTCATTTTCGGAAATTAGTATTTACCAGGTAAAGCCAGATAAGGCGAATGAGTTTGAAGCTATTATGAAAGATGCTAGTAACATGATGAAAGCAATAGACGGTTGTCAATCTCTTCGATTTATACAGCGTACACACTATATAAAGGATATGAAAACTATTAAGGATGGACTTCAACCTGACAAACTTACTCGTATTGTAAAATGTGTTCGTTATGTACTCTACTGGGAATTCGATACAGATGAAAATTATGGTAAATCCCAAAAACAGTTGTATGAAACTTATTGGAAAGCGATAGAAAAGTGCTTGATTGTTCCTCATGAAAAAATTTTAGGTGAAGTAATCATTTAACAGTACAAGACCGACAAATTCCAATTTGGTGATGAGCAGATTACTTTCGGAAGTTGGGGAAACTTTCCTAACTAGCCTTTATAAGAAAAAGGCTATCACTATACATAAATAAAAGAGGTAAATGAATGATTCAGGACATAGAGCCAAGAGTATTTAATAACAGTTTTAAAAACAAAATAGCAAAGCCTCAGGATCTATTTCTTTCCTATGAAGGCGATGCTGTACTGGTCAAAGAGAAGAAAGATAAACTTTGGTATCCGTCTTTTTTTGATTTTGAGGTAGAATATCCGCACCTGATAGAAGCTGCTCAGTTTCTTTTTGCGATAGACGACATCAACTACTACTTGGTAAATGAAAAAGGACTTGACTCAGTAGATGGATGGACCTATGCTACTACTGACAGATTCAGAACCGAGCTAAAATACTGGCGTTCCTTTGCAGGCGTGGTGGGGTGGCAATTGAACCGTTGGTATAACAATCATCGGTTCTGTAGCAGATGCGGCAAATTGATGAAACGTTCGGAGAAGGAACGGATGCTCTATTGCGAAACCTGTGGATTCCAGAGTTATCCTACCCTATCACCCTGTGTTATAGTAGCTGTTCATAATAGGGGTCGTCTGCTTCTGACCAAGTATGCAGGACGAGCATATACGAATTATGCCCTTATCGCTGGTTTTTCCGAGATTGGAGAGAGCCTGGAGCAGACTGTCCACAGAGAAGTGAAAGAAGAGGTTGGGCTTAAAGTGAAAAATCTTAAGTTTTATAAGAGCCAGCCCTGGCCGTTTACTGATACCATTCTTGCCGGCTTTTACGCTGAACTTGACGGTGATGATACCATAACGCTTGAGCAGGAGGAATTGTCCTTAGGTGTGTGGGTAAACAGAGCGGATATACCCCCTGCGGAACGGAATATAAGTCTTACAAGTGAGATGATGGAGGTATTTAGAGCCGGAACCTTCGACATAGCTAACTTGAATCAAATCTAAATGGCAAAATATATTAAAAAGGGAATGGGATGAGGAAAATGAGGTTAAAGAAAAAGAGTAGCATTTTATTTGCTGTTGCGGTTATACTTGCCATGACAGCAGTCATGATGCAGCCTGCTGTCAGCTTTGGCATAGACAACGGTAAAGCTGTTCCTGACAATTGCGCAGATGAGTTTAAAGTGATCGGATATTATTGCGGCGAATGGTTTGATGTGCCGGTAGAAAAATTACAAGCTGAAAAGCTGACGCATATCATGTACGGTTTTTTGATCCCGACAGAGGATGGTACCTGTAAACCCTTTGAAGAGCCGGAGGAATTGGCGAAGCTGATTGAAAAATGTCATAACGTGGGGACAGAGGTATATGTTTCCTTGGGTGGATATTCGGAAAAAAATGGACCTCCGTTGGTTACCGTGTTTGAAAAGATTGGGGCAGATACTGACTTAAGAGAAGTTTTTGTAGATAATATCATAGATGTGGTGCAGCAGTATGATTTTGATGGCGTTGAAATGGACTGGGAATATCCAACATATGCAACCAGTGCCGATTATGAAAAGACCATTGTGCGGCTTGCAGAAAAGCTGAAACCATTAGGTAAGGGGTTATCAACGGCATTACCAGGAACAGGAAGCACTGACGGTCAAAATGTATGGGAGGGTCTGGCAGCAGTTACAGATAAAACAATAGAATGCTTCGACTTTATCAGCTTGATGTGTTACGATCTACATAGTGATCCGAATCATAGCCCGATTTGGTTCGCCAATACAACCATCAGCTATTGGAAAAATTATAGAAATATACCAGCAGAAAAACTGATATTGGGCATGCCCCTTTATGCAAGGCCAAGCTGGCAGCAATACAGGTTTCTGGTTGAAATGGACAGGAAAAACGCATATAAAGATTATGTAAAAACAGAACCTCTTGAATCAACCTACAACGGTCTGAATACTCTTCGTGAAAAGACAATGATCGCCCGCAGAACGGCCGGTGGTGTAATGCTGTTCGATGTTAATGAAGATACCTATGATGACACCAGTGCAGTATCTATGATCGATGAAACCCTTGCTGCTATGGACGGACTGACCAGGGAGGAAATCAGCAGATATCTATGGGTTGTGATAGATAATAAAGCGCTGTCATTCACTTCAAAGGATGGAATGGGAATGCCGTTTATCGACGAGAATAACAGAACCCTTGTTCCAGTACGCAAACTGCTGGAATCCATCGGTGCAGAGGTCAGTTACATTTCCGATAAAAGTGGTAATGTAGTTTCAGTTGGAGCTGAACTGGATGGAACAAATATTAATATTAATATCAACAGTAATAAGTATTCTGTAAATGAAAAAGTATTAACAATGGACACAGCAGCTGTAATAAAGGATGGAAGAACTTATATACCCGCTCGTCCGGTGCTTGAAGCCTTTGGATATCATATGTCCTATCGTGAAGCAGGCAAAAGTGTATATGCAACATCACATTGATAACATCGTATGATAAATATAATACGAAAGGAAGATTTTGGAATATAACTCAAAAAGGTTAACCAAACTATGGTATAATACTCATTGTATGAAGTTATAATAAAAGAAGAGTGAATCGGGGGGAGGGGGTTTAAAAATGGCGTTAGAAGATATAAAAAGAAATGCAAAGAGAGACATTGAAATGACTATTAAGGAATATGTAAAAGGGAAAAGGGATAAATCAAGTTATAGTTATGTTTTTTCAAAAATAGATTTAGCAACGAAGGTTTCACTGATAACGATTGACGAAACTAAGGAATACATAGCGCAGATCAGAAATGATATCTAAAAGGATATCAGGCAGCCACTCGGGATTCATTCTTGGGTGGCTGAATCTTATCTTCATTAATTAATAACTGCTTTATAATTACGGTATATTACAATATAAAATAGTAATTGCATTAAAAGGAGTGATGAAATGCATAAAGCCAAAAAAATTAAAGTAGGAATCGGTTTTGCGACAGGAAGAAAAAGTTTTCAGAAAGCACTGAGAACCAATATACACAACTGGAAGGAATCTGGTCTGGTAGATAACAACGCAATCAGTTTAAACCTTTTTGTTGCGTATGATCTAACCTATAATAAAACCAAAATAACCGATTATACCAATGTGCCCGCAGAATTAGCCGATCAGCTTGATAGTAGTACGTTTATCGGAAGTGCTTCTGTTAAAGAAGAAATTAATTACTTAGTTCAAAATAACGTTATTGACAGTAATGAGGCAGACAAAATATTCGGCAAAGGATATGCTGCAAAACGAAATGCATTGCTATACTTCGCGATAAAAAAGGGGATTGATTATTTGGTTTTTACGGATGACGATGAATATCCAATGGCAGTTACAAATAAACATAAAACTGCGCTTTGGGGAGGTCAGGATATTCTGTCAAACCATATTAAATTCATCACTCAGGCAGACATAACTCACGGACACCACTGCGGATATGTATCACCAGTTCCTTTCGTGGAGTTTAATGACACTTTTAAGGAAGAGGATTTCCGTTCTTTTATTGAGGCGATTAGTAATGAAATCATTAACTGGGATACCCTGAAAGGCATTATGGAAAACGGTGGGGTAACCTATGCGGATGTAGAGGTATTGACAAGTGATTATGCCACTGAAGTTGAAGAAATTAATCATGCTAAATTTATTTCAGGTGCCAATCTATGCATTAATCTGACAAATGCGCGACGTATTTTTCCTTTTTACAATCCACCGGGAGCGAGAGGAGAGGATACTTTTTTAAGTACCTGCCTGAGCGAACGGAAGGTTTTGCGAGTGCCATGCTATGCATTTCATGACGGTTTTTCTACTTATAAGGATCTCTTGGAAGGCGTGCTCCCGATCCGATTGAAGTTCATCAAAGGCGATAATGAACAGGTTATCTCTCGATTTTATAAGGCATGTATCGGGTGGATTCGTTATAAGCCATTACTGCTCTATATCACACAACCGGATTGCTATGAAAAAAAGATTAAAAAGATGCGGGAACAACTTTACGAGACTTTGCCTAAAATTTGCAATTATTTTGAAGAACCGGATTTTATTAATATTGCGGCTGAAATGGAAAAATACCATAAAAATGTTAAAAAGCATTACAGTGAATTTGTTGAGACGCAACGTATTTGGGCAAAAATTATGGAAAACTTTGCTCAAAGTAAAAATATACCAGATTAATAATCTCCATGACTCACTGTTGCAAAGTAATCGGCATATATTGAATCATAGTATTCATTACACCGCCCTTACAAAGGGCGGCATGAAAGGAGATAAAAAATATATGCATGGGTTTTCTCCATGGCGAAATGCATTTTATGGAACCGATACGCCTATGCTGACCTGCAGAGAATTTCTTCCTCGAGCTTTTTTGAATAATGCGGCCACTCCTCAGATCGCAAAGCCGGTAATTGAGGATTTTTTGCACTGGGTACCCCGTTACGCATATGATAACGAACGCAACATGCTTTCCGAAGACTTGCGGATGGCATACAATGAGGTGCGCGGGCTGGTGCTGGATTATATCGGCGGAGATCCGGAGATGAATACCGTAATCTATACACCGACTACGACAACGGCTATCAACCTATTGAGTTGTATCATGTGGCAATATGATCCAAATCAGGTCATTCTTACAACCCGTATGGAACATATGGCAAACTATTTGCCCTGGCAGGAACATTTTGAGACGGTTCTTGTCGAGAATACGCCGGATGGCAATTTGGATATGGTGGATTACAGAATAAAACTGGAACAGTACAGCGAAAGAGTGAAGCTGGTTGCAGTAACCGGAGCTGCAAACATCACGGGCGTGATTCCTCCCTTTTATGAAATGGCTCGATTGGCACACGCCTACGGAGCGCAAATTTTTCTAGATGCAGTACAACTGGTACAGCATAAACCTTTTGCCATGATGCCGAATGGTACCCCTGAACATATTGACTTTTTATCTTTTGACGGACATAAGTGCTACACAGGACAATCCGGTGGCGTATTAGTGGGTCCGAAAGACTTCCTGAATTTTTGGCAGTCGATGATTTACGGAGCTGGTATGACGGACTTTGTTAGTAGCAGCCAAATTGTTTATCGAAATGCCCCTGAGCGTTATGAAGCCGGGTACCCTGATTTTTTGGGTATTCTTTCTTTGGGCAGGGCTCTGAGTTTTCTCCAAAAAATTGGGATGTCTCAAATTGTAAGTCACGAGGCAGGGCTGTATATGCACCTGATTGATAGACTTCGCACAATTCCGGGGATAATTCTTTACGGAACGGGAGAGCCTGCTTGTCATGCCCCTTTCGTAGCATTCAATCTGGAAGGAATGCCTTTTCAGGCGCTGGCTCAGTGTTTGGGGGACGAATATGGCATAGCTGTAGCGTCAGGAACCTCGGGTGCAAATCTTTATGTACAGGATCTGCTTGGGCTGACGAATCGTCAGGCCTATGAGCTGTATAAGAGCGGGAAAAACTATGGTATTGTGCGCGCTAGCCTTGGTTTGTTTAATAATTTTACCGATATTGATCGTTTGATCAATGCATTGCAGAAAATTGCCTGCGTAAATCGATATCACCATTGACAAATGGGGAAATGCTGATATGATTATAGTACCTGACTTTAGGAGTGAAATATAAAAAATGGTGCTAAACCTCAGAATTTGAAGTTTAGCATCTTTTTTAATTGTGAGCTATCCAGAAAATAATTTGTAAGTGGCAGTGATAACTCGCCGGATAGGCTTTTGATAAATGCTGATGAAGAAGTTATGTTAATGTACTTGCCCTGCTGGATTTCCACGACTCTGAAATCTTTGATAAAGTCTAATAGCTTCTCCGTGCAGTATCGGTTCTCAAATACACGAAACTGCAGTATTCTGATCAAAAGTACAGACAGGTAGCAGATCAGAAAATGCCCACAAATCGAATCCGTTTTCTGCAGAAATACAGGCCTTGCATCCAGATAGGACTTCATCATTTTAAAAGATTCTTCAATCCTCCAGAGGTTGTGATAGACAGTATAGATTTCAGGTGCTTTCATCCCTGTCTCAGAAGTTACAAGAAGGTTGTATCCTGCCAGTTTCAAATCCTCCTCGATTGCGTTGCTGTTGAGGGAAACAGCAACTTTTCCATCCATGGAATTCCCTTTTTTATCTGTAGGGGTAAAGGTTACATATTTACTGCATTCGCCGAATTCGTTTCTTTTCGCCTGAGAAGCTTTTAACGCTCTGGCTTTTTCGACCATCCGGTTGATTTCGTATTGCTTCTTTTTTGCCAGTTTGGGATTAAAGGTTACCACTCTCTTTTCTGTAAGCTTTATCGTGACTTTTTTCCCTTTCTCATTTGTATATGTATAGGGGAATTCATCTACACATTCTTTGAGCCTGTAAAGGAGTTTCCCGTTTTTGTCCAAAACGTTTTGATAGTCGTTTTCCAGTAGGAGCCATGTTTTCTCAGCCTCTGGAAGCATTTTTACTGACTTTGAGAATAGATAGCCATCCCCATTTTTGCGTGCAGCCAAGATGTTGTTTGCACAGTTAAGCCCCTTATCTGCGACTTGTATTGTCCGGCCGGTTATGTTATTCCTGTTTTTCAGATCTTGTATGATTTCCCGGATTACGGGTTTTTCGCTTTCATTTCCAGGGTAGAATTTCATTCCAATGGGAATTTGATGTGCATCCAGCAGAAGCCCGAGGCCAACAATGGGATCCTTCCGATTTTCCTTTGAGGGCCCCTTTTTTCTGAAGTCATCTTCCTTATCGATTTCAAAATAAAAGTTTGTACAGTCAAAATAGGTCGTAGAGGTATCAAATGGATATTTCAGATTGATCTGGTGATTAAATATCTCAATAATTTTTTCGTACTCACTGCCAATGTATTCAATGCCGTCTAAAATCTGGTTATAGGAAAGATCATAAGAGTCATAGAGGGAAGGGAGTACCTCATGGAAGGTCTTGCTTTTAGAGCATGGCTCTGTCACCCGGCAGTAAGTTAGAGCTTCTATGAGGTGGGATATACGGAACTGAAAATTCCTTGGGAGCTGTAAGAAATCTAGATAGTTAGAGACATGAAGACTGTCGAGGACAGCTTTTAAGAGCAAGTACCCAACATGTCTTTCAGGCGAAGAGGATATCTGCTTTTCGCGGTCTTTTTGCCTTAAGAGATTCAGTTGTTCGTTCATTCCGTGGATAACCTCAGAATAATAGGAAATAGGATCTTCAATGCCGGAAGAGATCAGGTCATTTACATAGCCAAGAGCCTTGTAAGAACGATGAGACGTCTGTTTTTTATCGTGGTTGTAAAAAGATTCATAAATCTGCAGGTAAAGTCCCTTTTTTAAATTAGATTTTTTAAGAAAATAAGCCATTTTTCATCCTCTCGAATTAACACCATTTAACACCATTTAGTTTACCATAAAAAAGGAATTTATGCAATAGTTTCAGACAATAAAAAAAGCACGTAAATGTGCTGGTTTCAGAACGTAAATATATAAACGCCTCTTAAACAATCATGGTGCTAATTCCTAAAGACGGGTTTCGTAGCATTCAATCTGGAAGGAATGCCTTTTCAGGCGCTGGCTCAGTGTTTGGGGGACGAATATGGCATAGCTGTAGCGTCAGGAACCTCGGGTGCAAATCTTTATGTACAGGATCTGCTTGGGCTGACGAATCGTCAGGCCTATGAGCTGTATAAGAGCGGGAAAAACTATGGTATTGTGCGCGCTAGCCTTGGTTTGTTTAATAATTTTACCGATATTGATTGTTTGATCAATGCATTGCAGAAAATTGCCTGCGTAAATCGATATCACCATTGACAAATGGGGAAATGCTGATATGATTATAGTATCAAATGAATAAGTATTTTATGTTCCGGCTGCTCTGTAAACGTTTTTGAGTGGTTGGCTAAGAGGGAAGACCGGTGTAAAACCGGCGCGGTCCCGCCGCTGTAAATGGGGAATCAAGTCCTATCGTTGCTGAAAAGCAATCGCCACTGAAGATGATATCTTTGGGAAGGAAGGATAAGATGATGATCTATAAGCCAGAAGACCTGCATGAAATACACAGGCAATCCGACGGGTAATTCGGTAGTTGCAGAATAACTGATTGTGCAGTAAATACGGGCTGTAGCTTTTTGCTACAGTCTTTTTGTATTGTAAAAATCGTTAGAAAGAGAGGAATTCAAAATGAAAAATAAAAAAACATTGATAAAACGAATGGAAGAATTTTATGAGACTGCATGTGATGAGAAGCGAGAAAATCTGCTGGCTCAATTGGAAAAAGATGATTATATTGTAAGTTGGAGGGATTTCATACAGCTGTATCAAGATAAAAAATGATTTGGAATGGCTATGAAGCAGGGAAGAGACAAATAAAAGAAGCGTAATAGAAAACTGGATGGAGGAAAGAAATGAATGTGAATTGGTTTAAAAATTCGGAAAATGTAGTTTATGCCGATGCAGAAAAGTTCATGTGTAATTTTGCAAAAGAGATGGGCATTTCTGATTTGCGAGAGCAAATCGAAGAATTTCAAAGAAAGCCGAGCCCTTTGGGAAAGAATATTAGCGGGACAAAGCGTACCAGTCTTAAGCTGATGATCCCCGAACTTATGTTTCAAGAGCATCTTGAAATGGGGGAAAATGTATGGATTTATCTTGGAGAAACTCATCCCTGTTATTGCTTATATTGGCCTGAAGCTGAATAATTGACGGCAGTAAATAGCAGAGGTGAAAATTATCACATAATAAAGCAGAGCACCATATTCTATTTAGATGAGGTGATATGTGATGATGAAAAACGAACCGGTTACAGTGAACAAAATTACCATTGAGAGTACGATGAATTATAATGATACTCCTGTGCTGCATTATAAGATTGAATATCCTCAATTTAGCCATCCATGGTATCAGGACGTATTGGATTGCATCAATCAATGGTATCTGATATTGGCAGTGGAACTTCAAAATAAATACCAAACAATCAATTACCAGGAAGCGGTAGAGCAGTATGAGTATACTGCGGAAAACCAGTTCCCCTTTCATAGGAACGAAGCGCTTGAAGTATATGAAATTACTTATAACCAGGACGGAATAATCAGTCTGTACCATGATTCTTACACTTATACCGGAGGAGCTCATGGGAACACGAAACGACAATCTGAAACTTGGGATTTGATCAGGGAATGCCGTGTTAGCCTCTTTGGTTATATGGATCATTCTATCCAACATAAGGCGGAGGTAATTAATAATATCAGGGAACAAATTGATTTTCAGATCGAAAAAGGCGAGGGGTGGTATTTTGATGATTATCCTCAGCTTATTTTTGAATATTTTAACCCTGAAAGCTTTTATCTGACGCCGGACGGTATGGTACTTTATTATCAGCAATATGATATCGCACCTTATTCCAGCGGAATGCCGGAATTTATTGTCCAGTTTTGATAAGCGTATACTGAGTAATCTTGAGCCGAAGATAGGTATACTATGAAACCGAAGTAAAACATTTAGGAAATTGAATTTTCAGTTAGTGAATGAAAAGAGGCCGTCTTAGACAGCCTCTTTTGATATCACATTGTTCTGCTATTTCATGCTTCTTACATAAACTCCAATTTTTTTGTCTTCATTAGAAATGTGTTTTACAAGCCAATCAATAACCATTTGATTCGCATTGAGAACTACGACAATATTGCCGCCTGATTCCCTGAATTCTTTCTTCAATTTATCCAACTCACCGATAAATGCTGTATGTAATGATTTTTGTCTGTCATATTCGGGGTATTTTATGCTGAGCATATATTTTTCTTCATCTTTAAAATGCTTTTTTGTATAATCATCCAGAAAATCAAGCATCTGTCCGACAAATTCTTTTGCCTGCCCATTTTTGCCTGCTTCAAATAATTGTCCCGCTTTTTCAAACCAAATTTTATGCTGTTCATCGACAAGGTTTACACCTACCGATAAATCATCTGTCCAACCTACTGCCATATTATTTCACCTTTCTTTCTGCAAATAATCTCATATAAAAATAATAATACCCGGAGATTATTCATTCAATCTTCTAAATCAATATTAAATTAATTTCTGGAAAATACGGGGCAAGTGAGTTATAATAGTTTAAATGTCAGGGTTATACTATATTAATATAAGAAACGATGGCGTCAGTCTCTATTGACGCTTACGGTTTTGGGTTACGACAAGTGAATTGCGAAAACCCAAAATTGTTCGTTCAACGATTTGGAACAGAAATGAGGGAACTATGGCGAAGGTTTTGATAGCCATGAGTGGCGGGGTTGACAGTTCGGTAGCCGCAGTTTTGTTGCTGGAACAAGGCTATGAAGTTGCCGGAGCGACCTTTAAATTATTTGAAAATGAGGATATTGGAATCGATAGAACGAGAACTTGCTGTTCGCTTGAGGATGTTCTGGATGCGAAAAGTGTAGCAGAAAAGCTGGGATTCCGCCATGATGTCTTTCATTTTGGGCTTCAGTTTGAACGGGATGTAGTAAGACCCTTTGCTGAAGCATATAAAAACGGAGAAACGCCTAATCCGTGCATCGAATGCAATCGAAGCATAAAATTTGAAAAATTTCTGGAACGGGCAACGTTCCTGGAATACGATTATATTGCGACCGGTCATTATGCAAGGATTGAAAAAGATAAGGACATAGGTAGATATTTATTGAAAAAAGGAATTGATCAGACAAAAGATCAAAGCTATGCTTTGTACACCATGACACAAGAGGAGCTTGCCAGAACTCTGTTTCCTTTAGGCAATCTGAAAAAGACGGAAATTAGAGCTATTGCAGAAGAAAGAGGCTTTGTCAATGCCCAAAAACCGGATAGCCAGGACATCTGTTTTGTAAAGGATGGAGATTATGCAGGGTTTCTGAAAAAGACATTAGGAGTCAACACGGTGGAAGGTGATTTTGTAGATAAAAGTGGAACGGTACTTGGAAAGCATAAGGGAATCATTCACTATACCATTGGTCAACGGAAGGGTTTGGGCAAAACCTTCGGAAAGCCAATGTATGTGGTTCATATCGACTGCGAAAAAAATCGAGTCACGTTAGGTTCAAATGAAGATTTGTTCGTTGATCATTTTGTGGCAGGAATGATCAATTTGATCTCCATTTCTGAGATGAAAGAACCGATGGAGGTTACGGTAAAAACACGTTATACGCAGGCGGAGGTGCCTGCAATGATTTATCCGGAAGATCCTAATCGCATTCTTGTAAAATTTCAGGAAAAGCAGAGGGCGGTTACACCGGGGCAGGCCGCCGTATTTTATCAGGGTGATGTAGTCGTTGGTGGTGGAAAGATATTAAAAGAATAACGAAAGCAAAGCGTTGCAGTAGTTAATACCCCGGGAAGGTAATTATCACTATATCTCCGGGGTTTTTTATTGTTTAAAATTACAGTTCTATTAATGCATACATAATACATTAAAAATTACCATTATTTTACTTAGGTTTCAATAATTATTGCCGATAATCTAATAGAGTACATAAATAGAGACTTTTGACAAAAGCCTTGAAGCAGTCTGTTCGAGACGACGACATCTATGATATTTGCCTTGAAGTCTTTTTTTGTGTTCAATATTAAAAAGCATTTGTGTAAAAGGTGGTGATGCATAAAAAAATTTAAAAAATAACTTTACCGTTAAAAACTTAGACTTATAGAATGGAGCTTAATTTTTATGAATTCAATGAAAAATTTAAACACAAAATCAACAACAAAATCAATAAAAACCAAGCTGGTACTAGTATTTACAGCCATAATACTAATTTTGAATGTATTTTTAAGCTTCCTGTCGATTTCCATTGTTCGTCAAAATTTAATAGATGGAACGCATAGCGATCTTGTGGAAATTGCTAAGGAAGAGGCAAAATACATGCAATCGATAAGAGATACTGAACTGAGGTATCTTGATACCCTGGCGCAAAGCCCCATAATAACGGGCGAAACAGTTCCTGTGGATCAAAAAATCGCTTTTTGTAAAGCGGAAGCAAAAAGAACCGGGTATTTTCAGTTTTTGCTAGCTGATAAGGCAGGAAATGTAACTGATTTGGATACAGGTGGACAAGCAGCTAATGTGGCGGAGCAAGATTTCTTTAAGAGGGCTATGGATGGAGAATTGGCAGCTTCCGATGTCATGGTAAATGATCAGGGCGATCTTTCGATTTTATTCGCAGCACCTGCTTATCGGAACGGGCAGCAAATTGGTGTTTTGATCGGAAGTAAAAACGGAAAGATCTTAAGCGAAAAGGTCAGTAGCGTCAGTTACAAAGAAACAGGATTTGCTTATATGGTAAATGATGAAGGAACTGCGGTTGCTGACAGAAATATGGATTTGGTTGTAAACAGGGTTAATTATATAGAAGCATCCAAAACGGACACGAAGTTAAAGAATTTGTCCGTTTTGATGACCGACAAAATGTTGAAAAGAGAAGTAGGCAGTGGAGAATATTCATATGAAGGTAATGATCAGATTGTAGCCTTTGCACCTGTAGACGGCAGCCCTTGGATTGTCGCTATTGGTGTGATAACCAATGAGGTTTTGGGTGAAGTGAATTCACTAAGAAATCTTTTAGTTACTTCATGTTTGGTTTCTATTGCAATTGGAGCTGTAATTGTCTATATTGCAAGCGGTAGGATTGTAAAACCGATTAAGAGTCTTGCTTTGGCGGCTGATAAACTTGCACTTGGTGATGTAGAAGTGAATGTATCTAATATCACGAAATCAAAAGATGAAATTGGTGTTTTGGCAGAAGCCTTTGATAAAATGATTGGCAATACCAAAATTCAGGCGGAAGCAGCACAAAAGATGGCCGCAGGTGACTTGTCCTTCGAGTTGAAACCTCGGTCTGAGAAAGATGTACTTGGAATTAGTCTTGTATCGGTAATCAATAATTTGAAGAGCTTAATTTCAGAAACTGAGAATATGGTTGCTGCGGCAGTAGAGGGCATCTCGGAGAATCGAGGAAATGCAGAAGTGTTTGAGGGAGCATATAGGGATATTGTTGCCGGATTTAATAAAACCATGGATGCGATTATTGATCCTTTAAATATGTCTGCAAAATATATGCAGCAAATCAGCAAGGGCGATATCCCGGAAAAGATTACAGACAGTTATCAGGGTGATTTTAATACGATTAAGGAGAGTTTGAATGACTGTATTGATGCGGTGGGCATGCTTGTTTCAGATACCAAGATGCTGTCCGATGCTGCTATCGCAGGGGATTTATTGAAGAGAGCCGACGCAGAGAAACATCAGGGCGATTTTAGAACGGTAATCGAAGGAGTTAACGGAACTCTGGATACCGTAGTGGACAAGGCTGTCTGGTACGAAGCAATTATTGATGCCATTCCGTTCCCGGTTCATGTGACGGATATGGATATGAAGTGGACCTATCTGAATAAGGCCTTTGAGAAGGTCCTGATTGAGCAGGGCGTTATCAAGGACAGAGATGCCTGTTATGGAATGGATTGCTACAACGCTAACACAAACATATGCGGAACCGAAGACTGCGGAATCCGAAGGCTGGTAGACAAGGAAATCGGGGAAACCTTTTCCGAGTGGGCCGGAATGAGCAGTAAACAGGAAACGGCTTACTTAAAGAACAGAAAAGGTGAGAATGTAGGCTTTGTGGAAATTGTGACGGATTTGACCCAGATCATAAGAGTAAACAGATATACGAAAAACGAAGTGCATAGACTGGAAGGAAATCTACAGCTTTTAGCAGGCGGAAATCTCGACTTCGATATGAATATTGCAGAAGCAGATAAATACACAGAAGAAGTGAGCAAGCAGTTTGCGGCGATTGGGGATAATCTGGAAGAAGTAAAGAGAGCAGTGGGAGCACTGATCGGGGATGCGGCTGAAATGACGGAGGCAGCAGTAGGAGGAGACCTGAAGAACAGAGCTGATGTGGCAAAACATGGCGGAGAATTCGCCAAGATCATGGAAGGGTTCAATCAAACATTGGATGCTGTTATCGCACCGATCAATGAGGCTTCCGAAGTATTGCAGGAGATGGCAAGAGGCAATCTGCAAGTGACCATGGAAGGAAGCTATAAGGGTGACCATGCGGCGATCAAGAATGCGCTCAACGAAACTTTAGAGAATATTAGAAGTTATGTAAGCGAAATCTCAAACGTGCTCGCTGAGATCAGTGGTGGAAACCTGAATCTGGCAATCAGAGCGGATTACAAGGGTGACTTTGTGACGATCAAGGATTCCCTGAACAATATCATCCTGTCACTGAGTCAAGTGCTGGGAGATATCAGCGATTCGGCAGATCAGGTGGCATCCGGTTCCCGTCAGGTATCCGATGGAAGTCAAGCTCTGTCGCAGGGCTCTACAGAGCAGGCGAGTTCTATTCAGCAGCTGACCGCATCCATTGCAGAGATCGCGTCCCAGACCAAGCAGAACGCAGTCAATGCAAATCAGGCCAGTGAGCTTGCGGGGACGGCGAGAGACAATGCAGAAAAGGGCAATGCTCAGATGAAAGAGATGCTGGATTCCATGGTAGAGATCAATGACTCTTCCGCCAATATCTCTAAAATCATCAAGGTGATTGACGATATTGCTTTCCAGACCAACATTCTTGCACTGAACGCAGCAGTAGAAGCGGCAAGAGCAGGGCAGCACGGCAAAGGCTTTGCCGTGGTAGCAGAAGAGGTAAGAAACCTTGCAGCAAGAAGCGCAGCGGCGGCGCAAGAGACCACAGAGCTGATCGAAGGCTCCGTTAACAAGGCACAGTCAGGAACGAAGATTGCCAACGATACGGCAGCAGCACTGGTAGAGATCGTAGACGGCATTGAGAAGGCGGCAAGCCTTGTAGGAGGTATTGCAGACGCTTCCAATGAGCAGGCATCGGGAATTGCTCAGGTCAACAAAGGAATCGAGCAGGTAGCTCAGGTTGTTCAGAATAATTCTGCAACGGCAGAAGAAAGTGCAGCGGCAAGCGAGGAGTTATCCAGTCAGGCAGAGCTTCTGAAGGAAATGGTTGGAAGATTTCAGTTAAATGGCAATACAGCAGGTAAACAGGGAATAAACAGAAAGTTGCTGGAAAGCAGTCAAACTCAAGGAAATGCACTGCATGAGAGTAAAATTTTGTTAAGCGCTGGTGAATTTGACAAGTATTAATTCTGATAAAAGGAAACTTGAAACAGGAATCATTTCATTGCTTTGTGTAGATATCCTGGTGGGTGTAAGATCAATACATCAGCCAGGATGTTATTATATACAAAAATACCCTGCAAAGTAAACACGACCATTTTGTGTCTATTTTGCAGGGTATTGTTTGTTTTATAATTATATATTAGTGTGGAATTTCTGTTTCATTCACTGCTTCGGTATTCTCTTCCGCAGGTTCGTCCGATTTTATTTCATCAGCAGGTGCTTCTTCACTTGCTTTTTTCATTCTTTTTGGCAACGCCTTCTTTGGTGCATCTTTCTGATTATCTTCCTCAGGTTCTTCTCTCTTAGTTTTCTTAGAAGGAGAAGGAGCCGACTCGTCCGTAACAACCTTGGAAACAGCCCATCTCATGATTTCAAACTTTGTTTTATCAGCGCCAACCTGGATCGTAAGCGTTTCATCTTTTGTCTTAACGATTTTGCCGCAAACACCTCCGATTGTGATTACTTCGTCCCCGACCTTAATTGAATTTCTCATTGCTGTAACGGCTTTTTCTCTTTTTTTCTGAGGCCGAATCAGTAAGAAATACATGATAACGATTAAAAGAATTAAAGGCATTAAAGTTGCTAATTGTTGACTCATTATTCATCCTCCTCTCAGGTAATAAAAAAATTATATAGCAAAAAAATAAAAATGTAAATGCTTTTTTCTTGATTTTACATTTTAAATGTGTTAATATAAATTTTGTTACGCCGGCGTGATGGAATTGGCAGACGTGCGGGACTCAAAATCCCGTGGTGGCAACACCGTATCGGTTCGACCCCGATCGCCGGCACCAAATGAAGTAAGTTTCAGAAGTATCTGGGACTTATTTTTTTGTTCAGCCTACCGTCGTACTTCAACTTTTCTGTATAATTCTTCTTATGGAAAATATAATGTAAAAGAATATATTTGGATAAGACTGTCTAATAATTTCAATAGGGCATGTCTTGATAAGGAGGATAACATGGAAACAATGTGGAAGAACCTGAAGGGCTTTTTATATGGATTTCTTTTATTCATTCTGCTGACTTTACTAATTAGTGTGATCGTTAAGCTGACTCCGGCGCCGGAAGGATGGTCACTCTATTACATGATCGGCGTGCTTTGCATTTGCTGTCTGTTTCTCGGAATTTATTTTGGAAATCATATGGAGAAGAGAGGCTTGGTTTATGGGGCGCTATACTCCATTATTTTTCTTCTCATTTTGTCTGCATTTTACATACTGGCATTTTCCACGAATCTTGAATTCGGTATTGGCATCATAAAATATTTGATTCCAATTCTTTTCGGCAGCGTAGGGGGAATGATCGGGGTAAATATGAGAAATTAAGCAATTTCAGCTCTTTGTTATGATTTTGCTTGTAGGCGCATCAAAAACGTAGTAAAATATTTTGTAATATAGAATTAGGAATAAAGATATATTTCAAATTACATGCAAGAGAATAGAAGGTGAAATGAACTATGAAGAAGGCAATGGCAGTAGTATTGACGATCTTCATCCTCTTTGGCTGGTATGTAACTCTGATGGGCATAGGCTCCTTCGCGCCAATCAAGGATCAGTTAAAACTGGGTCTTGATCTATCCGGCGGAGTTTATGTTGTTATGGAGGCACAAACCGACACAACAGGGGATGAACTGAAAAAACTAATGTCGCAGACACAGGCTGTCATCGAAAAGAGAGTAAATCAGTTGGGCTTGTCCGAGCCAGTTGTTACGATAGAAGGTTCGAATCGTATCAGAGTGGAACTTCCGGGTGCGGAAGATGCGAATGACGCAATCAAGGCAATCGGTAAAACTGCACAACTCCAGTTTGTAATGGCGGATAATACCGTTGTATTGGATGGAAGCCAGGTGAAAGATGCCGGCATTATGACGGATCAGACAAACGGCGGATATGCAATCGGCCTGGAATTTAATAAAGAAGGCGCAGAGGCCTTTGAAGCTGCCACCAAAAAGATTATGAATGGACAAGTTACTTCGGCCAACGAAGGCATGGCACCCAATGTTATCATGATCGTATTGGATGGGCAGGTTATTTCTGCACCGGGAGTAAGCGGGGTCATCCCGAACGGGACAGCGGAAATCACAGGCGGACGCGGTGGGTTTGGTGAAGAAGAAGCAACCAATTTATCCGCACTGATACGAGGCGGAGCACTTCCTGTTGAATTAAAAGAAGTACAAACCTCCGTGGTCGGCCCGTCATTGGGTCTGGATGCACTTAAAATGAGCATGATAGCCGGTATTATCGGTATTGCTTTGATCTTTGTCATCATGCTGATTATGTACCGTGCGATGGGTGTTGTAGCAGACATTGCGTTACTGCTATATATTCTAATTGTATTATGGATACTGGTAGGCATGGGTGGTGTTTTGACTTTGCCTGGTATTGCGGGCATGATTCTATCCATTGGTATGGCTGTGGATGCAAATGTTATCATATTTGCCAGAGTACGTGAAGAAATCTACAATGGAAAATCAATTCGGGTTTCTGTTGCTTCGGGATTTAAAAGGGCTTTATCTACGATTATCGACTCCCAAGTCACAACCATCATAGCAGGCGTTGTTCTGTATCAGTTGGGTTCTGGTCCGGTTAAGGGCTTTGCAATGACTCTGATGATTGGTATTCTTGCCAGCGTGTTTACAGCAGTTGTTGTTACTCAACTTTATTTAGATTTGATTGCTGGAAGTAAGATGCTTGCTACTATGAAAAACTTTGCGATAAAGGAGGCGAAATAAATGTTTCAGATTAAACGCGAACTCTCCTTTATCAAACATAGGAAACTATTTTATATTATTTCGATTTGTATTATCATATTTGGCATGGGCGTAGGTTTTATCAGAGGTTTTAACTACGGAATTGACTTTACGGGCGGTACTATGCTGCAGATTGATATGGGAAAAGAGGTATCGGTTGCAGAAATTAATGAAGTATTAAAGACAAATGAAATTGATGCAGATATTGTTCATGCCGGTGAAGCAAATAAAGAGGTTATTATAAAAACAATTCAATCGCTGGATACCGATGCCAGAGAAAAATTACTAGGTAATCTATTTGAAAAATTCGATTTGACAAAGGATTCTGTACTGGCTGTCGAACAATTTGGCCCATCTATTGGAGATTTGCTGAAAAAGAATGCGGTGAAAGCCGTAGTCGTTGCCGGTATTGGAATGCTGATTTATATTATTATTCGGTTTGAATGGAAATTTGGTGTTGCAGCAATTACTGCAGTGCTCCATGACGTATTGATTATGATCGCTTTTTATGGCCTTTTCAACATTCCGATCAACAGTCCGTTTATCGCGGCAGTATTGACCTTGGTAGGTTATTCGATTAATGATACTATTGTAGTTTTTGACAGAATCAGAGAAAATCTCAATCTCATGAAAAAGAATAAGCTGGAAGAGCTGATTGATACAAGTATCAATCAGACCTTGGTGAGGTCACTCATGACGTCTATCACTACAATTTTAGCGATCATTCCGCTGTTTATTTTAGGTGGCCAAACCATCAGAGAGTTTACATTACCCCTTATGGTTGGAATTATATCCGGAGCTGCATCTTCTATTGTTATCGCAAGTCCGGTTTATTATCAATTATGTCAGCTAACAGGTGGATCAAGATATAAAGCAAAGAAAAGCAGGAATAAGGGTTAAAGTTTATGGAATGGATGGAAAAATTCTTAAACGATCTTCTGCAGGGTAACCCGAATATTAATATTGAATTAATTAAGAAGGCATTTCTGATCGCAGAAGATTACCATGAAGGACAGCTAAGAAAATCGGGTGAACCATACTTGGTTCACCCTGTTGAAGTTGCAAAAATACTGGTAGAATTGGGTATGGATGAGAATACCATTGTCGCCGGCCTACTTCATGATACCGTTGAGGATACATCCTATTCGGAAGAAGACCTCAAGGCTGATTTTGGGGAAGAAGTGGCTCTTCTTGTTGACGGTGTTACAAAACTGGGGAGTCTGGTATTTGAAAGCAAAGAAGAAAGACAGGCTGAAAATCTGAGGAAAATGTTTTTAGCGATGTCAAAGGATATTCGAGTATTAATCATAAAATTGGCAGATCGGCTTCATAACCTTAGAACGATCAATTATATGAGTGAGGAACAGATTAAGGATAAGTGCAAGGAAACGATTGAAATCTATGCTCCACTGGCGAGCAGGCTTGGTATTTATACCATGAAGTTTGAGTTGGAAGATATTGCATTGAAGCATTTGGATGCGGAAGCATATTATGATCTGGTAAGTCAGGTAAAAATAAAAAAACAGCAGCGGGAAGAAAATATCAATAAGGTGATGGATGAAATCAAAGAAAGCTTGAATGATTTGAATATACCTTATGATATCACTGGTCGCTCTAAGCATTTTTACAGCATCTATCGAAAAATGAAGTACCAGAATAAACAGCTTGAGGAAATATTCGATCTCACTGCGATTCGTATTATTGTAGATAATGTAAAGGACTGCTATGCTGTCCTTGGTATCGTTCACACCATGTGGAAGCCGATTCCGGGCAGGTTTAAGGATTACATAGCGATGCCGAAGCCAAATCGCTATCAGTCGTTGCATACAACCGTAATCGGAGACAACGGAGAACCTTTTGAAATTCAAATCCGAACTGATGAAATGCATCGGATCGCGGAATATGGTATAGCAGCTCATTGGAAGTACAAAGAAGGCGTTTCCAGGGACAAAGAAGAAGGAAAGCTTGCCTGGTTGAGACAAACGCTTGAGTGGCAAAAAGACTTAAATGATCCGAAGGAATTCATGGAAACCTTGAAGGTAGATCTTTTTTCCAATCAGGTTTTTGTTTTTACTCCAAAGGGTGATGTCATTGAGCTTCCAGCAGGATCTACACCGCTTGATTTTGCCTTCAAAATACACTCGGCCATTGGCGTAAAATGTATTGGTGCAAAAGTCAATGGGAAAATGGTACCGATTGACCATACTTTGAAAAATGGGAATATCGTTGAAATTGTAACTTCATCAAACAGTAAAGGCCCAAGCATTGACTGGCTAAAAATTGCACAGAGTAGCAATGCAAAAAATAAAATCAGGCAATGGTTAAAGAAAGAAAATAAATCCGATAATACGGATAAAGGAAAAGAAATGCTGGAAAAGTATACAAGACGTAAGGGCTATGAAAGCCAGCAGATCTTAAAGAACCAATATATTAATAAATGTGCCAAGGCGTTCAATTTGGCATCTGCAGAGGATCTGTATACTTCGATCGGCTCGGGAGGCGTGCTCTTGAGTAAGGTAGTCGCCATGCTTCTTGATTACTACCAGGATGAAAAACAAGCAGAACTCAGACGAAAAGAAAAGACGGAACAAGCGGAAGAAAATAAGAAAAGGGTTAAGAAAAAAGAACAAACAGGAGTCAGCGTAAAAGGAGTGGACAACCTTTTGATTCGTTTTTCAAAATGCTGCAACCCGGTACCGGGAGATGAAATCATAGGATTTATCACAAAAGGTCGAGGGATTTCTGTACACCGTAAGGATTGCATCAATGTTATTACCCTGCCGGAAGAAGAAAAACAACGATTTATCGAAGTTGAGTGGGACAAGCAAAAAGATAACATGTCCTATGATACCGATATTAATATTCAGGCAGAAGACAGAAAAGGGTTGTTTTCCGATCTTTCCAGAGTTTGTGAGGATATGGATGTTCATATTGCGGGAGTGAATGCTAAAAGTGCCAGAGACGGGGTTGTGAATATTACGATGACCTTGTCTATTTCCAATACCGGGCAGATCGAAAAAATTCTTCGTTCTTTGCGCAGTGTGCAGGGAGTTGGAGATGTTTATCGTGCAATTATATAGTTCAATGATAAATGGTTCACGATTTTATCTTCGATTTAACGGAAAATAAGATGAAGAAAATCGGACAGAATGTTAAGGAGTTTTCGATGAGGGCAGTCGTTCAAAGAGTAATAGAGGCTGATGTAACCGTGGAAGAGAAGATTACGGGCTCTATAGATAAGGGGCTGATGGTTCTTCTTGGAGTGGAAGAGGAGGATGAAGCCTCGGATGCAGTTTATCTGGCTGAAAAAATAGCTGGATTACGCATTTTTGAAGATGAAGAAGGAAAAATGAATTTATCTGTAAAGGATGTGGGCGGCGATATTCTTGCAGTATCCCAGTTCACCCTGTTTGGTGATTGTAGAAAAGGAAAGCGGCCCAGCTTTATCAAAGCGGCCAAACCCGATAAGGCGAATGAGCTTTATCGCAGGTTTGTAGATTTATGTAAAGCGCAGGGGTTGCAGGTAGAAGAGGGGATATTTCAGGCCGAGATGTTGGTGAAAATCTACAATGACGGGCCTGTTACAATATTAATTGATAGTAAAAAAGTGTTTTAACAATAACACAGGAAAGGAACGAAAATGATTGTAAAAAGCTTTTTAAGCGGGCCTTTGGCTGTAAATTGCTATGTTGCAGCAGATGAAGCAACAAAAAAAGCGTTTATCGTTGATCCGGGTGGACATAATTTAAATATGGTGAACTACTGCAGGGAAAATAATTTTGACGTTGCATATATTATTTTAACCCATGGACATGGAGATCATATCGGAGGGGTTACGGATACAGAGAAGGAGTTTCCGAGTGCAAAACTTGTGGCATGTATTCATGAAAAGGAGTTGCTTGAGGATCCAGATTTGAATATGTCTGCCATGACAGCCGGGGTTCCGATTTCCCTGCATGCAGATCATTACGTATCCGACGGGGAAACTTTAAACGTTGGAAATTTAGAATTAAAGTTTCTCCATACACCAGGGCATACACCGGGAGGCATGTCCATTTTAGTAGATGATGTGGTATTCAGTGGTGATACCTTATTTCAGCAATCAATCGGAAGAACAGACTTCCCGGGATCATCCTATGCGGCGATTAAAGACTCAATAGAAAAGAAGCTGTTTACTTTACCGGATGATACAAATGTTTTGCCGGGGCATATGGGACCTACAACTATCGGTTTTGAAAAGGAGAACAATCCTTTTGTATAAAATCCATTTATCACAGGAAATAAATAAGTACGAATTGGAAGAGCTGATTAAGGTATTCCTGAAATCAGAAGACTATCAACTGATTGGACAAGAAGAACAATTCGGATCGTTTGCACAGGATGAATTGAGTGAAATCAATCAACCGGATGATCAATCAAATGAAAAATCCATGATTGACATTTATGTTCCAATGCATTTTTCTGACTTGGAAAGCGGTTTAAAAAAGGAAAAGAATATCAAAAATCAGAGGAAACGATTTTTGTATAAGGAATTGCAATATTATACTGGGAAAACGCCTGATTGGGGAATCCTTACTGGCGTTAGGCCGGTAAAACTTGCGGGTGAACTACTGCAAGCAGAGCGTTCTAAAGAAAAAGTAAAAAAGATTTTAACTGAGGATTATTTTCTTACTGCGGAAAAAGCTCAGTTACTTTTGAATCTTGTTGCGTGCCAAAAAGAAATCATAAAAGTCAGTCCAAGAGAGGCAGTTGGACTTTACATCGGTATTCCATTCTGCCCTACCAGATGTGTGTATTGTTCGTTTCCTTCCAATCAGGCAAAAGAGAAGGATATTCAATTTTATTTGGAAGCACTGCATCGTGAAATCTCCTTTGTGGCTGAAAATATGAAAAGAAAAGGTTGGTATCCCGAAACGATTTATATCGGCGGAGGGACACCGACCACCTTGACTGCAAAGCAGCTTGACGAACTGCTGCATCATGTAACGGAAGCTTTTGATATTAGCCGCTTGAAAGAATTCACTGTGGAAGCGGGACGGCCGGATACGATCACAGCGGAAAAACTAGACGTAATTAAATCCTATCAAGTTCAGCGTATCAGCATCAATCCTCAGTCGATGAATGTGTCAACTTTGGAGCGTATCGGGCGAGCGCACAAACCTGAGGATATTGGAGAAGCGTTTCGCCTCGCAAGAGAGACAAAAATCCCGATGATCAACACTGATGTCATTGCGGGATTGCCCGATGAAAACGAGGAAGATTTCGCCTATACGCTGAAAAAAATTCTTGAGCTTGAACCGGAAAATATCACGGTTCATACTTTGGCTTTAAAACGGGCTTCCAAATTAAAAGAAATTGACAGTGCATTCAATTATAAGCAGGGAGAAAGGGTAAGAAACATGCTTGATACAGCAAAGGAAATGCTGGCAAAAGCGGAGTATCACCCCTATTACTTATATCGGCAAAAGCAGATGACCGGAAATTTTGAAAATGTCGGTTATGCAAAAGGTAATACAGAAGGAATTTACAATATACGCATCATGGAGGAAGCGCAGACCATTATAGCGCTTGGTGCCGGAGGAATCTCAAAGGTATACTATCCGAAGGAGAACCGGCTGGAGCGGGTAGCAAATGTATCAAATTATGAAATTTATATAGAACGTCTGGAAGAAATGCTGCAAAGGAAATTAGATAATTTATTTAAACAGGAGGAAAAAGAATGTTAACGAATGCACCAAAAGGAACAAAAGACATTCTTCCCAATCAAGTATACAAATGGCATTATGTAGAAAATGCTTTTCGGGAAGCATGCAGCAGATATGTATTCAAAGAAATGAGAACCCCGGTTTTTGAACATACAGAACTTTTTACAAGAGGAGTTGGCGATACCACCGATATTGTTGAAAAACAGATGTATACTTTTGAAGATTATGGGAAAAGAAGTATTACCCTGAAACCGGAAGGAACCTCTCCTGTGGTACGATCATTTGTCGAACACAAACTTTATGCTGATGTGCAGCCTTCAAAATTTTATTATATTATCCCATGTTTTCGCTACGAAAAACCGCAGTCCGGAAGATTAAGGGAATTCCATCAGATGGGAATTGAGATATTCGGAACGAATAATATGATGGCTGATGCGGAGGTAATCGGTTTTGCGTCAGATTTTCTGAATTCTTTGGGACTTCACGATCTTGAACTTCGCATCAATAGTATTGGATGCCCGGAATGCAGAGAAACCTATAGACAGGCACTGAGGGATTTTCTCAAAGACAAGTATGATGATTTGTGTGATACCTGCAAAGGTCGTTATGATAGAAATCCAATGCGTATTTTGGATTGTAAATCGCCTGTATGTCAGGAATTATCCAAGGGTGCGCCTTATATGCTTGACTATCTGTGCGAAGATTGCAAAATTGCCTTTGACGATCTAAAAAAGAATCTGGATGCTATGGAAATCCCATATATCATTGATCCCGGTATCGTAAGAGGTCTTGATTACTATACGAAAACAGCTTTTGAATTTGTAACCAATCAGATTGGAGCGCAAGGAACCGTTTGCGGCGGTGGACGGTACGACTATTTGATTGAGCAGATCGGTGGACCGCCGATCCCCGGAGTAGGATTTGGACTTGGGATTGAACGGTTGCAGCTTTTATTAGAAGCATCGGGGGGGGCCATACCGAAACCGGATAATCTTGACGTATTTGTTGCGGTTATGGGAGAACGGGCAAAGATTTTCGGATTGAAGCTGATGCGGGATCTGAGAAAGCAAGGTTTCAAAACCGAAATGGATAGTCTTGGCAGAAATATCAAAGGCCAGTTTAAGTATGCTGATCGGCTGTCGTCAAATTATACCATCGTAATCGGGGATAATGAATTGGATCAAAATATGGTGACCATTAAAAATATGAAAACATCAACGCAAAAACAAGTACCATTGCAAGATATTATAAAAGAGATCGTCGAATAGGAGCGTGACAGGATGGAAAACGTAATAAAGAGAACTCACATGTGCGGGGTTTTGACAGAAAAAAATATTGATGAAAGAGTTGCCCTCAACGGTTGGATTCAAAAGAGAAGAAACCTGGGAGGTTTAATTTTCTGTGATTTAAGAGATAAAGCAGGAATTGTACAGATCGTATTTAATGATACGATTCCGGAGGAACTTTTTAAAAAGGCAGACAGCTTAAGAAGTGAATATGTTGTAGGAATTAAGGGGATCGTTAAGGAAAGGCAAGCAAAAAATAAGGATATTCCTACCGGTGAGATCGAAGTTTTTGCAGATGAGCTGATTATCTATTCAGAATCAGATACGCCGCCGATTTATATCAAAGATGATGATGAAGTAGCAGAAAATCTTAGATTAAAATATCGTTATCTGGATTTAAGAAAAGGAAAGATGCAGAGAAATCTGACCTTCCGCCATCAGATTGCCAAGGTGGCCAGAGAGTATTTTGACGAGGAAGGATTTACTGAAGTAGAGACTCCGATTCTCTGCAAGCCGACTCCGGAAGGTGCAAGAGACTATCTCGTTCCAAGTAGAGTGAATCCCGGACAGTTTTACGCACTGCCTCAATCTCCGCAGTTATTTAAGCAGCTCCTAATGGTAAGCGGTACCGACCGCTATTATCAAATCGCAAAGTGCTTTCGAGATGAGGATTTAAGAGCGGACAGACAGCCCGAATTTACACAGATTGATTTGGAAATGTCCTTTGTTGATGTGGATGATGTCATCAATGTTCAGGAAAGATTTCTACAAAAGCTTTTCAAAGAGGTGATGAATGCTGACATCCAACTCCCACTGCCAAGATATCCATATAAGGAAGCAATGGAACGCTTTGGAAGCGACAAGCCGGATACCCGGTTTGGATTTGAATTGAAATTTCTGAATGATATAGTAAAAAACAGTGAATTTAAAGTATTTACCAATGCCATTGCATCCGGCGGTGATGTGAGAGGGATCAACATTAAAGGCGGAGCAGAGAAGTTTAGCAGAAAAGACATCGACAAGCTGCAGGATGCTATTAAACATTTTGGAGCCAAGGGTCTTGTCTGGATCAAAATCGGTGAAGTGGAAACAACATCATCCGTCAACAAGTTTTTTACACCGGAAAAAATGAAGGAAATCACGGATGTCTTTGATGGGAAAGCAGGAGATTTAATTTTGATCGTTGCCGATAAAGCTAAAGTTGTGTTTGATAGTCTAGGATTTCTTCGCAGAGATATGGCGTCAAAATTGGGGCTTTTGGATGATAAACAGTTTAATTTGTTGTGGGTTGTGGATTTCCCGCTTTTTGAATATGATGACGAATCAGGAGAATACTCTGCAATGCATCATCCGTTTACGTCCCCAAAACTGGAGGATGTACCGATGCTTGAAACCAATCCGGGAGAAGTACGGGCAAAGGCTTATGATATTGTATTGAACGGTGTTGAACTGGGTGGTGGAAGTATCAGAATCCATGATAGCAATTTACAGAAAAAGATGTTTGAAGTACTTGGATTATCTGATGAAGTTGTAAAGAATAAGTTTGGATTCCTTTTGGAAGCATTCCGCTATGGTACTCCGCCGCACGGCGGTCTGGCTTACGGACTGGATCGACTGGTTATGTTGCTTGCAGGGGAACACAGTATCAGAGAAGTCATGGCATTTCCCAAAAATCAGGCGGCAATGGATATCGTAAGCGAAGCTCCTACTGTTGTTCCTGCGGAGCAGCTTGAAGAACTTTGGATTCGGACTGTAGAAAGTACAGAAAAACAATAATTGGGCAAAGATGGAAAGGAATGAAAACCAGCCAATAAGAGAATGATGTAAGATATGGGGAGAAATCATGAAAAAGATAGGAATTATTGGGGGAACCTTTGACCCGGTTCATTATGGGCATTTAATTTTGGCGGAGCAGGCTCGTGTTGAGGCTGCTCTTGATCAGATTATTTTTATGCCGGCAATGGTGCAGCCATTTAAATTGAATTCCCAAATTACCGAGGGCAGTCACCGATACGCAATGCTTCTGGAAGCAGTTTCGGCAAATCCATATTTTTCCGTATCAAGAAGAGAACTGGATTCTTCTGAAATTTCTTATACTGTTCATACTCTTCGAGAATGTAAAGCTGATTTTGGCTTTGATGCAGAGCTTTACTTTATCATCGGCACGGATGCTTTTTTAGGCATGGAAAAATGGTATGCTGCAGAGGAATTGATGGAAAATTATTCTTTCATTATAGGAACCAGGCCGGGATATAAAGAACAGGAATTAAAGTTGCTTGTAAAGCGTATCAGAGAAACATTCCATACAACAATTATTGAAATCAACAATTCAGAGGTTGAAATCTCATCGACTGATATTAAAAGACGGATCAGGCAGGGAAAAAGCATTAAATATCTGCTCCCGGAAGGTGTGGAAGAATATATTTATCATAACAAGCTCTATGGAGCGCTTACTGAATAACTAATAAATTGGAAGATAACCGTTAGGCCTGCCATTGCAAAATCGATTCAGCTTGAAAAATACGGGTATTAATGGTAATATGAATAAGCTATGCTATGTACGGATAAAAAAAGAATAATTGAATACATTGACAGAAACATGACGGAAAAAAGGCAGCACCATACCTATGCAGTTGCAGAGGAGGCCAGGAAGCTTTCCCTGCGGTACGGAGAGGATGTGGAGAAAGCAGAGCTTGCCGCTCTTTTTCATGATTATTTTCGTGGTGTTTCAGAAAATGATATCAATGGATATGTGAGACAGCTTGGGCTGGATACGGTTTATTTTAATAATGGTAATCTGGCACATAGTAAGATTGCTGCCATCATTATGGAAAGAGACTATGATATAAAGGATCAGGACATAATCAATGCGGTGAGTTTTCATACCACGGGAAGGGCAAATATGTCCAGATTGGAAAAGATTATTTATTTAGCAGATGCGATTGAACCGAACCGATCTTATCCCGGTGTTGAAGAAATTCGAACAAAAGCTTATGAGAATTTAGACGAAGCCTGCCTTTTGTCGTTGGAACATTCTATAAAGTATCTGAGATGCAAGGGTGCGTTTCTGGATCAGGATACCGTAATGGCAAGAGACAGTTTGGCAGTCGAAATCAACAAATCAATGTTCCGTTAACGGAACTCCTACGCAAGCAGAGCTTACTACGCTGTCCGTTTTGCTGTAACAGCTGAAGCTGTGGCAAAACGGCAAGGATTTGAAATTTTTATGCATAAGTTCGCCGACAATTTGTTATACAAATTGGGAGCTAATAGATAGAAGAGATTTTAAGAAAGGAGAATGAGAATGAAAAATAAGGAAATCGCATTGAAGGCAGCTTCTATATTGCAGAATAAAAAGGCAATTGATGTTGTGGCGATTGATATCACTGAAAAGTCTTCCTTTGCGGATTACTTTGTCATTGCATCCGGCGGTTCGGAGAGACAAGTGGGTACATTGACGGACGAAGTGGAAGACCAGTTCGCAAAAGAAGGAATTCCGATCAAGAGTGTGGAAGGTAAAAAAACTTCCGGTTGGATTCTGATGGATTTTGGTGATGTTATTGTAAATATATTTACGGTAGAGCAGCGCGACAGATACAATATTGAAAAAATTTGGAGCGATTGTAGTTTCCTTGCAATGGATGAAAACGAATTGCAGTAATAGAAGCAGCAGAAATCTACAACGTAAAGATTTGCCTTTTTGCCGCAGCTTTAGCTGCAAGGGTAAAACCGGACAACATGAGGCTTTGCCTCATTCCATCACTGCGTGATGCTGTCCATTTTTCCTATAAATTCACTTTGTTAATTTGGAAAAAAGGCAGCAGTGCAAAACTTGCGCTGGAGTTCCGGAACGTTGTGATTTCCTTGCATAAGTCCACTGGCACTCTGCAGAGCAGATTGGGCGGGCTAGTATACGGAGGTTAACTTAAATGATCGAGCGCTATGATTTCGGGGAAATCGAAGCTAAATGGCAAAAGTATTGGGAAGAAAACAAGCTTTTTAAGACAACGGAAGAGGAGAACCAGAAAAAATATTATCTATTAGAAATGTTTCCTTATCCTTCCGGAAAACTGCATATGGGGCATGTGAGGAATTATTCCATTGGTGACGTTGCAACCAGATATTTAAAAATGAACGGATACAATGTGCTACATCCGATGGGGTGGGACTCTTTTGGTCTACCTGCTGAAAATGCAGCGATCAAGCATGGAATTCATCCTAATGTATGGACTTGGGACAATATTGCGGATATGAGAAATCAGCTCAAGCAGCTTGGATTATCCTATGATTGGGACAGAGAAGTGGCAACTTGTCATCCGGATTATTACAAATGGATGCAGTGGATTTTCATTCAATTTTTTGAAAAAGGTCTGGCTTATAAGAAAAAAAATCCTGTAAATTGGTGTCCGTCCTGTCAGACGGTACTTGCCAACGAGCAGGTTGTTGACGGTGCTTGTGAGCGATGTGCAACGCCAGTAGGAAAAAAGGATTTGGATCAGTGGTATTTAAAAATCACGGATTATGCGGAAAGATTACTTGCCGATATGGAAAAATTGGAAGGCTGGCCGAACAAAGTTAAGGTCATGCAGAAAAACTGGATCGGTAAAAGTGTTGGGGCAGAAGTAGACTTTACAATTGAAGGCTTTGACAAAGATTTGAAAATCTTTACGACAAGACCGGATACCTTATTTGGTGTAACCTATATGGTTCTTGCACCGGAGCATCCCTATGTAAAGGAACTGATTACAGGCAGTGACCATGAAGCTGGGGTTAATGAATATTTGGGCAAGCTTCAGTATATGACAGATATTGAAAGAACTGCAACAACACTGGAAAAAGATGGTGTCTTTATTGGCAGATATGCCATCAATCCGTTGAACGGTAAAAAAGTTCCGATTTATATTGCAAACTATGTTCTCATGGATTATGGAACCGGTGCAATCATGGCGGTACCTGCCCATGACCAGAGAGACTTTGATTTTGCGATGAAATATCAATTGGATATTATTCCGGTTGTGGATCCGAAAAATCCGGACATTGATGTTAACCATTTGAAAGAAGCATTTGAAGCAGATGGTGTCCTGATCAATTCTGATCAGTTTAACGGTATGGATGTGGCGAATGCAAAGGAAAAGATCATCACTTATCTGGAACAAAAGAAAATTGGAAATGAATCCATTAATTTCAGGCTGAGAGATTGGCTGATCTCCAGACAAAGATACTGGGGAACACCCATTCCGATGATTTACTGTGAGGAATGCGGCTGGGTACCTGAAAAACTGGAGAACCTTCCGGTTTTACTGCCGACTGATGTTGTGTTTACAGGAAAAGGGGAATCTCCATTAACTACGAGCAAAACTTTTATGGATACAACCTGTCCGAAATGCGGAAAGAAAGCTACCAGAGAAACAGATACTATGGATACCTTTCTGGATTCTTCCTGGTACTTCCTGAAATACACTGATGCAAAGAATGTTGAAAGAATTTGGGATCAAAAGAAGGCGGATTACTGGATGCCGGTTGATCAATATATCGGTGGGGTCGAACATGCGATTCTACATCTGCTTTATGCAAGATTTTTTACCAAATTCCTTCATGATATCGGGTATAGCGCTGTCGATGAACCGTTTAAAAATCTGCTGACACAGGGTATGGTTCTCAAAGACGGCACTAAAATGTCAAAATCAAAAGGAAACGTTGTAAGCCCGGAAGAAATTATCAGCAAATACGGAGCTGACACAGCACGGTTGTTTATTCTGTTTGCATCTCCTCCAGAAAAGGAACTGGAATGGTCCGATGCAGGCGTGGAAGGAAGTTACCGCTTCCTGAACAGAGTACACCGACTGGTTTTTGAGTTGAATGAAAAATTAAAGGATGCCCCTTCTACTGACCAGATAGTCAGCAAAGAAGACAAGAAGTTATCTTATGCAATGAATGCAACGATTAAAAAAGTATCAGAAGATGTTGGCGGCAGATTTAATTTCAATACGGCAATCAGTTCCATTATGGAGCTTGTCAATGAAATTTATCGTTATAAAGAAATGGAGCAGCCAAATTTGGGATTGCTGAAAACAGCGGTCGAGAATTTAATCCTAATATTGTCTCCATTTACTCCACATATTTGCGAAGAAATGTGGGAGTATACTGGTCATAAGAGTACCGTTTACTTAGAAAAATGGCCTGCCTATGATGAAGCTGCACTCGTTAAGGATTCCATTGAAATCGTAATTCAGTTAAACGGAAAAGTAAAAGATAAGATGGAAGTTGCAAATGGTCTTTCTAAAGAACAGCTTGAAGAAGCTGTTATGAGCAATGAGAAAGTAAAAGCGTTACTGGCAGGAAAAGAAATTGTGAAAATAATTGCTGTGCCAAATAAATTATTCAATGTTGTCATAAAATAAGAAAAGTGTAAATGACAAGCTGAACGGACAAAATTTTTAAGAAATAAGAAAGGATTAAAAGTTTGAAAATAATAGAAAATAATAAAGGAGTTAGCCCAGTTAAGGTGATTCCAATTGGCGGTTTGAACGAGATTGGTAAGAATATGACCGTATTGGAATATAAAAATGACATTATGATTATTGACTGTGGGCTATCATTTCCTGATGATGAAATGTTCGGAATTGACATCGTAATCCCTGATTTTAGCTATTTAATTAAGAATCGGGACAAAGTTAAGGGTATGATTTTGACTCATGGACATGAAGACCATATCGGAGCCATTCCTTATCTGTTGAAAGAATTAAATATACCAATTTATGGTACAAGACTTACGCTTGGTTTGGTAGAAAATAAGCTGAAGGAGCATGGTATCAAAGGAAAACTGAATACCATCAAAGCGGGTCAAACCGTTAGTATCGGCGCGTTTAAAATCGAAACCATTCGGACGACTCATTCCATAGCAGATGCCATCTGCCTGGCAATAGAAACACCTGTCGGCCTGATTTTTCATACAGGCGATTTTAAGATTGATTATACGCCAGTTGATGGAGAACCGATTGATTTTCGTAAATTAGCTCAGCTTGGAAACAAGGGTGTTCTTTTAATGCTGGCAGACAGTACAAATGCAGAACGAAAAGGGTATACAGCTTCGGAAAAAACTGTCGGCGTTGCGTTGGAAAACATATTTCGTGGTTCTAAGGCAAGAATACTGACTGCAACTTTTTCGTCCAATGTTCATCGTGTGCAGAGAATCATTGATACTGCTGTTATGTTTGGCAGAAAGGTTGCTATTTCAGGGAGAAGCATGGTTAATGTGGTGAATCTTGCCATTGAACTTGGATATCTGAAAGTGCCGGAAAATGTACTTGTGGATATCAATAAAACAAAGCATATTCCGGATGATCAACTTGTAATTATAACAACCGGAAGTCAGGGCGAGCCTATGTCTGCCTTGGCAAGAATGGCCTCCGCAGATCATAAAGCGGTTCAGATCAAAAAGGGCGATATTGTAATTCTATCTTCAAGTCCGGTACCGGGAAATGAAAAAACAGTTTCCAATGTTGTAAATAAGCTCTTTGAAAAGGGTGCGGATGTAATATATTCTGACATTGCTGATATTCATGTATCCGGTCATGCCTGCGCAGAGGAATTGAAACTGGTACATTCATTAATAAAACCGAAGTATTTTATGCCAGTTCATGGTGAATACAGGCATTTGAGACAGCATGCTTTAATTGCAGAAAATCTGGGCATGCCAATAAAAAATATTAATATATTAGAAAATGGTCAGGTGCTGCAATTAACAAAGAATCGTGTTGTAAAAACGAAAGAAGAGGTGCCTGCTTCTCCGGTTCTGGTAGATGGTCTTGGAGTAGGAGATGTTGGAAATATTGTATTAAGAGACAGAAAATTGTTATCTGAATCAGGGTTGATCATTGTTGTTGCCGCCATTGAGAAGAGTACCGGAATGATTTGTTCCGGACCGGATATTATTTCAAGAGGTTTTGTTTATGTAAGAGAGAACGAAGACCTGATGAATTCAGCCAAAAAGGCAGTCGGCGCCAGATTGGACAAGTGTTACCAAGATGGCTTGAGGGATTGGGCTGGACTGAAAAATGCGGTGAAGGATGAACTGAAGAATTTCATTTATGAGAAAACAAAGCGAAATCCTGTTATCCTTCCGATCTTTTTAGAAGTATAGTCGCAAGTAAAAGAAAAGTAGTTAACAATAAGTTTTGCAAATAATTTTGCGTAAGGCACGGGAAGACAGACGAAGGTGAAGGACACGTATACTGACATACACAAGCAAATCTGGGGATGTCAGCAACACAGCATTACGCAAAATTAGCAAGCAACAGAAGAATTCCAACTGGCTGAAGCCGTGGAATTCCCGTATGGCACCTACCAGATATTTGCTTCGCAAATGAGGTTGCATTTTTGCCCCCGAGTTTGATTGGCTAGGCAAAATGACAGAGCGAGCGAGGCGAGTCGGAGTCGCTGAAAGAGACGGTAGGTGCGCAAGGAGGAACAATATGAACGTACATGACGAGGCTCACAATCTGGCAAAAGCGATCAAAGAATCTCCCGAGTACAAACAGTACGCGGAATTGAAGACTACCGCTTCCCAGAATGAAGAACTTGCCGCCATGCTCAATGATTTTCAGGCCAAGCAGTTTGAAATTCAAACAAAACAAATGATGGGAGAAGAATTGGGTTCTGATTTGACGGAGCAAATACAGTCATTATATCAGATTTTAATGAAGGATCCGTTGGCTTCCCAATATGTGCAGGCAGAGATGCGATTTTCTCTGCTGGTTAATGATGTTTATACAATACTGGGGGAAGTGATTAAATTTGAACAATAATTCAACAAGTAATTCTATTAAAAATGAGAAAGAAATAGATCGTATTTCAAAAGCTGCTGCCTTAGGTGACAGATGTTTTTCTCATATCCTTGGCTATATTGAACCTGGCATGAGTGAAAAGCAGGTTGCATCCGAAATCGAACGATTTCTATTTGATCATGGAGCAGAGGGTCTTGCCTTTGATACCATCAGCGTGTCAGGAGAAAGAACCTGTCTGCCTCATGGAGAACCAACCGATAAATTGATTGGAAAGGGAGAATTTGTTACCCTTGATTTTGGTGCCGTTATTGATGGTTATTGTGGTGATATGACAAGAACCGTTGCAATTGGTTCTGCTTCAGAAGAAATGAGAAGGGTTTATGAAATCGTTCTGGAAGCACAACTTGCTGCTATTGACTTTATCAAAGCAGGTGTAAGCTGCTTTGATGCGGACAAAGTAGCAAGAGATATCATTGCAAAAGCAGGTTTTGGTGATGAATATCCCCATGGGTTGGGGCATGGCGTTGGGACACTGGTTCATGAAGCCCCGACTCTAAATGCGAAGAGTACTGAAATCTTAGAGAAGAATATGGTGATTACGATAGAACCGGGTATTTACATACCGAATCGATTTGGTGTACGGATTGAAGACTTGGCAATTGTTTCGGATTTTGGTATAATAAATAAAGTTGAGTCGAAAAAGGAATTGATTATACTATAAACAGATTTCTAAGCTTATCTCTCCAGCAGTTGGAGTCTTGAAATTCTTAGGCATCGGATAAATGAATTATTTTGGAGGTATTAAAATATGATTTATGCTAGTGATTTCAGAAAAGGGATTACCTTTGAAATTAACGGAGAACCACATGTAATCCTTGATTTTCAGCATGTTAAGCCTGGTAAAGGCGCAGCGTTTGTAAGAACAAAATACAAAAATATATTAACAGGAGCTACAAGAGAAGAAGCCTTCAATCCAGATATAAAATTCCCGAAAGCTCATATTGAAACGAAAACGATGCAGTATCTATATAATGACGGTGAACTATATTATTTCATGGATCAGGAAACATATGACCAGATACCCCTGATGAAAGAGCAGGTTGAGGATGCGATCCTTTATCTTAGAGAAAACGATATGGCTACGATTAAGTTTTATAAGGACAATGCATTTTTAGTAGAACCACCGAATTTCGTAAACTTAAAGGTTATTGAAACGGAACCGGGCGTAAAAGGTGATACTGCAACCAATGTGACAAAAGCTGCAACCGTAGAAACCGGAGCAGTAATACAGGTTCCAATCTTTATAGAAGAAGGCGAAATAATTCAGATTGACACTAGAACTGGTGAGTATTTATCAAGGGCAAAATAACGAGGCACTGCCTTGCTTAAACATTTCGCAGAATACCGTTCTGCGAATTTTTTTTAAAACAGTATGGATAAAAATGTTTGCCTGTCGTGGGGGGAATGTATGGGTAAGAGACGGAATAAAGTAAAGAATAAGAGACGTTTATTCTTCAGTACAGTAATTTTTATAGGGATCATTATTTTGGGTGCAGCAATGATATTCTCTCTGTATATGGGAAATGAGAGCAAACCAGCTGATCCTGATAACAACGAAATGATATCGGTTGCTATTCCTTCAGGATCTGGGACAGGTGAGATCGCTGATATTTTGGTAGAAAACGATGTTATTGACAATCCGATGGTATTTAAGCTTCTGTCAAAAACAAAAGGAGCCGAGGGTAAATATAAAACTGGGGAATATTCCCTTTCATCAAGCATGTCCATGGAAGATATTATGAAGATCTTGGTTTCAGGGAAGTCCAACACCATTCGGTTTACTATTCCCGAAGGCTATGATATCAAAAGAATCACAGAAAAGCTGGCTTCCGAGGGATTGATCAATGCGGAAGTTTTTGCAAAGGAAATTGAATCAGGACAATACGACTATCCTTTCCTTGCGGATGCGCCGGCAGGGGAAAACCGTCTGGAAGGCTTCCTTTTCCCAGACACCTATGATATTTATACAACAGCAAATGAACACGATATTATCAATAAAATGTTGTCTCAATTTGATATCGTATTCACCAGGGAAGATTATGCCCGTGCGGAAGAATTACACATGAGTGTTCGTGAGATTATTACGTTGGCTTCAATCATTGAGCGAGAGGCTAGAATCCCGGAGGACAGGCCGATTATTGCGAGTGTATTCTATAACCGACTCAAGATCGGAATGCCGCTTCAGTCCTGTGCAACGGTACAATATATTTTGGGGGAACAAAAAGCGGTATTAAGTATCAAGGATACGCAGACCGAGTCTGCCTATAACACATATCTCATAGCCGGTTTACCGCCTGGTCCGATCGCTTCACCGGGAGCAGATTCGATGAAAGCTGCTTTATATCCAGCCGAAACAGATTACTTATACTTTCTCGCAAAAGGGGACGGATCTCATGCTTTTTCTATTACCTACGACCAGTTTTTAAAAGACAAGGCGAAATATATTAACTAATAAACGCCATATCAACAAACAGGCGGATGCCTTTTTCATCTATTTTCGCCAGAGCAATGAGTAGAGGAAATTTATGAATATTGTAAATGATAAAGTTACTTCATATCTCGACAGCTTCTATCAACCTATGAATGAAAATTTAAAAATTTTGAGGGAAGAAGCGGAAGAAAAAGCGGTTCCTATTATTTTACGTGATACGGAAGCCTGCATTTTGAACATCATCAGAATCCAAAAGCCTCAGCGTATTTTGGAGATTGGTACCGCGGTGGGTTACTCAGCTTTATGTTTTGCTGCGGCCTTACCGGAGACAGAAATTGTCAGCCTTGAGATCAATGAAGATATGTATCGAACTGCAACCGCGAATGTGGAAAAAAACGGAATGACCAATCGAATTCACATAAAGCTGGGGGATGCCATAGAAAGTTTGAAGGAATTGAAGACTTGTATTACCGATGCGGAATCGGAAGGATTCGATATGGTATTTATCGACGCGGCAAAAGGGCATTACAGAGAATTCTGGGATGAAAGTATCCCGCTTTGCAGGAAGGGAGCGGTTCTTCTGTCTGACAATGTTCTTTTGAAAGCAAGAACAGTTTCCGATGAATATGTTACGGAGAGAAGGCAAAAAACTAGTGTCAGACGGATGCGCGAATATATACAATACATCACAAAAGCAAAAAATGCAGACACGGCTATTCTTCCGGTAGGAGATGGCATAGCAATCAGTGTACTAAAACGATAATCAGACAGAAATTATAGTATAACGACGATGAAAATCTACAAATCAGGGCAAAGATTTGTGATTTTCCAGCCTAGATTCTGTCAACGGCGCTAAAGAGCCGGGCAGAATGTTAAGAGGATAATATGAAGAAAATAGAATTACTTGCTCCGGCTGGAGATTTGGAAAAATTAAAGATTGCGATTGATTACGGAGCGGATGCTGTTTATTTCGGTGGGGAAATGTTCGGACTTCGTTCAGCAGCGAAAAACTTCACCATTGAAGACATCAAAGAGGGGGTTTCTTATGCCCATGCCAAAGGCAAAAAGGTTCATATGACGATCAATATATTTGCTCATAATGAGGACATTCAAGCGCTGGAGCGTTATTTGGACAAGATCAGGCATATTTCTATTGATGCATTTATCGTTTCTGACCCGGGGATCATTATGATGATAAAAGAAGTCATTCCGAATGCGGAAATTCATTTGAGTACTCAGGCGAATATGACAAATTATAAAACTGCAGAATTTTGGCACAAGCAGGGTGTGAAACGGATTGTTCTTGCAAGAGAACTGACCTTTGATGAAATCCGGGAACTAAGAAAAAGGCTGCCGGAGACTCTTGAATTAGAATCTTTTGTTCAGGGAGCAATGTGCATTTCCTATTCAGGACGCTGCCTTTTAAGTAATTTTATGATCGAGCGGGACGCAAACCGCGGAGCATGCGCTCACCCTTGCAGATGGAAATATCATCTGGTAGAAGAACAAAGACCGGGAGAATATTATCCCATTGAGGAAGATGAAAGAGGCACCTATATCCTGAATTCCAGAGACTTGTGCATGATTGAGCATATTCCGGATCTTATCCATGCAGGTCTTTCTTCTGCAAAGATTGAAGGTAGAATGAAGAGTATCTTCTATGTTGCTACCATCGTTGGTGCTTATCGAAGGGCGATTGATGCCTACTATGCAGACCCGGAGGGCTACAAATTCAATCAGTCATGGCTTGATGAACTGAAAAAAGTCAGCCACAGAGAATTTACAACAGGATTTTATTATAATAAACCAACCAATAAAGATCAAAACTATCAGACAAGCGCCTACACAAGAGAATATTCCTTTGTTGGTCTGGTTAAAAGCTATGATGACAAAACAGGTTTTGCTGTGGTAGAACAGAGAAATAAAATGAATCTGGGAGATGAAATTGAAGTTTTTGGACCATACACGGATCACTTTACCCAGAAGATTGAAATGCTGCTGGATGAACATGACCAGCCCATTGAATCTGCGCCTCATCCGCAACAAATTGTTAAAATCAAGATGGAACAGCCTGTTTTGGGAAAATTTATGTTACGAAAACAAAAATAAAGTGATATAATAGAATAAATGTATCTATCAAGATATCACATTGATGTAAGGAAGTGTTTGTTATTCACACGGCAATGCTGCTTGTATGATATAACAGATACCAATTTTAAGGAGGAAATACTGAATGGATCCCGACCCGAGTATGTCATTAGCGGTTCAATTATTATTTTTAGCATTACTCATAATAATCAATGCGTTTTTTGCTTCGGCAGAAATGGCTATTGTTTCGGTTAATAAGAATAAAATTAAGATACTGGCACAGGAAGGCAAGAAAAAGGCAAAGCTTTTATTAAAGCTATATGAGGAGCCAAACAAGTTTCTATCTACAATTCAAGTTGCTATTACGCTGGCAGGTTTTCTTTCAAGTGCCGTAGCAGCGACATCCATGTCGGATGATATTGCAACTTTTCTGTCAAAATTTGATATCCCCTATGAGAAGCAGGTCGCAATTGCTCTTGTCACACTCGTCTTGTCTTTTATTACACTTGTGTTCGGAGAATTATATCCAAAAAGGATGGCTTTGCAGTACTCTGAGAAAATTGCCATGTTCAGTGTCAAGCCGATTCTGTTCATTTCTAAGATCTCAAAGCCTTTTGTATGGTTGCTTTCTGTATCGGTTGCATTTCTGCTTCGAATTACCGGAGTAAAAGATACGAATATTGAGGAGCAATATTCAGAGGAAGAAATCAAATCCCTGTTGGAGGTCGGACAGGAAACCGGTTTGATCAAAGAGACCGGTAAGGAAATGATCACCAGTATTTTTGAATTTGATGATAAACTTGCTTATGAGGTGATGACACCGAGAACCGATGTATATTTGATTAATATTAATGATAATCTGAGTGATTACGTGGATGAACTGCTGGAGGAGCGTTATGCGCGAGTTCCGGTTTATGAAAAGGACAGCGATAATATTATTGGTATCATTTATATGAAAGATTTTATTATCGAAGCAAGAAAGCACGGGTTTGAAAATGTGGACATCCGTGGTTTGCTCCGAAAACCGTATCTTGTACCGGAGAGTAAAAATATTGATGATTTGTTTCGCGAATTACAGGAGTCAAAGGTTCATATTGCAATTTTAATTGATGAATATGGCGGATTTTCCGGTATTGTTACCATTGAAGATTTGATTGAGGAAGTCATGGGTAACATAGATGACGAATATGATGATTATGAAGCAAAACTGGAACAGCTTGATGAGAGCACGTACTTAATTGACGGACAGTATTATATCGATGATTTAAATCATGAACTTCTTCTCAATCTGGAATCGGAAGAGCATGAAACGATTGGTGGATTAATCATTGACCTTTTGGGAGAAATTCCGGACGAAGATGAAACAGAAGAAAGGATCATTGAACTTGAAAACTATATCTTTAAAATAGAATCCGTGAAGGACAGGCGTATCGATAAGGTAAAGCTTTATATTTCACCAAAACCGGAAAAAAAAGAAATCATAGAAGAAGAATAAAAATTTAAATGAATACACAATAAAACAAGATCAAACACAGTTGCTCTGCCTGCTGTGTTTTTTTATGTATAAAATCTTGTCCAATTCATATGATGTATCGAGAGCATTTTTAGAAATTCAATAAGAAAGTGGGGCATCATATGAACGGACTGGAAAAAATTATAGCGAAATTACCTGCTGAAATCAGCGAACAGCTCAAGGGAATTCCGGACAATATTATCAAGAACTTGGAAGAAATCAGAATACGAAACGGAAAGCATATTCTTCTTTTTGCTGCAGGAAAGGAGTATGAATTGGAATGCAAAAACGGCAGCAAAATAGACAATTACATAATTAACAATATATTTAACGCTTTACTAAACTACTCTGCCTATGCGTATCAGGAAGAACTTACGAATGGTTATATTACAATAGAAGGAGGTCATCGTGTCGGCGTTTGCGGAAGAACTGTAATGGAACACAGCAAAGTGAAGACCATCAAGGATATTTCCTCTATCAATATCAGAAGAAGCAGAGAAATTGTCGGTGTATCTGATCCTTGTATGAGGTATTTAATGAAAGGGAAACATCGCCTTTATAATACAATTATCGTTTCACCACCTAAATGCGGGAAAACAACTTTACTGCGTGATATGATACGGAATATCAGTGGAATGGGTTTTCAGGTGGGTGTATGTGACGAACGGTCAGAAATATCAGGGATGTACAATGGTCAGCCGTCGTATGACCTTGGAATTCGTACCGATATTATGGATGGATGTCCAAAAGATAAAGGTATGATTATGCTCATCAGGTCAATGTCTCCAGATCTGATTGCGACAGATGAAATCGGGAAAAAAGAAGATTGCCATGCGATAGAAGCTGCTGTCTGCGCTGGGATTAGCCTTTTGACAACCATTCACGGAAGCAGTTATGAAGATGTGATGTGCTCGGGAATCGGAGATATCGTAAAGAAGGGCGTATTTGAACGATTGATCTTTCTGTCCAATGTTCCTGCTATCGGATCAATATCGGCAATCAGAGATTGGAGGAATCAAGATGTTATTTAAATGGATTCTATGTATTTTAATCTTGCTGGCGGGGGTGGGAATTGGTCATTTGAAGGCAAAAACTTATGATAATCGGGTCTATCATCTTCAGGAACTGATTACCACATTGAAAGTATTGGAATCAGAAATGCAGTACAGAATGGATCCTCTGCCAGATTTATTTTTGAGAGTCAGCAAAATAAAGGAAGGCATGAGCAGAATACTTTTGGAGACAGCGGGAAATCTTTTGAAAACACAATCGGCTAGAGACCTTCCAGATTGTTGGAAGGAATCGGTTGAAACAGCTTATCTGGAAAGCGCACTTCATCGTGAAGACAAACGGATTATATCTGACCTTGGGATAGAACTTGGAAAAACAGACATTTTCAGTCAATCCAGTATGTTTCAACGCACTTTTTCTTTGCTGGAGGCACAGGTAGAAGAAGCCATTGAAGAAAAGAAAACAAAAGGGAAGATGTATAAAAGCCTGGGAACGGCCGTAGGGGTGCTGATTGTAATTTTGTTATTGTGATAAAATCGAGATGGTGTTCATGAATTTATGATCAATACAAAGAAAAAAGAGATATTTATCATAAAAAAAAGATAGTGATTGTGTGACACAGGCGGGTTACAGATGTTACAATTATATCATTGACGCGTATGCAGTGATATGAAAATTGTGCTGCTGTCAGAACGAAGAGAGAAGGGAAGTAGATGAGTTTGAAAATAGAAGTAAATAAGGCGGCAGAGATAATAAATCACCAGCCGGTACATACCGAATTAGAATGCATGCAGGTCTCGAACGCATTAGGGCGTGTCTTAGGGGAAGATATTTACGCAAGGGAGAACGTTCCGCCTTTTGACCGATCTCCTTTTGACGGTTATGCTTTTCGAGCGGAAGATATAAAAGATGCTACGAAAGAAAAGCCTGTCGTACTCACTATTATAGAAGAGATATTACCGGGTAAAATGCCTGCAAATGAGATTGGATCTGGTTTGGCAGCGAAGATCTTAACGGGTGCGCCAGTGCCTAAGGGTGCAAATGCAATCATAAAGTATGAAAGTACAGAATTTACGGTTTCGCAAGTGAAAATTTTCGAATCTATAAAACCGGGGACGAATATTATTCCGCAAGGAGAAGATATCACTATTGGGGATCGGATTGCATCGAAAGGAACCATGATCAGCCCTCCTTTGATGGGAATGTTGGCGAGTCAGGGAATCAGTGAAGTCATGGTGTATCAAGAGCCGACTGTGACCATTATCAGCACGGGATCTGAATTGATTGAAGTAGATACTGAGCCGGTACAAGGTAAGATCCATAATAGTAACTATAACACACTAAAAGGTTACCTGATGGAATGTGGACTTGAGGTTGAGGACGGAGGGATTATAGGAGATGATCTTGAGGAAACGATGCAATCCATACGGACGGCATTACAGACTTCGGACATGGCAATTACTACAGGCGGATCTTCGGTTGGTGATTATGATTGGGTACTTGAAGCAGTAGAAAAATTAGGCGCGGAAGTGTTATTTCGGAAAGTATTCATGAAGCCAGGTGGAACAATGATAGCGGCTTTGTTAGATGGAAAGATGATTTTCGGGTTGTCAGGTAATCCGGGAGCAGCAGTGATGGGATTGCAGCGGATTGCTATGTCTTACATTAAGAAACTATGCGGTTATGCAAATTATGAACTAAAGATGATTGATGTCGTACTGAAAGAAGATGTGGTAAAGGAGAGCATACCGGTTCGTTTGATTAGAGGCCAGCTTTTAATTGAGGATGGAGTTGCATATTTAACATTACGTTCCTGCCAGGGTAATGGCGTTATTTCTTCTTTTATGGGCTGCAATTTAATTGGTGAGATACCAGCAGGAAGCGGACCCATTTCTGCTGGTTCAAAAATAAAAGCTTTTCAAATATAGAGGTTGATGCTGTATTATCCGTAAAAAGTATCAGCTGATGATTAAAATTATGCATGTGCTTTTCAGCTAAAATAAGGAGATGCTTTTAACAAGGGGGCAAAATAGGTTGGAATCATATATGCGTGTTGTGAAAATCACAAATGTAAGTGAGGGTGCCTTTGAATCTGCTGAGAAGCAGGTGTTAACGGAACTCCGAATGCCGTGCTATGTCAATGGGGAAAAGGAGCATGAATTTACTTGTACTCCAGAATATCAGGAAGAATTAATCCTTGGATATTTATATACAGAAGGTCTTATTTTCGCTCTCGAAGATGTGATAGAGTTACAAAAGACTGATTTGGGAATGGATGTAATCATAAAAGATTCTCTAATTGGAAGTAACCTAACAAAAGAAAGCAGTAAAGATCTTTTTCGGACAAAAAATATACTAGAGAGTATTGATCTGTTTTATCAACGGTCTTTTCGTCATGCTGCTACGAAAGCCAGTCATAAAGCGATGTTATGTCTGAAAGGTGGCACGTATTACGAGGCAGATGATGTGAGCAGGAGAAGTGCTGTTGAAAAGGTTGTTGGCATCGCATTGAAAAATCATGTGGATTTATCTAAAACCTATTTGGTGTTTTCAGGAAGAGTTCCTGCTGATGTGATAGAAAAATTAGTGAAAGCACAGATTCCTATGATTGTTGCAAGGTCAAACCCTACCTACGAAGCGATACAATTAGCACTTGAGCATGGTATTGTTATTTGCGGAAATGCTAAGGAAGATTCTTTTAATATTTATACAGGAAATGAACGATTTTACGAGAATGAAAGGAAATAAAATATACCATCACGATTTTAAATTTGGTAATACAGACATGATTATCTAAAATGGAAAATGAGCTTAGCTTTAAGTTGTTCGACCGCAATAAGCACACAGTGAAATTAACCACGGCAGGCAGAGAATTTTATGAGCGTGCACGCGAAATCGTGAAGAACTGATGTAAATAAACGTTGCTGCTTCTTTAAAAGCGATAATCAAAGATGAAAGGGTACCTTTTACCCTAAGAGTGGTAGCCTATTGTTACAAAACAAATCACCTGAATGGATTAATTTGCGACCGATTGGAGTGGTAATAAAACAGGTCGTAAGGTATAATACAATTCGAAAGAGAAAATGAATGCGTCCATATGGCGCATTTTCTTAACAGTAAAGTTAGTTAAAACTAACTTTACGAAAGGTGATTTTTATAGTTAACTCTTTTTAATAATTTTAATAAAATGGAGGATAAACAGTATGCCGAAAGAGAAAAAAATTTTTATTTTAAAAAGGTTCACACCCTATATGGGCAAGAAGATAGTACTTTTGCCTTTGTCACTAGTCTTGTCAGGGATTTCCGCTATTCTTAACATCTTGCCTTTTGTGCTTGTATGGTACATAACACGCGATATATTATCTGCTCCGCAATCGATTGATATTTCAAATATCAGTTTTTATGCGTGGCTTGCTTTTGCAAGTGCAATAGGGGGAGTTGTGTTATATTTTTGTGCGCTTTTGAGTTCCCATCTTGCAGCCTTTCGTGTAGAGGTGGGCATGCAAAAAGTTGGTATGGAAAAAATACTTTCTATGCCACTTGGCTTTTTTGATAAACATTCAAGCGGAAAAATACGAAAGATTGTAAATGATGGAGCGGGCACGACGCATACATTTTTAGCGCATCAACTTCCAGATATGGCAGGTAGTGTGGTTTCTCCCATTATCCTTATCGCTTTGATTTTTATTGTAGACTGGAGAATGGGTCTTGCTTCTCTTATTCCGATTATTTTGGGCTTTATCACAATGAGCTTCATGGTGAATTCTGAAGGTAAGAAATTTCAACAAATGTATTATGATTCTTTGGAGGAAATGAGTTCCGAATCCGTGGAATATATTCGTGGCATTCCGGTTGTAAAAACCTTCGGGCAAACAATATTTTCTTTTAAACGATTCTATGACAGCATAATGAAATATAAAGAGATGGTTCACGCGTATACTCTGCTTTGGCGAAAACCCATGTCATTTTACACCGTAATCATGCAATCAGCTGCATTCTTTTTAATACCTATGGCGATCTTTTTAATAGGAAGAGGAGAAAATCTTCCCCTTGTGCTTGCGGACTTTGTTTTTTACATTCTTGTATCTCCAATCTTTACTACACTTTTGATGAAATCCATGTATTTTCGGCAAAATATTTTGATTGCAGAGCAAGCGATTGATAGACTGGATAATCTTTTAGAGTATTCGAACATGACCTATATAGAAAATACAAAAAGTATAAAAAATAATAGTTTAGAATTTAAAAATGTAGTGTTTTCCTATGAAGGAAGTGACAAACGCACCATAGATAAAATCAGCTTCAAATTAAATGAAGGGGAAACAATTGCACTTGTTGGAGCTTCGGGAGGAGGAAAAACGACAATTGCAAGGTTAGCTGCTCGTTTTTGGGATGCAGATGAAGGGGAAGTACTAGTCGGAGGAATCAATGTAAAGGATATACCCAAAAAAGAACTGATGGACAATGTTTCCTTTGTTTTTCAAAGTACAAAGCTGTTGAAAGGTTCCTTAAGAGAAAATATTGTTTTTGGAAAAGAAAATGTTAAAGAGGAAGAAATCAATAAAGCAATTGATTATTCGCAGTCAAGAGAAATTATAGAAAACTTTGATGATGGATTGGATAAGGTGATCGGCTCGAAAGGAACCTATCTTTCAGGGGGAGAACAGCAAAGAATTGCGCTTGCCAGGGCAATTGTAAAGAATGCTCCAATCGTGCTTTTAGATGAAGCCACTGCCTTCGCAGACCCTGAAAACGAACATTTGATTCAAAAAGCTCTGAAAGAGCTTAGTCGTGGCAAAACAACGCTTATGATTGCTCATCGTCTTACAAGCGTACAAAATGTCGACAGAATTTTGGTGATAGATAGCGGAAAAATTGCAGAATCAGGAACCCACAAGGAGTTACTGAATAAAGGCGGCATATACAAAGCGATGTGGGATGAATATCAAAAATCTGTTGCATGGAAAATAGTTGCTAAAGATACGGATATTATACCTAAAGGAGGACAATATGCTTAAAAATTTTCAAAAAAAATATGCTATGTCTGAAAAGGGTGCAAAAGACCTTTTCCGATCAATTATTTGGTCAATAGTAATGGATATAAGCTTTATGGTTCCTGTAATCCTCAGCTTTATATTTTTAGATGAATACATGAGCTCTTTAAACAACCAGAAAAATAGTATTCTTTACTATGCAGTTATATCTGTAGTGGTGTTTCTGGTAATGTTTGTGATCTCGTATTTTCAATATGACTCGGCCTATACTAAAATTTATGAAGAAAGTGCCAGAAGACGAATCAGCCTGGCTGAAACACTGAGAAAGCTGCCTTTAGCTTTTTTCGGAAAAAAGGATATTTCCGATTTAAGCTCAACAATAATGGAAGACGCAACACAGATAGAGCAGCTTTTTTCCCATTCCGTTCCTCAAATTTATGCAGGGGTATGGACTGTTCTAATCATGGGTGTGATGATGTTTTTTTACAACTGGCAGATGTCTCTTGCTGTATTTTGGGTAGTTCCGGTTGCAGTTTTGGTTTTTTACCTGTCAAGAAAGTTTCAAAGTAATGTACAGGCAAAGCTCTATCAAGTTAAAAGGGATATTTCAGATAATATTCAAGAGGGGATTGACTCAGCGCATGAAATAAAATCCTATAACAGAGAAGAGGCTTTTTCAAATAATATAAACACGCAGTTAGACAATTATGAAAAGCTTTTGATAAAAGGAGAGCTTTTGATCGGCGCATTGATCAACCTGTCTTATGTACTATTAAAGCTTGGTCTTCCGAGTGTGATATTGTATGGGGCTTATCTTTTATCAACAGGCTCTATCAGTATTTTTACTTACATTGCTTTTCTTGTAGTAGCAGCACGTATTTATAACCCGATCATGGAAGCAATGAACAATTTTGCAGCACTTATTTATCTAAACGTGCGTATAGATCGCATGAAAGAGATGGATGAAATGCCAAGACAAGATGGGAAAAATGAGCTTTATCCTGAGAACTACGATATCAAATTCAACAACGTCGATTTTTCCTATCAAGACGGTGTGCAAACTTTAAAAAATGTAAGCTTTACCGCAAAGCAAGGCGATGTGACAGCGCTTGTAGGCCCTTCCGGTGGAGGAAAGAGCACAGTAGCGAAGTTAGCTGCACGATTTTGGGATATAGACAAAGGTGTCATCACCTTAGGCGGAGAAGACATCTCTTTGGTTGATCCTGAAACTCTTTTAAATCATTATTCAATCGTTTTTCAGGATGTGACACTTTTTAATTCAAGTGTTATGGACAATATCCGTCTTGGAAGGAAAGATGCATCAGATGAAGAAGTTATAAAAGCGGCGCAGCTTGCCAGGTGCGATGAGTTTGTTGAAAAGCTTCCAGAGGGATATGATACCTTGATCGGAGAAAACGGAGAAAGATTATCAGGAGGCGAAAGACAGCGTATATCAATAGCCAGAGCAATACTAAAAGATGCGCCTATTATTCTGCTTGACGAAGCTACAGCTTCTCTTGATACGGAAAATGAGAGTAAAATCCAAAGCGCACTCAGCGAGCTTATAAAAAACAAGACCGTTTTAATTATTGCTCACCGTATGAGAACCGTTTTAGGAGCGGATAAAATTGTGGTTATGAAAGATGGTGCCATTGCAGAAACCGGTACTCCTTTGGAATTAAAAGAAAAACAGGGAATCTTTTCATCAATGGTAAAGACACAGTATCAAAATAATTAAACCGGCTCAAAACCCTTTTTAGAATTTCGGGATGAATCAGTACCCCTCTATTCATAAACCTGATTTTGGAATCATTTTTAATATAAATGTTGACGTATGTCCATAACTAAAATAAAATTTAAGTCATCGGCATTTGTTACTATAAATAATATCAATGATCAATGAATGGAAGTGGATTGAAATGAATTTTAAAAAGGAATACGAACAAAAAACAATAACTGCTGAGGAGGCGGTAAAGGTTATAAGATCAGGTGACTGGGTGGATTATGGCTGGACTGTGACTACACCGGTTGAACTTGATATGGCATTATCAAAACGTATGAATCAACTTACCGATATAAATATCCGGGGCGGTAATTTATTGTGGAGACCGGAAATTTTTAAAATGAAAGATCCACAAAAGCATTTTACTTGGAACTCATGGCATGTGAGCAGCATAGAACGAGAAGCCATTGCGAATGGTTTTGCCTATTATGCACCGATTCGTTACTCTGAATTACCAAGGTATTATAGAGATTCAACCTGTCCGCCTAACGTTGCTATGTTCCAAGTCGTTCCGATGAATGAACGGGGATACTTTAATTTTGGGCCAAGTGCATCTCACATGACCGCATGCTGTGAGAGAGCAGACACAATTATTGTGGAAATAAATAGAAATCTGCCGTCCTGCCTTGGAGATTTTGACAATGAGATACATATATCCAAAGTTGATATGATCGTTGAAGGTAATCACTCGTCAATTGGGGTAATCTCCAGTGGTTCTCCCACAGAAATCGACAGGGATGTTGCAAAATTAATTGTGGAGGAGATCCCTTCCGGCGCTTGTTTGCAACTGGGTATAGGAGGAATGCCCAATGCAGTGGGACTCATGATTGCTGAATCGAATCTAAAGGACTTAGGTATTCATACTGAGATGTATGTTGATGCATTTGTTGACATAACAAATGCAGGTAAAATTAATGGCTCAAAAAAAGGGATTGACAGGTATCGGCAAACCTATGCTTTTGCTGCGGGAACACAGAAATTATATGATTTTCTGGATGGCAATCCGGAATGTATGATCGCTCCGGTTGATTATACGAATGATATCCGAACAATTTCTTCTATCGATCATTTCATATCTATTAATAATGCAATTGAGGTAGATCTTTTTGGACAAGTCAATTCCGAATCTTCCGGGAAAAGGCATATCAGCGGAGCAGGAGGGCAGTTGGACTTTGTGCTTGGAGCGTATTTATCCAATGGAGGTAAGAGCTTTATCTGCTGCTCTTCGACGTTTAAAACAAAGAGCGGAGAAATCAAGTCTCGCATCCTTCCTGCTTTAGCGGAGGGTTCTATTGTCACGGATACTCGTACAGCCATCCATTATTTGGTCACGGAATATGGCAAGGTGAATTTAAAAGGTCTGTCAACATGGCAGATTAGTGAGGCAATCATATCTGTGGCACATCCTGATTTCAGAGAAGAATTGATTCGAGAAGCTGAAAAAATGAAAATATGGAGAAGAAGCAACAAATAAACATACCAATCAATTCTTATTTTAAAGTCGTCATAAATGTGACGGCTTTCTTTGTGCCGCGGTCCGAGCGTAAAAGCTTAAATTTGTCAGGTACCTAAATAATTATATTGACGATTGAAGAAAATAATTGGTATTCTAAAATTGCATTGTATCAGAGACTTCAAGGCTTGGATGAAAAAGACCAGAGAAGTCATGTATTTAAGATTTACAGGGGAGCTTAGCTTTCGAGGAATGCAGAAGATGCAGAGCACAAAGGGGGTTCTGGTGCAGGAAAAGTAGAGCTTTTCCTGCTTTACGTATATATGGCGGTTGTTATTGGATTGGGCGTTATATTTACGAGATATTTTTTAATTGAATAGGGTAGACAGTTTGAAACATTATCATCGCCAAGGTATTATGCAGTTTTAGTAATAACCAGGATAGAAGCTTAATAATAGTAAAATAATGTTTTGTGATACGGTGTTTGGATATAAATAATTATCTGAAGAATATAGAAAGGAATATCTTTTATGAAAAATATACATTTACCTGTTGGATTATTTAATGGGACAGTTGCTACCACAAATGGATTATATCGTATAAAAGACATAGAGGTTGACAGCGCTAAAAGATATATAAAACAAAATGGATTTATATCAGCAATTGGTCATGAAGCTACAGCTGAAACTATGTCAGATTTATTAGGAGTGAAAATTACAATGAATAGGATTCAATTTCATCAAGAAGTAGGACAGATTGCCATTGTTTTCAAATTAAATGAAAGACCGCCTGAAGGAGTACTATTGAATCGTGAAGAACTTGAACGCGTTGGATATGGTTTAAAAGTTATGGAGAGATTGGAATAAGATTTGACATAAAGTGGCTCATTCTTCAAAAATCAACTAAAATTCTTGCAATCTTAGCTATTATAATTTATAATAGCTAGGGATGTACAGAAGTATATCCTTAGCAACAGAAGTTGCACGAAGAATTAAGTTTTTATTTTTATCTTAATTTGTGATCAGAAGGTCGTTTAAAACGTTTTGAAATCGTTTTGGCGGCCTTTTATGTTTCTTATTATAAAATTAGTTAATTATATCGCTATAGTTGATAGAGTGGGAATTTGAGGAGAAGGAGAATTATGCCAGTTATAGGAGCGAAAAGAGAACAAAGAACGCAATCTTTTACGGATTTTGAAGAAGTTAATCATTTTTCATTTTTAGAGTGCAAAATGAATCATTACTGGGGCGAGCGTTCCTACAGCTATAGCAGGCAAAATTTAGCACAGCTTTACAGTGAAAAATGTTCTGCCTGGGAAAATCTTATTTTTAGCCAAATGAATGAAGACAAACCGCTTCGTATTCTTGATATAGGTACCGGACCAGGCTTTTTTGCAATCCTTGCTGCGTTACGCGGGCATGATGTGGTTGCTGTTGATATGAATGAAAATATGCTGGATAAAGCACGCCAAAATGCGGAAGCAGCAGGTGTTTTGATCAATTTTCTTCAAGTTGATCATTTGCTTCCCTTTGATGATGAAAGCTTTGATCTTATCCTATCAAGAGATGTTACATGGACACTTACAGAACCGGAAAAACAGCTTTGCAATTGGGCAAGCAAGCTAAGAAGAGATGGTACAATGCTCTATTTTGATGCGGAATGGTATTATTATCTCCGTGATCATGAAAGTCGAGCAATTTGGGAGCAAAAAAGAAAGCAAATTATGCATAGCGGAGGATTTATCTATAGCAAAGCAGATCAACTTGAAAACCTGGCAATTGATCTTCCAATGACATATAACGCCCGGCCTGTATGGGATGAAAAGTTTTGGAGTATGCAAAAAAATTATGGCTTTTCTATTTCTAAAAATATTAATTCTTATGTATATAACGACAGAGAGCAGATGCAATATGAGCTTTTCCCCGAGTTTTTAGTCGCTGTAAAGAGGAACAATTAAATGCACCGTACAAAGGCTGTTTTAAAGAAAATTATAGCTCAGATTTTACAATTTGCCGTCGTGCTTGTGGGAATAACTGTTCTTACATTTTCAATATTATATTTATCTCCACGTAATCCTGCAGAGCTTTGGCTTGCAGGATCTGATGGAAATGTAGGAATCCTTTCGGAGGAAGCAATTGCAGAGCAGGAACATATTATGGGACTGGATAAGCCGTTTCTTATTCAGTATGGAAATTGGCTTATCAATATAGCCCATGGGGATTTTGGAATTTCTTATACAACCAAACGTCCCGTACTCACAGAACTGCGGGAACATATGTCGCCAACTGTAACGATGACCTTTTGTTCTTTATTTATTACGGTACTGTTTGCTGTACCTTTGGGAATCTATTGTGCTGTATACAAGGATCGGCTGATCGATAATTTTATCAGGATTTTTTCTTTCATAGGTATTTCGGTTCCATCCTTTGTTCTGTCCTTGCTGTTATTATGGTATTTTTGCATGAAGCTCAAGGCTATGCCTGTAATTGCTTCGGATGGCATCGGGGGATTATTCCTTCCGATTGCAGTTCTAGTGATACAATGTACGTCTAAAATGACACGTCAGATTCGTGCAATTATCCTGGAGGAGCTGGACAAACCGTATGTTGAAGGTGCTGTTACAAGGGGAGTGAAAAGAAGAACGATTTTGTTTTCTCATGTACTAAAGAATAGCGCGGCGCCTATCTTAACATGCATCAGTATTTACATAGGTATTTTTCTTGGTGGTTCAACCGTCATAGAAGGTATTTTTTCTGTGAATGGTCTAGGTAGACTTGCGGTAAGCTCGGTGGCAAGGCTTGATTACAATATGATTCAGGGGTTTGTCCTATGGTGTGCATTCATTTACCTTCTGGTCAATTTGGCAGTAGATACACTCGCGGCACTGATTGATCCAAGAATAAAATACGATCGTGCATAGCGATAGAGGGGAGATAATGAAAAGAACGCATTTAAAATCCGGAGACTATGTTTTTTATACGGTAACGGCATTTGTGGCTTTGCTGCTGCTGATTGCTTTGTTTGCACCATTGATTGCACCAAATGATCCATACGAAACAAACCTTATGATTGCACAAGCAGCACCAAGCTGGCAGTATCCATTGGGAACGGATTCATTAGGCAGATGCATGCTTTCAAGGATTATCTATGGTGCAAGAACATCTATTTTTGCAAGTCTTGTTATTACTTCAATTGTTTTTACGACAGGTGTTTTTATAGGAGTGGCCTCAGGCTACTTTGGCGGGATGATTGATGTGGTATTGAATCAGCTTATAACGATCATGCAGGCGTTTCCTAAAATTATACTTGCTATTGCTATCGCAGGTCTTTTGGGAATTGGAATACAGTACACAATACTGGCTCTGTGTATGGTTGAATGGGTTGAATATGCAAGAATGGCCAGAAGCTTTTCCTTTACAGTGAAACAGCATAATTATATTAAAGCGGCAAGAATATGCGGGGAGTCTCATTTAAAAGTTATTTGCGGGAGGATCATTCCAAATATTATTTATCCGCTTATCGTTAATGCAAGCCTTGGAATTGCTTCTATCATCATGGAGATTGCAGCTTTGTCCTATCTGGGCGTCGGGGTAAAAGATCCTATGGCTGAATGGGGGGCCATGATAAACGTAGGACGCAACTATCTTCAGACGGATGTAAGGCTTATTATTATTCCTGGAGTTGCAATTTTCATTACGGCTGCTATTTTTAATCTGTTCGGAGAAAAGCTCCGTGACAGGATAGATTTATAACACAATAGTTGGAGGAAAAAGAATGAAGAAAAAATTAATATCTATTATGGTACTTGCTTTCATGTGCATATCCTTATTTGGCGGGTGTGCAAACAATAAGACAACAGACGATTTGGATGCTGAAGGTAAAAGCTCAGGTAATATTGCTGTTGTTGCTGACACACAATGCCCTACAAGCCTTGATCTTGCTCAGAGCTGGGACAGCTGGTATACATCACGATGGGGGATAACGGAAACGCTGTTTAAGCTTGATGATCATTTAACTCCACAGCCATTCCTGGCAGAATCCTGTGAAATGCAGGATGATACCACATGGATCATTACTCTACGTGACGATATAAAATTTCAAAATGGAAATAAATTTACTGCGGACAGCGTCAAGCTTTGTTGGGAGAGAACGGACGGGATCAATGCCCGCTTTGGGGAATTACTTTATATTGACAGCATGGAAGCAGATGGACAGACCCTTACCGTAAAGACTTCAAAAGTTGTTCCTGCATTTAAAAACAGTCTTTGTGAACCGCTTACCGGAATCATTGATGTAACAGCAGAGGCAGACCCGGTAACGAATCCTGTAGGTACAGGACCTTTTGAAGCGGTAAGTTATGAAGTGAAAAACAGAGCGGAAGTGAAGCGTTATGATGATTATTGGGGTGGAACGCCAAAGCTTGATGGGGCTGTAATTAATATAATTGGGGATACAAGTACACTTTCCCTTGCTCAGCAAAACGGTGAGAGTGATGTTTCGGTAAGTATGCCGTCAACAAGCCTGGAACTTTTTTCAGATCCATCTCTTTATCATGTGGATGGTGTTTCGGGTTCAAGAGGACAAGTTCTATTTATTAATTTTTCCAATCAATTTTTACAGGAACTTACGGTAAGGCAAGCAATCAGTATGTGTATTGACAAAGAAAGCTATGCAAATATTATTAACAAGGGTGCATCGGTTCCAGCAACAGGTCTTTATCCGGATTTTATGGACTTTGGCGGTGCAACCGGATATCACTATGATATGGACGGTGCAAATGAACTGCTGGATCAAGCAGGAATGATTGATACGGACGGTGACGGTATCAGGGAAATAAACGGTAAAAATATATCTCTCAGATTACTTACATATAGTACAAAGGCAGAACTTGCGAATTTCTGTAATGAAATGGCTGCATCTGCAAAAAAAATAGGGATTGATATTTCGGCAGAAGTATATGAATCTGTTTCAGAACAGCAAAAAAGCAAAGATTTTGATCTGATGCTTGTAAGCTTTACCATGGTACCTACGGGAGATCCCCAGTATTTTGCTGACATTGCGTTTCGTACAGGAGGAAGCAGCAATTATGGCGGATATTCCAATCTAGAGGTTGATAAGCTCATCAATGAGCTCGATGAAGAATTTGACAGCAATCGAAGAACGGAGCTTGCAAAAGAAGTACAGCAGCGTATTATTGATGATGCAGGATTTATCGTGATCGGTCATTCAAAGTATTTTTACGTTATGAGTTCTTCTTTAAAAGGCCTTCACACAAATCCGTCCGAGTATTACCTTTTGGATGCGAATGTATATCTTGATCGATAAAGTATAGGTTATAGAACATGAAATGAATCTGATAATATGAAATATGAAGTAAAAATGAGGTATAGGAAGTAAAAATGTAAAACCTGAACCTAGAAATAAATTGTGAAATTTAAAATATCGACTGGAAAGGGATGTTTTGTGCTTACGTTAAGTGATTTTTTAACTGTTGAAAATTTATTTGTTTCCTATGATGACATTCCAATTGTCAGGGATGTTAGCTTTACGCTTGGAAAAGGAGAGTTTCTTGGGGTCGTCGGTGAAAGCGGCTGCGGAAAATCTACAATGCTGCGTTCTTTCCTGATGTTAAAAAATGAAAAAACGTCCATTAAGGGAAGTATATCTCTTTTGGGAGAGGATATCACACAGTTGCCTGAGGAAAATTTAAGAAAGCTCAGAGGTGCTGATATCTCTATGATTCCGCAGAATGCATTCCTTTCTATGGATTCAACAAAGACGATATCTTCCCTGTTTTACGAAACGGTGAGGATGCATCGTTTTGGTGTGAAAAGGGCAAAGACAGATGAAAAAGCTTTGCAGCTTATGGAAGAGCTTTTACTGGATAATCCCAAGCGGATTCTTCAGTCTTATCCTTTTGAACTAAGCGGAGGAATGTGTCAAAGGGTTTCAATCGCTGTGGCTATGATCAATCAACCAAAGTTGATCCTGGGCGATGAACTGACAAGCGCCCTTGATGTTATTACACAGCTGCAAGTCGTAAAACAGCTGAAAATGCTAAAGGAAACTTTTCATGTTTCTCTTATCGTTGTATCCCATAATTTGGGAGTAGTATCTCAGTTATCAGATTCCATCGCAATCATGTATGGCGGGACAATTGTAGAATACGGAAAAACAGCAGAGATCTTTGAAAATCCTCTGCATCCATACACCAAAGCACTTATTTGCGCTATACCAAATATGAGCGGACATATTTCAGCGGGACTTCCCGGGATTCCTCCGGTGTTTAAAAAAGAAATGACAGGATGTTCATTTGCAGAACGCTGTCCTGTCGTTATGGAGCAGTGTAAATATCGTGAACCGCAGGACAGGTATGTTAGTGCATCTCACCGGGTGAGATGCTTGCATATAAAGGAAAGCGTAGGGATGGTACAGTGACAATTCTTGAGATAAGGAATCTTAAAAAAAGTTTTAAAAAGCAAAGAAAAAAAATTGTGGCTGTTAACAATGTAAGTTTTTGTGTAAAACAAGGAGAGTGTATTGGTATTGTCGGTGAAAGCGGCTGCGGAAAAAGTACGACTGCCAATATCCTTGCAAGGCTGACAAAAGAAGACGCAGGCACCATTCTATTTGATGGTGATGAAATAACCAGGGGGAAATATTTAAAGCCGGTAGGAAGGAATTTGCAGATGATCTTTCAAAATCCGCAGGATTCCTTTGACCCTCGTGATACTGTTTTAAATGGAATTATGCAAGGTGCACAGTCCTATCGAATTTGGAATAAAAATGTCTTGCGGGAAAAGGCACTTCAGACCTTTGATTACGTGGGGCTTAAAACCTCATATGAAAATATAAAAACTTCAGAACTCAGCGGAGGTGAATGCCAAAGAGCAGCCATAGCACGAGCTATTATTTGTGATCCTAAACTCATTATTTGTGATGAAGTTACAAGTGCACTTGATGTGCTTGTACAGGCACAAATTGTGGATCTATTAAAAAAGCTAAAAAAAGATAAGAATATGACAATGATCTTTATTACTCATGACCTTCCTCTTGCGTCCGTACTATGTGACCGGATTGCCGTTATGCATAAAGGCGAAATTGTAGAAATAGGAGACACAATGAAGGTACTGAGATCTCCGTGTCATCATCAAACGCAAAATCTTATTGATTCGGTACTGACTGTTCCGAAATAATTGTACATCTTTTCCAAGAGAAAAATTCCAAGAGAAAAATAAAAAGTCCGCTGTAATCAAAAAAATGGTAAAATAGACATATGGATTTTGCCCTGAAAAGTGGAGGAAAGGCTGTATGATATCCGTTATCGAGATGAGTGACTTTATTTCATGTATATTCATTGGAATTGTGTTTCTTTTATTAATTGAACTAAGATATTCAAAAAAAGTAACGATTATTTCCTCGTTTCTCTTCGTTATTCTGATTTTTTCAGTATATTTGATGTTACTATCCAGAGGGATGGATGAGGGGGCAGCTGCCGCTGTATCTTTGACAATCCCGTCATTTATATTTTGCCTGATGCTGGCCAAAGCAAAAGACAGCAGGTTTATTTTTACTTTTTGTACCGTTGACCTTATGGGATTTATTATTATTATCGTTTCACGAGTTATCGCTATGCCGTTTAATGACAATTCAACTATTATATTAGTAACGATGACAATAGGGTTTTCAGTTGTGATATTTGCAATCCTGAAGTACAGAGATCGTTATCTTCAAATTCAGAGAACGCTGACCAGCGGATGGAGAAGCCTGGCAGTTGCCTCTGTTTTGTATTATGTTATGCTATATATGATTATTTCTTACCCTAGTCCAATGATAGATAGAAGGGAATACTTACCGGTTGCTATTTTATTTTGCTTTATTCTTATCGTTGTATATATTGTAATTTATCAGACCGTGATGAAAGGGATCCGTATTTATAATGAACAAAATGAAAGAGCACTGCTTGAAAAAGAAATCGAACTTCAGAAAAGTCAGCTTGAGCTGAAGGAAGTATATCATAAGATGGCGTACACGGATACCATGACAAATTTAAAAAACAGAACCGCTTTTGAAGAAAAAAAAGAAGTTCTAAATAATATTTGCAAGAGTAACGGCAGCTTGTCATGCCTTTCAATGGATTTAAATAATTTAAAAGAAATTAATGATTTCTATGGACATAATGCAGGGGATGAATTACTAATTGCTTTTTCAAATATACTAAAGAAGTCTTTTGCAAATTTAGAGGATATCTACAGAATCGGAGGAGACGAATTTATTCTCTTTCTGATTGGAATCCCGCGGGACGAAGTGAAAAATGAAATCCGTAATCTAAAGCGGGAAATCTGCCAATATAACAGTCAACATAAAATAAAGATAGATGTCGCCATGGGTCTTGTTTCAATGAATGATAAAGATAACAAAGATATTAAAAATATTAAAAATATCCATTCCATTATTACTGATGCAGATGCGAAAATGTATAAAAATAAAAAGAGGATGAAGAGTGAATCGTTTATGTAACGACTGAATATTTCCAACAAAAACTATTATTTTAAAGCAGCAATATGATACAATCCAAGGGAAGAAATTATGAATATATAGTCCAGCGGTGTTATGTCAAGAAGAAGATAGGTAAAAAATGATATATTTTTTACTAAACGTCATGAAAAGAAAAAACACGTGGTAGAAGCGGCTGTACTCTGCGTCGCATCTCACAAGAGACAAGGCAGCTTCACTCAAGTAATACTTTAAAAATCGGTTGCCGGATTTAATGAGACGTGTGTTCTGAGCCTCAAAAACACCGGACTGATGCTTGTTCCACGCAAGACCAGCATATTTCGCCAGTGCAGCCTGATTGGGGAAACGATTGATTTCTCCGATCTCGGCAATAATACCGGCAGCATATACTGGGCCGATTCCTTTGACAGACTGCAAGGTGTTAGGAATCAGCACAAGCTGTGCAGCGATGGCTTTATCAAACTCTTTTATCTGAAACTCCAAGGCTTTCATAGAGCTTATGGATAAAGAAAGCACCTGGTTAACAGAGTCATTTACCGTTTTAGGCAGGCGGTAAGAATTGCGGGCAGCTTTCTGAATGGCTTTGGCTATCGCATCGGGATCAGGGAAACGGTTCTTACCTTTTTCTTTGATAAAGTCGGTCAGCTCATGTAAGTCCATATATGCCAGCTGATCTGGGGAGTCAAACTCCTGATAGACAGCTAAGGCAGCAGCGCCGAAGGTGTTGGAAAACACCTTGTCCTGTGCCAAAGAAGAGTACTTCATGAATAAGTAATTGAGGAATCGCTGCTTTTCCCTGGTGAGGTTCTTTACAGCGAAGAAACGGGCCCGCGTAAGGTTTTGCAAAGCCTTACAGCGGTAATCGTCCAAATAGACCTCGTTGTTGATTCTTCCAAAGCGCAGGGCATCTGCAATGATGTAGGAGTCCACATAATCAGTCTTAGGCAGGTCAGGATAAGAATCCTTGAACTTCTTCACCTGTTTCGGATTAAGAACGTGGATTTTACAGTTGTATCTGGCAAGAGAGCCATCTTCTCGAAGGAAGCAGACGAGATTGTCCCCATAGACGGAAGTCGCTTTCAGCCCAACGATGAGGTCAGTAAGGGCCTGGGAAGTGATTGCAGATACAATGCGCTTAGATAATTGTCTGGCACCATCCAGGGAGTTATTGACAGCAAAGTTGCTATGTTTGGAGCCGTCAGGCTTCATGAAGTAGAAAACATTGGATTTACTGCTGACATCAATACCGACGTAAAGTGGGTTCATGATATCCCTCCTTTCGTAATAGATTTGATGGTCAATCGGCTTGGCAAAACCCATGACACTGGAGCATCGACACCCTTGCATATAAGAATCCGGCTTAAGATGGACTGATGCGAACCACACTGCCAGGTGGGAGTCCATGTACTTAAGCAAACAGCCAGTTGGTTTGAAGCTAACTTCCAGTTCAGGGGAACAGACTATTTTTGAAGCAGCCAGAACGGGCTCAACAGGAGAAAAAAGAACTATTACCTGATTGACACCAGGGCAATTATATCATGGGTTTTATTAAGCCGATTGAGGTAGTAATGATTTAATTATCAAAGAACAAATATATAACTAAAAGTTATTATACAAGGAGAAATTAATATGATAAAAGCATATTTAACCGCATTTCCAATCGCATATGAGGGAGAAGACATCGAAGTAAGATACCGCCTGTTTCAGGATGATGTGCCTATGAAAAGGAAATCTGTTTTTTTAGAATATATGAAACCGGCTGTTGTAGGGCCAATGTCAGTGCTTACATTGTTAGCGGAGCTTGAAAACGATAAGGAGAAAGAAATCCAAATCTTTATAAATGATGAGGCCCTATACGAAATAATAAAAGGTTCCAGCACCACGAAGAATGGGGATGTTCTTAAAATGGCCAGCAAACTAAAGAAACAGATGTCGAAATTCGAAAAACTATCTTTTGTCAATGTAACAAAGAATAAAAATGCTTTTACAACATGGAAGGAAATGCTGGAGGACTAAAATTGAAAGAAGTATCGCCGTGTATTGTTGGAGTCAACCCTCAATAGACAACATAATAGATGTCGATAATAAAAATATGACAAGATTAGACAAATAATTGAAGTTTGGCATATTGTACCTTATAATGAAAGAGTATTTATAAAAGATTCAGCAACAAATGTAGTGAGGTATGGGATAATGAATAAGAAAAAGAGTCTTGGAATTGATGCAAAAATATCATTCGGTATTGTCGTTGTGCTGGTGATTGCAGCAGTTTTTTTTGCACCATGGGGAAAGGTGTCAGCAATGGCGGAATCAGACATAGGAGTTGTGATTGACGGAGAAGCTGTAGCGTTCCAAAGTGATTATGGAGAACCGTTTATTGATCCAAATGATAGGACCTTGGTGCCGCTTCGCGGTGTTATGGAATCATTTGGGGCTACGGTTTCCTGGGACGAAGGTACCAGTACTGCCAATGTGATCAAAGATGAAACTAAGGTACAGGTGCCGATCGGAAAGACCTTTATTGTTGTAAATGGTATACCAGTGACAAATGATACAGCGGCAGTGATCAGGGAGGAACGAACGTATTTGCCGATCAGATCCGTGCTTGAGGCCTTTGGAGCAGGTGTTTCTTGGGATGATAAGGACAGAACTGTTGTTGTAAGAACGGATGGAAATGCTGCGATAAGCGCGGCAGAGGAATCTCGAGGTGGTAGCATAGCACGAAGTGGTGAACTGGATGCGATGTGGATTTCATACCTTGAGTATATGGAAATGCCAAAAGACGAAGCCGGATTCAAGGCAGCTGTGGATAAAATGTTTGATCAATGCGTGAATTTGGGGATGAATGCTGTGATTGTTCACGTTCGTTCCCACTGCGATGCAATGTATCCGTCTTCGTATTATCCGTGGTCTTCTTTTGCAAGCGGAACACAAAGCGTAGATCCGGGTTATGATCCTCTGGAGTACATGATTTCGGCAGCCCACAGCAGAAGACTTGAATTTCATGCATGGCTGAATCCCTATAGAGTAACAGGATACGGAAACTATTGGAATCAAGTGTCAGCAAGCAATCCGGTGAAGGTTTGGCTTACAGACTATGACATGACCAATGACAGATGGGCACTTTTACATAAAGGGGAATATTACTTGAACCCGTCCGTTCCCCAGGTAAGACAGATGGTGGTAGATGGAATTAAGGAAATCGTATCAACTTATGATGTGGACGGTATCCATTTCGATGATTATTTTTATCCTTCCGTGAATGACAGTGATTCTTCTTTGTATTTTGACAAACCGGAATATGATGCTTCAGGAAGTACCATGAGCATCGCAGACTGGCGCCGAAACAATGTCAATATGCTGATTAAGGAAATCTCTGCATCAGTAAAGGAAATCAATTCAGATGTAGAATTTGGGATCAGCCCTGCGGGAAATGTAGACAATCTACGCAGGAATGATGCAAACTTTGTAGATATTGATACCTGGCTGTCCAATTCAGGGTACGTGGATTACATTATGCCGCAGCTTTACTGGGGCTTTGAACGAAGAGATTCTTCTGGAAACATCGCAGCGTATGCATACGAGAATAATTTAAAGACCTGGATCAGCCTTGCATCAATGGAAAATGTGAAACTATATATCGGTTTGAATATGGCTAACGCAGGCAGCAATGTATCTGACAATAACTCGGTTTCCGAATGGCTGCGTTATGATGATATCATTGCAAGACAGGTGTTGTCGGCCAGAGCGACAGGAGCTGTTGACGGCTTTGCATTTTTCAGGTATGCGATATTTAATAAGAGCGAAGCGCAGAAAGAGGTCTACAATTTGAAAGAGATATTGTAATTGCTAACCTCCTAAGTATTTTGAGGTAAGGGTCAGGGACTATTTTAATCTATATTTGAAACATCGCGAAAAAAGTCCGGAAAAGACAACAAACGTTGTGATTTCCGGACTTTTTCGTATGATGAGCGGCGGGATGCGAGATTTTATAATGAGGCGGTGATGTCCGCCCCGCCTCGTTGCCTTTTTGCCCCAAGCTATGCTTGGCTAGGCAAAACGGACAGCAGTGAGCAAAGCGAGTCGGAGTCCCTGAAAGGGACGTTGAAACGCACAGAGGTAAAAAAGTTTTCTACAGTCGAAAATTTTCCACGGATGCGTTATAACGAAAGGATTTTCTCTAGCCGCACCCAACTTTTTACTTTTATGACTCTTTTCTCAAAGGTTATAATTCCTTCAGTTTCGAGCTTTCTTAGTTCTCTGGAAAGTGAAGTTCTTGAAACATTCATATATTCAGCCCAGGCTTTTTTTGAAAAGGGCAGCGTTATTGTTCCAGAATAGTTAGTCTGATGACTATGGTCTCTATAATGTACTAAAAACCCTGCTATTTTTTCTTGGATCGAGTCAAGAGATAGAATGCCGATTTTATGCTTTAAGATCAGAGTGGAATCTGATACCAATTCTAAGAAATTTAACATAAAAGGTTGATCTGACTTAAATAAATCAAGAAGTTCAGTTTTTTGCAGAAACATTATTTTGCACGGTTTGCATACGGAAATTGTGTCCGGATAAAAACCCAATGTAGAAAATATTGAGGATTCGGCAATCAGATCAGGACTTTTTTTTCTTTCGATAATTACAACTTTTCCTGCAGGAAAGAGCTTTTGAACATCAACCGTTCCGGATAATAGAATTCCCATTCTGTCAGCCGTTTGTAACGGAGAAAATACAATTTCATTTTTAGAAAAAGTTTCAATTTTATAATTGATATTTGAGAGCAGGCGTTCTATTTCTTCCGATGATTTATGATTGAACAAACTGCATTTTTGGAGTGTCGATAAGAGACGGTGCATAAAATCGTTTCCTTTCAAAAAATCTAAAGTGTATCGTGAGATACTGAATTGTAAGTCGAATTATAATACAATCAAAACGAAATGTAAATGAAAATGATTTTCATCACCGTAATATCATTGATTTCCCTAGGATAACAGGAAAATCCGGATATTGATCATATTCAGGAGGTAAGGCACAGAAGAAGTATTCGATAAGGCGAAGCAGACCAATCCCCAAATCGGCTTGGCGACTGTCTATCGAACCATACAGTATTAAAGCATTAAAAGATGTACTGAATCTGGAAGACGGGGATTTTATCATACCGGAATACTTCAGTAATATCGGAGCTCTTGGATCTGCTGTGATCGCCGTGAATGACAATTACCGAATTGATTTGAAAAAACTGTTGAACTGCATAGAGCAGATGGCAGAAAACTACGGAAGAGATGATAATAAGATGGAATTGCCTGCATTGGAGGCCTATGGAGCAGGAGACAGTTTGGACAAGCATTTTTGTAAAACTGTTGAGAAGGGGAAAGGCAGAATAGACTGTTATCTTGGGATTGATGTAGGGTCCACCAGCACAAATCTGGTGCTTATTGACGAAAGAAATGAAATCATTTCCTATCAGTATCTGAGAACTTTAGGAAATCCTGTTGAGGCAGTACGTACAGGCCTGAAAGAATTGAAGGAAGGGCTTGGAGACAGGATTCGTGTAATCGGTACAGGCACAACCGGCTCCGGCAGGTATCTGATCGGTGAATTGATTGGTGCTGATGTCATCAAAGATGAGATTACAGCTCAGGCGAAAGCGGCTGCGGCGATCGACAATGGTGTGGATACCATATTTGAAATCGGCGGACAGGATTCCAAATACATCAGTCTTGAAGGCGGAGTCGTAACGGATTTTCAAATGAACAAAATATGTGCGGCCGGGACAGGTTCCTTTATTGAAGAACAGGCAAAAAAATTCAACATCCCTATTGAAGGCTTCGGTAATATTGCGATTGACAGCGAGAAACCTATTAATCTGGGAGAACGGTGTACCGTTTTTATTGAAACCGGCACAGATTGTCAGGCGGCACCCTAATTTGTATGCGATATTGCTGACTCATCATGGCTGCGGTCCCGACTCAGTGATATCCCATTACTTTAGGGAAGAAATGAAAGGGAAACCCTATTTGCATATTGAGGTTGACGAGCATTCCTCCGGAGTCGGTGTGATTACCAGAGTGGAGGCATTCATTAACAGCCTGAAAAATACAGAGGTAAAAGCATTGGGTAACATCAAGAGCTATTCAAACAATATCCTGCATAAAGAGGCAAATATAAAGAGTCGGATTAGCGAATTAAGCAGTAATACTGTGCTGTATTTACCTTATATATATCCTTATTCTGAGATTTTCCAACAGATATTGATTCATAAAGGAATCAATGCCCGGGTTTTGCCTGGTACAAATAGGGCTTCTGTGGATGCAGGGCGGAAATTCACCATCACAGAAGAGTATTTTTCGCTGACCGCTCTGCTGGGAGATGTTTTTAAGGAGCTCTATCGAATTGGAAAGGTTAAAAGTGAGCACACAGCCTTTTTTATTCCGCAAAATGAAGGTACGGAAACATATGGGCAGTACAGCCGGCTGTTAAGGACGAAATTGGATGAAGAAGGCTTTCAAAATGCGGATGTTGTTTCGCCTTTTATAGAGGATGCCTTGTATCAGGAGGAAGAAGTTGTCAAGGCAATCTGTTTCGGCTTGCTGGCAGGGGATATTGTCAGGGTCTCGTATAAGAACCACCGCGAGAAGCATTTGTCTGAGATCCTTGCATTAATCCGAGACAACCGTTTTGATCCGGATCATTTAGAAGAAATAGCGAGAGAAATTCATGAAGAATTAAAATCTGTTAAATTCAAAAAAAGTGTTCTGGTGGCAGGAGAAGCAATGATCCTTTACAATGATTTTTTAAACGGTTTCACTTTCCGCAATATTGAAGAGAAAGGTCATCGGGTTGTTTACAGCCCGTTTAGCGAAACAATGTGGATGCTGTGGAGGGACTTTTCTGACCAAAACCGAAATGAGAATACACCGATCATCCAGTCAAGGCTTGATGAATTCAAACGTCATATCGATACGATATCCCGGAGATTATCCGATTACAGTCCGTTTGAAAAAGACCTGAATCGCCTTGTTGCAACAGCAGATCAAACCATGGGGTACTATTCGGGTGCAAACGTCAGATACAGAGAAGCCAAATTACTAGGTGATCTGAAAGGCATTGACGGAATAATTACGGCAGTATCCATGTATGAAAATACCGGGATTGTACTGGGTGTCCTGCATAAAGGTTTTAAAAATGATGCTCAAAAACCAATCCTTAATCTGACCTTTGACGGAAATAAAAATGAAAATGATGAAACGAAGATTGAATCTTTTATGTATTATCTTTAAAGTTTAAGTAGAAAGGAATTAATACAATGAGTTGTAAACAAAGGTGTAACAGCCAACATTACTCCGGATGCAATGAGAGAAGTCAACATCAAAGAAGAGGCCCCAGCAGTTATTCGATGCATGATCCGGAACTTATTTTTCATGAGTTAAAACTTAAAGAGGGGGATTCCTTCCTGGACCTTGGCTGCGGGGCAGGGGATTACTCCGTCCATGCAGCAAAAATCGTTGGAAATTCCGGTGTGGTATTTGCGTTGGACGTATGGGAAGCTTTGCTTGATGGCCTTGCAGAAGAGGCGGTTTCTTTAGGTTTACGGAATATCCGGACAAAGGTTTCAGATATCAGCAAGCCATTGTTGGTAGAAGATAATTGTATTGACGTTTGTTTTATAGCAACGGTGCTTCATACACTGAATTTAGATCAATGGGGGGAACAGTTGTTCAATGAAATCCATCGTGTTTTAAAATCGGAGGGACGTTTGGTAATTATAGAATGTAAAAAAGAAGACCGTCCTTTTGGGCCGCCGATGCATTTACGCATTTCGCAGGAAGAATTGGAAGCTGAAATAACGCAGTACGGTTTTAAAAAGTTAAATTATGTTGATCTTGGACATAATTATATGATTCAATTTGCTATGAAATAAGAAAACGGAAATCAGTAAAAAATTGATTGGGGTCAACGAAATGATTATTTTAGTTGACCCTGATTTCTATAAATTTTTAGTTGATAAAGTACGAATTTAGGTTTATAATAAATACCAACGGAATTTATTGGCTGGCTATAAGGAGGGGAGAATGCAAGTAAAAAAAGAAGATATTAAAGAAAGGCTTATAAGTTCTGCACGTAGAGAGTTCCTTGAACATGGTTATGCAGAAGCTTCACTTCGTGTAATTGCAGAAAAAGAGGGATTAACAAAAGGGGCGGTCTATTCTTATTTTGAAAATAAGAATGCTTTGTTTTGTGAGCTTACCACTCCGGCAATCAGTTTTATAGAGAGTGAATTTCAACAGGATAAATGTCACTGTGCTTCTAAAACGAAGAATGCCTCGTTTGACTCATATGAAGTGACCATTCAAAGCTTTAGAAGCTGTGCATACGCAGTTCTTGCGCACAATGAAAGTTTCAAATTGCTTTTGTTTTGTTCAGCAGGATCAAGCCTGCAGAACTATAAGGAAAGAATAATCCAGCTTTACACGCAAAGCTTTAATAAATTCCTTTCATTTTATACAAAGACAGAGTCATGCGGTAAAGGTGTAATGAATGAAATGTTTGTTCATACCCTTGCTACTATTTATGTTAGTTTTTTAGAGGAAATTGTTTTACATGAACCGAAAAAAAGAGAAGTAGATGACTATGCTGAACAAATGGCAGTTTTTGTTCATTCTGGTATTGAAAATCTATATTACCATCAATTATAATGAGAAAGATACCGTTAAGAACAATTTATTTGCAAATTGAGCGACGACCGGATAGAGGAATATTTTTTTATTTTTAGTTAGACATAACTAACCAAATTTCATTTAAATAATATTTGGGTAAATTATTTTTACTTAGAAGAAGGAGGAAAAACAGCATGTCAAAAGAGAAAAAATATTTGTCTTAAAAAGGTTGATGCCATATATGTGGCTATGAAAGATGGCGCGATTGCAGAAACCGGTACGCCTTTAGAATTAAAAGAAAAAAAGGAATCTTTTCATCCATGATAAAGACACAATATCAAAATAATTAATACGTTGTATTTATAGAATCAGATAATACTACAAAAAAGGAGAATATCAAAATGTTTCAAGAATTTACACTGAAAAGAAATGTAAAGCTAAGGAATAAAATTGTTTTAGCGCCTTTAACAACGTGGGCTGCAAATGATAATTTGACGATTTCGGATGCAGAAGCAGATTATTATACAGCCAGGTCGAAGGAAGCAGGTATGGTTATTACAGGGTGTACATTTTTTCAGCCGAATGGGCAGGCGTTTGAGAATGAGTTTTATGCCGGAAGTGACGATTTTATCCCTTCCTTAAAAAAGCTTGCAGATGCAATAAAATCACAAGGTGCGAAGGCTATTCTTCAGATATTTCATGGCGGTAGAATGGCATTGCCTGGCAATGGACAAATTGTTGGGCCTTCAACGATAAAATCGAACTATAATGTTTTTGAAATGGAAGCAGAAATGGAGACACCACAAGAGATGACCCAGGAAGAAATCTGGGATTTTATTGATGGTTTTTATAAGACAACCAAAAGAGCAATGGAAGCAGGCTATGACGGTATTGAAATCCATGGTGCCAATAAATTCCTGATTCAGCAGTTCTTTTCCGCCGAGTCTAATCAACGAACAGATGAGTGGGGGGGAACGATTGAGAATAGAATACGTTTGCCATTGGAAATCATAAAGGCAGCGAATAAAGCCAGAACGGAATACGGTGATGAGGAATTTATCATTGGCTATCGATTTTCACCCGAGGAAACGGAAGGGCAAGGAATTACTTTAGAGGATACGTTATATCTGGCAGACAAATTGGCGGATCAACCAATTGATTATCTGCATGTGTCTTTAATGCATTACAGAGCCACATCAATAAGAAACCCAAATGACAAAAGAGTGATAGGAAAATTATTAGCTGAAACAATTCGTGGAAGAAAGCCATTCATCGGAGTCGGAAGTATTCGCACCAAAGAAGATGCGGAGAATGCCTTGACAGATGTCGGATATGATTTGGTTTCTATTGGTCAGGTGATTGTGACAGAACCAAATTGGATAAGTAAAATAAAATCCGGAGAAGAAATCAGAAATTACATTGACATGGCTGATCTTGATAAACAAGCGATCCCGATAAATATGGCCAATAAAATAGCCGGCTTTCCCGGATGGTTTCATATAAAAAACAATGAGAGGTTTGTATGAAAGTTGCAATTGTTTATTTTAGCCCATCCTGGCACACACGGAAAGCAGCCGAATTATTCAGGACATTTGGTGCTTGATCGGTAAAAATATAGCATCCGGAACTGAGAGAATATCGCATGATGGAAGTACTGATAATTCATCATGCGATATTGTTTTATGCAGACTGTGTTATTCAGTAATGGTGAAAGCGTATCAACAAAGCTATCATAATGTTTATGATATTTAAAAAGTGTATCAAAAGATACTGATTATTTGAAGTGGCGAAGCCACTTTTTTTATTGGCATAAATTCTTGTCCAAAGAATAAAATGTAATGATAACTTTAAGATTAAGCATCTTTACAAGTAACTAGAGAGGAGAATTTAGAATGGACATCAATGTAGACCTGATCTTTAAAATCGCGGCTATTGGGATTATTGTTGCTGTGCTAAATCAAGTTTTGATACGTGCCGGAAGAGAGGATCAGGCGATGATGACAACCCTGGCTGGGATTATTGTTGTACTGCTCTTAATTGTTCAAATGATCAATGATTTTTTTATCACTGTGAAAACCTTATTTCAATTGTAAATATACTTCGATATACAAAAGGCAGTCAAAATCTACAAATCAAGGATTTGTGAATTTTGTGCATAAGTTTGCCAACAATTTACTTTGCAAATTAGGCGAGCTAATAAAATGGGGTGATTTTATGGACATGGATATTTTTCGAATTGCTGCCATTGGTCTTTGCGGGGTGGTAGTTGCTTCCATGATAAAGGGCTATAAACCGGAGTTTGCAACTTATATCGTTATTACAACGGTTCTGGTTATCTTTATCATGATACTTTACAAATTGACTTCCGTATTTGAATTTTTGAGCGATATTTACAATCAGATTACTTATGGAAAGAATTTTTTTCCGATCATATTAAAAGTGCTGGCAGTTGCCTACATTGCAGATTTTACTGCTCAAATCTGCAAGGATTCCGGTGAATCCGCTATTGCTGGTAAAGTAGAGCTGGCCGGGAAGGTTATGATATTTTATCTTGCGATTCCTGTTATTATGTCCGTCATGGAATTGATCAACAAGATGCTGCCGACCTGATATAGTACGGAAAACAACAAATACACGGTGGAAAAGTGATCTGCGGAGGTGAAAAGATTGAGTGTTGAAAGTATTGTAAATGAGCAGCTTGCTTCCATGAATATGGAGAAAATTGAAGAACTGTTCAATCTTACCGGAAGCAGCAGCATCTTTGGAGATACAAGTCCGGGGGAAGTCATACGCAGTATTATCCGGGGAGATCCTATCTTTGATCTTAATGATATTATAGCGGCCGTCGGCAATCATTTTATGCAGGAAATCCATGGGAGTATTGTATTAGGCATGCAGCTGGTTGTGATCTGTATCATTATGGGATTGTTAAAGAACTTTTCTAATTCGTTTTCAAAGGATACTGTCTCAAACCTCGGTGTCATCGTATGCAGCTGCTGTGTTGTAGTTTTGTGCCTGAAAAGTTTTATGGACATTTACCAGATATGTAGTAATGCAGTAGAAACCATGACCGTTACGATGCAGGCACTGCTACCGGTTTTGGTTCCTTTACTGATTACGATGGGAGGATTTTCTTCGGGCGGCATTTTAAATCCGTTTATTATTGCTGCAATTACTATATTTAATTCAATTCTTCAGAAGTTTATATTACCGGCTGTATATCTGTCTTGTATTTTTATTTTGGTTAACAGCCTGTCTGAAAGGGATTATGTAAAAAAACTGGCATTACTGATCAGGGGACTTGCGGTATACGGCATTGGCTTGGCTGCGACTTTGTTTTCGGGGTTAACGATTATACAAGGTCTCGTTACGAAAACTGCAGACGGAATGATCGCAAAAACAGCAAGATATTCTGTAGACAACTTCGTTCCTATTGTGGGAGGATTTGCTGCAGATTCTATCGATTTGATCATAAGTTGTACCGCAATTATAAAAAATGGAATTGGAATTTTCGGTTTGCTCATTATTCTAACTCTTTTGATCATACCAATGGTTAAAATTCTGGTAGTTGCGCTAGTTTTTAAGGTGACTTCTGTAGTGATCGAGCCGATTGGGAATAAAACCATATCAGATTGTCTGAATGAGGTTGGAAATACAGTAATAACTCTGGCAATTATTCTGTTTTTATGCGCTATGATGTTCATGATATTCTTAGCAATCATTATTGGCATTGGAGGTGGAAGTCTTTGGAAATAGTAAAAGAATGGGTGAAAAATATTTTTATTATTATTATAGCAATAACCTTTGTAGAAATCTTGTTGCCGGCGGGAAATATGCGCAATTATCTGAAATTCATATTTTCGTTGATCATTATGGCCATAATATTGTCACCATTGGCAATTTTAATGGAATAAGGACATAACTATATTTATATATTAATAAGGAGGATAAAGAATGTGGGATAAACTAAAAAATGATAAATACGTTAAGGACTTGCTCATTAAATTACTCACAATACTTTTTGTTGCAGTAATCGCACTTCTGCTTTTTGATGTGCTGACGCAGAGCAAGGATGGAAGAAGGCAGATTGTAGATATTGACGGCGGGACAGAATATACAGAGGAGATCGCTTTGGTTACTGAAGAGGAAAAAAGGCTGGAAAATATTCTAAGCCAGATGAAAGGGGTAGGAGATACCGATGTGATGATTACTTATCAAAACGTTGAAGAGACTGTATCTGTCTTCAGCGGTGAAAGCAATAGCAAGAATTTGAAGGTGGAAGGAGTGATAATCGCGTCGGAAGGAGCGGATGACATTCTTATCAAGAGTAACATAATAAATGCAGTAGCAACGATATATGACATATCTGCATCAAATGTGGTGGTCTTTGAAAAAAATAATGAAAATAGCGAATCAGAATAACGTGTGAAATAACAAAATCGGGATTTAGGGGGGATATGGAAATGGAATTCACAAAGCGTAAAAAAATAATCCTAATCGGTATGCTGGCACTCATTGTATGTGTAGGAGTTTTAAACAACAAATTAAACAATGATCAGGGTCTTGCCGCATCTGCAGGATATACGGATTATGAGATGAATCAGATGAATCTTCATGATGGGGATGTTTTGGTTGATAGTTTGAATCTTACAGGGGTTCAGGGCACCAGTGGCGCTGCAGTTGATCCAAATGAAGCAGCAAATCCAAGTGCTGCGACGGATACGACCGAAGATGGAAATAAACCCGGCAATCCGGCAGCGGCAACGGGAGAAGCAATCGATAGCAGCATGATTGTTACTTCTGACAATTATGCAGAACTTGCTAATGCTGATACTTATTTTGAAGAGTCGAGAGCTACCATCAATATGGATCGAAATCAAGTGATTTCAATGTTGACTGATGTTATAGAAGAAACAAAGGATGGCCCGGAAAAGAATAATGCCACCGAACAAAAACTAAAAATAATAGATTACATGAATAAGGAGAAAGTAGTTGAGAATTTAATAAAAGCAAAAGGTTTTACCGATGCACTGGTTTTAATGACGGATAATTCGGTCAATGTTACGGTTAACAAACAGGAAATTACCCAATCTGACGTAGCAAAGATTTGTGATATCGTTATGAGGGAGACCGACAGAGATGCGAGCCAAATTGTGATCCAGAGCAAGTATTAAAAACATTACTTTCCAGAGGTTTGTTTATGCTTACGAATGGAAATCCGAAATCCAAATAAAAATTGTATCTATGGTTCATTTCTGATATAATATTTAAGACGACGAAAATCTACGAATCAACGGCTGCGCCTCCGACTCGCTTTGCTCGCTGCTGTCCGTTTTGCGGGCCAAGCAAGCTTGGGGCAAAAAGGTACAGATTCGTGTTTTTCCAGCCTAAATTCTGTCAACGATTCGAAAGAACCGGACTGAATGGTAAGAGGTGAAATGAATGCGTGCTGGATTAGATGAAAAATTGGGAACCCTTAAGATAGCTGATGATGTTATCGCAATCTGCACCATGAACGCCACATTAAAAACGCAAGGTGTTGCAGGATTAAGTGGGGTTTTTTATGATAACTTTTCGAAAAATATTTTTGGGAAAGAGCCGCTTTATAAGGGAATTAAAGTAAATCAAAGTGATGAAGGAATCAGCATTGACATATATATCGTGGTAGAATACGGAATAAAAATCCCGGAAGTAGCTTGGGATATTCAGGAAAACGTAAAAAAAGAAGTGGAAGCCATGACGGAAGCTGTAGTGAAAGCAGTGAACATACATGTTCAGGGAGTACATTTCACAGATGAGGAGGACTAGAAGTCATGCGGAGAACAGAGGCAAGGGAGCTTTTCATGCAGCTATTGTTTCAAATGGAAGTGCAAAATGACTATGATAAAGAAATAAAAGAAAAATTTGTTCAGGAACATTTGAAGGATTCCAATCAGCTGGAATATTTTAATAAGCTTTGTGACGTAACGGTTGGAAACCTGCAGAGAATTGATGAGAAGCTGGGGGCTTTCAGTGAAAATTGGAAGGTCAAACGTATGGGCAAGGTTGATCTGGCGATATTAAGACTCGCTATTGCGGAAATTTCATTTTTGGAAGATATTCCGGATTCAGCAGCCATTAATGAAGCAGTGGATCTAGCTAAAAAATTCGGTGGCGATGATTCGGGGAAATTCATCAACGGTATTCTGGGCAAGGTTGCAAGAAATAAAGATGCAGAATAAGGACTGGGTTCTCGGGATTGATACCAGCAACTATACGACATCCCTTGCACTTACTGATATCAATGGAAAAATTGTAAATGACACACGTAAATTATTGACTGTCAAGCAGGGCGAAAGAGGGCTTCGGCAATCTCACGCCCTTTTTCAGCACATGGAAAACCTTCCAGAACTCATTCTCGAGGTTTTCAAACAATTAGATAAAAGCAGGATTGGAGCAATTGCAGCATCAGAAAGACCAAGACCGATAGAAGGTTCTTATATGCCTGTTTTTAAAGCCGGTGTCAATTATGCAAAAGTTATGGCAGCCAGCCTAGGGGTGCCATTCTTTCAATTCTCTCATCAGGAGGGACATTTGGAGGCGGTGAAACATAACAGTTATCTTTCGGAAGAATCGGAATACCTGGCATATCATCTATCTGGAGGGACTTGCGAGCTGTTGCACGTAAGAGACGATTCCATTCAAATCCTGGGTGGAAGTAAAGATCTTTCCTTTGGACAAGTGATTGACAGAGTTGGCGTTGCCCTTGGCATGGAATTTCCATGCGGAAGAGAAATGGATCAAATTGCTGAAAAAACAAGGGACAAGCTGAAAGCTTTATCACAAATAAAAAACAAAACGGAAACAACATCTCGGTTACTGAAAAAAATACCAGTTGATGGGTTGCAAATCAACCTTTCCGGTATGGAAACACAATGTCGGCGTGAACTGGAAAAAGGTGTGGGTCGGGAGCAAATCATCTACGAGCTGTTTTATCATATGAGCAGATGCCTTTGTCAGCTTACCGAAAAAGCGGTGTGGGAGACAAACTGCTCACACGTTCTGTTTACGGGAGGTGTAAGCGCAAGCCAATTTGTTCGGAGCGAAATCGAAGATTTTTTTACAGGTTACTCTTTTGCAGATGGACATGGTTCAAACCAATTGATTCAAATTGTATTTGGTGATCCAGCTTTATCTTCGGATAATGCAGTTGGTATTTCGTTCCTTGGAGGGAGAAAATTATGGCGATCAAACCGGTAAAAGTTTCTCAGCTTAACGGGTATATTAAAAGAGTACTGCAAACAGATCCGCTTTTAGGAAATGTTTCTGTCATCGGTGAAATATCCAATTTGAAGCATCACAGTACCGGGCATGTATATTTTACTTTGAAGGATGAGACGAGTAAAATCAATTGTTTTTTGGCTTCTAATTATCTGAAGGATATTCGGTATGAACTTTCAGATGGTATTGAAATTGTTGTAAGTGGTTATATTTATCTCTATGAAAGAGGCGGAAGCTATTCCCTTAATGTAAAGGAAATTACCATTGAAGGCTTGGGGAATTTAACCGTTGCATTTCAAAAGCTCAAAGACAAGCTTTCCAGGGAAGGCTTGTTTGATGAAAAATATAAAAAAGCAATCCCATTTTTTCCTCAAAAAGTTGCCGTGATTACTTCACAGACAGGTGCAGCTGTGCGGGATATTATAAAAATTATTAAGAGCAGGAATAATATTGTTGATGTATTGGTATATCCGTGTTTGGTACAAGGATCTGGTGCAGCGGCTGAAATCTCAAAAGCCATTGATGAGGTGAACCGGATGTTCCCAGAAGTAGATACCATCATCGTGGGGCGTGGCGGAGGTTCTATGGAAGAACTTTGGGCATTCAATGAAGAAATCGTTGCTAGAAGTATCTTTACATCAAAGATACCGATTATTTCTGCGGTCGGCCATGAAACAGACTTTACAATTTCTGACTTTGTAGCTGATAAAAGAGCGGAAACACCAACCGCGGCGGCACAACTGGCGGCGCCGGACATCGCCGCTTTGAAAGAATATGTGAGAAATGAAAAGGAAAACCTGATTCACATCATGGGACGCCTTATTAAATATATGGAACTTCAGGTAGCAAATTGCAGTATTGAGACACTAAGTGTGAGTCTGAATCACCGATTATTTTATCATGCGATGAAAATTGACACCTTACACAAAGAGATGGCCAGCGCGCTTGAAAATCGGATTGGAGATTGGACTGGCCGATTAGAAAAAAGCAAAGCAAGTCTGGATGCGTTGAACCCTCGAAACATCATGGAAAGAGGGTATGCGGCAATTCTGGACACAAATGGCAGGATGGCAGGATCTGTTGATCGGTTTTCCATCGGTGAGAATTTGACCGCAGTTATGAAAGACGGAAAAGTTGATTGTGAGGTTGCAGATGTCAGGAGGAATGAAAATGACAAACCAAAAGAATAAAATAAGTTTTGAGGAAGCACTGGCCGGACTGGAAAAGTCTGCGGAAATTCTGAAAAAAGATGGCACGACACTTGAAACCGCCATGCAGAACTTTGAGCAGGGTATTGAATATTATAATTATTGTAATGAGATATTAAATAATGCAAAACAAAAAATTGAATTTTTTGAACGACCTACGGTTTCGGGCTAAGACAAGTGAATGACAAACCCAAAACTGTTCGTTCAACGATTTGAAAAAAAGATGCGCAAAGGAGATTTGACAGGATGCATAACAAGGATTATTTAGGATTCAAAGAGCTCGTAGATGAACATATCCTCTATTTTTTGCCGGAAGTTGACCATAAAAGTATTACGTTATATGAATCCATGACCTACAGCTTGAAAGCCGGGGGCAAACTGCTGCGGCCGGTTTTATTACTTGCTGCTTGTGACTTCTGCGGCGGTGATGAGAAGCTGGCTTTACCTTACGCCTGTGCCATTGAATATATCCACACTTATTCTCTGATTCATGATGATCTGCCCGCTATGGACAATGATGATCTGCGTAGAGGCAACCCGACCAATCACAAGGTGTTTGGAGATGCAATTGCGATTCTGGCAGGAGACGGATTGCTAAACTCTGCCTTTGAAACTATGAATAAGGATATGCTGCTCTATTTAGATAATGTGGACATGTTAAAGAGAAGAGTGCGGGCAATTTATGAGATTTCCAAGGGCGCAGGCTGTCGCGGGATGATCGCAGGACAGGTTGCCGATATTGAAGCGGAAAACAAGCAGTGTACCAAGGAAATATTGGACTATATCCATTTAAACAAGACTGCTGCGATGATCAAAGGGGCTGTTAGAGCAGGTGCGCAGCTTGGCGGCGCTGATGAAAAGACGCTGGCTGATCTGGATGATTATGCGGAAAATATCGGATTGGCCTTTCAAATCGTGGATGATATCCTTGATGTGAGCGGTAATGAAGAAGAACTTGGTAAGAAGGTAGGTTCAGATCAGGCAAAGCAAAAGGCGACCTATCCTTGTCGATATGGTTTGCAGGAATCGAAAGAAAAGGTTCAACAACTGACGGAAAATGCAAAAAGAGCACTGGAATCTTATTATGACAATGCAGAGTTCTTTATTAAGCTTGCTGATGAACTTGCAAAAAGAATAAAGTAACCAGTTAAATTTGGAAAGTGTAGCAGAAAGGGTGTGAATTTCTTGAAGGAAAGGCTTGATATTATCCTTGTTAACCGAGGTTACTTTCAGTCAAGAGAACGGGCAAAAGGGGCAATTATGGCTGGGATTGTCTATGTTGACGGACAAAGGGTAGACAAGGCTGGTACCGGAATTAAAGAAGATGCAGAGATTTTCATCAAAGAAGATACCTGCCCCTATGTGAGTCGCGGCGGATTAAAGCTTGCAAAGGCGATCCGTTCGTTTCAGATATCCCTGGAAGGGGTTATTGCCGTCGATATTGGAGCCTCAACCGGGGGTTTTACCGATTGTATGTTGAAAAACGGAGCAAAAAAAGTTTATGCTATCGATGTCGGTTATGGGCAGCTGGATTGGAAGCTTCGAAACGATCCCAGAGTCGTTAATATGGAAAAGGTTAACATTCGACATCTTGAAATGGAAAAGATCACTGAAAAGATGGATTTTATTAGTATTGATGTTTCCTTTATTTCCTTGAAGCTGGTATTTCCTATCGCAACGAAGCTTCTTTCTGATGAGGGAAAGCTAGTTTGTCTGGTTAAGCCTCAATTCGAAGCAGGACGGGAACAGGTTGGGAAAAAAGGGATTATCCGGGATAAGGTGGTTCATAAAGAAGTGATTGAAAATGTCATAAAATACGGAGAGGCAAACGGTCTGTATCCTCAGGGACTGGATTTTTCTCCTATGACAGGAGCAAAGGGTAATATTGAATATCTGCTTCTGTTAAATAAAAAGAACACGGAAGAAGACTATAAATATATTATGGAAAACGTAGTGGATGTTTCCCATGAGCAGTTAGACCGTTAGTGATTAAAAAACAGATAATAGAAACGATTATAAGACAAGGAATTAGAGGTTATTATGCAATTAACACCGATGATGCAACAATATATGGAAATTAAAGAAAATTATAAGGACTGTATTCTGTTCTTCCGACTTGGTGATTTTTATGAAATGTTTTTTGAGGATGCAATCACTGCATCAAGAGAACTGGAAATTACATTGACAGGGAAAAACTGCGGTCAGGAAGAACGAGCGCCTATGTGTGGTGTTCCTTATCATGCGGCGGATTCCTATACAGCCAAACTCATTGAGAAGGGATATAAGGTGGCCATCTGTGAGCAAGTGGAAGATCCGGCAATCGCCAAGGGGATTGTAAAGCGTGAGGTCATTCAGATCGTGACACCTGGAACGGTTGTGAGCCAGACGATGCTCAATGAGAAGGAGAATAATTATCTGGCCTCTATTTATCTGGATGAGACAGGGGCAGGCATCGCTTATTGTGATGTTTCAACCGGCGAAATCAGTACGACAGAACTGAAAGGCACCAGATACATAGAACGAATTTTGAACGAGCTTGTCAAAATAAGGGCGAAGGAGATCGTTGCCAATGAGATCGTTGCACTTGACGGACTTTCCGAAGAGATTAGAGATGTCTCGGGTGCCTATTTTAGTATATTAAATGCTCAGTATTATAGTCAGAGTGCTGCTGCGGACTTTGTGCTCCGCCAGTTCAAGGTAAAATCTTTAAAAGGATTGGGTGTGGAAGAAATGCCCCTTGCAGTCATGGCACTTGGCGCGCTGCTTTCCTATCTTTTTGAAACGCAAAAACAAAATTTATCCCATTTGACCCATTTGAATGTATATGATACGGCAGGCCATATGTCCCTTGATAAAGCAACCATAAAAAACCTGGAACTGACAGAAACCCTGTTTGAAAAGAAGATTCAGGGTTCTCTCCTTGGTGTATTGGATCGGACACAGACAGCGATGGGATCAAGAAAAATGAAACAATGGCTGAGAGAGCCCTTGAATCATTTGGAGGAGATCACAGAACGGCTCAATGCGGTGGAACTGCTGACAGAGGATATTCTATTACGAAACAATATCAAGGAACATTTGAAAAAAATATATGATTTGGAACGCCTTGCAGGAAGAATAGCATGCGGCAATGCTAACGGGAAAGACTTAATTGCTCTGAAGCATTCAATTTTCGTTTTACCGGATATGAAAAGTGAGCTTGCTTCTTGTGGTGATCCACTTCTTGAGAAGCTGGAACAAAGAATGGATTCTCTTAAGGAAATCTATCAATTGATCGATACATCCATCGTTGAGGAACCTTCGTTCACAGTAAAAGAAGGCGGTTTGATTCAAAATGGCTATTCGGAGGAATTGGATCAGATAAAGAATTCCATTTTGGATGGACAAACATGGATCGCGGGGTTGGAAACCAGCGAAAAAGAACGGACAGGCATAAAATCTTTAAAAGTTGGATTTAATAAGGTTTTTGGATATTATATTGAGGTGACCAAATCCTATTATGATATGGTTCCTGAAAATTATATCAGAAAACAGACTCTGGCAAATTGCGAGCGCTATATTACGCCTGAGCTGAAAGAAGTCGAGTCCGTTGTTCTGAATGCCGAAACGAAAATTAATCAGATGGAGTATGAAATATTTATTGAGATACGAAACTATATTCAGGGTTTTATTGGTGATATCCAAAGAACTTCAGCAGCGATCTCTATATTGGATGTTTTGACTTCCTATGCGGAAGTAAGCAGCAGACTTGGTTATATAAAACCAAACGTAAATAGTGAGGATGCTATAGTAATAGAAAAAGGACGGCATCCGGTGATTGAAGGGTCAATTAAGAATGGTATTTTTGTTTCCAATGATACCTATATTGACCGCAACAACAGCAGTATGCTTTTGATTACCGGACCGAATATGGCCGGAAAATCAACCTATATGAGACAAACGGCACTAATTGTACTCATGGCTCAAACTGGCTGTTTTGTTCCCGCTGAGTCGGCTACCATCGGTATCGTTGACAGAATCTACACAAGAATCGGTGCGTCCGACAATCTGGCTCAGGGACAAAGTACCTTCTATGTGGAAATGAGCGAACTTGCTTACATATTAAACACCGCAACGGATAAGAGCCTGATTATATTGGATGAAATCGGCAGAGGAACAAGTACCTATGATGGGCTTTCCATTGCATGGGCAGTCGTGGAATATCTCTGTAACAATAAGTCTCAGATGCGAACGCTCTTTGCAACCCATTACCATGAGTTGACTTCTTTAGAAGGCCATATGAAGGGGCTCAAAAATCTGAATGTAGATGTTCAGGAAAAGGATGGGAATATTGTTTTTTTACATAAAATCGTTGAAGGAAGCGCCAGCAGGAGCTATGGAATTCATGTGGCTAAATTGGCGGGCGTGCCTCAGCAGCTGCTTTTGACTGCGGAGGAAAAACTCAAGGAACTGGAAGAAAGCGGTGTTTCCATTGATCTGGATCAGTATGTGAGCAGCATGAAAGAAGAGGAACTTGATTTGAAGGCGGAAACAGAGCAGATTTCCTTCTTTGGTTTTGCACCGAATCCGGTAGTTGAGCGACTGAAGGCGCTGGATCTAATGAATATTACACCGTCTCAGGCCTTTGGAATTTTGGAAGAACTAAAGAAAGCGGCAGCGGAGAATTAAAAGAACACTTGAATGATTCGTTATTTTCATAAAAGACAGTGATAGGTTGGGATAAGAAAATGATCAAAGAAATAAAAACAAGAAGAAGCATAAGAAAATATGCGGATAAACCGATTCATGATGAATTCATTGTGCAGTTATTAGAGAGTGCGCGGCTTGCTCCATCCGGAAATAATACGCAGCCTTGGCATTTTATTGTCGTAAGATCGGAAGCAACCAGGCAAAAACTTGCTGAAATTTCTCATAATCAAAAATGGATGGTTTCTGCTCCGGTTCATATCGTTTGCATTGCAGATATTCGTTGCAGAATTGATAAGGATGTGGAAATTACATTGAATGAAAACAGCCCGCAGCAGGAACTAAAGAAAATTATACGAGATACGTCGATTGCTGTGGAACATATGGTGCTGGAAGCTGAAAGTCTAGGTTTCGGTACCTGTTGGGTTGCATGGTTTGAACAGGAAGATATCAGGCCTGCATTAAATATTCCGTCCGATAAATATGTCGTGAGTATCCTTACGGTCGGATATCCGGAAGAACAACCAAAAGAAAAACCCAGAAAGAAACTCGCTGACATCTTACATCATGAACTGTGGTGATTTTTAAAGAATGAACAATTAATTTTTTAAATAATTAGTTTAAGCAATTATGCAATCGAAATATTTTTAGGGGTAATTATGGAAGTGTTTGGAAATAAAAGAATTATAGAACTACCGAAAACTGTGGCGGATAAGATTGCTGCAGGTGAAGTTGTGGAGAGACCCTTGTCTATTGTAAAGGAACTGGTTGAAAATTCTATTGATGCAGGTGCTAACTCTATTATTGTTGAAATAAAAAAAGGCGGTAAGACTTATCTTCGTGTAACGGACAACGGCAGTGGAATTGAAAAAGAAGATGTGGACTTGGCCTTTAAACGTCATGCTACCAGTAAAATTAAAACGGCTTCCGATTTAGATTATATTGATAGTCTTGGTTTTCGCGGAGAAGCGCTTGCAAGTATTGCGGCTGTTTCCAGGGTAGAGCTCATTACAAAGACAGCTGGTGAGAAGAGCGGAATACGGGTAAAAATAGAAGGCGGCGAAGTGCTGGAAAAAGATGATACCGGCTGCCCGGAGGGAACAACGATTATCATTGAAGACTTATTTTTCAACACTCCGGCAAGACTAAAATTTATGAAACAAGATGCTACGGAAAGCACTTTAATTATTGATTTTATATCTAAAATGACGCTTGCGTATCCATCGATAAAAATCCGGCTGATTAATAATGGAAATATATTATTTTCTACTGCAGGTAAAGGAGAAATCTATTCCAACATCCTAACGATTTATAGCAAAGAAATTGGGGATAAACTGATCCATCTTCAGGAAGAAAGCAAGGAAATGATGCTGGAGGCATTTGTTTCTGCTCCAAATAACAGCAAAACAAACCGAAAAAGTCAGATATTTTTTGTAAATGGGCGTTATATCAGCAGTAAAGTCATGGAAAATGCGGGTAGCGGATGCTTATTTGGAAAAATTGTTTGAAGGAAGATATCCCATCGCTTTTTTATTTTTGCATGTAGCACCGGAAAACTTGGACGTCAATATTCATCCGAATAAAAGAGAGGTTCGCTTCGACGATGAGAGAGCGGTGAAAGAATTCATTTCAACATCAATCCGAAAAAACCTCTTGACAAAGGGACGCGATCCCGGAAATAAAGGAAAATAATCTTTTCAAATTTGGTAATAACAGAAATGATAAGAAAGAGGATCAAAATTCCCGCAATTCGCAGGAAATAATCGAAACAAAGGTGCAAAAGAATAAAACAGAAGAACAAGTTGACATAAAAAAGTTATTGTCCGAGCAAAGAAGACAAGAACAAGAAGCCCAAAAAGAAGCAGAGATAAGCAATCCAACAGGAATTGGAACAAAAACCAAAGTTGAGACAGAACAAGAAGAGAACCAATCGGTATGTGAAACGGCAGCGTCGTATTTTTCCGCTTCTTTGCCTGATCCATCGGATCATAAACCGTATCAAATGGAAAATAAACAATGTCAAAGAGTGGACATTGCTGAGAATAAAGTATTTGAAAAGTCAAAAAAGAATGAGTTTAATATGAACGAGTTTGTTAGTTACAGGTTCTATCTTTGGCACGTACATCACCGCGACGGATGAAAACAGTTTCTATCTTATAGATCAGCATGCCGCTCATGAACGAATTTTTTATGAGCAGATGCTTGCGCAATATCAGAACGAAGAAAAGCTACAGCAGATGATCTTAACGCCTATTATTCTCAATGTGACCTATGCTGTGAAAAACGATACCGGCGGAATGCTTGATTTCCTGGGAAATTTGGGATTTCAAATTGAGGAATTTGGGCCGACAGCCTATATTGTCAAAGCAATTCCGGCCTATATGGAATTTGATGAAGCGCAAGGCTTTATTGATTACCTTTTGGATAATATTTCGGAAGAAGAGGATTTGCAAAATCAGAAGAAGATTAGCTCGATTATTACGAATGCCCTGTAAAAAATCAGTGAAAGCACATGACGTTTTAGATCAAAAGGAAATTGATCAATTGCTCCTGGATTTGGCGAAAACCAAAAATCCATATTCTTGTCCGCATGGAAGGCCTACCTTTATCCGCCTAACCAAATATGAAATCGAAAAGATGTTTTAAACGGGTCTAAAGAAAATATAAAGTTGCAGCGTAAAGATAGTCAACTAAAATAAAGAAAACGAATATCTAATAAATAGAAGATATGAATCATATGAATCATATGGTGATAAACGTGGAAAGTATAAATATGGAAACAAATAAAACAGTTATTTTTATCACTGGACCAACAGCGGTCGGCAAAACAAAATATGCAATTGAGACAGCCAAGGCGTTTGAGGGAGAAATCATATCCGCGGATTCCATGCAGGTTTATAAATACATGGATATTGGCAGTGCAAAGCCGACAAAGGATGAACTGTCGCAGGCAAAGCATTATCTGGTCGACGAGATCGATCCGCGGGAAGAATTTTCGGTTGCGGAATATCAGGTTATGGCTAAAAAATATATTGGAAATGTCTTCGAATCCGGAAAAACTCCCATTGTATCGGGGGGAACCGGACTTTATCTAAATTCATTGATTTATGATATGGATTTTTCTGTGATGCCTAAACAAGAAGAATTTAGAGCGAAACTGAAAAAAGAAGCCGAGCAATATGGTGCGGAACATGTCCATAATAAGCTGAAGCAGTTGGATCAGGCGGCGGCAGAGAGAATCCATCCGAATAACCTGAAAAAGGTGGATTCGAGCCATTGAAGTTTTTGAATCGACCGGTAAGGGGATTCGTAAATTTAAGGAATCCCTTGTTAAAACGAAGGACTATGACAGTATCCTAATTGGACTGACAAGAGAGCGGGAGGAACTCTATCAAAGAATTGACCTGAGAGTGGATCTGCTCATGAAGGCAGGTCTTGTGCAAGAAATTGAGGCCCTTCTGGAGAAAGGCCTTACTGAGGACAGCATCTCCATGAAGGGGATCGGATATAAGGAAGTTATATCTTATTTACATGGAGAATACGATCTAAAAGAGGCTGTTCGCCTTGTAAAGCGTAATACCCGGCATTATGCAAAGCGTCAGATGACTTGGCTCAGAAGATATTCGGAAATGACATGGATTAATTTATCGGACTATCAAACGGAAGAAGAAGCACTTTATGCTATTTTCAATGGAATCCAGTCAAAGGGAGAACAAAAATGGCGGTTAAAAAAGAATTAAAAATTCATAATAAAAGCGATAGGCCGGATAATATCATCTTAAAAGAAAATGATATTATGGAAAAGTGTCAAGCTGTACAAGATGAACTTCCGAGATTTTTAAACGGATTTTTCGCCTATTTGAAAGGAAATGTTTTGCCGATGACAAGATTGGCTTATTTGCAGGACGTTCGTTTTTTCTGCAATTATCTGATTCATGAAACTGATTTGACACAAGCTAAAATCACCCCAAATATTAAATTGGATGACTTTGAAAAAATAAAAGCGGTGGATGTAAATCTCTTTATTGATTATTGTAGAAGATACAAAGTGGAAAAAGAAAAAGCCATATATATTTATGAGAACGATAAGAAATCCCTGTCCAGAAAAAAATCTTCTGTATCCGTGCTGTTTAAATATCTGTATCGAGATGAATTGATCAGCAAAAATATAACCGACGCATTTGATCCAATTAAAATTCCAAAGCCCGGGGAAAGGGAAATCAAAGCCTTGCAGGATGACGAAGTAATGCGAATGTTGGATGCGGTTTCCTCAGGCGGAAATTTAACCAAAAAAGAACGGGAGTTTTGGGGAGAAACACAAAGAAGAGAGACAAAGCGATTCTGATTCTATTTCTTACATATGGTCTTCGGCTATCTGAATTACAGCAGTTAAACGTGTCTTCCTTCAATTTTAACCGGGGAGAATTTAAGATTTATCGAAAACGCGGAAAAGAATCCGTTATGCCGCTAAATCAGTCGGTTGAGAAGGTTATGCTTGCTTATATCAATGAAGAACGAGCTTCTGAGGAAAAACTGGTGGAAGAACATAAAGATGCACTATTTCTTTCCCTGCAGGGAAAGAGAATGACGGAACGTCAAATTAGGGAGTTGGTCAAAAAATATACGTCAATAGGCCTTGCCACCTCAAGAGATAGTGGGTACAGTCCTCATAAATTGCGAGCCACAGCAGCAACTTCTCTCATAGGACGCGGAAATTCTATCTTTGATGTGCAGGCCTTACTGGATCATGAAAATGTTACAACGACACAGCTTTACGCTGCGCATAAAAAAAATGTTAAGAAAGATCTTGTCAACAATTTCGAATGGGAAGATGAATTTGATAAAAAATAAGGGATAATAAAATAATCTGAGCATTGTGCCAGGACACGGCTTCCGGGTGAATTTTACGAGGGTTTCATAACAAATTATCTAGGATCATCACGATCAGATTAACCATACAAAAATTATGTAAATAACATGGAGATTATTATGCAAAACAATACCTTTCAATTATTAAACAAAGAATTCGGTATCCATGAAAAAGTACTGAATGCCGCTTCCAATGCGGAAGAACAGGTCATGACCATATTTCAAGAGCTAGATGACATTATGGCTTTCAATCAGTATAAAATCCTGAATGCATTTCAAAAAAACAGAATTTCGGATATGCATTTTAACTGGAATACAGGTTACGGATATAATGACCCTGGAAGAGACGCGTTGGAAAAGGTTTATTCCGATATTTTCAAGACAGACGCTGCGTTGGTTCGTCCAATCATTGTCAATGGAACCCATGCGTTAACTCTTACCTTAACGGGTATACTAAGACCCGATGATGAACTGATCTATTGCACGGGCAAACCATACGATACTTTGGAAGAAGTAATTGGAATCAGAGGGGAAGGAAAAGGATCCCTTAAGGATTTTGGAGTCAACTATAAACAGGTTGAACTAAAAGAAGATGGAACCATTGATTTTGATGCGCTCAAAGCAGTCATTTCTCCGAAAACCAGAATTGTGACGGTACAAAGAGCGACTGGATACGGCTGGCGAAAAGCGATTACTATCCCGGAAATTAAAGAGTGGGTAAAGTTTGTGAAGTCCATTCGTTCCGATATCATATGCATGGTAGATAACTGTTACGGAGAGTTTTTGGATACCAAAGAACCAACTGAAGTTGGGGCTGATGTTGTTGCCGGATCCTTAATTAAAAATCCCGGCGGAGGGCTTGCATTAACCGGAGGTTACATTGCAGGACGCTCCGATTTGATTGAACAGGTATCCTATCGAATGACTTCGCCTGGAATCGGCGGTGAATGCGGGCTCACCTTTGGACAGAGCAGAACAATGTTTCAAGGGTTATTCATTGCTCCGAAGACGGTTAACGGAGCAGTGAAAGGGGCTATTCTGTGTGCAAAAGTATTCCAAAATCTTGGATTTGATGTCTGTCCAAAACCGGAGGATAAGAGAAGTGATATCATTGAAGCTGTGAAGCTGGGAAATCCGGAAGCAGTGGTAGCGTTTTGCGAAGGAATTCAGGCTGCTGCGCCAATTGATTCCCATGTAAAACCAATCCCTTGGGATATGCCAGGATATGAAGACCAGGTAATCATGGCCGCAGGAGCTTTTGTTCAGGGCTCTTCTATCGAGCTCAGCGCGGATGCTCCGATTCGTGTGCCTTATATTGTTTATTTTCAAGGCGGATTGACCTATGAACATTCTAAATTCGGGGTAATCAAAGCGTTACAGGCCTTGTATGATAAAAATTTACTGAATCTCTGAGGTTGATAGATCAGGTGAATAAAATGAAATACCGCAATAAAAATCGAAAGAAGAGGATAAGAACAATCGTCTCTGTAATAAAATTATTTTTATTATTCAGTATCGTGATTGGTGTGCCGATTTATGTTTACTTTTCTTATCCGGAGTTGATCGACCGGTTTAAAAGCCTGGATGATATTAATAAACTACTGAAACAGTATAAAACGGCAAGTATTTTTATTTATATTGGACTTCAGGTCTTTCAGATTGTCGTTTCTGTTTTACCCGGTCAGGCACTTCAATTCGCTGCAGGATATGCTTATAACTTCTGGTTTGGATTTTTATATTCTATAATAGGTGTGTCATTGGGAACCGTTGTTACCTTTTATCTGGCTCGATTGCTCGGCAAAGACGCATTGCACGTCATTTTTGGAGAAGAAAAATTCTCTAAGTTTGTTCATACTTTAAACAGTAAAAGATCCTTTATTGTATTATTTGTAATATTTTTGATTCCCGGTATTCCAAAAGACATCTTTACGTATGCTGCTGGGGTATCGGAAATCAGAATCGTACCGTTTCTTCTACTTTCCTTGATTGCAAGAGCACCCGCAATGATAGGAAGTATTATGATGGGGAATATGTTCTATAATAGCAGTTATTTTGGGTTGATTATACTTGGTGCGGTTGCAGTGATTCTGTTTGTTTCCGGGATTTTGCACCGGGATAAACTTCTGATATGGACCGATCGATTCTATAATAAAATGATGAATAGCAAATAGAGTAATTGCTGCCAACCATCATATTTCGATAAACATTTGTTATTTTTTCAAAAAAAGAACAAATGTTTATTTTTGCCTTGACAAAGAACGTGCATTCGGTTATAATGTAAAAAAGAACAAATGTTTCGTTTCATGGAAAGGGTATAAGGAAACTGTCATGATAAAAAAGAAATATAGAATCAAATCCAAAGTCAGATTTACTTTGTTTATGACAATTGCTATGCTTATGGCTATTAGTATCACAGGAACAATGATCGGTACAAATAATGCGGAAAGCTTAATGAAAACAACCTATATGGAAATCAGCGTTCAATCCGGTGATACTTTATGGAATCTTGCTGAAAAATTCGGATCAGATGATAAAGATATCAGAGAAATTGTTTTTGAGATTTGCAAGCTCAATGATATTTCTGCTAGCAGCATTTTTCCCGGGCAAACAATACGGATACCAGTTTATATTTAAATTTCTCAGTAAGCTTATTCAGTAAGGCTATTTAACGATTCAGTATTATCATTTAATATTTCAGTAACCATAACCATATTCCGGAATTCAATATTTCACGAATGATATCATATTATCCAGATTACAGCATATAAGGATTTTGTTAATAGGTACAAACGCTTGCTGTACCCTTAAAAAGTCGCTTAAAACGCAAATTAGAGCCTTGGGACTTACGACCATTGCAATTGCTCGGTTTTAAGGCTTTATGCCTGGATGTTGATATGAAGATGAACTGAAATCAAGTCGAACTCTGGGTGAAACTTATAAATGAGGTTAGGATTTCAATATAATCGGAGATTGGAATTATAATTTAAATATAAAAATGATCGATAAAAAATTTAAGAGGAATTAGAAAAAAATATCAAAAGAAAGTTTTAAATAATAAAAATTCAAAATGGGATTCACATAATTAATCAAATATTGAATATTTGATAATATAACATTAAGATAACCGGTAAGTCATAAGATCCATAAAAAAGATTAAAATAGCTTATCGGTTATTTAAAAAATAATAACTATTCCCAAAATTATGATTTTAGGAATAGTTATGCAATTCAATTACAGCTTAGCCCTAGCTTACCCATTGCTAAATCCGGCGTGTCCTCTTCGGTTAGAACAACTTCCACATTAGCATCAGAAAAAACGTAAGCGGGACCTTTACTTAAAAAATCCTTTTTGACGATCAATACATCGGTTCTGTTTTTTATTAAAAATTCAGCAGCTAAAATCCCTTTTCCTTTTTCTTCTTTAATATAGGGGTTTGCAAGAATGGTCATACGATTTGAATTTTTTTCCCCTTGATTAAATGTCACAAACAGAAACCATGGTGCCTCACCAAAATGTAAATTGATTGATTCCTTGTTTTCTGTTAACGGAATCGCATATATTATTTCGTCCTTTTGCATAGGTTCGTAATGAATCAAAACCTGATCTATATTGTTCAGTTCCTGTTTTATCTGATTCTCAATTTTATCTGCAATCAAATGGGCTTTATCTAGTTTATGTGTCTTGATAACAATCTTAGCTTCTATAAATTTAAAACGCCCCGAATTCCGTCCGATTAATGTTTTTATCTGTACGACCTGCGGTGTATTTTCAATAATTTTTTCTGTCTTGCTAAGTGTTTCGTAATCAATCGAAGCATCCAAAAGAACGCTGACTCCGTCTTTTAATATTTCGATTCCAGCTTTTACGATAAACACTACAACAATCAGTGCAGCAATTTTATCAAGCTGATAACCCATAGAATCTGCAAGAATTGCAATCATTACAACGCTATTACTTAAAACATCACTGCGTATATGCCCTGCATCTGCTAATAAAATGGGGGAATTAAGTTCTTTGCCAACTTTTTTCTCATATTTTGAAAATATAAATGTAGTTATAACAGCCACTAGTAAAATGGCAATTCCCAAACCAGAATTTTTTATCGCAGTTTGTGTCGCATGGATAGCTTCCATTGCAATTTCATACCCTGTATATAGAATCAAGAGTGAAATAATAACTGACATAAGATTTTCTATTTTATAGAGGCCGTAAGGAAATGATTTTGTTTTTCTTTTTGCAATCTTTAAACCTGCAAAAACCGTTAATGATGCAACTAAATCCGCTAAAGTATGAAACACCTCTGCTTTTAATGCAATACTCCCGGTTGCAAATGCCGCTATTGCTTTAATACCAAACAAGAAAACATTCATTAAAATAGCAATTAGCGCTGTTTTTTCACTCTTTTCCATGAGATCACTTCCTTTCAGTCCTTTTCTGATTCCATACGCAAAGCCTATACGCCTCTCGTCATTATTTTCCCGCATTGCGGGCACTTTACACTATTGCAGGGTACTCCTCTTTGATGCTTTACTTTTGTACCGCAATTTGGACAAACACAAAAGCCTTCTACTCCTGCGCTTACACCTTCTCTATTTCCTTTTCTTGCTATTGGTCCTGTTCCGTCTCCTCTTGGCATAACAATACCTCCTTATGACTTTATTTGTATGCTTTAAGTATATGGTTGTTTCGGGCATATGTCAATAATTATTTTGGATTAGTATAAAAATATTACGAGATAATTCAAGCGACGGAACCGAGGCTTCCTATTTCCACATGTCGCCGCAAGGGCGACAACGGCTGCGCCTCCTGCTTGCTTCGCTCGCTGCTGTCCGTTTTGCCATGCCAAGCAAGCTTGGGGCAAAAAGGCAACGGTCAAGGAGCTTTCTTTGATACTCCGTCAATATCGTTGAGAGCAATATTGACGGAGTAATAAAAAAGCTCGCATCAATTTGATGTGAGCCTTTAATTAAATTTTGATTTATTCCGGTTCTTGACTATTTTTCATATTTCTCAGACGTTCCAGATAACCTTGCAAAATTAAAACCGCAGCTTGCTTATCGATGACATCTTTTCTTTTTTTACGGCTGACATCTGCTTCTATTAAAACCCTTTCCGCCATTAATGTTGTAAATCTTTCATCTTGGTAAACCACCTCTATATGATTCATGCCGGTGCTTTTCATTTTGTTTTCCAGCATAGTTTTAAATTCATAAACTTTTTCTGTTTGGATACTATCTGTTCCATTCAAATTTTTAGGCAGTCCAACTACAACGATATTACAGTGATATTCATTAACCAGATCAATTACCTTACCGGTATCTTTACGAATACCGACACGTTCAATGGTCATGAGTCCTTGTGCAGTGATCAGCAGGTCATCACTAAGGGCAACTCCGATCGTTTTATCTCCCACATCTAATGCGATTATTTTCATAATGTATAGTCTTCCTTTAATTAATAAAGAATGTTAAAAGCGGACTTGCAAGTCCGCTTCACTCTTTTTATTTTTTTAGAAATGCTCTGAGCAACTCTTCAACCAGGTCGTCTCGTTCAATATGCCTGATTATATTTCTAGCATTATTATGCCCTGTAATATAAGAAGGGTCACCAGACAGAATGTACCCAACCATCTGGTCAATTGCATTATAGCCTTTTTCTTCTAAAGCATTATAAACAGTTCTCAAGATTTCTTCCGTTGTTTGTTGCTCTCCCTTTTCTGGGCTATTAAATAAGATTGTATTTCTGTCCATCCTGCTCACCTTCTTTCATAGGGGTATTATAACAAATAGAGGCTATCTTAAACAAGAAGTTTTGCAAATTTTAATATTGTTGTAACAATATTAAATTAAAGTTTCCGCTAAGTCAAGTGCATCTTTAATTTTTGATGGATCCTTGGCTCCTGCTTGAGCCATGTTGGCTTTTCCACCTCCACCTCCGCCGGCAGCAGCGGCAATTTTCTTAATCATATTGCCAGCATGGTATCCTTTTTCCAGCAGATCATCGGAAACGGAAACCATAAAGGTGACCTTTCCAGCATTCTCTGTAGCAAAGACGATAATGACACCCTTGTTCTGCGCCTTAATCTCATCAGACAGATTACGAAGATCATTGATATCGAAATCCTTAAATGAGTTGGTAATTAACTGGACGTCATTGATCACTTTTGATTCAGCAATCATTTGATCTAAGCTGGATTTCATAGATTGTTTTTTGAACTCTTCTAATTCCTGTTTGCTTGCTTTCGATTCCTCATTTAATGCAGTGATTTTGTTTAATAAACCAGATGCATTGGTTTTTAATATCTCTGTTGCTGAGTGGATCAAATCTTCTTCCCTTCGCAGTTTCTCATAAACCCCCATACCGGTTACTGCTTCAATTCTTCTGACACCGGCAGCAATGCCATTTTCACTCAGAATACGGAATGCACCGATTTGTCCTGAATTCGAAATATGAGTACCTCCGCAAAGTTCTGTACTGTAATCTCCAACGGATACGACTCGAACGGTATCCCCGTATTTTTCACCGAATAAAGCAGTTGCACCAGAATTGATAGCATCATTGATGGACATTACTTTCGTTTTAACGGGGATAAAATAGTTGATTTTTTCATTGACAATTGCTTCTATTTTTTGAAGATCTTCTTTGGTGATCGCTTCAAAGTGAGTGAAATCAAACCGCAAGCCATCTGCCGTCACGTTAGAACCCGCCTGTTCCACATGATTTCCAAGTACAGTCTTCAAGGCTTTGTGTAGGATATGGGTAGCAGTATGGTTTCTGGCAGTATGGTTTCTTTCCATAACCGCAACTTGTGTGGTTACTTGTTCACCTAATTGAAGTTCCCCTTTTATAACAGATATTTTATGAGAAAAAATACCTTTTGCCTTGGATACGGAGCGTACTTCTATCATGCAGTTTTTACCCTGGATTGTACCGATATCGCTGGCCTGTCCTCCGCTTTCTGCATAGAAGGTCGTTTTATCGAGCAACAGGATTCCGGTATCTCCTTCCGACAGTTTATCAACGGACTGCCTGTCCAGGAAGAGCCCTTTGACAACCGCTTCTTTGCAGAGCGTGTCATAACCGATAAACTCAGTCGGTTCCTGTCCTATAAAGAGCGCTGTATCATCGGACCAACCTTCCTCGTCTCCCACTTTTCTTGCAGCTCTTGCCTGCTCTTTTTGATGAAGCATATTTTCGTTAAATCCGGCAATGTCAGCGGTACATCCGTTTTCTTCAAGAATTTCCTGCGTCAGTTCTAAAGGAAATCCATAGGTATCATAGAGTTTAAATACTTTATCACCGGATAAGACTGTTCTGCTTTCTGCGTTTAATTTTTTTACGTATTCATGGATGATTGCAGTACCTTGATCAATGGTTGTGCTGAATTTGTCTTCTTCTACGGTGAGTATCTTATGAATGTAGTCCTTTTTTTCTTCCAGCTCAGGATAAGCAGTACCGGATACTTCAATTACTTTTCTTGATAAATCAGCAAGGAAAGCCCCCTGGATTCCAAGCAGTTTTCCATGTCTTGCTGCGCGGCGCAGCAGTCGGCGCAACACATATCCCCTTCCCTCGTTACTTGGCAGGATGCCATCAGCAATCATAAAGGTGACAGAACGAATATGATCTGTAATAATACGAATGGATACATCGGTTTTTGCTGATCCGTTTTCATATGGAATGCCGGATAAATGAACAATCGTTTTTAGTAGATATTGAATCGTATCTACATCGAAGATAGAGTCCACATCCTGCATGATGCATGCAAGTCTCTCAAGACCCATTCCGGTATCGATGTTTGGATGAGCAAGCGGCGTGTAATTTCCGGCCTCGTCTCTGTTAAACTGTGTAAATACATGGTTCCAAAATTCTACATAACGGTCACAGTCACAGCCTGGCTTACACTCTGTTTTCCCACAGCCGTACTTGTCCCCTCTGTCAAAATAGATTTCAGAGCATGGACCGCATGGACCAATTCCGATTTCCCAAAAATTATCATCTTTACCAAGGGGAACAATTCTCTCTTCCGGTAATCCGATCTTGTTTTTCCAAATATCATAAGCCTCATTGTCTTCTTCATAAATACTGGCCCAAAGTTTATCCTCTGGCATTTTTAGAACTTTGGTAATAAATTCCCACCCCCAGGTGAGGGATTCCTCTTTAAAATAATCGCCAAAAGAGAAACTTCCCAGCATTTCAAAAAAAGTACCATGCCTTGCCGTGTAGCCTACATTTTCAATATCTCCGGTCCGAATACATTTTTGACAGGTAGTCATCCTTTTGCTTGGAGGAGTTTCCAAACCTGCAAAATATGGCTTCAAAGGAGCCATTCCTGAATTGATTAGGAGAAGGCTTTTATCTTTTTCAGGTATCAGAGAAAAACTCTTTCTGGCATAATGATCTTTCCCCTGGTAAAATTCTTGAAACATACTCCTTAGTTCGTTCAATCCTATTTTTTCCATTTATTATAATCCTCCTATTGTAGTCTTATATCAATTTTCTAATATACGGGAATAAATACTGTATATCCCTTTCCCTTGCTCCTTAGAATAATACATCGCTTTATCCGCTTTTAAAAACAAATCGGTGTACGTTCTGGCATGGTCAGGATAGATAGAAATTCCGATACTGCCGCTCAGTTTATAAGCAGGACTATCTGCAACTTTTATATCCTTTATTTTACTGCAAATCTCAGCCGATTTCCATTTTAAATCTTCATCAGATTTAATATTTTTTAGCAAGATAATAAACTCATCTCCGCCAATTCGGCCTTTTATATCGGTTGTACGCAAACAATGATCAATCACGTTTGCGACTTCTGTTAATGCATTGTCTCCAAAATAATGTCCCATTTCATCATTGATATTCTTAAAATCATCAATATCAATAACACACAATGCATGTCTGCCTTTCTTGCCCTCATTTTTCAGGTAATTGGAAATTAATCTTTCGCTTGTTATTTTATTATAAATGCCGGTTAGTAAGTCATTTTCAGCCTTTAGCTTCAGCGTTTCATTTTTTATTTTTAAGCGTGCATTCAGGATTTCCAATTCATTCTTGTTTTTTTCCATAGTAATTCTGTACCTCATCTGTCTCCATACAATATAAAGCATCAAAAGGATAAAAAGAACTACAATACGAATTGCAAGCAGAACCGTTGGATTTTGCATGGAAATTTGCAAATTAATACTCAGATTCGGAACGACCGTTATCAGATACCAGTCGTTAAATCCGATTGGAATATAGCATAAAAAGCTGGTTTTGCTATGGCTTGAATAAGCAGAAATACCCGGGGTTCCATTTATAAAATCTTGAATAAAAAACTCTTTCCGGTAGCCTCTATTAAATGTAACATTGTCTAAGAAGTTGTATATATTTTTATAATCTTGAAAGACTGATGCTTCGGATGATAAAACAAAATCACCATTTCTGTCAACAATTTGGTACTGATGCCCGTAATCATCAGCTACTTTATTGAGAATGTTATTGATATAGTTTGCATAATACAGGCCGGAAATTTTTCCTATCCTTTTATTATTCTGATAAATCGGTGACTCTAATGCAATCATGTCTTTGCCATATAAAACATTTTGATAGATAACCGAAATCGTTTTTTTCTTTCCAGTAGCTCCAACTAAGTAGTTTGGTTCACTGAGATTGATTGTACCGCCAGTATTCGTATAATATGTTCCGTCTATGCTTGAAACAACAATAATGCTAAACGGCAGTTCATTTCCTAACTTTTTTAGAAATAATTTAGCTTCCGGACTGTCAATTTTTTTATATTCGGAAAAAACATTTGACAAGGTATAGACGGTATTGAGATCGCTTTTGACCTTTTCATGAATCATATTTGCACTGATCTGAGTGGATTGCATCATATTGTTTTCGACTTCTTTTTTTGTACTTTTTGTCACAATAGAATAGAAGTCATATAAAAATATGCTTAAAGTGCTTGCAATAGCTATGATTAATAATGCTCCAATCCACTTATTTATTTTTATCAGAATACGCATTCATTTACCACTTTCTAAATGAAAGATTAAATTTAAACTGTGTTTGTAATTCACAATACTAACCGATATATTATATCACAAATAAGATCACACTTCTATTGTTTTTATTGAAAATATCTTTTAGAAATGGGATCACCCTAAAAACATTCATTTTAACCATATATAATATGTGGTAATATATAGACAAGAATTGCTTCGTTCAATTAATGGGAGAGAAGAAGATGAAGAAGAATCAGCTTGGAAAAACAGGAATACAAGTAACAGAAGTAGGCTTTGGGGTTTTAACGGTAGGAAAGAGTCAATTAAATCTTTCTGTTGATGAAGGAGCTTCTGTTTTACGTTATGCAATGGAATGCGGTATCAATTTTTTAGATACTGCCGAATATTATGAAACCTATCCGTATATTAGAAAAGCTTTGAAAGGTTCCAGTTTTGAGCCTGTTATTGCATCCAAAAGTTTAGGATTGACTTATCAGTCTATGGAAAAAGCAATTGAGGAAGCAAGATCTGCTTTGAATCGTGATATGATTGATATCTTTTTACTCCATGAAGTCCGAAGTGATCCTGATTGGAGCAATCGTGCAGGCGCGTGGGAATGCTTACAGGAGGCAAAATCGAAAGGAATCGTGAAGGCAATTGGAATCTCGACCCATCATGTGGATGTGGCCGCAAAAGTATCTGAAATAAAAGAAATAGATGTTCTTTTTCCGCTAATCAACTTCCAAAGTCTGGGGATCCGTAAAGGATCAGCGCCAGGTATGAAGGAAGAGATGGCATTGGAAATCAAAAAAGCTGCTGTAGCCGGAAAAGGTGTTTTCGCAATGAAGGTTTTTGGCGGTGGTAATTTAACAGGTCATTATTTAGAGGCAATTCGCTATGTAAAAAATCTCGAAGGGATTTCTTCTATGATGATTGGCTTTGGATTTTGTAATGAAATTGACCGAATCATTGAGGTGATGAATGGAACGATAGATCCGAACTATATTCCCGATTTATCGGGTAAAAGGATTCAAATTGATCAAGGAGATTGTGAAGGCTGCGGCGCTTGTATCGAAAGATGCCCAAACCATGCAATCTTCAGGAACAAGGATGGACTGGCTGAAGTCGATCATAGCAAATGCCTGACTTGCGGATATTGTGCACCAATGTGTCCGGTTCGAGCGATCATCATGTATTAGAAAACAAGATAAGAAAAGCGGCTTAGGATAAGCCGCTTGTTTTTTTCAATACAATGAAATGTTTCTGAGTTATAAAACTATTCTTCTTCATGGTGTTCATCGATTTCACAATCAGGATCAAAATCTTTCAAACCTTCAAGTTCCAATCCTTGTTTCTGTGCATAATCATAAATTGCTTTTTTTACAGCCTGTTCCGCCAGAACGGAGCAGTGAATTTTGGGCCCGGGAAGACCGCCTAACTCATCAATGAAGTTTTTATTTGTTAATTCCAAAGCTTCTTCTAGTGTTTTTCCTTTGATCATATCAGTTGCAACGCTGGATGATGCTATCGCAGAGCCACAGCCAAAGGTTTTAAACTTTGCATCTTCTATGATATTATTTTCTATTTTTAATGAAATTTCCATCATATCGCCACACACAGGGCTGCCGTAGCTTCCTACTGCATCCGGGTTATCCATTGCCCCGGCATTATGTGGATTCATAAAATGCTCCATCACTTTATCATTGTACATTGCCATTTTGTTCACCATGTCCTTTCTTTGCTGAAAGCTGAAAATCCTCGTAATTTCTCAACTATTTTCACAATCTCTTCTATAGCATAATCAATATCTTCTTTGGTAGTAAAATCACCCACGGTAAACCGGATGGAACTATAGACTTTTTCCGAAGGAAGTCCAATTGCGCGTAATACATGAGATGGAGTAAAGCTTGCAGAAGAACATGCAGAGCCAGTCGATGCAGCAATTCCTCTCGCATCCATATATAAAAGCAATGCTTCCCCTTCCGCATAATTAAAGGTAAGATTGATGTTACCAGGAAGTCGATGCTCCATATCACCATTAATGTCCACATCATCAAGTCTTGATGTAATCTCTTTCGCAAAATAATTTCTCAGTTCTGTGATTCGCTTGATATGATCCTTTAAATCTGCTCCAGCAAGTTCGGCAGCTTTTGCAAAACCCATAATGCCTGCCATATTTTCGGTTCCAGCTCTTCTCTTGTTTTCCTGCGCGCCTCCGTTTATGAAACTAGGAATAACAACACCCTTTTTTATATATAGAGCGCCTACTCCCTTAGGTCCATAAATTTTATGCGCCGAAATTGACATCATGTCGATCCCTAACTCATGTACATTAATCGGTATATTGCCCAATGCCTGAACTGCATCTGTATGGAACCATATTCCATGTTGTTTTGCAATATCGCAAATTTCTTTAATTGGCTGGATCGTTCCAATTTCATTGTTTGCAAACATGATACTGATGAGGATCGTTTGATCAGTGATGGCGTTTTCTAATTCCTCAATACTGATTCGACCTTTATTGTCAACATCCAGATAGGTGACAGCAAAACCTTCCTTCTCCAGGTATTCGCAGGAATGCAGTAATGCATGATGCTCAACTTTTGAAGTAATAATATGGTTTCCTTTTGATTTCTTTGCCCGTGCTGTTCCAACAACAGCCCAGTTATCAGCTTCTGTTCCACAAGATGTAAAATATATTTCACGCTCATCGGCACCAATCAATTTTGCGATCTTAGCCCTTGCTTGGTTGAGATCTGATTTTGCATTGAGTCCAATACTATATAAGCTGGATGGATTACCGAATTTTTCAGTAAAATAAGGCAGCATCTCTTCCAATACTTCTTTTTTTACAGGAGTAGTTGCTGAATAGTCTAAATATACTTGACGCATGATAGTGCTCTCCTTTCAGCTTGTGTACTTCATTACCTTTTCTATTATACCAATAATTTTTGAAAGATAAACAGTTATTTTTGAGATCAACAAAAAAATCCTAGTAATTCCGTCGGAAAAATAACTAATTGGCTGAAAGATAATTAGTTTGAACTATTTGGGATTAAATTCAGATAGTTTATAACCATCTTTGTTTGATTTTAAAACAACAGAGTATTCATTGTCGCTGATATAGTCTGAGCTTAGCCCACTCATATACCAACGGATTTTCATATGGAATGAAATATAATCAAACATTTTTTTTTCTTGCTCGACTTCTATGAATTCCATTGATTTTACGATGTCAAGCTGACAGGGATCTGCCTCTCTTAAATTTCCGATATCCTCTGATAATAAAGGATAGGTTTCAATCCTGCTTAAATTCTTTTCTACCTGCTCTGGTTCTATATTGCCGTAATAAGCATTTTGAAGAATTGTAGTACGTTCTTCCAGAAGGTTTTCGGCAACAGCATCGCAAGATTGTTCACTAAATCCGGAAAAAATTCCTGCAATTATAATGATGATTGCAGGAAGAATTAATAGTTTATAGTATTTTTTCAAGTTTGTCCACCTCGCTCTCAAGAATAGGGCGGTTTCGTACGCCGTGTAATCAAGGACTGATAAGCAGCCAATAAATACTATATAAGAAAAGCAGCGTGAAAATTGTTAAATCACGCTGCTCTTTTTAACTTTTTTATTTTTTTTGTTTTTCTTTTTCGACACAGTTTCCATTTTCATCAACAAACTGTATCGATTCCAGATGACCTTTAAAATGTTCTCTGAATTTTCCCAGATATTCTTCTCTCAATTCTGCTTGCTCCTGTTTTTCTTCCGGCGTAAGACATTCTTCTTTTGATTTTTTTGCAAGAGCATTAATTCGATCAATTTTTTCCTTCGTTAACATAAATCCTTCCTGTTCTAGCTTACTTTTCTTTCCAGTCTTAGCTTGTCTGCAATGATAGCGATAAATTCACTATTTGTAGGCTTGCCTTTGTCGTTATGTACTGTATATCCAAATAAGCTGTTTAATGTTTCTATTTTACCTCGATTCCAGGCCACTTCTATGGCGTGCCGGATCGCCCTTTCTACTCTGCTTGGCGTTGTGTTATTCTTCTTCGCAATCGCAGGATAGAGCTCTTTTGTAACTGCGCTGAGAAGATCCATGTCTTCAACAACCATGGTAATGGCATGCCTTAAATATTGATATCCCTTAATATGTGCAGGTACACCAACTTCATGGATAATATTTGTAATATCAATTTCAAGGTCATTCTTTTTCGTTTCATCTGTGTTGATAATCGTTTTGGAAACTACTCCTTTGTTTGATTGCTTTACTACTTGGTCGTGTCCGGAAAGCTGATAAATTCTTTTGGCAAGAATATTTAAATCAAATGGTTTTACGACATAATATTCTGCTCCCAGATGGATCGCTTTCTGTGTGATTGATTCCTGGCCAACTGCTGACAACATAATTATTTTAGGAGTGTTTTCCAACTCCATGCCATTAATCTTTTCTAAAACTCCAAGTCCGTCAAGATATGGCATAATCATATCTAAGATGAGTACGTCTGGTTTTTCTTTAAAAACTGCTTCGACTGTCTGCATACCATCGTGAACGGTAAAGACAATTTCGATATTTTGTTGAGTTTCAAAGAAATCTGTAAGAATTTCACAAAAATCCTTATTGTCATCAGCAATTCCTACTCTAATTTTCGTTGTCATTGACAAATCCCCCTTTAGCTTACGCAAGTTTTTTCCATATTCTTTACAGTAAAACATAATTCCCTATGAATAATATAGTAAAGAAAATTTCCATCTTTTTCAAGAGTATGAAATTAGAAAGTTACGCTAATTACTAATGGTATCCGACTTTATTCGACATTTGAGTCCTGCAACATCCACTCTATGAAGATACCATAACCTTTTTGTGGATCATTGACAAACACATGTGTTACTGCACCGATGATCTTGTTGTTTTGAATAATTGGACTGCCGCTCATTCCCTGAATGATTCCGCCGCTCTTTTCAAGCAGTCTTTTGTCCGTTACTTTGATCACCATACTTTTTGTGCCCGCTTTTGCTTGACGATTGATTTTACTAATTGTAATCGTGTATTTTTCAACTTTGTCGCCTTCTAATGTTGTCAAGATATAGGCAGATCCTTTTTTTATCTCATTTTGATAACCGATTTGAAGCGGCTGCTGATAAATAGGATTTACAATATGATCATAAGTTTTACCAAAAATGCCATATTCCGTATTAATAGCTAATTTACCAAGGGGTTTGTCCGATTCATAAAAAATCCCCTTAATTTCTCCGGGACTGCCAGCTTTACCTTGCTTAACAGATTGAACCTTAGAATTTAGCAGTTCACCTTGCGCTACAGAAAGAATGGTTCCTGTTTCAGGATCGGTGATTGCATGGCCCAATGCCCCGAAAGTGTGATGAGAAGGATCATAAAATGTCAATGTACCGATTCCAGCAGTTTTCTCCTTGACCCATACACCAATTTTGTAAAGATTATCATCTACGGATTGAACCGGGTTTAATCTAATAGTCATGATATCATCTTTTCTTTTCACTTTCAATCGGACATCTTTCTTTATTTGATTAATTACTTCTTTTACTTCCTTTGCATTATTTACCTTGGTTCCATCAATTTCAAGAATGCTGTCTCCAATTTGAAGACCGGCATCCAAGCCGGGATTAACAAATGCTCCTTCCGGTGTTTCAATTTCTTCCAGTCCAACGACTAAAACACCTTTTACATTCATTCTTACTCCAACAGAGTGTCCTCCAGGGATTAACACCCGTTCTGGAAGAACACTGATTGTTACTTCTTTGAGCGGAAGTTTTAAAATCTTTGTTTCATTCGCAAAAATTTTTATATTGCTTGGAATAAAAGATAAAAAACTCCCAACCACAAGGAAAACAGCAACTATAAAAGTAAGGAATAGATAAGATCCTTTCTTTAAGACTTCTTTATACATTTGCATCCTCCATATTTAGTACTCTGTAAACTCTAATTCCTTACATCATCACCGGTTAAATTTTCCTATGACTACGTTGTCGTCAATCGTAATACGTCAAGTATTACTCAATCCTCCGTCTTGTCATAAAAAAATTTTCCTCGCTGAGTAATGAAAAAGTTTAGGGTTTACAGAGTACTAGCTTTCAAAATCCTGTAAAAGTTCATCCAACTCTTCCGAAGTATGCTTGATCACACCTTGCTGGAAGAGAGCCTGATCCGCTACGCTTAACAATGAGAATGCAATGTCAGTTTCTTTTAATAAAGTTTCCTTTCCCTGTTCGTCATAATAAAAGATTTTAATAACACCATTAACCTCTTTCACAAGATAGTATCCCGTCTCTTTCTTCTCACTAGGATTATCGGAATTATCTTCTGTTTCTGAACTTTCTATACTTTCCTGAGTAGTTGCAGGAGTTTTACCTATGATATTATCTAAAATATCATAATTATCATGATATTTTTGATTAACGGCGCCTTCTGTTCCCGCCGGATAATTACTGTCAGTATTGACATCCTCAGGAGTTTTTTGTTCGATTGGGGCTTGATTAAGCCATACACCAAATACGAACAATCCTAATAGGATAATATAAAACAGCTTTCCTTTCAAAAAGCTTTTTCTTTGACTAAACATTGCCATCACCTCAAGTTTAGTGTTGACAACTTTAGTTTTTTTTATAACAAATTTGCTCTATAATATCAGTTTATTGTGGATGCCTCTTTAAACAGTTATTTTATCCTTAAATTTTTCAAAAGTTTTATCTCCGATTCCGTTAATATTTTTAATGTCCTCAATGGAATTGAATTTTCCGTTTTCATTACGATAGGAAATGATTTTTTCTGCGGTTGCAGGGCCGACACCGGTTAGTTGCTGGAGGGTATTCAAATCAGCCGTGTTGATATTAATTAGACCAGATTGGCTTGTTCCTGTGTTGTATGTATTACTATAAGGAGAAGTAACGCCTTGACTACTTTCTAATTCTTCTTTTGTTGGAATATATATTTTCTGCCCATCTGTCAGTATTTCGGCCTGATTGATACTTCTTGTATCGGCATCCTTTGTAAGGCCTCCGGCTTTCTCGATTGCTTCGTAGACGCGGCTGCCTTCCACAAGCTCAACAACGGAAGGGTTTATTACTGCGCCTGCTATCTCCACAACAATCATGATGTCTTCGGTAATGGCCGGCTTGGTTGCCTGTTCATTACTCTGAATTTCATTTTCAGGAATATCGGATAATACCATATCGTTTTCTGAGGCGATGTTCTTCATTAAGTAAAAAGCAAAGGCAATTACAAAGAGGATTACCCCTGCAATTACCTTTATCATCAGCTTTTTATCTCGATTAAAAAAATGTGTAAAATTCATATGTTACACCCCCTTATTGTAATAGGAATCAAGACATACAAGACAATTTTAATGTGTATATGATAATGCATTAAAATTGTTCAGTAGTCTACCGAATACCACAATATTACAATAAATGGATAATAATGTCAATCATCAAAATAGATTTCAGTTCGTTGGATTCGGACCTCCGCTCGATCGTATGGAATTTCGGCAAATGAGCAGAAGGTTGATAAAATCATTTCCGGACTAAGATTTGCTGTGCTGCCGGCAGATAATTTCGTAGTTATCATAATATTGTTATCGTTAACAGATCCGGTGAGTTCTAAAATCATTGGCTTAATATCTACTTCAAGATCCTTTCCGCTTTTCTTCTGACGCTTCTGTATTAAAATTTGATCTTGTGCCATATATTTTGTCACTAAACCATGGATATCACGACGAAACCCCATAACCGGTAAGGCTATTTCATAATCTGCCGCTTTTGTCAATGCAGCTAATGTTTTGCCTCCAACTGGAAGCTCTTCGCAGGAAAGAATATGTATTCCTTCCGGTAAGATCGTGTTCAGTTTTTCCTTAATATCACTTGTTAAATATGAATTTGTCGTATCAAATTCTAAATATTCGCTGGAACTGAAATACCCTAATGACAATGGCTGTGCAAAGCTCATCTTTGGATGAGGATTAAAACCCTGAGAATACTGTAAACGAACGTTCACACGTTTAAACGAACGTTTAAACAGCCTCAGTATATCCAGATGGGAGATATAACGAATGGTACCCTCTTTATAAAACTTAATAACATATCGGCTCATAACGTTTCCTCCCTGGTACATTTGACTTTCTGATTAATGCCACATCCGATACAATGATGCCTGCAATCCATGCTCTGTATTCCTTGCAAAGCTTTATTATTTTCTTCGACTAAAAATTCTTTCCTTATTCCGGCATCAATGATATCCCAAGGAAGGATTTCTTGATAGGTTCTTTCCCGGTAGGTATAAAATTCAGGATCAATTCCGGTTTCCTCAAAGGCTTTCAGCCACAGCGCATATTGAAAATGTTCCCGCCAGCCATCGAATTTACAACCTAACTCAACTGCCCTGATCAGAACGTCACAGATACGCCTGTCCCCTCTTGCAAAAGCCGCTTCCAAGTGACTGACATCCGTTCCGTGATAATGGAATGATACTCCCTTGATTTTTTTTAGCTTATCTTTCAGGTAATAATGCTTTTCTCGGAAAATTTCAGCGGAGTCTTGCGGAAACCACTGAAATGGAGTATGAGCTTTTGGCACAAAATTTGATACACTGACTGTAATGTTAAATCTACCACGCTTTCCTGTGATTTTATAGTTGATGTCTGTAATGTTTTTTGCAATTTCCACAATACCGTCCAGATCCTCGAAAGTTTCTGTTGGTAAGCCTACCATAAAATAAAGTTTGATGTTTGTCCATCCCAACTCAATTGCTTTCTCAACTGCATGATAGATATCGCTGTCTGTAATTGATTTGTTGATCACATCCCTGAGCCTTTGTGTTCCTGCTTCCGGTGCAAAGGTCAAACCAGACTTCTTATAGCCTTGAATCTCTTGTAGAACCTTGAAGGAGAAGGAATCTAATCGTAAGGAAGGAAGCGATAGGGAGACATTGTTTTCTGTGCAGATCTTCATCAATTCTTCCACCATTGGCTCTATTTCCGAGTGGTCACTGGTAGAAAGAGACAGTAGGGAAAGTTCATCGTGACCGGTTGATTCCATCTGTCGGATAACAATTTGCTTTATCTTGTCCTTTGTACGTTCTCTGACGGGACGATAGATCATTCCTGCCTGACAGAATCGACAGCCTCTGGTACAGCCTCTGAATATTTCTACAACCGCTCTGTCATGGATGGCCTCGATAAATGGTACAATCAAGTTTTCTGGAAATTCTACCTGATTTAAGTCTTCAACAATATCTTTTTCTACTTGATCCGGCGCCTTCTCATATGTTTTTCTGATTTCTTTAATTGTTCCATCTTCATTATAAAATGGTGTATAGTACCTTGGAACATACACCCCTCTGATCTTAGTCAAGGCTTTCAGAAAAGCTTCCCTATCCTGTCCGGAGGCTTTCCATTTTTCATGAGCCTTACAAACCTCAATTAGAACTTTTTCACCGTCACCGACCATGAAAAAGTCGACAATATCGGCCAAAGGCTCTGGATTAAAAGCACAAGGACCGCCAGCCGCTATGAATGGAAACCGATCATTACGATCCATGCTTTTATATGGGATTCCGCCTAAATTCAACATATTGATCAAATTGCTGAACGATAGCTCATATTGAAGCGTAAAACCTAAGATATCCAATTCTCTGACCGAAGATTTTGTTTCCAAAGTAAATAACGGCAAGTTTTCCTTCCGCATCAGGTCTTCCATATCTGGCGCAGGGGCAAAAACACGTTCACAATAAACAGAATCCATTTTGTTGAGAAGATGATAAATGATTTGCAATCCCATATAAGACATTCCGATTTCGTAAGTGTCAGGAAATGCAAATCCGAATCTTGTTTGTACTTTTGAAAGTTCTTTTTTTATGATATTCCACTCGCCGCCGGTGTATCGGGCAGGTTTTTCTACTCTCATTAATAGTTTGTCCAACTGTTTTGATAAAGTCATGTATAGCGCTCCATTTCTTTTCGGGGGTTCTGTTCCCTGATTTACCTATTGTTTCTTTTTTCAATTCGTTCTTTGTTTACATTATATTGTCTCAATTCGGTAATATTATAAGACTCCTATCCTATTTAATCCGTTTAAAATCCAATAGTTTTCTGAAGTCGGCATAGATTCCGCAATAGTAAATACCATTTAATAATTCGGTTTCGGTCAATTGTCCCTTATATTTTCCTTTATCACTGACAATCGTAAAGATTCTGCTTTCCAAAGGTTTATACCGTTCAATTATTTTAATCGCTTTTACATCTTCTCTGCAAACTATAATTTTTTTGTTACCATTTTTGTTTCCATTTTCTATATTTCTTGTGATCTTATAGAAAATAAAACTGTTATCCTGCTTTCGTGCAATATAAAGATTGACTGCCAAAGCAGAGAGAAATAAATTTAGTACATTATATTGTATCAAGTAAATGCCTAAAAGGAAAAGAAAAACTGCAAATAATAAGGAAAAAAATCGAGAAATCTTTTGTGATCTACCGTATCCTAAAAAAATCGCCAGATAAAGATCTGTTATTTTTCCGCCGTCCAATGGATAAAAAGGCATCAGATTAAAAAGGGCTAGAACAATGTTCGCAAGAATAACGGGTTCCAGCCAAGGATAGGATAAATAGGTATTACAGCAATACAGCAAAAATGCCATAACGATGTTGAAAAAAGGACCAGCTAGATGGATCAGCAGTTCGTCAAGCGGTTGAATAAAACCATCCCGCAGGTGAAGTACACCTCCAAATAGACCGAAACATATTTTTTCCGGAGTATATCCTAATCGAACGGCTGTCTTTTTATGAACAAATTCATGAAGGAAAGAAAATACCATGGATGCGGCAGCAAAGATGATATTTCCTGATAATGCGATTAGAAGAAGCAGAAAAAATAAGGAATAATGCAGTTCTACTCTTGTATTGAATATATTAAAATGCAACATGGTGATCGCTAAAATTCAATATAGCTTGCCGGATTTACAATTTCATCATTCATCCATAATTCAAAGCTTAAATAGCTGTTGTTTTCTGGGCTGATCGATCCAATGAGCTGACCTTTTTTCACTTTTTCTAATGATTCTACATAAATCTGTGTACAGCCTCCATAAATAGAAACAACATCATCGCCGTGGACAATTTTAACATATTTACCATATTCGCTGCTTTCTCCTATTTCTGAAACAATACCTCCGCCGATTGAAAAAACTTGAAGTTCTTCGGCAGATTGAAATTTCATTCCCCGTTCAAACCCGTTTTTCTCGGATTCGAAATAGCTGGATTTTTCACCAAAGGTAGATATAATAGCAGCTTCATCAGCGGGAGGTGAAAAAGCAAGTTTACTCCCACTCTTTTGAAATGCTTCTCCAATAGAATTGGGTATCTCTTTTGCTTTTGCAACCAAATTCTTCGCAGAATTAAACATTTCGCCAGCGGTATAATTACGATCAAGTTTTGCCTGGATGTTATCCATTCCCTCGTTTACGATTGCAATATCCATCTTTTTAATTACGATGACTAACAGAACAATGATAATACAGACCAATAGCTGCTTTAAAAGAGTAGCACCATAGTTCTTCCTCTTCTTCGTATATCTTCTTCTGCCTCTATGCATAATAATAACCCCCCTTGTCTCTGCTTCAATTAAGCATATTACAAAGGAAGTTAAAATATAACTTCGATTCACCGAACTACATTAAGGAATCAATAGAAGTTCCAAGAATTTTTTCTATTTTTCGAATCATGGCTTGATTGTCCTTGATCCTTTCACTGATTTGCTCCACCGCTCTCTGATTCTCCTTAAATTTTTCGAGAATATACTGCATTCTGGTTTCTAAGCCTACAAATTGATCTTCCTTTACCATTCGATCGGAAAGACAGATAATATCTGTTTCATTGATTCCTGCTTCATTTGGATTGCAGTTATAGAACATATGCACCTGAATAATTTCAGCTTCCTGATCATACCCCAATTCGAAGGCAATTTTTGCACCGACTTCCCAGTGCTTGTCCTGGACTCTTGCAATGTCATGAATGAGACCGGCACCTTGTATCAGATCTAAATTTAAATGGAAACCTTTCTCATTTAACGCATTTCCGATTTTTAAAGCTGTTTCAGTAACCTTGACACAATGTCTGATGACATGTGCAGGCGTGTTGTGTGCTTTCAGCAATGCAAAGCATTCTTCCCTGGAGGGATGTTTATTTGCCATATGGATTCTCCCTGAATAAAATAGTAAATATATTATATCACACTTTTTGATAATAATTGACATTATAATTGCTTGTTGATATAGTTAAGTTAAAATTCAACAGGTTAGCATCCGATGCTATTATCAATCAAAGGAAGTGTTTTTTAATGAATTATGCAGAAATGTTAGACGCAATCATTTCTGAAAGCGAATTATCTCTTAGACAAATCTCAAAACTATGTTCTCAATTCGATATCACCATAACCCCATCCTATATCTCTCAGCTGAAAAATGGAAAGCTTCCACCTCCAACACCGGAAGTGTCATTGGCATTGGCCAAGGTATGCAACAGCAAAAATCAGTCGCAGCTTGTTTTTCAGGGCTATATGGAGAAAGCACCGGATGTGATTAAAGAGTATATGCTTGCATCCTCAGAGCTCAATAGAATTATGCTGGAATCTCTATGCAAGGCTGATAGCAACTCCATGTCCAAGGAATCCCTTGATTATCTCAAGAATCTGGATGTGCTGTCCACACTTGAGATGTCTTCCAGATATCTTGATCCCAAAACGAATATCGATCCTTCTGAATTGATACGGGAAATCATCCTATCCAGCGGAGGCGTATCAAAAGTGCAAGCTCAGGGAGATATGATCCATTTCTTTTTAGGAGATACTTCCATGAGTCCGCTCATACCGGTTCACTCTTACATATATATTCTGCCGACGAAGCTGGAATTATTAAAAGAAAAAGATATTATTGCTTTATATCCGAATAACAGAAAACAAGCCACTTTAAGAAAGATATTTTTTTCTAATGATAAGATTCTGTTGATTCCTGAGGATAAGACCTTTCAGATTTTTATCATCGAGAACTTTGAAGATATCGATTATATTGGAAAAGTTGTTTCCTATAAAGTTGATCTATGAGTATTTCATAGCATGGGTTATACGAAAACTGGGTCACAATCACTCAATTAAAAAAATAGACTATGTGTATTTTCATAAATTACATAGTCTATTTTAAAATTGTTACGATTACTCGTCGTAATACTCAAACTCGTAGTCAAATACCCTGATGGTATCGCCTTCATCAAGCCCCATTTCCTTTAGTTTATCAATTGCCCCGCTCTTTTCAATATATTTATACAGGTATCTTAAAGAGCCAAGGTCATTAAAGTTGGTAGAGTTAAAGATTTTACGAAGCTGTTTTCCTTCAAGGACGTAGTTATTTCCTTCCTTGGATGTATAGATTTCTCTATAGTCCGGCTCTTCTTTATCCTTTTCAAAATCGTATAATTCGTATCCTTCTTCTTCCTGTGGTTCCTGTTCAATTTTGTGCAGCTCTGCAGCGGTAGCTGACAATAGTTTATGAACACCTTGATTGATCGGAGCAGAAATAGGGAAAACCTGATAACCTTTCTCTTCCACATAGTCTTTGAAAACGATATATCTTTCGTCCTCCTCATCCAGCATGTCTATTTTGTTGGCAGCCACAAGCTGAGGTTTTTTCATCAGCTTCTCACCGAAGGACGAGAGTTCTTTGCTGATTTTATCAAAGTCATCAATTGGATCTCTTCCCTCTGAACCGGAAACATCAACCACATGAATCAGAAGCTTGGTTCGTTCGATATGTTTTAGAAAATCAAGCCCCAGCCCTGCACCTGAATGTGCTCCTTCAATAAGTCCTGGAATATCTGCCATAACAAAACTGGTATCAAAAATTTCAACGACACCTAAATTTGGAGTTATGGTTGTAAAATGGTAATTTGCAATTTTAGGATTTGCACTGGTACAAACGGATAATAGGGTGGACTTACCAACATTCGGAAAACCAATCAGGCCGACATCTGCAATCAGTTTTAATTCGAGTATGACATTTCTGGATTGCGAAAAACCGCCCGCTTCTGCAAAATTCGGAGCTTGTCTAACGGAGTTTTTGAAATTAACGTTTCCCTTACCGCCTTTTCCTCCCCTTACTGCTACAAAACTGTCTCCATCATGGATAAGATCCTTCATTACAAGTCCGCTTTCTTCGTCGATTACAATGGTTCCGGGTGGAACATTGATAACCAGGTTTTCTCCCTTCTTTCCAAAACGGTTATATTTCATTCCGTTTTGACCATTTTCCGCTTCATACTTTCTTTTGTAACGAAAATCCATTAATGTCCTCAGATTATTATCAGCCTGAAAGATGATGTCTCCCCCTTTTCCGCCATCCCCTCCGTTAGGCCCTCCCTCGGGCACAAATGGTTCTCTGCGGAAAGAAACACAACCGTCACCGCCTTTACCGGACTGAATGGATATTCTCGCTCTATCTACAAACATCGTTTCACCTCCTAATTCTTTTCCCCTTTTTTCTATTAGCTAAAACAAGCCCCTATATAAATATAGGGGCTTAATCTTTTTAGCTTACGCTTCCTTTGGATAAACACTTACTTTTTTTCTGGTTTTGTCATATCGTTCGAACTTTACAGCTCCATCGATTTTTGAAAATAAAGTATCGTCTCCGCCGATTCCTACATTGTTTCCGGGATGAAATTTAGTCCCTCTTTGTCTAACCAAAATGCTGCCTGCGCTCACGGTCTGGCCATCGCCTCTTTTCACGCCCAGTCGTTTCGATTCACTATCTCGACCATTTTTGGAGCTACCTACTCCTTTTTTACTTGCCATAGACTACACCTCCTTTTTCCCATGTGCTGTCTTTGCCTTATCCGGTGGCATTTGCCCCCTGGATAATATGACTTTGCATTCAGCAGCAGAACCCACTGAATGGAGTCTTTGTTTATGTGTAAGGCTAAAGATTATTCTGCATCCTTAGCTTCTGCTGTCTTTGCTGTTTTTTTAGCAGCAGGCTTCTTTGCCTTCTCTTCTGTAGCTGCTGTAGATTTTTTAGCGGCAGCTTTTTTAGCAGCAGGCTTTTTCTCAGCGGTAGTATTTTTCGTTTTAGGCGATTTTTCTTCCGCCGCAGTCTCAACTACTGGCTTTTCAACTACTTTTTTAGGTGCTGATTTTCCATCCGCTGACAATGATTCAATTTTAACCATTGTATACGGCTGTCTATGACCCTGCTTCTTTCTGTAGTCTTTTTTTGACTTATATTTGAAGATGATAACCTTTTGTCCTTTACCATTTTCAACTACTGTGCCAAAAACCTTTGCTGATTCGATGATTGGCGTACCAACCTGAACTTTTTTACCGTCGTTCAGTACCAGCACTTTGTCGAATGCGATATCATCTCCTGCTGAAACATTCAGCTTTTCAATGGTAATTACGTCGCCTTCCTGTACTTTATACTGCTTTCCACCGGTTTCAATTACTGCGTACATATCCTTTTTTACCTCCTCTATCCAGTCTCGCCATCAAGGGTAGCATCATGCTTTCCAAAAAACCCGTTCTGAGCGGCTTACAGTCATATATGCTATCATATATTGTTTATAATGTCAAACAAATTTGTCTAAAATCTGTTATAATCAGTGTGATTTTTCAGATTCTTTTTCGATTTGAATCGGTAGATTCTTAGTTCCCCGTCTTTAGGAATTAGCACCATGATTGTTTAAGAGGCGTTTATATATTTACGTTCTGAAACCAGCACATTTACGTGCTTTTTTTATTGTCTGAAACTATTGCATAAATTCCTTTTTTATGGTAAACTAAATGGTGTTAAATGGTGTTAAATGGTGTTAATTCGAGAGGATGAAAAATGGCTTATTTTCTTAAAAAATCTAATTTAAAAAAGGGACTTTACCTGCAGATTTATGAATCTTTTTACAACCACGATAAAAAACAGACGTCTCATCGTTCTTACAAGGCTCTTGGCTATGTAAATGACCTGATCTCTTCCGGCATTGAAGATCCTATTTCCTATTATTCTGAGGTTATCCACGGAATGAACGAACAACTGAATCTCTTAAGGCAAAAAGACCGCGAAAAGCAGATATCCTCTTCGCCTGAAAGACATGTTGGGTACTTGCTCTTAAAAGCTGTCCTCGACAGTCTTCATGTCTCTAACTATCTAGATTTCTTACAGCTCCCAAGGAATTTTCAGTTCCGTATATCCCACCTCATAGAAGCTCTAACTTACTGCCGGGTGACAGAGCCATGCTCTAAAAGCAAGACCTTCCATGAGGTACTCCCTTCCCTCTATGACTCTTATGATCTTTCCTATAACCAGATTTTAGACGGCATTGAATACATTGGCAGTGAGTACGAAAAAATTATTGAGATATTTAATCACCAGATCAATCTGAAATATCCATTTGATACCTCTACGACCTATTTTGACTGTACAAACTTTTATTTTGAAATCGATAAGGAAGATGACTTCAGAAAAAAGGGGCCCTCAAAGGAAAATCGGAAGGATCCCATTGTTGGCCTCGGGCTTCTGCTGGATGCACATCAAATTCCCATTGGAATGAAATTCTACCCTGGAAATGAAAGCGAAAAACCCGTAATCCGGGAAATCATACAAGATCTGAAAAACAGGAATAACATAACCGGCCGGACAATACAAGTCGCAGATAAGGGGCTTAACTGTGCAAACAACATCTTGGCTGCACGCAAAAATGGGGATGGCTATCTATTCTCAAAGTCAGTAAAAATGCTTCCAGAGGCTGAGAAAACATGGCTCCTACTGGAAAACGACTATCAAAACGTTTTGGACAAAAACGGGAAACTCCTTTACAGGCTCAAAGAATGTGTAGATGAATTCCCCTATACATATACAAATGAGAAAGGGAAAAAAGTCACGATAAAGCTTACAGAAAAGAGAGTGGTAACCTTTAATCCCAAACTGGCAAAAAAGAAGCAATACGAAATCAACCGGATGGTCGAAAAAGCCAGAGCGTTAAAAGCTTCTCAGGCGAAAAGAAACGAATTCGGCGAATGCAGTAAATATGTAACCTTTACCCCTACAGATAAAAAAGGGAATTCCATGGATGGAAAAGTTGCTGTTTCCCTCAACAGCAACGCAATCGAGGAGGATTTGAAACTGGCAGGATACAACCTTCTTGTAACTTCTGAGACAGGGATGAAAGCACCTGAAATCTATACTGTCTATCACAACCTCTGGAGGATTGAAGAATCTTTTAAAATGATGAAGTCCTATCTGGATGCAAGGCCTGTATTTCTGCAGAAAACGGATTCGATTTGTGGGCATTTTCTGATCTGCTACCTGTCTGTACTTTTGATCAGAATACTGCAGTTTCGTGTATTTGAGAACCGATACTGCACGGAGAAGCTATTAGACTTTATCAAAGATTTCAGAGTCGTGGAAATCCAGCAGGGCAAGTACATTAACATAACTTCTTCATCAGCATTTATCAAAAGCCTATCCGGCGAGTTATCACTGCCACTTACAAATTATTTTCTGGATAGCTCACAATTAAAAAAGATGCTAAACTTCAAATTCTGAGGTTTAGCACCATTTTTTATATTTCACTCCTAAAGTCAGGTATCATATATTGTTTATAATGTCAAACAAATTTGTCTAAAATCTGTTATAATCAGTGTGATTTTTCAGATTCTTTTTCGATTTGAATCGGTAGATTCTTAGTTCCTATCCACCATAAAAGGAATAGGATTTATTTAGCAAAAGATTTATCGATTTTTTTTCGCTCTGGAAGCATAGATCCCCAATGCCACAATGGTCAGAAGGTAAGGAACCAATCTTGTCAATTCACTTGGAATATTAAAGAGCTGCAGATTGCTTGACAGGGCATCTGCAAATCCAAAGAGCAAGGAGGATAACAGAGACAATGACGGCATACCTCTTCCCATTGCTTCTGCAGCCAACGCGATAAAACCACGTCCTGAGATCATATCCTTTGTGAACATGGACAGATAAGCCATGGACATAAAAGCACCGCCCATACCGGCAATTCCACCGGAGATCAATAATGCGATCAGTCTTGTTTTTGCTACTGAAATTCCTGCTGTCTCAACGGCTGTCGGAAACTCTCCTACCGCACGGATATGTGTTCCTGTTCTAGTATATTTCAGGAAAAAGCTCAGGATAATCAAAATAATGATTGAGAAATATGTAAGCACATTTTGTCCGGATAATATGGTACCCAGGAATGGAATATTTTCGATAACTGGAATATTTACACTGGGAAGTACCTTGCTGGGAAGAGCCGTAGATACGCCTTTATCTCCTGTGAGTAGATACAAGATGGATACAGTCAATCCACTGGCCATAAGATTCAATGCAATAGCCGTCAGTATAATATCAGTTTTTAATTTTAAATGGAAGAAGGATAAGACACCGGCATAAAAAACACCGGATAAAACTGCGATCAAAAGACCCAGCCATGCACTTTGTGTATAGGCACTGCCTACAACACCCATTAGTGCAGCAAATAACATGGTTCCCTCAATGCTGATATTCAATACACCTGCCCGGTCGGACAATAATACTGCCATTGTTGCAAATAAAATTGGAGTGGTGACACGAATAACAGAGCTGATAAATTCAGCAGAAAAGATTTAACTCTATTATCTTATCCATTTGCCAACACCTCCTTCTCGATCGCCTTTTGTTTTAGTCGACCCAGTAATGCCGTCGCTGTTACCAGCATGATCATAATGGCTTGAATTACTGTTATAATTTCACTTGGAACGTCCGATACTCCGAGCCATAACATTTCTGCACCCCACCCTTAGATAAGCAAGGAACAATGCGGCTAACGGAACATATTGCGGCTTATTTCTGGCAAGAATGGCGATGATCACACCATCCCATCCATATCCGGGCAATGTAGTCCATTGGAAACGAGCATACATACCCATTACTTCGACAGCCCCGCCAAGGCCTGCAATGGCACCGCCCAAAACCTGAGAAAGGATGATCGCACCACTGACGCTGAGTCCGGTATACTTTGCATATTCTGCATTTTGACCCATGACACGAATTGCATACCCGGATTTGGTTTTATAAATAAATAAATAACATAACACGATTAATAAAATCGCAACAATTACTCCTACATGGATTGCCGTACCTGGAACACATTTTACAAGAACGGAAGATTCCGGCAACTTATGAGAAGCGAGAGCTCCATAGGTGTCATCTCTGAAATATGTATTCATCAAGTAAAGACCAATAAATAAAGCGACATAGTTCAACATGAGTGAAGATACCATTTCATTCGCATTTACTTTTGCTTTTAAAATAGCAGAAACAAAACATAATAGCCCACCTGCGGCAGCACCGCAGAGCATTGGAACGATGAGTCCGATTCCTGGAGGCATACCGATGGAAGTTGCTGCTGCTGCGGCAATCAGTGCACCAATAAAGAAGGAGCCTTCCGCACACATGTTAAACATGGAGGCTTGAAACATAATGCATACGGCAAGTCCCGTGAAGGTTACCGTTGATGCCAGCGTGATGATAGAGCCAAAATTTCGGAATGAACTGAAGGGTCCAAGCAGCAATGCTTGGATGGCATTCGTAGGCGAGTCGCCTAACAAAAAAGATGCATTCTGAATGTCGATGGCCAACGAAATAATGATTGCAATTGCAGTGGTTGGCAGTGCTGAATAAGAAGTTTTTACTTTTTCATGATAGGCCCTCCCAATTTCTTCTTCCGTTATGTATATTTACACCTAGCATGTAATGTCCTAATTCTATTTCTGAAACAGTTTTCGGATCTTTGATATATGCGGATATTTCTCCGTCATACATCACAAGAATACTGTCGGATAATTTGTAGAGTTCTTCCAGATCGGGCAGAAACCAACAAGACTGCATATCCGTCATCCACGCAAACGGATCAGTTTTTCGTGGATAAATTTTGCTGCTCCTACATCAATCCCCCGGGTAGGCTGTTCTGCAATAATCAGTTTTGTATGATCCTGAGTGAATTCTCTTGCAACGACAACCTTCTGGATGTTGCCACCGGAAAGCATCCCAACTGGAGTTTGCGGAGAACTGCACTTGACACGGTATTCCCGAACAAGCTCTGTTGACAGTTTATTGATCTTTGATTGATCCATTAATTTTAATCTATTAAATAAAAGTGGTTTCTTTATTTTCGTTGTGATCAGGTTTTCTTCAATACTCATGGTTGCGGTAACACCTAAGGTCATACGGTCGCTTGGAATAATAGGCCATTCCCAGATCACGAAGAATACCAATGCTGCGTCCTGTCGTTTCCTGACCCAGCATTTCAATTTTTCCTTCTGTAGGTATGGTCAAGCCTGTGATCATTTCAATCAATTCGTTTTGACCATTGCCTTCCACACCGGCAATTCCAACAATTTCGCCGGAACGTACGGTGAAGGATACTCCGTTAACTTGTGTTTGCTTTTCAGAATCAATATATTTCAGATGGTTGATTCTTAATAAACTTTCTTTTGGTTCTGCCTTTGATTTTTGTAAATCACTGGTGTAACCGGATCCCACCATAAGTTCGGAAATATCTTTTTCTGTGACGAATTCCGTAGCAACCGTTTGTACCAATTCGCCCCCTTCTCATAACGCTGATACGATCCGAAATTTCCTTTACCTCACGAAGCTTATGGGAAATAAAGATTACCGTATAGCCCTTTTCTTTTAGCGGTGTTAAGCTGTATAAACAATTCGGTGGTTTCCTGTGGTGTCAATACTGCTGTAGGTTCATCTAATATTAGTATTTTCGCTCCGCGAAACAGTGCTTTAATGATTTCAACTTTTTGTTTTACTCCGACGGACAAATCGCTTATGATGGCTTCGGGATCAATCTTCATGTCAAAGGTATTTGCAAAATCATTCACTTTGTCTTTGGCTGTCTTATAGTCAATAAATCCGCCTTTTATCGGCTCACAGCCCAGTATGATATTTTCTGTTACAGACAATGATTCCACGAGCATGAAATGTTGATGTACCATTCCGATGCCAACCGCCATTGCGTCCTGTGGAGAATGAAACTCCATCTTCTTTTCCTGCAGAATGATTTTTCCGTTTGAAGGTTTTTCAAGGCCGAAAAGTATTTTCATCAAGGTACTCTTTCCAGCGCCGTTTTCGCCAACCAATGCATGAATTTCTCCTTCTTTTATGGAAAAATTTACAAGTTTGTTGGCATAAATTCCGTTTCCATAGATTTTAGAGATTTCTCTCATTTGTAATAACTCAGACATAATAAACACCCTTGCCGCCGCACTACGGCTATGATCAATATAAAGAGACCCAAGTGCGGCGGATTCAGGGTGCCTTTTCTAAATCAAATGAATTTTAACGTTCGTTTATCGTTTTAGCAACGATGGGTATCGCTGCGCGAAGTTTGCCTTGCATCGTTACTTCTTACAGTTCAACTGCGGCTTCATAAGCAGCGATTTCTTCTGTTGACATATCAAAAGCAGATTTCACCTGAATTTCGTCGCTTTCAATCTTAGCTTGAAGATCTGTTACTTTTGCGATCATCTCCTCTGTTGCGATTCCTCTGTAAACATCGTGTCAGCAATTCCTACCGCTTTATCCTTGATACCTAAAGATTCTGTTGATCCATAAGGAAGCGTACCATCAATGTGTTTCTGGATTGCTCTGAGCAATACCTGATCGATATTCTTCATAACGGAAGTTGCGATTTGAGCACTTGCATCAGGGTCATCAGAAGCCATCGCCATAGCTTGGTCAGCGTCAACTCCGATTGCATAGGTTTTCATTGATTTTGCTGCATCAATGACACCCAGCCCAGCCTGTGCGGCAGCATGCATACAAACACTGACTCCGGAATTAAATTGAGCAGTAGCCAGTTCCTTTGCTCTTGCAGTATCGGAAAAATCTCCAATCTGAGAAACGGCAACTTTTGTTCCGGGAACCGTATCCGTAGCTCCTTGAATATATCCAACAACAAAGTCATTTAAGACCGGAATGTCCATGGCGGAAACGATACCGATTTTTCCTTGTCCGTTTGTCATGTTGGAATCTGCAGCCATCATAGAAGCCAATGCGCCAGCAAGATAGGAAGCCTCATTTTGCTTAAATGTAATAGAATAAACATTGTCAGCAGCTACTTCAGAGTCAAAGATAATGAACTTTTTATCAGGATATTCCGGTGCAACTTTTTCTAAGAGTTCTTGCATCTGATAGGTACCTACAATGATTACATCGTAATCGGAATCAGCAAATTCATACAAAGTAGATTCCCATGCGGTATTGTCAAATCCCATTTCAACAACTTTTGTTTCAACATCAAGCTGTTCTTTGATCATGTCCATGCCCTGATTTGCAGAGTCAAAAAAGGATTTATCCCCAAGATTTCCATTTAAAAGGCAAACGACTTTAAGTGTGTCGCTTTCCGGAGTAGAATCACCTACTGACTCTTTTTTGTCGCCGCAGCCTGCAAATACTGTTGCTGACACTATTAACAGGCTGAGTATTAATGCTAATTTCTTTTTCATTTCTTCTCTCCTCTTTGCTTTAATTTTTTTATCTCCAGCACCTCTTATGCCTGATTGCGAAAAAGGTGCAAGTAGACAATGATAAACATAATTGTATCGACACGATGAATTTTTTATTTCTTCATATGATCACAGACCATTTGTACAAATTTTTCTCGATCAACCTTCATCGCGATATGACAATTTGGTTTGTTTTCTGTAATTCCCCAAAGATCTGCAACTGTCTCGCCCAATGTCAGAGGATCATGCAAAGATACATCAACAAATGTTTTTTTGAATTCAATCAGATCTTCGTCTAATAATATTCCGACACATAATGCATCATGAATTGGACAGGCCTTAAATCCAAAATGTTGTATGTGGGTATTGGCAAAGAAATCCAATAAGGAGGCAACGATAGTAGATATTTTATCTCCTTGATCCCGGAGTGTTTCTATATCCTTTTCCAGAAAAACTGCTTTCATGGATACATCCAAGCTTACCAGATACAATTCGCAGCCGCTGTTGATCACAATTTTTGCAGCTTCCGGATCCACGAAGATATTGAATTCTGCTGCGGATGTGATATTGCCAGGTTCAATAACAGCCCCACCCATCATAATGATTCTGTCGATCTTATTCTTAATGTCCGGTGCTTTTTGCATAGCAACAGCAACATTTGTCATCGGTCCGGTTACAATCAGGATGATTTTTTCTTTTTGAATTGCGCAGAGTGCGGATTAAATAATCCACCGCATGCTCCTCTTTAATTGGTGTAATCGGTGCCGGAATATTGGGGCCGCCGAGTCCGTCCTCGCCATGTATGATCGCTCCGGTAAGCCTGAAAAGGTCACGCATCATGGGTTTGTCACAGCCAGCATATACGGCGATCTTGGTGTAGCCGGCATAATCCAATATTTTACGAGCATTTCTCGTTGTGTTGTGAAGCTCACTATTTCCTGCAACTGTCGTTACACCAATGATTTCAATTTCAGTGGATTTTGCTGCAAGCAATAACGCGATCGCGTCATCATGCCCCGGATCACAGTCAATAATTACTTTTTTCATTTTGTTTCCTCCGTTGTTCTTTTCAACTATTTATCGATTTGATGAAACAGTATCTGATATCTCGCTGTTGAATGTATCTACTTCTTTTCGATAGGGCAATGACGTTTGTGCTCCTGATTTTGTTATTGATAAAGCACTGGCTGAAATTGCAAACTGAATTGCTTCATCCATATGTTTTCCTTCTGACAATGCGACAGCTAAAGCTCCGTTAAAGCAATCGCCGGCAGCTGTTGTATCTACAACCGATACATTTCTTGCAGGAAAATGTTTCATTCCATCTCGGTTAATCCGTACACAACCTCTTCCCCCAAGGGTAACCACCAATTCTCGTACTCCCATGTCTATCAGCTTGTTTCCTGCGATTCGGATTTCTTCCATGCTGTTTGTAGGAGATCCGCTCAGTAATTCAAGCTCAATCTCGTTTGGTGTCAGAATATCAATCTTTGAAAAAGTTTCGTGATCCAATCCCTTTGCTGGTGCGGGATTTAGTATGGTGAGACAACCGGAATCCCTCGCAATGAATAACGCTTTTTTTACTGTTTTAAGAGGAATTTCTAATTGAACCAAAAGAATATTTGCTTGTTCAATAATAGATCGAGTTTCTATTATATTTTCTTCTGTCAGTAAAAAATTAGTGCCGGATACCACTGTAATCGCATTGTTTCCCGATCGTTCCACAACGATTGAAGCAATTCCGGAAGAAACACCTTCTATTTTATTGATATAATCTGTCTTTACACCGTCAGATTGTAAGGAACGGGTTAATTCTTCGCCAAATTCATCCTGACCAACGGCACCAATCATAACTACTTCAGAGTCCAGCCGGACTGCAGCAGCAGCTTGATTTCCACCCTTTCCACCGGGTATCCTGTTAAAATCAGTTCCTAATACAGTTTCGCCCGGCCTTGGAATTAATTCGGCATTAATAACCAAATCCATATTTAAACTTCCTACCACTGCAATCATGCGTACCTCCTTATGCTATCGTGTGGATTTTCTTACGATAAGTTCTGTGTTTAATACTATTTTTCGATTCGAATTTTCATTTTTCTTTTCTAATACATCTAAAAGAAGTTCAACCGCGCGATACCCCATTTCATAATTGGGTTGTTTCACGGTTGTTAATGCAGGCTCCATCATGGAAGAAACATAGATATCATCAAATCCGATGACGCCGACATCCTCAGGAATTTTAATCCCGACTTCTTTCAATTTTTTCATTACACCAAAAGCTATCATATCGTTGCCGCAGAAAACGGCATCAAAAGAAATCTTTTCTTTTAAAAACTGCTCCAGCGCCTGGTAACCCCATTCGCTTCGATAGCTTCCTGATTTTATAAGTTCTTCATGAAAATCGATATTATTTTCATGAAGTGCCCTTCTATATCCTGCCAGTCGGTCTTTTGCAGTTTGAGTAATGAAAGCTCCTCCAATGTATACTATATTTTTGTATCCACCTTTAATCAGATGGCTAACACCTGAATAGGAGCCGCTTTCATTATCAACGACGACCCGGCCTTTGACATTTTTATTGCGGTAATCTCTGTCTATAAGAACAACTGGTATCTTTGAATTGTTCAGACCGGTACAGGTTTCTTCACTGTCTGCTGCATGTGCAAAAATAAAACCGTCTACCATTTTTTCTGTTAATATTTCAATGTACTTTTCTTCCTGCTTTAAACTATCGTCTGTATTGCAGAAAATAATACTGTAGCGCGCCTCGCTGGCTTTATCCTCTGCTCCTCTTGCGATTTCCGGAAAGAAAGGATTTGTGATATCCGGCATGATTAAACCGATGGTATTTGTTTTATGTGTTACAAGACTTCTTGCAGCATTATTGGGAATATAGTTATGCTTTTCAGCGATGGATAGTACTTTTTCTCTTGTGGAAGGACTGATATTCTGATCTTTTTTATTTAAAATCATAGATACAGTAGCAGTAGAAACCTCTGCCAATCTAGCAATCTCTTTGATTGTAATACTCATCCATGCACTCCTTATCAGCTTAATCGCGATCCATCAAATTTTAGTTAAACGTTTTAATTAAACGTTTAACTAAATGTTAACACAGGTTTTTTGTTTAATCAACTTGTTTTTAGGGAAAAAAATAAAAAAGGATGCAGGTAAAGCATCCTTTTTGTGGTAATTGAATGATTATTCTTCGATAATTACACCATCTTCATCCACTTTTAGCGGTTTTTGTGGTTTTATGCTGTCCGTCAAGCGTTCTTCAATCTGAGCAAGAATATCTCTGTTCTCAGAAAGGAATGATTTTACATTTTCTCTCCCCTGTCCGATACGATTACCGCTGAAGCTATACCAGGAACCTGCTTTTTCAACAATTTTAGCTTCAACCGCACAATCGAGAACATCGCCTTCTCTGGAAATGCCTTTCCCATACATGATATCAAACTCGGCTAGTTTGAATGGCGGTGCAACTTTGTTTTTTACAACTTTAACACGGGTGCGATTCCCAAGGATAGAGTCGCCGGATTTAATGCTTTCGATTTTTCTTACATCAAGCCTCATAGAAGCGTAGAATTTGAGTGCTCTTCCGCCTGTCGTAACTTCCGGACTGCCAAACATAACGCCTACCTTTTCACGAAGCTGATTGATAAAGATAGCAGAAGTTTTGGACTTACTGATGGCTCCGGCAAGCTTTCTAAGTGCCTGTGACATCAGCCGGGCTTGAAGGCCTACATGACTGTCTCCCATTTCTCCCTGAATTTCTGCCTTTGGCACTAAAGCAGCAACAGAGTCTACAACAACCACATCGATTGCTGCGCTGCGAACAAGCATTTCACAAATTTCAAGAGCTTGTTCTCCGGTATCTGGCTGTGAAACAAGCAGCTCATTTACGTCGACACCAAGATTCTTTGCATATTCAGGATCCAAAGCATGTTCCGCATCAATAAAAGCAGCTTTCCCGCCCATTTTCTGGGCTTCCGCTATGATATGTAATGTGAGCGTCGTTTTACCAGAGGATTCTGGTCCGAAAATTTCTATAATCCTTCCGCGGGGAATGCCGCCGATGCCAGTCGCAAGATCCAAACTCACAGCTCCTGTAGGAATGGACTCAATGCCCATGCTAGCTACTTCACTGCCCAGCTTCATAATAGCACCTTTACCAAATTGTTTTTGTATTTGAAGCATGGCGGCTTCTAATGCCTTGTCTTTATCCTCTTTATTGATGCCCATGAATAAAATCCTCCTATTTTAAATTGAAAACAATCATTATTTAAAAAAACGTCAAAGAACATTTGTTCTATTGATATCATAATATAATTCCATGGCAGGGTCAAGCGTTATTTTCGCAATATTTCTCGGTTTGTCCTTTATTTAATTTTTATATGATATTTTAACATTTCAATAACGACATCTTATTATATGGTAAATATTAACACATCACGTCGTATATGTAAATATATTCCATGACATCCGTTGCAATTTTATTCGAGGAATTTTGAAGCGTTTCTATTTTAAGTGAAATCCGTGATGTTTTCTGTTCTCAGCCCTTCCTCTTCGTCCGTTGACGATTGACAAGTTATTCATTGAAAACGTAACATTACCAGTATTTCATAGAGTTACCAATAGAATGCGAATCCTAATTGCATTAAAATATAGTACAAAGCCGAATCTTCGAAAGGAGTACCGGGGATTACAACTTGGGGTGAAGCCATAATCAGGCGGGGTGCCTCGGCCCTAACCCGTCAACTAACCTGGAAGGCAAAAGGAGGATTGATTTATGATTAAAACAAAGAGGATCAAAAGATTGCTGTTAAGCACATGTCTTGTACTGGGTGTATCTTGCAGCATTTCTGTGAACACCTACGCTGATGAGCCGGCGGCATACACGGTAGTCAGCGGTGACTCATTATTTAAGATCGGTCAGTTTTTTGGAACAACTGTGGAAGATTTAATGAGTGATAATCATCTGCAAAGCATTGGATTAGATATTGGACAAGTATTGGCAGTTCCTTGCAGCACCTATACTGTACAAAAGGGAGATACCTTGTATTTGATATCCCAAAAGTATAAAATGCCGTTGGAAACATTAAGAAGAGCCAATCATATCTATACCGATTATCTTGACATTGGCCAGATATTGAATATTCCTGGGACATCAACTACATATGTTTCTAATAATTTTACAACTGCCTTTGTTCCAGAAACATCGTATTCAGCCAGTGATTTGGACTTGCTGGCAAGGCTGGTACATGCAGAAGCACAAGGTGAATCGTATGATGTGAAAGTTGCGGTAGGTGCTGTTGTTTTAAATAGAATGAAGAGCGGGTTATTCCCTGACACGGTCGGGGAAGTGATTTATCAGAACATCAATGGATATTATCAGTTTACTCCAGTTGTTAACGGATGGATTAATAAGCCTGCCGGTGCAGATTCAATCAAAGCTGCGAAAGCAGCATTCAGTGGGACGGATCCTACAAACGGAGCTTTGTTTTATTATGACAGCGGTACTACTAACCAATGGATTTTGGCAAAACCGGTGTCCATAAGAATCGGTTCTATGGTATTTGCTTACTGATTGAAATGTTTTATCAAAAGTCATTCGGGATTTCCCGAATGACTTTTTCATCTAATAGGAAATATCTTTTTCTATTAGCTCAGCTCGCGTAGCGAGTGCCTAGGGCAACCATAGTGTTCCCCTAGCGGAAGTGGGCAAGCTACTTCTTTCAGTGAACTGATTTTACTTTTTTAATAGTTTTCGTGATATATCTGATTAACTTTTCTTCAAAAATTTCTGCTGTTATTTCACGGTTTTCTATCATAAATAAGCCCTTTTCCCAACTGGCAGTCAGGATTGGATTTAACAATTCCTTTGCTGTATGACGAACCAGCTTTACAATTGCTTCACCCTTTGGCTCCGGGGTTACGACCTGAGTCTTGCGGTTAATTTTAATATGTCCGATATCCACAAGCTTTTTAATAATTCCTGCCCGGGTAGCCGAAGTGCCAATACCACATGTTTTGATCTGTTCTCTCAGTTCTTCGTTTTCAATATATTTCCCCGCTTTTTCCATCGTAATGATAAGAGAACCTTCTGTAAATCGAGATGGGGGTTTGGTTTCTTTTTCTTCCAAATCAAATCCTGTTATTTCACACTTTTCTTTTTTTACTAAATTTTGAATTGGGGATTCCGATAATTCTTCTTCTTTTTTGGAAGCCGTCACATCATAAATTTCCTTCCATCCCTGCGCACGCAATGTTTTTGAATTGGTTACAAACAGTTCTGAACCGATTCCGGTTTCCACCTTCACTGTATTATATTCTGCTGGTGGATAGAAAACAGAAAGAAATCTTTTCACAATCAGGCAATAAATATTTCGCCCTTCTTCATCCAATTTGGCAAGATCCGCTGTTACATAAGTGGGAATAATCGCATAATGGTCGGTAACCTTGCTATTGTCAACGTATCTTTTTGTGCTCTTATTGATAGACAATTCGCCAAATTCCTTAATTCTTAATATGTACTCTTTAAAATCAGCGTTTTTATATAACCCATTCAAAACCTTTGGCAGCTCTGGAATCACATCAGTAGAAAGAACTCTGCTGTCGGTTCTGGGATAGGAGATCATTTTTTTTTCATAGAGGTTTTGGGCAATCTCAAGCGTTCGATTCACGGAAAGCTTGAATTTCTTATTTGCTTCTGATTGTAACTCGGCAAGATTAAACAACAGAGGAGCTTGTTCCTTTTTTACCTTTACCTCAACCTTTTTAACCGTAGCTTCCTGGCCTTCCAACTTTTTTATGATATCAGCAGCTTCTTCTTTGCTGATATATTTTTCTTCATTTTCCAAATCATCTTTCGATTTTTTGTTTTCTTTCTTTTTTTGCTGCCATTTTCCTTTATAAACAATACCGCTGTCTTTTGAGAGAAAATTTGCGGTTACTCCATAATAAGGTTTGGGTACAAAATTTCTGATTTCCAGTTCCCTGTCAACAATCAATCCTAAAACACATGTCATTACTCTGCCGATTGGGATAACAGAAGATTTACCTTCTTTTAGATAATTCGATAGCTTTCTTCCATACTGGCAAGTATAAATTCTGCTGAAATTCATTCCAAAGAGCCAATCTTCCTTGGCTCTGCAATAAGCAGCATCTGCAAGGGGATCATACTCTCGGATACTTTTTGCTTCCTCGATTCCCTTTTTCACGGCATCTTCTGTTTGAGAAGAAATCCAAACTCTTTTTGCCGGTTTATCAGTTCCGCTTTGCTGATAGACCAGCCGAAAGATATACTCGCCTTCCCGTCCACTATCAGTACATGCATAAATGATATCCACATCTTCTCTACACATGAGCGATTTGATTACTTCAAACTGCTTTGCTGTACCTCTGCTGTCGATTACGATATATTTATATTCTGTTGGAATGATAGGCAGATGTTCTACCCGCCATAATTTATATTCTGGATTGTAAGCATCAGGATATGCCAAAGTTACGAGATGTCCAAAACACCATGTTATGATGACATTTTGCGTTTCTGCATAACCTCTGCTTCTATCTGCCGATGAAATAGATACACCCAGTACGCTTGCAAAACTAGCTGCGACGGACGGTTTTTCAGTTATGTATAATTGTTTACTCAAATTTTATCCCTTATCAATACGATCTATGTAAATTGAAACTGTAACTTTGATTTTTAATAATAAGAAGCAGTGTTTTACACTACTTCTTATTATTATCAATTAAATGATTGATGATATCCAGCATACATAAAAGGGTGTAATTTCTGTTCCATTTTCTGCTGATATTTCTAATTTTGAATTCCTTGCTTATTTTTTTATTGTCCAGGATTGCACAGATATAAACAAGACCTACCGGTTTTTCTTCTGTGCCTCCATCTGGTCCTGCGATACCTGTTACGGAGATACACAGCCTGCTTCCAGTAATTTTTTTAAGTCCTTCCGTCATTTCTACAGCGGTTTCTTCACTGACCGCTCCGAATTGATCCAAGGTTTTTGCTTTCACATCCAATTCTTCTATCTTTGCACGATTGCTGTAGGTAATAATTCCTCTGTCAAATACAGAAGAGATACCGGGAACACTTGTCAGTGTTTGAGCGAATAAACCTCCGGTACAAGATTCTGCACTGGAGATGGAAATCTTCTGATTGATTAATTTCCTGCCCACAACTTCGAAATATTCTTCATTATCATAGCTATAGACATATTGACCGACTTTTTGGTTTACTTTATCAATCATATCCTCTACGACAGCTTTCGCTTCGTCTAAGGTTTTGCGTTTTGATGTGATTCTAAGACACGCTTCCCCTTCCTTTGCGTAGGTAGCCAAAGTCGGATCTGTTTGCCCATCGATCCATTCCTCAAGTTCCGTCTCCAGCATGGATTCTCCAATACCAAAAGTTCGAAGCATTTTATAAAAAATAACACTTTCTGATTTTGATTCTAAATAAGGTTTCACTTTACGTTCAAACATTCTTGTCATTTCTCTTGGAGGCCCTGGAAGACATATAATGATCTTTCCGTCTTCTTCCAGTGCAAAGCCCGGTGCAGTGCCTGCATCGTTGTCAAAGGTAACGGCTCTCGACGGTAAGTAGGCTTGTTTTTTGTTGTTTTCCGTCATCACACGATTGTTTTTTTTAAAATAGCTTTCCAGATTTTTCAGCAAGTCTTCATGAAGCATCAGCTCATCATGAAGTACTTCGGCAGCGATTTCTTTCGTCAAATCATCCTGTGTTGGCCCAAGACCGCCGGTAGTGATGATTAGATCGCAATCTGAAAATGCCTGCCTGATCATTTCAGCCAGTCTTTTGGGGTTGTCACCTACCGTATAATGATACATCACGTCGATACCTAAGTAATTCAATTGTTGTGATAAAAAGACGGAATTTGTATTTGTAATCTGTCCAAACAGTAATTCTGTTCCTACACTTAAAATTGCTGATTTCATAATATTCTACCATTCAACTTTCTATAAAATATTTTCTTTCCTATGTTTTGTACGTAATAAAAGGCTTCCTGCTACATGGAAAATACACTTTTATTTTTTATGACATACTCGGTACCTGAAATAATCGTCATGATAATGGAAGCCCAAAGCATAATTTCCGCAAAAGGAAAACCAATCAATGAGAAAGGCCAGTTTTGAAGCAGCAAGGCAGGAACTGCGATCATCTGCAGTATCGTCTTGATTTTTCCTGACCAACCGGCAGCGATAACCAAACCTTGTGCAGCGGCAACAGTACGTAATCCTGTTATGGTAAACTCTCGCGTTAGAATAACGATAACCATCCAGCCTGCCACATTCCCCAACTCTACAAGGCATATTAAAGCGGAAATTACAAGCAGCTTGTCAGCCAGAGGATCCATGATTTTTCCGAAATTTGTTACTAAGTCATACTTTCTTGCGATATACCCGTCCAATGCATCTGTTGCCGATGCAACAATGAATATTACTGCTGAGATATAATAATGCCCTGTCATAAGGACTATTATAAACACAGGAATTAATAATATTCTAAGCAAGGTTAGTTTATTTGGCAAATTCATTTTCATCCTCCACTCTTCCAACAAGATCATAATCAAAAGCATCTGTTATTTTAACGTTTACGATATCACCTGGCATACAAATGTTATCCGACGAGAGAAGTACGGTGTTGTCGATCTCTGGAGCATCATATCTGGTTCTTCCCACATAACTTCCATCTTCTTCGGTTTCTTCTATCAGGACTTCCAAAACCTTGCCAACTTTTTGTTCATTGGATTTCAATGCGATTTCTAATTGTTTCGTCATTAAGATATCTTTTCGTCTTTGTTTGGTTTCTTCGCGTACCTGTTTTTTCATTTTTGCGGCAGGAGTCCCCTCTTCTTTAGAATAAGTAAAAACACCCAGACGCTCAAACTTTTGATTTTCGACAAACGAAACAAGTTCCTCAAAATCCTGTTTATCCTCTCCCGGAAATCCTGTAATCAAGGTCGTTCTGATATGAATATCCGGAATTGCCTTTCGTAGTTTGGAAATCGTATTGAGTATGGAAGCTTTTGTGGAGCGTCGGTTCATGGCTTTGAGAATTTTATCGCTGACATGCTGAATCGGAATATCAATATAATGACATACTTTTTCTTCCCCAGCCATCACTTCAATCAGTTCATCGGTAATACGGTCTTCATAGCAGTACATCAGCCGAATCCACCTGATCTTTTCGATTTTACAGAGTTTCGCAAGCAGTTCTGCTAATTTTAATTCGCCATATAAATCCAAGCCATAAGCGGTAACATCCTGTGCAATCAGTATCAATTCCCTGCAGCCGTCGTCTGCCAATTCCTGTGCTTCCTGTAGAATTTCCTCCATCTTTTTGCTGCGGAAAGGCCCCCGGATGGAAGGAATCACGCAATAAGCACATACATTATTGCATCCCTCGGCAATTTTGATGGTGGCACTGTAGGATGGCTCCATACGCTTTCTGCGTCCGGTTTCTAAAACTCCCTTTTCATAAACGTTTAAATATTTCTCTCGTGTACCCTGAACATGATTTTTTAAGATTTCCGGCAAAGACGGATAATCATTCACACCAAGAAAGATGTCAACTTCAGGCATTTCTTTATAGAGTTCCTCACCGTAGCGTTGAGAAAGACATCCGGAAACAATTAATATTTTATCGTTCTTTTTATACTCCGCCATGTCAAAAATACGGCTGATGGATTCTTTTTTTGCATCATTAATAAAGCCGCAGGTATTAACCATAATTCCATCGGCTTCATCCGGATTATTTACAATGATGTGCCCTACAGCTTCTAAAATGCCCGCCGCAACCTCCGAGTCGCTGGCGTTTTTGGCACAGCCAAGTGTTTCAATATATATCTTCATTTATACCTCTTCTGTCTCTGCAGAAAGGCCAAGGAGTTCGTCCTCGGTCATAAGAACTCTGCGTGGTCTGCTGCCATCTGCAGGACCGATAATTCCTCTTGATTCCATCATGTCGATGATCCTTGCTGCCCTGTTGTATCCGATACGGAACCTTCTTTGCAACATAGATACAGATGCCTGTTCTGCTCGTACCACGGTTTCGATGGCATCGGGAAGCAGTTCGTCTGTATTATCGTCTTTTGGGGATGTTTGAACCGTATCAATGCTGTGAATGACATCGCTTGCATATTCTGTTTCCGGCGACTGATTTTTAATAAATTCAATTACCTTATGTACTTCTGAATCGGAAATAAAGGTGCCTTGCACACGAACCGGTTTGGCAATGCCAATTGGATTAAACAGCATGTCTCCTTTTCCAACCAATTTTTCCGCTCCCGCCATATCCAGTATGGTTCTCGAATCGAATTGGGACGATACTGCGAACGCGATTCGGGAGGGAATATTTGCCTTAATGACACCGGTAATAATGTCAACGGAAGGCCTTTGGGTTGCAACAATCAAGTGCATACCGGCGGCACGAGCCATTTGTGCGAGTCTGCAGATGGATTCTTCTACCTGGGATGGAGCCGCCATCATAAGATCCGCAAGTTCGTCGATAATAATAACAATTTGAGGAAGAAACCGGTCACTCTCACCTTTTTTCTTTATGCTGTTATTAAAGGATTCCAGATCTCGGACACCTTCTTCTGCAAACTTTTTATACCGGTCTGTCATCTCCGCAACCGCCCAGCTCAATGCAGCAGCTGCTTTTCCTGGGTCTGTGACAACCGGAATCAATAGATGCGGTATCCCGTTATAATTACCAAGTTCAACCACCTTGGGATCAATCAGAACCAATTTTACTTCATCAGGTTTTGCCTTATACAGCAGGCTGATGATAATACTGTTGATGCATACGCTCTTCCCCGAACCAGTGGAGCCGGCAATCAGCATATGAGGCATGCCTTTTAAATCTGATACGATGGATTTTCCCGCGATATCTTTGCCTACAGCAAAACTGATCTTAGATTTTGCTGTTTTAAATTCTCCAGACTCAATGATCTCTCTTAAGGTAACCATGTTTACCTTTTCATTTTCCACTTCGATTCCCACCGCAGCTTTTCCCGGAATCGGTGCTTCAATTCGGATACTCTTTGCTTCGAGATTTAGTGCAATATCATCGGAGAGACGGACAATACTGCTGACCTTGACTCCTGTATTGGGGTGAATCTCATATCTCGTAACTGCAGGTCCCTTTGTAACTTGTACGACCTTGGCGTTTACGTTAAAATCAAGCAAGGTCTGTTCCAATTTTGCAGCTTTTGCCTTTAGACTGTCTTTTTCACCTGAAGAATTTCCGGCAGATCCTTTTGCAAGTAAATCAACAGGAGGAAGTTGAAATGGCTTCGGAGACGTACCCTCTGTTTTTATCTGAAGTTCTTCCGTTTTGCCAGAAGTTTCGTCCTTTTCTTTTTTCTGTTCTAATGTTTTACCGGATAGTTCTTCTATGGATGTTTTTTTGGAATGCTCTGCAAAATCTTTTTTTTGCGCTAGATTCGCATTGTCATCCGTCGATTTTTTTTCACTGTTAAGACCCATTCCAGATTCAACAATCTTGATTTCTTCAAAACCAATTTCGTTTTTTCCTTTGATGGTATCTGTTTTCTCAAACAGATCGTCATCATTCATATAATCCAGTATTTTCAGTTGATTTTCCGACCTTGCCTCGGTTTTGACAGAGATAGGTTCTACAACCGGAAGTTCCATCGTTGAATGTTTGTATTCCTTTTTCTCAAAGGGATGTAGTTTTTCGTGGTCGGCAATCGTCTTGTTTGAATCGGTTTTGCGTTTTCTGGTTTCTTTTATTACTGTTTCTGGCTCAGGCGGATCAGGAATCACGACGATTTCCTCAGGAACATCAGCTATTAATTTTTTTGCTTCTCTCTTTGCTTTCATACTGTCAAAAAATTGAGAAACCGGTGTATTAATTACAAGCATAATCGATATGAGTATGACTACGATAGATAGTATGTACAGTCCCGTCATTCCTATGACTTTAATTAAGAGATACCCCACTGTCATGCCGAAAGCACCACCGGTTTTCAGTTCTGTACCAAGCAAAAACATTTGCCCGATAAAGGAAAGTGAAAAACTGTAGCTCGAACCTTCCCCCAAGTATCTTGCTGAATTTAATAATGTAAGCATCAGAAAAATCAGAAACAGAAAGAAAACCGATCGGCTGCTGATATGCGCAGTACGTTTTGCGAAAAGCAACAATCCATATAAAATCAAATAGTAAGGTAAAACATAAGTAATCATTCCAAAGCAGCCCTTTAACAGTTTTGATATCATCAGGCCAAACTGCCCTGCCGCTTCTGTTTGTAAGGAAATAACCAGAAAAGTCCCTATTGCCAGCAGGATAATCGCCCAAATCTCGTCCTTTAGTCTGCTTCCTGCAGGATTGGCAGAAGCTTTCGTTGGTGCCTGCTTACTTTTTGACTTATTTTTTGTTCCGGGAGGTCTGCCCCTTCTCTTTTTCTCTTCAACCATATTTTAATATCCTCTTTACGTATATCCTTGATAATATCATTAGTTCGTCCATAATTATACCACATATTTACTGAAAAAAAAGTATTGAAAATCATAAAAAAAGTTAAACATTCTTATAAAAATGTTATATAATAATATAATTATATTATTTCGTAGTCAAAATCTACAAACCGTAAAAGAGGTCATTCCATTCGTTTGGAATGTGTGCGTTGGATGAGTAATTATAAGGTAATTATTAATTTACATATAGGAGGAAAAAATCATGAACAAAAAACCAAATTTGGCGATCGTAGGAGCAACAGGCCTTGTTGGAACCACATTTCTAAAGGTACTTGAGGAAAGAAACTTTCCTTTTGAAAATCTATATATGATGGCATCTGCAAAGTCTGCGGGCACTACCGTAACCTTTAAGGGGAAAGATTATATTGTTGAGGAACTAACTGAAAATTCTTTTGACAAGCCAATCGATATCGCGCTTTTCTCAGCAGGAGGAACAATCAGTGAAAAATTTGCTCCAATCGCTGCTTCAAAAGGTGTTATTGTTGTTGACAACAGCAGCGCATGGAGAATGAATAAGGAAGTGCCGCTGGTAGTTCCTGAAGTGAATCCGGAAGATATCAAATGGAATAAAGGAATTATTGCAAATCCAAACTGTTCTACAATTCAAGCAGTTGTTCCCTTAAAACCACTTTATGATAACTTTGGCATCAAACGTATTGTGTATTCTACTTATCAGGCAGTTTCCGGTTCTGGATTAAAGGGAATTAATGATCTTAAGGAAGGACTTCAGGGGAATGACATTAAAAAGGCATATCCACATGCGATTGCGGGAAATTGTCTGCCACAGATTGATGTATTTTTGGAAAATGGATATACTAAAGAAGAAATGAAGATGATCAATGAGACACATAAGATTCTCGGCAATGACAAAATAAAAGTTACAGCAACTACAGTTCGGGTCCCTGTGTTTGATTCTCATAGTGAATCGATCAATATAGAACTGGAAAAGCCGTTTGATGTGGAAGAGGTTAAAAAACTGCTGTCAGAAGCACAAGGCATTGTCCTTCTGGACGATCCGGAAAACGCAATCTATCCGCTTGCAAGAGATGCTGCAGGCAAGGATGAGGTGTTTGTCGGCAGAGTCAGAAGAGATTTCAGTGTAGAGAATGGAATAAACCTTTGGGTTGTAGCAGATAACATCCGAAAAGGAGCAGCAACGAATACGGTACAAATCGCAGAATTATTAATCAAAGAATAAACGATCAGAAAAAAATTAAATTGAATAATTAAGTAAAGAAGGATGTGAGTCTTCATGACGCTTTTCACAGGAGCAGGTGTTGCTATCGTAACTCCTTTTAAAAACGGAGCGGTTGACTTTCCAAGCCTGGGTCAGTTAATTGACTGGCAAATTTCTCAAAAGATCGACGCAATTATTATTTGCGGAACGACCGGGGAAGCTTCTACACTTAATGATAAAGAACATATTGAGACTGTTCAATATGCAGTGGAAAAGACTGGCGGCAGAGTTCCTGTGATTGCAGGAGCGGGAAGCAATGATACCGCACATGCAATCTATATGTCCAATGAGCTGGAAGCATCGGGCGTCGACGGATTGCTGCTGGTTACTCCATACTACAACAAATGTACACAAAAAGGGCTTATTCAGCACTATACCAAAATTGCAGATGCAGTAAATATTCCAATAATATTATACTCTGTCGCAGGAAGGACTGGCGTGAATATAAGCCCTTCAACTGTTTTTGAGCTGGCAAAGCACCCCAATATTGTCGGGATTAAAGAAGCAAGTGGTAATATTTCTCAAGTGGTTGAAATTGCGAAATGTATTTCAGACGATTTTACTCTTTACTCCGGTAATGATGATATGATTGTCCCTCTTCTTTCTGTAGGCGGACTGGGGGTTATCTCAACAGTTGCCAATGTTATTCCGAAGGATACGCATACCATGGTAATGAAATATCTTTCAGGCGATACAAAGGCTGCCGGAAAACTGCAACTGGAAATGAAACACTTGATTGATGCTATGTTTATCGAAGTGAATCCGATTCCGGTTAAGGCTGCACTCTCTATAATGGGTAAAATTGGAATGGAATATCGCCTTCCCCTTTGTCCCCCTGACGAAAAATCTATGGAACTCATAAGAAAAGAGCTTGCTTTATATGGGTTGATTTAAAACTATACGATATAAGCAGTAAAAATCTACAAAAAGTTTGCCAACAATTGTTTCACAAATTGGGCGAACTAATAAAGGAGGTTACTATGTTAAACATTATCTTACATGGCTGTAACGGAAAAATGGGAAAAACGTTACAGAAAATCATTTCAGAAGAACCTGATATGAGTGTCATTGCCGGAATTGACCAAAACATTAGCGGTGATCCTGTTCCGTTTAAACTTTATATGTCTCCTTTAGATTGTGAAGCCAAGGCGGATGTGGTCATTGATTTTTCCCGTCATGACGCTGTCGAGGATCTTTTAACTTACTGTGTGAAGGCAAAGGTTCCGGTTGTAATTGCAACAACTGCTTTAAGTGAAAGGGATATTGAATTGATCAAGAAAGCATCAGAAGAGATTCCGGTCTTTCATTCCGCAAATATGTCGCTTGGAATCAATGTTCTTTCTAAAATGCTAAAAACTGCAGTACCGATTTTAGAAGATGATTTCAACGTTGAAATTGTGGAAAAACATCATAACAAAAAAATTGACTCGCCCAGCGGAACCGCCCTGCTTCTTGCAAACTCCATTAATGATGCGGTGGAAAATAAGAAGGAATGTATTTTTGGCAGGCACAGTAAAAATGACCAATGTAAGATATCAGAAATGGGAATTCATTCCGTCCGAGGTGGAAGTATTCCTGGTGAGCATACGGTAATCTTTGCAGGGCCTGAAGAAGTGATTGAGGTAACCCATACTGTATATTCCAAGGAGATCTTTGCACGGGGTGCACTGAAAGCCGCAAAATTCATTGTAACCAAAGTAAATGGGCTATATGCTATGGAAGACATGGTCTAGAAAAGGAAAAAGAAAACGCCAGCTTTGCTGGCGTTTATTGGTGTTTTATGCTTCTGCGGCAACAATTTCCTTACCGTCGTAGTAATTGCAATTCGGGCATACTCTATGAGGAAGCTTAGGCTCGTGGCACTTTGGACAAACTGATAATCCAGGTGCTGCCATCTTCATATTAGGAGATCTTCTCTTATCTCTTCTTGCTTTTGATGTTTTTCTCTTTGGAACTGCCATTATTCTACACCTCCTTCTGCTCGTTAAATCTCTATCAGTACCTTTTCATCAAACTAACTTCTAAATTATATATGCAGTATTTAACATTGTCAACCTTTATTTTATAGAATGTTACTTTTTAACAATGTTAAACGTGTCTCTTGCAATCATCAATTCTTCGTTTGTTGGAACCAGTAAAATCTTAACTTTGGAATCATCTCTACTGAGGATCGTTTCTTTTCCTCTTACTTTATTCTTGACAAGATCCAGCTTGATGCCAAGATTTCCAAGTTCATTACAGATTACGTCTCTCATGTTGATATCGTTTTCACCGACTCCTGCGGTAAATACGATCGCATCAACGCCGTTCATTTCTGCAATGTAAGCTCCGATATAAAATCTTACCTTATGCGCAAAAACTTTTAATGCCAGTGCTGCTCTTTCGTTTCCTGCTGCAATGGCTTCTTCCAAATCTCTGAAATCGCTGCTTACGCCGGAAATACCAAGAACACCGGATTTCTTGTTTAGAATGTTGGTGGATTCACCGGAAGGCAGATTTTCCTTCTGTCTGATATAAGATACGATTGCAGGATCAATATCACCGGATCTGGTTCCCATTACCAGACCTTCCAGCGGAGTGAAGCCCATGCTGGTATCAATACACTTGCCTCTCTTGATGGCAGATACGCTGGCACCGTTTCCAAGATGACAAGTGATTATTTTTAAGTCTTCAATGTTAACGCCCAGAATATCTGCAGTTCTTTCTGCGACGTATTTATGGCTTGTTCCGTGGAATCCGTATCTTCTGATGCTATACTTTTCATAGTATTCATAAGGGATCGCATAGATATATGATTCAGGAGGCATTGTCTGGTGGAAAGCTGTATCAAAAACACCTACCATTGGTGTGGTTGGCATAAGCTCCTGGCAAGCCGCAATTCCTAAAAGGTTCGGTGGATTATGAAGCGGTGCTAATTCAACACAGTCCTCTAAAGCATTGATCACGTCTTCTGTAATCAATACGGAACTGGCATATTTCTCTCCTGCATGTACGACACGATGTCCGACCGCCCCAATTTCATCCATAGAACTTACTACACCGTGCTCTGCGTTTGTCAAAGCTTCCAGTACATGTCCGATTGCTTCTTTATGACTTGCCATTGCAGTTTTCAGCTTAAACTTGTCCATCCCGATTTTCTCGTGTGTAATAGTGGCGCCTTCGATTCCGATTCTTTCCACTAATCCTTTTGCTAAAAGTGTTTCATTGGTCATATCAAGAACCTGATACTTCAATGATGAACTCCCGCAGTTAATAACCAATATTTTCATTCAAATGTCCTCCATCAAATTTTAATTAACTTATTTTATTATAGTCTAAACTCAGCATTTTTCAAGACGATTTGGTAAAATCTTATTTTTAACAATCTTATCTAGTACCTTTTACTATTGAATGGTGTTACAAGGTACTCGTTAAATCTTTATATGGTTTCATGACATAATCTGAATGATTGTAGATTTCCCCATATACGGTTAAATTGTAGATATCAGATGCCAAAACATCATATTTTAATAGCTTCCATTCTTTCGAAACCTTGGAAATTTCACGGTTTATGTTGGTTAAAATAGGAATCGTATTCCGTCCTTCTTTCTTAATTCGTTTCAACAGTGCAGAACCTTTTTGATTGAAAGCAAGGACTCTGCCGTAGTTGATCCTATGATCCAAAATTTCTTGAAAGCTATCCCGATCCAGATCAATCAGGATATGCGCAATCAGTCTTTGGATACGCGTTGCAGTATAACGCTTTGACAGAATTGCTTTGATCAGGGAATCCATATCGACAGATTTGACCGCTGCTTTTTTCACTCTGTTTTCCAGCCCTTCTGTTGCCGATAGGATCCTATTTAGCTTTTTCGAATCACTGGTCAGTATTTGATAAAGCACCAATTGATATAGCCTGTTCATTATCATATTAACATCCTGATCAAGTGTGTGCAAAACTTCATATGTCTCACTTGGAATATATTCTATAACTTTTTGAATCTTTCTTGATTCGCTGAATTGATGACGAATTGCAGTCGCACTTGCGATGTTTTCAAAAGTATTTTTGTCATGATAGCCTGTCCCAAACCGTTTTATAGTAAGTGGTGTTATCTCACTCTTTGTTACACGGAGTTGTTTCAAGTATTCTACAGCAAGAATGTTATTTGCACTTTTTAATGCATCGGCACAGGAATCTCCCATACATTTTTTTACCGCTTCATATCTTGCCTTTGGAAAGGAAATGCCTTGTCTTGAGAATTCTTTGATATCGGATTTAAACGCTACACTCTCATTCGAAAGATACTCGGCTGCATCTGAAAGCGTGGAAAGATTCCCAGCTTCGCTTCCAAAGGATAAATGTGTAACGCATCCTAACCGATTCAGGATGTCGATAGCGCCTGTTGCAAAATATTCCGCATTATTACAGGCAAATGCAAAGGGAAGCTCCAGTACAAGATCAACTCCATTCTTTACAGCGGCTGCTGCGCGAATCCATTTATCCGCCATAGCCGGTTCTCCTCTTTGGGTAAAATTTCCGCTCATGACGCTAATGGTATAATCCGGGGCTGCAATTCTTATGGATTCTTGTAAATGGTAGCGATGTCCGTTGTGGAATGGGTTATATTCAGCTATGATTCCTAATACGTTCATGGATTCTCCTTACTATTTTTTCGATCAAAATTGAGATGAAGAATAAAATCACAATCATTATAACCATTTTGGTTGAAAATAACAATTGATAAAAAAAGCCCAAACCGCTGATGATTTCGTTTTGACCAAAAGCACCAACGTGGATCGTATTCATTTCCAAAACAAATGAACCGATCAACCAGGCAATCAACCCGGCCAGTAGACCGTGGGACATTTTTGTTAAGAGATAATAACCAGAGCTGATAGAAAGACCAGATAACATGCTCATAGATTGAGCATAAACGGAGAGCCCACCAAAAGAAATCAAAAAAGAACAGAATATACATTGATACAGCAGGGAGAGATCACTGCTGCCCGCAATATTGCTGCAGCCGACCGTCATCTCCAGCAAACCGTTTATGACACCTTTGCTGTAATCAGCAGAAAGGAAATTCAAAATACCTGAGAATTGGATGAACTCTGTGATCAGCATAAAAAGAACAATATATCCGCAGATGATTCCTAAAGCACGAAAGGATGTTAACAGAGAATTCGTGAAAATGTCCAGCAGACTCCCCTTAGGGAGTATCGGTCTATTGAAAGCACTATGTACCGTTTTGTTTTCTGTTTTACTGAAAGATGTTGATTTTCCGGAAGAAAACAATCGAAACAACAGTCCATTGAGGAGTGCACCTAAATAGTGTGACAATGCGATTACAGCACCAGCTGCCGGTGAGGCAAGCATACCAGCTCCCACAGCACCCAGCATAAATAATGGGCCAGAAGTACTGCAAAAGGTCAACATTCTCTTTGCTTCATTCTGCGTAACCGTTTTGCTTCTTCCAAAATCTCCGATCAACTTTGCTCCCATGGGATACCCTGATGTGATGCTGACGGAAAATACAAACGCTGCTACTCCCGGAGCGCCAAAGAGTTTTTGAAAGGGTCTTTCAAAGATTTTCCCAATATATGCCGGAAGTCCCAACGCTGTCATAAAGTTGGCACAAATAAAAAAAGGCAACAAAGCAGGTAAAACAGAGCTTGCCCACAAGGAGATACCTTTTTGTGCAGCACTTAAGGCGATGGCGGGAAACGCCATCATTACTAAACAACCGATGCATGCAAACGCACCGGCCAAAATATATATTGTTTTCTTCTCCTCTAACCTTTTCATACTCCATCATATTAATATCGCTGGAGTATTATGCATTTTCTTTTAATCATTGTTTTCCATTTGTGCGTGATAAATCATCTCTTTGATCTCATTTCTGTTATCTGAGATGGTCGTATTGATTTTCTCAAAAGTGTTCTGCATATTATTAAACATATCGTGGAAATAAACGGAGTTTAATTGATCCATTTTATCTTGAAAATTATAAAGAATGCTGTCTATGTAATCAAATGCACCCATTTTTACAGCTTTTGCGTTCGCTTCTGCAACGCTTAATATTTCATCTGCCCGCAACTTTGCTTTCACTGTAATATCGTCATTTTCAATCAATGATTCCGCTTGCACCTTGGCATCCTTTAGAATCGTCTCGTATTCCCGTTTTGCTTCTTCCAAAATTCGCTGTCGCTCATCTTTAATCCATTGTGCCTGTTGGATTTCATCCGGCAGCTCAACCCTGATTTCTTTAACAATTTCAAGAATTTCCTCCGCATCGACTAATATCTTTCCTGTAAGCGGAAAACCCGAGCTTGTATCAACAATTTCTTCAATCTCATCTAGTAATTCCAAAACCTTCATTTGGTGAATCCCTCCCTCTATTTCCTACATTTTCTTTCCATATATTCTAATACCATATCCGGTACCAATCCCTTAATATCTCCGTTGAGTGTAAAAACTTCCCTCACGATGCTTGAACTGACAAAGGAATAATCAGGGCAGGTCATCAAAAATATAGTCTCTACGTTGTTATTATAAAGCCTAGCATTCATTTGTGCCATCTGTATCTCATATTCAAAATCCATTGTTGCACGAAGTCCTCTAACTACCACATCTATGCTGTTTTGTTTTACATAGTCTGCCAAAAGTCCGCTGAAGTGGTCAACTTCGATATTCTTAATATGGTTGGTAGCCGTTATAATCATATCTTTTCTTTCTTCCACTGTGAAGAAAGGTTTTTTTGAATGATTTTCTATCACTCCGACAATCAGATGATCTCCCAGTTTTGCAGCTCTTTTGATTAAATCAAGATGTCCGTTTGTAATCGGGTCAAATGAGCCTGCATAAAGAACCTTTTTTATCATTTGTTATTTTCCTCCAAATCAAATCCATAAATACTTACCGCTATGGTTCCATATACTTTTTCTTTTATTTTAACAAAATTTAATATCTTATCACCTAAGGGGTCTTTTGCTCCATGTTCTGCCACGACTATGCCCTCATCTGACAAAAGGGAAAGTTCAGAAATTAATGAAAAGCAATTACTGATCAGTCCTTTTTTGTAGGGAGGATCGAGAAAAATCAAATCTGCTTTTTCCGGTATTTTTCTTAGAACATATTCAAAATCCCCAAGGATGGTTACAGCATTCTCTTCCTGTTTGCAATATGCAATATTTTGTCTTGTCAAGTCCATACTGGATCTGGACTTGTCCCCAAAGTAACAGCGCTTAGCCCCTCTGCTGATCGCCTCAAGACCCAAATTTCCCGTACCTGAAAATAAATCGACAACAATCGCGTCTTCCAAATATGGTGCAACCATATTAAAAATGGATTCTTTCACTTTGTCTGTAGTTGGTCGGATATGACGGTCTTTGGGAGTAAATAGCCTTCTACCTTTGAATTCTCCGGCAATAATGCGCAATACAGCTTCCTCCTTCACTAAACTTCATTTTACCATAAGATTAAAAAAAATCAAATATTTGTGCCTATAGGTTTAGGTTTTCCGTGTTTCTAAACATATGGTCGATTTTTTCTTTTAATTTGATCGATTCTTTTCCGGACAGGAAACGATCCTCCTCCAGAATATACATTGCCTCTTCCCGAACTGTATTTAAAATTTTGATATGCTTGACTAGATCTGCAAGTTTTAATTCTGGAACACCGTGCTGTTTCATTCCGAAAAATTCACCCGGTCCTCTCAGTTCCAAATCTTTTTCTGCAATGAGAAACCCGTCATTGGTTGCTTTCATAATTTCGGCTCTTTGCTCCGCAACTTTTGAACCGCCATCGGAAATCAGAATACAATAGGACTGCTCTTCTCCCCTTCCGACTCTTCCTCTGAGCTGGTGAAGCTGAGTCAATCCAAACCGCTCCGCATTTTCTATCAGCATAATTGTAGCATTGGGAACATTGATCCCTACTTCGATGACAACGGTGGAAATCAGAATTTGAATTTCACCAGTATTGAAGTCCTGCATAATTCTATCCTTGTCTGTTTGTTTCATTCCACCATGAAGAAAAGCAACGGAAAAGTCGTGGAATCGATCTTTTAATTCGTCATAAAGACCCAGCGCGGATTTTACATCAAGATTTTCGGAGTCTTCAATCAGAGGAGCGACGATGTAGGCTTGACGACCTTTTTTCACTTCCCGTCTTACAAACTCATAGGAAGCTTCTCTTCCATCTCCTTTTACTGTTCTGGTTATGATTGTCTGCCTGCCCGGCGGCAGTTCATCGATTATGGAGATATCCAGATCACCATAGAGGATTACCGCCAGAGTTCTTGGAATTGGTGTGGCCGTCATAACGAGGATATCAGGATTCTTTCCTTTCTTCGATAAAATCTCTCTTTGGTTTACGCCGAACCGGTGTTGCTCATCCGTAATCACTAATCCGAGGTTGGAAAATTTTACATTGGGCTGAATGATCGCATGGGTACCGATTATAATATCCAAATGTCCTGTTTCTAATTGTTCTAAAATTTCTTTTTTTTCTTTTATGGTCAAACTGCCAGACAAAAATCCAAGCGTTATGTTATGTTTGAAAAACTCAGATTTAAGCCCTTCATAATGCTGCTTGGCCAAAAGCTCTGTCGGTGCCATCATAACAGCCTGAAATCCGCTTTTTACTGCCTTGTACATAGCAGCAGCTGCGATTATCGTCTTACCAGAGCCAACGTCTCCCTGTACGAGACGGTTCATCACTTTGAACGCTTCCATATCACAGTTGATTTCTGATAGAACTCTTTTTTGCGCACCTGTTAATAGATAGGGTAACCCAGAGGTAAAATCAGCCATATTGACTTCCTTGGAAAATTCGTTTCCTGACTCTCTGGAAGTCATTTTATTTTTTATCAGCAGCAATCCGATCTGTAAAAATAAGAGCTCATCAAAAATAAGCCGATATTTGGACTCCATCAACCGTTTTCTGTCTTTCGGAAAATGAATATTGTCTATCGCATATTGAACTCCGCACAGGTGATTTCGTTCCAATGTGTTTTCCGGCAAATACTCCTCAAGTTCGGTGAGAAATTCGAAAGCTTCTTTTTGCCATTTTCTCATTTCTCCCTGTGAGATTCCGCTTGTCAGCGGGTAAACGGGTAAAATTGCATGTTCCTGATCTAACGTGAACTTTGTAACTTCCGGATGCAGCATCTGAATTTTGCCCATATTTATGGTGAATTTACCGTAAAAAATATATTCTTCATTTTGTTTCAAGGTTTTTTCTAAAAAACCAGCATGAAAAAAAACAACCTCCATTGCACCAGTTTCATCCTGGACGAAAAGCTTTAGGGTTTGTTTTCTTGGAAATCTGTTTTTCCCTTTTACCATAAGAGTCAGCTTAGCTTTTATCAGAGCAGTCTCGCCGTCATGCACATCAATTATTTTTTTTAATTCACGTCGATCCTCATAGTCTCTGGGATAAAAGAATAAAAAATCCTCAACTGTTTCAATATTTAGTTTGTTTAAAGCAAGGGACTTTTTGAGTCCGATTCCTTTCATTGATGACACTCTTTTGTGTAAATTCATGCTACCTGATTATCCTCTTACTTCAATGTTTCTTCTAACCGTCTGTTTTGAAATCATACCGGCAACAACGACGGCAATGCTGTTGACCTCTAAACTGGTAAATTCTTCAGTATTCTTTTTTATCGTTGCGATGAGATGTTCCGTGACCCGATTAATGCTGGTTCCAAATCGAATTAAAATATAAAAACGTATGTCAAGTCCGTTGTCCCCTGAATTAATTTCCATAGAGCTGACATCATCTATACCGCCAATTTTGGCGACAAATCCAGATACTTTTCCTCTATGATTTGAGATCAGCACTTTCCCGTTAAACTGTTCCACTGCTTCAGCAATGATTTTTCCAATGACTGTTTTATCAATGGAAATGGTTCCTTCCTTGGTTTCAAGTCTATAAAGCAACAGCTTCGCCCCCTTTACTGCTGTTCATTTTATCATATTTCGAGGCAAATGAAAAATAATTTTTGCACGATCTCTTGCTGTTGAACATACAATGGTTATGGGTGGTCTGTATTGAGAAATAATAGGTTGATGATAAAACTGATTGGAGTTGCGATGGCAATCGCTGGTGCGGTGATGATTATACATACCGTTCCTGTTTTCGTATGGTATATTGTTTTGGTTGTTTTCATCCTGATATTCGCATTTCTTATGGTTAATACATAGGAAATCCTGGAAAGATTTATAACGATGAAATAGGAAGTGATTACTATGAAATTTAAAAAATGCTGCTGCAGAAAACCCGGAGAAGTCGAATTATTTGGATTGATTCTTTTAGTCATTGGAATTGTTACGCTTTGTGCTTTTTTTCTTCCTTCTAAAATATGGTTGATCATATTAGGAGGATTAATGATTTTCTGCGGATATAAATTGTTTTGCTGCTGAATTGTATACTTAGAGAATTAAAAAAACCTGCAAATAATGCAGGTTTTTTATCTAAGTATAATTAGATAGCGCGGTTGACTTTGTTACTACGAATGCATCGAGTGCATACGTTTTTTCTTGAAACTGTTCCGTTTTCTTCAACTTTTACAGTCTGAATATTTGCATTCCATTTTCTTCTGGTATGTCTGTTAGAATGGGAAACGTTATTCCCGGAAACTTGACCCTTACCACATATTTCACACTTTCTTGACATCTGCCGCACCTCCTTTTATATTGCAATGCTTTTTTAAGCAAACAAATTTTTTACATCTACTAGCTTGCCCAATTTGTGAAACAAATTGCTAGTCAACTAATTGCAGGGAAATCATAAATCGTTGATTTCTAGGTTTCTACTGCAAACAAAAAACATTATAACATATACAATTGCATTTGTAAAATACTTTTTTTATTCACCTTAGATTACTGGGAAAAGGTTACCTTCGAATCTCTGCCATCCTAAGAAACCGCTGATTTTTGCTTCCTCTGAATTCCAGAGTAAGATCTTTTTGCTCCAGAACAAACGGGCCATCTATCAGATAATCAACAAGACTCAGAAGTTTTTTGATATCTTCATCTTTTTTTGCCAAGCTCTGCAACTCCTCTAAAGTATAACCGGAATAAGCCACAAGATCAAGACCTCTTGCTTTGATTTCCAAGCCCAGCTCATAAAATTCCTTGGCTTGACAAAACGGTTCCCCTCCCGAGAAGGTTACACCAGTCAATAGAGGATTTTTGTCAATCTCGGCAAGTATTTTACTGGATTCACAATCATAACCGCCTTGAAAATCATGAGTAGATTCATTGTGACATCCATAACATTTATGAGGACAGCCTTGAGAGAAGATGGTAAACCGAATGCCGGGACCGTCTACGATGGATTCCCTGACAATGCCAGCGATTCTAATTGTCTTAACTGAGTTTATCATAAGACTTCAAAACCGGATTCCACACCATGTTTCACTCTTTGGCTCTCTTCAGCTCTTTTCGCATTATTGAATCGATCAACGGTTCCAACCAAATATCCGGTAATTCTTCGAATTCTTTCAAACCCTATCTCTCCCTGATCTTCTGTACGGTGGCATTTCGGGCATTCATTATCAATGATTCCGGTAAAACCACAAACCGGATCTCGATCAACCGGATGATTGATCGAACCATACCCAATTCCGCTTTCTTTCATGCAGCGGACGATGCGCTCGAAGGCATCCAGATTTTTTGCAGGATCTCCATCAAGTTCTACATAGGTAATATGTCCGGCATTGGTTAGTCTGTGGTACGGCGATTCAATCTTAATCTTATCAAAAGCTGATATGTTATAATAAACAGGTATATGGAAAGAATTTGTATAATACTCTCTATCGGTTACTCCTTCTATGATTCCATATTTCTCTCGATCCATTCGCACAAATCTTCCGGAGAGTCCCTCAGCAGGTGTTGCAATCAGGGTATAGTTAAAGCCTGTCTTTGCGGATTCCTCATCCATGCGCTTTCTCATATATCCCACAATATTCAAACCCAAATTTCTCGCCTCAGCCGTTTCTCCATGGTGGCTTCCCACCAGAGCCTTTAAACACTCTGCAAGCCCGATAAAGCCCATGGTCAAGGTTCCGTGCTTTAGTATCTCTCCAATGCTGTCATTTGCTCCCAACTTTTCAGAATCCATCCAGATTCCCTGTCCCATCAGAAACGGATAGTTTTTCACCTTTTTCGCAGCCTGAATTTTAAAACGCTCCATCAGCTGATTAATCACCAAGGATATTTTTCTGTCTAAATCCTCGAAGAAGATATCAATATTTCCATTTGCTTTAATTGCCAGTCTTGGAAGATTAATAGAAGTAAAACTTAAGTTACCTCTTCCTCCAACCGTCTGCCTCGAAGGATCATTGACGTTGGCGATAACACGGGTTCGGCAGCCCATATAGGCAACCTCCGTATCATGATTGTTCGGATCATAAAACTGTAGATTATACGGAGCATCCAAAAATGAGAAATTAGGAAACAATCTTTTCGCAGAAACTTTGCAGGCCAGCTGGAACAAATCATAATTCGGATCACCGGGATTATAGTTGACGCCTTCCTTTACTTTAAAAATATGAATCGGGAAAATTGCGGTTTCTCCGTTGCCTAATCCTGCTTCTGTGGCTTTCAATACACTTTCAGTAACCAGTCTTCCTTCCGGGCTGATATCAGTTCCATAATTGATGGAACTGAAGGGTATTTGTGCTCCTGCTCTGGAATGCATTGTATTCAGATTATGTACGAAAGCTTCCATTGCCTGATAAGTAGCACGCTTAATTTCCTTCTGCGCATAGCTCTTGGCAACCTGTTGAATTTTCTTAATCTGATCGGTAGAAAGGAATTCTTTTAATATTTTTGCTTCCTTTTTGCCGTAATCATTATCATCGGCCATATTGGGAAAAATGCTATATTCTTGTTCAATTGTAGCTTCTATTTCTTTTGCTTTTGCTACCCCGTCTGTCGCATCACATAAGATTTCCATGCTTTTGCCCAAATTATCCCAATATAGTTTTTTATAGGTTTTTTTCACACCGTTTGCTATACCGTAATCAAAATTTGGTATACTTTGTCCTCCGTGCTGATCATTCTGATTGGATTGAATCGCAATACAGGCTAATGCGGCATAGCTTTGAATGTCGTTTGGTTCACGCAAAAAACCATGTCCTGTTGAAAATCCACCTTTGAAAAGCTTTTCCAAATCGATCTGGCAACAGGTAGTTGTTAAGGTAAGAAAATCCAGATCATGAATATGGATATCCCCTTCTTGATGTGCTTTTGAATGCTTGGGGTTAAGTACATACATTTCATAAAATTGCTTTGCACCTTCCGAACCATACTTCAGCATGGTTCCCATGGCAGTATCCCCATCAATATTGGCGTTTTCACGCTTGATATCGTTATCCTGAGCCTCTTTAAAAGTCAAATCTTCATAAACCTTCATGAGACGGGTATTCATTTCTCTGATTCTTGTTCGCTCCGCACGATAAAGTATATATTCTTTCGCCGTTCGGGCATGTCCGTTTTCTATCAGGACTTTTTCCACTGCATCCTGGATCTGCTCTACCGTAGGACTTTCTGACAATCCGTTGTCAAAAATATATTGTTCAACTTTTTTTGCAAGATCAATCGCCATGTCGTGATCTTTTCCGCCCAAAACCTCAGCAGCTTTATAAATAGCATTTGCGATCTTATCGATGTGAAATTCAGTACAACGCCCGTCTCTCTTGATTATCTGTTTGATTTCGTTCAATGTTATGTCCCTCCATTATGCATTGCATGACCATATTTATTGCGGAATTTCAACACCCATACAAGATATAGTGTGTTTCCGACTTAATAATCATAATTGGAGCGTTCAGAATTGTCAATACAATCCAGCCATTTACATTGTATTAAATTCAGTACATTAGCAGCAAAAATCTACAACGCCCCGAAATGGAACGTTGTAGTTTTCCTTGTATGAGTTCTCCCTCAATTTGTTTCACAGATTGAATGAGCTAGCATATGTACGCGACTATTCCTGAGTTTTCTTTGATTCTAAAAACTCCCTGTCGTTCAAAAGAAACATGACCGCTGATAAAGAAATCCTTCAAATCTTCATTTTCTTTTATTGCTAGATTCAGTAAAAAGTCCTGATTCCCTGCGTTTACTGCAATAATTAATCGTTCCGTCTGGCCGTTTCGATAAAATGAATAAACGCTTCCTTCTGCCGTTCGCGGCTTAAATGAAAAGTCTTTTAAGTTTTCAATTTTCCTTCGAAACAAAAACAGTCTTCGGAAAAACCTTAAAATATTGGAGTCGCCTTTTTCCGGTTCAAAGCACATGCGGTTAAGTGGATCCTGCTTTCCTTCCATGCCTATTTCATCTCCATAGTAAATGCAAGGAATTCCAGGCATAAATGTGGTGATTAAAATCGCAAGAAACAGTCGTTGTCTCGTATAATTATCATCTTTGCTGTTTTCTGAAAGTACCGTAAAGATTCTAGGCGTATCATGGGTGCCTAGAATATTCATCAACGTATTAAAAGCCGGTATTGGATAATTCTCCCACAAACTATTTACAATCTGTTCCAGTTTCACCCCATCCCTGTTATGTACAAGAAAATCAATCACAGCATTTTTCAATGGATAATTCATTACAGTATCGAGTTGCCTGCCCAAGAAATATTTTCTCCTTTGACCATAGGAAATCTTATTGGAAGCATCTTCCCAAACCTCACCAATGACTGTGGCCTCCGGATCAACTTCCTTGACAGCAGTCCGCAGAGCCTCCAGAAATTCATCCGGCAATTCATCTGCGACATCAAGGCGGAAACCGGACGCTCCGCAGCGAAGCCAATGCCTGATGACAGAGTTTTCAGAACGGATCATATAATCAAGATAGGATGGTTCTGTTTCATTTACTCCCGGTAACGTATCGATTCCCCACCAGGCGTCATATTTTTCGGGGTATTCCGTGAAACGATACCAACTGAAGTAAGGTGATTCTTTGCTTTGATAAGCACCTAGCTCTTGGTATCGCCCGCGCTTGTTGAAATAAAGGCTGTCACTTCCCGTATGATTAAACACACCGTCAAGAATGATGCGGATTCCTTTTTTTCTTGCTTTTGCACAGAGTTCCACGAAGTCCTTTTCTGTACCCAGCATTGGATCGATTTTTTTGTAATCAGCGGTATCATATCGATGATTGGAATAAGCTTCAAAGATGGGATTGAGATAGATCACCGTTACGCCCAGGTATTCCAGATAATTCAGTTTTTCAATGATTCCCCTTATATTTCCTCCAAAGAAATCATTATTCTGAACGATGCCGTCTTCATCCGGTTCACCGTTTGGAATACCGCTCCAATCGTCTCTCAGGACATAACTCTTGTTCTGCTTTGGTCCTGTATAACGTTCGCTTTTCGCAAAGCGATCTGGAAAGATCTGATACATCACACCGGATTTCAGCCAATCAGGCGTAACATAATCTTCTGAATAAACAGTAAGCTGATAAATTGGTGTTCGCTCCTGCAAATCTACTTGCTGCATCTGTTTCTTTTCGCTTCCCTCTTCGTTCGTGTAAACAACTTCAAAGTAATAAAAGAACAGACCTGTTTGATCCATTCGCAACGAAAATTGGAATACGGTTTCTCCTGTAAGAGCCTCTCCCAATTCTCCTTTGATCCTTGTAATTTCTCCATCATCTGCTGTTAAGACAAAGAATGCACAAGCCACCGACCTGTCTCCCGAAACTTTAACTCGAAGAAACAGGTCGGAATTTTTCATAACAGCTCCAAATGGCGTCTTATAATAAGACTTTCTGGAATTAAACTGTATCATAGAGCGATTTTATCCCCCAAATTCTATCCGCGTATTCTCTGACACTTCTGTCTGCTGAAAATACACCGGCCTTTGCAATATTGGTTAAGGACATACCGCTCCAACGGAAAGGATCCTGATATACCGCAGAAACCTCCTGCTGTGCCTTCTTGTAACTTTCAAAATCGGCAATGACAAAATAATGATCTGCTTCTCCGTTGAAGCCGGTAGTCAATGAATTGATGATATCGCCAAAGGATTCACCGGGAATCCCGTTGGACAGAAACTTAATAATTGATGAAATACTTCTGTTGTCCTGATAATACCCCCAAGGGCTGTAGCTTCCACCACTTTTCAATTGTGCTACTTGATCGACGCTCATGCCGAAGATAAAAATATTCTCTTTGCCTACCGCATTGAAAATCTCGACATTGGCACCGTCCATTGTTCCGATGGTAACCGCTCCGTTGAGCATGAGCTTCATATTGCCTGTCCCTGAGGCTTCTTTTCCTGCCAGCGAAATCTGTTCCGACAAGTCTGCTGCCGGCATGATCATTTCTGAAAGAGACACAGAGTAGTTTTCAAGAAATACCAGCTTGATGCGGTCTTTCACAACAGGATCCTTTTCAAGCTGCTCCGAAAGCTTGCACGCAAGGCGGATGATCTGCTTTGCCATATAATAACCAGCTGCCGCCTTTCCGGCAAAAATAAAGGTTCTAGGCTGTACAACAAGATCAGGATTCTCTCTGATCTTGTTGTATAGGTCAATAATATGAATCAGGTTTAAAAGCTGACGTTTGTATTCATGGAGCCGTTTCACCTGAACATCGAAGATTGAATCCGGGTTAACGATAATGTTGTTATTGTTTTTTATCATTTTTGCCAATCTGATTTTATTTTCCCGTTTAATTTGTGCCAGTTTTTCCAGAACGTTTGAATCTTCCTTAAACTTCATTAATTGTTCCAGTTCCATCGAATGCTGTTTAAAACCAGAGCCGCAGAGCTCTTCGATAAAATCAGAGAGGTTAGGGTTTGCCTGACAGAGCCATCTGCGGTAAGCGATGCCGTTAGTTACATTTGTAAACTTTTCCGGAGTCAAACGGCTGAAGCCATGAAACAGCTTATCTTTTATAATACCGCTGTGCAGGGAGGATACCCCGTTGACCGTATGGGAGGCCGTAACACAGAGGTTTGCCATTCTGATTTTCCCGTTTAAAATGATCGACATTTCATTTCTTAATGGTTCATTTTCCGGAAATGCTTTGACCAGATCCTCATTCAAACGGCGATTAATTTCCTTTAGAATGGAATGAAGTCTGGGCAACAGTCCGGCAAAAAGATTTTCCGGCCACTGCTCCAAAGCTTCCGGCATCACCGTATGATTGGTATAAGATATCGTCTTCGTGACAATATCCCAGGCATCTTCCCATTCATAACCGTATTCATCCATAAAAATACGCATTAATTCCAGAATTGCCATGGTTGGATGGGTATCGTTGATGTGTACGGCTATTTTTTCGTGGAAATTATCCAAACTCCCGTAGGTATTCCTATGACACTTGGTAAGTGTCTGCATGGAAGCAGAAATAAAGAAATACTGTTGCTTCATGCGGAGTATTTTTCCTTCGTCGTGAGCATCCTCAGGATATAATATTTTTGAGATGATTTCCGCCTGATGTTTTTCCTCCATGGATTGCAGATATTCGCCTTTGGCGAAAAGTTCCATATCAATACTGATGGGAGAAGTTGACTGCCAGAGCCTCAGGGTGTTGATCACATCACTTCCATATCCGGGAATCAGCATATCTCTTGGAATCGCAATCACGGTGTTATAATCTTCATGGATAAGCTTCATTCTGCCCTTTTCGTCCCAGACTTCGGAGAGCTTTCCGCCGAAGTGCACTTCCTCCGCTTCCTCCTCTTTTGTAATCAGCCAGCACTCTCCAAGATCCAGCCAGTCATCAGGCTGTTCAATTTGTCTTCCATCCTGGATTTTTTGCTTGAAAATACCGTATTCATAACATATGGACATTCCCTGTCCATACATGCCTGCAGCAGAAATCGCATCCAAATAACAGGAAGCCAGTCTTCCCAGACCGCCGTTACCAAGTCCTGCATCAGGCTCTATTTGATACAGATCTTCCAGCTTCTGCCCGAACCCATCTTCCAGAGCCGACTTGAAAATATCCTCTACTCCAAGGTTGAATAGATTATTTTTTAAAGATGTTCCTGGCAGAAATTCCATAGATAGGTATATGACCTGTTTTTCTGTTTGAGAACATAAAATTTCATGATTTTTCAGCCACTTTTCCGACAAGATATCTCGGACAACAAAACAAGCGGAACGAAACAGCTGCTGTTTCGTTGCAGTGTTTGCCTCTCGGCCGAAATATCGCATTAATTTTTCTTCTATCAATTTTGATATTTTTTGTGGTGTATAAACCTTATCCATGTATTAAGTAACCTTTCTTATTCCAATATCTCTTTATAGAGTCGCAGATATTCCTTTGAAGCGGATTTCCAAGAGAAATCCTCGTTCAGTCCATTGTTAACAAGTATATTCCATTGTTCTTTATTCCAATAAAAATAAATCGCTCTTCTAATTGCATCAAGCATATCCTGTGCATTAACCGATTGGAAAGTAAATCCATTTCCCTTTCCGGTTTCCGGATTAAACGGATGAATACTGTCCTTCAATCCGCCTGTTTCTCGAACGATTGGTATCGTACCATAACGCAGAGAAATCATTTGTGCAAGACCGCAAGGTTCGCTGACGGATGGCATTAAAAAGAGATCTGCTCCCGCATAGATCCGGGTTGCCAGTTCCGCAGAAAATCCGGTAGAAACCGACATCCTGCCAGAATAACCCTCAGCCTTCTGATGGAAAAACTCCTCGTATTGTATTTCTCCTGTACCAAGAAGGACAAATTGAATCTGTTCCTGCATCATCTCATCGAAAACATTGACGACCAAGTCAATCCCTTTATGCTCTGTAAGTCTGCCAATCATAGCAATGATTGGAATTTCTGAATTCTCATCCAGTCCCAATTCGTTTTGAAGTGCCGATTTATTCTTCTTCTTGTTATCCGGCTTGTTTTTTGAATACTTTGCGGCAATCCCTGAATCTTTTGCCGGATTATACCGTTTTGTATCAATTCCGTTTAGAATGCCGACCATCTTGTAATTATTTTCTTTAATAATATTTTCCAGCCCTTTCCCATAGAAGGAATAGATGATTTCTTCTGCATAGCTGCTGCTGACTGTCGTCAGCTTATCGCAGGTAACAATGGCACCTTTCATAAAATTGATCATACCGTCATAGTCCAGGATGCCCCTGTCTGCCTCGGAAAGACCGAGCAGATCATGTAAAATGACCGGATCATATTTCCCCTGATATTCAATATTGTGAATCGTAAATACCGTCTTAAGTTTACTGTAAGCCGGATTATCTTTGTACAGTGTTTTTAGGTAGACTGGTACTAAGGCAGTCTGCCATTCACTGCAATGCAAAATATCCGGTACAAAATCAATGACGGATAATACTTCCAGCGCTGCTTTTGAATAATACGAGAAACGTTCTCCATCATCGTAATAGCCATAATATGCATCCCGGTTAAAATGCTGTTCATTATCCACAAAATAAAAGGTAACTCCCTCATATTCCATTTCAAAAATTCCGCAGTATTGTGTTCTCCATGAGAGCATTAAGGTAAAACCCTGAATAAATTTCAACTGAGTATGGTATTTATCTCGAATGCTTTTATAGAGCGGCAGCATAACTCTCGCATCAACCCCCTGCTTCTTTAGTTCTCTTGGTAATGAGCCAATCACATCGCCAAGTCCGCCGCTTTTTGCAAAAGGATCTGCTTCTGTACTGATAAATAAAATATTCAAACAAATCACCTGCCAATCAAATTATGCTTTTCTTTTCAATCACAACCGGATAGGTTTCATGCCCTACCAGCTGACGACTTTCTCTTACGATAACGTCTTTATCAAGGATAACATAATTCAGTGTTACATTTCTCATGATTTCAGTATTCTGCATAATGATGCTGTTCTTGATCTCGGCACCTTTGCCGATTACGACACCACGGGAGAGAATTGAATTCCTTACAGTGCCTTCAATTCTACATCCATCAGATATAATAGAATTAAAGACCTGACAGCCGGAGCAGTACTGGACTGGAACACTATCCTTTATCTTTGTGTACACAGGCGTTTCAAAGGTCTGCTGCCGGATATCATCGGATAACAAACGCATATTTTCTTTCATATAACCAGACACACTACTGATTTCGAAAATGTTTTTCTTATATTCATAGCCCCTGATGTTAAGATTATGGCTCAGCCTCTGGATAATATCTCTGTAAAAATCATAATGTCCGAATGCAATGGAATCTGCTATCAGGGATTCCAGCAAAGATTTTCTCATGATAAAGGTGCCCAGACTAAATGGTATATTCTGCAAATCACAATCGTCATTATAGTAACACAATTCGTAAACCCGCTCTTGTTCGTCCATGCGAAGAAGCGGAATTCCGACAGGGAGTTCACTTTCCGTAGACTTTGCATAAATCGCGGTAATATCGGCATTTCTTTCGATATGACTCTTTAAAATGTCATGATAGTTCATACTGCATACAAAACTGCTTCCGGTGAGAATTACATATTCTGCCATAGAACGCTTGATGGAGTGCATATTTTTAGATAATGCATCAATGGTTCCCAAATAAGTACCATTATCTGTTCCGCCTGGGTTGGAAAATGGAGACAGAATTCTCAATCCGCCGATTTTTCTCGTTAAATCCCATTCTTTACCCGCCCCAAGATGGTCAATCAGAGAGTGATAATTATTCCTTGTAATGATGGAGACTTCATGAATGCCTGAATTTACAAAGTTGGATAAAATAAAGTCAATGATTCGATATTTCCCTCCAAAGGGCACGGAGGATAACGTTCTGATCTTAGTCAGTTCTCTGAGATTTTCCCGTTCTGCATAAGAAAAAACAATTCCTAAAACGTTCATAATCACTCACTCTCCTTTTTTAAAATACTTTCACTTACCATTGAACCAGCAGGAATGACCGTATTGTCGGCAATTATAATGTTTTCTCCGATTACACTAATATCCGGGTGTTTTCCTGGTTCAGTAGGTTCTTTGATCGTACCGAGTTTTACATTAGAACCAATGACTGTACCTGCTGCAATAATCGTGTATTCTACAGTAGAACCAATTCCTACCGTAACACCAGGCATGAGAATGGAATTTTTGATCACAGCACCCTTTTGAATGGTAACTCCTGGAAAAATAATGCTATTTTTTATTTCACCATCAATGCAGCAGCCTTCGGCAATACTTGCATTATTAAGCTTTGCGTTTTCTCCTATATACTGAGGGGGAAGAACTTCATTTCTGGAATAAATTTTCCAAGGTGGATCATTCAGCTCGATTGGTACGTTTGGATTCAAAAGATCCATATTCGCTTCCCATAGAGATTCCACCGTCCCCACATCCTTCCAGTAACCTTTGTATTCATACGCATACAGCTTTTCTTCTGCCTGAAGCATTTTGGGAATGATATTTTTACCAAAATCATTTTCAGAGAGCTTATCAGCTTCATCTGAAATCAGATAAGACTTCAACTGTTCCCAATTAAAAATGTATACGCCCATGGACGCCAAGGTACTTTTTGGCTGAGCCGGTTTTTCTTCAAATTCGTAGATCTTAAGGTCGTGATCGGTATTCATAACACCGAAACGACTTGCTTCCTCATAAGGAACATCAATTACCGCTATGGTACAGGCTGCTCCTTTTTCAATATGGTAATCCAGCATCATTTTATAGTTCATTTTATAGATATGATCACCGGATAGGATCAGAACATAGGTTGGATTACTCATTTCAATGTATTCTATATTCTGGTAAATCGCATTAGCAGTTCCTTTATACCATTCCCCTGCCTCAGCTTTCATATACGGCGGTAAAATGGTAATACCTCCAAAAAGTCGATCCAAATCCCATGGCTGTCCGTTACCGATATAAGCGTTCAGTTCTAATGGGCGATATTGCGTCAGAACACCGATGGTGTCGATACCGGAATTGACACAGTTTGATATGGTAAAATCAATAATCCGATATTTTCCGCCAAATGGTACAGCCGGTTTTGCTACATGATTCGTCAGGATGCCAAGACGGCTTCCCTGGCCTCCAGCAAGCAGCATTGCTATCATTTCCTTCTTCTTTACGTTGGACATTTGAAACACCTCCAAAAGACTGTGGACAGACCGGGCAGGTCAACTTCTAAAGAATACTCATAACCGTTTTGTCTGATTCCTTCTGCGTTGATTTCTTTTGTTATGCTGTCACTCAAGCCTCCATATTTTTTTAAACCTGAATGGAAAACTATTTTATAAATACCCGGTTTGGGTATTCCTATTCGATATTTTGTTCTTGTAACAGGAGAAAAATTACAGGCAATCATCATATTCTCTCCTTTCGCATTGATTCTTCGAAAAGATATAATATTATGATCGGAATCATCTGGCTGTATCCATTGAAATCCATCCCAACTATCCTCCTGCTCCCACAACTCGGAAGATTTAAGGTAAAAATGATTCAGATCATGAATAAAATTATGGAACTTCTTATGCATTTCAAAATCGAGAAGATTCCAATCCAGTTCTTTTTTATAATCCCATTCAGAGAATTGGGCAAACTCTCCCCCCATAAAGAGAAGTTTTTTTCCGGGATGAGCCATCATATAGGATAAATAGGTTCGTAGATTGGCAAACTTAAGTTCATAGTCTCCTGGCATTTTGTTTATCAAAGATCCCTTTCCATGTACGACTTCATCGTGAGAAAGCGGCAGAATAAAATTTTCCGAAAGAAAATAGGTCAAAGAAAAAGTCAGATGGCTATGGGAACCTTTTCTGAAATAGGGGTCTGTCCTCATGTATTGCAGTGTATCGTTCATCCAGCCCATATTCCATTTGAAATTAAAGCCAAGTCCATTGACATGAACCGGTTTGGTTACCATAGGCCAATCAGTGGATTCTTCTGCAATCATCAACGCGTTCGGATATGCCTGAAATATGGTCTTATTTAAATCCTGTAAAAAGGAAACGGCTTCCAGATTTTCTCTTCCTCCTTTAATATTCGGTTTCCACTGTCCGTCTTCTCTGCCATAATCAAGATATAGCATGGATGCCACTGCATCGACTCTCAGCCCGTCGATATGATATTTGTCAAACCAGAACATGGCATTGGAAATCAGGAAGCTTCTCACTTCGTTTTTACCCCAGTCAAAAATTCGGGTTCCCCACTCTTTATGTTCATTCTTAAACGGGTCATCATACTCATAACAATTGCTGCCGTCAAACCGATATAAGCCGTCGCTGTCCTTAGGAAAATGCCCCGGTACCCAATCAAGGATTACCGCTATCTCGGCCTGGTGACAAGCGTCAATCAATGACATAAAGTCTTCCGGAGTGCCATATCTTGAAGTTGGAGCATAGTACCCCATCACCTGATAGCCCCAGGAACCGTCATATGGATATTCTGCAACAGGCATAAATTCCAGATGGGTATAACCCATTTCTTTCACGTAAGGAATCAATTCTTCCGCTAATTTTTTATAGTCGAAATAATTGTCATCCCGATATTTCTTCCAAGACCCTAAATGTACTTCATAGATATTCATTGGTAACGAATATGGCAGCTTTTTATTCTGAGATGCTTGCCATTTGCTGTCATTCCATTGATAACGGTCAATATGATAGGTTTTGGCTGCAGTACCCGGCCTTGTCTCCATGTGATAAGCGTAGGGATCTGATTTTGTAAATTGATTTCCATGATCATCTTCAACCATATATTTGTATGCGGTATATTCTTTAATATTAGGAAGAAATATTTGCCAGACTCCTTGTACAGTGATTCGATCCATCCAACAATCCGCTGAATTCCAATTGTTAAATTCTCCTATAACAGAAATTTTTTTAGCATTTGGTGCCCAGACACGGAAAAGATAACCTTCCCTTCCGTTTTGTATAACGGGATGAGCTCCCATCAATTCATAGGCTTTGGTTGCAGTGCCCTGATGAAATAAATAGGTAGGTAATTCTAAATCTCGATTCATGGAACATCCTCCACTTTTTTTAGAATTTTAACTAACGTAAGAAATTATTTTATGCTATAATTATATGTTATTATGTTAATGAAAGCAAGATTGGGAGGAAGATATATGAAACGATTAATCGCCGTCACATTGATACTGAGTTTATGTCTGACGATTATGACGGGATGTGTTGGTAGTGAAGAAAAAGAAATAGATGATGCAGCAGTAAAAACTGCAGTCCTTGATGAATTTAATAAAATTTCGCAAATACCAAGAGAATCAGGGCACGAAAGAGCCATCAGCAGCTATTTAAAAAACTGGGCAAAAGAAAATGAATTTGAAGTAATTCGCGATAGCTCAAATAACGTTATAATCAATAAACCAGCCTCAGAAGGATATGAAAAAGCACCAACTACCATCCTTCAATCCAATATGGATATGGTAATTGCAACAAAAGAAGGGATAACAATTGACCCTTTGAGCGATCCAATTACAATTATCGATCAAGGGAAAACATGGAATGCCGCTAGTACAAACCTTGGCGCAGACAGCGGAATCGGCATGGCTACCGCATTATATATTTTAAAGAATGCGGAAAAGCATGGCCCTATCAGAGTGGTTTTTACTTCTGACGGAGAAACCGGAATGACAGGAGCAGAAAATCTAAAAGAAAAATATTTAAAAGGTGATTATCTCATTAATCTGTCATGGCCATCCGACCAGTCTTTCGGGGTGGGAAGCGGCGGTACCGCATCCTATGAAATGGTTCATAAAATCGAATGGATGCCTCCACAAAATGAAATTCCTTATCTGCTATCTATCAGCGGACTCAATGGAGGAAATGCCAATGAGGATATCGGGGAAGGCGGAGCGAATGCCATAAAAATAATTGGAGAAGTTTTAGCCAATGCACAGGGGCGAGGCATTTTATTTGAACTTGCCGCATTTAACGGTGGCAAATCGGACGATGCCATTCCCGATGCAGCCGATGCATTAATTCTTATCAATCGATCCGATCGGAAGAAAATCAAGAGTGTCGTTAATCATGCAATAGATGCTTTCAAGGATTCTTATGGTGATATTGAAAAAAATTATACTTTTACATTTGAAGAATCAGAAATGCCGGACAAAGTTGTCTCTTTTGATAATAACGGAAGCATCATAAGTTTTATTTACGGTATTATCAATGGCGTGCAATCCGTATCGAAAAAATATGATGTGGTAGAAAGTGCAACGAATATAGGTATGGTGTCTACAGCTTCCGGTAATTTTATCTGTAAAGTATCCGCAGACAGCACTTCAGATGTGGGATTGTATAAAATAACTTGTGCACATGAAGCCATCAGCAGTATGAGCGGACTGGAATATACATATAAAGAAGGCGTGCCGCGATGGCCGGATCATACAGACAGTGTGCTTTTTACAAGGCTTTCAGAAATACATTCCGAATTATATGGTGACGAATTAAAGGGAAAGATTATCCATCAGGGATCAGAATGCGGTTGGTTTGCAAAGAAGAATCCCAGGCTTCAGATGATTTCCATCGGATCTGAAATAGAAAATGTGAATCTTCCTGATGAAACACTGGTTTTGGATTCGGTAACAAAGCCAGCGCGTGTGATCCTGAAATTTTTAGAACAGACAAACCAAACAAACCAAACAAATTAATCAAAGAGGCTTGTTCTAAAAAGATCACGACTAACTGGAACAGCTATGGTTTCCGGGTTGATCCCAGAATTTATCTTTTGATAAATTTTGAGAAATACCCCGGTAAACCATAGCTGTTTTAAATATGTCATTCAACCTTTTTGGGACAACAACTTAGTCTATAAAATTCAATTGTTTTATCATCAAATCCTCCCCTATAACCGTATTCGGAAAAATATGCTTGGTATTTTGAACAAAGTCTGCTGGTTGTTTTAGAGAAGGACTGAAATGAGTCAGCCATAGTTCCCTGGAATTGCTTTTTTTCCCCAAGGATGCTGCTTCGGAAAAAATCATGTGCTTTCTTTCGATGGCCTTGTAAAGCATTTCATCATCACCATACATTCCTTCACAGATAAAAAGATCCGACTCTTTACTGAAGTTGACAAGCTCGGTGGTTGGTCTTGAATCGGTACAATATGTTACCTTAAGACTTTTTCTTGGAGGGCCGACGACCATTTCCGGTGTCAGTTTTCTTCCATTCAATTCAATCATATTTCCATTCTGTAATTTACTCCAATATTCTTTTGGAATATTTTCTGATATCGCACGTTCAACACTAAATTTTCCGTTACGCTTTAATTCAAAGCTATATGCAAGACATGGAATCATATGATCCACGGGCAAAGCTTGTATGCTTAGATTTTTTGATTGTTCTAAACTTTTCTTTTCCTCTGATAACTCAATCAGCTTGACATCATAAGGAAGTTGGGGTGCAATGACAGTGAGTGCGCTTACAACGTATGCCAGAGGCGGAGGTCCGAATATTGTTAATTCATCTGTTCTGCCGCTATTACCTAATGTAAGTAAAAATCCTGGTAAACCAGCAATATGATCTGCATGATAATGAGTAAAGCACACAGCTTCAATGGATTTAAACCCCCAGCCTAATTCTTTTATACCAATCTGAGTGCCTTCTCCACAATCAACTAAAATCATTTTTCCATTTTGCCGAATCAGCATGGAAGTCAATCTTCGATCCGGCAATGGCATCATCCCGCCGCAGCCTAATAGACAAACCTCTAACATGATAATCCTCCTTTCCTCGGTTTCTTGTAAATCATACGATAATACCATTGGGTATTTTTCTTTCTATTCTGTCCATTTAAAAAAATCCACTCAGCTTTCAGCCGAGTGGACCGTCCTTATTTTTCACACGATAGAATTGCTTTGATTGCAATCGCGCATTCGATTCTTTTCTTTTCCAGTTCACAGCCAAGTTCGTATGGCTTTCGGATATCTCCATTCATGTGATATGCATTTGCGTGGCAGCCACCGCTGCAATAGAATTTTGCCCAGCATTCTCTGCATTTATCCTTATTGTAAATATGTGCTGTGTTAAAGATATCGTAAAGTTTGTTTTCAAAGCGGTCATCATATAGATTCCCCAGTTTAAAATCCTGATTCCCGACAAATTGATGACAAGGATAGATATCTCCTTCTGGGGAAACCGCTACATATTCTGTCCCAGCACCGCATCCGGAAACCCTTTTAACGACACAAGGCCCCTGATTTAAATCTACATTAAAGTGAAAAAATTCAAACCTCTTTCCTTGCTTGGCATAATCTAGATATAAATCGGTGAGTTTTTCATATTCCTTGAAGATTACTGCTTTATCTTCATTCTGCAGCGCATAGCTAAAGGTTGGATCTGTTACAACCGGTTCGACAGAAACATTTTTAAAGCCTTTATCCACAAGATGCTTGACATCTTCTGAAAAATCCAAATTTTCCCGGGTAAAAGTGCCTCTGACGTAATAAGTTCCCTTCCTTTTTTCTACAAATCGAAGGTAATTCTTTGTAATAATGTCGTAGGTTCCCTGATTATTTATCGTTCTTCGCATATTGTCATTCACAGCAGGACGCCCGTCTATGCTGAGTATTACATTATCCATGTTGGCGTTGATATAGTCTGCTTTTTCATCATCCAGAAGTATGCCATTGGTTGTAATGGTAAATCGAATGTTTTTTCCATAGGCTTTTTCTGCTTCTCGTCCATATTTGACCAGCTCTTTGACCACTTCAAAGTTCATAAGCGGTTCGCCGCCAAAGAAGTCAAGTTCCAGATTTCTCCTTGTTCCTGAACTTTCAAGAAGAAAATCTATCGCCTTCTTGCCGGTCTCTAGCGAAAGCAAGGAACGCACTCCTTCAAAGGCTCCTTTATCACCAAAACAGTATTTACAGGTCATATTGCAATCATGCGCAACATGCAGACACATTGCTTTGATAACAGCTCCGCGCCCTTCCAGCATGTCCAAGGTGACCTGTGAATCATCGGTATAAAGCATGTCTTGATCGATCAGGCATTTAATATCACAAGCCGCTTCAAGGATATCGTTCTTATTATGTTTATCTTTTAACAGATCCAGGATTTCTTCAAGCGTGTGATCTCTATAATAATCCAATATATCATACACGATATCATTCACAACATGCACGGCTCCGCTATTGATATCCATAACAATATATTGATCCTTATACTGATATTTATGAATCATTGTTTTTTTCCTCATTTCATAAAAAAAACAGCAACACTGCTGTTTTCTTATCCTTTTACTATCTGCGCTTTGTATTTTCACATTCCTGATTTGCAACAGTGCAAGATGTTTTACAAGCAGATTGACACGATGTCTGGCATTCTCCGCAGCCTTTGCTTACTGTATTTTTTAAGGTTGGTTTTGCAATTGTTTTAATGTTCTTCATATATGTAATCCTCCTTATGATACCCTACGGGCATTTTTCATTATAATCCTGTTATCGCCTTTTATGAAGCCATAATATAGATTACTAGAAAAAGGGCAAAATGTCAATACAATTGGCACAGTTTTGAGCACAACGTATGTCTAAAATTCAGAAAAAAGATCATAATAATGGATATATCCGCATCCCAATTTAAAACTGAAAAATGACAAGGAGTGATTACAATTTTGAAGCTTGAAATGGTTTATTTTAATTTTTTAAGATCAGCATTTCTGGTAATAAATCCATTGAAAAAAATGATTATAAAAACAGAATGCCAAGTCCATAAATATATCAATCTACACGCCCTGACAATTTTAAAAAACGATCAATTCGCTGAACAGCATGATTTTTTTCGTCATTATCTGGAAGAAATGAATGAAGGTACCGTATGGGCCGATCAAGATTTCAAAAGTTCCAATCATTTTTATAATCCTTATAAAAAAAAAAAGGGTTGTACGGCAGAAGCAATGCGCTTGTATTAACAATTGATTACTACACAAAAGCATTACATCTTTGGAAGAAGGGAGATGTATCAAAATCGCTCTTCTATTTTGGCGCTACGCTTCATCTGATCCAGGATATGACCATACCGCAACATGTGAACATTCGCCTTTTAGATGATCATCGTCAGTATGAAAACTTTGTAAAGCAGACATATCAAAGCGTGAAAGCATTTCGAGCTGAACATAGAGTCTATTTGTTCAGTTCCATTGAGGCGTATGTAAGATTTAATGCAAGAACAGCAATAAAGATTTATAAACGATTTCGCAATATCAAAAATGATGAAAGCAGATATTACCGTATTACAAAATGCACTTTGCCATTGGCTGAGAGAACGACTGCCGGTGCGATGGTTTTATTTTATAATAAGATTCAAAAAATAAATAATTCAGCAATTGATAATCTCAGTTGCTGAATCAAATTTTCAGAAAACAAAAGGATTCTTAAGGTTTCTCATGAATGACAAACGAACGCTTATTCGGATAAAAATTCATCACTATCTTCGTAAGCCAATTCTTTTTTTCCTGTAGCACGGATAATCAGACCGCTGATCACGCCTGCTATTATTGCAAAGATAATCGTAAATATAATTCCAGCCACCTGTGCTTTTGCTGCGGTAGGAACGACGATGATTCCGCATAAACCGCCGAGCAATCCCGGCATCCCGTGGAGATTATGCACTCCGCAGGTATCCACTGTTTTAAGCGCAGCCTGCAATTTTGGCTGAATAATTGTATAGCCGATAACACACAGGCAGCCCGCAAGTAAACCAATCACAAATGCTCCCAGAGGTCCGACAAGATTGCAGGTAGCTCCGATGGAAACACCGCCCGCAAGAGAAGCATTGGCAATATCTGCAATCGCTACTTTTTTTCGAATCGCCATCCCAACGATATAGGTACATAATGTAGCACCACATAAGGCGAGAACTACGTTGATTACTGTTTGTGAAAATTGAGCCTCCGGCACAATAGCACTGCAGAAGCTAGGCCAGAAAATCCAAAGAATCATGGAGCCCAGCATGCTGAATCGATCTGATGTTGCATCACTTTCAATCGGAACTTCTCTATGCTTTGCATTGGATAGGACAAGAGTCAGACCCATTCCAAAATATGCTCCGAACGCATGAATCACAATAGAACCTCCAGCATCCACAAAACCCTGAGTGATGCCAAGTCCTCCATCAAGCACGAACCATTCATTGATCATATAAAACGGAACCAGCAAAAGACCAAGGATTCCGTATTGATAAACCTTCAATCTTCCTAAAACCGCTCCCATAGCGATCAAAGCAGCAGCGGCAGCAAATTCAGCAAACAAAAAGGATTCAATACTGTTTGCATGGATTGCTTCCGCTGACAGAATGCCTGTTGAACGAAGTCCGAGATAAACCGGAAGCGCAGCGGCAACCAAAAGATATGTACCAGTCAGTGCGCTGAAACCATAGTTTTTGACAAAGACCATAAGAAATCCAAATCCAACCAGCAGCATGGCAAGAATGCCAATGGAGAAATTATACTGTTGAACCTGTCGAATACCTTCGGATGCGCTTTCCATAGCAGCAACATTTCCATCTGTAGTAGCTAATAATAATTGCAGCATTTTTTTACACCTATAACCTCTCATAATTTAATCCGCACAACATCTAAGAACTGATTAAATTGGATATATTGTGGGATTATATCTAACAATGTTGAAAGCTTAATCTATTTCTAATGTCTTGTCAAGATGGTAATATGTGTATTTTAGTTTAGAATTTTCAGGTCTTTCAGGCATTTCAGTTATTTAATATTCTGATAAAAGAAAAAAAAACGCACTCCATAAATTTCTATGAAGTGCGTTTTTTCTTACTATTCATGATACGTCTAATCTTTATTTAACCGGTTCCACTATAACAAACTGCTGGAGTTGATACGGCTTTGGAGCGACTGCTTTGTCTGACCACATATAAAACCATCTTTCCGTCGGATAATAATAATACCCGTCCTGCCAATGGTCTGAGGTATCATATGGATCAGCAAATATGATTACATCGTCTCCGATCCCCGGAGTGCCATTATTGTCATAGCCTATAATTGCTTGCCAATGTCCGTCCCAGTCTGACCATTCCACCATAATCGGACGGTCAGCCTTTAAATTATTTACAATCCACTTAACAAAATAAGAATCCATTGCATTGTCAACCCATTTGTCCGTATCAGGATTATTTTCTGATGCATATAAGGATACCGAATCAAACGTTCCTGGCAGGTTGCCCCAATCAGAAGACGGAACGCTGGTATCCCCTTCCTGTATCAGATCGCTTGATTCATAATTTGCTTTGTAGCTGGTCTGAACCACTTTAAAGCCTCCAATTGTATCAAAGAACTTAATAATATCATCTACGGAGGTTCCATATTCCGGGTAATTATTTGCCGAGCCCGGCTCTGATCCGGCAACATCCAGATCTACACCGGCGCCGGATTTTACAGCGATATCCCATTCACTGTAATCGGAAACACCAAAGTGTTCTAAAACCATAAGGATTGTTGCACTGCCGCAGGACCATTCTGATGTTTGTTGGAATGTTTTGAAATTACTGATTATTGTTAATTCATCATCTGATTTCATATTGTAAAAACCAGGATTCAAATAGTATTTAGAATCAAAATGATCCCCTGAATTATCATAATAATCGGCTCCGCCTTCTTCATCAATATTTGATTTCGGTAGAATCGTTTGAGGTTTTGTTATTATTGCTGCTGTTGCCGGTGTACTTGCAGTGTTTGAGCTTTCGGTTGTGCTGCTCATACTGCTTGCCGCCGTACCCAAGCTTTCATTTGTATTGCTTGTGCTGCTTACAGCAGTATTTGAATTCTCGGTTGTATTGCTTGTTGCCGTGACTTTTAATACTTGTCCGGTATGGATTAAGTTTGGATCTTGAATATTGTTCCTCTTGATTAATGTATCCAATGGTACGTTGAAATCCCTTGCTATTTTCCAAAGTGCATCCCCGGATTTCACCGTATAATCTGCGGCAAATACATTCCCAGCAGAAAAAGTAAATATCAAAACAACTGTTAATAAAAAGACTAAACGTTTTCTCATATATTCTCCTCCTTCGATAGGCGGCATTACGCATGCCAATTTTCGAAATATTATGAATTATTAATTCATTTTACGTTTCGTTGGAAAGAAATACAAGAATTATTTTGCTGGTATTTCAGAACCTATTTGCTGAATCACAATTTTCCGACAATTCTTAGTTTTATATAATAGAAAAGGCTTGGCAATTAATGCAATCCCATCTGCTTTCTTTTTTTCAGGATGTGCGCTTTGATATCCTTTGCTGCTTGAATGGGATCGTCTCCTAATGCAACCTTTCCACCAGTTAACGTTTCCACGTCTTCCGTCAGAAGCTTTACTAAGTTAGGTGCTCCAGTAATAAACGGCGTTGGAGATAGATGAGTATAAGCACCATATGCAATTGCAAAAAGTGCATCAATGGTTGCTTTTTGTTCCATCCATTCCGGTGCGGTTACCGCGATGGGTAAATCTGAGATATCAACACCCAGATGATCTGCCAATGCAGTTACCAGCATGGAGATTCTTCCTGTGTCAGTACAGGTTCCAAAGCTTAATACAGGTGGAATATTTAATGTTCGGCAGACCCCTTGTAAGCCTTTTCCTGCAAGCTCTATCGCATCCATATTGCATAAGCCAGCAACCTCCAGCGCGTGATTACCGCAGCCTCCTGCTACAACCAGAATATCTCCCCTAATTAATTCTTTTGTTATCGTTACAGTATTCCAGTCCTGAGGTCCATTTCTTAAGGAGGAACAGTTTGCCAATGCCACTACTCCTTTGATTTGCCCTCTTGCAATCACATCTACAAGATTGTTCAGATCATTCCCGATCGCTTTTAAAACAGCTTCTGTAGAAAAGCCTGCGATTGCTTTCATTTTATGTGCCGGCACCATCGGCGTTATCTTGTTATGACGTTTTTTAAAGTTTTCTATTGCAATCTGAATGCATTTTTCAGCCATTTCATCTGCTTTATCGGGATAGTAAGGCATTTCATGCTCTGTTCCCGGAACGCCGACTATTGTACTGACACTGATCAATGCAACTTGATATTTCTCTGCATATTGATCGATTGCCGGAGGAGAACAATTTTCTTCCATTACAAGCGCATCTACCGTGCCTGTTGCCAAAAACGGTTCGATAGCAAGCCAATTACCCATCAATCCAACAAACACATCATCTACTTCAAATCGTTGGAGTAATTCCTGACCGGTTTCAATAGAACCGACGATTCGAAGACCTTTCGCTCCTGCTTTTTTTGCCATATCTTGATATTCTGCTTTTTTTGCCTTTTGAAGTGTTGCAACACCAATCCACGGTTGGTGCCCGTTAAAAGCAATATTAACATAGTTTGGATCCATAATCCCCAAATCCACATCGACTTCATGGGGAGTCGGTGTACCAAACAGGATGTCCTGTGTCATCTCCAATCCGATTTGGGCAGTATAAATTGTTGACAGCCCTAACCGAAGCGCTTTTTTCGCCAGAGAAACGTAATCTCCATCCACATTGGTCAGACAGCTTGCAATAGAGTTTTCAACTTCATGCTGTACACCGCAAGGGTAAATATTCAGTTCTTTCCAAAGCGGTTTCCGTTTCTGCGGGGCAAAAAGTTCTACCATCCTGCTCTTACCGTCGGGTGTTATTTTCAATTCCCGATCCAAAAAATCCGCCAATTGGATCGCTTGCTGATTGACATCCTGGCAACTGTCTATTCCAACGGTACTACAAAACCAATTTAATTTTTCCTTATCTGTTATCCGAAATGGAGATTGTCCTTCTCCTGTTGCTTTTAAAGTTCGAAATGCTTCATATGCATGATGTGCGTAAGTAGCGGCCCCCATTATGTTACGAATCAACATATTTCTCATCGCCATTGCGTCAGCATCGATTCCGCAGACTCCCTTTTCAGCACCGGACTTTCCATTGATTCTGCAAGGGCCCTGAGAGCAAAGCCAGCAACTTAAACCCTCTAAACAAAAGCCGCATCGAATTTTCTCCTGAGGGTCCCACCTGGAAAATACACTGGACAAACCATCGTCTCGAATTCGAATAAGCATTTCTTCCACTGAATCATGGTAGCTTACTCTTTCTTCCATTTTTTTTGATACTTTTTCTGACATAACATCCTCCCTAGAATTTTAACAATAATATCCTAGATTAGTATGTTCGAATTTTATAATATTACCCATTTCAGAACCATTATAGCAAGTTTTCAGAATTTATTTGGTCTGCGTAATCTGCGATCAGCAGATCAACGATACGCCCATAGCTTTTAGCCCCCTCAGGCTGTGCATTTGCAAGCAAATAAAAATTATTAAGCGATTTCGCCACAGATTGAAAAGAAGAAGAACTTTGGTTCTGTCGTTGTACTTTTATATAACGAAGCTGTATCTTTACTGCATCCGGTAGTTTTTGATAGGTCTCATTGAACGATTCATTACTGACTTCAGATTTTAAAGCATCTAAGGTAAAGGTTAACGCATGAAACGCCGCACTGTACTGAAATATCTTTGAAGGTGAATTTTTACAGGCTAGGTATGCGATAAAACCGGCATCCCCCTCCTTCATGTAGCCTTTCGAATGTGCAAATTCATGGCAGATCGTAAAAGGAACCAAAAAAGATGTCATTTCATTATTATAATTTGCTTCCATGGTAAACGGTGAAAAAATGCCTTCTATCCCAAACTTGGATAACAATTTGGAAAAATAGATCGGTTTTGGCTTAGAATAATAACCGGCTAAAGAAGGTTCTTTTTTTCCTAATTGCTTCATCGCATTGATTGACTGCATTTTAATATATGCCATATCATTGAGAGTACGTAAACTGTCGTTCCATTTCGGATCATCTGTTAAATTGGTGATATCTCCCACTAACAGTATTGTGAGTTTTTCGAGTTTTTCTGTAGAAGTATCCTCCACCGGCAGATTGAATACTGTTCCGATTTCATCTCTTTGATAATTAATCGAGCAAGTCAGCGTATACATTAAGATAAAAACAGATGTTATGCAAAGCATGGTTTTTAATCCGGAAGATAAAAACATCTTTCTAAGTGGATGATGGAAGATTAACAGACAGAAACTGATCAACAAAAATAAGCCAATCAGAATAAGAGCGACTAGAATCCCTGCTTCAAAAAATGAATCATTCCACAGGGAAAACAACCTTCCTATGGTATTTGGGAAAAATGGAAATACATTGACCGCATACCATTGTGCAAAGCCTTCTATCGTCCTGGAAAATAAAATTAAAATCAAGGATAAAATCAAACAAATACTAGAAAAGAAAATTGCGTTTTTATTTTTAATAATGAATAAATACCCGTGTAACATTTATGGCACCTCTCTTCCATACCACAAAAGCTGTACTGTTATACTTCTATGATATAGAATTTCAAGAGGTTGTGCATTAACTAATAATTGGTATTTCAAGCGGTTTGGATTATTTTGGATCTTGTTTCTTTCTTTTTTTCTTTTCTATCAGCTCCTTTGCGTATTCCGTTGAGTATTGCGGCTGTTTTTTATCAAAAGGTTTTCTCGTATCAAATTTTGATTTTTCAAGTTTAATTGATGGCACGGTTTTACCCGTTTTCATTCGATACAGCTGAACATATTTCTGAATCCAATAGCAAGCGGTAAAAAGAATTACCATAGAAATCCCTGCAATCAAACCTGACCCCTGCCCGGAAATAAATGGCATACTGCCCAATATCAAAATCATGGTCAACATAATGATCCAAGACGAATAAGGATACCATGGTATCTGACAATTTCCATTAGGAGGACAGCCATTCTCTTTTCGAAAACGGATATGTGTTGCCATGATTACTACATAGGTAAACAATAAAGCAAAACCTCCTGAACTAATTAAGAACAAATATACTCTGGGAAGCAAAAGTCCAATTGTAAGACCCAAAAGCATTGCTACTCCAGAGAAAATAATCCCGCGATATGGGACGTCCTTTTTATCTGCGAGCCAAGTTGGTGCCTGTTTTTCATCTGCCAGAGAGCGAATCATTCTACCAAGACCAAACATCGCTGCAAGCATCGTCGATAAAATTGCTGTGATTAAAACAAAATTGATTGCAATACCAGCCCAACCAATGCCCCATCGGTCTAAAGCGGCTACAAATGGGCTGGTCTCTTCGTTTAATACCGCGGTTGGGATGAGTGGCAGCATGACGGCCACCGATACAACATAAAACCCCACAAGACATATAATTGTATTGTTGATGGCTTTTGGCACTGTCTTATGGGGATCTTTTGCTTCGGATGCCGCCAAACCAATGATTTCAAATCCGGCATAAGAAAATATAACGATCAGCATACTACCGGCAATGCTTTTTATACCGCCAGGCATCAATGGTTCATTCACCAGTTCTCCGGTACCAACTGCTGTTTCTCTTAAAAAGATTCCCAAGATAAGCAGGACCGCTATGATGATAAATGATGCAATTGCTAAAAGTTTTAATGCGGCAAGTCCGCTTTCCAATTTGCTCAACTTATCAGCGCCGAGCAGATTAAGCAGTGTAACACTGATAATGATCGTGCTGCCCATCAAGGAAATAGAAAGGCTTGGATACCATTCACGTATTAAAATAGATACTGCTGTTGCTTCGCTTGACATCGCAAGAACCATTCCGGTCCAATACACCCATCCCACCACAAATCCAGCTCCTTTTCCAAATGCATTGGCTGCAAAAGTTCGAAAGGAACCGGAATCAGGATTTGCAACTGTCATTTCAGAAAGTGCAAATAAAATAAAATAGATAATCACACCACCCAAGATGAAAGACAGAAGAATTGATGGCCCTGCGGCATTGATTGCTACAGCTGATCCTAGAAAAAATGAACCTCCGACGACAGTTCCCAATGCCATCATTGTTAATTGCCATGCGGTCAACCCTTGATGACCTTTTTCCATAATAATCTCCATTTCGTTTCTGATTGGAGCTTTTCTATGTTCGCCCCTTATCATAATTGCAATTTATAAACATCATTAGTATCCCTCGTTGCATAAAAACAATACAAAGGTTCCCATGAAAAAAACACCTCCAAAAGTTTTCTTATTTAGAAACTTTGGAGGTGTTCCCTTTGATTTTATTCAACAATGGCCTGCCTTTTATAACAAGCTATTTATTCCTTATTTTTCTTTGATTACTATCATAAAAAGTTTGTTATCATCTGGCAATCATAACTGGTTTATCAAGATGTAAAGCAACTTTATGTGCAACACTGCCTATCAAAAAATTGTGTATTGCACTTTTTCCATGAGAACCGATAATGACCAAATCAAAATCATTTGAATTTGCATATTCTATAATTGTATTTGCCACGCTGCCCTCTAATTGAACTGTTTCAACTCTCTCACCAAGTTCGGAAAGCTTTTCCTTTCCATCTTTAAGAATATCTTTTGAAATTTCGTCGAATGTTTCAATAAAATGTTCTTCAACTCCAACATTATAGTGAAACATATGCTGATGGAAATCATTTACATGCAGTAAGACCACGGCGTATCCGAACGCGTTGGCAAATTCCTTTGCTTTTTTTAGAGCTAAATCAGAATATTGTGATCCGTCGATAGGAACAAGTATCTTTTTCATAAACATCGCTCTCCTTTTTACAACTTATAAAACAACATTACATTTGAAATTTAAAGGTTATGGATTTAATTGTTGTTTTTATCCTCAACATCAATAAGCAGTATTTTGTCTTTGAAGGAACCCCTGGCTTCTCTCCTGATTAACTTTAGGTAATCAATGTGCATCGGTTCGTAACCTTTTAGTGCGACCAGACAATCCAAAACCTCATAAACATCGGCCAATTCTTCTTCGTTGTCGCTGATTCTAAACTCTTCGATTTCCTCTACAATTTTGTTCAGCAAAGCTTGAAAATACTCTTTTTCGCTAAGTATACGAGAGGTGCAGCTTCTTCCACTTTCATTGATCAGCTGCGGTATTTTATCTCTTACCAGTTTATTATAGGATCGATTCATAACATCACCCCTTTTTTTTAATCTTGTTTTTTTGTACCCGTTATATATTATTATGAAACAATTTGTTACTTATTATTTTTTTCTTAGATTTCTCTGTAATTTAATAATAATCTTTGGGCAGTCTCCTTTTCATTGCACTGAATGATAAAATCGCTTAAAATAGAGAAGATAGAACATTAAAATACAAAGCGAAGCAATACAGAATAATAAGGAGTAGAAATGATCCTGTTAAATGCAGACAAAATAAATAAAAGTTATACCGAACGTCCTCTTCTTGAGAATATCAGCCTAAGCATCCATGAAGGAGATAAAGTCGGTTTAATCGGCATCAATGGTACCGGAAAATCCACTCTGCTGAAAATTCTTTCGGGAAAAGAAGACGCTGAAGCTGGTACGATAACGAAAACCAATGGAGTACGCATAGGATACCTTCCCCAAAATCCTATCTTTGATAAGAATTTAACCGTTCTCGAACAAGTATTGCAGTATGTTACAGCCAATGAACGGGAATCGAAAGAGTTTGAATGCAAAACAATCTTAACAAAACTTGGCATCTCAAATTTTCAAGAACCAGTCTTCCATTTATCCGGAGGTCAGAAAAAACGAGTTGCACTGGCTGGTGTTCTTGTAAGCCCTGTTGAAATTCTCATATTAGATGAGCCAACGAACCATCTTGATAATGAAATGGCGGATTGGTTGGAAAAATATTTGATCCAATATTCAGGGGCAATCCTGCTTGTAACTCATGATCGTTATTTTCTGGATCGTGTAACAAATAAAATCGTGGAGCTTTCTTTCGGTACTACGTTTACCTATGAAGGTAATTATTCCTTTTATCTGGATTCAAAAATTGCACGGGAAGAAATGATTCTTGCATCAGAACGGAAGCGAATCACTTTGTTTCGCTCGGAATTAGAATGGATAAAAAGTGGTGTACGCGCTAGAGGTACAAAATCGAAATCCCGGATTGAACGCTTTGAAGAGTTAAAGAAAACACTATCAAGACCAGATTCCGGCAAACTTGAAGTCCAAACGCTTAGTTCCAGATTAGGTAGAAAAGTTGTTGAACTGCATCATGTTTCAAAGCGATATGAGGAGAAAAACCTCATCCATGATTTTGATTATACTGTATTAAGAAATGATCGAATTGGTATTATTGGACCAAACGGCTACGGTAAATCAACGCTATTAAAAATAATTATGAAACAGGTTTTACCGGATAAAGGTACTGTAGAAATCGGCGATACCGTTAAAATTGGATATTTTTCTCAAGAAGCCGAAGAGTTGGATTTATCGCTTCGGGTAATTGAATATATTCAAACTGTTGCCTTTCAGATCAAGACTTCTGACGGAACGGTAACTGCTTCGCAAATGTTGGAACGTTTTTTATTTCCTGCTTCCACTCATTCCACACCAATCGGAAGACTGTCCGGCGGAGAACGCAAAAGGCTCTATTTGTTAAGAGTTCTTATGGAAGCACCCAATGTACTTCTTCTTGATGAACCGACAAATGATCTTGACATTGAAACCTTAACCGTTTTGGAGGATTATCTAGATCATTTCGCAGGGGCTGTTCTTGTGATTTCCCATGACCGTTATTTTTTGGATCGTGTCGTTCAAAGGATTTTCTCTTTTGAGGGAAGTGGAAGGATTGGACATTATCCCGGCGGATATACAGACTACCTTGAAATTCATCAATTTGAGGAGAAAGAACGTCAGAATGCTGTGAAATCTAAAAAAGTGAAAGGAAATCAAAAAACTTCTGATGATTTGGAATCACAATCATCAAAACCGTCTGGGATTCATAAAAATACTAAGCTGAAATTTTCATACAACGAGCAACGTGAATTTGACACGATTGATGATATAATTGCTTCTTTAGAACAACAGCTTGCAGAACTGGAAATTCAAATATCTAAAGAAGCCTCCAATTATGAAGTTTTGCAGGATTTACTAATAAAAAAACAAGCGATTGATAAGGAGCTATCCTTTAAAATGGAGCGTTGGATTTATTTGAATGAACTGGCTGAAAAGATGAAGTAATAATTAGACATTTATTTTACTATTCTTTGTTTCCTGAGAAGATACTATGTACTGTTTAATCATTGTAACGATTGTTTCTACAGCAAGCGTACTAACATCCAGACACAGACTATAGTTCTTAGAAAGTCCCCAGATTTTTCCCGTATAGTATTTATAGTGAAGGAAACGCTTTTTATTAATATCTTGCATATGTTTCATTGCTGCCATTTTTCCCAGATGCTCACGCTGCATAATCTGATGCACTTTAAACTCTTCCTTTGCACAGATAAATACATGATAACAATTGTGAAAATCTTTTAAAATATGATCTGCACACCGACCGACAATTACGCAATTACCCTTGCTCGCAACTTCTCTAATAATCTTAGCCTCAATCTCATATAGCTTGTCAATTTCTGTCTCTGATTCGGTTAAAGCTTGATACTGCGATAATAAATCATACAGAAAACGATTTGTTATCGTTTGTTCTTTTGCTTCTATATAGGCTTCTGGTAAGCTGCTTTCTTTCGCTGTCATTGAAATAATATTTCTGTCATAATAATCAAATCCTAGATTCTTTGCCAATTCCTGTGCAATCTGTCTTCCGCCACTTCCGTATTCTCTGCTAATTGTAATCACCACATTGTTTGCATTCTCCTGAATTGCCTCTTTTACTGCTAAGTTTACATTTCCTATCAGGAAATTTTCAATAAATACGAATTTCCTTTTTAAAAACCTTGCAATCATCCCTACAAGTAGTGCTGCAATGACCGTTCCCTCCCGCACACCTGCAAGTTTATGAAATAGAACAAATCCGATAACAGCAGCGATAATTGTCATGGAGGAATCAAAAACAACCTTTGTCTTGCCAAAATCTTTATGAAAGGTAATCGCCACCGCATTCACAAAGGATTCTCCCGGAAGCATTACAACATCTGCTACCATTTCCAGATAAACACCGAAACCTAATATTACACAGCCTGCAATCAGAGAAATAAAATTCATCAAATAAGTCTCCGGATTCATAAAAGACAATAGCTCCATAGCCAAATCAATAAACCATGAAAATATTACTGATATCGGTATCTGTAATAAGTACTGTTTAGGAAAATTCTTACGAAGTAAAATCATCTGGATAACAATCAAAATAATACTCATGTACAGAGTAAACATACCAAATGTTGGGTTAAAACCAAGGCTTAATGTATATGGAATACTTGAAATTGGCGATGTACCGAGGTTTGCTTTTGTTATGAAGCTTATGCCAAATGAGTTTATTAATAATCCTACGGTAAATAAAATGTATCGTTTCGATAGTTCTTTCTTGCTCACTGTAGTCCCTCCGTGTCGGTCATGTTACAGCATATTCTATAAAATATGTTCATAAACTGTTCTCTTTCTTTCTTGTCAATCCCTTTAAATACTATTTCTTCTATCTCCAGAAATTTTGCAGTAACTTTCTCCCTCTTTTTTCTTCCATTTTCAGTTAAGTAAACATAACTGGAGCGCCGATTTCCGTTTATCATACGCCGTTCCACCAATTCCTTTTCTTCCATACGTGCTAGAATTCCTGTAAGTGTAGCAGGATCTATCTGACATCCATGTGCAATATCCTTTTGCATACTTCCATCATGTATCCCGAGGTAGTCCAATACTTTTGGTTGCCCCGATGTTAAGCCTGTTTCCATTAGGCTGCTTAATACTTTTTTCTGAAACAATGCCTGATTAATCATAATCAGGTAATGAAAACTCTGATCCATATCCTCTCCTACTATTAGCTTCTTAATTGTTTGCTTCCTAATTATTTGCAACAGTATTAAATTATACAGTTCTTCAAATAGTATGTCAAGCTAATCCATAAAAATGGAGCCTATATTTACGTCGGAGCGGCAAGCAAATAATAATGATTCTATTGATGAAACGCCGATTGCGAAAATTACATCTGAACAAATACTTGAACTAACTCCATCTATGACTTATGAAGATATTATAAATATCTTAGGTGAAACACAAGATATTGGTTCTGGTATCTATATCTTGGTTTATGAAGTAGACAGAGCATATAAGCGCCCAAGAAGAATACAAATCAAAAGCTGCCTACAATTTCTATTTGATTGGTTAGGCAGCTTATCATATTTCTAAGCGTTTTTTTATTCACGGGCAATCGGCCTGCCATTACCTTCAAAATGCTTTGGACAGACCCATTATCGGGGGAAATGACAAGAAACCAAATGAGAATCCGCTTTTTCCACCTCGATGAGAATCGGTACTTCCATTGAACAGCGTTCCTCTTTATAAATACAGCGCGGATGGAATGGGCATCCAGAAGGAGGATTTTGAGGATTGGGTGCTTCCCCTTCAAGGATGATCCTATTTTCTTGTCCACGAAGAGAAGGATCAGGAACGGAAACAGCAGAAAGAAGCGCTTCTGTGTAAGGATGTCTGGGCTTGGAAAGAAGCGCTTCGGTTTTGGCCGCCTCCACAAATTTTCCCAGATACATTACCGCCACCCGGTCTGCAATATAACTGATCACGTTTAAATCGTGTGTAATGATGATATAGGTCAAATTGAGTTTATCACGCAAATCTTTCAGAAGATTTAATATGCCGGCGGCAACGGAAACATCAAGTCCTGCTGTGGGTTCGTCGGCAATAATTATATCAGGATGCAGTGCCAATGCTCTGGCAATGCTTACACGACGTGCCTGTCCTCCAGAAAGCTGATGTGGGTACTTTTCAGATTGTTCCATGGACAATCCAACCATATGCAGCAGCTCCTGCACTTTCTTTTCCGGGTTTTCCACTTTTCTGTTGTGAATCGTATACGGTTCCAACAACAAGGATGATACTTTCATACGAGGGCTAAGGCTTGATATGGGATCTTGGAAAATCATCTGCATTTTATCCCGCATAGGTCTTATTGCTTTGAGGGATAAATTCGTGATTTCGTTGCCGTTAATGGCAACTTCTCCTTCCGTAGGATTGTTTATCCTTAAAATGCTTCTTCCAGCGGTTGTTTTTCCTGAACCTGACTCTCCAACCAAAGCAAGAATCTCGCCACGTGTAAGAGAAATATTGATTCCGTCAACAGCACGAACGACGCTTCCTTTCTTCCCTGCCAGCCTTTCCAACAGGGAAGGCTTGTTCTCAAAATGAACTTTCAGGTTTTTAGCAGAAAGAACAATGTCTTTGTTATTTTGCTTTTCCGAGCAGGGTTTCTCCGATGGTATCTTTTCATCCTGCTGAGCAGAGGACGAAATTTCATGATTGCAATCATCTTCAACCGGAAAATGACACAGTACTTTCTGTTCTCCGACTACTTTTCTTTCAGGATTTATTTTGGTGCAGTAATCCCTTTTGAAGTCACACCTTGGGGCAAAATTACAACCCTCCGGCAGTTCCAACAGACTGGGAACCCTTCCTTCAATGGTCTGAAGGCGCTTTGAACGTGTTTTACGCGAAGGATGTGCCTGTAAAAGCGCATGAGTATAAGGGTGTCTGGGAGAATTGAAAATGCTGTATACATCTCCAAATTCAACAATATCACCAGCATACATAACTAACACCTTGTCGCAAATTTGTGCCACCACACCTAAATCATGGGTAATGTATAAAACAGAGGTTCCCAGTTCTTTTATGAGCTTAGAAATCAGATCGTTGATTTGAGCCTCAAGAGTCACATCAAGAGCAGAGGTGGGTTCATCGGCTATTAAAAGAGAAGGATTTGACAGCAATGCGATTGCAATCATGATTCTCTGCCTCATTCCACCAGAAAACTGATGGGGATACGATTTGATCGTTTGAACAATATTGGGTATTCCAACGCGCTCCAGCATTTCATACATATGCGCTCTCAGCTGGCTGTCAGATTTGCCTGATTTTTCATTTTGTGCCCTGAGTGCTGTCATCAGCTGCTGTTCAATGGTAAATACTGGATTCAGACTGGCCATAGGATCCTGAAAGATCATAGAAATTTCTTTTCCCCATAGCTTTTGTATGCCTTTGTAACCAGAAGAAAGAACATCCTCCCCTTTAAAGAGGATAGAGCCTCCGGTGATTTCGGCATTGGCGGCTAATAAACCGTTTACTGCATAGGCAAGGGTACTTTTACCACAGCCGGATTCGCCGACAACCCCTACAATTTCACCTTTATTTATTTCAAAGTTAATATTCCGAAGAGCCGGTAAGATTCCCTCACGGGTGTGATAACAAACTTCCAGATTTTCGGCCTTCAGTACATTTTCTATCATTTTCAAACCTCCTATGAATTTTCATTTCCACTTAGCTTTTTTCTTTTCCCGAAAGCTTTGGATCTAAAATATCGCGCAGTGTTTCACCAAAAACGGTAAAGCCCAATGTCCCGATGGCTAAAGCTACACTGGCAGCAATGATAGGCCACGGAGACTGAATGAAATAAGTGAATCCTTCATTCAGAATCACTCCCCAGGAAGGTTCAGGGGGACGCACACCCATGCCGAGAAAGGAAAGTCCGGCTTCTGTGGTAATTACTGCAGGCAAGTCCATGGTAGCAAGAATAATTACGGAAGGAATGATATTAGGGAGTATATGCTTTAAAATAATCCTCAGAGATTTAGCTCCAAGGGAACGTTCTGCATCAACATAGACATTTTCCTTTGCAGATAATACCTGGGAACGCACAACACGGGCATATCCAGGAAAAAAAGTTATCCCCATTACAATCACAAGATTACTCAGGGATGGACCCAACAGTGTCAGTATAACAAGTGCAAGAATAATCGAAGGAAGAGACTGCAGAGTATCAAGAATAAGTACAATGATATAATCTATATATCCGCCATAATAGCCAGCAAGAAGACCAAGAAAAATACCTGATGCCAGAGAAATAATGATTGCAGGGATTGCAACCTGCAAGGCAATGCGGGTACCAAAAATAATCCGGGACAGCAAATCCCTACCCAGATGGTCAGTGCCTAACAAATGATGAACAGAAGGACCCTCGAGACGTTCAGAAATAATCTGGGTAGCGTAGTCATAGGGTGCCAGCATCGGAGCAAGAATCGCCGTAATAAGAAGAATCGCAATAATGATAAAACCAACAATCCCTGCCGGACTATTGAAAATTTCTCTAAATTTATGAAAATGTTTCATTTTAGCGCTCCTCCTTTCCCATCTGAATTCGGGGGTCAAGCCTAGTATTTATAATATCGGCCAGCAGATTTGCAGCGACAAACCATAAGGCGATCACGAAAGATACGCCTTGCACAACCGGGTAATTTCGATCTGTAATAGCATTCATAATTAAACTTCCCATACCGGGACGTGAGAAAATAATTTCAATAAAAACAGTACCTGCTAATAATTTTCCAAGACCCACTCCAAGCACAGATACGGTAGGAATCAGCGCATTTTTTAAGGCATACTTGTATAAAATAATGTGGTTTTTTATGCCCATTGATTTTGCCGCAGCAATATATGTCTCATTCAGTATTTCCAGAAGACTGGCACGAACCAAACGAGCAAGATAACCTACCCATGAGAGGGACAGAACGATTGTGGGAATAATTAGATGCAATATGTAGTCCAAGATATTTCCTTGTTCTCCAAGACCTATAACCGGAAAAATGTTAAGTTTTGCTGAAAATATTGTAAGAAACAACAACCCCACTACATAAGGTGGAATTGTTATAAATGATATAGATAAAACGGCAAATACACGATCAGGCCAGGAATTGGGATGGGTTGCAGAATAGATGCCTAATGGTATTCCCAGAATTACTGCCAAAAGCAAACTTGACATTGTAAGTATAACGGAATGGGGAAGCACATCAAATACCATATCGCTTATGGAACGTCCGGTAAAGACATCAGTTCCCAGGTCTCCATGTAAGATGTTGAAAAAGAAAGAAACAATTTGTTCTATGGGAGATTTATCCAAACCCATTTGTTCGTGTATTTTTTCAACTAGCTCTGGTGTCGCCCGGGGTCCTAAAACTGTTGTTGCTGGATCACCAGGCACGATATATATAAGCAACGAAAGAAAGCTAATTAGCAGTATACAAACAAATATAGTACTAATGATACGTTTTACAAGATAATTTAACATTGAAAATCCATCCTCAATTCAATTTACTTTGAGAAATTTGCAGCTGTATAGGTTACTATTATACAGCTGCAAAATCAATTCTCATTTATTTCTTTCTTTTAAAGTACAAAATCAAAGTTTATTATTTGCCTAAACCAAAGAATTCAAACTGCAATGCATTATTAGGTGTTAATGCTGGAGTAACCTTTGCCGGATTGTAGGCGAAGAAACTCTTTCCGTGCGTAATCCAAACAGCGATAACATCTTCGTCCATTAATTGTTGCATCTTTACATATGCGTTCTCTCTTTCCTGATCATCCATTGAGGAAAGTCCCTGCTGATGCAGTTCATCAAACGCTGCATTTCTCCAGCGCATCCAGTTCCACACACCGACTTGTTCGGTGGTAAACCACATTGTAGCCCAGGAAGGGTCGGGTTGCATTTGATAAGCTGAACTAAATAATTCCATATCCAATCCTTTGTCACCAACACCAGCTTCCCAGTATGTTCCATATTCAAGCGGATTAATTTCCAGATTGATCCCTATTTCTTTCAGGTTTTGCTGTGCTACTTCCGCCCAGGCTCTATATTCAGCTTCATCCACAATGTCCATCCTAAGATCCAGAGTCTCAAGACCCGCCTTCTTCATATATTCTCTGGCTTTATCCAGATCCTGCTGATAAACAGGGGCATCTTTCCAGTTCCCAATCAAGCCCGGAGCAATCAAGGATGCTTCCTGTTCTACTTGACCGTTATAGGCAACTTCAAGAATATCCGGTACATTGATGGCGTAGCGGATGGCTTTTCTTACATTAATATCAGCCAATTTAGGATTTTCAACATTTATTCCGATCCACTTATAGTCCAAATCTGGATTACTTGTAAATTCAAATTTACTATCTTTTTCAAATGTGGAAACAGCATTTGCAGAAATTTCTCCAAAATCAATTTCTCCTGCACGCAGGGCAAGCTCAGCTGCCTGGTGATCCGTGATAACTACGAAGTGTATTTCCTCCCATTCAGGAGCTTCGCCAAAATAATCAGGATTGCGTTTAACAACTACTTCCTGATTTGGTTCCCAGCTTTCCAGATAGTATGGCCCTGATCCTATGACTTCGGTGGTGAAGTTGTCCAATCCAACTTCCTCAACATAAGCCTTTGATACAATCGATCCACTGTTGAGTGGCAAGGTTGTGGTCATCAAAGGTGCAAAAGAATCAGTAAGAATAATTTTACCTTCGTATTTACTTATTACTTCAACGTGATCAAGCTTTGCCCAGTCATCCTTATAGGATGAAGCAACTTCCGGATCCAGAAATCTTTCATAAGAGTATTTTACATCTTCAGCTGTCAATTCTCCGTATCCCTTGTGAAACTGTACCCCCTCACGCAACTTGAAGTAAATTTCTTTTCCATCCTCTGAGACGTCAAGCTTCTCAGCAAGATCATTCTGAACCTCATAGCTGTTTGGACTGTACGTTACAAGACCGTTAAACAATGTTGCTGAAACTACATCATCCCAGCGCGTATATCTGCGTGCAGGATCCATGTTTTTAATGTCAGCATTGATCCTAACTTTAAGAATTTTTGTTTCAGGCTCGTTCTGTCCATTATCTACGCCGGAGCATCCTGCAAATCCGGCGATTAAACTGATCGATAATAGAACCGCAAGTATCCTTCTTAATTGATTCATATTACAACATTCTCCTTTTTTATTAATTATTTATTTATACATATTGAAAATACTCGTTTTTAAATACTAAAAATTAGATCATTCAGATCTCTGGGATATTGCGTGATGCTTCTGCAGCCATCTTTGGTGACTATGATTGTATCCGAATGTCTGAAGCCTCCTACCCCGGGGACATAAATACCAGGTTCAATGGTATAGACCATCCCTTCTTGAAGCACCAGCTCATTATCAAAACGGAGATAAGGTTCTTCATGTTCTGATAAACCCAGACCATGACCGATTCTGTGCTGCACATAATCACCGTAGCCAGCCTCATCGATCACTTTAAAGGAGGCAATATCGACATCTTTTGCTTGAACACCGGGTTTGACAGCTTCCATCCCTGTTTTTTGAGCATCTACGGCCAGCTGTAACAATTTTTTTTGTTCAGAAGTAGGCTCGCCGATTAAAAATGTACGTTCATCTTCTGCTCGGTATCCATTGATCCATACTTGTCGGCTGTGAACAACAATATCGTTTTTTTCATATTTACGGGTACTGGAATACAGATGTGGCATTGCACTGCGTTCAATTCCTGAGCAGGTCCAGTTATCATAGCCCACAATTTTATCAGGAAATTCTTTTGAAACAGTTTCCAACAGCTTCTTATCCCCAAAGGAATCAAATTCCAGCTCGCTCATTCCGGGTCTCAAATTTGTAAAAGAAGCTTGAAGTGCAATATCAGCCAGACGACCTGCCTGATCCAGCCAATAAATCTCTTCTTCATCTTTTACTGACCGCAAATCAATCAGATCCTGTCCGATGTCTTTTACATGAAAGCCTTTATCTTTTAGCATTCTGTAAACAGCAGCAGGGATTATGTCCATTTCAAGCCCTAACACCGCATTTTTCGCTTCGTTATCTAGAAGGCGGTTTAATATTTGGTGATAGGCCGTGTGCAGATGGCTGTTTTGTATTTTTTCATGATATACAAAAAATTCGTCTACCTTTGCATTGATACGGGCATGGTCATCCTCCAGAGCCGGTATTATATATTGGGTTTTATCCTGATATACCAGCAGGACAATAGGCCGGGTATAAGAAATCGCTCGAAACCCGCTCAGATAGTATTCGTTATCCGGTTCCCAAAAGATTGACAGATCAATCCCCTTTTTAGCCATTCTAGCCCTCAGATTTTTCAACCGTTTATCAACGGATTTTTTTTCAACAGTTTGCATGATGAATTCTTCCCTTCATTTCATTGATTAGTATTCAGGAGGTGCATACTCATCTAACCTCCATACCAAGAACCATAATAAAATTATGGTTTCTTGATCATTGTTCCTCCTCAGCTAAGGAGAACCAACAACTTGACATTTTATGTGAAGTTGTTATTTATTGTAACACAATTAGGCTGTTTTGTAAAAAGTAAAATTAATAAGCCCGGCCATACAGCCGGACTTATTAATTTTACCCGTTTCCTATTATGGAGATAATGCCCCTTGAAGCTAGCGGGGATTTGGCAAAAGTGATGAATCTGACAACTTTTCGTTCACGACAATCCATATCGTTGCTTGCCTTTTCATACCATTTTCGTCTGTAAACATCGGTTGAGATAAATTAACAGTCACTTCGCCGTCCTTCCATTTGAATTTAACCACAGCTTTTTTTACATATGGATCATTATAAATTCCACTTACCTTGGCCCCTTCCAGGTTTAATTGGTCAATGGCTGCAGTGGCAGGATTCTCTAAAATATCTTTCCTTCCCTTGTTGTATCCGGTATTATTATCGGCCTGAAACTGATAGGCTGCGGCAAAATCAACAAGGTCAGGAAATCCATATTCGTAAGCTTCGTCAAAGTTCGCCTTCGACTCAACCACATCAAAATGCTTCCAACTGTCCCCTACCGCCTTATAAACCCCATTGATTTTCTTAATGGTAATGGTTTCTTTCGCGGTATAAACCGTTGGGCTGGATGTTCTAAAATAGTAATAGATATCAATAGCAGACGAATCTACTATATGAATTTTATAATCTTTATTCCACGGCCATGGACTTGATAGACCCATCCATAGCTCCCCATTTTCAGCTACTCCGCCAATGGTAAAATATAATTCTTCATTTTTACACAAGCCATAAATCGTCTTTGCATCTCTTTGTGAAACTGCATCCGCCCATTTTGTAGCGAAAGCGCTCACCTCAGAGTTTTGATCCTGAGTTAAATCTTTAATAGGATTGGGGGCTGTTGTAAAAGTAAATCCCACCGACAGCATTGCAATCAAGAATACTGCAATTAAGGTTAATCGTTTCATTTTCTTATTCTTCACAATCATGTTGATTCTCTCCTTGATCCCATTTGAGCTGCCGTACATGGTCGTAGCCATTTGAAAGATATTATTTTTCAAATCTCTTTGACTCATTAAATCCACTAACGTTTTTCCATACGCCAATCTGTCTTCATTTCTCATTTTCTTAATTACTCCATAATCGCAGGCAAGTTCACAATCTCTTTTGGACATCATGGCGGCTGCCCAAACCAATGGATTAAACCAATAACATGCCAGGAGCAGACTTCGAATGAGAGACCATATTAAATCATGATGTTTGTAATGGCATAGCTCATGTTCAATGGCATAGTATAGCTTTTCTTTATCGGAGGCCACCTTAGAAGTCACATAAATAGCAGGATTTCGTCCATATCCCATCAAGCAAGGCGAATTCAGCCCTTCCACTACATACACGGGCAGTTTCTTTCCCTTATTATCTGGTTCAATATATTGAAGAAAACTCCTCTTAGTAGCAATTTTCTTACTGAATTTGAAATTTACTGCAATAAGCCATGATCCTAAAGTGAGCATCCCTATTATCCAAACAATCATCACCACAAACTGCCAGTCTATCGCTGACGCAGCAGAAATGCCGTTTCCGCCGGTCACAATTCCTGTTTTCACATTCAATATGTCTATCACGGCATGACTTCCGTCTTGCGTGTTCCCTGCCATGGCTTGCTCCGCCCCCGAAGTACTCAGCATAGTTTTTCTCACATTCCCTGCTACATTGATTACACTTAACGTACTTTCTACCGGATGGATATTCAACAAATTAAATGCCGCCAGCCGCAGTGCTACAAGGCCCCATAGGCAATATTGTATTACCGGGTTAATTTTCCCTTTAAACATAAATCGTATCGTGAGTATAATTAAAATCAGAACGGAGGATGATAGGATTGTACTAATCATTTTCTTTCCTCCTCAGCCTTTCTCAATATCGCATAGAGCTCGTCGATTTCTTCCTTTGATAAACGATTCTTCTCTACCATGGTATTAACCATCAGTTCAATACTTCCTGAATAAACTCTTTCGAGAAAACTTTCCGTTTCCTCCACTGCCGTTTCGGTTCGGTCTACGGTTGGATAAAACTCCTTCGCTTTGATTCCTTCTTCATATCGTACAACGCCCTTTGATTCCATTCGCCCAAGCATGGTGATAATCGTATGTTTGCTCCATCCCTTAGATTCTTTCAGCGCCGTTGTAAGTTGAGTAATGGTCTTGGGAGCATCCTTCCATAAGACATTCATAATGTTCCATTCCCCATCAGACAAATTGATTTTCTTCATTTATGTAATTCCCCCTTTATGAAAGTAAACGACTGTATACCTAATCATAACATTAAGGTACACAGCCGTCAACCTATAACTGGGATAATATAAATTTATAAAAGATAATATCAAAGGTTGTCGATCAACGCAAACACTAGTTTAGCAACACTTCCTTTGTCAACTGGTATTATCTTGTCACTTTTTCTTGTTTTAGAATACGAAATTCTTTTCTTATCAATACAAAGACCCAGATAGTTACAATCACATCAATCAGGAAAGTTCCATAATACACCCATTGGATACCAAATAGTTTTGGTAATATAAGCATAACGGGTACATAGAAAACTAATTGTCGTGCGATCCCTATTATTGCTGCCGGTTTCCCTTTGTTTATAGCCGGATAGAAGGTCATCATCATAAAGATAATAGGCAAAATCGGCAAAAGAGCCATATATACCCTAAAGTAAAGCAGGCTGGCGGCATCAAATACTTTATTGGTAAACATTAAACCCAATGCGGCTTCAGGTATCACCATTATAATTAACCAAAATGGCAGCATCATCAAGGTACTGGCTATTGCAAATATTTTAAAGCTGCTGATTACACGAAGATTGTTTTTCGCACCGTAATTAATACCAATAACAGGCTGTAATGCCCTCATAAGTCCAAATATAGGTGTTAGCAGTAAAGTGAAGAATCTATATATGGCTCCGTAAAGTGCCAGATCATAAGTGGTTCCATATCTGGATAAAGCGCTGAAAACAACGATGGCCTGCACAAGCGTCATGACAGTCATAATCAACGATGACATTCCATTTGAGATGATATTTTTTATAATTTCTCTATCTCTATGGAGTTTAAAGGGATGTGCTTCAAAAGATGCTTTTCCTTTGGCGAAATATACCAGTCCCGAAATTGTATAAACCAGCATACCAAGATTGGTTCCCCAAGCTGCTCCCGCAACCCCCATATCCATTATTACGATTAAGATGTAATTGGCTATAATATTTACTCCAAGACCAAATCCCATCATAACCGCGGCCGACTTCATTTTTCCCTCTGCCCGGACTATCATATTGCCGGCTAATCCGTAAATCCAGAATAGAGAACCAAATACGGTGATTCTAAAATATGTTTCACCTATGGCTAATGTCTCCCCGGTACCACCCATTACTTTAACCAGAGGTGTTGTCAATAATAAAGCTAGTATTACGTAGATGATAGTTATAATAATAGATAAGTAATTCACATTTCCAAGAATTTTTTTCTGAGTCTTTTTATCCCCTGCTCCTAACGCAATACTTAAAGCAGATCCTGCTCCGACTCCGATCAAGGAACCCAATCCAAGTGTTATTTGAGATAATGGATAAGCTAATGAAACCCCAGCTAATGCTGTTTCACCAACAAATCTTCCTACAAAAATCGCATCAAATACTGAATTGAGTCCATATAATACCATAGCGATTACGGCAGGCCATGAAATTTTATACATAACCTTCCATAGATTCTCCGAAAGAATCATTTGTTTTTGTTTATCTTTTTCATTTAATTTTGTTTCCAATTTTATCACTCCTATCTCGTTATTAATTTTAGAATCTTGACTTTCAGGCTCGTGGTTTAGTTTTTATTGCCAAGTTAGTCAAGACTAACCGTATGCTCTTATTTTACGCTTAAGATAACCAAAGTCATTTTAAGCGTAAAAAATAATGCTTGATGCCATTTTCTGATTATTAGATCCCAAGGACTGAACGAAAGCCCGCATTGTAAAAAGTAACCAATGTATGCCCGTATTCAAGAGCTTCCTCCTTCGTTAAATCGTGAATAGCGACTTCAAAAATAGATGAGAAAACAGAATGCGTCAAAAGATGACTTTCTGTTTTGCTTAGTTCACGAAACTCAATTTTTTCCTTTTTCAGAATATCAAAGAATTTTTCCCTTTCGTTCACTTCAAGCAAGACCATATCATCAATAAATCTACTATACTTCGTACCATCCGAACACATCAGCAATAGCTTAAAGCAATCAAAGTTATCATAAATATAATTGATAAAAGCAGCTACTGCTTTATATGATACCTTATATGCCTGATTAAACGCATTACTGTTTATAAAAGTAAAACATTCTTCCGCTGACGCTGTATATATGTTTTTGATTCCCTGAACAGCCGGCTCAACTAAAGCTGCAAACAAAGACTCTTTATCATGAAAATGCCGATAAAACGCTCCGGTAGTAATACCGGCGTCCTTGCAAATTTTTCTCAAATTCGCACGCCCATACCCATGAGCCAAAAAAATCTGTTTTGCACTGGTTATAATTTTCTCATGCGTTTGTTCAAAATCTCTTGAAATACTATGCCTCCTTTCAAGATAACATAGTTATCTTGAAAAAATATTACCATAAAAAGAAGCTCCTTGTCAACGACGGCTAAATATTTTGTTGACTGATATCTGTGCAAGTATAAGTGTGCAATACTCCAACGCTGGGGAATATTGTACTGGAATAAGTTTGTAAGTTCTTTGCCGCCTGCCATAATTTTCATCAAGCGTACCATCGCTGCTGTTTTCCAGTCACCTTCTCCGCCAAAGCCGTGGTCTTTTTCCATTAGTCTTTGGATTGCCAGACCTGGCAGCTGCTGTAAGCCAGATAGCATTTCAAAGTTATTCAATACATGACCCTGACTAGAAGGCAATTAGGTTAAGACACGCCTGGGAAGCGGAAATACTTTCTATGTTGGTTTCCGTGGTAACCATGACCCTGACCTCATAAGGACAAAGCGTTACTTGGAATAGAACTCTTTTATCGCCGCAAAAAAAGCTTCTACATTTTCCCACGGGCAGTTAGGGGGAATATCGCAGCCGGATGAAATAATAAAATTCTTATGAGGAGTACATGCTTTCATTATAGAAAGGGTTTCTTCACGGATCGAGTTAGGAGTTCCCATACAAAACTGTGTTGCAGGATCCACGTTACCCATTCCAATAACGTCTTTAGGAAGTTTGTTCATGATTTCTTCCATATTGATAGCATTGCCAAAGTGGTATGCATTAGCTCCGCATGTCAATATGGAGTCAACTAAATGCATAACACTATTTCCACAATTATGATATACTACTGCAAAATATTCATCTTGCACTGCATCAATAATTTTTCTGACATAGTCTGAAGAAAATTCCTGTATCAGCTTTGGTGAAAGAATTCCTGCCAGTGGTTCTGCCATACAAATTCCGTTTGCCCCAGCATCTTTGTATGCTCTCGCATATTTTATTAAAAACTGAGTAGCTTTATCTAAAACCTTATGTACCATTTCGGGGTCTTTGCGACATTTAAGCATAACTCCTGTTATATCCATAAGACGACCTGTTAATGAAAAAGGACCAATACATCCCGCAAGAACTGGGCGATCCGTAATGAGATTCATTGCTTGTCTCATCCCTTCCACATAAATCCCTGTTCTCGCCATACCTACTTCCGGAACCGAAAGAGCCTTTACAGCCTCTTGATTCTTTAACAGTTGACCTAAAATGGTAGGAACTTCATTTTCTTCAAATCTTACTTGAGCTCCGAAAGCCTCCGCTTCTACGGATAAATCCATAAAGCTTACTGAAATCCATGAATCAACAGAATCTGCAACTTCTTTCATACCTTTCGCCTGATATTCACTACTGCTAAGTAATTCTGAAACAGTTATTTTGATTTTGTTAACTATCGGAAAGGAAAGAATTGGAATTGATTTTTTCCTCTCCGCGTTCAGCGCTTCTTCAAACCAAACATTCATGTTTATTTTCATATTAACTCACATTTCCTTTCGCTTTGCTCAAGACTCAAGTCGAAGGAAGGAGGCTGAGCAAATTTCCTACTTTATGTTCTAGTGCTTTAATAACACTACCTTCTCACTTCAGTCTCATTTCAGTTTAGCTTTAGCTTCTTCCATTATCTCTTTAATCACTTTTTCCGTAGATGGGTTTAATGAATTCTTTATTTCTGCTGTCAGGATATTTTCGACCTTCTTATGTGCCTCAGAGTACATACTCGGCGATCCAAGCTCCAGCCATTCATTGTATGTTGATCTGTTCGCTAATTCTGGTAGATAAAATTCATTGCTCCTGAATGCAGTTCTCGTATTCTTTCTTTTTAGGAAATGTCCTCCTGGCCCTACTTCCTTAACGTCCATGAAGTAGTTCTTCTCCTCACATACATCTATACCTTCACGCATGCGATTGCACATCAATCCAATCTCACCGTCAACCAGCATCTGTTCAAAAGACATGGTCATGCTGCTTTCAATAAGCCCTATACCCTGAACTACGTCGACACCACTAAGCACAAGAGGCAAGGTTGTCATTACTTTTTCTATAGCTGCCTGCATTCCAAGCTCTTTCGCATCAGACAAACACCCCGCGATTATCGTTGGCAATCCATAATATTTTCCCATCTGTTCCATGGCACTTAGCTGCAAGACTGTTTCCACAGCCCCCTCCAGAAAGATACCGCTTCTCATATTTATCGTTCCTAAAGCAGCACCGTAAATTAAAGGCGTCCCAGGTGTGAACAGTTGAAATATAACGATAGAAGACAATATTTCCGCATTGCCTACAGCTATGTTGGAATAAAGGCTTGCCGGTCCTGTACTTCCGCATGCCGGCATTGGATATATTAGAACAGGCGCTTTATATTTTGACAGTTCCATTGTGGCTTCCAGCATTTCTCCATCGTGGCATAGAGGCGCTACGGTACAATATGTTGCTGAATAAATTTTTCTGCTGATTACTTCTTCTTTTGATCCTAAAATTGCCTTAGCAATTTCCATGATATAATGAACATCATCCAGCGTTTTTACTTCATCCTGCACATGCTTGCTGCAGTTCATGAAGGAAGTTGCCGTACTGATGATTTCACAAGGACCGCTTGGAACGTCATATGGTACCACCGGAGACCATAGTACTCTTCCAAGCGCTACTTCTTCAAATACTCTTGCTGCATCAGCTACATCCTGCAAAACAGCTTCTCTTCTTTTCCTCGTTTTGAAATCAAGAACATTTGCACCTGCTCCATCAAGAGTAAATGCGGAATAGGAAGATGGTAGCTTAAAATCAAATTCCTGGTTTCTTGCTCCTAAAGTAAACTCTTTCGGAGCAGTATTTAGTGCCTTTATAACCATTTCTTCAGTTATATAGGCTGCTTTCTTATCCCAATCAATTTTAGCGCCACCTGCTTCTAAAATACCCAGCGCCTTGTCGCTTGGAACCTTTATTCCAATCTCTTCCAATATTCTTATGCTGTCCTTATGAATGACTTTTATTTCTTCATTACTTACTACCCTTGTATTCATTTTCATGTTCGTTCCCCTCCTTAAGCTATTAGTTGATTCGCCAATTTAACAGCGGAGATTGCATTGTCAGAATAACCGTCTGCATTGATTTTATCAGCCCAATTCTGATTGACAGGGGCACCTCCAACTATAACTTTAACTGAATTCCTGATGCCTTCTTTCTCCAACATTCTAATAATGTTCTTCTGTTCTTCCATCGTTGTGGTTAGGAGAGCTGATAATCCCACAATATCAGGCTTTATTTTCTTCACAGCTTTAATGATTTCTTCGTTTTTAACATCTGCGCCAAGGTCATAAACTTCATATCCTGAAGCAGTCATCATTGCACCTACAATCGTTTTTCCTATGTCATGAACATCCCCTTGAACTGTCGCAAGCACTATCTTTTTTGAATTACTTGAACCATTCTCCTTTTTTTTCAGTTCACTGTCCAGCACTCCGAGAGCAGATTTCATTGCATCTGCCGCGCATATTAACTCAGGTAAGAAGTAGTCTCCATCTTCAAATAACTGCCCCGCTTCCTGAATCCCTTTTAAAAAGCCTTCGTTCATCACTTTCATAACGTCTAATTTTTCGGTAAGCGCGTTCTCCGCCAATGCAACTGCCAGTTCTTCATCGCCCTCCAATACAGCAGTTCTCATCTCATCATATACATCAGTCATATTACCCTCCTCAATATAAAGTATCGTTAATTTGCTTATATTTTAAGCTTAAAGAAAATTATAAAGGTCTAATTATTGATTGAATTACGTGTAATATTTTGCTATACTGTGCGTAATTCTAAGAAAGGGACACATGGCTATGCAGTATGATGAATCCATAGGTTTTAAATTAACTTCAAGAGTCAAAGTGATGTTAGAAAGTATTATCTATTATCCTTTTCATCTGCATAAAAACTGTATCGAAATTATCACCGTACTGAATGGCAGTATGTTGATTTCAGATTCAGCCCTTAACCATACTCTTGGTTATGGAGATGTATTTATATTTAATGCAAATGATCCTCACAAGATAATGTCTAATGATGAAAATAATATAGTAATGACAATTCAAATTGATCGAGATTACTACAAACAATTCTTTCATGATCTCGAAAATGCATATTTTATTTGTGACAGTTTTTCTGAAAATGGCACTTACTCATTAGAAATAATTTATCTTCGTTTTCTTTTAGCAAAATTATATACGCTGTACAGTATTGCTGCTCCTTCTGATCTTGAAATAGAAAAAACTACTATTGATCTTTTGAGACTTTTATTAGATCAATATCAATACTACACTTATAAAAGAAACGAAAATGGCAGATATGAAATTATTTTACAACGTAATATTAATGAAACTAAGACTCGTGTCTATAAAATAATAGATTACATAACAGCCCATTATAAAGAAAAGATATCTTTAGAAAATATTGCAGCAATTGAGTATCTAAGTATCTCTTATCTCTCAAGATATATAAAAGAAGCTTCCGGTCTATCCTTCTCAGAGATCCTGTCCCTTACAAGATGTGAAGAAGCTGAAAGATTACTTTCTGCAACAAATAAAACAGTTGACCAAATTGCTGTGGAAGTAGGATTTGCTAACAGAAAGCATCTGTATACTCAGTTCATGAGATGGTTTTCTAAATCCCCTTCTGAGTATCGAAAAAGCATTCTCTCCGATTTAAAAAACAAATCAAAAATTAAACTTCGCCCTTTTGATTATGATTATGCCAAGATGATTATTGATATTTATCTAAGCGGTTATTAAACACATGATATTTATCCCTAATCTTGGATATTCGTCAATTCGTGTCTTGACAAGCGTGCATTTTTCATGAGTGTTGCCTACTTAAATTAATTATTCGTTTTATCATTCTCTTTATCAATTAATGCGTGATCACGAACAACTGAATTGATCACTTCGTTGATAATATGATCTTCTCGTACTTCACGTACTTTTTTACGAACAATTTCCTCTATCTCAAATTCTTGCTTTAAACCCTCATTAATCGAATAAATCATTAATATTAAAATAATTGCAAATGGAAGCCCGGTTATTACTGATGCTGTTTGTAAAGCAGTCAAACCGCCACCTATTAACAGCGTTGCTGCAACAACCCCTTCCATAGCAGCCCAAAAAATTCTTTGAGGTACTGGAGAATCCAACTTTCCACCTGATGTCAAATGGTCTACAACCAAAGAGCCAGAATCGGAAGACGTTACAAAGAATACTGTTACGAGAATAATACCTACAACAGATAAAATACTATTAAATTGCAATGAATCAAGCATTGCAAATAGTGCAATTGAGGCATCCACTTTAACAGCAGATATTATATTTGACAAACCCTTTGTTTCCAAGAAAATAGCAGTCCCTCCAAATACAGACATCCAAAAAAAAGAAAGTAGTGAAGGAAACAACATAACGCCTAAAATGAATTCCCTAACCGTGCGACCTTTAGAAATTCTAGCAATAAACATACCTACAAATGGTGACCATGAAATCCACCAAGCCCAATAAAAGACAGTCCAAGCGCCTTGCCAATTAGTATCTCTGAATGTTTCTGTCCAAAGGCTCATCTCAACAAAATTAGATATATAATAGCCGATATTTTGTGTGAAACCACTCATAATATAAACTGTTGGACCAGCAAATAAAATAAATACCAAAAATACGCCAGCAAGTGTCATATTGATCTCACTGAGTCGTTTAACACCACCATCAAGTCCTAGAACAACAGATATCGTAGCTAGAGCTGTTATACCAATAATTAATCCTACTTGGATTGGGACACTAATAGCAATGCCAAAAAGATGATTTAAGCCTGCATTGATTTGAGCAACACCAAGTCCAAGAGATGTTGCCAATCCTGTTAATGTTGCCAAAACCGAAAGTATATCAATTAAATTTCCCCAAAACCCATAAATCTTATTACCAATTATTGGATAAAAAGCTGAGCGTATGGTTAACGGTAAACCTCTATTGTATGCGAAAAATGCTAATCCTAATCCAACAATGGCATAAATTGCCCAAGGATGAATCCCCCAGTGAAAAAAAGTTGTTGCCATAGCTGCTTGTGCAGCTTCTGGAGAACCCGCCACTAAGTCCCCAAACATGGGTGATGGTGTATTTAAGTGTGAAATTGGTTCAGCGACACTCCAGAATAAGAGTCCAATACCCATACCCGCACTTAAAAGCATCGCATACCAAGCAACTTTAGTAAACTCCGGTTGAGCTTCTGCACCACCTATTTTGAGGTTCCCATATCGTCCAAAAGCAAAGAACAGTGCTGCAACAACAAAAATATTAGCTGCCACTATTAAGAACCATCCTGCATTTTTTGTAATACTACTTAAAATAGTATTAAATAACTCCTCTGCGCCTTCAGGAAATACGAGTGTTGCAGTAATAAAGAAAACTAAAAATATTGCCGAAAAAAAAGTTACTTGAGGATGTATGTCAAATCCAAATCCTTCCCAATTATTTTCTCCTGGTTCTTGGCGATCCGCTTCATCAAATAATGACACTGTCGGTCTTATTTGCAACCCTTTGAAGGGTTTTCTATTTTTTATTGCCTTGCCGCGTGCTTCTTTTTCTGCCTTTTTTAGTTTATCTGCAAGCTCTTTTCTTTTTGATAATGCTCGCTTCTTTTCATCATCCATATGAAATCCTCCATTAGCTCAAATCAAGTCTTTATATAACCTAAGTCCCGCCTTTTTCATTTTTTTAATTCAAAATATTGTTGAATCTATATTTCATAGCAGTGTTTCACTATCATTGCCATCTTCAGGAAACAACACAATTCCAATTGAAGAATTTTTTATCTTACATGAATTTCCCTCTATCTGCATATTTTCTTGTCATGATTTATGAATGCCACAGCATCTGATTTTCGAACGCTTGATAACAATCTTTTTCCAACTATGATTAAAACTTCTTTCCCAGTTTTGTTCTCAAATTTATCATTAGTTTCTTTAAATCCGTTTAAACCCATAAACAAAAGTGCAAATTGAGATTGTCTCTTTCACTTTCTAAGGTTAGTCTTTCGACTCTTTCAAAAATTAACCTCTGCCAGTCTATACTATTTCCTTTCAATCGCACGTTATGATATAATAATTTCACCATTGAATGCGACGTTGTCGCAAGGTAGAAATCATTGAATCATGTTTACAGCACTAGGTTACATGATATAATATTACCCCATATTCTACCAAAAGAAAAGACGTGAAAGTCATCTTCTCACATCTAAATTCTAACGCATTCTATTAATTGTTGCAAACTGAGTTTTGCTTTCATCAATCACATAAGTCCAGGTGCTTGTTGCGCTTACGAGACCGGGGAAAATATTCCGTATAAGCAAATGTTCATCCTCTGTAAAGTAAGCGCTCAATAAAACAGTGCCTTAATTCTATGTGTCCACTCATGTTAGAATCCCAATAACACACTTTTCACACTTCTTGCACTCAAGTGTAAAAAGTGTGAAAAGTTGAATTTATGGAGGTTACCATGAGCGAAGCTAAAAAACTGACAGATAAATATCGCCTTGAGCAATGGACTGAAATTATCCGGGAACGAATCAGCAGCGGAAAACAAGTCAACGAGTGGTGTGCCGAGAATAATATTTCAAGGCATAAATATTTCTACTGGCTCCGGAAAGTGAAATCTGCAGCTGTCCAAGAAAAGGCTTTGATTAAATCACCGGATCAACCGGTTATCGTTCCTTTGATGCCGCCACAACCCATATATGAAGCCAGCCATTCCGGACCGGCAATAATACTCAATCTCAATGGCATTGTTGTTGAAATACAGGAATGCGCATCGGATGCCATCATTGAACGAACTTTGAAAGTGATACAGCGGATATGCTAGGTGATATCACTAAGGCGCAAGGGATTTACATCGTCTGTGGCTATACTGATATGCGCAGATCCATAGACGGGTTAGCAGCAATGGTACAGTCACATCTAGGTTTGGATCCTTTCTCCCGAAAACTCTTTCTGTTTTGCGGCAAACGTGCTGATCGGCTGAAGGCACTTCTATGGGAAGAAGACGGTTTTGTTCTCCTGTACAAGCGACTGGAAAACGGTAAATTCAAATGGCCCAGGACAGAAGAGCAGGTCAGGGATATCACCTGGCAAGAATTCCGTTGGCTAACAGAGGGCTTATCCATTGATCAGCCAAGAGCGATTAAAAAGGTTGAATCAGGAGATATTTAATCGCCACAAAACTGTACGAATCCGTTGAAATTGCTGGATTTTATTGGCATCCCATGGTATAATTAAACCAAGACAAATTCATGAGAGGACTGCCGAAAACATGGACAAGGATGCCTACATCAGCCAGCTTGAAAACAAAATACAGGAAATGGAAAACCGTAATAAAGATGCCTATACTGCACAGTTGGAAACTATGGTTGAGAAGCTCCAAAAACAGGTGGATAACCTTACTGAAATGCTCCTCCTCATGCGCAGACAGAAATTCGGCAGTTCTAGCGAGAAAGCACGTATCGGTGACATTGATGGACAACTTAATCTGTTCAATGAGGCCGAAGTTGAATACACACTCGATGCAGAAGAACCAATCGTGAGGGATTCTGAAGGCTACAAACATCGCAAGGCGAAGACTCGCCGGGAAGCGATCATCAAGGATCTTCCGGTTCATGAGATACTATGTGAAGCTGCGGATGAAGATCTTTACTGTGATCGCTGTAGGACTGGGCTTAAGCCCATCGGCAAGGAAACCGTTCGAGAGGAGCTGGAATACATCCCAGCAAAACTACGTATCTTACGCTATGTGCGCATGGCCTATGAATGTCCTGAATGCAAGCATACGGAAACGCCATACATTCTAAAAGCAAACTCACCCACATCCCTGATGAACCATTCCCTTGCATCGCCGAGCTCAGTTGCATATGTCATGTATCAAAAGTATGTGAATAGCATGCCGCTATACCGTCAGGAAAAGGATTGGGAGCGTCTAGGTATTGTGCTGACTCGTGCGACCATGGCAAACTGGGTCATCAGGTGCTCGGAGGGTTACTTTTATCCAATCATCGGATATCTACGCAAGGAGCTCCTCAAAAGGGATGTGATCCATAGTGACGAATCTCCACTCCAGGTATTGAAGGAGGAAGGGAAAAAGCCACAGACCAAATCCTACATGTGGCTGCACCGTTCCGGCGATGATGGGAAGTCACCCATCGTCCTGTATGATTATCAATCCTCCAGAAACGGTGATCATGCAGTTGAATATCTCAAAGGATTTACGGGATACCATCACTGCGATGGGTATTCCGGGTACAATAAGTTGGAGGGCGTTAAAAGATGTGCCTGCTGGGCTCATCTGAGGCGTAAGTTCGTGGAGGCTATGCCGAATAAGAGCGCAAAGGGAGCCCTAAGGACAAATGCGGCAATCGGAAGAGAGTACTGCAATAAGCTTTTCAAGATTGAGGATGGGATTGCAGATCTCTCACCTAAAGAGCGACAGCTTAAGCGTCTTGAACTGGAGAAACCGGTTCTTGAGGCCTTTTGGGGCTGGCTTGAATCACTGAATCCTTTAAAGGGGTCTGCTTTAGGTAAAGCCGTTACCTATGCCATGAATCAGAAGCCATACCTGGAAAACTATCTTCTGGATGGACGATGCTCCATATCCAATAACTCAGCGGAAAACAGTATTCGGCCTTATGCCGTTGGTCGTAAAAACTGGCTATTTGCCGATACATCTAAAGGGGCATCCGCCAGCGCCGCTGTTTACAGTATTGTCGAAACCGCCAAGGCTAATAACCTTGATGTGTATGCCTACCTGCAACATTTGCTTCTGTACATGCCAGACACCGATTACATGAACTATCCGGAGGATTTGGAAGATCTTATGCCATGGTCAGATGAAGTACAGGCTGTATGTAGCAAATGACCGATTGATACTTGTAGTTTATCAAACTCAATTTAATTTCCAAGGCACCTTGTTATTAAGCGCTTACTCTGTAAATTTGTCGGCCACTGTTAAACAAAAAAACTTCTTCGCTTATCTCAGAAGAAAAAATCTACTTTAAATCTGAGATTACCGAAGAAGCTATATCATCTGAATAAATAGAGGACTATATATTAAACAGTCATCTTCTTAAAGGCATCCGGTATATCTTTATAGCCTTTACTCTTGATTACCCCATATGTTATATCTCGACTGCCAGCCAGCACGATTTTTCTTAAATACTAAAATCGTAGTTGGGATGCTCACACCATAAAACAAATTATCTGGTAAATATAGTAAATGGGCTATTGAATTAAAATTCAATAAATACACTTTCCATTTTTCCCTCTCAATAAACCGACAGATTTTCGATTCCAGATATTCCTTGCAGTATTTGAAAAACAAAGAAAATTAATAACCATACAGAAGTAAAGGTTAATCCCAGTAAACCTTTTTCCACTTTTATACCTTTAATAAATTTCTTCACTTCCTTTCTTTTCAGTAATATAATTGCGACTGCTCCTGCAAAAAAAGCTCCTTCAATCACATAAAACACAATGGATTGCATGGACTCATTTAAATTTGAAGTCAGATAGTAAAGTAAATCTCCAAAGATAAAATTATTAATAATATGTAACAGGATGGACCATTTTATAGAATATTTCATGGCTACATATCCAAATATTAGACCAACCACAGTTGCAAAGATACTTTGAATCAGATTACCATGGAACGCTCCAAAAATCACTGCGGACATAAAAATGGCATAATAGTTTCCGTACTTTTGAAATCCTCTCATGACAAAACCGCGAAAAATAATTTCTTCCGAGATAGGACCAATGAAAGAAGCATATAAGAACATAGATATCGTGCTGCTACCACTGGATGCACTCTCAATCTCGCCCAAAATGCTAAATCCAAACTGGTTGAGACAACCCTCAATTCCCAAACCTAGCAAACTAAAAACAACCTGAGCAGACATAAAAATCGTCAGTAATACAAAAAATGATGATCGGGTCATTTTCTCTTCTTGCAAATGGAAAAGTAATTTCCCATAGCCAGATTTTCGAAAATAAAACAATAAAAAGAGCAAACCCACGAAAACCGCAATGATACTTGAGGTTCCACTATTCATTACCTCACTAGCTATTTTGTCAATAACAGAATCCATATTCGCTTCATCGATATTGGTAAAAAATGGTGCAAATCTTCGAATCATATCTACAATAACAATAAAAAACATTATCAGTTCATATACAAGGATACCTCTGGCCAACTTGCTTGTGTTTTTTCTGACCTCCTTTTTATTCCATTGTTTTTCATTTGTTTCAACCTTATTTTCCATATTTTAATCTCCTTTACTATGTTAATTGTATCAATCATAGCTCCAGACAATTCCCTATAGTTATTTTTGTTGTCAAATGCTTTAATTATGTTGCAGGTTGCATAAACAAAATGATTTCCAGTACAAAAAATCTCAGCTCCCCCTTATTTTCCAAATAATACTCCATATGCCCCTTATATTTTTCTACCGCCATTCTTATATTGCCCAAACCAAAGCCATGATTAATACAATCCCTCTTTGTTGTGAAAAAAGAAAGGGCTAATTCTCCTTGCTCCACTGGATTGCGAAACATAAGGAACTGCATTGCATTCTGTTGTTTAAATTGTATCTGTATTTCCTTCTCTGGAACGTAACTGTCTTTTAATGACTCCACTGCATTGTCAATTGCATTGGAAAATATGGTGCAAAGGTCAATTGCATCAACAGTCAAATAACCCAGTTTCCCCTCTATTGAAATAGATATCTGATCCTTTTTAGCATTAGTTAACTTTTCATTTACTATTGCATCCACGATATCATTACCGGTGTGTAGTTCCCTGTCTATCTGCTGTATCTGTGTATTTAAATCCCGAATGTATTTGCTGGTCTCTTGATATTTTCCCTCCAAAATTAGATTGTATAAACAGACAATATGATTTTTCATATCATGGTATACTCTTCTAGTCTCACTTTGAGTTTCCTGATACGTCTTAAAATGCTCTAGTTGTGCTTTTAGATAATGTTCATTAAGTATTGCTACCTGTTGAAAATAAGTCTTGCTATTTCCCTGAATTACCATTGCTATTATTGAAGTTTCCAAAAAAACTACAATGAAAATTCCGAAACCCACAAAACATTTGGCATAGAGTGATGCGATTTTAAACTCATCCACAGATAAAACTAAAACAGAGAATATCAAAAGAAACAAACCAGTTGTGTTGATTAATTTTCTTTCCCATTTAAATAGAGTTCTATTATTGATAACTTCATCAAAACGCCTTCTCCATTTTTTCCCTTTCCATAGAAACAGTATAAAGCTTATCCAGAATATAATATCAAATATTCCCATCCAAAAGGTATACGTATCAACAATGGAATTCATAGATTTTGAAAATAAATACAAAAAAGATAAGGGAATGATTATAACAGAAAATATCATTCCTGCAATTGGCAATACTAAAAATAAACCCCTGAGCTTATGTTTTCTTCTTGAAAGAAAAACTAATGCGCAAAAAAACAGAAAGGGTAAGACAACTTGCACTTCAACTTCATTAACTAAAAAGCAAATTACAATTCCACTCAATAAAAATGATCCAAGGAAGAAATACCATGTTCGTAAATTATAAAAAAACTTCTCAAAATATATGTATTTTCCAATTAAAATGAATAAAAATAAAAGTTCTATGCTACCAATTATCATGTATAGTTTTTCAAACATATCCTTACCTTTCTCATCCTGATATGCGTAAATAGTTCATCAGCGATTTTTTAAAGTCATTCCTTTTTCCTCTGCTGAGAGGTATTTCATTTCCGTTTTTCATCATGATTTTCTTTCCATCAAAGGATTTGACAAATTTTAGATTTATCAGATAACTTCTATGTGGCTTGTAAAACATCTGCCTTGGCATTTGTTCTTCGATATCACTCAGTTTTTTTCGGATTAAATATCGGGTATCTTCCATGTACACATTAATGTATACATTTTCACTTTGCACATACTGGATTTCCATCCAGCTTACCACCACGGTTCTTTCTCCATCCTGTAATTCTATTTTGCTATCCAGTAGCTTTAAGTTATCAAAATCATGCAGTGTTTTTTCTAATCTTTCCATCCGCAGTGGCTTGTCAAGGAAACGGAAAGCATCTACTTCATAACCTTCCATTGCAAGCTCCGTATGACTTGTCAAAAATATAATCGGAATGGACTGATTGATTTTCCTAATCCGTTTGGAAGTTTCTATTCCATCCAGACATGGCATTTCAATATCCATAAAAATCATTTGAAATTCTAGAGGATATTTCTTAAACCTATCCACAAAATCCATTCCAGAGGAGAATACTTCGATTTCAACCTCTAACATACCATAATATGCTTCAAGTTTCTCCCGTAAAACCTTTTGAAAATTAACCTCATCATCACAAATTGCTATCTTCATCCTATCACCTTAAATAACTTAATAGTAATCTCAATTTTAAACTCTAATTATTTAATAACATTAATATCGATCTTACTTTTTAATAGATGCTCTGTCTACCCATTCTGTTTGAAAATGTTTCTTATACGCTTATCAAGCTGAAATAATTCTGCCATTTGATCAATGGATAACCAAACAGTGTTGTTATCAAAAGCAGTTTCGATTTTCTTCAAACCATCTTCGGTCTGGTACATTACAATTGCAGAGCCCATAATTAAGTATGTCTATTGCTTTTCTTCGTATAAGCTCGTAATCCTTTTGCACATCATCGAAAAAGCGTGTACTTCTTCTTCTGTCAATGCTTCTTCAATTAGGTTCATAATTTCATTTCCAAAATCCTCAACGCGATTCAAAAATGCTTTCCCCTCTTTGGTAAGCACAATATTATAAGCGCGGCGGTCATTCGTCTGCCTTTCCTGAATAATATACTTTTTTTCCAGCAAACGTTTTGTTAATTTTGAAATGCCAGATTGTGAGATACCTTTCATTTCAGCAAGTTCTTTTGTGGTTTTCGCCCCCTGCTTATGGAGTGTATCGAGTATATAATATTGTGCCGTTGAAACACCCTCAACATTGAACCGATTTGAATCTGATACAATCATGCATTGAAAGGGAACATAACTTTCCTCTAATTCTTTTATAGCCATTAAGCCAACCTCCTATTTTGATTAATATACTTTTTTAGGTGCGTTCCAGTTAATGAATCTTGACAGTTGATTAAATCTTTCGGCAATCCTGTAAACATAATTTCACCTCCATTCTGTCCTGCGTATGGGCCTATGTCGATAATCCAATCTGCTTGACAGATAATATCCAAATTGTGTTCTATCACAATAAGAGTAGAATTTTGTTCTACTAGGTGATTCATTACACCAATCAATTGTTTTATATCAGCCATATGCAAACCTGTTGACGGTTCGTCCAAAACATAAATCTGACCACAGTTTTCAAGTTCAGAAGCAAGCTTAATTCGCTGTAACTCACCACCTGAAAGCGTGCTTAATGGTTGTCCCAAAGAAATATAAGTAATGCCAACGTCTGAAAGCCGTCTCAGTACGGTTGCTATTTCTTTTTCGTGAAAAAAATCCTGGGCTTCTGATACAGTCATTTTGAGAATATCAGCAATGTTTTTTCCTCTTAGCTGATAGGCAAGCACTTCGTCCGTATAACGATTTCCGTGACATTCCTCACATACCGTAACGATTGTATCCATAAACGCCAAATCTGTATAAGTAACGCCTAAACCTTTGCAGGCAGGACAAGCACCTTGTGAATTGAAACTAAATAGGGAGGCGCTTACGCTGTTCCTTTTCGCAAATATTTTTCTGATAATGTCAAAGATACCTGTAAAGGTTGCAATATTGGAACGTTTGGATGCTTGAATCCCTTTCTGGTCAATAAAAACAGTTTCAGGATACAGCCGTGGCAATACCCCATTAATAAGTGTACTTTTTCCTGAACCAGCAACCCCCGTTACAACGGTCATTACTCCTTTTGGTATATCAACTGAAAGGTTTTTTAAATTATGAAGGATTGCATTTTGAATAGAAAGCCAGCCTTTCGGGGCACGAGTATCAGGTTTTAGTTCGGGGCAGTAGGATAAATAGTTTCCTGTGAGAGTACCCGCTATTTTCAGCCCATCTAAATTTCCTTGATATACAACTTCCCCTCCATGGATTCCCGCACCTGGTCCCATATCAATAATATGGTCTGCAATTTTTATCATGTCTGGGTCATGCTCTACAATCAGAACAGTGTTCCCTTTGTCACGCAACAACCTCATAAGCTCATTAATTTTGCTTATGTCATGAGGGTGAAGCCCTATACTTGGTTCGTCAAAAATGTAAGTGAGGTCAGTCAAGCTACTGCCAAGTTGGCTAACCATTTTAATTCTTTGAGACTCCCCGCCTGAAAGTGTAGATGTTTTTCTGCTTAAACTTAGATAGTCCAGGCCTATGGATACCATGTGCTCAATCCGATTTACAAGTTCCAAAACAATTGTAGCGGCTACAGGAGCATGAATATATCAATGGTTTCAATTTTTCCCAAGCCCTCGCAATGTTCACACATTCCAGCCGGATTGTTGAATGAAAAAACATCTGAATAACCTACAAATGGCTCTCCAATTCTGGAAAACAATAAACGTAATACAGAATAAATATCTGTAATTGTCCCAACCGTTGACCGGGCATTACCGCCTAATCTTTTTTGATTGATAATAAAGGCTACCGATAAATTTTCGATTGTATCAACATCGGGTTTGCCGTAATGTGGCATACGATGACGGATAAAACTGGTATAGGTTTCATTTAATTGTCTTTGCGATTCTGCCGCTATTGTATCAAATACCAAAGATGATTTTCCCGAACCGGAAACACCCGTAAAAACCGTAATTCTTGTTTTGGGTATCAAGACCTTGATGTTCTTTAGATTTCGCTCCCTTGCACCTGATACCTGAATATAATTATTATCAGCCACGATTTTTCCTTTCTACATATATATATATGACACTGTAAATATATGAGTGGGTTAACTATATTTTATCATTACATTTGTTTATTTACAATGACCATAATAGAATTTTTCTGGATAAATCAGTTGATGAATGCTACTGTAACAAGTTTGACCTTATTTTCTTTACCGTTGGAGCTATCACTTGGTTTAAAGATTAGATTTTATTATTTGAAAAAGTTTCAAAATGCTTGCATTAAAACCGCTTCCACTGCATCCTCAAGCTCGGTTTCATCGAAAGTTTTGGTTGATTTATAACAGTAGGTGCTGCGAGCAATGCGAAGAACTTTACACATTGCTGATATTGAGTATTTGTGAGCATTGCTCTACAATTATTTTACTGCTAAGTCACTACTTAATTAAGAAGGCATTGGGAGCCTGTAACATAAATATCATATTTCCCAGTAGAATGGATGCTGTTTAAGGTCAGCTCAAACTGCTCACACATATGAACTTCATCGATAAATATATAGTTTTCTTTTTTTCTATCATATCTATCTTCAATGTAATTATTTAATGCATGATAGTCTAATACAAATCTGAATATAATTCTTTCATCAGCAAATAATAACTCTATTAATATTGACCCAAAACCCCCATTCGCAAGAGAAAAATAATTGATGGCTCTACCATGGCTGCAAGCTGAATAGATGTAAAAATATTAAGAAGAAGTTCAGCAGTAACCATAAACCTACTGATGACAAAATAAACTTTTTATGAAAAGGAGTAAATTATATGAACCGTGATAAACTCATAAACCAAATAAAAGACGAGTATGCACGAATAGCCTCTACTGAATCCCAAGAGGATTTTATCCAAACCACAACCGATTTAACACCTGAAGCATATTACGAAAAACTTTTAAGTAAAGCGATCGATGAAATTAACAAAGGAACCTTTGACAATTTTAAATCTGGGGAGGAAGTAGTATCTGCTATTGCAAATGACAAAACTTTTCTATCAGGATGGAAGTAACTTTCGCCATAAATTATAAGATACATGGATTGGTTTTGTCATCATCTCGCTTATCAAAATCCACAAGAATGTTACTGCCAAATTTATCTCTGCCTAAATAAAAACCGTGACCAACAAAAAAAGCCTTGTTGTTGACGGAGCAACAGCAAAAAGCAACCTCCACGAATGAAGATTACTTTAAGATATTAGATTTTATTCAGTTGTGATTTTTAGGTCTTTGAGAAATATTGCTCATTTTCTGCTCTCGTAAGTCAAATCAACAATTCCGTTGTAAGCTCTCGTAGATAACAACTTTAACTTTCGTTCATCTTCACTTGTTTCAAAAAGCCTAATGCCATCACCCAAAATTGTTGGCATTACAGTAATCGTGTATTCATCGATTAAACCTAATTTATGAAACTGATTGATAACAGAAGCACCACCGCAAATCCAAATATTCTTACCGTTAACCGATTTCAGTTTTCTGGTCAAATCTCCAATATTTTGCTTTGAAAAAATGATTTCCGCTGTACTTTCGCATTCTCTGCTTGTCAACACATAACTTTGCTTGCCCTCGTGAATATTTCGGAGCCAATGACCCCACCTGTCCGGTCACAGGAAACCGCTATTCTGGTTTAAAGGGAACCAACATTCCGGTGCTGGAAACCGTTTAAATATATTTCCTTTATAATGTATCCATGCACTTTTGGTGTAAATACATATAAAGGAGGTCATGACTTATGACCAAATATCGCGAAATCCTCAGATTACACAACTTAGGATTCAGTCAGCAGAACATTGCATACAGTTGCAGTGTCTCCAAGAAAACGGTTAATCGAGTCATTCAGAAAGCAAATGAGATATCAATCTCGTGGCCACTCGATGACAACCAGACCGATGAAGTACTCGCTGGTATTCTATTCCCGGCAAAGGGTCGTCGATCAGATACGACTAACAGACGTTTGCCAGACCTAAACCACATTCACAAAGAACTGCTCCGGAATGGAGTCAGTAAAAAGCTCCTGTGGACCGAATACATGGAGGATTGCCGTCTCAACGGCGAGGAAGCACTCATGTATTCCCAGTTCTGTTATCACATCCAACAGGATGAACAGAAACGTCGTGCAACGATGCACATCAATCGTAAGCCTGGTGAACAGGTTGAAGTTGACTGGGCAGGTGATCCTGCTTATATCACCGATCCTGATACCGGCGAAATTACTAAGGCCTACATTTTTGTTGGTTTAATGACTTACAGCCAATACACATATGATTGCGCATCCTGCATTTCAGGCCCTCTTTTTCACTAAATTAAAGCATTCCTAAACTTTGCGTTTCCCCGTAAGGTTATCTATTGTTATTTTTACTATCATTGTTTTTTCCTCCTGCAGCAGCGATGTATTTTTCTCCTTCTGCAATAAATTCACTGCAATATTTCTTAAGAAACTCTCTAAGAACCATTAATCTTTCATCTTCATCAGTTACGACGCTTGCCTCACCAAATGAAATAGCACTCTCAAAAAGTGTCCCAAATTTCTCTGGTAAAACTTTTGTTTTTTCCACTACAGTAAAGCTAACTTTATTATTATTCAATATATTGTTATACTTACTGCCACCGACATTTGTGGCATGGTAATATATGCTATTATCAATGATAACATAACTTAAAGGCACTCCATAATGGCTGCCCGTCGCCATCAACCGTTGCCATTATTCCATATTCACCCTCTTTTAAAATGTTAAATGCCTCTTCTTCACTAATTAAACGATCGGTTCTACGCATATTCATCATATTAATTCCTCCTTAGTTTTATAATTTTCTAACACTATAATTTATAATGTTAAATCTTCCTATATTATAAGCGGGTACATTAATAACATTGTAAAATAATACCTCGCTTACCTTTAACTTTGAGTATCTTCCATTTCATCCAAAATTGAAATGGAAAGTTTTTAATAAAATGGCCCCACAGGTGCTGTTAAAATTCATAAAAGTAAGCAAGCATAATTCTATTACATTTCGTTGCCTACTCACAATATTCTTTCAGTATAAATCTATACTGCTGAATGGATTTTATTAATCCAACAATAATCATAAAAAAACAAAGGAGTAATATACATAAACAAACAGCACTGCTTGCATTATGTAATCTTGCTATCAGCAAAGGTTTTAACTGTAGTATGAGGTTCCAGAAAAAATGAATAGCCATTGTCATATAAAGGTTGCAGTGCTCTATCATTAATACTGCAAACATAACCCCTACAAATATCGCCAATAGATTAAAAATATTTATATGAATTATATAAAAAACTATCGCTGAAAGCCATACTGCCTTTCTGACAGAATACTTATTAACAAAGCTTTGCATTATAATTCCCCTGCAAATAAATTCCTCGGCAATTGGTGCCAGTATTGCTAATACAATTACTTTTTGCCAACAAACTTTCTCGTATTCCATTTGACCTTCCTTAAACAAAATTGCCTCTATTATAATAACAGCTACAGAAATGCTAATAAAAAAGATTGCAACAAAAAACGAATCATATAATGTAAATTTGTTCACCTTTGCCGTCCACAATTGAAAAGGAATTTTTTTTGTATTCAGCTTTATTAAAAATCCACATGAGTGGAAGAAAGTAAAATGCCGTACCAGATAACAAAATTCCTATACTTCCACCATATATACGAAACAAGACACCTAATACTAATGCTATCATATAGATTCCTACTAACTCTAATAGTTTTATCTTGCCATAATCATAATTCAAAGCATTATTCTTCATCATACAGTTTTTCATTTAAAATTCCCTCTGCTTCTTTGTTAATTTTATAATCCCATATTCCCAATAATAAACTTAATTCACATATATTAAGATATTGGAGATAGTTTGCTTTTTTATAATAATATCAATATGTTTATACAATATTATAATATTTATAAACAATGGCATCTTGTATATTTTCCGCCTATTTTAAAGGGGCAAAATCCGCCATTTTCCCATTCGGTTTGTGCCCCATTTTTCTTTAAAACCTACTATTTCTAGCGGTCGATATTCTTTATTTTTTATCAAAACTACATTTTTTCATCTTTTTTATCACCTCAAGGGTTTCCGAAATTCCGTATATGTTAAATTCTTCCTGAACCCCTTATTTTTCAACACTTTTGCCATGTTCCCAACATTTGATAATACGCGGTCTTTGCCTTGGGAATTATATTACACGTCAGCGTATGTTTACAACCAGCTACTATAACTGTTTTTTATTGAATACGACAATAGATATCATCAGTAATGCAGCCGACATAAAGGCCGAAATAATAAGCGGTATTATGAAATAGGAAACTGTCACCGCGCCGGAAAGCAAATCAATATTTTTTGATACTAAAATGACCGGGCTAAACCCTGCGGTCTGCTCTATCTGCTCCAGCAATCCCATAATTACTGTTACTACCAGCAAAAAAAGAATACTGGTAAATGCCTGGCGGAACAGTACACAGCCAAACATAAGGATACATAGATACATTAACCCTGCAAACCATAGGGCAAAGGCTGCAAAAAAGACATTCGGCAGGGACGCACCCGGCCAGAGATAGGCTGTATAACCATAGGTAACACCAAAAGACAACCAATAACTAACGGTTAAAATGATCGCGGCGGCAGAAATTTTTGACAGAACTATAGCGGGGCGTGACAATCCTTTTGTCAACATGATGGTGAGCGTGCCTTTGGCATATTCACCCGACAAACAACTGCTGAAAAGGATGATTGTCAAACTAAGGCCAAGTGACGAAACATTTTTATAGAACTGCATCCACGAATCTAATGCGGTAGGATTTTCAAATGCTTCTGCAAGATTCGGCATAAGGGTTTCCATAAGCTGCGGTGTGAATTTTGCAAGCAATGGACTCATTAAACCAAATATTAAGAAAATGGCGAGCATAATAAGCAATCTGTAGTTCCGTATATTTTCTGTAAGTTCCTTTTTTGAAAATGCAATAAATCCTCTCACATTACCACCTCCAAGAACAGGTTTTCAAGGGACGACTCCATAATTTCCATTTTTGATGGACACAAGTCGGTTTCTGAAAGGGCTGAAATAACGACACGTTGAACGATTGGTTTTTGTTTGTCCATAACTTACAGTTTGACCACAAATGGTGATTTCACCACTATCAGCTTTCAGTAACCCCAATATCATTTTCATGGTTGTTGTTTTACCCGCACCGTTTTGCCCGATAAATCCGAAAACCGTACCTTCTGGCACGGAAAAATTTAGATTGTCAATTACCTTTTGTATCCCAAAACTTTTTGACAACTCATTGATGGTAAGCACATTCATTGATCTTCCCCCCCCTTCCAAAGACAAAATAGATAATCGGACCAAAAATATTAACGAGCATTACGACGAGCGCCCACATTATTTTGTTTCCGAAGCGGTAATACGGGTGTTTCAACACATGAATGAGAACAATCAAGCCAAAAGCGACTTGAACAACAGTAAACGGAATTAAGATTGGCAAATTATCCAATAGAATATCCTATTTTACTCCTAATAACGTTTAAGAGGGCGCACAAATTATCACGCCCTCCCTGTAAAACTAATATCCTTAACCTAAATTTAGCTTTAATAAAAGATTATATAACATCTGAGCCACTTCAGCTCTTGTAGACGTATCCTTTGGATTTATTTTGTTATCAAACCCGTGAATAATATCTCTACTTACTAAATATTCACTAACTTCTATTGCATAATCAGATATTGGATCGGCTACACTTAACTGGACAGATTTTTTAGTTCTATGCTAATATCAAGTTGAAAAAGAGATTAATAGCATGAACGACAAAAGACTACGCCGATCTTTCAATGATGAATTCAAACACCAAATTGTCCAAATGTATAATGCAGGCAAACCCAAATCTGACATTTGCCGTGAGTACGATCTGGTTCCAACAGTAGTTGATCGTTGGATCAAACGGATCAATGCCACCGGTTCTGCCAAAGAGTGCGATAACAGAACCCCGGAGGAACAGGAATTAATCAGGCTGCGTAAGGAGCTTCAGCAACTCAAAATGGAGAATGATATCCTAAAACAAGCAGCGCTGATATTCGCACAAAAGTCGAAGTGATCCGGAGCAATGTTCACAAATACTCAATATCAGCGATGTGTAAAGTTCTTCGCATTGCTCGCAGCACCTACTATTATGAATCAACCATAACTTCTGATGAAACCGAGCTTGAGGATGTAGTGGAAGCAGTTTTCAACGAAAACCGCAAAGTCTACGGAAGCCGAAAAATCAAGGTCGCTTTAAAAAAGCAAGGCATAATCCTCTCACGCCGTAAAATCATCAGGATTATGAAAAAGAGAAATCTTTTCTCTGCCTACAGCATTTGCAAATTCAAGGTTCATAAAGGATCTGTCAATGAGGCTGAAATACCAAATTTGCTGAATCGCCAGTCCAATGAACATTCTGAATACGCAGCTGTTGTGAGTGATTTGACCTATGTAAGGGTGAATTACGAGTGGAACTATATCTGTCTGCTCGTTGATCTTTTCAACCGTGAGATCATAGGCTACAGTGCCGGAGCACATAAAAACGCAGAGCTTGTCTTTGATGCCTTCGCAACTGTGCATACCAACCTGAATCGCATCCAGATGTTTCACACAGACCGGGGCAGTGAGTTCAATAACCAGATCATCGATGAAGTTCTGGACGTCTTTCATATCAGCAGATCCCTTAGCTTGAAGGGCTGCCCGTATGACAATGCTGTTGCCGAATCTACATTCAAAATTTTCAAATCAGAGTTCGTTTTCGGCAGAAATTTCGAGAGCCTGGCTCAGCTGAAAATGGAGCTGGCAGACTACATAAATTGGTTCAATAATTTTCGTATCCATAGTTCATTTCTATTATCTCTCATAATTTGATCTCTTCCATTATTCTAAAGCCGTACTAATCTTGAGATTCCACAAATGCAGATACAAGCCGTTTTTTTGTAATACTTCATGCACACCCTGTGCCGCCACTCTCTGATTTTTTAAAAAGGAAGGGTGCTTCGCCTTTAATTGTTTTCAGTCAGTGTGCTATGATTACAGCGGTCTTATTGCTTACGAGCGCATTGCGGACGCGCTGAACCTAGGTTTTATTTTCATTTATATTTAATTAGCTATAATACCGGCCACGTTAACGTTCGACGGTTGTCCGTCAAACTTGTAATCTTCAGATTTTTCGTCAGACAAAAACAAAAAGCACAGTGAATACTAGAGGTATTTGCGAGCATTCTTGTTCAGGCTGACAAAAAATGTAATCAGATGGGCGTACAAGGCATCAGGCGGGAATTATGCGGTGTTTGCCTTAGATTAATAAAGGTATTTTGCTACGTTAGTCATGTGCCTACCCTGTAATTTTCCATCCAACAGTCTGCTGCTGCAATTCCCACAAATGAGCGTACAAGCCGTTTGTTTTCAAAAGCTCGTCATGCGTTCCCTGCTGTACCACACGTCCGTCCTCCAGAACAATTATCTTGTCGGCATTGACAACTGTTTTCAGGCGGTGCGCAATCATCACGACCGTGCGGCCTTTGACAAGTCGGCCAATGGCCTGCTGTACCTCCCATTCGTTTTCCGGGTCGAGGGAAGCCGTGGCCTCATCCAGAAATACAACAGGCGCATTTTTTAGCAGTGCCCGCGCAATGGACAGACGCTGCTTTTCGCCACCGGACAGTGTGGAGCCGCCTTCTCCGACCATGGTATCGTATCCATTTGACAGTTTCATGATAAAATCATGGCAGCGTGCTTCTTTCGCTGCTTTGATAATTTCTTCTTTCGTGGCGCTTTCACGGCCATAGCGGATATTGGCCTCAATGGTATCCTCAAAAAGGTACACATCCTGAAAGACCATGGAAATCTTGCTCATCAGCTTTTCTGGTTCAAGCGTTGTGTCGTCCACACCGCCAAAGGCGATACGTCCTTTTTGCGGATCATAAAAGCGTGCAGCAAGCCGCAGGATTGTGCTCTTGCCGCTACCCGACGGCCCGACGATTGCGGTTAACTCGCCCTGCTTTAATTCCAGCGATACATCTTTTAGCACATCTGTATCCTCATAGGCAAAATCCACATGCTCAAATGTAATGGCATGCCTGTTTTCGGGTGGGGCTCCCGCACCTTCCATCACAGGTTCGGACAGCAATTCCAATATTTTTTTGCCACCGAGCAAATCAAAGCGGAATTCCGGCAGACGAATGAGGGCGGCAGCCAGCGGTTCAAACACGCGGTTTCCCACCAGTAGGAAAACCACAAAAAATGGCAAGGAAAACGCGCCGCCCAGCAGCAGATAAATCCCCATGACGGTCATCAGTGAGATGCCCGCTTTGATAATAGCCACCGCGATCAGATAGATTGAACCAAGCCCGCCCTCCTGTTTGATATTGGCCTTCATCAGGGTAATAAAGCTGTTTTTTAGACGCGAGAAATTTTCTCCACGTAAATTGTATGCCTTAATAACCTTTATACCGTCCAGATATTCCTGGGTTTTGTTGCCGGAGGCCACACGGGCGTTATAGGTATTTTGCCCCAACTTTTTTTCCCAGCCAGATACAGCCCAAATAAGCAGAAAAGCAATCGGCATGGATATGAACATGGCAAGCGCCATGCGCCAGTCAAAGAACAGAAAGCCGAGAAAGGCAAACACCGGTGAGATAACCGCTGCCACAAGCTGAGGAAGGATACCCGAAGCAGCCTGCTCAATCATATCAAAACTACCCATCATGGTTTCGCCTACTTCACCGCTGTCCTTGTGCAGAAAATAGGAAAGCGGCAGCTTACGCAGGTGCTCCGCAAGGTTAGCGCGTCCTTCCGCCGCTGCCATGTAAGCGCCTCGGTAAGCCGTCCGGTAGGCGATGACCTGACCAATGAACATAACAACCACGGCAGCAAGCATTCCCGCCCAGAGCGTCCATAACCGGGTTATAGGGAAATTTACCGTTTCCCCGGCATAAAATGTGTAGATTGAAAAAAACGGCTAATCCCACAAAGCAAAACGGGAGGATGTTCAGAATATTGGAGATCACGGCACAGACGGTTGGCCGAATCAGTTTACGGGGATTACCCGCGCTGATGATTTCATAAATCTTTTTAATACGCATACTCTACCTACCTTTCCACTTTCCACGATGCCGAATACAGACCTGCCCGCCACATTTGGTGGTAAAGCCCGTCTCTGTCGAGCAGATTAACGTGAGTCCCTCGTTCTACGATTCGCCCATCGTCAACAACCAAAATCTGATCCGCCCCTTGAATGGTGGACAGGCGATGAGCGATGATCAGCACTGTTTTTTCTTGAATTAAGTGTTGCAGCGCGATTTGCATCTCATACTCGTTCTCCGGATCAGCGTAGGCAGTCGCCTCGTCCAACACCAGGATCGGGGCGTTTTTCAAGATGGCACGCGCCACGGCGACACGCTGTTCTTCGCCTCCTGAAAGGTGTATTCCGCTGCCGCCCCCGATGTGCGTTTCATATCCTTGCGGCGTAGCCTCAATAAATTCATGGCATTGAGCGGCTTTAGCTGCATTTATGACTTCTTCGTGACTTGCCGCCGGGTTACCGATGAGGATGTTGTTGTAAAGAGTATCCTCAAAAAGATGGGTGTCCTGAAAAACAAAGGAAACCCTGTTCATCAGTTCACTCATCTCCATATGGCGAATATCTACGCCACCGATTAAAATCGCGCCTTCTCCCACATCCCAAAAGCGGGGGATCAGTTGTGCGATGGTGGATTTACCTGAACCGGACGGGCCGACCAGCGCGGTGATGGTTCCTGTTTTAGCGGTAAAGCTCACCTGCTTGAGCACATCGTTCTCTCCGTCATAGGAGAAAGAGACATCCTCAAATACGATATCGTTTCCGTTTGGCTTCTGCGGTTTGGTGGGCGCGGATATGGGCTTTTCTTTCAGGATGGCATCGATACGCCGTACCCCTTCTGAGATGACATTCACATTGTTGGCAAGTGTCGAAATACGCATGATGGGCGCGGCAAGTGCCCCGGAAAAAATCAGGAAGAAGATGAAAGTAACTGCAAACTCAATGCTGCCAGCGTCCCGGCTGAGCAGGATAAGCCCGATGGGAAAAACAAAGCACTCCAGGGCCATCAGAATCACTTTGAAGGAAACATACCCGTTTTGAAAGTTGTCGGTGAAGCGGATGCAGGAGTCCCTAAAGGCAATCATCGTATCATGGAATTTACGGAACGACCGGACAGTTTGCCCGAATATTTTTATGGATGGCATACCGCGCACATACTGCACGGATGACGCGCCTATGTTCTCCAACGCGTTGGCGTAAGTAACGAGTTCCTTTCTGGAGCGCTTGCCCATCATCATAGAATACTGGGCGAAAAACGCGATGACGGCGGGAATGACGGTGGCCAGAGCCAGTCGCCAGTCGATGGAAAACATAATGGCAATCATCAGGAGAATCATGGAAACAGCGCTGACCAAATCGGGCAGTTGGTGCGCGATGAATAACTCGATCTTCTCCACATCCATATTGATGATTTTTTTTATTTTGCCTGTGGCGTTGCGGTTGAAATACCCCAGCGGCAGTTCGCCAATATGGTTGGTGATACGGATGCGGATACCGCATAAAATGCGATAGGCAGCAATGTGCGTACCCATACCGCCGAAATACATAAACACATAGCTAATTGCCAGTCCGACTATGCCGTAAACTGCCCACCGTATACAGGAAGCAGCGTCTATCGCTGTAATATTCGCAGCGTGGGAGAGCAATTCGGCCAGAATGTTATACAGCGCCAGAAACGGCGTCATCATAAACACGCTGCTGATGACCGCCAAAACACAGGAGAAGAAAAGCAGCCTCTTTTTTTCACCCGCTATTTCAAGCAGGCGGGAAATCCCCTGTTTATCCTGATTTTCTTTTTTCTTCATCAATTATTTCACCTCTTTCTTTTCCATTCGCGCGCAGCGGTCGCATATCAATGCTTGAAGCAGTTTGTCATGGGTAATGACGATAACTGTCCGCCCCTCCTGCGCGAGTTTTCTGATCCAGGCCGCTGTTTTGAGGAGGTTATCGCCATCCTGCCCGCTAGTCGGCTCGTCCAATACGATCAACCGCGCATCGGAGCAATAGGCGGCGGCAAGGACGACACGTTGTTTTTGCCCGCCGGAAAGCGAAGCGGGGTGACGATCCTTTAGTTCCCGCAGCCCAAAAGCATCCAGCGCCTCAAAGGCCCGGATTTTTCTTTCCTCTGTAACTTTTTTGCCAAGCAGCAATTCGTTGCCCACACTGTCGGTGTAAAGCTGATAGTCCGCATCCTGCATAACGAAATGGCTGGCTCCGCGTAAAGCAGAGCGGGATTGTCTGCGGCCGTCAAACAGAACGATGCCCTTCTTCGATCGCATCAGACCGCACAAGACCTTGCATAACGTTGTTTTGCCCGCGCCGTTTTCCCCAGTCAAAGCGGTGACGCTACCTTGCGGGAAGCACAGGGTGACGTTGTCGATCCCGTCCCCATTCCTGTAGCGGTAGCCGATGTTCCTGCATTCCAGGCACATATTTTCGTTTGAACACTTTTTTGCCGAAACGTAATCCATCCGCATTTGAGGATGACGCAGCCCATACGGGCGCATCTGTTCAGGGGTCAGGCTTTGAAATTCTGTGCGGCTCCACAGGTGGGCGATCCGACCCGCGTCCATACAGATATATTGGTCCGCAAACCGGCAGGAAAGCGTGCAGCCGGTGTTCACTGACAATAACGGTAATACCGCTGTCTTTCAAACTCGTCAAAGTATCTAGCAGCTCAGCTGTTGAGTCCTCATCCAGATTGGCTGTCGGCTCGTCTAAAAGTATAACCGACGGCAACAACAAAGATGCAGCCGCAATGGCGACGCGCTGCTTCTGGCCACTGGAAAGGTTGTTCAAACTCCGGTCAAGCAGATGAGCAATATGTAGCTTTTTCACCTGTCTTTCCAGAAGGGTTTTTGTTTCTTTGGGCGGCATCCCCAGATTGTCGGCGGTGAACGACAACTCATCCAATACGCTATCCATAAAAAACTGGCTACGTGGGTCCTGGAACACCATTCCAAGCGTTTTAGCCCTTTCATCCGAAGAAAGTCCGGCGGCCTCCTTTCCGTTCAAAAGCACCTCACCTGCAAGCTCCCCCGGAAAGAAACCCGGTGCAAGTCCGCCGATCAATCGCAGAAGTGTGCTTTTTCCCGAACCGGAACGTCCGCACAGCACCACACACCGCCCTTTTGGGATGTGAAGAGAAATATCATATACGCCGGTATTGTACAGCACATCACTTTCCGCTTCGCCATAGGTAAAGCTCACGTTTTTCAATTCAATCATGACGCACCTCCAACAATGAAAATACCAGCAATACAAAAGCCATAAAAGGAAAAAATCAGGATATCCTGTAAGTGAAAGCCGACAGGATGCACCGTTGTCCGTTTCGCCGAGGATTCTATCCCGCGTACTTCGGCGGCGCAGGCCAGCTCGCTTGACAGCTTTAATGAGCGTATCATCAGCGGGAGAACAAAGCACTCGTAACTCATGGCCGGGTGCAGCGGGATGTCATACCAATGCGGCAAGATGCTTCTGGCGCGTATTCCGCTTCCGATTGTCCGCATCTCAGAAAGCAGCACTGGGAAGAACCGCAGCAGGATACATATCATCAACATGATCTGCCGGGGTATGTGCATTCGCTCTCCGGCGCATAGAATAGCGCTGTAAGAACGGGTCAACAGGGCCATACCCATCAAAGCAGGCGGCATCATCTGGCAAATCAGAAAAAGGACGATCCCAAATGATCCGATCCGTGTCGCGGAGAAAAGGCTCAGTATGGTTTGGATAAGTATAAAAACGAGTGTGCATTTCAATGCCCTCATCGGCTTCCCGCACAATACCAAGAAAAACGCGCATAACAGGTAGAGCAAATATAACGCCATTGTTCCGTTTAAGAGAAAGGCTGCGCAACCCGAGAAAAGCACCAGCACAAAATGAGTGCGCGGGTCCAAACAGATCATATCAGCTTCGCCTTTTTTACATGCCGCTTAAGGATTTGGGTACCGATCAAGCATCCTCCCAGAGAGCAGACAATTATTATAAGACTCGCTATGGCCAAAGGCCCGGGCTGACCGTATAATAACACCTGTTCAAGATCCTTCTCGCCCATTAAGGCGAGGTATTGTTCACGGAAGAACAAAAGCGGGAACACACCGATCAGCTCGAAGGACAATGTGTAAAGGCAATATCCAATTGTATTGCGTACCGTTTTGGCATAGCTGTTTTTCCCGAGCATGGCAAGCTCCCCAATCAGCCCTAACACAACAAACGCAATCAGGTAATATACAAAGCCCATCGTCGCGAACATAATGCCCGCCAGCAGCATGGAAAGAAAAAGGACTCCTCGCTTCCCTATGCGGTTGGCCATTACCAAGTAGAACGGACCGCCCACCAAGCCGGGCAACACGCCTCCGATATAGAAGGCCCCGGTTGGCGTAAAGAGCAGATTAGCCACCATGACCGATACGTTCAGTATGACAAGAATGATGATATTGAATATGGCCAGTGTGATAAAGTCCTTTGTTTTCCAACGGTTATCTATGACATTTTTGGCTTTTACCGTATTTGACATAATAATTCCTCCTTGTGGTTTCAATATTGGATGCTGCAACATTGTTAGTCTGCGCTAACCTGTAAGCAGCGTTAAGGTGTTTTTTCTGCTTTTATTTCACATACTCAAACTCTAAATCTTTAATCCTATAACCGATAAATAGCTTAAGCTTTTCATCATCACATAACTGATTAATAACAGGGATAAAATTCTCTTTCGTTCCGAAAGAAACACTTTTTATCCATTTCACGCCATTGGGATGAACATAATCCTTGGGAGGTCTTACATCAATATTGAATTTGGACCCCAAAACCGGAATCTCCATATCATCAGGGAAAATTCCTTTAAACCGTAACTTCCTGTCCTTGGTGTCAGTTCTGCCTGATTTACCCTTTAAATACTTCAGATTTGCGTTATCAAGAATTTGCTGTTCAATATCCACCTCAAACCTGTCGTTTTCCAAGGCAACACCAATCAATCCTTCTTTGGAATTTTCCCAAATATCAAGTCTGCGTGTAAAAGCACTTTTACCTATAAATTTAAAAATCTTCTTTGCGAAGGAAGGCATCCCTGTATGATGCAATAATTCAAGATATGGTCCTTCTGCAAAATAGATTACGGCATTATATGGATACTTTTTCTTTCCATATTCAACTGTAAAGCCTTTTTTTGTATATTCTTTTACAGCTTCATCTAAATCTTTGACTTTATATATAACATGGCCCAGCTTCAATTTTGATTCCTCCTATTCTTTTGTTTTCAATTCCTGCCGTTTGCGCCTCAATCCGCTTCCGGCAAATACAAAAAATCTTTATCAGAAAGATTTTCCTCAATGAAATAAAAATCTCTCATGGACCAGTTCTGGCTTTTCTTGTGACATGAAAATCACACAGCTCATCTCCATCAGCGATAGTCTTTGTGCGTTCCAGATGCGCTCCCATCAGGTCATAAGTAATATAATCAATTTTACAGATGTGCTTCACCAGTGCAAAACAACCCTCTTTTTTTGCCAGTTCGCATACACCGCATTGGGTATACTCTGTTAAGTATTCATCAGGGCTAAAAACCTTGTGGGTAAAGATCCAGTCCATCGGGTGTTGTGAAGACTGTGAGCGTGCCGCATCCGCCAGTCTTTTTGCGTGTACTTCTTCAGTAAAGAGTTTTCTTTTTGTAATCATTTTATTAAACAAGGGAGCATGACCGACCTGATCGGTCAGTTTGGCAAATACATTTTCGCTCATCTTCCCGTCAGAGGCTTTATAGATAGAAAAAAACATTGCTCCCATCAGAAGCGGCGCATTGGCGCTGTTTTTCTCCATGGCTGGCGTCCGTTCCAGCATTCCTTTATATATTCGTTTAGCCTTTTTCTTCATTACCTTTACCTCTGACCTGCCATAAACGGTTTCCATGTAGGCGAAAACAGATTTCTCAAACATTTTATAAACAAGCCATGCCATAAAATTGTATTTCATATATTTTTGTTCGATTGACATTGATAATCCTCCCTTTCCTATGGTGTTTATATTAGAATAATCATCTCAAAACGGCTTCTTTTGATATAATGATTTTTCCTTGTGGCTGTGTTGTTTTAATGCTATAATATAGTTAGATATACCTAACTTGTAGACAGTATATCTTTAACGCCAAACTTCGGTCAATACGGTTAGCGTATATTCGGCTTTTTGTGACGGGATTTCGGCTGATCGTGATAGTCAGGAGAGAAATATGAATTTACAAAAAGAATTGCTGCTTCCATCGCTTAGAAAACTTGACTTTCACGCAGGACTGTCTGAACGCCATGGAACTTATTACGAGGTCCCGGCCCACAAAGGTAAAGGCTATTACTGGTACTACGCAAAGAAAGATCAGTTTTATATTTCAATTGCGGATACTACATTTTTGGAAGATGAATTCATGGCATTTGATAATTTTGCCTGCATGGGAGTGGTTTGCTACTTCTCTATATCGGGCGAAATGCTAAACCCATACCGGCGTATCTCCTGCAATAATATCATCGGCTATGCGGCATCTAGAGAAAAATATGAAGCAATATACCACAAAGATATTCCCGTCCGCTCCGTTGGTATCAACATTTTCCCGGCGTATTACAAGGAAATATTGAACGCGCAGTATCCGGGTGAGTTTGAAAATCCGGGGGCTGCATTTTCCGCCATTAACGGAACAACCTCTTTTCCTGAAATGATGTTGCTGCTCAAACAACTGGAAGCATACCGTGGCAGCGGAACAGCGGCGGATCTCTATTATGAAAGTAAGGTTGCCGAGGCAGTTTCTCTGATTGTGGATAGAGCTAAGGAGTATAGTCTTCACAAAAAAGCTCTGACTTATAAAAATGTATCTGAGCATGATATGGAGAAGTTGCGGGTTGTCGCGGCATATATCGACGATCATTACGCAAAGAATATCCGGCTGGAGCAGTTGGCCCACATCGCCTGCATGGGCGCAACGAAGTTCAAATACGCCTTTCGGGATGCTTATCACTGCACTGTCACCGAATATATGCAAAGCAAGCGGATTGGTCACGCGGAACAAATGCTGATGAACACAGATTTGGAAATAAAAGAAATTGCTCAAATTATCGGCTATACCCATGCGGGACGCTTCTCAGAGCTGTTCAAAAGGCATATTGGGCTAACGCCTGTCGAATATAGAAAATTACTTAACATAAAAAAGTAATGTTATTCGTGAGATAGACATGAATTGAGTGGTTATAAAACTTATACAGCGTACCCCCCCCCACGAAAAACGATTGATAATATACTGACATAAGATGAATTGTCAAGTCAAGTGCGCCACTTCGTGTAGAAAAATATCCCTGTCAATATTTACTATGCTATTTCACGACCATCACACTTTTTGTGGAATCTACCCATGTGACTTGAGCCCCAAAGGTTTCGGATATGTAACGAAGAGGCACCATGGTTCTTCCATCAATTATAATTGCAGGTGTATCAAATCCTGCAATAGGTTGATCTATTATTAGACTTATTTCTTTCCCCCCCTGCTTACAGGTTACTGTGCGAGTCTTCTGGTTCCAGTCAAAATTTACTCCCAACACTTCACCGATAAACCTTAACGGTACCATTGTACGGTTGTTAATCAAAACAGGAGGCACATCTGTCTCCATTAGTTTTCCATTCACTGCTGTTACTTTAGATCCTATAGTCAAGGTCATGCTAATTGAAGCCGGTGTTGATGTTGCTGCTGATTCCGACACCTCAAAAGCTCCTATATCCAATGCTTTACCAAATACCTTTCTAGTTTCACCGGACTGATGTATAACATACTGCATTGTTGGTTCATAGCCTGATACATCAGCTCCTGATGCTGCTGATTCATCTATACATGCTGATGACTGCAACAACTGATACTCCTTATTTTCGTAATTTTTGAACCCGGGGTCAGTACCTTTCAAATTTCCTGAATCAGCCCGAATATCCGATTTTGAAGATTCAAATGTATCGCAGTAGCCTTCAGGCAGCCAATTGTTATGCAAGTATACAATACCGCAACCATTGGTCAGAGCCAGATGACCTGAACCCGCACTGGTATAAATAATATTGTTCCTTATATCTGCCGTTGCATCGTCAGTGGAAAGACGAAGAAGGGTGGTATTTCCATTTCTGGTTGATATTACAGTATTATGGTAAAGATGAATAACACCCCTACGGTAAGATATTTGGTTATTATTATCTCCACCATAATGGATAATCTGACCGTTTCCTGCCCCCTCCGGTTCTATTAATATATTTCCGTAAACATATGTATCAAGATAGGATGGATCCTTGAAAAATTCTTCTTGACCTGTGTTCACCAGATCAAGTTGACGATTGCCGGATTCAATCCAGTTGTACCGGATAACAGTTCCTGCCGAACGGTCTTTCAGGTTATTGCCTTCACAACCATTTCGCAAGGGACCAAAATGGTTGTATTCATATATGATACCCAAACTTTCCGTATAGGTGTTATGTTGATAAGAACTGCCCTCTATACCATTATTATAAATATGATTTTGGCTGATCAGGATATCTTTTGTTAAATAAGTGGTAAAAAGACCATTTCCAGAGTCATGTAGATTGCACCCTCTTACGGTAATTCGTTCCCCTTCTTCGATATGAACAGATGCTGCATTGTCGTTATACGTACCTGCATTGCCTTTGCGATCAGTGAATCCATATGGCAGTCGCCCGCTCCGTATATCAAGGTTTTCAAGATATACGTACGAAGGTCTGTCCGCATCGTCAGTGCCCGTATAATTACCTACTTTTACTACCGACCGTGCCTCATTGAGATAATACATATTCGATCTGGTTGTAGCATTTTCACCTGTAATTACCGGCAGCTTGTTTCCATTCGGTACCCCAACAACAACCAATGGGGCGTCGCTGCTGGCTGAAGTAGTGATTACCCATTTGCATCGGTAAGGCTCCTCACTCCAATGAATCCTGACAATCGTTGAAGGCTCAAGCGTTTCCCACGGAACATCATTAGGTGTTAAATATGCCTGACCTGGACCAACCTCATAGACATGCGTAAAATTGTTGATATTCCATTCATTGATTTCTGATATTTTGTTATTTGTTTTCGCAAAAGCATAGTAATATTCAGGTATTAGCGTAACACCTGATATTATTAAAATGTACAAAGCTATTATTAGTAGTCTTATTATTTTTTTCATCACTATTATCGCCATTCCTTTCACTTTGCTCAAGGCACAAAACGTTATTCGTCCATTGCCTTTTGCTGATATGTCATTAAATTCTCAAAATTACGAGGAGCTTCTACGTTTCTAAAATTAGCCGCATCACCGAAAGCGCAGAACATAGAACAGCTGCTCTTGTAATATATTGTTAACTATATTAAGATATTAATTTGCGTTAAATAGCTGCTAATCCGCTCTCTATACTATCTTAAAAATAAACACAGTTACCACTATTGCATTAGAAACGGCATAATCCTATCTAGTACGTTATAAATCACATGCCCATTGTTTTTAATTAACTGAATGCTGGCATTAGGAATCAATTCTTTTATTCTTTGTGCAGTCTTATGCGCATAAACCGTTGAATCATTTTCACCAGCTATATACATTACCGGCATGGTAAGTTTTATCAATTGTTCATTTTTATAATTTGGCAAAGCTCCAATCATAGGATTAAAGTTTTCCATAATCATATTACCAACTTCAAGAACTTCATCTGGAATGTCATCCGTTCCATAAACCATTTTATTTAGCTTTTTCAATCCTTTTTTACCTTGCATGGTGTATAGGATTGATTTAAGTATAAAAGAGAGCTTAACCGGTGTTATACCCGATGTTGCGATTAAAACTAATTTTGAAACACGATCCGGAAAAACTGTAGCAAATTTAAGTGACATCCATCCGCCAAAAGAATTACCCATCAGCATTGCTTTTTGAATGTTTTGTGCATCAAAAATCTCTTTTATCCAATTTGCATAGTCATCCGTTGATAAATCAAGCCTGTTTTCTGCGCTATTTCCCGCTTCACCAATGATATCTACCGTAAATACATGATAATGTTCTGCTAAGATCTGAAGATCACCAAACCACATTGCACTATTGCTGCAAGAACCATGAAATAAAAATATGGATGGTTTGTCAGAATTTCCTAACTCAAGTATATATGTTTCTCCATATGTTGTATTTACATACTTTTCACGATAAGGAACTTCTATATTTGAAAGTAATTTTTTGTAATATTCCAGTATTTTTCTTTTGCCTTCTTCAGATTTATATACGGAATTCGTTTTCATACTAATTCTCCTACTGTTTTTCCTGATCAGCTAACACGGATAAGCTGCTGATCATATTTTCTATAAATTTAATACTACCCCATAACATCACTCTTACTTTTTGTTCAGATTCTATAAATTGAGCACTCATTGTAGATTTACCATACTCAGAAGGCTTTGCATTGAGTACTGCTGTAAGCATATTCACAATTCGCATTGCTTCATCCATATCATCAATATCAATATCAACTACAGCAGATATTTTAATTTTATCTTCCCTGATTTCTTCAGTGACGTTTGGCATCATAATTTTATCCGAAACATGATTCGTTCCTTCTGTAAATATGCTTAAGTCGTGTCCAGTAACACGCCAACTTTTCCCTACCTTTGACGCGTTTAGCTTTCCCTCTCTAATATATCGTTGAATCGTTTTTGAATGCATATTAAGCATTTTAGCAATTTGGTCAACTGTATAGTATTTATCCATCATCATCATTCCTTTCTCATTACACCTCAATTTGTTCTTTTTAGTTATTATAAGTAATAACTAAAAACTTGTCAAGTAATAATAGGTAATAAAAAGGTATATTCTATAGTTAGTTAGCTGTGATGTGCTATAAGGTTATATCTTCTAATAATTGATTACATCCTATAATATCTACTTCCCCTTTGTTTTGCACTCATTGCTTACATCATTGAAAAAACAGCTTTATAGCATATATTGTCAATCGTTCGTTACAAAAATAAAACCTTTAAAAAGAGCTCATTTAAATTGTTTTTAAAGGCTACAATTGGTAACTTTTCTAACAAAACCTCGAGCTTATTTATCCTGTTCGTAAAAACCGAAATTGGTACAACGAGCATAGAATTCGCTTATTACTCCATTTCATCTGAATTGACCCATTTTTTCTTTAAACTACAGCCTATTGTATTTTACTTGGCAGGTGTGATAGCGTGTAAATGAGAACGAGGCAAAGTTTTTAGGTCACTTAAGGCGACCTAAAAACTTTGGTCTCATAATTATTCACTCATTCAATATGGAGTTGTTCCTTCAAAGCTAACACAATACCGTCTATTTTTCGGATCTTACCCTATGTCTTCTATATTTCCACCCAATTTAAAGGGGCAAAATTCGTCCGATTTTTGCCCCTTTTTTTCTTCAAAACCACTACATATTGTTTTCAACTTTTGCTATTTCTTATTAGAACCACATTTCGTCATCAGAACCACACATTCAATGTACCTTGAGTAGACAAAAATGATGTCGTCAGAACCCACCGTCTCCTTGGCGGAGGGGTGTTTTTCTCGAAAACGAATTCTTACGATTCGGTTTTTGAAAACATGCCGCCACTTTTTAAAGTCAAACGAGCGTCATCTTTATCGGCTCTATAATAAATGTTGTGGTGTTTAAGAAATTAAATACCACAGCATTTTAATTTTTTTGCAAAAAAGATAGAGCATAAAGTAGATCTCAAGTAAAATGAAGTTGCAACACAAACATTCGAAAGGAGATCAAACTCATGCTCTATCCTAATTGTACAGCAGACTTACTTGGATTAAAAGATGTAATTGTGACCAAAGTCGAAAACATTAATAACCAGATTCATGTTTGGCTTGAGCCAGCGCTTCAGATGCAAGTCTGTCCAGCTTGCCGCCATGAAACGAAGCGAACTCATTCTTATCGACAACAGCTTGTAAAGGACCTGCCGATACAGGGTCAGCACTGCCTACTCCATCTGCGGAAGCGCCGTTATTACTGCTCTCACTGTGGAACTGTCTTTCAGGAAAAGTTATCGTTTCTTGCGCGATATCAAAGGAATACAAAACGGCTTACCACCAAGGTCTTGAGCGATTACAGCTGGCGAGTATTCCACAGCTTCCATTGCTAAGGGGAACGGCGTTTCTGCCGGAACAGCAGTAAGAATCTTTGACAGGGTCTCCTATCCGAGGCCTAATTTGCCTACCGTTCTGTCCATTGATGAATTTAAGGGTAACGCAGGCGGACGGAAATTTCAGTGCATCCTTACTGATCCCGTAAAGCATAGGGTTCTAGATATTCTGCCTTCAAAGAACAGCGAGGATCTGATTGCCTACTTCCTTCAGTTTCCTCTGGAAAAGCGAAAACAGGTTAAATACCTAGTAATGGACATGAGTCTTCAGTTCCGAGATGTCATGACTTCCTGTTTCCCGAATGGAAGTGTAATCACTGATAAGTTCCACGTTTGCCGGTACGTAACCTGGGCTTTGGAAAACGTGAGAAAATCAGAGCAGAAGAAATTCTCCGATGAACGACGTAAATATTTCAAAAGAAGTCGCTGGCTTCTACTGGCTCGACACGAAAAGCTTACTCAAGAACAGCACCAGCAGCTTGAAAACATGCTTTCAGTGTCTGAGAAACTCCGTATGGCATACTGGCTGAAAGAAAACTTCTATGTATTTATGGACAGTAAAGATATCCACGAGGCGAAAAAGAATCTAAAGAACTGGAATCTCTGTGTAGGAGTTGCACAACTTGAAGAGTTTCAGAAATGCTTTGATATCATTAACAAATGGCAGCCATACATACTCAGAGCCTTCAGTCTGGGCTATACAAATGGATTCACAGAAGGCTGCAATAACCGAATTAAAGTACTAAAGCGAAACTGTTATGGGGTCCGAAATTTTAACCGCTTCCAAAATCGAATCCTTTACATGATGGCAGCCTGATTGTGTGAATGACCGTTCCTGCGCTTTCAATCCTAACCCCTAAAAAAGTGGCTTGTTTGATCACGTCATTAATGCACAATTTTCATAAAACAATCCAGCGATGGATTTTCCTTCGCTGGATTGAAATACTTTTTTACTTATTTTTATTTTACTTGAGAGCTCCACCACAACATTTGACATAGAGCCTCTTTATCTCGGCATACCATAATACTGCTACAACTTTACCCATCGGCAAAAATTGTGTGCAGTAAAGTCTTTTCATTACTAATCCGAATTTGAAGTACACAATTTCGGTTTGATCACTCTTTATGGCAGCAATCCCATCAATCACCTCTATTAATCAAACTCTTCACTGTCTACTAAATTTACTATTAGGTTCACTTTTCAACCTTTCGCATCATCACCAGTCAAAAGATGTCCCATATTTCCACCAAGTCACTCGGACATAGTTACCGTAATATTTACCGCATCTCATAAGTCCACTGAACAGATTCTGTAGAAAAAGACTTGTATTTTTTAACATTCTTATTATAATACCTATTCAAATGATTGCTGAAATTTGTGCTCATTTTCAATGTCCTGTGCAAACCCGCTTCAACCAGAATGCGGATTGAAGAATCTTTAACTAAGCTGCGCAATGGCAATTCGTTGGCGACTACCTCCTAGAGAGTAATTGTTGCGGCATCTCCCGCGGAAAACACTAATTAACCGAAATACAATTAGCAGTACTGAAACGAGGTTATATTGCTCTTTAAAAAATAGGACTAAATCCTTTGGTTTTATTGCTTTCTTTCATTTTGTTCTATGATCTTTCCAAATTGTTCCAATAAATTGTAACGATAGTTGGATTCATCTTTTCAGTTACCATGCCATCAATTGCAACCGAAGCAATATAATCTTTTATCTGTTTTTCTTCATCAGCGATAAGCCTTTTATGTGTCTTTATTGCGTCCAAATAGTACGGGTATGAATCTTCAAGCTTCTGCACAAAGGTATAGTCTGTTTTTTCATAAAAAAACTTTGGGCTGTAACCCATTTGAAACAAGTAATCAAACATATAGGTCATGCTTTTTTCCAAATAGCCTGCAAAATAGCCTTCATCAAGTTTGACGCCAACCATATCATGAACTGTCTGCATTATTGGCTGGTTCGGTCTTGTGAAAACACTTATTGCACAAAATCTTCTGCTTGCCCTAAGCATCTTTTCAAATGTCTCAAGGTCGCATACTGCAGGCGTTGTGTGTGCCAGAACCAGGTCAAAGCGATTTTTCAGTCCTAGGGCTTCAATATCCATATCCTGCCAGTTGCCCTGCTTAAGAGTAACATTTTTAATTTTTTTCTGTTCTAAAATATCTCGACCGTTGCAAAGCATTTTCACTGCAATGTCGTATCCCACCGCTGAGTTTATTTTGCTTGAAATTGCTGCGGAGTATATCCCTGTTCCGCAGCCTATATCAAGTACATCATAGCTTTTGTCCAGCATATGCTCCTCTTCCAGAAGTCTAAGAAAGCCACTGCCTTCAAAAGTCGGGACAGTGAGGTATACGGTGTCGTCTGCCTGTGAATCCCACAAGGCCTTTGCGTCCTCCGTATTTCTTTGGGGTGGCTTCCACATCAATTTAAGTTCTTCAAGCGTCATATGTTCCTCCTTAGAAAGATAATTTTTATTCTTGGATCCTTACCACACCGGAAACAATATATTTCTGATTATCAGATATCACCGTATCTACCTTAAACCATTGTCTCATCAAAGACGCCAGCTCATTTTCGTGCATAAGGCCCACAGAAACCTTATTTGCGTTGCCATGGTGGTGCTCATCAATCTTCACACGGCTCATACCGTGAGCCACAGTAAGCCGTCCCCCCTGCACAATATATTTCACAAGATATGCAAGAAGTCTTGATGGTTCAGGGAAATGCGGAAAAGCATTATATATCATGACACAGTCGAACTTTTCATCAAATTCTAATTCCTGAACATCGGCACATATAACCTTAGCACGCGTGTCATCATATTTTTTTGCTGCAATTTTTGCCATCTCCGGTGAAATATCAACGCCTACAATACATTTCACCCTTCGGTTCAGATAGTCGGGGAAAAGGACTCCTGTACCGCAGGCTACATCCAACACCCTTTTCCCAGCAAAAATGCCTGCGCAGTCAAGTATGACATTTATTATTTCGTCGTTGTGAATCATTTCCGCATCCCAAGTCGGGGCAAGTGTATCGAAAAATTTGATGATGTCCGAGCGTTGCATAATACCTTCCTCCACTTCTTCGCACTGTATTCTTTATGTATATCATCAATATATAAGCTGCTCCATATTAATTGAAAAAGTTTGAAGTGTCAATCTTCTGATATCCACCAAAACCAGAGGGATATGCAAACGTCTCTTTTGCAAGTTCCTTACCAAGGAACGCCTTTGTAATTTCATTTGTCTTGTCGGTCATATCAATATCTGCGAACAGATCAGGGTAGGCGGCCTTTGCAATAAACCAAGTATTTATTAGTGCTATCTCATAGTTTGTATAATAGGCGTTATATGCCATCTGGAGATAAACTTGGTCATCCTGCCAGGCCTTGCAAGAGTCAAACATCGTGCTGTCTTCCTGATAGAGAGGGATAATGTTTTTAACTGCGGCAGCATCCATAATGATGATGTCCATATCTTTGCCCAGAGCCACAAACTTTTCTTCTTCTATTTTCTGAATACCGTCTGTTTCAAGATCGGTAACAACGTTATTGACATTCGCAATATTCAAAGAAATATAGTTCTGCGCAGTCATCAGATGGTTTGTCGTCCCCCAGTTGCCAAGCCCACAGATATAGACACCAGGTTTATCGGCATCGGCAACTTCGGCTGTTCTGCTTGAAATTTCGGCTGTTTCCGCCTCAACAAAGGAAACAAGGGTCTCGGCTCTTTCTTCCTTGCCGAAAATCGTGCCTAACATAGTCATGGTTTCTTTAAACGCATCATCAAATACGCCGTTGGGGCCGGCTTTCAGAGTAATAACGGGAACACCAAGCTGCTCCTGAAGAGCATCTTCTTTCTCAACGTCCTCATATTCGGAAATAACGATATCGGGGTTGCAAGAAAGAATTTTCTCGGCTTCAGCAGCCTGCGCATTAGGACCTCCTACTCCGCAGGAAGGCAGAGTGGAAAATACGTTACCAGATGCGATTACATAGGGTCGCGCCACGGAATCAAACATTTTCGGGCGATCCCCCAACGTAGTGTTGTCTATATCTTCCACACCGCAAAGCAGATCGACATCGCCGATATAGCTGTACATTCTGAGCGCACTGGCTCCGATGCAGACAACTCTTTTATAGCTGGCTGGGGTTAAGGTTACTTCTCTTCCTATCATATCGGTGATAGGAATTTTTGCGGATTCTGTAGGCGTAGGTTCAGCTGAACTTGTATCCTGACTTGAGCTTCCGCAGGCACAGAGAGACGCAATCATCATGATTGCTAAGAAAAGGGCTAACAGTTTTTTAATTCTCGTCATGGTTTCCTCCAATAATAATTTTTCGATTTTCTATATCAACAATTCTAACATTGATATCAAAAATGTCTTTTATCACTTCTTTGTTGATGCAGTCTTTTCCACCGGAATATTTAATCATACCGTCCTTTATGAAGAAAAATTTGTCACCGAAATGCATTGCCTGATTCAGATCGTGCAGAGAGCTCAAAATGCCGATAGCTTTATCTCTCGACAGCTTTTTTGCTTCCTCAATAATCAGTTGCTCATTGGCAATGTCAAGGTTCCCGGTGGGCTCATCAAAAATCATCAACTTGGGTTCCTGAGCCATAGCTCGGGCAATCGCTATTTTTTGTCTTTCACCTCCGGAAAGTTCTTCAACATTTCTGTAGGCGAATGCTTCAAGCTGCATATCGCAAATAATTTTCTCTACCGCATCATAGTCATGCTTATCGGCCTTCAATCCAAAATACGATACCCTGCCCATCAGGATGGAATCAAACACGCTGAGTGCGCCGAAGCGGATATCCTGTGGAACATAAGCGATTCTCCTTGCACGTTCTCTTCTTGGCATTTTTAATAGTTCTTCACCGTCAAACAGGATAGAGCCACTGTTAGGTGTATTGATTCCCAATATGTTTTTAAATAAAGTAGTTTTTCCTGAGCCGTTCTTTCCAAGTAAAATTCCGATTTCTCCATTGCGTAGTTCCAGACTTATATCATTAAGGACAGGAGTGGAGCGCTTGCTGTATTGGAAAGACAGCTTATCAATATTCAACATAGGCTGTTCTCCTTCTTTGAAAAAATGATCACAATAAAAAACGGCGCGCCCAACAGCGAAGTAATTGCGCCTACAGGCAGAGCAGAGCCATTGCCCATGCTTCTTGAAAGAGTATCGGCAATGATCAGCAGCAAGCTACCGCTCGCGGCTGATACGGGAATAGAAAATCTGTGATCTTGTCCCAGTAGTCTCTTTGTCACATGAGGGCAAATAATTCCCACAAATCCTATAACGCCCAGAAAGGAGACGCATACCGCTGTTATCACCGATGCAAGCAGCATAGAAAAAAAACGAATCCAATCAACATTCACACCCATGCTTTTCGCGGTGGCCTCACCACTAAGCAGGGTGTTGTATTTCCATGCCATCAGTACGAAAAAAATCAGCCCTGAAAAAACGACCACCAGCATAATAGCATCAGTCCGATAAGTTGCTCTGCCCAAGTCCCCGAAGTTCCAGATTACGGCAGCGGATAAGCCCACATCGGTCGCATGAAACTGCAAAATTGTCGTTGCAGCTGTCCAGACAGAACCTATGGCAATTCCAGCCAGCACAACAACATTGGGGGAGAATGCACGAATTTTACAAAGGCCTAATATGAACAAGATAGACATAGTAGAAAATATAAAAGCCATAAAGCTCGTAGCATACGGATTTGCTCCAACTGCATAATTTGCAACGTTATTTCCAGTCGATAAAAAACCACCTGCAAAAGCTATTATCGAAAGGTTTGCTCCAAAAACAGCCGCATTGGAAACTCCAAGAGTAGAGGGCGATGCCATCGAATTGTTCAAAGTCGTCTGCATAATTAGTCCAGAAATGGACAAGCCCGCCCCGGCGATGATTGCAGCCAAAACGCGTGGAATTCTGATATTCCAGATAATTCGTATATTTGCGGCAGTACCATTTTTTAAGAGAGCCGATATACATTCAGATATAGACATATGCGAAGATCCAACAAAAAGACAGATAAATGACATTAAAGCAACAGCAACTGTTAAAATAATAATTATCGTAATACTTCTTTTTTTTCTATTTTTTAGCACTTTTGTAATCTTTATATTCATATATATATCCATTCCTTTCGCTTCGCTCAAGGCACAAAACGTTATGAAAAACGTTGTCTACGAGCGAATTTTTTGTTCTATAATCATCCATAGGGAATCCGGTACACTACAAATCACGGGGAGGTGAGTGGGCTACTCCTTTTTCTGGAGTAACCGCATTTATATATGTGTAGCCTGCCTTTTCAAGCACAAATAAGTGTGTCTTCGAGCACGTAACCTTATCTTTGTTTAAACAATTCTCGTTTAAATACCAGGCTGGCAGTCAATGCCGCTTCTCCCTATTATTCTATCGAGCCTTCCGGTTCAGAAAGGAGTCTCCTATGGCTTTAAAAATCGTGTATAACATTTGTTGTGGTATCGATGTCCATAAGACCTTTGTTGTCGCTTGCATCGCTTCCACCAGCAAACAAGGTGTCACCACCTACAAGAACCATCGCTTTTCTACCTACACGAAGGGTTTGAAAGAGCTGTTACAATGGTTGCTTGAATCGAATTGCAGGGATGTCTGCATGGAATCTACCGGTAAATACTGGATTCCCGTGTACAACGTCTTGGAAAAAGATTGTTCCATTGTACTTGCACATCCCAAATATGTTAAAGCTATAAAATCCGTCCGGGTTTCCAAGGCAGGATGCTATATCAAACCACTCTTAGTGCAATGTGCTAATTCTGTGGTTAAGTCTGAAAAACATCCTGAAATCCGTAACCGCTACCTCCGACTCAGGAAACGCCGCGGTCACAAGAAGGCAATCATTGTTGAAAGATAAGCAGCCATACAATGTAGATTTATACCGAAAGTCCGATGTTCTTCCTGTCTCTCGCGAAATCACGGTGGAGCAGGCTATCTTAATGGCACAGTTCCAAGGTTACAGAATCAAGTCAGCAACTGAATAACCTTAACTTTGTCTACATATTTAATTTTTCGAAGCCTCCGAAGGATGGCTTATTTGTTATGTCCTTATGGGAATGGATAGTCTTTATTATTCTTTTTCAACCTTAAGTCCTCAGTTTTCTATTTTATCTATGATAATATTTCTCCCCAGGGGGATAAAAATAAAAAAAGGCACAACAAACGTTGCACCTTCTGGTGTAATAATAACTTCACTTCAGTGAAGAATTTAAAAAAACCGCTTCTGCGACAAACACAGCTTCACACTATGTCTGTAGAATTATAACAAATATTGTCGTGAGTGTCAATGTTCCAGGTTTGAATCTGTGTTTAACCAGTGATAATGTCAGTATGTAAACTATCGAGTAAAAATGTCACCCCTGTTGTACAATTACTTTATGAAACAGGATGTGATTTTTTTGACTCAAAAACAACTGAATAAACTGGATATCATCAATAAATGTATCTCTGGGTTTCTTACCGTCCCGGAAGCTGCTGCTGCGTTAGGGCTTTCAGAACGACAAGTGCAGCGCCTATCGATCCTTCTATTGCTGTAAAAGACACCCAGTTTGGAAGAGCTTTGAAGGAACTATCCATTGAATTAATCCCAGCTCGTTCTGCTCAGGCAAAAGGACAGGTGGAGCGTTTATGGCAGACTCTTCAAAGCAGGCTTCCGGTAGAATTTGCAATGCGAGACATTTCCACTATTGATGCTGCAAACGAATTCCTTGCAAGTTATATTTACACGTTTAACAGCCAGTTTGCGGTAGAGCCTGAATCCTGTGAGCGTATGTTTTTTAAACCTGAAAATGCCATAAACCTAGATTATGTCCTCTGCGTGAAGGAGCAGCGCATTGTGGATTCGGGAGGAGTATTTTCTTATGGTGGCAAATCGTTCAAGGTCAACGAAACCGTCTACTCTGGCATGATCCCTCCAAAAGCAAAGGTAAATGTCTTGATCAGCTCCGAATTTGGTGTAAAGCTAGAGTACCGGAACATCGTTTTTTGATGTGAATGCCTACATCCCTCCAAAGCAAAAGCCAAAACCAAAGAAAGAATCCGAGCCGCCTAAGTCAAGGCCTGTACCAGATTCCCACTACTACAAATACGGGCAAGCTCTAGCTCCTAGACTGTCCTTCACTGAAACAAACGATGAAATTATATCGATGCTGGAGGATCTCTTTTTACAAAATCATGCCTAACGCTATCCTTTTCTCTCAGTCAAGGGAAAGGCGGAGATTTTGAAACAAAATACTGCCTGACCTTGACTGGTATTACATCAACACAATTTGTGATCAGCGGAAGCATGGAATGATTCCGCTGTTACCTGAACCCAGTCCATTTTATTAGAAAGGGTGACATTTTCACCCGATAATTAACTCCCTTCAGGGGTGACATTTTTAAAAGTTATTGACATGTTCCAGGTTTGAATCTCCAAATAAGTCATTTATTTAACGTTTTTTTCAAAGACAAAAGAATGTTGTTGGATCTTCTTACGCTGTTCCGTGACAGGTTTAAAACGGATAAATAATAGAAAGCAACCGATGTGCCTACAAGTATCAGAATACTAGTCAAAGGTGAAATCACATGACCACCAAAGCTATACGTTATCCCCATATATTCTTTAAATTCACTCAGATATTTGGTCTCAGTTCCATTAAAGGTAATATACATCGGTTCTTCCATCAAAACTTGTCGAAAAAGAGCCGCCGCATGGGACACGGGGAACACTTTTATCACCAATTGCACAGATGCTGGTAAATCCCCGATGGGAAGATAAATTCCTGTAAGAAATCCAATTAGTGTTCCAATAACTGTTCCCGCCGTGCTGAACGCGTGGTGACTTTTAAAAAACGATACAATAAAACACATAAGTGACGTATTTGCTATGCTAGACAGGAAAATCAACAATATGATCTTCAATGCAGAGCTAGTATTAACCCAATTGCCGCCATTCAGTACGATATAAACTTCGGCAACCGCAAAGGTTACAAGCGACATAATGATGCCTATCAGCAGCGCACTACCTAGATACCCTTTCGTAAGACTACTTTTTTTTAAAGGTGAGGAATAAAAATCTTTATCTATTTTTTGGATTTTATCGTCGATTAAAACCCCAAATGCGCCCATTGTAGTCGTTGCCGAAGCGACCGCAATCAGTCCAGACATAAGCCAGCTATTCATCAGGAAATCCACATTTTGAAGCCCCTGCATGGAATCTGGGAGCCATACATCACCCAAAAACACAGTATAAAGCGCAAGGATAATAAAAACTGCCATTAGTGAGAAAAACACCGCGCTCCTATCACGGAAAAACAGCTTGAGATTGCGTTTCAAAAAAATGTTCATTGTCTTAGCTCCTTTCCCGTAATTCCGATGAAAGCATCGTCCATTGTTCCCTGTAGTACTTGAAAACCGCTGATACAGGTCTTGCAACTTTCCAATATTGGTATGGCTGCCATTGTATCAGGTAGTTTTACAAGAAACTCACCAGAAATCACCTTAAAATCAAGTTGTAATTCATTTAAAGTCCGCTGAAGAATAATTTGATTCGACGGGAACAGCCTTATAGTGTCAGAAGAATAACGGGTTCTCAATTCTGACGGTGTACCTTTAGCAACAATTGTTCCGTGGTCTATGACAATCACATAATCAGATTCGGTGGCTTCTTCCATATAATGAGTTGTCAGAAACACAGTCATCCCGTTATTCGATTGTAGCTGTTTTATCGTATTCCAAATACTTTTCCGTGTTTGTGGATCTAAGCCCGTGGTGGGCTCATCAAGGAATAAAATCTGGGGCTTTTGTAACAGTGCGCGGGCAATATCCACTCTGCGTCGCTGACCTCCTGAAAGCTTGCCATAAGGGAAGTCTATTATCTCACTAAGTTCTGTAGCTTGAATGACCTCATATATAGTATTTTTAATTTTGTTCTTGTCCGATGTATAAAGTCCAGCCCTGACAGTAAGGTTTTCACGAACAGTAAGCAAATCATCCAGCACATGATCCTGAAAAACGATACCTGTAATCTGCCTTATTTTCTGACTCTCATATCGTAAATCGTAACCTCCTATAACACACTCACCACTGTCAAAATCCAACAGTGTACATAAAATATCAATTGTCGTTGACTTTCCAGCTCCATTTGGTCCAAGGAAGGAAAACAGCTTTCCTTTTTCAACATAAAAACTAATGTCATTTACAGCTCTTATATTCCCGTAATTTTTTTTTAAGCCAGATACTTCAATTATTTTGTTCATAGCGATCTCTCCTTTTAAACTCACTATAACAAGGCAGCTTTACTCTTTCAATAGATGCTGCCGTATCCTACGGCTCAAGCACAATAAGCTGTAAAAAAAGGATAGTAAGCTGCAAACAGCGACCATCCTTATGCTAATATTTACAATAATTAGGAGTCATAACGTTGTTTTAATTTTTCGTTTAATTTATCGCTCAATTTTCTGTCTCTGCATCTGTTAGTCAAGAATATTGCCACATATACTAGCAGAATAGATATAAAAAACACTGCAATTTCTTTCATGTCTCTCGGGTTTACCCAATCCCAAAGAAACGAAAAATATAGTAGGATTGCTAATAGAACAATAAAATGGATAATATAACGCATGAGCATTTGCTTTTTATCAAGCTCTCTGCGACATAAGAAAATCATAAATGTCAAGTCACTGACTGCGCCCATCAATATTATTCTTCCTATATCTACAAGAGCGAACCTTACATCTGGATTAAAAATCAAACAGAATACATACATGGAAATAACGATTCCTGTAGTTATCATAAAAAAGCTGTCGATCATTTTTTTTACTAGCTCTTCCGTACGCATTTCAACACCTCCTAAAGGCCTAGATGTTTTTTTAAATCGGGAACATATTGACGTGAAATGATGACTCGCTCACCATTGTCCATTAAGGCTTCAAAACGTCCGTTAAGTGCAGGACTAAGAGATTTTATTTTACTCAAATTTGCTATCACCGATTTGGATACTCGTAAAAAGTCATAGCTTGAAAGGGATTTCTCCAATTCATAAAGCTTTTGTCTTGATTCATATACTTTTTCTCTTAAATAAAAAAAAGCTTTATTGTCCACGGTTTCTATATAGTAGATATCAGCCGGTCTGATGCGATAAATGTCACTTCCGCTATATGCGACCAAACTATCCTGCGCTTTCAACCTCGCAATGATGCGGAGAAGCTCCGGTGTCATGCTGCGGCATTTGAAAATGATTTGTTCATCCTCATAGTCCTGTGGCTCTAAAATAACAATTTTCAAGCTTCTCCACCACCTTCCTATTTATATTATTGTGAATAAACTTCATGCTTGTATATGTGATTTATTAAAAACCAATCTCCTTCATTATAGAACTATATTTTGATAAAATCAAAACAATCCATTACTGTGTGTTGGGTTTTCATCCAATCGATATGTTTGCATAAATACAAGCTATCAAGTCATCTATGCATTCAACGGTCTAAAGTATTGATATTACCGTCTATCTTGCTTCACAGCTACTTCAACGTTCTCAGTAATTGCGGATATGTCAACCCCTTCCACAATCCCTTATTTTTCAACACTTTTGCCATGTTCCAACAAACAAACACACTCCGTGTGCCTTGAGTAGACAAAAATGATGTCGTTAAGACCCAATGTTTCCTTGGCGGAGGGGTAACTAATTATTTTATCTATTTAAGCGATATTCCAACCTTCTGCTTTTTCACGTATCTCTACGAATCTTTTATACACACCATCTTTTTTAATTAATTGCTTATGTGTTCCGCGTTCTGCAATCTCCCCATTATCAACCACAAGAATCTGATCTGCATTTTCAATTGTTGCCAGACGATGTGCAATTGTAATAATGGTCTTCCCCTTTGTCAATTCTGAAATAGCTGCCTGAATGTAATGCTCATTTTCAGGATCTATAGAGGCAGTTGCTTCATCCAGAATAATGATAGGTGCATTCTTAAGAATTGCTCTTGCTATAGAAATCCTTTGTTTTTCACCACCCGAAAGAGTTCCTCCGCCTTCTCCAATCACAGTATCATACCCCTCAGGCAATGCACTAATAAAATCATGGCAGCGTGCCCTTTTCGCTGCACTTACCAGTTCATCCTGTGTAGCTTCTGGGTTTCCAAAACAAATATTGTTACGAATTGTATCATGAAATAAATACACATTTTGAAAAACCATTGATATATTAGATAATAAACTATCACAGGTAAATTCTTTAATATTTACTCCACCCACTTCAATATGTCCACTATTTACATCATAAAACTTTGCAATCAGATTACAAATGGTAGTCTTTCCGCTTCCTGACGGTCCAACAATAGCTGTCGTTGTTTTTTCAGGAATAGTAAACTCTACATGCTTTAAAATCATTCTTGAATCATATCCAAAGGAAACATCATAAAATTCTATTCCATAATGAGTAATACCTATCTTCCTGCCTTCTTCGTCTATATATTCTTCTGATTTCAACGCATCCAACTGATTCATTGCATTTTCAATAACACCTAAAATATGAGCACTATCACTGATTGGCTCTACGGAAGCAAAAATACTAAAAGCTAAAAAGCAAAACAAAAGCATGATGTAGACCGAGATTTGCTCAGTCCATCCTAAATAACAAGAGGACAATATCAGTCCTACTGATGCAATTCTTAACACAAGTAAGTGCAGACAATTTGGAGGTACAAATCCCCATTCTATTTTCAAATGGATATTCTTACTATTATTACATGCCTTTTTCATGGCAGACATTGCAGCTCCATCCTGACCAAATGATTTTACCACAGGTAGCCCTCTTGCATATTCAATAGCCGCATTTGTAAGATCACGATCTGCTTGTGCACATACTGGTGCATTTCGCATACTATATTTTGAAACAACCATTAAAAACAAGAAGGAAATAAACACACCTGCAACCGTAATTAATGAAAGCATTGGGTTAAATACAGTAATCCATATTAGAATACAAAGGAAATTTAAATAACCTCCCACAAACGTATCAACCATTCGAATTCCCATAATTTCTAACGTATGTAACCCTGTAGTAATAGAATTTAAGATGTCTCCTGTATTCATCTTCTGAAAATATCCTAATGAAACACGTTTTAAGATATCACCAATTGCAAGTCGGTCACGAGCAACCAGTTCATAACTAATTGCTTCTTGAAATTTTGCCCTTAGATAGTCAAATAGAAAACGAAGAAAAACAAATCCAACAATCAGCAGTAAACTCCATCCAATCCACTTCGTGTCAAATTCACCCTTTCCTCTTGCGTCCTCTATAAGCAATCCTACTGTATATGCAGCAATTACAATTGGCATAGCTGCAAACCATGCTGAAAAAAACGAAAAAACAAATCCAATATATAGCTTTCCTTTAAATTCACCACACCAGTCGATGATTCGTTTTATTGTTTTAAACATTTGCTGTCACGTCCTTTCCCTGCATTCCTACCGACCATGATTTTGCCCCAATATGTGCTTGCCACATATCCGCATATAACGGTGAACTTTCTAACAGCTCACTTTGCTTTCCCTGGGAAATAATATTTCCATTTTTTAAAACTACGATATTATCTGCATTTTTAATCGTAGAGAGGCGATGTGCAATGACAAGAAGTGTCTTTCCTTTGGTGAGGGATGCAATACTACGCTGAATCTTATCCTCATTTTCCGGATCCGTAAACGCAGTAGCCTCATCCAGTATAACAATTGGCGCATTTTTCAAAATCATTCTTGCAATGGCAATACGTTGTTTTTCCCCACCTGATAATCTTTTTCCTGCTTCTCCTGCAGGTGTATGATATCCTTTTTCAAGCTTTTTAATAAATTCGTCACACTGAGCAGCTTTTGCCGCGGCATATACTTCTTCATCTGTTGCATTGGGATTTCCCAACCGGATATTTTCCAGAAGAGTACAACGGAACAGGAAATTATCCTGGGTCACAAAACTAACGGTATCTGCAAGCTGTGCCAATGGTATATCTTTTATATTCACACCACCAATTTCAATACTTCCGCCTGTGACATCCCAAAATCTTGCAATTAGCTTGGCAATGGTTGATTTTCCACCACCAGAAGGTCCTACTAGGGCTGTGAAGCTTCCCTGTGCCAATGTCATATTAATGCTATGCAAAATCTCATTTTCTTTTTTCCCATCATAAGAAAATGATACTTCTCTAAAATTGATATTATATCTGGTTAGTTTTACTTTGCTTGTTGTTTCCGGAAGTGATGGTATGTTTAAAAATTTCTGTAAATTTTCAATTGTAAATTGCATTTCCCGTATGCCTTCGCTAAACACTTCAAGCTTTGCCAGCGAACTAATCATAGACATAGATAACATACAACAAAGTGCTACCTGCGCAGGTGTAAGAATTCCTTTACTATATAACAATAGACCAGTAGGAAGTGTTCCAAGCAGAGTAGATGGAAACAATGCAAAAGATAGTTTCATCGTAATCCAAGTTGAAGAAAGCCACTTCATAATAAAGTTACGATAATTGGTAATAGCCTTTGAAAATTTTTCATAAGATGCACCTTCCCGTCCAAATGCCTTGATTACCTCGATTCCCTCAATATATTCAACAATGGTACTGTTCATATAACTATTGGCCTTATCATACTTGTCAAAATTCTTTCCACTGATTTTATAGGTTAATACCATACATACCATGGCAAGTGGTAAGGTTATCAGAGAAGCCAGTGCTACTCTCCAGTCTACTATAGCCAATGCAATAAAACTTACAATAGGTAATACCACATGTCCGGAACCTTCCGGAATCAAGTGTGCAAGCGGCGGCTCAATATCCTCAATTTTATCCACAATAATATTTTTAATTTCTCCGATGGAATGTCCCGTAACCTCCCCAAGTGGTGCATTCATAAATACATCTGCTACACGCAATCTGAGATTTTCAAGGATATTATATGCTGCATTATGCGATATACCTGTAGATAACCCAAACATAACTGTTTTTACCACATAAGCTAATACAATTATTCCTCCCCATTGAATTAATAACGCCTTTGTTACTGCATTCCTAGTAAATAACTCAATCATTCTATACACACAATAATAAGGTACAATTCCTGATACAATACTTATTACTGATAGGAAAACAGACAAAACAAGTTTCCCTTTACAGCCTATTGCATAATTCATCAAACAGGAAAACCAGTTTTCTTTTATCTTTTCTTCTTCCATCTTGTAAATCTCCCATCTTAAATTTAGAATTTATTAGAAAATAGTCATGCCTTTACATTTTTAATCTAATAAAAAAAGGATCGTCAGAATTCTCCAACCATCCATATCATAAGGGTTTTCTATTATTTTTTCTGTCCCTCGCAGACTACTTTATCCCATTTGGACCAAAAATTTTGCGATACTCCAAAGGTGCTTTTCCTATAATCATTTTAAAAGCTGCCGAAAATTTACTAGGACTGTCATAGCCTACTTTCCCAGCAATATCGGTAATATTCATATTCCTTTTATTTTTCAGCAAAACAGCTGCTTGATTCATGCGGTATGCCCTCATATACGTCTGGATAGGACTTCCATAGACATTTTTAAAACAGTTTTTCATGGGAGTAAGAGGGATATCAAAACGAGAAGACAATTCTTCCTGTGTATAATGTATTTCCAGATTTTCTGTCATTAGCTTCCGCATAGCTTTGATTTTTTCTACCTGACTCTTATAAAAATAAGGTTTATATTCATGATTTTTCGGAATTTCCAAAACTTCCAGATATAGCAATAATTCAAATATCTTAATTTTAAAATACGGGATTCGTATTTTTTCTGGTACCGTATATAATTCATGAAAAATATGTTCAATTTCAGGGGCACTATGTATGACTATCGGATTCTTTTCTTTGCAAAATTTATTTTGCAATGCAGTAAGATTAATTGAGAAATCTTTTATTTCTTCTTTCAATGCATGTTCTGCCTGATCCATATCAAAAGTCATTGTAAGTCCATGATAATGAGATAGTGGAAATTCATAGTAACCCTGGTGATTAATTCTGCGGTCTAATTTCAAATCACCCGCCTCAAAATAAGAATAGGCTCCTTGACCGGATGCATATTCCAGCCTTCCTTCCCGGCAGTGATCAATGCAAAACAGATTCCGGTCAGTGGTGTAAGCAGAATCAAAATTATCCATATGGTAATCATTATATGTAATAGTTACCCCTGGAAAGACCTGATACATAGTCATAATTCCTTCTCCCGTTTCATTTCTTATCTGAAATATACTACATTCCTTATTTTCTGCCAACAGAACCATCTGTTCCTCTTCTTTTAAACTATAGAATTTCATAGAGCATTCCTTTCTTCTATATGAGATCTATATTTCTAGTATTCTATCACAAGCGGATAACATAAACTCTCTATCATGCGTAACAACAATTACAATCCGATCAGAATCAGCAAGCTTTCTCAGCCTCTCCGCTACTACTCTCATATTAGCATAGTCAAGACCACTTGTGGGCTCATCAAAGATGAGGATCTTTTTTCGGGACAGCGTAGCAGTAGCAATTGCCAGTCGCTGCTTCTGCCCTCCTGAAAGAGCCATTGGATGTCGGTCTACATAGGATAACAATCCCATCTGTTCTAATTCAGAAGTTATTACATCATCCTCCAAGTCTTCTCCCGACATCTTGCATTCTTCCCATACACTATCTGCAAATAACTGATGATTCACATCCTGCATAACCAAAAAACACTGCTTTCGTCTTGTTTTTTCAGACATTATTTGTCCATCTAATAATATTTTTCCTTTATGTAGACGAATCAATCCACAGATACATCGGATTAAAGTTGTTTTCCCAATTCCATTATATCCGGTAATGGCAAGAATTTCACCTGGTACTGCTGAAAAAGAAATATCACGAAACAAAAAAGGTTGATTTTTGTACCCCCCCGATATTGCTTCTACTGACAACCCCCTATCTTTTCCTGCCGCGTATGCCTTAGGAATATCTACTTTTTCTTCTCCAATACATCGTAACCCCATACGCTTGCGAACTGGCTCTGATAACGCATGAAATGTTTCTCTGGAATAAACCTCAAGTATCTCTCCATTTTTCATATATACTGCTTTGTCCAATAAATCATGTAAAAAAGACAGTCGATGTTCCGCTATAATTATCGTATGGCCTTCTTTTTTTAGAAAATGGAGTAGTTCTCTTAAGGCTTCCACTGCCGCCAAGTCCAAATTTGCAGTAGGTTCATCCAGAACGTAAACAAATGGATTCATGGCATATACCGAAGCAAATGCCAGTGTCTGCTTTTCCCCTCCGGACAATTCAAAGATGCTTCTACCCAATAGCTTTTCTATCTGAAGCTTTTTAATTGTCTCTCCCAGTCTCTCTTTCATTTCTTTTGGGCTTTTTCCCTGATTTTCCATTCCAAAGGTTAATTCACTGTCTGTATCTAAATGGAAAAACTGGCTCTTTGGATTCTGAAATACAGAACCAACTGATTCCGCCAGTTCGTATAGATTTACTTTTGCTACCTCCATACCCTCTGTAACTACGGTTCCTTCCAGTTCACACTGCTCACAAAAATGTGGAATCAATCCATTGATTAGTTTAGTAATGGTTGTCTTACCACATCCTGACTCCCCACATAGAAGGATACATTCCCCCTGTCTTATTTTCAGATTAATGTTTTTTAATATTTTCTCCTGGCTGCAATAGCCAAAGGATACATCCTGTATAGAAATCATGCCAATCTGCTCCTTATTATATCAGAAACGTTCCGACTAAAAACAAACACCCAATAGCAATACACAGATAATCAGTGATTTTGAATTTTAAAGCTAAGATACTTGTTTTTTTTACTGGATTTTCAATACCTCTAGTTACCGCAGCCGCAGATAGTTCTTCCGCAGTAGCAGTTGCAGACATCATAAGCGGAACCAGCATTGCCTCCAACTTCTTTGTTGCCTTTATATGTCTCAATGTCATAGCTTGTCTAATATAGTGTATTTCTTCTCTGATTGCAGGAAAATAACGGATAGTAACGGACAGGGAAATAATCAGTTTCTCGGGAATATGTAATGTTCTCATTGCGAGAACAAATCTTCTCAAGCATATCTCGCTTATCATAAAACCACCTATCATCAAACATGGAAACATACGAATAGAATAGTTTACTAAAATTATAAAAATTGCTGCTATCATATCTGGGGCTGCAGGCAATATGATATATTGCAAAAATAAAAGAATCAAAAACGTCAAAATACACTTCAATGCCATTTTGTATTTCCCGTCCAGTAGCATCAATGTGTCTACAAAAACAATCCAGCCTATTTCTATCCATAAACTTTTTTGACAAAAAGTAATTACATTTGCCATGAGTAAAAGGATTAGAAATGTGCGCGGATCTAGAATGGGATCATTACTTATCTTATTATGCATTTGAAACCATTCCCGCCTTCTCAAAATGTTTTTGAAACAATCTTTTACTAATCCCAGACCCTATGATTGCTCCAATTACCGGAGCAAGAAAAAGCATAACAAACATAACTGGGGAGGACAGGATTTCCAACGTATTTATGTAGCTCTCAGGCAATCCCTGACAACTGATTTGTGCCATAAACTTTTCATGCATTATCCAAATTGGAAGAGGTGAGCCCGTCATTCCCAGGGAAAAGAAAATAAAAGAAATCATATTTCCCTTCATGCTATGATATCCGCTAACTAAGCGTGATAACTCACCTAAAACACAACTGGTTGTAAATGTTATAAGAATTATGAAAGTAAACATGCCAGTTACATAATAAATCAACCCTGTAATGATTCCCATTAATAACACTGCTCCCATTTTACGAACCTTAGAGCACATGAGCATAAACGGGACGCCTGTAAACAAAGCGATAAATCCTGGCATAAGAATCCACATAATCGGATGCAATCCACCCATAAGCATAAAAATAAAATTAATGACAAAATAAACCGCTGAAAAAATACCAATTGTAATCAGATCTTTTCCCTTCAGGCTTCCGCCACTTGATATTTGAGCCATAATATTTCCTCCTATTGGTTAGTTTTAACTAACTGAATTACAAAATAAAACGTTCTTATTTGAAAGTATACAAAAAAAAGGTGAAACTTCTAGTCCAATTAGACTTTTTTATTCCAATTGGACATCCTTCACTATAAACAAATATACTATTTACTACTAATTAAGCAGTTTAAGAAATGTTTTCCCAAACTGCCAATTACTTTTTTATATTCTGTTTTTCTTTGCCAGCATCAGTTGAAAACAACATTTTTCCAACTACTGCTTTTACTTCATCTGAAAGATTTGCACTATTCACAGTTTCCATGCAAATGCCAATGTCTCCATCCGCTTTGTTATTGATAGTTGCATCTCCAATAAATCATTTAATTTTGGGTCTAGTGTAAAAATTATTTATAGATTTAATGATCTTGTTTTTCAAAATCTTTAATTCTTAAAAGGCATATAAAGCCATTTATAATAAACAGAATCCCTGTTGCAATGAACCAGTTATTTACGCCAGCCAAGTCACTAAATGTACCTGCAATTAATAGTCCAATAGGATTTGCAATGGTGCAAATCGTCAGTAACAAACTCATCACCCTCCCCATTTTTTGCGGCTCAATACTACTTTGTACATAAGCATAAAACGGAACATTAAATAAAGTGGAAGACACACCAATCAAAAAGCAAAAAAACAAGCACAACAAAAAGTAAGAAGAGGGTAGTATGCCTACTGCTGATGAACATATCCCTAAAAGTACAATGGAGAAAGAAAATAACATTAGTTTTTTATTCACTCCTTTGTATAACCCTAATATGAAAGAAGAAATCAACATACCTATTGAAAAAATAGTATCTACCAATCCATTATGAAGAGCACTTCCTTGATAATGAGTAAGTACAAGTAAGGGAAAAAGCGAACTTAAAGGGAAGTATAGAATTCCGACCAAAACATAGTGTGGTAATGTTGTTGTTAATGGTTTATCCTTTTTTATCGCTAATAATCCCTGTTTAAACTGGGTTTTAAAGCTATTTTCTTCTTTTTCCATATCCTCACGAATGTCAGGAATTGTTACAAACAATAAACAGATGATAGCAAATATTGCCCCCAAAATATCTACCAGCATTACCAAACCGATAGATGTCATATCCATTAAAACTGCGCCAAGCATAGGTGCTAATATATTACTGCCAGAAGTAACAAAACTTGCCCAGCCTCCTGCTTTTGTGAGTTCTGATTGAGGAACAAGCGTTGGTATAGTCGACTGTATTGCAGGCATATGAAAAGTTCCACCAAGTCCACGCAAAAATAAAATGGTGTAAATAAACCATATGGGAGGACTTTCAAAATACAAAAACGCCAATGCAAGCAAAAAGCTAGATAAAGCAATAAAACCATCCGCTAGTATCATAATCATTTTCCTATTGTGTCGATCTACAAACACTCCTGCAAAGGCTCCGAAAATGGCTCCCGGTAAAAATCCTACAACGGTAGCCGTGGTAAGTATCAATGCAGACTGCGTGTGTTTGGTCAAATACCATATAATGGCAAATTGGACAGTTGCAGAACCAATAATGGAAAAGGCTTGCCCTAAATAAATTGTAAAAAACTTTTTCTTCCATGCGTTTTCCATAATACTCCCCTTCCTTTTAAAATTTCCATAGTCTTCAAAGCACAACCCCCCTTAATAATATCTATATTGTTAGCAAAAGCTAACCATCTGCTAGTTTAGTCAAAAATAAAACTTGTGTCAAAATTAACAAACGGATATAATGGATACGATATCCGTTTGTTTTATACGGTTAAAATTTAACATAACAGTTTTATGGAGTAATATAGGTCAACAATCACAACTTTGTTTCCCACTAAAAGATACAAAAAAGGAGACGCCATATGGAAATATATCATAGTCTTTCATTTATGCTTGATGAATTATCCAAAAACGGATGGAAAAAAGAAATAGTCCCAAGAGGGTTTACACTAATCCCCGATGAAAATATTGGAGCTGGTCAGATAACCATTTGGGGAGATCCTGCAAAGCTTTGTTTTATCGATATGGACATCATCTATAATACGCCTCAGTTCATGGTAAATTACAGCAAAGAACGTGGCATACAAATCACTTTCTCGGAACAAATCGATATGATGTTTTACAAAGATGAATCCGGAATTGAAACCGGCTATTTTGGAAATTTTATTTATATCAATAATGTATGTATTCCTTGGTTTAAAAGATATCCCATAGGAAAAAGGACAAAAGCCTTAACACTTATGATCTCTGAAGATTTTTTAAAGGAAGAAAATATCCTTTTATCAGAAGAAGATTGGAATCGTTTCGCAAGAGGCGTTAACGGAAGAAATACCTCATTACCCACACTCACCTCCATTTTAAAGCAGCTATATCAAACAACCATTAGTAACGACCTTTTTGAAAGATTTTTTAAAACAAAAGCAATAGAAAGCTTTCTTTTGTTATGGGATTATACTCAAAAAAAAGAAAAAAGTGACTTAAAAAAAATGAATACCAAAAGCCATAAGGCGGTAAAAGATACTATACATATTTTAGATAAATCCTTTATATCTCCGCCCATTATCACAGACCTTGCAAAGATGGTAGAAGTAGATAAAAAGACCCTACAATTTGCCTTTAAAGAAATTGTAGGGCTTAGTATCCATAAATATATTCGTACGTTAAAAATGCAAAACGCACTATTATTACTAGAAAATAAGGAAATGAGAATAGAGGATATTTCTAAAGCCGTAGGATATCAAAGTAAGATTCATTTTTATCGAGCATTTGAGGCCGTATTTTCGATAAAGCCCTTAGAAATGAGAAAATTCCTGACGAATCCTTTATAGCTTAGAAAGTGGCCTTGCCGCCGACATTTATTCAAACAGGGAGGTAGACACGGTCTGTCCAGCTCCCTGTTTCGTTTAATATACAATATTCAGTTTCTCAGTATATTCCGCCCCTATTTAAAGTTTCCAACTTTTCATAGAATTTTCTTTTTCCCACATTTTTTTATACAGAGGGGTTACTTTAATAATCTATCATGTTTTCCTCGTCCTCTTAAGCAACCATCTTCTAAGGCTAGAATCTGATTCGCATTTCGTACGTAAGAAAGGGTATGAGAAACAAGGAAGACAGTTTTTCCTTTAATCATTTCTTCAATACCAGACTGAATAGCAACGGCATTTTCTGAATCTAGACTGGAAAGCGCTTCATCCAATAAAATAATAGGCGCATCTTTTAGTATCGCACGAGCAATAGCAATTCGCTGTCATTCCCCACCGGAAAGCGTAGAGCCACCTTCGCTGATGACTGTTTGATAACCATTTGGAAGCTTTTCGATAAATTCATGGCAGCGCGCTTTTTTTGCAGCCTCGATAACCTGTTCTTCTGTAGCATCTTGATTACCCATGCGAATATTATTCATCATGGTATCTTGAAAAAGATAAACCTCTTGGAAAACAATGCTTATATGACGTATCAAATCATTTTTTTCATTTTTTTCGTATTGATATGGTTAATGTAAATGTTCCCAGACTGTGGTGTCAAAAAGTTATGAATCATATTTAGCAAAGTTGTTTTTCCGCTTCCACAAGGACCTACTAAAGCCGTAATCGTTCCAGATGTGGCCGTAAAGCTAATATTCTCTAAAGCTTTTTTCTTGTTATTGTAGCTAAAAGAAACATTTTCAAAACGAATATCTGCTTGTTTTGCAGTAAATGATTCTGTCTCTTTATTTGATGCTTCTGTCTTTATATTATGGAATTCTATAATATTATCAAGCGAAGAGTTCGCAAGGTTTAAAACAGCAAATACATCCATAAGGCCTTCCAAAGGACGATAGAATATAATGCCCATAATAGCAAAGAAAAGGTAAACATCCGGAGTAATACTACCACTATTTAGTAATGCAACACCACCTGCCAGGCTCAGGAAAATTCTAAGATTCAAGCCAAGTTTATATAAGGTATTGCAATTAGTCAACGTCGTTTCATAGTGATCCTCTTTCATGTTCAAAAGATCCATAATTTGCTTGGCTACAGATGCATTGATTCCTATATAATCCAAATTATCTGCAACCTTTTCTAAAGGAATAAGCATTGCTAGTCCCATAAATAGAAACATAATATATCTCGCAGCAGTTAAATCCCCCGAAAGATACATAAGTCCAGCCAGAGGAAACAAAAATGTAAGATTACTGCTTAAATCCGCGTGATTAAAAGCAACAAATTTAAGGCAACTTTTAAACCAATTTGTAACAACACTACTATAAGTACGTATGCTATCAGAAAACTTACTATATGTAGAATTATCAGCGGCAAATATTTTTAATTCTTTCATGCCATTTGTGTACTCCACTGTTTTTACATTCAAGTCCGCCAACGCATCATTGAATTCATTCTTTTTCTTTAATTGAAAAAGAATCATGATTACCTGGATACAAAAAACAATCCTACAGGTATCAACATAATTGCACCTACATGCGGGTTTAAAATAAGAACTACAATTCCCATGCACACTGGAATCACTAGACCGGAAATCACTTCAGGTATATTATGTGCGAAAAAGTTTTCTAACTGTTCAATATTATCCATTATGATGGTTTTAATTTGATCAGATGCATTGTTTTTTACATATCCCATTGGTAACTTAGACATTTTTTCAAAGATTTTCTTTCTTGTTTCCCCAAAAGTCTGATACGCTACCCGACGATGTGAAATCTTTGTAGAGATTCCATGTAAAATATGCTTTAGTACGATTCCTAAAGTAATGATCAAAACGTATTTCAGCAAGTCATCCTGTCGTCCTTCTAAAAATTGAGATACGATGACGAGGATACCAAAATAGGGAATCATCCCGCAAATTACTATAAGATACAGCAGCCTATGGAACCAAGCATGCGACGTTTGTTCTTTCTGTCTAATAAGTTTACTAATGCACTTAATTCAGGCCACCTCTAAAAATTCAAGCATATGCTCATGCTGTAATAAACTGATAACAATTGTATGCTATACTGAAGATATCATATAAAACAGGAGTGAGTATGATGCAAATTGGAATTTTTACGGAAGATGATCGACTGGAAAAGCTTTCAGATGACCAGACCGAATACCAAATTAACGACCAGATGAGCTTCATGCGGTTTCTTGGATTATCCCTTGGTGATAAAGTTCCGGATGCCAAAACCATTTGGCTGTTTCGCGATACCTTAACGCAGGCCAATGTGATTGAAAATCTGTTTTGCCTTTTCACCCGCCAGCTGGAACAGCAAGGGATTATCACGCACACTGGAACGGTTGTTGATGCAACTTTTGTGGATACACCCCGGCAGCGCAATACGCGTGAGGAGAATAAAGCCATCAAAAGCGGCAATATCCCCGAAGAATGGAAGGAAAACACGCCCAAAACTGCACACAAGCTGTCGCAAAAGGATACCGATGCTCGCTGGACTATAAAAGGTGGAAAAAAGCATTACGGCTATAAAGATTCATCAATGAAAAGCTTGGCTCTCTTTTTTATTTCATCAATTAAGTCTTGCTTATTTGCATATTCTTGCATCGTACATCTCCTTAAGAAATAAAACTTATAAACCTGTCATCTATAAAAAGTAGGTGAATTACCCTATGTCATCTATATTTTTGCTGTTTTTTAAGGCTCAAAAACAGCACTTTTTTGGCCGCTTTCAAGCCTAAAATCGCTCCAAAGCCACAACATATTGTGGCCAAACACTACTTTTCTCCATCCGAACCACATTTTGTCATCAGAACCACACACTCCGTGTGCCTTGAGTAGACAATAATGATGTGGTTGAGATCTAGTGATTCCTTGGCGGCGTTTTAGATTTATAAAAGTCCAAATGAAAGGATATTACTCTATTTGCTTCTCATACTATGTTTTTTTTGCTGTTATAATATATAGAGCACTTTTTCTTCTAAATTCAGGATGAACATTTTGAATCATCCTATTATCTAATATTTATAATCCCTTTAGTTCCGACGACAATTCATCAGATGAAAAAAATGAAACACTTTACCTTCACCATCATCAAAAGTATTGACTTCTATCTCTATAGCAAAAAGGTACCTGGGTCATTCCTTGGCGGCAAAATATTTTATGCCACCAACTGGTCCTGTATCAAAAACCGGTGCTGCCAACCTATTTTAAAATAACGTTTCTATGTCAGTTCTGTTGGGAAAACTCTTTTTTGCCTTTGACCATTCCAATCTACGATTATAAATATATTCACTTTTTTATGATTACTATTGAATATTATTTATATTATCTTCAGTTAGATTTACAAATGGAATATTAACTTCGTTCGCATTGTTCAAATAAGAATCACGCCACTGCTCATATTTCGCCCCATCTACTAGATTATCCAACTCATACCCTCCATCCTTCATAATGTAATATACTATTCCATCTCCATCAGTATCCCTTTCAGAGGGGAATGGATTACCTTTATAATCTATCTCCGAAAGCGACCGTTCCCATGCGTCTACCATTGCAACCTTGTCATAGCTATCTGATTTACTGTTATACTGATATAAGGTGAAAGGCCAGAAATCTGCTGACAAACCTTGATTATGTGACCATTCTGCCTGTATTATATTATTATTATAATATGTAATGGCAGGAAACTCTCGAAACTCTTCATTTGCAATTTTCGCATTGTTATCAAAATCATAAATCAATTCTACCATACCCGCCATACAAGCAGTTGAATAAATAAGGATTAATTCGTCTTTGCCATCCTGGTCTATATCATATACTGCGAATTGATTCTGCGATATATCCGTATTTTCAAATAAATCACAAGCCTGACCATCTGGAAATACATGGTCTTCATACACGCCTTTCAAAACAGATTTGTAAACATTCAACATTGCTTCTCTGTCAGTATCTGCTTCGTCCCTTTGTCCCTCATCACTATTCTGCCCTGATGCCGTGTCATCTGATACATTTTGTGTTATCGATAATTCTGCTTCTATAGCCTCACCGGTATTCACTCCCTCATCGATACTTACCGCTTCACCTTCCTGCGCCTCACTTTGTGGAACATCAGACACGCTATTATTCAATATATCCTGAGATCCACATGCTGTCATATAGCTAAAAATAAATAGTAGTAAAATCAAAACTCCAAAATTACGCATGCATTTTCTTAGTCTCTTAACATTCATATCCCATAAACTCCTATGTATTTGCTTTCGTACTCCGAGGAACTAAAAACTTCATTTGTGAAATTTTTCAGATCCGCCATTGACTGAAGCTATTAAAAATCGCTGCAACCCTTCATTTCCCTAAACTTTCCTCGAAGGCACGTAAACCACTTCAACGGTATTACCTTTATCCCACAAAAGTTCCTGTACTTCTTTTCCGTCTTTATACACTGGGAAATTAAACAAAATGGACTTCAATGGTACTTCCGCTTCATCACGAGTGTATATTTGAATTTCTTTAATTAAAGAAGATACAAGAACTTTTCGTTCTTCATCACTGATTTTATCATATACTTTTTCAAAGTTAATCATCAGTTTATAGACATTATACAGCATAATAGCATTAGCGTCAACGTGTCATAGCTGTAACTCTTTCTCTGGCTTCTCCGATTTAACCATTTGAATAACAGCCACTTCGTCTGCGAAAGAAAATTCTTTACATCCTTTGTGTTGTCTGTAACACCGTAGTATTGATAGTGTCCTCTCAACTTCGCATTAACTGTTTTGAATATCAGCTCAAGTGGTATTGTTCTATGGTTCTTTATCCATTCCTTCATTGCCTTTATCTTGCTTCTGTATTTCTTTTTGCTCGTTTTCACTCTGCACCGAAAGAATTCTTTCTTGCCATTCATTCCACAATAGAATGTAAAGCCGAGAAAGTCAAATGTTTCAGGCTTGCCTTCCCCTCTCATTTCTCTGTTATGTCTGGCAAACCTTCCAAATTCCAGTACCCTCGTTTTCTCCATTGCCAGTTCTAATCCGAATTTCTCGAATCTTTTCACTAGCTCTTGGTAGAAAACTTCTGCTTCCCATTTGTTCTGAAAACAACATACAAAATCGTCACAGTATCGTATTAGATAGCTCTGTCCCTGACATTTCCGCTTTACAATTACACCAAACCATTTGTCGAGTACGTAGTGCAGGTATACATTTGCAAGAACTGGACTCGCTCCATTTCCCTGCGGTGTTCCTTTCTCACTGTCAAGGTATTTCCCTTCTTCCATGATTCCTGCTTTCAGAAACTTTTCGATTATCTCAAGGAACCTTCTGTCCGCAATATCTTGCTGTAGGAATTTCATTAACCATTCGTGATTTACGTTATCAAAGAATCCTTTGATGTCCGCTTCTACTACATAGTTCGTTTTCCGATACTGTACATCCTCGAT
>CAXXQN010000010.1:0-146377 GCA_963665645.2 Anaerovoracaceae bacterium | reverse complement strand
GCAGTTTGCCGTTAAAGGTATTACGACCTATAATTTTAGTTTTAGCTTTATTAATGATGGCGAATATAATTTGTTCCTGACAATGGGTAAGCATTATATGATTCAGCTCGATCAACAAAACTGCTGCTATAGTTTGCTTGCTGAAAATTTGGCTTCAAATAAAGCGAAGAAATCCAAATACCATTTAGTAAGAAAATTTAATCTTGATGGGGTTGATGCGCTTGAAGAAGTGTTACGTTATATCCAGAGTAGGGGAAAACCAATTATGAGGAAAAAACGGAAAGGAGTGGTAGCTTGACTTCGCTTTGATAGGAATAAATATATCAATTATAAAAAAATATGAGAAGAAAGGGAAAAGGTATGGTTGAAGAAAACGTAATACGAGTCCACAACTATGATGGAGTGAGAATTGCAGATTTGAGCATGAGCGAATTCAACTTATTAATGAGGGTATTTTGCGAATTGTGTCATTTGGAAAAAGAAGAATTTGAAGATTTGGTTCAGTCAGGAGACTGCGAAGGAATTAAAGAAATATTCCTTAATTTGATTGAGCCTATTAATGATGAGGAATATTTGTACAATGTTTCCGTCGAAGTATCCAAGAGTCTTTATAAAAAATTAAGACAAGTATCAGCAGATCAGGCGGTTAATATTATGAATACACTCTTTGAAGCAAGCGGTTTTTTGTATATGTTCCGCTTTCATTTTGACGGACAACAGGAAAAAACACATAAATCAAAGCCAGTGTCCATTGAAAATTTTACAAGACTGAATTAAGAGTTTTCAACATTTGTCTATAAACACGGCATGAGTTATCTTGATGCACTTTGCTCCATACGATTTGATAAATGCCCTAGAAATGACAAAAGGCAGATTGAAAAAGTCATGGAAATGATCTTGAAAAAGACAAATGAGCGATTAGCAGAAGCTAAAGATTGTTTGACCCATTAACTTGGTTTATATATAAATATCTCATAGCATTTCAAAAGGGCTTTCTAAAAGAGGGGTATTCAGCAGCATAGCAATTTTTAATAAGAAAAATAATTCTGAAGCTATAGATGCGTATAGTCTAGTTTTTTATACCCTTTTTTAGGAACAGAAGAATCATTAAGGAGGGAGATTATGACATAGTAAAATAGCACTACAAAATAATCAAACACTAGAATTCTTTCTATAATTATAGAAGTGAAAGGAAATATCATGACAAACTTATTAAATATCAAAATAAAAATAGTCAAAGAAAGGTTTAAATTAGTACATGGGAAAAATAAAAGACTTATCAGGCTAAACATTTGGCCGGCTCACTGTGATTGAGCTTGATGAAAAAAGAAATGGGAAAATATACTGGAATTGCTATTGTGCATGTGATGAAGGACAGCCAGAAAGAAAAATTCACAGTATATGTGGTAAGTACCTCAAAGATGGAAGTACGGCTTCCTGCGGTTGTTTAAAATCTGAGCATCTTGCGAAAGTCCGAGACAAACCCAAAAACTTTCCTTCGAAAGATGAGTATACCAAACCATTTTATAACCCTTTAAAAAATATATGGGGTACTTTAATTGGCAGATGCCATAATCCCAATTATAAAGGATATAAAAACTACGGGGCTAAAGGTGTGTATGTATGCGACCTATGGCGAAATGACTTCTGGAGCTTTTACGCATGGAGCATAGAACATAACTATCAAGAGGGGTTATCTATAGATCGAATTAATAGAGATAAGAATTATGAGCCTGATAATTGCGAATGGAATACAGTATCTATTAATTGTGGCGATACAGAAAGAGCAACTTTAATAACCATTAAAGGAAAAACCCAATCAGCGTCGGCATGGGCGAAAGACCCTGAATGTGAAGTAAATGCAGCAACAATACTTAATAGATATCGTAAAAAGAAAGTAAAAGGCAAGGCTTTACTAAAAAAGAGACCTGTTTTAAAAGAACAAAGAACCGAAATTGATGGACAAATTAAAACCTTTGAAGAATGGGCGCAAATTGCAGGAATAAGCTTGAATGGTTTTATTACAAGATGGAGAAATGGAAAAAGAGGTCGGGATTTAATAAAACCTTCAAAACGAAATCAGATAGCATAAGAATTAGTAAATTAACCCTACTGTGGAGTTGGGGAGGATTAAATTTCGTCCCTCTCTCCATAGAGGGTATAAAATACGGCTTTTAATGGGTTCTCTAAGCTTAGAAAAATTAAATTTACAGGAGAGAAGATTGAAATGGAAAAAGAACGTGAGTATTACCCTATATATAGCCTTTCTATGGCTACATATTTAATAAGGGAAGGACATCAAGTCTTTAAAATAGTTGACAATTTGAAGCAGGAAGGTCTAAAAGTATTTCTATTTATTGACAGTCCACGGCTTAGGGAATCTATGTCAAGATTAAAATAGGAGGAAATTTAGTAATTAATGAGACAAGAAAATAATGATTATACGGATGAAAGAAATTCAAAAACATTTCCCGTTTACAAGCAAAAGTTAGCTGGGGCTTTGATGCAAGCAGGATTTGTACTTGTTGCAATTGCACCAAATTATAAAGACCCTAATCGGAATGTGTTTTACTTTCGTGATACTCCAGAAATCAAACAGACTATTAAGACCTTCTTGAATAGGATATAGCTTTGGAGGAATGCGAATGCATAACACAATAATCGAAAATTGCAATACGGAACTCTTGGGACAGCAGAAACAGAAACTTAAAAATTTAATAATAAATGAAAGCAATCCTGATTACTTTAAAGTGTTTGATATGGAGGCAGGGTGTGGTAAGACACTATCTGCGGAACAAGCGATTGCTTCCCTAATAAAAAATTCTAAAAAAAATGTACTGTTTGTGCGTACAACAAATAAAGACTGTCAGGAGTCGGCAGATCGAATTAATGCTATGTGTAAAAAATCGCCATGCCTTGTATATAATAATGAAGCATTAAATGAGATGGAGAGAAGAGCCATTAATTCAAAACTTTCTGGTTACAGGGTTATATGTATTACGCATAATAAGTATCTAGCGTTAAGTAGGGCTTCATCTAATCCATTTAAAAAGAATCGGCATGTACTAATCATAGATGAATTCCCTGCTGATGTTAAAATTATAAAATTATCGCTTAAAGATATTGAGATTTATAAGGAATATTTTGTCGGATATGCTTCTTTAGCTTTAGAATTTGAAGAACTTTTTAAATTCATAAAAGATAAACTATTAATCAATGAAGATAGAAAGGCTTTACGGGTTAGTATGTTTGAAATGCAGCGTGGATTAAAAGAGAAAGTGAAAGAATTTCAAAAGAAGATTAAAGTCAATATAACACAGGAAGACATTGATAGGGTACGGCAACACCATCCAGATTTAAACAAAAATGATATGCTTGCATCAAACGTTAATGAATTAAGCATTTGGATTGGCAATTATTTAGAGTTTTTTAATCGTATCTGTATTCAATCACAAGACATACTTTATTCTACAGATAGGAATTATAAACGGTGGTTTTTAGATACAAATATAATATTGGATGCTTCAGGGAACTTACAATCAGCTTACAGACTAGATTCAGAAACTTACCGCCTTGAAAATTTGAAGCCAGTACTTAATCATCATAAATGGAATTTGGTCAATATTATCTGTAATTCCACCTCTTCAGGGAAAGAAAGAACTGAAAACTTCTATGAAAAAGTCAATGAGCTGATTAAAGACATACCAGATTGCTTACTGATGGTAAAGAAAGAAGAACTTCCATATTTCCAATGCAAGCATAAAGCCTATTTTGGCAATATTACAGGTTCTAATGACTTTAGAGACTTGAAAAATGTTGTAATTGCACATACTCCCAATTTAGGTGATATCAATTACATTCTGAGATATTTGCACTATAAGCATGATGAACTGGGCATTAAACTACATGGCAAAAGTAAAGGTAGTGGCTTATATCGCCATTGGGAACTTGATACGCCTCAATTTGAAAAGCTACGAATTGAATGGATCGCAAATGAAGTGTATCAGGCAATAAAAAGAGTTAATCGAAATATGAAATCCGATACAAATTGTTATATATTTTGCAATTATCGAGATGTGGTTGAATTAATAGCTGGTAAATTACAGAATTGCAATGTGTCGGTCATTGACGATGTTGATTTCATACTTGAACCTACGAGATATGAGGAACATGTCAGTAATTTAAAAGCAAATAGCCATGAACAGAAATTTATCAAACTACTTGCGGAACTACAGTCAGGAAAACATTCTGAACTACTTGCTAAAGACAAAAAAGGAAATATCATTCCAAATACTTATACAAAGATTACTTTGAGAAATTACATGGGAATCAATAGTAGTAGCAATTTTTCAGATAAAGTTCTAAATCGTGATGAGGTTATAAAGTACTGTAAGGCTAGGAGTATTGAAATCAATAGAAGTTCTATTGTAATTGCATCATAGTATTGATTGGTACCCCACTCTATATAAGTATCTCTTTTAGACTGGGGTACCAAACTTAAAAGTCGTAGGATTTCTATTAAAGAAATGGGTACGAATTTTGAAAACAAATTAAAAAATGTCATTACGTCAGGGGGTTTGGGGGGCGGGCGTAGGCTTTTTGGTTTGTGTAGCCTTTAGGCGAAGCAAACCGAAAAGGATGGTGTAAGCCCCCCAATATTATAATAGGTAAATTTACTCAACCTTTCAGGGGTCAATATGCCGAGACAAGCTCGTCATATTGTTCACGGATAATGTTCCCGTTGGTCACATTACCGTGAAATAGCATTTTTTTACTTTTTACAAAAATATAAAGCAGACAAACCATAAAAATATATTAAAAAAAGAAAGGAATTATTCAGAGGAATAATAAAGGTACATACAATGAGTTGTGGGTTAATTTTTCAGACACAAAACGATATATTTATCGCTGCGGACACGGCAGCGTCAATAAACTTTAATGAAACGATATACAGAAAAGATGAGAATGCAAAAAAGCTATTTGTATTTGATAAAATGGTGGTATTCTGTACTGGACACTTAGATTTTTCATATAGCCTAATGGATAAATTCAGTAAAAGTGATATGAAAATAGATACGCTACAAAGAATTGCAAAAGATAATTTTCTTAAAACATATGGTAATGATTTTACTCTTGGAAAGCTTGATATTATGATTGGTACATTTCTTGACGATGGAAAAAGTGTTGTATATCAGATTTCTCCATATGAACAATTTGAAATAATAATGCACCGTATTCCTACGCCTATGCAATTTGGTTTCTGGTCAGGTGGAATTATGGTTGATAAAGCCTTGGAAATTGCATATGCTGAATTTTCCAGAACTATGAATATCATTCCAACATTTCAAAAGACCTATGATGATATTTCTTTTGAAGGAGTTGGCGGTGATTTGATTATTTATAATATCAATTCCGCTGGTGTAAGAAAGCTTTATCAGAGTCCAATTAAGGAAAAGGATATAAAACATTTGGACTACAATGATATAATTAAACGATTTCTGGGAAATGAATCGGTACAATTAATAAATGCTAATGTGGTTCGTGGTCTTCTTGGTGAGTTTGCCACGTTGAGAGCAGGTCAAATTATCCTAAATGATGATGGCTCAGGTCTTTCTGAAATAGGAATTAAAGTAACACATGCAGATGGAAGTTACACCTCTATGGAGTATAATGGATTTGAGAGATTTATTGTTACTCCAATTTACAATTATGAGCAAACAGGAAATTCTAACATTGAAGATTTTACAACGCATTATTCAAAAGCATTATTAATTGCTGATGGATGGGAATTTTCACAAAATGTTGATGTAGTCTCTAATGAATTGGTTATAGGCTCGGCGACGATTAATGAGTCCAGTGGGAGAGTCTATAGATACATTACAAAGAAAAACACATCATTCAATTTTACATATCGTACCTTTGTGGATAGTGGGATAAATTATTACTTTATACTGGACAATACTGTTTACAAATTGGCTCAATCTGCCACAAATACAACATTCCAAGCTACAAATGGAGCGATTGAACTTTCAGAAGGATGGCATACCTTTCAATGGGTTTCATCTCCACAGGATATTCTTGATGTAACAAAAAACTATATTTATGTGGATAACATTGTATTTGAATCAGATGTTTATTCAAAAAAGAAGTCAGGTACAAAAACTACTGGGTCATCCTATAATTATTTGGTGCATACGGATACAGGTTCGACCAGTACTTATATGGCAGCTTATGAAGATGCTATTCCTGATAAGATAATTCAATTACCTGATGAATTTAAGGGAAAACAATTTAAAGTAAACGTATTCTTGCAGGATACGAATAAACCAGCAAATGAATATAAGGATTACGCAATCAATAAGATTCTGATCGAAGTGGTTAAGAATTCAATAGACTATGAGAATGCAACATTTAAAGTAAGAGCAGTTATTTCTAAAGTCAGCAAACCCTCAACACTATATCAGGGTTGTGATTTCGCCTATATTGCAATTGCTTAATGGACGTTTGGGGCTAAGTCTTTATGATTTAGTCCTGTTTTTTTATGTTTTGAAGTGTTCCAGATCTGCAGCGGTGTTACGGACGAAACACGAAACAATCTTATTTGCGAAATAATGCTAGTGGCTTGAAACGTTGAAATATCAAGAAATTTAGATGATTTGATAATGTTTTGGATAATGAATGAAATTTGTATAAATGTTGGAATTTCAATGGTTTTACGAAACTGTAACGATACAATTCATTCTACTGTAAAAAATGCTAGTATCAGGAGTGTTCAAGTGATAAGGAGGTATGCTTTGAAGCAATATAATTCTGAACCAACATTATTATTTCATAAACACCTTTGATAAATAATATTGCTTCGATTGTAGTTTTGGCACGTGATAAAATCCTTTTTAGGAAATTAATTGCTCGATAATAGTCAATTCCCCTGATTTTGGAGAGGAGACTATTTTGATAGGCTTTTAATCTTCGTAAGCGAGTGCGTAAACGTTCGATTTGTTCAACACTCTCGGCTATTTCGGCATCCACAGCATCAATAATATGTTGAAGCATTTCGGACTCCTTTTTTTCTATTTCTGATGTGGTTGCTAAAATTGCTTTATAAATAGCCTTTGCGATTCTGTTTGTGTCAAACAAAATTACTATGCCATTCCGCTTCGTTATTTGCATAATTACGCCTCCTTGTAATTATTTCAATCATATTATATAACAAAGCAGATTTAAAATAAAGAAGAACAATAAATAAATACAATATATAGAAACAAAATCTCGCAAACAACTTTATATTGTGTATTGAAATTCATTCAATAAAATAAAAGCACCTAAGTCGAATTCTCACTTGGGTGCATTATTTATTAAGATAATTAATTGCCAAATCTATTGAAATGTTGGCTTTTAAATCCCTCTTTTTTTATAGACTTATGTTTTGCATTAGGATTATGGTTATGCCCTTCTTCGGTTATTGGAGTTTGATTGTTACATTTTTCCGTTCTTGCTTTTTTATTATCTGGTTGACTATCTTTTGTCATTAAAATATCTCCTTAGCATAGTATTTTGCAGAGTTAGTTTGTACATTATGATACAAATAATTCCTCATTTAAAGAAGAAAGAAAAAATTAGTTAAAAGATTATAAAAAAGAAAGGGTTAATTAGTGTCTTTTTATGTTTGTAAAGGTACACCTTTATGAACATATGGAAGGGATGCAAAAGAGTGGCATAAATGCATTCGTAAAATACATAAAAACAATAACGAATATGTTCGCAAAAGAATTGATATTTACGAACATGAATTGTATAATGTATATATCAAATGAACGGAGGTATACATTATGAAAAAGGTTTACGGGTATGCTAGAGTAAGCACAACAGAACAAAATCTTGATAGGCAGATTGAAGCACTAAAACAATGCGGTATTGACGAAAGAGATATTATTTCTGATAAATCCAGCGGTAAAGATTTAAACCGTGATGGATACCAGTCTTTAAAAAATAGTCTTCTGAGGGATGGCGATACTCTAATTATTAAATCCTTAGATAGATTGAGTCGTAACAAATGCCATATAAAACAAGAATTAGAATATTTTAAATCAAAGCATATTAGGGTAAAGGTTATTGATTTACCAACTACTATGATTGAACTTCCTGAAGGTCAGGAATGGGTATTTGAAATGATAAATAATATCCTGATTGAAGTTCTTAGCAGCATAGCTGAGCAAGAGCGTTTAACGATAAGACAAAGACAGGCAGAGGGCATTGCAGTTGCAAAGGCAAAAGGTAAGGAACTTGGCAGACCAAAAGCGGAATATCCTGATAATTGGATTGATGTTTACGGTCAGTGGAAAGAAGGGAAGATAACTGCGAAAGTGGCGATGGAACAAATGGGTATGAAGAGGACAACGTTTTATAAACTGGTAAAGCAACAAGAAATATAGTTAATAATATTGTATTACATTATAATAAATGGTAAAATATTGTATAAAAATAGGCTTTATTAGTATTTTAAGAAGGTGAAATATATGGCAAAACCAAGAATATTTATTAGTTCAACTTTTTATGATTTGAAACAGTATAGATACAATATTGAAGCATTTATTAAAGAGATTGGGTATGAACCTATTATGAATGATAGAGGGAATATTCCTTACGATAAAAATCAACCTCTTGAGAATAGTTGCTATGATGAGGTAACCCGTTGTGATATTCTTGTTGGTATAATAGGAAATAAATATGGTACACAATCAAGCGGTGAAGATATTTATTCAATCTCAATGAAAGAAATAACGACTGCCATAAAAACAAACAAACAAATGTTCATGTTTGTAGAGAAATCAGTTTTAAATGAAAATAGTCTTTATAAAAAGAATAAAGAAAAGGAAGTGGATTATGTTGCGGTTGATGATATAAGGATTCATGAATTTATTGAAGAAATTCAAGCGTTACCAATGAATAATGCAATTCAACCATTTGAAACGGGTAATGACATTATAGACTATCTAAAAGAACAATTTGCAGGATTGTTCCAAAGGTTATTACAAGAAAAAGCAGTTGTTACTGAGCAAACTACTTACTATGACTTAAAATCTACTATAAATGAATTTCAGCAGTTAATTGAAAATCAAAAGGCAGTAAACAATGAGTTTATTATTAAATTTGATAGTACTTTATTATATTCAAACCTTGTAATATATGCAATTAAAAATAAAATTGGATTAAAAAAATCGACTTTTTTTGCAAAAGATAAAAACGCTTTAATCGAAATATTTAGTTATATGAACTTCTATGAAGACAAGGAGTACCATGGGAAGGATCTGGTTTTAATAAAGACATTATATGAGAAAAAATTCACTTTGACCATTAACAATAAAGCATTTGATGATAACGATAACATTAAAGCAATAAGAACTACAAAAGAAGCAATGGAGTTAGTTGATTATAAAGAAGAAGATGATGAAGACTATATACCTTTTTAGTCAATGCAATTATTTGAGTAGAGAGTAGCTACTCTTTTTTGGCAGGTGGGGCGTGGTTTACATATTCATGAACGTTTTTATTTTGTGGGAACGGCTGATCACATACAGTCACGGGATGTTGTGATTTTGCAAGACATTCACTGCGGAGATTATATTTGAAGTATTGGATAGTAGGAGGTCTATGCGATTAATACATATAGAGTAGAAAGGGAAAAAATGGGTGATGAGAAGAAATATGAAGCGGAGGCATTAGGTCACGCTATTGGAAAGGCTGTTGGAGAAGAAGTAAAAAAAGTGTTAAAAAGCTGTACTTCGCGTGATTATGCAAAGGAATATCGAGAAAAAAATGAATATATGTATAAGAGCCTTCTATATTTCATTAACATATCAATAGTTATTTCTTACATAGCCGGAGCATTAGCAATTCAATTACCGTTTATAGATAAATTTGGAATAACGCCGTATGATATTAAAATATATTTATTAGTCGGTGTAATAATATTCGTTATTATTCAAGTTGCTGTTTTCGCTTCATCTGTTTATGAGCAAATTGCAGCAACAATTTCTGAATTCATCGCTAATTCAATTATGGATAAGTTGAGAAAGTATGAATTAAAGGGATTGCAGCCGTTTGCTAGAATAATCATTTTTATTCCAATAGCATGGGGGCTCTTATCTTATGTAGGCAAATGGATAAACAATTCTGTAGATGAAAAATATTGGGGAATGCTATTTGCAACTCTCCTATTTATTAAAATCTATGTTGTACTGAGTTTGATATTTCAAGATAAACGATATGGTTCAATAATGAATATTACAAATTTTGCTTTAATACTGATAGCGTTAACGGTGTCTTTATATGTAGAAAGAACTACGTTTGAAGAATATTTATTAACGAATGCAAAGCTGATCAATGGTCAGGATGAGAGGTCAATTGAATTACTTATTAATGACCATGGAACAATTTATTTCAAAGAGAATAATGAATGCAAATGTGAAATTCTAAAAGATGATACAATAATTGAATTTCAAAAGATTAGAAATTGGGATAGGATTAATCAATATTAACAACTAAGATCAAAGCATCTTGATAAAATACTAACCTTTATGATATACTTTCATAAAACCTGACTTTAGGAGTGAAATATAAAAAATGGTGCTAAACCTCAGAATTTGAAGTTTAGCATCTTTTTTAATTGTGAGCTATCCAGAAAATAATTTGTAAGTGGCAGTGATAACTCGCCGGATAGGCTTTTGATAAATGCTGATGAAGAAGTTATGTTAATGTACTTGCCCTGCTGGATTTCCACGACTCTGAAATCTTTGATAAAGTCTAATAGCTTCTCCGTGCAGTATCGGTTCTCAAATACACGAAACTGCAGTATTCTGATCAAAAGTACAGACAGGTAGCAGATCAGAAAATGCCCACAAATCGAATCCGTTTTCTGCAGAAATACAGGCCTTGCATCCAGATAGGACTTCATCATTTTAAAAGATTCTTCAATCCTCCAGAGGTTGTGATAGACAGTATAGATTTCAGGTGCTTTCATCCCTGTCTCAGAAGTTACAAGAAGGTTGTATCCTGCCAGTTTCAAATCCTCCTCGATTGCGTTGCTGTTGAGGGAAACAGCAACTTTTCCATCCATGGAATTCCCTTTTTTATCTGTAGGGGTAAAGGTTACATATTTACTGCATTCGCCGAATTCGTTTCTTTTCGCCTGAGAAGCTTTTAACGCTCTGGCTTTTTCGACCATCCGGTTGATTTCGTATTGCTTCTTTTTTGCCAGTTTGGGATTAAAGGTTACCACTCTCTTTTCTGTAAGCTTTATCGTGACTTTTTTCCCTTTCTCATTTGTATATGTATAGGGGAATTCATCTACACATTCTTTGAGCCTGTAAAGGAGTTTCCCGTTTTTGTCCAAAACGTTTTGATAGTCGTTTTCCAGTAGGAGCCATGTTTTCTCAGCCTCTGGAAGCATTTTTACTGACTTTGAGAATAGATAGCCATCCCCATTTTTGCGTGCAGCCAAGATGTTGTTTGCACAGTTAAGCCCCTTATCTGCGACTTGTATTGTCCGGCCGGTTATGTTATTCCTGTTTTTCAGATCTTGTATGATTTCCCGGATTACGGGTTTTTCGCTTTCATTTCCAGGGTAGAATTTCATTCCAATGGGAATTTGATGTGCATCCAGCAGAAGCCCGAGGCCAACAATGGGATCCTTCCGATTTTCCTTTGAGGGCCCCTTTTTTCTGAAGTCATCTTCCTTATCGATTTCAAAATAAAAGTTTGTACAGTCAAAATAGGTCGTAGAGGTATCAAATGGATATTTCAGATTGATCTGGTGATTAAATATCTCAATAATTTTTTCGTACTCACTGCCAATGTATTCAATGCCGTCTAAAATCTGGTTATAGGAAAGATCATAAGAGTCATAGAGGGAAGGGAGTACCTCATGGAAGGTCTTGCTTTTAGAGCATGGCTCTGTCACCCGGCAGTAAGTTAGAGCTTCTATGAGGTGGGATATACGGAACTGAAAATTCCTTGGGAGCTGTAAGAAATCTAGATAGTTAGAGACATGAAGACTGTCGAGGACAGCTTTTAAGAGCAAGTACCCAACATGTCTTTCAGGCGAAGAGGATATCTGCTTTTCGCGGTCTTTTTGCCTTAAGAGATTCAGTTGTTCGTTCATTCCGTGGATAACCTCAGAATAATAGGAAATAGGATCTTCAATGCCGGAAGAGATCAGGTCATTTACATAGCCAAGAGCCTTGTAAGAACGATGAGACGTCTGTTTTTTATCGTGGTTGTAAAAAGATTCATAAATCTGCAGGTAAAGTCCCTTTTTTAAATTAGATTTTTTAAGAAAATAAGCCATTTTTCATCCTCTCGAATTAACACCATTTAACACCATTTAGTTTACCATAAAAAAGGAATTTATGCAATAGTTTCAGACAATAAAAAAAGCACGTAAATGTGCTGGTTTCAGAACGTAAATATATAAACGCCTCTTAAACAATCATGGTGCTAATTCCTAAAGACGGGAGTTTGATATTTCAAGATAAACGATATGGTTCAATAATGAATATTACAAATTTTGCTTTAATACTGATAGCGTTAACGGTGTCTTTATATGTAGAAAGAACTACGTTTGAAGAATATTTATTAACGAATGCAAAGCTGATCAATGGTCAGGATGAGAGGTCAATTGAATTACTTATTAATGACCATGGAACAATTTATTTCAAAGAGAATAATGAATGCAAATGTGAAATTCTAAAAGATGATACAATAATTGAATTTCAAAAGATTAGAAATTGGGATAGGATTAATCAATATTAACAACTAAGATCAAAGCATCTTGATAAAATACTAACCTTTATGATATACTTTCATAAAACACTAAGAAAATCTAATACAGTAATTTTCTAATATCTAAACCGATAACAAATCGGTCAACTTAAACCGTTGAAACTCCAATCAGCAATCGGATCGTCAATGAAGTAAAAGGCGTAAATAGAATCGTTTACGATATTACCTCCAAGCCACCGTCAACGATTGAGTGGGAATAAGAAAAATATATATTCGTGTTATATGAGGTGACAGCTAGTCTATGAGATTAGCTGTCATTTTTCTATTATACGTATTTACAAGAAAAAAGAATATATTTTTGCAAGCACGGATTATTTATTCAGATGCCTATTGTAGTTTGGTAAAATAATTAGTAAAATGATATAAATAATGTAAGAAGCCGCATGGACAATAATCAATCATAAAGTTTCGGAGGCATTAACAATGAAAAGCAGCTTATTGGGAGGTGGTACCAAATGGTTAAAAAGGTATGTGTTCTGTTCTTTTCTGCTCTTATAATGCTCTTGACCTTTTCCGTTAGTTCTTTTGCAGCAACGGATACTCAATTTATGGAGACGCTTGCCAGCGCCAATGGGCGTGTGTATGCAATTAAAAATGACGGAAGTCTGTGGTATTGGGGCCAGGGAACCTTTAGTGAAACTGCGGGAGACCAGTCCCAATTGAGAGCGAGTCCCACAAAAGCATTGGATGACGTAATCGGAGTATACGGCGACTGGTGGAGTGGTTTTGCTATTACGTCAGATAACAGTTTATGGGCGGTCGGAGATTGCGCGGATGAAAATGGCAGAACACACGACGGTACGGATCCTCCGATCAAAATCATGGACGGGGTCAAGGAAGTTGCATGCTCTTATGAACGTTGGATCGCTTTAAAAACCGATGGAACGGTATGGCAGTGGGCATACTCGATAAAGCCGGTTCAAATCATGTCGGGTGTTAAGCAGATCAGCGCCAACATTCACTCGTATTACGCATTAAAAGATGACGGCACACTCTGGGGCTGGGGTGAAAACTACTCCGGAGAGCTGGGAGTAAAAACCGGAGCAGTTTATATAAAAACGCCAATAAAAATTATGGATGATGTTCAAAGTGTCTATGCCTCGGGGATATCGGCATATTCGATCAAGAATGATGGCTCCCTTTGGGGATGGGGTAAAAATGATGATGGCCTTATCTTTACTGGGAAAGCTGAAACATGGGCGTTCGATCCGTATGATGATGGCAGCCAGAGCATTGTAACATCTCTGTTCACCCCTGCAAAGATAATGGATGGTGTAAAAAAGATAGATGGACGCAATCACCTGGCGGTTATTAAGGAAGATAACAGCTTATGGGTATGGGGAAGCAATGATGCCGGTCAGTTGGGTAACGGAACCACAACATCGAATTATATACCAGCCAAACTTGCAGCTGATGTCGCTGAGGTTACTGCAAAGGGAGCATTTACCATTTATCTGAAAAACGACGGGACTCTTTGGGGCTGTGGCACAAACGCTACAGGAGAGTTGGCCTTAGGTTCGTTTGATGATAAACCGCATACTTCGCCGGTAAAAATAATGGACAATGTTGTGAAAAGCAATACGGCGATATATATCCCCAGCTCCTGGGCAAAGGAAGATATAAAAGAGGCGAATAAATTAGAACTTGTTCCCGATGATCTGAATCAATCTTACGGCGCTCAAATTACCCGTGCTGATTTTTGTGCGCTTGCAGTCAGGGTGTATGAGAAAATTAAAGGCGCGGAGATCGTTGAGCGCAAAACCTTTGACGACGATAACGGCGACGTAAATATACAGAAGGCAGGGGCGCTTTCCATTGTAAACGGCACCGGCAATAACAGGTTTAACCCCGATGGCCTTTTAACCCGTGAACAGGCGGCTGTTATGATCTCGAATCTGGCTAAAGCCATTAATAAACCGTTGACGGGTCAATCTATGGCATTTACCGACAATGCAAGCGTGTCATCGTGGGCTGCTGAGCAGGTCGGACAAGTACAAACTGCCGGCATCATGGGCGGGGTAGGAAATAATCTTTTTTCACCGAAAGGCAACTATACGCGGGAACAGTCTATTGTAACCATGTTAAGATTATATGATATGGTGAAATAGCAACTGATAAAAAATGTAAATCAAATTGAGGAGGAAGTTATGAAGAAACGTCTATTATCCTTTTGTTTAACGCTGGTGCTTATAACAAGTTGCCTGGGCATTACGGGGGTGGCGAATTCTGTTTACGGGTTGGAGAAATCCCCTGCAAGTTCCATTTCATGCGGTCTGGGAATGACTACAGTTCTAAAAAATGATGGCACTGTTTGGATCTGGGGATCAAATGACTACTCTGATTTTGGCCTGAAGTCAAAATTAAAACCAACACAGGTTGAAGGAATTGACGATATCATCGCGGTCTCCGTCGGATGGGATAATGCTATTGCCTTAAAAAACAACGGGACGGTTTGGTCTTGGGGAAAGGATATCGAAGATGCCGCTAGAAGCGTGACTCCTGTGAAAATGGAAGGTCTTACGGACATTATCGCTGTGTCTACCAATCTCGCAGGCTCACTTGCACTAAAAAAGGATGGAACGGTTTGGTCCTGGGACACCTGGATTTCAGGGGACGGTACAAAAGAGACGCGGAATACCCCCGTCATGGTGCCGAATTTAAAAGATGTAGTTTCCATTTCAATGGGCATGAATAGCGCTTTCATCGTAAAGAAAGACGGAACAGTATGGGGCTGGGGCGATAACTACTATGGCAAGCTCGGAAATGGTTCAACGATGAACCAATATTCCCCGGTACAAGTTCAAGGCCTGTCTGACATTAAATGCGTTGCAGCCGGTGATACACATGCATTGGCTTTGAAAAAGGATGGAACTGTATGGGGATGGGGTTATAATGTTTTGGGAGAACTTGCAAGATCCGAGATGGGTTATACTAATATGCCTGCTCAGATTGACAGTATGAAAGGGGTTGTTGCGGTTTCTGCAGGCTGCAGTTATTCAACGGCACTCCTTTCGGATGGAACCATTCAGGTCTGGGGTGACAATGGATATGGCCAGTTTGGTAACGGATCATCATCGGAGGATGTTGGATATTCGCCCTCTCCTGTGAGCGTAGATTCCCTAAGTGACGTTGTTGCCGTTACGGCTGGGAATCAACACCTGTTGGCATTACAGAAAGACGGCAGTTTATGGATTTGGGGGGATTACGAAGGGACTTATGAAGAGCATTCGAAACCGACTAAAGTTTCGATCAATTTAGGTGATCAGAAACTTAGCGTCCCATCAGATACGACAGCCTCGGCACAGGCTGTGCCGACTAAGTCAAAGGTATTGGTGAATGGCAAGGAGATAGGGTTTGAAGCTTATAATATCAATGGGAGCAATTACTTTAAGCTTCGTGATATTGCAATGTCAGTCAATGGTACCAGAAGCCAATTTGAGGTTTCCTGGGACAAGGAAAAGAATGCGATTGACCTTTTAACGAAAAAGGCTTACACAACAACCGGGGGCGAACTCTCTCCGCTGAAGTCTGCAGTAACTAAAAACGCCCTCCTCTCGTCATCAAAAATATATGTTGATGGCAAAGTGGCCGGTCTTACCGCGTATAATATTTCAGGCAGCAACTATTTCAAACTGCGTGATTTGGGAGATGTCTTGGGATTTAATGTACTTTGGGATGCCGCACAAAATGCAATCAAAATCGAAACGTTGTAAGCGTCAGTTCTAAGACGGTTAATTATTTTGTGCTAATAAATAAAAATAAGATCGCGATATAAGCAGCATGCTTGCAATTTGCTTGTAAAAACATTCAAAAACCTATATTTTAGATAATTTATTGAGAATCAATATAATAAAGAGGCTCAAATTAGATTTCCCAAGATTCAGCTAGTAGGGGGTTAATCTCGCCGTTTTCATATTCAAGCAGCGTGTCAAAGACATTCGGCAAATAGTTCGCAAAGTTCATATCCTCCATATCACACGCGCCAAGCGCGGTGTAGTCGCCATTTTCGCTTGTCACCAGTTCTACCTTTTGCGCGTCGCGGATGCTGGATTGCTATTATTACACGCCGAAAAGCACAGAAGAAGTGCCAACGACATCACAATGGCAATCACTCGGTTTATCTTCATTCTGATCCTCCTGTAAGATGAATTGACGCAGCAACGCAAGGTTAGCCTTATTTAACTTAGTTTTAGTGGTATTGTGAATGTTCTTCCGCTCTAATCGCGCTTAAAAATACTTCAATCGAATTTTTATTTTGGGCATTAGAAGCCTAAAACATCCATTTGCTTGTTTGGTGTTGCATATCCCACAATGTTTTATATAAGCCCTCTTGCGTTGCAAGCTCCGTGTGGCGGCCCCGTTGAGATGTTCGCCCCTCCTGCAACACAAGAATCTGATCGACATTTTGAAGTGTGGACAGCTTATGCGCTATCATAATGACGGTGCGATCCTGTAATAGCTCTTGCAGCGCCGCTTGTATGCTCTGCTCATTTTCTACATCAATATTGGCGGTCACTTCGTCCAGCAGTACGATAGGCGCGTCTTTCGTCAGTGCCCGCGCGATGGAAATGCGCTGCCGCTCCCCGCCGGAAAGCATTGCGCCGCCCTCGCCAACCATTGTGTTATAGCCATCCTGCATTTGCGTAATGAAGACATGGCAGCCCGCCCGCTTTGCGGCCTCTACTACGGTATTCATACTGGCGTTCGGCTTGCCCTGTTGGGCGTTTCGCGGCCCCAGGCTACATCCATTTTGGGGATGTCTTTAATCTGATTGAGCCGGTCGACGGCAATCTGCGTCAGGCGAATGAATGCGCTGTAAATCCCCATCGCCTCAACTGCCGTAAACAGGCTGAACGAGCTAATCATCAAAACAACAGCAGATTGAAATGATAGTTGTCTGGTGGCGGTGAAAATTGCGGCCAACAGAATAATTACGATTGTAATAATGCGAAAACCAGCTTGGATTAGAGAGAGCGGCGGAACATGGCTTAATTTCAACTTCAACATCATCTCTTTCAGCCGCGCAAAAGAAACCTTTGTCTTGAAAAACTGCTTATTCGTCATATTGTAGGTTTTCAAAACGTGCAGCCCCTTTATGTACTCCACCGCATCCTCAGTCACAACGCCAAGCTGATCCTGCCTGTTCATATTGAGGCGGTCTTGCAGGGTGGAAACCCATTTGAATATAAAATAAATGGGTATCATCAGCAGACCGACGAGTAGGGCAATGCGGTAATCAAACACAGCCAAAAGGATTATGCCGATGATTACGGACAACGCCCCATTCGTTATCTTCTCCAAAACACCGATACCGTAAAGCTCAATAAAGCTGGCGTCTGTTGTAATGGTTGAAACCAAGTCACCCAGCGTTTTTTGATTGAAAAAGCCCATAGATATTTTTCGCAATTCTGAACCCAATAATTTGCGCTGTTCGCATAACACTTCATAACCAGCCCCGGAGCGCAAGACAGATATGCTATACCGCAAGACAATTCTCACCAAGAGGCAAACAACCATGATAATGACATACTAAATCACCTTATCCGTAGTGAGCGGGGCACTTGCCTCCGGGTTGATTTGGGTGATCGAACCAATAATTTGAAATGCCACAAGAATAGGCACAACAATAAGCATACTGTCAAGAACACTAAGTACCAGCGACAGCTTTAGTTGTTTGGAACGGTTCTTTGCCATTCGCAGTAGTTCTTTTACCGTGTTCAGTATTTTCCCACCTCGCAATCTTTGCTAACACTCCAATTACTGCTTTCACAGTAGGTACTCCACATTTTTTGATATAACCCGGAGCTTTTTAGCAAGCTCTCATGCGTCCCGGTGTCTTTGACATTTCCGTTTTCGATTAGAACAATCTGGTCGCAATCAACAACGGTTGATAGTCGGTGTGCAATGATAATAAGCGTTTTATTTTTGCACAGTGCCCGTAGGGATTCTTGGATTTTCTGTTGATTCTCCATGTCGGCATAGGCAGTCGCTTCATCAAGAATCAGAAGAGGCGCGTCCCGCAGGATGGCGCCGGAGAGCTTCGCCCCGGCATCACCCGCAATCGTGTCATATCCATTTTCCAGCGTTAAAATAAACTCCTCGCATTGCGCAGCTTTCGCGGCTGCAAAAACTTCCCATTCTGTGGCATCTGGCTTTCCCAGGCGGATATTCTCACGGATAGACATATTGAAAAGAAAAGTGTCCTGCGTAACGTAATTGATGTTCTCCATGAGCTGATTAAGCGGTATTTCCCGAATATCAATACCACCCAGCGTGATGCTCCCGCACACATCCCAAAACCTTGCAATAAGATTTGCAACAGTGGACTTGCCGGAGCCGGATGACCCGATTAACGCGGTCTTTTGCCCCTCTGGAAAAACAAGATTTATATCATTCAATACCATTTCTTTATCATAGGCAAAGGACACATCGCGGAAAACAATCTCATGTCCGTTTAGTTCAACGCGCATCCGGTCTACCTGCGGAAGCTCCGGCTCAGCCATGATGTCGTTCACCAAGCGTTTGCCGTTTTTGATATGGAAAAAGTTGTCCATATATTCGATGAATTTCAAGAGCGGTGCGCCTACGCCCAAAGAAAGAAAGATGGTCAGCAGATACAGGCTAACGCTTATTTCGCCCTTGCAAAACAGAATCCCGCCGACACCCAAAACACTAACCAAAATGGACGATAGTAGTACGAGAGCGGGCGAGGATATACGCCACATTTTTTTGTAAAGCCGTAGTGTTGAGCTTTCGTACTGGTCTATGGATGCCTCATACTGTGAATATGCGTCCTTGTCGCGGCCAAATATTTTGATTTCTTTAATGCCGCATATGTACTCGATAACCTTACTGTTCATGTTGTCGAGCGTGAGATAGTATGTGTTTGAAAACTCATTCATAATGCTCATATATCCGGGCAAGTACAAGAGGAGCGTTATTACTGCGGGCAGTGCCGCCGCCAGCGCCATGCGCCAATCCATAAAGGCCAACATAACAACCACCGCGATGGGCAGCAGCACATTGGATGTTGTTTCCGGTATGGCGTGAGCAAGCGGGTATTCAAACCGTTCAACTTCATCCACAATAAAGTTTTTGAAATATCCGTTTCCTTTCATCTGTGTATAGCCCAGCGGCATGCGTGTCATTTTGTCGGTGATGGCAAGGCGTATCTTTTCCAACACTGAAAATGCTGCCGTATGCGATAGCGAAGTAGAAAAAGCATTGAATAGTATTTGCATGAGAAAAGCAACCGCCGCGACAGCCACATACATTACGATGGTGCTAATATGGTTGCCGTTCTCCGCTAAATAGAGCAGCAGCCTATACACGGCGAGGTATGGGACAATCCCACAAAACACGCTTAGTATGGCAAGCACTACCGAACCGGCAAGCAATTTGCTTTTTGCCTTTACAGAATCTGCAAAGCGCATTGATTTTTCATTCATAGTATCCCTCCAGCTTTTCAGTTTTGGGGTACAAAAAATATCCCTTTTGTTATAACTATTGCAATGTACCCTGCAATAGTTATAACAAAAGGGATATTGGTGTTCCGCTCTATTTGCCCTTAGAAATACTTCGATACCATTTTTATTTTTGGCGCGTTATCATTTCGATACTTTACAGGCGTTGATCCATAGACGCGCTTAAAGGCTTCAGCAAACTTGCTGGGGTTGGCGTAACCAACCAAAAGGGATATGTCCGCAATCTTTATATCGTGATTTAATAGTAGCTCCGATGCTTTCGCCATCCTTGTGTGCAACAAGAAGTCAGTAATCGTCATGCCGTAAATATATTTGAAGCACTCCATCAACTGGCTTGCGTTAATGCAGTTTTGTTTTGCCAAACTGTTAATCGTCATATGTTCCGAAAAATGTTCCTCAATATATGCCCTTGTATCTTTTGCGCTCTGGACATATTTTCAAGGATATTGCTTTATCCCGCTTTCCTCATAGGTAAAACCTCCCGAATAAACCAGCAACAGCAATTCCGCTACTTTGATCCGAATATAGTCGAGCGCGTAACGGGAACACGGATAGAAATGCCTTTGTATGGTTTATAACTGGAATCCGCCGCAACAGCATCACCTTTTCCGCTCCATACAGAAAAATCCCCATCGCACAAATAGATAACCGTCTGATCTTTGAACTCGCATTCGTACTTGCCATGCAGGCAGTAGTTAATTTCAAGTATGTCTGACCGGTCAAACTCCGGTATGGCCGTATAGGGGCCATTCATTTGAAACTCTAAGAAATTAACTTCGATTCCCTCGGAAGGTATGTATTCGACGATTTTACCCTCTCCATATTGCGGATTGCATATAAAGACGGTTCTTTCATCGTCTTGCTTTTTCAGTATCTTCATATGATCGTGCATTGTATCACCTCCTAACAGATAAGCAAAAGTTAGACAGAACTAACTGACTTAGTTTACCATCAGGGAGGCCCAAAATCAAGTTTCTTGCTTTAGAATATCGCATAAATAATGCCGTACCGCTAAACGGCAAGCAGGGGGAATGGCGCGCCAAAGGCTTCAAAGCCAGTGGGATTTTGCTCCAGTGCGGCATCAATCGCACGGCGCAGTTTTTCCTGAAAGGAAGGTTCCTTATTTTCGACAACCAGTATATCGTCAATTGATATTACGCTTGCGAAAACCATGGTGTCCAGCTCTGTTTCTTTATCATAGATAATCCCGGTGTGGGAATTCCGGCTGGCAAAGCTGTTTCCGTTAATATCCGCGAACAGTATGGAATTCGTTTTCTGTGGACTTGTTCATAAGCATTCGTCCTCAATGCAAGAATTTTGAGAGGTGCATTTGTAACACTTTTTATGCTCTCTCTTCATAAATTAGTCATGGGAAACGGTGTTTCCCGCCCCTAACGACTGATATGGCTAATTTAATTGATTTCCGAATACTACTTGCAAATTTTAATATTTAGGCATATAGTATAAATATGTTTAGGTATTCCTAAATATAGAAACGCATATTAATTGCAAACGGAGAAAATCATGAATGACTATACAAGACGGCTGTTTCGCCGCAAGATACCAACTTTGATTGTTACTGCTCTTATCCTGCTTGTTGGAACGATTGCGAAAATATTCGCAGGATAAGTCTTTGAAAAACTATGAAAAACACCACGCATTTGCGTAAAACGGAGGAAGATAGCATGACGCCCAATAAAGAGGATTATTTAAAAGCCATTTATAAACTTGGTGGACTGGAGAACATGGTGAGCAATAAGCAGATTGCGGAGGCTCTGCAAATTGCACCCGCCTCCGTGACGGAAATGCTGCAAAAGATGAAACGGGAAGGATTGCTCCATTATGAGCCCTACAAGGGTTCCCGCCTGACGGATGAGGGTATACTTACCGCTATTTCGCTGGTGCGAGGGCACCGCCTTTGGGAGGTGTTTCTGATGCGGCATCTTGGTTATTCCTGGAGCGAAGCCCATGAGGATGCGGAGCTTTTAGAGCATATTACGCCCACGCGACTAATAACCCGGCTGGATCAATTTTTGAATTATCCGGCATACTGCCCTCACGGCAGCGCAATTCCTAGCATGGACGGACAGATTGACCGTGTACCGATGCAGCCACTGAATCTTCTTCCGGTCGGCGTTACTTCTCATATCCGAAGGGTGACCGAAGAAAAAGAATTGCTGGATTATCTCCAGCAAAGCGGGATTGTAATTGGAAGTTCCGTCTGTATTATGGAAGCCGCGGCCTATGAAGGGCCGCTTACGCTTGACATGGAGGGTAAGCATGTTCAGATCAGTTATAAAGCCGCTTGTCAAATCTATGTGGATCAGACGGAGGGGCTATAACACCAAATATATTATTTAGGAGGTTTCTCATGAATCACAAAATTAAAGGTATTTTAGGTGCGGCCCTGAGTTTATCCTTGCTGCTTGCAGGCTGCTCGGCTCCCGCAGCAAATATGGATTCTGTGGAAGATGATAAATTGAACATTGTCGCTACAACTACCATGCTGGCCGACTTATCTATGGTAATCGGCGGAGCACGGGTTACAGTGGACGGCCTGATGGGACCCGGCATCGACCCCCACCTGTATCAGGCCAGTGCGGGCGACGTTTCCCTAATGCAGAAGGCGGATGTTGTCATATACAACGGCCTGCATCTGGAAGGCAAAATGGGGGAAATATTTAAAAATCTCTCCGCTCAAGGGCCGACTGTCATTTGCATTGAAGAAGGTTTGGATGAATCCAAGCTTTTGGCATGGGAAGACGACAGCTCCGTTCATGATCCTCACATCTGGTTTGATGTCTCCCTGTGGGAAGCGGCAGCCAAAACGGTGGCATCAGGATTATCCGAAGCTGATCCGGATGGAAAATCGGATTATGAAGCCAATTTAGATTCCTATCTGAAGGAACTGGAGGAAACAGATACATACATCCGAAACCGGTCGGCGGAGCTGCCGGAGGAACAGCGCGTGCTGGTTACAGCGCACGACGCGTTCCAGTATTTCGGCAAGGCTTATGGCTTTGAGGTGCGGGGCCTGCAGGGCATCAGCACCGATGCGGAAGCCGGAACAGCCGATGTCAGCGATCTGGCCAATTTTATTGTGGAACGGCAGATTAAGGCCATCTTTGTAGAATCCTCCGTACCGCCTAAGACTATCGAAGCGCTGCAAGCGGCGGTAAAAGCAAGGGACTTTGACGTGGCCATTGGTGGGGAGCTTTACTCCGACTCGCTGGGCGATGCGGATTCTGGTGCCGGTACCTACATTCTGACCGTCAAAGCCAATATTGATACAATTGTAGAGGCTTTACAATGACGGAAGGTACGCAAATGGAGAAACAGCAAAATTACGCGGTGGAGGTGGAAGACCTCACCGTTGCTTATGACGCCAAGCCCGTCCTTTGGGATATTGACCTGAAAATCCCCAAAGGGCAGCTGATGGCGGTAGTCGGCCCCAATGGAGCCGGGAAAACAACGCTGATTAAAGCGATGCTGGGGTTACTTAAGCCTGTCACCGGAGCGGTGTGCTTTCTGGATGGAAGCGGTGATATTCGCACATTGAAAAATCGAATTGGCTATGTGCCCCAGAGCGGCAGCGTGGATTGGGACTTCCCGGCCACGGTACAGGATGTGGTGCTCATGGGCTGCTATGGCAAGCTGGGCTGGGTTCGCCGTCCCCGCAAAGCGGATATCGAACTGACGAAACAGACGCTTCAAAAAGTTGGCATGCAGGATTATGCTGCCCGGCAGATCAGTCAGCTCTCCGGCGGACAGCAGCAGCGGGTGTTCCTTGCCCGCGCGCTGGCACAGGAGGCGGAGGTCTATTTTATGGATGAACCCTTCAAGGGAGTGGATGCCCAGACGGAACGGGCCATTGTTGCGCTGCTGAAAGACTTGAAGGAGCAGGGTAAAACTGTTGTAGTCGTCCATCATGACTTGCAGACGGTACCCGATTATTTTGATTGGGTAACCCTCATCAATTTGCGCGTTGTTGCCAGCGGGCCTGTGGAAGAAGTATTTCATGAGGAAAATCTGAAAAAGACTTATCACAGCTCCAGCGTGCTCCTACGGAGCGTGGTGTGATATGAACAGTGTGCTTGCCTTATTTTCCGACTATACCTTTCAGACGGTTGCTCTCGGTTCTGCCCTTTTAGGCTTAATCAGCGGGGTGCTGGGCAGCTTTGCCGTTCTGCGCAAGCAGAGCCTGCTGGGGGACGGGGTATCCCACTCCGCCCTACCCGGCATGGTGATGGCCTTTGTTCTGCTGAATAATAAAAACACGGAGGTTTTGCTTTTGGGCGCGCTCCTCTCCGGTCTGCTGGCAACGCTGTTTATTGTCGGTGTTGTACGGCATACTCGGGTGAAGTTTGACAGCGCGCTGGCGCTGGTGATGTCTGTATTCTTCGGGTTGGGACTGGTGCTGCTCACCTATGTGCAGAAAATCCCCAATTCCAATCAGGCGGGGCTCAAGCGCTTTATCTTTGGTCAGGCGTCCACCCTCCTGCAGCAGGATATTTTCCTCATGATAATCTGCGGGCTGATTCTGCTGGCGCTGGTGCTGCTCTTTTGGAAGGAATTTAAACTGTTTACCTTTGATGCGGGCTTTGCCCAGAGTCTTGGCTTCTCTCCGAAAAAGCTGAACCTGCTCCTGTCCTTTATGATTGTACTGGCTATCATCATCGGTTTACAGACAGTGGGGGTGATCCTCATGAGCGCCATGCTCATTACGCCTGCGGTCGCCGCGCGCCAGTGGACAAATAAGCTGTGGGTGATGGTAACGTTCTCGGCCTTATTCGGAGCTGTTTCAGGCATTGCGGGGACTGCCGCCAGCTCTCTTGTGCCAAAGCTCCCCACCGGCCCGGCCATTGTAGTCTGCGTCAGTTTGATTGTGATTGTCAGCGTTCTGTTTGCACCCGGCCGCGGCGTATTACACCGGATCTATCAGCGCAGAAAAAATAGGATTTTGTATAAAATGGAAGGGGGCGAGACGGATGTCTCCACAAATTGAAATTCAAATCATCGCTGTTATTGTCGCAGTGGCCTGCGCCCTTCCCGGAGCATTTCTGGTACTTCGTAAAATGTCAATGATGTCGGACTCCATTACTCATACGATTCTCTTAGGAATCGTGCTCGCCTTTTTCGTGACCCATAACCTCTCCTCGCCGCTGCTGATCGCCGGGGCGGCGCTTATGGGCGTGGTGACAGTCTGGCTGACAGAAATGCTTATCAGGACACAGCTTTTAGCGAAGGATGCTGCTATCGGCGTGGTTTTTCCATTGCTCTTTTCCATCGCTATTATCCTGATTACCCGCTATGCTGGTTCGGTACACTTGGACACTGATTTGGTACTTTTGGGCGAGCTGGCCTTTGCGCCCTTTGACCGTATGGTAATCGGCGGCGTGGACATCGGTGCCAAAGCGATTTATACGACAGGAATTCTGCTGCTCATCAATCTGGCAGCCATTATCATCTTCTTTAAAGAACTCAAGGTGACAACCTTTGATCCTATGCTGGCCGCCGCGCTGGGGTTTTCCCCTGCATTAATACACTACGGTCTTATGACGCTGGTGTCTTTAACCACGGTGGGTGCGTTTCAGGCAGTCGGCTCGGTGCTGGTGGTTGCCTTTATGATTGGCCCTCCGGTGACGGCATACCTGCTGACGGATGAACTAAAGCGGATGCTGATTTTAAGCGGAATCATCGGAGCGATAAACGGCATTCTCGGTTATCAGGCGGCGGCAATTCTGGATGTTTCCATTGCTGGAAGCATGGCGGTGGTGACCGGACTGGTTTTCCTGCTGGTGTTTGTGTTTGTCCCCCGCAGGGGCTTAATCAGCTCGTTGCTCCGGCGCAGAAAGCAAAAGCTGGAGTTTGCCAAAATGACGTTGCTGTTCCATTTATATAATCATGCGGACAGCGAGGAAGAGACGTCAGAATGCGGGATGGATGGCATTCCAGCTCAATTGCACTGGGAAAATGCCTATACTGCAAAGATGATCCGCTCCTTGGAGCAGGACGGTTATGTTCAGCTTTCCGACGGATTGGCAAAGCTGACGGAAGAAGGACGTAACGCCAGTGTGCGAAACTACAACGCACTTTTCTCAATATAAAATTTCTCATAAAAACCGTGCCTTACCGAATTATAAGGCACCGGTTTTCTTTTCATTATTAACTTATTCTTTATAATTCAAGGTTCATAAAGGTTTTGTCAACGAGGCTGAAATACCGAATTTACTGAATCGCCGGTTCAATGAACATCACGAATATGCAGCCGTTGTGAGCGAAAATGGAGCTTTCAGACTACATAAATTGGTTCAATAATTTTCGTATCCATAGTTCCTTAGGCTACCTTAGCCCGAAGGAATTTAAAGCATCGAAACTATAATTTTTGTACGAAAAAGTGTTGCCATACCAAAATGAATATCAACAAGACTATTTACTTAAATTAGTTAAAGAAGAACATAGTCCGAAACGTGAGCACATCTTTAGGATGGATACAAATATTCAACAAAAGCAAATAAACAAATAAATTATGTATGAATCTCGTTTTTTAAGCCTTATCGTGATTGTCCCAAACAATCGCTACAAATATTGCTGTAGCAAATAATCTTTGCCAGAGTAATATATCATTAAGAAATACGATGTGTATTATTATAATTAGTGAGGTGTTGTAAATGGTAAGATTAAATCCTGAAAAGCTGTATGTTAAGTACGGACCTGGGGCAACAACTACAGAACCCATAATAGGACGAAAATATACGTTAACACATTCCGATATAACTGCCGACCTTTTTCTAACGATAGGGCTTGAGTACGCATATGATGAAATAAGTGAAATGAGAGATGAAGTACTTGCTGAATGGCAAATTTATGAAGAGAAGCCTTTACTTTATGTGTACGTTTATGTTGGTCAGTTCGGTCCTGCAATCACCGCTGTGCGTGATGCTATTTTTAGACGTGAATTACCTTTGGCTCTGGAAGCTATAAGGTATGGGGATTCTGAGTTTTTTATGGAATATCCGCAACTCGAAAATGCACCGATTTGGATCTATTTTGACTCGACAAATCGGGATTATAATAAATTTGAATATTGGGGTACTCCAAAGGATTATAATTAAAGCTAAATGGAAGGTTTTAGCTTATTTAATGCAAACTAAAATTATCTATGGGTGTTAGTTTTCTAGAATATTATAATTTTGAGGCCACAATATGAAAAAATCAGTAATTATTATAGGAGCTGGTATTGGCGGGCTTGCAGCCGGGTTTATTTTATTAAACTAGATCCTAATTATCGGGTGAATTTTTTTGACGGTACCGTACTTGATTTTTATATGATTTAGCTCTTACCTTGGAGCAAATAGAAAGAATCAATACAATTGATGGAAAAGGGTATTTAAGGTTTTTGTCTGAAGGTTATAATACTTTAAATTCACCTGAATTTAAACAAATTAGTTATTAAAATGATTCCAATATGATAACGTGATTGCAACTTGCTCGTAAAACATTGGAAAACTTATATTTCAGATAATTTAAAGAGAATTGAGTAAATATGTTTCAATAGAGCAGTTCATTGAGAAATTAAACAAAGCCTAAAATATGTATAAATAAGTGCGCTTGACAGTTGAAAATATTGATTTATAATGTAATAAAAGGCGCAAGTTACATTAAAAAATCCGCCATATTGGGGATTTTTAAGTCATTTTAAGTCATGTTGGTTAGTTGTGACTAACCAATATGAAGAAGGAAAAGCAGGCACTGAACGATTTCTTTGATCAGCTAAAAAAGCGGGCAAAGATTGCTACTCCTGCAATGGATTCACTGGAGCTGTATTTACCGCGAGAATAGGAGCGTTGAAGATGGAAGATAAGACAAATCAAAGATTTTGGAACCGTTTTTCCAGGTTGTACGATACTTTTATGAAAAAAGATAAAAACACTTACAGCGAAATGTATCATTTGATTCTCACAAGATTAACAAGAAGTATGGATGTTTTGGAACTTGCAACCGGAACAGGATTGATTTCTTTAGCTATTGCAGACAAAGCCCATTATATTGAAGCAACTGATTTCTCTCCTCAGATGATAGCAGCGGCAAAAAAGAAAAGAGTGCCGGAAACTGTAAACTTTTCGGTACAGGATGCCTGCAAATTATCTTATGAAGATGAGAGCTTCGACTGTGTAATCATTTCTAATGCGCTCCATATAATGCCGGATCCGGAACTGGCTCTGAAAAATATCCGACGTGTTTTGAAAAATGATGGAATTTTGATCGCTCCGACATTTACTCACGCCGATAACGATAAAATCGGTATAGTAAAAGCTGCCCTGATGAAACGATTCGGATTCAAAGTGTACCACAAATGGACGGAACAAGAATACTGCGACTTTCTAATTCAAAATAGATTTACTATAGACAAAAAGCAAGTATTAAAATCTGACTTTCCATTAACGTATGTGGAAGCTCATAAGGAGCAGGAGGAAAAAATATGAATCGGCAGGAAAAAGTACACCACGGTTACAAGCACGGTGCAAAATCCTATGACAGTCTGCTGTCTACAAAAAAATTATGGGCAAAGCTTGCCTGCAAGCTTGTATGGGGATTTCCCGACACAGCCTACGCGGGCAAATTGCTGAATTGGATCCCCGACGATTTCGACGGAAAGATGCTGGATATCCCGGTTGGAACAGCACTGTTTACGGCTCCCAAATATCAGCACATGAAAAACGCGCAGATTACCTGCATGGATTACTCCGAGGATATGATGAATTTAGCACATCAGAAGTTTCAGAGTGCAGAGATAAACAATGTCACTTGCTTGCAGGGCGATGTGGGAAACCTGCCTTTTCAGGATGCGTCATTTGATATGGTACTGTCTATGAATGGTTTTCACGCATTCCCCGATAAAGAAGCGGCTTTCCGTGAAACTTCACGTGTGTTAAAAGACGGCGGCAGCTTCATTGGCTGTTTTTACATTAAAGAAGAAGTTAAAAGGACAGATTGGTTTATTAATCATATCTATGTTCCCAAAGGTTATTTTACCCCGCCGTTTCTGACAAAATCAAATTTGGAGAAGAAGCTGCATGCTATTTACCATACTGTTGAAATCTGGAATATAGGTTCCATAGCATGTTTTCGTTGTACAAAAAAACACAATTCCCCAGATAAACTTTCGCAGCATACTCTGGCGAAGGACGGTTCCTGCTGTGATTGCCACTAATAATAGGTGCAGGTAACACTTGACAACGAAAAAAAAATTTGTTATCTTATAAGTGAACGGTGTAATCTTATTTTTCTATGGAGCATATTATGCCACGTGATAAAACAGACACACATAAAAGGGTTGTGACCAGCGCCAAAAGAGAATTTTTGGAGCAGGGCTTCGAGAAAGCCTCTATGCGTAAAATTGCAGCTCAAGCTGGGATTACAGCGGGAGGGCTGTATAAGCATTTTTCAACGAAAGAAGCTATGTTTGAGGCGTTGGTTGAGACGACGCTAAAGGAATATTATCGGCGTGATATTGAATTGACCGATGTCGCTATCCGGCAGGTTGCAAATAATAATTTTGACACTTTCAGAGCAGCTTCGGACAGTGGGAACCGTGAAGTATTGGACTATATCTATAAACATTTTGACGAATTTCAACTGATGTTTAACCGTTCTGCCGGTACAAAATATGAAACGATTCGACATGATTTAGTAATGTTGGAAGTAGAAGGAGCAAAGCGGTTAATTGAAGCACTGAAAAAACAAGGAATTCATATACGCGAGTTTAACGATGAGCAGCTTCATATTTTATACAGTACTGCACTGACCCCTTTGTTTGAGATTGTTACACACGGCTATCCGTATGAAAAAGCACTTACGTTTATAGATTTAATGGCTGATGCAATGAATTTCGGCTGGGAAAAAATTATGAATCCATAAAAGTGAATAAATTGTGTTATATTTTGGGAATCGGGCTTAGACCCGATTTTCTATGTTTTGCAGGTTAGTTAACACTAACTAAAATTGTTTACCTACAGATTCCACCCAGTTTTATGCTGCTGCATGAAAACTGTTGGAAAATATATTTTCAAGGAGAAATTATCATGGAAGAAAAAAGCTTAAAGGTAAAGGATCTGGTGAATATCGGCGTGTTTTCAGCCATCTACATGATCCTTTCATTCATCGTTATGGTACCGTCCATGGCTTCGCCGATCATTTGGCTTTTGTGGCCTGCAATATGCGGTGTCGTATGCGGAACGATTTATATGCTGCTGGCGGCAAAGGTGCCGAAAAAGGGAACCGCTCTTTTGGTTGCCCTAATCAATGGTATTATCTATTTTGCTATTGGAGAATGCACATGGACAATTATCTTATCCTTTGCAATTGCCGGAATTGTCGCTGAAATTGCTCGTGGTGTATTAGGATATCAAACGACAAAAAGCGCATTGGTTTCCTGCGGAATTCTTGCCACCGGATTTATCGGCTCCCCGCTTCCCATGTGGTTGTTTCAGGACAGTTATGTTGATTCCATCATCAAAATGGGCATGGACCCCGCCTATGTTGCCACTATGCAAAAGATGATTTCCATGGGTTCACTGTTTGGATTTATTGCTGTTGCCTTTGTTGGGGGATTGATCGGAGGCTTTATCGGCAAAGCCCTTTTCAAAAAGCATTTTGAAAAGGCGGGCATTATTTAATGGGCGCAATTCCAAAAGGGGTTATCTCTTTAGACCCACGAACAAAAATGCTCTTGCTTATTGCGGTCAGCGTTTTTATTTTCACTAATACCAGCTATTTGGCAGAGGCATCTATTCTGATTGTGCTGATGCTGATTACGGTTGGACTTGGAATTCCCAAAACGGCACTGAAGGGGGCAATCATCTACATAGCATTAAGTACAGTAAAATATGGGTTGTTGCCAATCCTCCCAACGATGATTGCCGCAAACTTTAACATTGTTGCCGTTACGTTTCGCAAACTCCTTCCATGCTTTCTGGCAGGGGGGATTTTGGTGCAAACGACTTCAATTCGTTTGCTGATGTTTACGTTACAAAAACTACACATCCCCCAAACGCTGATTATTCCGCTGACGATTACCATTCGTTATTTTCCGGCACTTTCAGAAGAACGGCAGGCAATTTCCGATGCGATGAAAATGCGAGATGTAAAAGGAATTGCTAAAAAAATTGAATATGTATATGTACCGCTGATGATTACCGCATCCAATACCGCAGACGAGTTGAGTCAGGCGATCACCGCACGCGGAATTGATAATCCTGTTCCGAAAACCTGTGCCATTGAACTTCATCTGAGCGGCCTTGATATTTTTATTATGGCGGCTTCCGTGGGGCTGTTTGGGTGGACTATCACAAAAATGTTTCTATAGGGGGGATGACTATGATCCAAATTGATGATGTATCATTTGCATATAAACAACAAAATAAGAAGCAGCTTTCTCATGTTGCACTTGATATACAGCCCGGAGAGTTTATTTTGCTCTGCGGGAAAAGCGGCTGCGGAAAAACAACCATGACAAAATTGATCAACGGATTAATTCCCCACTTTGCAGAAGGTGAATTCAGCGGCACAGTGCTTCTTTCTGAGCAGGATACCAGTAGTTTAAAGACTTATCAGATTGCAGAGCATGTAGGTTCTATTTTTCAAAACCCTAAAACGCAGTTTTTTAATCTGGATACAGACAGCGAACTGGCCTTTGGGCTGGAAAATATGGGAACTGCTCCAGTCAAAATTAGAACTAGGGTAAATGATGTGACACAGGAGCTTGAAATCGAAAAGCTGCTAAATAGGGGGGTGTTTGAGCTTTCCGGTGGGGAGAAACAATCCTTGGCGATTGCCTCGGTCTATGCAACCGACCCGCAAATCTATGTTTTTGACGAACCCTCCGCAAATATTGATGAACAAGGAATTGAGCGTATTCATGAGGTTCTTTCAAAGCTGAAGTCTCAGGGAAAGACCATTCTCATCGCGGAACACAGACTGTACTATTTAATGGATTTATTGGATCGGGCTGTATACTTAAAGGATGGCAATATTAAGTTTATTTGTTCCCATGAGGATTTTATAAATATATCCGATTCCCGGCGGCGTGAATTGGGGCTCAGAACATTTCAACCCATTGATATGTCCGCTTTGCTGCACCATAAATCCAAGACTACAGACAGTATCCTGACAATTGCGAATCTTACCTGCTGCTATAAAAAAAGACAGATTTTAAAACAAATAACACTGTCTGCTGACAAGGGGGATATTATTGCTGTTACAGGGACGAATGGCGCCGGAAAATCCACCTTTATGCGCTGTTTATGTGGGCTGGTAAAGGAATCAGGCGGAACGGTTACTTATCAGAATAAAACTTACAACCATAAGAAGCGGCGCGGCTTATGCTATATGATTATGCAGGACGTTGCGCATCAGCTTTTTGCAGAAAGTGTGAAGCAGGAATTTCAGCTTCTGAACCATACTGTATCTGAAGATAAGATAGCGGAGATACTGACAGAGCTTGACCTGAATCAGTTTATGGACAAGCATCCCATGACTTTGTCGGGCGGTCAGATGCAAAGATTGGCCATTGCGGTTGCCATGCTGTCTGATCGGGATATCATCGTATTTGATGAGCCAACCAGCGGACTGGATTATTCCAATATGCTGGTGGTAAGCCGGATGATGAAAAGGTTAGCCGAAAGTAAAATCGTTTTTATCATAACGCATGATAAGGAGTTAATTCAGGAAACGTGCTCGAGAGTTCTCCGGCTTGTGGATGGAACAATAACCGAAGTCTATAAAAGAAGATAGGCTTTGCATTTTAAGATGGCCGGCTAACAGGGTTAGTCGGCCTTTTGCAGGAGGTATCATCATGGTACGAAAAGACAACCCTTGGTGGAAGGTACTGCTCGGCTTTGCATCTGAATGCAAAGAGAAACTGAGCGCTTCCGTGTTATGTGCGGTTTTCAGTGTGGCCGGAGGCCTTATACCTTATTTGGGCATTTATCAGATAATAAAATTATTTATTGAAAAAAATGCTGCCTGGCATTCTATACTGTGGTGGAGCGGTATTTGTTTTGCCGGGTATGCAGTAAAAATTATATGCTATGGAATTTCCACCTCACTTTCCCATACAGCGGCATATACCATTTTGGAAAGTATCCGTGAAAAAATCGCTGATCGTCTGATGCGTGCTCCGTTGGGAGTTGTACAGAACAGGTCAATTGGTAATATCAAAAATATTATTATGGATCGCGTGGAAAGCATTGAGCCGCCATTGGCACATTTAATTCCGGAACTTACTTCAAACCTGCTTTTAGCTCTTGCGGTAATTGCCATGATTTTTGTTCTTGACTGGCGTATGGGGCTGGCATCTTTAGTAACTGTTCCATTGGCGGCCATTCCCATCTTGATTGGAATGAAGTCCTATGACAAACAATACGCCGACTATATGACTGCAAACGACACGGTAAACAGCGTGATCGTGGAGTATGTAGAGGGTATTGAAGTTGTCAAAACCTTTAACCAGACAACAGACTCTTATGGAAAATTTGTCGGAGCGGTAAGCTCTTTTAAGGATTTTACAATGGCTTGGTTCCAAAGCACATGGAAAGAAATGAATTTAGGTTTGTCTATTTTGCCTACGACATTGCTGGGCACTCTTCCCGTCGGAATTGCTCTGTATTTTAACGGAACTCTCACGCCGCAGAGATTTGTCTTATGTCTTTTGCTGGCTTTGGGTATCGTAGGACCACTGATGAAAGTAATGCAGTTTATCGAGGAAATAAAAGGAATGGCATTCTCGGTGAATGATGCAAACGAAATACTGCATTTACCGGAGCTTTCAGAAGAAAAAACAAGAGTTCCCATTGATGATACAGCTGTCAGAATTAAAAACGTAAGCTTTTCTTATACAGGTGACCAAAAGAGTAACATCTTGAAAAAGATAAATTTAGATTTACAGAAAGGAAGCTTTACCGCACTGGTAGGCCCTTCAGGTGGAGGGAAGTCTACGATTGCCAAATTAATTGCGCGGTTTTGGGATGTCAGTGAAGGTTCGATTGAGATTGGGGGAAAGGACATTCGGCAAATACCGCTGAGACAGCTTTCGGAATTGATCAGTTTTGTCACGCAGGACAATTTCTTATTCGACTGTTCCTTAAAAGACAATATTCGTATAGGCCGTCCGGGTGCTGCTGATACGGAGGTACTGTCCGCCGCCAAGGCAGCGCAGTGCAATGAATTTGTAGAACGATTGGATAGGGGATGGGAGACTCCTGCCGGCGATGCAGGGAAACTACTGTCAGGCGGTGAAAGACAACGTATTTCCATCGCCCGTGCTATTTTAAAAAACGCTCCTATTGTTATTCTGGATGAAGCCACGGCATTTACGGATCCTGAAAATGAAGATAAGCTGCAGCGCTCCATCATGGCGTTGTCCAAGGGAAAGACGCTGCTGGTAATAGCACATCGTCTGTCTACTATCCAAAATGCAGATCAAATTGTAGTTCTTCAAAAGGGTACAATTGTGGATACAGGTACACAGGCAGAGCTTCTGAATCGCTGTCCGCTGTATCGCAGTATGTGGCAGGCCCATGTCGGAGCCAAAACTTGGGCTGTTGGAGCTCCTGACCTAATGATTTCAGGGAAGGAGGCAACCACATATGTTTAAAACAATTAATCGAATTATGAGATGGGCAAATGAGTATAGATTCAGATTGTACTTAGGCTTTGTATGTTCTTTTTTAACAGCGGGATTTACCGCCGGGCCGGTTTTACTGGCAGCATGGGCGCTGGACTTGATCATAAAAGATAGCTACGGAGAAAAAACAGCCGATAAAAACCTCATTTGGATTTGCCTATTTGGAATTGTGCTCCTTATTCTGTTGAGATTTCTTTTTTCCTATTGGAAGAATAAATTTCAGGAAAGCATTGGCTATGAAGCGGCAGCAAAACAGCGCATTCATATTGGCGATATTCTAAAACGTGTTTCGCTGGGGTATTTTGCAGAGCATAATGCCGGGGATATATTGGCGGCGATTACAACAGAACTTTCCATTTTGGAGCTTCAGGGAATGAAAATGATTGATGCAGTGGTAAACGGTTATATTCAAGTGATTGCCATTGTTTGCTGTATCGCAGTTTATTCTCCCGTGGCTTCGCTCATTTCAGCAGCAGGCATTCTGTTATCGGCATTTGCTCTGCACTGTGTCGCTCAGGAAAGCTTTCGAACCGCATCGGTTACGCATCAGGCGCAAGAAAACTTATCAAGCGCCTCCATTGAATATGTGCGCGGCCTGCCGATTGTCAAATCTTTCGGACAGCAGGGTGTGTCTGTGGAGCGGTTTCATCAAGCCTGCAAAGATAATAAAAAACTGCGGATTAAGAGTGAATTTGGGTTTGTTCCATGGACATGCCTGCATCTGTTTTTTCTAAAAAGTGCAGCTGTATCACTTGTGCTTGTTACTGCATGGCAGACAGTACATGGAAGTCTGTCTATGTCAGAACTGATTATAGTTGCAATGTTCTCCTTTACAATCTTCGGGAGTGCTGAGCCAATGAACGAGGCGGCACATGTATTGCCTGTAATCAATTCGGCTATGGACAAACTCGATGCTTTGGAAAAAGCTGAATTTATTGACGTTGATGGAAAAGACATAGTCTTGAAAAATTTTGATGTTACTTATCATCATGTTTCTTTCGGGTACGGGGAGCGGAAAATACTCCATGATATTTCTTTTACCATTCCGCAGAATACTACTACCGCTATTGTTGGTCCCTCCGGCAGCGGAAAAAGCACGATTTGCAGCTTGCTTACCAGATTTTATGATGTCAACAAAGGGACGGTTTCGATAGGCGGAGCTGATATACGGCAAATGACCTGCGACAGCCTGCTGAAAAACATTTCGATGGTATTTCAGAATGTCTACCTTTTCCATGATACCATCCGGAATAACATCAAATTTGGAAAACCGGGAGCGGCGGAGCAAGAAATCATTTTGGCTGCAAAAGCTGCCCGGTGCCATGATTTTATCCTCTCACTTCCTGATGGATACGATACTGTAATAGGAGAAGGCGGCGGCACTTTATCGGGTGGTGAAAAGCAACGCATTTCCATCGCTCGTGCGATGCTTAAAGATGCTTCCATCATTATATTGGATGAGGCCACGGCCAGCGTTGATCCTGAGAATGAACATGAGATACAGGCAGCCATTTCTGCTCTGATTCGTGGAAAAACCATTATAACGATTGCGCACCGGCTTGCCACTATTGAGAACGCCGATCAGATTCTCGTTGTTGACAATGGACGGATTGTACAGCGCGGTACGCATAAAGAACTGATAAACCAAAAAGGTGTTTACAAAAGGTTCATTTCCATCCGGCAGGCTTCTGAAGGCTGGAAATTTGCATAGTCAATTTTGCGAAGGTGAATATTGCTGGCAGAAATCGAATTTCATCATAATACAAGGGGTTGATCTTAAGTCCAAACATTTTAGCGACCTTGCTCGCAGTCAGCATACCAGTACCTCCAGCAAAAGATTTCTATTTTATTCAAATTTACGCATACTATGCCAAGTCTTTGTCTGCATGACAAAAAAATAAAAGCCATCAAATGATGGCGCCCAGCATATCAGCTTAGATGATAGAAAGCTTTAAAAGTAAATAGAAACGCTACCAATATCATAACAGCTATAGAAAAGACCGTTTCTGATGTTATTTTTTTTATCAATTAAAACACCCCCTTTTGTTTAAGTATAGAACACTAATGTGAAGAAATGATTATGAAAATGTTAAGAATCTGAAAAAATTTATCAGGAAGAATAACGTAATTTTTATTTAGGTTAAGAGGAAGGAAATGAAAATTCTGACATTGGCGAGTGACCGGTTTTTATGCCCTAATTGCTTCGAGCGAAAAGAAATTATGCAAATAGGAAGATCGAATGAAAAATAAATATATAAATTTGCAATATTTATTAAAAAAAACTGTAATTCATTGGCCGTTTTATGGTATGCTAAACAATATGAGTTTTATTTTAAAAGTGGATATAATATATCTGGAGGTAATTGAATGAGTACAGGTACAGTAAAATGGTTTAACGAAGGTAAGGGTTTCGGATTTATTGCAGATGATAATGGTGGAGATGATGTTTTTGTTCATTTCTCAGCTATTCTTTCTGATGGATATAAGTCATTGAGCGAAGGTCAAAAGGTTACTTTTGAAACAGAATCAGATCCCCGAAATGGTAAGCTTAAAGCGAGTAACGTATCGGTAATGAAATAAACGTAAGCTTAAGCACAATCAAAGAATACCGCTTCATTTTGAAGCGGTATTCTTTTGTATTGATTGGTTCATCGTACCAATCAGAGATTTCTTCCATTCTTTTGACCCCAAAAGCGCCTGTGAATTTTTTTTCAATTTTTTCTCGAATTGTATTTAACTTAGCAGAGTTTAAAAAATGAAGTGAGTAAACTTACTATTATAAAAAGTAAAAAAGGAGGGAGCCGATAGTATATCTAGCTGGTTAAAAATTTGTAACGAAAAAAACATTTATTTTGGAGGTTCATAATGAGAGGAAAAATTGACTTAGAAGGACATTTTGCAATCCAGGATACTGCAGGGGATTCGGAAAGATATTTCGATAAGGATATCTGGCCAAAGTTTGCAGAAAAAATCCTTGGATTTACTAACATTCGTCTTGAAGAGATGGATCAATATGGGATTGAAAAAATGATTCTTTCTTTAAATTCACCTGCTGTTCAAGCAATAGCCGATAAGAAAAGAGCGGTTGAGGTTGCCAAAAGATCGAATGATATTATGGCTAATATCATGCAGAAAAGACCAGATCGTTTTCTTGGATTTGCGGCACTGCCTTTGCAGGAATTCTGCTGCTTGCGAATCATAGCTGGAAAACTATGTTTATGCTGGCTTTTTTTGAGGTTAAATGCAGGGTTATCAATTAGGATCCAGCTTGCAGCTTTTGTTGACCTTTAACATTGGATCGATATTTGGAGTTATTCTCGGAGGCATTATAGCGAATAAAATTGGTTATAAAAAAACATTAATTCTGTTTTTCCTTGCTGAAGCAATTTTGATTAGCTTGCTTGCTCTCAATCCCAATATGGTGGTGCTTTCTATATTGTTATTTGCTTCTGGTATGGCGATATTTGGAGCGCAAGGTATGCTTAATTCGTACATTGCATTGTGCCATCCGCTAAATATTGGTACGACCGCGGTTGGATGGGCGTTTGGAGTGGGTCGTCTGGGAGGGGTTGTTGCACCGATTGTCGGAGGTGCCTTGTTAACTTTAAAAGTTCCAATGCCTGTAAACTTTCTGGCTTTTTCAATTCCTGCTTTGATAGGAATGATAGCGCTTATTTTCACAACCGATTATTATGCTAAAAAAAATGAAGAGTATCAAATAGCAGCTAATCCTGAAAGCGTTACTGTATAATATAGAAACATCACGAAAACTACAAGATCAAATCCTATTCTTATAAAGTATCCTGAAGTTTAGAATTACGATGAATATTTCAGGATACTTTCATCCATTTACTATCTTATGTCAACAAAAATGAAGAAGCGAGCAAACTTCTGAAACATAAAAGAGGAGGAAGAAGCCTTTGGATAATAGAGAAATATATTTTCCAAGTTTTAGATTTAATTCTGACCTTTCGCAAATAAAAGGCTGGCAAAAAATATTTGAAACAGGAAAAGGTAAGAAATATCCTAAAAAATCTGTTATTGTTGAACAAGGGCAAGAAGTGAAGCACTTGTATTTTATTACAAAAGGGCTAGTGGAATACACTTATGTGCGTGAAGATGGGACACAAGAATTGCTGGAAGTTTTAGGAGATGGAAATATATTTGGTTTGCAGCCGATCTTTGGGCGCAATCCAGCTATTGGTTCCTTCATTGCATTGGAAGATTCCGTTTTGTGTTTAATAAGTATCGAGGAGTTAAACGCCTATCTGGATCGAGATATAAATTTAGTTAAAGAATTGCTGGTAGAGTTGTCGAAAATTACTGGTGGACTGATAAGGCAAATCAATGAACGGACATTAAGTGCTGACCGTCGGGTTGAAGAAGTAATTTACCTGCTGGCTGAATATATTCATAAGCGAGAATCGGGTCAGCAGAATATATGCATTTCTCTTTCTCAGGATGACTTAGCCAGAATAACGAGAACTACCAGGGTGACAGTAACGAAGACCGTGGGAGAACTAAAAAAACGAAAGCTGATTGAAACCTCTTACGGTGGCATTATTGTACGAGATTTTAGCAGATTACGGGAAAATCTGTATCATAATAAAAGTATTTAAAGAACACAAGAGTCTTTTTGCTTGTTACTGCCAGCAATTTCTGTTTTTTGACCAGTTAATATTTTTTACTGGTTAATTCCCTTGCAAGGTTTCGATTATAGTAATGACCCGTTCTATCTCATCCTTTGAGGCATTTTTTAACGAATAAAATAACCGTTTCATTTCCGGACGTTGTAAATAGGTAAGGCATTCATGTTCAAGGTCATCCTTTGGTTCGGGAATTGTATTGATTGCCTGAATCTTTTTCATAAAATTCAAATCAATACAGGGTTCCACTTGAAATTCCTTCTTTTTATGTATTTTCATGCTTTCTGTAGATTCTTCTTTCGGAGTTGTCTGATTCAATCCTTTTTTGTATTCAATGTATTCGTCAATTTGTTCTTCTATCGTCAAGGGATCATTTACGAGCTCTGCCGGACTGATTTTTAATACGTCAGCTATTTTTTTTAACGTTTCAAAGGAAGGATTCGATTGCTCCCCGCTTTCCAGTTTGCTGACCAGGCTGAAACTTAATCCTGATTGACTGGCTAATACTTTCTGGGTTAAACCGGCTTCTTTCCGATATTTCTTAATGTTTTTATTCAGTGTCATCTCTATTACCTCACGAAGTTTTATCATTGGCAGTGATAATATTTTCCAACAATATTTTATGTGAAGAGATAGAGTATATTTTGTTGGTTTTTGTAACGAATAAAAATTAAAAAAGGAATATGACCTATTTGCTAAAATCATAGAAAAGGGCAGTATAATAACATCTCGACAAAAACATAATAAGAGATGGAAAAAGAAGTCCATGTTGGTGTTGAAATAATGGAAAGGGAACGTCATGAGCGTAAGCATTTTTCAAGTTGCAGGTCCGGTTATGATTGGACCGTCAAGTTCTCACACAGCCGGTGCAGCCAGACTTGGGAGGATTGCTGCGAAGCTTGTAGATGATTTTGACTTTGTGTCTTTCGGTCTTCATGGATCTTTCGCCAGGACGGGAAAAGGCCATGGAACGGATAAGGCATTACTGGCAGGTGTTATGGGGATTCGGGAGGATGATGAAGCGATAGCCGATGCATTTGCTATTGCAGGGGAAGCTGCGTTTCATTATGAATTTCATAATGTTGAGCTTCCGGGTATTCATGAAAATTCAGTGCGCATTATGTTTTATAAAGATAGTATACTCCTGTGTGAAGTGGACGGGTCCTCCCTAGGAGGTGGTGAAGTTCTGGTCAGCAGAATCAATGGCTATGAAGTTGAACTTTCCGGAAACCTGCCTACCATATTCATCAGGCAGCAGGATACGCGTGGGGTTCTCAGTCATATTACAACGGTGCTTGCACAAGGCGGTATCAATATTGCTACGATGAAGGTCAGCAGAAAAAACAGGAGCGAGGAAGCGGCCTGTGTGATTGAAGTGGATGATGTGATTGAAGAGAGGATTTTAGGGAAAATTTCTAATAACCCGAATATTTTCGGGGTTAAATTTATTAAACTTTGATTCCTGATATGGGAGGATGGAATGTACCATAGTTGCAAACAGCTACTTGAGATGGCTGAAACACAAAAAGTGCAGATACACGAAATTGTGATCCAATATGAGATGAAAAATAGTAATATCAGCAGATCTGATATTATTGTAAGTATGAAGGAGCGTTATGAGATCATGTTTGCCTCGACGGAAAGGGCACTGAATCAACCGCTGTCCACGGAAGGAGGAATGATTTCAGGGATTGCGTCTGTGCAGTATCGGTATGCCAAATCCGGCGACACCCTGTGCGGAGAGTTTATCAATACTGTTATGGCAAGAGCATTATCTGGCAGTGAGGTAAATGCTTCTATGGGAAGAATTTGTGCCATGCCGACTGCGGGATCTTGTGGTATCGTTCCTGCTGTACTGATTTCCATAGGTAAGGAATTGAATAAATCGGAAGAAGATATAATCAACGCTTTGATTACGGCATCCGGTTTGGGAACAATTGTTGTTGAAAATGCGACGGTAGCAGGATCTGAGGGGGGATGTCAGGCGGAATGCGGAGTGGCTGCTGCGATGGCGGCGGCAGGTGGGGTCGAGCTAAAAGGCGGTACACCTGCGATGGTAATGGAAGCATTTTCTATAGCATTGATCAATATTATGGGGCTCGTCTGCGATCCCGTTGCAGGCCTTGTGCAGATACCTTGTGCACAGAGAAATGCATCCCAGGCGATTAATGCGCTGCTCAGTGCTGATCTTGCGTTGGGGGGGATGAAATTCCCCATTCCGACGGATGAGGTGATTGATGCAATGTACAAAGTAGGAAAACTTTTGCCGGTTCAGCTCAGGGAAACTGCTTTGGGTGGTATCGCAGCGACGGATACAGCAAGGGCGATTACAGAAAAAATATGAAGTGATGGGATGCCTGGATCATTTAAACTTATTTCTCCTTATTATCTTGAAGCTTCAGCAGTCGCCACAATGTACTGCGGCTGATCCCCAAGCGTTTGGCAGCACTGCTTTGGTTCATTCCTTCTTCTTCTAGCACGAGACAGGCAATGTCATAATTGATTTCCCTCAGATTTTGATTAAGATTCACGGCATATCTTCTTTTCTCCTTTACCGAGATGTTGGAGACTTCTTGATTTAAGATTTTCGACGTATTGTTGAAGGTTATAGTGGAATCTGATGTGATGACAGCCAACTCTTTCAGCACTCTTTTAAACTGATCTAAATTATAAGTCCAGTTAAATTCCTGAAGCAGTGTAAGAGCCTTCGGTTCAAACCGTGTGATGTGCTTTCCTAATATGGTATTGAGTTCGTTGATGTAAATGCTGGCAAGACCGGGGATGTCCGGCCGCATTTCTTTCAATGGCTTTAACCGTAATATGAGACACGATAATTTGTTGCTGAAAAAGAGGCAATTTGGATGAGTCTCATCTGTTTTATTATTCAGAATAAAAGAGAAGGCCACGAAATTTTGATTTGATAAATCTACAGATTCTAGAAAAATGATAAAATCTGTCATGATTTGTTCCGTTAAAGCTCCAATGTTTTTGAAATAAAAAAAACAGTTTGATTTTCTCAAAGGAGAATCACTATCTGTAAAAAGATAGTTCCATTCGGTGGCGGTAAGAATGCCGCAGTCGATCTGATAAAATGGGTTGTTCTTCATGGAACTTGCCTCATAAAGCAGGGAAACCGCCCGATCCTTTCCGGTACCCACCTCACCTATAACCAAAACCGGAAAATGGCAGACAGCATATTGTTCGATGTTTGATCTGATGTAGTTTAAAGAATGGATACTATTGTAGCCTGAAAGAAGATAATTCATATCATCGTTGACTAATCGGATTCCTTTTCCCTCTGCTTCGGCGGATAGCGCGTGGATGGTTAAATAGACAAAGGATAGAAAGCGACCATCGATCTGAATACACTTTCCTTTAAAAGAAAGCAATTGTTTATTCCATTTTTTATCCTGTATGAAATCTTTTCCTTCTGTTATCTTGGACAGCAACTGCCTTGCAAATGTGAAAAGATATTGATTTTCTTCCAATTCCAATAAAGAGGAATAGAGTAAATTGTTATCTTCAAAGATAAATAAATCATGGCTGCTTTCTTGAAGTGCCACCTTTAAGATTTTATTCTGAAAATTTTTACGAGAGTAAAACTGACAAAGTTTCATGGCTTGTTCTAATGTACTTTCGATACTTTCATATCCTGAATTGATCAAAATGGAATTCATTCCCAGATGCTTTGCTACGGTAGTGGTAACCATATCACTGAGAACCAGACCGTATCCATCGTTCAGCAAAGCAACCAGACATTCCCTGGCTTCTTCCTTGCTTGAAATAGTAATGATTTTAATCTTATATTGTAATAAATCACATAGCAGATGTGCACATTTTGTTATGCTTGGAAAACCTACAATGGCAAAGCGTTGGGCATAATTTTCGGCTAATTTTATGGCGCGTAGAACATCGTAAACGGATATAGAGACCTCTATTACGGGAATATCTGTGGATTTACTGATCAGTTCTGCTGTTCCACCTCGGGAAATAATAATATCAAAATTATTTCTCTTATGTTTATAAACGATGCGCAAGCCGTCTTCAAGATCACCTACAAATGTCGTCAGTTCGATGCGCTCTTTTTTCGATGCGATATCTGACATGATTCCCTTCATCCCTTCGTAGGGGGCAATGGCAAGAATTTTAATTTTATCCATATAATCTGCTCCTAATTGTTTTAATATAAAACATTATAACTTTAAACTTATAATTTATCAAATGAATTAGATAAAAATGTTTAAATTTGAAACATGTTTTTGGTCTCGCCAATTGATTTTATGAAAAAAAGTAATTATAATTAGCAAACAAGGAAAAGTAGTCTATTTTATTTCTATTTAGTAATTTTGAGAGGAGAAGAAAATGTATAAGAAAGGATTGGCATTATTTCTGGTACTGTTGATGGGAATCAGTATGATTGGATGTGGCGCAAAAGGAGACGATAACGGGGAATCCGCTGAGAAAAAAGCGGATACGATCGAGTTGAAATTTGCACATGCCGATAATGAAACGAGTGTTTTTCATCAGGGAGCAGAAGCGTTGAAACAAAAACTGGAAGAATTATCAGGCGGAACGGTGACGGTTACTATTTATCCATCAGGACAACTGGGTAGTATTGCTGATGCTGCCAAAGGGATTCAGATGGGAACCATTGATATTGCGCCTGTTTCTGCAACAGTTTTAGCAAATTTTGCACCGTCTATTGCTGTTTATGACATGCCATTTATTATTGAAAACTACCAGCATGCTTATCAGTCTCTTGATGGGGAAGTGGGAGATATCCTATCGAAAGAGCTGGAGGAAAACGGAATGCTTTGCAAAGGATGGTGGACTTTAGGCTACAGAAATGTAACCACCAGCAAAGACATTTCTTCCATTGATGATCTGGATGGACAAAAGATCCGAACTCAGAGTTCTCCAATCCATATCGAGATATTTAAAGCATTAGGCTGCGATCCTACACCGATGGATTTTGGAGAACTGTATACTGCCTTACAACAGAAAACCGTTGATGGCCAAGAGAATCCTTATATCAACATTCTACAAGCGAATATATATGATGTAAATGACACCATTGTAGAAACAGAACATGTATTCCAAGTGGCAGGATTACTGGTTTCACCGGAAACTTGGGATAAACTGAGCACGGAACAACAGGGATATCTTGAGGAGGCCGCAGCTTATGCAACCGATGTAGAAAGAAATGCGTGTGAGACTGATAATGAGGCTGCCAAGGAAAAACTTACAAATGAACTTGGCATGAAGCTTGTTCCTACGGATAAAAGCCAACTTCAAACAAAAACGTCCTCCGTTTACGAAAATCATCCTGAATTAACAGAGCTAGTTGAAAAAGTAAAAAGCTACAAATAAAAGGTATTGATGCGTAATCTCGTGGCCGTTGGCATAAGAAATTACGCATCATATTTTCTTCAGATGATTGATTGAAACGAAAGGACGATACAGTGAATATTTTACTGAAACATTTCAATGTCGCAGACAAAGTGATTTTTCTTGCGCAAAAGATTATTTTAACGATTTCAGTTCTGCTGATGGTATCGGTGAATTTTCTGCAAGTTTTGACAAGATATGTTTTTCATGTCAGCCTTTCCTGGTCGGAGCAGATGAGCGTTGCCTTGTTCATGATGATGGTTCTGATTGGAGGAAATCTTGCGATGAAAAGCGATGATGAAATCAAAATTGACGTGATTCGTTTTAAAGGAATAAGGAAGCAGCAATGCTTTAACTTGATCGGCGATGTTTTTTCCGTTATTACTTTGGGTCTTTTGCTGACCGGTTCCATAATGCTGACCGGACAAGCTGCCAATTTTCCTGAGAAACTGTCTGTTTTACCTTTATATTACTATCATCTGTATGGGATGATGGCGGTTGGATTTCTCTTAATGACGGCAGAAAAGTTGCTGTATATGATCAAGAGAATTTATGCAATAAAAGAAAATAAATTTGAAAATAAGGAGGTGGGGGCATAATGGATCCGGTTGTCGTTTTGATGGTGGTATTTTTCGCCACATTGCTGTTAGGAGTGCCCATTGCCTGGTCCCTTGCTCTTTCCTGCATTAGTTCTCTGGTATTTATTGATGGATTGCCTCTTATGCAGATTGTGCAGAAGATGTATTCCGGAGGAGAACGGTATACATTGCTTGCAATATTTTTCTTTATGCTTGCGGGGGCTATTATGCAGCATGGAGGTATTTCTACAAGACTGATTGCTTTTGCAAAGGCATTGGTAGGACATATCCGTGGAGGACTTTCCATTGTTGTATTGGTAACCTGTATGTTTTTCGCGGCGCTTTCGGGCTCTTCAATTGCTACCACAGCGGCTATCGGTGCGATGCTTTATCCGGAGCTTGTAAAAGAGAAATATCCGAAGGGTTATTCTGCGGCACTGCCTGTAGTCGGGGGCACACTGGGTATTGTAATTCCGCCCAGTATTGTTTTTGTCCTCTATGGAACCGTAACCAATACCTCAGTAGCAAAACTTCTCATTTCGGGCATCGTTCCGGGTGCTCTTGCTGGTATTTTCATGTGCGTTTATGCGTATGCAGTTGCGCGTAAAAATAATTATGAACGTACAAACTCTTTTTCTTTAAGCAATTTGATTACGGCTACGAAAGAGGCCTTCGCAGCAATTCTGATGCCGATTATCATTTTAGGCGGAATTTACACCGGAGTCTTTACTCCTACAGAATCTGCAGCAGTGGCAGTTGTTTATGGCCTCATTGTTTCAAGCTTCGTTTATAAAGAATTGACCATTCGGCGCTTTTTTGAAATTGTGCTGGACAGCGTAAAAGGAACCGCTAAAATTTTGCTGCTTATTATGGGAGCTACGGTATTCGGCTATGTTTTGGCTGTGAACAACATTCCTACCATGTTTACGGAAGCGGTAGCATCTTTTATTACAAACAAGATCACCTTCCTGATCTTTATCAATCTTCTGTTGATTACACTGGGAATGTTTATGGATTCGGGTCCCATCATTCTTATTGTGGCACCGCTCTTATATCCCTTAGCGGTCCAATATGGAATCGATCCAGTGCATTTGGGCTGTATCGTTGTATTTAATCTTGCAGTAGGGCAGGCAACACCGCCATTCGGAAATTGTCTCTTTGCGGCTACATCCGTTACAAAACAGGGAATCGTAGCGTTGAGCAAGAGCGTAATGCCGTTTGTCATTATTCTGTTTGCGACTGTTTTTCTGATTTCTTTTGTTCCGGGTTTTGTCCTGTGGCTGCCTTCCCTTATGAAATAGAAGGAGTGTAATGCAATGCAATATGATTCTTTAATTATAAATGGTAATGTTTATGACCCATTGACTGGGAAAACAGAGGGAAAGGAGCTTGCTGTAAAAAACGGCCTTATCCAGTTTCCCAATACCTCAGGTATTCCTGAGACAAACCCAGAGGATATCATTGATGCGAAAGGCAAGTATGTTCTTCCGGGATTGATCGATGAGCATGCGCATCTGTATTACCAAGGTTCTATTATAGGCGCCAATGCAGACACCACTTGCATCCCTGGCTGTGTTACTACCGCAGTGGATGGCGGGACAACCGGTGCATCAGGATTTGAGCTTTTCCGGCAGGCAAATATTGTCCGGTATGAAGCAAATGTATTGGCATATTTGAATGTCTCAACTTTTGGAAATAAAAGCTTATGCCTTCATGAAGAAGATCATGATCCCGCCGATTTTCGGGAGGATCTCATCATAGACCTCTTTCGACTGTATCCTGATATCTTGAGAGGGCTCAAAGTCAGGATGTGTAAAGCAACTTTGGGGGGACATGGGATTTCTCCTCTGGTAGGAGCATTGGAGATGGCGGATCAAATTGGCAGATTGGGATATCATTGCCCTGTAATTGTGCATTATGATGATTTGCCTAAAAATGTGAAATTGACGGATATACTGACTCTTCTTAGACCGGGTGATGTGCTTGCCCATGTTTTTCAAACAAAAGGAGAGACCATTTTTTCCTCGGATGGAAAAGTTTTTGGCTTTGTAAAAGAGGCACAGGAAAAAGGGGTTCTTATGGATAGCTGTAACGGAAGAGTGCATTGGTCTTTTGAAAATCTTAAAAAAGCGCTGGGAGATGAATTTTATCCCGATATTATCAGTTCAGATTTGGTTCGACCCAGCGAATACAAAAGACCGGGATTCTCTTTGCTTCATGCGATGTGCGTGCTTTCCGCTGTCGGAATGAAGAAAGAAAAAATCTTTGATGCAGTAACATGTAACCCGGCAAAAGCACTGGGAATAATGAATCGGGGGGCAGGAAGCTTAAAGGAAGGTACCCCTGCAGATGTTGCCATCTTGGATGTAGTAAAGACCAACAGGATATTTGAGGACAGATACGGAGGAGAGCAGCCCGGAAATGAGATGTTTATTCCCCTGCTCACGATGCGCAAGGGAAGGATTGCCTATCGGCAAATATTTTTCTAATGAAATAAAAGGGGATAAAAGATGCCCCGAGGAGGAACTATGCCAACTGATCAAATGAAAATACCACCCTTCATCCTGTCAGGAGAAGGAAGTGTTGAAAGAATAAATGAAATTATAGAAAAAGAGTGTGCGCAAAACGTTATCGTGTTTACTGACCAGGGCGTGAGTAACGCAGGATTATTGACGTCTTTGTGCAGCGAATTGCAGAAAAAAAATATTACTTTTCAAATCATTGATGATATCAGACCGGAACCGGGATATTCAGAGGTTGGTAATATCGTAAAAAAAATTACGGGCATTGATGCAGATTTAATGATCGCGGTAGGCGGAGGCAGTGTTATGGATACTGCAAAACTGTGTACGATTTTAAAGGACACTGCGTATACGATCAATGATTTGCTGGAACATCCTGAATTAGGGAAGAAGCAAGTGAAATCCGTCATGATTCCCACCACTTGCGGTACTGGATCAGAGGCGACTTGCAATGCCATTGTTACTGTGCCGGAAAAGGAAATCAAGGTGGGCATTGTGAATGATGAAATGATTTCAGATTATGTGATTCTGGATGCGGCGATGATACGCGGCCTGCCGGGGGCAATTCTGGCATCTTCTGGTGTGGATGCTCTGGCTCATGCCGTGGAGTGTTACACTTCTAAGAAAGCCACGCCGCTCAGCGATACCTATGCACTGGCTTCTGCAAAGCTTATTTTCAGCAGCCTGAAAAAGGCATATGCCTCACCGGATGATATGGACGCAAAAAGCAAGCTGTTGCTGGGTGCATTTTATGGGGGGGTTGCTATTACCGGAAGCGGTACTACGGCAGTTCATGCGCTTTCCTATCCTTTGGGAGGCAAATTTCACATTTCGCATGGAGTGTCCAATGCGATTCTTTTTGCACCCGTTATGCGATATAACATGGATGCATGCACCGAAAGGCTGGCAGATCTTTGCGATGCCATCCGTCCGGATTTGAGCGAGTGCAGCCAGCCTGAAAAGGCTGGATACGTAGTGGATGAAATAGCGGATATCGTTCGCTTTACAAATATTCCTGAAACATTAAAAACGTTTGGCGTTTTAGAAAGCGATCTGGATTTTCTGGTAGATGCAGCGAGCTGTGTTACCAGATTACTGGATAACAATAGAAAGAAGGTGTCGCTACAGGATATCCGGTCAATTTATATGAAAATTTTATAGGAGGCAAAATGAAACCAATAATTGGAATAACGATGGGAGATCCTGCTGGAATTGGCAGTGAGATCACAATAAAAGCGTTAAAAGAAAAAGAGATTTATGATAAGTGTATCCCGGTTGTAATCGGTGATTATGATGCAATGAAGGATGCCAATGATTTTTGCAGGGCAGGACTTTCCCTTCATGTGATAGATGATGTTGCAGAGGCGACAGGCCAATATGGAACGGTAGATTTAATTGATCTCGGACTGTTGAAGGCCGATGGTTGGGAATATAAAAAGGTGCAGAAGCACTGCGGCGAGGCATCTTTTCAATATATTGTAAAAGCGATAGCACTTGCTATGGAGAAGAAAATAAATGCGGTGATTACCGGACCGATTAACAAGGAAGCGATCAATCTTGCCGGACATCATTACAGTGGACATACGGAGATTTTTGCAGATTATACCGGAGTAAATGACTATGGTATGCTTTTAATAGGAGACGCGATCAAGGTAATTCATGTCAGCACACATTGCTCCTTGCGGGAGGCTTGCGACAGAGTAAAAAAAGAACGGGTTCTTTCTGTTATCCGATTGGCAGAAGAGGGACTTCGTCTTATGGAACACAAAAATCCTAAAATCGCAGTTGCAGGATTGAATCCTCATAGTTCTGAAAACGGACTTTTCGGCTGGGAGGAGGAAACAGAAATCATTCCGGCGATTGAAATGGCTCAGACGGAAGGAATTCAGGTGGAAGGTCCTGTTCCTCCGGACACGGTATTTGTCAAGTGTCAGGCAGGGCAATATGATGCAGTTGTGGCAATGTACCATGATCAGGGGCACATTCCGTTGAAATTGGCAGGATTTCGGATGGATCCTGCGACCAAACAATATTCTTCCGTCAGCGGTGTGAACTGTACCATCGGTCTGCCTGTAATCCGTTCCTCGGTTGATCATGGAACCGCATTTGGAAAAGCAGGAGAAGGGCGTGCTAACGCAGACAGCATGGTTGACGCAATCAACGTTGGATTGACCATGGCAAAAAATAAATTCAACTTGGACGTTTAATGGTGATGTAATGATAAAACTATTGATCATAGCAGATGACTTTACAGGATCATTAGATACAGGCGTTCAGTTTGCGAAAGAGGGCATCCAAACCAGAGTCACTATGGATTTCAACGAAGAATTTCAGAAGGAATCCAAGGAAGATACGGTAGTGGTTGTTAACGCGGAAACCAGACCATTGACGCCGTCGCAGGCATACGACAGGGTGTATTCCATTGTCAACAGTGCGGTAAAGGCAAGGATTGATTTCATTTTTAAGAAAACAGACTCTGCATTAAGAGGAAACATTGGCTGTGAACTTTCTGCGTTATTAGATGCCGGACAGAAAGCGTTTCTGCCTTTTATTCCTGCCTTTCCCAAGATGGGACGGGTGACAAGAAAAGGAATTCATTATATTGATGGAATTCCTGTAAACGAAAGTGTTTTTGGAAAGGATCCCTTTGAACCCGTAGCTTATGCAGATATTAAGAAGATCATCGCTTCTCAAAGCGATGTTAAAGTATTAAGTCTGCCGCAGGATCAGGCGGAGTATGAAAAGGCTTCTTTGGGGGACGAGAATTATATTGCAGTTTATGATGCGAACAGCGACGAGGAAATGTATGAAATTGGCCGGAAACTGAAAGATAAAAGTCAGTTAGGGCTGATTGCAGGTTGTGCCGGGTTTGCATCTCAATTGCCGAAACTATTGGAGTTAACTGGAGAACAAAAACGATCGAGTTCCAAAGTGCAGCATCTTCTTGTTATCAGTGGAAGCCTTAACCCGATTACGGAAAAACAGATACAACATGCGGAAGAACATGACTTCCACAGAATCTCTTTGGAAGTAGAAGCCATGATGAAGGAAAAATATTGGGATACGGTAGAGGGTAAGGCACAAATTGAAAGTATTATTGCCGCAAGCAGAGAAAATTCTCACCTGATTGTAGACACTTTCTATCAAAAGAAAGAGAAGGATGTTCGTAAGGAGCCGTCGGAGTTTTCCAGAGAAGATATCCGCTTTCAAGTGGCTGGACTTCTGGGAAAAATGGCGGAGCTCCTGCTGGAAGCAAAGATTGCTAAAACCCATGCTGTGGTCATAACCGGCGGGGATACAGTCATGGGTTTTATGAAGCGGCAACATTGTAAGGAATTAACACCCGTTTGTGAAATCGGTCAGGGTGCAGTTCTTTTTCTTCTCGACTGGAACGGAGAATCTGTACAGGTTATTTCAAAATCCGGTGGTTTTGGGGAGAAAGATATTTTTGTTACGATTGCGAATCAATTGATAGAAAAATAAAGATTTAGGAGGTTTTAATGAAATTTGTTGTCACACAGAGCCTTTGCAGGGAAGGTATGGAGCTCCTCTGGGATAGGGGAGCAGTATATGTGGCGGATGATGGAGACCCTAATCATTATATTGGGGAGATGAAAGATGCTGACGGATTCATTGTCAGGATTGGAACTTGTGATGAAAAAACCATTGCAGCCTCACAGAAACTAAAAGTGATTGGAAGAACCGGTGTTGGATATGATAGTGTTGATGTTGCGGCAGCTACGGCTAGAGGCATTCCTGTGGTCATAACGCCGGGAGCTAATAACCGTTCTGTTGCAGAGCATAGTATCGCATTGATGTTTGCTCTTTCTAAGAACCTTGTAGAGGGTCATACGGAAACGCTGAAAGGAAATTTTAATCGGGTACGAGGAATGGGAAAAGCCTTTGAGTTGCTTGGAAAACAGATCGGATTTATTGGCCTTGGCGCAATCGGAATAGAAACGTCAAATCTTTGCAGAGCCATGGGAATGAAGACGGCTGCTTATGATCCCTATCTTACGCAGCAAGATGTAGAGAAAATGGGAAGTCAATACTACGCATCCTATGAAGAACTTTTAAGAGATAGCGATTTTGTTTCTATTCATGTTCCTTTGACTGAGAAAACGAGGGATATGATTAGAAAAGAGCATTTTCTAATGATGAAGAGGACCGGAATTCTGATTAATTGTGCCAGAGGAGGAATTGTCAACGAGTTGGAGCTGGCAGATGCATTGAATCAAGATATCATCGCAGGAGCAGGAATTGATGTCTTTGAGGAAGAACCCCCAAAACCGGATCATCCACTGTTTGATGCTAAAAATATCATAATCAGCCCCCATAGCGCTGCGCAAACTAGAGAAGCTGTGATTAAAATGGCTAAAATGTGTGTTGAAGGGTGCTCTCGTATTTTAAATGGCGAGAAGTGGCCCTATGTAGCTAACCCGGAAGTATACAACCATGAAAAATGGTTAGAAGGAGGAAATCATGTTAAAGGTTAGAGGAATCATTCCGCCGGTACTCACTCCTATGAACGAGGATGAAACGATCCATTTTGCAGAGCTTCGCAATCAGATCAACAGGCTAATCGATGCAGGTGTTCATGGCCTTTTCTGCCTGGGCACGAATGGAGAATTTTATATCCTGGATGAAAAAGAAAAAAAGCAGATTATAGAAGCAACTGTTGATGAGGTGGGTGGAAGAGTCCCCGTTTACGCAGGAACAGGCTGTATTAGTACAAGAGATACGATTGCACTTTCATTAGAGGCAAAATCAATGGGTGTAGATGCATTATCCATCATATGTCCGTACTTTGCATCAGCAACACAAAAAGAAATCTACGCACATTACAAAACCGTGGCACTTGCTGTTGATTTACCTATTATCATATATAACATCCCGGCGAGAACGGGGATGAATATTGCACCTGCTACGGTTGCAGAACTTGCTCAAATAGACAATATTGTCGGAGTCAAGGATAGCAGCGGGAACTTTGATAATATGCTGCAATATCTGGAACTCACGAAAGAATTAGATTTTAACGTATTGTCTGGAAACGATTCTTTAATTTTATGGAATCTTTTGGCTGGCGGCGTTGGCGGTATTGCGGGAATTGCCAATATTTATCCTGATACCATGGTATCGCTTTATGAGACTTTTATGAAAGGTGATATTGCTAAAGCCAGAGAGATTCAGGATAGTATTCGTTCCATCAGAAATAATTTTAAATACGGTAATCCCAATACGATTGTAAAAAAGGCGGTAAATTTACTGGGATATCCGGTAGGACCTTGTCGGTCGCCTTTCAATGATGTCTCCAAGGAAGGAATCGAATCAATTAAGAAAACTTTAAAAGCAGATCAGGAAAAAGGACTCAGTTAGCAGAAAACTCCTCTATTATAGTCACAGAGCTATATTTTCCTTTACTAAACCGAGCAGGAGACAGTTGATTATCATCTGTCATCTGCTCGGTTTATGTTATGAATGTTAATGAATTGGTTAAAACTAAGAAAAGAAGGTATTAATAGCTATCGGTATGATTTTTGGTCATTATAGGAGGAAAATAAGATGAAATTATTGATTCCGGTGGATGGTTCTCTTGCATCCTATCAAGCAGTAAAAAAATCCGTTGAAATAGCAAAGAAATATGACTTTACAGTGAAAATGATCACAGTGATTGATTATGAGAATATAACAAGACACAGCAGGAATGAAAAACTATGGCGGCAGGTGGATGGTTCTCTCATTGCAGGTAAAACAAGAACATTGAACGATGATGAATTGACTGGTGAGATGCGGGAGAATGCTCAGAGACTGCTAGATTCTATGATAAAGGAATTGGATTTTGATGATCTGAAACCAGAAATGCAGGTTCTGTTTGGTGAACCATATCTAAAGATTACAGAAACTGCAAAGGACGAAAACTTTGATTTGATTATAATGGGGAATCGAGGGTTTTCGAAAATCAAACGGTTCTTTGTTGGCTCCGTTACACAGAGAGTCATTTCTGAAGCGTCGTGCCCGGTTTTGGTGATCCATACGGATTCGGAAGACTAATAAAAGCCATTCAAGAAATCCCACGCGAAATTTCTTGAATGGCTTTTTTCAAGGGAGTAATTTTAAACTCAAGTTTTTGATACAGCTTTTACTTTAAAACAGTGTATTATTGATTATGATCATCACTTTTATTGCTCGGTTTCCAAATGTCGCCGTAGGGATGTATTTCCTTTGCTGTTTCGGTGCTATAATTGATTTTTTGTTCATCATAAATGCTACCGGAATCTTTCTTAACGATATTGGATTTGAGCAGATACATATGGTAAAAAAATTCAAAAGCCGTAACAATAAGAGCGAAAATCCAAATAGAAGCAGTCGCGGTATAATTGCTGAAGATAAGCACAGCATAGGATATAACAGCTGCCAATACTCCGTTTGTAATTGATGCGGCAATGTTTCCGAATCGGGGGAGTATCAAGAGGTCTCCAACCAAGTAATTCAAAGCTGTAACCAAGCCGGTAATCATAAAGATTAGGGTTAAAAAAATGTTGTTTAATAGTGAGAAAGAAATCCATGCTGCAATAAAAATTGCAACAACTTTGGTTAATAAGGCGATCGCACTTTTCATTTTAAATTCTCCTTTCTAAATATAAAGTTCTATCTATTATTGTAACCAATTCAAGGATTTCTATTAATTTCTTTATAGCCGTTTTGAGTATCAGGTCGTTTATTTTTTTCTTGATTTCAATTAGGAAATAAAATACCAATGAGATATTTCATTCATGAAATATCTCATTGGTTAGCATGGTGTATTAAAATAGACTCTGTTTAGTGGTTATTCCTGAATTGCAGGAATAGTGGGAAGGGTTGACAAGGATTTCTGCAGATCTTCGTCGGTTGGGATGTAATCGGTCATCGTACCTTCATTAAAGGAGGTGTATGCTGTCATGTCAAAATATCCTGTGCCGGTCAAACCAAACAGAATCGTCTTTGCTTCTCCTGTTTCTTTACACTTCAATGCTTCGTCAATGGCACTACGGATTGCATGAGCCGATTCCGGGGCAGGCAGGATGGTTTCCAGTTTTGCAAAATAAGTTGCAGCTTCAAATACTTTTGTCTGCTCAACAGAAATTGCCTCCATATATTTGTCATCATACAGCTTAGAAAGAATCGGGGACATTCCGTGATACCGAAGTCCCCCGGCATGGTTTGCGGATGGTTTGAAATCACTTCCTAAAGTATACATCTTAGCCATTGGAGTGATTCTTCCCACATCACAGAAGTCATACGCATATTTTCCGCGGGTGAAAGATGGGCAGGAAGCAGGTTCTACCGCAACGATTCTTGGATTCGCTTTCCCTGCCAGTTTGTCCTGCATGAATGGGGCGATCAGTCCGCCAAGGTTGGAACCACCGCCGGCACATCCGATGATGACATCAGGATATTCTCCAAGGATCTCCATGGCTGCTTTTGTTTCCAGCCCGATGATGGATTGATGCAAAAGTACCTGGTTTAGTACGGAACCGAGTACATAACGGTGGTTCGGCGAGGTGACCGCTTTTTCAACAGCCTCTGAAATTGCACAGCCAAGGCTTCCTCCGGTAGTCGGATCGTTCTTTAAAATTTCACGTCCAACATTGGTAGTCTCACTTGGACTTGCAATGACTGTGCCTCCGAAAGTCTCCATTACTGCTTTTCGAAACGGCTTTTGTTCATAAGAAACCTTTACCATAAATACGGTAAGCGGAAGCCCAAAGTAGGAACAGGCCTCGGAGAGCGCAGTGCCCCACTGACCGGCTCCCGTTTCTGTAGTTAAACCGGCTAAGCCTTGCTCTTTTGCATAATAAGCCTGTGCGATAGCAGAGTTCAGCTTATGGCTGCCGGATGTGTTATTGCCTTCAAATTTAAAATAAATTTTCGCCGGTGTATCCAGTGCTTTTTCAAGATTATATGCACGAACCAGCGGGGAAGGACGATAGATCTTGTACATTTCAAGGACTTCCTCCGGGATATCAATATAGCGGGTCGTTGCATCCATTTCTTGCTGTGCGAGCTTTTCGCAAAAAACGGGATAAAGATCCTCTACCTGGGCGGGCTTCATGGTGCCAGGATTGATAATCGGATCGGGCTGATTTTTCATATCGGCTCTTAAGTTATACCATTGCTTTGGCATCTGCTCTTCGGTTAAATACAATCTGTGTGGAATCTTGTTCATTATTTTTTCCTCCTTTTAATATTCTGTCCGGTTCTTTAGAGCCGTAGACAGAATTTAAGCTGGAAAATCACAAAGCATTGCTTTGTAGATTTTCGTCGTCCTTTATTTGATTTGGCAATAAAAAAAGCTTTTGTTCCAGATTTCTCTGGGACAAAAGCTAAACTTCTGCGGTACCACCCTGATTGGCGCAAGCACCCACTCCTTCCATGTACTTCATACATGCTCCCTTGATAACGGGTAGAGATCCCGTCAGGCACTACTCTTGCTTGTTAATTTACTGCGCAAGCTAATTTCGTCCTGCCCTCATAAGTCCATTCGGCGTAGTCTCATTTACCGCTATCCCACCATCAGCGGTTCTCTGTGAAATGAAGGGCTATGCTTACTCTTCTTAATCAACGGTTTTACGCACCCAGCTTCATTTGTTGAGCAAATGTCGACAGGAGCAATACGGAAATTCCATCGGTGTTAGCTGGATGGGAATCTTCCGCTCAATCTGTTTTTTGTAGTATATTCCCTGGATATTTGTTTGTCAACAATTTTTTTAGATCCATTAACGGTTTGACACCATCATATAAGTTTTCTCATAGTATAAATTGATTTTAAATAATCTCTAAATAGATAACGAAGATAGGAGGATTTACAATGAAATTTGAAGAGAGCCAAACATATAAGAATTTGCAGGATGCCTTTGCAGGAGAAACAAGAGCTAGTGGAAGATATGCCATCTATGCGCGAAAAGCATGGGAAGACGGGTATGAGCAGATCGGAAATATCTTTGAGGAAACTTCAGGAAACGAAAGAGAGCATGGTACAATCTGGTTGAGGTATTTGAATGGAGGAGAAATACCTTCGACCCTTGAAAATCTAAAAAGCGCTGCGCGTGGTGAAGAATACGAGTGGACCACCATGTATAGCGATTATGCTGATATAGCCAGGCAAGAAGGTTTTTCTGAAATCTCAGACTTATTTTTGAGTGTGGCCAATATCGAGTATCATCATGATCAACGGTTTAAAAAGCTTGCGCAAAATATCGAAGACGGAACCGTCTTTTGCAAAGGCGAAGCAAAGGTATGGATTTGCCTTAATTGCGGGAACTTGGTTAATGATTATTGTGCCCCCGAGATATGTCCGGTTTGCGATTATCCGATGGGATATTATGAGGTGAACTGTGAAAATTACTGAGTAGAGGCTTGGATAAGGATTTTGAAATGAATGAATTTCAAGACAGATATTACTTGCCGAAAAAATAAATTCAAATTACAAATATTGGAATCCTACATATTGAAAAAAATTTTACGAAATACTATAATAAATATATCCTATTTACTTTAAGAAATTTGTAAGAAATTGAAAAACCTTTTGTTAAGATTATTTTGGTATCCTCTTTGTAGAGGCTTAGAGATCTAAAATCGAAGATTTATGATTTCTTTGCATAAGTTCGCCAACAATCTGCTTTGCAGATTGGGCGGACTAGTAACGCAAGAAAGGGGGTACCTATTTTATTGAATAGTCCAGCGGTGTTATGTCAAGAAGAAGATAGGTAAAAAATGATATATTTTTTACTAAACGTCAAAAACACCGGACTGATGCTTGTTCCACGCAAGACCAGCATATTTCGCCAGTGCAGCCTGATTGGGGAAACGATTGATTTCTCCGATCTCGGCAATAATACCGGCAGCATATACTGGGCCGATTCCTTTGACAGACTGCAAGGTGTTAGGAATCAGCACAAGCTGTGCAGCGATGGCTTTATCAAACTCTTTTATCTGAAACTCCAAGGCTTTCATAGAGCTTATGGATAAAGAAAGCACCTGGTTAACAGAGTCATTTACCGTTTTAGGCAGGCGGTAAGAACTGCGGGCAGCTTTCTGAATGGCTTTGGCTATCGCATCGGGATCAGGGAAACGGTTCTTACCTTTTTCTTTGATAAAGTCGGTCAGCTCATGTAAGTCCATATATGCCAGCTGATCTGGTGAGTCAAACTCCTGATAGACAGCTAAGGCAGCAGCGCCGAAGGTGTTGGAAAACACCTTGTCCTGTGCCAAAGAAGAGTACTTCATGAATAAGTAATTGAGGAATCGCTGCTTTTCTTTACAGCGAAGAAACGGGCCCGCGTAAGGTTTTGCAAAGCCTTACAGCGGTAATCGTCCAAATAGACCTTGTTGTTGATTCTTCCAAAGCGCAGGGCATCTGCAATGATGTAGGAGTCCACATAATCAGTCTTAGGCAGGTCAGGATAAGAATCCTTGAACTTCTTCACCTGTTTCGGATTAAGAACGTGGATTTTACAGTTGTATCTGGCAAGAGAGCCATCTTCCCGGAGGAAGCAGACGAGATTGTCCCCATAGACGGAAGTCGCTTCCAGCCCAACGATGAGGTCAGTAAGGGCCTGGGAAGTGATTGCAGATACAATGCGCTTAGATAATTGTCTGGCACCATCCAGGGAGTTAGATTGACAGCAAAGTTGCTATGTTTGGAGCCGTCAGGCTTCATGAAGTAGACGACATTGGATTTACTGCTGACATCAATACCGACGTAAAGTGGGTTCATGATATCCCTCCTTTCGTAATAGATTTGATGGTCAATCGGCTTGGCAAAACCCATGACACTGGAGCATCGACACCCTTGCATATAAGAATCCGGCTTAAGATGGACTGATGCGAACCACACTGCCAGGTGGGAGTCCATGTACTTAAGCAAACAGCCAGTTGGTTTGAAGCTAACTTCCAGTTCAGGGGAACAGACTATTTTTGAAGCAGCCAGAACGGGCTCAACAGGAGAAAAAAGAACTATTACCTGATTGACACCAGGGCAATTATATCATGGGTTTTATTAAGCCGATTGAGGTAGTAATGATTTAATTATCAAAGAACAATATATAACTAAAAGTTATTATACAAGGAGAAAACAGGATGAATGTTTTAATTTGCGATGATGACAAGGAAATCGTAGGAGCTATTGAAGTCTATTTAAAGAATGAGGGGTATGATGTTTTTAAAGCATATGATGGCTTTGAAGCGCTTGAGATCGTTCGCAGAGAGGAAATTCATTTGATCCTGATGGATATCATGATGCCGAAATTAGATGGAATGAGAGCGACTATGAAAATTCGGGAAGGCAAGAACATTCCGATCATTATGCTTTCGGCAAAGTCTGAGGATTATGACAAGATAACAGGGCTGAACGTAGGGGCGGACGATTACATCACGAAGCCGTTTAATCCGCTTGAATTGATTGCACGGGTAAAATCACAGCTCAGGCGGTATGTAAACTTGGGAAGTATGGAGAAAAAAACAGGGGTTTTTAGGTCGGGGGGATTGGTTGTAGATGATGAGGCAAAGTCAATCACGGTTGACGGAGAACAGGTGCCGGTCACTCCAATCGAGTACGGAATTTTAAAATTATTGACAGAAAATGCCGGCAGGGTATTTTCCATGGATAAAATATATGAAGCGGTTTGGAACGAACCGTCGTTTAATCCGGAAAATACAGTGGCAGTGCATATTCGGAGAATTCGGGAAAAGATCGAGATCAATCCGAAAGATCCGAGATATTTGAAGGTGGTGTGGGGAATTGGATATAAAATTGAAAAGCTTTAGTCGTAATAAAGTATTGCAAAGAGTTGCTTTCTTTCTTTGTGTAATAAGTTTTTTAGTGTCACTTATGGGATTGGCATTTATCTTTAATGAAGGAAGCACATCTTACTACGGAAACGGTATCGATGATCTGCTTCTATATAATAGCTATGAGGAGAGTGCCGCGTTTCAAACAGAATACAACGATAAACTTGACCGAATATTGGAGATGCTTGATCATTACAAAAGTGAGGAATATATCAAGAGTGGAAATACCATTACGGAACAACGCATGGAAGATGCAACTAGGTCACTGTTTTATAATAAAGTTTATGATGAATATAGTGAGAACATCGTTACGATTACAGGGGAGTATCCGACAGAAAAATACGGTGGAAATTACGATGTTCCGGCTGTCCGTGAACGATTTAAACAGGATTATGCAGATAAAATTGCGGAACTGAAACAGGCTTTGATTATGGACGAGCTGCATGATTTTCAGCGATATCAAAAAGAATTAACGGAGCAGGATGGTTTTGTTTATTATGCTACCGACGGAGTCGATACAGTGACGAACATGCCCGGAATGACAAATACACCTACGGCAGCAGTCGATGTAAAACAGTTTACGTCGGCTTCGGCTTACTTAATTTATCAGGATGCCACCTTAACAAAAGTGCCTGATTCCGATAAAGGGAACAACTCCTTTATGAAAAATTTTGATAAGTACCTGCAAGATAGATTGGATGATAAAGAATATGAACATGGATTTAAAGTATATTTTTCTTTTGATGATAATTATTTGAAAGCAAAAGAGACAGAGTTTGGCAGGGCAAGGGGTGAACTTATGCAATGGATGCCCCTTGCACTTGGCGGCGCTCTGGTTTCCCTGATCTTATTGATTTACCTGATCGTTGTTACAGGGAGAAAAGATACAAACGGAACAGTTCGGGTCTACAAAGTTGACAGGATATTTACCGAATTTCAGCTACTGGCCATTGGAATCCTGTTCGCAGGCGGCGGTGTCTTATTCGGGAATTTCCTGCTGGAAACGGTGAATTATGGCGTTAATTTCTATGGAGAAATATATTACAGCAATAATCTTCTTTCCTTATCCATTGCGTTGGCGGTTATCATAGGATTGTTTTCCGCAAGTTTTGGACTGTATTTCATCCTGTCTGTTGTGAGAAATATCAAGGCGGGAAGGTTCTTCAAAAACTCCCTGATTTGCATGGCGGTTTCTTTTGTCTGGAATGGTCTGAAAGCATTATATCAGGGCGGAAGCCTGATGAAGAAGGTTGTTCTGATTACACTGGCAATTTGTTTGCTTTCTGCAACGGTTGTGCTTGCTCCTTTCGTGGCCGCATTAATTATCGTACTGGCGCCGAAATGGGTAAGAAAGTATGAAGACGTTGAAAAAGGTGTCAATGAAGTGAAGAACGGAAATTTGGCTTATAAAATACCAGCAGATGGAGACAGCGAACTGGATGGTCTGGCAAGAGGGATTAATGAAATATCCGAAGCATCCAATAGAGCCATACAGAATGAATTGAAAAACCAGAGAATGAAGACAGATCTGATTTCTAATGTCTCTCATGATTTGAAAACACCGCTTACTTCGATTATCACCTATATTGATCTTCTAAAGCAGGAAGGGCTTGATCATCCGGAAGCGCCGAAATATTTGGAAATTCTTGATCAAAAAAGCATTCGTCTGAAGAAGCTGACGGAGGATCTCTTTGATGCAGCGAAGGCATCCAGCGGAGCAATTCCAGTAAAATTTGAAAAAGTGGATATGCTTTCTTTGATTAATCAGGGACTGGGTGAGATGAGCGACAAAATAGAGAATTCCAATTTGGTTTTCAAAATAAATGCACAAAAAGAGAATTATTACGTTCGTGCTGATGGACAGCTTCTTTGGAGAGTGGTAGAAAACCTTTTGGTAAATGTCTTGAAATATGCCCAGGAAGGATCGAGAGTCTATATCGACTTAAAGGAGCAAAACAGTAATTCGGGTAAAAACCTGAATGTGATACTGGAAATCAAAAATATTTCTAAAACGGAGCTTAATGTCGAAGCGGATGAATTAATAGAACGGTTTAAGCGTGGGGAAGAATCCAGAACAACGGAAGGAAGCGGGTTGGGGCTGGCCATCGCAAAGGATCTGGTCAGACTTCAGAATGGATGGTTTGAAATAAAAATAGACGGAGACCTGTTCAAAGCCATCGTTATGCTGGAATCATATGCTGCCGGAAATGAAAAAGAATAGATTCTAAAATTTGCCTTTTGCTAGCTCACCCAATTTGTTAAACAAATTGATGGTGAACTCATGCAAGAAAATCGAAAATCTTTGATTTACAGATTTTTACTGCTAAGATGAAAATAAAGTGGTATAATACTATTATTAAATTTGACTTAGGAAAACCACATTTTCAATTTCGAAAGGAGAGAAACCATGGCAGAATATAAATGCAAAGTTTGCGGATACATCTACAGTGAAGAGGCTGGATGCGAAGAGCAGGGAGTGGCACCAGGAACTAAGTGGGCTGACGTGCCGGACAGCTTTGAATGCCCGTTGTGCGGAGCAGGGAAAGATGAATTTGAATTAAAATAGTCAGATGAAAAAATCACCCTGTTTTGAAACAGGGTGATTATTTGCAAGGAATCATAAAGGATAGGAATATGGATGGGAATGAATTTATCGGCAAAGCAGATGATAAGCTGAAACTGGTTCGTACAGAGTATGGTTATAATCAGGAAACGATGGCGGATATATTGGGAATCTCAAAGAAGACACTTGTTCAGATTGAAAAGGGGAGATCGTCCCTTGGCTGGACAGGCGCTGTTGTGTTATGCACAATATTTGAAAGAAGTGAGGTACTGGAGGCTGTCTTTGGCGGTGACGTGACAGACATGATCCAGGCATTGGCATTCCGGAATTCTGATCCGAATTATCCCAAAACCATGGGTGGTAGAATCTGGTGGAAAACATTGGAAGAGACGCCAAAATATAAAGTTCAGCAAAATATCATATCGCAGCATTACAGACTGCTGGATCAAAGTGATCGGAGAATTTGCGCGTCTTTTGAACTGCAGACGATAAAAAAGCAATTGAAAAATTTCAAATAAAAATAAAAAATGATTGACTTAAAACTCCCTTATAGTGTAATATTACACTATAAGGGAGTTTTGTTTAAATGGAGGTAAGCATATGACAATTTTGCTTTGCATGATCATTTTAAAATGTTGGTTGAGGAGTGATTCCTTAAAAATGGGGGAGCGCTGTGAGTAACACGGGGATATTATTGATTCACGGATTTGCCGGGAATGTAGAGGAAGTAAAGCCTCTGCAGGATTATCTTGCAGAGAAGGGTTGCTTGGTCAAATGTCCTCTTTTGCCCGGTCATGGGAAGACAAAAAAGGAACTGGCGGGGTCTGACTACAGTGAGTGGATTGCAGCAGCGGAGCAGGCGTACTTGGACTTATCGAAACAATGCAGAAAAATTATCGTCATCGGATTTTCCATGGGAGGGCTTCTGGCGGTAAATTTATGGAATTATGGGTTTGCCGCATTGATTACCGTTAATACACCGGTTTACTACTGGAATTCTAAGATCATTGCCTCAAATTTAATTACAAATTTTGGGGTGTACTGGAAAAAATACACAAGGGTATCTATGGACAAATCCTTTTCTTCCATGATAGAATTTCAAAAACTTTTAACCAGAACCAAGCCCATGTTTGGAAATATTACTTGCAGGACAATGGTTATTCAGGCCATGGATGATGACACGGTTCATTATAAAAGCGCAGACTATATCTTTGATAAAGTCCGCGCCGGGAAGTCCATTTATAAAGTCCCCGTAGGAGGGCATATGCTGTTTCAAAGTGAGAGCAGTAAAGAAATTTGTACCGTGATTGAAAACTTCATCCGCAGTTTGTAAAATCTCTTCTATTCCTTTTTTGTTTTAATATTACGATCAATTCGGTATTCGCGGGGAGAGACGCCGAATAATTTTTTAAAGACCTTGCTGAAGTAGTTTGGATCATTGTAACCACATGCGAGAGCTATTTCAGAGGATCTTGTTGCAGTATTGTTCAGCAAATATCGGGCTTTTTTCATTCTTGTGTTGGTCAGAAAATCGATGAAACTTTCGCCGGTTTCCTGATGAAACAGCTGACTGAAATAAGCTGGGCTGATATTCACGTAGGCAGCCACATCGACGAGAGACAAATTGGGGGAGTGACAGCTTTTCTCGATATATTCCTTTGCTGCAGCGATAATATTGCCATATTTGTTATTCTTCTTTTGTTCTCTGAAATCAAAGATATCCAGAAAGATCGAACGAATTGTTTCGATGAACTGATCTACGGCATCGCTGCCAAGAAACGAAGAACAATAAAACAAATGGTCGTTCTCTACAACATCCGATAAATTCGCATCCATTTCTCCAAGGAATTCTTTTACAAGGGAAATGATCTGAATCCCTGAGTATATAAAGTTGACATTATTTTGCTTTTGCGTTTTCAGTTTTGCAGAGAGTTTTTCCAGATAAGAGTTAAGCTCCTCAATCGTACCGAATTTTAATAGGCTTAGCAAAGAATTTCGCTCAGAATTAATAATAAAATTCTGATTAAGCAGGGTTTCGTTCACATCTTCAATACAGGAAATGGAATGGCCTATGGAATTAGCTTTTAAGGATAGCACAAACTGAGCTTCACTTAAGGATTGTGGCAGATCTGAGATTTCATTTTGTTCGGAGCCGATACTGCAGACACAAAAGAATTCTGTATTAGAAGCGTTAACAGATTCTATTATTTCATTGCATAGTTTGTGGCAAAAAGAACTGGTATCATTTTTGATGATCAGGTTCAATGTTTTAGAGTCTGAGAAAAAATACAGGACGCTTTGATAGTTTTTTAACAAGAGCGAGATATGCTCGTTTAAATTAAGCAAATTGATATAATTAATTTCTGATTCACTATGGAATTCAATGACTACACACTGATAGCAATTTGCGGTTAAGTCGATTCCAAATTTCTGCGAGGAAAGAAAAATATCTTCTTGCACCATGAGGCCATGGCTTAAGTCACTGAGAAACTTCTGACGCTGTGTATTGAAATAGTGTCGCGAATCAGATTGCAGGTTCTGAATTTTGGCGTGATGCAGCTTATTTGCATCAATTTCATTTGCCACTCTTTCCAGGGTTTCCAGCAGGTCGGATGCACTCAGAGGTTTTACGAGATATTCCGTTACACCCATGCTCATAGCCTTCTTTGCATATTCAAATTCGCTGTATCCACTGATGATAACAACCTTAATGTGCTTGAATTTGCTGAGAATCTTTTCGCAGAGCTCCAATCCATCAATAAAAGGCATCTGGATATCGGTAACGACGATATCAATTTCATTCCCGGATGCTTCAATAAATTCCCAGGCATCTTCGCCGTTTCCCGCTTCGCCGAATAAATGGAATTTCCCGTTACGCCAGATATTACTGTTTTTCACATTTTCACGAACCATATATTCGTCTTCCACAAAATAAACATGATACGACATATCAATTCTCCTTATATGAAACTATTAATTCAAAAACGGTACCTGTATTTTTTTTACTTGTAATGTTAAATTCGGTTTCTTTACCGAAGAATAACATGAAGCGTTGCTTCACATTTTTTAAACCGTAGCCGCCGGATTTGGATGTATCTGATTCGTTTAGGGATTTCTTTAAATTGGAAAGGGCTTCCGGCTCCATTCCGGTTCCGTTATCACTGATTGTTATCATGATTTTTGAATGATTTCGTCTAATCGCAATGGAAACCATCCCTTTTTCATTTTTTTTGAATCGTTTGTTTTTTATTCCGTGATAGATAGCATTTTCTACTAGGGGTTGAAGGATAATTGGAGGGAAAAGGCCATTACGTGCGGATTCGTCAACAACTACTTCATAATCAAGAATATCTGCATATCGCATTGACATAATCGTTAAATAACTCTTGACATGTTCCACTTCATTCGCAATTGTTACGGCTTCTAGACCTTTGCCTAATGTCAGTTTATAGAATTTAGAAAGTGCTATAATTAGATCAATGACCTGCTGGTTTTGGTTACTTTCGGCTGCCCATAATACACTGTCTAATGTATTATATAAAAAATGGGGATTGATTTGTGCTTGTAACGTTTTCAATTCTGCACGCTTTAAATTTTCCTGATCTTCGATTACCGTGGAAAGGAGAGACTTGATATCCTTTACCATTTTGTCAAAACTGCGGTATAACTGGGCAATTTCATCATTGCCCTCAATGGGGACATAAATATTGAGGTTTCCTTTGGAAGCTCTTTCCATCAGCACCGATAATTTTTTTTATGGGTCTGGTCAGAGTTTCGGAAATAATGGAGTTAATAATGAAGGCCATGAAAATAGATACGAAAATTGCAGCAACAATTGCAAAAGAAATTTGGTAGCTGGGACCTCTCACTGTCGAAATCGGTGTGGTATAGATCAGTTTCCAACCAGTGGAAGCAAGGGTATTGAATACGACAAGCTTACGATCAAATCTAAAAATTCCGGTTGGCTGATTTTCTTCCATCACTTTTTGAACAACGCTGGAAGAGGAATAATCATAATCAGAAAAAATAGTATCTCCGATCTTGTTAATCAGAACGATGGAACAATCTTCGGAAAGCTTTGAAGAGTCTATGATTTCCTGGATAAAGCTCCGGTCAATTCCGATCGCGAGGATACCGCATACCTCATTGGTTCCGATCTTGAATACGGATGTCGCTACGTAGATATTGTTTTTATAATTGTTATGGATCGAATTAGGAAAATCCTCTGCAACAATATGATATTCCCTGGGTGCTTTGAGTACGGATTGGATCGAGTTGTAACTGTCAAAGTTGCCATCCAAAACAAAATATCCGTTTTTTTCTGAGATACAATTTCCATTACGACCGATTAGAATCATGTCGACGATATGGGAGTTATCCTTTTGCACCGTACGCAAATCAGAGAAAACTTCTACCATTGCTTTGGCATTTTCATAGATATCATCGGGATTGCTGCTGTTGATAAAAGAAAGGGCTTCGTAAGTTTTAGAGACTTTCAATAAGGTGGTTGCCTCGTCAAAGGACAGATTGACATTTGTGTTCACTGAATCTACCGTCTGATTGATATAGGTTTGCATGGAATGGTAGACATAATTGTTTATCTTGGTAATCGAGATGATTCCAATGATACCAATCGGTATGATGGAGAAGAGCGTAAAAAGCAAAACAACTTTTCTTTTCAAAGAAACGTTTTCAAAAAAATCTCTCATCTTTCAAGTCCCCTTGACATCTGATTTAGAATATTTTTATCGTTTTGTATTTTGATTAGTTCAGCAGTTTTATAGATCATGCAGCATAGCTCTGTAAACATGATTCAATGATTTCTACCTTGTGACAAACGGCTGCGTCTCCGACTCGCTACGCTCCCTGCTGTCCGTTTTGCCTGGCCAAGTAAGCTTGGGGCAAAAAGGCAACGTCGCATTCAATGGGTAAAATCATTATATCATAAGAAAAACTCCTACACTAAGTGTAAATCAAAATTATAATAACGAAATAGTAAGAAAGAAACTACAAAATAAATTCCTTGTTTTTCCAAATAAAGTATATTTTTTTACCGGTGTATAAAGTGGTAATATTAGGATACAAAATATGGTGCGTTGTCAGCGCTAATTCGATATGTTATTACCGGTTAGGCGGTGACAGTCTATTAAAAAAATAGGAGGAGAGAAAAATGAGAAATAAAGTTTTGGCAGTATTGCTTGTTCTTGCTATGGTTTTTATGGCTGTGGCATGTGGAGCCGAACCGTCATCCAGTGACACGCCGGATCAGGAAACAAAAGAAAGAACCTTCGCTGTCGTTTTCCCCATCGTTCATCCATTCTTTGAACCAATCGGTGTTGATGCAGAAGAGTATGGAAAAGAGCTGGGCATCAAAGTCATCACCAAAGCTCCGGATAAATCGGATGCTCAGCAGCAAATCGAGATTATGGAGAATTTGATTGCAATGAAGGTCGATGGCATCGCAATCGGACCGACCGATACTTCTGCCCTTGTTCCAACCATCGACAAAGCAGTGGATGCAGGGATTCAAGTAATCTGCTTTGAATCAGACGCTCCGGACAGCCAAAAAGCATCTTTCATTGGCACGAACAACTACAATGCGGGACGCCATATGGGAGCCGTCATCACGGAGAAGCTTGACGGCGAGGGCAAGATTTTGATTCTAACTGGACTGCCGACACAATTGAGCTTAAATGAAAGAATTCGTGGTATCAAAGAATATTTATCCGAGAAAGCACCAAATATCGAAATTTCGGATACTCAGTCCAGCGAAGGAGATCCCCAAAAAGCGGTAACTGCTGCGGAAAATATGATTCAGGCCAACCAGGAGTTTAAAGCGATGATCGGTATTGATGCAACCGCAGGCCCTGCAATGATTTCCATTTGGAAAGCAAAAGGCTGGCAAAATAGTGAGGAACATATGATTATAACTTTTGACGATATGCCGGATAATATTCAGGGACTCAGAGATGGTTATATTACCGGAATTGTTTCTCAAAGACAAAACTCCTGGGGAAAAGGCGTGATCGATATGATGAATGATCTTTGCGACGGCAAAGAAATAGAGAAATATATCGATACAGGCTCGATCGAAGTTACACAAGCAAATATTGATACTTATCTTGATGAACCGTCCTATGTAGAACGATAATAGTATGAGGGGGCTGTAACTATTATGGTTACAGCCCGTTATTTATTACGTAGGAAAATATCGCTCTTGGCGATATTGACGGAGTATCAAAGAAAGCCCCATGACCGTTGCCTTTTTGCCCCAAGCTTGCTTGGCATGGCAAAACGGACAGCAGCGAGCGAAGCAAGCAGGAGGCACAGCCGTTGTCGCCACATTTTTTGGGAGAATGAATATGAGCAATCATCAATTTGGAATTAAGGTAAATTCCCTGATTCAGCGAAGAGAAAGTTTCATGTTGCTTATTCTGATTTTTGTGTTTGCAGGTATGTCGATTTTAAGGCCAGACACATTTTTTACACAGGAGAACATGTTTAATATATTAAAACAAATCAGCCTGATCTCAATCATTGCAATTGGACAGACGTTCATATTGATTACCGGAGGGATTGATTTATCCGTTGGATATTCTCTGGGATTGGCAGGAATCGTGATGACCAAGTTTTTGAGCCTTGGTCTGGAACCGGGAATTGCCATTGGGCTGGGGCTTTTTACAGGGGTTGCAATTGGTTTTTTAAACGGTTTGATTATTACAACACTAAAGCTTCCTCCTTTTATTGTAACACTGGGCATGGCGAATATAGCAAGGGGCTTTACTTATGTGATTACAAAGGGATTTCCTATCTCCCTTGACAATGAATTGATATCTGCTCTTGGAAATGGTTACTGGGGTCCGATTCCTATCATGACCGCTATCATGATTCTGCTGGTTTTTATTGCGCATTATATGCTTTCCAGCACACCCTTTGGAAATCGGATTCTTGGAATCGGAGGAAATGAAACCGCAACCTTATTATCCGGAATCAGTGTGAAAAAATATAAAGTGCTGGTTTACACAATTACCGGATTGCTTTGCGGAATAGCCGGAACGATCATGGTGGGCAGATTGAACGGCGGTAATCCAAACGCAGGGTTAAATTTCGATATGGATTCTATTGCGGCCTCTATCGTTGGTGGAACTGCCATATCCGGAGGAGAAGGAACTGTTGTCGGAACAATATTGGGTGCACTTCTTCTGGGAACAATCCGGAATGCGCTGGTACTTCTGAATGTAAATATGTATTGGCAGACCGTTGTAGTTGGCGTCATTATTATTTCTGTTTGCGGGATTGATAATTTTGCACAGTCAAAGAAATCATAGGCGGTGGAAGCATGAGCGAATATGTTTTAAGAATGATGGAAATTGAAAAAAATTTTCCCGGTGTTCTTGCACTCAATAAGGTGAGCTTTGGTCTGAAGAGGGGTGAAATGCATGCCCTGGTTGGCGAAAACGGTGCGGGAAAAAGTACTCTGATGAAGGTGTTGGGCGGGGTGTATTCTGCCGACGGCGGTACGATTGAGATTAATGGCAAAATCGTAACCATTGAAAATCCAAGGGATTCGATTGAAAACAAGGTGGGTGTCATCTATCAGGAATTTAATCTGGCTCCTGCGTTGAATGTCTATGAAAACATTTTTTTAGGGAGAGAAATAACAACTTCGAAGCTTGGCGGCATGAATAGAAAGAAAATGCTAAAGATGGCTGAAAAGTCAATGGAAAAGCTGGGAGTCAAAGGGTTTGACTGTACGAAGAAAGTGAAAAGGCTTAGCGTTGCCATGCAGCAGCTGGTCGAAATAGGAAAAGCAATCTTTAATGACATTGATATTCTCGTTATGGATGAGCCCACAGCTGTTTTAACCGACAGAGAAACAGAAAGCCTGTTCCGTGTGATTCAGGAAATTCGCAAGAAAGGAATTTCAATTATATATATTTCTCACCGCCTGGAAGAAACAATCGAACTTTGTGATCGGATTACGGTTTTACGGGATGGAACTCTTGTTGAGACGATTGATAATGTAAAAAGAAACGTAAAAAAAGAATATATCGTAAGCAGAATGGTTGGCCGTGAACTTCTGGATTATTATCCGAAAAGAGATTTTCAATATTCCGAAGAAGCGATTTTTGAAGTGAAAAACTTTTCTCATGAAGAATATTTTGATCAAATCAGTTTTCAGTTAAAAAAAGGAGAAATTCTGGGTTTCTCAGGATTGGTGGGAGCCGGCAGGACAGAAATCATGAAAACGATATTCGGTGCATATAAAAAGAATTCAGGCCGTATTTTCGTTGAAAATCAAGAAGTAAGCATCAAGTCTCCAGCAGATGCCATCTCACATGGAATTGCATTTATCTCGGAAGACAGGAAAAGAGAAGGCCTTCTTCTTTCTATGGGATTGGATGATAATATTTGTCTGGCATCCCATAAATCTCTTTCTGTTTTTGGGAAATTTATACCGTCCAGAAAAAAAGCGTTGGTAAGCAGATCTTTTGAAGAGATGCAAATTCGTCCGGCCGACCCGAAACGAAAGGCAAAAAATTTTAGCGGCGGGAATCAGCAAAAAGCAATCATTGCCAGGTGGATTGCAACAAAACCAAAGGTTTTTATCATGGATGAGCCGACAAGAGGAATCGACGTTGGCGCTAAAAGTGAAATCTATAATCTGATGAACAGTCTGGCAAAAGATGGTGCGGGGATTATTGTGGTTTCGTCGGAATTACTGGAATTGATTGGTATCTGTGACCGGATTATTGTAATCCGGGAAGGGAAAATTACAGCAGAACTTTTAAGAAATGAGTTTGATCAGGATGCGATCATGAAAGCATCAGTAATTTAGGAGAGAGAAGATGAAAAAATATTTGCAATATATCAACAACCAGTGGGTGGATAGTGAGACGACTTTCAAGTCTTTTAATAAAGCAACCGGGCAGGAGGTAAACGAGTTCTGCTCTGCTACACCGGAAAATGTGGATGCTGCATGTAAAGCAGCGAGGGTGGCCACGAAAGTTTGGGCAGGTTTGGACGCAGAAACCCGGGCAGAGTATATGCTGAAAGCAGCAGCTATCATGAAGCGACGTCAGAGGGAAATGGCCGAGCTGGAAGCGATGGAAACCGGAAAACCGGTTTATGATACGTATCACTTTGATACCCGGGTTTCCATTTGGGCCTTTGAATACTTTGCAAATCTGGCAAGGGAGATTAAAGGAGAAGTGATTCCTTTGGGAGACATTAATTTCAGAGACTTTGATTTTGTTACGTATGAGCCCTATGGAGTCGCAGCCATTATTGCACCGTTTAATTTTCCGCTTCATTTACTGACCAGGAGCCTTGCCCCCGCCCTGGCGGCAGGAAATGCATGTATTATGAAAGCAGCATCTGCGACGCCAAGCACGACGGCTATTCTGGCGGAGATATTTGAAGAGGCAGGATTCCCGGCGGGTTCTGTGAATGTTCTTCATGGAAGTGGTAGCAAGATCGGAAGCGCCATCGTATCCCATAAGGAGGTGGATGTGATCGGCTTTACCGGATCAGAAACGGTAGGTCGTGAGCTGATGCGGCTTGCCGCTTCTTCTCCGGTTATAAAAAAATGTGTTCTTGAACTGGGGGGGAAGGACCCGGCCATTGTCGAGCCGGATGCCAATCTGGAAATTGCAACAACGGCTCAGATTGAAGGTTTTACCTTTAATCAGGGGGAAGTCTGCTGTGCTATGACAAGGGTGATTCTGCATGAAGATGTTTATGAGGACTATCTGAAATTGCTGGCGAAAAAATGCAGTGAAATCAAAATAGGGGATCCTTTAAACTATGAAACAAGAATGGGCGCACTGGTTAGTGAAGAACAGCTGGAAAAGGTTGATCACTACGTAAAGGAAGCGGTGACAAACGGTGCGGAGCTTTATTATGGCGGGAAACGGTATACAGAGGGCATGTGCAAGGATGGTCCGTTTTATATGCCCACAATTTTGACCAATGTTTCGGCGGACAGCAGGGTTTGTCAGGAAGAAGTTTTCGGTCCGGTACTTTCTGTACTGAAATATAAGACGACGGAAGAAGCAATTGAAATTGCAAACAATACAAGCTATGGTCTTGGGGCGAATATCTTTACGGAAAACTTAAAAAAAGCTTACTGGATTGGTCAGAATCTGAATGCAGGTTGTATCTGGGTCAATCTGCCCAATGGAATGCACATGGCCTGCCCCTTTGGCGGGAACAAAAATAGCGGCCAAGGCAGGGAATATGGCACCTATGGTCTTCATGAATATTTGAAAATAAAAAATAATATGTGGCGAATGCACTGATTTTATATTAGCATGAAGTCGCTCCTCTTATCATAATATATATAAAAGCAGTGTGGATCTGATCATTTTTTAGATCTGCACTGCTTTTTTGTCATTCTAATTCCTTCAGCCATACCGAAGGATCTGCATCGCTTGGCATTCTCCAGTCGCCTCGCGGAGAAAGGCTGACAGAACCAACCTTAGGACCGTCCGGAATGCAGCTTCGCTTGAACTGCTGGGAGAAAAACCTTCTGTAAAATACGGTGAGCCATTTTTTGATAAATTCTTCCGAATACTCGTCAGCGAAGGTAATCTTTGCAATATACAGCAGCTTTTTGGGCGGCATGCCGAAACGAATGGTGTAATAGAGAAAGAAATCATGAAGAATATAAGGACCAACCGTATCCTCAGTCTTTTGTGCAATCTCTCCTGCAGCATCCGGCGGCAGAAGCTCCGGTGAAATCGGAGTATCCATGATATCCTGCAATGTTAGGCGCAGCAGCTCGTTATTAAGACTGAATTCCTTTTCCTCGTTCGAACCGGAAAGTCTGTGATCCATAACCCATTTGATTACAAAGCGAACCAGCGTCTTTGGAACGCTGCCGTTGACCCCGTACATAGACATATGATCTCCGTTGTAGGTGCTCCATCCGAGCGCAACTTCGGAAAGATCACCTGTTCCCACGACAAGACCGCTCTCTTTGTTGGCAATGTCCATCAGGATCTGCGTTCTTTCTCTTGCCTGTGAATTTTCATAGGTGACATCATGCTGGTTTGAATCATGCATGATATCACTGAAATGCTGAAGCACAGCCTCGCGGATTGGGATTTCGCGCATATCAGCTCCAAGCAGCTTCATAATGGTCTGGGCATTATTATAGGTTTTGCCTGTGGTACCAAATCCAGGCATGGTAACTGCAATGATATTCTTCGGATCTTTGCCGATCAATTTAAAAGTTTCCGCACAGACCAACAGGGCAAGGGTGGAATCTAATCCTCCGGAAATACCGATTACCACCTTTTTTGTTCGGGTATGCTCCATGCGCTTTGCAAGTCCGGCGGATTGTATGCTGAAAATCTCCTTACATCGCTGATCTACAGTAGCGGGATCTGATGGCACAAACGGATTTTTCTGATAGGTTCGTTTCAAGGTGTCTTTATTGCCGTTTAGTACTCTGATAGGAGATAAATTTACTCTGGTATATTCGGTGTTGTTGTTAAAGGCTGCGGTAGAGCCCTCGAAATTCTGGCTGTAGGTCCTTTCAAATTTGAGTCTGTCATAATCAATGTCTCCGTAGAGAATGGAACTTCCTCTTTCGAAAAGAGTGCTTTCTGCAAGATTGATCCCGTTTTCCGCGATGATGTTATGTCCGCCAAAAACCAAATCGGTAGTAGATTCGTGCACTCCTGAGGAAGCATAAACATATCCGCAGATATTTTTTGCACTTTCCATATCGACCAGATTTCTTCTGTAATCGGATTTCGCAACGGTTTCGTTGCTGGCTGAAGGATTTAATATAATATGAGCTCCGTTCAGTGCCAAAAAAGCACCGGGGGAGACAGGAACCCAGAGATCCTCGCAAATTTCCACACCAAGCTTGAAATCGTTCTCTTCATCTGTAAAAATCAAATGGCCGAAGGGAATATCGTAACCAAAAAGGCGGACGGACTTGATCTGGTCCGAGATTCTAAGACCGGGGGCGAACCATCTTGCTTCATAAAATTCCTTATAATTTGGTAAAAACATTTTAGGGATGATTCCTTTGATTTTTCCGCTCTGAATAAGAGCGGCACAGTTGAATAGATTATTTTCCATTCTGAAATGGAAACCGACGACAACGACAGCGGAAAGCTTTGCTGTCGCTTCTGTTATTTTTTTCAAACCTTCCATTGATTTGCTATATAAAAAGTCCTGATAAAATAGATCGCCACAGGAATAAGCCGAAATACAAAGCTCTGGAAAAAGGATGATGCCGGCACCGTTTTGATCTGCTTCTTCCATGCATTTCATAATTTCTTCCGTGTTGAATTCAGGATTTGCCACCCTGAGTACAGGTGTGACAGCGGCCGCTCGGACGAGTCCAATTTTTTTCATTTCTTCCCTCCATTGTAGAGATTTTGACTGTGACGCGGTGTCAGTAAAACTTTATTGAATAGAAATCTCAGATTTCTTATCTACTTCTTTGTATTATATCAAATTTTGTTAAAAATAAAAATAAAATAAAAAACCAGATTAAAGATTAATGAATTGGTGGTAGATTGCAGTGCAGGACAGTGCAAAATTTTGAAAAATTGTTTGATAAAACAATCCGACATGATATTATAAAAGTTATGGTTAAATAGTTGATATCTTAAGAAATGGAAGAATAATAATGAAGAAAATAGAAATGACATTAATAGCAAATGCGGGAATTCTGGTGGAATATGATCAAAAGAAACTATTGATTGATGGCATTTATCATACCAAAATGGAAGGGTTTAGCAATATCCCGGATCGAATTTTAAGTGAAATCCGATCGGGATACGGGAAAATGAGTGATGTTGATTGTCTTCTTTTTACGCATGCACATGAGGATCATTTTTCGGCGGATTTACTTTTGGAACTTTTGAACAACGGATTTCAAAAGGAAAGGTATGTACTTTTACCCTCCGGTATGGTACTAAAAGACACAGGTAAAATGAAAGGATTTTCTGAGAAATCGGAAAAGTGTAAGATAGAGTTTCACGTCGAGGAAAGAATCCCTTTACGATTGATGAATGAAATAGAGCTTGAAGTTCTGCCTGTGAAGCACATGGGGGAAGCCTATCAAGACGTGCAAAACAATTGCCTGCTCGTGACGTTGGGAACCAATCGCATACTCTTTACAGGGGATGCGGAACCAAATGTCGAATTATTTCGCAGCTTGATTGGAAATCGTAAGATTTTAGGAGTATTTGTAAATCCGCTGTTTTATCATCAGAAGGAAGGAACTCGAATTATTGAAGAGATACTGAAACCAGAGTTTGTGGTTGTCTACCATGTTCCCTTTCCTGAGGATGATAAATTTTATCTGGGGAAAATGGCGGGCAAGGATATGGCTTCCCGAAAAACAGACCAGTATGCGACCTGGATTTTGAACCAGGAAGATCAAAAAATTATGTGGGATTTTGCTTTGGTATAGAGGAACACGAATTTTAATTAAGGTACAATCCCCTGGTGGAAGTGGTGAAGCCATGAAGCTACTTTTTTATTGATAGATGAGCAAAGGCTGGTATATAATAGATAAAGACTTCTTTTTAGGAAGCTTTGGTCTTTCAAATGTGAAGTCGCGTATAAAGGAGGAATAAGCGTGAAGGAATATTACATAGGTCAACTGCGAACGGATGATGAGATACAAGAATTTTTTATGGTGAAAACCATAGCGATAAAAATAGGGTCCAATAAAAAGCAATATCTGGATATGCTGCTGTGCGATAAAACTGGGGAACTTACAGCAAAAAAATGGGATATACCCGATACGGAACTGCCGTCATTGAACGAAATCAAAAATGGAGACATCGTCAAAATAAAGGGTATTGTAACGGAATGGAACGGGATGCGCCAGATCCGAGTTTTAAAGCTTCGGAAGGCAGTGCCAGAAGACGATATGGAGCTCATGGAGTTTATTAAAGCGGCACCGGAGCGGGCAGAAGACATGTACCGGTTTATCTGGGAAAAAGCTGATGCGATGGACGACCAGGAACTGCGCAAGCTTTGTCTTCGTATTCTGACAGATCATAAGGAAAGACTGATGTATTATCCGGCTGCAGCGAAAAACCACCACGCTGAGTTGGCAGGGCTGCTTTACCATATGAAAAGAATGCTCATGACTGCAGAAAGAATCTGTGAAGTTTATCTCAATCTGAACAAAGACCTCGTAACCACAGGGGTGATCATTCATGACATAGAGAAGCTGAATGAAATTGAGGCAGATACACTGGGAGTATCAACGGGCTATTCCTTTGAAGGTCAGCTTCTGGGTCATTTGGTTCAGGGGATCAAGAGCATTGACAGACTGGCGGAGGAAATTAGCATCGGCAAGGAAAAGACCATTATGCTGGAACATATGATCCTTTCTCACCATTATGAGCCGGATTTTGGAAGTCCGAAAAAACCGCTTTTCCCGGAAGCGGAAATTCTTCACTATTTGGATATGGTTGATGCGCGTATGTATGACATGCAGGAGGCACTTGATGCGACTTTCCCCGGCGAATTCTCCGATCGGGTTTGGACACTGGACAATAGAAGACTTTATAAACCGCAGACATTTTAAAAAGTGATGCAAAGCAAGCGTGAAACGATGGTTCGCTTGATAATAAGGATGGCTTAAATGTTTATAATTGCCGGAGTGGAAGATGATTAAATTTCCTGTAGAAATCGTTCGTATGATAAAAATCATAGAGGATGCGGGTTTTGAAGCCTACGCAGTAGGCGGGTGTGTTCGAGATTCTCTGCTTGGAAAGCATCCCGAAGATTGGGATTTGACCAGCAATGTCCCAAGGGAAATGATTAGAGTGATTTTTCCTGATGCTGCTATTGTCAATAGAAAGCTTGGTGTCATAAGAATTACCGAAGGAGAGGTTACGGCGGATATTGCGGCTTTTCGAATCGATGGGGAGTACCGGGATTACCGGCGTCCGGAAACGGTAATTTTTACGCAGGATATTAAGGAAGACTTAAAACGCAGGGATTTCACCATGAATGCCATTGCAGTAAATCCTGAAAGAGGTGTGGTAGATCCTTACAATGGGCGAAGGGATATTGAAAGGAAGCTGATACGGGGAATTGGAGACCCCGGCTTGCGCTTTGAAGAGGATGCCCTTCGTATTTTAAGAGGGCTTCGGTTTGCGGCACAGCTTGGATTTCAAATTGACAGTAGCACCTTGCAGGCAATGAAGGAAAAAGCAAACTTACTTGCGTTTATCAGTGTGGAGCGGATTCGTGAGGAATTTTTAAAAACCATCCTGGCACCAAACGGCGGGAAGGGCTTGACGTTGCTGATCGAAACCAGGGCTATGAAGTACATTCTGGGAGAGGATTGTTTTCAAAATGCTGAGGCATCAGAGATGGAACAGCTTTCCCTGTTGGCAGACAATATGGGTCAAACGGAATATGACCTGAACATGAGATTGGCATTGCTTTATTTATGTTTTGAAAAAAACAGAGCGATAAAAGCGATCCAAATCTTAGACTATTCTAACGAAATAAAGAAGAGATTGCAGCTTGCCGTCAATGAACTGGAGGAGTTTTGCCGGATACAGGATGGGCTTACGCTGAAGAAGTTTTTAAATCAGTTCAGTCTGGACTCTTATCAGTATCTCCTGGATTTGGCGAAGCAGCAGTGCAGAGTCTATGACCTGGACGATACGGATATTAGAAGTAAGATTGTACTGTTTGAATCCATTCGAAAGAATAAAGAACCTGTTTTCATGGAGGATATGGCCGTTAACGGTGATGATTTGAAGACGATCGGTATTCAAGAGGGAATTGATTTAGGTATAACGCTGAAACGCCTGCTTGATATCGTTCATCAAAACCCACAGAATAATAAAAAAAGAGTACTGCTTCAAATGGCCGGGGATTTTAAGAAATCTAATTGAATTCGCCCTCTGCTTTTTTAAAAGATCAATTCCTTAGCAACCTGAAAGGGACAAAATGATAGAACTACAAGGAACAATTGCAGAAGTAATATTTTACAATAAGGATAATTACTATACCATAGCAATCGTTGAAAATGAAGAGGAACAGTTTACTGTAGTCGGATGTTTGCCCGCAGCAGACCGAGGCAGGGCATACAGTTTCCGGGGTGTGTGGAAAAATCATCCTACTTTTGGAGAACAGTTTAGCTTTTCTGAATATCAAGAGGAAATGCCCAATACTCTGGAAGGGATTGAGGGCTTTCTTTCCTCCGGTGTGCTTAAGGGGATCGGAAAAAAAACAGCGGCCACCATCGTAAGAAAATTCGGAGCCGATACGTTTGCTGTAATTGAAAAGGAGCCTGGGCGGCTTACGGAGGTTGACGGTATTGGAGAAAAAAAGGCGGCTTCCATATCCGAAGCGTTTCATGTTCATAAGGAATTTGCTGAAATCACCTTATACTTTCAGCAGTTTGGAATCTCCCCTGCCTATGTGATGAAACTTTATAAGATCTATGGTCCTGACACCATCCAGGCGGTGACGGAAAATCCGTACCAGCTTGTGGACGATGTTTTTGGCATTGGGTTTAAGAAAGCGGATAAAATCGCTGAGAAGATGGGTGTTGATAAAGGTTCGGACTACCGGATTCAGAGCGGCATCAAATATGCACTGTGGATTTATGTGAATGAAGGACATACTTATGTACCGCAAAAAATCTTTTGTGAAAACACAGCAGAAATGCTGGAGACAGGATCTGAGAAGATTTATGAAATGCTGATTCAGCTTGCATTTGAGGGGGAGATACATATTGAGAACCTGGAAGGCAGGGCGGTAATCTTTTCTATGCCTTATTTTGTTGCAGAGCAGAATGTTTGCAGATGTTTGATTGCTTTGAACCAGGCAGGGCTAAAACAGATTAGCGCCAATGTAGATCAGCTCATTACGGCAACGGAACATGAAACCACAATTCGGCTTTCGGATAACCAAAAATATGCAGTCAAAGCATCCCTGCAAAACGGCGTATCTGTAATAACCGGAGGCCCTGGTACAGGGAAGACGACGATTATTAATACGATTATGAAAATACTGGATCACAGCGGATTTACTACAGCCATTGCAGCACCCACTGGCAGAGCAGCAAAGCGAATCACAGAGACCTCTGGATATGAAGCCTCAACGATTCACCGCCTGCTGGAATATTATTACTCTGAAGGAGAGGATGCCATGTGCTTTGGAAAAACCAGCGAGGATCCGCTCCAATATGATGCGATCATCATTGATGAAGCATCCATGATCGATATCCTACTGATGAATGGACTTGTGAATGCAATCAAACCGGGAACCCGGCTCATTGTCGTGGGGGATGCAGATCAACTTCCGTCGGTCGGCGCTGGAAATGTACTGCGGGATATGATCTTCAGCGAAGTGATTTATTCTGTTAAGTTGACGGAAATTTTTAGGCAGGCAAAGGAAAGCCTGATTGTGGTCAATGCCCATAAAATCAACAAAGGAGAATACCCCTGCTGTAATGAAAAAGACAAGGATTTCTTTCTCCTTCGTAAAAAGAGTGAGAAGGAAATGCTGGAAACCATGAAATCTCTTTGCGTGAAACGACTGCCTGAGTATTATCAGGGGTGCGATGCGATTCGTGACATGCAGGTTCTTACACCGGTGCGAAAGGGACTTCTGGGCAGCATCAATTTGAATAAGGAACTTCAGAAAGTATTGAATCCTTCTTCTGCTGATTTGGAAGAAAAGACGTTTGGAGATCGAATCTTCCGGGAAGGCGATAAGGTGATGCAAATCAAAAACAATTATCAGCTGGAATGGAAACGGCTGGAGGATTTTACGGAAGGACAGGGAGTCTTTAATGGAGATGTCGGCTACATCCAGACGATTGACAAAGAATTTAATGAGATTACTGTTGTTTATGATGATAATCGTTATGTAAAATATGATTTCTCTGGACTTGATGAAATAGAACTCGCTTATGCTGTTACGGTTCATAAGAGCCAGGGAAGTGAATTTCCTATTGTGATTATGCCAATCTCCTGGTTCCCTCCTATGTTGGCTACAAGAAACCTGTTATATACTGCGGTCACCCGCGGAAAAAAAGCCGTGATTCTTGTGGGTTCTGAGAATAAGATGTATGCAATGGTTAACAATAACAGGATTACCGAACGCTATTCGGGACTGTCGGTGCGGTTGAAGGCATTTCTCAAGGAAGGACGGCTATGAGGCGGATTTTGTCATTTTTAAGAGAAGGATTTCTCGATTTAATTTATCCATCAAACATATATTGCATCAGTTGCGGGAATATTATTGATGACAGCAGACCCTATGCCCTGTGTGATGCCTGTGTTCGTATGTTAAAGTGGGCAAATGGACGAACCTGCAGCCGCTGCGGAAAGATTCTTCAAGATTGTTACGAATTAGAGCTGTGTTCTGACTGTTTGAATACGGAGCATGCATTTGAGAAAGGCTATGCCTGTGTAGAGTATGGATCAATGGAGAGAGAAATCCTACATCAGTTTAAATATAAAGATAAAGCATATCTGGGGCGAAAACTTGCAGAGATTATGTTTGATAGAATTCGAGTGGAAGAGCTAAAACCGGATTTTATTATTCCGGTACCGATGTTTGCAAGCAAGAAAAAAACTAGAGGATATAATCAGGCGGCGGTGCTTGCGAAAAGTCTTGCGGAATTCATGGAGCGACCGTATGCAGGGAACCTGTTGAACCGTGTGGTGGAAACAGCAGCAATGAGTGGCCTTGGTGCTGCGGAAAGAAGAAGAAATATTCAGGAAGCCTTCGTTGTTTCGGCAAAGGGTAAAAGGATACTAAAAGGAAAGGTTATTCTTTTGATTGATGACATTTTTACAACCGGAAGTACGGCGGATGCCTGCTCCATGGTATTGCTGAAAGCGGGTGCCGGGCGTGTGTTTCTTTTTACTTTTGCGGCAGGAGCAAACCTTCTGAAAGGAGAAAACGAATTGGATTCTTGCAATTAAAATCAGCAATATATAGCGGAAACAATCCGCTTGTGTGTCGATTTGAAGAATATTGTGTAATAAAAGCATAAAAGGGTATATACAGATTAAATACTAGAGCTGCTTAGGTCTGTGATTGAAAGTCCATGCCAGTTACGGGCAAAAGGACCCACGTAAGCTGGACCGCAAGGCGGCAGTGATCATGGCGTAGCTTAGATGTAAGTCCTTTGATAAAAATCAAAAGGCAGGTGTGGGGGCAAAGATCAGGTCAGCTAGGCGGCTCTAGTATCTAATTTGTATCTGCAAAGTAACCCATAAATTCGACAAAGTTTATCCACAACTCGTCAATAACCAATTCGAAGGCGCAAAAAATAGACAAAGAAAGGGAAGGGGAATTGATGAATATTTATAAGCTGCGTATTTGCTGAAAGATGGGAGGGTAAATCGATATAGTGTTTATAAACTGTATGTAAATGTATACTTGATGGCGAAAAAATATCCACTGTAAAAGTCTTGAATTTTCAATTATACACAGACTTATCCACAATATCAACAGGCTGTAATAGAAATTATAAACTGCTGAAAACAGCGCATTTTGAATTGTAAATGATGGAATATATTGTCGATGCATGTTCTTTGAATAAATGCTTAAGCAGGAAAAAAGGAATGGTATGGGTGTTGTAGTATACAATATTAAGATAAATCTTATCTGAATGCTATAGGGGGTGCACTAAATGAAAGTTATCATTACAAGCAAAAACATGAATGCCAGTGACCATCTGAAAGAAACCATCGAATCCAAATTGGATCGACTGGGAAAGTATTTCTCTAATGATATCGTGGCCAACATCACCTTATCCACTGAGAAGGGCAGGCAAAAGATAGAAGCAACGATCAATGCGAACGGGACTATCTTTAGGGCTGAAGAAACTACAAATGATGCTTACAATGGTGTGGACAGGGTTGTTGAAAAATTATCTTCTCAAATGTCGAGATTTAAGACCAAGCTCCAACGAAAACATAAAGACCATAAGGAATTGTTATTTAAAAACATTCCTGAGGTTGCTGGTGAGGAATTAGAAGAAATGAGCGTTGTGAGAAGAAAGAAGTTTGAATTGATGCCGATGTCTGTCGACGAGGCAATTATGCAAATGGAACTTTTGGAACATAGTTTCTTTGTGTTTCTCAACATGGAAAGCGATGCGGTAAACGTCGTTTATAAAAGAAAAAATAATGATTATGGTATATTGGAGACACAATATTAATCGATAGATAGATTATTAGAGACGGCTTAAAAAAACCGTCTCTCTTTTTATTACGTAGGAAATTTCGCTCTCAGCGATATTGACGGAGTATCAAAGAAAGCTCCTTGGTCGTTGTCGCCCTTGCGGCGACATGTGGAAATAGGAAGCTTCGATTCCGTCATTTCCACTTTTTTTATTCAGTAGGAAATATCGTTCAAAACCAGGAATAAAAATAGAGGCCCCAAAAGGCCTCAAGGGAAAGAAGCGCATAAGAAAACAGAACCTGATTACCAAGGAATATCCTCATCCACAGGATCTTTAGGTAAATCATCGATAAGATGGATGATTTCATCAGGCTCTTCAGCGGGGAAATCATCATCGTAAAAGTCGTAGGACTCTTCGTGAAGAAAATAGTCCATGTCAAGGATGGAATCATCCGACATCGATTTGATTTCTGATTTTGTATATCCTTCAGGCGGATTCTTCATATATTTAGTGCGTAGTTTCTCGGCGGTGATTCGATTGTATTCAGATTTTTTCATATAAATATGCTTAGTCATTTTGCAGTACCTCCAATGGCACCATTATACACATCAAGGGGGCATAAAGGCAACATCACCAGGCCGGAAAACGCCGAGAAATTCCATATAGTTTCCACAAGAGCATCTAGTGGGATCATAGCCAAAGGATAGTTCGATTCGGAAAGCCCAATTTCTGCACAAGAGGCGGGCTTTCGCAGAATGTCTTGAAAGAAGGAAAACAAGCCTATCGGCAAACTTATGCTTTTTCGCATAGAGACCGTAATAGCGCAACGTGTTGAAATACTTTTCATGAATGTGAATGATAAGCCTTTCGATGAATTCAAAAGCAGGGATGGTTTCGTCCTGACGTTGTTCATCTTCATGGCGGTTGTACCAAAAAGAGATGTTTTGCCCATCGTAATTCGTAATACGTGATTGAGCCAAGGCAGGCCTTCCGATATATCTGGTGATGTAATTAGCGACGGTTTTGGGAGAGTTAAAATCAGATTTGGGAGCGTGGACATAGAAACCGTCCTTGTTGTTGGAATACATTTTGTTTTTCAGGAATTTGAACGAATCATTACCGAAGTGTCGCTCAAGGTGATAAAGCAAGGTAGTCTGCCATTTTTTCCGCAGCATCACATAAGGGAAAAAGTTGAATGCTTTCCAAGGAGTAAGCAGGCCGCAGGCACCTTCGGATACAATCATATGGATATGTGGATTCCACTTGAGATCGCGACCGAAGGTATGAAGGGAACAGACTATACCGGGAGTAAAGGATTCCTTATGATTCTGATTGTAAAACCAGTTGGTAATCGTTTGAGCAGCAGCCTTAAAAAGAAGATCCAAAAGGGCGCGGTTTTTTCTAAAAAGCTCACGAAGCTCTTGAGGGATCGTAAAAACAATATGCCTGTGGCGGCAGTTAATCAGCTTTGCAGATATGGAATCGGCACGATCTGCCTGATAGGCGGTGCCGCAGGTATTGCAGAAGCGGGATTTGCAGCGAAAAGGCACATAATGGAATCGATTGCAGTGATGACAGTAGTAGAGACCATAGCCCTTTTTCAAATCACCGCAATTAAGCATTTTTTCAACTTCATCCTTGACGATAGGACGAATGCTTGGATTGGAAGAGAGGAATGCGGGCCAGTGATCTTGAAATATTTGCTTGATGGTAAACTTCGAACTCACAAAACATCACCAAGTAAATTTTAAAGGATAAAAAACCATGACGCAACAAAAAAGTACGACGTAGTGATAAATTCCGCGTCGCACAAGCGTGGCGTCAGCCACTTTTTTTATTCAGTAGGAAATATCGTTCAAAACCAGGAATAAAAATAGAGGCCCCAAAAGGCCTCAAGGGAAAGAAGCGCATAAGAAAACAGAACCTGATTACCAAGGAATATCCTCATCCACAGGATCTTTAGGTAAATCATCGATAAGATGGATGATTTCATCAGGCTCTTCAGCGGGGAAATCATCATCGTAAAAGTCGTAGGACTCTTCGTGAAGAAAATAGTCCATGTCAAGGATGGAATCATCCGACATCGATTTGATTTCTGATTTTGTATATCCTTCAGGCGGATTCTTCATATATTTAGTGCGTAGTTTCTCGGCGGTGATTCGATTGTATTCAGATTTTTTCATATAAATATGCTTAGTCATTTTGCAGTACCTCCAATGGCACCATTATACACATCAAGGGGGCATAAAGGCAACATCACCAGGCCGGAAAACGCCGAGAAATTCCATATAGTTTCCACAAGAGCATCTAGTGGGATCATAGCCAAAGGATAGTTCGATTCGGAAAGCCCAATTTCTGCACAAGAGGCGGGCTTTCGCAGAATGTCTTGAAAGAAGGAAAACAAGCCTATCGGCAAACTTATGCTTTTTCGCATAGAGACCGTAATAGCGCAACGTGTTGAAATACTTTTCATGAATGTGAATGATAAGCCTTTCGATGAATTCAAAAGCAGGGATGGTTTCGTCCTGACGTTGTTCATCTTCATGGCGGTTGTACCAAAAAGAGATGTTTTGCCCATCGTAATTCGTAATACGTGATTGAGCCAAGGCAGGCCTTCCGATATATCTGGTGATGTAATTAGCGACGGTTTTGGGAGAGTTAAAATCAGATTTGGGAGCGTGGACATAGAAACCGTCCTTGTTGTTGGAATACATTTTGTTTTTCAGGAATTTGAACGAATCATTATCGAAGTGTCGCTCAAGGTGATAAAGCAAGGTAGTCTGCCATTTTTTCCGCAGCATCACATAAGGGAAAAAGTTGAATGCTTTCCAAGGAGTAAGCAGGCCGCAGGCACCTTCGGATACAATCATATGGATATGTGGATTCCACTTGAGATCGCGACCGAAGGTATGAAGGGAACAGACTATACCGGGAGTAAAGGATTCCTTATGATTCTGATTGTAAAACCAGTTGGTAATCGTTTGAGCAGCAGCCTTAAAAAGAAGATCCAAAAGGGCGCGGTTTTTTCTAAAAAGCTCACGAAGCTCTTGAGGGATCGTAAAAACAATATGCCTGTGGCGGCAGTTAATCAGCTTTGCAGATATGGAATCGGCACGATCTGCCTGATAGGCGGTGCCGCAGGTATTGCAGAAGCGGGATTTGCAGCGAAAAGGCACATAATGGAATCGATTGCAGTGATGACAGTAGTAGAGACCATAGCCCTTTTTCAAATCACCGCAATTAAGCATTTTTTCAACTTCATCCTTGACGATAGGACGAATGCTTGGATTGGAAGAGAGGAATGCGGGCCAGTGATCTTGAAATATTTGCTTGATGGTAAACTTCGAACTCACAAAACATCACCAAGTAAATTTTAAAGGATAAAAAACCATGACGCAACAAAAAAGTACGACGTAGTGATAAATTCCGCGTCGCACAAGCGTGGCGTCAGCCACTTTTTTTATTCAGTAGGAAATATCGTTCAAAACCAGGAATAAAAATAGAGGCCCCAAAAGGCCTCAAGGGAAAGAAGCGCATAAGAAAACAGAACCTGATTACCAAGGAATATCCTCATCCACAGGATCTTTAGGTAAATCATCGATAAGATGGATGATTTCATCAGGCTCTTCAGCGGGGAAATCATCATCGTAAAAGTCGTAGGACTCTTCGTGAAGAAAATAGTCCATGTCAAGGATGGAATCATCCGACATCGATTTGATTTCTGATTTTGTATATCCTTCAGGCGGATTCTTCATATATTTAGTGCGTAGTTTCTCGGCGGTGATTCGATTGTATTCAGATTTTTTCATATAAATATGCTTAGTCATTTTGCAGTACCTCCAATGGCACCATTATACACATCAAGGGGGCATAAAGGCAACATCACCAGGCCGGAAAACGCCGAGAAATTCCATATAGTTTCCACAAGAGCATCTAGTGGGATCATAGCCAAAGGATAGTTCGATTCGGAAAGCCCAATTTCTGCACAAGAGGCGGGCTTTCGCAGAATGTCTTGAAAGAAGGAAAACAAGCCTATCGGCAAACTTATGCTTTTTCGCATAGAGACCGTAATAGCGCAACGTGTTGAAATACTTTTCATGAATGTGAATGATAAGCCTTTCGATGAATTCAAAAGCAGGGATGGTTTCGTCCTGACGTTGTTCATCTTCATGGCGGTTGTACCAAAAAGAGATGTTTTGCCCATCGTAATTCGTAATACGTGATTGAGCCAAGGCAGGCCTTCCGATATATCTGGTGATGTAATTAGCGACGGTTTTGGGAGAGTTAAAATCAGATTTGGGAGCGTGGACATAGAAACCGTCCTTGTTGTTGGAATACATTTTGTTTTTCAGGAATTTGAACGAATCATTATCGAAGTGTCGCTCAAGGTGATAAAGCAAGGTAGTCTGCCATTTTTTCCGCAGCATCACATAAGGGAAAAAGTTGAATGCTTTCCAAGGAGTAAGCAGGCCGCAGGCACCTTCGGATACAATCATATGGATATGTGGATTCCACTTGAGATCGCGACCGAAGGTATGAAGGGAACAGACTATACCGGGAGTAAAGGATTCCTTATGATTCTGATTGTAAAACCAGTTGGTAATCGTTTGAGCAGCAGCCTTAAAAAGAAGATCCAAAAGGGCGCGGTTTTTTCTAAAAAGCTCACGAAGCTCTTGAGGGATCGTAAAAACAATATGCCTGTGGCGGCAGTTAATCAGCTTTGCAGATATGGAATCGGCACGATCTGCCTGATAGGCGGTGCCGCAGGTATTGCAGAAGCGGGATTTGCAGCGAAAAGGCACATAATGGAATCGATTGCAGTGATGACAGTAGTAGAGACCATAGCCCTTTTTCAAATCACCGCAATTAAGCATTTTTTCAACTTCATCCTTGACGATAGGACGAATGCTTGGATTGGAAGAGAGGAATGCGGGCCAGTGATCTTGAAATATTTGCTTGATGGTAAACTTCGAACTCACAAAACATCACCAAGTAAATTTTAAAGGATAAAAAACCATGACGCAACAAAAAAGTACGACGTAGTGATAAATTCCGCGTCGCACAAGCGTGGCGTCAGCCACTTTTTTTATTCAGTAGGAAATATTGCTTTCAGCGATATTGACGGAGTATCAAAGAAAGCTCCTTGACCGTCGTCGCCCTTGCGGCGACATTTGGAAATAGGAAGCCTCGATTCCGTCATTTCCACTTTTTTTACATTCTTGTTGTTTGAATTTCTCCTTAAAACCTATTGAAATGTAGCACTTTATTCGGTACAATAATTATAAGACTGTCGCATTCAATTTTGCTTTGCGAATTGAAAGAATTCTAATCCGGTTGAAGCCGGGCGTTCAGCAGAAACTTGGGGGAGAAGAGATCTATGTCAGAAATATTCGATAATATTATTTCCGGCGTTGGAATCACAGATGTCATTGATGTGTGCATCGTTGCGTTTGTGATCTATAAAGTCTTAGGATTCATTAGGGAAACCAGAGCGTTGCAGCTTGTGAAAGGGCTGCTAATTTTGGTTGTGATTACCATTTTATCGGATAAATTTAATCTCTATACACTGAATTGGATTCTTCGTAATACAATATCATTAGGCGTTATTGCACTTGTTATTGTTTTCCAGCCAGAACTCAGGCGTGCTTTGGAATATGTTGGTCGAAGCAAATTTATTACACCTCCGTTTGCACAAATGGATAAAGAAAGAGTAAAAACGATCACTGCAGCAATTATTAAAGCAGTAGATTTTTTCTCATCCAACAAAGTCGGTGCATTGATCATTATGGAACGGGAGACGACTTTGAATGATATCGCAGAGACGGGAACAAAAATTAACGCAGAAATTTCAACAGAATTGCTGGGAAATATCTTTTACGTGGGGGCACCGTTGCACGACGGAGCTATTATCGTTAGAGGGGATCGGGTTTTTGCTGCGGGGTGCGTGCTTCCTTTGACGCAGAGCAAGACTCTGAGCAAGGAATTGGGAACCAGACACAGAGCAGGAATTGGAATTACGGAAAATTCCGACGCGATAGCGCTTATCGTATCGGAAGAGACTGGGATTATTTCTATTGCAGTAGATGGGAAGCTTTCCAGATTTCTTGATATCAAAACTGTTGAAAAAACCTTGCTGAATATCTATTTAAGTCAGATCCAGACGGAAAAGGTTAAGGTTCCATTCCTAGATAAAATCAGGAGGCGCAAGGATGCTGAACAGTAATACCTTTTACAAAATTATATCGATTTTTATGGCAATTATGCTGTGGGCATATGTAATACAAGCGACGAATCCGATGAAAACCCAGGTGATTTCTGACGTACCGGTGCAACTTTTGAATGAGGATACCCTCACTTCCAAAGGACTTGCCCTTTCCGGTGAAGCTGTCTATACGGTAGATGTTAAAATTAAAGCAAAAAGGGCAGATCTAACAAAAATCTCAGCGAATGATATTATAGCCAATGCAGATCTTTTTGGCTACAGCATCGGAAAAAACTATATTCCGGTAACCGTATCGGCTCCTGATGGAATTGCGGTTGTGGAAGTGACACCGGTCAAGATCAACGTAGTCATTGAGGAGCTCATTGAAGTTTCCAAGAAGATCAGAGTACATTTTGTCGGCCAGTTTGAAGATGGAATTGAAGCGGGACAAATTACGACCCAGCCGGGAGAGATTCAGGTATCCGGAGCGAAATCAGAAGTGAGTGCGGTCGCTTATATTAAGGCTGATGTGAATACGTCCAAGCTTTCGACAGAAGGCGGCACGGTTCAAGCAACGGCAGTGGCTGTGAACCGCTCTGGTGATGTGGTACAGAACGTCAGATTATCGTCCGCTTATATTGACGTTTCTGCGAAATTATGTGAAGTAAAAGAAGTTCCGCTTAATGTAGAAATTACAGGTGAAGTTGCACCGATTTATGAAATAACTGAGCTTAATATGCCGAGCAGTGTGAAGATAAAGGGAACATGGGAAGACTTGGCAGGAGTTGATGGATTGACAGCTTCGGCGATTGATATCAGCGAGGTATCCAATACATCACAAATTCCAATTGATATTCCGCTTCCCAAAGGGGTTGAGTTTGCCGACGGTTATGAAAACCTGGCTGTGGATATTACAATCAAACCTGTCGCAACGAAGGAGTTTACCTATACTGCAGAGGAAATATCTTTGGAGGGAGTTGATGGAGTAAACAGTATTACAATCACAACACCGGAGATTATAGTAACCGCATCCGGAAGTGAAGACGTGATTGCGGAATTAACAAAAGAAGATTTGGAACCATATCTTGAGCTGGATGCAGAGTCTTTGATTTCTGCAACAGCAAAGGTACAGGTTCGTTATGATAAGCAGCTGGGACATATCACAGTGGATCCGGAAGAGGTTCACATTGCATTAAATCAAACAGAATCAGAATAATAAGGAGATAAATCATGGGCAGACTTTTTGGAACAGACGGTGTAAGAGGAGTGGCAAATTCTGAACTTACACCGGAGCTCGCGTTTAATCTTGGAAAGGCTGGAGCTTATGTTCTCAGCAAGGATCAGCAAAGGCCGATTGTTCTTATTGCAAAGGATACGAGAATATCGGGAGATATGCTTGAAGATGCGATCAGTGCCGGGATTCTTGCAATGGGGGGGAATGTGATCAAAGCGGGAGTACTTCCCACCCCTGCGATAGCATATCTGGTAAGACACTTCAAGGCTGATGCGGGCGTGGTTATTTCGGCATCTCACAATCCTTTTGAATACAATGGGATTAAATTTTTTAATGGGGAAGGCTTTAAGCTGGATGATGAAATTGAAGATGAAATTGAAGATATTATACTTAGAAATATTGATGTAAACAGTCATATTACCGGGGATAAGCTGGGTCGCTGTCTGGAAGCGGAAGAAGATGCACTTGTTTTATATGCAAATTTTTTGAAAAGTACATTTGATACCGATTTAAAAGGCATGAGGTTAGTGATTGACTGTGCCAACGGGGCTTCCTATAAGGTTGCAGAGAAGGTATTTCGAGAGCTTGGTGCGGATGTTACGGCCATTCATAATGATCCGGATGGTATGAATATCAACGACCGATGCGGCTCCACCCATCCGAAAGAACTGCAAAAAATGGTGGTATCGTCTCAGGCTGATTTAGGGCTGGCCTTTGATGGTGATGCTGACAGACTGATTGCAGTGGATGAATCGGGTCGTTTGATTGATGGGGATAAGATGATCTATATCTGTGCGAAAATGCTAAAAGAAAGAGATGAGCTTCCGGGAGATAAGGTGACTGCTACCGTAATGAGCAACATCGGCTTCCATCGAGCCCTTGAGGGCATTGGCTGCAATGTGGAAACGACGCAGGTAGGAGACCGTTATGTTCTGGAAAGTATGCTGAAAACAGGCTGTATTATCGGCGGGGAACAGTCTGGACATATCATTTTTCTGAATCACACTACTACAGGAGATGGCATTTTGTCTGCATTGCAGTTACTGAGGGCAGTAAAGGCATCAGGAGTAAAGCCGTCGGTATTGGCAGATGAGGTAACCATTTATCCTCAGGTACTGAAGAATGCTAAAATTAAAAATGAAAACAAGAAAAAATATATGTCAGACCCGGAAATCAGTGCTGAAATTAAGCGATTAGAAGATTTAATGGCCGGGGAAGGCAGAGTTCTCATTCGTCCGTCGGGGACAGAACCGCTGGTTCGAGTCATGATAGAGGGTAAGGATATTGAGCAGATTACAAAGCGGGCAGAAAATCTGGCTTCTTTGTTGACAAAAAGATTTGGATAGGGGGAAATTCTATGTGTGGAATCGTTGGTTATATTGGCGATGGCAATGCAAGTGACATTATTATTGATGGACTGAAAAAACTGGAATATAGAGGTTATGATTCTTCTGGGATAGCTGTTTATAAAAACGGAAAAATCGAAGTAAGAAAATTCAAGGGAAGAATTGCTAATCTGGAAGCGGCCATTGAAAAGGAACATTTTAACAGCAGCATCGGAATCGGACATACCAGATGGGCAACTCACGGAGCGCCATCGGATATCAACGCGCATCCGCACAGCAATATGGATCATACCATTGCCATCGTACATAATGGTATCATTGAGAATTATGTTGAACTGAGGGAATGGCTGATTCGTGAGCATGGAATCGTCTTTGCCTCAGAAACTGATACGGAAGTCATTGCTCATTTGGTTGGGCTCTATTATGATGGTGATTTGATTGATGCTGTTTATAAAGCGGTAGACAAGATGAGAGGAGCCTATGGGATCGGAGTGATCTGCAGTAAAGAACCGGATAAACTGGTTGCGGTAAGAAAGGATAGTCCTCTTGTAGTCGGTTTGGGCGAAGGCTGCAATTTTATCGCATCGGATATTCCCGCCTTGTTAAAGCACGTTAGAAAAATTTATCTGATCGAAAATAATGAAACCGTTGTTTTAACCAAGAATGAGGTTAAGATTTATAACGGGGACAGAAAAGAAGTGAAGAGGGATGTATTCCACGTCACATGGGATGCAGACGCGGCAGAAAAGGAAGGCTATGATCACTTCATGATCAAGGAAATCAAAGAGCAGCCAAAGGGGCTTTATGAAACGCTGAACAGAAGGCTTGATGAAAACGGAATTATCAAACTGGATGGAATTTCACTGACAAAGGAAGAGTTGGAGAAATTCAACAAAGTATATATTGTTGCTTGCGGTACGGCTTATCATGCCGGACTGGTAGGCAAATTTATCATTGAAAAGCTGGCTAAAATACAGGTAGAAGTGGATGTTGCTTCAGAATTCCGATATCGGGACCCGTTTGTGGATGATAAGACGTTATTTATCGCCATCAGTCAGTCGGGAGAAACGCTGGATACTCTGGCAGCTCTCAGAGAAGCGAAGAGCAAAGGTGCTCGTATTTTATCCGTCGTCAACGTGGTTGGAAGCTCTGTAGCCAGAGAATCAGATGACGTATTTTATACATGGGCAGGCCCGGAAATTGCCGTTGCCTCCACGAAAGCATATACGACCCAGCTGATGTGCATGTACCTAATCGCATTATATATGGGTCAGACCAAGGGCATTATCGATATGGACACGTACCATCGTTATGTTGAAGAATTAAAGGAGATTCCGGATAAACTCAGGAATCTGCTGGAACAGGAAAATGTGATACTGGAAATCGCAAAAGAGCAATATAAGCTTGAGCAGGTATTCTTCATCGGAAGAGGTTTGGATTCCGGCGTTTCCTGTGAAGGGTCACTGAAGCTGAAGGAAATCTCCTACATCAACTCCTTTGCCATTGCGGCAGGAGAATTGAAACATGGAACCATTGCTTTGATCGAACAGGGTACGCTTGTTATCGCATTGGCTACACAAGACCGGCTCTTTGAAAAGATGCTTTCCAATATTCAGGAAGTCAAGGCCAGAGGTGCTTATGTCATAGGTCTTGCCAAAGAAGGCAATAAAGAGATTGAAAAGCAGGCAAACAAGGTGATTTACATCCCGGATTGCATGGATGAGCTGACTCCGCTGCTTTCTGTAGTTCCACTTCAGCTGCTGGCCTATAATATCGCTAAGCTGAGAGGTTGCGATATTGACAAACCGAAGAATCTGGCAAAGTCGGTTACGGTAGAGTAAATAGTAATAATGTATAGAAAAAGAGAAAACGGCTGAAGTTGATTTAGCCGTTTTTTTATGGAGAAAAATATTAATTGGCATTAAATAAAAAAATCATGCATCTAATGTTGAAAAATAAAAAAAATATTTTCTCCTTTCAGTGAGGATTTTGACGGTGTATAATGCGCTAAAAGGGCATTTCGGATAAGACGGGACTTAATCCCGGAATATTTTGTTAACTATAAAGTTTGACTTATGGAATCGGCACGGCAGGACAGCCTACAGCAGTGCAGTGGGCTGGAATATCTTTGACAACGACAGAGGCGGCTCCAATGATGGTGTGATCACCCACCGTTAAGCCTTGAATGATTTGGCTTCCGGTTCCCAATTCAACGCATTCGCCAATAATTGCTTTTCCAGAGATATTCACGCTCGGATAAAGCGTAACAAAATCTTTCAAAACGGCATCATGTCCAATCGTACAATCCAGATTAATGATGACGTGTGATCCAATCGTGATATCAACAGTCAAGATTGATCCCGCACAAATGATACAACTATCACCAAGCGTTATCTTATTAGACAAAATAACGCTTGGATCAATTAATGTAGCAAATTTGACGTCATCGTACTTTTCTATTATTTTTTTTCTTGTTTCAGCGGTTCCAATAGCACAGACGGCATAGAGGTCATTGCTGTTTTTCTTTAGCCACGTATCATCACCAATGACGGGGTAACCGCCAATCACAGAACCTTGTAGGTCTGGTGTGTTTTCAATAAATCCCAATAATTCCCACGTGGGTTTGGCGTTGTTGATTCGTTCGACCAGCCAAGCCACTTCGCGGCCAAAACCGCCGGCTCCTATAATAACCAGCTTGTTCATAAAAAATCCTTTCTCTTGACAAAATTACAAGACCAGGGATTGCTTATTGATAAAAAATACTTGAATGATAAACCTTATGTTTATCTATTTTTATGATTTGTTAAGATGATTTGTGACAGCCGAATGCCCTGCTCATCTGCTTCAAATGCAGGAAAAGCCAATTTTGTACTTGATGGATTTCGAGAAAGCGAGTAATATAATGTATCTAAGGTGGTGAATAAATGTTAGATCAAAAAAAACAACGTCCCAATACGGACATTCCTATAGATACAATTCATTCTAATGGACATAAGAAAAAAGGAAGGCTGAAAATTTTTCTTGGCTATGCCTCTGGGGTGGGCAAGACTTATGCAATGCTTGACGATGCACATGAAAGACTAAAAAGCGAGGTGGACGTTTTAGTAGGATATGTGGAACCTCATACCCGTCCGGAAGCGATGCAATTGATTGAAGGGTTGCCTGTGCTGCCGCTGAAAGAGATTCAGCATGGAAGTATCCAGTTGAAAGAATTTGATTTAGATGCGGCACTTGATCGAAAGCCAGAACTGATTTTGGTAGATGAACTCGCACACGCAAATGCATCGGAAATGCGAAATAAAAAACGTTACCAGGATATTGAAGAACTTTTGAATGCCGGGATTGATGTTTATACAACGGTAAATGTTCAGCATATTGAAAGCCTGAATGATGTGATAGAGAAGATCACTAGAGTTGCCGTGAAGGAAACCGTTCCTGATTATATTTTTGATCATGCCGATACTGTAGAGATTGTAGATTTTTCACCGGACGAACTGTTAAAGCGCTTTGAGGAAGGTAAGATCTATCGACCGGCAAGAGCCGATGCTACAATGAAATTCTTTTTCGCAAAAGAAAATTTGAAGCTTCTGAGAGAAATTGCCATGCGAAAAGCAGCAGATAGAATTAGCCACGATAACCAGTGCGAAAAATGTACGGCAGAAAAGGTTGTCAGTATGAAGCTGCTTGTTTGCGTCAGTGCGGCAGAATCTTCTGCCAAATTAGTTCGATGGACGGCAAGAACCGCAGAAGCATTTCATGCACCATGGGTTGCTTTATATGTGGATGATATGAAGGGTGATAAGGAAGCGGATGTACAGGTAAATTTAGATTTGGCGAAACGGCTGGGAGCTGAGACTGTAAGGCTGAATGGTTATGATATAACGTCTGCCATAGTGGAATATAGCAAGAATTCAGGGGTTACAAATATTGTAATAGGGAAAAATAGAAGCAGAAAAACGTTGAAAAGTTTATTTGAAACTGATTTGGAAGATAAGCTTGTTTCTTTGCTGCCTGATGTAGAAATCCATATGATACCGGAAATACCTTATAAACCTTATCGAGTGCATAGAAGAATACGCATTACAGAAAATTTGTATCTGTCGTGGATTGATGCATTAAAAACCATAGGAATTCTTGCTGCGGCGACCCTGCTTTCTGTGGGGTTGCGTACGATAAATATCGGAGATCAAAACGTAATCATGGTGCTTATTTTGTCTGTATTGATTATTTCAAGAATCACTATGGGACATTTGTACGGTATGGCAGCTTCTGTCTTGAGCGTACTGTTATTCAACTTTTTCTTTACCGTCCCGTTTTATTCTTTTAATGCGATACAGCCGGGCTATCCTGTTACGTTTGTGATTATGCTTCTTGCAGCATTTATTACAAGTACAATGACTGTTCGTATTAAAACGCAGGTAAGGCATTCTGTGGAAAGAGAACACCGTACAAAAACTCTATATGAAATCAATAAAAAGCTTTTAATTACCAGAGGGCTTGAAAACATTGTGGCTTTGACGAATGAATATATTACGAAGATATTCGATCGCTCGGTAATTTTTTATACGCAGGATCCGGAAGAAAGTGGGCCTTTGGGAACAATCATGGAATCGCCTTCGGATCCGGACGCATCGTATCTAAATCAAAAGGATGAGCGAACGGTTGTCCATTGGGTATATCTTAATAAAAAACGTGCGGGTGTCGGTACGGATACGAGGATGGGAGCGGGAGCTCACTATATCCCGATTATTTCACAAGCAAAAGTTCTTGGTGTTATCGGTGTTTCCTGTGCTGGCGGCAAGCTGGATCAAAATGGCCGTCTGTTTTTGAGAATGCTGGCTTCTCAGGTTGCTATGGCCTTGGAACGTCAATATTTGTCAGACGAACAGCGCAGAATTATCATCGAGTCGGAAAAGGGAAAGATGAGAAGTAATTTGCTTCGAGCCATATCCCATGATCTCCGTACGCCGCTTATTGGTATTTTAGATGCAAGCTCTGCAATTCTGGAAAATAAAGACTGTGTGGACAAGGATATTCATGATAAATTAGTCTCCAATATTATGGAGGATTCAAAGTGGCTGATACGCATGTTTGAAAATCTTCTGTCTGTCACACGAATCAATGAGGGATCAATGAATGTTTTGAAATCACCGGAGGCGGCGGAGAAGATTGTAGCAGAAGCGGTTAGCCATATGCGCAAAAGATATCCGAATCGAGAAATATCAGTTTGTACACCGGAAAAGCAGTTGATGGTTCCTATGGACGGGACGTTAATTGAACAGGTTTTGATTAACCTTCTTGAGAACGGGCTCGAACATTCTGCGGAAGATTCGTTTGTCGAGGTGGATGTGAAAACAGAAGGAAAGTACGCGGTATTTAAAGTCCTTGATAACGGAGAAGGGATTGCAGAGGAGGACTTTCCGTATTTATTTGAGAGTGATATTCCTAATGGAAAGCAAAGTTCTGATTCTGCAAGAGGAATGGGAATCGGTCTTTCTATCTGCAAGTCGATCATAAAAGCACATCGGGGGAAAATGGAAGCCGCCAATCGAGAAGAAGGGGGAGCGGAGTTTTCGTTTAAGCTTCCGCTGAAAGAGGTACATTAATATTCTGAAAAAATTGGAAACAAGAGGGGATTCGTGTTTCCCCATATTTGGAATAAGGAAGATCAAGTTCAGTAAAATAGTAAAGTTAATAAAAAATTACTCGCTAGCGAATTAAAAAAATGATAAAATTAATAATATACAACTGTTTGATATAAGATATCCGATAGGAAGATAAGGAGATAAAAAAGGCATGCTGTATATTATTTTAGGGATTATTATGGTCGTTTTTGCATGGATGCAGGCAGCCTTCGGCAAGATGCAGAAGTACAAAAAAGACGTACGAACGCAGTGGGTTAGGATAGATGCCCTTCTTCAAACGCGTTCCCAATACATTATGCAGCTATTGGAACTGGCTGATGAAAATAATCTTGAGGCAGGAGATCTTTTATCTGAGATTTATGAGCTTGGCGGGGGATATTGCAAATCTGAGGATCGAGAAATAATCAGTGCATGTGCTGAAAATGTCACGCCACTATTGGACAAGCTTTTTGAATGTGTTGATGAAAATTCTGATTTAAAAAACGATAGGGAATACCTTGAATTAAAAAACAACTTGATGGAATTGGAAGAGGAAATCGAAATACAGAGTGAGCAATATAATTATTTCATTGATTCATATAATCGGCATATTGATACGCCGAGTTTGCGTTTTCAGGTTGCAATATTAGGTGCACCACATTTGAAAGACATTCATATCAGATTGAATGAAACGGTTAATTTTCCCATGAAGCAGGAAGGAACAATATCGATGAAAAGATCGTCTTAAACTAGAGAAGCTTTATCAAAAGGCATTGGGGGGGGTCTACATGGAAAAACACATGAAAGCTGCAATCGTTTTAGGATTGATTGCAATCATTATATCAGCTGTTTTGATCATACATCAGCCGAGAGCCGCTGCTGCTTATGAAGAGGCGAAGGAGGCGGAGCGAGTAGAACGCGAGCAGGAAAGCCTAAAACAGGAAAAGCTAACGGAAGCCGAAAAACTATTCGAAGGATACTTTTATGAAGAAGCCGTAGATTTATTAAAATCCGAACCGGCTATGATTACTACTGCTACAAATGATGCAATTACATTAAAAATTGAGGAAATCGAAAAAGCAAAAGGTTCTCTTGTAAAATATGAGGGGGCAGTCGAGCATGTGTTTTTTCACAGTCTGATTATCTATCCAGAGCTGGCGTTTGATGATAGGGGTCACCCCGCGCAAGGCTATAACATGTGGATGACAACGGTGAGCGAGTTTAAAAAAATGCTTCCGAGACTGGAGGCAAGAGGGTATATTCTTTATCCCTTGTCGGAATACATAGAACCGGATGCTGAGAACCCGGGAAAAATCAAGTTAAAAGACATCTATTTGCCGCCTGGAAAAATTCCATTGGTTATTTCTATTGACGATGTGAATTACTATGATTACATGAGGCCCGATGGTTTTGCAAACCGGCTGGTTTTGGGAGATGATGCAAGAGTATGGACTGAGGTGATCACGCCAGAGGGCGAAACCACGCTGACTAGAGATGGGGATGTTATGCCGATTCTGGATGATTATGTAGAAGCTCATCCTGGATTTTCCTGGAGAGGGGCAAAAGGAACCATCGCATTGACAGGATATCAAGGCGCCTTGGGTTATCGAATCACCGACGGGCTGCCGCAGGAAGCAGAATGGCAGCAGACCGTGAAGCAAATTGCAGATAGCATGAAATCAAACGGATGGAGCTTTGCCTGCCATAGCTATACACATAACGGCTACTTCCGGGACGGAAGCCTGACACTTGCGCAGATGAGGTATGATACCGATCGCTGGATCTTAAAAATAGCACCATATGTAGGGAAGACCAATATTTATATATCACCGTTTGGTGTGCATTTTAGAAATAACGATCAGAGATATCGTTATTTGATGGAGAAGGGCTATCAAATCTATTGCCCTGTGGGCAACGGGCGAAGCATTACGGTGAATTCCGATAATATTGTAATGCCAAGGGTAAATCTCGATGGATATTCCATGAATAAACGGACAGAGGAACTGGAAAAGTATTATTTTAAAGTATCAGAGGTATTAGACCCAATGAGGCCTGCCTTATCAATTAAGTAAGAGAGGGATGTAAGATGAAAAACAGAAGAATATTATTAATTTTGCTTTGTGGGATTCTGGCGCTGGGAATGTTTAGCTTCACAGGCTGTGGCAAAGATACAGAACCGAATGACTCGAGTGATAACGGGGCGGTTACGGAACAGGAATATCGGGTTGCTTTATTTTTTGCGAACGAAGAATATGTTGTAACGGGAGATGAATCTTTAGAGAAATTTAAGGTTTATGAGAAAGAGATAACCTCCAAACCAGCTGAAGTATATCTGGATGCATTGGAAGCATTGAGAACAGAACCGGAAGCTGGATATAATACAATGCTTTATGAACAGATCAAATTTAACGAGGTCTATCTGGAAGGAGAGACGGTTTACGTTGACATGAACAGCGATGGTCTGAGTGGAAGCTCTCTGGACGAATCTTTTTTAATCAGTCAGATTGTTGATACTTTGATCAATTCTTTTGATGAAGTAAAACAGGTACAATTTCTGATCGATGGAGAAGTTCCGGAAACGCTTATGGGACATGTCGATACGCAATCTCCTTTTACAAATGATACATTTACCAATTAATATGCTGGAATATGAATTAATACGAACCAAAAGAAAAACACTGGCTCTTTATGTAAGGCAGGACGGCAGAATCGAGGTCCGGGCACCGCTTGCGGCAAGCAAGGCGTATATTGACGGCTTTGTGAAACAAAAACAGGATTGGATTTTGAACACTAGAAACAAGATTGCGAAAAGACAGGCGGCCAAGAAAATCATCCGGTTGACCACCAGCGAAGAAGCGCAGTATAAGAAACAGGCCAAGGTTTACTTTCAGCAAAAATGTCAGCACTTTTCAGGACAAATGGGACTGAAACCAACCTCGGTAAAGGTGAATGGTGCAAAGACCAGATGGGGTTCCTGCAATCATAGGGGAGATGTCAATTTTACATACCGCTTGATTTTCGCTCCGGAAGAACTCATTGATTATGTGGTTGTACATGAGCTTGCGCATCGGAAAGAAATGAATCATTCCGCAGACTTTTGGGCTATTGTGGAGCAGATTATGCCTGACTACAGATCAAGAAGAAAAAAGCTCAAGGAGTTTCAGCATCAGGTTGAATTGATAATAATTTGAAAAGAGGAAACAATACCTTCTATCCGATCGCCATAGGAGGTATTTTTTTTGCTATAAGTTCCTTTGTCTTTAGGCGGGCTCGTCTTTACTTTACATGGAAATTATGGTATATATGTTATTAGTGTAATTCTAATAACAAGCCCCTTTTCCTAATTGGAAAAGGCATAAACGGAGGATATCGTATGAAGCAGAATGAAATTAGAGATATTGGACTTGCTCCTATGGGTCGACAGAAAATAGAATGGGTAAAAAATAACATGCCAATCCTGAATGGACTGGAAGCACAGTTTTTAAAAGAGAAACCCTTTCGAGGGGTAAAGGTTTCCCTTTCTGTACATCTTGAAGCAAAGACGGCCTATCTTTGCGAGGTATTGGCGGCAGGGGGTGCAGATATGTCTGTCACAGGCAGCAATGTCCTTTCAACGCAGGATGATGTGGCGGCAGCTTTGGCTGTGACAGGAATGAAGGTCTATGCATATCACAATGCGACTGCTGAAGAATATGACAGACATATTGAAATGGCATTGTCCCATAAGCCTAATATTATTATTGATGACGGCGGAGATTTGGTGGGATTGATTCACAGCACAAGACCTGAACTTGGAGAAGAGGTTTGGGGTGGCTGTGAGGAGACGACAACGGGTGTGATCAGACTGAAAGCCATGGAGAAGGAAGGAATTCTTAAATTTCCAATGGTTGCAGTCAATGATGCCCAGTGCAAGCATTTGTTTGATAATCGTTATGGCACTGGCCAGTCTGTTTGGGACAGCATTATGAGAAATACAAATTTGATTGTGGCTGGAAAGACCGTTGTTGTAGCCGGTTACGGCTGGTGCAGCAGGGGGATTGCAATGAGGGCCGACGCATTGGGTGCAAAGGTAATCGTTACTGAAATCGATCCGGTCAAGGCGATTGAAGCCAGAATGGATGGTTATGATGTTATGACCATGAAACAAGCGGCACCTCATGGAGATATCTTTGTTGCAGCGACAGGTTGCAGCCAGGTGATAACTGTGGAACATATGCTTACCATGAAGGATCGGGCGATTTTGACCAATGCAGGCCACTTTAATGTGGAAGTTGACATGGCAGGTCTGGAAGCGGCAGCGGCAGAGAAGAAGGAAACCAGAAAGAATGTCATGGGTTATAAGCTGGCAAACGGAAAATGGGTCAATGTTATCGGGGAAGGTAAATTGGTCAATATTGCGGCGGCTGACGGACATCCTGCTGAAATTATGGACATGAGCTTTGCGGTTCAGTGCCTCTCTGCATTATATATTTTGAACAACAAGGGCAAATTTGGGAATAAGGTGATTGATGTTTCGGACGAAATCGATGATGTTGTCGCGAGAAGAAAGCTGGAAGCCTGGGGCATTGAAATTGATCAGCTTACACCGGAACAGGAAAAATATTTAAACAGTTGGAACTTATAAAAATAGATTCCTTTAGAAAGGTGAACAAGAATGAAATTTGCAAGCAGAATGGAGTGTCTTCAGGATAAAGCACTTTTGAATGCGATGGAATTGACGGAAACAGAGGATATGATTTCCTTTTCCGCGGGATTTCCGTCGTCTGAAACCTATCCGATTGCGGATATCAAGGAATCCTTTATCCAGGTTTTGGATCGAGAGGGAAAGGAAGCATTGAGTTATTGCTCTACAAGTGGCTACGGAAAGCTGAGGGAATTGATCGTTCAGAGAATGCACAATCAATTCAGAGTAGACTATAAGATAGATGAAGTGATTATCACCAGTGGATCACAGCAGGCTCTGGACATGAGCAGCATGCTGTTTATCAATAAAGGGGACGTGGTGCTATTTGAAACGCCTTCTTATCTGGGGGCAGTCAATGCGTTGAAAGCTTATGAAGCGGAGCTGGTTGCTCTGCCTACCGATCGAGAGGGATTGATCATAGATTCTTTGGAACAGGCACTGGATCAATACGGTGACCGTGTGAAGCTGATTTATGTAATCCCTGACTTTCAAAATCCTACGGGAAGAAGCTGGTCTGAAGAGAGGCGAAAAGAATTTGTTACATTTATATCTGGCTATGATATTCCAGTGATTGAGGATGCAGCATATTCGGAACTATCCTTTGAGGATAAGCTGGAAAACCCTTTAAGTTATTACGATAAAAAAGGACAGGTTGTATATGTAGGAACTTTTTCCAAAACCTTCTGCCCGGGTCTTCGGGTCGCATGGCTGTGCGCAAGAGAAAGCTTGATGAAAAAGTATCTGATTTTAAAAAATGCGGCAGATCTGTCCTCTTCAGCGATTGCACAGAGGCAGATGGCGAATTATCTTCAAAATAATGATTTGGACGCTCATATCAAATGGATCTCAAGTTTATACAAAGAACGAAGAGACGTCATGATGGATGTAATCGACAGAGAATTTCCAAAAGAGGTGCATTATGTGGTTCCAAGAGGCGGACTCTTTATTTGGCTGGAGCTTCCGGGAAATAAGGATTCTCGAGAACTTCTCAAAAGAGCTATGGCGGAAAAAGTCGCCTTTATACCGGGAGGGTCTTTTTACCCAAGCGGAGTCAAGAATAATGAGCTGAGATTAAATTTTTCAAATCTGAAGTGTGAGGAAATCATAAAGGGGATGACGATCCTGGGGCGGTTAACAAAAGAGTATTTAACGGAATAAGAATCATGTTAACTGAATCCAATCATTAGCTAAATAAAATTGCATTAAATGATTTCACTTGAGAAAACAGAAAGTATAAGACTTTCTTCAAAAAAAGAAAAAGTTTGCCCGCGGGCAAACTTTTCTATCTTGTGTAACAGTTACAGAATATGATTACCAGTAACAAGAAGAAGAATAGTAAGCTGGTATCAATTCCCTCTCCACCAAGGAGTCCACATCCATCTGACATTTTTTAATCACCTGCTTCTATAAAAATAATTGATTTTTAATATAATTTATGAAGAGGGATTGAAATGTGTTACAAAACTTCATGAATTCTTTCTTTTGTCTTTCTTTCTCCGAGAATTTGTTGGATCTCCCAAATGTCAGGGGACATGGATCTTCCCATTAGGGCAATACGAATTACAGTGCTTACGTCTCCTACGTGTCCTTTATATAGTCCCGGATTCTTTTTGTAATCTTTCGGTTTTGCAGCATACCCATTTGTGGTTGCAATTTCACGGATTTTATTAAACCACTGGGTTTGATCGTCATTATGATCATAGCTTTCCAGATACGCGCTTAAAATTGCTTTTGCATCTTCAGTGCTCACGTTCTCAGGATATGCATCTTCCCGTTTGAAATAGTCATCATAAAAATAGCTGATGAATTCAAACATCTGCGTTGCAAAGACAAAATCCTTTCTAGGCTTGTTACCGGATCTTCCAAGATCGAGTATTTTCACAAGGTATGTTTCGTGACCAACAAAGAGATCGACCAGTTCTGTTTTGTATGATTTTGCCCATGCGATCAGAAATTGACAAAGTTCTTGCGCAGGAATTTTTACAAGGACATCCTTACTGATATCATTTAATTTATCCAAATCAAAGAGAGTCCCGGAATTGCTCATCTTTCCCACGGTGAATTCGAAAGAACTCTGTGGAGCATCAGGGCTTTCCATACGCCATTCTTCATAATTGGAATTTAATATGGTTAGGAGATATTCCCTGACAGCTTTTGGATGATAACCTTCACTGCGGTAATAGTCCAGAGAAAGCTCAGGATCTTTTCGCTTGGAAAGCTTTCTTTTGTTTCCGTCTTCCATTTTCATCAATTGGGCGGTATGACAATAAATCGGTAGCGGCCAGTCTAGTGTCTGGAAAAGTTCCACATGGATCGGCAGAGACGGAAGCCATTCTGCGCCTCTGACCACATGCGTCGTTCTCATTAAATGATCATCTACGACATGTGCAAAATGATAGGTTGGAATTCCGTTTGCTTTTAATAGAACGATATCCTGATCATTCTCTGGAATTGTCAAGGTGCCTCTGATGCCGTCCTCTACAGAAATCATCTTAATTTCTTCCTCGGCACAGTCATGCGTTCCCTGAGATCGTAACCTGACAACAAAGGATTGATCTTGATCAATCCGGCTTTTGATTTCCTCCAGAGAAAGGTTTCTGTGCTTTGCCCATTTGCCGTAATAGCCAGGATTTTCTTTGAGATGTTCTTGTTCTTCTCTAATCTCGGCAAGCTCCTCTTCTGTGCAAAAGCAGGGATAGGCCTGACCTCGATGAATCATCTGTTTGACATAGGTCTGGTAGATTTCCGCTCTTTGGCTTTGATAATAAGGACCATAATCACCCTTATCTCCCTCCATAGAAGCACCTTCGTCAAAAGTAAGCCCGAAAAATTCCAGAGAGGAAATGATTGCTTCCACAGCACCTTCCACTTGACGCTTGTCGTCAGTATCTTCGATTCTAAGATAAAAGATACCGCCGCTTTGATGGGCAAGTCGTTCGTCTACAAATGCGCCGTAGAGATTGCCGAGGTGAATAAAACCTGTTGGACTTGGGCCAAGACGAGTTATTTTAGCATTGGCAGGAAGATTTCTTTTCGGGTATATCTTTTCGTATTCTGCCGGTTCTTTTGTGATGTGCGGAAAAAGTAGTTCCGCCAATTTATTATAATCCATAATATCTTATCCTCCATGTGTGGTTCGAAATTTTAAGTATAGACAGTATATATTAATTAGGATAATATACCTTTACCATTATATACTGTGTCCAAATTTGATTCAATTAAAAAATAAACGATGCCTATTATAGTAAAAAAGAGTTGCTTTTTTTAACATTTTGCTTTAATATTATTTGTTGTAGGGTCATGTCCATAGGAGAATAACCTTGCAGTACAAAACGAATTATAAATCATATGAGACCCGTTGGTCAAGTGGTCAAGACGTCGCCCTCTCACGGCGGAGTCAGGGGTTCGACTCCCCTACGGGTTACCAACTCGAGAACCGTTAGAAATAGCGGTTCTTGTTATTTTTTCAACGTTTCTTGCACTTGACGATGTATAAAATTATTATCTGAAAGTAATCAAAATACAACTCGTGTTGCATGTTTTTACTACAAATGCAACACGAAATGCAACACAAAAAAGAGCCTGCATGATCAGGACTCTTCTTCTGTAGGGTTAATTATTTTCTCAAAATAGGAATCAATTCGGTCATCTATGACCTTCCGTTCATCGCTAAAAGTATGCTGATACACTTTTTTTAATGTATGCGAAGTGATCCAGCCGCCACGCTCCATAGCATATTTATCAGGAATATTAAGCTGGAGCATCACAGAGGCGTTCATATGCCGCAGGTCATGGAATCTGGTGTGTGGTAATCCATTTGCCTTTTGTATTGTCAGAAATCTATTATAGATGCCTTTTCCTGAAAGAGCTATCAGATATTCGTCTATCCCCGTTTCCTTTGCACGCTTGTAGGTTTCTTGGCTCTTAATGAGATTAAAGAGGTATTCTGGTAATTTAGACTTTCTCGTCCTGGCGAAAGCCTTTGTTTTTGATTTTGAGACGGGCTTTCCATCCACATCGACGATCACATCCTTAATGGAAATATAACCGCTCTCATCGATGGCGGAGACCTTAATTCCGCGAACCTCTGACATGCTATAACTCATCCAGATAGCAAGAAGACAGGGAAGCTCGATTTCGGTTCTGATTACGGCGTTTATTACATCTTCAACCGCTGGAAGCTCTACAATTTTCTTTTCTTTGGCTGGAAGTGCTGTTTTGAGAATGAGATCAGGATAATAGAAATCAAGTGCTGCCGAGAGAAGACCATGGATGTTTGCGATAGACTTTGCGGATAACGGCTTACCCGTTCTGGTGGAAATCTTCTTTGCCTCTTGGTTAATTGCTTTCTGGATGATTTCTTTGTTTAAATCCCGAAGATTAATAGGCATCAGCGTTTGAATATTGTTCTTTCGGATCTTTTTATATCCCTCAATGGTCGTGGGCGATAGGATTCCGTCCTTGCTCGCCATGTACCCGTCAATAGCTTCACCTACAGTCCAATTCTGGACGCGTGACCTTCTCTTTTTATCCTTGGCAAATTGGGCTGCCAAATATTCTACTTCTTTCTTATCCTCAGACGTAAAGGACTCATATCGGCGGATTTGCTTCCCGTCCACCGGCTCGGTGTGGCTATAAACCAAAATGCGCCAACTGCCTGATTTCAATTTCTTTGCTTTTGCCATGTGTACCATTCCTCCTTATTTTGGGTATAAAAATGCCCGAGACTTGATTTTCTCAGGTTGTAATGGTACAATTTAATTGTTGATGAGGTTGTACACATTACAGCCGATTTATAACTTTCGCTCCTGCGCCAACAGGGGCGTTTGTTTTTTTTTATGGATTATAATATTGTGACCCAAGATTCGTCAAAACCAATTTGTTCCATTGTTTTTTCAAAATCAAGAACGGATGGTCGTCTAACACTAAATTTTTTAGTAGACTGCGGAACTTCATGGATTATGGTAAATTGAGAGCCATGGGGTTGCCAAGTAAAGGTATGCTTTCCAGTGTCTATGTTTATTCCTTCAAGATTCCCATTACTGTTAACAGCCCAACGGTAGTCATTGGTATTGAATCTTGCTAAATCATTTTCAAATAGAGAAAACTCTAAAGTATTCGGATTGCGAATTAAAATGCTTGAACGTAGAGGTTCAAATCGATCCTTTGCAATATTTACGCGTTCGTTCCATATATTTAATACAGCCGTTCCAGTTTTTGTAATGTCTTCGTGAGGATCAGTGATATTATATGAATAATCTGGCGAACATCTGCCTGATATTACGCGGATAGATGAACATGAATGCGGATTATTGTTTTTTACAGATTTTACTGACCAAGCCATTCCTTCATATATTACGTCAGCAAGACCGATAGGGCTGTTTAAATGCTCGCCGTCTATTGATTTAGCAAATATATCTCCCCAATCTTCACCGCTAATATCTGATTTGCCAACAGCATAATAATAGGTCATCCACTTACCTATCTCATATATGTATTGATCAGGAATTAAGCCCAAAGGATATAGCTCAAATAGCCTTTCTCCCCGGCTGTCTCTCAATCTTGGACGTTGCATATAACACCTCTTTTAATACTTCAACTATAACAGGTACAGGGACAGCGTTGCCTGCTTGTTTTCTTGTCTGGTTATCTGTACATATAATTTTAAAACTATCAGGAAATCCTTGGAGACGTAACATTTCTCTTGGAGTTAAACGGCGGCGGCCATTTACTAGCAGATAGTTATAAGAAGCACCCGCTCTTAATGCACAAGAATAAGGGTAACTAGAAATGTTTCCACTTTTATTTTCGTGCCAAATGCTAGGATAATATTGACTAGTATGTCGGTCTAATCTTTTTTCGACAATTTCTTTACTTGCATAATGCTTTTCTTCAATTTGGGATTCATCTTCGAGAATGTCTTTTAGATTTCCAGAGCCTATAGCCTTAGGGAAAGCAAATTCAACTTCTTCACATAGAAAGCCGACGATTATTACCCGTTCTCTTTTTTGAGGGAGACCATAATCTAAAGCATTTAAAACCTTCCATTGAACTTTGTAACCTAAAGATTTTAATGTGTTTAGTATTGTATTTAAAGTTCTTCCTTTATTGTGGGTACTTAACTGTTTAACGTTTTCTAATATAAAAGCATGAGGTTTTTTTGTTTTTATAATCCTTGCAATTTCAAAGAAAAGCGTCCCCCGTATGTCATCAAAGCCTAGCCTGTTTCCTATAACACTAAATGGTTGACAGGGGAAGCCCGCAAATAAAATATCGTGATCGGGTATATCTTCTGTTTTAATTTTAGTGATATCTCCATGCGGTTTAATTCCATAATTAGCTTCATATGCTCGCCTGGCTTCAATATCAATATCGCAGGCAAATACACATTTTCCTCCAAGAGATTTAGCTGCTTGATGGAAGCCGCCGATTCCCGCAAATAAGTCGATAAAAGTAAATTTAGCCAAATGGATTCACCTCTCTTTCATTAATAATTATAGCATTTAAAAAATAAAAAATGAATAAAAAATAAACATATGTTTGTTAATGAATTTAACTAACTTCATATCTTGCCTACTTTTCGAGCATTCTTACCGCTATATAATGTGCCTCTTCTTTTCTATATTGCCCACATCTGCTTGATAATCATAATCCCCATTCTCAATATGTTTAATTTCATGGTCATATGTATTGATCTGCATTTCGCTACTGAGCCGGGCGTTAATTACAATGGTATAGCTGCCGTCTTTATTTTTCTTTGTATATCCTCGTACACCATGGGGGAGATCCACAAGGTAAACTCCAATGTATTCCATTAATCATTGTCACCACTCATTCTTTTGACCATTTCAGCAATGAATTTTAAATCTTCTGGCTTGACCTTTCTTGTAGTATCAAAGAGGATTCTTAAATCCGGATTGTCGTATATTTCTTGAGCCAATTTGGCGGCTTCTTCGTCGAGGTAATAGCCATTATTGGCGGGTTCTTTTTGTTCGTCTACAAAATCATCAAGTGTGCAATTTAGTACCTTTGATATAGCTCTCATAGTCTCTAAAGTTGGGTTCTCCGTAACTCCACTAATGATGTTGTTAATTGTTCGTAGCGGAACTCCTGACTTTTCAGAAAGTTCTTTGCTGCCGATATTTCTTTCTTCCATCAAGGCTTTAATTATTTTGTTAAGTGCCATTTATAATCACTCCTTTCCCCCATTATAGCAGGGATTTTAAATTAATCAATAAAAAAATGCCTTTTATGGCAAATAAGTTCTTGACATGTGCCATAAAAGGCATTAACATGGAGATGATGAATGCTATTTATGGCACAAAACACAATATGTTGAGAGGAGGGAAAAGATGTTACGCAATCTACAGGCTGAAATAGCAAGACAAAATATTAAGCAGAAAGAAATGGCGGAGTCGATTGGAGTTAATGAGAAAACACTTCGAAATAAAATAAGCGGTGTTACATCATTCACTTTTCCAGAGACAAAAGTTATTCGGGACACTTTTTTTCCAGACATGAGATTGGAATATTTATTTTCTAATGACGAGCCAGACAAGCCGAAGGCTGGATAGAGAGGAGGAAACTATGCCAAAACTAAAAGATTCACAAGAAGAAAAGCAGGACAAACTGTTTAAGGCGTTGATCGCCAAGAATATGGCTCTCTGCGGATACGGTCACAATAATGAGCTTGCACCAAAAATGTATATGCACGAGAGAACCTTCAATTATAAATTAGTAAACCCTGACAAATTTACCCGCAAAGAGCTTCGGAGATTATTCTACTTGCTGAAGTTCACGGAGGAAGAAAAAGGACAAGTCATTTAAGTCGGTTCGTCCGGCGAAAAGGAGGAACTTATGACACCAAGACAGAAGCAAATATTCTGGACATGGTTCTGGCGAATCACGATCCTGATCGTGGCGGTTTTATTGGTAGCAATCACCGGGAACCAAGCACAGATTATGATCATGCAGACCGACACCTTAAACACGCTGAACGACATGAGGCTGGAACAGGAGGATCCAGAGAGCGAAGCAGAACCACCGCAGGAAAAGCCGGTATCAGTACATATCCTATCTCTGGATGAACGAGATTTGGTCTGCCGGGTTGTAATGTCGGAAGCAAGAGGAGAAGATCTGCAGGGGCAGATGGCCGTATCACAAACGATCCTTGATCGGTCTCATGATTGGAGCATGACAATAACAGATGTTGTAATGCAGACCGGTGTCTACGATTGTTCGTATCAGGATGATATATCTGACAGTGTCAGGCTTGCAGTAGCAAATGTTTTCGATGGTGGAGTCAGAGTATTTGATGGAGGAACTTATCAATTCCATGATAAAACGGTCACTCCGTATTGGATAGAAGGAAAAATCAAACGGGGAAGTATTGGAAATTTAAGATTTTATGGAGGATATAAAGAATGATATTAATTGATGAAAAAACAGAATCAGAAGTTATTGTGGGTGATATTATAACGGATTTTAGGGGAGATAAAGATGTGCTTGTTGGATTCCGAGAGCCGCAATCATCAAGCAGTACGGGAAGAGTATATGTCCGGCCAATCGACAGTTCGGAAGATATGACTTCAACAAGAGAATATTTCCCTGGCGTCTACAGTCTTAGATTTAAATAATGAATTGATTTTTAAAGGAGGATTTAAACCATGAAAGCAACAGGAATTGTAAGAAAAGTGGACGAGCTGGGTCGCATCGTGCTGCCGAAGGAACTGAGGAATGTTCTTGGCATCGACATCAAAGATCCGCTTGAAGTTTATACCGACGGAGATTTCATACTGCTAAAAAAGTATGAACCGGCTTGTGTCTTCTGCGGTAACGCAAAGAATGTAAAACGGATCCATGACAAGAATGTTTGCAGCGACTGCATTGAAGAGTTGAGGAAGATGAGGTAAAGAAATAAAGATGGACAAATTTTACATGGCAGTAACCTGTGATCGTCTCGAACTTCCATTGTTTGTTTCACCGTATGTTTCAGAGGTGGCCGAGAGATTCAATACAACTGTCAAGCGTGTCGAGTGGGAAACACATAGCAGGAGAGCCAGAACCGAACAGAGGGGGAAACGAAGAGGTTATCGATTTATCAAAATTAGTGTGGAGGACAATTATGAGAACTAATAAAAAAGCGCCCGACGGACGGCCATCCGATCGAAGCGCACACGAATTACTTCAACCACAGAATATCACGAAAGGATAAGAGTGTCAAACATGGATCTCAAATTTGTATTTGAAAAAGAGACCAAAGGAGCCGTAAGATTCAAAGAACAGTCTGACAAGCTGATTGTCGGCACAATTTATATCAAGAAGGAAGCACTTCCGGAGTTAGGGCTTACCGCAAAGGATAATATCGTAGTCAGCATTTCTAAGGAGGAAAAATAAATGTTAGAGATTAAAGTGACCGTGGATATTCCACAACTAAACGACGTGTGCTCATTGTTTGCTGGGCGAGTAGTATCGCCCCAAATGTACCAAAAACCGGAATACATAACAGAAGAACTGATGCCGGGTGTAACCCGAAAAGTGAAAGCACAGGCAGATGTTCCGGAAAGTGCTCCAACTATATCGACAACTACAGATCAGGCGAATTCTGCCGCCACTACAACAGGTGCGCAACAGACTCACACAGCGGTACATGTACAAACGCCTGCCACTACGAACATACCAACACAGCCGACAGCTCCGGTTCAAACTACATCGACAGCTTCGGCGGTAACCGGTGTTCCAACTACTACTCAGTCATATAGTATGGAAGAGCTGGCCATTGCAGCTACCCAGTTAATGGATGCGGGGAGAAGAGAAGATGTCGTTGCACTTTTGAGTCAATTTGGTGTACAAGCCCTAACCTTGCTGCCTAAAGAACAGTATGGGGCTTTTGCAACCAAGCTGAGAGAATTGGGGGCAAAGATATGAGCAAAGTACCAACAGTTGAAGCGGCTCATGCACTGCTTTCCGCTTCCGGAGCTGAAAGGTGGCTGAATTGCACTCCAGCACCCCGATTGGAAGAGCAGTTCCCAGATACCAAATCAGAATACGCGGCAGAAGGAAGCCTCGCTCATACAATCGCAGAATTGAAGCTGCGGAAGCAATTCATTGATCGTATTAGCACAAGAAAGTTCAACTCCGCTTTAAAAACACTAAAGGGGAGCGAGCGATATCAGGACGAAATGCTTCGCTACACCGACGAGTACATTGATTACATATCGGGTGTCGTGCATAGCTTCTCATCGCCTCCCTACATAGCCGCCGAGAAGAGATTGGATTTCAGCGCATACGTCCGAGAAGGATTTGGAACAGGGGACTGTATTATCATTGGTGGAGAAGTCTTACACGTTATCGATTTCAAGTACGGCAAAGGTGTGCCGGTATCTGCGGAGGAAAATCCCCAGATGAAGCTGTATGCACTTGGGGCATACAGAGAATATTCTTTCCTCTACCCCATATCACGGGTGAAAATGACCATTGTACAGCCTAGACTGGACAGCATCTCGGAGTACGAAATAGGCACCGACGAACTTCTTAATTGGGGAGAGAGCATCAAGCCAATTGCTGAAAAAGCTTTTACTGGCGAGGGGGATTTTGTTTCAGGAGAATGGTGCCGCTTCTGCAGAGCAAAATCACTTTGCAGAGCGAGAGCGGATTTCAATATATCATTAGAGGAATACGATCGAATAAAACCACCGCTGATCAGTGATGAAGAGGTAGGAAAGATTCTAGCCAGATCTAGAGAACTTGTCAAATGGGTGTCCGATATTGAGGAGTACGCACTTTCAACTTGCCTTGCTGGAGGCAATATACCGGGATGGAAAGCGGTTGAAGGTAGAAGCAACAGGGCCTTTTCTGATCTTGACTTGGCATTTAAGAAAATTGTTGAGTCAGGAACAGAGGAAGCGGTGCTCTATGAAAGAAAGCCCATCCCTTTAACGAAAGTCGAGGAACTGCTTGGTAAAAAACAATTCAAGGAATTACTGGAAGATTTCATTGTAAAGCCGCCTGGGAAACCGACGATTGCTCAGGAAAACGATAAACGAGAAGCTATCACTAACAAGATAACTCCAGAGCAAGCATTTGGAGAATCAATAAAGGAGGAACAATAAGTGAGCAACAACGTACAACAAGTAACAACAGGGAAAGTAAGACTTTCTTACGCGCACCTTTTTCAACCATACGTATATCAGCAGGGGCAAGAGCCGAAATACAGCACTACAATCTTAGTACCTAAATCAGATATGGCAACAAAACAGCGCATCGATGCAGCTGTCCAGGCGGCGATCCAATCCGGGATTGCAGAAAAATGGAGCGGTGTGAGACCGCCGATCTTGGCAATTCCTGTTTATGATGGAGATGGAACCAGACCATCGGACGGTCTGCCATTTGGGGACGAGTGCAAAGGCCACTGGGTATTCACAGCAAGCAGCAAGAATCCTATCGCTATCGTAGATGCGAACCTTAATCCAATTATCAATCAGACGGAAATTTACAGCGGAATTTATGCGAGAGTATCCGTTCAGTTTTTCCCGTATAACAGTAATGGTAAAAAAGGAATCGGCTGTGGCCTTGGTCCGGTTCAAAAATTAGAAGATGGAGAACCACTGGGAGGAACCATCTCAGCCGAAGCAGCTTTCGGAGGAGCCAATGCATATACCGGTTATACGCCGCAGCAATTTCAGCAGCCAGTACAACAACCGGCACAGCAACAATACATACCACAGCAGCATAACCCATCTCCGCTGGCTGTGCAGCAACCACAAAATTCTTACCAACCACAGTTTAATGCTCAGACAACTCAGCAACCAGCACAACAGATTGATCCTATTACAGGAATTCCCATCGGGGGCGTGATGGGAATATGAGGCATCTCAGCATAGATATTGAAACATTCTCATCCGTAAATATCAAGAAATCGGGGCTGTACAAATATGTACAGTCTCCGGATTTTGAGATCCTTTTATTCGCATATAGCTTTGATGGAGAGCTGGTTCAAATAATTGACTTGGCACAGGGTGAGTGCTTTCCGCCGGAAGTACTGTTTGCTCTTGTGGATCCTGATGTGATCAAACATGCATATAATGCATCTTTTGAATGGTACTGCTTAAATAAATTCGGACAGACTCCGCTTGATCAGTGGCGTTGTACGATGCTCCATGGACTCTACTGCGGATACACTGCAGGACTGGCAGCTACAGGGGCAGCCCTTGGACTTCCAGTAGATAAGCGAAAGATGGGTGCCGGGCAATCACTGATCAGAACCTTCTGCGTACCGTGTAAGCCAACGAAAAGTAATGGAAATCGGAAAAGAACCAGGCCGCAGCATGAACCGGAGAAATGGCAGCTCTTTAAAGAGTATTGCAAACAGGATGTTGTTACCGAAATGGAGATCGAATACCGGTTATCTTCTTTCCCTGTACCAGAAAGAGAACAGTACCTTTGGGAGATCGACCAGATTATCAATGCCCGAGGCGTAGCTGTAGATACACCCCTTATAGAGGGGGCAATTTCCTGCAGTGAGACAATTACAAATGAACTTATGAAGGAAGCTATCGAGATATCCGGAATTGATAATCCTAAAAGTGTACAGCAGTTAACTAAGTGGCTTGAAGACGAGATCGGAGAGGAAATTTCTGACCTGCAGAAGACTACCGTTAAAAAGATGATCAAATCGACAGACAGTGAAGACGCTAAACGGATGCTCGAGATCAGACAGGAGCTGGCCAAAACTTCAGTGAAGAAATATTCTGCTATGAAAGAAGCGGTATGTGGGGATGGAAGAATCAGAGGATTGCTTCAATTTTATGGAGCCAACCGGACCGGCAGATGGGCGGGAAGGCTTGTACAGGTACAAAACCTTCCAAGAAATTATCTGGAGACGCTTTCCCACGCAAGAGAGTGCGTCCGGGAAAGAAAGCTTGATGTATTGAAAGTAATCTATGGAAATATTCCGGATACCTTGTCGCAGCTGATCAGAACTGCATTTATCCCATCGGATGGGTGTATATTCATTCCTTCTGATTATTCCGCTATAGAAGCCAGGGTAATCGCCTGGCTTTCCGGAGAACAATGGAGAATGGAAGTGTTCTCAACTCATGGAAAAATATATGAGGCCTCCGCTTCTGCCATGTTTGGTGTTCCTATTGAACTTATCATGAAAGGCAATCCGGAATATGAGCTAAGACAAAAGGGAAAGGTTGCGGAGCTGGCCTTAGGATACCAGGGTGCTTCTGGAGCTTTGATTCAAATGGGGGCATTGACCATGGGGCTTACTGAGGAAGAACTTCCGGAAATTGTTCGACGGTGGAGATCAGCCAACAAACGGATCGTCGACCTGTGGTATACGGTAGAAAATGCTGCGCTGCAGGTAATGCGTACCGGACAGCCAGTAGGAGTAAAGAACCTTATCCTAGCGAGGGAAGGGGATTATAACAACGATCTGGATTTTCTTACGATTACCATCCCTTCCGGAAGAAAACTTTTCTATGTAAAACCGTTCCTATCTAAAAATCAGTGGGGTAATGACAGTCTCCATTACTGGGGCATGGATCAGACCACAAAGAAATGGACTACAGTGGATACCTATGGAGGAAAACTGGTTGAAAACATTGTACAGGCTATTGCAAGGGATTGTCTTGCAGAAAGTTTGGCTAGGCTGGAAGCCGCCGGATACAAAACGGTATTTCATGTTCATGATGAGGCAATCATCGATGTCCCAAAAGAGGATAGTCAGACTCTGCAGAACATCAGTGAAATAATGGGGCAACCGATCTCGTGGGCGCCAGGACTACAGCTTCGGGCAGAAGGCTTTGAAACGAATTTTTATAAAAAGGAGTAGTGCTCCATGATGACATACGACAGACAAATAATAATCAGCGCAGCAGGAAGCAGAAAAGCTACCCACTGGCCGCAACATGGCATGTGGTGGTCAGAATTTGTGGAGAAGTTTAAAGTTCCCGCCAGAGGAACGGAAACACTTGCGGAATACCTCAGGTATCCAAAGAGTACCCAGGATGATCTGAAGGATGTTGGCGGATTCGTTGCCGGTACCCTTAAGGGGAATCGAAGAAAGGCAAATACAGTTATAGGGAGAGATCTTCTCACGCTTGACTTAGATAATATCCCTTCCGGAGAAACTCAAAACATTCTCAGAAGAATCGACGGCCTAGGATGCGGATACGTAGTATACAGTACCAGAAAGCATGAAGAAGCAAGGCCAAGATTAAGAGTGGTTCTTCCCCTTTCCCGAACGGCCACTGCAGATGAGTATGAACCGCTTGCCCGAAAGATTGCAAGCATCATCGGGATTGAACTTTGCGATCCGTCAACCTTTGAAGCTTCCCGATTAATGTATTGGCCAAGCTGTAGTAAAGACAGCCAGTACATATTCCAGTATGGAGATAAACCGATTCTTGACGCCAATGGAGTACTTGCGCTTTATTCTGACTGGCGCGATGTATCAGAATGGCCGCAGGTTCCCGGAGTGCAGCAGGCAGCGCAGAAACTCGCACAAAGACAGGGAGATCCTACGGCAAAAAATGGAGTGGTCGGCGCTTTCTGCCGTATTTATGACATTTACAGGGCTATGGATGAATTGATTCCAGGAGTTTATGAGATATGCGATATTGAGGGAAGATTCACCTATACCGGCGGATCCACAACTGGCGGAGCTATCGTCTATGATAACGGTACTTTCCTGTACTCACATCATGCGACAGACCCGGCAGGAGGAAAGCTATGCAATGCCTTTGATCTTGTAAGACTTCATAAATTTGGAGAGAAAGACGATGAAGCCAAACCAGATACTCCGACCAATAAGCTGCCTAGTTATGCTGCCATGTGCCAGTTTGCAGTTTCGCTGCCCCAAGTTGCTACTTTGTTGAACACAGAGCGGTATGAGCAGGCTACAGCTGATTTTGCAGACGCTCCTGCAGATACCGCAAACTGGATCAGCAGGCTCGCCGTGAGTCCAACCACGGGGGCACCGGCAAAGACCGTAGACAATGTTCTGATCCTCCTGGGGAAGGATCCGCTACTTAAGGACAAACTCGCCTTTGACGAATTTGCTAATCGTGGGCTTGCCCTAGGGGATCTTCCCTGGGACTACCGAAAGGAAAGGCGTCAATGGACAGATATTGACGATGCAGGGCTGAGACATTACATAGAAAAGGTATACAATATCACTGGCAAGGAACGCATTTATGACGCGGCTGCTTTGGCTGCCCATAAGCATACGATCAATGATGTGAGGGATTATCTTTCCGGACTTTACTGGGACGGAGAGAGCAGACTTGATACTTTGCTAACTGATTACTTGGGTGCAGCTGATAACGTGTACACCCGGGCGGTGATCAGAAAGAGTCTTACTGCAGCAGTGGCCAGAGTCATGGTGCCTGGAACGAAGTATGATTATATGCCGATCCTTGCAGGACCGCAGGGAATTGGAAAAAGTACGTTTTTACGGCTTTTAGGCGGAAGATGGTATTCAGATAGCCTTCAGACATTTGAAGGTAAAGAAGCGAGCGAAATGGTTCAGGGAACATGGATCAATGAACTGGGTGAACTCAACGGCCTATCAAAGTCGGAGACCAATGCGGTAAAGCAGTTTCTTTCAAAGACAACGGATATCTACCGGGAAGCATATGGCCGCAGAACCTCTTCTTTTCCCCGGCGTTGCGTTTTCTTCGGAACGACGAATGACAGTGAGTTTCTTAAAGATAGAACCGGAAACCGAAGGTTTTGGCCGGTAGACGTCGGCATCTATAATCCTTTTAAAAACATTTTCAAAGATCTTGAGAATGAAGTGGATCAGATTTGGGCGGAGGCATTTACCCGGTGGCAAATGGCGGAACCCCTTTATCTTTCCGGAGAAGCGGAGAAGCTCTCCATGGAACAGCAGGAGGCCCACAGAGAGAGTAATTCCAAAGAGGGAATCATCCGTGAATTTGTGGAACGCCCGGTACCGCTGGATTGGCAAAAAAGGACCTTAGCGGAGCGGCGTCTTTACTGGGGCGGTGAGTTTGGTCGAAGCGGCCAGGTGACGGAAATCCGGGACCGTATATGCGCAGTAGAAATATGGTATGAATGCTTAGGCGGGGAGATTAAATTCATGAAAAAATCCGATACCCACGAAATCAATGAGATTTTATCTTGTTTACTGGGCTTCGAAATGCAAAAAAGTCCTATGAGATTTGGCTCGTATGGCCTTCAAAGAGGATATAAAAATGTAAACATCCGCCCGTAGACATTTTAATTTTGTAAACATTCTCATGTAAACAACGTAAACAACAAAAATCATAAATGTATACGAAAATGTTTACCGCATAAACGTTAAAAAATCAACACTTATATGTACTTTGTAAACATTGTAAACATTCTTTCTTATAGAGATATATATAAAGGCAAATAAAGGGGTATACACAACGCCTACACGCCTAAATACGGGATATATACACGCATGCAGGCGCGCGCACGTAGCAAAGCGTGTACCAAAGGAGGAGAAATGAGAACGGAAAAAGTGAGAGAAAAAACCATTGAAGAATATTTAAGACTTCGGATAAAAAACCTGGGAGGAAAAGCCTATAAGTTTGTTTCTCCCGGAAATACCGGAGTGCCTGACAGACTTGTGATTCTTCCCGGGGGTCATACCTTTTTCGTAGAGCTGAAAAGCGAAACAGGAAAGCTGACACCTCTTCAGGAAGTAAAGATAAAAGAGCTTAAAGATTTGGGATGTGATGCGATTGTGGTAAAAAGTAAAAATGATGTGGATTGGCTGATTGAGTGCTGCAAAGAAGTGATGGCACAATGAAGTTTATTCCACACGCTTACCAGCGATATTGCATCAACAGACTGCTTACAGATCAGGCTCTGGGACTTTTCCTTGATATGGGACTTGGAAAAACGGTGATTACACTGACCGCAATCAACGATTTAAAATATAACCGGTTTTCTGTGTGCAAGGTTTTGGTAATCGCCCCGAAGAAAGTTGCTGAAGCTACTTGGGGTAAGGAAGCGGCCAAGTGGGATCATTTGCATATGCTTAGAGTAATTACAGCACTAGGCAGCCAGACAAAACGAATCAGAGCTTTGAATACACCGGCAGATGTCTATGTAATTAACCGGGAAAATGTACCGTGGCTTGTTGATTATTACCGAAACAGCTGGCCTTTTGATATGGTGGTAGTGGACGAGTTCTCCAGCTTCAAGAACCATAAAGCGAAAAGATTCAAGTCTCTTACCTGGGTGAGAAAATACATAAACAGAATCGTGGGACTTACCGGTACCCCGGCGCCCAACGGGCTTATAGATCTGTGGGCGCAGGTGTACCTTCTGGATGAAGGAGCAAGACTTGGAAAGAAAATCACCCATTACCGGGAGAGATATTTTGAACCCGATCAGAGAGACCGGGATCATGTTTTCTCATATGCGCCAAAGCCGGGAGCAGATGATGTTATTCAGAAAACTTTGGGTGACATCTGTGTGAGCATGAAGGCAGAGGATTATCTGGAACTTCCCGATTGTACATCGGTTGTCGATACGGTGATCCTGGATCCTAAAGCAAAAGTAGCCTATGAAAAATTCGAAAGGGAAATGCTACTTCAAGTTGACGAGACAATGATTGATGCCGGATCTGCTGCAGTACTGACCAATAAGCTTCTGCAGTTCAGCAATGGAGCCGTGTACGATGAAAACAAAACCACTGTTGAAATCCACGATTGCAAGATTGAGGCATTTTTGGAGCTTGTTGAAGGCCTTAACGGACAGCCGGCATTGGTATTTTATAATTTTAAGCACGATTTAAGCCGGATACAAAAGGCATTAGAAAAATCAGGACTAAGGGTTCGGCAACTAATAAACCCACAGGACGAGGAAGACTGGAACAATAAAAAGATCGACATTCTTCTTGCACATCCCGCTAGCGCAGCGTACGGCCTTAACCTACAGCAGGGAGGAAACCAGGTAATCTGGTTCGGATTGAACTGGTCCCTAGAACTTTACCAGCAGGCAAATAAAAGACTTCACCGACAGGGGCAAACCCAAAAGGTAATTATCCATCACCTGGTTTCAGAAGGAACTCGGGACGAGGATGTAATTGCAGCCCTGGAGGACAAGGGGGCTACACAAGAGTGTCTAATGCAGAGCTTAAGGGCAAGAATTGAGAAATATAAACCATAAACATTCATATATAGATGAATAAGGACAAGGTATTCACCTGGGAATGAATTTAATAATTATTGAACAGAGGAAAAATAAAAAAAAACGCCTGCCCCAGGTGTGTCGAGTGTGATTCAAGGTGGTGTCTCGGCACGGGGCAGACGGAATTGTGAAGAAGAAAGGTTATGAAAAAGAATTCTCTGATCAATTATCAGTATACTGTCGCTTTGTGACGAACTGATAATGATTATGTTAAAAGTTTGTAAAAACATAGTTTATTTAAGAACGGAGGAAAATGAAATGTCAAAATCAAAAGTTACCGAAGAGCAGATTGTTAAAGTACGGAAGGAACTTGGCGTAAAAGAACACATGGGGAGGTGAGGCATTGACGAGAGCAGAGCTGGAGCAGTTAAAATCATTAAAGCAGGAGGCCAAGCAGCTGCAGGAGGAGTTAAAGAATTTACCCTTCGTGCCGGCCAGTGTAAAGGGATCAATGTCAGAGTTTCCTTACATAGAGACGACTTTTAAAGTTTTCGGAGTCGATGAGCAGAAAGGAAAGCAGGTCAGGAACAAGCTGGACGCAATACTGGAGAATTTACAAAGCGAAATTCTGCGGATGGAAAACTGGCTTGAAACTTTACCGGACAGCGAAATCAGGGCAATCATGAGAATGAAGTATTGGAATGGGATGAAGGATAATGAGATTGCTGCTGAGATAGGGTATTCCAGATCGGCAGTATCGATGAAAGTCAAAAGATTCTTTGATGACATGAAAGTGTGACCCAAATCACCTGAATACTGAGGTAATATGATATTGGTGAAAAATGTAGTTCGTTGATTTGCATCGGTAATCTCCTTTAAGAAAGCGCCCTTCGGTTGGACCAGGGCGTTTTCTGCTTGTACTTAGTAATATTTGGTAGTATGATAAATGAAAAAGGAGGATTTGAGTCATGGATAACGAGTATTTGACACTTATAAAGCGTTTTGTTAAAGACATCGAGATTGACAAGACAGAATTGCCCGGTAACTGGAGAGACATTTTAAAGAATAATGCAAAAAAAGTTGATATTGGTTTATATAAAGTTGATGAAAAAGTCGATGGAATCAGGCATTTAGGGCACATAGACGAGAATCATGAAATTGTTTCAAGCAGCATTGTAAGGCTTGACGATAATTTTTATAATGAATGGATAAATTATTTTTCAGAAGAGTATGCCTCTGCAATAGAAGCCGGTGAATATGATTGTATTGATGAAGTTGAAGTAAAAGGTTGTACGGGTGTCACAGATATGCGGGTTATAAATAAGATAATTAAAAGAGCCTATAACAAAGCAACAAATCAATAACAGCTATATATTTTAAAATATACTGAACCATCTCAGTAGTGGTTCTTTTTCTATAAAAGGGAATTTCGCAAACCGCCACGAAAGGAATGCGATTTACATAATAAATAAAATTTATAACATGGATTGCCTGGAAGGAATGAAACTTATTCCGGACGGCAGCATAGACATGATCCTTTGTGATCTCCCATATGGAACGACTAGCTGCAAGTGGGACACAGTAATTCCGTTTGAGCTATTATGGGAGCAGTACGAAAGGATCATCAAACCAAGGGGTGCAATGGTGTTTACTGCAGCACAGCCTTTTACGACCAGCCTGATCTACAGCAACAAGAAAATATTCAGGTATTGCTGGTACTGGATCAAGAATCAGGTCACAGGATTTCCATTTGCAAAGATACAGCCACTCCGATGCATTGAGGACGTGGTTGTTTTTTATAAGCAGACTCCTACATACAACGCCCAGGGGCTTGTGCGACTGGAGCAGCCGCTTAAGGTACCGGGGAAGAAGATGAAAGATTCTGTTTATAGGGTCAGTTCATTAGGAAAGGATACAGAGGCCTTCTATACGAATTACCCGAGGCAGACACTGTATATCAAGTGTGAAAGGGGACTTCATCCGACGCAGAAGCCGGTGGAGCTGTTTGAATATCTGATCAGGACCTACACCAACCCGGGAGAGATCGTCTTAGATAATTGTATAGGTAGCGGGACGACGGCCGTTGCGGCCATTAATACCGGCAGAAAGTTCATCGGGTTCGAGAAGGATGAGGGGTATCATGAGATAGCGCTGGAAAGAATTAAAAATATTTGAGGTTCACCCAATTTTTGTTGAAAGTTGCCATATTTTAGGGTAAAATGAAAGCAAAAACTGGGAGGAATACGATGAATATTTACCTAGAGCAATTGCAAACTATTGAACTTGGAAACAAGGGAATAACGATTCAAGTAAAAACTACTAAGGATAAACACATGGGACGATTCATTGTTGATAAAACAGGAGTTTCGTGGTACAGTGGGAAGAAAAAAAATGAGAACCACGCGGATTGGGATGACCTTATAGAATATTTGACCGATAAATAAAATTATTAGAGAAGCCATCCCAGCGGTGGTTCTTTTCTTATACCCAAAACAAATACGAATGGCGAGGTGAGGTGATGCCAAAGCAAAAGAACCCGGATGCGGATAAGGCAGAGGCTTTATTTCGTCAGGGAAAGAAATTAATCGATATTGCAAAAGAACTTGAACTTCCAGAGGGCACCATCCGCCGCTGGAAGTTTTCTTATAAATGGGATAGCGAACGTTCGGATAAAAAGAAAGCGAACGTTCGGAAACGCGGCGGGCAGAAGAATAACAAGAACGCTAAGGGCAATTCTGGCGGTGCGGCTCCTCCTGAAAACAAGAACGCTGAAAAACACGGTTTCTTTTCCAAGTGGCTTCCGGAGGAAACCGCTCAGATCATGAAGTCGATTGAGAAGCTGGATCCGCTTGATATCTTATGGGATAACATCCAGCTGCAGTATACGGCCATCATCCGGGCGCAGCGGCTCATGTATGTAAAGAATCAGAAAGATTCAACAACCACAAAAATCGGAGAAGGGTACAGTGATTCTGGAAGCAGTGAGAAATGGGAAGTGCAGCAAGCCTGGGATAAACAGGCAACATTCCTCAATGCTCAGTCCAGAGCGATGAAAACCCTGGAGGGGATGATCAACCGTTATGACGAACTGCTTCATAAAAACTGGGATAAAGCTACAGAAGAACAGAAGCTGCGGATCGATAAGTTGAAACTGGATATCGCCAAGGCGAAAGAAGACGATCCCGAGCAGACTGAGAATGATGGCTTTGTCGAAGCTCTACAGGGAAAGGTTGATGAGATATGGCAAGAATAAAAAAAGCTGTATTCAAGTTCAAACCGTTCTCAAACAAGCAGCTCAAAGTTCTTACATGGTGGCTGCCTAATTCGCCGGTGCATGAATGTGATGGTATTATAGCAGATGGAGCAATCCGATCTGGTAAAACCCTGTCAATGTCACTTTCCTTTGTGATATGGGCAATGGAAACCTTCGACCGACAGAATTTTGGTATGTGCGGTAAGACGATCGGATCCTTCAGACGAAATGTATTGTTCTGGCTGAAGCTGATGCTCCGATCCCGGGGATATAAAGTACAAGATAAAAGAGCAGATAACCTTGTAATAGTTAGCCGAAATGATACGGTTAACTATTTTTATGTTTTTGGCGGCAAGGATGAACGTTCTCAGGATCTCATCCAAGGTATCACACTGGCCGGTGTATTCTTTGATGAAGTCGCACTGATGCCGGAATCATTCGTCAACCAGGCGACAGGCCGCTGCTCCATCGACGGATCGAAGTTCTGGTTTAACTGTAATCCAGATAATCCGTATCATTGGTTTAAGGTGAACTGGATCGATAAAGCAACAGGGTATTTAACAAAAGAGCAGCAGGCCGAAAAAATAGCCAAGAGCGAAAAGCTTAAGAATTTGGTGTATCTGCACTTTACGATGGATGATAATCTCAGCCTGTCCGAGGAAATCAAAGAGAGGTACCGAAATAACTTTGTCGGTGTCTTTTTTAAACGGTTTATTCTGGGGCTGTGGGTGGCCGCAGAAGGGATCATCTATCTGGCATTCGCGAACGAGCCGAACGATTATATTATAAGCGAACTAACCGAACCGATTCAGTATGCTGTAATCGGCGTCGACTTCGGAGGCAGTAAGTCGGCTCATAGTTTTACTCTCACCGGTTTTACTGGCGGATATCGGAAGGTGATCATTCTGGACGAATACTATCACAACAATGTTAAGGACGGTAGACTGTCCCCTGCTCAGCTGGATGCTGCTTTTGTTGATTTTGTAAAGAGGGCAAAGCAGAAATACCAAGTCTATGAGGTTTACTGTGACAGCGCGGAGCAGACACTCATTGAAGGGTTTGAGGTAGCGGTCGCAAAGAACCGGCTAGGGGTTGAAGTAAAGAACGCGATCAAGGGATCAATTAACGATAGAATCGCCTTTTACTGTAGCCTGATGGCACAAGGGCGCTTTTATATTTTACGGCATTGCACAGCGACAATCGGAGCTCTAGCCAGCGCAGTGTACGATTCTAAAAAAACGACCGAAGATATTCGGCTGGATGATGGGATAATGAACGTAGACAGCTTGGACAGCATGGAATATTCCACAGAGAGCATTCAAAGCGAGATCATGTATCTAAATTTGAGGAGGTGAGGGCTTGCGGGCTATAACGCAATATTTAAAGGCTCAAGGCTATGGAGTTATCGATGACAGCTATTACACTTACATAGACTTGTGGTTGAAATGGTATAAGGGGAAGGTGTCTGCCTTCCACAATTATCGGCAGTATAACGGCAAAAAGAAGGTAAACCGTACCAGGAAGACGCTGGGCATGGGAAAGACCGTTTCTGAGGACTGGGCTAATCTGCTGCTGAATGAAAAGGTTGATATAACTATGGGCAGCGATGCCGTCCATGACAAAGTGTGGAGTGTACTTGACTCGAATGACTTCCGTGTCCGAGGCAACCAGCTCGTCGAGCTTGCGTTTGCTATGGGAACCGGTGCTTTCGTCGAATATAAGGATGGCGATCAGGTGGTGGTCGATTATATCCGAGCCGGCATGATCTACCCGCTGTCATGGGATAACGGTGTGATCAAGGAGTGCGCATTTGCCAGTGAGAAAGTCGAGAAGAAGGACAAGAAGGTTTATCTCAACATTCATTGGCTGAACAATCAGGGTAACTACGTGATCGAAAACAAGATGTTTATCCGAAACGGGAATAACCTGACGCTGGCCGATCTTCCGGAAGGAGTGCTTGAAGAAGTCAATACAGGATCTAACATTCCACTGTTTCAGATTATAAAGCCTAATATTGTGAACAATGTGAATCTGGACTGTCCGATGGGGATCTCTGTGTATGCCAATGCCATTGATCAGCTGGAGGGCTGCGATTTGGTTTATGACAGCTACTGTAATGAGTTCCGCTTGGGTAAAAAGCGGGTTGTCGTTCCCACTACCATGGCTAGGATGCTCATGGAGGAAGATGGATCCATTACTCCAATGTTCGATGACAATGACGTTGAGTTCTACGCTATACAGATGGGTGAAAATGCCGAGAATAAGCTTCACGAGATTAACATGGAGATCCGGGCAGAGGCACATGACCGGGGAATTGATAAAGCACTGGCGTTGCTTTCAAAGAAATGTGGCATGGGCAATGATCGATATAAGTTTGAAAACGGTACCGTGAAAACAGCTACAGAGGTCATATCAGAAAAATCAGATCTTTTCCAGAACTTGAAAAAGCACGAAACTATTCTGGAAAGTGCTTTATTTGACATGGTTAAAGCCATTGCATCATTACTGGGTCTGAACACCCAATTTGAAATAACGGTGAGTTTTGACGATAGCATTATTGAGGATTCTAATGCCGAAAAGCAGCGATTTTTACAGGAAATCCGCGACGGAGTAAAACAAAAGTGGGAATATCGTGTTAAATTCTGCGGCGAGGATGAGAAAACAGCAAAGAAGATGGTCGCTGAAGGGCAACCTGACAGTGATCCTTTTGGGTTTGAACGGTGATAGGCCATGCTTAAACCAGAATATATTGACCAACTCCCGGATAATCTTGTGGAGATTTACTCCAAGGCGGAACAGGACATTATAGCCGATATGGTTCGTAGGATTGTCACCTACGATTTTTTTATTCCTGCAGCTGAATTCCAATTCCAGAAGCTTCAGGACATGGGGTATCTATACGATGAGATCGTAAAAAGGTTGTCGTCTGCTTCACAGATCTCCGAAACGGGCATTGAAAAATTAATCCAAGAGGCTGGAGCAGCAGCCTTGAAAGTTGATGACTCTATCTATCGAAAAGCCGGGCTCAATCCAACACCGTTAGATTCAAATGTTGCCCTGCAGGCGATCCTTGCGGCCGGCATAGAGAAAACCGGAGGTCTTTTTAAGAACTTGACCCGAACCACGGCCAACACGGCTACCAAGCAGTTCGAGAACGCCTTGGATCGTGCTTACATGCAGATTACGACCGGAGCCTTTGATTATAACAGCTCCATAAGGATGGCAGTAAAGGATTTAACGAATAAAGGTGTAGCCGTGATTCAGTACCCTTCCGGACATACTGATTACATGGAAGTGGCGGTACGTAGAGCTACGGTTACAGGAGTAAATCAAACTGCTGCTAAGCTGCAGGAGTCCCGGGCTGATGAAATGGGCTGTGACCTAGTAGAGACTACCGCTCACGCAGGTGCTCGCCCGGAGCATCAGGTGTGGCAGGGTAAAGTATTCAGTCGCAGCGGTACCCATCCGAAATATCCGGATTTTGTTTCGTCAACGGGATATGGCACGGGACCAGGCCTTTGTGGATGGAACTGTAGGCACAACTTCTTTCCATACTTCGAGGAGATCAGCGAACCGGCGTACAGTAAATCGGAACTGAAGGACATGAACGCCAAGAATTATACATATAACGGCCAGGCCATGACGGAATATGAGGCCACCCAGAAACAGCGATACATTGAGCGCCAGATCCGGAAATGGAAGCGTGAATATGTAGGAATGGAAGCCGCTAAATTACCATTGGATGAAGCGTCTTCGAAAATTGCACGTTGGAGGAGTATTCAGGAGGATTTCCTCAAACAGACAGGATTGAAACCTCAGAAAGATCGAGAGATGATCGGCGGTTTTGATAAGAGTAAAGCGCAAAAGGTTGCATGGGCAAAGAAGAAGAAAGTCAAGGAATATACAGAGGAGCATGTTTATTCAATAATAACCTCGAATCCGTTGTTGAAGAAAGAAAACGGTGGTATAATAAAATCAAAAGCAAAGTTCTTCACGAATAGGGATGATGCAGATAAATTGTTCCGTCCCTGGACAGAAGCTGTTTGGCCGAAGCTACGACTCGTAGAAAGAAAAGCAGCCTATGAATATACTGTTGGATCCGGAAAGTTTAATCGGCCATTACGTGGATATGATCAGAGCTGGGGCAACTTCGTTGGAGTTGGAAAAGTTCCATTGGACAATGAAGGTGCTGAACAAATGATTAAGGACCTTCAATCAGCCATTAATAGGGTTGAGATCAAAGAAGATGTATGGTTATTCCGTGGATCTGATCAACAGTCCCTTGCTGGTTTGCTTGGTGTAGATAAGAGTAAGATTATACCTTCTAACGTAACAGCGTTAAATAAGAAATTCTCTGGTGTACCGGTCACTGATCAAGCTTTTTTTAGCACAGGAATTGCTGCAGATGCTGGATTTAATAGCGACATAAGCTATCAGGTTCTCGCACCGAATGGCACAAAAGGAATTTATGCTGAACCGTTTAGCCACTTCGGTGGAACGAATATAGATGGAACTTGGAACGGGGTACAAAAGGCAACACAGGTAAAAGGCGAAGCAGAAGTTATCCTGCAGGCGAAAACAACATTTATAGTAAGAGAAATAAAACTCGTTTCAGGTAAAGTAACGGTAGTTTTAGAAGTTATGAAGTAGAGAGGAGGAGTATTATGAGTTTCTGGAATGATGAGCGTCCAATGACAGGAATGAGGATGCCGGATGTTGAAAAAATAGCATGTAGGCATTGCAAACACGCGGAAAAAGAGCACATTGCGAAAGCAACATGTGAAGAGTATCCAGAAGGTACTTGGAAACCTAAGGATGTATGTTTCGATAATGCTCCTTGTCCTAAATTTGAGCAGGGTGAAGACCTTCTGCCATACGAAATACAGATTTAAAATGTCGCTGATCTAATGATTGAGCGGCATTTTTTATAACTAACTTTGAGAAAGGAGGCTCCTCTGTGAAAAGAGCAATATGGTTTTATTAGCGGGAGGTGATCCTTCTTATCTCGTCATCGAGCACTGACGTTAAACAGGCTTATTTTTTATTGTCAAAACTGGCTCATCTGCAAGCCTAAAAGAGCAGGACGGCGGGAGCAGGCTACCTCCTAAAACGCCTAGCCGGGAAAGGAAAATATGAAAACGGAATATTTAGAGAGCCTTGGCTTGTCAAAAGACGTCATTGACAAGGTTTTGGCCGAGAACGGGAAAGATGTTGAAGCTGAAAAGGCAAAGACTACTGCTAAGGTCGGAGAACTGACGACTGCTAATCAGACTATTAAGGATCTGAAAGAGGCTGTTAGCAAGTTTGATGGTGTGGATGTTACCAAGCTGAAGCAGGACGTTACAAATTGGGAAACCAAGTATAACACTGACATTGCCACTGAAAGGACTAAGGCCGAAAATCTCCAAAAGGAATACGGCCTGAAAGATGCCCTCAAAGCTGCAGGCGTCACAGATCCTGATTACTTGATCTTCAAGCACGGTGGTGTTGAGAAGTTTGCGTTCGGAGCTGACGGCAAGGCCATTGGGCTTGACGATATCACCAAGCCCTACAGGGAAAGCAGCCCACAGCTATTTACTGAAAGCAAGCCGGCAGTCCCCGCAAGGACTGGAATGAGACAGACCGGTACCGAAATGGTTAATGAGAAAAAGGACGAAGCGAACAATGCCTTTCGTTCTTTATTTGGAAAGGAGTAAATAACACATGGCAATTACAAGAGAACAAGCAGAAGCTCTGATACAGGAGCAGTTAATTGGAACAATTCAACAGAAGGCTCCGGAGCAATCCATCTTTATGAGATTGGCTCGGAAGCTTCCAAACATGACAAGCAAGCAGACCAGAGTGCCGGTGCTTGATATGCTGCCTATGGCATATTGGGTAAACGGTGATACCGGATTCAAGCAGACTTCTCAGCAGGCATGGGACAACGTTTATCTGGTCGCCGAGGAGCTGGCCGTTATCGTGCCGATTCCCGAGGCGGTCGTAGATGACGCATCCTTTGATATCATGGGAGAAGTACAGCCAAGAGTAGTTGAATCAATCGGTCATAGGGTTGACCAAGCTACTATATTTGGCATTAACAGGCCGTCAGGATGGGGTGCAGACATTATAACCAGAGCAAGGCAGGCAGGAAATAATGTTGCTCTCGGCGGAACACCAAATTACTATGATTTAATCATGGGAGAAAATGGCGTTATTGCAAAGGTCGAAGGTGACGGATACATGACCAACGGTGCCCTTGCCGCTATGGGTATGAGAGGAAAGCTGAGAGGTCTGAAAGGCTCTGATGGTCATCCGATCTTTAAATCTGATATGCAGGGACCTACTCAGTATGCGCTTGACGGTGCTCCGATGTACTTCCCACAAAACGGAGGATTTGACACATCGGTAGCCCAGCTGATTGTCGGAGATTTTAGCCAGGCAGTGTATGCTATCAGGCAGGACATCACAGTCAAGATTCTTGACCAGGGTGTTATTCAGGATCCGACAACTAAGGAAATTGTATACAACTTAGCTCAGCAGGATATGATTGCGCTGCGCGTGGTATTCCGAATGGGATGGGCAATGCCGAACCCTGCAACTCGCATGGATGAGGATAGAACGGGCTGCCCATTCGCTTATCTTGAACCCGTTTCTGCGGTTACAACCAAGGCAGTAACCTTTACAGTGAAGGATAACGCTGAAACTCCGGTCGTGATAGAAGGTGCGATTGTCGATGTAAACGGCTCCAGACTCAAGACAGCAGCTGACGGAACAGCAGTATTTAATCTAAGAGCGGGAACTTATCCGGTGAAGATCAAAAAGACAGGATATGGTACCGTAACAGATACTCTCACCGTAGCATCTGCCGCGGTGACAAAAGATATCACCTTGATCCCGAATGCATAAAGCGAGGTGAGGCAATATGCCTTATGCTGATTACAGCTATTACACAGGAACTTACAAAGGCACCATGCCGGAAGAGGAATTTAATCGCCTGTCCCGGCAGGCCTCTGCCTATATCGACATCATAACCTTTGGTCGCGCCGGTGGGAGTCATCCTGAAACCATACAAGCCAAGATCAAAGATACCTGCTGCGCATTAGCAGACGTCATGCTGAAAGCCGAACAGGGCGGCGAGCTGACGTCTCAGTCAGTGGGTTCGTGGTCTAGGAGTTATGCGGGAAGTGGTAAGACGATTGATCAGCAGAAAAAGGATGCTGCGGCGATGTATCTCGCTATGACCGGACTCATGTATCAAGGTGGTGGTGGCTGATGTTTCCTCATACCGTTACGGTTTATAACAAGTATACCAATGCCGGTACTGAGAAGTGGAAACGGATCGTTCTTTCTGGTGTTTTCTGGGACAGCTCCAAAGGATCAGTAATTCGGAAGACTGGAGTATCCTCAGCTGATGGCCTGATGCTAATCATTCCGATGTCTATAAAAGGCTACAAGAAACCAAAGGAATGGGCTACTCTTCCGGATAAAATCGGATTTTGGACTCTACAGAGTGGCGATACTATAATTCTTGGCGACATAGCGTGCGAGGTTGTACGGTCCTCTAAGGAGCTTCAACAGTTTGATGATGTGCTGACAATAAGTAACATCGACACTCGGAAGTATGGCAGCAGCATGGATCACTGGGAGGTGACAGGGAAATGAAGATTGAGACACCGCGGGGCAAGGTGATAAAGACAAAGGCCGGGAACGTCCGGCTTAAATGGAACCCTGATTTTGTACCGAATTGGGAAAGCTCTTTCGATAAGGCTCAAATATACATTGACAACGAAGTCTTGCGGCTGTCTGAGCCTTACATCCCCATGCAATCCGGAATGCTGAAAAAGCTCGGTATTCTAGGCACCGTTCCCGGCAGCGGTGAAGTTGTCTGGAACGGTCCATATGCCCGATATCTCTACTATGGCAAATTGATGGTTGGCAGGGCTCCGAAAAAGCTTACAGATAAGAATCTGACCTATCACGGTGCTCCTAAACGCGGAGCCTTTTGGTTTGAAAGAATGAAGGCTGACAAGAGAGGGCAGATCCTCCGCGGTGCCGCGAAGATTACCCAGAAAGAGAGTGAAAAATGAGCATTATAAAATCTCTGCAGGATTACCTGACGACCTATGACGGTATGGAACTGCAGCAGGTGGAAGTTAGAGAAACAGAGGACGGACCGTCCTTGAAAGTGATCGGCAGCGTATTGACCGATCGTACCGAAGAAGAGCCATCCAGTTACGCGTTGCAACCTACCGGGAACAGCCGGGTAAAGACTGATATCCTCGGGAACAAAACATACGAGAATGATTATGTCTTTTATGCCAAGGAGGCAACAGCTGATGAAGTAGATCGGCAGGACAATTACAGTTTCATGGAAAGTCTATTTGAGTGGCTGGAAGATCAGGACGAGGCCGGGATATTCCCTGAGTTGCCGACAGGATATACTGCAAAAAGCCTGACCGTAGCCAATATTATCCTGTTTGAGCTAGAGGGCCGGACGGGGCTCTACCAAATACAGATTAAATTTACCTACAGAAAGGAGAATGCATAGTGATTAAGCGCGAACTTTTTAAAACCTTTATCAACTGCACACCATCAAGCACGGCTTCGTATGAGGTGTTGGGGGAAGACTTGGAAGAATTTAAGGTTGAGATGGGAGCAAATGTTGTAAGGAAATCGAATATTCTTGGGAAAAACAAGGTTTATATCGATAAATACGAAAAAACTTCCAGCGTAGAACCGTACATCGCAGTATCCGGAACGGCACTGTTTACCTTCCTAAAAGATATCATCGACAATGAAAAGACGTTGGACGATCTCGACACTGATGTAGTACACGTGGATGTCTTCGGCACGGCTACTTCTGGGGCTTACCCGGCTTACAAAGAAAAAGTTACCATCGAAGTAGTGTCTTATGGAGGAAACACAGAAGGATTCCAGATACCATTTAATATCCTATATTCAAATGATCGCACTAAGGGTACTTTCGACCCAACCACGAAGACGTTTACCACGGCAGAATAGGAGGATATCAATGAAGAATTTAGAATTTGATACAGGGATGATAGAGCTTGCTATACAAGGAGATCAAGAAAGGGTGCTGCGGTTTAACCCGGAAGATGGTAAAATCGTCGATGGCTTTTTAGGCCTTATCGGCAAAATTAACATTAGATTAAAAGAACTTTCCAAGGAAGAGGAAAAAATAATTCAATTAGATTTATCGGAGCTAGAAAAAGTAAGAGAAAAAAATAAAATAAATTTGGAAATAGATGCTTTTTTTAGGAGCGAATTAGATTTGATTTTTGGTGCCGGGACTTCCAACCTCGTATTTGAAAATTTGTGTACTTCTGCTATTACAGCAAACGGAGAATGTATATTTTCCAATTTCATCTATGCTACATTGCCTTACTTTGAAAAAGAAATGAAAGCAAGAAACAAAAAAATAGCGCAAATCATTAAGGAGAATAGGCTTTGATTCCTAAATTACCTAAAAGTTTAGTGGTAGGAGGCATAGAATACGATATTAACAGCCACTTTGTAACAGGATTTAACATTATGCAAATGCTTGAACGCAACGACATTTCAGAATCTGAAAAAATAGTGGCCATGATTGGGATATTATATAATGGTAATATCCCAATACAAGATTCTGAAGAAGCCGCTGAAAAAGCAGTATGGTTTTTAGATGGCGGTAATACAACAAGGCAAAGCAATGGCGCAGATTACGGAAAACTATATTCTTGGGAGAAAGACGCACAATTTATTTTATCCGCCGTAAACTTAACTCTTGGGATATCTTGCAGGAGCATAGAGTATTTGCATTGGTGGGATTTTACCGCCGCTCTGATGGAGTGTAAGGAATGCACCTTTTCCACGCTCGTGCACCAGCGGAAACTCCGGGAGCAGGGAAAGCAAAACAAGTGGGATAAGGAATGGTGGGCTGAAAATAAGGAAATTGCAGAAATCAAAATAGAAGCAAGTTTAACCGCAGAAGAGCAGGACGCGCTTGATAAATTCAACAAACTTCTTGGGTAGTATTGCACATTGTAGGAAAATTTGGTATGATTTTACCAATATATCAAGGAGGGAAATAAGATGGAAAAAGAGAATCCTGCCGATTGGAAAAAACTAGGGTATTGCCTATTATTTGCGATTTTGCTGGCCGGAGTAATGATAATATACTTTGAATTAAGACCGCCACAAACAGAGCATGTGGTTATGTGGTCTTCGGATTCTGATTACCAATTTGCGGTAGATGCGCCGTATGACGGCGATAATTTTGGCGCAGGCGATTACTATTTTTATCAAGACAACGTTACCGCACCCGGAAAGGCCAAAGCGTGGGGAATATATGTAAGCGAAAAGTTATCTAATGACGAAAGCGAGTTGAGCGACATGCAATATATAGGTGTCGTCGGAACTGCCGAAAATAAAGAGGTAAATATAAATATACCTAAAGGTAAATATGTGTATGTTAAACATCGCGGTGGGAAAGATTTCGAAGGTTCGCTGGAAATCGAACTTACGCCACAATAAAATTAATAAAGCTAAAGTTTAAAGCACTCCATATGGAGTGCTTTTTTAGTACCAGAAAGGAGGAAGAACATGTTTGGAACAGTAGCAGGGTCGTTAATATTTGATACGCGCACAGACACATCCGGTTTCCAACGCGGGACTAAAGATATAGGAAAGCAAACTGAGCAATTATCAAAATCTTTTAAGAGATTAAGTAAAGTCATTGTCGCAACATTTAGTATTGCTGTTATTAAGGAATTCGGAACACAATTAATAGAAACAACGGCTGATTTAAAAGCCCTAGATGCTCAATTTGAACAAATATTTAAAGGCGAAGAAGGCGTTGACGCCATGAAGTTAATTAATGAACAAGCTGATGAATTGGGGATACATGCGGATAGGTTAAAAGCTTCATTTAGTCAATTCGGGGCGCAATTAAAGGGTGCGGGAATGGACGCAACGCAAGCATTAGAAGGTACGACGAACGCAACCAAACTAGCAGCGGATGCCGCGGCGTTTTATGATGTCTCGCTGGAAACATCAAGCGCAAGTCTCGCAAGCTTTCTAAAGGGGAATTTTGAAGCAGGCGACGCTATTGGGGTATACACTAATGCTACGCAAATGGGTACAAGTGCTCAAAAAATGTATGGAAAATCTTGGGATAAATTGACAGAGGCGGAAAAACAATGGTTGCTGCTTGACAAAGTAAGTCAAGTATACGAATTGAATGGCGCAGCAGGTCAGGCCGCTAGAGAGCAGGACAATTGGGCTAACGTTACGGAAAATCTTAAATCAACTTGGGGGAGATTTTTAGAATTAGTAGGTACACCAGTGTTAAAAACTGTAGTTGAAATTGTAAAAAATATAACTGACGCTATAAGTGAATTAACTAATTTTATGAAGGATAATACGGCCACAATAGACACTTTCAAACTCGCAATAGAGGCGTTAGCGGTGGCGTTAACAGCGTATTTTGTTATTGTTAGTAGATGGACAATTCTGCAAAAACTTATAGGCGTTACCGTTCAATTGGAAGTGGCGATGAAAACTTTTGGAGCTGCTTTAATGTCACCGATAGGACAAATGAGTATAGCGATAGGCGTGTTAGTCATATTCATAGGATTATTAGCAAAACTTTCCGGCGCATGGGATAGCATGTCGGGATACGAAAAAGCCGTTTCAGTTTTAGGAATCGTGGCTATAGCGGCAGCAGGTGCAGCAGCGGCGATTGGAGCATTACAGTCCGCCGCAACTTTAGGAATTGCGGCGGTAGCTATAGTAGGAGGCGTGTTGGCAATAACTGCTGCTATTAATAGCGCGCAAAAAAAAGCAAAAGCAGGAGTGAAATCACCGAGCGGAGGTTACAGGTTGCCTCACCTTGCTTCAGGGGCAGTTATACCAGCAAACGGAGAATTCATGGCAGTGTTGGGCGATCAAAAATATGGCAAAAACTTAGAAGCACCAGAAGGGCTGATAAGAAAAATTATAAGGGAAGAAGTACCCAAATTCGGCGGTTCTAGCGGCGCTACTACAGTCATATTGCAAGTAGACGGTCGCGAACTAGCGCGCACAACAGCACCGTATAATACTGGTGAAACAAACCGACTCGGCACAAGACTAATAAACGGGGTGACTTAATGGGTGTTTTTGCGATAAATAATATTGACTACGATGTATCAGTTTTGTCCTTACAGCGAGAGGCTACAATCTTAAACGGCGACAATGCCGGGCAATTAAAAAACGGAAATTATGTCCGGGATGTAACCGGGACGATTTACAATTATGCTTTTGAGGTCGCACCAAACTCAGACGATTTGGCAACCTATGACAGTCTATACGAGGCGATCACTGCGCCAGTGGACAATTACCCTATTACTGTACCATTTGGGCAGGGAGATTTGAGTTTTGACGCCTATGTTGTAAAAACAACGGATGAGCTGCGGCACATGAACCAAGCCAAAAAGCTATGGGACAGATTAGCATTTACGGCGATTGCTACAGAGCCGCAGAGATATTACGGTGAGCCGTGGGATGCTGAAACCGGGTCTGGAAACCAAGTTTTTACTGTAGATGGCGTGGGTTTTGACGTTTCCGTGGTAAAGCTTGAGCGCACCGGGAGCGTGCAGGATCAGAGTTTGGAACGGCTCAAATCTGGTCTTACACACCGGGAAATTGTAGGGACTTACTATAACTATAGTATGGAGCTGGGGCAAAACTTAGAAAATGTAGACGAATACGACAGGCTATATTATGCCCTCACCGCGCCAGTAGGCAGTCATGAGATTATTGTACCTTACGGTCAAAATACTCTGACTTTTAATGCGTACGTCACAAAAGCAAACGACAACCTTGTTTTTGCGGATGGTCGGTTAAGACGTTGGGGCGGCCTTGAAATAGAATTTACGGCAATGGCACCAGCAAGGGGGTGAAGTATTGGCAACATACAGTAATTACGAACAATTCATGACCACTGATGGTTTGGATTTTGTAACATCGGATGATAACGACTATCTTGTAAAGATCGGGTTGCATAGCGGCGATGAATATTTTGAGGACACCACAAACAGGCAGGAAAATATTAACGTGATTTCATTTGGGAGCTATACTTTTGGGGGCAGTAAAATAAAAAGCTTAAAGCTGCACTTTGAATCTGGGTTGCTTACTGATCAACTCGCAATAGACACAATGACCGCCGAAATTATAAGCGACACAAGGCCAGAATTAACAAGATACACGCCTATTACTATTAGCCGAGATAGCCAGACTATGGGCGTGTTTTTTAATGGCACGGTGAAAGAGGTAGGCAAACAGCGGTATTCGATTTATGCGGAGTCCTACATTTCTTTGCTGGATTATGACTATCATTATGGCGGTGTCTACACGGGTGAAACCGCTGGCACTATTGTGGCAGAATTAATGGGATCTATACCGTATACGATCAATACCGATGTGGCAGCAATAAAACTCTATGGTTATTTGCCGTATGCGACAAAAAGAGAAAATCTCTTACAGATATTAATAGCCACGGGTGCTGCAATAGAGAGAAACAGCTCTGGCACAATTAACCTCGGCGTTACTACAGATGCAAGCGTCGGCACATTTGGCGACGAGAGAGTGTTTATAGACGGGTCGCTTAACGAAGAGACACAAGTTACTGCCGCGCAAGTTACAGAACACAGTCGCGTAGCGACAACGGAAGAAACTACTTTACTCGAAGAAACTTTTACAGATACAAGGCTGATAACATTCCCTGAACCATACCATGATTTAGTTTGTACTAACGGTACTATCTTAGCGAGCGGCGCAAATTATGCAAATATACAGGGGTCAGGGGATGTTGTTCTCACGGGTCAAAAATATAGACATACGACGAGAATTGTTACCAAAGGGACTATAAGTGGTACACCAGACGACAAAATCATATCTGTTACTAACGCAACGTTAGTAACTGGCGTAAATAGCTCGTCTGTAGCGCAAAGATTATATAAATACGCAAGTTGTAATAAAAGCATAAAGCAAGACGTTCTAATTAATCAGGAGCGCACAGGGAAGATGGTTCAAATAGTCCACCCATACGGTGACGATTATCTTTCCGCCGCCGTGCAAAGTTTCGACTTTAATTTGAGCAATACCCTACGTGCAGCAGGGAACTTTTCAGTTGGGTACGTGCCACAGGGCATATCTGCCGGGTATCAAAACCGCGCAATGATTACCGCAAGCGGTAGTTGGACAGTCCCGGAAGGTATCACGGAGGTTCGTTCTGTGTTAATTAGCGGCGGTCAGGGTGGCCAAGGAGGGTTTGACGGCCAAAATGGCTCACAAGGCGAGTCTGTTTGGGATGATGATTATACTATATATAACGGTGGAGCTGGCGGAGACGGCGGAGCTGGCGGAACGCAAGGCTTACCGGGCAAAATATTTATCGTTACAATACCCGTCACGCCGGGTCAAATTATTCCGGTGTCTCCCGGTACTGGTGGGGCTGGCGGTCTTAATGGATCAGCTGGGCAAGAAGGCGCGGCCACGACATTTGGCGGCTCGTCTTCGGCGAGTGGTGCTATGCAGACCGATGGATACGTCGATATTTTTACAAGCGAAACGTACGCATCCGATAATGGCATACCCGGTATACCCGGGGTTGCTGGCGGTGATGGTTCTCGGATAGGCACGGGTAGTGCTGGAGACAACACAGACACAGGGGCTGGTGGAATCGGTGGTTCTGGTTATAGCTCTACTTCCGGTGATGATAAATCCGGTGGTGGCGGCGGTGGTGGCGCTGGCAGCAACGCAAACGGTGGGGCAGGAGGCGACGCTACTTTGGTAGACCGCGATATGACCAGCGGCTCAGGAGGAAGTGGCGCGTCACCATCTGCGCCAACGCAAAGACCATCATACGGATTTGGCGGCAACGGGGGTCATGGGGGCGGCGGCGGCGGCGGTGCTGGCGGCTATAAATATTTAGATAACGATCACTCATATTCTCATCAACAAGGGGATATCGGAGCTAAAGGAATTGGCTCTTATGGCGGTACAGGTGCGCCGGGCTGTGCCATAATTTATTATTAAGGAGGGGCTTATGAGCAATTATAAAAGTAAATACACTGGTACGCAGGTTGACGGTCTGCTTGATAGGATACCCGGGGTGGAAAGTACAGCGCAGGAAGCGCATGAAATTGCCCAAGGTGCGGCGGATGCATTACCAGAAAAAGCTAACGATGTAAGCGTGGTGCATCTTGCAGGTGCGGAAACGATCGCAGGAAATAAAACATTTTCGGGGTCCGTAGCGGTTCCGGCACCAACGAACGACTCGGACGCAGCAAATAAGAACTATGTAGATAGCACTATAAATAGTGCTGTAGAACCAATTTCGGATCGCATAACAGTTTGCGAATCCGAAATAAACAATGTTTATACCAAACAGGAAGCAGTACAAAAATTTGCTTATCTTGATGCAGCACTCGGCAATCAAATACAATTTACAGAGATGATTGAAGCTATGCTTGCGGAAATGGAGATCAGAGGAGAAACAACAGTACGTAGAGCAGTTTTTACAGATAATAGTATATCTATTATAAATGGAGAGCCTTTTGAATTTGTGGCTGGGGAAACTATTATTGTAGAGGGTTGTGAACAAACTGCAAACAATAAAGTCGTTGCTGTTTCATCCTTGTCATCAGATAAAAGAACTATGTATTTTCCAACATCTACATTTATTCCTTATGTTGAGACACAAGGGGTTTTGTCAAAAGTATACAATAGATTATCAGATGGAAATTTTAGTATAGATACAAACGGTAATGGGTTTTCCGATGGATGGGAAACATTTTATATTGATTCATATTCAATGACTAATAATGAACAATATATAGATGCTAATAGTGACGATACAGATCATGGTATAACGGCTGACCCAATAGCAGGAGGTTTGATAACAGGACATAGATATTATGGTTCTATTTTTATGAAAAGTTCTAATGGTGGATGTAGATTCCGAATGCATTATAGGAGAGCAGATGGATCATATTCATATTCTGAATATACTAATGTAGGAGTATCAGATTATGTGAGAGCCACTTTTGTAATAGACATTATTGATCAATATTCAACTCCAGCTTATCTGTATAGAGTTTATATTTTGAATGATGAACTTTCAACTCATTATATAGGAAATGGAGAAAATGCTACAATTAAAGAGGCTATGTTTATTGATATGGGGGACTCTAATAGTCCGATGTACAATAAAACTAAAGAAGAAATGGACAACTTGCTTATTGATTGGGTAGACAATGTAGATAAAGAATATTACATTGGTGTTGATCCAGATCATCCTCAAACATTAGACTCACAAACTAGTTTTGATTATCTTCTTGATAATGGAAATATAATGAATGCAGAATCAAAATCTGTAAGTGGTATATATAGTAATTGTACATATGATGCTAACACATGTATTGCCACAATTAACGGCGAAATTCCCTTAAATCAAGAACCAAGATATGAAATTCTTAAATTACTTGATATAGCACAATTCAAGCCACTGTTAAAAGTAGATGCGAAATATAGATGTACTGTAAAATTATTGGGCGGAACTTTTGAGGGTGATGTTGGTGTTTATGTACCAATTTATAAATCTGGGGCATGGTATGATAGTTTGAATCCTTCATATTTTAATGAAACAGTTTCTATAAATACTATAAGATATAAAGAATTAATAATTCCTGATGATATCACGGCTACATATGTATCAATTGTCATAGGTAGAAATAATATAAGTAGTTCTAGGGCATATGCTAACAATGTAAAAATACAATTCAAAATGGAGCCTGTTATAAATGGTAATGTTGGTGATGAAGACTATTTTCCGCCAAGTCAATTTATTAAAAAAAATATCCTCAACCAAGACACACTCGGAAACCAGCTTGAAAACCGAGAGATACCGTCAAGCTACAATACCGATGGTAGCGTGGCAACGTGGGCGGCACAGGATGTTATTAAGAAAGAAGGTTCTTGGGGGCTATATAGTGAGATGATGAAAATAAATCTTCAAACGCATAGTATTCTAATGCCCCTGGAGGCTACAGGGGAAAGCGACTTAAATTGTGTTTTCTTTTTTGCGGGAGTATATGGTGATGCCAGACATAATAGCTCTGGAGTAATGAGTAATTTATTTGTTACAAATGGCGTATCTGAATTATACTTAAGAAATAATGAGGCAGTTTCGGGGCATAATTCTCAGGTGTGGATAGCTAAAGTAGCAATTAAAAAAAGCCGCCTAGCAGGATACAACTACAGTCTTACAATTGCAGAAAAAATAGCACTATTTAGAACTTGGTGCTTAGAAAATAATATGGAATTGTATTCGCTAGGGATATCAACCTACACCGAACTATGCGACGCAGACCAGACCGCACTCAACAGCGTGGATAAGACTTTTGCTGGCATAACTAATATTAGTTTGTCAGATTTGGGTCAGGTGTATGCTAAGGGGGCAAAGGATATCACAAAAGTTATTGACAATTTAACGGCAGCAGTAGCTGCATTAGGATAGGAGGTATTTTATGTTTGTATTAAACGAATGGCTTAGAGAGAGCATGGCAAAAGGAGTTTGCAACGGTCAATTGAGTTTGGCGTTTACAGCGACGAAGGCGGCAGACTACATGGCAAAAGGGATATTTACTTCGGAAGATGTGGAGTACATAGCGACTAACGCCATTGAACCAGTCGCAGCGGAAATTGTCGAAACAACCGAAGAATCCCAAACAACGGAGGAAAGCCAAACCGGAAGTGGATTAAGCTAGTGTTGATTAAGTAGTTAAATTAAATCAGTTTAGAACAGTCAATAAAGGCTGTTTTTTTATTTGGAAAGAAAGAGGTAAAACCAATGAAAAGAAAAGAAATGATTGAAAAGTACAAAGAAACACTGGCTGGGATCAGCAAGGCAAATCCTTTCCCGGATAACGGTAATCACCCGGATTTAGGCGTTGCCATTGATATGCTCATCTATGAGTACCAGGTTCGTGCCGGCGAGAGAGAAAGAACAGATACATACGGTGGGATTCCGGAAGATTTCGATTGGGTTGGATTCGGGATAGATTACCAGACTATGATCAGCAAGGAAGTTGAGTAGCCTTCGGGCTGCTCTTCTTTCTTTAGGAGGTAAAATATGCAATTAGAACACTTGCCATATACACCACTGCGGATTACGTCTGGATTTGGGCCCCGGAACACCGGGATACCGGGGGCATCTACCTACCATAAGGGTGTAGACATCGGAACGGATAAAAGCAAGCCTTACACAATCACGGATGGCGGATCAGTAACGGCAGTGCTGCCGGGAACTGTCGTAGGCAATTACTATAGCAGATACCGGGGATGGGTGATCCTGATTGATCACGGGACCATCGATGGTAAAAACATAAAAACCCTGTACCAGCACTTGAAACAGGCCGGTACTGCTAAAGGAACAAAGGTCAAAGCTGGCGATCAGATCGGCACTATGGGAAATACCGGCATCGGCGCCCAGCTGCATTTGCATTTTGAGATCCGGATCAATAATGTGTGTGTGGATCCGGGACCATATCTTAAGAATATTAAGGAGGTAAAGACTGTGGATGAAATTACATTAGAGGAAGCAAAGACAATTTTAAAAGAAACGGTCGGTCTGGATGAAAACACAATCCAGTATCTACTTTTTTATAAGTACGGAGAGACATTGATCAAGAAGATAGCTGTAGCTGTGTAGTAGGAGGGTGCCAATGATAGATGATGTTAAAGAAACCCTTGAAGATCACGAGGACAGAATTCAAAGCCTTGAAAAAGCTGATATTTCGATGGGGAAAAGTATTGAAAACCTTATTAAGTCGGTAGATAACTTGGCCTCATGGGTTAAAACGTTTATTATAGCCGCCTTCGGGACATTGTTTACTGTGGCCTGTGGGGCGGTTGCTTTTATTGTATGGTACATACAGAAAGGATAAGGTGATAAAATGCCTAAATTTATAGGAAACGACACTGTAGTTATTGCTTTTGTCGGTGCTGCGCTGCTAATTGGGGTAGTCACGCAGCAGGATACCGTGACATCGGCTGCAATCGGAGCACTGGCCGGGTACATCGGCAAAGAAGCTCTAAGTAGGGATGAAACAAAAGAATAAGGCCGGGGAAACCCGGCTTTTCTATTTTTTAGATAACCCTATATTGTATTACAGAAAAATATTAAATAACAGAATGGAATCATCTTACAGTACATGAGATAATTGTATTAGAAAATTATTCCAAACTAAGATTTTAGCAAGAAAGAAGGTTTAATTATGAAAAAAGTTATAGCATTTATTATGACACTTTGTATGGTGCTTGGTTTGTCGAGTGTAGGCGTGTGGGCTGATGAAGCGACATGGAAGTTATTACCACCCATGCCAACGGGTTTATCTGAAACAACAGCATCTGTAATAGATGGAAAGGCTTACATTATTAGTGGGGGGTCTGCTGCTGGAACATTTAACAAAGTTTTTATTTTTGAGGGTAAATCTGAAAGTTGGTCTATTGGAAAATCATTGCTTCCTACCCCAAGAAATGAAGCAACTGCATCAGTTGTTGGAAGCAATATTTATGTTATTGGAGGAGGAAGTCTGGCTGAGAGTGTAACTAACGTAATGGAAGTTTATAACACTACGACTGATACATGGAGTAAAGGTCCCTCAATGCCATCGAAAAGCATACAGTTAACTTCGTCTGTGATTGGTAGTAAAATTTATGCTATTGGTGGAAGTCTAGGTAGATATCCTACAAATGTAATGGAGATATATGATACCGAAACTAATGCGTGGATAGATGGAACTCCAATGCCAACCGCTAGAGCTGCATTAACGTCTGCAGTTGTTGGAAATAAAATATATGTAATTGGTGGATATAATTCAAGTTCAAAATTAAATACTTTGGAAATATATGATTCAATTACAAATACATGGTCAACTGGTCCTTCAATGCCTACTGCAAGGGGCTATTTAACATCTTCCGTTGTAGGTAACAAGATTTATGTAATTGGTGGAGTGGATTCAGATTCCTTAGCTACAGTTGAAATATACGATACCGAAACTGATACATGGTCAACCGGACCATCTATGCTCTCGCAAAGGCATTACTTAACTTCGTTTGTTATAAATAATAAGATTTATGCAATTGGTGGACATAATTATTCCGATAGAGTTGAATCGCTTCAAGTTGGGTCAAAACCAACAGATCCAGGACAATCATTTAACTTAACTGCTACAGGCGGCAACTCCAAAGTCGACCTCTCCTGGGGCGCAGTAACAGACGCTACAAGCTACACTGTTAAGCGATCAACCACGGCCGGCGGCTCGTACACAGTAATCGCCGAAAACATTACGGGCACAACCTACACCGATACCGACGTGACGAACGGTACTACGTATTATTATGTCGTAACAGCTGTTAATTCCACAGGTGAAAGCACAAACTCAAACGAAGCAAGCGCTACTCCGCAGGAAGGTTCGGGCGGAGAAACAGGGTCAAAGGCGCTGCTGGTGATCACTATGACAAACGGGCTGGAAAAGGAATATGAACTGTCAATGACTGAAATTAATAAATTTATTGACTGGTATGATAGCAAAGCAGCCAGCAACGGATATTATAAGATCAACAAGAACTTTAACTTAGGACCGTTCGTAAACAGAACCGATTATTTAACCTTCGATAAGATTCAAAACTTTGAAGTAATGCAGTATAATTAAATAGTGACGCCACCGGGGGAGAAATCTTGCGGTGGCTTTTTTGGTTTTTGAATAGTTAATCTTCTCTATTTATTTAATCTGATTTTGTAATATAGATACGGGTTTTAATGCCTATTTGTATGGAAAAAAATGTCGGCAAGGTGTATAATTCGTTATATAATCCGAAATGGTCTTTTTGGGAATAGTTTATTATTTGGAGGTTTATATGGAAATAATATCAAATTCTGCAATATCATCATCCTTATACAATAATCACGATTTTACAATAATGTCAGCAATTATAGGTTTTCTTGGAGCTCTATTGGGTGCATTCATAGGCGGTATTATTACTCATTATTCAAATAAAAGAAACATGAAAAAAGACTTACAAATTAATGCTTGTGAATTAATGATCACTAAAATAAATATTATATCCTCTACTATTTACGAATCATATCTCAATTTAGCAAATATTAAAATGCATTTAGAATCTTATAATGAATATATTTCAAAAAATATTCCCGAAACATCTAAAACACATTCGAATATAATTAAAGACAGATTGGAAAGCCACGAAAAAAATCAACATATACTAAAAATTACTATGCAAGATTTTTTTGATACTTATGAATCTAAAGAAGTAATATTACATGATTTTAAAAAAATTTATAATCTACTTAAAAAGGCTATTATATTTAGTTCTAGTGGCCATCTCCGATTTACACGAGATTTTAAAGACAGCATTTTATTACAGCTAAAATTTGGTGATCCAATATCCGATGACCTATTAAATAAAATTATAAAATCATGGGGAATTTGTGAAATTACAGATGTAAATAATTTAAAACATTTAATTGATTTTAAGAGAGAACTTCAAAACTATTATTTAAGCGGCTTATTTAAAAACTATAAGATACCGAAAAGAATACCTGAAGGTCAAAACGATACAATATTGTCAATAGATGATACTCAATAAAATTATACATAGTAAGAAATCTATAAAGTAATATTATTAACCATATTACCTAGGGTCAAGAGGTCAGTCGTAAAACATTTGACAAATAAATTAAAATTATGTTTTCACATGAATTCTTACATTTCATACACTTATTCTTACATTATGGTTGTACCGAGAGTATGAACATGTTATGTTAAATCGGACAAAAGAAAATCGGCTGTTTTGAATGGGAGCAAAAAGCCTCAGTGATTATACTGAGGTTTTTTATTGCTTTCTTGAAGATATAGGATTACTATAAAAATATGGTATAAATTAGAAAGGAAGTGTAATTGTGAGAAAAACATTATCGGTAATTATCGTAGCATTTATGTTAACAGCATCGTTCATGCCAGTTTACGCAACAAATATTAGTATTAATGGACAAAATGTTCAGTTTACCGAGGCGTCGGGGACGCCATTTATTGACTAGGCAAATAGAACCCAGGTGCCACTCAGACAGACTATGGAAGCTTTCGGGGCATCGGTGAGTTGGGATGCGGTAAATAAAATTGCAACTGCCGAAAAAGATGGGGTTATAGTCCAGGTTCCGATCGGCGCATCCTACATAACAAAAAATGGCCAGCAGATAGCAAATGATACATCAGCGTTGATAAAGGACAGTAAGACGTATTTACCAATAAAGGCAGTTCTTGAAGCCTTTGGAGCATCTGTAAGCTGGGATGGCAGCACTCAGACCGTTGTGGTCTTAACTACAGGCGGAACGACCCCAGCGGTAAATGACCCATTTGAGGGATACAAAAAAATTGTAGTCAATGGTGGCGATAGGAGTGGTTCCAGACAAGCTAATGTTGTTGTAGACATCGGATATGGGGATCGCGAATATTGGGCGTTTACCAATGCGTATGGACAACTAGTAAAGGTGACGGCAAAACAAATTGTTCTTCAAGATGATTCTACCGAGTCGGTAACTTCTGAAGGACGATATTATTCTGATGAAGCGGCCGTTCCAGGAACGGAGTTATCCAATTATGATCAGGGCCACGTGATCGCCGATTCTCTTGGAGGGGTTTCCAATGCTTACAACATTACACCGCAAGAAAGCACATTAAACCGGCACGGTAATCAGGCTTATATGGAAAAGGCAATTCGTGATGCTGGTGGTTGTACAGATTTTGAAGCAATCATAACGTATCCAAATACAACGACGCAAATCCCGAGTCATTATCATTACACTTATACATTAAAGGGCAATGTGATCACAGAGGATTTCGACAATGTGAATCCAGATGAAGTTAATAAAGCAATATCGGAACCAACACAGTCGAATTCATCTGAAAGCCCTACTTCAAATGAAAGCTATGACATATCTACCATAGATAAGAATGGAAATGGTAAAGTGACAATTCAAGAAGCAAAGGACGCTGGATTCAAAATGCCGATAACAAAGGATCATTGGTTATATCAATATATGGATGACCGTGACGGGGATGGAATAATCGGCGAATAATATAAAACGTAATTAACAAT
>CAXXQN010000009.1:0-4504 GCA_963665645.2 Anaerovoracaceae bacterium | reverse complement strand
TCGATAGTCGTTGTCATGGTTAAGGTCCAAGTCGTCACCCCGCCTATTATTTGTTACAAATGCAACAACGAACTTTCCATCCTTTATATATATCTGCCAACCAGTTTCTTGCTCGATAGTTACTGCTGTATCAGGAGAGTTGATAATTTTATCCAGCAAGTTCTTTGAATGAGATTGAAGTTTATCCAAAAATTCTTTGACTTTGTCTAACTCTTTTTCAGACTGTTCGAATACTGATTTTGTAAGTGCATCATAGCGGGCCTTTGAGATGGCCGCATCCGAGGCATATGCAAACCTGACATAGGACATCGCGATGGAGACTAAATTATCAAAATCAAGTTCATCCAGCTTAAAATTGACAAACTCAAAAAAATACTCAAGCAAATTTATACCGTCATCTTTATTTTTCATATAACCCCAATAAACTATAATTCTAAAAATATAACGTCACATAATTGACAAGACGTTATTCATACATATAATCTCACATATGCTTAAATATAACACCAATAACAACTGCAAGTAAAGGAGAAGCACATGGATTTGAAAAAAGCAACCGCAGCAGAAAGTAAAGCTATAGAACAACGCTCGGTTCATTCTCACGGTATTGACGGGATTATAGAACTGACGTTCCGCGATGAAAATGCACAGTCCAAGGAAAAAGGCTATGCGTGGGAATATGACGATGACCGATTAGAAGATTTGCTTGATGCATTGGATGCAATCGAGGATGAATGGAGAAATCAAAAGAATTTAACGAACAAGGAAGATATTCCTATTTATACTTCTGTATCAAGTGAAGGTGATGGCTTCATATCCTGCGAAGAAGGATGCGTAATAGTAAAATGGGTGGATGGTGGCAAGGAAACTGTATATGAAAAATTTGATAATCTTGATAATTTTTCCCAATTTACAGACGACCTTCATTTTGCCTTAATTTGGGCTCGTGATGATGTTGAAGACGATGATGAATAACAAATAAAAAAGAGGGGCTCCGGCCCCTCTTACAACTCTACACTTGAGCGCCCACCTCATTAAACTGAGCGGAGAAGAAAACTCCACAAGCCCGTGGAAGGGCCACGGGGAAATTGAAAAACGTGGAGCAAACATCAATGGAAAAAGAATTAGGTAAAAGGATTACATCTGACATTTACCCTCCATTGTCCCAAGCCTGTTTTAACGGACATAATAGCGTTTGGACGATAAGGACGATGGATTTTTAAAAACTCTTGTCATCGGTTGCAATTTTTGCTTTCATGTTTGTTATCTTAAATCAATTCCGATTAAATGAGGTCTGATCAATGAATGAGAACATCTTAGATGTGACAATTGCCCCTCAATGTTCGCATAAAGATTGTGGACAAATTTTCAACGAATCGAATCTACGCCTGGCAATCTATCTGAATGGGATCTTTTTTCTGGTTAAACCGGAAAAAGGTATAATTGGTTTCACCTGTCCGCGATGCCAAAGGACAGTCACGAACAGTGCCAGCTACAATGATATTTTAAAGATCAAAGATATATTATCTAATTCGCTTGTGGAGGTTGAATCATATTCAGAAAGTGAAGATGGAAAGATGTTGGTCAATCCTAAAAGCAATTTTGACGCGAGCCTGGACTATTTATCTCCCTTTATGCTGAGTTCTGAGGTAATGAACGAATTGGATATAAGTTATTTAGGGCTGAACTATAACAAAGATAGCTCTGCCTCAGTTGAGATAGAACGTTACATCGAAGAAGAAGAACTAAAGGACTGGTATTATTCTTTTGCCGGTGATCCAAACAATCCCATAAGCACGTTCAGAACAGTTTATTGGTTTGATGAAGGCAACATCGGGCGTTGTCTGAATTACGAGGCAGAACACCGCGTCAGAATTTTCCCCCGCTATCATTATCGGACTGATCTGGTTACGCAGATTCATTCACTCCTTGGGATCAACTATTTCATGGGTAAGACTTTTGAACAGGCAAAGGTCGATCACGAAAAAGAAAATGAACAACTCATAGAAAATCTGACAACGTATGCTCGTGAACACAATTTGAATGTTGAAAAACTCTTAGAAGATAATAATATCAATGAATCTTTTGCTTTGATCGATATAATTGAACAGAATGAAAGCCGGATTGCAAACGACCCCATCATTCCAGCACAGTTTCTAAAAATTTTAACTTCGGGGCCAAATCCTCTTGGCAATTTAACTGCCGATATCTGTAATTACCTCTGGGCATCTGTCAATCCTTTCGAAAATAGACCTTTCCCGGAATTCTTTGTTGATGAAATTGATGATCCTGATTTAGGGGTAAAAATCCATGAGAAGAATGAAGAGCATATCAAAATGGCAAAACGGGTTCAGGAAAATTCCTTTAAACAGTATACTCAAGAATTTTTAAGGGAGAATGTTGTTGCTTTTCTAGAAGAATATGAAAATCTGATTCAATCCTACCAATTCTCCTATGCCGATGTATGGAAACTGAAAAACAACTATCTGGTTGATCTGTATAAAATTGTTAATAAAGGTCTTCGAGATGAAGTGCCGTATGCAATGTATCGTGAAGGAGAGGGCTGGAAGATTGTGTATGACGGTGAATCAGTCAGTGGTCTGCGTGGCAAAGGATTTGAGTGGATTTATAACATAATATCAAATCCTGGAAATAAAGTGTACTACAGAGCTTTGCATGAACTGTCAGAAGGTAATAAAAATCAAAACGAAGCAGAAGAAGATACATTTGGTGAAGATGCATTGGAGGGAGCTATAGAAGCGGATGATCTTTCGGTGTCTGATGAATTACCCTTAGTGGACAAGAATGAAGCTGAAATCATAGACCAGAAAACATATCAAAAAGCTTACAAAAAACTTTTCTTGGAAAAAGAAGAAGCCGAGGCAAAAGGGAATCCGGCAAAGGTAGGTAGAAAGGCAGACGAAATTTCTATTTTTTTGAAACATTTGGATGACAATAATATCGAATACGAATGTGACGGTTCTAAGTTAAAATTTATATCAAAAGGTACCACTGAAACAAAAAAGGTTACCGAAAAACAAGATCATACCGGCACAAAATACAAAATCATAAATGATAAAATCAAAAAGAATTATAGAGATGCGCTAAGCAAACTTAAAAGTATAAGAAAAGCAAAAGAATTACATGCTCACCTCTTAAAAAACATAGTTAAAGAAGGCGGAGCCTTCATCTACAAGCCATCAGAGGATATTGTTTGGCATATAGACTGATCCAGAAAGCAAATACCCTTTTTAACTGCCCTCTTGTTTTCAGGAGGGCTTTTTTATTTCCATCATTTCAAATAGATAAGCAGCTACTACCCAAAAAGTCACACCGTTACAGCCCAAATCCCCCTTCATTTCCAGAGACAAGGACCCTGGAAACGGAGAACAGATTTACAATGGCTGGCGGAAAAAATATACTGACACCAGAGGAAACCGCAAAGTACCTGAGAAAGAGCGTGAGCTGGGTTTACAAACACGCAGAGGAACTTGGCGGAAGGAAGCTCGGAGGTTCATTATTTTTCCCAGCAGAGGAGGACCTCTATGAGTTTATATTTTGTAAAAGGAAAAGGGTGGAGATACGACTTCACCCTGAACGGAAAACGGTACACAAAAAGCTGGTTCAAAACCAAAAAAGAAGCCAAAAAGGCGGAAGCCAGCAGAAAGGAGGAAGTACAAAACCCGGAACATATGGTGATCACAGACCCGATCCCAACCGACATGGAATTCTTGGACTTGGTTAACAGGCGGTTGGATTATATCAAGGCATATAACAGTGCTAAGTACTACGCAAATCACATCTGTGCTGCAAAGCGTTGGTGTCGTCTCTGGGGAAAGTTGAAGTGCAATGAAATTAATGCCGATATGGTCCAGACCCATTTATACCGGATTAAAAAAACCGGCAATGTAGTTTCAGCCAATATGCATCTGACGATGCTAAGGGCAATGTTTAATTTTGGGATGAATCACCCCCGAAACTGGATAGCAAATAATCCTACAATGGGGCTTGCCAAATTTCCTGTCGAAAAGAAGGTAAAATACATCCCTCCGATGGACGACGTGTTGAAGGTTATTAATTGCGCCGATACTGATTCTCAAGATTATTTGTGGACGATTGCCTGTACACTTGGCCGAGTGTCTGAAATAAATCGGCTGACTTGGAGTGATGTCAATCTGCAAGAAAGATATCTATATCTCTACACGCGGAAAAAGAAAGGTGGCAGTCTTACCCCGAGGCGTATTGCGATGAATAATAAATTGTATACAACACTATCCAAACGATACGCTGAAAGAGATCAGGAGAAGCCTTGGGTTTTTTGGCATCGGTACTGGAGTACAAAAAAGAAGGCGTTTGTTGAGGGACCATACAAAGACCGGAAGCGGTTAATGTACACTCTTTGTGAGAGGGCAGGGGTAACCTATTTTCGATATCATCCATTCAGGCACTTCGGGGCTTCATTGCTTGATCATCAAAATGTTCCAATAGGTGATATCCAGAGAAT
>CAXXQN010000008.1:0-57220 GCA_963665645.2 Anaerovoracaceae bacterium | reverse complement strand
AATGTTATACTTTGACATTTTATAGGTCCAATATCCCCATGTTTTTCGCAGGCTATGTGTGCCAAAGTTTTCGATTCCGACGATACTTGCGGCCTCCTTTAATACACGATAGGCCTGAATTCTTCCAATATAAGTTCCTTTCTTACTGGGGAACAGGTAATCTTCATGCAAAAGATGGTTTTCCTTAATATAAGGTTGGATTGCTTTGCGAAGTGCGTTATTTAGCTTAATTTTCTTTTCCTTTTTTGTTTTCTTTTCTTTTATAACAAGATAATCGCGAAATTCTCCGTTAATCATAAAAATATCTTTCACTTTTAATGGCAAGATATCGCTGATTCTTAAACCGGTATTTAAACCGAATTTAAAAATTAAACTATATTTTGGGTTTTTACCATGCAAAAATAGATACATTTGTTTAATTTTAGTCTTATCTCTTATAGGTTCAACAGTCATAGGTCATTCCCCTTTGCAATGTAATATTTCATTAGAATATAATATAAAATGTTGCATGTGTTTTCAACCGATATTTAAAAAAAGATCTTTGATAAAATATGATTAATATTGGTATTTACAAAATATTATAGATTTTATTATGTAACATTTTATTTAAATTGTTACATCCAATTTATATATTATGAATGGATTGGATAAATAAACCATTCATTGAAAAGAGCAAATCCTTCGAAAGATGGAGACGCAAAGCCATGAGTCTAAAGCGAATGAATTGCTATGATCGTCAGGTTGCCAATAAACCAATAAATGATTACTCATGGTAGGCAACATTGTGTTGCCTACTATTTTTATGTTTGGGAGGGGGATTAAGTTGCATGTATTTCTAAATGCAGAAAGTGAGTTTCAATATTCTATCACTCATTGGTTTCAACCTATTTACCATTTAAAAAGCAATAAGGTATTAGGTTATGAGGCTTTATTGCGAGACGCCTCGGAACTACATGTTTCACCAGTTGATCTTTTTAAAAATGCGGAAAGACATGGGCAACAGAATATTTTAGATTTTATATCGATAAAAAATGCATTGGAAACATTTCAAAGTGAATCAAATGTTTTATTTCTTAATGTATTTCCATCCACCCTTTTTAAAAGAGACTTTTTATCTTGGTGGGATATTCATGTACCGCCACGGATTCCGGTTGTACTTGAACTTCTGGAAAATGAGCCAATAATGAATTGGAGGGAGATGAAAACTATTACGAATAAACTCAAGGATCGGGGTGTTAAAATCGCGGTGGATGATATGGGTGGCGGGTATTCCTTTTTTCAGCAATGGATTGAACTGGATCCTGATTACATTAAGCTGGATCGTTATTTTGCAGAAAACCTTTCAACAAATGTACGAAAACAACAAACTGTGAAAAGCCTGATTGATTTACTTTCTGATACAACGGAAATAATTATGGAGGGGATAGAGAACGAAGAAGAATTGCGTATTGCAGAGCATTTGGGTATTCGTTATGCACAAGGATACCTGCTGGGAAGACCGTCTCCCAAAGATAAAGCAATTTCTAATGAAGGCTTCTGATTCCCCTTATATTAAATTATGTACCATATTAGTTCGAACATAACTGAAACGAACCGATCTGATTTTATTAGAAAATATTGAATTCTTCTTGATCCAATGGACTGGAAGGATTATACTATTATTTATACAATATACAAAATGAATACAAATCCGCTGAATCCAGACATGGAACGGGAGAAACATTTATTTGGGGTGAATCATGAATTTTCATGTAGGGTTATCTTCCAACCCGAATCCGTCAGCTAATTTCGTAAGCGATAGGAGGAAAGATGTATCGACATTCTTTTTGTCATGCGATTATTTATTAATGCTGCGAATTACCGCAGTATTTTTTTTTAGGGGGATTAATGAAATGGTAAAAAATGAGAACATTCAAGTTGGCATTGGATTTGCCACCGGAAGGAGGGGCTTCCAAAGAGTATTAAGAAGTTATATTCACAATTGGAAAGAATCAGGATTGGTGGATAATAAAAAAATTCTGTTGAATTTGTTTATCGCATATGATTTAAGTTATGCAAATACAAAGGTAACGGATTTTACAAGGGTTTTGCCTGAATTGGTTGATCAGATCAATAGCAAAAATTTCATCGGAAGTCTGGACATCAAATATGAGATGGAAGAACTAATTCGACTTAAAATTTTAACTCAGAAGGAAGCGGAAAGGCTTTTTCGTAAAGGTTATGCAGGAAAACGGAATGCTGTTCTATATTACGCAATAAAAAACAAAATGGATTACCTTTTATTTTTAGACGATGATGAGTACCCGGTTGCTGTGACCAATACAAGAAAAACTGCAGTTTGGGGCGGCCAGCATGTCCTGTCAACACACTTAAAGGATCTGGATCAAGCGGATATCACACATGGCAGTCATTGCGGATATATCTCTCCCATTCCATGCATCGAGTATAATGACATTATGATGGAATCAGATTTCCGTACTTTTATTGAAGCAATCAGCAATGATATTCTTTGCTGGGACAAGATAAAATCGGTGATGGTAGACGGAGGGGTAACCTATGCAAATCCTCAGATACTAACGAGTGACCTTGCGTTTGAGGTGCAGGAACAGAACCGCTCAAAGTTTATTTCTGGATCTAACCTGGGAATTAATTTGAAAGATCCCAAGCGAGTATTTCCGTTTTACAATCCACCAGGTGCTAGAGGAGAAGATACCTTTTTAAGTACCTGTCTTAGCCAGCGAAAGGTAATGCGTATTCCGTGTTATACTTTTCATGACGGCTTTTCTACATATAATCATTTACTCGAAGGGGTTCTTCCCATCAAACTGAAACACATAAAAGCAAATGACGAAAAAATTATTACGCGTTTTTATAAGGCCTGCTTGGGATGGGTTCGATATAAACCTTTGCTAGTCTATATTACAAAGCCGGAATCCTATGAGGAAACAATTCAAGAAATGAGAAAACGGCTGGATGATTCTGTTCCAAAGCTATGTGAATTTTTTAATCAACCGGATTTTATTAACGTTATCGTCGAACTGGAACGGTACCATAAAAATGTAAAAAAGCATTATAATGAATTCTTAAATACACAAGAATCCTGGGCCAAGTTAATGGATTATTTCGCTCAGGATTAAAAAACTGTAAAGATAATACCACGGGGTCGCATTGGATAAAGTCTATTCAAGAATGACACAAATCTTTAATTGCAGCATTGAGATTACCTTCGATTTGGTTAGAAGTTAAGATGACCAGATAATCACCAGGAATTATTTTTGTGCTTCCTTTTGGTACGATTTCTTTCGCCCCTCGTTTTATTCCTACAATCAGTACCCCATGCGGCCATTCTATCTCACTGACTAACTTTTCGGACACAGGACTGCCTAATTCTACCGGAACTTCTATTAATGCATTCCTTTCCGACTCACAGCTTTCACAGTTATTTTTTGTTAATAAACGCTCAAGTAATGACTCGTAGAGTGGGCTAACCCTTAAAATATCAGAGAATAACAGTGCAATAAAGGAACTCACGGCAACAGGGAGTAAGTAAGCGAAAGAGCCTGTCATTTCAGCTGCAAGCATAATGCCAGTGAGGGGAGCTTTTACAGAGCCGGAAAGTGCTCCGGTCATTGCGCAGATAGCAAAAAAGGGAATGTATTCAGGAGCCAGCCCCATTTTTGTTGCTATAATACCCAGAAAGCTTCCTGATAAAGCCCCGATTGATAAAATTGGCATAAAAACACCGCCTGGTATGCCGCTTCCAAAACTTGTACCGGTTAGGAATACTTTGAAAATAAAGCAAATCAGAATAAATAAAAGTCCAGAGGTTGGATTTTCTGAAAGTTTTATTAAATCTCGTCCGCCTCCCAGTACTTCCGGCAAGAACAATCCGAAAGGGAGAGCAATCAATAGCGCGAGGGATGGACGTACATACCAGGGGAGTTTATAATACATACTTTGGAAAGAAAGTAGTGTTTTATTGATTAAAACTCCGGATAGTCCTGAAATGATACCAATCGGAATAAGCCATAAATATAGACTTACCGGTAGTTGTGTTACTGTGGAAAATCTAAGGATCGGCTGAAGACCAAAAACAAATTTAGAAATTACATCCGCTGTCAGTGCCGAAGTAGTAGCTGCGATTAATATGAGTGGTGAAAAACTGCGATGTACTTCTTCCAAAGCAAATAGCATACCGGATATCGGTGCATTGAATGCTGCGGAGAGTCCAGCTGCAGCTCCTCCTGTGATAAGGCAATTTTCTTCCAGTTTGTTTCTACCGATTTTTTCCGCAATCGACTGGGCACCTGCGCCTCCGATTTGAATAGACGGACCTTCCCGCCCGAGAGAAAGACCAAAGAATGAAGAAAGAAGACCTCCTGCAAATCGCGCGGCTAAAACGGTATGCCATTTTATTTTCAGTCCATAAAGAACAATTCCTTCCACCTGTGGAATGCCACTTCCTGATGCCATGGGTTCAAGCCTGATAATGAAGGCAATTAAAAAACCAACCGTGAAAATTATCGCAAGCCACGGAAAAATTGCTAAAGGATTTGAAGACAAATATCGATAAATTTTAAATGAGAATTCCGTGCCATACTCGTAGGCCAAGCGGTACAGGACACCAAGAGATCCTGCAAGTGCTCCGCAAAGCAAGCCCTTTACGGTAATGCTCCATTTTAATTCATTCATACCGGATAATAACTTATGGATTTTTGATTCAGATTGTTTCATTATGCCTACCTTACTTAATATTTTAAATTTCACTAATACCCCAATAATAAAGTATATACTTATTAAATCATAGTTGTCAAAGGAAACTTTAGTGTTTCAAAAATGTACATTGTATAAAAAACGAACAGTTATTAATCGTTGAAATGATCAAAAAACGAACAATGTGAATTTTTAACCGATTTTTTGAGAAATTGCTCGAAGGCTGTATTTAACCCTGTTGAACTCCTGAACTCTATGCATGGCACGAAACTTGTTAGTATTTAAAGAATATTCGTATCAAGACAGTGAAAACTAATTGTGTGTTAAACTTAGAGGAGGAGATCGAATGATTAAAAAAACAATATTTGTCAACGGTGTAGAGAACCGCCTGACAGTTGAACCCAACGCAACATTGGCCAGTGTTATAAGGAAACAGGTGCATCTTACAGGAACAAAGGTGGGCTGTGGCAAAGGGGAATGCGGAACTTGTACGGTTATTCTGGACGGAAAAGTGGTAAGATCCTGTATTGTAAAACTTTCCAGAGTGCGGGACGAAGCCCGGGTTATCACCATTGAAGGAGTTGGAACCAAAGACAATCTTCATCCGCTCCAGCTTTCATGGATGATTCATGGAGGTGCGCAATGCGGTTTCTGCACGCCGGGATTTATTGTATCTGCGAAGGCATTGCTTGATGAGAATGTAAATCCAACTAGAGAAGAAATTAGAGACTGGTTCCAGAAAAATAGAAACCTCTGCAGATGTACCGGCTACAAGCAGTTGGTCGATGCGGTTATGGATGCTGCCAGGCTGATGAGAGGAGAAATCAAGAAAGAGGATCTCTGGTTTCAACTCAAGGAAGGCGAAAGTATACTGGGTACTGATGTGATTCGTCCATCCGCCCTGGCGAAAGTAACAGGTACATGGGACTATGGAGCAGATCTGGGATTGAAACTCCCGGAAAATACGTTGCATATTAAGCTGGTTCAAGCAAAAGTATCCCATGCCAACATTTTGTCCATAGATACTAAAGAAGCAGAGAAAATGACGGGAGTATTCAGGGTTTTAACTTACAAGGATGTTCCGGGTACGAACAGAATCAATGGGCTTGCTTTTCCTCAAAATAAAGGAGACGGCAAGGAAAGACCAATTCTGAATGATAAGAAGGTCTTTCAGTTTGGCGATGCTATCGCCATGGTGCTTGCAGATACGCCCTTTCAGGCAGAAGAAGCGGCAGCAAAAGTAAAAGTTGAGCTCGAAGAGCTTCCTGCTTATATGAGCGCACCGGCAGCCATGGAGGAAGATGCAATAGAAATTCATCCGGGTACACCTAACGTATATTTCGAAACAAAAGTGGTCAAAGGAGAAGAGACCAAACCGATTATGGAAAACCTTCCGTATGTTATTGAAGGTGATTACTATGTAGGCAGACAGCCACATCTTGTTCTTGAGCCAGATGTAGGGTATGCATACCTCAATGAAGACGGACAGTTGATTGTACATTCGAAGAGTATCGGAATTCATCTACATGCTTTAATGGTTGCGGAAGGTATAGGAGTCCCGTTGGAAAAGTTAACCATCGTTCAGAACCCTACAGGCGCAACCTTTGGATATAAGTTCAGTCCGACCAATGAAGCATTGCTTGGCGTTGCCGCGCTGGTAACCAAAAGACCGGTATTCCTTGAATTCAATATGTACCAACAGATCACCTATACCGGAAAAAGGTCTCCATTCTTTATTAATCTAAAGTTTGGAGCCGACAAGGATGGTAAGATTAAGGCAATGGAATCCGATTGGTCTGTAGATCACGGTCCGTATTGTGAATTTGGTGACCTTGTTACCATGAGGGGCACCCAGTTTATTGGCGGCGGGTATCATATCCCCAATATCAGAGGAACAGGAAGAACGGTTGCTACAAACCATGCGTGGGGTTCTGCTTTCCGGGCTTATGGTTCGCCGCAGAGTTTGTTTTCCTCGGAGACACTGATTGATGAGCTGGCTGCTAAAATGGGTATGGATCCACTCGAATTAAGGTACCTGAATGTATATAGAGAAGGTTCCACTACTCCTACAGGCTGCGCTCCGGATGTTATTGCACTTCCTCAGGCTATTGATAAAATAAGACCAATGTACAAGGAAGCAAAAGCAAAGGCGCAAGCAAAAAATGCAAAGGGCGGAAACATCAAATATGGTGTGGGTGTTTCCCTGAATATGTATGGCTGCGGCCTTGACGGTGCTGATACCTCTGAGGCCTGGGCAGAGATTACACCGACAGGTATAACCGTCGGAAACTCATGGGAAGATCATGGACAGGGCGCTGATATGGGAACATTAGCATTTGCATATGAGACATTGAGACCAATGGGCATCAAGCTTGAGCAGATTAAGTTGGTCATGAATGATATGGATTTGACACCGAACAGCGGACCTTCCGGTGGGAGCCGTCAAAATGTTGTTACTGGACAAGCGACCAAGGTTGCCTGTGAAAATCTTATGTCTGCGATGAAAAAGCCGGATGGGTCTTTCATGACCTATGATGAAGTGGTTGCTGCCAATCTTCCGACCAAGTATGAAGGAAAATGGACGGCCCCGGGAACGGCTTGTGATGTTGATACCGGACAGGGAGACCCATTCAAGGTATACATGTATGGTGTAATCTTGGCAGAGGTTGCGGTTGACACAACAACAGGTAAAACTAAAGTTGAGAAATTTACAATCGTATCAGATTGTGGTACCATTATTAACAAACTTGTTGTGGATGGTCAAATTTACGGTGGTCTGGTACAAGGAATCGGCCTTGCGCTAAGTGAAGATTTTGAAGACTTGAAGAAACATATAACCCTTACCGGGTGCGGTTTCCCTCAGATAAAGGATGCACCGGATGAAATGGTTATTATTCATCAGCAAACCCCAAGGCCTTATGGTCCTTATGGTGCGGCAGGTGCTGGAGAAATGCCGCTTTCTGCGCCGCATGCAGCAATCTGTAATGCAATCTATCATGCAACGGGCGTTCGTATGAGGCATCTACCGGCTTATCCTGAAAAGGTTCTGGCAGGATTAAAGGAGCTTGAACAATAGCAAATAGATGATTGATAGGGATGCTCCTCGACAATAATTCCCACCCCTTTATAGCAGAGGAGTGTTCCTATTGATTTAATAAATGGTATTGGGGTTCGATTTAAGGTGTCCACATGGATTCCAGTGAGTACTCTGGAGGTAAATATAATGGATTATAACAGACTACTGGAAACAGGGGAAAGATGCATTTACAATGAACCAGCAGCGTGTACGGCCTGGTGTCCGGTACATTTGGATATAACACAATTTGTGGAAGAACTGCAAAAAGGTGATTTTCATAAAGCCTATCAAATCATGGAGAAAAGAATACCTCTTGCAAGAATTATCGGCAGCATTTGCGACCACCCCTGCGAAAATGTATGTGTTCGAGAAAAATTGGATGGAGCGATTTCGGTCGGAGAATTGGAAAAAGCGGCGGTACAGTATGGATATTCTGCTGTAAAGAAAACTTTGGCAGTGCGCCAAAACACGGGAAGAGCTGCAGTAATCGGCGGAGGAATCAGTGGTATTGTCGCTGCCATGGAGCTGAATCGAAAAGGCTTTGCTGTAACCATTTATGAAAAAACCGATCGATTGGGTGGTAGAATATGGGATTATGAAGGTAAAACCTTAAAAACAGAAATCATCGAAGAAGAATTACAAAAGATTACCAGGATGGGTATTCTGGTTCATTTTAATAAAACAATTGAGCAATTACAATTGCAGGAAATTAAGAAAGAATATGACGTTGTTTATCTGGGAACGGGCAATTGGGAAGAAGGTCTGAAGATTAATCCTGATACTTTTCAAGTTGAGGATTCTTCGCTGTTTGCCGGAGGAACACTTTATCATAAAAGGAATTCGGTTATTTACTCGGTGAGCATTGGCAAGCGCGCAGCCATTTCTATGGAACGGTATGTCAAGAAAATTTCAATGACTGCCGCAAGAGAAAGAGAATCATCCTTTGTAACTCCGTTGCATTATGAAATGGATGATATTGAGCCAATGGATCGTGTCGAAAAAACTTCAGCGGTTTATCGTGAAGAGGAAGCTGTGAAAGAAGCTGAAAGATGCTTGAAGTGCAGATGCATACAGTGTATCAAGCCTTGCAGCCATATGAAAAAATTCAATATCAATCCTAAAAGTTACGTCAGACAAATTAATCATAATGAAAACGTGATCATGGGGACCCGTTATGCAAATAAAATGATCAACTCTTGCACCCTTTGTGGATTATGTAAAGAACAATGCTTTCTGGATATCAGTATGAAGGATATTGTTTCAGAGACGAGGCAAAGTATGGTAGAAAAAAATAAAATGCCTCCATCTGCCCATGATTTTGCGCTAAAGGATATGGCATTCAGCAACAGTGACCGATTTTTCATGGTGAAACCGCCTCCTCCTATCCCTGCGGAAAAAAGAAAGGAACGCGAGCGGGAACTGTTTACCTATCCTCGCATTACCTTTTCAAAATATGCGCAATCAATTTATAAAGGAGATAAACCTGGCACGGAAAAGGTCGATTACCTGTTTTATCCGGGATGCCAGCTTTCCGCTTCCTCCCCGGAATATGTGGAAAAGTCTTACCAGTATTTGCTTTCAAAAATCAAAGAAGGTGTTGGAATCATGCTGGGCTGTTGCGGTGCTCCCGCGGATTGGGCTGGACGACAGGATTTAATGCAGGAGAATGTCGATCTGTTTCGTAAAGTTTGGATTGAAATGGGAAAACCGGTTTTTATACTGGCGTGTTCCAGTTGCGCCGGCATTTTCGAAAAATACTTAGGCGATATACAATATATCTCACTTTGGGAGATATTTGAAAATTATGGTCTTCCGCCAGTAGAAAAAAAGGGAGAAAATCATGCTTTGAATATCCATGACGCTTGTTCTACACGGCATAACAATAAAATCCATGGGAGCATAAGAAAGATTGTATCTTTGCTTGATTATGAAATAAAAGAATTGAAGTATTACAAAGAAAAAACAAAATGCTGCGGCTATGGAGGATTGGTTTATTATGCAAACAGGGAACAGGCAGAGGATTTTGTGAAGGACAGAACGGGTGAAAGCACGGAAGATATGCTGGTTTATTGTGCTATGTGCAAGGACCTTTTTGTCGATGGAGGAAAAAGAACCTTCCATATTTTAGATTTGATTTTTGGAGAGAATCTGGAAAAAATTGCGCTTAAGAAAATGCCCAACTTGTCCGAAAGACATAAAAACAGGGCAGGATTGAAAAGAAGACTTTTGAAAGAATTGTGGGGTGAGGAGACGGGAATGGAATCAACAAAAATCAGTGGAACGGATCTGATCATTCTTCCTGAAGTGTGGAAGCTGATGGAAGAACGGTATATCCTGGAGGAAGATATTCAAAAAGTAATTACCCACGCAAAATCAACAGGAGAGCGCTTCTATCATTCGAAGGATGCAACCTATCTTGCAAGACTGAAGATTGAAAATGTGACATACTGGGTTAAATATGAAGAAAAACCGGATGGAATTTTAGTGAGCAGCGTTTACAGCCACAGGATGGAAATCGTGGAGGAGTAGCACATGAAAGAGGAACAGATACAGGGCGTGTCATGGATTTGTGACAAATGTAAAAAAGAACTGAAGCCCAGTAAGGTAAAGGTGCGTTATCTGGGGGGGGATTTCGAAGTGGAACTGATGAAATGCCCGGAGTGCAATGGTGTGTTTATCAGTGAAGATCTGGCATTAGGCAAGATGCTTGAAGTGGAAAAGGGTTTAGAGGATAAATAGAAATTTTACTGTACATTCCTAAATAGGAATGCGAATGAGTATGTAGGGAACTATGAAATGTTGAATCTTACTTTATAATGAAGTGCACCGGGTACTGAAAAAAGATGGGTGGTTTATCATAACAGATGTTTATGACCAAAATCGAAACGTTGCAAGCCGGGATATTTCATAATGGTTGTCAGGAAAGGAGAAAATGATCATGAATGACATGACCTTTCAAATGTTCCAATTGATGAATTCAGGATTTTGTTGTACTCAGATTATGGTGAAAATGGCACTGGATGCAGAAGAAAATGAAAACGTGGATTTGCTGAGAGCAGTGAATGGTTTATGCATGGGCATTGGCGGTACACAAAAGACATGTGGAGTACTAACGGGAGGAATTGCAATTCTGGGTCTTTATGCAGGAAAAGGAAAGGATGAGGAATATCCGAAACAGGAATTTTCTCAAATGATGGATGAATATTTGGTATGGTTTGAAAGTGAGTTTGGATGCACAGAATGCAAGGATCTGATCGGAGTTGGCTGTATCACGGATTCGGGAACGAATCAGAGCTATATGATAAAATGTGGGGATATCTTGATGAAAAGCTATGATAAGGTATTGGAAATCCTTTTGAATCATAATTTTGAATTTGGAAACAGAAAAGGATGATAACGTAATGATAGGATGCAGTATTGTATGGAATATAAAGGAATGATTTAAGGCTGCAGGAACGGGGTAGGATGTATGAAAGATGTATATCAACTGATGAGTAAATTATTGAATGAAAAAGAGAACTTTGTTTTGGCTACCATTCTGGAAAAATCCGGCCCGGCACCAAGGGAAGAAGGAACAAAAATGCTGATCAAAGGGGATTTCTCCATAGGCGGCACGATAGGCGGCGGATTATTGGAAGCGATGACGGTAAAACAGTCTGCAAAGGTTTTTCAGACTGGAAAATGTATTACAGAGAATTTTGATTTATCCAATCATAACGAGATATCCTTAGGAACGCACCGAGGAGGGGATCTAAAGGTATTGCTGGAATATGTCGACTGCGAAGACGCACAAATGCTTGCGCTTTATAAAAAACTGTTGGAGCTGAAAAAAGGGAATGAGGATTTTGTTTTAATCACAAGAATGCCGGAAAAGAAAAGTAAGATTACAGGAAAAGATAAATGGATTTGTACGGAGACCGGGATTTTCGGCACGGAGGACGACGATGCCCAAAGTGTTCTTCGAAAAATACGAGAAGACTTTACTGAAGTGAAAATGCACGAAATGATCCAAGGGAAGGATGAGTATCTGTATCTGATTGAACCTTATTTTCACTATGAGAATGCGTGCATTATTGGCGGTGGACATGTCGCACAGAAAATTGCAGAAATTACCAAAATGTTGGGGTTTTATACGGTTGTCGTTGATGATCGCGAGGAATTTGCAAATAGAGTAAGATTCCAAACGGCAGACGAAATAAAAGCGATTCCATCTTTTGGCAAATTACCGGATTATATTAAAATAAATCATAACAGTTACGTTATGATCGTTACCAGAGGGCATGCTTATGATAAGGAAGTCTTGACCCAAATGTTGAAAACTGATGCAAAATACATAGGAATGATCGGGAGCAGGAATAAAAAGGAGTCAATCTATAGCAGTCTTCTAAAGGAAGGATTTACCTTAGAAGATCTGGGAAGAGTCTACTGTCCGATCGGTCTTTCTATTAATGCACAGACACCGGAGGAAATTGCTGTGAGCATTGCTGCAGAATTGGTCAAGGTGAAGAGAGGTATGGATGTATAGAGAAAGAAATAAAAATGAAATACGACTTTCCCATACAAGATGTGAGATGTTGGGGATCAAGGATGACCTGGTATTCAGTAAAAGGATGATCAGTGGTTCTGAGCTTCAAAAAAAATTTGCTGACAATAGAAGACTGATTGTTACGGTGGCTCCTTATATGGAGCACCTGATCAACATTGTCAAAGGATTCAGCTTTTTTGTTTTGTTAACAGATGGCGAAGGCTGTATTTTGAATGCCAGCGGAGAAGAAAAAATTCTTTCCGAGGCATTCAATCTGAAGATGATTCCGGGAGCCTACATGAATGAGGAAAGTATTGGAACCAATGCCATGTCAATTGTAATCAAGACGAAGGAACCGGTACAATTATCCGGGGAGGATCATTTTATAAAGGCATACCATAGATGGACCTGCTCTGCGGCACCCATTAAGGATAACCAAGGGAATCTGATCGGTGTTCTGAATCTCACAGGATATAACGACCTGGTGCACCCGCATACATTAGGTATGGTGATTGCAGCTTCAAATGCCATAGAAGAAATGATTAAGGTAAAGGAATTCAATAAACTTCAAAATATTAACAGTCAGCATATTATTTCGATATTTAATTCCATGCCACTTGCAATTTTAACCTCCGATATCGAGGGGAAAATCAAGATTCATAACAGTAAAGCATTAGAGTTATTCGGAAATAAGCAATTCCAGTTAAAAACCGGCGATATGAGAGAATTTGTGGAAAACTGGGATACGTTAAAAAATGAGATTTGTTCCGGAAAGTCTTTCTCAAGGGAAGTTAATCTTCAAGCCTTAGGAAACAGGATTCCAAGCCATATGATCGCAAACCCTGTCTATAATCCGGGTGATGACAATATTGAGATTGTATATATTTTTGATGAGGTGAAAAAAGCAAAGAAAAAGAATGAGCATCAGGCATACTATACCTTTGATCAAATCATTGGAAAAGACGAAAATTTCTTAAAAATCGTACAGTATGCAAAAAAAATCGCAGACAGTAAATCCACCATTCTTATCCTGGGAGAAAGCGGCACCGGTAAGGAAGTATTTGCCCAATCCATACACAATCACAGCAGAAAAATGGATGGTCCTTTTATTGCGCTCAACTGCGGAGCGATACCCCACCAGTTGATTGAATCTGAACTTTTTGGCTATGAAGAGGGTGCATTCACAGGAGCGAAAAAAGGAGGGAATCTTGGAAAGTTCGAGATTGCGAGCGGTGGCACGATCATGCTGGATGAAATCGGTGAAATGCCGCTGGATATGCAAATCAGGCTATTAAGAGTTCTTCAGGAAGGAGTGATTACCAGGATCGGGAGTTCAAAATCGATTTCTGTTGATGTCAGGGTCATCGCTGCAACCAACAAGGATTTGAAAAAGGAAGTGGAACTGGGAAGATTCAGAAAGGATCTATACTATAGACTGAATGTTCTTCCGCTCTATTTACCGCCTTTAAGGCAGAGAAAAGGCGATATTTTGATAATGATTAATTATTTTATGAAAAACATTGCACAACGGCTAAACAAAGAAGCAGTGGAAATTCCTGATGAATATCTGAAGACCATGATCAACTTTAACTGGCCGGGGAATATTAGAGAGCTTGAAAATGTGATTGAACTTATCATTAACACCGAATCCATACCGGCAGAATATTTTGGACAGGTAGATGCAAATGATGAGCCGATGTTAAGTATGAAAGAAGAAAGTTATGATATGGAGCACGTTGAAAAAGAGCATTTAGAGAAGGTGTTGAAAAAATATAAGGGGAATATCACGCATTCGGCGGCGGCTTTGGGGATCAGAAGAAATACCTTGTACAATAAAATGAAAAAATATGGGATAAAGATATAGTAAATTCTTTTGAATTAGCACGATATATAAGGCGCCCCATTGCTCAGCATTGAGTAATGGGGCGTGAAAGTGTGAAAATATTTTCACACTTTCCGCTAGAGAACCCTATGGTTCCCTTCGGCGGCTGCAAAGCAGCCTGAGCACCTTCCTTAGAACGGGAGAGGGGGACTCCCCTCTCCACTCCCCGCCTCCATCATAATTTAATTTATGCTTGGCAGACGCGAGGTTCCATAAATTATTTGTAGCGGCAAGAAGTGCCGTGATGGAGGCAACAATGAAAGTTATTACCAGAATCGGAAATATCTATTTTTTAGATTGATCAAACAATTCTGTACTCAGATATTTTTCTCCTCGATCGGAAAAAGCTACAACGACAAAGCCCTCATCTAATGCTTCGATGCATTGAAGCGCTGCAACCATGGCAGCCCCACTGCTCATGCCAACAAAGATGCCCTCCTTTAAAACAATATCCCTTGCCATGGCAAAAGCCTCTTCCGACTCGATCATAACGGTACGGTCGATTTTTGAAGCATCATAAATTTCAGGAACGATGGCTTCCTCCATGTTTTTCAGTCCCTGGATGTAATGGCCGCGAACCGGATGCGCCTCTACGATTTGAATCTTTGGGTTTTTATCCTTCAGACCCATTCCTACCCCCATAATTGTTCCTGATGTGCCTAATGCAGAGACGAAATGAGTTACCTTTCCGCCCGTGTCTTTCCAGATCTCATTGGCAGTGGTTTGATAATGAGTCAGCTTATTGTATTCATTAGAAAACTGGTTTGGCATAAAGTATTGATCCGGGTATTTTTTTACCAGTTCATGAGCTTTTTTAATTGCTCCGTCTGTCCCAAGGGAAGCATCTGTCAACAGTACGTTTGCTCCAAAAGCTTCTATCATCTTGCGGCGTTCAATGGAGACTGCTTCACTCATAACGATCAGAACAGAGTATCCTTTTACTGTGCCGATCATAGCAAGACCAATTCCGGTATTGCCTGAAGTCGGTTCGATGATGGTTTTGCCAGAAGTCAGCGCTCCGCATTCTTCCGCCTGCTCAATCATTTTCAATGCGATACGATCCTTGATGCTGCCGGTGGGGTTGAATCCTTCTATTTTTGCATACAGTGGAATTCGAGGTTTTGGGTTTAACCTGTTGATTCTCACCAATGGAGTCTGTCCGATGGTATCCAAAATATTATCATACATTTGTCTATCCCTCCTAATTCGATAGTAATACTATATCATTAATATGATGCATTCTACAATAAGGAAAGAAGGTATCGGTATTTATTTTATTTTCGAAACAGCAGAATATATCAAAAGTACGCGAATCTGTTTTGATAATTTATAGTGAGATATGGAAAACCTTTATTTACGTTTAGAAGAAATCAGAAATTGCACTGAGGGTGTATATTGTCTTTGGTGGTAATGGTATATAAATCAATGCTACCACAAGATGGTAGGATGTCTTACTCAGAAGTTTTATAAAGAGTTAAAGAAATCTGTAGATAAGGAAACGGATGTTTTGACGCACTCACCTTGATTTGTTATAATGGAAAAGCAAACCGTGGGCTTAGCCTGTCAATTGTTGTCGAAAATTATTGAATGCGGAGCGACCTAAAATATGGACATGGAGAAACTCAAAAAGATCATATTAGACAGTGAAGAAGTTCTGATAGAAAAGATCTTGCGATACGCTAAAGAACGAAATTACGTAAAATACACTTCCACCTTGAAGGAAGCATGGCGTATGTCCATCGCAGGGCTTTCTGCGGCTCTGATTAAGGTGATCGAAAGAAACGACAGCATTCCGGAAATGAGCCCCGATGATGATTTTTCTTATAATGAAGCAGCAGAATTCGGAATTATAGAAGCGCGAAAGCACCGATCCAGAGGTATCACCTTAGGCATGTTCCTGGGTCTAATGAAATATTATCGGCAGGCATATGTCGATCTCATTCATGAGAGTGATTTTTCAGCAGAAGAAAAGGAATTCTGCTCTCAATATATCCGAAGATATTTTGATCATGTAGAATTGGGCTTTACCGTTGAATGGGCAGGACGTTCTGAAAACCAGGAGTTAAAAAAACTTCAGGAATTAAATCGAAGGATGACAAACGAGAAAAATAAATATCTTACAGTGTTTGAAAGTATCTATGATCCAATTATCCTGGTAGATCAGGATAATCATATAGAAAACATCAATCATCAAGCCTTAGAACTCTTTTTTGCCGATGCTGTTTCCGGAATGAAATATTACGGAAATAAGAATAGTGATATTGAGCTGGATCAGATAAAAGGGAAATTAAACCATTTTATTGAACGGAACAAGAAGGAAGTACTGCTGGAAAAAACGATTCAAACGAAAGCCGGGCATAAAACCTTCTCTATCAAGTTAAAAAAAATGCTGGATGTGAGTGAAAAATACAGCGGTACGGTTATCATATTCAATGATATAACCGATCGATTAAAAATAGAAAAAGAGTTAAAAATGCAGCACGAGAAATTGGAAGATTTTGCCTTTACTGACCAGATGACAGGGGTTTCAAACCGAAGGACAGGCTTCATGACCTTAGAAAAGGAGCTTTCTTTGGCACGCAAGAATAAAAAAAATTTATCGATCTGTTTTATGGATATAGACGGGTTAAAAAAAGTAAACGATACTTATGGTCATTCAGAGGGAGATCGATTGATCAATGATATTGTCTCCGTCTTCAAATCATCCGTGAGGGAAATGGACACCATCAGTCGCATGGGTGGTGATGAGTTCCTGATCATTTTTCCTGACTGTAAGGAGGCTTGTGTGGAGGGAATCATTGGGCAAATTAATAAGGAATTGGAATCTTATGACAATCAAGGCGGACAAATGTACCGCCATTCATTCAGTTATGGGATTCTTGAAGTAACAAGTCAGGGAAAACAAAGTGTCAATGATCTCCTTAAAGAGGTGGATGCAAAGATGTATGAAAATAAGTTTCTGAAAAAGACACCTGCGATGATACCAGTAGAAAAAAATGAAACGCTTTAAAAATATGGGACTTTTGTTGAAAGAGGGCATTGACAGTCAAGTGAATCGGCACCTCTCATGCTATCCTAAATCTAAAAGGAGGTGCTGACTATGCACGCATGGGAACAAATACAAAAAACAGTAGACTATATTGAGGATCATCTCTCAGAGGAAATCGGAATAGAATCATTAGCGGAAATGGCATCTTTGTCGCAGTTCTATTATCAAAGGCTGTTCAGCAGATTGGTAAAAAAACCGGTGAATGAATATATCAAACTGCGCCGTCTGGCAAGAGCATCCGAAGCCTTGCAGGACAAGAATAAACGGATCATAGACATCGCATTGGATTTTGGATTTTCCTCCCATGAAGTTTTTACACGGACATTTAAGAATGCCTTTGGGATGACACCCGAGGCTTTCCGTGCAAATCCTTTACGCCTCAATCACTTTGTGAAACCCCAGCTGTTTCTGAATTACACCCTGGTTGATGAAAATATACCTTTGATTGCCGATGATATCGTACTTGAGATTACACGGAAGAGGATTATGGTTTCACAGTACTTTAATGGATTTACCGTAGAAGAGCCGATTGCTCAGATGCCCGGTGGAGGAGAAACAGGTGTTGATACTCTCGGCAAACTATGGGATACGTTTCATGAAAGCAAACCTTCTATTTCCGGGCTGAAACCGGGCGGCGATGAACTGGGTGTTACTTTCTCTGGAACAAAAGAAGGATATTATCGCTATTTTGCCGGTGCCGAAGCGATTTTAAACGAGCCTGTTGATGGATGCACTTCGTGGATCATTGAGGAAGGCGAATATATCATATGTACCTTTGAAGCGGAAGATTTTGAACATCTCATTATGGATGCCGTTTACAAGGCGCATAAATATCTGTTTGAAACCTGGTTGCCGAAGCATCAGCTTGTTACAAAGCCTTTTGCAGCGGAACGCTACGCAAGCTATCAACCGGAGACAACAAGAATGGAAATCTGGGTTATGACGGACAGGGAGAGTAGATAATTCTCCCTGCAGTATCCCCTACATATAATGAATCTGATCTTTGTATTTTTCAAAAATAAGACTGTTAAATTCCAAGCCGCCGTCTACGTTTGCACTGTGAAGGATAGGGGGCTCTATTCCCATTTTCAACAGGTATTCCACGGTTCTGATTAAAAGCATATTAACGATCGTACAACCTACGACGCTGGAGGTAGGCGCGATTTTCTGCTGCATTCCATCCAGCATCATACTGGAATCTTCAAAATCCCCGCAGTTATCGATTACAATATCACACACATCACAGAGTTTTTTTTCGCTTTTATGACGGGAGGTGACCTTTTTCGTATATGTCATGTTCGTGATGCCAATGGTTAAAACATCTCGTTTTTCCGCCTCCATGGCCATTTCGATGGCAGCGGTGTTTCGTCCGGAAACAGAATGGAGAATCAGGACATCTCCTTTTGTAATCGGGGTATTATTTAAAATAATCGTCGGGTATCCATCCAGTTTTTCCATTGCACTGGTTTGAACAACCGGACGAGTATTCAACATGAATTCAGAGGGGAGGATCGCATTTAATACTGCTAATCCGCCGGTGCGGTAAAACATTTCCTGTGCAAGAATCCCTGCATGGGAAGCACCAAAAATAAAAATAGAATGGCTCCCTTTAATAGACTCTGCTATTTTCATGCTACTTTTATCAATTAATTTCCATTGTGTTTCTTCCACCTTTTTCATAATATTAATCAGGTGATTTACATAATCGAAACATTTACTGTTATCGTTCATAATAGCTCCTTTCCAAATTTTATTGGAGATGACCAATAAACTGTCTGATAATTTTTGGTTTTCTCAGCCTCTGATGATGTGCTGATAAAAGGTTGATCTGTCGTTGTAGGAGTCCAGCTTACGCAGTATTTCCTCGTTACTTATGATATTCATAAGCTTTAATATGAGGTTTGCATCTTCTGGGCTGTTTGTTGAGCTGAAGCATATGATATATCTGACCGGATCATTGGTTTTGTGACCGAAACATACCGGCGTATGCAGACGAATAATTGATATTTCAAATCGCTTCACACCATCTCCCGGTCCGGCATGTGCCAGAGCAATCCCAGGGCAAAAGACAAAATAAGCACCGTTGGCTATTACTGATTTCTCAATTGCCTGAATATATTGTTCCGTGATACTGCCGTTGTTTAACAGGGGAGCGGCAGCTAATCTGATACCATCTTTCCAATCTAAGCAGCTTACATCCAGTAAAATATTGTCTTCCGGTAAAGCTTGCTCCAGACGTTTTATTTGAATGGTTGAAATGGTATCACTTTTTCTGCTGTACTGCATTTTTGACAGGATCTTTTTTTTCTTTTCCTTTTTTATATTCAGGAGAATACGTTGCAGTCCAATGATATCGTTATCTTCCAGCATAGGAGACACTTTAATCCAATTGCCAATCGTACTGGGAAGGATGATTGTAGATATAATCAAATCATAATGAAAGCGTTTCGTGATATCGGCAAGTTTATGGGAAGAGGTGGAAGCGATAATTTTCAGATTAAAATTTGCCTTCAACTGCTCTACTAAAAAATTTGACGTACCAATTCCGCTGTGACATACAACGATCGCTCTGGGTATCGTATCATCTTCGAAGTAACGTTCGATACTGACTACAATATATAAGATGATATAGGAGATTTCATCATCACGAAACTGATAGCCCAAGTGATCCTCGAGTAAACTGCAATTATTTTTTATTAATTGATAGTAGGTATGATATTCGTTGATTATTTGATCCCGAAACTCGTTTTGTAATGAAGTTCCGCTGTAATATGCCTTTCTCAGGTCTTTCAGATGGTTTCCAAGCTGCACAATAAGCTGGCTGTCATCTGAAAGCGGAATCGACAGCTCTTTTCCGATCTTATCTAAAAAACTGATTAAAACGATATGCATCTGCATACAGGAATTGTCTTCAATAAATTGATTATTGTAAAAATGACATTCATAAAGCTTATGAGAAAAATAGGATAACTCCCTTTCCGGAAAGGAAATATCATGCGTATTTCCGATGACTTCCAATAGGTATCTTCCGATATTATAGACACTTAATTTTTTTACTGATTCTTCTTCGTATGCTTCCGAAGCTAAAAGGAAGCCTTTGGTAATCCGTGCTGTCATCAATGTCAGGTGAAATAAGATTTCCTCAAAACATGCATCAGAAACGGATATATTAAAATAATCTTCCGCTTTACGCAGAATTTCCGGAAAATCATCGAAAAGTAAATCTTTAAAATAAGTTTCTCTTATAAAAAATTCATAGAGGTTCACTTTATTAAAATTGAATATAAAAGAACCGGACAAACTCAATACGATTCTTGATATCAATTCCCTCCGATCCTTTTCTTCTGCGTTTAAGAGATACCCATGATTTGTGGATGTTTCAAACGTTATATTGCAGCGGGTAACAAGTAGCCGAACCTGTTCAATGTCCTTCATTATGGTTACCCTGCTGGCATTAAATTGTTTTTCCAGATCAGAAAGAGTACAAGCTTTTTCGGAAAGCAGAAGCTTTAAGGTAATGATACGGATGCGCTCTTCTGAGGAAAGCTTATAAAGATAGAAGTCCTTGTCGATCAGATGTGAGGTGAGAAAATCACAGTCATTGTGGTCACCTGTAAACGTAATTCCTTTATTTGTTATTTTTATAAGACGGTTTAAACCCTGATCCGATAGGAAAAGGGAAATATCCTGCATGTAATTGCGTATCGAACGGGTGCTTACTGATAAAAGATGTGCGAGATCTTCATATTTAAAATTCTGTCCGGCAGAATTGATTAATATAGTTAATAATTCGCATGTTTTTTTGTTCATCAGAAAATCTCACCTCTTCCCTGCGGTAATAAGACAACCATATCCGATTCATACAGCATAAGTATCTCAATAATAAACTATAGTAGTCAGTTTTATCAAAGTAAAGTCAAATTTGTTTCCAGGATGGTTGAAATAAAGTTTACTAGGAACCATTTGCCGAAGATGATAGGATAATAAAGAAATTTCAGACAAAAAAGGAGGGCATTTTTTTGGAACAAATAATCCAAAGAACTCACATACGAGTAAGGGAAGCAGCAGAATCTTGGGAAGATGCAATCCGCAAGGCGGGTAACGTATTAATCGATGCCGGGAGCATAAAGCAGGAATATGTTGAAAGCATGGTAGAATCGGTAAAGAATTATGGTCCTTATGTTGTTATAGCACCAAAGCTGGCCATTGCTCATGCGGCACCAGGCAAGGGCGTTCTTTGCAATGATATGTCACTGGTTACGTTATCTTCTCCAGTAAACTTTGGTTCAGCAAATGATCCAGTTTCAGTTATTTTGTGTTTTGGATGTATTGATTCAACATCACATTTGGAGCGATTAACAAGAATAGCAGAATTATTATCAAAAGAATCACGAATCGATGAATTGGCGGAAGCCGAAACAGTGGACGATATTGTGATGGTTCTGAACAGTTGATATCAGAAGAGAACAGAAAGACTAACTATTAAAAGTCAAGATCAAAAATGAAAAAAAGTTGAATGAATTGCTGAAATGTAGTTCAGCTCAAACTGCACCTTGATAATTGCATGACAAAATAAGCACCACGGCAAGTTGCTTCCAAAAGAATAATAGACTAGTGCTCATGCCTGGCTTACGAAAGTCTGGTTTGTCTTCACAAGATGAAAGATTACTCGAGTCAGTTTCTTGGCCGCATGAGAAACGGCCACGTTGTAGGCTTTGCCTTCGGCACGTTTTTTCGTCAGATACTGGCCAAAGCCCTGATCCCAATGGCAGACATATTTTGCGGCATTAAACAGTGCGTATCGCAGATATTTAGAGCCGCGTTTCACCATTTTTGCATGTGTGGAGTTTAGCTGTCCTGACTGATAAACAGAAGGTTCTAAACCGGCAAAAGCAAGCACCTTCTCTGCCGAATCGAAACCGGTAAAATTCTCGGTTTCTGCAATAATAATTGCGGCCATCCGGTATGAAATTCCCGGAATTGTAAGAATGGGGCTGTCAAACGTATCGACAATCGGGTTGATTCTTTCTTCAGTCTGCGCAATCTGCCTTTCCATCATCTGAATCAGTTGGATGGTTTGTTGTAATTCAAGTGACTTCACCGCACTGCAGGAACCGATAGAGTCCCGTGCCGCATTACGGATTTCAATGGCTTTTTTCTTTCCGTAGCGGCCTTTGGATGCGCCAGAGAGAAGATTGGACAATCTGGTAAGATGGCAGTTCGATATGGCTCCTGCATTTGGCAACTCAGACAGTAAAGTATATACCGAAACCATGTGCAGCGAGGGAAACAGCTTCTCCAATTCAGGGAAGAGGATGACACAGAGTCTTGCATACGAAGTCTTGAGCTTTGCGCAGTCCTGCACTAAGGAAAAACGGTATCTTGTTAGTGACTTGAGCTCACGGACGTGGTAAGATGACTGTGAGTAGGGCTTTAAGCTTTCTGTCCTAAGCATAGTCACAATAGAGTGGGCATCGACCTTATCCGTTTTCGTCTTTCTAAGGCTTAGACCTTTTCTGTAAAGATTGGTATGTAACGGATTGATTACCGTAGTGGGGAGATCATTGGTGATCAGAAACTCCAAGAGATTATCGCTGTAGTGACCAGTAGCTTCCAGTCCTACTTTAATTTTGGCTAAATCACTCCCGCATGTCTTGAGATTGGTAAGCAATACACAGAACCCCTGTCTGTTGTTAGGAATCGTGAATGCCTGGAAAAGGATCACCCCATCGGAATCAACGATAAGGCAATCGTGCTTGTCTTTGGCGACATCAATGCCTGCATAAATCATAGCAGTTTCCTCCTTGGAATTAGATTGACACTGTTTTCTTCCACAGACCGGTTTGCAGATTGTAACCTCGTGCTAAATGAAACGTCATGCGTTATCTAACTAATTACCACTAAAGCAAACGACTGTGGTTATAGCCTTTCTGAAAACGTCAAGCGTTAGGAGGCTAGGACTAATCCACAGCGTCTGTAAGAATTATAGCATTAAGTCCTTGGAGAGGGACTATAAACACTACTACTTTATAATACGAGGAGGGTTAAGATGGATATAAAGAAAATTCAGGCAGTTTGCGGTTTCGGGTGTGGTTCCTCTCTTTTTCTAAGAATGAAAATACAGGACATACTCAAGGAACACAATTTGGAAGCAGAAGTTTTTTGCGGTGATATCGGAACATGCACAACGGTACCATGTGATGCAATTTTTACTTCCGTGGAACTTGCAGAACAAATTGTCACCCGGACTTCTATTCCGGTTATTTCAATTTCAAATTTCATGGACAAAAAAGAAGTTCAGGAGAAAACGCTTTCATTTTTAACGAAATAATTAAGGAGGGTAAGCATGGGCGTGTTTAATTTTATTATTAACGAAATCTTTGGTCAAGGTGCAATTTTCTTAGCACTCATTGCATTTTTTGGACTTATACTACAGAAAAAAACTTTTAATGAAATTGTACGTGGCACATTGATGACAGCCATCGGCTTTTTCGTTCTTTCCCAAGGAACCGGCATTATCGTAGGAAATGCAATAGACGGATTGTCGGGTGCCTTTCATACGATGATGCCTGCTGCAAAGGGTTCACCGGATATTGATATGTCGATGTACGGAACTCAGATTGGTATCGTAATGCTGGTTGCATTTGCATTCAATTTGTTATTTGCACGTTTTACAAAGTGGAAATCAGTATTCCTGACGGGACATATGCTATACTGGTTTCCGTATGTTTTTATTGCAGCAGGCATAGATGCAGGACTTAGAGGAGGAAAGTTGATTGTTTTGGCTACTGTCTTTACTGCCGCTTATATGGTCATATCTCCCAATTTAATGAGACCATTGGTGAAAGAGGTCACCGGTGACGACAGCTTTACGATTGGACATCCCACAACAATCCTTTCCTTGATTTCCGGTTATCTGGGCAAGCTGATCGGGAATAAGGAACATTCCACAGAAGACTTGAAATTCCCCAAGGGTCTTGGATTCTTGCGTGAAGTTTCCATTACGGGTTCTATCGTCATCTGTCTTACATATGTTGTCATGTATTTTGTATTGAGTTCAAACAATTATACTCCGGGTGAGGTTTGGGGATATGCTGGCGGCTCGACAGGAGCTTTTACCTATATCTTTACAAAATCCATTTATTTTGGTGTCGGTATTACAGTCATGCTTCTCGGTGTTCGTATGCTGATCTCGGAAATTGTTCCTGCATTCAAGGGTATTGCAGAAAAAGTAGTACCAGGTGCGATTCCGGCATTGGATTGTCCGGTTATCTTCAACTTTGCGCCGAACGCACTGATTATTGGATTTTTAGTGGCTATGATTACTTCAACCATCACAATTATCCTGACGGCAGGGATGTTTCCGACGGTTATTATCCCTCTGACCGTTACCTGTTTCTTTGAAATCGGATGTGCATCTATTATCGGGAATGCTACCGGAGGGGTAAGAGGTTCTATCGTTGGAGCAGCTTTAAGCGGAGTGATTATGATATTCCTCGTCGGATTCGGTTCTTACTTCTTTGGGCATACGATAAACAATTGGATGCTGGTCTATGGTGGTCAGGATTTCTCATTATGGGGAATTATCGAAGGTCTTGTTGCAAGACTGATCAGTTAAATTCTAAAATAAGCAAATGCCAGTTCAATTATGATTGAGCTGGCATTTCTTTCGTTGTTTTTTAGTGAATTTTACGAAGATATCACCATAAAATGATCATATGTTATCATGAGTTAATCATACAATGTCAAAAACCTCCTTGATAATTATCAGAACAAAGGGTATAATAAACTTCAATAAACCAATTAGGAGGTTACGATGTCAATTCGAAAAAAACTAGGGATCGACTTTGGAAATATCGATCCAATTACAACACATGAAGACAGAATCCAGTACATCAACTTTAAATTGGCATCCCTTGGTCTGCCTATTTATCGTTCGGATTCAGACAACAAGACAAACACCTATTTCATCGATTTGTTAGAGGATATTATCAAGGACTATAAAGAGAAAAAAAGAATGGTTGATGTAAACGAGGTAGGAATATATAAGCGCATCAATCAATTTTTCAGTACTTATTTTAACGATGCTTCAAACCCACCTAAAGTGGTTGATGATTCCCTGACTCTGGATCATCATGGCTTGGCCAGAGCAATGTCACTGCCACCTGACGGAAATACTTTTCACAATGAATACATTGACAGCTATCGTATTAAGCAGGGCGTGCTTCATAATCCAAAAAATGATAGACGTACTACGGAAGGATCCTTTCATATTGTTGAAGGAGGGTTGTCTATTCCGTATGACAAAAAGGCTGTACCAAAAGAGACCTTTGTAAAGTTATACAAGGCGGCAGTCAATCCACCGGAAGATCTGAAGTTGCTTCCGTTTACCATTAATCAGGAGGAGACTGCAAAGACCTTTGTTTCTCTAATGATCAAGCCGATTGTTTCGCCGAAGGTACCGGGAGTTTTGGAGGAGAAAAGAATGGAGGTTCTTTTTGTGGCTCCGGGCAGTTTGGTGTCAAATCTTGATTTTATTGAGTCTGTATTTGGTAACATGGGTGATCCGAGTTTCCATAGTAATGACTCCGGCTTGGACGTTGAACGCTGGTCTGGGCATACCGGTTATATTTTACTGGCCCCGCATCTTACTCAAATCAAAAAAATTGAACTGGGTCTTCCGCATTTTGATCATGCTACAGAGAGACAGCGCAGGGATGGGATGTGTTACAAGGATGAAAATGAATTGTATAATAACGGAAATGCCTTTAAGCTTACCTGTCGTGACAAAAGAGGGGTAGCGGTTACCCTGATTGCAGATAATTACTTTGGCTATTCTAAGAAAGAAATTAAAACACAGATCAGCTTTGCCGCTAATCTTTTTGGTAATGTGGAAGAAGAACATGCCGGCGGTACCATAGCCTATCCGCAAAAAAACCTGGGTGTAAATTATAACGCAGTGGAAGATGCCAGTCTTGCAAACTATTCTTTTGATGAAGTAATCGAAGAATACGGCGATATGATGGATCTTCAGGAAGATCATTATGGGATCGATAAAGTAAATAAGCAAATCATTTATTTGCCGGAAAATATAAAAATTGATTTATATAAAAATGAAATTAAATGGGCTTATCAAGAGAAGGATCGATATTTGAAATTATTGCCGGGATATTTTTACGTGATTCCAAATGGTGAGAAAATCTATATTGAGAAGCATCCGGAAGCACCGGTGTGGAAACTGATCAGCACAGAAGCCAAAGGGACTTTCTGCCACAAGCCATGTACCGTATCTGGCGGAGGGAAATCAGAAATTTCAAAGTCGATCAGCAATTCCATCATTTATGGTACTTATTATGTAAACGACATTGAGGAAGACCTAGACTATGTGGAACGAATTCTCAATTATGATTACAGAAATCGTTGGCGAGACTGCCCGAATAGGACAAGACCGGCAAGAACGATTCTTTCCATTGATCGTACACTGGGTTCCGTAATTAAACTTTTAACACCGTCACCGCTCTACACTGACGAGTATAATGCTTACATTGAAAAAATTCCGAATCACGTGAAAGCATTGGTTTTCATGGTGAAAAGGTTCTATCAACAGTCTTGGAGGGACGATTGGAGAAAGCATTTTTCCGTCGATTTTATCAATGGGAAACCTGGTAACGAACTGAAATTTGATAACAGAAGAATCAGACCAAGTTATTTGCGTGTCGGATTTCGGGATGATAAGGCTTGGAGAATCTTTAAGCTGCGTATGGATTTTATGCCAAGTGAAAAGATTCAAATGGAAGATGACATTACGGCATCTGTTTTGGTTCCAAGCAGCCAACTGAAGAATATCAACCCGGAATATAATAATAGCAGTTATAAGTTTCCGGTCAACTGTGAATATCGCTTCTTCCAAAGACCGGACGATGCGATTCACAAGGGCTATGATAAGCAAGCAGAGAACGATCTTTCCAGCAACAATCTCTTTGCTACAAATTATCAGCCGCTTACAAAAACCGACGTGGAAGAAATTAAAAATGATGTCATGGGCTATATTGCGTATACGGAACCTGTAAGAGCGCATATTGAGGCGTTCTTACAAGGTGATGATGAGTACTGCGTTGTGTCCTCGGAAACAAGAATCGTGAATGGAGCTCGCAGTAAAAATCCTAGGTATCTAGAGCATCGCTCTGACTTTATGAATCCTCAGAAGCTGTATCTTGCAGCAGTTGGAGAACGGTTCTCAAGAAAGATTCCGCTGGATCAGCCGGTGCTGATGCCTGTAAATTCCGTATTACCGGGACGGCGCAACAATCCTCCCGGGGAAGATGGAGGAAAGAAAATCCTTCCGCTTAGCGTCTATAACCCTATTCATTATCAGGAGCTGCCGGAATTATTTATGGATTTTATTAGTAGCCTTACCGGAAAATCTCCTTCAACAACCGGTGCTGGATCTGAGGGAGCATTGACGAAGGGTCCGTTTAATATGCTTCTTCCGGTTTATGATTTAAACAATGCGCTGCTATCTTATGTATTGGGCGATTATGATGTTTATACAACGCCTGCGGGGCATATCGGCACGAATATTCGCGTGGATCATGACATTTCAATGTTAGTACCGGAAATCTGGTCCAGACTGAAAGAAACAGAACGTAATCCTGTAAAAATGATTCAGGAAGGTGCCTTTGAAAAAATAGATGACTCCGAATATAACGGGGTACACGTGCCTGCCAGCAGACTGGGTTATCGCATGACTGAGGTATTCTGTTATAAGTACCTCGGAAAGATTTTCGATGAACCACAATCGATATTCAGTGATGATATTCTCAGACCTGAAAAACAAAGCATGGAAGCTTTCGTTGATGGCGTACTCAATATTGCAAATGGCCATAAAAAAGCTGCCATGAACTACTTTAAGGATGGTAGTGCAGAAGATGCAATTCCGCCGATCAAAGCGCTGTTGCATATTATGGCGTATGGAGATTACCAGGGTCATACGCTTGAATCGAATGAAATCAGGGATCTCTTTAAAAAGGAAAATATTCTTTCCAGTGATTGGTATGGGAAGAGACTTAAGAATAAACAGCAGATTGACAGCAATCTGATTCGTAAGAAGATTGACAATCTGGAATTCTTCATTGCTAACCCGATCAATGTATCGTTAATTAAAGAATTCCATTATGATGAAAGGCTGAAAAAAGCAAGAGAGATGCTGAGATATTATCAGTCAGATTCCTATTTAGAAGCATTGAAGGGAACCATAGGAGCTGCGGAAATTACAGGGGAATTCAATTACGACACCAATCAAAAGTGAGTAGTTTATTTTAATTAACATGACAGATAAAATGTAAGCGTCTATATTTGATGCTTACATTTATATTTTATGGGCTTTAAGCCTGTTGAGCTCGCGAAGCGTTCAAGTGAACTGCAAAGAGGTGAACAATCATAACATCAGGATAGAGAATTTCTCGGGGGGGAAAAAAATTTTTTATCCTAGCAAAACAATAGTAAAATATTTACAAAAATCAGGAAAAATTTGGACTATTGATTATTCTTAAAATCTGTATATAATAAAGTAAATTTAATAAATTTGGCATAGTCGTCGAAAGGCGATGACGCAAAGCTATAGGGGCTAAGGTGAGGTATCACTATGCCAGCCAGTTGCAGTTATTTAATCAAAAACACCTCTTGGTGTTATGGTTAATTTGGTGTACAGATTTGTGGCACGCCCCTTGATATAATACATTAAGGCGGTGTGCTTTTTTCATTATTCCATATTAATTTCCTGGCAATTTGGAAAAATAAAATTTAAAATTTAATACTTTATTATGTTTTTAAAGGCATAGTCGTCGAAAGGCGATGACGCAAAGCTAAAGGGGCTAAGGTGACCTATCACTATGCCAGCCAGTTGCAGACACTTTAAAAAGACTACATATCATATGTTTCTTATTATGTTAGTTTTGCTGCACGCTTCTTTAGCACTGAAAATGAAGAAGCGTGTTTTTATTTTTACAGGAAAATTTCATTTTTCGAGTAAATGGGGAGTGCAGAGGGACTGGAGGTTTCAGGATGAATATTTTCATAATGATCATTTTTAGTATCATAGGTATTTGTTCAGGAATCGCAATACCCGCTATGTCCGATCGAATTGTAATATATAAAAGTCATAAAGGAAAAATTGAAACAACAGATCGGAACTATGGTCATAAAATTAATGTTTTCGTTATCCTGCTGAATGCAGGTTTATGGATATACGCCTGGATTAGACTGGAAAATGTTTTTACAGCTTTTTTGATATCATTCCTTTTTACCGTATTAATCCTGATTTCTTTCATTGATTTCCGAATTCGTTTAATTCCCAATGAATTGATACTCTTGCTGCTTTGTTTGGGAATCCTCTTTCAAATCCTTTGCTTCAGCTGGATCAATCTGTTCTATGCGTTACTCTGTATGGCTGCAGCAGGATCCGTATTTGTTGTCATTGGTAGATTTGCTGGTTTCGAGCAAATTGGTGCAGGTGATGTCAAACTGATCGCAGCAATTGGAATGGTGCTTGGATATCCCTATATCAAGGTGGCTCTGATTGGGATGAGTAGCGCATTGCTTGTTTTCTGTCTTGGCGGCCTTGCAGTGAAAAAACTGACCATGCAAAGCACGTTTCCATTTGCACCCTTTATCATGTTTGGGGCAGTTTGCGCTCTGATTGATGTCATCGGGATGATATAAAAGATTTCCAAGGCGGCTTTAAATAGATAACTGCCTTTTAAATAAAAATCCAAGTAATTAGCTTAATCAATGAGAAGAAAGGAGGAACGATATTGAAATAGAGCTTTCTTGGCTTTCATATCTACAGGAAATAATAAATCCAGTTATGATGTGTGTGTTATTGCAGCAGAGTTGAAATCAAAGATATCGTTTCTGATTTCACTGCATGGTTCGCCAACATTTAAAAAAAATGTGAACGAAGAAAAGGAGGAAATAATATGAAAAAATTACTTAATTGGTTAAAAAAAGAAGAAAAAGGTCAGGGAATGGTAGAATATGGCTTGATTATTGCTTTGATCGCAATTGTTGTTATTATTACATTAACTCCGCTGGGCGGACAGATTGCTGCACTATTTACGACAGTAGGTGCCAGCCTCTAATGCTTTCCTGACTGATGGACTTATGATTGCGGTAAAATGGCAGGCCTTGGTTTCAAAGTCCTGGCCTGCCAGAAAAGCAACCGGAGAGGTGGTGAGACATTTGCATTTAAACAATGAAAAAGGACAGGCAATGGTTGAATTAGCACTGGTTCTGCCTATTCTTTTGTTACTTCTCTGCGGCATTTGCGAGTTTGGTTCCATCTTTTCCAATCAAATCCTTGCAAACAATGCCTGCCGTGAAGCGGCTAGATATGCAGCTGTCCACTACAATGATGATGGACTATCCAGTGTTGTGAATCAGGCAACCACCATAGCAGAAAATTATTCGAGTAATTTTACAGTGCAAATTACAACACCTGCGTCGGAAGAAATTAACGTGGAATTGACGGTAAAAGTTCAATTGCTTACGCCATTTTTTGGGTTTTTAGATGATGGTGGTGGTTACATTAATCTCAACTCACAGTGTGCTATGAGAATAGAATAGGCTGGTTCAGGGGAGGTGAAGTATTGAAGAAAGTAAAAGTATTGGCGCTGTTAGCAGCGATATTGACCGCAGCACTGTTGTTTGTTTTTTTAAGCACCCTGAACAATCAAAAGGAGATTGAAAAGACCGGTATTCTGGTTGCGGCACAGAATATCCCCGCCGATACACCAATTACACAGGCAATGATCACACTATCAAAAATACCGAATGAAGCCGTTTTAGAGGATGCCGTTTCGGACGTTTCTTTGGTATTGGGAAGAGTTACGAAGTCTGAAATGATTGAAGGAGAGCAGATCCTAAGGTCAAAACTTATAACAGCGGGTGCTGCGGACAGCGAAACCTTAAGTTATATCTTAAAGCCTGGGATGCGTGCCATTACCATTGCGGTTGACGGAGTTTCCGGTGTTGGATATATGATTGAACCGGGCAATCGCATTGATATTATCGCACAATATACTCAGCAGGAAATCCCATTTACGAAACTGGTCGTACAGAATGTAGCTGTTCTGGCAGTAGACTCCAACTTGTCAAATAAAGAGAATATTGTGGAAAAAGATACCGTCTATTCAACGATTACACTTCAAGTCACGCCGGAACAGGTCATGGATCTTAGCTTTTATGAATATACAGGACACCTTTGCGCGGTGCTTCGGTCACCACTGGACGAGAAAATTGCCAATCTGCCAGTCAAACAATAGAGACGAAGAAAAATATTAAACTTTTGAAAACTATCGTTCCAAATCAATGGATTGATAGAATTTGACATAAGGAGTGCAACGATGAAGATCAGTGTTTTAGTTATCAGCAAATTGGAAAAAAATCTCGATGCGATGAAGGGCATGATTGAAGATGACGAAATCGTTGTTATTGGCGATTCGCCCGGGGGCGCACAGGCCTTGGATAGGATAGAAAATGTCTCGCCTGATATGGTTATTATGTTTCTGGGAGCCGGAGATACCGATGTGCTAAGTTTGACAGAGCGTATTATTTTTCATCGACCCAGGACTCATGTGATTCTGCTACTTGAATATATGGATGTGGATATATTGCAGCGGGCAATTAAAGCAGGTGCTCATAATGTGATAGAATTTCCTGAATCACCAAAAGAATTTGCTGAATACATAAAGTCTGTTCACCATAACGAGACAATACGCATCAACTCATTGAATGAAAAGCAGAATATTGCATGGATGTCCAGGGTCGTAACCGTATTTGGCGCCAAGGGCGGACTGGGGAAAACCACAATTGCTACAAATCTTGCAGTGAAACTGGCTGAAAATAGAAAAAAAGTGGCGCTTATTGATCTTGATTTACAGTTTGGAGATATTCATATATTTTTGGATATGGAACCGGCGGATACAATCTCCGAATATGTGCAGCAGGTATTTACACCAAACATTGACTCGGTACGAAGTTATATGACGGTACACTCCAGCGGCATTCATGTTTTGTGCGCGCCCAAAAGTCCTGAATATGCGGAGCTGATTTCTGCGGAAAAGGTTCAAAGCCTGCTTAGTGTGCTGCGCACCTATTATGACTATGTGATTATTGATACGCCGCCTTCTTTTACTGATGTAACAATTACGGCCATTGAATCATCTTCAACGATCCTGTTTGTTACAGGACTTGATATCTCAATCCTTAAGAATTCCAAACTCAGCCTTTCTTTGATGGAGTCTCTTCAGCAAAGAGATAAGGTGAGATTAATCGTCAATCGTGCCGTAGACATGAGCTCCATCACTGTGGGAGATGTCCAGCGGATCATTGGCTGCCCGATTTGGGCTAAAATTCCAAGTGATTATAAGGTGGCGGTCACGGCGCTCAATCGGGGGGTTCCCTTTGTAATCAGCTCTCCGGGAAGTCCATTGAGCAAGTCCATCTCCGTGGTTACCGATGCCTTGATCACCGGTGCCGATCATTTTGATATTCGATCTGCATCCAATCAAAAAATAAAAGCAATGGGAGCAGGAAGAAAACCGTTTAAATTATTTAAAAGAAGGAACGAAATCATTTAGGAAGAAGGGAAACCATGAGCCTACTGGAAAAACTGGAAAAACAAAAAGTGAAGCAGGAGACGGAAGCTTCCGCTGAAACTGTGGGAAGCATGCATAAAAACGGTAATCCTTTTGTGGATGATTATTCTGACTTGAAAGATAAAGTTCACACCCAAATCATTGAAATGATTAACCATGAAGCAGCTGGAGGCAAGGATATTACAGGTAATCAGGAGGAATATCTGCTAAAGTCAATCGAGGGTTTGATCAATGCAAATGCTGCCGGAATTTCAAGAGCTGACCGTTCCCGTATTCAAAGGGAGATCTACAACAACGTGGTGGGTCTTGGACCTTTGGAACCACTTCTTGCTGATCCGGATATTAGTGAAATTATGGTGAACGGATCCTATAACGTATATGTGGAACGTCGAGGAAAACTGGAACTTTCTGCGACCGTTTTTAAGGATAATGAACATCTGTTGAACATCATCAACCGTATCGTATCTTCTGTAGGAAGGCGTATTGATGAAACAAGCCCTATGGTAGATGCAAGGCTTGCAGATGGATCCAGGGTGAACGCTGTGATACCCCCTATTGTCCTGAACGGGCCGACCATAACCATACGAAAGTTTTCTAAAAACCCATTAACCGTGAGTGATTTAATTCATAAAAACTCGGTATCTCCCATGATGATGTCTTTCCTGGAAGCTTGTGTAAAAGGAAAGCTCAATATTATTGTATCCGGAGGAACCGGAAGCGGGAAAACAACGCTGCTCAATATTTTGTCGGGATATATTCCCGATACGGAACGAATTGTTACGATTGAGGATGCCGCAGAGCTTCAGCTTCGTCAAAACCATGTTGTCACGATGGAAAGCCGTCCTGCCAATCTTGAGGGTGCCGGTCAGATCACCATCAGGGAATTGGTACGAAATGCACTGCGTATGCGTCCTGATCGGATTGTAGTCGGTGAAGTACGATCCGGTGAGACGCTGGACATGCTTCAGGCTATGAATACAGGGCATGACGGATCCTTAACGACAGCCCATGCCAACTCGCCCAGAGACCTGATGTCGAGACTGGAGACAATGGTGCTCATGTCGGGTATGGAATTACCAATTAAAGCGATTCGGGAGCAGGTCTCTTCTGCCTTGGATCTTATCGTTCATCAAGCAAGGATGAAAGACGGTTCTCGTAAAGTGATTCATATCACCCAGGTCGTCGGTATGGAAAGTGATACCATTACGCTTCAGGATCTGTTTGTTTTTCGGCAGCAAGGCCTGGACTCCGAGGGCAAAATTACCGGGAGTTTTATTTCAACAGGAATACGGCCTACCTTTCTGGATAAACTCGTGTCCAACGGAGTTTTGGTCAGAGATGACTGGTTTAAGAAATGAGGTTCCATCATGTTGATTTATCTGATTTCTTTTTCTGCAGCTTTATTCGCATATTTTTTGCTCCTTTCCTTTATAAAACCTTCTGGTAAGGAGCTTGTTGAAAAGCGATATAAAAAATATCTTGATAACGATAATATTTCTGAAATCCAGGATCAGTTTTTTCAAGAGAACCTTGAAAAAAACAGGAAGAAGAAAAATAAAAAATTTAAAATTGCGAGTAAAGAATTCAGTGATTATTTAGCGATGTCCGGGGTTAAACTCAGAGCTTCGGAATTTATTTATATCTGGATTGGAATAACCTATCTGCCAATTTTAATGTTTCCCTTACTTGAAGTAAGTACAGTCACAGCGGCTGGAGTAGCGATTGTCGGCTTTTCAATCCCGCCTTTTCTGGTGAAAAGAGCACGGAAGAAACGTCAAACAGAGTTTAATAAACAGCTGGGAGAGTCATTGGTTATCATGAGCAATTGTATAAAATCCGGATTTACTTTTCAGCAAGCCATGGAAAGTATTGCAAATGATATGCAACCACCTATTTCTGCTGAGTTTTCTAAAACTCTCCGGGAAATGCGTTATGGAGTCAATAAAAATGATGCACTTCATCATATGGTGGATCGTGTGCAGAATAATGATCTTGGTTTACTGGTATCCGCAGTAATGACGTCAGAGCAGGTTGGCGGAAATCTATCAGAAATTTTAGATACGATTTCAGATACGATTAAGGACAGAATCCGCATCAAGCAGGAGGTGCGCGTATTAACCGCTCAAGGACGTATGTCAGGCATCGTGATTGGTTTGCTTCCTGTTTTCATCATACTGTTGCTTATGATTATGAATCCGGAGTATTTTATGTCATTTTTCGATACGTTTATTGGAAAAATCATGTTATGTGTTTCGATCTGCATGGAACTGATTGGTTTTATTATTATTAACAAAATTGTTGATATCCAGTATTGAGGGGTAAGTTATGATTTATTTTATTTCTGTTTTTCTGGCAATTTTCATTTTTTGCTGTATGATTATCGCTTTACAGTCTTACGGTAAGCAACATGATGCGGTGCAAAGAAGGCTGTCCGTCATTAACGGTGCCTTTCAAAAGGGCTATGTTCCCGATGACGAGCTTAGTTTGCCATTTTTTGAGCGAATCATGAAACTGATCGTCAAACCACTTCTGACAAAAATGAAAAAATCTTTTATGGAAAAACCAAGTCAAGGATTTCTAGTGAAAAGCTTGAAAAATGATAAACTGAAAAAAAATGTCTATCAAGCCGGGTTGACGATAGATATTCATGAGTATCAAATTCTGCGTATCCTTGTATTACTGGGGACGGCAGGAATTGCTTTTGCAGTTGCATTCTTTCTGAAAGAAAGTTTCCTTTCTTGTTTGATTGCAGCTCTTTTGGGTGTTTATGCGGGCTATGTGATTCTGCGGTTTCACCTGGCAGCCAGAGTAAGCAAACGGCGTATTGCTATGGAAAGGCAACTGCCAGAGGTTTTGGATCTTCTTAGTGTGAATGTGGAGGCGGGACTCGGATTTGAACAGGCAATTTATCATGTGATCGAGAATCTGGAGGGTTCTCTTGTTGATGAGATGACAATCACCTACCGGGAAATGTCAATGGGAAGATCAAAGCGCGAGGCACTTTTGATTTTCAGCGACCGTTGTGATATCGGAGAAGTCAGATCCTTTGTCGGAGCAATCGTCCAGGCAAATGAGCTGGGAATATCCATTAAAAATGTTCTTCGATCTCAAGCCGCCGGGATGCGGCAAAACAGACGCAACAAAATTGAAGAGAAGGCACAAAAAATTTCCACGAAAATTCTGCTGCCCATGGTTTTCTTTATTTTTCCGGTAATTTTTATTATTTTAATGGGTCCGGCTGTTGTAAAGGTCTTTCAGCAATTTGGGTAAGGAGTACAGGATGATCATCGTATATTGCACAAATATGATTCTGGCGGACAAGGTTTGTATTGCAGATGGTTTTATCAAACGCTTTTTCGGTCTTATGGGTAAAAAAAGTCTTGCAAATGGAGAAGGACTGCTCCTTTTAAATTCTCCCTCTATTCATTGTTTTTTTATGAAGATACCCATCGATGCAATCTATCTTTCCAAGGATATGAAAGTGTTAGGTACAGAAACAGTGAAACCCTGGCATATAGGAAAGCATTGCAGAAAAACGGTTCATGTTCTTGAACTGAAAGAAGGAAGCGCTTCCAAGGTAAATGTGGGAGACACCATTTATATTACGGAAAAAAAGGGAGGAGTAATTTGTTATGATAGATAAAATAGCTGAAATCAGTGTGGTTGAAACACTACGTTTAAAAACCGAAGAACTCGACATGAATCAATATTTAAAAACCAAATGGGGTGGATATACTAAGCAATCTGTCCTGGAATATCTAAACGTTTTGCGAAAACTGCAGCAGACAACGGCGGATACCTTTGCTCGAAATTTGCAGACCATCTATAATGAAAAGGAAGCAATCAAAAAAAACAATGAAGGTCTTCAGCATCAGCTGGTTAAAATTGAATCGGAATATAAAAATCTTTGTGAATCCATGAAAGCGATCCAGCTTGAAGACTCAAATCTGACCATGCAGGATATTCATTTATTGAAAAATAAAAATGCTGCTATGGAAGAGGAGCTTCAGAAGAGCAGCTTCGAGAAAGATGCACTGGAAAATAAGATCAAGCACCTGAATGTTACAATTGATGATTTGACGGAACTACGAAAGCAGACGGAACAGGAACTTGCAGCAGCAAAAGAAATGATTCTTGCAGAAAAGCAGGAATCGAAAGAACTCAGGGATAAGGTAGTAGGGCTGACAATCATCGTCGAGGATAAGACAGATGAGATCAAATATTTAAAGGCATTGCAGGCTGAGGGAAGAGTTGCGGAGCTGACATCCCATATCAATCATTTATCCAATCAGCTGGAAACGCAAACAGAAGTCATGGCAAACCTGAATTCAGAAACAAGCAGAAAGGGAAAAACAATAGAAACATTAACAGCCGAGACCGAAATGCAAAAAGAGATGCTGAGTGACTTGAATAAAACAGTCGCTGCACTGCAAACTCAAAATGAGAAGCTGCTACTTGCAAATGCTAACTTTGCAGACCAATTGCAGGATGGCTTTTCAAAAACAATCGATTTTATAAATGAAAAGTCTGACATTACCATAGAAAAAATCGCGGCAAACCGGAAACTTGATGAAGCCAATTCTAAAATCGCCATATTGGAAAGGGAGATTTTAAAAAACAATAAACTGGAGGAATTTAAAGAATTGGATAAAATGAAAAAAACAGAGGAACTGGAAGACCTGCAAATTCAGGAAGATCGGAAAGGGTGATAAACGCTATGGGCGATTTTATGCATAGAAAGCGGTTCGCGCAAGAAAGAGGTTCGGTGTCCATCTTTGTAGCAATTTCTATGACGGTACTAATGGCCTTTTCTGCCATTGTGATTGATGTAGGACGGATCGCACTTGAAAAGCAGGCACTTCAAAATGCATTGGATGCCGCCTCTCTTGCCGGGGCGCAGGAGCTGCCGGGAAGTACGTCAACAGCCAGACAAATTGCAATCGCCTATTTTGAACAAAACGGATTTGCTGAAGAGGCCATACAGCAAATTGAATTTATCAATTCAAATAAGAGGATAAGGATCACTGCAATTCAAAAAGTTGAATATACTTTCGCAAAAGTTTTCCAAAATGGGGACAATATGTCGGTTGCTGTGAGTTCGGCGGCACAGATCAGCAGCGTATTTGATGCGTTTCCTTATACCCTTTTTTCTGCGAGTGAAATGGATCTGCTCCAGTTTAGGGGTCAAAATATCGTTAAGGGGAATGTTCATTCGAATAACAGCATAAAAAATGCGGCGGAGGTAACCGGTGTGGTTACTGCTGTCAATACGATTGATGAAAAGGTAATTGCGACAGGCGGGAAGATCGAAGGATCACCGGTTGTCGCCATGCCTGACTTTACCGATGTGATTGATACGGCGGCGGCAGTAGATCATAATACTTTGGTTAATATTATTGGTGCAGTCTACACAGAAAATAAAAATGAATATGCGATGTCGGAAGCACAGCTCAGTAATTTGCTGTTGATGTATCCGACTGTTATAATATACGGGAATCTCGTCATAAACGGAAGCGGTATCAACGCGACCGGGAGTATCATTACAACCGGAGACATGGAGTTTAACGGAGGGAATGTCAACATGAATACTTCCGATAGTGTGTGTTTTTATTCTATGAACGGGAGCATCCTATTTAACGGCGGGAACGGGAATGTGAACGGTATTTTGTATGCTCCAAACGGCACCATAAGATTAAATGGAAGCAGCGGTATTTTTTATGGCTGTGTTGTAGGAGATATGGTCACCTGTGACGGCGGCATTAACCTTTCCTATGATCCGCATGTTGCGGAAAGCATACCGCTGACCATTACCAGACTGGTGGAATAAGAGAATTAATGTAGAAATACCTAACGTATATGAGTTAATTTTCTTTGATATCAGGATGGGGAGCTTGAAGACATCAAGGCGGCAAAGATAGTCAGGAAATATAATGCTGGTGTAAAGTTAGCTTATCAATCTAAGGGTTGAATTGGATATTTCAAATAAAGACACCTGTGTCACATTTTTAAGAAAATCCGTGATGCCTTGTATTTGCAACGATTTAATAATTGTGTTCGGTTAGGAACATGAAAAGGGAGGCACTGAAATAGAGCAAAGAATCGATAACAATTAAGCTGGTAAGCATTAGAGAAAGTTAAAAAAGTGGCAATAAGTTAACGATATAACATGATATAAAATAAATATGTTTCAATTATAATATGTTATAAATAGAAATGTTGTAATCAATTAACTTATTTGCAAAATGGGGTGCCGCACTAAAAAAATAGTATGACACTCCTATTTGTTTTCTAATAGCGGCATAAAATTAAGGATATCTATTTTGGAAAATTTTAGTCTTGTAAAATTCTTTGCCAGCGAATAAAATTGAATCAACAGCTTATGTGATAAACGGATCGGAAAGTACGAAAAGAAGAAATCAGGAGGGTTTTTCTATGCGGAAGATCTTTTTCATCAATTTGATTATGGCGTTGTTTATGACTGTTCTTTTATCCATGAATTCGGAGATACCTGCCACGGCCACGTATGGAACAAAAGCCACAGCCGCAGCGTCTACTTACTATGTCGCGTCTGATGGTTCGGATAGAAATCCGGGCACAGAGAGTAAGCCTTGGAAAACGATTCAGAAAGCAGCAGATATCGCGGCACCGGGCAGTACGGTATATATCAAAGCGGGAACCTATTATGAAAGAATCAAGATAAATGTTTCGGGTACTGAAGAAAGACCCATAATATTTACGAACTACAACAATGGTAAAGTAGTCATTGATGGCTCTAAATCTTCCCCTTCGGAGCAAGAGGATCTGATCCATATCAGCAATCGGAATTATATACAATTAATCGGACTGGAAATTAGTAATAATGTAAACAAAGAGGACGATTATTTTGTTACTGGCGTCGGCATCTGGGGAAACGGAGAGGGAATCGAAATCAGAAACTGTAAAGTGCACCATATTTGGTATACCGGTTCCTCGAAAGACAACGGTGCACACGCCATTGCAGTTTATGGAAGAGATGGACATGAAGCGATTTCAGAACTTGTCATTGATGGAAACGAGATTTGGGATATCAAGTGTGGAGCCAGTGAGACGGTTGCTTTAAACGGAAATGTAGACGGCTTTGAATTTACGAATAATTATGTTCATGATACGAATAATATTGGTTTTGATATGATCGGTGACGAGTCCTTTGGCAGCGAACCGGTTTGCCCTGTTGCTGCTAACAACCGCGCGAGAAACGGATTTGTCGGATATAACAAAATAGAAAACATCAGTTGTGAAACAAATCCATGCTATTCAAAAAATGATTACAGCGCCGACGGTATCTATGTGGACGGAGGAAAAGATATCGTCATAGCCTATAACACCTGCAAAGGAAATGACATCGGCATTGAGGTGGAAAACGAGAAGCGAAATAAAATTAGTAGTGGTATCGTTGTGAGAGATAATTTGATCTACCAAAACAATTCCTGCGGAATTGCTGTGGGAGGTTATGATCAAAACAGGGGGTGGGCGGTTGACTGTAAATTTATAAACAATACCTTATATGACAATGATACGAAACATCTGGGGAGAGGAGACATATGTGTCGCAAAATGCCATGATGTTCTATTTCAAAACAATATCGTGTATACCGGTGCGAAAAACCTGGCGGTAAGTACTGAAAATTTTGGATCGGAATATATCTATAATATTACCTTTAATAATAATATATATTATGGACCGGGCGGTTCCCGTGGGCTGAGATTTGTCGGAGTTGATACAGGTTTAGTAGGCTTGAACATGTGGAAGTATAAAACAAAACAAGATTGGAATTCCAAAATAGCAGATCCAAAGTTCTTGGATGTTAACAGCTATGATTTTCATCTAATGAAAAGATCACCCGCCATTGACTTTGGTAATCCGGCCTATGTTCCCGTGGCTGATGCAACGGATTTTGACGGAAATCCCCGTTTAAACGGCAAAGCGGTGGATTGCGGTGCACTCGAAGATTAGCTCATGTAATTTGTAAATGGGCAAATATAGGAAACCATTGTATTGAATATTACTGCAATTAGCAGCGATTTAAATGAATTTGTAAAATTAAAATAAAAAGTAGGAAATAGAGGGTATATCCATGAATGAATCGAAAAACAAGATCACAGCAAATATCGTTATTGCAGTCATAGTAGTTGTCGGAATCATCATATCATCGATGGTGTTGGCAGATGGAGTTGTTAAAATAAAAGGCGGGGATAACCGGATTATCGTTACCGGCTCTGCAAAACAGCAGATCACGTCTGATCTGATCGTCTGGACCGGGAGCTTCAGCGCTAAATCACCGATTTTGCAGGAAGCTTATGCAAGACTTGAGGCTGACAAAAATAAGGTGCAGGATTATTTGGAGAAGCAAGGCGTTCCAGAGGACAAAATTGTTTTTTCCTCGATCAACACAAACCCCTATTACATAGTTTTGCCGAGTGGTCAATATACAAGTGACATTGATTATTATGAACTGAATCAAACCGTCACCATCAGTTCTGAGGAAATTGATAAGATTACGGAAATATCCAGAAATGTAACGGAACTAATTAATGAGGGCATTCAATTCCAGTCCAACTCACCGCAATACATGTACACAAAGATCGCAGACATGAAGGTAACCATGCTGGCCGAAGCGACTAAGGATGCAAGAAAACGTGGGGAAATGATTGCAGAGAATGCAGGAAATAAACTAGGAAAATTAAAATATGCTGATATGGGCGTGATTCAGATCACACCGCTTTATTCTAATGAGGTGTCCGATTACGGAATGAATGATACCTATTCTCTGGAAAAAGAAATTACGGCGATTGTCCACTGTGAATTTGAAATACAGTAGATAAAACAGTCTTAACAAAATAACTTAATGCGAATATCCCAGATGAATTTAACAAATTAACAGAACAATAGTCTTAAAAGAGTAACTGGTAATTATAGATTACCTTTTGCTCTTTTTTTTTTGAAAGGAAATATCTAAAGCCTATGATTTTGATGAGTGACCTAAAAATAAATCATGAATAGTTGGGTAAATTTTAGGAGATATTAAATATAAAAAGGTTTGAGCCGCCGAATGAAATCAGGCAGACATTGATCTAAATACCCCAATTTTAAAGGAGACTGAAATTGAATTTAAATTATCTAATTGCAATCAGTATCGCGTTGCTTGCGGCAGCGTTATTGTTTTTTGTTTTGATTTATATAAGAAAAAGCAGAGAAATACAGATTCGGGGGGCTGCTTTGTCAGAGGAGGTACTTGAGAATCACGCAAGAACCATTGCTCAGGAGCATACTGTTTCTTCCAGAAGAAATATTAAAAACTGGCCGATCGTTCGAATGAACGATAATTATAATACAATTATTTCTATTTGTAAGAGTCTGAATGATGATGTGGCACGTAAGCGAGCTGTCCCGCCTGCTGCGGAATGGCTGCTTGATAACTTTTATATTGTGGAAGAGCAGGTGAAAAGTATCCGAAGGGATCTGACAAAGAAGGAGTACCATAAATTACCGGTTTTAAGTAAGGGAGCATTTAAAGGGTATACTAGGATTTTTGCGATCGTTATGGAATTGGTATCGCACATTGATGGGCAGATCGAAATCAGTACGCTGTTGAAATATCTGGAGGCATATCAATCCCATACTGTTCTTTTGGAGCGTGAAATCAGCATGATTCCCATTATGATTAAGCTTGCGCTGATAGAAAACATCCGAAATATCAGCGAAAGAATCCGGGAAACAAAAACTCAATGGAATACTGCAGACGAAATTTTTGAAAAGTGGTTGGCTGAAGAGGACGGAAACACTGAAACAATAATTCAACTGTTAGAAAACAATATTGAGGAGATGAACCAAGTCACCCCGTCTTTTATTGAGCATTTGTTTTATCGGTTGCGCAGGTCAGGAAGAAGTTATTCGAGTGTTCTAAAATATATCGATGAAAATCTGGATAAGTTCCATACCAGGACAGAAATTATTGCACAGAAAGAACATAATGTTCAGGCAGTATATACGGTTTCTATGGGAAATTGTATTGCAAGCTTAAAATATATTACGAGCTTTGCCTGGTCAGAACTATTTGAGGAGGTTAGTTTTTTAGAAAAAATATTAAGACAGGATCCCAATGGAACCTACAACTGTATGGATATCAATTCCCGAAATTATTACAAGAATCAAATTGGTATGCTTGCCAAGAAATATCGGGTTTCGGAATTGCATATCGCTGAGGAAGCGATCGAGCTTTCAAGAGAAGCTATTCTTGAAAACAAGTCCGAAGAGGATATAAATAAGAATAACAAGAGATCTCATATTGGTTATTATCTGGTGGGAAGCGGATTGGAAATTCTTGAGAAGCAACAGAAGGGAAAGAAAACAGCGTACGAAAAGATTAAAAGCAGACTTTCACAGAATCTTGGAAGTATCTATATGGGTTTCATCAGTATTTTAACCCTGCTGATTGTTTTCTTTGCTGCCAATTATGCGATAAACAGATCGACAGGAAACTCGGCAATTCTTATCTTTCTTGCTGCCGTGGCAGTGTTACTGCCTGCATCAGAAATGGCGGTTTCCATTGCAAACTGGCTGGTTTGTAAAGTGAAAAAGCCTGCTTTTTTCCCGCGTCTTGCGTTGAAGGATGAAATACCCGACAGCTTGAGTACCATTGTTGTGATTCCAGCAATCTTTTCCAATGAAAAAAGGGTGGAACAACTGTTGGAGAACATGGAATGCCATTATCTTGCAAATAGGGAGAAGAATCTGTATTTTGCATTGCTTGGTATGTTTTCTGATGCCAAAAAACCGAGCAAAGAAAATGACACCAATATTTTACATGCTGCATCTGAAGGGATAAAGGCATTGAATTTAAAATATGCAAAAGATGGGAAGGATTTGTTCTATTTTTATCATCGTTTAAGAAAATTTAACGAAAAAGATAATCAATGGATCGGTTGGGAAAGGAAAAGAGGGGCTTTGATGGAATTTAACGAAATGCTCCTTGGTTCTCAGGAGACCAGCTTGATTTTCTATTCCAACGGCAAGCTTCCAGCAGAAAATATTAAATATGTGATTACGCTGGATGCGGATACTATTTTACCCTTTGGTATGGCGAAGAAGATGATCGGCGCAATGGCACATCCTTTAAATATGCCTGTTATCGATAGAAATAAGGGAATTGTCACTGAGGGATATGGTATTATGCAGCCTAGAGTTTCTTTTGACATTGAAAGTGCAAATCGGTCAATCTTTTCAAGAATTTATACTGGACAGGAGGGAATGGATCCCTATGCCTGTGCTATATCGGATGTGTACCAGGATCTTTTTGGCGAGGGCATTTTCACGGGGAAGGGGATCTATGATCTAAAGACATTCCAGACCGTTTTGAAGGATGCAATCCCTGAAAATGCAATATTAAGCCATGATTTGCTGGAAGGTTCCTATGTTAGAGCTGCGCTCGTTACTGATTTGGAACTGGTGGATTCCTATCCGACAAAATATAATTCCTTTATGGCAAGGCTTCACAGATGGATTCGAGGGGATTGGCAGCTGCTTCCATGGCTTCGAAGAAGCGTTTATAACCAGAATAATAAACGAATTAGGAATCCGTTATCTTATGTTTCTATCTGGAAGATTGCAGACAATCTGAGGCGAAGTCTGATTGCACCATCTGTTTTGTTTTTATTCTTACTGGGATTTAGTATTCTGCCGGGGAATGGAAATTTTTGGGCTGGTTTCGCTATCATTGCATTGGGTCTGCCTCTTGTATTAAACTTTTTGGAGCAGATACGCAGGCGAATAAAATACGATAAAATTAAAAGATATATGCCGGGGTTCTTTGGAATAAAGTCTTCTTTATTTCAATTTATTCTGTCGATTACTTTTTTGCCGTATCAATCCATCCGGGTTTTGGATGCAATCCTGGTAACGCTTTTTCGTGTTCTCATCTCAAAAAGGCATATGCTGGAATGGGTAACTTCAGCGGACGTGGAAAGAACCCAGAGCGGGTCACTAAAAAGCTATCTGTCTTCCATAGGGGGAAGTATAATTATAGGCTTTATCGCAGCTGCTTTTGCCTTTTATTATAAGCCGGAAGGCTTAATTTTTAGCTTGATTCTTTTTGCTTTCTGGGCTACTTCACCGTTTATTGCTTACCATATCAGTAAGGACGATAACAAAGAGCAAGAAAAGCTGAAACAGAAAGATTTGATGGAACTGGGCAAGATTACAAGGAGAACATGGAGATATTTTGAAGAATTTATTAATGCAAAAAATAATTATCTCGTTCCAGACAATTTTCAGGAGGATCCGCCGCGGGGAATTGCATACCGATCTTCTCCAACCAATATTGGATTAGGGCTTCTGGCATCTATATCAGGAAGAGACATGGGCTATATCGGGATCAAAGAAACTGTTGATTCCATTTCAAAGACCGTAACAACCATAGAAAAAATGGAAAAATGGAATGGACATTTGTTTAACTGGTATGATACCCGTACCCTTGAACCTTTGCATCCATTGTATGTATCTACGGTTGACAGCGGTAACTTTGTCTGTTATTTGATTACGTTGGCTGAGGGTCTGAAAGATTATTTTTCCAAACCCTTGGTCGATGCGGTATTTGTCAGAGGAATCAAAGACACATTGGGAAACGGACTGGAAGACGGAGAACTGCTTCCGCCGGAAATCAGCTGTTTTAAATTTATGGAAAAAGCAGATAAAATTGATCTGATGCTTTGGAATAAAGCGTTGGATGAACTGATTGAAGGGAATCTTATTACAAATATTAAAAGGCCAATCTGGAGAACAAAGGTGGAGCGGATGGGCAGGCTGTTTAAGGAAGAACTGAATTCATTCACTCCCTGGGTTCCATTGATTGAATCAATGCCGGAGGCATTGCATCATGACGCATTGACAGAGGAGACCAATCAGCTGCTTTCGCTTCTCAAAACCAACTTGTCTCTTGATGAGATCGCTTCCACCAATAAAGGGATACTCAGACAAATTGACAAAATCACAAAGGCAACGGTAAAGGTTAAGGGTGCAGATTTCGAGGAAGGATTTGCCTGGATGAATCGAATCATAGAAGCTGTACTAGAATCCAATCAATTTTGTCAGGAATTCATCAGCAGATACCAGCAATTGATCAAGCGAATTGAAACGCTTTCGTCGGATATCAGTTTTAATCCTTTATACAATGAGGGCAGACAGTTATTTTCTATCGGATATAATGTGGATGAGAAAAAACTAACGAATTCCTATTATGATCTGCTGGCTTCCGAGGCAAGACAAGCCAGCTATATTGCCATTGCAAGAGGTGAGGTTCCGTCAAAACACTGGTTTACACTGGGCAGACTGCTTACCGTTGTTGATCATTACAAAGGACTTGTTTCCTGGAGCGGTACGATGTTTGAATATCTTATGCCGTTGCTTTTAATGAAAAGCTATAAAAATACTTTACTGGATGAGACCTATTCCTTTGTGATAAAAAGTCAACAAAAATATGGGAAGGTAAGAAGAATGCCCTGGGGTGTTTCAGAATCCTCTTTTCATTCTTTGGATATCAATCTGGATTACCAGTACAAAGCCATAGGAGTACCCTGGCTTGGATTGAAAAGAGGTTTGATCGAAGATGCGGTAACTTCTCCTTACTCAACTTTTATGGCACTTATGGTAAGTCCGGAGGAAGCCTTTGAAAATATTAAATATTTAAAGGAAGAGGGATTGGAGGGGCCTTATGGTTTCTACGAAGCCGCTGACTATACACCAGAACGGATGAATTTTCAATCTCAAAAGGTAATTATTAAAAGCTTTATGGCTCATCATGAGGGGATGAGCCTATTAGCGTTGAATAATTATTTGAATCATAACATTATGCAAAGTCGCTTTTCGGCAGATCCTTCGGTAAAGGCAGCAAAGCTCCTGCTTCAGGAGAAAGTACCTGTCAACATTCTGTTTACAAAGGATAACAAGGAAAAAATTGTGACATCAAAAGCAAAAATTTACAGAGACAAGGGGGCATACAGGAAATTTACGGCGCCGGATTTTGAACTTCCAAAAGTTCATGTGCTTTCCAATGGAAATTATTCTGTGATGCTGACGGATAAAGGTACCGGTTATAGCAGAAATAAAACTGTGGATATATCAAGATGGAGGGAAGACCCGGTACTTGATGGATACGGAATGTTCTTTTATATCAAGAATATTACTGAAAATCAGTACTGGTCTGCTGCCTATGCACCGTTTCATGCCCTTCCGGAAAGATATGAGGTTGTATTTACTCCTGATAAAGCTGTTTATGAGAGAGTGGATGGAGCCATTGCTACATCAATGGAAATTATTGTGGCATCCGACGATAATGCAGAAATACGAAAAGTAAGCTTGAAGAACAATGGGAGTACTCCATGCGATATAGAAATTACCAGCTATTTTGAGGTTGTTTTAGCCTCAAGAAACAGTGATTTGGCACATCCCGCATTCAGTAATCTCTTTGTACGAACTGAATTTGACGCTGAGCACAATGCTTTACTGGCAAATCGAAGGCCAAGAGGCAATGATGATCAAGAAATTTGGATTGCAGAATTTCCGGTGATGAGTGGAGATACCACCGGAAATATCCAGTACGAAACAGACAGGATGCAGTTTATCGGCCGGGGACATACGGTGTTTCATCCTGCAATCATTGATCGGGATAAACCTTTGACGAATTCCGTTGGTCCGGTATTGGATCCGATCTTTAGCTTCCGAATTAAGGTTCGTCTGGAACCAGGTGAAACAGTTCCGATTTCCTTTGTTATCGCAACAGCTAATAGCAGAGAATCTCTTGTTGAGTTGATCGAAAAATATAATAACCCGGAGGCTTGTGATTCCGCTTTCTGGTTGGCGCTTACCAGAAGTCAGGTTGAAACAAGGTATCTTAATATCAAGGCTCAGGAAATGGAATTATATCAGGAAATAATTTCAAACATTGTATTTATGAGTCCGCAGAAGTTAAAATATCAGCAAATGATTCGGGAAAACAAAAAGGGACAGCCTTCCCTGTGGTCATACGGTATTTCAGGAGACAGGCCGATTATTTTGGTTGTGCTTGATCAATCAGAGGGTATCGAGATACTCTATGAGGTGTTGAGCGCCCATGAATATTGGAGGTTAAAGGATTTAAGAGTGGATTTGGTGATTTTAAGCCGCGAGGAAAATAGCTATTCGAATCCATTGTTTTCCCTGATATCAGATATTGTATATTCGTGTCAGACTTCAAGTAATGTGAATTGTCACAATGACGTTTTTATAGTAAATGTAAATAATATGCCGCAGGAAGACCTTTCTTTGTTTTATGCGGCAGCCAGGATGGTGTTTAAGGGAAGTGGCGGTACTATGCGTGAGCAGCTGCAATATGAATCCCGTACAGAACTGAAAATTTTACCAAAACCTCCAAAAGAACTCCAACGTGATCTCAACTTGAATCGGGACTGTACTATGCAGCAACGGCATAGTACAGAACTTCCTTATACAGAAAATCAGCTTCAATTCTACAATGGACTGGGCGGGTTCGACAAAGAAGGAAGCGAATATGTGATCTGCCTTGAGAAGGGCCAAACGACACCGGCGCCTTGGGTTAATATTATATCCAATCCTGAATTTGGGTTCATGGTGTCTGAGTCCGGCGGCGGTTATACATGGTGTGAAAATAGCCGGGAAAACAAGCTTACGCCTTGGTCCAATGATCCGGTCAGTGATCATCCAGGGGAAATCTTTTATTTGAATGATGAATATGGTGAGCCATGGTCTATCACTCCGCTGCCCATCAGAGAAGACGAATCATACATGATTCGCCATGGATTCGGATATACGGAATTTGAGCATACGAGCCATGGTGTCTCACAAAGGCTACTTCAATTTGTACCGGTTAAGGGAACGGTGAAGATCAGCCTGATGATTTTGAAGAATGACAGCCAGGAGGACAGGAATCTTAGCGTCACATATTATGCAAATCCTGTATTGGGTGTAAATAAAAACGAAACATCCATGCATCTTTTCAGTTCCCAAAGCGAGGATGGGACGCTTCTTTATAAAAATCCTTACAATAGAGAATTCCCGGATCGAATTTGTTTTATGGATACTTCTGTGAAAAGTCGCTCTGTCTCCGGTGACAGAAAGGAATTCTTTGGTTTAGGGAGCATAGAATCCCCCGATGCTTTAAAACAAAAGAGGTTAACAGGAAAATTGGGGTCTGGCTATGATCCTTGCGCTGCAATGCAGATCAATATCAGGATCAAGGCAAATGAAACGAAAGAATTGGTTTTTCTGCTGGGGATGGCGAATCATCTCGATGAGGTTTCCCAATTGACGGACGCGTTTAGGGATGTTAAGAACGCAAAAGAATCGCTGCAGAAAGTAAAAGGATTCTGGAAGGAGAAACTTCAGACAATTCATGTGGATACTCCGGATCCGGCTATGGATATCATGCTGAACGGATGGCTTTTGTATCAGGCGATTTCATGCAGAATCTGGGCAAGGACTGCATTTTATCAGGCAGGAGGTGCATTTGGTTTTCGGGATCAATTGCAGGATTGCCTGTCTGTTATTACAATATGGCCGGAGATTGCGAAAAATCAAATCATAAAACACGCAAAGCATCAATTCCGGCAGGGAGATGTTTTGCATTGGTGGCATGAACCTGCGGGGAAGGGACCAAGAACTCGTTTCTCTGATGACTATTTATGGCTGCCTTATGTGACTGCAGAATATGTGAAAATAACAGGGGATTATGATATTTTGAAAATTGAAGTGCCGTTTCTTGATGCAGAACTTCTAACAGCGAATGAAGATGAAAGATATTGTCAGCCATGGGTTACAGAAGAAACGGCGTCTATCTTTGATCATTGCATTCGTTCCATTGAATATGGCTTGAAATTTGGCGAGAATGGTCTTCCTTTGATTGGCGGCGGAGACTGGAACGACGGTATGAATACGGTCGGTAATGGAGGAAAGGGAGAAAGCGTCTGGCTTGGATGGTTTTTATGTACAACACTGCAAAAATTTATCCCACTTTGTAGGGCAATGGACTATAAGGAGAAAGCGGAAAATTATCTTTTGCTTATTGATCAAATTGTTTCCGCTATTGAAAAAAATGGTTGGGATGGGAACTGGTATAAAAGAGCATTTTTTGATAACGGGGTACCGCTGGGGTCGGCGAATAATAAAGAATGTAAAATAGATTCCATTGCACAATCCTGGGCTGTCATTTCGGGAAAAGGTAATCCGGACAGAGTAAAAAAAGCACTGGATTCTCTTGAAAATTATCTTGTGATGAGAGAAGAAGGGCTCATTAAGCTTCTGACACCTCCTTTTGATGACGGAGATATGGAGCCAGGTTATATCAAAGGATATGTTCCCGGTGTAAGGGAAAATGGCGGTCAGTATACCCATGCTGCTGCATGGGCGATTATTGCCTTTGCCATGATAGGCGACGGGGATAAAGCAAATGAATTTTTCAGTTTGATTAACCCAATAAATCATACCAGAACCAATAGAGAGTATTCTATCTATAAAGTAGAACCGTATGTAATGGCGGCGGATGTATATTCGGTGCATCCTCATGTGGGAAAAGGCGGGTGGACCTGGTATACGGGAACAGCAAGCTGGATTTATAAATCCGGATTGGAATATATTCTGGGGTTCAATAAGAACGCGAATCAATTGGTAATCGATCCATGCATCCCGGGAAAATGGCCTGAGTATTCCGTCACGTATCGTTACCTTGAGACAGATTATAAAATTACTGTGAAAAATCCAAAGAGTATCAATAAAGGTGTAGCTCAGATAACGGTTGATGACGTGCTTCAAAAGGAAAATGTGGTTACCTTGGTCAATGATGGGAAGGTTCATGAGGCTGAAGTTATCATGGGTTAATCTATTATTAGAAAGTATCATCAAGCCAAATTTTTTTACAGTCAAAATTAATTCTTCTATTCCATCCTGCATGAGGGGTTTACTGTTACTGTGCAAACGCATACAATATATTGTTTCCCATTGTAGCATATTGGCTATATGCTGTAAATGACTGAGCAAAATAACTGAAGATAAATGAAACTGAAATGTAATTAAAATCAGACAAACAAAATAACTGCCAATAATTTGGCATTATTGGCAGTGTTTTTGTTTATAGACTTGACATTAAAATATAGGGCTGATAACATAATGCTGTAAATTAAATTAAAGTTTTATGTTCCATCAAAGGAATTTGATGGCTAAGAGGGAAGCAGGTTTAAGTCCTGCGCGGTCCCGCCGCTGTAAACGGGGAGTTCTGTCCATTGCACAAATCGGATTCCGTGATGTGAACCACTGAGAGAAGCTTGGGAAGGTTTGGGCAGAATGACAATCCGTGAGCCAGAAGACCTGCATAAAATCAGTGTTGCACCAACGGGTTCTTTGGAGATGCAATAAATGTGGTACAGCGAATACGGGCTGCGGTTTTTTTGCCGTAGTTTTTTTTTGTGTTTTAGGAGTACATATTACGGCTGTGACAGTTTTGTCGCAGCTTTTTTCTTTGAAGTGATATTAAATAAAACACATACAGTAGGATAAAGGAGGAATCAAGTCCATGAAGTTGCTTGAAAACGAAATTTATAGTCAGAAAAACGGACACTTGCATTTTGATAGTAAGGATCTAACGGAACTTGCTGATCAATACGGCACACCGTTATATGTATTTTGTGAAAAAGAATTAAAAAATAATGTTAGAGAAATTCAAGAAAAATTCAGAATGTACCATGCAAATACTTCCGTTCATTATGCAGCCAAATGTGAATCAACGATCGCGAACCTTCAGATTATCAGGAATGCAGGAAGCAGTCTTGAAGTTAATTCCGGCGGCGAACTTTTTAAAGGATTGCATGCTGATTTTAAAGGAAGTCAGATCGTTTTTAATGGAGTTAGCAAATCGGAAGAGGAAATTGAGATGGCGATTAACAACGACGTTAAGTCGATCAATGTTGATTCTGAGTTTGAACTGAAAAGAATTGTAGGAACTGCAATAAAGCTTAAGAAAAAAGTGAACATCTCTATTCGCATCGTGCCGGAAATATCAACGGGAGTGGTGAAGGGCAACGAAACAGGTACTCATGAATCTAAATTCGGCATGACTTTGGATGCCGTAGAGGACAGCGTTCAATATGCTTTGGAAAATTCGAGATGGGTATGTTTGCGGGGCTACCATTTTCACATTGGTACACAGACCTATGACCTTGAAAGCATTTGTAGATGCATTTCGAGTAATACTGCAGCTGGCAGTCAACATTCACGGAAAGACCGGTTATAAACCCGAATTACTAAACATAGGAGGAGGACTTCCGGTTCCTCATTATATTGATCATACGGCGAAACAATATATGCCCGGCAATATATATGCAATGCTGAAGAGCGAACTTCCGATTGAAGCGATTGCAAAGGATGTATGCATGGAGTTAAAGCAAGAAAAGGTTCAGGAATGGGCCGGAAAAAAGTATGCGGACTTCTTTTCGGATGTTGAGTTATTATTAGAGCCAGGCAGAAAGATCGTTGCTTCTGCTGCAGTACTGCTTTCAAGAGTTGAAAATGAAAAAAGAAAGAAAAGAGGTTAGATGAAAACTGGCTGATGCTAGATGCGGGCTTTAATACGCTAATGGAAGTTAAAACCTACTTCTGGTACTATCACATGGTATGTGCCAATAAAATAGATGAAATCCATTGTAAACCTTTTAAAGTGGCAGGTCCCTGCTGCGATTCGGGTGATGTTTATTTCGATATTGACTATCATAAGAGTCTCCCGGACTATAGAAGCTTGCCTGAGTCGACACAGCCGGGGGATCTTATCGCGATGATCAATGTGGGTGCTTATGGCACCCCCAATATGTCAAACTACAATGGAAGACTGAAAGCCGGTATTCTGTTGATCAGAGAAAACGGCCAAGTTATAACAATAAAACCCGCTCAAAAATACGGAAGTCTGATTGATGGTGAAGTAAAATTATAAAGAAAAAGGAGACAAAGGAGCCCCCCGATCATAAAAAGAACGTATATAGATAATGAAACGAATCAGTTTGTGGAAAAGTGAGGTGCCGGAAGTCGAAAATGGCTAGGAAACATAAATACACAGAGGAAGAGCTGTTGCAGATGATCCGCGATAAGGCGGAAGAACTGGGACGGGCACCAAAGAAAAGTGAGGTGCCGGAATGTTATAGGATTAAAAATAGATTCGGGCCTTGGTATGAGTCGGTAATGGCAGCGGGGCTGGAACCCTATAAAGGGCCAGGTCAGAAAAAAGAGAGGTGAAATCTATTTAGGAGATGGCAATATTAGAACAAAGTTGCATGTTTTGCACCGTGAACAAAGAAGGCGAACGCATTGGGACAAAGGTTGTTTTTTTGGGTAAAGAATTTGAAGCGCAAGCACAGTTGCTTGTGGATGTCAATGACTTTAAAATATGTAAAGCGGAATGGGAAATTAGCAAAGCATATGGAAATATCCCCTTGGGAAAGGGAAAAAACATCAGAACTGGTTGGAGCTGAAGCTTATTTTAACATTAATCAAGTGTTGGGTAAGTTGGAGGAATCACACGGTGGCAAGCGGATAAAATCCCTTTTTTTTCGAATGTGTCAAAGGGCTTATACAAGCAGAAACTTATGTGTTTGCCGAGAGGGGATTTCCCAGTGAAGAGGCATATGAAGAATATTGGCATAAAAGGGAAAAAAACGGCTGCCGGTATTATTCTCATCCCAATGAGTGTTCTTCCGGTTGGTTTGATCATGTAGGATCCTATAAAAGGGAAGGTAATCTGTTTAATAGATGCAAAATCTATAAACTCATCGATAATGGTTTAGATTTGGCGGTGCAGGGTACTTTCAGCGACAGTTATCATGAGATGAATACAGAAATATGTTTTGATAAGAAGACAGGAATAATCTGTCAATGTGTACTTTCGATTTTCAGAGCGCCTGATAGCATCTGCTTTAAGAACAGTATGCATGGGGGGCAATTTGAGGGAAAGAATTTTTACACCATGACTCGAAGACAGATAATTGATATCGTAGGAGGGTCTCAAGGATGCTATCATCTGACAGACCTAATGACGGATATGCTTAATACGATCAATGAACAAAGGATCAAAGAATTGGAAATTTAATAAGTTTGGAGTAGGGGATGCAGAATGACAGTAGAAATAAATTATAATGATTTGGATGAATTTCTAAAGAAAGCTTTTTTTCTATTATGATCTGCCGGGTATTGTGGCAGGAGTAGGATCTGGAAAATCCGGGTTGCAATACGTGAGGGCTTTTGGCACAAAGAATGTGGAAACAAAAGAAGAACTGCAGCCGGAAGACATTTTTCACATGGCTTCTCTTGCTAAACTATTTACAGGAACAGGCATTATGCTTCTTTGGGAAAGAGAATTATTAGAACTGGATATCTCGATCATGCATTATCTGGATTGGTTCCAAATGGCTGATAAGGCGGCGGAGGAAATCACCGTCAGACAGCTTTTAACCCATACGTCAGGAATGCCCGATGTCCAGGATTATCACTGGGATCAGCCTCAGACGGAGGTGGATGCATTAAAAAAACTATATCCGGTCTGACGAAGTGAAGAATGCTCGTTTACTATGGAGTCCGGCAGAAAAGAAATTTGCTTACAGCAATATAGGATATGATCTATTAGGTTTGATCATTACAGAGGTATCTGGAATGTGCTTTGAAGATTTTATGCAGCTAAATGTGTTTCAGACTCTTGGCATGTACGAATCCACATTTCTGACTATTGACCGGGATTTATCAAAAATTTGTGCTCCCCATAGAAAGAGTAAGGCTAAACAAATCGAAATCATAAAACATTATCCTTACAATCGTGCACATGCCCCGAGTTCAACTCTGACGTCCAATCTGTATGACATTGAAAAATGGGCTGTGGCACATTTGAATCAGAATATGCTTCGGCCTGAAATGTATCAGATGGTATGGGATGAATTTGCGATCGTGCCAAATAATAGAGAAAAATCTGTTTGAGTTGGTTCGCGAGAGAACAGAACGGTTATAAGCTTTATGGACATGAAGGAGCTGATGACGGATTTCGCTCCAGTTTCTGGATTTGCCCGGAGCTTGACCTGTTTATTATGATCAGTTCCAATATTTTAAACGCACCATTGAAAAAAATCAGCAAACAGATTTTTGAGCGGATTATCTGTTAAAAAAAACATATTGACGAAGCAATTCTTTGTTGCTATGATTACAAATGATTTAAATAAACGCTTTGTGTTCTTTTTGCCGTATCGTAAAGAATTCGGCGGAGAGCTAAGAGGGAAACAGGTGCAAAACCTGTGCGGTCCCGCCGCTGTAAACGAGGAATTTTATTTAATAAACACTGAACAGCGTACTGTTTGGGAAGTAAAATAAAGTGATGATTCGTGAGCCAGAAGACCTGCATAAAGGGTAGCTACACCAACGGAGTATTGGTATACTAGCTGAAAGATAGAGACTTGACTGCTCTATCCTTTTATGCGTGCATATTTCAGTTTTTGTAGCAGAATACAGGCGGGACTTAATTGTTCCGCTTTTTTGTTTGGTGAAACAATTTTATTTGATGTCAAAGAGAGGAAAAGGATGATGCAGAATTTTGGTATCCGCAGAGTATTGGAACCCGTGTGTTCAATCCCTGTATCCGCATGGAAAATTGACAACAGCAGGGTGATTTCTGAAGAGGAGATACGCATCCGAGTAGAGAAAATAAAGCTTGAGGAAGCCAGCTTTCAACAGATGTGCAGTGAGTGTGGTTACGATGAAAAAAAGATCAGGAATAAAATCCTTGACATCATTAAGAAACGAGGCAAATTGCATAATCCTTCAACAGACAGCGGTGGAATGCTTTATGGTACTATAGAGGAAATAGGGTCGAAGTATAAGAAAAAGCACTCATTAAAAATCGATGACAAAATGATGTGCATTACCTCGCTGACAGCAATTCCTCTGCATTTGGACGAGATAGGCAAAATTGATTTCAACTACAGCCAGGTTGATGTGGAAGGGTATTGCATCGTATTTAATACGAGTCCTTTGGTTCCAGCCCCGGTGATTTGAAGGTCTGCTATACCATGTCTGCGCTGGACGAATCAGGGTCTGTCTTCAGGTATTTCAGCTTGCGGACAAAAATAAAAGGTTTTTAATTCTTGGCAGTGATCTGCTTCCTATATTGCTTTATGCTTCAGCAATACGAAAGGCTGTCGGATATGACAGCAGAATTGTTGCGGTTTTAGATAACAAAAGCATCCATACAAAGGCAGAAGTAAATAAAATTCTAAGCAGCTACATAGATGAGGTTTATATACTCGATATTCTGACGCCGCTGAAAAGCTTTGAAGTGATTGAGAAGAAAGAAAAAGAACTCTTTGACATCAGCATCAACTGTGCAGATCTCTTAGGCGCCGAGGCAATCAGCGTGTTGTTGACCAAAAATCAGGGATGCATCTTTTTTACAAATTTAATCAATAATTACAATCTGGCAATTCTGTTTGCTGAGTCCTTAGGAAAAGAATTAAAAACCTATTCGCTGGATGAGTATACAAACGACTATGCTCAGTTTACCATAGAACTGATTCGCGAGATTAAAGATGATCTTGACAATCTGGATTTGATTTATGAAAAATATCCGATTGTTAACAAACTACCGCTACAGCATGCGAATTACTGAAATACAAGGAAGTGGGAAAAATTGACGATTTCGTTTTTCTAAGTGATAAAACAAAGCTTATGGTTGAGGAAGTTCTGAACATAGCAGAATATGACTGCAATGTGATCATTCAAGGAGAAACAGGAGTTGGGAAGGAAAAGGTTCTGAGCCTGATTCATAAAAACAGCACCCGAAAGTATAATAACTGCGTTAAAATCAATTGCGCCACCATACAGGAGAATCTGGCTGAATCCGAATTTTTTGGATATGAAGCGGGTGCGTTTACAGGCGCAAATCCTACAGGAAAACCGGGATATTTTGAATTGGCCAACAACGGGATTTTGTTTCTGGATGAAGTGGGAGAGCTTCCCCTTGGCCTTCAATCAAAGCTGCTTAGGGTATTACAGGAAAATCAATTTTATAGAATAGGAGGAGTTAACCAAATTGACGTAAATGTCAGGGTTATCTGTGCAAGCAATGTGGAATTACAAAAATTGATTGAGGAAGGCAAATTTCGTGAAGATCTGTATTATAGATTGAATATATACGAAATCAATATTCCACCGCTCAGGGAAAGGAAGGAGGACATTTTCTGCCTCGCTCAAAAATTTCTGG
>CAXXQN010000007.1:0-724929 GCA_963665645.2 Anaerovoracaceae bacterium | reverse complement strand
ATAATCAATAATGATTAATAATTTACTCATTTTCACACCTTCGCTTCCAATATCTTATTTGTATTAAGAATGTTTCAAACAATTTATATTATTTATAAAGAGATACTTGATTTCGCCCTTGACTCTTTGCACGATATAAAGCCTTATCTGCATATTCTAATAACTTCATTTTATCTTGGTTTTTTGCTTCAATACTTACCCCAATGCTTACCGTGACATAAGAGGAGACACTCGATCTATCATGTGGTATGCGTGATTTTTCAACAGCAGATACAATATCCTGACAAATTTTCAAAGCAGCATTTTCATCTATTTGGGACCAAAGAAGAACAAACTCTTCTCCGCCAAACCTGGCAAGAAATCCATCTGTCTGTTGTGCAATCTTTTGAATCGTATTTGCGATCGTTCTCAGACATCGGTCTCCAGATATGTGTCCATAGGAATCATTGTATTGCTTAAAAAAATCAATATCTACAATGGCGCAAACCATTTTGACACCTAAGTCAACAGAATTCTCGTATTCATCAATAAAATATTCATCAAAAAACCTTCGATTGGGAACCTCGGTTAAATAGTCCATTTTAGAGTGCCATTCCAGTTGTTTAAGCGCACTTTCCAATTCTTTTGTTTTTGTCTCCACCCTCAGTTTTAAAATACCGACTAAAATAATTAAAATCGGTATAAAAGTAACGATCACAATCACTTTTTCAAGGTTAATCGTTGCATAATGAAATAATTTACCGGCATCAGAGAAGAACAAAAGAGAATAGAAAATCACAATGCACCCGCTAATAATGCCGGAAGGGAACCCTCCAGTAAAGGTCAAAAAAACGATTACCGTAATCAATATAACATTCGGATTTGGAATTGCAATGATATAATTTATGATTACAAACGCAATCGTCATAACAATACTTAATATTAAGTGATATCTTTTAACAACAGTTTTAATCATAAGTTATCAGCCATCCTTTTAATCTCTAGTAATAAGATATTATCACATCGTGGCAGCATCATGAAATAATTCTCTGACTTCCTCGACAGTCATCCTTGTAAGGAAGTTCTCACCCGGCTTTATTACAGCATCAATCAGTTCCTTCTTCTTCTGCTGCAGTTCAAATATTCTTTCCTCGATGGTATTCTTTGTTATCAATTTAAATACCTGCACCGCATTTTTTTGTCCAATTCGATAGGCTCTATCTGTAGCCTGGTCTTCAACCGCCGGATTCCACCATGGATCAAAATGCACAACTACATCAGCACCGGTAAGATTTAAACCCGTTCCTCCGGCTTTTAAGGATATCAGGAAAAGATCCTTTTCTCCTCCATTAAATGAATTCACCAGATTGATACGCTCTTTTGCGGGCGTTGCGCCATCAAGATAGTAATATTTCATTTTACTTTTATCCAATTCATTTCGAATGAGAGACAACATACTTGTAAATTGAGAAAATACAAGTATCCTGTGGCCTCCGTCAACTGCATCCTGCAATAATTCTATCAGCATCTCCAATTTTCCGCTCCCGCCTTTATAGTTCTCAATAAAAAGTGCAGGATGACAGCAAATTTGTCTCAATCGCGTCAAAATAGCTAATATTTTGATCCTGCTATTCTCAAATCCGTTGGCAGTAAGCTCTTCCTCAAGCTCCTTTTTGGCTTTCAATAGATAGGCAACATAAACTTTTTCCTGTTCTGCAGTCATTTCATTTATCATTTTACTTTCAATTTTTTCCGGAAGTTCTTTCAATACTTCTTTTTTCATTCTGCGTAACAGGAACGGTTTAATATGCCTTCCAAGTTCTTTTAATACTTCCTTATCTTCATTTTTAACGATAGGTGCTTCAAATTTTTTTATGAATTTACTATGAGAAAGCAAATAACCCGGCATAATAAAATCAAAAATTGACCACAGCTCGGTCAATGTATTTTCGACCGGAGTTCCCGTAAGTGCAAAGTATCCTCCTGCTTTAATTTGCTTGACTGCCTTTGCATTTAAGGTGTTGGGATTTTTTATATGCTGCGCTTCATCAATAAAACAGAATTTAAAATGAATATCCTGATATAACTCAATATCTCTCTTAATCATTCCATAGGAAGTAACCACAAGATCACTGCTCTCAATTTCATCAAATCTTTCACGCCGCTCACTTTGTGTCCCCGAAAGAACAGCTACCGTAAGATCCGGAGCAAACTTCCTTACCTCATCCTGCCAGTTATAAACAAGCGAGGTCGGTGCGATCACCAACGAAGGCTTCTTTTCATTTTGATTTTCTGATTTTACAAGTGTAATGATCTGTAATGTTTTCCCCAGACCCATGTCATCAGCCAGTATTCCCCCAAATCCATAATAAGAAATGGTTTTCAACCATTTAAATCCTGTTTTTTGGTAATCTCTCAGCTTCCCCTGTATTCCTTTTGGAATATCAAATTCCATATCCTGAGGTTCACTGATATCCTGAACCATTTTCTTGAAGGCACTGCTCCGTTCAATCTGTAGATCGCCTTTTTCTCTTACCAGACTATCAATATACATTGCCCTGCTTTTTGGCAATTCAATTATTTTTTTCGATAAATCCGCATGAGATAATTCCAGTTGATCTATTAGCTCAGCAGTCGATTGAAACTCTGATGAGTCAAGGGATAAGAACTGTCCGTCCTTAAGTCTGTGATATCTTTTTTTGAGTTTATAAGATGCTAATAAATCGATTAATTCTTTTTTATCAATATTTTCATACTGCATATTCATTTCCAGGAAACCTGTCCCGGAATTGATCCGCACCCCGATAGCGATCATGCCCGTATGCCTTACATTCATGTTTTGAAATGCATCAGAATAAAAAACTTCTGATACCTGCCTGATTTCTTCCAATCCTTCTTGAAGAAAGTCATAGATTCTATCCTCATTCTTTTGAACAAACATTCCTTTCTGCGTTGCGAAATCATATCTTGAAAAAACATTGACGAGCTTATTCTCTTCCTTTATATCTCTTAATAACGTCTTTTTATTGATCAAAAGATTTGTTTCACTTAGATGATCTGCAGGATTAATTTCCAATTCACCATATTTAAAATTTACTTTTGCGGAGATACCCCCTTCATATTGATCAAAGTAAACTTGTTTCTCAAGGTCTTCTTTATAATAATTTTTTAGTAAAGAAGTATCCACATGCACAACCGCTATTTTCTCAAGCTCAGGAACGACATTGGAAAAAAAGCCTTGAATTTCTGTTGCCGGAACGAAGATTTCCTGTTTCCTGTTTTCAACAAAACATTTCATCAATGGAGCTACATAATTTGCAAAGGTAGAATCAGTTTTATAAATTGCGTTTTTATGATAAATATATTTAAAATCATGATCTAAACCATAATATACATCGCCCTCAAGATCCAGAGTCACTTTGACTCCATTTTGGATTCCGTTTACAGCCAGCTTAAAATCAGGTCTGCCTTCTATTATGGCTGTATGTCGAATTTTATTATCATTAATGGATACTTCAAAGTTTTCATCTTTCATAATTTCAAAGAACTGAAGCAAACTGGAATTGGACAAAATAAATTTTCTTTTCTCGAAGAAGGATAACGTATTATAATTGGAATAATGGTTACTTTTGTAATGGTCACTCCATATCGATAAATTCTTTTCATCAAAATAAGCGCTTCGCAAAAGTTCAATAAATGCTGCCGTTTTTTCATCATAAACCGCTTCGTCAGGCTGAAACACAAATTTTTTTCCGTAGTCTATTTCGGTACCGTTAATTACTGCTTCGATGAAGTTCTTGACATTTTTCATAACATAAAGTCTGTCATTTCCAACAGAAAATTCAAGCCAGTTTCTTTTTTGACCGGTTACTATTGAAAAGCAGAAAATTGGTACTACCCTCGTATTAACGATTGCCGAATCCGGTTTTCGGAAATTATCTTCAGAATGAATGTGGTTAAAATAGTCAAATAATGCTTTTGTGTTTCCCCTAAGTCCTGCCTTTTTTTTTATCCCAAAAAGCTCATTCCATCTTAATTGAATTTCTTTCAATACAGCAACAACATGCTTGCATGCTCCGTCATATTCCCGAAATGCAGGGCAATCGCATTGATAGTCCCCTAATTCACCATATATATCAAATCTAATAAAAACCTTATAGCCTTTGCTGCCTACAACAATTGCAGAAAATTCATTCCGTTCTTTATTATAAACGTGAAGATTATTTACGTATCCCCAATTAAAGTAATTGCATCCGTTATTATATGCACTTTTTAATACAACTTCCTCTTTGATCCTTTTATCCGTTAGCATTCTTCTCACTCCGTCTTTATTTCTATTCCTGCATCTTCCTCTATAATGCCCAACCATTTTTGATGCAACCTGCTATAAGCATTTTATCATAAATAGAGGTGCCTCTCATTGATTTTGTTAAAATCATTTTGAGACACCACTCCATGTCAGTACGCAGAGATACACAAAGAGCTTGCTCTAAAAGGCAAATTAGGAATGTTTTTTCCTTTTCAAAAAAGAAGAGGAGGGTACCTCTCATTGATTTTGTTAAAATCAATTTGAGATACCCTCTTTTTCATAGGCAATTGCCTGAGGGATACGCTTTCACTTACTTATTTGTTGATTAACGCTCCAATAAATATTTTTTTCTATAAAATCATCATTCCTTTTTGCCATAGTAGCAAGTCAAATACATTTCTTTGATCTCACTCATAAGCGGATATCTTGGGTTTGAACCTGTGCACTGGTCATCAAATGCTTCTTCACACATAATATCTAATTTTTCAAGGAATGCTTTTTCATCTACGCCCTGTTCTTTGATAGACTTGGCAATGCCAATGGTAGTTTTTAATTCTTCAATTTTAGCAACTAAACTGTCAAATTTCTCTTGGTCATTGCTGCCAGGAAGCCCTAAATAAGAAGCGACCTCAGCATATCGTTTCAAGGCATGAGGATATTGATATTGCGGGAAGGTACCCATCTTTTTAGGAACTTCTGCCGCATTATATTTCATAACTTCCGTAATGAGCAGTGCATTTGCAACGCCATGCTGTACATGATGGTGTGCACCAAGTTTATGCGCCATGGAATGACAAACTCCTAAGAAAGCATTCGCGAATGCGATGCCTGCAATCGTAGATGCATTCGCCATTTTTTCACGAGCTTCAACGTCATCTCTGCCATATTTGTAAGCTCTTGGCAGATACTCAAATACTAATTTTGCTGCTTTTAACGCTAAACCATCCGTATAGTCTGTTGCCATCATCGATGCATAAGCTTCTAAAGCATGCGTCAATGCATCAATACCTGAAGAAGAGGTCAGTCCTTTTGGCTGATCCATCATCATATCTGCATCACTGATTGCCATTGTTGGAAGTAATGCGTAGTCAGCGATGGAATACTTGGTCTGTGTTGTTTCATCCGTAATGATGGCAAACGGTGTAACCTCGGAACCCGTACCTGAAGAAGTCGCAATACAAACCATCATCGCTTTTTCACCCATCTTAGGAAATACATAAACTCTCTTACGAATATCCATGAAACGCATTGCTAAATCAGCAAAATCTGCTTCGGGGTGTTCGTACATAATCCACATAATTTTTGCAGCATCCATTGCTGAACCGCCACCGACTGCAATGATGACATCCGGTGCAAAAGCGGACAATGCAGCAGCACCTGCGTTTGCACAAGCCAAGGTTGGATCAGGTGTTACATCAAAGAATGTATGATGTGCAATGCCCATGCTGTCTAATTGATCTGTAATTGCTTTTGTATAACCGTTTTTATATAAGAAGGTATCGGTTACGATAAACGCCTTCTTTTTATTATAAACATCCTTTAATTCCTTTAATGCTACAGGAGTACAACCTTTTTTAAAATAGATTTTTTCAGGTAGTCTAAGCCAAAGCATATTTTCTCTCCTTTCAGCAACAGTTTTTATATTCAATAATTCTTTGACACCTACATTTTCCGATACTGAATTGCCTGCCCAAGAACCACACCCAAGAGTAAGAGAAGGAAGCAGTCTGAAATTATAAAGATCACCAATCCCTCCCTGAGAGGACGGCGTATTGATAAGGATACGACAAGTTTTCATTGTTTCTTCAAAAACCTTAATTTTATCAGGTGCCTTGGCTGGATCTGCGTAAAGTACAGCAGTATGACCAATGCCGCCATCAATTACAAGTCTTTCTACGATTTTTACTCCATCCTCAAAGTTGTTTCCCTTATACATCGCAAGAATAGGAGAAAGTTTTTCATGTGCAAATGGCTCTATGGTTACATCAAGTTCTGAAACTTCTCCAATCAGAACCTTTGCATCTTTCGGGCATTCGAATCCTGCCAATTTAGCAATCTGGTAAGGACTGCGACCCACGATCTGAGCATTGATATTGCCCGTAACATTTAATATAATCTTTCTCACCAGATCTTTTTCTTTTTCATTTAATATGTAACATCCCCGCTCCTCAAATTCTTTTTTGCACTGATCGTAAACCTTATCAACAATAACAACTGCTTGCTCGGAAGCACAGATTGTACCATTATCAAAACTCTTAGAATGAATAATAGAGTTAACTGCCATCAAAATATTTGCGGTATCATCAATCAAAGCAGGAGTGTTTCCATTCCCAACACCTACTGCTGGCTTACCGGATGAATATGCAGATTTAACCATTCCGGGGCCACCAGTGGCCAGAACCATGTCAGCATCCTTCATTACTTCAATTGACATTTCAATGGAGGGTTCATCAATCCAGGCGATAATACCCTCAGGTGCACCAGCTGCAACTGCTGCATCAAGGACAACCTTAACCGCAGCGATGGTACACCTTTTAGCACCGGGATGTGGAGAAAAAATAATACCATTTCTTGTTTTCAAAGAAATAAGTGCTTTAAAAATAGCTGTTGATGTAGGATTTGTAGTAGGAACAACGGCCGCAATAACGCCAATCGGTTCAATAATTTTCTTGATTCCAAAGGCTGTGTCTTCCTCTAAAACACCACAGGTCTGTGTGTTTTTATAGGTATTGTAGATATATTCAGAGGCAAAATGATTTTTTATTACCTTATCCTCCACAACGCCCATTTTTGTTTCTTCTACTGCCAACTTTGCGATAGGAATTCTATTTCTTGCCGCTGCTGTTGCTGCCGCCAGAAAAATTTTATCCACCTGTTCCTGGTTATAAGTTGCAAATTTTCTTTGCGCAGCCCGCACCTCCTCAATCCTAAACTTCAAAGTTTCAGTACTGTTTACAACTTCTGGTCTTTCAACGATGTTTTTCGTCATTTTCTTGTCTCCCATTTAAACTCCTCCTTCATGCGCTGAATTGAATTTAAAACATATATAACGCGTGACTTTTTCATTTCACGATGTTATCAAGAGTTTTTCTTCTTTATTTACACCATTCGAAGAAACTGACATATCAATTTTTATCTGTCTATGCGAAAAACAGATGGCATCCTTGTACTAGTATACTTTTTCAATTTCTTAAATTCCTTTTTTATATTCAGTGAATAAAACTATTGAATTATCTCGTTTAAATTGTGTTAATACTATCATGTTTCTTAAATTTTCTCTACAAAAATAACAAACAAGTCCCCATACGACTTTTATGAATATCATATATCATTTTTGATATAGATATTTTTCTATTCATAAATTCTGTTAAGTGCAAATGTACAAATGAGTTTTTTCAATGCTTCTATCTATATTGCTATTAAATTCACAAAGAAACAGCTGCACCACTTCTGTTTGAGACAAAAAAAAATAGCTGCCTCAATTTTTGAGGCAGCCACAAAAGCTTCATTAAAACATTAAAAATAGCAACCATATTCTCTTGTTTTTTCTCTTAGAATATCCAGAAATTCCTTTTCACTCTTCTTTTGAACATGGCTTTCCTTAAAAATCATTACATCTTTCATATATTTTGCATAGGCACCACACCGCTTCTGTACCAGATTATACTTGTCCAAAACGTGCTCCGGCACAGGAGAAACCCACATATAGGAGCTGGGCACTGTAGACAGCAAACTCATACTGACTTCCCCTTTCATAGATATAGATAACCTTCTTTTGAAAACGCTCTTCTCTATCATTTTCAGATAAATCTACATAGTCGCCCGAGGGTAGCCGTTTATCTCCGTGAAGTACCTCAATACACCCATCCAAATCATCATCGGATCTGATATGTTTATCAGCAATCATGCTTTTTTCCGAAGTCAAAAGCAAATAATCAAACTCTAAAATAAGCCGGTACTGTAAATTTTTCAGTTTCAACAATGACAAGTAATAGCCCTCATGCATAGAATTATACCGGATAATGCCTATATCATAATGAAAATCCAATACATTGCGAATCGTTTTCATCGCATTTGTTTCATGGTAATAAATACGTAAATTTTCCTCATCCTGTAAAGAGCTTACGTATTCTGCAAATACCTCGGAAATATAGCTAGCCCTTGGAACAGATAATTTTAAACTTACACCATGATCTGTTAAATCCGTATATTCATTTTTAAGATTATCCATTTGATACTGAATTTCCTTTGCATGGTTTAAAAAACGCTGTCCCTCTCGAGTCGTTACAACTCCCTTGGAAGTTCGTTCAAAAATAGTGATGTCAAATTCTTTTTCCAGTTCCTTTACCGCTCTACTTAAATTTGACTGTGCAACATACAATTTTTTTGCTGCCAAAGAAATAGACCCACATTTATCAATTTCAATGATGTATTTCAAGTCTGTAAAATTCATACGGTTACCACTCCCAATTAAAATACTTTACACACAAACTGCACCAGTGTTCCAGTTTACTAACTAAAGCATACCTTAATAGCTCAGACCATGCAATAAATTCTTTGTAATGGTATGTTGTACCTCGTAGAAAGAATTTCTCGATATCCCATAATTATGGGATATCGAGAATCAGCCCTGGTCTATACATAATCAAAATCATCCTGTGCATCAAACCACTTATTACGTCCTGTGTGAAGGATAAAGCAAAGAACTGCCATAATTAGATAACCTATCATAAAAGGAGATTTCGGGAACACGCCCAACGCCGCACTATGTATAAATCCAAATAAGGATAGTACCGCTCCTCCCAAAGCTGTAATCCCAGCTTTGTCTAAACGCCGATCGATAATAAATACCGTCAGGGTTCCCAGTATAATACCGATAATAATGGCACCTGATTTTACTGCCGGAACCCCATTCCACATTACCCCGGAATCCATTAAGCTTTGTGTTACCTCTGATCCATATCCCACAAGCCCGGTTGGAAGGGTCTCTGTCCAAACATTAGAAAGACCGACCGCACCTGTAACTTGAGTAAATAAGAAGTCTGCAATAGGCGGTACCATCGCGATACCGATTCCCGCATAATGCTTTTTATCACACGCTCGAAAGGCTTGCGATAACATGATAATGGAACACCATAAATAGGTAATTGCCGCAATCGCAGGCGGAACCAGAGCACTGAAAAAGGTAAAAAGTCCGAAGATCCCTGCAAAAGCAAGCAAAATGCCTCCCAGCCAGGAAAAACCCATATTGGCGCCTGATTTTTTCAGTCCTGCATGTCCGAGCCAAACGGTGTTTGGTACAACCCCTCCAAATGATGCTGAAATCATGGTGCAAATTCCATCCGCAAATTGTGCCTCCCTGACACTGTAATTATCACCTGCAGCATTGGCAGCTTCAACATTATCCATTGTTTCAATAAAATTATAAATTTCTATTGGAATGATAATTGTTAAATAAGGCAGGACGACTGCAAAACCATTGATCAGTGCTTGGATCGAATTTGCCGGATCGGGGATAAAAAAACCAATGCCTGAAAAATCAACATGTGTACGTCCGATAAGCAAAGCATAAATAATTCCTCCTACAATTGCTACAGCAAACGGTGGAATTTTTTTGGGGAATAAATATCCTCCAAAAACACCTACCATCCCGACAAGCAAAACAGGAAGTCCCACGATTGGATCACCGAACAAATCAAAAACACCTTGCGTCGCCATCCAAATAAAACCAATTCCTGCTACCGTTCCTAAGAGCGCTGCACGGGGAATACGCTTTTTCAGCCATGGTCCTATCAGACCGCCGCAAAGTTCAATCATTCCGCCAAGGAAGCATGCCGCAACAGCAGCAGACCACGCAAGCTCAGGGTCATTCAAGGAATAATGTAACGGCATGATAACACCATACAGCATAACAAACATAGCCGGTGTCGATATTCCCGAAGGAAGTGCTGTCACATCAGCTCTTCCTTCTTTTTTAGATAATTTATATGCCATGAAGGCATAATATAAGCCGCTTGCCAAAAGTCCCATCGACATCCCCGGAATCACTCTTCCATAAACGAGTTCATCCGACCAGCCCAGTACTCCTGAAAGTGTTGCTATTACAATGATATAATTTACAATATTATTTGTGAGGATATAGGTTAAACCTCCTATATCTCCTCGATTAAAAAATGGAATGCTCATTTCATTTTTTTGCATAAATAGTTCTCCTTATATATTCTAAAGTATTACGCTTCTATTGATATAAAATCAAATTTTGTCACATCAAATAATCCCATGTCTGTCAGTTTAATTTCCGGGATCACCGCCAAAGACATGAAACAAAGAGTCATTACCGGTTCAACATCCGAGCTGACCTTAAGCGCATCGTGTGCAATTTTGTGGATATGCGTCAGCTTCTCATCCACCCACTCGCCGCTTTGATCACTCATAAGACCGGCAATCGGCAAAGGCATACTTTCTAAGATTTTCTGATTTTTTACAAGGAGTATCCCGCCGCCTTGTTTCATAAGCTCCTCTACTGCAAAAGCCATATCTTTATCATTTGTACCAACTACTATAATATTATGAGAATCATGGGCTACGGAAAGTGCAACTGCTCCTTCTTTTATGCCGTATCCCTTTAAAAGTGCAACCGCTACATTTCCTGTGTTTTGATGCCGCTCGACCACTGCAACTTTAACGATATCCAAAGAAGAATCGTAGATAAATTCATCATTTTCATTACGTTTCACTGCTACCGTTTCTTTTCTTGTAACAACACCGCCCGGAAGAATTTGAATGACATGTGCCTTCTCTGAGCGAATTTTCAAGTTTAGCTTTTCTTTCGAAAAATCCTTCACATGAAAACTCCCTTTTGTTTCCGAAATATCCTTACAATGAATCGGTAATTGATATTTCCCCTCTGCTGCTGCCAACTGTCCTGCAATCCATACTTTTTGCACATTGAAATCTTTCAGATTATCCAAAAGTACGATATCTGCCCTTAATCCCGGTGCAATCGCACCTCTGTCCGAAAGTCCAAAGCATTCTGCTGCATTCAGACTGGCCATTTGTATTGCAATCATTGGATCAATTTTTTCTTCTGCACAAATACGCAAATGATTATCAAGATGCCCTACACTTAAAAGAGTTTTTGGCTGGCAATCGTCTGCGCAAAAAAGACACCTTCTACTGTTATGCTGCGTCACTCCTTTCAGCAGCTCCTTGAGATTATGACAGGCTGACCCCTGGCGAAGCAAAACATACATGCCTCGAGCGATTCTATCATGCATTTCTTCTACCGTGGAACATTCATGATCGGTATGAATTCTGGCTGCCGCATAGGCATTCAGTGCATTTCCGGTCACCCCCGGGCTATGCCCATCAATCAGCTTCCTTTGTTTTATTGCAACAAGCAGCTTATCTAAAATATTTTCATTTGCACCGATTACACCGGGAAAATCCATGAATTCTCCTAAACCAAGAATTGTTTCGTGTTGGATCGGCTCTTCCATATCCGCTGCATTGATCACTGCTCCCGCATGTTCAAAAGGTGTCGCCGGTACGCAGGAAGGAAGCATCCATTTGATGTCTAAGGCAGTTCCTTTGGATGCCTCTATCATATAGTTTAAACCGCTAAGACCGCATACATTGGTAATTTCGTGAGGATCTGCAATCATTGTAGTTGTGCCATGGGGCACAACAAGCCTGCCAAGTTCCTCCGGGCTGACATAGGAAGATTCTACGTGAATATGGCTGTCAATAAAACCCGGTGCTGCATATTGACCTTTTGCATCGATCTCATGCAATCCTTCATATTTTCCTACGCCAGCAATCATCTCGTCACAAAGTGCAATATCCCCTTTTATGATGACGGCATTATATACATCTACAACGTTACAATTTTTTATCACAAGATCCGCGGGAATTCTTCCTGCTGCAATATCAATCAGCTTCTTCAGTTGTTTTTTTTCCATCCTCTGCATCTCCTTACCCTACTTATCTTGAATTAGTTCAAGAATTGGATTAAATGTCGTTAACGCGAGACAATCAACCGGACCTACATCTGTGATCGCATAGTCAGGAATCGCTGTTATCGGTAAAAAGAACATATACATAAGCGGCTCCGGCAAGCTGCAGCCAAGCAGATTCGCTGCTTTGGCAAGCAAGCTTTCCCGCTCAGCAATTTCTTCCGGTTCTAAATCGCTGGCAATTCCCCCGACAGGCAATGGAAGAAATTCTATCACTTTTCCATCCGCAACTACAACTTGTCCGCCACCATTTTCAATCAGGTGATTGACTGCGATAGACATATCTTGTGCTTCTGCTCCCATCACGATGATGTTATTGTCATCCGGTGCTGCGGAGGAAGCCATTGCACCTTTTTTCAGATTCCATCCTGAGCAAAATGCCAAAGATTGATTGCCGTTACGTCCAAAACGTTCCAGAACAGAAACCATGAGAACATCTTGCTCCGTATCCGGTTGTACAACAGAATCTTTTACCTTCAAAATAACATCTCTTCTTTTTCTTACGAAAGGCCCTTTTACATCCATGGAAAGTACCTTCGCTTGTCCGTTTTTTATATTTACTTTATATTCAAAATCTTTTTTTGAAGTTTTTTTACATTTTAATACCCCACTGAGCGCACTGCTTCTTGCAGGAGCTTTCAGATCATAAGTCAATTTTCCATTTTGTGCCGTAAGGTGTCCATTTGTAATCACCGCTTCTACACAAAATGTTTCGGGGCTATCAATCAGTAGAATGTCAGCAATTCTTCCCGGTGAAATTGAACCCACCAGATGATCGATTCGATAGGCCTCCGCACTATTGATCGTAGCCATTTGAATCGCAGTCATTGGGTCGACCCCTTCCGCAATCGCTAATCTCACAAGATTGTCTACATGTCCCTTTTGCAAAACATCTGTTGCTGTCACATCGTCTGTACAAAAGCTGACACGGCGCGCAAAGGCGGGATTCACTTCGGTAACTGCTCTGATATTCTCTTTCAGAAAATGGGTAACCGATGATTCTCTGATAACCATGTGCATCCCATTCCGCATTTTTTCTACCACTTCTTCATGATCATAACTTTCATGATCCAGTCTGACACCTGCACAGAGGTAACCGTTTAGCTCTGTGCCTCTTGCCATTGGTGCACATCCAAATACAGGCAAACGATTTTTTGATGCCTGTTCGATTGCACCCAGTGTATCTTCGTCTTCTTCCTGCACATACTCACGTACTGTTTCCCAAACACCGTAGCATTCCGGCCATTGCTGTACCGTTTCATGCACTTCCTTATTGAAGTTAAAGGCAACCGTCGACTGAGGGAAGGTATAAGGCGTTTTATAAGGTGCGCCCCAGAAAACTTTTAAAGGACTTGCCTTCACCTCTTTAAAAACTTCTTGCAAGCCTTCCAAACCGGAAACAGCGATATACTCGTCCAGCCCTGAGATAATACTTGTTGTTCCGCAGGGTACCACAGCTTTCGCAAAGCTTGTTATGCTAAGCTTGCTGCATTCGCTGTGGATGTGCCCATCAATCAGTCCCGGTACCAAATATTTGCCTGTTGCATCAATTGTTTGTGTGTCAGGCCCAATATAGCCGCTTACGTCGCCAATCGCTACAATTGTATCTTCATAGATTGCCACATCCGCCTTGTAAATCTCACTTGACATAACATTTACCAAGGTTCCATGAAGTACAACCGTGTGTGCAGGAGTTATCCCTCTTCCCGCACGGATGAGTTGAGTTAAGTTGTTCCTGTTTTTTTGCATAAAAAAACCTCCAATAAAATAATTTAAGATACCCCGACCATTACTGGCGAACCAGGTTTCCCGTCCTGCAGTTTGTATCTTGTCGAATTTTATATTGGTGGATTTAAAAATATTGAAAAATAATATTTTATGATAGATTATCATATATTTTTAAAAAAATATATACTTTTTTTTGATAAAAACCTCATTTTTTCGCCAATTCCCGGAACATTTTTTATCAAGTCATCAGAATTGTTCGTGTTTTTACATTTACGTTCCGCATATTTGGATCTTATCGTGAAATAATAAGAAGATGAGAGGTGATATAATGTTTCCGGAACAAATTTTTTACGAGCCTCCTGCTTTGGAGTATGATCTCGGAAAAGAATTAAAAGAAAAATATAGCGAAATTCCATGGATTCCTATTGAAAGCCATAATAATATTGAGGAGCTCAGAAAAAATCCAAACAAGGAATTTGCACGTATGAAAAGATTTCTTATCGTAGGAGTCAGAAAGACCCATAAATATGTCCCCAATCAAAAAGTATCTGATTTTTTGGTTCCGTATACCTCATCGGGTTGTAGTGCCATGTGTTTATACTGCTATCTGGTCTGCAATTACAATAAGTGCTCGTATTTAAGACTCTTTGTCAATCGGGAGAAAATGCTGGATAAAATAATAAAAATCGCAAGAAATTCCGATAAGGAACTGACTTTTGAAATCGGTAGCAACAGCGATTTGATTCTTGAAAACACAATAACGAATAATTTAGAATGGACTATTGAAAATTTTGCCGAAAAAGAACGAGGCTTTCTTACCTTTCCTACCAAATTTCATATGGTTGATCCAATCCTGCCTCTCAATCACAGAGGTCGGATTATAACAAGAATGAGCGTAAACCCGCAAACAGTCATTACGAAAGTAGAATTTGGAACCTCCTCTCTGGATAAGCGTATCACCGCCATAAACCAATTGGGGGAAGCCGGATATAAAGTGGGACTGCTGATTGCACCGATTGTCCTGTTAGAGGGATGGAAAGAACTCTATGCAGATCTGATCGATCAATTAGAAGCAAAACTTCTTCCTGAGACTAAAAAAAATCTGTTTATCGAAATCATTTTCATGACTTACAGCTTTGTTCATCGTGCGATTAATGAAGAAGCTTTTCCAAAAGCTGTCAATCTGTACGACAAAAATCTGATGACCGGAAGAGGACGGGGTAGATATTGCTACCGTCAGGATGGTCGTACAGAAGCCGAGTCGTTTTTAAGAGAAGAGCTTTTGAGAAAACTTCCCGATATTCCTATTCTTTACATTGTGTAACAGAATTTAAACCTAAGTGAATAACCAAAAGGAGCGCATGATCTGCCACAATGCTTTATTCTTACTATAAAGTTGCAATCTTACCATACAATCAATAATTCAATCCAGATCCCCGTTATTTCCATAGCGCGACATATTTCGAAAATATTTTTTATCAAAAACACGCAATTATTAAGGATTGACATTGTCCTAACAATAAACTTTATACTAAAGAGGAACGCTGACTTTAATCATAATAAAAAACGAGATGGAGGTAAATTTATGAATCGTAATGTAAAAGTTGCACAGTATGGCTGTGGGAAAATGAGTGCTTATTTGATACGCTATGCAATAGAAAAGGGCGGGGAACTGGTTGCTGCATTTGATATGAATCCTGCTTTGATCGGCAAAGACGTTGGACAAATCATGGGTACAGCTCCCGTTGGCGTTAAGATATCAAACGCTTCCGATGCTGATGCTATTCTTAAAACAACAAAACCGGATGTTTGCATTATCGCTACCCGCAGCACCATGGCCGAGTTAAAAGAAGCTTTCACGATTTGCGCTCGCAACGGAGTGAATGCAATATCGACCTGTGAAGAATCACTTTATCCCTGGAATTCCTCCCCCGATATCACCAAAGAGTTGGATGAAATAGCAAAAGCAGGTGGGTGTACCATTTGCGGCAGCGGATATCCTGATTTGTTCTGGGGAACGATGGTAACCAATCTCGCAGGTTCTTCTGTTAAGATCATCAAAATCAAAGGCAGCAGCAGCTATAACGTAGAAGATTATGGAATCGCTCTGGCAAAAGGACACGGAGCAGGTCTGTCTCTTAACGAGTTTGAAAAGGAAATCGGCAACTATAACAGCCTTTCTTCCGACAAAATAAAATCCCTTGTAGAAAAGGGAGAATATATTCCTTCCTATATGTGGAACCAGAATGGCTGGCTATGCAGCAAGCTGGGACTTACGATCATCTCTCAGACACAGAAATGTATACCTCATACTTATAAAGAAGATCTGCATTCTTCAACACTGGGCATAACCATCAAAGCAGGATATGCTACCGGTATGTCAGCTATCGTTACTACCGAAACTGCAGAAGGCATTACCCTTGAAACAGAATGCATCGGGAAAGTATATGCACCGGATGAATTCGATAAAAATGAATGGACTCTTTATGGCGAACCAGAAACAACGATCATTGTCAATCGCCCGGCAACGGTTGAGCTCACCTGTGCTACCATTGTAAACCGTATCCCTCAGCTGATTGACAGTACTCCCGGCTATATTACAACCAATCACTTCCCGGATAATGCCTATATGGTAAAGCCGATTCATGCATATGTAAAAAGCAAGTAGTTCGTTTGCAAGGATTTTGAGTAAAACAGTCAAAATCCTTGCGCTTTAATCGAAAGAGATTCTGGTTTTGAAACTCAGCGTATTCGAACAGAAGTACTTGATAAAGCTTGGGCTCCATAAGAAAGAAATGAGTTTTCCCAGTTCTCAACGTAAGACCCCACCGCCCACTCGGCCATAATTACGTTCGCTCCTTCCTGCAGATCAATCTCCGCCAAAGGATTTTCCGATAATTGTTCTACGCCGATCGTATAAACCGTTAATTTATTTTTCGTTTTCACCAGAACGATATCTTTATTGGGCGAAGTAAATGCATCCAATGCATCCGGAACCCGGTCTTTGATATTATGCCAGTTTAAAACTAAGGTATCATAAAAAATCAAATTGGACGGCGGGATGATCTTGACGTCAAAGTCTTTTTGTGCAAACGTTTTGTTACTTTGATAGTTGATCCTTCCCACAAAAATCCAATGGCCGTTTTTCCTTACGAGGCCGAAATTCTTCCCTGACTCATCTCTGTCAATCAAGGTAGCGCCTTTGTCTCTTAAATCGGAAACAGCCTGTTCCCTTGCGCTCAAAAAAGTATTGAGTCCGTTGTCCCCAAGCAAATCAGATACCTTGATTTCTGTGGTTGACGACAGTTTGTCGACTGGCAGCACCTGTAATTGATTCACACCGTCAGTACTTTTCTCAATAGCCACATAATCATTACCAATATAATCAATGATTCTTATCGCCGACTCAGTACAGACTTCATCCCCCACTTCTTCTTTTTCTTTCTTCATTTCCAGCGCCTTTACCGACACATTGCGAGCCGTCAGTTGATTACCTGTTTTTCCGCCGGCAGCGGTATCCTGGACATTGAGTTCCCAAAACCCGCTGGTTCGTGGGAAAAAAAGCTGTTCGACCGCCAGTACCGAATGAAGCTGATGATGATCGGCAGAAATCCAAAGGGTCCGGTAAGTATAACCCGTACCAGAAGGTGCCCTCAATCCCAACAGGATGCCGGAAGTTCCCTTATCGCCATCCGGGTTCAGATTCTGAGTATTTGCATTGGCTGCGCCCAGCTTGCTGTCCGCCTGATCCGAAACTTTTTTCAATAAAAGTTCTTTGTTTTGCACAGAGAAAATCACGCTTTTATCGTCAAGCTTCATAACCTCGCCCAGAAAATTGGAAGCCGCGTAAACGGTAATGATATCGACTTTCTGGTTTTCTGGTATAGAAATATCGCAAAAGGGTATATATTTTGTCATTAAATAATCATCCGTGTTTACCCTTTTAATTTTATAGGAAAGATTATCCCACACGTGTCCGCCGAATGCAACGGCACCTACATCAAACTGGACATGACTCCCTACCCATTGCTGCGTTACTTCTTCCGTATCGCCATTTGTATTCAATTCTTGAAGCACTGTCCATTTCCCTTCAAGCGGGCAAACCTGGTTGGACGGCGGTGTGATCTTACCTGCCGATGTGCCAGATTGGGTACATCCGCTAAGAATAAGAAACAACAATGAAATCAACAGAAGCAAGCATTTTTTAACCATTGGATCGCACCTCTTTGGGCAAAGTAATGACGACGGTGGTCCCCACATTGACCTCGCTGCTTATTTCCATCCGCCCCCCCATCAGAGTCACAATCTCTTCACAGATGGATAAACCGATCCCATTTTGGGAGTGGGAGCTCTTGCCTTTATAAAACTTTTCTTTCACCATCGGCAGCTCCTCAGCAGTAATACCGCACCCGCTGTCCGAAATCGTAAACGTATATTCTTTTTCGGAAGCTTCAGTCTGAAAACGGACAAATCCTCCTGCAGCAGTAAAATTTAATGCATTATCTAAAATATTGATAAATAGCTGTTTCAAACGATTGGCATCCGAAAACAGATCGGGCAGATTTTCCGGATAAACAACGGTAAAATCGATATTTTCCCGGACAGCCCTTGGTGTAAGCTGTTTTCGAATATGTTCCAAAAGATCAGCCAAATTGACTGTTTCATATTCAAGTTTAATCCTACCAGAAATAAACTTAGAAAAATCAAGAAGTTCCTCCACCATCTGAGTAAGCCGTTCACTCTCTTTTGCAATAATACCCAGTCCATCGTTCAGCATTTCTTTCTGCTGGAACTTTTCTCTTTGCAACGTAATCGCCCAGCCCATAATAGAGGTCAACGGAGTACGCAATTCGTGGGAAACGGAAGATATAAAATCATTTTTCAGCTTCTCCTTTTTTGTAATTTCATCAGCCATGTAGTTCAAAGTATCTGAAAGCTTGCCGATCTCATCATCCCGCTTTTTCCTGCTCTTAATTAGAAAATTGCCTGCCGCCATACTCTCGGCAATGGTTGTTACTTCCCGCAAGGGTACAAGAATGGAGTTAGCTAAAAAGATACTGAGTAACCCTACGATCAGAACAACAAAAAGACCGATGGTGATAAAAATTTGTATTGTATTCCGAATGTCTTGGTCAATGGCATCAGTGGATGCAATCAGACGTAAGGCTCCTACAATTTGTCCATCCGATTTCAAAGGATAAGCTACGGCCATGACTTTCTGTCCGTTTAATTTTCCCACCCAGACCCCCATCTTGTCATCTAAGGCATCCCGAATATCATCCTTGGGCTCTCCTTGTCCCGGAATCGTCCCCAACGAATCCATGACAATCTTCCCGTTCCGGTCGACAATTTCTACTTCGGCATTGCTTTGATTCCAAAATGCATCAACATTATACAGGATATTATCTTCCAGCGAAGTATCGGAATAGTATTTAGAATACATATCTGCGCTAATTTTAACCTGGTTCGTTAGGTTTCCTCTTAAGCTACCATAGTAATTTTGCTGAACCGTATAGATTAGCAGCACTTCCAAAATGGCCACCGAAACCAGAATTACGATCATAAAATTTGCCGTCAGTCTACCTCTGATCCCTTTCATGGAAGCCTCCCGTCTTGCTCCGGCTGCCACCTGTAACCGGAACCCCAAACTGTTTTAATATGCCGGGGATCGGACGGATTGTCTTCGATTTTTTCCCTGAGCCGCCTAATATGAACATCTAAAGTTTTCGTATCACCAAAATAATCTTCTCCCCAGACAGCATCCAACATCTCATCTCTTTTTAAAGCTTTTCCCGGATTCTCCATAAACATTTTTAGCAAAGAATATTCCGTAGGGGTTAGCTCCACTTCCGCATCGTTCTTGAGCAGCTTATTGGCGGCAATATCCAGGCGCAGGTCACCGTAAATATAGTCCTTTTTCCCAGTTTCAAAACGGTTCCGGCGCCTTAGCATCGCTTTGATTCTGGCAATTAATTCAAATGGATTAAAGGGCTTGACCATATAATCGTCAGCTCCCAGTTCAAGACCCATAATTTTATCTGTATCCTGTCCCTTGGCTGTAAGCATGATGATGAGCGATTCCGGCACGGCTTCACGAATATGCTGACAAACTTCCAGTCCGTTTATCCCGGGCAGCATCAGATCCAATACAACCACATCAGGAAGGAACGGCATGAGTAAATCCAGTGCCTCCTCCCCGCTCTCCGCTTCTCCGGCTTCATATCCAGCCATCTCCAAATTGAGCGTGATAAAACTCCGAATCGAAGCCTCATCTTCAACAACTAATACTTTTATCTTATTATTATCATGCATATTCTCATCCCTTTGGTTTTTTTTACATGGTTCGCACCCAATAAGTCAAATATCATAACATAGGAAATCTCCGATTTCGTCATTCATACTTTTTTATTATTATACCACGATTATTGTTCTTCGTTCTCACTGGAAGTTAATGCTTCGATCATTATTTCGCCATAAGCTTCTGCACCCGTTTTGTTCAGATGAACACCGTCCGGATAAAAATAATCATCATGGCCGCTGCTGGCTGAATACCAATCAATCATCTTAGTATTCGAGTAGCACTCCGTCACCTTTATCAGCGTCTCATTCACCACCGATTCCCAAGGCCTCGGCACACGCGTATTCACCAGAACGATCTTCTCCGTTCCTGCCAAGGAATCTAAGGTCTTCATCAACTGTTTTTCCGTAAACGAACCATTTGTTCCCAATTCAATAATCACCATTTTCCCAAGCTTACCTTCATTTTGAAGCCCGGAAATAACATCCGGAGCCTGATGCATCTGTCTGCCAATTTTTGCATCAATGACAATGCCAGGCAAACGTTCTTGTAAAACAGGTTCCACATTGATTATTAAAGAATCTCCAATCACCGTAATTCCTTCCCCATTCATGTCACTCTGCTGATCTGCCTCAGTTGATTTCCTGTTCGCTGCAAGACCTTCCTTCTTTTCTTCAAATTCTTCCTTGCCCATCTTTTGATCTGGCATTTCGGAAACTTGCGGCTGCTTCTCAGGTTCTTTGGATTGTTCTGCAATCACAGGATCTTGTTTTGCACTCACATCATTCTCCGATAAATCTTCTGCCGAAACCTGCGTAATTTCATTGGCGGTCGCAAATAATACCAAAAATATCAGCAATACACTAACCAGAGATTTTGCACTGATTGCCAGTGGTCTCCGCCACCATTGAAGTTCTGACGTTCGCCTTCGAGATCGTTTCAGTCGTCCGTATCGGATCGGCTCCTCGATCAGATAGCGAGACAAAGCAGCTAAAACAATGCTTGCCGCAATTTGCCAGAACGTACGTGAAAAATCCGTACCTTCTGTATTCACAGCGGGACTTGTCAGCACAATGACCGGATAATGCCATAAGTAAATCCCATAGGAACACTCCCCAAGCCATCGCAATGGTCTCCATCCGAACAACCTCCCCATACAGCTGGCCGGGTGAGACAGTGCCGCCACCAAACAAGCCGCCGCGACAGAGAAAAGCAAGAGTCCACCCTGATAGAGAAAGGTCTGATATTGGTTCGTTTTCCAGATCATCAATAGTACAACCAGCAATCCCATGCTTCCTGCCGCATCGAGTGCCAGTCTCTTTTGTCCGGACAGATCAGAAATCTTCCGGCTGGGCCACGCCATCGCCAGTACCGCCCCCACAAGTAAAGCAAACGCACGTGTATCCGTTCCATAATATACCCGGCTGGGGTCATGACCCGGTATATAAATCAGTGCCATCGCTGCAGCCGAAATCAACGCGATGACAACCGTTCCCCTGATAACCCATTTTCGCTGCCGAAAAAAGCGCAGCCCCAATCCCAAAAGAAGCGGCCAGAATAGATAAAATTGTTCTTCTACCGCCAACGACCAGAGATGCCCCAGAGGTGACGGCGGACCGAAGCGTTCAAAATAGGATACTTGATGTAAGATCAGATACCAGTTGCTGGTATAACATATCGCGGACAGTGCTTCCTGCTTCAATGCCGCCAACCGTTCCGGAGCAAAAAACGTAACCCAGAATATTACGCCTGCCAGCATCACAAAAAGAGCCGGCAGCAGCCTCCGAGCCCGGCGCAGCCAGAAACCTTTCAAATCAATCGCTCCTGATTGATTCCATTGTGTCAGCAGGATATTGGTGATCAAATACCCGGACAGCACAAAGAACAGGCTTACCCCTAAAAGCCCGCCCGGCGCCCAAGACAGATTCAGATGGTAAGCAATCACGGCAAACACCGCCAAAGCCCTTAGCCCGTCCAATCCCGGTATATAACTGATGGAATCCGATCCCAATCCTTCTTGGTGTAACATCGATTGATTCGTTTTCTTGTTGCAATTCATATTGTCTTCACTCTCCACTTATGTCTGGCTTCGGATTTTTTCCCATCATCGCCGTTTCTTCCTTTTCAGCATATCAAATTTTGAGTTTCAGTGCTTTACAAAATAATTAAAAATCATTACGAAAAAGTTACAATGTTAGTGTAAGCAAACCTCCTCTGAACTCTTTCGTTTCTTCTTTCCATTTTAAAAACCTCCTGACTGATTCCTTTATTTTACATCAACCAAGAGGTTTACACTTTGAAACGGTCTCATTTAATCGTTACGCAACAATCTCTAAAACCTTCGCCTTTCAGTTTTTTACATAGGATGGTCATATGTTTCTAGGTTTAATGAATTCAATATGCCTGTTTTTTTCAGTGCTCCTAAAAATACAAGTGAAATTGCTGCACCAACCAATGAGCTTAAACCAAACGGAATTACAAATCCAAAGATTGCCCCTGTTTTTGATAAAAACAAACTCGCGATCGGAAACGCTAAAATCGCACCAATAATTCCCGTTCCAAACACCTCGCCGGCAAATGCCATGTTCATGTTTTTTGTATATTTATATAGCAAGCCGCATAACAAAGCACCGCACATACTTCCCGGAAAAGCCAATAAACTACCGGTACCAAGCATCACTCGCATCAGCGAAGTAACAAACGCCATTCCTACTGCATAGAAGGGGCCTAACAGCACACCTGCCAGTACGTTAATGAAATGTTGAATCGGAAAACATTTCGCCACGCCGATTGGTATGTAAAAGGTTGAACATACCACGCCTACTGCAACTAATATCCCTGCTAACGTTAGTTTCTTAATGTTTAACATATACATTTTCACTCCTTATACTAAAAAAAAATGGGACGCACCGATCAACGCAGCGCATCCCATAAACTTTCATAAATGTTATTCCCTACGTTGGCATTATCCAAATCAGGTACGGTCGAAGCTACTGCTTCCTCTCAGCCTGTACACACAAGCTCCCGAATATTTATTTCATATATCATATAACATTTCTTAGGCCATAGCAATCAAATTCTTCAAAATATACACAAGATTGGGGCAAATACTGTTATTGATCATCATATTTTATTACTGCATCAGGCGCATATTTTCTGTCCATATCATGTCTTGCCTTACGATTTTCTTTTGTATCGAAAATAATCGAGAAATCATAATCTTCAGGATATAGCTCACTTGCAGGCACCACCAACTGAATTCGTTTATGATTGATCAATTGCTTGATCCCTTTTATTTGCACGCCAATTTCACCCTTATCATTTGTCTTTTTATATATGATTCCATTTTCGTTTTCGGGATGAATCCTAACACTATCACCTACATGAAATTGTTCACTATGAGACGGTTCAGATTTTTTTGCCATATCCTTTTTGATTCTATTTCTGAAAACCCCTTCTGATTGGTTGCTTTCTTCTTCAAAAACTATATTGGAGCTGTAATTTTCATCGGAATTCCTATGATAAGCTTCTTTTTCTGCTCTTGCTAACATATGGCCTGGGAATCCCAATTTTTTTGCGATATATAAAGCACAGCTTTCCCCTGCTTCACCAATCTGCAATTTATATAAAGGCTTTAAACTTTCCCGGTCAAATTCCATTCTTGCATTCATCAAACCTTTTTCATTATTTGCAAATTCTTTTATTTCAGGATAATGAGTCGTTGCAACAAACAAACAATTTCTTCGATTTAATTCCGCTAAAATTGAAATTGCGATACCCATTCCTTCCGCAGGATCTGTTCCCGAACCCAATTCATCCAATAAAACAAGACTTTCGTCAGACACATTCTTGAGTATATCAATAATATTTTGAATATGTGCTGAAAAAGTGGATAAATTTTCTGCTATACTTTGCCCGTCACCAATATCACACAAAACATTGATGCGCATACAAAATATGCTCCCTTTCCCTACCGGTACATGAAGTCCGCTTTGTGCCATAAGAGATAACAGTCCAACAGTTTTAAGAGCTACCGTCTTTCCTCCAGTATTCGGTCCTGTTATCACAACGCCATTTACCTCTCCGCCAATTTCGAAATCTAACGGAATACAAACATCTGATTCTAACAATGGATGTCGGCCTTGCTTAATCATTAATTTTCTCCCTGTGGTAATGGGTACAGGAATCGCATTCATTTCCAGAGACAGCTTTGCTTTTGCAAACATAAAATCTAATGTTTCCATACACTCAATATTAATTTTCAGTTCATTGATATTGCTATCTACTAACGCGGTTAAAGTATATAATATTTTTCGGACTTCATTATCCTCTTCAATTTGCAAATTTGCTAATTCTTCTTGCAATTTTCTAATAACGGAAGGCTCAACAAAACAAGTGCCGCCAGTCTTTGATGTATCAATTACAGTACCTGCCACCTGATTTTTATATTTATTCTTCACCGGTAAAACAAATCTTCCATTACGCACAGAAATATATCCATCTTCAAACCAATTTCCATGATTACGCAGGATTCCTTCCAGTTTCACTTTCACGGAGGCTTTCATATTTTCAATTTTTCTGCGTATTCCACGCAAATCAGCAGAAGCTTCACTATCAACGACTCCATTCCTAATAGAGCGGTTGATTTCTTCATAAAGTTCCTCCAGAGAATAAAACGCATTTCCATAAGAGCAAATACTTACGTCAAGGAACTCCGCTCTCTTTAGATAACTTCTCATACGCTTACAAGAAGTTATAAAAGAACAAATACTTAAAAGTTGTTCGGGATTCAACATAAAACCTTTTTGTGTGAAATCTATAATTTTATCCAGTTCCGGCATAGAAGTAAGCGGAGGTGTGCCTAAACTCTCCAATACTTTAAATGCACTTGTTGTCTCTTGCATTTTATTGTTACATTCTCGTTCACTGAAAGATGGCTTTAATAATAATAACTTTTCTTTTGCTTTTTGCGAAAGTGCAAAATCAGCCAGTTCTGCAAGTATCGTATTAAATTCTAATGTGTTATAATTTTTGTTCATAAAAGTCTCCATAGTAAAATCTACAAGATTGATTGATTAACGTCTTTCATTATATCAAATTAATCTGTGAAATTTTTCTCCCAAACATTTCAGAAACAAAAAAGCACCATGAGCTATTATGAACTGACCCCCATAAGTTAGACCAAAAAATCTAACTTATGGGAGGTCAGTTTTTTATGGCAAAGTATAGTTTTGAATTTAAGAAAAAAATTGTTCAAGCGTATTTGAGCAATAATGGTAGTTATGGGTATTTAGCCAACAAATATGGTATTCCAGACTCTGGGCCTATAAAGCGTTGGGTTACTGCCTATAAAGAATACGGCTCAGACGGATTATTGCGGTCTCGTAAAAATGAAACTTACTCTTTTGATTTTAAGCTTCATGTAGTAGAGTTATATTTAACAACAGAAGTTTCATATCAGGAGTTAGCTCTAAGTTTGGGAATGAATAACCCGCCGTTAATTACTAAATGGGTAAATGACTTTCGAATTGCTGGCCCTGATGCATTGAAACCTAAACGGAAGGGAAGGCGTTCAAAAGTGTCAAGTGTAATGGTCAAGCATTTTTGTAACACCTTTGCCTAATTTTTTTATGCTGCATACCTTGCTTCATAAGGTGTTTTATAACTGTTGAACATATGTGGCCTTACATGGTTGTACCATGTGTATGCAAAGTCCTCTACGGCAGTATTGAGCTCTTCATCATTATGATAGTAATGCAAGTTGATCAATTCGTTTTTTAATGTATTAAAATAACGCTCCATTGGGGCATTGTCATATGGATAACCGGCTTTACTCATGCTTTGTTTGATACCAACGGATTCACAGCATTCTGTAAATGCTTTTGAGGTATACTGCGACCCCTGATCGCTGTGTAGAATTAATTTGCCTTTTATATATGGCTGCGAGTTCAGGGCTTTCTTCAGAGTACGAATCGCTAAATCACTGGTAATCTGCTTATCAGTGATGCTTGCAATTATACTACGGTCATGCAGATCCAAAATAGAGCAGTTGTACCTCTTGCTGCCATCAGTCAGGAAAAGATATGTAAAATCAGTACACCATTTTTGATTTATCTCTTCTGCTAAGAATTTCTGGTTAATGAGATTCGGGAAAACCTTATGTGCTTTGCCTTTCTCATAGTGGTAATTCTTTTTGCGGACGATTGAATATAAATGAAGTTCTTTATTCATGTATTTATGAACTGTGGGATTACTCAGGATGATATTTTTACGTGCTAAAAATACACGGATACTTCTGTATCCGTCCACACCGCCGTGTTCATGATAAAGAGTGGTTATCATCCTAAATGCTTCCTCTTTTTGCGCATAATAACTGGCTTTCTTGTTTTTAAGAAAGTGATAATATGCATTTGGATATATATGTAACCGACGTAAAAGCCATCTGGTTCCTAATGTTTTAGAATGTTCCTGAATGAATCGATAAGCCTCTAATCGATTTCCTTCGCAAAGAACGCCGCCGCTTTTTTTAAGAAGTCATTTTCCTTTTGAAGCTCTGTTAATTCTTTGCGTAGGCGAAGGTTCTCTTTCATGTAATCATAGTCTTCCTTGGCTTCCTTATTTATTTGGCATTCTTCACGGAACTGATTAACCCAATTTGAAATGCTGGCTTTAGATACACCATACTCTTCAGATAGGCTAACCAGGGTACGTCCTTCTTCTAAGTGGAGACGTACAATTTTCTTCTTAAATTCTGTTTCGTAGTGTGGTTGGTGCTTCATAATGTTAACTCCTTCATTTAATAAGATTATATCTTATTAGACTATGGTGTTACAATTATGTTATATCACATCAAAGACCAAAAGATGTCAAACCGAAATTCAACGAAAGTATAGATACTGAATCAGAGTATCTTAAACGACTCGAAGAAGAAAATTTAAAATTAAGAATCGAAAATGCATATTTAAAAGAACTGAGGAGGCTGCGTTTAGAGGGAACATCTCAGAACAAAAAGCGAGAATCATCCACAGCCTCCGAGGATCCTTCAAATTAAAAGATATTCTCGCAATTACTGGATTTCCTAAAGCCACATATATGTATTGGCAAAAGCGATTTGAACGGAAATACGACCAAACATTAGAAACAATGATTCTGGAAATACGTAGTCAACACAAAGATTTTGGATATCGCAGAATTTATGGAGAACTGCGTAAACATGGAATAATCGTAAATAAAAAGAAAGTCCAACGTCTTGTGCAAAAACTTGGGATTCAGGTAACTTCATTTACACGTAAGAGTAGAAAGTACAGTTCCTATAAGGGAAAGGTTGGAACTGTGGCTCCGAATAGAATCCATCGTCGATTTAATACAAATGTTCCTCATCAGAAAATAACTACCGACACAACAGAATTTAAATACTACGAAATTGACGAAAGAGGAAGAATGTTAATCAGGAAGCTATATCTTGATCCATTTATGGATCTTTATAATCGCGAAATTCTTAGCTATGGGATTTCACAAAAACCTTCTGCAATAAACATTATGAATACGTTAAGCGAAGTTATAAATATTACTGAAGATTGTAAATACAGAAGAACATTTCATTCGGATCAAGGATGGGCATACCAGATGAAGAGCTATGTATATACTTTAAAATCCAATAAAATATTTCAAAGTATGTCACGAAAAGGAAACTGTCATGACAATTCTGTTATGGAAAATTTCTTTGGAATTATGAAACAGGAAATGTATTATGGAGTTGTATATTATAGTTATGAGGAATTGAAATTATCAATTGAAAGGTATATAAAATATTATAACGAACAAAGAATCAAAGAATCTCTTGGATGGATGAGTCCTATTGAATACAGACTCAATCTCCAAGTAGCATAAAGAAATAGCGTAGCAGTTGAAAATTACTACTACGCTATAAAGTCTAACTTATAGGGGTCACCTCAATTACTCATGGCACCTTATTTAATATTCATTCGTTTTCATATCAGAAATTATTTTGTAGATGGTTTTACCTGACAAATAATAGGTATTTTCCAACTCTTTCACAGAAACGCCATGTTGATACTTTGCATAAATCTCCGCGTTTCGTAAAAAAAGATCCTGCATTGTTTCTGTCGTTTCTCCCCACTTTTTTCTATTGCAATCTGTGCGTGGAATATAAATATATTCTCCGTCCACATACTTTTGTATTGCTTGAAGCAGGTTTTCAGGTAATAGATCTGTTGCTCGTTTATAAGCCATTATGCTCCTCCTAAACGTTATTTCCTAGGATTGAGCAAAGGCTATTCCATTTCAGCAGTTCATCATGTAATAGCCTTTGCTATGCATAACAAACCAGCTCTAATGATTTTGTTAACTGAATAAGTCATTCTCCTTTCCTTCTTAATTTTTCTTCATTGTATCCAATCCATCCCATTTCTGTCAAGCAAAATCCTTAATCGAATCGTCACTTTTTTAATCACACACTTGAGCAGAAAAAACAGTAATCACTTCAACTAAATACTTCGCTGTATTATTCACCATATCAAAATCAATCGTGTCTAATGTATCTTTTGGTGTATGGGCGTATTCCAACGCTCCGCTGAAAAAATCTGATGATGTTGCCACTAAGCAAGGGATTCCACGGGCTATAAAAGGGGTATGATCTCCGGCATACCACTCTTGACCTTTCGTAATTCTGGAACTTCTGTTCATTACACGATTCGTAATTTGGTTCATACTATCCTTTAGATTATAAACCGAAATTGCAGTTTGAGCACCTTTATGACACGGGGAATCAATATTTACCATGAGGACAATCCGATCTCGTTCCCGATCAATTCGTTTCAAGTATTCCAGTTCACCGCATGCACCATAGAATTCCTCACTGTTAAACGGCAACAAATCAATATCGTATCTTGTGGGTTCCAATGCTTTTGCCACCTGCAACATCACTGCAACCCCAGATGCATTATCAAGCGCTCCTGGCGTATTATACTTTGTATCCATATGAGCACAAACTACAATTTTACCTGCTGATTTTCCGGTTTTCTTTGACGCTATGATTTGGCGGCTCTTGGCTGGTGATTTATGGGAGTTTAGCGTTAAATGCACAGCCGCATCGGAATGCACCATAGCCTCAATTTGTAATAATGTCTGCTCTCTAATATTTCCTGACGGAATTAAAAAGTTTCCATCTTCAAAAAGAGGAAATGGATCTTTACCGTTTAATGGAGTTTTACCGGTTGCGGCAACTATTGCTTTCGGTTGCTTCTGCTCGATCAGCGAAATAAGGAATTTGTGTTCCTTCGGGTAATAAAAAGGATAGACCTTCGGTTGCAGGGGACTTTCCGTGAGTTTGCCGGCTAATATCAAGATAACACCGTTACAGTCGGTATCTTGTAATTCCTCAATAGTTTTAACAATGCGCAATATTCCACTACCCTCATACGACTCTGAAAATGGACTTGGCTCTATATCAAATACTTGATTATTGATTGTAAGAACCGATTTCCCCTTCTCCCAAACAACACAATCAAATGGTAGTGACCGAACAGAATAATTCATATCTTTAAACCTTTTTTCCAAGATATCCAATATTTCATCGTTTGCCGCCGTTCCTACCGGACGCTCCTTTGCAATCACGTCAAAAACCTTATCAATCATGTGTTCCAACCACCTTTTATAACATCATAAGTTAATAGTACAAATTCACTATTAATACATTCTGTTTCTTTTAATTTTAAGCGAATCGGCTCTTCCTTTTGGTAATTCTCTGTAAAATTCGCTATTGCCTTGCCCCCGATTATGAGCGGTGATACTAAAACTCTAATCTCATCAATTAATCCGCATGACAACAAATGTCCGGTTAATTTTCCTCCACAGTCTGTTCGAATGCTTCTGATACCATATTTCTCCGAGAGTATGGTCAATGCTTTGTCGAAATCAACTTTGTTCTCCCCCGCAATCAAACATTCTATCCCTTTTTTTCCCAGGTATTCTAAATATTCTACGGGCGTTGACTCAGTACACAAGACTAAAATATCACGAAACCACGGTTGTTTTTGCATTAGTGTCCAATTCGCAAGCCTTCCTAAACTGTCCGGAACAATCAGCAAAGGTTTGGGACGATATACCAATGATTGTAATTCTTCCGGTATTGGGATGACTTCCGGTTTGGAAAACACTTCGACCTTTGAGATATCTTCGTGTTCTCCCAATTCATAAATTGAATTACTGCCCATTAAAACTGCGTCAACTTTCCATCTAAACGCAAGTTTATAGAATTCCATCATCGAAATAAAATCATTCTTTATCCATTCGATTCGACCGTCCAAACTTATGATATTGTAAACAGTTCTTTTAGATTTCATGTGTTTTAACCTCCTATTTTTTCTTTCTATAAAAAAAATAACACAAAAAATAGGGGGTGGTGTATAGATGTAAGGTTTATAAAAGAATTTTTATTTCTTCAATGATTGGAGGTATTTCCCGGGCAGCTTTCATCAGTTTATTCAATTCGTAAAGCCAACGGTCTCCTACTGAAATAAGGTCATCACGATCCGGATTATTCAATGCAGATGTGACTAACTCAGTCTTACCTTTGTCATGCATTGATAGACTTCGGTGGATTGAAGCAACACTATATCCTGACTGTAACAACATATATACAACGCACATTCTTCCTAAATCCGCACGGAAATATAATCTTTCACCTTTTTCCCCTGCTTCGTCTGAAATAATTAAACCGTTTCTTTCCCAATTCCGTACTGCTTCAGTTGTGACCCTAAAATAGTCAGCAACCTCCTTGCGAGATAGCATTCTATTCTCTAATAAAATTTCATTATCTTTGACCGGTTCTGCCCAGCTACGCAACATTTCAGCTGCATTTTGAGCCTTCCTTATTTCCTGCTCAATAATTTCTATATACTGATCTGTGTATTGTTTTGCTTTATCCCACTGCTTCTTTGCTGTTGCCCACATAATTTCATTTCCAGCTTTTCTTATGCTCCTGTTTGTAAAAGGATAACCGAAAATGCACCGGCACACCTTTACCTGCAACACATGTAATTCTTCAAATATGCGGTAGTTGTTTTCTTTTCTTTGCGCATGAGATATAAACCTCAGCTTTTCATAAAGTCTTATGGTATTGGGATGAACATCATACATTTTAGCTAAATCAATCGTATGATATATTTTTATATTTTTCTTCATAGTATTTCACCATACTTACTCTACAAGCGTATTCTTCAAGCAAACAGCAATTGGACGTATCACACTGCCAGAATAATTTTTCTTCATTGTATCCAGTCCATCCTATTTCTGTCAAGAAAAATCCATAATCGGATCATATCAAGATAAAAGCATATGTATCCTATGAATAAGGGTTAAGAGCGTTCAATTGCCCTTAACCCTTTTGTTTTTTTATATTTAATCACATCTTAATTAAACTTATTTATTCAGTAACTGTAATTTCCTGTATCCACTGAACACCATCGCTATTTCGTGTAATGATTAAAGTGTAAGTGCCTGGATCAACCGCCTGTGACGGATCTGAAATATTCAGTGTAGAGCTGGCACCTCCATTGGTTACAGTAACGTTTGACGTGCCATCTGTCAATTCATAACTGAAATCCGTTCCATCATCATCAATCAAATCATATCTAACGGTATCATCTCCATGATCGTCAATCAGTGTTACTACCCCGAAGCTGACACCTCCTGCACTCTGACTAAAAGTAGTTGCATCAAGCTCCAGGAATGGATCTGTTGTTACATCCAAACTAATGTTCCAATCGTAACCATCTAAGTCTCTAAAGATTCTTAAATTAATATATTGGTTTACATTTGTAATAGCCGATAAATTTGTCAATTCCAGAACTGAACCTGTCTTGGAAATGATAACACCCGTATCATATCCGTCTTCATCATCAACCCGTATTACAAAATCCGTGCCGTCATCCGAAATGAAATGGCTTAATTCATCATTTCCGTCCGCATCATAAAGTTCAGTTATGGAAATCTCTTTACCGCTGTCCATATTGCTGAAGCTTTCGTTTCTCGGTGTAATAATCGGCGTCGTTCTGAAAGTCCATACAATTTCCTCATTCGGAATACTATCTGCGTTCTGCACCGCTCCTGCTGGTATTGTCACAGTATATAGGTTGCTGTTATAGGGTAATGCATCATGTGTGATATCCACGATTCGACTGTCAGTGCCATTAACGGAAGCGGTGATGTTCTGTACATTTGTACTCATCAGAGAACATACCATCGTGATGCCGCTCAAATCGATTTCCGTAATCTCCTGATCAAACTGAACAGTAGTATTCGTTATTTCTTTTGGCACAACCCCATCTTGCTGAGGGGTGGTCCATGAAACTGTCGGTGCCGCAGGCGCTGCCACCACAACTTCTACTGTAACTTCTGTTATAGTATCCACTTCATCGACATATCCATCCGGTAAATCGCCAATAGAAGCAGTAAAGGTATAGCTGCCTGCCGCAGCCGAATTGTAACCGTCCGTATCTACCCAGCTTAGTACCAACGATACTGTTTGAGCCGTTCCACTGATTGTTGTTTGGGTAAGATTTGCATCCAGGTAGGAGATTACTTCCGACGCATCCGCATAAACCGCTGCACCTTCCAATCCGGCATCAACATCATCAAACGTTTCATAACTTGTAATTTCTTCACTCATCGCTGCGGTTATAATCGCCGTTGCCACCGTTGCCCCATATGCCACGGTTACCGTATCTCCATTGTTGACATCCACCAACAGGCTTGGAGGTACTGCTCCGGAATCCGACGCGATTCCAACGACCTGGAAATATCCTTTGAACCAATCCTCTGCATCTTTATCAATACTGATTGTAATGCCATCTGTATCTGCTTCTGATTTCGCAGTTACAGTAATTGTTGATTCTATAATATCCATACCATCAATTTGAACATAAATCATATCCCCCGGCGCAAATGTTGATGCATTTGCCGTATACCCGGAATCCGACCAAAGCATGGAAGGACTCTCTGTTCGGAACGTACAGGTTGTTTCCGTAATCCCATTATCTGATGCATCTTCTAAATTGTTTACAGCAATCAGATATTCTGTATTTTCCGCCAATTGACCCATGCCAGCGTCATCAGGGCTAAGCGTTATGCTGGTCTTTTCAGCATTTACAGTTGCCGTATAGGCTATTTCAATCGGAATATCTTCCATAGCGATAACAGATACAAGATCATTATCTGATGCTAAGTCCGCGTCTGTCAGCTCACTGTCATCCAGATTTCTAACCGGTTCATCGAAAGTAATCACGATCTGCTGATTAACAGGTACACCGGTCTCTCCGTCAGCAACATTAAAGCTTACAACCGGCGCTGTAGTATCATAAGTACCTTCCGCTGCTATGATACCAGTTGCTTCGCTCACTGTTTCTGCTCCGGTTCCTCTGCTGTTCGCCGGTACAACTTTTACTTTTATCACCTTGCCATCATCTGCCGAAACCAAGGTATAGGTATTGGTTGTTGAGGCCGATTGAACTTCGGTCTCATTCGATGCGCCATCTGCGTCATACCGGTAGAACACATAAGTAGTTCCTGCTTCTGCATCTCCATCTGCATCATAATATCCTGAGGCTGCCGTCAGAGTATTTCCAACTTGTTCTGTACCGCTTAACGTCGGCGCTGCTGTTGGAAGGAGATCAGCCTCTCCGCTGCTGATAATAACGTCTTCCGACGGCAGAGATAAATTTTCTGCCGCATCCTGGGCATAGACAAGGTAAATACCATCTGCTATTGCATTAACACCCACTTCAAATGCCTGATCAGCAGCTACAGGCCCTGCTTCTATCCCGCAACCTGCATCGACTGCGTTCAACAGATCATCTTCTGTCGCATAATTGTTGTAATTTGCAGCCTGAGATTTATCCATGATAAACAGACTGCCGTTTTCACTACTTGTCACAGACAGGATTGTGGAATCCCCTGCTTTCGCTCTTACTTCACTTAATACCGGAGGCGTCGTATCCGGATTTGTAATCGTGATATCCGAGGACGGATTGGAAATCAGATTCGATTGGTCAACCGCATATACCACATACGTACCGGTTGGCAGTTCATCTGTCGGTATACTTGCCTGAACATTTGCCATACAAGCAGCGGTACGTCCGCAACCGTCTGAAACCGCATTGTCTAAATCATTTAACGTTGCATACCCGTTATATTCACTTGCTTCATTTTTGTCTACCAGATACAAGGTGCCGTCTTTATCACTGGTTGCTTCCAATGAGTTGGGCACTGTTTCATTGGATTCTGCACTGGTTACTGCCGGATTAGCGATTTCTTCAACTTCAGACACTTTTATATTTCCATCACTATTATCCGTGTAAACAACGTAAAAGGTGCCATTCAGATTAACAATCGAAACAATCGTTCCATTCACAACAATCTCACTGCCAGATTCATTGTAAACAGTTGAAATACCATTATAATTGGTCTGCAAATAGGAACTGCTTATACCGCCAACAACCGTATTCGTTCCATCTGTATCCACTGAGCTTACTGATGTACCTGCTGCAAGACTGCAGGTATTCACAAAGTTAATGGTACTATCCGCAACTGTAAGCTCGGACGTTTTGAATGCAGTTTGTTTGTAGAGTGCAACGACTTTACCGCCGTTTGCTGTCAAGTCGTAAATATTAAATATATCCGAACTTGATGTTGTAGTAGCACCCGTTCCAAGATTTGATTTTACTGCAACAGAGTATGTTCTATCCGTACCTGCCATACTTCTGTAATAGGAATAGCTATGCGTCATAATGTAATAATTACCATCCGTGTCTACTGCAATGCGAGAACCTTTATTAAAGTAGTCACCCATATAATCTGAGCCGCCTAAATTCTCATAATACCCATCAAAAACAACACTGTTTGTAAAAGTACCCGAACTATTTGTAGCATACATTATATCGGGTTTATTATCATACCAGAAAGTATTGCCATCTGTATCCGTATAAGTTATATGTGCCTTTCCGTTACCATCTACCGCAATATCCGGTTTAGAACACAAACCATCATTATTGGATGCAATCAATTCTTCTGTCGTCCAGGCGCTTCCGTCATACATTCGGTATCCAATTTTTCCTGCAGTTGCGTATACAATATGTGGATTGTCTGTATTATCAATTTCCAGCTTTGCAGAATCGCCTACTCCGATAAGTTCTTCTACGCCCCAGCTACTGCCGTCATATTCGTTATAATAGACATTGCCGTCTTTAACATAAACAGCTCCTGTGAAATCACTCCCTGCTGCCGCATCGCATAGACTTCCTATAGCCCCTGCATCCGCAGGAACAGCTCCTACCGCTACCGTAACGGTGACATTTGCCGTACTGTCAATCGTTCCGTCATTTGCCTTTACCACAATCGTGACTGCTTGGCTTGCCTGCGCCACATCAGGTATATATGTCAATGCTCCTGTTGCCGTGCTGATTGTCACGTCACTACTTACATCCGAAGTACTTTCATCCTGTGCCGATACCACTGCATAGGTCATGGTATCAGAATCTGCATCGCTAAACCATCCCGATACGTCTGCCGTATAGGATGCTGCCGCTGTTGTTCCGTCATTGGATGCCGGGGCTGCACTTCCCGTCTGCGTTTCCTGTCCCGTTACAACGGCTGGCGCATTGTTTGCATCCGCAGGAACAGCTCCTACCGCTACCGTAACGGTGACATTTGCCGTACTGTCAATCGTTCCGTCATTTGCCTTTACCACAATCGTGACTGTTTGGCTTGCCTGCGCTGCATCCGGTTCGTATGTCAATGCTCCTGTTGCCGTGTTGATTGTCACGTCACTGCTTACATCCGAAGTACTTTCATCCTGTGCCGATACCACTGTATAGGTCAGAGTATCGGAATCTGCGTCGCTAAACCATCCTGATGCGTCGGCTGTATAGGATACCACCGCGGTTGTTCCGTCATTGGATGCCGGGGTTGCACTTCCCGTCTGCGTTTCCTGTCCCGTTACAACGGCTGGCGCATTGTTTGCATCCGCAGGAACAGCGCCTACTGCTACCGTAACGGTGACATTTGCCGTACTGTCAATCGTTCCGTCATTTGCTTTTACCACAATCGTGACTGTTTGGCTTGCCTGCGCTGCATCCGGTTCGTATGTCAATGCTCCTGTTGCCGTGTTGATTGTCACGTCACTGCTTACATCCGAAGTACTTTCATCCTGTGCCGATACCACTGCATAGGTCAGAGTGTCGGAATCTGCATCGCTAAACCATCCTGAGGCGTCGGCTGTATAGGATACTGCTGCGGTTGTTCCGTCATTGGATGCCGGGGTTGCACTTCCCGTCTGCGTTTCCTGTCCCGTTACAACGGCTGGCGCATTGTTTGCATCCGCAGGAACAGCTCCTACCGCTACCGTAACGGTGACATTTGCCGTACTGTCAATCGTTCCGTCATTTGCCTTTACCACAATCGTGACATTTTGACTTGCCTGCGCCGCATCCGGTACATACGTCAATGCTCCTGTTGCCGTGTTGATTGTCACGTCACTGCTTACATCCGAAGTACTTTCATCCTGTGCCGATACCACTGCATAGGTCAGAGTGTCGGAATCTGCATCGCTAAACCATCCTGATGCGTCGGCTGTATAGGATACCACCGCGGTTGTTCCGTCATTGGATGCCGGGGTTGCACTTCCCGTCTGCGTTTCCTGTCCCGTTACAACGGCTGGCGCATTGTTTGCATCTGCCGGAACTGTTCCTACCGCTACCGTGATGGTAACATTTGCTATGCTGTCCGCTATTCCGTCATTTGCTTTTACCACAATCGTGAATGTTTGGCTTGCCTGCGCCGCATCCGGTACATACGTCAATGCTCCTGTTGCCGTGTTGATTGTCACGTCACTGCTTACATCTATAGTACTTTCATCCTGTGCTGAAACCACTGCATAGGTCATGGTATCAGAATCTGCATCGCTAAACCATCCTGATACGTCTGCCGTATAGGATACTGCCGTGGTGGTTCCGTCATTGGATGCCGGGGTTGCACTTCCCGTCTGCGTTTCCTGTCCCGTTACAACGGTTGGCGCATTGTTTGGCGCTGCCGCAATCACAATGTTGAAGGTATCTGTTACACTTCCTCCGTTTCCATCGCTTGCCGTTACGACGACGCTCGTTGTTCCTTCTGCTGTCGGTGTGCCACTGAAGGTTCTTGTACCTGCCGTGAATGTGATTCCATCCGGCAGCGGTGCTGCACTGTAGGTCAGGGAATCTCCGTCCAAATCGTCAAAGATGCTTTCGCCAAATCCATAGCTGAATGCTTCTCCTACCGTTCCGCTTTGATCCGGTATCGGAGTTGCTACCGCCGGGTTATCGTTGACTGCATTAACCGTTACGGTCACAGTGGCTGTGCCGCTTCCTCCGTTTCCGTCGCTTATATCATACGTAAAGGAATCTGAGCCGTTGAAGTTTGCATCCGGCGTATATCTCAGACTGTCCCCCTCTTGAGATACAGTCCCTTTTGTTCCCTGTGTGAATCCGCTTACTGACAGTGTATCACTGTCTGCATCCGTGTCATTGGAGAGTACAGCAATCAATACCGTTCCGTCTTCGTCTACGCTTGCTGTATCATTTGCTGCATCCGGCGCATTGTTTGCATCTGCCGGAACTGCTTCTACCGTTACGGTGATGGTAACATTTGCTATGCTGTCCGCTATTCCGTCATTTGCCTTTACCACAATCGTGACTGTTTGGCTTGCCTGCGCTGCATCCGGTTCGTATGTCAATGCTCCTGTTGCCGTGTTGATTGTCACGTCACTGCTTACATCCGAAGTACTTTCATCCTGTGCCGATACCACTGCATAGGTCAGAGTGTCGGAATCTGCATCGCTAAACCATCCTGAGGCGTCGGCTGTATAGGATACTGCTGCGGTTGTTCCGTCATTGGATGCCGGGGTTGCACTTCCCGTCTGCGTTTCCTGTCCCGTTACAACGGCTGGCGCATTGTTTGGCGCTGCCGCAATCACAATGTTGAAGGTATCTGTTACACTTCCTCCGTTTCCATCGCTTGCCGTTACGACGACGCTCGTTGTTCCTTCTGCTGTCGGTGTGCCACTGAAGGTTCTTGTACCTGCCGTGAATGTGATTCCATCCGGCAGCGGTGCTGCACTGCAGGTCAGGGAATCTCCGTCCAAATCGTCAAAGATGCTTTCGCCAAATCCATAGCTGAATGCTTCTCCTACCGTTCCGCTTTGATCCGGTATCGGAGTTACCACCGTCGGGTTATCGTTGACTGCATTGACCGTTACGGTCACAGTGGCTGTGCCGCTTCCTCCGTTTCCGTCGCTTATATCATACGTAAAGGAATCTGAGCCGTTGAAGTTTGCATCCGGCGTATATCTCAGACTGTCCCCCTCTTGAGATACAGTCCCTTTTGTTCCCTGTGTGAATCCGCTTACTGACAGTGTATCACTGTCTGCATCCGTGTCATTGGAGAGTACAGCAATCAATACCGTTCCGTCTTCGTCTACGCTTGCTGTATCATTTGCTGCATCCGGCGCATTGTTTGCATCTGCCGGAACTGCTTCTACCGTTACGGTGATGGTAACATTTGCTATGCTGTCCGCTATTCCGTCATTTGCTTTTACCACAATCGTGACTGTTTGACTTGCCTGCGCCGCATCCGGTATATATGTCAATGCTCCTGTTGCCGTGTTGATTGTCACGTCACTGCTTACATCCGAAGTACTTTCATCCTGTGCCGATACCACTGTATAGGTCAGAGTATCAGAATCTGCATCGCTAAACCATCCCGATACGTCTGCCGTATAGGATGCTGCCGCTGTTGTTCCGTCATTGGATGCCGGGGTTGCACTTCCCGTCTGGGTTTCTTGTCCCGTTACAACGGCTGGCGCATTGTTTGGCGCTGCCGCAATCACAATGTTGAAGGTATCTGTTACACTTCCTCCGTTTCCATCGCTTGCCGTTACGACGACGCTCGTTGTTCCTTCTGCTGTCGGTGTGCCACTGAAGGTTCTTGTACCTGCTGTAAACGTGATTCCGTCAGGCAGCGGTGCTGCACTGCAGGTCAGGGAATCTCCGTCCAAATCGTCAAAGATGCTTTCGCCAAATCCATAGCTGAATGCTTCTCCTACCGTTCCGCTTTGATCCGGTATCGGAGTTGCTACCGCCGGGTTATCGTTGACTGCATTAACCGTTACGGTCACAGTGGCTGTATCGCTTCCTCCGTTTCCGTCGCTTATATCATACGTAAAGGAATCTGAACCGTTGAAGTTTGCATCCGGCGTATATCTCAGACTGTACCCCTCTTGAGATACAGTCCCTTTTGTTCCCTGTGTGAATCCGCTTACTGACAGTGTATCACTGTCTGCATCCGTGTCATTGGAGAGTACAGCAATCAATACCGTTCCGTCTTCGTCTACGCTTGCCGTATCATTTACGGCCGTCGGTGAATTGTTTACATCTGCAGGTGTACTGCTTCCCCCGGAGCTGCCCCCACTGCTTCCTCCGGAACTACTTCCGGAACTGCTTTCTGATCCTTGACCTTCTGTATAAACTTTACCACCAACGGTTACTTTTTCTATGTCATCATCAATATCTATATCATCTACTTTTTGTTCGATATTTACGTTCTCTGTATTAATTTCAGCTTTTTTTATTTTACCTGATCCGTTAATTTTCGTTTCAGCTTTAATATTAACATTTTCTATTGTTGCATCTTTATTAACTTGAATCCTTGTATTTTTTGCCTGTTCACTGATTGTTAAATTTTCAATGTTTCCTGAAGCTACATTCAAATTACTATTTGGTGTATTTATTTCAACATTTTTAAATTTACCAATAAAAATAACTTCTTCATCTTCGGGCACATTCACTTGACATCTTCCAAATCCATTTCCTGTTAATTCTTCTTCTTCAAGCTTTGCACTTGACAATATGACAACATCATTTACTTTCGTATTGCCCTTTGCCAATATACGAACATTTCCTGTTTTCGTGTTAACCATAATCATATTCAAGTTGGAGTTTATTATGACAATACTGTTTGGTCCTCCACCTTTTACTATGGTTTCCCCCTCTACCGTTACATTTTCTAAAGAAACCTCACCAGTTCCTATTCCTTCTGTCAAATATAAATTCCCTTTAATATGTACATTAGATAGGTTTACATCGGTACAAGATATTGTGACGTTTCCATCTATTGTTTTAAGGCTTTCATCTTTTCCATATTCTCCGGGAGCATTAAATATATTCCCTGCAACTCGACTGATTAATACTACCGCTTCCGCTCTGGTTATATTATTTAATGGTCTAAAAGTATTGTCGTTATATCCTTTAAGGTATCCTCCTTCTACTACTGCTTTAATATAATTGGAAGCCCATCCAGAGATATTATCACGATCAGCAAAGATTAGTTTCTCATCTGATGTTTCTTTGTCTAGAGCATGGAGTCTTGCAATGATTGCTGCTGCTTCCTGCCTTGTAATATATTGATTTGGATTAAAATTTCCATTACTTCCACCATTTACATATCCAATACGTTTCGCCTTAGCAATTTCGTTATAATACCAACTGCCTGCCTTTACATCCTTAAAATCAATATCATCTTTCTCAGTAAATCCAAATACTGTATTTACTATTTTAATAAATTCTGATCTTTTAATATAACTGTTTGGTTGAAAGGAATTATTTCCGTACCCGTTTATAAAACCTTTTTCAACATATTTAATAATTTCCTCTTGCGCCCAGTGATTATCAACATCTGATAAATTGCTTGTTATGGGCTCATTTGACAACGCAAGTACCGAGTAATTCAAGGCACTGGTTATCCACAAAATAAAGGTTAATAATAAAACCTTCTTTCTTTTCATCATTTTGCACCCTCCAAAAATAATAAGTTTAATAAATCAGGAAAAACACACTCTTTTCAATTGTATATCATCCTTCTAAACCACCACTAAACGACAAATTACTCCTTTTTCATACACAAAAAAATTCGCCTGTTTATCAGACGAATTCTTTTCTTATTATTTTTATCATTTTTTTAATATCTGAATTGGGTTCAATTCCAAGTTCATTGATAAGCTTTTCCTTATACTGGTTAAAATGCTTTATTGCTGAATATGCATCTTCCATACTGATATATATTTTAATTAGCATGGTATTTAGTTCTTCGTGAAGGGGTTCATACCTCAGCGCGTTTTTTATAAGCCCAATTATCTTATTATATTCCCTTAAGTCCTTATAATAGTTTGCCACTTTGAAGACCAATTGAATGTACTTCTCTCTTAGATAAAGTCGATTTCTTTCAGCCCATGTATAATCGTTTCCGTTTAGGTATTCACCTTTATAAAGGTTTATCGCTTCTTCAAGCCGAATGATTATATTGTCTTTTATATCTTTCTCATTAGATATAAAAGACATAAATTCAAAGTAATCACAATAACCCGAATCGATCATCAGCTTATACTTATCCTTGTTACGTTCTACCTCTATTTTAAAACCATTGTTTCGTAATGCTTTTTTCATGTAATATAAATTAGAATTAAAATTATCGACTGCTTTGTCTCCATCAAATTCCGGCCATATTTGATCTATTATTTCACTTCTGGAAACCTCAGCACCATATTTATCAATAAAAAATGCAAAAAGTTCTTCCGCCTTAGCGGTACGAAAGCTTACTTTGCTATTCTCATTGATTACCTTAAATTTATCAAAACAATAAATTTTATTGCTATAAACGCCTACTTTAATATTCTTTTTTTGAATAATCCGATCAAGTGTTTGTTTTAATTGCTCTCTATCGAACGGCTTCATGAGATAATCCATTGCATCCAGTCGAAATGCCTCTACTGCATATTTACTATAAGCAGTAGTAAATACAATCGCTATATTTTGGTCTATCTCCGTTAATTTTTGAGAAAGTGTCATGCCACTCATAGATGGCATCTCTATATCAAGAAAAACTACATCAACCATTGTATTTTTTAAGCTTTCTACAGCGGATGCTGCATCCGTAAAAGCACCCTTTATCTCTACAACACCACTATCTCCCAGTAGTCTTGTCATTTTTTCTACTGCCGGTTGTTCATCATCCACAATGATTGCTCGTATCAACACTTTCACCTCCTCCAAATATCGTAAAGAGGACCGTTGTACCTTTATTTATTTCACTCTCTATATGTAACCCTTTTCCATATAACTTTCTAAGTCTTAAATCAATATTTCTAAGTCCAACGCTTCCTGTTTTATACTCTGAAAGAAGTTTGTCTAATATATTGTCTTCGATTCCAATGCCATCATCCTTAACAAATACTCTTACTTCATCAGCAACTTTTCGTACAGATATAACAACCGTTCCCATTCCATTTTTCTTTCTTAGTCCATGATGAATTGCATTCTCAACCAATGGTTGTATTGATAAAGGGGGGATCTCTTCTTTTAGGCTATTATCTATATCAAAAACAACCTTGATGCTACCACCAAAACGAGCTTGTTCAATTTCAACATATGCGCTCACTAATCTCATTTCTTTCTCAATTGTAATAAACATTTCGAGGTTATCGAAGTCAAAACTATTTCTTAAGTACTTTGCTAATGCGTTGATTAACTGCTCAGCACGCTTTGGATCGATGTCACAAAAGTTGGAAATGGTATTAAGCGCATTAAATAGAAAATGTGGTTTGATTTGAGCTTGCAGGAAAGCAGTCTCGGCAGCTCTTGCCTGCGCAACAGATTCTTTTAAATTGACTAATGTTTCCACTCTGGCAAGAAGTTCTCTTGCTTCAAATGGTTTTGACAGATAATCGTTCGCTCCCGACTCAAAGCCCATGACAACATCTTCCGTATTAGCTTTGGCTGTCAGCATTAAAACAGGCAAATCAGAGCAGGATTTGTTTTCTCTTATTTTTCGGCATATCTCATATCCTGAAATTTCAGGCATCATCACATCTAAGATAACCAAAGAAATGTCTTTCATTTTTTCTATTTTTTCTAAGGCTGAAATACCATTATTTACTGCTGAAATTGTATAGCCTTTTATTTTGAGTATTGCCGCGGCAGACTGCAAGTTTAGTATTTCATCATCCACAATAAGAATATGCTCCTTTGTGCCATGAATTTTAAAAGTTCCATATTGTTCTTCCAATCCTTTTGATGGCGCAATTTCTGATCGTATGCTTTGTCTTTCTTCTATCACCTGTTCCCGGGAAATCGGAAGTGTAAAAAAGAATTTTGTTCCTTCTCCCACAACAGAGTCTACCCAGATTTTCCCCTTATGTAATTCAACCAGATGTTTGGTAATCGATAGTCCTAACCCAGTTCCTCCATGTTTCCGTGTCACAGTAGTATCCAATTGTTCAAAAGATTTAAAAATGTCATCATACTTTTCTTTCGGTATCCCTTCCCCTGTATCATGAATACAAAATATAATTTCATCATTTTCTAAATCTGCTGATAGCTTAACATATCCTTTTTCAGTAAATTTAAGGGCGTTTCCAATCAGATTATAAATGATCTGAGCAAAACGATTTTCATCTGCGAAAACACATGGCAATTCATCGTCAATAGTATTCATAATTTCCAAATTTGCTGAATTCTTTGTATGCTTTAATATCGCTAAGGTTGGTTTTACAACCGTATTGATATTTATCGCTCTGCAATTCAGGTTCACATCGCCATGCTTCATCTTAGAATAGTCTAAAATTTCATTCACCAGATTGGATAATCTCCTGCTACTGGAGGATATAATCGATAAGCTCTCTTTTTGCTTATCATTTAAGCTACCCTCACTTTCATGAATTAAAGCTTCTGTAATGCCCAATATCCCATTTAGCGGTGTTCTTAATTCATGAGAAGTGTTGGCCAAAAATTCATCCTTTAACTGATCCAATTGCAAAAGCTGCTTAGAAAGGCTGTTCGCTTTATCATAAGCCTTAGAAAATCTTCTGGCTAAAATTAAAGATTGCGAAAAGATAAATATAAAAAAACCAATCGGTGTTAATTCTCCAAGACCAAAATTAATAACCTGACCATGATATAATACATCGTAAAGCGCACCTACCCCAATACTACATGCACCAAATAATACAATATGCGTATTTTCCTTTTTTCGATAAAATGCAATACCAGTACAAATCAAGCCATAAAAAACAGCACATATAACAGCAGTCATCATAATAGGTTTAAATTTAGTAAAATACTGTAGCTGTAAGAAAAGAGTTAATATTGAAATACTTACTGAATAGGCTAGCGTAGCTTTTATAACATATTTTGAAACTTCATTAGGATATAACTCCTTTAAAAAAAGAAGAAATGCTGTCCCGCCCCAATAGACTGTATAATAATTTAATATGACAACCGTCTTAAAGTTGATAAAAGGCAGTACTTTATAAATAGCATAGTCCCCATGGATCATGATTCTTCCCATCGCAACAAAACACATCAAGACAAAATACAGACTTGCTTTATCTTCACGTCTCAGAAGAAAAATACTGAAATAATAAAGACCCATGATGAAAAAGCTTCCTATCAAAAACAAATCTGTGTAAATTGTTTTTCGTGTCATTTCCTGAATTTGATTGGGGGTTCCCATTTTAATCGAATACCACATACCACCGCGGGCATAAGCATAATTTGCAACCTGCACAATAAGATTAAATTGTGATTTTTTCGGAACAATGTACGCCGTAGCCGGTTTATTTTCCGGCACAAATTGTGTTTTCTCAGCTGTAACATTACCATTCGACGCAATCATCTCATCATCCAGATACATTCGGTACGCTGTAGACATTGTTGGAATTTTTAAAGCGAAAGGCGTATCTTTCTCCGCATTGATTACCTGAATCCTATAGGTTGCGCAACCAAATCCAGGCAAAGGCTTCCCTTCTATTTCATATGTATTCCAGACAACAGGAACGCTTGCTTTTAAATCCGGGTCAAGTGCATTTTTCTCCAGATTATGATAAGTCAACAACTGATCCCAGTAAAAATCCCATGTACCCGTTAACTCTATGACACCATCTTTTTCAGCATCCCATTTTTCAAGATCTAATATCCCGTTATAAACAACCGGAGAAGGTGCCTTTGTCATTGAACCAGCATTCACAACACCTGTAAAACTTGTTATGAAAATAAGAACAAACAAGCTAATCATTATTCTATTTGAAAATTTGTCAGTTATCATAAAAAACTCTTTCTGTTTTTCAGCGAATCATCAAATACAATTATTATATCATGTAGCATAGTTCTGTAAACATGATTCAATGGTGAAATCATTATATCTTAAATCCTTTCGTATTTAAAATAATTTGCTAAATTACTCAATAGACATTTTTATACCAATTATAAAACCGGCCACTCTGCAAGGCAAAAAAATAATGCAAAATGAAACGACATAATATGCTCGGCAAGCTTGCATTTAACTCATTGAAATGATAATATTTAGGAACAGTTGAATGCTTTGGCACTACGAAAGGTACTGAACTAATAATGACCACAAATCAAATAGATACTCCCGATATTTTGCAACAGGATAAAGGAAATTCAAGAAAGACATACGAAGCCATTATTGATCATATTAAGTCTGATCTTATCAATGGCAATCTTCACACCGGACAAAAACTCCCACCGGAACGCGAGCTGGCAAAGCAACATGGTGTGAGTCGTACCTCTATCCGTGAAGCATTACGTACCTTAGAGATCCTTGGCGTTATCGAAAGCATCCAGGGTTCCGGTAACTTCATCTCTGCCAATGTGGAAAAAAGTCTGATTGAATCCATGTCCATGATGTTTTTTATTGCAAAAAATTAATGGTTTGCAAATCACTCAATTGCGCGAAGCGCTTGAAACGAAGGCAGCACTTTTAGCAGTGGAGCATATTACTGAGGAGGAGATTTACCGCCTTGAGCAAATTGTAAACAAAATGGCAGTAACAAAAGACGAGAAATCAAATATTGCTCTGGATAAAGCGCTCCATTACACCATCGCAGTTGCTTCAAATAATACAATTCTGATTCAAATCTTAAGTATCTTATCGGATCTGATCGAAACACATATTAAAGATCGCCGCCGCGAGATATTTATTGACAAAAAGAATATAACAAAACTTCAAGAAATTCACGAAGCCCTCGTAAAAGGGATAAAAAATAGGGATAGTAATACAACCTATGACGCTATTTCAAGGCATTTTGCCTTAATTGCGGAATACTACCAAAATGATTAAAATGAATCCTATAATATATTATTTATCAATTGTCTCTCCCCATCGCTTGAACCCTTTTATTACTATTCCAAACCGATCAAGAATTCTAGCAATTATGTGATTATTCATATCCTCAATACTGAGCGGCTTATTATAATAAGTAACCATTGGAGGAAAAATCATAGCACCGGCATTTATGCAAGTAGTCATATTTCTCAAGTGAATTAGGTTGAAAGGGCTCTCTCTTGCAACTAATATTAATTGTCTTTTTTCCTTTAGCGTAACATCGGCAGCTCTTAATAGTAAGTTGTCAGAATATCCACTTGCTATTCCTGCAATAGTTTTCATGCTGCAAGGGATAATTATCATTCCTTCTGTTTTATAAGTGCCACTTGCAATACTATCTCCAATATTTTTCATGGTCGTAAACCTTGTCTGGCAAGCTTTTTACTTGTTCAATCGTATAATCTGTTTCATCGCAAATTGTTAGCTCTGCACCCCTAGAAATTACTAAATGAGTTTCCCATTCAGGATACTCCCTTAATATTTCCAACATTTTTATCCCTAATATTGCTCCGCTTGCACCGCTCATTCCAATTGCTAATCTTTTTTTATTGCCCATTAAATAGTCTCCCTTTCTTGTAGGATACGTACATGTCCCCGGAAATCCCTTCACGTTGTTGAACATCATTGCCAGGCCTTTACTTGCTCTATGAGTTTTTCTATAAGCTCTTCGATATTTTTATTTAATATTACAAGGTCGTCCCCATTTGCCTGGTTGATATGAACCCCTGCCGAAACCGTAACATTGCACTGCCATTCAGTGCACAAACGAAGTGCCGCGCAGCGAGCTAACTCATCTTCTTTATGACCAGTGATGCAAATGACACTTGCACTTGCTGAATCACTACCGTCTCCTGTCAGACTTTTTCTGGGAACAGCAACTGAAACTGCACCGATATGTGGTACTTCTCCACCAGAAATACATATAGAAGCATCCTTCCCGCAAAAGAGTACGTAGAGACAAACTTTATACTTTCCTTCTCCAATGTTCAAAGAATATTCTTCCATTCCTGTTCCCTCCCTTGATATAAGAAAGACCTTCGCTCCTTTTGGCGAAAGGTCTTTCTTTCACTTAATGTGAGCCGCTATTTTTTTTAGAAGTGGTGGTATCGGTGGAATTTGATCCAATTTGTCAAATTCTGCCGGATTTAATTTGAATTTTTTGTTATATTTTTCCGGATTTGTGTTTTTTTCATCCTCTGTACTTCTCCATGTGAATTTACATGTGTCACAAAGGTATACTTCCCATACATCACCAACTGGTGATTTTGTTAATACGCTAATGGATTCCGAATCACATCTAGGACACTTCATTATTTATTTCCTCTTTCTCTAACTATTTTACAAAGAATTTCTGACCACTTATCTACATCGGTGGGAACTCCAAGAAGTTCTGTATTTCTGCCAAAATCAGGAGCAACCGATGTTGTTGCATCAATCACCAGTTTTGTATGCATTCCTGCTGGCTCAGAAGATGGGTCTAACGGCATTCCTGGCGCATAAGGAACTTTAAATACGTCTTTATCCGGACGTACACGAGTAGTAATAGCCCACATCACCTGTTCCAGGTTAAATGGATCAACAAATTCATCTACAATGATCACAATCTTTGAGTAGGACATTCCATGAGGGGTAGAAAGAAGTCTCATTGCTATCGCTTTTCCATATCCGCCAAAACGGGATTTTGCAGATACGATTGCACCAATGCCGTGAGTATACATAGCATTGACAGCTACAACTTCCGGAAAATCTCTCTTGATCTGGTCATAAAGCGGAATGCTTGTGTTCAGTGCCATTAAGTAGTCAATTTCTGTCCAAGGCATTCCCAGGTAGAGGTTTTCGAAAATCGGATTGTTACGATGTGTGATCTTTGTAATTCTTACAATCGGTTGAAGACGAGACCCGGAATAACTTCCTGGGAATTCACCGAATGGTCCTTCAATTTCTCTGATACGCGGTTCGATATAGCCTTCCAGAATAACCTCTGAGCGTGCGGGAACATCAAGAAAACTGTCATCAGCCTTGATCAGTTCAATTGGTTCTCCTTTCAGCGCTCCTGCAAAGTCATATTCCGACTGTGCATAAGCAACTGGTGTACTGGCCATGAAACTCAGAACTGGATCATTGCCAAGACAGATCGCAATTGGAAGTTTTTCATTTTTTTCTTCTGCATTTCTCAAGTGAACTGCAATATCGTGGAATGGCAGTGGCTGAATAGCAACTTTGTCTTTCCCCTTTACCTGAATGCGATAGGTGCCGCAGTTCTGTTCTTCATAGCTGTCCGGATTGTTAGGATTTCTGGTGACGACCAGCGCTTTTGAAAGATAGAATCCTGCATCGAATTCATTGATTCTGAATAATGGAAGTACATCGAAAAGGTTGATGTCATCTTCAATGATTACTTCTTTTACCGGAGCATCTTTTCTTTTAACCCAAACTGGTTTGATTGGATACTGATCCCAAAGTTCTTTTAGCTTAAAGAATTGATCTTTTATAGAAGCATCTTTCTGCATGTTCAACATCAAAGCATGATTCTGCCAGGAACCATGAACATTAAGCACCAATGGATTTTTGTACCCTTTTATTTTTTCTACAAGAACTGCCGGTGCACTTTCCATATCTGGTGCAACACGACCAATCGCGCTCAGATCAGGTTCTGGCATCACCTCATCTGTTATTCTCACTAATTGTTTTTCTGATTCCAGTAATTCTAGAAATTCTCTTAAATCCTTATACAATTTCATTTCTCCTTCGCAATATTTATATTACATAGAAATTTTATGCGCTGACTACTCTGAAGGTCAAAATCCTCTTATTGTCACTTCTCCTTTAAGAATTTCAAGCGCCCCTCTTGCAAGTGATTCCATTTCATTTTCGCCCGGATATACTACGATTGAAGCAATATAGCCGCATCTGTCTTTGATTTTTTGTACAATTGTTTCGGAATATGCAATGCCACCTGTTAATAAAATGGCATCAACCTTTCCACAAAGGACTGTGGCCATTGCACCAATTTGTTTGCATACTTGATAAATCATAGCATCAAGGATCAATGCAGCTTTTTCATCAGTTTTAGCTTTTTCCTCCACTTCTCTTACATCAGCTGTTCCAAGGTATGCCATTAATCCTCCGTTTCCATTGATCATCTTATGTATTTCATCATAAGAATATCGCCCTGAAAAGCAAAGTCTTACTAGATCTCCAACAGGTAATGCACCTGTTCGATTTGTAGAAAAGGCTCCATCACCTTCCAAACCATTTTCGCCGTCTATCATTTTGCCATTTTTATGAGGTGCTACAGAAATGCCGCCTCCCAAATGAGCAACAACCAGGCTTAATTTTTCATAATTAAGACCATACTCTCTTGCATATCTTTTTGCAGTGGCTTTATGACTTAACGCATGGAAGCAGCTTCTACGCTCAATGAGCGGATGACCCGATATTCTCGCAATTGTTTCAAATTCATCAGTTATAGGCGGATCAACGATTAATGGGATTGCCTTGCAGGACTGACACATTCTATATGCTATTTTACTTCCTAAATCACAAGGGTGTTTCCCCCACTTACCACTTACTTGTTGAGACAGCATTTCTTCATCAATCTTATAAACACCACCCTCCAATGGTTTGGTGTGACCACCACGGCTTACAATTACATCCAAAGAATTTTTATCTATGCCGTTTTCACTCATGAACGTGTCTATAAGGGTAGTTCTATAATCATCTTGTTCCCAGAAACTTGAGAATTTCTTTATTTCTTCTGCTGGATGATCTATGTTTTCTTTTTTAATACAAACAGCATCGTCATAGTATGCGACTTTTGTTGATGTTGATCCTAAATTAATGGCTAATATTTTATACATATGATACCTCTTGTAACAATTGTTTATTTATCATGCAGTATAAGCTGCTAATGCGATCGAAAGAAGTTTACCTTCCATTGATTCCGTTCTTGATGTAAAAATAATGGGCACAGATGATCCAACAGTAGCAGCTACAACAGTCCTTTTGGCTATATATGATATTGATTTTGTTAAAGTGTTTCCTACCGTTAGGTTTGGTACAACGATTATGTCAGCGTTTCCAGCTACCGAGCCTGTAATTCCTTTTGCTTTAGCAGCTTCAATAGAAACAGCATTGTCAAGTGCAAAAGGCCCATCGACAATGCAACCTTTTATTTGACCTCTGTCTGCCATTTTGCTTAATACTGACGCGTCAATCGTATCCTGCATGTTCGGATTAACTACTTCAAGTGAAGCAAGAACAGCAACGCGTGGTGTTTCCATTCCTAATTTATGAGCGAAAGCAACTGCATTTTCCATTACTTCTTTTTTGCCCATAAGGTCAGGCTCCATAGTTATTGCGCAATCGGTAATAAATAAAAAGCCATCTTTATTCTCTTTTTCCAAGATAGAAATTTGCGTTATATGCTTTCCTACATTTAAGCTTTTTTCTTTATTTAATATGGCTTTAAGGAATATAGAAGAATGAAGCATTCCCTTCATAAGTGTTGCCGCTTTGCCTTCTGAAACTAAATCCACAGCCAAATCTGCAGCTTTTTTGTGATCTTTTTCATCTACGAATTCTGCTTTTAAATTCAAATCATTTTCAGCATTTATTTTTTTCATTCTTGCAGTATCTCCAATTAATATAAAATCTGCAAGATTCATTTTTTCTGCCCTTGCAATAACCTCCATAATTTCTAAATCATCTGCTGCTGCAACAGCAATTTTTTTTGATTCATTCTTTTTTGCAAGTTCCAACAGTTGCTCAAAATTTTTAACGATCATTTTTATTCTCCTTAAATGCGATACCTGTAATCGTTTCAAAGTCATTTGTTAGGTATCACACATTCTTGTTTTCCACGCGTTTTACCAGCTTAGCAAAGTTGCTTGCTACATCTTCCTGCATAGCGGATTTCTGCTGGGCAGTCATCCTTTTGAAACGTCCCTGCAAACCAATATACTCTTCAATGGGCTTCAGTTCCTTCGGCTTAAAGTTCAGCGCAGCTTTCCCGTTTTCGTATTCGTACAGAGCCCAGCAGCCCGTTTGAATAGCCGCTCTGGCCACTTGTACAGTTTTAGCGGGAGCATATCTCCAGCCTGTCGGGCAGGGCGTATGTATGTGTATCAGAGAAGGCCCGTCAGTTTCCTGCGCCTTTTTTATCTTTTTTCTCATATCTGTAAGGTTGCTTATCGAAGCTGTCGCAGCATACGGTATATTATGCGCTATGGCAATACTTACAAGATCTTTTCTTTCGGTCGGTTTTCCTATTGGCGTTGTGGTAGTGCTTGCATACATAGGTGTAGAACTGCTGCCTTGTATTCCTGTATTCATGTATGCCTCGTTGTCATAACAGATATATAGCACCCTGTCTTTGCGCTCCATGACTCCCGAAAGTGCCTGAATACCGATATCCAACGTCGCACCGTCGCCCGCAAAACCGATCACTGTCGTGTGATCGTTACCCTTGGCTTTCAGCGCTGCTCTTACGCCCGACGCAGTTGCGGCAACATTCTCCAGATTGCATTGATAGCCGGCTATTTTGACCGACGTTTCATTGCCAGTACCTGAAAAAAGTGCGGCACATCCGGGCGGAATGATGAGGATTGCGTCATCGCCAATAACCGAAAGAACATTCCTCATCACTATTTCCATGCCGCAACCAGCACATGTACTCAGACCATGAGCTACATAACTTTTCGATTCGTGCTCAATTTTATACATATTCTACCTCCCTCAACTGCATGGCATCTTCCCTGACGTCTATCCACTGCGTATATGTTTCATTGTTGCCATCTCTCACATCCTGCATCTGGGCGAATATCCTTTCCAGTGTCATTGTGGATACATCCCTTCCTCCAAGACCGCCTATAAAACTCATTATTTCCGCATCGCTGCTGTAAAGCGCAGCTCTGACTTCATTCCAAAGGGGGCCTCCTTCATTGCCCAGACCGCTGCTTCTATCGAACACACCAATCACCTTTTTACCGTCCAGATACTGCTTTATAATCTCAGCCGGAAATGGCCTGAACAAAGAGAGCTTCAGTAATCCAACTTTCTCACCTTTTTCACGCAGAGCATCCACAACACACTTCGCCGTACCGCACATTGAGCCAAGAGCAACCAGAACAACATCAGCATCGTCGCTCATGTAAGCTTCCGCAATTGAGAGCTTGCGTCCAAATTTCTTTTCGAACTCATCAGCCGCTTCTTTTATGACTTCTATTGCATCGTGCATTGCCACGGACTGCTGAAATTTCATTTCAGTGTACTCATCGGAAGTCGTAAGATCGCATACAAACATTGGTTCAGCAGGATCAAGCTTCAAATTTCTCGATACGTACTCACCGATATAAGGATCCACATCTTCCTGTGAAGGAACATTTATTTTCTGCATGGAGTGGGAAAGGAAAAAACCGTCCATACAAACCATCACCGGAAGTAAAATTCTTGCATCCTCCGCAACTTTATAAGCAAGCATCATAAGGTCAAGTACTTCCTGACCATTTTCACAATATATTTGCAACCAACCCAAATCACGTTGGCTCATGGCATCGCCGTGTTCACACCATAAAGACCAGGGGGCCGCGACTGCTCTGTTTACCACAGGCATAACAATCGGCTGCCGATTACCCGAAGCCATCGTCAGAACCTCGTGCATCAAGGCAAGTCCGTTCGACGCAGTAGCAGTAGCTGCGCGTACCCCCGTCATCTGAGCCGCTACTGTTGCCGACATAGCCGAATGTTCCGATTCAACACGAATATATTCTGCATCTAGCGAATGATCGGCAACAAGATCGCTGAGCTTCTCGGATATAGGACTCTGGGGCGTTATAGGATATGCCGCAATCACCTTTACCTTCGCCAGTTTCATGGCCTCAACAGCTATACTGTTTCCGTCAAGCATCTTAAACATATCATTACCCCCTCTCTTCTACCATAGAAATACACTTTTTAGGACATTCATTGGCGCAAATACCACAGCCTTTGCAATAATCATAATCAATTTTGACGCACTCTTTCGATTCTTTGTTAATCGTTATGACCTCGGCAGGGCAGAATTTTTCGCACGTTCCGCATTTTATGCAAGTGCCGTAATCAACAACAGGCCTCTCAAGCCGCCATGAACCTGTTTTACTCGCCGCAAAGACGGTGGCTACAGGACCCATCAGATTATTTACATTCCGTTTTTTCATATGCTTCTCTTGCTGCCTTAGCATTTTTCCCCCCTGCTTTCTTTCCAAATGTATCTATAATAGCGCTTTCAACGGCATCAATTCCCACGATACCTGTCTTGGCAATAGCACCCAGCATGGATCCATTAGGTATTCCCATACCTATGTTATCCATCGCAATGCCTGTACCGTCGACATAATACATTTTTTCAAATCCAAGTTTACTATATCTTTCTATTTCATCCGTTTTATTGCTGTTTAAGACCAGTATACTGCTGCCTTTTATTCCTGCCGAGACATCAATTCCTTTATCCATAACGGTTGCATCCATAACCAGTACGACATCAGGCTCGTATACGAAGCAGTTCTGTCTGACCGGAATATCATCTGCTATGATACTTGTGTTGACCGGTGCCCCTCTGCGTTCATGACCGTATGCCGGTATCGTTATGGCATAATTGCCTTCGTATAGCGAATATGCTTCTGAAAACATTTTTGCAGCAGTTACGACACCTTGACCTCCCAATCCAAAAAATTTTAAATTTATCATCTTTTTTACCTTCCATTAATCCTTCTGTTTAAAAGCATATAGAATCGTAGTTTTCTTCAATTACACGAACGAGTGCATACATACACTCAAGTTTAGGCGTCGGAATATTATTTTCTTTACCCAGAGCTATTGCACGTCCGCAGACCGCTTCTATTTCCGTCTTACGTTTAAGGAGCCTATCCTGCAACATAGAAGTCTTGTGATCACCTGACATCTTTGGATCAAACACACTCTCTATTATCTCATGGACATGTTTATCGCTTGCCGCCACTCCGGACGCATTGGCTACTGTTGTTACCTCGGAAGCAATCTCAAACAGCAGTTTTCTACTTTCAGAAATACTGCCAACCTTTCCGACCGACAATCCCGCAATTGCAGTCATAGAATTAAGCGCTGCATTAAACGCAACTTTCTCCCAAATGTCTACCAGTACATCGCATGAAATCTTCGCGTTGTGCCCGGATTTGTTCATCATTTCTGCAAGTGTCTCCGCAGCAGACTCCGCTTCGTAGTCAAGAGCCATCATTTTTGTAAGACCGCTGCCTTTGAGTTCGACTCTTCCCGGCTTCAAAAGGTCGCTTGCATAATTTGTCACGCCGGCAATCACCGGTTTCCCAAACGTGATTTCCTTTATCGTTTCAATATTACCAAGACCATTCTGCAGCGTGATAATTACGGTCTTTTCGCCTATTATAGGTAGTGCCTTTGTAATTGCATCGCGAGTAAACATTGATTTTGTAAATATGACTACGACATCTGACACCGGTACTTTCGTCATATCAGTCACGGCATTCATCCTAAGTTTTCTTTCCCCGCCGCGTCCATCCTCAATGATAAGCCCATCTTTGTTAATATTATCCACGTGTTGCTGCCACACGTCATAAAGCCACACATCAGCGCCCGCGTCGGCGAAAGCAACACCGAATCTGCATCCCATGGCTCCCGATCCAATGATTGAAATTATCATGATTTCACCTTCTATCCTGTGTAAGACGAGCTGTTCTTTTCAACAGCCCGTCTTAATACATACTTCTTTTGCTAAAATCTGTTTTTTCAGGAAATCAGCCCTTTATCTCTTTCCAGTTCAAATCTTTTAGTGAAAACCTTCAGAGTATAATCTTACTTTTCAGGTCTAGCAAATAAGCCGTTGTCAACAACCCGCTGAAACCACTCTGCATAGAGTTCGGGACGCCAGTCAAAATATGGAACATCTCCTACAGGCTCCCAAATTGCATTGATGAATGACCTCTTTACATAAGAAAGGTCAATAGTTGCAGTTGCAACTGTTCCCTCATCCGCACCGGGTTCAAGAAATTTATGACCGGCATAGTAATGAATGTGCGGCGGTTTACTGGCAGGACCTATAATGCTTGATCCGCCCATAAAGAAGGTGCTCAAATCTTTACCGAACATGTTAGCTGAGGCAATATACATATCGTTCGTGTGTGCCAGATATTCAAGAGACAGATTTCCAGTATATCCACCTGCACCTCCGCTTTCTGCTGTTCCAATCGCAGTACAGTTAATAAACAGACGCGCACCCATTCCTCTACAATATCTCATAAGTTCAGGGAATGCATAGGTATCACAACAAACACCAATACCTACCGGTCCCCACGGTGTATCAATAAGTCCGGGTTCGGTTCCGCGTACCGCCCAAAACTCATTAAAAGGAGGCAGATGGACTTTGCGATATGTTCCGACAACTCCGTCCGGACCACAAATAGCAGCAGAATTATATACCTTAGAAGTATCTTTTGTATCCCTTTCTGGCATACCATATATAGCATACATACCGTATTTTTTTGTTATCTCAGCAATCATGTTAGAAGATGATCCCGGCACCGTCTCAGCCAGTCGGCGATGCATTTTTTCCTCAAGAGCCTTTCCTGCATCATCATCATAGCCAGTAAGTGCACTCTCCGGAAATACGATCATATCAACACCTTGTTTTCCTGCCGCCTCCACGTATTCGGCTATACGTTTTGTATTATCAGAGCTGTCTCCCCACACCGGATCAAAATTAACGACTGAAATTGTAATAATATCCTTCATAATAATCCTCCTGTTTTTATTATTTTCCAACATCCTATTATTGTATCAAGAACAGTAAACAATGACATGAGATTTCGCCATCCATCACCTTCCTCCTAATAATGGAGCCTTACTTATTATGCTCTATTACTTGAGTTTTTTATTGAAGAACGCTGTTAGCGCACCCACTATCGCTATTGGAACCATTATGTAAAAGCTCATATTCCAATCGTACTTATCGAGCAAGGTACCAAACAATATCGTGCTAATAAAAATGCTAACCCACTGAGAAGTATTTAAAACAGCTGCGGCTGTTCCGCCCTGATTTGCTTTTACTACTTCCATGACAGCGGTAAAGCACAGGCCTGCCTGAGACATGGATACCAAACCATAGAGTATGACCAGAAGTAAGTAATTAGAACTATTAAACAATGGTATCAAACCAAACAATAAAGCAAGGCACAACATATTTATTCCAAGAGGAATCTTTCTCGAACCACTTTTGTCTGCTATTGAGCCCACAACGATTCCTACAGGGATGCCAACCAGACTTGTTATGCTTGTAAGTGTACCAGCAAGAGTTGCGCTGATACCACCAACCTCCGTAAGATAGGTAGGCAAGTAATTAAACACGCCCATATGAGTAAGCAAATAGGTAAAGAATGTAATACATACCAGCCACACGCTGCCATTTTGAAGAACATCTTTGAGTGCAGTTCCGGCACTATTGTCCTGCGAGCTTTCCGTCTTCTCATCAAAATCTCTAATAAAGATCACCCAGAGAACCAAGGCAAACACTCCAAATCCCGCACTTACCCACCAAAAACTTTTCCATGAGCCTGATAGAGCGATTGCCGGCGCAAGGTTAAATGCGATGATCTGTCCGAAAGACATGAAGCACATCAGCAATCCCATGGCCGTACCTCTTTTTTTATCCGAAAACACCGATGCAACAGCCGCCGGCCCTAATGTCGCCACAAACATTAGTCCAATGCCTTCGATAAATCTGCTGATCAATAATAATTCATAGTTACTGGAAATTGCGCCTATAGCAGAACCTATAATAATCGCAAAAAGTGAAAAAAGTCCAGTTTTATATGTACCATACCTCGTGATCAACATTCCCATTGGAACAGAAAGGAAAATACCGGAGAACACAAAGATCGAAATTAGAAAACCTGAGAGTGTACCGTTCGAAATTTCCAAATCTGTTACAATGTTCGTTAGCACTGGCGCAACCTTGTTCATACAAATCGCACCTGAAATCATTGCTACAAGCATAACTACAAGAATAATACCTGGGGAACGTTTTTTTACCGATTCCATTTTAATTTCCTCCTCAACGGTTTCTTTATGCGGTACCACGTTTCTTATATAGAATTCTTGCCTTTACTATATTCTTACTCTACGAAGTTGTCAAGATTTTTTTGTATAAAAAACACCGTGCCGTATATCGGCACAGTGTTTGATCGTCTTATAATGCAGATACAGCTGCATGCTAAGGTTGCCTGCATCTGCTATTATTGATTATGAAATTGCATTTGAAATTGCATCGGCAGTTTTCATGACTGTTTTAACAAGCTGCTCTTTCCGCACATTCATATTATCCCTAAAACCCGAAATGCTAACTGCTGCAACGACTTTTCCCTTAAAGTTTCTAACTGGTGCAGCAAAACAAACCAATCCTTTTTCGCTCTCTTCATTGTCGTATCCAAAACCATTTTCGCGTATCTTTTCCAACTCATTTTTAAGTTCATCACTTGACAGAATCGAATGATCAGTCATCTTCTTAAACTCAACATTTTTAATATATTGCTCTATGCGTTCATCGCTCTGAAAAGCTAATATTGTCTTGCCACTTCCCGTAAGGTGTGCCTCCCTTGTCATTCCAACCGTGGACTCCATCCATATGGATGAATCGCCTCTCACCTTATCTATGAATTGTACTTTCGTATCATCAACGAATGCAGTAAGATGCGCAGTCTCATTTGTCTTTGCCGACAGATCCTGCAAATATTCGTGTGAAATTTGTACCAATTCCATCCTGGCGGTTACTATCGCACCAATAGCAGCAAAACGATATCCTAATCTGTATGTATTCGTTTTTGTTTTTTTTATAAACTTGTGCCGTTCTAACGTTATAAGCATTCTATAAACTGTGCTTTTTCCGAATCTTGTCATTGAAACAATTTGAGTAAGATTCAATTCCTCATGGTCACATAATAATTCAATTATGGATAAAGAGTTATCTACCGATTGCAATAGATACTGATCAGCATTTACCATATTATTCCTCCTGGTATCATAGTGATATAGCTCAAAGAGCTACAAATTAATAAGTTTCTATCTATTAAGTTAGACATAAATTATCCTTTTTATCCAGCAAATTATTTTAATCTTGTAAAGTATTCTGCTTAACTTTTCTTAGCTGAACTCCTGTATTATAGCATATCTTTAGCTCTTAATTCAATGCTGTTGCGTATTTGACAATTCAGACGAGCAGGCATACAATTCTAAGTCAAATCCTAAGTATTTTATCGATCGAATCTGATTGAAATGTTTATGCCCTGCAAGGAACACCTGTTGCTATCGTCGTTGCCCTGACTTCGAGCCAAATTGACCGAAGTCGGTACGATCTCCATGACGGAACCAGTAAGAGCAGGTTGTTGTCAAAGCGTCGGCATTAAAATATGTTAATCAATTAATTATTATTTACAAGAAACATATTATATCGTATGATATAAATAATATTGGTCATACCAATTGAGTAAATTGCATATTTATAGTGTATTATTTTTTCTTAAATATTGGTCATACCAATATTAATCGTCATACGCCGCTTACCGCTGCTGGCAAAATGATTTCCCTCTTTTCGTTATTATTATTTTCATAAAAAAGGAGGCATAACATATATGAATATTGTTGTATGTATCAAGCAAGTTCCCGGAACGAATAAGGTTGAAGTTGATCCGATAACTGGCGTTTTAAAAAGAGATGGCGTAGATTCCAAAATGAATCCTTATGATCTCTACGCTCTTGAAACAGCTCTTACATTAAAGGAAGCTCATGGAGGATCGGTTCATGTCATCAGTATGGGACCTCCGCAAGCAAAACAAATCATTTCAGAAGCTTTCGCTATGGGTGCAGACGAAGGAACTCTGTTATCCGACCGCAGATTTGGCGGCGCCGATGTACTTGCTACCAGCTATACGCTATCTCAAGGTGTCAAAAAAGTCGGTCACTATGATTTCATTCTTTGCGGCAAGCAAACAACCGATGGCGATACCGCTCAGGTTGGCCCGGAAATGGCAGAATACCTAAAAATACCAAGCGTTTCTAATGTAAGTAGAATCGTTGAAATAACAGCGCAAGGGATTACGGTAGAAATGGAGATGGCTGATACCATTGAAATCGCAGAGGTTGAATTCCCCTGCCTTTTGACCGTAGAAAAATCAATATGCCAACCAAGACTTCCTTCCTATGTTAAGAAAATGGTTACCAAAAACAAGGTAATACAGATAATCACATTTGAAGATTTAAAAGACCAAGACGAAAAAAAATATGGTTTAAGTGGTTCTCCTACACAGGTTCAACGTATATTCCCACCAGAGGTCAACGACAAACGAGAACTCTGGAAAGGTTCCAGCAAAGAACTAGCCCACCAGTTCTATGAAAAACTCACATCGTTAAAATTTATATAGGAGGCCATAAGACATGGGAAAACTAATCATTCATCAAGATAAGATTCAAAATATGGAAGAATTCCTCTCACTCTGCCCCTTTGGCGCACTGGAAAACAATAACGGAACAATTGATGTGAATGCTGGCTGTAAAATGTGTAAACTTTGTATCAAAAAGGGGCCGGCAGGTGCTGTCGAACTAATTGAAGATGCCATCAGTGCTGCTTTGGATAAATCCTTATGGAACGGCATCGCCGTTTATGTGGAGCATTTGAATGGCGAAATACATCCTATCACCTTTGAATTAATTGGTAAAGCCAAAGAGCTGGCAGCAAAAATAGATCATCCGGTTTATTGCGTATTCATGGGACATAAGGTTACCCAAGCAGCTTCCGAGATTCTACACTACGGTGTTGATCGTGTCTTTGTATATGATCAGTCACAACTTGAACATTTTAGAATCGACGTCTACACCTCTGCCTTTGAAAATTTCATTAACCATGTAAAACCAACCGCCATTCTTGTAGGTGCTACAACAATAGGCCGACAATTAGCCCCCAGGGTTGCAGCACGCTTTCGGACAGGACTCACCGCAGACTGTACTATTTTAGAGATCAATGATAATACAGACTTAGTTCAGATCAGACCCGCTTTTGGCGGTAATATTATGGCTCAAATCCAGACACCAAATACCCGGCCTCAGCTGGCTACCGTACGTTATAAAGTAATGAATGCGCCGAAAAGAAAGGAAGAGACGAAAGGCAGGATTACTCAGTGTACAGTATCAGAACATCAGCTGGTTTCAAAAATCAAAGTCTTGGATATTGTTCCGAAGCCAAAAGAAACGATGATTGAAAATGCCGATGTTTTAGTTGTTGCAGGCCGTGGAGTGAAATCCGAAGAAGATCTTAAAATGTTAAAGGAACTGGCAAATCATTTAAATGGTGAAATTTCCTGCACGCGTCCTATGATCGAATCTGGTTGGATTGATGCAAGAAGACAAATTGGATTGAGCGGAAGAACTGTAAGACCCAAACTGATTATCACCTGCGGTGTTTCCGGTGCGGTTCAATTTACTGCAGGTATGAACAACTCAGAAACCATATTTGCGATCAACCGGGATGAAAAAGCACCGATATTCAAGATAGCACATTATGGCATCGTTGGTGATCTCTACGAAATTGTACCTCAATTGATCGAACAAATAAAAGCGGCAAAGGAGGCGTAAGTGGATGAGTTATAAGATATTTGATGAAAAAGATTATGAAGCCATTCTGGCAATCATTCAAGAGAAAGAGCGTATTTTTTATGGAGAAAATATCAGCGAAGATTACAGTCATGACGAGCTGGGAGGCACACATTGTTATCCCGATCTCGTTGTTCAAGCCCTTACTGCAAAAGAGATCTCCGACATTATGCGATACGCTTATGACAATAACATTCCGGTTACGCCAAGGGGATCAGGCACCGGTCTTGTTGGTTCAGCTGTTGCAATTGAAAAGGGTATCATCATCGATTTAAGCCTTATGAATCAGGTTTTAGAACTTGATGAAGAAAATTTAACGATTACGGTAGAGCCTGGCGTTTTACTTATGGAACTCTCCCAATATGTTGAAGAGCATGATTTCTTCTATCCCCCCGATCCAGGCGAAAAAACAGCAACAATTGGAGGTAACATTAATACAAATGCAGGTGGAATGCGTGCAGTAAAATATGGTGTAACAAGAGATTATGTCAGAGGTCTTGAAGTTGTCTTACCTTCCGGCAAGATTGTGGAATTTGGCGGAAAGGTTGTTAAAAACAGCTCTGGTTACGCAATGAAGGACTTAATGATTGGGTCTGAAGGAACGCTGGGTATCATTACGAAAGCAATTTTAAAACTGTTGCCTCTTCCTAAAAAAAACATTAGTCTGCTCATTCCTTTTCCAAACCTTGAACAAGCGATCAGAACGGTACCGTTAATTATTAAAAGTAAATCGATACCAACAGCAATAGAATTTATGCAGAGAGAAACCATAATTGATGCAGAAAATTTTTTAGGCAAAAAATTCCCTGACAGTCAATCCGATGCTTACCTGCTTCTAAAGTTTGATGGTAATTCTTCAGAACAAATTGAATCAGATTTTGAAAATGCTGCCAAAATCTGCTTAGCGCAAGGTGCTCTGGACATTCTGATCTCAGATACAGAAGAAAGAAACGATTCCATCTGGAAAGCACGCGGAGCATTCCTGGAAGCCATAAAAGCTTCAACTACTTATATGGATGAAATAGACGTTGTAGTTCCTCGAAATAAAGTAAATGAAATCGTTGAGTTCAGCCACCATCTTCAAGATGAAATTGGTGTCAGAATAAAAAGCTTTGGTCATGCAGGCGATGGTAATCTTCATGCCTACGTCTTAAAGGATGATCTAAATGATGAAGAATGGAAAAAACGCGTCAATCTGGCGATGGACGCTATGTACGAGAAAGCAAATGAACTTAGAGGCCAAGTTTCCGGCGAACACGGAATTGGTTTTGCCAAGAAGCCTTACCTTGCAAAATCCTTAGATCCCGAGATCCTTGAGATTATGCAAGGTATTAAAAAAGCCTTTGATCCAATGAATATCTTAAATCCCCGTAAAGTTTGCTGAAAGACAACAATTATATTGATTCGAATTTAGATGAATGCAACAGATAGCGCCGGTATGCATATCTTTATGAATACCGGCGCCACTCCTGGGCAATACTACTTTTCGGTGCAAGCTTTAGCCGGCTCAGCCTGCAAATCTATCTTCGAACAGGATGAAAAGATGGTTCAAAACCACATCCCAGTCCCGGTATCTAAGGGACTATTTCTTCTGTTACCGCAATATTTACCAGTTTGAAGTCGGCCATGAACGGTTTGATGTAAATTACTACCAAATACCGCCCTTTACCTGATAACTGTTATAAAAGTTCCGATCTTCAGGATAGACCACTTTGGTGGCAAGTTTTCCGGAACCGTTATCCGTCACATAAACCGTTACCTCAATTGTTTTTTCATCATAGGTCATGTATTTAATCGAAGATGCCGGCTCGACTTCCCGGATGGTATAAGTATAAGTGCCAGGAGTTTTATAAGCTAAATTGAAAGCAATCGTTCCGTCTGCCTCATTCGTTTCCGTTTTAGTCGCACCTGTAGCCTGATTCGTCAATTCAAACGTGAACATTCCTTTGGTTAGCTGCATACCTGTTAAAATCTTATTCAGTTCAATGGTTGCATTTTGCGACGAATAAACATATTCATTTTGAAATACCGGATCCGGTGAGTATTCAACGTCCGCAGTCAGAATCCCCTCATCATCCTCAACGGTTATTTTCGCGGTAATGGTTTTTGTATCATATATGATGTTCGGATTCGCCGGAATCGGAACAGATTCCCGAATCGTATAGATAGAAACACCTTCCTTTGTAAACTTCAGCGGCGAGAACTCGATATTGCCCGCTGCAGTATTGGACACCGTCTCCACCAATACTCCCGAGCTTTCAAGCAGACTGAAATCAAACATCCCATTAGTCAGTGTTCGGCCTGTCAATACCTTTTTAGCCTTCAACGTTACAAAAACAGGTTTCGGTTCATACGAGTTAATAAATGCTTCATCAGAAAGGTCTTTTACCTCTGCAACCAATTCGTCACCGGATCTTGTTACCTCTACCGTTACCTTAATCGTTTTCGTATCATAGTTCATTCCCGGCATCGGGTTCGCGGGAATCACTTCCCTGATCTTATAGGTATACGTGCCCGGCTTACGTAAGGGCAGGGACTCGAATGTAACAAACCCATCCGCATCATTGGTAATTGTCCCAATTAACACATCCCCCTGATCCGTCTCCTCAGTCAGCTCAAATTCAAACATTCCTTCCATCAATTCCTTGCCGTCCAGGATTTTTCTTACCTTGATTTCAGCAGGAACAGGGTCAGGTTCCACAACCTGCACGACCGGTTTTGCATATATTTTTTCCGCTGATCCGCTCCCGCCGAAGGAATAGATCAGGCTGGCTAATGCATTGGAATTAAAGCCCGGTTGTCCAGAGCTGGTAGCATTGCCCGGGTAATCCGTGCCTGCGTCACCCACATGGGGATAATTTTTATTTAAGTCGTAATAATCAAAGGCCTCATCACTGCCTGTTACATTAAATGACAGCGTATACCGGCTGTCCGGTACAGTTGCCTGCAGCAGCTGTACAGCAATATCGCCTGTTCCGGCGCTGATGGTATAATCAATCCCTGCGGTCAGATCAACGGGATCGTCATCTCCGGTTTTCCGTGTTACCTTCAGGCCTCCGGTATAGTCTACATACTGAGAAAGTATATCTGAAATGGTAACATTATACAGACAATTACTCATTTTAGACATAAAACGTTCTAAGGTATTGGATACCTGTTCCGCACTGGAAGCCTGAACCATATATTTTTCTATACTGGCATTGACCATCTGTGTAATTGTTTGCAGAGCAGATGCGCTTCCCTTATTATCTCCGATAAAAATAGAATAAAATCTGTCGACATCGGAAACCTGCTTTATCGCCTGACAGGCATAAATCATACCCGCATAGGTGTTATTCGATGATGATGCGGCAGCTGGTGCAGCATATGTCGGTTCTCCATCCGTAATAAATATAACGACTTTTTCCGTATCTCCCGTATCATTAGCATTCATGGCATTAATTTCGGAAGCCGCATCCAGCAATGACGCGTAATAGTTTGTACCGCCGGAAGCTGAAAGCCCTTGAATGCAGCTAATGAGCTGGTTTTTATCCTTGCTGTCGGAAATTAAAACATGCGAACTTTTGGAAAATTTTATAATAGAAATGCTGTTATACTCATTCTTTGTTAAGTTGTTGATCGCATTGGTCATTGTCGATTTCAATACGGATATCTTTGACTGGCCGGATCCAAGATCCCACGCCATCGAACCGCTCACGTCCAGTACAAAGATGATATCCGCTTTTTTGTCCGCCGAAGCCGCTTCTGTCGTAACATCAAGGTACAGCCGGTAATCATTATTACCGTCGGCTGTTGTGTCCGGGTTGGAAGTATCATCCCCCAGATAATCAATTTTCTTACTGTAATCCGGCTCCGGATCCGGCTCCGGATCCACACTGTCAATATCCGGGTTATACCGGAAATGAAGCGTTACTTTCGCCGTTCTTTTGCTGCTGTCGATGACTTCTGCCCAGTTAAAGGGGTTCACCGTATAAGGATTGGAGAGATTCCCCGTAGGACTATATGTATAGGCTTTCAAATTATCGGCGTCGGTATATTCCACAGAACTTAAACTTAAATGCTGATTCGTATATTTGTTAGGTTCAAACCAAAAGGTATCGCATGTTGCCGAAGAGTAACTGTTGTAATGAATCGTTGTCGACTGGTTGTTTGCAATGTTAAAAACCTGGCTGTTGGTTATTCTGGGTATGTTGGCGTAAGTGGATGAATATTCCATTTTATAGATCCGAACAGCCGTATATTTTGCAGAAAGGCCGGCGCATTGCGAAGGATATGCAGCCGCATTGTCAATCACTGTTGTAACGGTCAAATCAGTGCTTTGACCAAGGGCATATGCCGAAGGGCAGAAAGCTATGGAATACACCATAAATAAGAAAAGTGCAACAAAGAGGTCTTTTAAAAATTTTTTCATTAAATTCATCTCCTTTCCAGAATGAAATTTACTGAACTTCTTTCAGCGCATTCGTCCAGTCAAGCATATACTCTTCCAAAATACCGCATGACCCGGAAAACGCAAGATCCAGTTTTTCTCTGCAAATCGCTCTTTCTTTCTCTGTTATTCTTTGATAGAGAGAAGGAGACAGGCCATCTGCAGTATATAAAAAGCCCTGCGCCGCCGCCAGCTCGGGATCCGAGACAGGTACCTTCTCTGTCACCGGGATTCTGCTTACTCCATTGCAAAGAAGTTCCTGGCCTTCTTTCGAAAGCAGATAACGAACAAACCCTTCTGCATCGGAGTCAACCTTCGATTTGTCAGAGATTCCCAGCATCATGTCGGCCTTCAAAACTCCTTTATAAAAGCTTTTTGAGCCCGGCATCGAAAAAATGCCAAATTCAAATTGATCATTTCGTTTATGCAACGTGGAAATATCATTCGTACTGCCTGGGAACATAGCGCAAGCCCCGTTTACAAATTGCTCCTGCAGTTTCTGATGGCCCTGCACGCTTTCCTCTTTCGGAATCATCAAATCTGATAACGCAAACTCAAAAGCAAGCCCCATTACGTCATGAAATCCGGAATCCAGCGCTTCGTTTTTATGAAAAAATTTTCCTTCAGACACCAGATCAGTATCGCAGGAACCGTTTGCCAAAATTCCTTCCACAAAGTCTGCCGTATCAAGAAAACCATTTTCATCCTTGGACATGGCAAAGGGTGTAAAACCGTTATGCTGTAAAATGGAGCAATTTACCACAAAATCGGAAACCGTCTGAGGCCGTACCAGTTCATATTGCTGAAATAAGGCTTTATTATAAAATATAACCGGAACGCTGCCTGTTACAGGAACTGCCCAAACATGACCGTCTTTGGTTCCAAGCTTTATAATGGATCGGTCATAGTCATCCGGCAATACCTTGTCCAAGTCAAGCAGTTTGCCGCTTTCGGCAAAAACATCAAAGTCTTTGCCCGCAGGCACCGCAAATACATCTGCCATGTTTTTATCTGAGATACTCTGCAGCCAGGTTTCATTATATTCTTCCCGCGAAATTTCCTGAATTTTAATTGTTAATCCCTTGTTCTTCTTCATGTATTTGCTGGCCAGTGTTTCATAGACCTTCTGATTCTCTGTATCCCAGTGGCTGAAAACCATGGTTCGTTCTTTTTCCGTTTTAGACAAAAAAGGAATATGGCAGCCAGTTAAAATTCCAGCTATCAAACCAATGCATAAAACAATGCCGATCGATCGTTTGCACATTGTTCATCACCTCCTAAGTATGTTTGCTGTTTCTTCCAACTATGATTACTGTCACAACTTTACCAATCTGCCGGGATATCGCCACTGTCATAAGCATATCCGCCATCAGACTGACTGGTATAGGAACCGTTATAAGTTGAGACATCTTTGGGAGAATGCCATACCACATCAAGCCCTCCCTCTCCGTAGGTTTCACCTCCATCCAGCGACACGGTGATGGTATCCGTAGTCTTCCCGAAGATTCTTCCGAACGTATAAGCATATTCCTCGCTGAGTTCCGTACGAATACGATAAGAACGGTTATTCGATTCTGGCTCTTTCTCATAAAAATAAACCTTTACCGTGCCGTCAAAACCATTGCCCTTCAGGGTATCATAGATGATCTGATAACTGGCCTCGCCCGGATTTTCAGCATACCGAATCGTATCCTGATAGGTAAACCGATCCTCTCTGACGATCTGGCATAGATTCTGCATGGAATTTCGCTGCAGACATATCATACCGATATCCAAAGACAGACCGATGAAAAAAATCAGCACGACTAGCGTTCCCGCAAATAAGATGATCATGTTCCCTCTTTCCTGTTTAAAAAAATGCAGGATGTTATGTTTCATGACAGGTTCACCTCCTTGTCTATCTCAGCTATTCCGACCTGTGTTGTGTCCTCACAACCCGGGTGCGCTCCAGTTCTTTTTCAACAGTGATTTCTTCTTTGAAGAACATCTTTCCGATGGGAGTAATCGGACGGATCACATAAGAAAAGTCAGCACTTAAATCCATATAGCGTGTTCGGCTCACCGCTTCAATAGCATCTCCGGTTCTGCCCGGGACTTTATAGGTTTCAGGTTTATTGTATAGTTCCGCTTTGGCATTGGTAATGGTCATATTTGCTGCAATAATACCCGGTGAGCGCTCATCAAGTTCATCAGAAAGAGCATCGGAAACCAAAGTGCCGGAATAAGAAGCTTCCGAAGGATCCTCATCCAAAGGATCCTTATCTCCCAGATCATCTGCAGATATGGCCCAGCTTGAGTGTATGTAGCCGTATTCAAAGGATGTCCTTTGGTAGGCAACCCAACCAAAATCAATGATGAAAAATATAATCAGCAAAAATATCCATAAAGTCAAAGCAAACTCCACCATTGCCTGCCCGGAGTCGTTTTGTTTTTTCACCGTCATGGAGTATACCCTCCCGCATAGATTTTCCGCGTATAAGTTGGTGTTTTTACTTCAAAAGTATCATCTAAGAAAACCGTGCCCCAATAAGTTACCGGGGACATCTCGTAAGAAAATCGCATCTGAACCTCCATGCACTCATAGCTGCTCGGCCGTTCTTCAAATTGCTCCCCAAAATGTAATGGATCGGGATCAGCCTTTGCACTGGAATAAACATAATAAGTGTAGTCTTTTTCTTCCGGGATTCCCTTATCAATGGAAATCTGGACCTTGTCACTGTCCAAACGGTCACCATAGCAATCCTTCAGCGTCTGCTTGATGTCATTGTCAGGGTTGCCCGAAGAAGCAGAAGTATAACTTAATTCCCCGATGCTTTCACTTGCGGCACTGTTCAAAAGCATTTTTGTGTTGATATAACGGAAATAATCGACAGGAAGCGTCAGTAACAATATCAGGATCGGTAATATGATTGCAAATTCAACAAGAGACTGCCCCTTTTCGGTGTTAAGCCAGTTCTGTAATTTCCTTTTCACTGTCTATCCCTCCCATTTCACTGATAAGCGTCTTTGCCTTGAGGTAAGCATCCCTGCAGGTGTCTATGCCGGACTCCTCAGGATCCTCAATATCCTCTGTTTTTTGAACGGCATTGTTCTCATCAAGATGAATGATTTTTTTGACATTATCGAAATTCATGACCGTATTTTTATGATACTCATAATCTTCTTTCAGCTTCGCATTCCTTGACACCAGTTTTTCTATTCTTCCAGACAAGCTGTTAATCTGTTCCATCAACTCGATATTCTTGAGCTGTAAATCAGTCCGTTCGTTTACTGCGATTTTCAGTGCATCACGCTCCTGAAGGCTATGGGAGATATAGCGGTTAATTCCCTCAGCCTGTTCATCCATGTGCGCCATAACCTGATCCAGGGATTTTCTTAATGTAGTGATCACTATTTTTGATTTTTCATTTTCCTGACGAATCAGAATATATTCTTTTTCCTGCTGCTGGTAATACTCTAAAAGCAGATCCTTTTCGGAAATGATCTTTTCCTGCAGTTTGATTTTATCCTCAGACTGATTATATTGCAGGTACAGAGCTTTTATTTTCTTCTCCAGATCACCGCTTTTCCCTTTATATTCCTCTTGTTCCCGCTGCAAAGCATCGATCGTTCTTTCCTTTGCCAACATCAGTCCGTTTATTTCTTCTTCTTTCTGATGGATCAATTTCCGGTTATCTTCCAACTGTTGGCTTAAGGCACGGTTTTTTTGAATATCCGTTTCCAACCGGGCTTGCTCTTCCATTAGGTTCTGTTTTTCCAGTTCCAGCTGTACACGAACATCTTCCAAATGCTGTTTCTCCTGTTCCAGTTGTGTTTCGGTTTGACTTAAAACACGGTTTTTCCGAATATCCGTTTCCAATCGAACTTGCGCTTCCATTAGATTCTGTTTTTCCAGCTCCAACTGTTTACGGACATCTTCCAAATACTGTTTCTCCTGTTCCAGTTGTGTTTCGGTTTCGTCCAAATGCAGCTTTCTTTGTTCGAGCTGACAGTTCGTCTCTTCCATTTGCTGTACCAGAGCCTGGTATTTTTCCGTAATTTTGTCTTTCTGTTGTTTCAGTTCAGCAATTTCTTTTTCTGAGGATACAAGAGCAGGTGAACGATCAAGTGATTCTTCCAGCTGTTTCGTTCTTTCTTTCAGGTCATTATAATCCTTCCGGTATTGGTCAAGCGTCTCGTTCAATTTTGCAATCTCCTGCTCTTTTTGATCCAGCAGGCTCTCATATTTTTTCTTTTGCTCCGTTACCTTCTGATAATCCAGCAACATTCCTTTCAAACGATCATTCTCTTCACGGTAGAGCTGGATTTCCTGCTCACTGGCACATTGTGTTTCGTCACGGTACTGCTGGCTAATGATTTGACTGCGCGCCTCCTCCAGGTTTTCTTCCGCTGCTTTCAACTGACTTCGCAAAACGGAACATTCCTGAGATACACTGGATTTTTCGGAAGACAAATCCTGAACCTGCCGTTCCAGCTGTACCTTAATCCGCAACAGATTATTCCTCATTTCTGCAACGAAACTCTCAACACTCTTTTTAGAGTATCCACCGACTACCGAGTTCTGAAGTTTCGATTCCAATTCAGACTCCAAGCTCTTTTCCACAAGAACGTTTAAGTTTAAGTTCTCCTGATTAATGCCTATACCATCGTTAGGTATGTTATGATATCCGATCGTGTAATTGTCTTGATTTTTATTCATTGCAATCTCCTTTCTCTTCAAAAAGTGGCTGCGCCACCTCCGTATCTGCACCTACGATAAGCTGCATACCAATCCCAAGCTGTTCTGTAACACGTGCCGCAGTTTCTAAAATCTTTTTCGTTCCCCTGATCTGTTTGCCGATACGCCAGGGAACAAGGGTTTCCTTTCCCAGCACAAAATAATTTTCATCCAGATAAACAACATCAATAGGAAAGTGCATAAAACAGGTATGCACAGCAGAGCATGGATACAGCAAAACTCCCTGATCCGGAGGTATAGCAGATCGAAACATCAGTCCTTTCAACCGCTTAAAAAAAGTGTTCGCCCATTCAATTTTTATTTGAAACTGAGGATTTTTCAAATACAGGTACATCTCATCAAACACCTCCCAGCGATTCCATGATGGAAGGAACTGCAGGTCCCAGCAGGATGATAAACATCACAGGAAAAATAAACAGCACCAATGGAATCAGGATTTTGACAGACAACTTCTGCGCCTTTTCCTCCACATTTTGTTTGTGAGACTCCCGAATGGTAGCCGCCTGTATCTGCAAGATATTCTGCATGGAAGAACCTAATTCATCGGCCTGAAGTACAGCGCTGATAAAGGTGCGAAGCTCCAGATTGTCGCATCTTTCTCCCAGTCGTCCCAACGCTTCTTTTCTGGAGCGCCCCAATGAAATTTCACGCTGCGCCGTATCCAGCTCACGAATCAATACACCATCACTTTTTTTGACTACATAGGCCAGTGCCTGATCAAAGCCCAACCCGGCGGAAACACTAACGCTTAGCAAGTCCAAAACATCCGGCAATTGATGGTAGATTTCATTTTGACGCTGTGTTATTTTGCTTTTCAACTGGAACCGGCTCAACACCACCCCCGCGCAAAGACCAAAAATCCCAAATAACATAGCTCTCCCAATGCTTTGACTAACTAAGCTTCCGTATAGAGCGAACACGATGGCACAAGTTACGGTAAAGAGTAGCACCGCCGCGCTGTAATTCCTTGCATCCATGCGAATTCCAGCCTGAGTAAGCTGCTCTGTCAGCTTGTCCTGAGCCGTATTGTTCTGTGGAATAAACAGAGCAAAGAGATTGATTAAACGGTTAAGCACCGGCTTTAATATACGCTCACTGAACGGTGCATCCAACTCCTTCTCTTCCGAATTTTCTTGATTTAATTCGGCGGTGTTCCGCAGCCGCTGCTCTACAACGATTTTTTTCGTTAACAGCATACTCAGATACAGATACACCACACAATAAAAGAAAACTCCACTTCCTAACGCAAAAATATATTTCATAAAACCCCCTCTTAACATTCTGCCCGGCTCTTCAGAGACGCTTGGCAGAATTTAGGCTAGAAAATCACGAGTACAAAGTTCGTTGATTTTCATCGTCTTAACATTCTGCCCAGCTCTTCAGAGACGCTTGGCAGAATTTAGGCTAGAAAATCACAACGTTCCTTTGGAACTCCTGTACAGGCTAAGGCCTGTACTGCTGTCCGTTTTGCCGCGCCAAGCAAAGCTTGGGGCAAAAAGGCGCTACGAAGTTCGTTGATTTTCATCGTCTAAAATTTCAAATTGACAATTTTACGGATTACCAGAAAACCAATGCATTCCATGATTGTGCTGATGAACAGCATAATGTGTCCGTATGTTGTAGTGAAAAAAGGCTGAACATAAGCAGGATTCAGTACGGAAAGGATTGCCAGCAGTGCAATCGGCAGAAGCCCGATAATAAGACCCGATATACGTCCCTGTGCGGTCAGCGTCTTAACCGATCGTTTGATGGATAGCCGCTCCCGAATCGTTTGTGATATCGTATCAAGAATCACCGCAAGATTTCCGCCGACCTGCTGTTGGACGGCAACAGATGTTGCCAGAAGCTTTACGTCGTAGCTGCTCATTCGTGTCGCAACTTTGGAAAGTGCAGTTTCGATATCCCCGCCAAGCTGGAGTTCGCGGCTGACGGACTGCAATTCAGAACCGATCGGATCCGCTAAATCCTTTGCGACATTGTCTAGAGCCTGAGGGAAGGAAAATCCGGCCCGGAGACCGTTCGAAATCACCATCAGCGCATCCCCCAGCTGCCGCTCAAACAGTGTCCTGCGTTTATTGATCGCTATTTTCAGGTAGACAGGCATACTGAACGCTCCAGCCAAAGTCAAAACGATGACCCGGAGCAGACTTGGCGAAACGGTTATACTGACAGCGGCAGGCCCGAAAACGATCAGGATCCAGACTAATACAAATTCCTCCGGCCGCATTTTAATCCCAGAAAGCAGGATATCCTTCTTCATGCTTTGTGAAATATATAAAAATCTGAGCCGCTGCTGCCACTTTAATTTTAACTCCCGGCTCTGTTTTTCCATTACCGATTGATTCTGTTTCAGCACATACAGACGCTTTTCCACCCGCAGCTTTTCTTTAATGACACCCGCCAAAAATATTTGTACAAGACAATAGATAAAAATGACAGACGATATGAGAAACAGCCATTGCATCACTTTCACATTCCTTTCTGAAAAAACCAGTCATCCTTGCAAAGTATCCCATTATTCCGTATTTTTTCAACTACTTTGGGATGAATGCCGGTTGGTACAAACTGACCTGCAACTTTTCCGTTACCATCCACTCCATTCGGCCGGAATACAAAAATATCCTGCATGGTTATCATGTCTCCTTCCATCCCGACGATTTCTGAGATATTGACAATCTTTCTGCTTCCGTCCCTTAATCGGGACTGGTGTACCACAATATCAACGGCAGAAGATATCTGTTCCCGTATTGCCTTGGCAGGCAGTTCCATCCCAGCCATCATCACCATCGTCTCCATACGGGACACCACATCCCGCGGAGTGTTGGCATGTACCGTCGTCAGCGAGCCGTCATGACCGGTGTTCATTGCCTGGAGCATGTCCAGGGTTTCACCGGAGCGAACCTCTCCGACAATGATCCGATCCGGCCTCATTCGGAGTGCATTGCGCACTAGGTCACGGATAGAGACGACACCTTTGCCTTCAATATTGCTTGGACGTCCTTCCAGCGTTACAACATGATTTTGGCTCAGCTGAAGCTCAGCCGCATCTTCTATGGTTACAATCCGTTCCTGATCCGATATATATCCGGACAAAACGTTCAAAAGAGTAGTTTTGCCCGAGCCGGTTCCTCCCGATACCACGGTATTGCAGCGGCCTTTTACACAGGCCTCCAAAAAATTTGCCATTTGGGGCGAAAGGGTATTATATCCGATCAAATCTCTGATCTTCAGCGGAGTTGAAGAGAATTTTCGAATCGTAATCGAAGGCCCTTTTAAGGCAATCGGCGGAATGATAGCATTGACACGGGAACCATCGACCAAACGCGCATCCACCATGGGATTTGACTCGTCACAGCGGCGTCCGACCGAGGACACGATACGGTTGATCACATTCAACACATGGTTATTATCCCTGAACCGTGCATTCGTCAGCTCCAATTTTCCAGAACGCTCTATGTATATCTGATTTGGACTATTCACCATAATTTCCGAAATACTGTTGTCTCTCAGAAACACCTCAAGCGGACCCAAACCCATGACGTCATCATAGATCTCCTGCGCGATTCTGGATTCTTCCAGTCTTGTTAGTGTTTGTTCCTGACGCCCGATCAATTGGTGAATAATGCTCATCATATCTATGGAGGCATCAATATCTGATCCATTTTCTGCAAACCAAGTGTTGTACTCGTTGACCACTTCTTTATGTACTGCTTCCTTGAGCACTTCATACTTATCCGTGCGGCTGCCTATGTCAACGAAACCTTCGATGCTCTTCCCAATAGACGGGTTCACTGCATCTTTTCCCTGTCCCAGTCGGGAAACCCAACTCATGCTTTATTCCTCCTTTTCCGGCAGAAAACGGGCTTCTTCAGTTTGTTCGCATGGTTTATTACCGGTGAATCATCCAGTTTATCCGCAATTTCTTCAATTGCTTTGTTGATCTTACTTTTCGGATATTCCAAAACCAGAGGAGTTCCCTGGTTTGCAGCGGATACAGCTACCTTATCTTCACTGGGTATGCTACACCAGACCGGAAATGACAATGCCTTTGAAACAACATCATCTCTAATCGTCGTGTCCCCGCTCCGGTTAATGATCAATTTGATCTTTTCCTGATCTGACAAAGCCCGTATTACGGAAAGCCCTTTTTTTGCATTTCTAAGAGCCGGTATATCCTTATTTGTAACAAAAAGAATCACAGATGCACAGTCGGCACAGACTGCGGTGATATCGTTGAACCCCGAGGAAATGTCCACGATTACATAATCATAGTAGACTCGTAACGCATTAATGATTTTCTCCGCCTGCATGGGGGAAACAGTATCTGCGTATTCGGGGCCATTCGGGGATGACAAAAAATTAACGCCTGAAAGATGCAGAGACAAAAACTGGCGTATCATATCCACCTTCGGATTGCTTTGCTCCTGTAACAGTTCCAGAATGGTGCTTTTTGCTTCCACACCAAACAGTGCCCCCACGTCCCCAAATTGAAAATCATAATCAAGGACAACGACTTTGTTCTTTCTTTGTGTCAGCTTTACAGCCAAATTAACGGCCAGAGTCGATTTACCTGCACCATCCTTGGGTCCGAAAACAAGTATGACCTTTGATTTATTGGAGAGGGTTCTGGCGTTTTCCAAAGCAAGGAAGCGATTGGATTCATTATTGAAGATTCCCTTCAACTCGGAAACCAGTATAAGGGGCTCCATCTGAGAAGGTAGTATATAATGTACACCTGTCTGCAGTATTTTATGTATCAAATCGGTATCTTCTATTTCTGCAATAACAATAGGGGTCGACCGGGGTCTGAGAAGATAAATCTGCTGGCAGGAACGTAACGCCATAGGGGAAACGTCTGAAATAAGAATCAAATCCGGTAAAGTCCGGGTGATTTCATCCAGTACATTGTTTTCGTCCACTACTGTTCCGACGACAACAAGATCGTCGTCCTGTAAACTCCTTTGCAGCCTTTCGCAGTTTTGTTGTATTCCTAAAAGTAAAATCTTAATTTTCATCGATATCCTCCTCTTAACTGCGGTGCTACCGATTACCTGGCATAACGCTGCAGCACAGAAACGTGGGGCTCATTGATCATGCACTCATCTTTCAGCGGACGAAGGGCAAGCTTAATTTTCTCATTGTCATCTTTTAAAAGTGCAATTTTAACAGCTTCAGACATTGTTACCTCCAGTGTGCAGCTGCCATGAGCTTCACCAATCGCTTTTCCGGAAGAATAGAAAGTATTATCCAAAGCCACAATCAGCACACTGTTTTCCTCTACAACGGTTCCGATAACAACCAGATCCTCGTACAGTAAGCTCATTGATAATTGTTCGCATTTTTGTTGTGTTCCCAAAAACAAAACTTTAATTTCCATTGATATCCTCCTCTTACTCAGGATTTACTGACGATTGGATTACTGAGCATAACGCTGCAATACAGAATTGCGCGGCTCATTGACCGTACTTTCATCACCCAGAGGACGAAGAACAAGCCGAATTTCCCCGTCATTATCTTTTAATAGAGCAATTTTAGCTGCTTCATCCGGAGTCACCTCCAGTGTGACACTGCCGTACTCTTGAGTTTCACCGCCCTCGTTTCCGGAAGAAGATAAAGCGTCATCCAAGGCTACGATTTTGATATTTTGAAGGGCAATTACCGAGAAATTCAAGCCTATGTTTTCACCGACAACCTGTACGTTAGCAGGTTCATTTTCACCGTATACTCCAGATAGAAGCTGGCCTGCCGAGATGGCCGCACCATTTATTTGCCCTCCCTCTATTTGCGCTGTAAAGATCACATCGACATAACTTCCCACCTTCAGGTTATTCGCAACACCTTGTTCGGTATCTACTTCAAGGGATACTGCACGTTTGCCCTCTTCTAAACGTGCCGCCAGACCAAGTACGGCATCCTCCTTCTTCATGACCCGATCTGCAGTGAGCACCTCACCGGAGTAAATTTCAGAGACGCAGACGCTTCCGTCCACATCATCGATTTCCGTATAGTAATTATTCAGAACTTCGCTGGCTGCAATGTGTTTAACAGTAAGCATATTGCTTGTCAGCATGGTGTATGGCGCAATATCCTCAGTCGCTACGACAACGGAAATTTGACCGCCTCTTATAATACTCGTATTTCCGTTTCCCTGCGAAGAAATAAAAAGGAATCCGCAGACAAACATGATGATTGCGGAAAGTACCGCGGCGATTCGAATTTTTTTCAAAACAATATCCTCCTGTCGGATTGTAATTTAAATTCTTTATAATAAAGTTTTTCAACTAATTTTCTATACGATCAAAGCTGTAAGCGGCCTGAGTAAATGATATCAAGGGTAGAAATCGTGAGGTAGATTTTGTGATATCCACCCTTGATTTTATAAGTAACAACCATGGCCAACGGGGGGGGATGTTATATAATCAATAACATTGCTACTTTAATTACTGTCTTTTAAAGTGTGTATTTTTTTATGTGTATTTTTATTTTATAAGTGTGTATGCTTTAAATAAGTGTATGTGCTTACTTATTCAAAAGGTATGTGTTTTTTTAGAAAGTGTTTGTCTATTTATTTAATTGTGTTTTTTTAATTGTGATTATTATTTAATTTAATTCATCGGTGATTTTTGTAAATGTGCTCACTAAACCATCTTTTACATTTGTCAGACTAGCTATCAGGAGAACAGCCACCAGTGCAATAATCAGGCCGTATTCGACCATACCCTGTCCGCTTTCTTCGGAAACAAACAGATTCCACATTTTACTCATTCCTCTTCACCTCCTTCTTTTCATTTCATACTTCGTAGCAAAAAGCCCGGCCTTTGGTTGGTCCTTTTAAATGGTTGATTTATTTAAATCTCATTACAACACAGCACTGACTTTTGTCAGAATAAACTGGTATAATTTGAGAATTTCATTTGCTGTCCCGCTAAAAGAGGCAGTTACGAGGGCTACCGCAACCAAGACGGTAATCAGTGCATATTCCACCATAGCCTGTCCGTTTTCAGAGTACAGCAATACCCCTTTTGTTTGAAAAAACACATTCATCACCTTCTTTCTTAACATTCTGTCCGCTTCTGTTAGAAGCGCTTGACAGAATTTAGGCTAAAAAACCGCACAGTGGAAAATATGGCGTAAAGAGTGCAACGAGAAAGCCAATCATAATATGCCCGCACATGGGAAAAGTACTTTTGGGAGTCAGCAGACAGAGCATAAGACCAATAATACAATATCCGGCTATGGCGACAGCCATACCACCAAGGAAAAAGAAAACTCCTGGATATCCGACGGCAATTGCAACAGCCATAGAAAGTTTTACATCTCCTGCACCGACTCCGACGCTTTTCATAATGCCCTTGTTAATCAAAGCCGATCCTCCGAAAATTATAAAGATCAATGCTAAAGCAGCCACCGAACCCGGTAAAGAATGTACACCGCCAGCAACAGTGCGATAGAGAATACCCAAGATCATAAGAGCCAGCACCGTTTCGTTGGCTATGATCCTGATGCGGATATCAATCATCGTAGCAGTGATGGCAATCACAACAAAACAACATACCAGAAAAGCTTCCGCGAAAGGCATTTTCCAGCCAGCCAGTGTAAACAGGCTGGCGCTTAAAAAGATCTGTAATGGTTTAAACTGCCTCCGCGTACAAAATACCGGAAAGCTCTGATTCCGTTTTGCACATTTGTATTGGATCATTTTCTGCACAATGTTTGGAATAATAAAACCTATGGCAATGCCGGCACATAAAAAGATGCCTATCTTTATTAGTTCCATATTATATCCTCCCGTCTTTCCAAGTCTCTGCTTGTCAGTAGCAGTTTCTATATTAAACATCCAGCTTTTATAAATAAAAATGGATATGAAATTGCATAATAATACTTTTTTTAAGCTATAATAAATATAAGATAATTCAATAATGTCGTGGTTTACTTAAAACCATGAAACATGACTTAAGAACGCTGTATTTTCAAGCCCTGTGCATATTAAACGACGGTTTTTTCGACGGAGCATACTGTGTCCGTTTTATGTGACAAATACATGGAATTCATTTTATCAATCGCAATTTTTTTATGTTCTAACATGGAATGAGCATAAATATTTAATGTAATAACAACGCTTGAATGGCCTAATATCTCACTTAGAGTCTTTATATCAATTCCAAGCTCCAATGCACGTGTTGCAAAAGTATGCCTGATAATATGAAACTTCTGTTCATTTACATTTGCCCTTTTTAATATTTTTTTATATAACCGCTGCATCGTCCTTGGCTCTATTGGTTTGTCTAAAGAAGAGAAAATATAATTTGATTTCATTCTATTTTCAGATGGGATCTTTTTAATCAAGGAAATCATAAAAGTTGGTATAGGAATTTTCCTTCCAGAGTTTCTGCTTTTTGGTGTACCTATCACCATCATTGTTTTTTTATCTTGTGAACCATGATTCTTTACACGTGCAACTGTAGCTGTAATCGTCATAACCCCTGAATCTAAATCAATGTTTTCCCAACGTAGCGCACAAAGTTCTCCAAGCCTTATACCGGTATAAAAACACAGGAGAATGCCATATGCGCGAAAATCATTCGAGACCAATATCGCTTGTTCAATTTGAATCTGTTCTTTTGCAGTAAACACTTCAGTAAGAGCATTTACTCTTTTTGGAAGCTGTAAATTATTGATGATTGGCATTAAAATCCCGGCTTCCTTCGTAATCGATGTCAACGCCGTTTTAAATATGCTGATGAGCTTTCTTTGGTAAGCAGGAGAAAGCTGTTTGTTGAATGCTATGGTTAAAATAAATTCTTTCACACGGCTCTCTGAAACCTTATCTTCACCTGACCGGAAAAAAGGAATTACATATTTCCAAATACAGCAATAATAACTATCATACGTAGAACTTCGGATCTGTCCATTAGACTGTTTTTCCAGCCAGCCTTGAAATAATGTTGTAGCTTTCATTTTTACTGTTATTAAATCCTTAGAAATATTTTCATGATTGATTGCTTTTTTCTTTTTTTCCCGCACTTCACGATAACTTTTTCCATATAGATAGATGTACTTTCCATCCGGTTTCAATATGCGACCCTCCCAACGCCCGTCTTTTCGTTTATAAATGTTTTCACCTCGTCTACTCATAGATCCCACCTCTTTCTTAATTTGACGCCTTTTTTGACGGCTTTTATTATCTTTAATACAAGAATCCCCCTGGATTTTTATTAAGATATCCCATATAATTCAATAAAATATAAAATTTTTAGAACTATTTAAACAATAATACTTGCATTTCGTCGAATTATGTCCTATACTGAATAAGTCAAGTTACATAATAATTACAGGTATTTAGTGAAATAAACTATTTTAGCGTTATGGTTTTAAGTAAACCACGACGATTTTATGTTTTATAAAAATAAATCTGTGCAAAAAAATCGGGAATAATATTTCCCGGTTTTTTTTGCACAGATTCTCAAGTATGATTCAAATAAATTATTTATCATTTAATCAAACAATTCTTCATTTAAATTCATTCCGGGAATAAAAAAAAGATATCAGCGTTGTGCGTTTCGTAAAACAACAAAAACTGCCGCTAAAAGGGCAGTTTTAGTCTTTGTAGCAGCCAGGCTGTCATAGCACTTTAAAGCACCTTAGACCCTATAGCTTTGCGTCCCTGACTTTTGACAGGTTTGCCCTAGTTCTGATTATTCAAATGTGTATAGATTGTAGAACGAACAACTAACTGAATGTCAGAAGTTTAATAGATAAGATTTCAATAGCAGACACCCAATTAGGTATAAAATACATTTTTTTATTATATTCGAAATTTTTATAAAAATCAAGATATTTTACAAATGTGGAAATTTATTGATTTAATAATAAAAAACGGCGGCTTTGATTTTTGATGTCAAAACCGCCGTTTTCACCTATTATGCTTAGCCCATAGAGTTTAAGTAAGGGCTGATGATCAGCTCTGCTTCGGTTGCTTCCTGCACCTGTTTGACAGTGTAGTCCGGATGCAGCTCAGTCAGCGCGATGCCATCGGGAGTTACTTCCATCACACCCATTTCCGTGATGATCATATCTACAACGTTTACTGCTGTATACGGCAGCCTGCACTCCTTCAGTATTTTATGTTTTCCTTTCTGAGTATGCTGCATCGCAATGATTACTTTCTTTGCCCCTACTACCAGGTCCATTGCACCGCCCATACCGGGTACCATTTTACCCGGTACGATCCAGTTGGCAAGGTTGCCATGCTGGTCGACTTCCAATGCGCCAAGAATCGTCGCATCCACATGACCGCCCCGGATGATTCCGAAGGAGGTTGCGCTGTCAAAAAACATTGCGCCCGTATTTGCAGTTACATACTGTGCTCCTGCATTGATGATGTCAACATCCTCTTTACCGGGTTCTGCGGCGGGTCCCATTCCCATGATGCCGTTTTCAGACTGGAGAATGATGTTTACCCCTTCCGGAAGGAAATTGGCTACCATAGTAGGGAGACCGATTCCAAGATTGACAACGTCTCCATCTTTTAATTCCTTCGCAACTCTGGCCGCGATGATTTCCTTTATATCTGCCATGGTTTTTCGCCTCCTGCGATTGCATCCACAAAGATTCCGGATGTCACTACGTTGTTTGGATCGATCTCACCGATTTCTACGATTTCGCATGCGCCCACAATGACATAGTCGGCGGCAGTCGCCATCATCGGATTGAAGGTTCTGGTTGTTCCGTTGTATATCGTATTTCCGAATTTATCTGTCACCGAGCCTCTGATAAGAGCGACATCGGCTTTTAACGGTTTTTCCAGCAGATAATCTCTTCCTTCAACATTGATAACCTGTTTGCCTTCTGCCACAATGGTCCCTACTCCGGTAGGCGTCAGGAACCCGCCTAATCCAGTTCCTCCTGCTCTGATTCTTTCTGCCAGGGTTCCCTGGGGAACAAGGATGCATTCCAGCTTGTCTTCCGGCACATCGGTGTTCATTCTCTGTGCTACTTCAGGATTTAACCCTACATGGGAAGCGATCAAAGTCTTGATTTGTCCATTTGACAAAAGCTTTCCAACCCCTCTTCCCGGCACACCTGCATCGTTACAGATGATCGTGAGGCGTTTTACTCCTTTTTCAACAAGCGCATCAATTAAGATTTCCGGTGTGCCGCATGCCATGAAGCCGCCAACCATAATGGTTGCACCATCTTTAATTTCAGCAACTGCTTCTTGCGCTGTTCTGGTTTTTTTTTTCATCCAAACCACTGCCTTTCTTTTATTTTCGTAAGCACCCCCCTGTTTAACATGTAAACAGGAGGAGCTTATTGTATGGATATGTTTGTTATTATAGTTTTTAACATTAATGTAACGTACAAGTGCTGATGCTGATGCTTATGCTAATCCTAATGCTCCAACAATTAAGAATCCACCGCAAACAACAATTCCTACAAAGAATAATGTAATTAAGCAATACCCCATGATATCTCTGGCAGACAGGCCTGCAATACCTAATGCCGGCAATGCCCAGAACGGCTGAATCATATTCGTCCACGCATCACCCCAGGCAATGGCCATACCTGTTAAAGCCGGGCTTACGCCAAGTGCCTGACCTGCAGGCATCATGATAGGACCCTGCACTGCCCATTGTCCTCCGCCGGATGGTACGAAGAAATTCACAATACCGGCTGACAGGAATGTGAATAACGGGAATGTAATTGTAGTTGAAATTGCAACAAATCCATTGCTGATTACTCCTGCTAATGATAAGCCTGTCGCGGCACTTACCGCAGTCATCATGGCCATGATACCGGCATAAAACGGGAATTGAAGAATGATGCCGGCTGCGCCCTTTGTCGCGGCCGTTATTGCCTTTACGTAATGAATCGGCGTCTTATGACATATAATACCTAAAATTAAAAATATAAAATTAACAATATTCAAGGAAAGATTAAAGCCATGATTCGCAAAGTAAAATACGAGATATACAATACCGGCGATGGAGATTAGAGCTGACATAATTACACTGTTTTCAATTTTTTCAGCAGGTGTAACCGGTGTCTTATAAGCTTCCGTTTCTTCAATCAAAAGGTTTTTGTCTACAGTTATAACCTGATCTGGTGACGGATGCATCTTTGCATTAATAAAAGGAAGACAAACTAATATAATCAGTACGATCACTAAATTATATGGTGAAAAGATCGTTAAGCTTGTAGAAATAGGCTCTGAAACGGCTCCTCCTGTGGCCTTCAGCAATACTTCTTTCCCCGGAGTAGCAATTGCTAAAGGAATAGATCCTGAAAAACCGGCATGCCAAATAACAAATCCGGAATATGCTGAAGCGATTAACAATCGATAGTCGATTCCATCAACCTGCCTTGCAATTTCCTTAGCCAGTATTGCACCTACTACTAATCCAAATCCCCAGTTAATCCAACAAGCGATTAAAGAAAAAAACGTTACGACGATAATCCCCTGCACAGGATTCTTTGCAAGAGACGCAATCTTAGATACAACCTTTTTAATTGCCGGTGCATTTGCAAAAGCACTTCCTAATACAAGTACCAATGCCATCTGCATTGAAAATGAGAGCAACCCCCAAACACCGCTGCCCCATGCATTTACCATATCCATAGGTCCCTGACTTGTTAAAGGCATCGCCGCTAAAAATACAATAACTGTTAAAATAATGCAGAAAATAAATGGGTCGGGAAGAAATCTGTTAACTAAAGCTACACATCCATTCGTCACTTTTTTGAACATAAAAACAGCTCCTCTCTAAAAAAAATATAAAGATAACTTTATATTACGCAACTTCAATGCCAACCTTAAGTTTTCGCTGTTTGATTAACTAAAAACGAGTAAACTCAATGGTCTTTTAAGATCACTTTTTTAGAGCAGAGCTCAATGCGGTGTATTTCCACACCACTTTTGGTGGTGCCATAAAAACATTTCCCAATCATCATTTGTTAATTATTTAGCAATTTCAATCAGCATCCCCTTCCTAATGTGCCGAATCGAACCGGAGCATTTCTACACCGCATTGGTGCATATACACACCACAATCAACATTTCCCATTTCCATCAATCCAAACCATGATCACGGCATTTTCTAATCAATGTAGAATGGTCGATTCCCAACGTTTTCGCGGTCTTACGCTTGCTTTTGCACTGCTTAAGTGCCGTTATAATAATCGTCTTTTCATACTCCTTAAGGTAATCTTTCAGATTGATTGGCGTTTCTGCTTCATGAGAATTGTATTTCAAGAAATTGGAGTTTATACTCTGTAATATATTTGCTTTGCCAATGCTGCCATCCGTACTTATTACCACTAAGCGTTCTATCATATTCTTAAGTTCTCTTATATTTCCCGGCCAGTCACAAGATACGAAAAGGTCAATTGCTTCCTTATCAATGCTTACATTCTTACCATATTTTTTACAGTATTTCCTTAGAAATCCCATAACCATATATGGAATATCCTCTTTTCGTTCTCTTAGAGGAATTACACAAATAGGCACTACATTAAGCCTGTAATACAAATCTTCTCTGAAGTCTCCCTGTCGTATTTTTTCTTCAAGATCCCTATTGGTTGCAGCAATCATTCTAATATCCAATTTTATATATTTGCTGCCGCCTACACGCATTATTTCCTTTTCCTGAAGCACCCGAAGCAGCTTTGTCTGCAAATTGATCGCCATATCACCTATTTCATCAAGAAGGATTACACCACCGTTTGCTAACTCAAACATGCCAGCTTTACCCTTTTTGTTCGCATCCGTAAACGCACCGCCTTCATAGCCAAATAATTCTGATTCTAATAATTCTGCTGGGATAGCCGCACAGTTAACTTTAATAAACGGCTTGTCTTTCCTATCGCTATAGCGATAAATTTCTTCAGCAATTTTTTCTTTTCCTGATCCTGATTCCCCTGTAATAAGCACTGTAACATTGGTTTTAGCAACAATCCTCACCATTTCTAAAATCGCATTCATTTTTTTACTATGCGTAATAATATCTCCTGAATCTACATGGCATTTTCGCAGGTACTCCAGCTCTTGCTTGTCTTTATATACTTCCTCCGTCAACAGAGCCAATTTTTGATTCATTTTTTCTAATCCGCTTAAGTCACGTACATTCGTAACAACAAATTTAAGCTCACCTTTTTGGTCAAATACCGGACATCCCGTAGAAAGAATTTCCTTGTCCAAGGGAAAAAAATGTGTAATTCCACTCACTCGTTCCTTTTGTTGAATAACACGTGGAGTCACCGCGCCTTGATAAAGCGTACCTGAATCTTCGATATCTTTTACATATTTACCTACAATTTGTTCAGGAAATATCCCTGTGGTTCGGATATATGCTTCATTAACAAACAGAATTTTCCCCTGTCCATCCGTTATATGTATCGCATCGTATAGATGGTTGCTCAATTCTTTAAAGTCCAAATAGTTTTCTTCAAATTCTCCGGATTCTTGCTCTATCTTATGGATCAGCTCCAGTATATCTGACTTTTCCGATGGATCAAAAGCAGCAGCCTCTATTTTCCGGTTCAGCTGTTCTCTGTATTTTTTTATGGTATCAATGTGGTTATTATACATATTTGCCTCCATCGCGGCACTTGCGCCGCCACAAATAAATAACGAACCCCCTCGTCCCTTATCAATCCAAACAAAAAAACCAGTCCAACAATTCTTCTATCTGTTAAACCGGTTCTATCATTTTTACCATTATTCATTCCCCCTGAACAATTAATCTCATCCCCAAGATTATTATATGAGAAAAAATTCTGATTTTCAATTGTTTTGTGGTAAACTATTGATTACTTTTTCAGGTTATCACTAATCGGTAATACTCCACAAAAACTTTTGAAAGTTTCTTTCTAAAGTATCTTGCAAAACTCTATTCCTATTTGTATAATAAATTTAGAATTAAATAAAAAGGATTGTTTTTATGTTAAAAATTGCAAATTTGACCCATGAACAGGTACGCGAAGTAAATTGCATTAAAATCTTACAGTTTTTAAGAAAAAATTACGAAGCCACAAAAGCAGAGCTCGAAAAGCATCTGGGCGTAAGTCACACAACCATCAATACGTATATCCAAACGTTAATTGATGAAGGCTTCGTAGCTCCCTTTGGCACGGCAAATTCAAATGGAGGAAGAAAACCGGTTATTATCCGGCTATTACCGAATGTACGATATGCTTTTGGCGTCAGCATATCTCCAAGGCAGGTTCAACTCGCACTTGTCAATTTAGTGGGCGATATTGTCGATTCTGTACAATTCCCCTATTCTGTCAATGCCGGGTTAACGGATTCCCTTGCCCAACTGAAGGATCATATCTTTCGCATGATTCAACGTCATGACATTGATAAGAATAAAATACTTGGCGTTGGCATGGCTTTTCCCGGATTGGTTGATGATGACGGAATGGTTCTGGAATACATCCCGAACCTTAATATCAAAAACTACTGCCTGAAACACTTTCAAACAGAACTGGAAATGGATCTTTTCCCTGAAAACGAGGCCAATACGGCAGCATACGCCGAATACCTGATCGGAAAGGGCAGCAGCTTAGGTAATTTTGTCTATGTCTCCATTGCCGATGGTATCGGCGCAGGAATCATGGTTGAAAACTGTATTTTTCGAGGGAATCGTAAGCGTGCCGGTGAATTCGGTCACCTGAAAGTATCCGATAAAAATATACGCTGTAGTTGCGGCCGCTATGGTTGCTGGGAATTGTTCGCCTCCAAGAGAGCTTTGTTGAAGGATTGTATCGACCCTATGGAGGAAGCTGAATATTTACGAAAACTATTCCATGATTATGATGACATGGTTCCATCAGCTGTTCTCAAGATAGAAGAATACGTTCACTATCTGTTTTCCGGATTAGAAGCGATTTTACTAACCATTGATCCGTACTGCATCATTATCGGCGGTGATCTCGGAGCCTATACACAGAAGCTGATCGATATTGGCACAAAGAAACTAAAACTCTCAGAACGATTCTACGGTTATGAATCCATTAAAATTATTGGTTCCGGCCTTCAGGAAAATGGTGCGTTGCTTGGCGCTGCACTGCTCCCTTTTGAGCAGGTATTTAATTTCCAGAGAAACGTACTGTAGAATCTATCAATCTATAAAATCTATCAATATTCTGGTGGATTGCGATACTTGAACCACTCATACAGGATAAGGAGACCAACCATGAGAGACATGCTCATTAACGATAACATACTCCCCCCTGTTCTATCGATTATTGCTGCTCAGTCTAACACAGGTAAAACAACTCTGATCGAAGGTTTGATTCATTATCTTAAAAAACGCAAATATCGTATCGGAGTCATAAAACATGACGCTCACCGCTTTGAAATCGATAAAAAAGGGAAAGACAGCTACCGTTTCAGTCACGCGGGTGCGGATACAGTTGTCCTGTCTTCCGCTGAAAAACTCGCTATGATAAAAAATTTAGATTATAATATGGATCTTGAAACAATATTACCGTTATTTTCTGATACAGATATCGTCATCATCGAAGGATATAAAGAGAATGCCTTTTCCAAAATAGAAGTCTTCCGGGAAAAAGTGGGTGGCAACTTACTTTATCACACCACTGGTTTCAGCAAAGAAAACATTCTTGCCGTTGCCAGTGACGTTTCCCTCGACCTGCCTATTCCTGTACTCGACTTAAACTGCATTGAAACAATAGGCACGTTTATCGAAGAACAAATATTGAAAGGACGATCATGATTAAGTTTCAGGAAGCTTACCAAATCAAAAAAAAAGTGGCTACGCCACTCCCGCTAGGGAACCCTATGGTTCCCTTCGGCGGCTGCAAGCAGCCTGAGCACCCTCCTTCATCGACGAGGGGTACCCCCTCTGCACTCCCCATTTTATCTAATAGAAAATGATATTTCCTATTAGATAAAAAAAGTTTCGCCGTACCTTGAAATCTATTTTTGACAGGATTTAAAATTATGGAAAAATCATTAAATACTGCAATTATCCTTGCTGGGGGAAAAAGTTCAAGAATGGGATTTGACAAGCAATTCTTAGCAATTTCGCAGACAAAGTTACTTGATCGAACGATCCTATCTCTCTCTGAAGAATTTGAAGAAATCATCTTAGTTACAAATAGGATCTCCGATTATAAAGATTATCCGATAAAATGCATCCGTGATGAAATACCTAACATCGGACCGCTTGGAGGACTGCACGCAGGATTAAAAAACAGCAATAGTGAAATGGCCTATTTTATAGCGTGCGATATGCCTAACCTTCAGCTTGACTATATCCGTTACATGAAATCACTGATTTTAGAAAGCGACTTCGATGCTTGTATCACAAAGTTCAAAGACCACCTTGAACCTTTTCATGCATTTTATTCCAAAAAGCTTCTTCCCTCAATTGAGTATTGGATCTCTAAGGGAAAGTATTCTTTACTTCATCCAATTAATAACTGTCATGCATTATATATTGAAGAATCAACCGCAAGACAATTTAGCCCAGACTGGCAAATGTTTGCAAACATTAATACACCTGAAGATTTAGATAATTTTCTGAAATCAGCATATTTTTGCAAAGACTTTTGAAAGTTTAATTCAAAAGTCAAAGGAGGCCAAAATGCAAAAAAAACAACTACTTAAAGAAGATTTTCTCAGTGCGATAAGCATTAGAGGAATCCCGTCCCTTTCGGATGACTCAGGGAGCTTAGTAAAGGGAAAACCTTCAGACCCCGCCCCCTCTTCCTCTGTAAAAAAAGTGAAGACGAATTGCAGGGCATGTATTCAAAATTGTGGGGTTATCGCTCATGTTAAAAACGGACGCGTGATCAAGCTTGAAGGCAATCCTGAAGATCCTATGAGCAAAGGCAGAATGTGCGCCAAAGGACTTTCCGGTATTCAAGCCCTGTACCATCCCAACCGGAACAAATACCCCATGATGCGAGTAGGAAAACGTGGCGAAAATAAGTGGAAGCGTATTTCATGGGATGAGGCTCTGGACACGATTGCAAAGAAGCTTATGGAAGCACGTGAAAAGCACGGAGCAGAAACCGTATTTTGTTCTACTGGAGGCGGAGGTAATCCTGAGATTTGGAGTATTGCCAGATTTTGCAATATATTCGGCACACCAAATTGGTTCGAGCCGGGATGTGCTCAATGCTATCTGCCGCGCGTACTATCTTATACGATGATGTACGGAGGCGACGATTGCAGTATTGCTGATTCTAACTCTCTGGAAATTTATTATCCGGAAGACACTCCGATAAAAACCCTTGTTTTGTGGGGAACCGCACCTTCTTACTCCTGTCCTGCAACCGGCGGCGGCGCCGTTTCAGATTTACGCAGCAAAGGGATAAATACTGTTGTTGTCGACCCCCGCTTTACACCAGATGCAGCGAAAGCAGATGTGTGGCTGCCCATCCGACCCGGAACTGACGTCGCCCTACATTTTTCATGGATTCGCTATATCCTGGATCAAAAGCTTTACGATCATGAATTTGTCATGAGATGGACCAATCTTCCCTATCTGGTTGATGTGAAAACAAAAATGCTGCTGCGCGCTGAAAAAAGCAACAATCCCAATATCCCGGATACGTTTATGGTCTGGGATACCAAAACCAATTCCATTCAGCCAATGGAATATCCATGGAATGATGCGCTTTCTCCTGCCTTAGAAGGAAGTTTCCTTGTCGATGGGATTGAATATAAAACCGGGTTCCAATTATTAAAAGAGCGTGTGGAACCATATACGCTTCAAAAGGCGGCAGAGCTTTGCTGGCTTGACGCCGGTAAAATTGAAGAAGCAATTCGTCTGTACGCCCAAAATACACCGAGTGGCATTGCTCTGGGTGTCGCCACTGACCAGACTCCAAACTCGGTACAGGCCGCTATGTCTGCTGCGATTCTTGATATGCTGATGGGAAATGTTGAAAAACCTGGCGCTTTGCTGCAGCGTTTCCGAAAAAGCGGCGTCTTTGATATGCCCTTTTACCCTGTTCCCATCGCTGCTGACAGACTTCCCCATGAACAGCTTAAAAAGCGCCTCGGAGGAAATGAATATAAAGGACTTGGAATCTGGTATGCAGGACATCCTTCCAGTGTCCTGGAAGCAATTCTTACAGGAAAACCATACAAACCGAGAGTGTGGATCGAACGTTCGGGCAATAAGCTCGGTGCCGTTGCAAACAGCCAGAAGTGGGCGAAGGCCATTGAAGAACTGGATTTCATCGTACATATGTATATGTATCCCACCTCTTTTTCTGCTTATGCAGATATTCTGCTTCCTACCGAAGAATGGCTTGAAACAAATATGATGATCGAAATCTGTAATAAGTTATTTGCAAGGCAGGCTACGACCCATCTTTGGGAAACTGTGGATGAAACGGTAATCTGGTCAATGCTGGCAAAACGATGCGGCGAGCTTGGACACGAATCCTGCAAAAAAGCATTCGATTCGGAATACATGGGGAAGGATCTCGCCTACTGGGATTCTGTAGATGAGATTTTTGATCATTTTCTAAGCCGAGTTGATCTGACATGGGAAAAGCTGAAGGAAATCACACCTTATGAGTTTATGCCAAAGGATGAGTGGAAATCCTATTATGTTTATAAGCAAACCGATCCCCGGACCGGCAAGCCGTCCGGATTTCCTACACCTTCCAAAAAATGCGAACTCTATCTGGAAAGCATGATTACATTGGCAAGAACAGGCCGTCCGTTCAGTGCCTGCGATCTACCTCCTGCGTCAAAAGATTACGATCCTCTGCCATATTATCTTGAACCATATGAAGGCCCACTGAATGACAGTGAACTTGCAAAAGAGTATCCTTTGGTCATGACCGGCGGAAGAATTCCCTTCTACCATCATAATACTCTAAAAAATATTCCCTGGCTGCGGGAGATTTATCCTGTACCGGAACTTTGGATCCATCCCGAAGCTGCTGAAGCCTACGGGATATCAGAAGGAGACTGGGTATGGGTGGAATCAAAACGCGGAAAAATTCGAGCAGTCGCTTCGGTAACGGAAGGAATCAATCCGGGGACGGTATATATGGAGCGCTTCTGGAATCCGGAAACGTTAAATACAAAGACCCATGGCTGGAAAGAAATGAATGTCAACATGCTCACCAAAGAGGATGCCCCATTCAACGATGTTGTCGGAACTTATACATTGAGGGGCTTTCTGGTTAAGGTTTCAAAGGCAGATTCCCCACCGGAAGGAATCTGGACAAAACCGGAAGATTTCAAGAAATGGCTTCCACAGCCAAGTGATCCAGCAGAGGAGGTAAGTGTAAGATAATGGTACAGTATTGCTTTGTGATTGATTTGGATCGGTGTATCGGATGTAAAGCCTGTCATGTTTCCTGTAAAATGGAAAATGAGGTTGCACTGGGTTCCAACAGAATAACCGTACACCAGGTAGGCCCGACAGGTACCTACCCGGATTTACAAATGTATTTTTTGCCCTCTATGTGCCAGCAATGTGCAGACCCCATCTGTGTTCAGGTATGTCCTACAGGAGCATGTTACAAAAACAGCGATGATGGTATTGTCCTGATTGATCAGGATCAATGTATTTCCTGTCTAAGCTGTAAAAATGCCTGCCCGTATCAGGCAAACACATTGAATAAAGAAATGAGAGTAATGGATAAATGCACGCTGTGTATCCAACTGAGAAAAGTGGGAGAAAAACCTGCATGTGTAAAAAATTGCTCCAGCAATGCATTAATGTTTGGAGATATCAATGATCCAAACAGTGATGTTTCAATCAAGTTAGAACAAGCCGGAGCTGAGAATGTGCACAGCCTGCAGGATTTCGGAAACGGACCTTCTGTCCGTTATATCCTGCGCAAAGCCAAATGGCATAATGTACTTCCGCAGGAATGCGAAAAATTGAAGAGCAGAAAGGAAAGGGAAAGATAAATGGATTCAAAATCAGAACATTTGACTCTTATGAAAAACAGAGAAAATTTGTACCGATTTCTAGGCAGAATTTATCAGCGGGAAGTTGACCATGCCTTCCTTGATCAGATGAAAGCCATGATCTTTCCCGTGGATTGCTGTGAATCGGAATTGAGGGAAGGATATCAATACCTAAAAGAATACCTCGAGAACTCCCACAGCAATACCATCACCGATCTGGCTGTGGATTATGCAAAGATTTTTCTTGCCGCAGGAATATCGCAAGGTTCGGCTGCATTTCCATATGAATCGGTATATACAAGCCAGAAAAAAATTGTGATGCAGGATGCATGGGATCAAGTCCGTGGGATTTATGCAGCAAATGGTATTGTTAAAAGAAATATACCATCAGATATCCTTGAAGATCACATCGCCTTAGAACTTGAATTTATGGCCTTCTTATGCAGTGAAGCGCAAAAGGATATAGAAAATATGGGCTGGCTGAGAAAGCAAAGTGATTTTCTCGATCAGCATCTGTTGAATTGGGTTTCTGCATTTTGCAAGGATATTGATCAATATTCAGCAACCATGTTTTACAAAGGAATTGCGAAAATCACCAATAGCTTTTTAAAATTGGACAGAACAAATCTGGAAGATATCATGGATGCTTATGACAGCAAAACAGACGATTCTTTGAGCTGCTATGTGAATTCAGAAAGAATGGATGAAATTCTTCACGAACTGAAAAAAGAGTATCGAGTCTATGCACCGAAACGTTTTACAAATCGCGGAACAAAGAACAACACCGACTTGATACGCTATGCCGAAATTAGCTCGGTGAACGAAATTGTATATGATGTACCATCGGATTTCTCACCAAAGGAAGTCTATTATCCCATTACTCAAACAACGATTTATTTTAAAGACGATGCTTGCATAGAAAGCACTGTAAATGATGAAAAAGGGATTATTATATTCGCTCGCCCCTGTGATATTAACAGTATGAAAAGACTGGACAATATTTTTCTGGAAAACGGTGGTAATGCAGACATCTACTATAAGCGGTTACGCGATAAAGTTAAGATATTTATGCTGGAATGCCGCGAGGGATGGGAGCACTGTTTTTGTGTTTCCATGGGTTCCAATTGGACAGACAATTACAGTCTGGCCGTGAGATTCGAAGAGGATGGTTTACTGGTAAATGTGAAAGACAATGAGTTTGGAAAATATTTTGTTGGAGAATTACCAAGTAATTTTACACCTGAATTTGTTCAATCCAATTCAAAAAGTGTTACGCTGCCAAAAATTAAAAACCGCGAGCAATTGAAGACAGCCTGCAACCTGGAATTCTGGCAGAGTTATAACGAGCTGTGCATTAGCTGCGGCGGATGCAACACAGTCTGCGGTACCTGCAGCTGCTTTGATACCGTAGATATCATCTATAATGAAACCAGCAGTGACGGTGAACGTAGAAGGGTATGGTCATCCTGTATGCTTGATACCTATACCATGACAGCAGGAGGTGGCAGGTTCCGTAAAACACCGGGCGAGAACATGAGGTTTAAAACGTTGCACAAGGTTTATGATTACAATGCCCGTTTTGGCGGAGAGGAACATATGTGTGTGGGATGCGGAAGATGCGATAAACGATGCCCTAAGGACATTTCATTCTTTGATACGATCAACCGCTTCAGCGAAGAAATGGAAAAAACAATAAATGATGACAATACAGTCAGGGAGGTCAAAAAATAATGAAAAATATTATGATGTCAGAACCTCATAAGATTTTGAGTGTCGTAAAGCAAACACAGGCAGAATATACGTTTCAGGTAGCCTGTGATGCGAAAATCAAGCATGGACAATTTTTTATGCTATCCATTCCTAAAGTAGGAGAAGCACCAATATCTGTCAGTGGAAAAGGGGATGGTTTTGTTGAGTTCACAATTCGAAAAGTCGGAAAACTCACAGAAGGTGTCTTTAGTTTAAAACCGGGCAGTACCCTGTTCATGAGAGGTCCCTACGGAAATTCCTTTCCTGTGGAACAGTTTGAGAACAAAGATTTGCTAATCATCAGCGGCGGCACTGGTTTCGCGCCGGTCAAAACGCTGATAAACCACTTTTATGACCACCCCGAGATATGCAAATCGGTTCACATAATTTCTGGTTTTAAAGACATTAACAGTGTACTCTTTACAGACGAAATTGACAAATTCAAATCAAAATTCAATGTAATTTATACTTTGGATGATTCTGAAGCACCTGGTTTTGAAACCGGCATGGTCACCGCACACATCAACAAAATTCCGTTTCATACCTTTGAAGACTATCATGTGGTTGTCGTAGGGCCTCCAATTATGATGCACTTTGCAGCAAAAGAGTTGCTTACCAATGGTGTGGAAGAATCCAAAATCTGGGTCTCCTTTGAAAGAAAAATGTCTTGCGCCGTGGGCAAATGTGGACACTGCAAGATCAATGAAACCTATGTCTGTCTGGAAGGTCCCGTATTTAATTACACAAAAGCAAAAGAGTTGCTGGACTAGCTTCAAAATACATAAACTTTAGAGTAAGCGGCAGGATTGTCGTTTACTCATTTTCTTTTTTCATCAGTTGTTCCATCTGCTGTTTTTCTTTCGGAGACAATGCATCGATTAGATAATTACGGTCTTCTCCCTGCATCTGCTGATATTCCTGCTTGATTCTTTCCTTTGCCTCCTTAATCTCAACCTTCAGTTCTCTTGCGGATAATAAAGAACCTCCTGATCCCCTTACAATCATCTGCTGGAGGCCATCTGATGTTGCTACTACGATATGATATTTTTTCTTGTTGTCATAAGCAAATTTTTCAATATACTGATCCGCCGTTTGTGCCTCCCTGGTATATACCATGTGAATATTCTGATAGTCTATGATTTCCTCACGATGCCCCTGAACACGGTAAGCATCAAACACAACGATAATCTCACATTTTCGAATTCCCTGATAATTGCTTAGCGTATCAAGTAATTTCATTCTGGCACCATCCATGTTTTCATCTGCAAGCTCTTTCAATTCAGGCCATGCAAAGATAATATTATAACCATCCACCAGAAGGTACTCTTCTTTGGTTTCCTTCTGCCTGTTAATATAGGCCGAGGGATCATAACGACTTTCGGCAACAGATTCCTCATGTCGCTCACCAGCTGCAATCCGTCTCTTCCATACAGATTTTTTCCCTTGATTTGCATAGAAAGTTTTATTGATAATTTGATCGATCTCCTCTAAACTGATCGATCTTTCTTCTGTGTATATGTCTAGATTTTGAGCTGATTCTTCCGCGAAATCATCCTTCTCCTGAAGATAGCTTTCCACATGCATGTAGCCCTTCACTTGATCCCAATCCACCAAAAATCCTGCACCATGCGCACAAAATACGGAACCGGTTGGATTTTCCACATCTCTTTCTGAATCATATCCGATCCTTTCGATGACTTCATCTGCATTATGGCACGGTTCATATCCTTTCAAGCTGCAAAACAACCTTCCAAGACCTTTTGTATAAGCAGCTACTTCTTTCTGATAATTTCTCATAGCAGTAACCGGAGCACTCCCCACAAGAACCGCCATTTCGCCATCCGTCTGTGATATTTCACTCACGCCATGCATTTTCTCAATATCTGTCATCGCTCTTCCTACCATTTTCTCAGGCAGTTCCAGCTGAAAAGCATAATAAGGCTCCAGTAATATCGATTCCGCTTCCTTTAAGCCCTGACGCACAGCACGGTAGGTAGCCTCTCTGAAATCTCCACCTTCCGTATGCTTATTATGTGCTCTGCCTGAGACTAATGTGATTTTCATATCCGTGATCGCTGAACCGGTCAAAACTCCTTTATGCGCTTTTTCTTCCAGATGGGTTAAAATAAGTCTCTGCCAGTTTTTACCCAACACATCCTCACTGCATTCCACCCCGAACTGCAGACCACTTCCCGGCTCACCGGGCTCTAATAATAGATGAACCTCCGCATAATGCCGTAATGGTTCAAAGTGACCTACCCCTTCCGTTGCATTGATAATCGTCTCTTTATATACAATCCTTCCAGCATCGAACATCACCCTAACGTCAAAACGGCTTTGTATCATGCTCTGCAAAATTTCAATCTGCACCTCTCCCATAATTTGAACCTGAATTTCCTGCAACTGTTCATCCCAAACAATATGAAGTTCCGGCTCTTCTTCTTCCATCTGACGCAGCTTGGGAAGTATCATTCTTGGATCACAACCTTCCGGAAGAATCATCTGATAGAACAATACTGGCTCTAAGACAGGTGTAGCTGACATTTTCTCTATTCCTAAGCCTTCTCCCGGTCTGGATTGGCTGAGTCCGGTTACTGCGCAGACAGAACCTGCTTCTATCTGATTTACTGCCTCGAATTTCTGTCCGGAATAAATACGAATTTGATTCACTTTCTCTTCCCAGATGCAATTTTTCAGGACATCCTTCACCTTGAGTTTTCCACCTGTTAGCTTCAGGTGCGTAAGGCGGTTTCCCTGCTCATCTCTTGTTATTTTGAATATTTTCGCTCCAAATTCAGCAGGATAATGAGGCATCATGGCATACGCTTCAATACCCTGCAGGAATTGCTCAATGCCTTCTAATTTTAAAGCCGAACCGAAAAAGCACGGAAATACATTACGCTCCTTGACCGCCTTTTTAATCTGTGCAGTCTCAATATGTCCTGTTTCCAGATAATCTTCCAGCATTCGTTCATCGCACATAGCCAACTGGTCATAAAAGCCGTCTGTATGAGCTTGTCCAAATTCAATGCATCCATCATCCAGCTGCTTTTTCATTTCTTTGATCAACTTACCCTTATCCGTCCCATTCTGATCCATCTTATTGATAAATAAAAAAACAGGGATCTGATACAGGTCAAGCAGATGCCATAATGTTTTGGTATGCCCCTGCACACCATCCGCACCGCTGATCACTAAAATAGCATAATCCAGCACTTGAAGTGTTCTCTCCATTTCAGCCGAAAAATCTACATGCCCCGGGGTATCCAGTAAGGTAATCTGAGTTTCACCCACTTCAAATATAGCCTGCTTGGAAAAAATGGTGATACCTCTTGCCCTTTCCAGGTCATAGGTATCTAAATAAGCATCCTTATTATCCACTCTTCCCAATTTCCCGATTTTTCCACTCAGATAAAGGATACTTTCGGATAATGTCGTCTTGCCCGCATCTACATGCGCTAATATTCCAATGACTAATTTTTTCATAATATATTTCAAATCCTTCTGATTTTAAAAATCACAGCTCGTTTAAGCCTGTATATCGAATTCTTCTATTATTATGATACCAGTAGGTTTGGAATTTGAAAAGAGGGCTCTCACTGATCTCATAAGAAATCATTTTGAGTTGCCCTCTTTCTATCAAATTTGTCGGTTTCCACCGGATTTCATCCGTCCGGAACAAGCCATTCTGTAAATTTGAGTTTCATATCCCCTAATTCATCAGCAAATTACGGAGAACCTGCGCCATTTCGGCTCTGTTGGACAGTCCGTTCGGATTCAGATTTCCGTCATTTCCTGACAAAATTCCGCTTTCCACAAAGGACTGCAAAGCAGGTTTCGCATAATCTTTGATTTCATCAGAGTCCGCAAAATCACTCAGTTCCTTGCGGGAGGATTTTTCAGGTACCTCTTTCATTGAATCCAGCGCTCTGTAAAGAAGCGTAAACATATCTTCTCTGGTGATTAAGGCTTCCGGTGCATAACGGTTATTTCCGATTCCTCCTGTGATTCCCATACGCTTTGCCGCCGAAAGATAATTCGTATAGTATGTGCCACCGGCATCCGTAAAGTTGTCGGATGGGTTTTCGTCGGCTGAGATCCCGTACGCGCGCATCAGCATCACGATAAACTGGCCTCTGCTCAGGGAAGCATCGGGACTGAAATGGCTATTATCCGTTCCTGTTGTTATGTCTCTTGATGCAATAAAGGAAACCGCATCGCTGTACCAGTCTGTATTCGATACATCAGAGAAGTTTACTTTGTTGTATCCAATCATATACTTCGAAAAATGTGTCGTTACAAAGTTTACTGCTCTCTCAGAAACATCATAGCATCCACGTGCGGTCTTCAAGCTACCGCTGTCGTCGACATAATATACGACGATGGCATTTGTATCTTCTCCTGCTGTAGGAGTATATGGAAGACTCACTTCTACGTTGCTTTCAAAGTTTGATATGGCTCTCCCGCCCGATTTTACGGAGAAATCATAGACAGGTCTGTCTCCGACGATCTGCCGTGTTGTTTCGGAAAGCTCCGCAGCCTCCACTTTGGCGATACTGAAATTCAGACCTCCCGCGGCGGCCGCATTCATGCTGTCCATCGCTTTGGTGCTGAAGGTCATAGAACCCAGCCCTGTTTCCATCTTCATCTTCGCTTTTGTTCCTGTCGCGATTTCTTTTAATATTACCTTTGAGATTTCAACATTCACTGCTTTTCCCGGTGCCGGTGCATCCACCTTAATTTCAATTATGGTACTTTTTCCGGCAGCCTCTGATTTTTTTGCCTCGTCAATCAGGCTTTGTACTGTTTTCTTCGAGACTTCTGCTTTAATGGTTCCTGTGGAAGAATCCAACGACCCGGTCACAGTTGCTGTATGAACTACGTTCTTTCCGTTGTTAGCCGATTCAGGTTTTTGTTCCGCAGGAGCCTCAGGCTTTTTGGTAGTCCCGCCGCCGGAATGACCACCGCCGTGGGAACCGCCTTCCTGATTTGCCGTGCATATAATGTCGGCGCGGTCACGGATTCTGATACGGGCGCCTTCTGTGTCGATAGAAGAAAGTCCGGTTGCTGTCAGGGTCGCACCCACCGCCAGATTTGCAATCGTCTTTGTCTTGGTAATGTAACCATCGATAAACACACGACACTCTTTGCCGGAAGAATCCTTGACGTAGATACTATCCACCGCAATGTTCGCAGGAGAGAATTTCGTGACGGTACCCGTAACGGTTACCATGCTGCCCAAATTAGCGCCTTCCGCCGCCTGGGCGGTTGTCTCTGAAATCGCTGCCGGCAGAGGCTTTATGCTGTCATCGATCACCTTGATGTTGTTATCCATCACTACGATCTGGCGTTCTCCGTTGTAGGCGTCGGTAGTTCCCTTGATTTCGACGGTCTGACCGGCTTGGATATTGCCTGAAACAGGGAAAGCATTGATGCCTGCGGTATCATCCTGCACATAGATGCAGTCAAAGAAGGCGGTATCCTTATTGTAGCCCGAAGCATTGGAGGTCGCGATTCCTCGAATGGTAAAGGTCTTACCCTCAGGAGCAGCCTGCACATCGGCAATGTCCGTGAGGGTTACGGGATTGACTTTGCTTAACACATTCTGAAGAATAGTATAGTTGCTGTATTCAGGAGTTGAGTAGCTGTCCATATCCGCCTGAATTTCAAAGTTGCTCATAAATGCAGATCCTGCCACGATGACGGTGGAAGTATTTCCGTTGCTGTGGGTCACCGTCTCGGAAGCCGCTACCATATATTTATTATCGTACTTAGGAATGGTCACACCGGCGTAATTATCCTTATCATCATCAGAGGAATAACTGGTTTCGAAAGCATAAACCATGGGGCTGATCGATGAAAGCAGTGTTCCTGTCGTCTGACCATTCTCATCTACCGCATAGACTGTGGAACCGCCGTAATTGGAATAAACCTGTTCTGCCGGACTCACCTTTGCAAGGAAGGAGTTTTCCAGATTGTAGTTTGTCAGATACAGACGCTGCGGCTGTCCGCCATTGTTGTCGTTATCTTTGATCTCGTCATCAGAAACACGAAGTGATGTGCCGATGGCGGAAAGAAGTTTATTCTGCTGCGCCGCCATGTGCTGATCGACCGGCAAGGAATGTGAAGTGCCGTCGGAGTACTTCGTATAGCCTTCGTAATAATCACCCCAACTGGTAACGATAACAGTCCCCCCGGATGCCGCAAAGTCTGCGACGGCTGCAATCTCAGCATCGGTATAGCTTTTATAGTCGATCAAAAATGCGTTTCCGTTCCGGCGGGTCGGCGGAGTCAGCACCAGCATTTGATACTTTGAATTTTTGGTTGCTGCAATCAAGGCATCGCTGGTCTCTAATTCCACCACACGGACATCATAATCTACAGCCAGATTAGCGAAATTACCCATACTGTCCTTATAGTTACCATCTACGTACTCGTTATAATGGCTGGCGTCAATGCCTACATAAACAAGTTTGTCGCTGTCTCGGACATTCAGATTTATCTTGGAAGTATACTCCTTATCAATTCCGTTCTGCGTGAGGACTGCGGTAACGGAGACAGCAGCCGTACCTGCTTTATCAGGAGTAAATCCAAAGGTATGGTTTACCGTTCCCTCCGAAACGATTTCAATGCCGGGAGTCTGGGCACTGAGTACGGTATCTCCCTTGCTGTAGGCGATGGATTTTAGCACAGCGGTACTTGATTCGTTATTAAAAAGCGTTGTGGTCAGAGTCACTTCTTCCCCTGTGACCGGCATCTTGGTACTGCACTCCAGCGAGCTGATTCCCAGGCGCGGTGCCTGACCAACCCACACAGGAGCAGTTACTGCGATATTTTTGTCAGCCTGAGTCACACGAACATAGTAGTATCCCTGAACGGCCGGAAGCTCAAACTCCCAATCCGCTGAACTTGTATCAAAAGTCTTTCTGTCGGCAACACGTCCGCTGTTGGTCACGATCTCCACTTTTGAAATCACATCACCGCTATCAGGATCATCCACATGAACAGCAATTTTCAGCGGTTCATCGGGTACATCATCAAGGATGCTTCCCATTACAAGATCGTTAATGGTATAGCTGATGTTTAGATTTTTATCCTCTGTAGAGTACACGGACATATCCTTCATTCCCTGTAGCAGACCCTGATCGGAAAGGTCGTCGGTAAGAATGACGGTACGGCAGGTGTTGGAATTGCCCCAGTGCCCTTTATGATTGTCCTGATTATTTGTGGGAGCTACATGCCATCCCTTATCCAGTGCCTTGGTGTATTCGGTGTAACTGGGGAAATAGCCTCCTGATCCAATGGCTCCTTCGCCATTGCCTACTTCCACAGCGACCATTTTGTTATCATAGGACTGATTCCAGTAAGCAAAGTCGGAGAAGGTTCCGAAGGTTTTTCCGGGGTGATTGAACTGTGAAAGGTTAGCCAGCGGTTCTGTATTCTGAATCAATGTCTCATAATACAGCTTCATCCCGGCATCGGCCGACTTATTGTTCAAAGACTTGTCATTTCGACTGATAATTCCATCAGAATTGAAGGTATTGATATGACCCGGACCGCCGGACCACGTCATTTCAAAGCCCGGCAATGCCACAAGTGATCCTGCATGCTCGGAGTTAAACGCCTCCATGGAGGAAACGTAAGTGTTCCATACGCCTTTGCTGGCATCGGTCATCAGCTCTATATCGTTGAGCGCCCCAGCCGGATTCGCCTTGGAGGTGCTGTCAAAATAATTGGAGTGATCCGTGAAGGAAACAAAATCCACATTATCGCTTTCAGGGATAGCCGCGAAGTAATTCAGACCATCCTGCAATGAGCCGGAACCGTCGGAATATTCAGCAGTATGGGCATGCAGCTGACCAAAGTACGCGGCATACTGGGCTTCGCCTACGGTAAAATTCCAGCTTTCTGTTATGCTCACAAGATCGGAACGGGTTACGGTAACAGTCGCCGTATATTTTCCGTCGGAAAGCGTAGCCGGGGTATAGGCATAAACGGCCGTCTCGCCTTCTTTCAGGGTTATCGCCTGACCGGACACGATAATATCACTGCCCTTTTTCAGCGTCATAACTACGGCAGGAGCTGTACCGGCATTTTCCAGCGAAACAGAGATTTCCGGGGTCTTATTCTCCCCTGTAGCGCTGTTACGAACGGGTGTCACTGCCGTAACCAGCGGGTTAGGAGCCTGAATCGTATATGCAAACTTTGCGATTTCACCGATGGCTGCTCCTTTGACGGCGATAGCGCTGATGGTGATCGTATCGCCCACGCTACCGCTGATCGCAATAGATCCTGTATATTTCATACTGTTGATCGTGGGCTCGGTGTCGTTTGCTGTATAGTAAATTGTCGCCTTTGCATCCTTGCACGAAAGAGTGACCGCGGTGCCGCTGATCACGGAACCCGCTTCGGGAGATGCAGTAACCGCAAGTTTTTCGCTGGATTTATACAGGTCGGAAATCGCGACTTCCAGCGTCCCCTTGTAATCGTACATACGCAGGGTCACGTCGACGATGTCACCCAGAACAACGCCTGGAAAATCCGATAAACTCAGAGTAGGATAAATCTTGATTTCGGAGCCTCCCTGGGTCAATTTGTCAAGCGCAGTAAGGGTTGCTCCTTCGACCTTTATTATTTCACACATGTGATTGTATCCGGCTGTCTTTCCGGCAGGCTGTGCAATGAGCTCAGCGACGGTGGTCGTTCCCATATCAGGCACATCATTGCCGTGTGATAGTATCGTGATATCTGATTCATCAACGCCGGACACCTCAATGAGATTGCTGTAATTTGCCCGAGTACCGGAGGCAATCACTCTGTCTCCCTCCGCGAGCCCGGAAACACTGGCGTTCAAAAAAAGACAAATGGCGCCGGTCTCGTCCTGTATGTATACGTTCCTTCCGGCAGCATAGGTAACGACGCCCGAAACCTTTACATTGGTTGTGGGAAGAGGGGCGGCCTTGGCCTCTGCGATGGTGACAAGCCCCATTTCCGCATATGAACCGGAATCGCTCAGACGAAGCTGATATCCTGAATTATAACGGTATGCTATGCCCGTGATATTGGCAATGCTGTCAGCGGAAAGACCGTTTGGATAAGCCGGTCCCTTGTATGTCGAAATGGAATTGCCCTCCTGTGTGAAGGAGGTGGAACCGGTCGCGTTGTATGTACCTAAGCTCGCACCGTTGATCCGGATGTATTCGTTCTGGTACTTCGCGTTGTCGGCCTTCAGTTCGCCGATGGTAACGATCTGCGGGGAAGGAAGCTTCGTGTTCGAATCGATCACCTGCACATCGGTTACCGCAGTCACCTCGTACATGTCGTTATATATCGTAATTTTCCCGGTTACGGTGACCACATTTCCCAATACTAGATCTGAGACGGTAGATTCACCATAAACGGCGATACCATAAATCTCATCACCCAAAACGCCTTGCAAAAATGCCAGCCTCTTATCACTTTCAGGCTTATAGACTACCTGGCCGGTGACCGCCACCGGGTCATCCTTTGCCAAATTGTAGGCATCCTTAATGGAGGTTCCGTCCGGTCCTTCCGGCAGAATCGTGACACCACTGTAAAAGTCGTTTGTGATAATCGTATATTCAAAGGTTGCGACAGTGCTGTCTTCCAGTCCATCCTTAACGGCGATGGTTTTGATGGTGCAAGTTTCACCTTCATTGCCGCTGATCTCAATGGATCCGGTATATTTCACAGTAGGATTGGTGTCGCTGCCAATATCATAAATCACCGGTTCCGTATCATCGTCCGTATAATAAATCGTAGCTCCAGCTGTGCCGCAGTCCAGGGTGACGAGCGTGCCGGAAAGTACCGAGCCCGCAGCGGGACTGGCGGTAGGAACTGCACACGTTGTATCAGTGCCGAACTTGCTGCTGCGGGGATTCGGTGCTTCTTTTTCAAAATCGGCACTATTGTCGTCGGTGTCCACGCCAGAGTCCTTGCGAACGGCGGCGTCTGAATTGCTGAGTGTCGGAGCAGCAGCGGTCTCATACTCGTTAGCTTCGTTCGATGTACTATTGCCATAACCGATGAAATCCACAACATTTCCGTCGGAAATTCCGCTGATCAGTGTCGTGCTGTTTACCAGCGCGACCTGCCCTGATTTTGCTGCCATAGCAATCTCCCCTATTACATCGGGGGTCGGGAGATCGGCGAAAGAACTGGATCCGGCTTTCTCCTGGATCAGGTAGTATCCATGGGCTTCAATACTGCCACTGAGAGCAGTCATCTTATTGGCATCCGAAAAAGTTTGAGTTTTTCCAGCATACTGCACCGACCAGCCCTCCAAAGTGACCTCTGAATCGGTGGGATTATAAAGTTCAATAAAATCGTTGGTATACTGCGCACCGGAATTTCCGCCACCCCCGTATACCTGACTGATGACCACATGATTTGCGGTCGGCGTACCCGCTTCCGCCGAAATGCTGACCATGCCTAAGCACAGTGAAACAACCAGCAGAAGAGATAAGAACCTTCGAAATGTTTTTTTCATGCTTTCCTCCTTTAACACTTTATTGTTAAAGTTAACAATAAACTTAAGTTAATGTACAAAAAATTAAAATATTGTATGATCAATTTTGGGCATATTTGACTTTAATATATACTACTCAATGAAAAGTATATAGAAGCCTGATCAAGATACGCTATCAATCTAATGTAAAGGTTTGTTTAAATTTATGTTAAATATTGGTTTTCTCTGAATCGAAAGAACAAAAAAAATAACCGTACTTGACGGTTATTAGAAAAACGAAACGAATCCGATGAGCAGCCTTATCAGCCATTTTTTCTGCCTTGACTGCACACAGCCGCACTCAAAAATGCAACCAACGGTACCGTCATCACGATCCCAATGGAACCGGCCAGCCCCCGAATGATTTCGATCGCCATCATATCGCTATTGAAGATTTGAATGTACGGATAATCGAATACCTTGAACAGAATCAACATGTTCAGAGATGCTCCGGCAAAAGCGAGTATTAACGTATTGGCCATGGTACCCATAGCATCCCGGCCAATATTAAGCCCGGATTGAAACAGCTTTCTTTTATCGGCTTTCGGATTCATATCGTGGAGTTCAAACACAGCGGAGGTAATGGTCATAGCCACGTCCATAATCGCGCCAAGAGATGCGATCAAAATCCCGCTGACCAGCAGTCCACGTATCTGCATTCCGCTGTCCCCAGCCCGGAGAACCAGCTCTTCAGCCTCTGCCATGTTAAATCCGCCAAGAGGCGTAAGCATGCCGGAAACTCCCGCCGCAATACCGGCGATTGCCACGCCGCCGACACATCCGGCCACCGCACAGAGCGTTTTATAGGAGTAGCCGTTGAGCAATAGCAGCGAAACCGCTGCGGTTATGGCGACCAACACGATTGTAACAGGAATCACCGGAAATCCCCGTTCAATCAATGGGATTAAAAAGAACCAGATACAAATTATCGTAAAAGCCAGTCCCGTTACTGCCGCAACACCTTTTTTTCTGCCCAGTGCCACAAGCAGGAACACAAAGATCAACGCAAAACCGATCAGCACCACGCTTCGGTTGTAATTCGTAATAGAAGCCACATAAGGATTGCCCTGTTCATCGTAATCCAAACGCACAATGATACTGGTGCCCGCCTTCAGGTCGACATTGGTATAAGCGTTGAGATAGTTGACAGCCGGCAACTTCGTACCTTTAAAAGCTCCGCTGTCAAGCTGCACATAGGTCTCCTGCGTTCCCAGTCTGAGACCTTCCGTCCATGTATCGGGAGAAGCGTTATCCGTAACAACTTCGATCACATGAGCCCGAGCAAAAATCAGCTTGCTCGCCGCTGTAGCAGCCTCACCCTCCTCAGGACTGTTGAGCACAACCAGAACAGCGGTAAAGACTACAAGGAATACTATAACAATAACAAATTTTAATATTTTTAACTGCTTCTTTTTCAATAGGAACACCTGCCATTCCAGTATTTATATATATTATTACGCTGAACCAACGATAAGAAAACAGAAGCGCACTAACTGCCTTTGCTGGCTCGTTTCCTAGTCTATCGTATTTAACTTTCCTGCGCAACTGATATTTTCTAGGTTCCTCTTGTATAAACATTGTATATTTATACAAGATGAGATTTTATGGTAATTCCTTAACATGAAAGAAAGCAGTGAAATTTATTATCTCAATTTGATCAAATAAATTCACTGCTCTTATCAGGCTATCCTAAGTTCATTTTGCAATAATCTCATGAGCGTTTAAGTGCTATGGCATGGTAATACACCCTGTACATTTTTCAGGTCATCTCCTGTAGGATTCTGAAAAATACGAAGATCAAATTCCGGGATAACTGCCAGGATATGATCAAAGATGTCAGCCTGTATGACCTCGTAATTCACCCACTCCGTATCGTTGATAAAGGCATATATTTCAATCGGTAACCCCTTTTCGTTTGGAGCAAGCTGCCTTACCATCAGTGTCATACCTTTATGAACCTTGGGATGATTTTTTAAATAATTTTCTATATACGCTCTGAACGTACCAATGTTCGTGAGATGTCTTCCATTAACCATCATTGAGTAATCAATATCATTCATTGTATTGTAGGATACTGTTTCATTTTTCTTTTCCTCTAAATAGTTATGAATATATTGAATCTTATTAAATCTCTCAAGCATTTCTTCATTACAAAATTTTATACTCGTCATATCAATAGATATCGCCCGCATAATTCTCCTGCCGCCTGCATCCTGCATCCCTTTCCAATTTTTGAATGATTCGGATACCAAGGCATAGGTTGGAATGGTTGTAATAGTTTTATCCCAATTTTGTACTTTTACTGTATGCAGCGAAATTTCCGTCACCTCACCATCCGCACCATATTTTTCCATCTCAATCCAATCCCCGATCTGCACCATATTGTTTGATGAAAGCTGAATACCTGCAACAAATCCAAGGATAGAGTTTTGAAAAACCAGCAGAAGTACTGCCGAAGCGGCTCCAATACTACCCAATAAAAGCCATGGCGAACGATCCATAAGGACTCCAATGATCACGATAATTCCAATGACATAGGAAATAATCTTTAACACCTGCAAGTATCCTTTGATCGGTCTTACTTTTGATGTTTGAAAATTATTGTAAATATCATCTACCGTATCAAACAGCTTATCTAAGGCCAACAAAAAAACAAGTACCATATAGCAAAATGCAATACGCTGAATCCAAGCCTGATAGTCTGGAAATACAGGGGCAGACGTATGAATAACAAATGCCGGAATAATATGAATAATACGTTCCAGCACCTTATTTTTCAAAAGAATATCATCCCATTTCGCTTTACTCTTCGCAGCAAACTTCTCCAAAATCCGCAGCAATATCTTCCTTGCAACAATATAAAGTAATGCGCTTAAAAGAATTATGAAGATAGCCATCAATGCATTTGTTACCAATCGTGTCAATTCTTCATTTAAGCCATATAAAAGCAATTGATTTTCTATATACTTTACCATTTGTAAATTCTCTCTTTTCTAATGATTTTATAGTTTTGTCTTATTCTTATTTTATACCATATTAACGTTGCATACAAGTTGCTTCGATTGAAGAACTAAATCTAAGATCATAAATCTATTAGGTAATAAACGCTGAATATAATAAAAACCTCTTGGCTTATGTATTTATCTTACATCAACCAAGAGGTTTAATTTTGAAACGGCCTCATTACAGGGAAACGACTTCCTTCTAGTCCACCATCTTGATCGCTACATAAGCAAGATCGGAAATATCTATCTTACCGTCATGGTTCACATCAGCAGTTTTGGCATTATTCCAATCCTCGCTGCTGGAATCTTTGCCATAGTAGTACGCCACGATTGCAAGATCAACAACATCTATCGTTCCATCCGTGTTAACGTCAGATGATGTTTCTTCTACAACCGCTGCCTTGAAGGTAGCCACTGCTGCGTTTAAAGCTGTAACTGCACTGTTTACCTCATCCTGCGCAGCATTACTGTCATTTAATACCATCTCAGCTTGATCAATCGCTGTCCTGAATGCATCTTTCGCTGCCTGCGGATACTGACCCGGCTGATCTCCCACGACTGCTCCTGCATATATAGCTTGCGCACTCGTAATAGCTGCCGTCAACGCTGATTTATCTACGATCTCCGTACCGCCTACACTGATTGTCTTGCTGCTGACACCGGCAGTGATTACTGTCCCTTCTGGCCCGATTCCAAGTTCTGCTTTTGTTACTGCAATCATACCCGATGTATTTTCGACTCCATTTTTTACTTTGAATGTTACTTTTAATATGGGCGTGCTTTCCCCTGTAACTCCTTCAATATTGGCTGCGATGATTCTTACTAATCCAGTTCCCGCGAAGTCATCACTTATAATTTGGATATCGCTGCTTTCACCTTCAACACTTTCATATTCAAACACGTTTGTATCATAGCTCAGCGTAATATCTTCCGCATATACATCCTGACTCACATGATACAGACTGGCTCCTAATAAGAAGGTTTCTTCAGGAAATACACGATCGCTGCCTGTAAGTACAACAACAGGTTCGATTGCCACCAGTCCGGTTATCGCATTCTGCAGAGCTGCAAATGTTGTATCCACTTCAACCTGCGAAGCATCCTGATTTGAATTGACTGAAATTGCTGCATTTAAAGCACTCTGCAGCACTGCCCAGGATTCCTGTGTATATGCGGTTTCAGTAAGTGCCTGCGCCTCTGCAATCTTTGCCTGCAGTCCTGTCTTGTCCACATCTGAAGACCCGGAGATATACCGGAAAGCGTCTATGAGCACCCGCGTTCCCGGATATAAAGTGTTTGCAGGATTCTTCTGCCCCGTTGCCACTACCTTGATCGTATGCGCGCCGTAGGGCATACCTTCCTCACTAAAGTTAATAAACTGATTTTCATCGCTTGGCGCAACAAAAGGATCAACCGTTGATACTTTGGCACCGTCAAGGTATACCTCTGCAATGCCGCAGTAATAATTGGTTTCACCAATCCACTGTATCCCTGTTCCTGTAAATGTAAATTCTGCATAAGCCGGCGAAGAAGATGAATAGTCATCATCCTCCGGAGGGATGACACATTTTCCGGTTCCTTGATAATAACCGCTGTTATTGTTCGTTTCCCATTCTTCCCCACTGCCTGCGCTCTCATATTTTATGGAAGCATCGGTATCATCCACCGTGATCAGGTTTTCACCGGTTATCTGGATGATCCGCTCTCCAGTTTTACCGGATGTGCCATTTTGCGTTGCCACTACCTTAACGGTTCCATAGTTACTGGACGAAGCAGTCAAAATAGCCGTTAATGCACCGGTCTGCGTTATGGAAGCCAGATTGGTTGCAGAACCATCCATTCCTGTCACAGACCATCTGACTGATTTTCCATTTGCAACCCCTGATGCTGCCATTTTCATGGAAGTTCCCTTTTCGATTTGCGTTGCATTTCCATTGGCTCCGTATACCAAAATTTCATTTTCCCCGGCAAATACGCTTAGCCCGGAGAAGGATACGATTACCAGCACTATGCTTAACACAATCGAGAGTTTCTTTCCAAGCTGTCTCATATTATAATCCCCCCTAATCATTGCGTGTATTATTTATTCAATATCCGATACATGATAACTGCCGTCTCCGCTCTTGTAGCAGTCCCCTCCGGGTTGATATTTCCATTATTGCCCATAATGATCCCTGCTTTGATTAACTGGGCTGCAGCATTTACAGCATAATCCGCCACCCTGGAAGAGTCATTGAATCCGCTGAGATCAGATGCTGACTCGACCAATTGTTTTCCTGAAATTTTCATTGCCCTTGAAATGATAACCATCATATCTTGTCTGGATATATTTTCTTCGGGCATAAAAAGGTTGTCACCCTTACCCATCGCGATTCCCAGCTTTTTTGCGATTCCCACTGACTCATAGTAATATGCTGAAGATGGGATATCGTTGAAATTGCCATCTATTGCTTCATTTAGCTTCAATGCCCTCACAAGCATACATATAAAATCTGCTCGTGTAATGTTCATTCCCGGGCCGAAAGTAGTTTCTGAGGTTCCATTGATTACTCCCGTGGACGCAAGGGCTTCTATCTGTTTTTTTGCCCATTCATAACCAGTAAGGTCGGTGAAGGTCTTAACAGCATTTACTCCGCCGATATAGACCGCCGCAGTCAGCTTGGTATCCAGTGCCTTCACTGACGCAATTTTAATCGCAGGATTCCCCTCGGATTTTCCCTTGAAGGCAATGGTACACAGCGGAATACTGCCATTTTCTCCGGCCTTCTTCCCGGTTTTAGTAAATGCTAAAGTAATTTTATTGTTTTCTGTCTTTGGAGGTATAAAGAATCCCTCCAGCTTGGATTCCGCTTTATCCAGTTCTACGATTGCCGGATCAAAAGTCAGAACAACTTCATAGGCATATAGATCATCCAGATTATTTCCATTGACGATAACTTCTATATTTTGACCAGACAAAACACGGTCCGAGCTTTGCGCCAAAGTGAAACTGGTGTCCGTCTTAGCCCAGGCAACACAGGTTATGCAAGTAGATATCATTAGCACAATCAATAACCTCGTAATCATTAACAGTGTTTTTTTCATTTGCGTCTCCTTCCCGGGAAATCCCGGAATGGGAAAACGATGTTTCCCCATTCCGATCCCCTGTCTGTTTTCATTAATCACACATTCTTAAAGCGATGAAGGCTAAATCTTCAATATCAATCTTACCGTCGTTATTGATATCTGCTTCCTTGGCTGCTTCCCAGTTTTCACTGCTGGAATCCAATCCATAGTAGTACGCAACGATAGCCAGGTCTCCAACATCAATTCCAGAGGAATGATTGATATCTCCCGTGTCTTTATCAATTACCGAAGCCTCAAATACTGCCTTAGCTGTATTCAATTCGCTTGTTGCATTGTCTACCGCTTCCTGGGCGGCACTTGAATTTTCATATACTTCATTTGCTTTAGCAATCGCTACCTGGAAGGCTGTCTTATCAGCTTGCCTGTAACAGCCGTCAGCTGTGCCAACAACAGCGCTGTCGTATAGAGCCTGAGCAGCGTCAATTGCTGATTTCAATTCGCTCTTATCTACGCCAGTTTCAGGAATAACGGAATCTTCAAAGCTCTCTTTTGCTGCGGTCAGTGCTGTTACAGCAGCATCGACTTCAACCTGTGTAGCCTCCGTGTTGTTGTAAACCGCATTTGCTGTATTGATTGCCGCAAGGAATGCCGCCATTGCATCAGCTGGATACTCTCCTGGATCATTTCCTTCTGTTGCATTGTTGTACGCTGCCTGCGCTGCAGTGATTGCTTCTTCCAATGCGCTCTTGTCAACGGCCTGAGCCGATCCCACAGTAATCGTCTTACTGGTCAATACCGGCTCTACCACCGTTCCCTCAGGCATGATGCCAAGCTTTGCCTTTGTAATGGAGATGGCACTTGATGTCTCGCTAACACCTGCTTTTACTTTGAAGCCTGCATTCAGCAGGGAAGCGCTGTCTCCTGTTACTCCTCCGATATTTGCGGCAACGATCCGCAATGTTCCCGAATCGGAAAGCTCCGCTCCTCTGAGAACTCTGATATTCGGATCCGCACTGGTAGCGGTATCATATTCAAATACTTCAGGGTCAAAACTGATCGTTATGTCTTCCGCATATACGTCTTGGGATATATTATATATTCCAATTCCTACCGTAAAGCTTGATTCGGGCGCTACAAGATCGCTTCCTGTAAGACTTACCGCAGTGCCTCTAAGTATAAGCGCATCGATTGCCGTCTGCAGGTTGGCACACGCCGTATCCACATCTGCCTGCAGCGCTGCAGGATCCGCCTCTTTGGCAATCGCATCATTTAACGCAGCTTGCATGTTTGCCCATGTCTCTGTTGTATAGTGGAGTTCATTCAGTGCCTTTGCTCCGTTAATCAATGCGGTCAATGATTCCTTATCAGCTGGGAGCGGAACAAATGTATTTGCACTATTGTGGAAGTAATCAAACTTCACATCCAGGTCTGTATTTGTCCCTGAACCATTGATCGAAATCAATCCTGCCTGAACATTACTGAAATTCAGCGTATAAGCAGATCCGACTTGAGTAAAGTTGGTCCCATCAGTGGAGTAGAAAGTAGTGTATGCGCTACCGCTCTTTACCATTCTAAGCCAGAGGGTATTGCTGCTGCCCACAACACTGCCATTCACACTGTTTGATGTTGCTGTTCCGTTAATCTCCCTGCATGCCTGAATAATCGTATTGGATGAGCTGGAGGCTTCCCAATCCAGTTTTATATAATTATTCATATCCTGGTAGGCAATAATACCACCCTGCTGGTAAGCTGCATGCGGCCTTACAGAGCATTCAAGCTTGGTTTCTATGATCCAGTCTCCAGGGGCATCCTGAAGCAGGATGTTCTTTGCATCAGTGGATCCCCCATAAATATCTCCTGCTCTCGGGCTTATTGTCATGTATCCGGGGTTTAAATCAAGACTCCATGTGTCAGTATCTTCATTCACCCAGTGCCAGATCGAACTGTTTAAAGTAGTTTTGCTAAATTCGTCATTAGAGGTTGCACTACTGCTGAAGTTCACGGTATAAATCAGCTGAGCGCTCCCGCTTCCTACGGTTACCGTCGCCTGTCCGGGTACAGCATCAGCCTGGGTAATGACAATCGGTGCATTTTCATCGTTTAGTACTGCAGATAGCACAGGTGTCGTGCCCTCGGGAATGTATACATTGTATGTATAGGTGTCCGAACTAAATCCGCTGACAGTAACCCCGTTTACCTTAAGGCTTTTGAGTGACGAGTCGTTACTAAAGTTTATTGTATATGTGGTTTTTTCATTTCCCACTGAAACTTCAATTGTCGCCTGTCCCGGAACTCCTTCCGCTTGAGTGATATTCACTGAGACGCCTGGGTCGCTGGATGTCGCCTCTACCTGTGGTACCGTTCCGTAAGGAGCCGCCATGTTGTATGTGTAAATATCCGGACTGAATCCGCTGACTTCTACTCCATCTACCTTCAAGCTGCTAAGAGTCGTGTCAACGCCGAAGTTGATCGTATAGGTAGTCTGCTTGGAATCATCGCTTGACGTAACTGTAATGACAGCTTTGCCAGGAAGCCCCTCAGCCTGGGAGATTGCTACCTTTGCAGCGGAATCAGCAGCAGTTGCCGTAACTTGTGGCACCGTTCCCACTGGAATTAACAAATTATATTCATGCGTTCCAGGCGCAAAATCGGCTAACGGCGAATCATCTACTTTGATTTCGTTCAATGCAACTGCGATATCTGTCAATGCTTCCACAGACGCGCTTAATGTACTTGCAGCTCCTTTTACATCGTTTACGCCATCCAAATCATAGATTCTTACGTCAAGGATATCATTGGCTGCCTGCTTTGCTTCCTTATATCTGATCCAGCTGTCAGGTGTATAAATATCCTTTACGGAATCCTCAGGAAGATTTTTCAGTTGCTTTTCCAATTCAAAACGAGCTACGCTGCCAATCATGGCGTAGTAGGACATTTTTGCGGTATAGTTTGTATTTCCTGCGTTATCAGCCGCCATAAAGATATGAGCGCCCTTGTTTGAGTTAAAGGTATTGGAATCAGTCAACCCATCGAAGGCATACATCGTCAGTTTACCGCCATTGCCCTTGCTGTTCTCCAGCAGGAAGTCAAACTGATCTGCCTGCCAATCGGCCTGCTCTTTCATAATCTCAGGCGTATTCGCCATTGCTGCTGTCCAGCCGTTTCTAACCAGTGCCACATGTGCGTTGGGTGTGTTTTGCCATTTGCTGTAAGTCCAATCTGGATTTTTTGTTCCGTCTTCCAGGTAATACGGCAGTACATCCCGGCTATAATTGGGATTGGCCTCAAGATCGGAACGTGTGTCGGATTCTGTCGTTTGCAATTCATCGCATACAGCTGCAAACTGATTGTACATATCTTTAAAAACGTCCAGGCTGAGTGAAGTTGCGTTCCTGTTCTGCAGACCAACTACAAAAGTTACACCGTCAGCCTTCATCTGCGTGTAGATCGGCTTTAGCATTTCGATAGTGGAACTGAGCTTGGGCTCATAGTCTTTGTCCGCATCGTAGAAATCATTATAGACGAGCGTCAAATCTAAATCATACAGGTTGTTATATTTGGCGGCTGACTGAAATGCCTGCCTGACCCACACTGCTTCTGCTTCAATTCTCTCAGCCCTGTCTGTAAGATCAGGCCTTTTAAAGATACGGCCCCAGCGCCCTTCCTGGTAGTCGTTTTCATTGCGGATAAATCCGGAGAAGTCATCAATTGCTTCATTGACTACATCCCATGAATAAATTACGTCCTTATAAGGAGCAAACCGTTCAAATACCTTTTGGATATAAGAATCAATTCTATCCAGCATTACGTCCTTGCTCGCCCAGGGTTGAGAATTTGAAAATCCTTCACGGAAAAATGCCTCAGGCTGCTGGCCAAGGTTATGCCAAAAAAGAGTATGGGCTTTTACCTTGACCTGATCTTCAGGACCATGGGTTGCGTTAAAAGCCCTAACCTGACTTAAGAAATCCAACTGTGAGCTGGTTGTCCCAAGCATAATAGTGGTATTGGCCGCATAAAGCTCCTTCTCCTCCTCCTCGTCAATGGTTCCGTCAGCAGTTACTTCACTATAAACAGTATCGTAGTTTGAAGCTGCTGAGTTAAGGTTGAGCAGCGAGGACGGTTTAAATTCATTGGCCGGACTCCAGCTGTTGTAATGATGCTGCAGCATGTTTCTTTGATCCGCGTTGGTTCCAAAAAAGCTGCTCATCCCAGTAAATGAACCAAACATGAAATAATCATGAAATGTCTGGTAAAGAGACGGGCGCTCCGGCTGATATGTTGCAGAGACCGGTTGAATCATCAAGGTCATCATCATTGCAACGACCAGAAATACAGTTATTGCCTTTTTCACCATTAATGTAAACCCCTTTCCTTTTTGCTGTAGAAATAATTTCAGCAGCAGATAAAGCAGAGCCAAAACAGCCCTGCCTTATCGCTGTTTAACCAATTAGTTTCTCATTCTTTTAGCAATGAATGCTAAATCTTCAATATCAATCTTACCGTCATTATTGATATCTGCTTTCTTGGCTGCTGCCCAGTTTTCACTGCTGGAATCCAATCCATAGTAGTACGCAACGATAGCCAGGTCTCCAACATCAATTCTAGAGGAATGATTGATATCTCCCGTATCGTGATCAATTACCGAAGCTTCAAATACTACCTTGGCCGTATTCAGTGCGCTCGTCGCATTGTCTACCTGTACCTGGGTGGCACTTGAATTTTCATATACTTCATTTGCTGCAACAATCGCTACCTGGAAAGCTGTCTTATCAGCTTGCTTGTAACAGCCGTCATCTGTGCCAACAACAGCGCTGTCGTATAGAGCCTGAGCAGCGTCAATTGCTGATTTCAGTTCGCTCTTATCTACGCCAGTTTCAGGAATAACGGAATCTTCAAAGCTCTCTTTTGCTGCGGTCAGTGCTGTTACAGCAGCATCGACTTCAACCTGTGTAGCCTCCGTGTTGTTGTAAACCGCATTTGCTGCATTAATTGCCGCAAGGAATGCCGCCATTGCATCAGCTGGATACTCGCCGGGGTCATTTCCTTCTGTTGCATTGTCATACAGATCTTGTGCCTCTGTAATTGCTGTTTCAAGCACGCTCTTGTTAACGGCAGGAGTTGATCCCACATTGATGGTCTTGCTTACTAGTTCTGGTTCGATCACTGCCCCCTCCGGCATAACACCAAGCTCTGCCTTTATTATGTGGATAGTGCTTGCAATATCCATTACTCCATCTTTCACTTTGAAGTTTATATTTAATATCGGCGTATCGCTGTCCCCGGATACTTTTCCGATATTTGCGGCAACGATTCTCACGGTTCCCGAATCAGAAGTATCTGCTTTGAGGACTTGGATATTCGATTCCGCACCTTCTGCTTTATCATATTCGAATACTTCAGGGTCAAAGCTTAGAGTGATATCTTCTGCATATACATCTTGAGATATGTTATACATTCCGATTCCTACTGTAAAGCTCGATTGAGGCAGTACGCTGTCGCTTCCAGTCATGAACATTCTCGATACCGGCACAGCCTTCACGATTACGGTAATTGGCTCGGAAACAGCCGTCCTTGTTCCGTCAGAAACGGTAACCGTCAGATTCGCACTCTTACCAGCTTCAGAAGTATTGAGCTTGCCATCATCACCAATCACACTGGTATCGCTGGAAACCACGTACATCGTGTAACCATGCGGAACCGCAGCAAATTCAATATCCTTGTACGTTGATTCTGGAATATCGGCTGCAGCATAGTCTTTCACGTTGTCAACTGCATCCTGCAGCATTTGCTGATACGACTTCTGCTGAACACCGTTGAGGTTCGTTACAGTAAGATATTCAAAGTACGTGTTCATTTGTGTACTGCTAGAGTTTTGTGTCGAGAACATTCCGATCTTCGGGTCCTTAAAGTTGACTCCCGTTATTGGATTGCCAAGCTGTGTGAATTTTTCTCCGTCCTGTGAATAAGCCAAGGTATACGTGGTTCCTTCTTTCATGATCTTGTAGTAAAGGGTGACAGTGCCATCAGAACTAACCTTAGCATTGCCTCCGCTTGTGCTTCTAAACGAGCCGTTCGTCTCCAACCCAGGTTCAATCTTCAGTGAGCTCTGCTGACAGTTAAGCCTGATATAGTTATCCTCATCCTGCCAAACCAGAAGCATCGACTGCTGGTAGTTTGCGGTTGGTACGTTCGGATAGAATACCTTTGCAACCACTTCCCAATTGCCCATGGCTGGCTGTACAAAAGTATTTTCCCATGCTCCGCCAGTGCCATAGATATCATAGCGCTGCGTAGGCAGCCTCAAGCCTAACCCCTTGTCGATAGAGTAAGCAGCCGTATTCTTACGGAGAACCGTCCAGTCCGAAGCAATTGTTCCATCTGCGAAATAATCTGACACCGGAACTGGATTAAAGCTTACGCTGTATGTTGCACTTGCAGCCTGGGTAGATACCGTAACAGTGGCCGTACCTTTTGCAGTGTCCAACTGATTGTATATAATGGTATACGCGGGGTCTGCAGTGGCTTCAAGTACCGGTGGTGTGGTCGCATCATAAGCTATCTCTACATTGTAACTAAATGTATTCGGATCGAATCCCACCACCTCGGATCCATTGACTTTCAACGAGGTCAACCTCGGATACAGGTCAGATACAGCTAATACATTAAGCTGTTCATACGTGGCAGAAATAGATGCAGCGTCCGTATCTCCATTGGTTGCATACAATCCAAGCTGCGGCAACGCATAGTAATCAGAGATTGTGGTTCCAAATGTTGTCCAGGTGGTTCCATCCAGCGAATATTTAAATTCATAAGTGTCCTCCTGCTTCACAATCTGGAGGTATACGCTGGTCTGAGATGCTGAGGTTGCTGTATTTGACTGCGTCTGTGTCCCATTTTCCACGTTGTATACGCGAATCACATTATTGCTTCCCGATGTAGGTCGTTCATATACAAAGCGGATATAGTTTTGCGCGTCATCGTATAGAATGAGTCCTGCCTGCTGATTGCTTTCTGAAGGCGTAGCTGCTAACTTCACCCGTGTCTGTGCCACCCAGTCACCTAGCGCAGGAATCAAAAACACATTCTGCGGCTGGTATTCATTGCTCGAGAAAGCACCTCTGTCTGTTGTAATGGTTAGACCGTTCTCACCAAAGACTGCATTATCATTCTTGTTCATAAATGACCAGCCTTTTGCAATTGCTGCAGCCTCTCCCTCCTTGAAGTCGGTAGTCATCGGTATTGCGCCGACGCCGACCCGGTATGTCACGGTTGCACTGGTAATTATATTGGTGCAAACAATATCCACGACGCCGGGAACGGATGTCAGCGGCTCATATGTTACTTCCACATCCTCATTGGTATTGATCGGCTCAATGTTGGGGACGGTTGTCATATCCACAGGAACCTCAATGGAGTAATTCATTCTGTCCGGTTTAAAATCCTGGATGGAAACACCGTCCACTTTGATATCGTCGAGATATGTAGTAGATACAACATAGACAACGAAATCGGTGGAAGCAGACACGCCGTGATAAGTAGCTGTCGCCGTGATCGTAGCGACACCAGGGGCCTCTGTCTTAATGACGTCATCGGTTACCGAGACGACGGACGGACGGTTGGAAGAATAATGGAACGTCATGCCCTCAGGGAATGGCGTGCTGCTTTTCTGCTTGACGTGGCTGCTCTGCTGCTTGATGATGTAGCCCCAGAGACTCTCATCGTTCATTGCAACCGTGAGTTTCGGATCAACAATTTTACCTTTGTCAAAGATCAGACGCTCTTCTACGCCCAACTCCTCGTCGCCGGTCTGATTGGGCTTGGCAGACACAACCTCAGGGACAATTTCCATAGAACCGGAAACACTAAAGCTGCCTTTTAGAGGCACATCCGCACTGCTTCCGCCAACCTGGATTTCATACGCTCCAGTATCAACGATGTATCTGTCCGTTGCTTCATCATAGAAAGCCAAATCCGGAATCTTGACATCTATGGTAACAGTCTTGGTTTCATTGGGCTCCAGTTCGATCTTGTCAAATCCTTGCAGACGCTTGATCGGTCTTACAAGTTCAGCCGGAGCGTCAGGCTGAGCAACGTAAAGCTGCGTGGCTTCCTTGCCCGTCACATCTCCGGTGTTCGTAACATCAAACGAAACCGTAATCGTGTCATTGGCGTCAAACGCAGTCGCGGTAGATGCGCCATTTTTAATCGTGAGGTTGGAATACTCAAAAGTAGCATAACTGAGACCGAAGCCGAATGGATAAGAGGGAGTCCCAGTATAGTACATATAGGTGCGTCCCTGCTTGCCTTCGGACGGAAAGAGGTCGTAATCATAAATACTGGGAGCATCGGACTCACCGGTATCACTTACATTCTTGTACCAGGTGTCGGTGATCTTACCGGACGGGTTAACCTTACCGGTAATGACATCACCGAAGCCGATTTTGCGGTTGCCCAGGAAGCTCGACCAAAGGATGGCGGCGACATCATCTTCAAATTCCGTCACCTGCATCGGTCCACAGGTTTCCATTACTGCAATCGTCTTCGGATTTAATTTACCTACATTCGAAATCAGCGTCGCCTGTCTATTTGAAAAAATAATACTGGTACGGTCTACATCTTCTGCAGAATAGCTGTTATTCGTTCCGGCAACCACGATTACGGCATCTGCAGCTGCAATGGCCGCCTGGTCATCGGCGGAAAGCGTATAGGAACTGGAGGAACTAGAGTTGCCATAGCTCGTGAGATATTCGAAGGTAGCATTCGGATTCATTTCACTAATATTGCTTATAATTCGCTGCTGAATATTAATCCGGTTGGTGTTATCAGACTGACCTGCTGAATACAGGCCCGTATACGCATTGGTCTGCCATGCGCCGACGATGACTACTTTATATTCACCGGAACTCGGAACTGCAAGGGGCAGAATTTTGTCTGTGGAGCCAGTTGGAACTTCGTTCTTCAACATGACAACCGCTTCAGCGTTCATGTCGTCAATCATCTTTAAACGCTCAGCGGTCTGCCATCCGATAGAACCAGTCTGCTCAGCAATACGCGCGGCCGCTGCCGCCGTGTAGGGATTATTGATATCCCATTCACCGGTCTGCATGCGTGCTGTCATCAGACGATGCAAAGAAACATCAAGCTGATTTTCAGTAAACTTTCCCTTGTCGGTTTCAACCGCCTGATCAAGCATATTTGCCATGCTATTTCCATAGGAACCGTTGCCGCTGTCGTAACCACCGCTGCACTCTAAATCCATGCCATGTGCCATGGCCTGTGAGAGCTGTTCAACTGTCGTAAGCACCTTGCCCGTATACGGGTTGGTGAAATTATGTCTCGCAATGGACATAACCGAGTCGCAGTCACCGGTCATATAGCCAGAAAAGCCAAATGTCTGTCGCAGCAGTGTCTCTATCAGATAACTGCTCCACGAACAAGGGTCTCCATTTAGCGTGCTGTACGCTTCCATGACAGAAGAAACATCAGCCTCCTGGATGACGTTGCGATAAGGAGCGGTGTAATACTCTCTCAGCGCCCTCAGTGAGGTTTCAGCGCCACCATTCAAGCGGTTACGCTCGCTATTGTTGGCGACATAATGCTTGATTGTCGCATTGATCTTGCGCCGACCTTCCGAATCAAGGGGATTACCGTTTCTGTCCATACCCTGGATACCCTGAACAAAAGCAGAACCCATTTTGCTCATAAGATACGGATCTTCAGAATAAGATTCCTCGTTACGTCCCCAGCGCGGGTCACGGTGCATATTCACCGTCGGGGAGTAAACTGTAAGGTTTACAGCGTTGCCTGCATTGTCACCGGAAGAGATCTTGCTGGCACGCTCCCGGATCTCGTCTCCGATATGTCCGGCCTCAATGTAATAAAGATCCGGGTTCCATGTATTTCCGACAGAGGTATTCTGTGGATAAGAGTTGGAATTATAACAGTTGCCAAGGGAATATCCATGGAGTGCTTCCTGCCACCACGTATAGCCGTTAACTCCAGTCGTAGCTGGAACATCCAGCGTACCCCCGCCTAACATCGACGGTACGATTGCGGGTGCGTTCTGACTGGACACTTGCGAGCCCTTCTGCGTAGACGACATTCTGCCTACCAGGTCGGCCGCTCTTTCTGCATAGGAATAACTGGGATCCATGTAGATGGGTGTTTCGGAGGATTCTCCTTCCCCTTCTACAGCCTGCACCGGCACTACGGTGAGCCCCATGCACATACATAGAACAAGGGCCAGTGACAGGATTTTTTTACTCTTTGTGTACATTATTTCTTTCCCCCTTTATAATAGATATTTTTCAGGAAACACTGATTAAAAAGGGGTTGCAGATGGTCGATAAATAAACCGGCCAGGTGTGTACTTGAATGAATCAGCGTTTCCCTTATATACAAGGAGCTTCCTATTGGCACCGTGCTTGAAGCCCCAGATATATCCTATTTTCTGTTGTTAGAAATGCCAGCTTCGGTATCATAAGGCCAATCACTAATACCTCCGAGGTTGTATACTTTCTCGTATCCCATAAGTAATGCTTTTTCAAGAGCCTTTTGTGCCCTCACCCCTTTCGCGCAGTAGAATATAATCTCACTGGATTTATCAAGAATTCTCTTCTCAAGTTCGGTTTCTATGCTGTCATCCGGAATATGTATCGCGCCTGGAATATGCTCCTGATCATATTCATCCTCTGTTCGTACATCCACAATGAAAGCCCCACGGTTGTAATCCTTCAATGCCTGCTCGGCACGTATGCCGTACTGACGAAACGTATCGCATTTACGGACTTCAAACCAGAAGTCATTTCCAACAAGAGCAAGGGAATCATCTGATGAAGCCAGATCATTAATATCCTGGCTGCCCAAAATGTCAAGCTTGTTGCATTCGCTGCATTCTGTTACAGTAAGGAGTTTCCCTCCGTCACATGCAACAACCAATTGATCCCAATCAACAGCAACTGCGTTTACGTTAATCGGAAACAATTCTTCACTGGGCTTGTCATTGATTTTCATAAAAGCAGACTCTCTCCAGACCTCTCCCGTATCGCTGGACAAAATAGCAGGAGATCCCGGATACTTTTGATATTCCCCTGCAATAACAAAGGCATCTCCACACGCACGTATGCTTCGAAACCAACATAGCTCGGAATATCCTTTGTACAGCGTATTATAATCCGTAATATTCCATGTTGTACCGTCAGCTGACATCAATATTTGACCTTCCCTGGTAACCGCCATACACATTTTGTCATTCGCGGATATGGAAAGAATATTGTTTTTGATCCCTGAATCCATAAGTACCCAGTGTTCACCGTCCGACGAGCAAAGAAGTGCCCCATCAGCTCCAGCAGCCCAAAAAGTTCCCTGAAATACCGTAACACCATAAAGAGACTTTTTGGTACCACTTTCTGCCGGTTTAAATTCACCGCCATCTTTTGCAAAAAGAATGACCCCTTCATCACCTACAGTAATATCCATACCATTATTGGAGATTACGTCATTTAAGCAAGCAGTTGTAGCAGCAGGTAATCTGGTTACTGTTTTGTCAGGCTTTATCCGGTCGATCCGGCCACCCGTACCTACTGCTAAGTATGTAGTTCCAGCATCACATACAGCCTGGTAACCTTCCGGTACAACAGAGGCCTGCTTTGAAGGTGATAAAAGGGATTTCCCTGCTTTCTCCGCCTGGGAACTGCTCGGCGGCGGCAGCACCTTGCTTGTATCGGCAGCAGAGACAGCATGTGAACTGCAACCTGAATTCATAACAAGGAAAAGCACTGCAAGAATAAAACAAGACAGTCTTTTGGATAATAGATTCTTACAAGTCATACAAAATCACCCCTTTGTGTTCCTTTTCCCATTGCAAGTTTATTAAATTACTTTTGGAAAACTATTTTATAAAAGTTTTATTTTATCATACCATTCTTAAATCTTATGATTCAACTGAATCAGTCCTACAAATTATGGTTATAAGCTTCACAATTTTCTATACTTTCTGAAAATATAATGATATATGACAGATTTGGAATAAAAAAGACAGGCCGCTCGGCCTGTTTACAATGCTCCCCGTAAATCTTCGGAATAATTCCTATAGATTATACTTTTCCAATTAAATTTTTCGGGGTTAAAATTTGAAGATAGGTCATCCCCGCAGCGATGATTCCCTGTGCATAACCATAAAGACGAGGCCACCATAATGGTTGCCTCGCCAAGTAACTTCTTATCATAGAAAGTTAATTTACAGAAGTTCATATTCCTCCCAAAACAGAGGAAATGGATAAAGTAGAGCGTGATTTCAAAGTATGGTTTGCACTGGTGAAAATAAATTTTCTTTCACTTTGAGATTATCTGCAAGTAGAATTGTTTTAGCCAGCTTTTCACCTGCTTTTTCCGCTGTTTCAATTAGCATTTGATGTGTGATTGCTTCACCACGTTTAAATAGATGTAATGCTTTGATATTATCAACGGTTCTCCAACCAACTGCTTTTAAAGCTATACTCATCGCATCGGAAGCAAATCCAATATTGTCCTCAGTTTCTTGCTCACACACAGCAATTGTCACAGCATATTTTGTACCAAGAACTTCATTACGACTAAGCCATACGGAGCGATCATTATCGTTAAACACTTCATAAGCATATAAACGATCGATAAACATTTTTGTTAAACCAGATACATTGTAAAAATAAGTAGGAGAACCAAGCACAATGCCATCCGCTTCCTCTAATTTTTGGTAAACCGATTGCATATCGTCTTTCAGTACACATTTGCAGGTTTTACTACAACCTTCGCAACCAATGCAACCTTTGAAATTTAAATCAGACAAATATATTTTTTCGATTTCTGCTTCAAGTACTTTTGCTCCGTTTAATACTGAATCAACTAATATATCAGTATTTCCTTTTTTTCTTGGACTACCCATAACACCCAAAATCTTCAATCTCTTCCTCTCCTTAAGTAAAATTTAAAATTCCTTTTTCGTCTTCAAAAAATAATTCTTCATTTCACACTCCTATTCTACGAAAGTTATTTCCTGTGCCATCGCCCTTGCGATTTTTAGAGTATTGCCATGATAGATTGATTCACAGATAATTAAAACATCACGATTCATATGCCCTCCATTTTATCACTGTTTCTTTAACACTCCCATGCGCTTAGATTACTCCGGAAATTCTCCGTATTTGTAGTACACATACCATTCTGGTATCCCAACAGGAAGTTTTATATCCAAAAGCTTCAGGATTTCCCTTGAAAACTCCAAAGTTGACGTACCGTTCGCTGTAACTATATTTTTGCAGATCACGCATTGTTTCTCTTTAAAGTATGATTCCCCCTTATAACTTGGAGCATTAGCCTTTAAATGCTGAAGAGAATTTCCTGTATGGGGTATGCTGTCTAAATAACCGTTTTCCGCCAAAAAGGTAGCACCATCGCAAATCGCTGATATAACAATATCGTTCTTAATGCAATGATCAATCACATTTTTGACTTGAGGTAAGCTGAATTTCTTCTCAAGCCAGAACGTACCCCCGGCTAAAATAAGCATTTCAAACTTTTCTGGCAAATTACTGATCGTATAATCTGGAATAATCTTTAATCCACCCTGAGATATTATCGTTTTATCTTCAATTGCTACCGTTTTAATGATATGACTTCTTGAAGGATTATTTAAAAGAGGTGCGATATAACCTATTTCCCAATCCGCATAATTATCTGTAATCAATATCAATACTTCTTTTTTCACAATCTCTACCCTTTCATTATCCTGCTTTACGCCAACCTCTGTTGATTGACTTTCTGTTGACAAAACAGCAAACACAATCTCTTTGGAAATTTTATTATCGTTTATGTGACTTCTTAATTCTATCAAGAATACTATCACACATATCTCTAGAATAAAACCTACCTGATTTTACAACACCTACATGCCTCTGAATAGTCTGCAAATCTTCTAAGGGGTTATCTTGCATAAGAATCAAATCCGCTTTTTTCCCTTTTTCAATCGTTCCAATTTCTTTCTCTTTCTTTAAGCACTTAGCCGCATTTACAGTTGCTGCCTGAATCACTTCATAATTGCTTAATCCTGCTTGACTAAGTAATTGCATCTCTATGTGTTCTGAAAACCCTGCAACAACATATGGCACCGCTTTATCTGTACCCAAAAGAATTGCTGCTCCTTCATTTTTTAACTGCTGGATAATATAATAAAAATCTTCCATGTATTTATGATTTCCTTGAACGCCTCGTTTCGCATACAATTGTTTTGAGGCTTTCAATAAAGTCCTCATTGCCTGCTTATTCTTCTTAGAAAGATATTGCATTTGCTCCTCATCTTCAAATTCTTGTTGACGATCATAATTTGCCAAACGTTCATTGGCAATTAAGGTTGGACAATTCCAGACATGATTTGTTGCAGCAAGAAAGGCAATTTTTTTTATGTCGTCTTTTTTAACATTTAATTCAGGCCGATACGGATTGATAAAACCATATAAATGCTCAATTGATTGTACTTTTGATTCCAATACGTGTCTAATTCCTACCGAATCTGGCACATGTCCTGCAACTGGTATATCATAATCTCTTGATATTTCAATAATATCGTCAAAATTTTGTCTAGACAATGCATGATATATTTTGATAAAATCATATCCCTGATTTACCTGTTTTTTGATAATCTGTTGTACTTGCTCCCTGTCTTTCAATGCATGCAAATACATATACTTAGGAAAAACAGGGGGATCTCCATCCAATAGCGAACCAGAAGTATAAATATTGGGGCCTTCTACAATTCCTTGATCTACCTCTTTTTTTAATTTAAGATGGTTAAATACCCTTGTGCCAAACAACCAATTTATAAGTCTAATCCCCTCATACCCCCACATATTCCTTATCGTCGTCACTCCATTAACCAGATATAACATTAAATCATCCTTATTATCTCCTAAGTGTGTATGCATATTGATTAGCCCTGGCATCACATATTTACCAGTGCCATCAATCAAAATGACATTATCATTATCATTATCTTCATCTTCAAGCAGGCTTAAAGAACTCCCGACAGCCTCGATAATACCATCCCTTATCAATAGGGATTGGTTTCGCCTCACATTGCCATCAGTCATAGTCAATATATTCACGTTCTTAATCAAAATCATTTTAGTTTTTCTCCTTTACGCCAGCTTCAAAAATTCATGGATTCATACGTTTGAATGTACCAAATACCATATGGATAAAAAGGGAACAAGTTTTCACCTTGCAAAAACTTGTTTCTCATCAATTAAACCTTCATCGTAAGCTTTTCTGATAATAAGATAGTCATCTCGTCTGCCAAAATACAAGGCACAGTAATTCCTCTGTATCTGAGTCCCATGAAATAAATAATACTCCATGATTTTTACACCCTCATCATTGTCAACATGCCCAAGCGCAAAATCAATAAACTTTGATTCTTCCAAAGTCATGCTTTTATTTAAATGCTTCATGATTTCGCGAATGGAATCTTTCGTACCTTCTCTTGCTAGACCGATATAATATCGTAATTTGGATTGTGTCATCATATCACCTCTCATTTGCCAATAATATTTTTTCTCCATCAACGAAAATATTCTTGATAAAAAACAACATAAACTGCTGTTGAAAACTACTGTCTCTCAGCATTTTATCTCGATACTCAGAATTTTGCTGATAATACACTACACCCATATCGATGTAATGAAAAATCATTTTTCTGTCTAAATTGTTTTTTATAAGACCGCTTTTTATCCCTTCATCAATCAGCGTAACCAGAGAATGCTTATATATTTCCAAATACTGCTTATACTCCTCTTGAATATTATTGTTGTACTTGGCAAGTTTTCTGCATAAATCAAATTCACTGCTGTTGGTGAACTCACTGAGTACATCCATAAAATAATATAACTTTTTTATCAAAGTCTCATCAGATGCAATGATATTCTTCAACTTAACGATATATTGTGAAAAAATATACTTACCGATTTTTAAATATAAGGTATCTTTATCCACGAAATATTTATATATTGTAACTTTTGATACATTTGAATTTTGGGCTATTTCATCCATTGTCATTTTTTTGATCCCATCACAGATAAATAGTTTTATCGTTGTATTTATTATCTTTTCTTCTTTTTTATTCATATTTTCTTCAATCCAATCTATACTTTTTTTACTATTTTAGTACATTCATAAAGTTATGTCAAGCGGTGATGTCAATAACCATCAAAGCATTTGCTCAAGTCCCATGTCCACAGCATTCTCTAATCGGGAGCATGCCTTGCAAACAATAAAAGAAGTGGCTTCGCCACTCCCGCTAGGGAACCCAACGGCTTTTAGCCTCCGACTCGCTTCGCTCCCTGCTGTCCGTTTTGCCTAGCCAAGCGAGCTTGGGGCAAAAAGGTATGGTTGCTTTTGAACGCTCAATCCGTTTTTGAAATTAACCTAAAACACATTTGACGCCGGTCTTCTCAATAATTTCTTTAAGGGCTTCCATTTTTGGTTCCCCGGGCACTTCTATATCATCTATTTGATATTTCCTTCCCAATTGTTCGTATTTAATCAGGCCTAATTTATAATACGGAAGGATGTTTATTTTAGAAATTCTATTCTTTCTATCTGCTCATATCGACAAAATCTTTTACAACCTTTCTTTTATGCAATGACAATGCACTGTAAACCATTAACTGCCATCAATATTAAAATCCTCAAGGTTCTGAGAAACTAAAATAACAACCTCTCAATTTGAAAGGTTGTTTTAGGTTAGCTACGATTTTATTTCATTGTATCATTTTGTTGCGAATTAGATTTTTGCTCATAAATCTCGTCAATAAAGAGGGATTCACTATACACAATTTTCAAATATTGGTTCAATATACTCTTTAATAAGTTCTATCCTATCCTTAGCATCCGGCATAAACAGAGAAGCAATAGAAATCACCATTTTTTTCTTTGCATTGACGTAAATCACATTTCCGCCGTCGCCCAGAGCCGCATAGCTATCACCGTCAATGATCCACCAAAGATAGCCATAGGCTAGATTGCCCCATTGGACGCATCGGCTATGTTCTCTTGTGCTCTCAGCGATCCACCCAGCCGATACAATTTGTTTACCACCCCACATTCCACCATTTGAGTACAGTCCACCTATTTTCGTCATATCTGCAGGCGTCAAGAAAAGCCCCCAACTTGCTGTGTTTATCCCTTGTGGATCAACAACCCAGCCACTGGTGTTTTTATCATTCATAACGGTAATATGCTCTTCTCTATTACGCAGCACCACATTGTGCGGAACATTGATTCCCAGTGGTGCAAATAAATTCTCTGTAGCGAAATCAAGTATGGTCTGTCCTGTAACGCTTACAAGGATACCCGACAAAATATGGGTTCCTCCAATGGCGGAATAATTAAAATCCCCAGTAACTTTATCCCCTCCTAATAAATCGAGTGCATCTTGAATCGGGTTCTGGCTTGTGAAAAACTTTTCGTATGGTTCCGTCTTATATTTATATGGCGCCGTCATAGTAAGCAAATTTTTAATCGTAATGCTTTGTATTGTTTTTTCACCTGCTTTCACGGTGTAATCCGGGAAAAAGTCCAATACCTTCTCGTCTACACCTTTAATATATCCATTATCCATGGATATACCAATCAATACAGATAAAACACTTTTTGTTACTGATGCTACATGGATGGCGTTAACGGCGGTGTATCCATTAAAGTAGTTTTCATATAATTTTATACCGTTTTTTTGCACAATCATGCCCGCTATATTGCTATAATCACTATCAATTTTATTTTCCAGTGCTTTAATTTTTTTTTGATTCATATAATCAATTCCTTCCTTTAAGCTTTAAGGATATCCTTAAAACAAAGGGTATAATGATTAAAAATTTTTTGCAAGACCGATTTTAAAATAAATCATAAAATAGCAATATGTACGAAAAAAGGCTGTCGATATTTTGTCACTGCATCTGTATTGAAGTCCATTTGTTCTACAGCCTGATCATCATCAAAGTTATAATAACCTTTCGTTACGGTACATTATAAAACGCTACAATGCCATGCTGTGCGTAGGGAACGTATCGTTATAAAAATATTCTACTTTCCAGCTTATCTATTTCCGCCTTTGTCACATTGTGCATTTTCAGTTTATTCTCCCATTCACTAGCAATATCATTTGTATGCAAAACGCTTTCAGGACAATTGGCAACACATCTTAAACACGCAATACAGGCTTCTGTATCAACGATACCTTTGATAGCATTCATTGAATGCGTCGGACAAAACTTCTCACACAGCATGCATAAGGAACATTCACGGTTACCCCTTGTTGGTAGTTGTGTTATTAAATGGAACCTATATTTTTCTGCCTGATCCAGTTGTTCAGAAGAAAACTGAGGTTTTTCAAAATCACTGATTGTTTTAACGTCTTTATCCCTGAATCTTTGCAATGTTTTAAAGGTATATTCTTCTGCGATTCTTAAATCTGATTGATTTGGTCTTCCTTCAGCAGCCTTCCACCCACTATAGTTAAACGTATGAGCTCCCAAAAATTCTGCTGTGGAAACAAGCTTAAAATTACATTTCTCTAGTAATTCTTTTATATAATAATGCGCCGGCTCTTTTCCAAACCCGCCATAACTAAAGAAGACAGAACACCGCTTCTCTTTGCCATTTTGTTGATCAAGCCATTCTCTACACACGCGTGGCGCTCTTAATGAATAAATTGGAAACCCAAAAATTATTGCATCATATTGAGTAAATTCTAGTTTTCTATTTCTATTTTGATATGATGTTATATCATACTGTGTAGCAGAAACATTCAAAACTTCTAGTTTCTTTTGAATCGTATCGGCAATTTTCTTTGTATTACCAGTAGCAGAAAAGTAAACAATAATCACATTAAAATCCTTTTTATTAATTTTATCTTTCATAATATATTTCTCCTTCTTGAATAATCATGCATAATTGAATCTTAACTGCGGACTTAATATTGAATATTAATTCAATATTAAGTCAAAAAAAAATGATTTCTCTTCTTTGTATATCACCGCCTTATATTATAAACCGTCTATCAGCAATACTACTGTTCTACTTCCATAGCTCATAATCTCTAGAAGAAATATTACAATATCACTTCGATGAATTCATGTATCTCTATGCCTTGTCTTCATATACAATAGTCTATTATAAAATATAACCCAATTACTTCATAAAGTGTTTACTCCTTCAAAATAAGATTTTGTAACTAAATCAAACATATCCTGTGCCCACTCTTTGCTTTTATAGTGCCTTGCAATTTCAAGAAGACTTTCTGTAAAATTGCTGGCCAATATATGAATAAAAGTACTATCATATTTAGTCTTGCAGCGTTTTGAAAAGCTTATATTAATATGTGTCTCAATCATTTTAACTAATTCATCCCTGGCATGTTCATGTTTTGTCCCTTTGCTTTTATCCATAAGAATAACGACTCTTCTATAGTCGTCAAATAGTTTAAGCAGCGGTTCTTCTCCAACTTTTTTAAAATTTTCTAACGGTTTTCCGTTTTGTTGTTCCTCCTCTCTAAGAGTTTCTGTAATATTTACAAAAACTGGTTTTACAATATCATCAAATAAGGCTGCTTTGTTCTTATAATAAGAATATACTAGGCCAACAGGAATATCCGCCTTTAACGCAATATCTTTCATTGTAGCACTCACAAAGTCTTTTTCATAGAACTCTACTAAGGCTGCTTCATATATTCTTTGTCTAATTTCTTCCTTTAGAACCTGAGCCATTTTAATCCTCCATAATTGAACCTCCATTCAATTATAAGGCATATTCTTGTGTCTGTCAATATACGATTCTGCTCCTATCCAAAGCTTGCTGGGAACCGCTGGTTATAATTACTTTGCTGCTTTTGTAATTAAGTGCGAATTTATCACATATAAAGATCTCCTCTCAAAATGGATCAGCCACAGAGAGGAAGACCTCCAAATACTTACGGAATTGAGTAAATGCGCCCTACTATTTTGTGCATAGTCCCTTTACAACCGCTACAGCCGTTACAATTTTTGCTACATTGTCCGCTATCATTTGATTGACGGCTTATGTCTGCTATATATCCCATCCGTTGAAGTTGCTCCAAAGCCACCAGCACACTCTGCCTATCACTGTCTAATTTTTCTGCCAAATCATCCACCAAGAGGATTGCAGAAGTGTTTAATATATTCATAATTTCCCGAAGCACTTACTTTTACCCCCAAACTAAAAGAATAGCATTGCAATTCGATAAACGATCCCCGCGAGCAAGAGTGCGGAAAATAAATAATATAACACAATCCGAAATGTCCATTTTGCACTATGAGTTTCTCCAACAGTCGCTGCAACCGTCATAAAGCAAGGAATATTGAAAAAAAACGCGAACATAAAAGCAAGTGCCTGTGGACCGGAAATACTTGCTAGCATGCCGGATGTCACGTCACCTGTCGCAAGTCCCATGCCCAAAAATGCAGCGTTGTAAACATTACCCATAGCATCGTGCTGTGCGAACAGCGTTGTAATAACGCCGAGAGAGCTTTCTTTTCCAATTGCGGAAATGAGAAAAGCAATAAAAAGTTCCCAGCTTAGGCCAAAAAACATGGTAAACGGTTCAATTATTGTTCCGAATTTGTAAATCAAACTTCCGGTTATATTTCCGTCAGCAGTATAGGACAAAAGCCAAAACACAATGGTGACGCCAACAATCACTTTGACAGCTTTTCGGAAAATCCCGGTTATACGCAGCCAGATTTCTCTTAATAAAGCTTTATAGTTAGGTTTATGGTATGGAGGAAGTTCCATAATTAAGCCAGTCCGATCTTCCTTCTTATTCAGAGAACGGGCAAATAAGGCTGATGTAATTTTCAAGTGGATAAATGCCACCGCAAACAACAACAAAATTACCCATATGGCATTTGCGCCAAAAAATGTAGAACCCATAAGCGAGATAACACCCCACATGGCACTGCATGGCACAACCCAGCAGGTAGCGATGGCGAGCAATCGCTGTTTTCCCGAATCAATAACCCGAGTACCGGCTACTCCAGCAATTGTGCACCCAAAACTAAGAAGAAACGGCATGATAGCTTTTCCATGCAGCCCTAACCCCTGCATAGCATTGTCGAACACATAAGAAACCCTTGCCATATATCCAATTTCCTCAATCAATCCGAAAACCAGTGTCATGCCAAATACAAAAAATGTCATCATAAGAGAATAAAAGATACCAGTAACTAACGCATCACATACTAAGCCCGTAAGAAAGTCTGGTGCGCTGATTGCAACCATCCCTGCATAAGCTGCTTGCATAGCATATCCATAAACCACTCCAACAGCATTCATAAGGGCATATCCAATCTTAAAAGAAACATACATTGCCAGCGCAATGATACCCAAAGCAATTAGTTGTCCAAGAATGGGACTTGTAGCAGCTTTATCGAACTTGCCCAATATTGATTCTTTTTCTCCGCGTTTTACGGTCGTTTTTTTGGCAATTTCGTGTAGCCAATTAAATTTACAATCGGCTGAGGTTAAAAGGCCGTTATCTATCTGCTTCAATATTCTTTGGATATTATCCCACACATCTTTTTCCGCGGAGTTCTGAATTTCTGCTGTTATTCCCTTGTCCCCTTCCAGCAGTTTGACTGCTAACCACATACTTGTATAAGCGTCAGTCTGTAATGCCTGTAAACTCTGTTCCAATTCTAAAAACACTGAGCCGAATACTTTTTCATATTGCTTTCGTAATTCATCTGCACGCAGATTATCCTTGTAATAATGCCCGCTTTCTAAAAGGGCATATAGCTTATCCATTCCTATGCCACGTGCAGCAACAATAGGTAAAACAGGAATACCCAACAGTTCAGATAATTGTTTTTCATCAATTTTCCGTCCCCGGGCTTTTGCCACATCCATCATATTCAGTAGCACCACCACAGGTTGTTTTATGCCAACAATCTCTGCAAGAAGAAACATACTTCTTTCTAATTGCGACGCATCCACTAACACCAGCACAACATCGACATTTTGGTCAATTATATTTTGGCGCGTAATTAATTCTTCTTCAGAATTTGCCGAAAGACTATATGTACCGGGCAAATCAAGAATACTATAGGTTTTCCCCTTATGCCGAAAAACTCCCTCTTTTTTTTCTACTGTTTTACCTGGCCAGTTACCTACATGCTGTCTGGCTCCAGTCAGCGCGTTAAATAAAGTCGATTTCCCTGTATTCGGCTGACCCAATAATCCAATCTGCAGAGTTTTTCTTGCATCATCTGTTACAGTTACACTTTGCATCATCTGGAACTCACCTCCACCAAAATATTTCCAGCCTCTTTTTTATTAATTGCAAGCATAGTGTCTCTGGAATATACTAATAAAGGCATTTTGGGATTATTGCGTATTACTTTCACCGTTCCACCATTGGTAATCCCGACAGAAGTTACACGACTTATAAAACGAGTGTCACCATCTACTTTTTTTACCGTATAGACTAAATTTTCTGAGGTCTGTGCTAAAGTCATCATAATAACTATTCTCCTTTCCTTCTTCCAAGTAGGTTTTGCAATGCACATTGACAATTGAACGTGGAAAACATATAATGTTGTTAGTCTAATCTAACCGTATCCGGTGTATAGCGTAGCATTATAGCGTAATCGCGTCAATCCCTACTCAAAAAGGTCCTCGATATGGTTATTGTGATTAAAAGCAGCTATATAGAATAGTTTTATCCTCCACACAAAGCGGATGCTTATATTTTGGAGGGAATCATTTGATAAAATAGAGCATTGATACAAGATATTAAGGTGGATAAATATGAATACCAACAACAGTAATGAATACATAAGTGATGCATCTTTTTTTATTTCGGATTACCATTTTTCTTCAACAGAAAAATCAGAATTTCTAAATTTATATCCTGACGAAAAACTTGGTGCTGGAAATATTATCGAAATTAATCCATACAAGGGACTGCACCTTTCATGTGCAAATTGGTATCCGAAGATTGACATGGAACGAAAATTTAGTATTCAAAAAAAAATTATGAAACTTTACTATTTTGAATCCGGAAATGTTACTTTAATTCAAAATGGAAAGAAGAAAATTAAAATCTCACAGGGTGTAAATCTATATTATAACAAGCCGTCCAGCGGGCGTGTTTTATATGCTGGAAAAACTCCTATTTGCTACGTTTCGCTACTGCTTCACGAAGAATATATTGACAGACTCCTCGCTTTTTTCCCTAAGCATCAGATTGCATTTCCATATATTTTTTCATGGAAACCAGGAGATTATAACTGCATGGAAATCGGAAAAATTTTTATGCAAATACGAGAAAAAATGATTAAAGGGGTAACATCTTCAGCCTATTATGAAAGTAAAATTATTGAAGCATTATCACTGATCGCCCAAAATCATCAGACAGATCATGAGATTTATACTAATGCTAACCTGACGCTTCCACACACCGAGTTAAGTCAGATTGAATGTGTACGTCAGGCAATTTGTAAATCTCCATTAGCGCCTCCAAGCACTGAAGAATTATGTAGGATTTCAGCCATGAGTCAAACAAAACTTCGTGAGCTTTTTCGAAAAACGTATGGGATCACTCTTGGACGCTATATTCAGCAAAACAAATTGGAACAATCTCTCGTTTTACTGGCAGATGCATCTCTATCGATAGCTAAAATAGCTGAAATTCTTGGTTACAGTAACACCAGTAAGTTTTCTGCCGCATTTAAAAAAATATATAAAAAAAACCCCAGTAAATACAGAAGTGAACTGACCCCCATAAGTTAGATTTTTTGGTCTAACTTATGGGGGTCAGTTCAAAGTCAATAGGTCTTTTTCTGGCAGATTCCCAACTTACTATTCTCATTAGGTATTTACAGGTGATATCAAATAACGTGTGAGAAGCATTGCCCTCAATTCGGTTTTGCGGGTTTTAACAGCATAGTGGATGATTTATTGTTTCGCACGCTATACGATCTCAACAGGCTTATAAGCCTATATTGAAAAGGGGCTGAATTAAAAATCCAGCCCCTCATATTCAGTTTAGCTAAACCCAATGTCAGCTCCTAATCTCAAACTCCAAAATTCACTAGCCAGAAATCTCTCGAAACCCAAAAAACTTTGCCTTTCTAATTCTTTCAGTATGTACTTGATTCTCTTAGATCCTACAGGGTCTTACAAAATCTAATTGCTTGACTAGTGTGCTGTCCCATTGCTATTCCTACTACTGTTATTTATGCCATTGCGAAACCAAAGACGACATATCCGATGAATGATATTGTTGTAACAATTCCTATGTATGGCAGCTGTGCAACTGCATAGTCTACGTTATTAATTCTGCAAGCTGAAGCTGACAGCAGGGTTACATCTGAGTAGAAGCAAGCCTGTGCACCGAAGCATGCAGCTGAAATAATTGCTCCCAGTGTGAGTGGAATACTTGCGCCACTTGAAACAGCCAGTGGCAGAATGATTGGAGTACATACTGCAGGGATACTCCAGATATTCCCTGTTGCGAAGCATACAATACCTACAAGTATGAATGTAATTGCGGGAAGCCATGCTGCACTCATATATGGACCTGCAACGTCGATCAGGTAGTCAGGTAAACCGATCAGGTTGATTGCTTCTCTAAAGAATAATGATGTAACGAGTACAACTGCTATAAACAGCATATCTTCAAGACCCTTATAACAAGCGTCACAGAATTTACCAAGACTCATTATCTTGGTTGGAACGAACAGAACGAAACAAGCGAAGATACCACAGCTTACACCGTAAAGGATATCGCTTAGCCATAAAGTCACGATGATAACGACTGCCATTGGTACGAAGAATGCCCAAAGATGTGGTGTTATATTTTTTTCTTCCTTCGCATTACTATCAGTGATAGCACCCATTACTTCACCGAGTTCATCACCCTGGTTCAGCATGTTGCTTGATTCTGGCCAAAGCTGTCCGGTTGTTGCAACTCTCTGATATGCCTTCTTAATACCACCCATTTTAGGAACGATTCCCAGGATTACCAGGAGTACGAAGACTACACAGAGGAATGGATAGAAAAAGTATGGCATGATATGGTAGTAAATGCTCATTGCACTGTCACCAACTACTGCTGCTTCTGGCTGCTGTTCAAAGATTCCCGAGAAGAATACTACCCATGCGGAAATCGGTATAATCAGACAAACCGGAGCCGATGTTGTATTGATGATGTAGCAAATCATTTCTCTCGGCGTCTTGTGTTCATCTGAAAGTGTAAGTACACAGTTTGCAGTAACCAGGATGCTGAGGTAGTCGTCAATAAAGATAATAATTCCGCATAACCAGGTCATGAATAATACTTGTTTTTCTGACTTGATATACTTTCTCGCTAAGTCACCTACTGCTACCGCTCCCTTTGACTGTCTGAGCAGCTGTACGAAGCATCCGAATAAAAGACAAATGATTACGATATAGTTGTTGTCTGCATCGCATGATGCTGAAAGTAAGGCATCCAACATTGGCATGAAGAATGCTGCCTTGTAATAAAATATGTATCCGAGCATACCAGATAACATGATACTCAATATACACTTCTTGGTTACCAGTGCGAATACTAAGAAGCTCAGCGCTGGAATCAAGGTGATGATTCCTAAATTAGTCCCTTCCATAGTGTTTCCTTTCTAATAAATTAGCAATAAAAAAATTTCATACTCTACCCAAAATCTCCACCTTTAAATTTATTTCATTCTTAAAATAAATTTCTATTTCTGTTAGGCGCTCTTCTGTCGGCTGTTCGAATTCCTCCTGCATGCCACCCACGTTCCTTTTCTTGCTGATGCCAAGGCTGTGGTACGGGAGTAGATTCACTCGTTTCACTCCGATTTCTCTGTAAAGTTCGCCCGTGCGCTTAATGATGTCGTCGCTGTCATTCACTCCCTTGATGAGAGGCATTCTCATGATCAGCTTGTCCAAAGTTCTTGCATCTGCTGCGAGCATTCTCAGGTTATTAATGATCAGCTGATTGCTGACTCCCGTGTACGCTCTGTGAACTTCGTCGTCAATTGACTTCATATCAAAAAGAATGTCCGTAACGTTTTCCTTAAGCGCCATTTCCATGAGAGACTGTGCATCTCCGAAGCCACATGTATCCATGCACACATTGATGCCTCGTTTTCCCGCTTCATCAATGAGCTTGCTGACAAATTCTGCGTGCATGAGGATTTCTCCTCCGCTGACTGTAATACCGCCCTCTGTGTTATCATAGAAGCCTTTATCCTGCTCGGCTATGCGGAGTATTTCAGCTATGGTCATCGGCTTAGCTACAGGTCTTAAGGCCTGTGCGTAACACTCGTCTGCACACTTAAGACACATGTCGCATTTGGCTCTGTCAATGATAACTCCCTCTTCCGGGTTCATTGTCACTGCACTCTGGGGGCATATCTTGACGCAGTATCCACATCCGATGCAGTTGTTTGGTGACTTGATAAGCTGCTGCTGTGGGTCGATTAGCTCAGGATTGTGGCACCACTTACAGCTGAGAGGGCAACCCTTCATGAAGACTGTTGTTCTGATGCCGGGTCCGTCTTCTACAGAGAATTTCTGAAGGCTTCCTACAAGAACGCTTTCAGGCGTATTACTCATTAAAACAACCTCCCCGTTATACTAACTTTATGATACGTGTGCAGTTCTGTAGATAATGATATCTTGTGCGCTCTTATCAAGTTCTGTGAAGTATGCCATGTAGCCTGCTACGCGAACCATAAGTCCCTTGTAGTTTTCAGGATTTTTCTGCGCTTTCTTGAGGGTTTCATTATCAACTACATTGATCTGTATATGTTCGCCGCCATCTTTGAAGAATGTCTTGATCACGCCTTCAATAATATTCAGGCCGCCTTCTCCCTGAACTCCCTTAGGGTCAAAACGCAAGTTGAACAATGCACCTTCGTGTAATACTTCCTGTCCCATGGCGGCAACTGACTTAACCGTAGCGGTCGGACCGTTCATGTCTCTGCCCATCATTGGTGAAGCGCTGTCGCAGAATGGTTCGCCTGCAAGTCTTCCATCAGGAAGTGCTCCTGTAACGAGACCGTGTGAAAGGTTTAAAGTCTGTGTGTCAATACCGAAAGCGTAACCTCCGCCTCTGGCATCTTTCCAGCCCTGAACAGTATTAGCAACATGGTGGATCATTTCCTTGTAGATGTAGTCCACGTGCTCCAGGTTGTTACCGTATTTCTCAGGCTTGTTCAGCAGAAGCTGACGAAGTCTTTCCTGGTCTTCGAAGTTGGTGTCGCATGCCTTGATCAGTTCATCCATTGTCATGTCCTTATCTTCGAATACGCACTTTTCTACTGCTGCGATGGAGTCTGCCATGTTTGCTGCTCCTGAAATGTACATACCGGCTGTTGAGTACTGTGCTCCACCGTGCTGTACGGATTTACCGCTTTCAACACATCCCTTGGTTACCATGGATGCGAAGATTACAGGATACCTGTTCATATGAATGCTCTGCATCAGGTTGTAGCTGACTCTGATGATGTCGTAATGATGGATAATCTGCTCCTTGAGCGCATCCTTAAATTCTTCTATATTCTTGAATTTTCTCGGGTCTCCGGTTTCCAAACCCATAAGCTTACCTGTGGCGGGATCAACACCGTTGTGTAGAACGAATTCAACCATCTTGCCCATGTTAACGTATCCGGCATCAGGGGAACCATCTGTTCCGCCGCCGCCGGGACCCGGCTGAATACAACCAACGATCGTCCAGTCTCTTGCTTCTTCTATGGTGCATCTAGCCTTTCCAAGACACATCTTAATTGCTGCGTTGTCATTAAAGAATCCTGGGTTTGCCTGACCTTCCTGAATCATCCTGCATCCAAACTGAATCAGTTCTTCAGGAGTTTCTTCCCAGACTCTTACTGCCATTGTAGGCTGCGTTGTCTGAAGTTCATCTGCTGCTTCCAGACAAAGAAATGACAAGTCATTTGTTGCATCTTGGCCGTCCCTGGTCTGTCCACCGACTACCAGGATTTGCCACATTGGATAACCTGCGAATGATGTGGCATACCAGTTGTCTCTTACTTCATATACTTCACATGCCTTAAGATAGAAGCATTCCAGCATTTCCAGAGCTTCTTCTCTTGTGATGCTCTTCTCATCGATTACGTCCTTCTTGTAAAATGGCCACATATACTGGTCAAATCTTCCGAACCCACATGCGGTAGTACAAACTTCAATGTGGAAATAAACGTGTACGAACCATATTGCCTGAAGTGCCTGCGCAAAACTCTCTGGTGGGTTTTCAGGAACGATTCTGCAGTTTTTTGCAATCGTAAGAAGTTCCTGCTTTCTCTTCACATCCGCGCATTCTGAAGCCATTCTTTCGGCTTCCTCTGCCATCCTGTGCGCGTAAGTGATCAATCCTTCACACTGAATGATGCATGCCTTCCAGAAATCCACCTTGGCCTGTTCCTCCATGGTCTGCGGAAACGAATTGTCGATGTTTTTCCGGCACTCTTCCATATACCCCCGGATTCCTACGGTCAGAATCTTTTCGTGATCACATAAAGTTTCTCCCGAAACACCATTCTCAAGGCCGACACAAATAATGTCATCTTTCTCAAGTTCCAGCGTGTGTGCCGGAAGTACTGTCTGTGACAGGTCTTCCATCGACTTACCTTCCCAGTACTTAAGTGTTTCAAGAATAGTTGCCTTATCTTCCGGGGAAATATAATAGGGATCATTGCTTCTTGTTGAGATTTCGTCTATATCGCTGATATACCATGAACTTGACTGGAATTCCGGGTGCAGGTTGGCACCTCGATATGCATTTGTTGCTGTTCCTACGATAAGTTCATCATTCATGATGAGTGTCGTCATGTTCTCCATGATGTAGTTGACAACCTTGGCTCTGAAAATAGGAACTGCATCACCAGCAAACTTCTGATATGCCTCCGTTGCCAGTACCAATCTCTCTGCTGTGATTGTTGGTATCGTATGAAAAAGCTTTTCCCTCATTCGCTTAACTCTCGGTGTTAACATATTATCCTCCTTCCGTTTTATCAATTTCTACTATAATATATTCTGTTCGCGCAGAAGACAACAATTGACTTGTCAATTTTTCTAATTGTGTTGTTGTCGAGAAGGGCAATAAATTGAAACAAATTAAGAAATATCGTAATACTGACAATATCATTTACTTCTACAAGCGAAATATCATATATATTAGAGAAAGTCACATGTTAGGATTTAAGAAAAATTATGAGGAAATCCTCATAATCAACTGCTTGTGGTTCAAAAATGACTCCATTCAGTCCCGAGAGAATGGTTTCTCTCTATTATTTTCTATACCACTATGGTTCTCAATTAGTTTGCTGCAAACCATGATTAACTTGCTAAAAAAAATACTAAAAAGCTTTTCCCTGTTTCTAATCTGATATATAATGTATATTTAGGATTGTGTGTTAAGACTATTCTCAAATATATCTATGTTGTAATTTGAAAACAGTTTATGACTTGATTTTAGGTAGGCAGTTTCGTTTTGTAAGGAGGTGTTCAGCGTGCTATTTGAAAAAACAACATATCTTGATGACTTTCCAATAAACATAAGAATTGCAAAAGTTACGGAATATCCCATTCATTATCATCAGGATGTTGATTTTATATATGTTCTTAAGGGTGAAATCCGTCTGAAAAACGTATGTCATCATTATCTTCTGAGAGAAGGGGATATATTTACCAACAGCGGTCATGAAGTTCACGGTTTGACTGCGACAGATAAGGCAAATATTGTAGCAATTGTACAGGTCAGCAATCGCTTTTTTACGCAGTATTTCCCCACTTTGGCTAAGGCCTGCTTCATGACATATGTAAAAAATGATAAATATCTTAAGCTGGATACACTCCAAAAAATGCTTCTTCACATTCTGCTGGATTATTCAAGAAGAAGTTTTAATTATAAAAGCACCTGTATTGATCGGATGATTGAAGTAATAAAATACCTGAACAAGCACTACAACTTGTTTGCTTTTGAAGATCAAGTTGTAGTGAATTTCAAAAATGATAATCCTGTAGTAGTCGAGCGGATTAGCCGGATCATAAACTATGTGTATGAAAATCACGCAAGCAGAATCACTTTAAAAGACCTGGCAGAAAGAGAACACTTAAGTACCTTTTACCTCTCCCATCTTATCCGGGATCACATGGGCATAAACTTTCAGGAGTTTCTCTGTTTCGCCAGAGTCGAAATGTCGGAAATACTACTACTGGAAACTGACCGCAAAATCGGTGCAATAGCAAGGGATGTCGGCTTTTCAACCACCTCATATTACGAAAAATTCTTCAGAAAATGGTTTGGTCATACGCCACTGGAACACCGTCAGCTTTATATGTCGCACATTCTGAGCGCCGCAAGACCTGCACGGTTTGAACTGCTTTCTGACAATCAGGCTGTCAGTCTCATCAGGCGAAGTCTGTCAGCTGTAAGTGATCAGGAAAAAAGCGCTTCCATCATAAATCGCCTTCATCTCACCATTGATATGAATCCTCAAATACCACCTGTTATGAATATACATCACTCTCTTGAAGTCGTTATAACTCAGGAGGATTATCACATAATGGGTGAACGGCTTTTCAATCTGCTCTATGATCTTAACGTTTCCAGGGTTATTCTTGCTTTCCGACAGGGAGAAAGCGAAACAACAACAGCACTGATTGCAAACCGGCTCAGTCTTATCGGATACGAAGTATCTACGGTATGTGACAACGGTTTATGCTGCGGCTCTTCGGCAGGGCATGACTCAATAGCTGCAGCAATACACATATTCCGGACATATTTTACTTCAAAGGAAACCATACTGCGCTGCAGATTGCGGGATCAGGGTGAACTGTCCAGGATATTAAAAGGGGCTCCTTCCTGCATCACTTCCTGTCTTGTCCCCAAGCCTTCTTTTTACGCGTACCGGCTGCTTAAGAATATAAAAGGAAAACTTCTTTACTGTGAAAAATATTACTATGTAATAAAAAATGACTTGTCAGAAAAAGATTCGTATACGCTTGCTGTTATAAATTATAATGACGACATACAGTACCTTTCCATGCGTAATGCTGGTGTATACGAAGCAAATGACATAATCAGTTCCTTTAAGGATGAACTCCACGTTGACTTCAGTATTCCTGTCGAATCCGGTCAATATGTTATCGCAAAATATGCATTGTCAAATTCCAATTCAATTTTCGCGCATATGTCGCATCTGGGGTTTCCTGAAGCTTTCCCCCTGCCGGAAGCCTGGGTTCACATGCTGAATACAGAATCTCAGGCACAAGTGAGTGTAGAAAAGATTGAGGATAAGCTTAATATAAGTTCTGCTATAAAAGGTGTCGGAATTCATATTATTGTAGTTGCGAAAGTCGGCCGCGCCGATTAGATTATGATCGGCAGACTTTCACAACGCTCAAAAATGAGCAGATCTGAAATTCCAAACTGCATCCCGTCAAGTAGACAATTGAAAGAATTGCGTTTCATCTGCGAGCCATTTTTCATTCGGTTTATTTGCATAAAATTTACGCGATTCTCCATCCCTTTGCCTCCTCCTGCGATTGCCACAATTGCGCATACAAGCCGTTTTTATCAAGAAGCGCTCGGTGTGTTCCCGTTTCTATGATTTCTCCTTTATTAAATACAACAATCTGGTCTGCACCCCTTATCGTTTTCAAGTGATGGGCAATCACCAAAACACTCCGTCCCTGCGCAAGTGTGCTGACCGCTTTTTGTATTCTTGCTTCATTGACCGGATCAACATTGCTGGTGATTTCATCCAGTATTACAATAGGTGCGTCTTTCAGAAAGGCTCGCGCAATGGATAGCCGCTGTTTTTGTCCGCCGGAAAGGCCCACGCCATTTTCTCCTACCTGTGTGTCGTAGCCATCCGGCAGGGTCATGATAAAATCATGGATTTGTGCCTTTTGGGCAGCTTCAATCACCTGTTCCTTTGTGGCGTTCTTATTGCCGATACGGATGTTCTCATATATACTGTCCGCGAAGAGCACTACATTTTGCATTACGATACTGATATTGGAAAGAAGGTCGTCATAATCCATGTCCCGTATATCAACGCCGCCAACCTTGATAGAACCATCCTGATTATCCCAAAACCGAAGCAGTAGATTGGTAATTGTGGTTTTACCGGAACCGGAAGGGCCTACCAAAGCCACAAGAGAACCCTGCGGGACATGGAAGCTCACATCCTGCAAGGAGAATTCATCTGTATCAAGGGCATTGTCCTTAGACTCATAAGAGAAGCCTACATTTTCATAAGTAATATTAAAGGCTTTTGCTCTAATGGGATTTTTCGTTTCTGGAACAACCGGAGCGCTTAAAAGCCATTCCACACGCTGATAGCTGTCTTTCACGTCCAGATAATCCCGCCAGTAATTTTCCATTTTACTGAAGGGTTTATAAAATTCCGAACTGAATATAACAAACATCAGAAACACGGTTATATCAACTGTTCCGTTATAGAGCATCACCGCTCCTGCAATAAGCATCACCGCATTGGCAAGCTCAAAGAAGAATCGGAACCTGCCCACATAGATTGCTACAGATTTTGATTTTGCACGGGAGCTTTTACCAAACTCGTCAATGCTTTTTTGTAGTTTCTTTTCAAAGGTGCTATTCTCGGGGAATGCCCTCATCAGGGGGATACCCTTTGTGTATTCAATGAACAGGCTTACCATATCCGCCAGGTCGTTGCCCGTTTCGTTCTGGAGCTTCCTATTCTTTTTCAACCCCAACATCAATGCGATAACAGCAAAAGGCAGTAATGACACCATTGCGATTCCCAGTGGTACACTTTGGCTGAACAGCCAAACGCCAAGGACTAAGGCGATCAATACGTCACTGATCATGATAGATATAAAGTGACCTACGACGCCCTCTAATTTGTCAACATCCTTATGAATGATGGTGCTGATTTCCCCCAAACGCTCATTACTAAAGAACCCCAGAGAAAACCTTTTCAATTTGTGAATGATACTTTCACGAACCTTGTAAACTACGTCAAAGCCTGCAAAATGTTTTGCCATATCAGCCACAACCCTTATAAACGCTTTGAGCCCGACGATGATAAACAGAGTCAGCCATACACCGCCCAAAGAAGCCCCATCATTGTAATCCGTGATATTGTTAATCAAATTCACAACAACATATATCAAGTAAGCCCCCAGCAGCCCGCTGGCGGTAAAAGCAAGGGAAGCCAACATAATTAGAGCCTTTCCCCTGCCTGTTGTTACCGATAATATCTTCTTAATCATATAATTCTCTCCTTGATTTCCCAATGATCCACTTCATCCTGCGCTTTCACCATATCAGAGTACAGAGAGCAACTCTGCATCAATTCATGATGTGTGCCTACAGCCGCTGCCTTTCCACCGTCCATGACAACAATCTGATCCGCATTCACGATCGTACGCAGATGATGTGCAATAGAAATAACGGTTTTGTCACGGCTCAAATTGCTGATGGCCTCCTGGATCAAATATTCATTGTGAGGGTCTATCGCTGCCGTTGCTTCATCTAAAATAACGATAGGCGAATTTTTCAGCATAATCCTTGCAATGGCAATACGCTGCTTTTCACCGCCTGACAATTTTGCACCGCCTTCCCCGACAATGGTGTTGTATCCATCAGGTAATGACTGTACCATGTCATGAATACGAGCCATCTTCGCGACAGCTATCACTTCATCAATAGTGGCATTTTCTTTCCCAATACGTATATTTTCCGCTATGGTCGTGTTAAACAAAAAAGACTCTTGCTGGACAATGGATACCAGTGTAGACAAGTCCCGGCTATTCATCTTGGCAATATTTTGTCCACCGATTGAAATAGTGCCTGTGCCCACTTTCCAAAAGCCCATAATCAGATTCGCTATGGTGGATTTCCCTGAACCGGAAGAACCCACAAGGGCATTGACGGTATTTTCCCGAAAAGTCAAGCTTATGTTATGAAGTGCTTCATCACGACCGTCATAGCTGAAAGACACATTTTTCAATTCCACATTGCCACTGTGAAGGTTGGGGTTTTCAGGATAATCTTCCTCCGGTGTTTCACTCATAATGGTGTAGATACTTGCCGCCGATGCACCTAAAACAATGTTAGCATGATGGAACGACATATATTTCATGACAGAAGCAATACATAGGTTGGCAAGAACAATGCAAAGTATAAAGCTGGTCACGGACAGATCACCGTTTACCATCCGGCTTGATCCGACGATTACCACCAGCACAATGCCAATTTCCATAATAAGCTGCCCGATGCTTTGGGGGCCTGAAATGGAAAACATCATGTTCTTGATCCATTTGATGTAATCCTTCATATGCCGCAGCACAAGAGATGTTCTCTTTTCCTCATTTGAAAAGGCTTTAATCGCCGGCATAGTTCCGATATACTCAACCAAATCCTCATTCATTTCCTTTGTGCTTTTGACATAGGTATTCATGATTTTTGACTGAAATCTGTTGCATATGCTTTGATAAACAATCATCACAGGCATTGGAATGAACATGGCAAGCCCTATACGCCAGTCAATAATGAACAAAGCCACTGATATTGCAGCTACCATCAAAATAGAAATGAGTATTTCCGGTTGTGCATGAGCCAAAAATATTTCCACCTGTTCTACATCATGATTAATCATATTGGACAGATCGCCGGTTTTCTTTTTTTGGAAAAACCGTATAGGCATCCTCTTCATATGGTTTACAATATCCATACGAATGTCAGCCAAAGAATGGTAAGCAGCATAATGTGCTTTCCAGATTCCCGTTGCATAAAAAACAGCTTTTACAATCTGGCACAGACATATTGCTGCACATATGCCAATCAGCCGTTCTTTGGTGGCTTCTCCTTGACGGAACAGGCTTACCATCCATACAGCAAGCAAAACCGTAATCAGTCCCGCTATCACATTAATAACCATGTAGAACGAGGAGGCTTTGTTTTTGGATTTGATTTCTTTAATAAATTCTTTGTGTTTCAATAGTTAGTTCCTCCTAACTTTTTGTGATAAAATAAGTATGGTCACCTTACTATCTGAGTAAATTAAAAGTATGGCAACCATACTAAAACTTATATATTAAACCATTGCCTCAACCATAAGTAAAAAACAATGGTATATATCTTTATTTATTCTGTTTTTCCTGTTGTATTGTTACTTCATTCACTTGATCAAGCTCTTTGGCAACATTATGAAGAAATTTCAACAAAAACGCAACTTCGCCTTCTGTACCACTGGAGGCATGTTTTTCAATCATTTGATTAAACCTGTCATGGTATTTCATATGATTTTCATGTGCCAGATTCCCTTTATCCGTTGCATAAACCGCCAGTTTTGAAAGTTTTCGCTCGTTGATCCTCTTTTCAACCAGACCCTTTTTTTCCAGCCTTTTGACTATTTCGGAAGCAGATGCTTTGGTAACACAGAAATCTTCTGCAAGCCCATTAATATGGATTCCCGGATGGTCGACAATTTCCATAAGTACATGGATTTCCGAATAGAAAATCGGAACATCAGTCCCGTAGCACCGAGTTTCTTTTTCCTGACGCAGATATTCTTCCGCCAAGTTCAAAACAGCATATGCAAGACTTTTATTATCTTTACTATATATCATACAAACATTATAAGGCTGCCTTACCTTTTTGTCAATCATAAATTGAATAGATCTATAATGATCACCGCGAAGAAACCGGGTCATTTGAATAACAATGTTTCCCCAGACCCTTCACCGGCTGCCGGAAGCGGCTAAAAGCTCATCGCTTTTAAATATTCATCCTGAAATTCCGGACACGCAGCAAGCTCAATATGAGATATCGCTTCTGCCGCTCTTTCTGCTTCTTGCCGCTTATCTGCGGACAGTAAAGCCATACTTGCACCAATACCTGCCGCATTCCCCTCGGATATCATCTTATTTTTATCGATTTTGGGAAACAATCCGATTGTCAAAGCACTGTCAATGTTGATATAATTGCCGAATGCACCCGCAATATGGATCCCCTCCAGATCATCCTCCGTAATACCCATTCGTTTCATCATGATCCTGATTCCCGCATAAATTGCCGCTTTGGCAAGTTGAATCTCTCTGATATCCTTCTGTAAGATTACTACATCCTCCCCGTCAGAACGAAAAGCAAGAACGAACTCATTTCCTCTTTCACCCTTTCGGAAACGGGAGATTCGTGTTTCCGATTACCTGAATATGAACATCGTCATCAATCCTGATTTTTTCTATCGCTCCTTCAGCAGCTCTCATTCCCTTAAAAATCGACGCTCCTTCAAAGGCGGGGCCGGCTGCTGTAGAGCAGGTCATTGCCAGTTCTTTTCCTGACAGCACGATCTCGCCGTTCGTTCCCACGTCAATCATCAGGTGGATTCCTCCCTTGCTCATGATGTCTGTAGCTATCAGTCCAGCGGTAATATCCGAGCCCACGTGTCCAGCGATATTGGGCAGCAGATAAAACCTGCCGTTTCGATTGATTTGGATTCCCAGTTTTGTAGCCAAATCCGTAACGCTTTTCACAAATACCGGAGCAAAAGGAGCCAGAGCCAGCTGTCTCGGATTTACGTGCAGAAACAGATGACTCATGGTTGTATTTCCAACGACTGAAATGCAGTATATATGTTCTGACTTTATTCGGTATGTCTCAGAAAATTCGGAAATCATTCCATTAATACAATCAATCATCTTTCCATGGATATTATCTAGATGCTCCAGACTCTCTCCTGCATAAGTAATTCTTGAAATAACATCGGCGCCATACGCTCCCTGTGGATTGGTCACCGCTTTTACTCCAATCAGTTCGCCGGTAAGCATGTTCCAGAAGTGACTAACAACCGTCGTTGTACCAATATCGATTGCCATACCATAGCAATACGCACTTGTATCATATGGTTCGACATCAATGACCTCATTTCCACAAACTGTCACTGTAATATCACGGCTTTCGGCAAGAATATCCGGAATTATCCTGATTAGCTCCATATCAATTGCAGTCCCGCCATCCAAACCGCACAGCTTTTTTATTTTTTCTGAATCTGCGGTCTGATCTTGGATCGTAGATGCTTCAACATGGATCGATTCCTTTCGCAGATTATTGACCACCTTAAAGCCGTCCGGCATTACTGCCAGCTTTGTTTTCCTCTTTGCCACACCTTCTGCAAGGGACAGGGCGATTACCACATCATTGGCCGGATGAAATTTACAGGCCAAACGGTATCCTTCCCTGATTTCAGTGTGAGTCAGGATTGATTTTTCTTCCTTACTGAGCCTTTCATCATTCCCGGAAACAACTCTGACTTTACATTTGCCGCAGGTACCGTTTCCGGCACAATTTCCGTCGATGTCAATGCCGGCTTCTGCCGCCATCTTCAAAAGAGATTTCCCTGTCTCAAACGTATATTCTAAATTCTTAGGTAAAAATCGAACTTTCATTCCGTCTCCTCCTGCTTATTGTTTCCCACGTTCCGGCCTGAACTTGCAGAAGCTGCAGCCCATAAAGCCACCGATACATTTCTTGCAATCCGGATGAGGCAGACCTTCGGTGCTCGTTACGGCAAAATACAAGCCGGAGCAGCTTTTCTGAGGCAGCATAATTCCGCTGTCCTTTACCTGCATTCCGATGCTTCCCGCATCAAGAATACGAAACAAGTCCTTTATCTGACTTAAATCCATACCATAAAATCCCGGTCCAAACGCATTGGACAGAAAAAGCGTTTTGCCCAATTGTCCGGGATATTCTTGCTCCATGTCCCACTTAAGGTATTCCTCCAGCAAGTCTCTTGCCGAATCTGTATAAGCAGTGCCCCATATATCCGAAAATACTTGTCTCATGATGTCGTCTTCATCACTGTATATGCACCCGCCTACGGTGAGTGCATATACATAAATTTTTTTTACACAATTCCGTTCAATTTTTTCAAATGCAGGACAATGAAATTCCGTTCCTTCAACCACTACTTTTCGGTTTAGGAACACCTCCGCACTATAGGATGAAATGATGGTTTTGATCCGAATACCGCTCATTCCCTGACATCTCGAATCCATACCCAATGAAACCATTTTTTTATGTTTGTCATTTCCTTCTCGAAAGCCGCATATTTTAATGAAATATTCATTTGCTTTCTTGGATGCTTTCCTTTCATCAAACTCGACTATTACATTTTTCATTTCATTCCCCATTTTTCATACTGAATTAGTCACAGTAACACATATGTTTTCAGCGACTGCCTCTGCAGTAATACTCTTTTTTGCTTTACGCAATGCTATTTTACATATTTTTTTACTTCGGCAATCAATTCCTGCTTATTCGGAATGATGGATATATATTTCTGCTCGCCGTTGATACACATGGACGGTAAATTTGTAATTCCCATTTTTCTCGTTCTCGCAATATCTTCCTTGATGAAATACTTGTAAACTCTGTAATCGGCAAAATCTTTTAAATCATCGTATGCATCTTCAACAGCTGCAAGCATATAGGTACACGCCGCACATTGCTCCGGATCCAGCAGGAACAATTCGATGAGAACTTTATCAAGATTCGCGTAATCAGGGATTTCCACATCGATGTCATCGACTACGACCTGGTAATTTTCGATCAGCTGTCTTGCCGTTTCAGGATGCTTGACCGCCTCTGCGCATGCCACGGTATTCTCAATCGGCGTGTCATACGGCATGTCGCATCCCGGACTGATGATTAGGTTATGATGATCCGCAACGCTGTCCAGCAAATCAATAACACCCTTCATATTATCCTCCTGTGTTCCATGCAGCATTGTCGTGGTCAACGGAATATTCCCTCCCATTGTAATGTTATACCGGTCGGAAACCTCCTTCGCCTTTGCAAGATTTACATTTTCATCAATTGATATTCCATCCGGTCCCATCTTGCACATCACTTCAATCTGTTTGGTTGCGTTTCCGCATACGAAGAAACAGGAATATGCGCCCCGATCCCTTATATAATCAAAGACTGCCTTGAACCCTTCGGAGAGCATTTTTTCGATATGCTTCGGTGAAACCTGACTGACGAGCGGGTCGACCACCGCAATAACATCCATCCCCGCTTCCATGTACAGATCAGACATTTGAACGGCCACTTGTGAGCAGAAGTTTACCAGATCCTTTACGTAAGCCGGATCATTCATCATATCCATGAAAATATCGCTTCCCCTTAGATGGGATGCCAGAGTAAAAGGCCCACAGATCAATCCGTAAAGAGCTGCCTCATCTCCGATTTCGGCTTTGATTCTTCGCATTGCCGAAAGAATCATCGGTAGTCTCCCGGATTCAGCCGTTGGGATCTGGCAATTACAGGGAAGCGTCTTGTCTGTTCCCTCCAGCGGGTGTGATTTCACCGATGGCGGATTATTTTTCGCCCACAGAAGATTGCACCCCAGAATTTCTGCTTCAACCTGCAGATCAAACAGGACAGGCAGCCCATCCGGCGCATACAGCTTGTTTACCGCCAAAACTGCTTCTACCAGTTTATCTTCTTCCCGGAGTACTTCCTCCGCTGTGTGTCCTACCAGCTTTCCGGCATGAACCCCGGCAAAGGGTACCCATGGTATTGCATCGGTCTTTTCATGATTCAATGTCTGAAAAATTAATTCTTTTGCCATTTTATCTCTCCTTTAGAAATCTCTTGATATTACGCTGCACCCCATAAGAGGTGCAGCTTTTGTAAACCATATCTATTATTTTATCCCGAATTTTTCAAGTTTTCCGGCCTTATAGTCTTCCGACAGCCATCTCAATAACATGATTTCCATGTATGCTACAATAACCATAAACGGAATTGAAATTAAAATTGCCAGCATCTTCAGTGCCGAAAAAGATGCATCCGCAAGCAGAATAGAAAGAGGTACCAAAGTGAGAACAAAACACCAGAATACCCTGAACCATCGATTTACTTCTCCATTATTCTCCGTCATTAATGTCGTGGTCTGAGCAAGGGAAAGGGAAGCGCTATCAAGGGATGAAGCGACAAACCCTATAATAACGATAAGTATTACTATCGGAAGTAAGATATTACCTCCCGGAAGTAATGCCATTACGTCAAAGATACCCTTTTCCGCAACGCCACTGTTTACAAGGGCAACGATGTCTGTAAGTCCCGTAATATGAGAATGGATTGCAAAGCTTCCATTAACAGTAAAGAGGAACCAACCACCGGCGGATATGCCGATCAAGGTAGCCCATACCAGCTGGCGAAGTGTTCTCCCTTTGGAAATCTTCGCAATAAAAATTCCCATCATAGCTGCATAATTTAAATAAAATGCCTGGAAGAACAGCGTCCATGCTTCCGGGAAGCCACCGTTGTCAACCGGGTCGGTAAACAAGCTCATGCGAGGAAAGTCGTAAAGCATCCAGCCAAATGAATTTACCGTATTTTTCATGATGAAAGTAGTCGGCCCGGCGATGAAAATGAAAATTAAGAATAGAATACATAAAGTTGAAGTAAAATTGCTGAGATTTTTCATTCCCTTTTTGGTTCCGATAAAGGATGTAGACGTAAACACAAGTGCTATGACAATAACAATTGCGATTTTGATAGGGCCTGTTACTTCAATCCCGAATAATTTTGTCAACGCACCTCCTGCCAGCGGTACTGCAAGCCCAAGCGTACATCCTAAGCCGCCCACGATTCCAAAGATAACACAAAAGTCGATTAATTTTCCAACCAAAGTCTTTCCTTTAAAGTTTCCCATCATTGCACAGCACACTGCGCTGGTCTGCAATAGAGGAACCTTTCGAATATAAAAGGCATAGGCCATTGCCGCGCCGATCCCGACGTAAACGCACTGACCCGAGACCCCCCAGTGGAAAAATGCATATCCCAATGAGCTTTCTAATGCTTCCCGGCTTCCTGGTTCCATACCAAGCCCGGGAGTCATATAATAGTAGGTCCATTCTGTAAATGACCAATACAAAGCAGCAGATGCAAGGGCAGCAAGCGTCATCATCGCAATATAGCTGAATAATGAGTATTCTGGTTCTTCATCGCCAAACCTTATGTTTGCGTACTTGCTGACGCCTAAATAGATGGACATGCCTAATGTGGCAAGAGTAAACACCAGGAGTATGGATCCTGTCACCTGAATGACAAGGTCAAAGGTGTGTTTACTCCGTCAAGTGTCGCATCCGGCATTGCAAACATAAGGCCTACGAAAGTAAATAATATTGCCAAACTTACGATTGTCAACGGCAAATCAAACTTACCGCTTTGCTTAATCTTAATCTGTTCCATATATTACCTCCTATGTAAAACAATAGAATCATTCTTTAATCAAGATCCAGATTGAAGCGCTCCTCGCGCTCCAATCCAAACCGTCATCATTACCGACCGATTAATTTTTTGAATTTCTCTACACTTGGAATCTTAATATCAAGCAATTCAGCAATTTTAATCTTTGCCGCCATACCTGTTGCCGCGTTCGTTCTTGAAAGTACTGTACCGATATCGAGAGATTCCCTGATCTCCTTCATTCTGGCAGAGTCTGATAAGTCGAACACCGAGCAGTCTAATTTGTCCGCAACATATTTCTTTGCTTCGTTGAGCTTCATGCCTTTCATAACCATACGTGCAACCAGATCTCCGGCAGTACGTATTCCTCCCATTCCGGCGGCCGTTTCATGCATGCAAGCCATCCCGTAAGCATCTCCGTGGCCAATCTACAATCCGTCGGCTTTGCCGATCTCCATCATAGCTTTTGAAACCCTCGTCGTGCAATCAGTAGGCGATGTATTCGTCAACGGAATTCCTCCTACTCCCATTCCCGCATTTACAAGGACCGGAATCTGAGCAACTCTTGTCGCTTCCTTTACATATGTAAGGGATCTTGCCAGATTCCAGGCGAAGGAACGGCTGCTGTTCGTATTGATTACTGCACCGTAACTGTGCGCGCCTGCGGCTTCAGCAGACTTTACCTGCCTGGCAGGATACTGTCCGGCGATCTTCTCTTCTTCGAATTTCAGCTTGCCATGCATGCCAAGATGGAATTCATTCGCCATTCCCATGGTAATGCTCAGGTCAGGATATTTTTCCGAAAGAACCTTAGAAGCTTCCAGTGCTGCGATCGCATCCGCATCTCCGCTTGCGCCGATCTTATCAAACTGAATTCCACAGGCACCGGCTTCCGCCATTTTGCTCCCAATAAAGATCATATCGTCCCTGCAAAGTTCGAGCGCCTGCTCCTGGGCTTCACAGGCGTCCTTTATTCTTCCCTCCGGCAAAGCAACTGACCAGTTTTCAACAGGCCCGTCCGGTCTTGTATAAAGTCCCATATTTGGCATCGCACCATAGAAAATCGGCATGATACAGTTGAGCTGAGCCGCCTCCATAGCCATCGCTTCCTCGGCGACAACATTTTTAATTGCCTTGTAACTGTAATCTACATGGCAAAGCTCCATAGTATCGGAGCATAGGATCCGTTCATGAATCAGCAATGACGTCGATCTGTCCACGGGAATACCCGCTCTCACAGGCAGCTTCAAAGTGCCGGCATCAAAGGTTACAACACCTTCGTTGCCTCTTTCAACGCTGACATTTTTCTCAGGCATCGTAAGAATCTCCATAAGCCTTTCGATATCTTCCTCGTCCAGAGGCTGTGATTTCCCTCTTTTCACGGCATCCGCAACACCTTTTCGGACTTCTTCTTCAATCTCAGCTTTAGACATCCATAAACCTTCTCCATCACCCATTCTGGTGAAATACTGATCTTTCATATCTGACCTCCATTCCTTTTTAATTCAAATCATTATCGTTCATTATTTCTTGGAGAAAACTTCATTGATCTGTCTTATTGTTTCCGTCGCGTCTTCACTGTAATAATTCGCGCCGATCTTGTCCGCCCATCTCTGAGTTACAGGCGCGCCACCGATGAAAGTCTTAACCTTGTCTCTAATCCCAGCTTCTTTCAGAAGTTCTTCAATTCGCTGCTGCTCCGTCATTGTTGTGGTAAGAAGTGCGCTGCTTCCCACAAAATCAGCACTAAACTCCTTTGCCGCTTCCACAAACTTTTCAGCTGGAACCTCTCTTCCCAGATCATGAACCTCGACGCCGTTTGTCTTTACAAGAGATGCGACAATACCTTTTCCGATATCGTGAACATCCCCGGCAACGGTTCCGATCACCATAACACCTTTTTTCTGAATGCTACCTTGATCCAGTTTGGACTCGATTTCTGAAGAGATATTCTTCATGATTTCGCTGACAAAGATTAACTCCGGAAGAAAGACTTCACCAGAACTGAATCGATCTCCCAATTCCTGCATTCCGGCGCTGAAACCCTTGGACAATAATTCAACTAAATCAACTCCGTTTGCTTCAGCTTTCGCAATAATCTCCATTGCCAGATCTTCATCACCTTCAATGATTGCATCAGCCGCCTCAGCAAATATTTTTTCGTTATTCATTTTTACCTCCATTTCACAAAATTTATTTAAATATAGAGTACTCCACAATATAATGCATGAATCATGCCATTGTAAATTACTCCAAATTTACTATATTTTATGGATTAGAGACGACTCTGAAATCGAGGGGAAAGTAGACTGAATCGATGCAATTTATAGAAAATTATGCAAAATGGCTAAATTAAAATCTGTTACAGTTAGGTATTTTAGACATAATGAAAAAAATCATCATAATGACGATTTTTTTCATTGCCGGCGATTCGCCGCATTTATTACTTTATAATTTGATGTTTATGCAATAGTTTTACCACTGTGGATTGATCAATCTGAAGTACCTTTGCAACTTTATATGTGGAATTATGCTGTTCGTAAGCTTTACTTACAAGATGTTTTTCTAAAGCCCACTTGGCCTCCTTAAGAGGCATAATCTCCATATCAAGGATGTTCTTAATTTCGGCAGGTCCACTATGATCCTGAAGGATTTGCTTTATATCTTCCTTTGTAACGATTTGATCGTCAGACATTACAAATGCCCGCTCCAACACATTTTGAAGCTCTCTGACATTGCCGGGCCACCGATATGCTTTCAATGTATCAATGAGCCCTTTTTCCATTCGTTTATTGCAATGATATTTTGAATTATATTTTGACATAAAATATTTTGCCAGGGAATCAATGTCATTGGGGCGTTCCCAGAGAGGCGGGATATGAAAAGGTATTACATTGAGCCTGTAAAACAAGTCTTCCCGGAATTGTCCCTTTGCACACATTTTTTTCAGGTCACGATTTGTTGCGGCGATAATACGATTATCCACTTTAAGCCTTTTTGTCCCGCCTACTCGTATAAATGTTCCATCCTGTAAAAAATCCAGGAGCTTTACCTGAAGCGCCAAGGGCATTTCACCAATTTCATCCAAAAACAAAGTACCCATATGTGCCATCTCTACCCTGCCTTTTTTACCGTCTTTCGCAGCTCCGGTAAACGCACCGCTTTCATACCCGAAAAGTTCCGATTCCATTAATTGCTCCGGAATAGCTCCGCAATTTATTTTAATAAAAGATCCATTGCTTCGATTGCTGAAGCGATGAAGGGATCTGGCTGCCACTTCTTTCCCGACCCCGGTATCACCTTCAATCAATGCCGGAATATCCAAAGGAGCAACACGTGTAATTATGTTTTTTATATTTTCCATTATAGGATCATTTGAAATAAATCCCTCAATTTCAAAAATACTATTTTTTAGGTTCTGCAATTCTTCAATATTTTTTTCAATTAATTCCGCCTGTTCCTCAACCATGTGAAGCAGCTCGTTGAGCTCGTCCACATTTTTCGATGTGCTGATGATCATTTCAATCTCGCCTGTCTCATCAAAAATGGGAATGCCCGTCGCAAGAAGTGTCCTTCCATCTTGCATTTTCTGAAGTACATTGACCGTTTTCCTTTTCTTTATAACCTCCATTGTACTGCTGACAGAAAAGAGCCCTTCTTTTACCAGATCTTCTACATTACGGCCAACAATTTGGTCTAACGGCATTCCCGATCGTTTTTACGGATGCGGGATTTACATAGAGGGTCTTGCCATTCTTATCAGTAACAAAAATTTCCTCGCCTAAATACTCAAAAACTAATTTATAAAATTTTCTATCATACTCTTCAAAAAAAACGGATTGATATTGTTCTCATTCAAGAAAAAAACACCCCCTATTACTCTTTTGTTATATTCACAGATATAACAAAAGAAGCATTATGATAAAATAAAATGAGGATGGGAAGTTATTTCATACATTCATCCTCAATTAGCTTAAACCAAATTGCATCGGAACGGATGCTAAATGTTACGGCAATCCTTTTAAATTGCATCTACCAAATTAAATATAATCCTCTGTATATTGATTGTCAAACACTTTATTTGCGGAATACACCCCTGTAAAATTTCTCAGATCCAGTGATTGAGATCGGCGAAAGGATGATCAGAAAGATCATTTACACGACTATTATCATCAAGGAACTGCATTGCCATACAACAAATTCCACTGCTTTTTAATATATAGTATTTAAGGTACAAAAAATACCCTCCAAACCCGTGAGTCCGGAGGGATACGATCGCTAAGCTCCATTCTTTACATGGCAGCCTGGACGATAATTATTTATTTTTAGTTTTCTTCCGTTACTACGAGAAAAGAATCTTGAGCTCCGCTGTTAGCAGTCGCTGCTTTTTGATCTGCTTTAGCTTTGGCCTGCGTTTCCTTCTCCATTTCCTCTTCCAACTTCTTAATCCTTAACAAATCATACTTATATTGTCCATTATACATTATGCCTTTCAGTACCTCGTCATACCGGGAAATGCTCAAAAGTGCGACTTCACCGTTTTTGCCATGGATTTCAAAACTGATATCCGGATCACCGTAGGTGCCAATAACATTTGTCGAAAAGCTGGCTCCCTGTCCGGTACAATTCATTGATTCAATGTCACCGTGAACAATATTATATTTTTCTGCCAGCTTTTTCGCTACGGCTTCGTATTTGCTTTCGTCAAGGGAAGCGTCAGGACCCGCCTTAACCTTCTCTTTCAGCGTTCTGTTCATACCAATGCTGAGCAGGTCACCGGTAACCGAATCAAGCCATACACTATAGCCCTCCGCACGATACCCGTCATGGTAGTCCTGATTCTTCATCTCAACGTCTGCAATCCACATTGGACGTGGGGTGTTATCTGTTGCCGTATCATAACCCATTTTAATGGTCTGGCCTTCCAGATCCGCGCCATACACCTGCCAAAGGTGTTGTGCCACAAGCTCCGCCGCCGCTTCTTTTGTCAAGTCTTTTTCACTGGGCGTTTTATTTTCATAATATGGAAGGTCACTGTCCCCAACTGTATAGTTTGCTTTTTTGTAACCTTCCGGCAGCGCCGTTTTGGACGACACATCCGCACTATTTGCATAGCTTGTCGGGATGGTATTCATCTTGTTATATTCCGCCGCTGCGACCACCTGCGTAAATCCCTGGAATATCATTGTACTTGCCCCAATAATCATCGCGGCTGCTATAATGGTTTTTTTGAAATGTTTTCCTTCCGATCTGTTTTCTTTCATTTGAATCTCTCCTTTATTGTTTTATTTGTGATCACAGGAAACAGTATATGCGCCTTGGATTATAGAATCATAATCAAGTTGTTGTGAAGTTGTAAAAGTTATTTTTGCCGTTGTTCCTTCGCCGGAACGGCTTAAAAAGCTCAACTCCGCGCTATGGCTCGAAGCAATCTGCTTGCAAATTGCAAGGCCTAGTCCGGCACCGCCGTCACTGCGGTTCCGCGATTTTTCTCCTCGGTAGAAAGGTTCGGTAATCTGTGAGAGAACCTCTAGCGTCATCCCTTTTCCGTTGTCTTGAACACTGATCGTTTTCTTTCCTTCTTCCATAACTGCCCGCACAGCAATATGGCCATCTTTTCTGCACGCCTTTATCCCATTGTCGATCAGATTGACCAGCAGGCTTTCCAACAGAAAGGCATCTGCGTATATCGTCTCTATTTCACTGCTGAATTCTACCTGTATCTTTTTTCCTGCAAGTTTCCCATACAGCGTTTGCCTGACCGAATCAAAGAGGTCGGATACGTTCAATTCTTCCCATGTAACGGGATTGTTCTGCAGATTCGCAAGCTCCAGTAATTGAAATGCTATCGTCTGAAGGCGGCGGCTTTCAGACATTATGTATTGGAGCGCCGACAGCCTTTCATCCTCCGACATTACAGCCTTTTGCATGTATTCCGCGTATCCATAGATCGCGGTCAGCGGCGTACGGAGCTCGTGAGCGAAATTATCGACAAACTGCTGCTTCTTATCAGCGGTATCTTTAAGTTCTATCATCTTACGCTGGATTTCCTCCGCCATGTGATTGAAACTTCTCGCCATTTCCGAAAGCTCATCATGCCCGGATACAGGAAGTCTGGTTTCATACGCGCCATCCGCGATATCCTTGGAAGTTCTGGAAATCTGCTTAAGCGGTCTGAATATCCGGTTCAGTACAAGAAGCAGGTTAAAAGCGAGCAAAATCGAAAGGACAAATCCGGCCAAAAACAATATACTTTTCAGGTGACTCCACGATGTTATGGCCGCCGTTGTATCATAAAGATAAACCAGTGTATAAGCATTATAAGGGGCGGGAAGTTTTCCCGAGACAATAGCATATGTCTTATCGTCTGCTTTCCGGATCGTTGCCAGTCGGTTTCCGTTCTCCGGCGGCTTCAGGGAATTGTTCTTCAATACAGACGCGTTCTGATTGGAATAAACAAGCTGGTCACTTTTGTAAAGCGCGAGTCCCGCCTTGTTATCCCCTGACAGATAGCTGTAAGGCTGGAGCAGTGAGCTTAGGGAACTATCCAGGTTAGTCCCGCGGCTTTCCACGGCACTAAAATCCTTGGTCAGGGCTGACGCAATAAAATAATGTTCACCTAGACTTGCTTCCTCCGCGCGGTTCACAGTATCCCTGAACATCGCAGCAGAAACGAGGAAGATTCCGAGATTGAGGAAGATGAGAAAAAGCGCAAGAGTTATTAAAAAGGTTCGTTGCTTCATCGACTTACCTCCAGACGATACCCCAGTTTGTACACGGTTTTTATCCTGCTTTCCCAGCCCAGCTTTTTCCGTAGCTTTTGTATATGTACATCCACGGTTCGGGTGTCTCCTTCAAAATCGTAGCCCCAAACCAATTCCAGCAGTCTTTCCCTAGAGAGCGCAATATTACGGTTATTCACAAGGACTTCTAATAATTCATATTCCTTTGGTGTGCACTCAACCAACTGTCCACTATGAAATACCTGATGGCCGCTAAAATCAATTTTTATGTTTCCCTCTTCAAAATAGCTTGCTGTTTTCTGCGTCCTCCGCAGGATTGCTTCCACGCGAGCTAGTAGTTCCAACATTTCAAAAGGTTTTGTCAGAAAATCGTCTGCTCCCATTGAAAAGCCCTTGATGCGATCAGGCAGGCTGTTTTTTGCAGTCAAGAAAATTGTGGGCGTTTCATTTGCTTGCTTTATAACCTCAAACCCGTCGAGCCCTGGCAGCATGATATCCAAAATCATTAGATCGTAGGATTGACGCTGTATTTCAGAAACAGCAGCTTTCCCGTCAAAAATTGAGGTACATTGATGTCCCACAAGCTGCAGGTTCCTTTTTACAAGCTCATTGATTGCCACCTCGTCCTCAACGATTAAAATAGATGCCAAATTGAATCACCTCCTTATTTCTACAATATTATCAACGTTTTGTTATGGAGTTGTAAAGTATTTATTTTTTTTGGAAGCATCAGACATACCGATCATTGTCGGTCATCCCATTTTCAATGAAAGCTGAGGGATTGGGGCTTCCCTTAGCATTGTGATACGTTCTTCCTTGTTCATAACAAAAATCTCCTTTCGTTAAAATACATTCACCTCCTCATGAGTGAATAATTTTATTCACTCATATAATAAACTTCCTGTCGAGAAATCCAATGAATGAATTTATTCAATATGCTGCTAATAAAAAAGTACATGATTGCCAATAGACTTTTCATGTACTTTTTCTTTCACCTATATTCTAATCTGCCTTGATTCCTAAAACACGTACCAGCATATCTTGTGTAAAATCAAAAAAGGATTGCATATATTCCTTCGCATTTTCCTCAGGCATTTCTGCATGGAACGTGTGTATCAGACCGGAAATCAAAAACTGAGCTGTTCTTGGAGCATTACTGCAACTAAAAGTATTTTCTTTCATTCCTTGTTCTATAATCGGTATCATTACCGTCATCCATTGATAGGCGACATCATCCAACAAAATTGCCCTAATACTTGACCCCTCATTATATCTCGATTCAAACTCATGGTGATTCACCGAAAAATCAAACATTCGATTTATGACAAGATTCAACTTTTCAATTGCTGGAATATCCTGTAATATTGGAATTTTCATTTGTTCTACCGCTTGAATTGCATAATATTCTGAAGTTGCCGCAAAGATTTCCGTTTTAGATTTAAAATAGCGGTAGCATAAACCAGGAGATACATTCATCTTTTCAGCGATATCTTGAATAGTTGTATTTTCATAACCTTTTTCAGAAAACATCTCTAATGCTGTTTCAACAATTTCCTGACGGCGTTCATCCGGTTCTTTCGATATCCGTATTTTACGGGAATGATCATTCTCGCCCTCTGAGAATTTATTTTTTGATAATGCCATAAATTTACCTCCGTTTAAAATCATTTTACGAGTGAATGAATATATTCATTATTATTCATTTTTGATTTTTTGTCAAGGCAACGATAAAATATCCATTTTCAATTCTTGCTTTACAGACAAGAAAAAGAAACCTTATTCACATGATTCACTTGTACGATGAAATTATTCATACACTGATTTACACCACATTCTAATTTGTATTGGAGAAAGAAAAAAACCGCCTGCTAATGAAAGCAGACGGTGAAATTTCATCGATTTTGAATCAAGTCATGTCATCCCGAAGGGCGTCAATAATATTTTCTTTTTTTATCTTGCTAGTGGCATACAACATTGTAATAAACACGATAAAGAGCACGCTGAACACGCTGATTGCCATACTGCTCCATGGGAACACAAAATCAACATTTCCTCCGCCAATGATCATGCCCTTATAAATCAGGTAGGAAAGGATTCCGGAGAGAGGCAGACCCCAAAGCATCGTTCGCGCTCCATAAAGAGCACATTCGAAGCGCATCATCTTATTGAAATCCCGGTCGGACATCCCCACAGAACGGAGCATAGCAAATTCCCGCCTGCGCAGCTTGATATTGGTGGAAATCGTGTTGAAGACGTTTGCAATCGCAATTAGCGAAATCATTATGATAAAAACAACCGCGAACAGATTGACAATGAATGTGATATTACGGTTTTGCTCCAGTATCTCATAGACATTGTACAGACTATAGTCGGCAGTAATGCTGGCACCATCAATCATCGTCTGCATCTCAGCTGTAGACTGGCCGGGATTTTCCGACTGGAAGGTCATGCCCAGCTTTGTAGGCTTTACAGTCGCACCTAGTGCGTCAAACTGCGGCTTTACCTCGTAAGGGGCTATCGCCATAAGTGTGTATCCGTGCGCCTCACCCGGCTGTGCAGGCAGCAGATCAGGGTAGTCTTTTACGAAAGTTGCTTGAAGGGTTTTCGTCTGGTTCCCGGTCTTGGAACGGAGCGTAAATTCCATAGGCAGTTCCTGCGTATAGAAGCGCCCGGGCAGAATTCCTGCCATGATCATTTTTTTGTCTTGCCCGGTGTATTCCTCTGCGGATAGGCCGAGGCCTTCAAGGAGGTTCTGATAGACGCTGTCCTGAACAAACTGAATATCGAGCTGTACTTCCACCGTTTCACTTGCACCATCATAACCGATAAGCTCTCCAAACTCATCCAAAAAATGACTTGACAAATCATTTAAACCCAGCACGCAGGAATAGGTGGAAAGTGCCTGATAAGAGCTTTCGGTAACGCCGTCTGCGGTTTTCATCTCATCATAAAGCTGGAACAGCTCGCTTTCCTCCATGTCTCGCGTATCGAAACAGATATCATAGTCTTCAACTACCACAGATGAATTCTCTGCCATTTGATTCAGATAGGTTCCGAAGGAGCTTGCCGACACAAACAACATCACGCTTAATGTAAGCGACAGGATAATGCTGCGGTAACGCCGCCGGTTTCTCTTAAAGTTTTTTAACGCAAGTGTTTCCTCTAAACCGTAAAAGCGTTTCGCAAGTTTCGATGTTCTCATTACTTTGGCTTCCACCTTGACCTCGTTTGTCTGGCGAATACATTCCATCACAGGCGTACTGGCAGCTTTCTTTGCCGGAATATAGGCAGAAATCAGAATGGTGATCATACTAATAACCGCCGCAGCAACAAGAGCAGGAGCAGACAGGACCAAAGTTAACGGTACATTGTCATACATAGCATTTGCGAAATTCTTTGCCACAAGAGAAAGCACAAGCTTGATGCTTGGTATCCCGACCAAAATGCCGATTGGAATGCCGACCGTACCGATGCAAAGTCCCTCAAACAGCACAGAATTACGCAGTTGTTTTTCCGTGGCACCTACCGACATGAGAATTCCAAACTGATGGGTACGTTCATTCAATGAGATGTTGAATGAATTATAAATCAGGAACACAGAGCCGAGCATAACCAGGGCAATCAAAATGCCGCCAATCGAGTACAGGAGAACTGTAAGCATCTTTTCCCCTGAAAGTCCCATAAAACGCAGTACATCATCGTTCAAAACGTAACTGATATTATCTGATATGCTGTCTGCATAAGAATGAACCTGATATGGGTTCTTCAGCGTGATAAATACGGTAAGACTATCCGCTGCGGCTGTATCCACTGTTGTGATTAACGTGTATCCGGGAGCAGAATACTCCTCGATTGCCGGTCGCATACAGATGCCGACAACCGTATATGTTTTCTCTGTCGTAGGTATAAGTGTTTCTTCCCCGGCAGAATAAGAATCGTGCTGGCTGAGCTTCTGTTCGCCGCTCATGCGGTTGCTGACCGGGAGGGTGAGTGTGTCGCCCACTGAAATTTTCACGCCGCCGTTTGCCGCAATATGAGCCGGTATCACAACCTCGCTGCTGTTATTCGGCAGTCTGCCGGAAAGCAGCTTGATGGGCAGAGCATCCAAGGCTTCCTCGTTCCATCCGGTAACAAAAAGATATGGCTTGTCGGGATTTTGTCCGCCTTCCAGTGTGGTATAGCCGATGTTCTGCAACGCTACAGCATTTGCTACTCGGCTGTCCTCTGCCTGTTCCAGTACAAAAGAGGAATTTGTGTCCGGGATTTCAATATGCCAATCACCATATTTAGCAGCAGCACCGTTTATCAAATAGCTTTGCAGAGACACGGCAAAGGTGGCGACTGCCGTAATCATGGCGGCGGACAGAACCACTCCGATTACCGTAACAATTGTTCGGGTTCGGCTTTTTTTCAAGCTTTGCAGAGTGATTTTGTTAAAAACATTCATGCCCGCACCCTCTCGTCTCTCGCTACTTTGCCATCTGATATGCCGATAATGCGGTCTGCCTGCAGGGCGATATTTTCGTCATGGGTGACGAGGATCAGAGTCTGCCCATATTTTTTATTGCTTTCTTTCAGCAGTTTGACGATTTCATGTCCATTTCGGCTGTCCAGACTGCCCGTGGGCTCGTCGGCAAGCATGACCGCCGGGGCGTTCATCAAAGCCCGGCCTATGGAAACACGCTGTTGCTGACCGCCTGAAAGCTGATTGGGTAAATGCGTTTTGCGGTCATTTAATCCAATCATTTCGAGCAGGTCATTCAGTCGTTCCTCGTTGACCTTCCGCTTGTCCATCAGGATAGGCAAGGTGATGTTTTCCACCACATTCAGAGTGGGAATGAGGTTGTGAAACTGGTAGATCAGTCCGACTTGCCGCCTGCGGAAAATGGCGAGTTTTTCATTGCTTTGGCCATATACATCCTGCCCCTCCAAATACACCTTTCCGCTTGTCGGCACATCCACGCCGCCGATGCTGTGAAGCAATGTGGATTTTCCCGAGCCGGAGGAACCGATGATTGCGGTAAACTCCCCTTTTTCGATAGTAAGCGAAACATGGTCAAGCGCGGCAACCTGGTTTTCACCCTTGCCGTAGACCTTGCATAAATTTTCAATTTTTAAAAACTCCATTCTATGAGTCTCCTTTCTCATGGTTTACCCATATAATAGAACCTTCAACTTACATCTCTGTGACTTTCAGGTGAGAGATTCGTCACTTTGGGAAACGAATGGCAAATATCGCGCCGCCCTGGGGATGATTTTTTGCGGTAATCGTTCCTCCCTGTCGTGTTATAATCATCTTGCAGAGAGAAAGTCCAATCCCGTATCCTGTAGCGTTTGGTTTTTTCCCGCGATAGAATCGGTCAAACAGGAAGGGTAAATCTTCTTTTTCAAAACCTGCGCCGCCGTCGTGGATGGTAATCTCAGTAAATAGTGGGGTGTCCGTGCAGACAATCTCAATCTTCCCGTTATCACCTGCGTTTTCCATGCAATTCTTGAGGATATTTTGAATTGCTTCCGAAAGCCAACCAGAATCACCCTGAATCATCCTCCCTTTCGTCACGTCTATCTGCACGCTAATATCGTGCAGTTCCATTGGGATCAGGAACGGGCGAAGCGCGACGCATATTAAGTTGTTCACATCGATCTGCTCGCTTTGGAACACCACAATGCCTGCGTCCAAGCGGGATAATTTTAGTAACGAAGTAAGCAGCCAATCCATTCGCACAAGCAATTCCTCTGTTTCCCGTACAAATACTTTCCGCTCGTTTTCGTCAGGGTTATTCGCCAACAATGACAGAATGAGGTTCGCAGATGTGAGTGGGGTTCGGAGTTGATGCGCTATGTCGGCCAGCGAATCAGCAAGATGTTCTTTTTCTTTTTTCAGCGCTTCGTTTTGTTCCCGAATGCGCAGCGTCATTTTTGTTATCTCGCTGTGCAGAATGGAAAGTTCCCCCTCGTCCGACTCACCAATATACAAATGGTCAGCATTATGAAGCACAAGATCGATTTGATTTGAAATCCGCGCAATGTTTTTGTAACGGGCTTTGGTAAATACGAAAAATGCTGTGCCAAAGGCGGCGGCAGAAGCAATGGCAAGGATTCCCGCCAACCTATTGATTGCAAATCCCAGCATGACAGCGGCAGCAGCCATGAATGAGAGCAAAATGGCAAACTGTCGAAACTCCCTATTTCGAATCATACTCGCCCCCCAATCGATATCCTGTCCCGCGAACGGTCAGAATGATTTTTGGGCTTGCTGGATCATCCTCTATCTTCTCCCGCAGGCGTTTGATGTACACGGTCAATGTATTGTCATTGACAAACTCGCCCGCCGCATCCCACAATTCGTCAAGCAGCCTGCTCCTTGTGATAATGCTTTTGGGGTTATTAATAAACACCAAAAGCAACCGATATTCTAAGGCCGAAAGAAAAACCTCGTTGCCATTATTTTTCACAATGCCGCTTGCCATATCGACATGAAGGCCGCGAATTTCAAAATCCGATCCGGAACGCCCGCGTTTTCGCAAGGAGGTTTCAATTCTTGCAATCAATTCACGCGGACGAAAAGGCTTGGTGATATAGTCGTCCGCGCCCATGTTCAGCCCCGTAACAACACTCGCCTCATCTCCGGAAGCAGTCAGAAAGATAACGGGAATATCCCCGTTTTTTTTAATTTCCGTGCAAACCGTAAAACCATTTCCGTCAGGTAAAGAAATATCAACAAGCGCCAAGTCAAATTTATTCCCGGCAAGCGCGGCAAGGGCTTCACTCCTCGTAGAGGCGTGGGTAACTGTAAATCCTTCCGAGCGGAGTAAAAGTATAAGGTTTTTAGCGATTGCCTTATCGTCCTCAACCAAAAATATCCGTTTCATTTATTTTCACCATCCTTTACTTTACTGCTCTTATATCGTCGATTATCCGGTTTCAGCGTCAGATAAATCCTAAATATTTTTTACACAAATCAAATATTAATTGTAAAAATTATTCTACCATAAAATACTCTACTAGCTCGTTATATTCATCTTGTGCCGAATAACAAGTATCAATAAGATACCCTCTTTCTTCCTTAAATTCTTTTAATCCACGATAATAAAATTGTTTATGCTGCTCATCAATAATGAACGGAACAATTCCCCACCTTAGACATTCCTTAAAAATGATCATTCGCCCGACCCGTCCATTTCCATCTTGAAACGGATGTATCGATTCAAACATATAATGAAATTCTACGATATCTTCAAATTTTACTGTCTCTAACTCTTGATAATCCGCAAGTAGTTTGAGCATTTCACCTCTCACTTTCGATGGTGAAACAGTCTTACTATTTCCCACCATGTTAGGCTTCGCCTTATATTCCCCAACATGAAACCAATCTTTCCTACTATCTGAAGTATTGCCTTTTATGATTTTATGAAATTCTTTAATTATTTGCTCTGTTAATTCTTGATCAGCTATATCAATCATATAGTCAAAACATTGAAAATGATTTATGGTTTCTATAATATCATCAACCGGCGTTGCCTCTTCTCTTAGCATTGCTATAGTATTTGTTTCATAAATATACCTTGTTTGTTCTTCAGATAATTTACTTCCTTCTATTCGATTAGAATGATATGCTAACTTAATCTGTGTTTGATGATACAACCCACCTTTTAACTTCACTTCTTTTTCTTCTCTTAAGAGTTTTAGTAACGGAAGTTCTATATTCTGAGTTATTTCCATAATATCTCCAGGCTGGCAATGTAGTAATTCACAAATATCTTCAATTACTTTCAATGATATACTTTCATTTTTTGATAACTTCGCCATTGTTGCTGAAGAAATTCCAATCTTTTTCTGTAATTCCGTTTTTGAAAGTTCTCTTTCGGAGAGTAACTTAAATAATTTTGTATATTGAATCGCCATATAATCACCTCTTTCTTTAGTAGGTCAAGGACGCTTACGCGTCCAAGCCCCTATTCAAAACCGTACGTGCGCTACTAACGCATACGGCTTTTCACTTCATATTCATTTTCTACCTGTAAAACAGACTAACCTTAATTGTCGGCTCAAGTAATGGAAAAGTTCTTAGAAATCCATTGTAGAACGTGTCATAGCTGTAACTCTTTCTCTGGCTTCTCCGATTTAACCATTTGAATAACAGCCACTTCGTCTGCGAAAGAAAATTCTTTACATCCTTTGTGTTGTCTGTAACACCGTAGTATTGATAGTGTCCTCTCAACTTCGCATTAACTGTTTTGAATATCAGCTCAAGTGGTATTGTTCTATGGTTCTTTATCCATTCCTTCATTGCCTTTATCTTGCTTCTGTATTTCTTTTTGCTCGTTTTCACTCTGCACCGAAAGAATTCTTTCTTGCCATTCATTCCACAATAGAATGTAAAGCCGAGAAAGTCAAATGTTTCAGGCTTGCCTTCCCCTCTCATTTCTCTGTTATGTCTGGCAAACCTTCCAAATTCCAGTACCCTCGTTTTCTCCATTGCCATTTCTAATCCGAATTTCTCGAATCTTTTCACTAGCTTTTGGTAGAAAACTTCTGCTTCCCATTTGTTCTGAAAACAACATACAAAATCGTCACAGTATCGTATTAGATAGCTCTGTCCCTGACATTTCCGCTTTACAATTACATCAAACCATTTGTCGAGTACGTAGTGCAGGTATACATTTGCAAGAACTGGACTCGCTCCATTTCCCTGCGGTGTTCCTTTCTCACTGTCAAGGTATTTCCCTTCTTCCATGATTCCTGCTTTCAGAAACTTCTCGATTATCTCAAGGAACCTTCTGTCCGCAATATCTTGCTGTAGGAATTTCATTAACCATTCGTGATTTACGCTCGATGACCTCGCGCACTGCCTGATGACAGCTTCGATTCGGTCTGAATCCGTAACTCTCATTATGGAACTTTGGTTCATATATCATTGTCAGTATCTGTGCAATTGCATTCTCTACCAGTTTATCCTCGTAACAGGATATCCCTAGAGGTCTTTTCTTTAAACTTTCTTATCTGTTCTGTCTGCCTTTGCGATATTAAATTGTATTCCAAGTAATTCATTCACCACGTTTGCCAGCTCTCCTATTGTCTGCATGATAGCTAACTTACTTGAAGCTATAAAGTGTCCGCCCCTTCCCTCCATCTGCTTTCACAGGTTTCTGCGGTACTATGAGCGAATCGGACTTCCTGCCACACATTTGGTTTCCTGTCGCATTTCTTTAATTCAGATTCCATACCTAAAAGCTTAGGATGTAACAGGATCTCAGCTGTTCCGATGACATACTTATCATCAACCTCGCCAAGCTCTCAGACTGGGGGAAGACTATATGACTCTCACCATAACGATTCATATACTGTTGTCTGCGACGAAATAGAACGCCTCGACTCTTCCGACTAGATAATAATTTCCCAGCTCAATCACTTCACTTTCGTTTCGGCTCTGTTGCTCCCTGTCCTACGCTTAAACCTAATGTTACCACTTCGGTTCCAAGGACTCGGTACGGGCAGTTGGTTAGACCTTACCCGATAGGGTTTCCCTACTGTATATTCATCAGCTTACCAAAGCTTTGCTGATTTCGCAGCTCGCACCTGAAGGTATTATACCATAAATCTTTAGAATTATAAATATTATATTAATTTCTTTATATTATTAAAACTATAATTTTTGTACAGAAAAGTGTTGCCATACCATATTCTGCAAAATTTGCGCGGGTAATAGCTTTGTTTGGTTCAAACCCTTCTCGATTAAAGATAACCAGCCTCGATGCCATATCGTTGACGGCATCTTTCGCCCAGTGATTCTCTACGGATTTCATAGTAACAGGATTCAAAATAACCGAGTAAATGGAGTTGGTCAGAGAGTTTAGCTTCGCATACCACTTACCATCCTTTCGGAACAATTCTGTAGGCACATGGTTATAGGTTCCATCTGGGTTGAATACGATGCCTGTCGTGCTCTTGCTCGGATCAACTCCTGCCGGTATTTCCATAACTCTTTTTACATAGTTACTAAACTTATTGATGCCCTGCTTCTGTGTTGTTCCATCTGTTTTGGTGGTTTTTGCTACTATTTCAAATTCCACAGGTGGGAATACAAGCTCTGCACCATTTGCCTTCGCAACTTCGTTGTACTTTTTCACCACTTTTTCATCCAGCTTAGTGATTTTTACTTCCACTTTTATTGCATCCAGATCCTTTTCCTGAATCCCAAGGTTTTTTGCCACCTTACTAATTGTAAATTCTTCAGCAGGAATAACATATACTACGCTTTTACGTTTCACAGAAACATCAAGCGTAAGCGCTCAATAAAACGGTGCCTTAATTCTATGTGTCCACTCATGTTAGAATCCCAATAACACACTTTTCACACTTCTTGCACTCAAGTGTGAAAAGTTGAATTTATGGAGGTTACCATGAGCGAAACTAAAAAACTGACAGACAAATATCGCCTAGAGCAATGGACTGAAATTATCCGGGAACGAATCAGCAGCGGAAAACAAGTCAACGAGTAGTGTGCCGAGAATAATATTTCAAGGCATAAATATTTCTACTGGCTGCGGAAAGTGAAATCTGCAGCTGTCCAAGAAAAGGCTTTGATTAAATCACCGGATCAACCGGTTATCGTTCCTTTGATGCCGCCACAACCCATATATGAAGCCAGCCATTCCGGACCGGCCATAATACTCAATCTCAATGGCATTGTTGTTGAAATACAGGAATGCGCATCGGATGCCATCATTGAACGAACTTTGAAAGTGATACAGCGGATATGCTAGGTGATATCACTAAGGCGCAAGGGATTTACATCGTCTGTGGCTATACTGATATGCGCAGATCCATAGACGGGTTAGCAGCAATGGTACAGTCACATCTAGGTTTGGATCCTTTCTCCCGAAAACTCTTTCTGTTTTGCGGCAAACGTGCTGATCGGCTGAAGGCACTTCTATGGGAAGAAGACGGTTTTGTTCTCCTGTACAAGCGACTGGAAAACGGTAAATTCAAATGGCCCAGGACAGAAGAGCAGGTCAGGGATATCACCTGGCAAGAATTCCGTTGGCTAACAGAGGGCTTATCCATTGATCAGCCAAGAGCGATTAAAAAGGTTGAATCAGGAGATATTTAATCGCCATAAAACTGTCCGAATCCGTTGAAATTGCTGGATTTTATTGGCATCCCATGGTATAATTAAACCAAGACAAATTCATGAGAGGACTGCCGAAAACATGGACAAGGATGCCTACATAAGCCAGCTTGAAAACAAAATACAGGAAATGGAAAACCGTAATAAAGATGCCTATACTGCACAGTTGGAAACCATGGTTGAGAAGCTCCAAAAACAGGTGGATAACCTTACTGAAATGCTCCTCCTCATGCGCAGACAGAAATTCGGCAGTTCTAGCGAGAAAGCACGTATCGGTGACATTGATGGACAACTTAATCTGTTCAATGAGGCCGAAGTTGAATACACACTCGATGCAGAAGAACCAATCGTGAGGGATTCTGAAGGCTACAAACATCGTAAGGCGAAAACTCGTCGGGAAGCGATCATCAAGGATCTTCCGGTTCATGAGATACTATGTGAAGCTGCGGATGAAGATCTTTACTGTGATCGCTGCAGAACTGGGCTTAAGCCCATCGGCAAGGAAACCGTTCGAGAGGAGCTGGAATACATCCCAGCAAAACTACGTATCTTACGCTATGTACGCATGGCCTATGAATGTCCTGAATGCAAGCATACGGAAACGCCATACATTCTAAAAGCAAACTCACCCACATCCCTGATGAACCATTCCCTTGCATCTCCGAGCTCAGTTGCATATGTCATGTATCAAAAGTATGTGAATAGCATGCCGCTATACCGTCAGGAAAAGGATTGGGAGCGTCTAGGTATTGTGCTGACTCGTGCGACCATGGCAAACTGGGTCATCAGGTGCTCGGAGGATTACTTTTATCCAATCATCGGGTATCTACGCAAGGAGCTCCTCAAAAGGGATGTGATCCATAGTGACGAATCTCCACTCCAGGTATTGAAGGAGGAAGGGAAAAAGCCACAGACCAAATCCTACATGTGGCTGCACCGTTCCGGCGATGATGGGAAGTCACCCATCGTCCTGTATGATTATCAATCCTCCAGAAACGGTGATCATGCAGTTGAATATCTCAAAGGATTTACGGGATACCATCACTGCGATGGGTATTCCGGGTACAATAAGTTGGAGGGCGTTAAAAGATGTGCCTGCTGGGCTCATCTGAGGCGTAAGTTCGTGGAGGCTATGCCGAATAAGAGCGCAAAGGGAGCCCTAAGGACAAATGCGGCAATCGGAAGAGAGTACTGCAATAAGCTTTTCAAGATTGAGGATGGGATTGCAGATCTCTCACCTAAAGAGCGACAGCTTAAGCGTCTTGAACTGGAGAAACCGGTTCTTGAGGCCTTTTGGGGCTGGCTTGAATCACTGAATCCTTTAAAGGGGTCTGCTTTAGGTAAAGCCGTTACCTATGCCATGAATCAGAAGCCATACCTGGAAAACTATCTTCTGGATGGACGATGCTCCATATCCAATAACTCAGCGGAAAACAGTATTCGGCCTTATGCCGTTGGTCGTAAAAACTGGCTATTTGCGGATACACCTAAAGGGGCATCCGCCAGCGCCGCTGTTTACAGTATTGTCGAAACCGCCAAGGCTAATAACCTTGATGTGTATGCCTACCTGCAACATTTGCTTCTGTACATGCCAGACACCGATTACATGAACTATCCGGAGGATTTGGAAGATCTTATGCCATGGTCAGATGAAGTACAGGCTGTATGTAGCAAATGACCGATCAATAGTAGTTTACCAAACTCAATTTGATTTTCAAGGCACCCTGTTGTTAAGCGCTTACCATCAAGCAGGTTTTCTTCCAACTTTTTTACAATATCTCCGGCCAATTCTACCTTGACGACTTCTGACGTTGTATCAGCCACTGAAACTTGGACAATATTTCCTGTCCCGCTTGTATTGTTTTTTATTACTTCATCAATTTTGCTTTCAATGACTTTATTATTAACTTTGACTGTCATTGTTGATTTTCCATCTTCAGTTGTTTTTACTTCTTTTCCAGCATCCTGCTCCTTACCGTTGACAATAACAATGGCCGTTCCTTGACTTGATCGCGATGTTGTAGTAGAACCACTAGATCCACTAGATCCGCCGCTTCCACCGCCTGTAACCATAGGTGCAGGCAAGGTCACGGTCGTACTGGTCACCTTCGTTAATCCGGTTGCCGTAAAACCAAGCTGTGCATTGTTAACCGCCGCCGTATTGGTCGCTCCTAGATTCGTCAAGGCTGCTACGCCCCCACTTGCTGTCGCTGTTGTTGTCCCTGTCAGTGTCCACGTCCCGCCATCTTCCTTCGCTGCCGTCACAACTGTCGCATTGTCACTGGTACAGGTATTTCCATAGGCATCTTTCAATGTGATTGCCGGCTGCTGGGCAAAACTTCCTCCATTTAACGCCGGTGCTGTGATATCCTGTGTCACAGCCATCGTTGCTGCCGTACCATGGGTCGGCGTAATGGTCAGCGCATTGGCTTCCGGCGTTGTTACCGTTGCAATGCTTAAATGAATGGTTTGTCCATCTGCCTTATTCAGTTTTAGGTCTGATGTTGCAACGCCGTCAGTGAAAGTTACAGAGATGACCTGTCCTGCTCCCGCCGCATTTGCATCCAGCACAGTTCCGTTAAAGCTTCCGTAGCTTCCGTCTGGCGCTGCTTCTACTCCTGTGATGGTCACGTTCTTTGATCCATCAAAATCTGTATCTGTATCGCCCAGACTATTCTTTACGGTTAAGGTAATCTCATCATCAACACCAACTACCGGTGTCAAAGTATTGGCGCTTGCTTCTGCTGTATGGCTTGATGCCACAGGAATCACAGGGTCATCTACAATAATATCATCAATAATAATAGCAAAATCTGTGCTTCCATCTTGTTCCACTATTCTAAACTCATCAATATCGCCAAAGTGTTCATTTAAAGTAACGTCTGTGGCAACTCCAACTCCAACAATAAAATCTTGGGTTGCGTCTGCTACAGCCACGTCATCTTTGTATCCTATAACTCTTTTATTAGTTGTACTTCCAGCCTCTGCTCTAAAAGAAATCAGCCTAAAATTTCCTGCTTTTATACCAGTAACCATACTGGTATAAAAACCGTTTCAAATTATGTTGTAAAGCGTAAATCTATCATAATACTGCTGATAACGCTTTACTCTATCATGCGTAACAAAACCGTAACAAAAAGGTCTGACTGCAAAAAAAAACGGAGGGTCAGATATTTCTATCTAACCCCCACTGTTTGTACAATCAACCGATATTTCTATGTATCCTTCACATTTAACAAACAATCAAACCTATTATGTTTTTATCCTATTTAACAACTGTCTCCACAAATCGTTTCATAATTGTTGAAACTTCTGCACGTGTGGCAGTATCCTGTGGATCAAAGCTTCCATCATCACGACCTAAAACGATTTTGTTTTCCTGGCAGTATTTTATAGATTCAATTGCCCAGTTGTCAATCTTTGAAACATCAGTATATCCCAGTTCTGTTTCTGAAGACTCTTTGGAAACCTTAAGGAACTGTCCAAATCGATAAATGATTGATGTCATTTCTACTCGTGTTATTTCTCGATTTGGAGCAAATTTATTATTTCCTATTCCCTTGATAATCTCGTTCTTTTCTGCCCATCCTACGTAACTGCTATAATACATGCCATCGGAAACATCTGTGAATGTATCTCCGTTTCCTGAAATATTACCATAGCTGCGTTCATACAGTCTTCCAACTACTGTTGCAAACATAGCCCTTGTCATTCCACTATTTGGTGAGAAGGTATCATTTGTAGTTCCTACAAAGATCTCTCGCTGAGTAACAAAATCAATGTCATCCTTTGCCCAATGTCTGCCTATATCGTTAAAGTTCTTAGGATTCTGTATAATCTGTACTTTCTCCCCTTCTGGCGCAATATACTTCATACTACCTGTTGCACTTGATGCAAAGCCTATAAACACTTTGTTTCCCTTACTGTTTAGATAATATGGTAATCCTTCCGCCTTTACGAATTTAACACTAATCGTATGCGCCGCATCCATGTTTTTGAAGGTATAGCTGTCAACTGCTCCTACGCTTTTTCCGTCGATTAACACATCGGAGATCATATTACCTTCCTTCGGAGTAAAGGTAAAGGTCTTGTCTTTTCCTTTTACCACACTGACCTTACCGGAAGGGCTGATGCTGCCGCCGTCGCCTGCCGTCACGGTGATGCTATAGCTCTGGTTTGCAGACGAATGTCCAGAGGAATGTCCACCTGTGTTGCCGCCGCTGCTCTCGCTATAACCAATGACATAGGTACTGAAAAATTTTGCATATAGCGTCAAATAAGTTTTATCTGTGCTAATTTCAATGTATTCATGATTGGCATTTGGAGTCGCTGTGATTTTATCAACCTTAACACCTGTTGATGCGCCATAATCATGAGTACGGTATACCATGTAATTACGCTTGCCTTGCAGTTCTGCTGGAAGCGGAATAATCAATGTGAGCGTGTCGTCAAGCTCTGTAATCGAACTTTGGTCTGAGATTGCTCCACTGTTGTTTGTAACCGTTTTTTCGATACCAACATCCAGCATTATTCCGGATTGATAACCGTCCGAACTCATCTGTGCAGATACTTTTTCTTTTTCCGCAGAATTGTCATTCTTTTGTACAGTCAAACGAATTTCTACTGTTCCACCATCATTTACAGCTTTCTTACTTTCTTCATCATAGATGTCTGAATCTTTAAAGAGATTATCCAGGCCATCTTCTACGATGTTCGGTGTATCAGCTCCAACGATCTCAAGCTTTGAGTTTTTATTTCCACTTGGTAGTGTTATCTCACCTTCATAATTTAAATCGGTACCATCTACTTTAATATGGAGAGTAACCATCTGACCGTTCTTTGTAATGACGATATTATATTCTCCGTTAGGTATACCTGTAACAGTAAATTTGCCGTCGGCATCTGTTAGCACACGATCACCAAACTGAACATTTCCCTTCATGATCTTTACCGCAGCACCATCTACTTTGTTCGGCGTTGGGGTAGTATCATCTTCCACTGTACCGCTTACGCTGTATGTTCCCTGCGCCCATTTTGTATAGAGGGTTGTATCTTCCGTTACAGTATCTAAATCAAAGTTCCATGGGTTAGTGCATTCAGCATTTTTATACCAACCTATAAAGCTATAGCCTTCTCTTGTTGGCTTAGCTGGTTTTGTTAATAAGGAACCGTATGCAGTGGTCTTGGTGGTATATGTTCCTCCTCCTTCATAGTTGCTCTTGTAGGTTACCGTACACTGTACCTCTTTTTGAATCCATACTGCAGTCAAAACTGTATGATCAGTTATTTTAAAGGTATCTCCTTTTTTATATGTGGTTGTTCCATCGCTCCATCCTTCAAAAGAAGCTCCATTTTTGGATAAGCTGCCCACGTTTCCTAAAACGATTACCGTATCTCCGGATTTGTAATTGATATGTCCCTTAGGTACTTTCCCTGAAGTTGCTCCGCCCTTCATGTAGGTAACTTCCAACGTATCAGCGCTTTTCTTCGTCCACTTTGCAAATAGGGTCATGGAATGATCCACATTAGAGGAATTGAACCGCCATTCACGTTTGCAGCTGCTATCCGTATACCAGCCGCCAAAAGTATATCCTGCTCTTTGCGGAGTGATAGGCGGCGTTAACTTTTCGTCAGGATCAGCAGCCTGTGTGGTATAGTATTCTGCCGCTCCGTCGTAGTTCCAACTGTAGAAAATGGTATTCTTCGTATAGACGGTCACTGCATTGCTTGAATTAGAGGCCTTGTGGGTGTCCGTCTCCTTGATCCTCTGGTAAAAACTGTAACTTTCGCTGTCGTTCAAACCAGTAAATGTGTTGCTGTCCTGCCAGATCACGGTATCCTTTCCCTTATCAAGCACACCGTATTCGTATCCTTCTATTGCCACCAGAGTAATACTGGTATCGGCTCGCTCTAAAACATTTGGGTCCAACACAGTGCCTTCACAATCTGCTTTGCCAATTTTATCCGTGGCGTCGCTGGTTCGTGTACCCTTTTTATCATCACTACTAATTTTCACTGCAATTACTGCGCCGACATCATCCTTGGTCAACGTATATGTATTTTCTGTTGCACCAGAGATATCTTGACCGTCCCTTGTCCACTGATAGGAGAGGGTACCGGTGCTGTTTCCGTCCGTAAGTGATGCCGTCAGCGTCTTGCCGTATATTGGATCACCTGCAATCGTAGCTCTTCCTGTAAGGGCATCTTCATCCACGTATTCCGTAGCTTCGATCGTAACGGTAATCTTCTCTGTTTTTACGCTTTGATCACCCTTCTTTACGGTAACAGTAAAGCTGTAACTGCCGTTTGTGCCATCCGGGTCTGCTGAAGTGCCCGCTGTTGCTTCTTTGTAAACGCCATCTGTAATGGTAACTGTTACGGTTTCATCATTTACCGCTTTCTCCGCAACAGCCTTCACCAACTGCTCTGCACTGGCTTCATCCGGCGCTTCTTTCTGAGCCAAATCTTTGTAGGCTGCTCCTTCCGCCGCCGTCTTGGCATCGGCTACTGTTTTTATATCCGGGTCAGGTGCCACATTTACTGTCATGTTCAGGCTTGCATGATCGCTTTCTTTCCCCTTAGAACTAGTAACATCGTATTTACCTGTCTCGCTGTTGTAGCTGACCTTTACGGTCACGCCCTCTGCTTCAGGAACCTCTTTCAGCAATTTGTCCACATAGGCCTGCACCGCCGCCGTTTTATCGTCTTGGGTTGCACCGAAGGCAACATCAACTGTTCCATCCTTTAGCGCATCCTTTGCTGCTGCAACTGCATCAACGTCTGAAACGCCATCATAAGGAGTCGCCGTAATCGCAACGGACTTTTGCTCTGTCGTCGCGCTTTGATCTCCCTTTGTCACGATAACGGTAAAGCTGTAGCTGCCGTTTGTTCCCTTCGGATTTGCCGAGGTGCCTGCCGTGGCTTCTTTGTAAACGCCATCTGTAATGGTAACTGTTACGGTTTCATCATTTACCGCTTTCTCCGCAACGGCCTTCACCAAGTTCTTCGCACTATCTTCATCAGGCGCTTCTTCCTGTGTATAATCTTTGTAGTCTGCCCCTGCAGCTGCTTTCTTTGCATCATTGACTGCGTCTTCATCCGTATACTCCGTAGCTATGATATCTACAGTAATCGTCTCTGTCGTTGCGCTTTCATCACCCTTCTTTACGGTAACAGTAAAGCTGTAGCTGCCATCTGTCCCATCCGGGTCTTTTGAAGTGCCCGCTGTCGCTTCTTTGTAATCGCTATCTGTAATGGTAACTGTTACGGTTTCATCATTGACTGCTTTAACCGCAACGGCCTTCACCAAGTTCTTCGCACTATCTTCATCAGGTGCTTCTTTTTGAGTCAAATCTTTATAAGTTGCTCCTACCGCTGCTTTCTTTGCATCCGCTACGTTTTTTATATCGGGGTCATCTGCCACATTTACTTTCATGTTCAGGCTTGCCTGATCCTTCACAGACCCCTTAGAAATAGAAACATCGTATTTCTCTGTCTTGTTGTTGTACTTTACCGTTGCGGTCACACCTGCTGCATCCGAAACATCTTTCAGCAAGTTATCTACATAGGTCTGCACGGCTGCCGTTTTCTTTTCTTGGGTTGCTCCAAAGTCTACATTTACGGAACCATCCTTTAATGCATCCTTTGCTGCTGCTACGGCATCCACGTCTGAAACGCCATCATAAAGAGTCGCTGTAATAGCAACGGATTTTGTCTCCGTTGTTGCGGTCTGATCGCCCTTTTCCACGGTGACAGTGAAGCTGTAGCTGCCGTTTGTGCCGTCGGGGTCTGCGGAAGTACCCGCCTTCGGCGCGGTATAGCTGACTTTGTTGACTGTTACGGTCACGTCGCTATTATTAACCGCTTTTTCGGCAATCGCCTCCACTGCCGTTTTAACATCCGCTTCATTGGGAACTTCTGCCTGGGTCATCGAGCCGTAGGTTGCGCCCTCTGCCGCGGTTTTGGCCTCGTCCACCGTTTTAATGTCCGGGTCATCATCGATATGCACCGTCATGTCCAAGCTCTTGCTGTCGCTCGCACTACCCTTGGAAAGGGAAACGTCATATTTTCGGGTCTTGCTGTTATAGGTGACAACCGCCTTTACACCGTAGGCATCCGAAACCTTTTTGAGCAGATTGTTGACATAGTCCTGCACCGCCGCCGTTATTTGGTCTTGCGTTGCATCGTAGGCAACATTGACAGAGCCGCTCATAAGCGCGCCCTTTGCTGCTGTGACCGCGTCCGCATCCGTTACTCCGCTGGATTCTCCCGGCTTCTTGCGAAGCTGGGGATATTTATCCGCTTCAAAAATCCAGACATTTTCGCCATCCCAACCGGTAAATGTGGCCTTGTCGCCGTCTATACCGTCGGTAGAAGTGGCGTTCTTCATCCAAGCGGTAGATTTGCCCACGGCATCATCAGTATCTGCGCCGTTGATGCCGCCTTTGGTGCATGTTTCTTTGTCGTAGTAGCAGCTTCTAACCGTGCCTGTAATATATCCGACCACGCCGCCGACTTTGTCACTGCCGGTTACGCCGCCCGTATTATAGCAGTTTGTAACCGTGTCGCCGTTGTATCCGGCCACGCCGCCGATTATTATGCTACCTCCCACGCTTCCCATGTTGTAGCAGTTTTCAACCGTGCCTGTTGAGGCTCTACCGACCACGCCGCCAACATTGTTCTTCGCATTTACGCTGCCCATATTGTAGCAGTTTTCAACCGTGCCGCCGCTGTTGCATCCGGCCACGCCGCCAGCATTGACGCTGCCATTGACACTGCCATTGACACTGCCCGTATTGTAACAGCTTTTAACCGTGCCTTCGTTATCACCGGCCACGCCGCCGACATATTTGACGCTGCCATTGACACTGCCCGTGTTGTAGCAGTTTTCAACCAAGTTTCCGCTGCCGATAAGGTATCCGACTACTCCGCCGACATACTGACCGCCATTGACACTGCCCGTATTGTAGCAGTTTTGAATCGTGCTCTTATCACTGCTAATTCCGACAACGCCGCCGACACAATCGTGGCCATTAATATAGCTATCAGTCACGCCAACGTTTTTAACTGTGCTGCCGCTGTCAATATAACCAAACAGCCCCTGATAATTAGAAGCCGTATTAATATAGATTCCGCTTACCTTATGGCCGTCGCCGTCAAAAGTGCCCTTAAATTTAATATCATGCGACGTGCCGATAGGCGTCCATGTATTGCTCGGCGCGTCTGTCGCCCATTTGCTCAGCTCCGACACATCGTTCAAAGCGATATCTGCGCCCAGCTTAACGGTCTTGCCGGTAAAGTCTGTTCTGCCATTGACCAGCTCGGCAAAGCCCGCCAGCTGTTCCGCGGTGGTGATGATATAGCTGGTGTCACTTTCGTGGCCATACCAGCTTTTGTCCTTGGTGCCGTTCCAAACCGAGGAACCGCTGGACGCCGTCGTGGTAAAGGTGTGGCTGCTGTCCTCAGCCATCTCGTTGCCCGCCGCGTCTTTGAACTCGTAAATGGTAATAGTGTATTCCGTTGATTTAGCCAGCCCGGAATAAGAAACGTTGTATACCGTATCATCGTCTTTTTTCCAATTGCCGGTGCTCAGGGTATCCGTACCAGTGCCGGCGGTCAGCTTCACCGTACCCGCCGTATCCGTATCCATCGCCTCGCTGAACGTGATGGCGATGCTGCCGCTCAGCGCCGAACCTGTGCCGGAAGGCGTTACGCTTCCAACAGTTGGCGCTTGCTTATCTGAACCGCTAGGCACTTCCGGCATGTTGCGAAGCTGGGGATATTTATCCGCTTCAAAAATCCAGACATTTTCGCCATCCCAACCGGTAAATGTGGCCTTGTCGCCGTCTATACCGTCGGCGGAAGTGGCGTTTTTCATCCAAGCGGTAGATTTACCCACGGCATCATTAGTATCTGCGCTGTTGATGCCGCCGGTGACGCCGCTTGTTTCTTTGTTGAAGTAGCAGCTTGTAACCGTGTCTGTGTTATATCCGGCCACGCCGCCGACACTATAGGCGCTGCCGTTCACACTGCCCGTGTTGTAGCAGTTTTTAACCTTGTTGCAGTTATATCCGATCACGCCGCCGATATCGGTGGAGCTACCGGTTACACTGCCGATGTTGCAGCAATTTTCAATTGTACCCTTATTGTATCCGACCACGCCGCCGCTAGAGCTGGCACCAGTTACCTTGCCCTTGTTATAGCAGTTTGTAACCGTGTCGCCGTTGTATCCGGCCACGCCGCCGATTATTATTGTGCTACCTCCCACGCTTCCCATGTTGTAGCAGTTTTCAACCGTGCCTGTTGAGGCTCTACCGACAACGCCGCCGACATTGTTCTTCGCATTTACGCTGCCCGTATTGTAACAGTTTTGAACCTTGCCACCGCTGTTGCATCCGGCCACGCCGCCGACATTGTAGCCGCCATTGACACTGCCCGTATTGTAGCAGCTTTTAACCGTGCCTTCGTTATCACCGGCCACGCCGCCGACATATTTGACGCTGCCATTGACACTGCCCGTGTTGTAGCAGTTTTCAACCAAGTTTCCGCTGCCGATAAGGTATCCGACTACTCCGCCGACATACTGACCGCCATTGACACTGCCCGTATTGTAGCAGTTTTGAATCGTGCTCTTATCACTGCTAATTCCGACAACGCCGCCGACACAATCCTGGCCATTAATATAGCTATCAGTCACGCCAACGTTTTTAACTGTGCTGCCGCTGTCAATATAACCAAACAGCCCCTGATAATCAGAAGCCGTATTAATATAGATTCCGCTTACCTTATGGCTGTCGCCGTCAAAAGTGCCCACAAATGCCGCACTCGACGTGCCGATAGGCGTCCATGTATTCTTTGGCGCTGTTGTCGCCCATTTGCTCACATCGGACACATCGTTCAAAACGATATCCTCACCCAGCTTAACGGTCTTGCCAGAGAAGTCGTTCCCGCTATTGACCAGCTCCGCAAACCCTGCCAGTTGTTCGGCAGTGGTGATGATATAGCTGGTATCACTTTCGTGCCCGGTATACCAGCTTGTGTCTTTGGTGGTGCCGTCCCATATGGATGACCCACTGGACTCTGCCGTGGTAAAGGTATGGCTACTGTCGGCAGCCATCGCATTTCCCGCCGTGTCTTTGAACCCGGAAACAGTAATGGTGTAGGGTATGCTTACTGCAAGACCGGAATAGGAGACAGTATAAACCTTGTTTTCTCCCGACCATGCACCTGCGTTCAGCGTACCCACGTTGTTATCCAGTGAAACCGTACCTGCCGTATTTGTATCCATGGCCTCACTAAAGGTGATGACAACATCACCACTGGTTGAGGCATCCGTGCCATTTGGCGTAACGCTCTCCACTGTGGGTGCTTTCTCATCGGAGCTGCCGCCGGATGTCTCGAAGTATGGATATTTACCGGATTCAAAAACCCATATGGAGGTGTCCCATTCATTAAATGTACTATCGTCTCCTTCTATCCCCAAGATATTGGTAGCATTCTTCATCCAATCTGTTGTTTTACCCTCGCCTTGATCCTTAACATCCTTTTGGTTTATGCCTCCAATATCTCCGCAGATCGTTTTGTCATAATAGCAGTTTTGAACCGTTCCGCTATTGAAGTATACGATGCCTGTTGCTAAACCGTAATACCCTTTTACAATACCCGTACTGTAGCAGTTTTGAACCGTTCCAGAAGCATTATTTTCCACTACGCCTGCGGCATGGTAATTGGAGCTTTTAATATAGCTATTCGTCACGCAAACATTTTTCACTGTACTACTGTCACTATATGCGACCACGCCTGCGGTATGGTAATTACCGTTGATATAGCTATCCGTTACGCCAAGGTTTATAATTTCAGCGTCCACAATTCTGGAAAATAGGCTCTGATAATTTTCACCTGACCGTATATAGATACCGCTTACTGTATGACCGTCACCATTAAAAATACCCTTAAAAGGCTTGCCCTCCGTGCCGATAGGCGTCCATATATTCTTCGGTGCAGTTGTCTCCCATTCGCTCACATGGGATACATCGTTCAAAACAATATCTTCGCCTAGCTTAACGGTCTTGCCTGAGAAATCATTTCCACCATTGACCAGCTCCGAAAGCCCAGCCAGTTGTTCCGCAGTGGTGATGGTATAGCTGTCGTCGCTTTCGTGCTCCTCATACCAGCTTTTGTCCGTGGTTCCGTCCCATATGGATGAATCCCTAGACGCGGTCAGCATAGGCAGTGTAATTGCCACTGTTACTACCGTAATAGCAGGTAAACTTACCCCTTCTGCCAGTGTATAGCCTTCTGGCAATACAGGTGAAAATACGTATGTACCCTCCGTATCACCGTTGTATTCCGGCACCGATACCCACTTCACAGATACTTCTGCCTGTGCGCCGTCTACAGTGGATGTAAGCTGGGCGGGCAGATTCAGGTCAGAAATCGATGTGCCAATCATAACCATCTGTGACGTAATCTCGCCTTCCAACGTGTCCATAGCAGTGATTTCTCCGCCAGCTTGAGCCTGTACCGTCACGGTGATTTCAGGCAACTTGGTGCCCACCATAAAATTACCTGCATTGGCTGTAAAAACGTATATACCCTCTGTGTCACCATCGTATTTTGGAACTGAGTCCCAAGTTACAGCTATATTAGTTTTGATAGTTTTGTATTCTACTTTATCCTGTAGCTGTTCCCCATCAGCCTGCTCAGGTTCTTCACTCTCCTCCACCGGTTCATCGTCAGTCTGTTGAGGTTCTTCATTCTCTTCCAATGGTTCTTCCGCATTTTGCACAGGTTCCTCACTCACCTGTACTGGTTGTTCAGTATTGTTTTCTTCTGCTTGGCTTTCATCCTGCTGGACAGAGTCAGAATCCTGATCTGGTTCTTCGGCAGCTTGTTGAGATTCCTCATTCTCCACCACCGGTTCTTCAGCATTTTGCGCAGGTTCCTCACTTTTCGGTACCTGTTCCTCGGCAATCTGCTTAGGTTCCTGTTCACTTTGTTCCTGCTCGTCTGCATCCGTCGTCGTGGCTACACGCATAGTAGCCGACAAGGTTTCTGGTAGATTCAAATCCTGCAAGTCAGTTCCAAGAGGAACCATCTGGTTGGCAGTATCTGCCGGTAATTCTTCAAATGAAATAATTTCGCCGCCGTCCGGAAGGGTTTCTGCCGCCGCTGATAATGGCATCAGTCCCACAACCATAGCAACAGACAAGACCGTTGCCATAATACGTCGGTATAATTTGTTTTTACTCATATACTTATCCTCCTTTTTTTACTTAATTTGTTTTGATTTTTTCTTATGGACATCCCCTTCAAATTTTTCGAAGACACTGTGGATTGATACCCGAATATGCGGTTTCCCCCTTAGGCAAGTACCGAAGGTGGTTCAGTTCATCACGAAGCTGATCCAAGCTAATGGGCTTTGTGAGATAGCCGCTGGCATGCAGGTCAAACGCATCCGTCATATACGGATAGGATGCACTACCTGTGACAAAAATTAAATTAATTTTCGGAATCACCTTTTGTAGTCGTTGAGCCAGCAGAATCCCATTCATGCCGCAAAGCTCCATATCCAAAAAAGCAACATCGGGTCGAAATCCGTTTTCTATTTCTGCTAAAGCTGTCCCATACTGCAGAAAACCTTTTATTTCCGCTAGCGGCTTAATTTCCCGCAGCATCAAAAGCATGTAATCCAGCGCCTCACGCTCATTTCCCACTACCATGAGATTCATAAAACACACCGATTCTCCTCTCCTTTTCCCCTTTATATTTTGTTTTAAAAATAGTTAATTGAACTTCTGACAAATTTCAACATTCTCATCCTACACTACCATGCGTAACAAAACCGCAACAAAAAAGGGTCTGATCGCCAACAAACAAAACTTATTTGCAATCAAACCCAATATTTTTTTAAATTATATATTTTTGCCCAAGGCTTTTACTTTGTCCGAAGCACCGCTACGCTTTACTGCGGCTTAGCTTTCCTGTTGTCATCTCCGCCCAGCTGTAGTTTGCCATATATTCTCCACCAAACGCATTCATCATTGCCACATCACCTTCTAAAAAACGGTAATAATCGCAGTCGAACCGGTTTATATCCACAGCGATATAATTCCGCTTTCGCACGATCATGTCTTTTGCTCCCACTCCTTTCAGTGTTTTCATAAGATCAGATATATGTACCCGCAGCTGAGTTTGCAAGGAGCTGTCATACGGCCGATCCTCATATAGTATCGCAGCCAGTTCCTGCATCGTCAGCCCTGCTCCCCGCCGATCCACCAGACAGGCCAGCAGTTCCTTGGTTCGGCTGCGCTCAAAAAACAATGGCTTTCCCTGTGCGAAAACCTCGAAGCTTCCAAAGGTCTGCACCCGGATAAATGCATCTTTTACCGGCAAAGGATACCGCAAATTTTCCAATTCTTCCTGTATCCTTTCGACGCTGACCGGCTTCGTGATATAGCCACTGGCATGGAGAGCAAAGGCTTCCGGCATATATTCCGGGAAACCTGTTACAAATACCAGATTGACTTTTGGAAAAACCTCTTTAAAGCTTAACGCCAGCTCAATTCCGCTCATGCCATACATTTCTATATCCAAAAATGCCACATCGGGATAAAACCCTTTTTTTATTTCCACAAGTGCCTTTTGAGGATGTAGAAAACCTCGGATTTCCGCCTGTGGCTGCGCCTTATTTAATTTAGAAAGCAGATTCTCCAGTGCAAGACGTTCATCATCCACCGCAATAAAATTCATAGATTCTCCCCCTTTGGTATGGACATGGTCACCACTGTGCCGACTCCGATTTTACTGTCAATGCAAAAGATTCCTCCGCATTGACGGTGGAGCCGCTCCCGTGCGTTATCTATGCCCATGTGATATCCTCCGACCCATGTATCACTATCCGGGTCAAATCCCACGCCGTCATCTGTCACCGTAATGATGTAGTCGGTCGGAGTATCCACGATAGAAATTGTGATTGTGCCGCCCTCCGGACGCTTCGTTACCCCGTACCGCACCGCGTTTTCCCACCATAGGCTGCACCACCAGCGGCGGTACCAGAAAACCACCCGCCTGAATATCGTACTCCACATTAAGCCGCTCCTCAAAGCGCATCTGCTCCAGAGAAAGGTAATGCTTCACATTCGACAGTTCCCGTTCAATTCGGATCAGCTGTGTCTCGGTGGAAAAGTCGATATTGCTACGCAAAAATGCGGCAAAGTCAGCAATCGCACCCTGTGCTTTTTGACTGTCGGTTTCGCAAAGCTGCTCAATGGCCGTTAACGTGTTATAGAGAAAATGCGGCTTGATCTTCGTTTGCAGCAGCGCCGTTTCAGTCCATTTTATCCGCTCGGAAGCTGCCTGATACTGCTGTCGTATTTGCTGACTTTCCAATTGTATCCGTCTGACACGCTCTGTTATGGCAACGGTAAAGACCATGGAAACAGCTAACATGACAATCAGTTCGGAAGGCAAACGAAAAACTGAAAATCCCATCTGAATCATTCCTTCACAAACAAGCATAGAACCCATATACAGCAAAATTGTCAATCCCCATCCGAGCATAAACAATCGCTGGTCCTTATAACCCGCCCGATGCATTCTGAAGGAAACATACAAAATAAATAGCGGAACAATAATCGTCAGGCAATGCCCGTAAAAGTTTGCCGTGACCTTGTCCATAAAGCAAACAGGGTAATCGACAAGACAGGCTGCGATAAAGAATAAAAGGCACTGATAATAACCCCTGTTATAAGTTTTAACATCCGAAAAAATGATAAAAAATATAATGATTGAAATGATAAACAATAGCCCAAGTTCGATCGATAAGCTCATTATGACATTGGAATGTGCAGGTATTATGACATTATACATCCCATAGCTGATACCCTGATGGATACTGATCAGTAAAATGCTTATTGAAAAAGCAAGAGAGATTTTATTTTTTAGTTTAAAATAAATAATTAAATTTGTGAGAACGACTGCAATCAGCATTCCAAAGAGAAAACTGTTCAGACAAAACTCTGTGATCCTGACCTGGTTCAGTTCCTTCTGCGTATAAAACTCCAGCGTATAGTTATGGGAATAGTCAGACTGAATCCGCATATAGACGGTTTTTTCTCCAATGGTATCTGAATTTAGCCGAAACACCGGATATGTCATTCCCTCGTCATCTCTGATCAAACTGTTCGCCCAGCCGGAGTAGTGCACATCATAACCGTTCTCCGCTGGTATGTAAAGCTGCACGTTTTGAATGTTTGGGCAGAATAACGCAATGTAGTCTTTCAGCAATTCTCTTTTTTCTGCCTTAATCCTGACCCAGAATGCTGAATAGCTTCTGCCAAAGGCGAAAGCTGGGCTTTCATTCCGCGTAAAACCATCCTGTGCGAAGACCGTATCAGCGTCATAGATAGTCATCCGTCCGGTGGTATCCTCATAATAAGAAAATTCAATTTTGTTAAGACTCGTATGATCCGCTTGCGGCGCAGCATTCAGCGTATGAAACCACAGAAAAAGCACAAGCAAAGTCAACAGCCCAAACCCGGTGAGTACGAGCAATTTTTTCGGTTTTTTTAATTTATCCATAGAATCCCCCTCGAATGGGATGGGTATGCCTTTCTAAGGTATATATCTATCTGTATATTTCAATTTCGCTTTTTCGGTATATCGTATAATAAACACTGATTTTGCTTCTGTGTATCCATCTCTGTTGTGCTCGTATTCTTTCCACAAACTCAATTTAAGGTTTCCATATTGGGCGGCAACATCAGTATGATCTAATAGATAATCTCTAAAATACAACTCATCCCAATCGCCCAAATACCTAACATGAAGATGGTACACCTTTTCTGCAAATCCATCCAGTGTGTATCCTTTATTGAACACAAGTTTCAAATCCGGCTCATACTCACTTGACATAAGTATCCAGCTCTTCATCTTCAGGATTTCGATTAGCCTTGTAATGTCGCAATTGTTATCAACTTCTAACAAGATATCTACAGTCGGTTTTGCAATCAATCCTTCTACCGCACTGCTTCCGATATGGTTGATACGTTTTATATCCTCATTTTTGATGCAGCTGAAAAGCTGTCTTTCTTCGATTTCATACCACTCTTTATATTTTGGATTGTGCTCTTTCAAGGTAATAGGAAACAACTCCCACAATTCTTCCAACGACATCTCTGATAATTTTTTTTCATACTTACCACCTTATCAGTAGGATTGTAAAATACCACTGCTCCAAGAGATGATTTTATCATAATATAAGACCAAATCCACCTCATCCATTGCAATTAACCGTTTTCTATCCATACAAATATTCAATATCTCTTTATCTATCCCATTTAACTGTTTTACCAAATCATCTATTAAAAAGGGCATCTTTTTTACCTCGTAAACGTTATTTTTTTCATCAAATGAGAAATCCATCCAAGCGTACATAATTTTTATTATACATCTTTATTCCAGTTATTTCTACAAAGACAATATAGCACACAATAAAAAATAAGGCACCAAGATTTTTCTTTCTCAATGTCTTATCATTGAATCGCTTTTTCAAACATACTCTTCTAAGCAATGATAGAGTGGTTTACATTAATCTGAAACAATCAGCCCCATATTTTTGTAACTATTGCTTTTTTGGTGTTGTTTTATTCTCAAAACCTTTCGTGCAAAGCAACATTACGATTGATATCGCTGCCATAAGAAGCAGTACACCAATTTCCACAGAAAGATTAAAGATAAGAGTACCATCTCCCGTAAATTTAATAATTCCAAGGCCAGCAGTTATAGGATAGTAATCAGTCAATGCTCTACCCGCAATAAAGATTCCACAGAAACCGTAAACAAACGCCAAACCAGTTCCAGCAAGAAAGCCGTTTTGTTTTCTACTAAAAAATATAATGATAGGCAACACGGCCAGATAGCAGCAAAGTCCCAATCCAACGAGTTGAAAGAACGATTTCGTTACAAGAGCCGGAGATATATCTCCATGATAGAACATTGCACCCAAGACAAAGGTACATAAAAAGCTAAAAAACCCGTACAATGCAACAACAATCCCAACTGTAATCACTTTTCCCGCCAATAATTTGCGAAATGGAATTGGTACAGACAACATGTTTTTTAATGTATGATCCACATACTCACGGTTTATGATATAGCCCCCAATCAGAACAATCATAAACGGAAAAGCCATGCTGAAGTTATTCCATATGACGCTATTTGCATAACTTTCATACTGCATTATTTCATTACCGCTGTTCTGCTGGAAAGCTGCCAAAAGTGCTGAAAACAGCACAGCTACAATGCCGACCCAAAGAATGCTATAGCGCTTAAGCTTTTGAAATTCTGTGATAATTATATTAATCATAGTTGCCTCCATCACGGCGCTTTGCGCCGTCACAAATGTTAACGAAACCCCTCGTCTACCAATCATGAATCAAATTATGATGGAGGCGGGGAGCGGAGAGGGGGTTCCCCTCTCCCATCCAAAGGAGGGTGCTCAGGCTGCTCTGCAGCCGCCGAAGGGAACCAATGGGTTCCCTAGCGGAAAGTGTGAAAGTATTTTCACACTTCCCTCCTAATCTTCCTGCTTTTTAAATATGAATGAAATCAGCAGAACTGATATTGCTGCTATCAAAAACAATATGCCTGCACAAACCGGAGTGGACAGCATGTAGGGCTTTCTCATTGCAAGGTATTCTGCGGCAAGTCCACTCCAATAGGATGTCCACCAGCGCATAATGACTGGTGCAGGCAGCATGGTAATGAGCGCATTGTTTGGAGCAAAGTTTAGCATGTTAAGTGATATCCCGAAATTTAAAATTGAATAAATAAAGGCAATGATAATGGAAAAGATATAGTTTTTGTTGAAATAAACAATTAGAATCATTACGGGAAGAACTGAAACAAACAGCATCATGCCAAGGATGGCACTTAATCCTAATTTAAAAGCAACTCCTTCCACTGCACCCACGACTAGTCCGCCCATGATTGTAGCGCCTAAGCCAGCTATGGAATAGAGTACGGCAACAATCAAAAGCACGGACAACTTTGCTGCTACAAGTTTGGTTTTGGGAACCGGTACGGTCATCAGGCTTTTTAACATGTCGCTGTCTCTTTCCATGAAGAACAAAATGCTTGCCACTACACTTAATACGCATGGCAAAAGGAGAAAATCTCCGAAGGTAACGACAAGCTTAAAAAGCTGTTCAAAATGCAGACTGTCTTTTGCTACCAATGCAGTCAGTGGGATAGGAAAAAGACAGGCCGCTAACAGACAAAATAAAATAAACTTCTGCCGTTTGATTTTGGCAAATTCGCAAATGATTAAGTCAAGCAATTCCCTCACCTCCGGTGACATGTTTGAAATAATCTTCTAAGGTGTCATTTTGGGTATGCGCTTCTGATATATTGAGGCCGCTTTCGATCCATTTACGAGTAATAGCGCCCACTTCTATTTCCGTATCGTAAAGCCGCAAATTATGGTCGTCATCAACATGAAAATTGGATGTATGAAAGTCAGCCTCCAAAATCCGGGAAGCCTGAGATGTATCCGTAACGACAAAATGAACATATCTGCTGTTTTTCTGCTCTAATTCTTCCAAGCTTTCTTCTTCCAGTAAAACACCGTGATCAATGATGCCAATATCGTCCGCCAACAAAGCCATTTCAGACAAAATATGGCTGGAAATTAAAATCGTTTTACCTTGTTCCGTACTAAGCCGCTTTATGAAATCACGGATTTCTACGATACCGATGGGATCAAGTCCGTTGATAGGCTCGTCCAAGATCAAAAGCTCCGGATCATGCAAAATAGCATTTGCGATACCAAGCCGTTGCTTCATGCCAAGCGAATACTGTGAAAACAGTTTTTTATCCTTATAAGGCAGTCCCACCACATCCAATACGTTTTTAATCGCATTGCTGCCCGGTACTCCACGGAGCCTCGCCATAATCTTAAGGTTTTCCGTACCGGTGAGGTTCGGATAAAAGCCCGGCGATTCAATCAGGTTGCCAATTCGGGAAAGAATTTTCTTTTCATTCGTGCGCATATTTTTCCCGAAAATACGTACTTCGCCAGATGTAGGACTTGTCAGCCCCAGCAGCATTTTCATAGTGGTTGTTTTTCCCGCACCATTGCGTCCTAACAGACCATAAATCCTACCTTTCTTCACATGGATACTTAAATTGGCAACACTCTTTTGTTCCCCATACTGCTTTGTCAAATTATTGGTTTCAATTACAAAATCATTCAAGATGTCAAGTCCTCCTTTATTATTATAAATCTAATTTTATCTCCTCAACCTTGTATAAACCTTGTACAAACCTTGAATTAACCTTGAATTTTATGAAAGAAATAAAAAAAGTGGCTTCGCCACTTCCGCTAGGGAACCCATGGTTCCCTTCGGCGGCTGCAAGCAGCCTGAGCACCCTCCTTTATCGGCGAGGGGTGCCCCCTCTGCACTCCCTGTTTTTATTCAATAGGAAATGATATTTCCTATTGAATAAAAAACTGCCTCTCAGCAGGATTTTTCATCAACCAGGGGAAATCGTACGATAAATTCTGTCCGTTGATACGGTTCGCTTTGGACTGAAATCAAACCGCCCATCTTTTCTACAAGCTGCTGCACAATGGACAACCCTAAACCGCTTCCTTTTTGAGAACGTGCTGTATCGCATTTATAAAGCCGTTCAAAGACATGCGGCAAATCCTGCCTGGAAATTCCCTTGCCATCGTCTTCAACAGCAATCATTACATCAGCGGTGAGGAGAGAAACTTTGATCTTGACTTGGGTTGCCCCACTATGGGAGATTACATTTTGAATTAGGTTATTTATAATACGGGTATAGGCATCTGTATCTAAATTAACCTTGATGCGCTTTTCCGGGATATCTATATCGAAATTAAGACAATTGTCCTCAAAGAGTGGAATCCAGTCTTTCAGTAGATTTCTGGTTAACTCCGTAAGTTCCACTTCCTGAATAGTAAAAGTTTCTTCGTTGGAGTTTAACTTAAACCATTCAAACAGCACATCTACATAGTCTTTCATATCATGTGCCCTCAAGCGAGCAGTTTCTATATATTTTTCCCGTTCCGCGCCGACGACTATACCTTTCTGCGCTGCATCTAAATATCCAATTAGGGTCGTCAACGGAGTGCGCACATCATGGGAAAGACTCGTCATCAATTGACTGTTGGTTTTCTCCGCTTTTTTCAAATCAATGATCTGTTCTCGAAACTCATAAACAATATCATTCATTTTATAACAGATCTCAGAAGTCATATCGCTAGGTTTTGCCAATATTTTTCGATTGTTGTTGCCTTGTGCAATGTCGTCCAGTGTTCCCGAAATATCATTCAATTTCAACTTGACATTGTGCATTTTTATGACGAGCAGCAGGGTGAAAATAACAGCGATAAAGGCAATTACAACCACCGCAACAAGTAACGGAAGCTTCACATAGATTTCTTCCATTCTATACCTCCCGGCTAAATCGGTAGCCTACGCCTTTCACTGTTTGAATATAGGTAGGATTATTCGGGTCAGGCTCTATCTGTTTTCGCAGTTTACTAATATATCCCATGATGTTGTTATCATCACAGGCATAGGGTTCCTGCCATATTTGTTCATATATTTGCTGCTTCGTTAAAATTCTACCTTGGTTTTTAGCAAGGTAGCAAAGAATGTCAAATTCCTTTGCGTGAAGCTCAACTTGCCCCTCTTCAATGGAAACAATCCGAGTGTCCAAGTCGATCGTAAGATTCTGAAAAGAAAGGCGATTAGGTTCTTCGCCGGCATTGTTATTTAAGGTTGTATATCGGCGAATCAAAGACAAAACGCGAGCAATAAATTCTTCGACATCAAATGGCTTCGTAAGATAGTCGTCAGCACCGGTACGCAAACCGTTCACTTTGTCGGCGCTGGTAGTTTTTGCAGTAAGCATCAACACTGGAACAGTGCTCGTTTTTCTTATTTTTTGAAGCACCTGAAATCCATCCATTCCCGGCAACATGACATCCAAAACAATAAGGTGATAATTATTTTGTACTAACCGATTGAAACCGTCCGTTCCTGTATGGACAAAATCAGCAATTACGTTCTCAGTTTCTACGCATTTTTTTAATAATTGACATAGCTCTATATCATCATCAATAATCAAAATGTTATTTTGCATACTATTACCCCCATCAATATAAAATCCCTCTTTCTCTTTTCATCTTTAATAAGCATCTTATAGAAATCTTAAAACTAGCTAGAATTACTGTTTTTTAGATGTAATTGTATTTTCATTTTTTGAGTATTCTCTTTAAGTAGGCGACATCTAACAAATTTACTGTCTCAAATTTGCCTTTATAAAACACACCCCAGTTATTAAAAACACAAGGCAGTTTCTTTGCTTTTTGTAGCGTATCCACTTGAATGAAAGATACAGGAACGTCATACGTTTCACAATACTGTTTTATCATCTCAACGTTTTGATAGATATAGGGGCATTGCATATCATAATAAATTGTTAGCTCTTTGCTTTCAATTTCTTGGTCTTTAACATTTTGTGCGAACTTTGGTGTTGTTCCGTCAAAAGAAAGTGCAAGCAATTCATATCCATTCTCGGTAGAATCAATAACCTCAAAGCCGAACTTCTTCGCAAATGATTGATCAGAAAGCCAAGATTTTTGTTTTTTTGCTCCGAGCATACAAACGCCGGATTTCCCCTTTTCTCTGGCATCGGCTAAACAATATTCCATCAGTTCTCTTCCATATCCATTACCTTTAGGAGCGCCAGAAACCCATAAGCAATACACATAATAATAGTTGTCACCAACGATTGGAACCCATGCTGTTTCCAAAGGCGCATATTCAATAAAAACGCAGCCTTTTACATTCAGCTTTCTAAAAACATGACCTTCCTTAAGTCGGTCTGAAAGCCATTGTCGCTTTGCGTCAATCCCTTGGTGGGGCTTTTTACTGCGGATAATGCAGCATAAATGCTCACCCGCAAGGTTTTCTGTTGTTAAGTTTACAAAATCAGTATCCATGTGTACCCTCGCTTCAAATCTAAACTTGTGTTCTTGTTTTTTGCCTTAATTGCCAAAGCATAAAGTTATTAATGCCTGGCTCTTTTCCATCAATTCCTAAACATTAATACCCAAGATTTTTAACTGCTCATTAATCTTAGCTTCAAGTGCAGCGATTTCTTGTCTGTCCTGCTCTAATAGCTTATTCACTTCATCAAGGTCAATAGCTTGTTCTTCTTCCGACGTATCCACATAGCGAGGAATATTTAAGTTAAACTCGTTTTCTTTGATTTCTCCTTGTGATGCCACATGCGCGTATTTGTCCACATCCACACGATTTCGGTAAGTTTCAATAATCTTATTGATGTTTATATCCGTAAGTTTGTTTTGATTCTTCCCTTTTTCAAATTCGTTGCTTGCATCGATAAACAAGATGTCCTTTGTTTTACGATTTTTCTTGAATACTAAAATCGTAGTTGGGATGCTTACACCATAAAACAAATTAGCAGGCAAACCAATCACGGTATCAAGGTAGTTTTTCTCAATGATAGTTTGACGAATCACACCTTCTGCTGCACCACGAAACAAAACACCGTGCGGTAATACAATCGCCATTGTTCCAGTATCATTCAAATGATACAAGCTGTGTAAAATGAATGCATAGTCTGCCTTAGTTCTAGGAGCGAGTTTACCATATTCGCTAAACCGTGGATCTTTTAGTTTCGTTTCATTATTATCCCAATGGGCAGAATAAGGAGGATTTGCGACCACGGTATCAAAAGAGCGTGGATGATCAATTCCTTTTGCATCTGGTCCATCAGGCCAATCGCTTTCAAGCGTGTCAGCATTCGACAGCGTCATGTTGTTAAATGAAACACTATGCATCATCAGGTTCATACGAGCTAAGTTGTAAGTTGTCGTATTTTTTTCTTGGCCAAAGAATTTAATCGCCCCCGGTTTATCTCCGCCAGGTAGCTCACCTTGGACGGTTAACAGCAATGATCCAGATCCACAAGTTGGGTCATACACTGAAAAAATATGATCCGATTCTTCTACACCATCCGTTACGACTTTAGCCAAAATTTTAGAAACTTCATGAGGCGTGTAGAACTCTCCGCCTTTTTTGCCTGCACTTGCCGCAAATTGACCGATTAGATATTCATAGATTTCACCAAGAATATCTTTGCCATCTTTACCTTTGTAGTCAATACCATCAACAAGCTTTACAATACGGTTCAGTGATTTCGCACGTTCATTTGTAGAAGAACCAAGGCGAGAGTCTCCAAGGTTGATGTCGTTAAACACGCCACGAAAATCTTTCACGGCTTCTTTGTTCAATTCAGCATTCTTATTGAAGTTATCAAAAAGCGTTTGATAATCACTTGGAATCACCATGCTGTTATCAATCTTTTGCACTAAAGATTCCCAAGTATCAAGGGGTGCAATGGCATAGCCCAAGCTTGAAGAAATATCTTCTAAGTAATCATTCAAATCGTCACCGTTCGCTTGTTCTAAATAGGCTTTATTGATCGATTCGCCGCTGGCAACATCAATCACATTATTTTCAACTAAATACTGTTCCTGATGCTCGGACAGATACCGATAGAACATAAAGGCTAAAATGTAATTCTTGTATTCTGCGGCGTCCATGTTTCCACGAAGCTCATTTGCCATGGCCCACAGCTTTGTAGTGATGGTCTGTATATTATTACTCATGTTGTTATTTTCCTCCTTAGACAAACATTTGTTGCAGTAATGATTTCTTCTGTTCTTGCAGGTGTTTGAGCTTACGCTGGTGAAGGGTGATGAGGTTGTCTATTTCAATGAAGAGTTCACCAATTCGTTTTTGTTCCTCCAATTTAGGATAAACTAAGTTCGCTTGTTTCAAATCAGAATTATGTAAATGAACAACAGATTTCCCTTTAGCACGCTTTGATATCTCTTTTTGCTGTGTGCCGTTTGAAATCGTCAAAGCTAAAAATGTAGGATCAATCTTTTGATTGGGTTTTATGATATTCAAGTCTCCTCCTAGTATAAGACCAGATTTACCAATAACTGATGCCCTTGAAATACCTTCTGCTGTTTCACCAGATGCAGGGACAACAACTTCATTTCCTTCACTGATTACAGATTTCTCTTTCATCGCTGCAAATGTATCAACATCATTTATGATAGTTTCATACTTCGTATAAAGTCGACCGTATAAAAGGATCGGTGAGCCACTTTTGATTAAATCATTCTTTGTATAACCGCTTCCTTTTGAAAATTCTGCGAGTTCCCCAAATCTCCGCTCTTGCCAAGCATCAGTGAATCCAGGAAAACGTACTTCTGGAAAATCTTCGCCATCTTTCGGAAACATTTTTTGAAGCAACCCAGCCTTCAAATTTTGCACATTATTTAACTTACGCTGATGAAGGGTGATGAGGTTGTCGAGGTTACAGAAAAACTCTCCGATTTTTTGTTGCTCTAATAATTGTGGAACGTTTGTAATGTAACCCAGTATCTTGTCAGGTGATGAATGTCTCACTGTCGTTCCTGATGCTGTGGTAACAATTGCTTTATGAAAATGATTTGTGCAGAGCAATGAAAATAAGAAATCTATATTTCCTTCAAATTTAGTTAATTTCCCAAGTCGTTGATTATGAAGGTATTTAACTCCGTTTTTGGGTACAATCGCTGGATTTCCAAGCGTTTGTGCTGATGGAGTCAAATCTGTCATTGTCACAAATATATCTCCATGATTAAAAATATATTTTTCAGGAAATTCACCTGCAGGGTCATAATACTGGCCACCATTCTCATTAAAGCCGCCACCAATTTTCACATTACCGGGAGTTGTAACTACATAGCCTGATGGTTTATCAAGAAAGTACCTACTTTGAAATGCATATCCATTACGTAATTCGATCAGTTCTCCCAATTTCCGCTCCACCCAAGCATCCGTAAACCCAGGGAATCTTATTTTAGGTACATTCTTTTTGTCTTCGCTCATTTATGCTCTCCTTGGATCTTCTTAATTTCTCTATCAAAATCAGAAACTATTTTTTGATGCTTGTTGAATTCTTTATATTCGTCAATCGCCTTTTTCTTAGCTGCGCTATGGGATATGGCTCCATACCCTTCAAGAATTTCATACCGGTTAAATTTTAAGAATTCATCGATGCTTGTGGCAAAATCCTGCATTCCCAATAAAGTTTCATCTTCAAGCAAACGCTCTACATAATCGAAGTAAGCGGATACGTTACGCTCTAAACTACGAATTTCTTTTTGTGATAAATAGTTTTTTGCAACGATTATATCCGATTGTAAAATCCGTCCATCGGGTGAATTCTTCCAAGAAGTAAGCCCCATATGCTCTTTGTCTTTATCGGCACTTCCATAAACGATTTCAGCGGCAGTTTTCCCTGTAATCGCATAATGAAACTTATTTTGCACTGTTGCGTAAAACATCTTCGTGATCTCAGAATTCTTGTCATAATCGTATGAAATTTCCGCAAAGACATCAGTTATTTGCTGCCAGATACGTCGTTCACTTGCTCGAATGGAACGAACGGTTTCAAGCAACTCACGGAAATAATCCTTTCCAAAAACATGCTCACCTTGCTTCATGCGTTCAACATCAATCTTAAAGCCTTTTTGTATGTATTCTTTTAACACATCCGTTGCCCATATACGGAACTTTGTTGCCTTTTGAGAATTCACACGGTAGCCAATTGAGATAATCGCATCTAAGTTGTAATATTTTATCAGCTTTGTTTGTGTCTTCCCTTCTATTGCACCGTGTTGAGTGGTATTTTCCAAAATGGAAACAACCACTTTTTCATCCAATTCTCCAGACTGAAAGATATTCTTCAGATGTTTACTAATTGTTGGAACTCCAACATCGAACAATTCAGCGATTGTTTTTTGCGTTGCCCAAATCGTTTCGTCTTGAACAAGAACTTCCACTTTTTCATCAGCATCATACATTAAAAATTGTATTTCGTTCATCACATTCTCCTATAATTTCAAAACAATCCTATTGACACCGTCAGGCGAAAAACCTAACTGATCAGATATGCGCCTGAAATTAATCAGTGCTTCCCCAGATTAACTTTCCGCCAATTCATCCGCTAATTGGTAAATTGCGTCACGCAAACCGTTCCGATATTTTATTTTGGATAATGATTGTATTTCTTCATCGTGGGCAAGTGTCTTATAGTCAGCACTTGCCTGGGTAATCACGTCACGGATTTGACCCGTATCATCTAAGTCTTGTATTCCGTAACGATGGCGGCTAAACAACTCCCGCATCCCCGCACTTGTGATAATATCCGTAATTCCCCACTTCACTCGGAAGTCAAGAAACAATCTGTCAAGACTAATATTGTTGGCTTGCAGGATGATTTCGTCACTGTCATTTAGCTTCACTGGATACTTGAAGTTAGAACCTTCCGGCGGAAAGTAACCTTTGATGATTGCAACAGCCGCATTCATGATCTTAGCCGCATAGTTACGATCATCAAGCCCATTGGCAAACTGGTTAATCTTCTCATGGGTCTCTTTTGCTTCTTTCTCTTTTCTTTCGTGAACCTGGTTCAATAACTGTTCCACAAGTTCCGTAAGGTAATCATAGTCAATTTTAACATCTTTTACGTGTGTCATCTTCAGTTCGATTTGATAAAGAGGGATTTTTTTCTCTTTCGCAATATGGGATTTCAGTTCATTGGCTAAAACGGTTGTCAACATCACTTCCTGCTCTGAGCTCATTCCTAACTTTTCTACTAACTCATCTGGGTCGTCATAGTCAAATCCAACTTTTTTGCCATCCACTTCATTGGGATCATATTGCTTTAATTTGGCCATTCCTCTGTTATATTCACGGAGCAAATCAAGCATATCGTCCTTTTGTTTTTCTGATGGAGGCAATTGTTGAAATTCCATTGTTAAGCCGCCTATTTTTCCAACAACCTGTTTTACTTCATCAAACACAGTTTCAAAGGGTTTCGCAATGACGCCGTCTTTTTGATTTGACTCACGTTGTTCCTCTTCCGATAAAATCGCCGAGTCTTTGTTTGCATAAATAGCAAGGGCTTTGTTCATCAGCTTCTCGTTTTGCGCAGGCCATCGGTAATTGATCACACGTCCCCATGGTTTCTTCTGCATATCCGCAATACGGTTTGTACGGGAATATGCCTGTATTAACCCAGCGCCTTTCAAGGTGCGATCCACATAAAGCGTGTTCAGTTCAGGCGCATCAAATCCAGTTAATAGTTGATCCACCACGATAACCAAATCAAGGAAATTACCATCTGTGGCAGATTTATTTAAGCGGGAAGTCACGTCTTGCGTATAACCCGAAACATCATCCATCCCAAAAGATGTGCCAAATTCAGCGTTATATGCTTTTATGGCTTCGTATAAACCTTGGTTTGTGGCAAGCATGCTTTCATTATTCGATGTATTTTCACTGAAAGTGACGGCAACTTTTAACGTCTGTCCGCCGCTTTTCTTTTTTTCTTCGTTGACACGCTGAAACTCCTTAAAATACATCATTGCCATTGGCGTACTTGCTTTACCACCGCCTACGTGAGTTGTAAACAAAGCATTATACTTGCCTTCATTAGAACGGTTACGCCAATTTTTAAAAACATCCTCCACAACCAGTTTTACATGATCCAGATTCTCATCGTAAAAGCTTGGTTCAATCGCATCATCCATATCTTCCTGAGAGAGATTGTTGATTTTCTCTTGAATTTGTACTTCGATCCATTTGGGGTGGTGTTCACGGTAAAACGCAGGAAGATATTTTTCTTTCATTTGTTTTTCGTCAATGGTCGTTTCAAAATCCACCTTAAAGCCTAAGACGTTACGATCAGCAATTGCTTCACGAATGGTGTAAGCATGTAAAAGCGGACCGAAAATATCTTCTGTTCGAAGCCCTGCGGTTGTTTCATCAAACATCGGTGTTCCGGTGTAACCAACCCAAGCAGATTTCTTGAAAGCTTTTTGAATATTCTTGAATGAGTCTCCCCCTGTTGAACGGTGTGCTTCATCCACGATAAACACAAGATTCTTGTCTGGCGCTTTAAAGGTTTTCCGTTTCACCAAAGTATCCAGCTTTTGAACGGAAGTCACAACAATGCTATTGTCTTTACTTTTGAGCTTACGGCTCAAATCCGTCGTATTGTATGTATTTTGAACGCTGCCAAATGCGTCTTCTGTCGCATCAGGATCATAGGCTTTGTAATTTTCATTGGTTTGCTTGGTTAAGGCAATTCTGTCCACAACAAAGACAACCTTGTCCACTTTAGGCATCCTGCTTGCGAGCCATGCCGTTTTGAAACTTGTAATAGTTTTACCCGATCCGGTTGTGTGCCAGATATAACCAATCTTATTGATACCGAATTCAAAATCAGCACGTTTTAATTTCTCCATAACGTTTTGTGTTGCATATACTTGATAAGGACGCATAACTTTCAACATTTGCTTATTCTTTGTTCCGTCCAAAATCATGTAGTTTGTAGCCATTTGATGAGCCATTGGAATGGAAAGCATGGAATCCGCAAATTCCTTCCAGTTACGCACAATGGTATTGTCACTCTTGCGTTGCCAGTTAAAAGCAAAATCCATATTAAATTTGTCTGACGTCGTGTTTGCCATATATTTCACGTTGTTTGGTGTGATTGCTACCAAAATTTGCAAAGTCGAGAAAATATCACGATACTGATTTTCATCCGCATATTGCTGCATTTGTTTAAGGGCTTCCTCTACCTTGCGTATGTCACGCTTTTCTTCAATTTGAATGATTGGCAGACCGTTGATCAAAAGAGTCGTGTCAAAATAACGATCTTTTTTTCCTGCGATTACTGCTGGCCGTTCAATTTGGTTGACCACTTGATAGACGGTATTCCCAGCTCCTATTTGTTTTTGATCAAAAACAGTAAGGAATACATGACGTCCATCGTCTAAATCAATCTCGATTTGTGACACACCATTTAAGCCATACAAAAACTGCCCCGCTTCGTAAGGGGTTTGAATGTCAGAGATCATTTTCTTCACTTGATTAAATTCCACCGTACTTAAAGGATGGTTCAGCGTGTTTTGATTGTGCTGTTCCAAGATCGCTTTGAAATTATCCCAAAGTTGTTTTGTTGTTTTAATATGTGGTTCATATTTCCACAGTTTCGTCTTCACTATATAATCAACTTTTGATTCTTTCACAAGAAAATCGCCGATTTCTTTCAGAGGTTCTGTTTTTGAAATGGTGCCACTCGTAATGTATTGAATTAATTCTGTTTCAAATTGCGTTTCTTTCATTGATTACTTGCCCTCCTAAGCTTTTCTAATACTATGGTAGTTTCTAAATTTGCCGTTCTATTGTTTAGCGCTTCCAGTCGTAATTGATTGAAATAAAGTTCACCAATCATCCGCTGTTTTTCTATTGTTGGCAAATCTGGTAATTCAAGTTCTTTCAATTGTTTCAGTGTGTATTTTAGAACCTGAGAACCCTGCAATCCCATTTGAAACTGTTTCTTAATAGATTTATCTTCATTCAGTAAGTAAACAAGATATTTTGAATCAACCTTTTCATCCGTTACTAACTTAATGTAGTTTTGTGTATATAGATAGCCCTGATGATTTGCACCAACGATAGTAGATTTTCCCGATATCAAACTAAAAACAATATCACCCTGGCATAGCGTATTCACCTTATCAAAGGTTCGCACTTGTTTACTGCCACTACCATTAGAATGAATACCAACCAAATCCGCTTCAATATCTGGTTGTCCATAATAGGTGTAAAGTGGCGCTTTATGATCAAACACTTCTTTAATCCTAAATTGTGGCGAACCACTCACACTCTCTAACCTCATCATGTTAATATGTGCCTTTCTAAAATTAAGTTTTTTCTTAATGTTTACATTTTAACAGACAAATTCTGAAACTTCAAGCATTAGATTCATTCCATGTACTCAGTCAACAGGAGTTTTTTTGTTTACGTCATTGCGGAGCATACTCTCATTCATAATTAAAAAGGGACATGAAAGCATCTACTCTCACATCCTTAATCATGCATATTATTTTTTAGTCATGCAAGTTCTTATATCATAATTGAAATTATGTCTTGATTCCTTTTATGAGGTAATCTAATAAAGTTTCCGTATCTCTGGCAACATTATATTTTTCTGGTTGTTTAAGAAATTGGATAATACAAGAGTGTATGATATTAATTAACAATTTGATATCCACATTTTCTTTTAACAGCCCTGAACTTTTCCTTTATTAAGAAATTGAAATAGACTTTCAAAATTTCTTCCATTCCCTTATTAATTTCCCCTTCTGCAGAAGGATAATCCAAAAAAATCCGACTCAATTTATCTACAGAAAACTGTGCGAGAAATTCAGATAAAAGGGTAACGATTTTAAAATTCGCCCTTACTGATTAAAACGCTTTTCAAAGCATTATTTTGTTTTAACCTCTTCAGCGACAACCTTTCCCGTATCTAAGTCGATTTTTAATAAAACAAAGCTTTCTCCAGCCATATCTACTTTTCTGCATTCAATCGAAAAAATGTTGTCTGCTATAGAAGGCACTGATTCGACAACTCCCCCCGAACTGGTCTTCTTCCTATTGAAATAGTAATCCCCTTGAAGCTGATTCTTCAAATTGTATTCTTGTTCCTGCCCTCCAAGTTTTCGAACAATAAGCTTATAATTATTATCCCAGGTTGTCTTAGGATAGCCTACATAGTATTCTTTTCCATAGTAATAGTCTGTCCAGGTTACCTGAGGCAATGTGTTGCCAATCCTGCTGTCGTCAATCATAGGGCGGAAAGGATTTCCACTCTCGATCCGCAGCCCATTCTTATTATCGTATGTATACTCCCATCCGAATTCCTCGACAGCAAACCTCCATGTCAGCGGGAAATAGGTTACTCCACGAAAGTTAAGAATAGGATATTCTTCTTTTGAATTATTAAGATAATTCTTTGGATTTGTCGTATTTAATGCGATTCCATAATCAGCAACTGTCGCAGTATAGCGTTTTTGATTTGGAGTCTTCGATGAAACAATTTTTAATTCCTTGGCACGATCTTCTGCCACGCCAACGAATAGAACGCCCTTGTTGTCATAAGCACGGCTTTGCTGGTACCAATTTGTTTTCACTCCCAGAAACCTTGCATAGTCATATGCCATTGGGAAATACGTAATATTCTTATATAGCAATAAGGGATATTGGTTATTCTTGCTTTCCATTACTTTCCCATTGACAGTAACAGGAAACTCCGGAATCGTAACTGTCGCAGATTTCGCATAAGATACTGTTGAGAAGAGCATCATGCATGCAATACATACTGGTAACATACGTTTAATTTTCATTGTGCATTTCCTTTCATTAATAATCATTATTAGGCGTTTTCGAAATGCCCAAAGGCTTGAAAATAACTGTGATACATCTCACAAATTATTGCAATCCGTCTATGTATTCTTCAAGACAAACCCCTTGAGTATAAATTTCTCTTGCAACATCTTTCCCAACATATCGGTAATGCCAAGGTTCATAAATAGTACCTGTAATATCCATTTTATCAGATGGATAGCGTAGAATAAATCCATAATCATAAGCATTATTAGCAGGCCAATCATAAACTTCATCGTTTGGTATTTTTAATTTGTCAGCATTTATGTCCACAGCAAGACCTAATTGATGCTCACTTGTGCCCGGTATTGCAACCCATTCTTCAGCCAGCCTGCGAGCATCTGATTTTGAATGCCCCTCCGCTTGATACGCTTCTATTTTTTCATCTAAAAGACCTTGCTGCTTCTCCTGTGTTCTGAATCCGGCTCCCACTATGGGATATACTCCAGCCGCTCTGGCGTTATCGAACATATCCTGCAAGTCGGAATAAATTCTCGAATCAACACTTTCGCCGTTTGATAATACAGTCAATTTCACATCGTAGTCGTCAGGAATATAATTGTTTCGATTAACCAATATCAAGTTCCACCCATGTTCTGTGCTTGCATAGCTTTTGGCAGATGGCAATTTGTCAAAATATGATACACTACTATTGACCAGCATCAAGCCGTTCGCTACCAGAATATAAGCGGTAAGTATCAGAAAAAGTGCAAAAAAGATTCCTGTTATTCTTCTTGTCCTGCGATGAGCTTTGCCCTTCCTCATGCCTTCATTCTCCGTGACCAGCGATTAACAGCAATTGGAATACACAGCAAACCAATACATACAGGAAAAATGATCAACAAATAAGGCGACCACACTATTTTCCCGAACAGGTGGTATGCGCTTGTACGGAATAAATCCGTCGAACTTCCAACAAAGGGGAGTAAATCCAATAGCTTTTGCACCCAAAGCGGGATAAACTGAGCAATTGCCATCGGTACATATACCACGGCCAAGCTTGCCAGCAACGAGGCGAAATTGCTTTTCAGCATAGCTGAGAACAGTAGTGTGATTCCGGTGAATCCAAGGGATGCCAGCAAAGCATACGCATACTCATAGATCTCTGCCTGTAACATATTCATAGGTGCAGTAGCCAGTAATTTGATGCACTGTATCGGCATATCCCAACCGCGGGTACCCAAAAACAAAAGCTGTGCACCTATCGTTCCTACGGCAATTAGAGTAAACATCTCCAACGTAAATGCAAAGCCTACACCGATTTTTGCGAAAGCTGTCTGCTGCCAGCCATTTCTGGTGGTTGAGATAAGTGACTTTGTGTTATTATGCCATTCACTGGAAAATATAGGGGATAAGACAATCGCTATGAACAAAGCCATTACCATACCGATGTCGCTCACTAAGCTGCCAACTATAATTGACCAACCTTCCACCTAATCATAGTCAAAAGGTACCGGGATTTTGGAATCCATATCTAAAAAATAGTTTTTTTCTTCGCCTGTTTGTCCATTTTGATCCAAAAACATATCGACCGCCTGTTGCCTGCGATCATAGAAACCGGTAAGCTTGTCCGGTTCAACATAATCAACCATAAGAAGATAAGGATTATCCGTCTTTGCTAATTCAGGCCACAAAGTTTCAACCCATGTATTCAGCTTCTGCCAATCGGTCATTTCATTATTTTCCTGACCTGGCTTGGATTTTTCCTGATAATCTCTTACCATCTGCTGCAATTTTTCATCTGTCATGGAACCACGCCACTGATCTGCATATTCCTGATTACTGCGGATATTGAAATAACCATCGAAATTGTTACCAAATGCGCTTGAATAATCATTGGGCGTTCCAAGGGTAAACCACTGGTAAGACAAAACACCCCCAAAAACAACAATGTATAAAAAGCACAGGAAAGCACAAATTTTGACGCTTTTCTTTCTCCATAATTTTTTATGCTCTAATGAAAATAATTCCATGCTTATTTGGCTCCTTCCTCTGTTGGAAAATGGTACAAATACAAATCCTCTAAAGCAGCTTCACAAGGTATCGCATTGGGAGCCGGCTGTGAGGCTGATATAATTCGAAGGATAACCTGTTCTTTGTCGTGCCGAAGATTTGCAACAGTGACTGCTGCCTCCCATTTTCCGGTTTCCTTCGCAGGTACTGTCAATTCCCAAACCTTGCCTGCTGCCTCCTGAACAAGTTCCGGGATAGTACCTTGCATCACAAAATTTCCTTTTTTCATAAGAAAAACCCAATCCGCAATTGCTTCAATATCCGAAACAATATGAGTAGACAGCAGAACGATCCGATCACTGGCAAAGTCAGAAATCAAATTGCGGAAACGAACACGTTCTTTCGGGTCAAGTCCGGCAGTTGGTTCATCCAGAACCAATACCTTGGGATTGTTTAAGAGCGCCTGCGCAATCCCAATACGCTGACGCATCCCGCCTGAAAAAGTTTTCACTTTTTTGCCTGCTACGATGCTTAAGTCCACTATGCTTAACAGTTCCTTTGAGCGCTTTCTTGCTGCTTGGCGGGGAATGCCTTTCAGCGCTGCAATATACATCAGAAACTCTTGTGCAGTATAGTCTGGATAATAGCCAAAATCCTGCGGAAGATAGCCTAGCAGATTCCGATACTGATCCCCCATATCTATAATGCTCTGTCCATCAAATAAGACTTCACCGGACGAGGGTTCCAGTATCCCACATAACATACGCATCAAAGTGGTTTTACCTGCTCCATTTGCTCCCAATAATCCGTAAACCCCAGGAGTTAAATTGGCAGTGATGCAGTCAACGGCAATTTTAGAGCCGAATTGTTTTCTTAATCGGTCAAGTGATAACTCCATACATCTTCCCATCCTTTCTGACTTCAATCAGGAAATAAATTTCCCTGACAAAAAAACAAGTAAATACAATAAAAGCTACCATCCATAGTCCAAGTGCGGATAATTCGTACAATCTGGGCATCCAGTGAGCTAAGCCACCTGCAAACATACTCGCACTTAAACACACTATGATACTTCTTTGCAGTGCATTCCGTTTGCACTTCCGGATACAGCCAAGTGTAACTACCATACATCCTAAAAGCGGAACAACTGCATATAATGCCAATTGTGCGAGATTGGCAGAAAAATTCATCGCCACAGCCGCAAGTGCTAAGGTAATGGACAAGCATACCATATCCGCAGCACCGGCTAAAACCAGCTTTGCCAGGACAATTTGAGCACCGGAGGCCCTTGTTACTGCTTCTATTTCACACATGCTATAGGTCTGATTTTGAAATAGCGATGGAATACAGGCTAAAAGAAACAACGGTGTAAAAAAAGAAATGGTATTCGGTACGTTAGGGACAGATAGCACACCGGCGCATACAACAATCAAAATCAATATCTGCATTCCCCAAAGCCGTAAACCGACATGATGAAAAACATCACCTAAAAAAGTCCAAAAGCCTGTCCGTTCTTCTGACATATCTGCTTGTTGCTCCTTTAGAATTGTCATGCACATTTGCTGTGTTTCAAGCAGCCGTTTGGGAATAGGTCCCCTACCAAAAGCATTCTTGATTTCATTTCGATTCATGGTTTCTCCTTTCTCATAATTGCTAAAGCGAGTCTTACTCTGCTTTGAATGGTTCTGGGTGGAGCTCCAACAATTCCAGAAATTTCCTTAAAGCTTAGTTGTGCTCCAAATCTAAGAAGTACCGCTTCTCTTTGTGAGGGCGACAAAGGTGTTAAAAGGCGACCTATTTCTTCTTGATTTTCAACTCTGGTTAATTCTTCATTTGATGCGGCAACATCTTCTTCCAAGGGATAACGCATCGGTTTGCGAGCCTCATCTACACAAAGATGATGGGCTATGGTATAAATGTAAGATCGAAAGGAACCTTTATTGTCGTATTGATTAAAGTTGCGGAAAACCCTCAGAAAAGTTTCTTGAGTTAAGTCCTCAGCTCGAGCCGAATCTCTGCTGTACCATGCACAGTATCGTAAAATAGATGCATAATAACGCTCAATTAATTCATTCGCACATACAGCATTCCCACTCTTTATCTGTTTAATTAGTTCTTTGTCGTGCACAGCATCTTCTCCTTTCTATATAGTTAAAACGATCAAGAACAGCAAAAGGATTAAAATATTTTTTTTTTTCGATAATTCACTATCTGATTATAAAGCGTACTTCTAACACTATCCAGTTATCATTTTAAGGTATTGAATATGCCTGATTCTGATTGGCAGAAAACAATTTTTTGTAATTTATTAGGTCTTAAGGAATTAAATAAGCAACAATCCTCCCTTTTTGCGGAGAATCTCCGTCTGGGAGGATTGTTTTTGGGGAATCTTATCAAGTTGATTCATGAAATGACTTGTTTCAAGATATTATTTTAAAAGTTCCTCAAGGTTCATCATAACCTGAGCCGTTTGCGCTCTGGTTGATGTTAATTTAGGGGCAAATAAAGGGTTGCCTTTTGTATCATTGCCCATACCATTCATCAGGTCTTTCATGGTCATAAACATGACTCCTTCATCCGCCCAAGAGGAAACCTTCTCAAGGTCGCCGTAGGTAAGCTGAATTGCCCATTCACCCTTTGGTCCCTGGTCTTTAAATTTCATGTAGTTGGTCATCATGACAGACATCTGCTCTCTTGTTACGGCTGCGTTGGGTGCGAACTTGTCTTCGCCCATTCCAGTTACGATCCCTTTTTCACTTGCCCATGCTATATATGGGGTATCATACTGATTGCTCTTCACATCGGAGAATGTATTTTTATTTGTATACACCGAAGTATCTACGCCTTCCATTCTGCCCAGAATTGTTACGAACATGCCCCTGGTCATTGCAGCCTGCGGTCCAAATGTGGTGTCTGTCTGACCCTTCATCAAACCGTTCACATTCACAAAGGCTGCTGCATCATAGTACCATGCGCTGCTCTTTACATCAGTGAAAGGATTTGCCCAATCAGCCAAATCATCATATCCGATGATATACTTTGAGAAGTGATCTACCACAAAGACAACTGATTTGGTCTTTGTATCATAGGTGCAGTTAATTTCAGTCAGGCTTCCGTTGTCAGCCATGTACCATACGGTTAGATTCTCAGCTGTTTCAACTGTCTTTAACTCATAAGGAATGCTGACATTGACCTTGCCGCCATGAAAGCTTGAAATAAGCTTTCCGCCAGACATAACGCTCAGGTCATAAACCGTTTTATCTCCCACCTTTGTCTGCTGATCTTCTGTCAAGGTAGTCTTCACAACATCGTCTACGATTACTTTGATGTCCGTAGCCGTTGCCTGTGTGCCCATAGCATCCACTGCTTTGCTGTTAAAGGTCAGGGTTCCATTTTCTGTAACCACAGTCAGGCTGTTGTTTTTACCAGAAAGGGAATCCAAACCGGAAGTTGGCAAGGTTACTTCGCTGGTTTCGTTGGACTTGACGGTAACGGTTCCTCCGTCCTTGGCTGCATCTGCTGCATCCTTAAGCTGGCTTCCCGTTACACGGCCTGTGCTGGTGCCGATGACAGGTGTTGCCTTGGGGCTGTTGCTGCCGGAACCGCCGCCCGAACTGCCGCCTGAAGAAGTAACGCTGAACTGCACAGATACGCTGGTTGCCGCACTTTCTGTGCCTACAATCTGGATGTTCTCGTTATATGTTCCAACCCCAAGACCTGTCTTAGGCTGCAGGGTAAAGGTTGCCGTCTGGCCCTCGCCAAGGGTTGTGTCGGATAGTAAACCAATGGTGTAATTGCTTGATGAATTTGTAACCGCAGGTTCGGTCAGGGTAATTATCTGACTTCCTGTGTTTGTGATTGTTACTGTTTGTAATGCCGGTGCCGAACCATAGCCTGTCGTCAGTGATCCAAAGTTAATCAGTGCCGTGTCTGCGCTGATGGTATAGGTTGTGTTAGCCGCTACTGTAACAGTGACTATATAGGCTTGGGTTGAGCTATTCGCTGCCGTAACAGTGTAGGTTACCGGGCTCGTAAAGTTCTGTGCTACTCCTGTATTTGGCGATACGCTCGCCCCTGTATGGGTTATTGTCGGTACAAAAGCAGTCACATCCGTTCCATACGGTACGGTAAGCGCTATGGTTTTGCCTGCTTCATTGATCGTCCCGGCTATATTTGGTGTTAGCCCATTAAAGTTAAATGCTGTGATTGCCTTGGCTGTGTTAGCCGCTACTGTAACAGTGACTATATAGGCTTGGGCTGAGCTATCTGCTGCGGTTACCGTGTATGTTACCGGGATCGTAAAGTTCTGTGCTACTCCTGTATTTGGCGATACGCTTGCCCCTGTATGGGTTATTGTCGGTACCAAAGCAGTCACATCCGTTCCGTATGGAACTGTAAGCGCTATGGTTTTGCCTGCTTCATTGATCGTCCCGGCTATATTTGGTGTTAGCCCATTAAAGTTAAATGCTGTGATTGCCTTGGCTGTGTTAGCTGATAATGTTAATGCGCCAGTCGTTGTGGTTCTGCTAGATGCTGTATGGGTTATTGTTACGGAGTGGCCATTGTCTCCCGCCACTGTAAGTGTGCTTCCATTCGCCGGGTTTGCGGTATAGCCTGCAGCCGTTCCATCTGTAAATATAGCAGATGCTGTTGTACCATCATTATTCGTTGCTGTTACTATCATTCCGTTCAATTCTAATACCCCGTCGGCTGTTTCCGTATAAGTTAGCTTTGTAGGCTGCGTCGTTACCGATATACTGCTTACTGCTAATGAAACCGTCGGCGCGTAAGTCACCGTAAAACTTACTGTATTTCCTGTTCCTGTTCCTGTTGTCGCAGTGGTGCTTACAGAAGCCGAGCCTGCTACTGTAGGTGTAAATGCCGTCAGCTGAAACTCTTTTGCATTCTTTGAGGTTAATCCAATTGTTGCAGTGTATGTCGTACCCGCCTTGAATTTTCCGCCTCCTGTCATAGCCTGATTCCATGTAACCCCTGTTACTGTGTAATCCGAATTAGCTGTTGTGGCTTCAACATTACCCACAATCTCTGGAGTTGCTCCTGCTACAGGTGCTGTCATAGTGATACTCGCCGCCGTTATGGAAGGATCAGTAACTGCATTTGTCGGTGCACTTGTTACCTCTCCTGAATAACCACCCGTTGCCGTTACTGTTACCGTGATGGTTTTGCCCAGTTCAGAAGCTTGTACCGTGTAGGTTTCTCCTGTGGCCGTGGCAATATTTATTCCTTCTGCTCTCCATTGATATGTAACTATCGCTGCACTTGGAGAAACTGTAGCAGAAAGGGTTTGTCCTACCTTTGCCTGCCCGCTGATTGAAACTGTATCAAGTAGTGTTGGACTTATTGTTGCGATTGCCGCGCTGGTAGTGCCACCTGGTTCTGTTCTTATGAAGTGGGTATCTGTACTAAGGCCCGCGCCTACAGGTGCCGATATCCCCTGCCCTGGGCCGAAATTTATTCCCCCGGCTCCGTACACGGCAATTTGTTGAGGAGCTCCATCAGTTGTAGTAATCGTTGTGGTTCCACCGTTGAATCGAATATACCTATTAAAATATAAACCGCGGCTAATACCGTATTCTGGTGAGATAACAGAACCGCCAGATACATTCAATATACCGCCATTCATGTTCAAATCATGACCTCCCCAAATGCCATAACTACTACCACTGTTCCCATTACAAGTTCCGCCGGATGCTGTTACTGTTCCCCCATTAATGGTCAGTGCACTTTCAATCTCAATACCAAAGCTATAAGGAACGCGCATAGAGTAGTCTATACGTGAAGCATTTCCGCCGGATGCTATTACTGTACCTCCATTAATGGTCATTGTCCCTCCACTATAAATGCCAGTGCTAGGGTTAGTACCTATAGCTTCTGTGGTGACAGCTCCAGCGGTTACTATTAGCATGCCGTCTCCAGAAATAGTCACTCCATTAGTAGCGTAGATACCGTAACTGGACTCACCGTTTGCCTGAATAGACTCTACATGGTTGTCTCCACTCAGAATAATGGATGCACCAGTAGGCAGGATTATACCGGTTGGTGAAGCCGTCGATAAATTTATCCCTTTTAGCGTCAGCATCGACGCTCCATCCCATTCCCAACCCTCACTTACGTTATCTGTAGCCAACATGCTGGTCAAATCCAATGTTGTGGTTCTTTGTGTTGTATCAGCGTAAGCCTCTTCCACCATCCCATTTATCCCCAGGAAGCCGAAGCCTCCGAATAGGGTGGTAAAAACCATGGCCAGTGTAAGAACAAAGGCCCATCCTTTTTTGTAACTTTGTGTTTTCATTCTTCTTTTTTCCCTTTCGCTTTATCTGTAAGGTTATTCTTAAAATATATCTAATTACTTAATGATGCAGTTTGCCTTTGCAGCGGGGCAATTGTTAAGAGTAAGAGAGTCTCCATTTTGATAAATATCCACAACTGCCTTTCCACCTGATGCATCAGCATGTTCTGCAGCCTTCGCATTCCCATTTAAACTGGAATGGCTCTCTGCCTCATACCTTACTGGTGGTGACTAATAATTAACCTTTGTATCAATGGTAATCACTTTCGTTGCATTATCATAACCAAGCACCGATATTACACGCCTTTGCCACATCCCGCAACTTGAAATAGTTGTTGCCGCCGATATTGTAAGCAGTAAATGGCGTTTCATTGCCGTTTACGTAGATTTTTGATGTGGTAGGTAAGGCGGGTTTTGCCTTGCCAGCACCATTTGAAAGCTCGCCGCCTACAATGGTGTATGGATCTCCGCTGGTAAGGGTGATGGCGCTTGTCCCATTGTCATATCCTACTGCAAAACTGCTTGTCCGTACCCGATACCACTTTTGCAAGATCCCGAAGCTTAAAGTAGTTGTTGCCCTTTATGTTGTATGCCTCAAAACTGACCGCTCTTTCGTTTACCAACACCTTTGAGGCAGTTGGGGTAGCGGTAATACTGATTGGTCCTCATTTCCGTTGGCAGATTGTTAGGGTTTGCCATCAAGGCTTTCGCTTCTGCTTCGGTTACTACATAAAAAAGCAATATCGCCGACTAAATTAAGATACATGCCAGGGAATGTGTATATTCGAAATGTTCCTTCATCATTTGTGGTCTTTTTAAAGGTATACGATTGTGCCTTATCGCCAGCCCACATTTGGTAATAAATCGCTTTGCCTCCTCGTGTCGTCACTAACGGGTTTTGTCCCTTTGAATGCGTGATCCCATCTCAGCTCATCTGAAAAGTAGTTGGTACCAGATCCTAGCGTTATCGTCATTTTAGAACCTTCAACAACAGGAATAAGCTTTAATGGAACCTTTGGTCCACCTCTTGCTTCTCCAAGTTCAATAAAAGTTTCAGTCAATTTATCTCTCGATACAACAATCGATTCAGTATGTGATAGAACAATATGGTGACCTGTTATAGGAAAATCCCCACCTTTTTCATAAGCTTCTTGGTTAGGGGAATGGTCAGGTGATGTGATATAACATAATTGTAACACCATAGTCTAATAAGATATAATCTTATTAAATGAAGGAGTTAACATTATGAAGCACCAACCACACTACGAAACAGAATTTAAGAAGAAAATTGTACGTCTCCACTTAGAAGAAGGACGTACCCTGGTTAGCCTATCTGAAGAGTATGGTGTATCTAAAGCCAGCATTTCAAATTGGGTTAATCAGTTCCGTGAAGAATGCCAAATAAATAAGGAAGCCAAGGAAGACTATGATTACATGAAAGAGAACCTTCGCCTACGCAAAGAATTAACAGAGCTTCAAAAGGAAAATGACTTCTTAAAAAAAGCGGCGGCGTTCTTTGCGAAGGAAATCGATTAGAGGCTTATCGATTCATTCAGGAACATTCTAAAACATTAGGAACCAGATGGCTTTTACGTCGGTTACATATATATCCAAATGCATATTATCACTTTCTTAAAAACAAGAAAGCCAGTTATTATGCGCAAAAAGAGGAAGCATTTAGGATGATAACCACTCTTTATCATGAACACGGCGGTGTGGACGGATACAGAAGTATCCGTGTATTTTTAGCACGTAAAAATATCATCCTGAGTAATCCCACAGTTCATAAATACATGAATAAAGAACTTCATTTATATTCAATCGTCCGCAAAAAGAATTACCACTATGAGAAAGGCAAAGCACATAAGGTTTTCCCGAATCTCATTAACCAGAAATTCTTAGCAGAAGAGATAAATCAAAAATGGTGTACTGATTTTACATATCTTTTCCTGACTGATGGCAGCAAGAGGTACAACTGCTCTATTTTGGATCTGCATGACCGTAGTATAATTGCAAGCATCACTGATAAGCAGATTACCAGTGATTTAGCGATTCGTACTCTGAAGAAAGCCCTGAACTCGCAGCCATATATAAAAGGCAAATTAATTCTACACAGCGATCAGGGGTCGCAGTATACCTCAAAAGCATTTACAGAATGCTGTGAATCCGTTGGTATCAAACAAAGCATGAGTAAAGCCGGTTATCCATATGACAATGCCCCAATGGAGCGTTATTTTAATACATTAAAAAACGAATTGATCAACCTGCATTACTATCATAATGATGAAGAGCTCAATACTGCCGTAGAGGACTTTGCATACACATGGTACAACCATGTAAGGCCACATATGTTCAACAGTTATAAAACACCTTATGAAGCAAGGTATGCAGCATAAAAAAATTAGGCAAAGGTGTTACAAAAATGCTTGACCATTACAGTCAGGATGTCCGATAGATGGATAACCACGATAATAATAAGCCTCTGGTAACATTGCAAAATTTACATGATCTTTGTCAATTTGTTGACCCACCACTCCAGTAAGTGTAACTTTTATTGTGCCAACGTTGTTTGGGTTATCCCCCGGGTCAAGAAGTAACTTCACACTCTAGTGTTGCGTAGTCTTTGACAGCGGCAAAACTAGTACTTGTCATAGGCACGGACATAACCATAACCATAACCAAAATCGTTAAGATCCATATTTTAATACGTTTCATAATTTCTCCTTTATTCTATGATAAAAATGTAAGTTGTTATGAAAAAACTACCTCCAAATTTTCAATGGGGCTTGCAGTAAATGCCGGAACTTCAGAAAACTGAGCAGGCCATTCTGCACCAGCAACCTCTTCCGTACCCCCACCGCATGCAGTCATTGCAAAAACACATAAAATCAACGTCAACACCATCACTAATTTACTTTCAAATTTCACTTTTTCTTCCTCCTAATAGCTACAAGATGTTAAATCTTTACACACATTCACTTAACTTGTTTTTCGACCATACTATACTTGGCTGATTACATATAAGCCTCTTTATATTCATCATTCTCTGCTTCTAAATAAGCACGATTGGAAAAATCCAATCATCCCTGCAATCATTGAGGTAGGGAACATACGGATGGCACGGTTTAACTTTGTCACGCTATCGTTATAAATCAGCCTGCTGGGTACGAACCATATTTTCATATTGATTCACACCATCCATTGTTTTCATGTAGGCACTATCCGCCTTTAAATCCGGATAGCTTTCTGCGACGATCATAATTTTCCCCATAGCCTCAGCAATAATATTTTCCTGTTTCCTCACATCGTCAGGTGAAGAGTCCTTGGTGATAGAGCGTCTTGCTTGAATGATTTCTGTTATCGTCTTGTATTCATGTTCGGCATATCCCTTGGTTAAGTCCAAAAGTGAAGTCAAGCGCATCCCATCTTGAGGATAACTGAACCCCAATTTGTGACATGGCATTACTAATGTTTTCATCCATTACCACAAGAGAACGCTGTACAGAAATAATCCAAAAAAATAATCGCCACAATAATGGCTGCAGCTACAATAATATAATACATAAGGTTTTCCTCCATTTTTAATTTCACTAGAATTGTACCAGCTTTATCCAACAAAAAATGCCGTATGCATGAAACGTCCCATTTTCGGACATGAAACGACTATCTCATAGGATTACTTCATGGTATACTATGTTTGTAAAATAATAGGATTAGGCGGGGGTTTTATGTTGAAAATAGCCATTTGCGATGATAACATAGCAGATCTTTCAAATGTGGTTTCCATTATAGGAGACTATCAGTCTTTACAAAGAGATAAAAATAATATTAAATTTACAGCATTTCAGAGTGCTGTTGATTTAATTGCATCAATGGAGAGTGGGCAGCAATACAATCTGGTGCTGTTGGATATTTTAATGCCTTTTATGACGGGAATGGATGCGGCCAAGGAAATACGGCAATTCAATCAGGATGTTAAAATCATCTTTATGACCTCTTCTCCTGAATTTGCAGTTGAGTCATATTCCGTGGATGCGTATTATTACGCACTAAAGCCTGTTTGGAAAGAAAAGCTGTTTGTCTTGTTGGATAAGGTGATTTCTGAAACGGAACTCCAATTGGGGTGCGGGTTTTTTAATAAAAAGCAAGACAGGGTTGACCAGAATTTATTTCAACCGGTTAGAGTTTGCAGAAGTAATCGGCAGAACCATACTCTATCATCTGACCGACGGCTCTGTTATTGAAGCCATCGGGTCTATGAGTGAGCTTGAACTGGAGCTTCTCTCAACTCCTTGCTTTATCAAGACACATCGCTCTTATATCATTAATATGGGACAGATCAATACGATCCGCCAAAGGGAAATTAAAATGCAGTCCCTTGCCTTAGTGCCAGTGGCAAAGGTAAATTACAGCACTGTTAAAGCGGCGTATATTACATTTGCATTCGAGGAGTAAACATGCTGGATTATATAAGATCGATTCTAAGCCTTATTTTTGCAATCAGTGCGATGTATATGCTCCTGGATTGCGAAATCAAATACAAGAAGAACCGCTATCTGATGGGGCTTTATGCGGCCGTTGTGATTATTTGCGATGGATTTATTTTGCTCCATTACGGTTATCCATTTTTTATGAAGCTGTATCCCCTTCTTGTCCACCTTCCGGTATTTTTCGCATTTGTGTTTGTATCAAAGTTTAAAGCAATCAAGGTATTTTTTATTCTTTGGACACTTGTTGCAATCAGTACGTCCTTCTCTATGATTGGCCTAAGTATTGCGTTTTTTATTGGCTCCAGCAAGGATATGGCAAACATTATTTGCTATATCCTTTATCTGCCCACATGGTTTATGATTTATAAATATATCCGTCCACCCTTTCTTTATATGCTGCGCAACACTGATAAAGGCTGGTTAGGATTTTCTATGATCCCGATTTCATACTCTGCCCTTATTTATTCCATTGGAATGTATAATATCAACGAGGTAATCGATCGGTTCAGTGTGAAGTATGGTGTGCTGCTATTTATTATGGTTTTTTCCGTTTATTTTCTAATTCTACGATTTTTCAGACAAACCAGAGAGCAGCTCATTTTGCAAGATGAACAAAATGTATTAATCTCGCAAGTAACAGCTGCGCAGCTGCATTTTGAAGCATTGGAAGAATCACAAGAAAAAACAATATTATATCGCCACGATATGCGGCACCACTTAAATCTGATCAATTCCTACCTTGCAGACAACAACAAGAAAGCGGCACAAAAACTATATTGCAGAGGTAGAACAAACAATCGACGATACTGTGGTGGAAAAATATTGCAGTAATTACACGGTTAATTTGATTCTATATTCTTATATCACGCATGCAAAAAAGGAAGAAATTGAAGTAGAAACCCAAATTGTCCTTCCAGAGGAAAATACCGTATCAGATATGGATCTTTGCGTTATTTTTGGAAATGTCATCGAAAATGCCATCAATGCCTGCAAGGGTATTTTGAACGTAAATGACAGATACATAAAAATTGTCTGCAAAAGCAAAAACGATAAGCTCTTCATACAAGTTACCAACAACTACGAAGGAAAGGTGGAGTTTGCGGATGACATGCCGATAGGCACAAGGGAAAACCATGGTCTTGGCACAAAAAGTATTGCAGCAATCGCACAAAAATACGGCGGAGTGTATTCTTTCTCCGCCGTAGATTGCGTCTTCTTTACTACAAGCATCATCTTATAACGCCCATAAAATGATTGCCTGCCGCGATTGCTTTTATGACAGAAAAGTAGCTTCCCACCTCATGCACAAAAGTCAAAGGTTTGAATATATCTCATACTTTTCTTTGTTCTCTTCGTACTCCTACAGACACTAGCCCTTAGTATCCCATATTGTAAACGTCTGATCTGACTTTAATTACAGATTTTTAAAGGCCTTTTTTAGTGAGACAACCCATGTTTCAATTGCTTGAGCCAATATAAACTGCTGTTGTAAAACAGCCCTTCCCATTTCGGGAATCTCTGGCAAATTTTCTTTCAAACTGATGTTTTCTTCTAAATATGTCTTTAGAGTTTTCACATTGCTTTCAATATTTGTTAAACACGATTTTTGATTTTCCGGTGTCAGGCTGGTCAAATTCACTATTACAGCATTAAAATCCAAAAAAACACTAATTGGTTGAGAAGAAATTCCTAGCATTAATTTTTCAAATTCTATTTCTCCCTCGCATGTCAAAGAATAAACAGCCTTCTCGGCCATTTTTCCTTCTTTTACGATATTGCTTTTAATGTATCCTTTTTCCTCCAGCTGAATTACTTTTTTATATATTGACGGTGTACTAATTTTCACCCATTTAGATATGTTGCGATACTCTACTAATTTTTGAATATCATATGCACTTAAAGATTCTTTTTTCAATATCCCTAATACAATCAAATCTATTGTTGCCATAATTGCCCTCCTTTTTTCTTGACAGGTACTATAAATTATAGTACTATAAGTTTCGCTGACAAATTACTATAATTTATAGTACTATATTTTAAATCTTATGTCAAGAGCAAAGGAGTATTAATCATGAATGGAAATAACAAGAAAATGGAATTGCTGGGAAATGCACCTATACCAAAAGCGCTTTTAGCACTGGGACTCCCTACCATGATTGGTATGATGATCAATGCGTTATACAATCTGGTAGATGCTTACTTTGTTGGAGGACTGGGAACCAGTCAGATGGGTGCGATTACTGTCGCATTTCCCCTTGGGCAGATTGTCGTAGGATTAGGTCTGCTATTTGGAAATGGCGCTGCATCCTATATTTCCAGATTATTAGGACGTGGGGAAAAAGGAACCGCAAATAAAGTTGCCAGTACCGCTCTATACAGCAGTATTTTTGTTGGAGCGGTAGTTATTATCTGCACTATCATTTTTCTAAATCCAATTCTGAAACTTTTAGGTGCAACTGAGAGCATATTTCCCTATGCAGTAACTTATGCAAGTATTTATGTAATTTCATCAATTTTCAACGTATTTAATGTCACAATGAACAATATCGTGACAAGCGAAGGCGCTGCCAAAACCACTATGTGTGCATTGCTGACAGGTGCTGTGCTGAATATGATTTTAGACCCGGTCTTTATCTATGTCCTGAATTTAGGTGTAGCTGGCGCTGCAATCGCTACAGCCATATCACAAATTGTTACTACATTGGTATATTTGTGCTACGTACTTCGGAAAAAAAGTGTATTTAATTTTAGTATGAAGGAATGCTGTTTTACAAAAAAAATTATATCTGAAATCTTGAAAATAGGTATTCCGACTCTGGTATTCCAGTTATTGACCAGTCTTGCCCTTGCACTTATCAATATGAAGGCAAAAGAATATGGAGATTCTGTGATTGCCGGAATGGGTGCTGTAACAAGAATTATTTCTATGGGAAGTCTGATGGTATTCGGATTTATTAAAGGCTTCCAGCCAATCGCAGGATATAGCTATGGGGCAAAAAAATACGAACGCTTACATGAATCAATCAAAACTTCCATAACATGGTCAACGATATTTTGTGTAATCTTTGGATTAGTAATGGCTTTATTCCCCACAACAATCATTTCTCAATTTACAAAAGGGGATATTGAAATGATCAATGTCGGTCAAGCAGCACTCCAAGCAAACGGTTTTTCTTTCCTGCTTTTTGGTTTTTATTCTGTATATTCATCACTTTTCCTTGTGCTGGGAAAAGCGAAAGAAGGTTTTATCCTTGGTGCTTGCAGACAGGGAATTTGCCTTATACCCATCATTCTTATTCTCCCGATGATTTGGGGTATAAATGGCATACTTTATGCGCAACCAATTTCTGATGTTATCTCTGCCGTTATTACTGTTTTTATGGCTGCGCACCTTCATAAGGAATTGGCTGTAGCAAAGTCTCGTGCCCTTTCCCCGGAACAGAAACATTGATGCTGAGAAGCCGGCAAAGTGTCCGGATGTTTCCGGTATATGCTCCCTATTTCCACATGTCGCCGCAAGGGCGACAACGGTTTCGGTGCTTTCTTTGTTATTCCGACATCCGCTTGCAGCGATATTTCCTGCATAATAAAATAAAGGCATCAGAATTTTGTCCCGATGCCTTTAAATATCATTTATGAAATTTGTGTTTTCGTTGCGCTCTGCTTTTATTATTATTTGTTAATCAGTTTTGATTCCACCAACAGATTCTGAATCGCCTGTGCTGCTTCTGCATAAGTCAAGTCTGAGTTCGGTGAAATGGTCGTTGCTGTGGTTCCATTAAGCACATGCGCTGACAACACTTCTTTTACAGCGTCTTCTGCCCAGCTGCTTACTTTCGCATAATCTGTGTAATTTTGATACCTCGTGTCATCACTTCCAGTCAGTTTGGTAATCTCCATGGCTCTTTGATACATGGTCATAGCCTCTTCTCTTGTGATCTGAGTTTCTCCTCTAAAGGTACCATCTGCATATCCTGAAACAATTCCATATTCATTGGCGATCCGGATTGCCAAGGTTCTTTCACCAGTACCGCTTACATCCTTGAACTTGTTCTCGTAGGTGGATTCTTCTCTGTAAAGCCCCAAAGCTCTCACAATATATTCTGCAAAGTCTGCTCTTGTTATCGCTTTATTCGGTTCAAATTTTTCAGGATCAAAGATTACAAGTCTTGATGCCATATCATTGACCGCATCTTTTGCCCAATGCTTTTCAACAGATTTAACTGTTACAGGATTCCACACAACGGAGTAGTTTGAGTTCGTCAAGGAATTCAAACTAGCATACCACTTGCCGTCCTTTTGATATAATGTTGTCGGCACGTGGCTGTAAGTGCCGTCTGGGTTAAATACAATCCCTGTTGTGACCTTACTTGGATCTACGCCAGAAGGTATCTCCATAACTCGTTTTACATAGTTGCTGAATTTGCAGACTTCTTCTTCTCCGGTTTTTCCATCAGCCTTTGTAGTTTTGGCCACCACTTCAAAGGATACCGGCGGGAATACCAGCTCGGCACCGTTGGACTTCGCAATTTCGTTGTACTTTCCAACCACCATTTCATCCAGCTTGGTGATTTTTACTTCAACCTTGATGTCTGCCAAATCAGTTTCTGCAACACCAAGATGATCAGCCACTGTGCTGATGATGAACTCTTCTGCCGGGATGACATATTCCACATTGTCCCGTTTCACAGAAACATCAAACTGATTCTCTTCCAATTTTTTAACGATATCTCCAGTCAGCTCTACTTTCGCCATCTCCGACTTTGTGTCAGCGACCGGAACTTGAATGACATTGCCTGTCCCTGTTATGTTTGTTTTAACGGCTTCATCGATTTTGTTTTCAATGACTTTGTTATCAACCTCTACGTTAACTGTGGATTTACCTTTTTCCGTTGTCGTTGTTTCTTTTCCGGCATTCTGTGCTTCCCCATTCACAATGACGGCTATGGATGCCTGATTCGTTTCTGATTTCGACTTGGAACTGCTTCCACCACTACTGCTTCCACCAGAAGAACTATCATCGCCGGATTCGCTTTCCGATGAGGCTTCCCTCTTCACGGTAAGGGTGTATACCCTTATTGAACCATTTTCTGCGGTTACGGTAATGGAAAATGTATTTGAGCCGATCATCATATTAAGCGTACCTACATCTCCCGTAATCAATGCATTTTCGTCATTTTCGGCAGCGGTAATGGTGATACTTGATTTTGTCGTACTGCCTAAATCATAGGTAGTCGTCTCCGGGGTAAAGTTCTCGATCGTCATTCCATCTACTTTTAAACCAGACAAAGAATTATCGGAGCTTTGCAGGCTGTAGGTTTCTGCCGGCCAACCGTACCAGGAATATGAATCTTCATCCCAGCCGTCAGTTGCCTTATATGCTTCAAGAGCCTCTTCAGGGATTAAAACTTTTGAGGAGCCTTCATACATGCATTGACCAAAGGTTCCTGAATGCGGTTGTTCAGAATCAAAAATAACAGTAGGAGGAACACTTCCCAATTTCATTTCTATTGGTTTTTTGCAGTTCCAAAAAATGTAATCTTTAAATTCTTTAACATTTGTTAAATTAACATTTGCTAATTCATCACACATGCAAAACGTCTGATATTTTACTACTTCAAGCTTTGGCAAATCTACATTTTTTAGACGAATGCAATGCACAAAGGAAGCAACACCCACGGCTTCAGTGTTCGGTAAACGAATCTCCGTTAAAGCCTGACATTCATTAAATGAATTACCGCCAAAGCTTTTGGCCTTTGGCAATAAAACTTGGGTCAGTTTATAATTATTTCGAAAAGCTGCAACACCAAAATCTACAGCTTGTGGTATGTCAACAGCTTCAAGTGAATAACAATAATGAAAAGCATAATTTCCAAAGCTTAAAGATTCCGTTGTATCTAAATCTATCGTTACACTTTTCAATTTTTTCAAATCCTGAAAAGCACTATCTGGAAGTGTATCCTCTGTAAAGCTGGCATTATCTGTTATGCTTAATGTTTCAAGCTCTGTCGGGTTATTTGAAATCCACAAAACATCCGTATCCGTCAGTTCTCCTGCAATTATGTTTAATCCTGCTACGCTTTTAGTTGACTTGCCATCTAATATAATTTCTACTTTTTCTTGCAGAGTATCTCCTACAGAGCTTTCGTCGATATGAATCGTCAGCGGCGTTTCAAATTCTGCTGTTACAGACAAATCTGCCGAAACATTTGTGTCCGTTCTTGAGGCAGTTGTAACGCCATCGCTCCACTGGGTAAAAATGTACCCCTCGTCAGGCGTTGCGGTTACTATTGTTCCGTGCTCACCAGGCTCAACCGTTTGTGTGGTTTCTCCTGTAATGCTTCCGCCTTCCCCTGCAGCATACGTAAGTTTTGGATTGCGCACAATGATTTCATAATTCTTGGTTACAACCTCTTTGTCCACTACGGCATATGTTAAATGATAAGTACCCAAAGGAATCGTTTTAAGAATATTAACCCCTGTTTCTGTTGGGTCTCCTGATAGATAATCTGTGAAATCTGCGCCGCTTATTTCGCATAAATCCTCTGTCGGATTCCCATTCGGATCAAACACTTTCGCTTCAGGATAAGTAATCAAGAAATCATCAGCTGATTCAATGATCCCTCTATGAATCCAAAGATCAGCATAATTGCTAATATTACTGAGATTGTTTTTTTCAAATTTGTCACTCCTTCTTTGTATTGTTCGTGCGATTTCCTGCAACGTACATAGCTCGCCTTTATCCATTTGTCATAATCAGACGAAAAGGCATATTTTTTATACTATCATGTTGTAAGCCACTAACGTCTTTTCTTACCAAATTGTTAGAAATCAAAAAAAAGTGGCTTCTCCACTTCCGCTAGGGAACCCAACGGCTACACCTCCAGTTCGCCTTGCGAACTGCTGTCCGTTTTTCCTTTCCAGGCAAGCCTGGGGAAAAAAGGCGGCGGCTGCAAGCAGCCTGAGCACCCTCCTTCATCGGCGACGGGTGCCCCCTCTGCACTCCCCATTTTATCCAATAAGAAACGATATTTCTTATTGGATAAAAAAACGTTGCCTCTGATAATTGCAGACACAACGTTTTCTAACATTACTTTATTTATTGTTATTTGTGATAAGTGACTAACTAATTGTCAGCCGATACCCTTGCCCTCGAATCGACTCAATATCCAACTTTGGCAGTTTATTTCTTATACTACTCACTCGAACCATGATTGTCCCTTTGTCATTATTATACGCTTCTTTCCATATCGCTTCATACACATGGCAATCTCGAGAAGAAAAAAATATTAGTATATATTTTTCTTTTTCTATTTTTAGTTGTAAGTCTTTATAATCTGTTATTTTTATCATCATTTCATTCTCTCTCAATCCGCTCTCGCCCTATTTGCTCAATTCCTTTCAGACGGTAACCCTGGGCGATCTATTCCCAAGTTTTCCATATATCTGCTTCATAACCAACTGTTGCTTTATTTCCATTCCGAACAACTGGCGTTTTGATCAACTTGGGATTTTCAAGAATTTTTTCCCCTTGATCTTCCTCTCTAAGATATTTCACCAGTCCCAATAATTGCTTATCTTTACAGTTCGGATCAATCAGCTTTTCATATCCACCAACTGCTTGATTCACACTGTTTAATTCCCCTCTGCTCATCCCTTTCTGAATAATATCAATGAGCTGATATTTTATGCCTCGCTCTTTAAAGTATCTCTCGGCTTTTTTTGTATCAAAGCATTTCGATTTTCCAAATATTTGTATATTCAAAATTAAATTCCTCCATCACTCTTATTTAATCTCTTTACAGAACTGGGTAGAGACTTTTTCGTCTTGGATAATGATCCAATAATTCTTTGATGCTCCTAAGTGCGATTCCCAGTTCTTCCATCGTGTTTGGTGCACTGACAGCTAACCGAATCGTTGGATTCCCAGGTTTCGATCCGACATAAAATCGATTCGCAGATAAAATCTGAACACCCTTTTCTAATGCCATGTATTCCAACTCAATATCATCGTAGCTGCCAGGCAGCTGAATAAATCGATAACATGAAGTTGGTGCCGGCAGCACATCGTAGCCGGTCATAATCTCATCGAAGCGTTGATTCCGTTCTTTCAGCAATCGGATTTTTTCTTCTTCTATGAGTTCATATGCCCCAGTGGATTGCAGAAGCGATACAATTTCTGAGGTGTATGGCGAAGCCATCCAGATGATGTTGTTCAGTCCATGGGATAACTTCTCAACCAGAGATGACGGAGCGGCAATGTACGATATACGAAAAGCAGGGCTAATTGCTTTTGATGTACCCATTATATACAAACTCTGTTCCGGAATATATGCGCTGATCGGCTTCATTTTCTTTTCCAGACTAAAGCTAAACGTAGCGTCTTCCAGAAGCAGTAAATGATTGTCTTCAATCACTTTCGCCAGTGCTTTTCTTTTTTCCACACTCAAGGTTACTGTTGTCGGGTTCTGGTAATCTGCCATGATATAGATGCCTTTCGGTTGTTCCCGTTTACAGGTGGACTTTAAAGCTTCAATATCCATTCCCTTTTCATCCCCAAAAACAGGAACCAGAATCACATTCATATCGGATGCTAAACTGATCAATCCTGTATATGTGTACTCATCAACAACGATTCTATCCCCTTTATTAAAAAGTGTCATAAGGATAATAGACAATGCATTTTGTGTTCCCGAAGTAATGAGAATGTTTTCAGCAGCAACATTCATTTTATACTGCATTAACCAATTCGCTGCAACATAGCGATGTTTAATATGTCCTTCCGGCGGACAATACGTCATGGCCAATTCATAATCCATCGAATCCCCAACTTGTTTAACAAGCGCTTCAATAAAGGAATTGCATTCATAAAGAGGGACTGCCATACCCAAACTAATTAAATCAGTGCCTTTATGATCCGTTAATAATGATATGGGCAAGCCAGGGCTTGCAGCAATAAATGTCCCTTTGCCAACAATACCCTTAACCAAACCTTTTTCTTCGCAAATTTTATACGCTCTTGTAACGGTACCATGATTAACCCCAATTTGGTTGGCTAATACCCGTTGCGGCGGCATTTTATAACCACGCATCAGTATCCCTTTATTAATATCATCTTGTATTGCCTGAACAAGGGCTTGATAGATAGGGACATCATCCTTTGTATTTATTTTCGGCACCCAGCCTATTTCGTTCCCATATTGATCCAGTTTCATCGCATTACCTTCTTTTTATATCATCTTCCGCCCATTGTATTTGATACAATCAATCGAACTTGTCTCTAATACAATATATAAATTGTTTCATTCCATACAAATGACTTATAATCAATTGTACCACTAGTTAGGAGGGAAAACAACAATGCTGCAAATGATTATTTATTCAATCACCATTATGTATACACCTGGCCCTGTAACGATTACCGCTGCCAATATTGGATTAAACCGAAAATTCAAAGACGGACTACCTTTTTATGCCGGTGTTAGTTTTGCTATTTTCGCCCTTTATATATTAATTGGATATTTTGGCAGCCTGTTGCTTCCATCCCATGACTTATGGCCCATCAGCTTAATTGGCGGGATATACATGCTATATTTAGCTTATAAAATCTTCCGATCTGATGTTAACTTAAACAACGCTGTTATTACGAAAATAGGTTTTTGGGAAGGATTCCTGATGCAGTTTTTCAATCCAAAGGCGATCATTGCCGTGATGCCTGTCGTAACAATTTATTTTCCTCAATTAAATATTGCTGGTATAAAGATTCTTTATATGGCGATCTTTTTTACGATACTTGTTTTCGGAGCACCAGCTTTATATGCCATGATCGGTCAGTTTTTCTCCGACATGATTCAAAATAAAAAAGTGATCCTATTTTTCAATAAGATCATGTCTATCATCTTGGGTTATATTGCATTGTCAACTTTATACCATTACATATATTTGCGATTTGGTTTCCACCTGTAACACGGAACGGAAAAAGTATTGGTATTACTCACACAAGATATTGGCTGTTACAGCCATACTGCCCAGTCATCATAATTAAATGTTCCGCTTCCGTGATGAAGCTTTCCTTCCTGCTTCAACTGGCGGAAAGCGTCGCGCATGCGGATTAAGATTTCCGGATGTATGTCCAGACTGTGGTGCGCAGGAAATACCCGCTTCATCGGCAAAGCAGAGATTTTTTCCAATGATTCAAGATAAGCCGCCGGGTCTGTGGACGGATAATAGGCAAACAATGTGTCCTTATAAACAAGATCCCCGGTAAAAAGATAGCCCCGCTCTTTTCCCCAGAAGCACATATGCCCCGGGGAGTGTCCCGGCGTATGCAGGATTTCTATAACCCGGCCTCCGATGTCAATCACGTCGTGATCATGCAGAGTCCGAGTGGGCGTACCCCGAAAGAACTCATAGGTTCCGACATCATATCCATCCGGTAAATCGCAGCGATCAACCACCATGCTGCGAATCGTATCCATTGTCAGAGGAAAGCCGCCGGAAAGCCAGTTCAGCTCTGCTTCATGGGCGTAAAAATCAGGATAGTATCTGTGTCCTCCAATATGGTCCCAATAAATATGAGTGGCAACGGCGGTAACAAGTTTGTCCGTCAGCTTTTTTACTTCATGATCAATATTGCAGATACCAAGACCAGTGTCAATGCTCCAACATTACCATTGACGGAATCGATAATTCAGGAAAAAAATCCAATACTAAATGGGTCGGTAATTTTGCTTTGTAGTGAATTTTCCCTGTGATTGCCGCTACGATGACCGTTGGACTAAATCTATTGCCTATATTATTTTGAATGATTAGAACAGGGCGATAACCACTTTGTTCTGAACCAATCCCATGATTTAAGTTGGCATAGAAAATATCTCCACGGAATAATCTACGACTCATAATTCGCAAACCTCCTCTTTTCAAAAGATTTGTTAGAAATAGAATAAGCTACGCCGTCTGATTAAATCATCATTTTACTGGATGCTAAATTACGACGCAGCCTATCCTACTTTTGTTTTTGAGTTTACTTTTTTACAGATGCCTGGACGGGTAAAAGCTTGTCCACCCTCATAGGGATTTTCCCTTCCTCCATACTGATGGCGGATCGTACTCATTGCGTGCGACGGCTTATGACCTGCTAGGTCGCTTCAACGCTCAAGCTGTGACTATACGAAAGTATCATTATCAGGAGCATAGCTTCTAACAGCAGACCAGCAACTGTCTGCCTACGACATGGGCAAAATCGCTCACCACATTCTCTAATCATGTGGGTCATGGCGGGCCTGTCTCTCAGCTACACCCCGTACGTATCCAGGTCATCTTTTTATTTAGTTTTCAAGGAACAAGTGAAGTGAAAAAATATGTCCTTCATAAACCGTTTCATTTTTTGAACTATTTCGCAGGCATATCAGAGAATTTGTTTTAAAAATTTTTCAATGTTCTGTAATGCCCGATTGATACTGTCCCGGACGGCGCTTTCGCCAATGCCCTCCGCTTTGGCAATGGCCGACTTGCTCATGCCCATAAAGTAGTGTGCGTAGATTCGCTTAGCTTGTTTGTCCGACAAAGCTGAAATAGCTGCATGAAGCTGTTCCGTTGTTACCTTGCGCTCATAAATCTCGCAGGGAGTATAAGCTACAAACAGGATTTCATGTTCAATGCCATCGCCACGATCTAGGGAGTAATATGCCTTGTGGCGATATCTCCGCAGATAATAGGCCGCTTCAGTGCGTTCGTAAGTATCCATGAGAGTCGCAACCTCGTCCGGGACCTCAATAATGTACTCTTAAGTGTCTTGCCCAAAATCAATTTGACAGAGTAAAGATTCAAAGTGAAGCACACTTTTTTATCAGCAGAAAACTTTACATTCGTGTCCATTACGAGAAATTTGCCCTCTCTCAGATTTGAAGCAGCAAAGCTGATGCTGGCATTTGAATACCCCATATGCCGTGCAAAATCAACGGAACGCACCAGACCTATTTTCTTGTGAAGAATAAGGGCAGCTTCTAAATAATCTTCACTTGATGCACGAATGTTCATAGAACTCCTTTCTTTGTCGTAAATGTATTTTTATCGTATAACTTTAACTTTTCTTCATTTGCATATTATAGTTTCCATCGATCTGTCTGATACTGGACATTCCAAAGATTCTGGTACAATCCTTTCTGCTCAGCCAGCTCTTTGTGCGTACCTCGTTGGCTGATCTCACCATCTTCAATCACAAGAATCTGATCTACATTTTGAATAGTGGCAAGTTTATGGGCAATCATAATGACTGTCCGATCCTTTAAGAGCTCCTGCAACGCCCTTTGAATATGCAGCTCATTTTCCACATCAACGTTTGCAGTTACCTCATCCAACAACACAATCGGTGCATTCTTTATCAAAGCTCTTGCAATAGAAATTCTCTGTTTCTCACCGCCGGAAAGCCGCGCTCCAGCCTCCCCTATAATGGTGTCATATCCATTTTCCATTTTTTGAATGAACTCGTGGCAGCCAGCTCTTTTTGCCGCCTCATATACTTCTTCAAGGCTTGCAGTAGGATGCCCGATACGAATATTGTTCAAAACAGTGTCGTTAAATAAAAATACATCTTGAAAGACAAAGCTAATGCTTTTTAGCAGTTTCTCATAGGAAATAGATTTGATTTCCTTTCCGCCGATCAGAAGCTTCCCCTGCTCTATATCCCAAAAGCGTGCAATAAGATTAGTAATGGTCGTTTTGCCGCTACCTGATAATCCCACCAGTGCAGTCGTCGTCTTTGCAGGAACATGAAAACTAATATCCTTTAGGACAATGGGCTTATCATAGGCAAAACTCACATGTTCAAATGTAATATCATATTCTTGTAAATCCTCTTTTCCGGAATGTTCTGTCATCTTCGGGATTTCTTTGATCTGCTTCATCCTATCAATGGATTGCTGTGTCATTTTGGAAAAAATACTGAAAATACCCATGGCTTCTGCACCAGCAAATAAACTAAAGGAAGCAAGCATTAGTAAGAACGCCTGCGAAAATGTAAATTCGCCTCTAAGAACAAAAAGGCCGGATAGTAAGACAATGCCCGTTGTGATTAGCCGAAAGCAAAACTGAAAAATAGAGCCCATGGGAATATGTGCAAGCTCAACCTTCACGGAGAAATTTCTAAGTTTTTCAAAGGTAGACTGCGTTTTGGAGAATTGCTTATCAGCCATATTATAGGTTTTCAATACATGTAGCCCTTTTATGAACTCCACTGTATCTTCTGTAACCTCACCGATAAATTTTTGCCTATTAATATCCAGCCTTTCCTGCGTGGTGGAAAGTCGGCAATAGGCAAGCCATGTAGGGATCAGTAAAACGAGTGTCAGCACCAGAATACGGTAATCAAAGTAAAGCAGGATGCCCATACCTATAACAAAGGCGGGTATTCCCACTGCCGCTTTTTCTACGACCCCGACCCCTTCTATTTCAAGAAATGCTGCATCAGAGGTAATAGTGGCTACCAGATCTCCCACATTCTTCTCATTAAAGAATCCCAATGAAACTCTGCGAAGTTCTTTTCCCAATCGCTTTCGTTCTTCACACATAACTTCGTAACCTGCACCGGAACGGAAGTACAAAACCAAATAGCGTAATACAATTCTTATTAAAATACAAATGAGCATAATAGCCGTGTATTGCAGCACTATTTCTGTTGTAAGCACTTGCTTTATATCCGGGGAGAATTCCTTTATAGAACCAATTATCTGAAAAGCTATGATAATAGGTACCACTATCAGAAAGCCATCCAAAAAACTTAGAAGCAGCGAAGTATACAGCTGTTTTTTTTGACTGTCCATCAAACCTAAAAATTCCTTTATGGTTTTCAGCATGTGCTCACCTCCTCATTCTTGCCAACTTTCCATTTCCTACTCGCATCGTAAATATTCCACATTCTTTGATACAACATAGAATTTCTCAGCAAATCCTCATGTGTGCCTGTTGCCTCTACCTTTCCATCCTCCATAACGATAATCTGGTCGCAATCCATGATTGTAGACAACCTGTGAGCAATTAGAATCAACGTCTTGTCTTTGCATAGTTCCTGTAATGCCTTTTGTATCTTATGCTGGTTTTCCATATCCGCGTAAGCTGTAGCTTCATCCAAAATCAACACTGGAGCATTTCGCAGGATAGCACGGGCAATAATAATTCTCTGACGCTGACCACCGGAAAGCTTTGTTCCTTCATCGCCGGCAATGGTATCGTAGCCATGTTCTAGTTTACTTATAAATTCTTTGCACTGTGCTAGCCGTATAGCTTCTATTACTTCGCTGTCAGAGGCATCAGGCTTTCCTAAACGAATGTTTTCTTTAATGGACATATTAAAAAGAAACGTGTCCTGCGTTACATAATTGATATGCTCCATCAGACAGCTTAACGAAATATCCTTGTAATCCACCCCACCAATGTTGATTTCCCCTTCACTTACATCCCAGAAGCGGGCTATAAGATTAGCGACAGTGGTTTTCCCAGAACCGGAAGGGCCAACAATGGCAGTTTTACTGTTCTCGGCAAAAACAAGAGAAATTCCATCCAACACCTTTTCTTTCTCATAGGCAAAGGATACATCCTTCAGTACAATTTCATTTCCCTTTAGTCTTTTATCCGCTGTATTTATCACGGATAGCTCTGGTGCAGACAGAACTTCCTCCACCAGACGTTTCCCATTTTTGATATGATAAAAATTATCCATGAATTCCGTAAATTTCAAAAGAGAATTTCCTATACCCATGGAAATGACAATGGAAAACAGATAGAGAAGAGCAGACAAATTACCTTTGCAGTATAATAAACCTCCTACACAAAGAACGCTCACCAAAATAGATGATAGTAGTACGAAAGCAGGCGAAGTGGTAAAATACATTTTGTTGTATAGCCTAAGGGTCGCTTTTTTATAGCTGTCTATGGATTCTTCGTACTTGGAATACGCACTGTCCTCCTGACCAAATATTTTGATTTCTTTGTTCCCTCTGATATACTCAATAACCCTACCGTTCATATTTTCAAGAGCACCATAATAAGTATTGGCAAATTCGTTCATGATTCCCACATACATGGGCAAATAAAAGAGCAGAGTTACCGCTGCAGGAATCAGTACTGACAACGCAATCCTCCAGTCTGCGACAAAAAGCACACCAATAATTCCAAGAGGGATCAGCACATTAGAGGTAGTTTCGGGAAGTGCATGTGCAAGAGGGTATTCCAATCGTTCAATACTGTCAATGAGCAGACTGTGAAAGTATCCGCTGCCTTTCATTTGAGTATATCCCAGAGGCATTTTCATCATCTTTTCTGTAATGGCAAGACGAATTTTTTCCAATATGGAAAATGCTGTCTTGTGAGAAATTGCAGTGGATATACTGTGTAGCAGTATCTGTAGCCCGAAAGCAAGGATGATTACAATAACATAAAAGACCACATTTTTCCCGGTTCCACTCTTTGATAAACTTAATAGCAGTCGATATACAACAAAATAGGGAACTAATCCAAAAAACACACCAGTAATAGCCAACAGTACTGATAAAACATAGGCGGATATATTCGATATTATAAAATCTTTGAATTTTATATTTTCTTTAACCATCTGCTTAAACACCTCCTTAAATCTTAATCAATTTCCTTAAAATGCTTTTTTAGAATCGTTCTGCCAACATAAACACCAATAATGGCTGTCAAAAATGAAACACCCATACTGATAACTAAAAACCATCCCGTACTGTGCTCTACAAAATTGTTAATGGTCTGAGCATCCATCCCTATTTCCTGCCAACGTTTGATATTCTGTTCCAAGAAAAACAGAACCGGAATGCAGCCCCCAAATATATATGCACTCTGTATCAAGCCATAGCCAATCGCAACAGCAGGAGTTTTGAAATTTAATTTGCTTACAACTATATCTACAACAAATGCAACAGCGATTACCGTTAAGACAAATGGTAGATACATCATGCCGGAGAATCCTGCAAACAATGCAATACTAACCCCGATAAATATGGTTAAGACACCGAATTTATTAATCTTTTTTGCAACAAACAAAACAACAGTTCCCATGAGCAAAGCTACAATAGCTGGGCTGAACAAATGCAATATGGGATTTAATGTGGCCGTAAGCATCCCTACCCCTAATGTTACCGCGCCATAAACTGCTGCCATCAGACCAATCAATACGAACTCACTGATTTTCCATTTTTTCATTTTCTTATTCCTCCTATAATCTTTCCTTGAAAATTTGTTTTAATTTTTTACCGTCCTCCAGCAAAAAATCCTCAATTATTTTTCCATTCTCCAAAAGAACAGCTCTATTGCACGAGTTTATGATAAACTCATAATCATGGGTGATGATGATGGCTGCGTTGTCCTCGCCTGTGAAGTCATCGATCAAGGCGCAGACGCTTTGCATACTTTTATAATCCAGTCCGCTTGTAGGCTCATCCAATATGGATACTTTTTTCTGCGAAAGCCGAGTGCCCGCAAGAATCAGTCTTTGCTTCTGTCCCATAGAAAGTGTCATAGGGTGTTCCTGTCTCATTTCTGATAGCCCAAGCTCTGCAAGCACTTCTTCTATTCGCCTGTCAATATCCGGAAATTTTTCATTTCCTAAAAAAAGATCATCGTATAAACTGCTGCCGAAAATCTGAAAATCCACATCCTGCATAACATAACCTATTTTTTTACTTCGCTCTTTTATGGGAAGAGGTTTGCTCTCGAAGAAAATTTTTCCATAACCCTCTTTCTTCAATCCGCAAAGCACTTTGGCAAGTGTCGTTTTCCCGCAACCGTTCTTTCCAAGCAGGGCTACCTTGTCCCCTTTATCCAGTGTCAAATTGACTTCTTTTAATACTTCTTTGCCCTTTCCGTATCTAAAGGAAATATTTTCTAATGCCAGTAGTGGCTTGTTACTTTTGCTATTATCAGAAGAACTGCTTATATGATTTTGAAAAAGCTGTACGCTGCGAAGCCCCTGATTATGAAAAAAACTATTTTCAAGCCGGGACAGGCTCTCTTTATCATAGAATTTAGTTACTTTTCTATCCTGCATTACCACTAAATTGTCACAAATATCCTTTAGATAATAAAGCCGATGTTCAGCAACAATAATCGTAAGCTTTTGCTCCTTAAGTCTGATAATAACATCTCTTAATATCCTAATGGATTGATAATCAAGATTAGCGGAAGGCTCATCCATAAGGACGATTTCCGTACCCATCATCAAAACCGAAGCGATAGCAATTTTTTGCTTTTCTCCTCCTGAAATTTCATTTAATTTCTTTCCAAGTAGATGTTTCATGGACAGGAGTTCTGTGACCAACGCCATCCTATTTTCTATTTCAGACTTTTCAATTCCAAAATTCTCGCAGGCAAATACTATGTCGGATAGAACGTCCAATGTAAAGAATTGATTTTCCGGATTTTGAAAAACGGACGATACCATCTTTGAAATATTTCCAATAGGCAAATCGTTGATATCCGTTTTATTCAATGCTATTTTTCCTGTCTTTTCTCCCTCATAAAACCCCGGGCAAAGCCCATTGATACACCTCATCAAGGTAGATTTCCCGCATCCACTTTCACCGGTGATAACAATTAAATTTTCTTTATGAACAGAAAAATCAATGTTATCTAAGCTTTCTTTTTTTCTGTCCCGGTACTTAAAACTTACCTTATGTAAATTAATCATCCTTATGTTCCTTTCTATTTCCTTTTCTGCTCCTTAGTTTTAAAAGATGCTCAGTTTAAGGCTTAAAATAAGAGCGCATACGGGCACTGCCATAAACACCATATCTCTTCGTGTAAGTTTCACATTAAAATAGGAGGTCCTCTTTTCTCCACAGTCATAGCCTTTTACTAAAGCCGCACAGGAAAGTTCCTCCGTTGTTTTCAGACTGCGAAACAACATGGGGACCATGATATATCCAATAGAATTTACCGGGTGTAAAAAGACATATCGAAAAGACAAATTGATGTCTTTCAATTTCATTGCTTCCACAATCACTGAGAAATCTTCTTTAATCGCAGGCAAATACCGAATCATAACTATAATGCTTAGGAGGATTCCCTTGTGAAGCTTCATCCTCTCCAAAGAAGCAGTGATTTCTCCCAAATTTTTGCTTCTTCTGATTGCGATTCCCAGCATAAAAAAAGGACATATCCTTTGAAGCAGAAATATAATCATCTCCAGAAACAAGATTATAGGAGAATGGAATACGGTCATATATAATTTCAGTAAAGCCACGTGCAAAAATAATAAAATAGCGAAGAACCCTAAAAACTTTACTGCTGACTTCCCTTCGCCCGAAATAATCAGAACTATGAATGAGATGCTAAATGATGTAATCAGCACCTCATGCTTACCGGATACGATCAAAAAGGTCATAAGGGCTATATTTAGAAACAGAATCGTCCTGAAATCTAAAGCTTTCCTTTTAGAAAGAACCTCCAAAATTTCAACACCTCCTTAATAAACTCAGGTTATATAGGAAAATTATTCCTACACTATTAGTATCTTCTGTGTTATAATAACAGACACTGGTTAGTCTAGTCTAACTTTTGGCCATAATTAGCTTCCACCCATATTATTTTGTCTGTCAACAACATTCGAAAGGAGATGATTACACTTGAATAGCAGTTATCAAAGCTTTTTGGAACAAAACGGGAGTGTCTTTAACGGATATAAATCAGGTTCTCCTTTCCATATCTATTGCTTTTCTTCTGAAACAGGCAACGGAACCACAGCTATTTATGAAGTTGATTCTTATGCCAGTATCTGCATTGCAGATCATCTATATAGCTGTGATTTTGAATACTCCGTACCATCAGAGGATTCCATTGCGATCCATCAATATGATTCCATTGATTCCAATCACCAGTATCCTTTGGGAAGTGTTTATTCCGGCATGCAGTATATTGATCACACTCCGTCTAAAGGAATTTGCAGATATGTGATAAAAAAAGATATACCTGCCCGGGTTTTAGGAATACAGCTAAGGCCGGACTACTATACGGATTATCTGAAAAAGACCTTCGGATTAAAGAGTGTAGATTTTGTCACTGAAATACAAAAACTTCCCAGAGAATTTTATATACCAGAGATTTCATACGTTTTGCATCAAATCAAAAATTTTCAAGGAAAGGGTCTAAGTGAAAAACTCTTTTATAAAAGTAAAATTGACGAGATTGTGTCTATCATTTTTCAAAATACAGAGGAAATTGTCCGATATGGAACAATCATTTCGGATACTGATTATCAGGCTATTTTAGCTACAATAGAGTATCTAAATGCGAATTTAAGCTCTGAAACATCCTTAAATCAGTTAGCAGTCAAAGCTTGTATGAGCCCCTCAAAATTCAAATATGTTTTTAAGAGTGTTACAAAGCTTACGCTATCAGACTATCTTTTCCGGAAGCGGATGGAACATTCCTGTGATTTGTTACTTCATAGCAGACTGAATATTGCAGATATCGCTCAAAATGTCGGCTATAAAAATGCAGGAAGCTTCACCGTTCAGTTTAAGCGATATATGGGGACTCTACCAACAGAATACCGTAAGAAGAAGTGCGAGTTTTGATTTCTGCTTGGATAAATTTATTACCAATTGTTGTTTTGTTTGTTCAAAAGTATTCATTTTTTTCTTTTTGTTTTTATTAGCCGTAAAGTTTGTCAAATACAAAGGTGGCAAGCAGGGCAAGGTGGTACACACCTTGCGATTTTGCTCAAAATTACCTTGCGGGATTTTTGGCAAATCTGCTTGTTGGGGAGTATCCCCAATCCCACTGAACACACAATAAATTGGGTGGCTACGCCTCCTGCGGAGGCTAAAAAATCACAGACCAGATTATCTCTGTTCCTGTGATTTTTCTTTTCTGTCACTTTCCAAATCATAGCCTAAAAAACGGACAATATTTGCCTTTGCAGTTACGATTTCCTGCATTTCTTTTTTTGTAGAATGATACTTTGCATAGGCTTTTTTCTTTTTGTCCAGCAGTTCAGAATACTCCTCTTGCAGAGCCTTAACAGTCGGCAGCTTTTTTAGACCCAGCTCGTCAAATGCAGCCTTCGCCGCCTTATGCAAAAGCAGATCAGCGGCGTGTTCCTCGTAGAAGTTTTTTGAATAGCCTGCCTTGCGATAGGCGGTATAAACATCACGTTTTTTTGCGTAATTGATGATATGGATTTTAAGCACGGAAATTTCCGCCATACGCTTTTCGACAGCTTTAATTTCTGCTGATAACTGATTGAAATTATCGGCAGAGGTCTGTGCCTTTCTCTCTAAATCTTCATAATGAAGCAGGTTGTTTTCTGTTAAAAAATTTATGGTCTGAGCCATTTGCTTGAGGTTGAAAATCTTCGCCCAACATTCATAACCTGCACCTATTTAACTGTGAAAATTTTTGCTTTAAAGGAGGTGCTATCTTGGCTACTACACGGCTTATTTCCATGCACCATAACAAAGGCAAGTCCATTGCCGATTGTCTTGCAGATCGCACAGACTATGCAAAGAATCCTGACAAAACAAACGAGGGAGAATATATTAGCTCTTATGAGTGTGACCCTAAAACAGTACAGGGAGAATTTCTATTATCCAAACGTATTTATGCTGACATTACAGGCAGAGAACAGACAAATGATATCATTGCTTATCAGATACGCCAGTCCTTTAAGCCGGGTGAAGTTACGCCGGAACTTGCCAATAGAATCGGTTATGAATTAAGCATGAGGTTTACCAAAGGAAAGCACGCTTTTATCGTAGCAACTCATGTTGACAAAGCACATATCCATAATCACATTATTTATAATTCCACTTCTCTCGACTGTACAAAAAAGTTTCGGGATTTTCTTGGCTCGGGCAGAGCAGTAAGGAAGATATCTGACCGCCTTTGTCTTGAAAACAGACTGTCAACTATTGAAAATCCAAAGGATGGGAAAAATCATTATGGTAAATGGCTTGGAGATAAAAAGCCTGCCTCACACACTGAAAAGTTACGGCTGACCATTGATGAAATTCTTGCAAAAAAACCTGCTGATTTTAAAACGTTTTTATCAAAGATGGAACAGGCAGGATATGAAATTAAAAGTGGAAAGTACCTTGCTTTCAAAGGTAAGGAACAAAAGAAATTTATCCGTCTGCGTTCTCTTGGTGAGGGATATTCCAAAGATGAAATTGTATCAAAAGTATGTGAATAGCATGCCGCTATACCGCCAGGAAAAGGATTGGGAGCGTCTAGGTATTGTGCTGACTCGTGCGACCATGGTAAACTGGGTCATCAGGTGCTCGGAGGATTACTTTTATCCAATCATCGGGTATCTACGCAAGGAGCTCCTCAAAAGGGATGTGATCCATAGTGACGAATCTCCACTCCAGGTATTGAAGGAGGAAGGGAAAAAGCCACAGACCAAATCCTACATGTGGCTGCACCGTTCCGGCGATGATGGGAAGTCACCCATCGTCCTGTATGATTATCAATCCTCCAGAAACGGTGATCATGCAGTTGAATATCTCAAAGGATTTACGGGATACCATCACTGCGATGGGTATTCCGGGTACAATAAGTTGGAGGGCGTTAAAAGATGTGCCTGCTGGGTTCATCTGAGGCGTAAGTTCGTGGAGGCTATGCCGAATAAGAGCGCAAAGGGAGCCCTAAGGACAAATGCGGCAATCGGAAGAGAGTACTGCAATAAGCTTTTCAAGATTGAGGATGGGATTGCAGATCTCTCACCTAAAGAGCGACAGCTTAAGCGTCTTGAACTGGAGAAACCGGTTCTTGAGGCCTTTTGGGGCTGGCTTGAATCACTGAATCCTTTAAAGGGGTCTGCTTTAGGTAAAGCCGTTACCTATGCCATGAATCAGAAGCCGTATCTAGAAAACTATCTTCTGGAGCTATATTGAGGCTGGGGACGAAAGTATCAAGTATTCAGAACTTGATGATGATATCATAACGGAAGAAATCAAGGCTGATGCCTAATTATAAAATTCTTCTTTACTTTCTGGATGATGATGCGATGTAAGATAATATAATGCATCATATTTTTTTATTTTGTTTATCATTGGTAATAACTTATCCCTGCTGTAACTCCATTCACCGCTATAAATATCTTCACAAATGCGGTCACCTAAAAATATTGTTTTTTCATCAGGAATATAAATAATGGTAGAATCTTCTGAATGACAACCTCCAACATGATCAATTATGCAATGGATTCCTCCTAAATCAATCTCTAAACTTTCTTTAAATGTAATATCCGCATTACCTGTTATAAAACCATCGCGAACTGGCATTTCAAGTTTTATCATTTTACTACAAAACTCAATTTCCTCTCCCTTGCTTACTCGTTCATCCAACATAAAGTCATCCCACGTCAGTTTTTGCATTTTATCCAAGTTTTCTTTCGTTCCATTATTACAAACTGTAATTAAGCTCATGGCTTCTATCCCAAAGACATGATCCCAATGCCAATGAGTCAGTACTAAATATTTTAGTGGTGGAATATCTAATTTACAGGCATCAGTCAAAAACTCATTCGCATGTGCCGGAGAATTTCCGGCATCTACAACTAAACTATATTTGTCACCACAGATTAATCCCAATAAAGGTCTATCTGTCCTATCGTCATTTGGCATATAATAAATTCTTTCAGTAAGTTTAATAAGCATATTTCTTGTTCAATTCCTTTCTACATCTGATATCCCCTTGGCGGCATACTTATATCCTGCAATGAGAAAGAAGTGCTCACTTACTATTTAGTAGATGTTGGAGCGTTAATTCTTTATTAACCTTTTCTAATTCATTCACTGTTTTACCTGAAAATTTTTTAGCATTTTTAATCAGGTGAGATTGATCATAGTAATAATTTTGCATATTCTTTCTTCGTACATCGTCCTCAACATTTTTTCTAAATTTAATAATATCCCCATATGTTTTTGGTGTCAATCCCACATTCTTTTTAAAGAACCTCTCGAGTGCACTTATTGAGATACAGAAGAACTCCGCCATTTTACCAATATTCAGATCTTCACAATTGCACTCAACATAGGTAGCCATTTCACATATGCGATTAGAATTTTTTTCAGAAACTATTTTCAATTCAAGCTGCGCATAAATTTTTTTAATTTTTTCTGCGGTGCCCTTTAAGTCCTTGATTTCATGGTACAATTCATGAAGTGTAAGGTCAATTTCATTTGCATTCACAATCCGCTCAGTAACTGCAACTCCTGGCATATTAAACAGTGATATAAAACCTGCTGGTTTTAGGGAAATACCTATTTGATCTAAATCTCTCCCGTATTTAACACGCTTGGCACTTTTGATCTGACCGATAATCGCAGCATTTGGGATGAGTATTTCTTTTCCCTCTTCAATGAGCGCATAATGTGATCCATAATTAAAAATAAGGTTTATATGGCCTAGCGGCATAATAATATCTTCCCGCTCTTCATCAGGAAGAAAATTAGATTCTACCACCCACGTATAATCTATTAAGTTTTTTAACAAATCAGGAGGCTCAAATTGTTTTATTATCATAATATTTCTCATATCTTATTTTCTTCTTCCATTCTATCATTATAGAAAGTTAAAATAAATCTCGTTTGCATTAATTCCTTGGATAATTTTTAATGCTATTGTATCAATTGCACCTACCTGGAATGTGGAAGAAGATTCATAAGACCTGCAAAAATCCAGTTAGGATGGTTTTTCATCTGTAATATTACTATTAAACACGATCTTGTCTGGCAAATATCCTATCTGTTTCTTAGCCGAGCCATTGTTCTCTAATCGTAACATTGTTCCGCAGAGCGCCTGTTCTTTTGTTGACTGTTTGAGCACAAATTGTTCGGCCATTTCTCTTAATAATTCAGCTTGACTAGATAGTTCCTCGCTGGCAGCTGCGCTCTCCTCTGCCGTAGCCGAGTTGTTCTGAACGACCATGGATACCTGCTCGATTGATTTATCGACCTGTGTAATAGCCGAGGCCTGCTCATTGGAAGCAGTTGCGATTCTGCTTATCAGACTCGCGGCATTATCGGTTCCATATACGATCTCTAGAAGGGCTGATGCCGTATCGTTGGCTATCTCAGTTCCAGTTTGAACCTTTTTGATGGAACCTTCAATTAGTTCCGTGGTCTCCTTGGCTGCCGCCGCACTTCTTGCCGCAAGATTTCTTACTTCCTCTGCGACAACTGCGAAGCCTTTTCCATGCTGCCCTGCCCTGGCCGCCTCAACTGCGGCATTTAAGGCAAGAATATTGGTCTGGAACGCGATGTCGTCTATGACTTTGATGATCTTTGAGATGTTTGCAGAGGATTCGTTTATCTCCGTCATGGAATGGAGCATCTCTTTCATCTGTTCATTGCCCTTCTCCGCATTTTCTTTTGCGACTCCTGCAAGTTCGCTTGCCTGGTTTGCATTCACTGCATTTTCTTTGGTTTGGGATGCAACTTCGGCGATGGACGCAGTCAACTGCTGGATTGCACTGGCCTGCTCCGTCGAGCCCTGAGATAAAGCCTGACTTCCATCGGATACCTGCCTGGACCCGGAAGCAACCCCGTCGGAAGCGATGCCGATATCTCCCATTACCTGGCTCAGAGATTCAATGATGTTATTCAAAGAGTTTTTTATTTCAACAAAGTCTCCCTTGTACTCTGCGGTAATTTCAAGATCCAGATTCCCGCTTCCGACTTCCGTTAATGTAGAGGAAATTTCGATTATGTAGCTTCGAAGGTTTTCGATCGTCTCGTTCATAGCAATCTTAATAGCCGCATGGTCGCCGTGATAATCGCCATTCATTGTTACCTGCAGATTTCCACTTGCCATTTCTTGCAATACGGAGGAAGCTTCTTCAATCGGCGCAATAATCGCATTGAGGGTGCTATTGAATCCATTGATGATATTTGCATATACCCCTTCAAACTTGCCTGCATCGCCGCGCATTGAGAGCTTACCCTCAACTGCCGAGGTGGAAAGCACTTCCGTCTCTTCTGATAACATTTTAAGACTCTCTAAACACTTAACCCAAAGAGGAATTAGAACATCACCTTCTTTAAAATACCCGGTTTTAATCCAATCATCAAGAACCTCCAAGTCTGAAAGATCTCCCTTTGATATTTTGGTAATCGATTCACATATACCACTATAACTTTCAACGATACCATTAATATATTGTGCCATCTCTTTGTAAATCCCCTGATAATCTTCGCTCATCTTTTCGGAATATTCAACAGTATATAGAGCATATAGAGTCTTGTTTCCTTCAACTAGAGCTTCAAGCCCATCCACGCAGGCGTTGATGCTGTTCTTAAGATTGTTGAAATCTCCGCAATATTCCTCGGTGATTTTCTTCGGGATCTCTCCTCTTCCGATCTGATCAAAATATTCAACTGTCATATGCAACGGACCAGAGAGCAGCTCCATGGACTCATTGATGCCATTCAAGATCTGTGCATAGTTACCTTTCAGCGTTCCCGTATCTACCCGGAATGAAATTTCCCCTTTGGAAAAGGCGTTTGCCATTTTGATGGTTTCCTGATATAGGTAGTCCATAACATATCTCATACGAATCAAATTCTGAATCAAAACACTGCAGGTTCCCTTGAATTCACCTGGATTCTGCGGTTTCTCGCCATCTACCATTTTCTGTATGTAGTCGGCAGCGATATTCAACGGATCAACGATTGAGTCCAGTGTGCTGTTGAATCCTTCGATGATTTCCCTATAACCGCCATGGAACCTTTCAATACTGCCTCGTTTCTCAAGATCACCTTTGATGGCTGACGCTTTAAGCATACACGTTTCTTCAGTCAGCGATTTGAAATTAGTAATAAGAGATTTCATATTAATAGAGAGGATATCATAGTCAGATTTTGGCGTAATTTCGATTGCAAAATTACCGGCTGCAATTCTTTCCGCTATCGATGCCTGATTGGTTGCATAATCAATTACTTTATTTAAGGAGTATAATATCTCCCTAAAATTATTGTCGGATGCCGCTTTAACAGCAATATCCACTTCTCCTACTGCTAGTTTGTCAGTAATAAAGCATATTTCTTTTATTGATTTATTGATTCCTTTTCCCATTATAACAGCTGCGATGAAACCTACCACAATAGCTAGTAAGGCAATAACTAGAATGCTGTTTCTTAAGATATTCATGTTTGAACTAAATTTAATTGCAGTGAGTACTAAAAGCGCAGATGTTACAAAAACTGGAGTTCCAATAACTACTGCTATTTTTTTAGACAAATTCATTTTCATACACGCATCCTTTCAAAAAATCACTATTTTTCTCAATAGCAAAAAGGGAGTGACAAGTGTTGCTGCTCCCTTTCTGCTTGACCTTTATTATATTCCAACTTATTAAAGTAGAAACCGTGCTTTTAATCTATTACAGTTAAATCCGGAGCTGCCATATCAATACCTAAGATTGCTATCACTTCGCCTTTAGAATTGTGTATTGGTGCAAAAGCTGATTTTTGTACTCCGTAGCTTTCATTTTCCCATGTGTGCTTTGCATAGGCAGGATTCCCCTCGAACGCAGATGCCATCTGAGGTTCTATCCTATACGCTTCTCCATAGTCGCTTTCATTACCTTCTCCGGAAGCATCAACAATTAGATTTGCCATCTCATCACTTGCTTTTATCAATGTGTAGATAAATGTAATATTTTCTTCTACTTCATTTTTAGCTTTCGTGAAATCTGACATAACACCATACACTTCTTTATACTCATCAAGGTCTCGTGATTTTGCTGTGGTTATAGCTTGATGTTGATCACCGCCTTCTCCGTCAAGAAGTGCTGCACACGCAACAGCCAAAGCCATAGATTTTTCCCCCATCTTAGTATTGAGGTCTTCGAAGTTTCGATTCACTGTATCCCTCCTTAGGATATTAAATCAAGTGTATGCTAGCTTATTTCATCCTTTTTCGTCTGCCCTGCCATGATCATAACAATGGGATTTAGTCTTCACTCTTATGGACAGGATCCTCTTCACTGAAAGTCATTTTCTTAACTGTTTTAAAACCCTTAGTTGCAATAGCCAGATAAACAAATCCAATCACTGCCCAACATCCACCCAAAATCTTTGCAGTAGAATCAAGATTTATCCAGATGAAAAGGCATACAACTGCGCCAATTCCAGGAGCAATCACATAACTGCAGATGTTGAATAGTCCGCTTCGCATCTTTTCTTTGACAAAGTATTGAGCAAATACGCAAATATTAACCAGCGTGAATCCAATCAGTGCCCCGAAATTGATTACGGAGGAGATGGATAGCAGGTCTGTAAAACATGCAACTATGATAGATAGCACGGAGATGAAAAGGATATTGTAAGTTGGCGTCTTGAATTTTGTGTGCAGGTGCGCAAAGAATTTTGCAGGAAGGACGCCGTCGCGACCCATACCAAACAGCAATCTTGATGCAGATGTCTGCGCCGCAAGGCAGCAAGTTACACACGTAACTACATACATACCCGTCCATACTAACCCGAGAGCCTGCCCGCCAACATAGGTAACCAGTTCTTCCGAGGCAGTGTCCGGATTTACAAATTCCAACCAAGCAGATGGCCATACCAACTGCATGACATAGGAATAGATTACGAAATATAGACCCATACCAACTGTAACGATGATGATTGCTCTGCCAACATTTTTCTTGGGCTCGATGGCTTCTTCAGCCAACGTTGTTACCGCATCACATCCTAAGAAGCATAGTACCAGGATAGAAGCAGCCTGAACGATTCCGTCTAAGCCAACTTTTGAGAATTCATCAGCGTTGTACAGACCAGTTATATCAAACAGTGCCGAGAATCCGCTTCCTGTAATGATGACTTTCAGCATTAGGATGAAGAATCCGATCATGAATACAGCTACAATGGCAACTAAGATGTTGTTAACTTTAGCCATAATATCTACGCCAACATACTGAACGATTGTTAAAATTACTACGGCGATGATTACCCATGCCCAGACAGGTATTGCAGGAATTAAAATGTTCATGTACAGCCCGAGCAGCAGGTAGGATAGGCAGCCAAGTAATGCATAGTCCAACATCATGATCCATCCAGTCATAAAGCCAACATGTGGGTTTATGGAGTTGGAAACATATGCAAATGCTGAACCTGCTACAGGGTATGTTCTAACCATCTTAGCATAAGAGAATGCAGTAAATATCATTGCAACACCAGCTATTAGGAATGCCAGTGCAATCATACCGTGAGTCATCTGTGCAGTAATGCCCATGTAAGTCATCACGGTGGATAGGGCCATATAAGCAATGCCGAATATTACTAAAGATCCAAGCCCTAATGTTCTTTTTAAAGTGCTATCATTAACCATTGTCATAGCTCCTTTCTATTTTTTCTTCATTATCACTCAACTTTCCCACCACAGGGAAAAGCGTGGGAAAGTTGAGATCATTAGTGAGATCATTATTAGTTTATTGAGATTATTTGATAGGAGGTTTTCCTTCTCTTTCTCTCTTAGCGTTGATTGTAATGATGTCTTTCGGGCTCATGTTGTTGAAGTCAACGATTGTACCCTGTTTCATGATTAAAGAGATGTTGTCGTGACATACGTTTCTGATGTTCTCTATTGGGTTTTCTGTTAGAATCAGAATGTCAGCCAGTTTGTTTTCTACTACAGTGCCAGTCTGGTCTTCAATCCCCAGACAGATAGCACCATTCTTAGTAGCAGCTACAATTACTTCTGACGCCGTCATACCCGCAGTAACTAGTTCATACATTTCGTTGTGAGTATACATTCCGTAAGGGCAGAGTTTGGTACAGAAGGAGTCAGCACCTACTGCGACTCTAATGCCAAGGTCTTTGTAAGCCCTTCGAAAGGATTTCTGAATTCTGTCGATTTCTTTCTGGCCTAATGTATCTCCTACGCAACCAGTCAAGTCTCTTTCTTGTGGTGGGTCGAACTGCTCATACCAATCAATATAAAGACCAATTGTTGGAACTAGGGTTACTTTAGCTAATTCTTCTTCAGTCATGTTTGCTCTCACCCAGGATACAACTTCATCATCAAATTCTTCACCATGCTCAATACTGTCTACCCCAGCTTTCAGGCATTTGATAATTGAATCTTTATTTTCACAGTGTGCTGCAACTTTCAACCCGAATTCACGTGCTTCTTCAACCATCACAGCAATTTCTGTTTCAGTGAAATGGGTGTCCGTTTCTTTTTCCCAGGCGTTGATTCCGCCACCGGAGGCCCACAGTTTAACAAACTGAGCACCTTCTCGCAAAACGCTTCTTACGGCCTTCCTGATTTCATCTGAACCATCTGCGATAACGCCCCATGGGTGATGTTCTTTAACGAATTCCTGTGGGAACCAGATGCTATCAGCATGTCCGCCAGATCTTGTCAGCCCTCTGCCTGACGGGAAGATTCTAGGTCCCATTATGAATCCCTGATCGATCATGTTTCTCAGGTAGATACCGTTTCTAGAAATATCTCTTACAGTCGTGAAACCGTGCCTTAAACTCTGATGGCACTGTTCCACAGAACGGATTGCCTGTTCGAAGTCGTTTTCGCAAACCCAGTCTTTGTCGCTGGATTCGTAAACACCGCCGTAATGTATGTGGCAGTCAATCAGACCAGGCAGTACATATTTGTCAGTTGCATCGATAACTACTGCATCAGGTATATGTATTTCGCTTGCTGAGATTTTAACAATCATTTTGTCTTCTATTAAAATAAACATGTTAGTTCTCATGCAACCACCATTGCCGTCAATGAGATTAGCGTTCCTTATTATATACTTAGCCAAAATAGTCATTCTCCTTTCTTTAGGACAATTTTGATTATTACGTTTTGAGTTGTGATAAATAAATAATATTTCGAAATAATAATTGAAGTTAACTCCATTTCTAAATTTTCAAACAATTGTCTTGTAACAAAGGTATCATTTTAAAGAATAAATTCAACAATTATTGTGCCTCAGTTATGCGATCAATATGTTGATTTGATATTATCAGATAATTCAATCATACAATTGTCAAAATATATAGAATTTTGTTGCTTTTTCTGATAGAATACTTATGGTTAAGACAAACAATTAAAGATTAATTATGAAGAGGTGAAGATGAATGTTAAAGGAAACGATAGAATTTAATTTTGGAGTGCCGATTAATACAAGTATTTTAACGATTTTCGAATATCCTTACCATTATCATCCTTCAATAGAACTAATTCTGGTGCTAAAAGGAACTATTTTATTACAAAATGGTTGTAATGAGGTGAGTCTCAAACAAAATGACATCGCATTAATAGATAGCGGAAAATTGCATAAAATCTCATCAGACGACAAAAACAATATCATTTTACTCTTTCATATCGATATTGATTACTATAAGAGATATTTTCAAAATATCGGAAATACCTTGTTTTCAAGAACAATTCATAAAGACAATTTTCTGTCCGACGTTAACAATACTGTAAGGCAGCAGGTATTGGAAATTTCGATGGAATTATTTCGTGATTCAGATCAGAATTTTAAGAAAGTTGAATACATCTCAAAAAGTTTAATTTATAATCTGCTTGAGAATTACCAGTATTATTCTTTGGAATTTAAAGAACTTCTGCAAAGTAAAAAATTAAAAGATAATCAAATCACTTTTGAGAGAATGCAGAGAATTATAGGTTATATTTATAATCAGTTCGATAGTAAAATCAAACTAGAGGAAATATCTGATTGGGAACATTTAAATCACTATTATTTGTCTCATCTGATCAAATACAGCACGGGAATGAGTTATCAGGACTTACTTAATCTGATTCGGATTGAAGCATCAGCAAGAATTCTGCTGGAGACAAACAAAAAAAATTCTGAGATCGCAAAAAGTGTCGGCTTTTCTGCCACGAAATATTTTAATAAATATTTTGAGAAGTGGTATCATATGTCTCCCGATTCCTATCGAACTCAAAATAAACCTTATAAAAATAACGATGCAAATAAAAATATCATCTCATACAATAAGGAAGGAAACCGTTATATAAACAATTATATCCAAGAAGGAAGAATATTGGTCAAGTTCTCAGAAAACAGCCCCGCTTCAATTATAAATGTTGATTTGGACTTAAAGGGTACACATTTTAAAAATCCCTTGGTTCAAACAGCAAAAATTACGAATGCCACTTCGTCGATATATGAAAATATTCGATTGCTCGTCGCAGATCTTAAGAAAGATTTTAAAATTATTAAAGCTGGTATTAACATATCCTATATCGATTATCTTGACCATAGAAACAACGATTTCATGACGATAGCGACCAATATTAATTATCTTTTGCAGGAAGGAATTGAAGTTTTTTTTATCATTGAGAAGTTAACAAACCATTCCATTAATTGTATTGAGAATTTCTTGAAATTCTATATTACACGATTCAGAAACAGCGTAACGGATATCTATTATTCTATTTGGATAAGAAGCCTGTCTCAAGCAGAATTAATTGAAAATTTTAAAAAGAGTCTAAACGATAAAGTCAAGACAATAATTGATGCTGTTCCTCTTGTAGAAATTAAAGAGCTCCAAAAAAAGGATGTCATCTTTGCACCCTGTATTTATGATTCCTTCTTACTTACTCCATTTGCGATGGATGAACTCTTCCATCAGGATAACTGGCAGTTCAATATGGATTTTGTTGCGACAGATTCAGTACGGCATGATGGTAATATCATGGAAGGAGGTCATGGCCTTCTAACTTGGAATGGAATTAGAAAGCCCTGGTATTATGCATATGGTTTTTTAGCAAAAATGAAAGGAGAAGTTTTAAAGAGTGGTGATGATTATGCAATCACCAGAAATGGCAGCGAAATCATAATTTTAGCCTATAATTTATGCGGCTATTCTCACTCCATTCTGAAGAAGATTAAGAATAAAGAAGATCTAAAAAATTTTATATGCTATATCGGTTACTCAAAAGAACATATTTTTAGATTGAAAGGACTGCAGGGCGAATATAAAATGACCCGCTATACCTTAGACCAGGATTGTTGCCTTTTCACAAAGTGGATGGATTTAGGATTTCCCGAATATCTTTCAGAAGAAGAAGAAAAGAATATTTCCCTCATAAGCCATCCTAAAATTCGTATGAGTAATATTCATGCTTCCGGCATTCTGGAAGTTACCTTGATGAATATAAGTTTTGGGGTCACTTGCATTGTTTTGGATAAAGTCTAGACGTTTTTCTAATGGGTATATCAAGGGCACCTTTGAAAAAAGGCGCCCTTCTTGCCCTATTGGGACATAACGTCAATGGAAGTGACCGATTGTAACGATTTACATTATATAGGCATATACTTTAAATAATAAAATGAATGAGGAAAATGTCATGAACAAAAATCAAGACACAGCAGAGTCTCTGCAAGACCTGACAGTGGATATTACTTCACTAATCCCCACAAATAATGGCAATTTGTTCAACGTCTATTTTGATAACGGCGCCACGACACCGCCTATGGAATCCGTTGTCAAGGCAATTGAAGAATATACGCCATGGTATAAATATGTAGCAACGAATTCACTGAAAGCTGATTTTTTATCATCACTATATGAGCAAGGCCGTAAAACAATTAAACGATTCGTCGGTGCAGACTTAGAGAGCGATATTGCCATCTATACGAAAAATTCAACCGAAGCGATCAATATACTGAGCAACGTAATATGGATGCGGCATTATAACCAGAATCCAGTTATAATTACCACTTATATGGAACACCTTTCCGATTATCTTCCATGGAAATTCCGATTTGAAACCATTCTTGTGGATGTATTACCCGACGGCAGACTCTCTATGCAGGATCTGGAACGCAAGCTCTGGCAGTACCGCCAGAGAGTCAAGCTGGTGGCAGTCACGGGCGCAAGCAATGTCACAGGTTATGTCAATCCTATCCATGACATAGCACGGCTGGCTCACCGGTATGGTGCTGAGATATTCGTTGACGGCGCACAGCTTGTACAGCACAGGACTGTCTGCATGAGGACTGCTGATCCTGACGAACGCATTGATTATCTTTCTTTCAGCTCACACAAAATTTATGCACCAGCTTTTTCCGGCGTATTGATTGGACCGCAGAAAGCGTTCGATGCAGCTCTTCCATTGTATTTCGGCGCAGGAATGGAAATTTCTACAACTGATTACGATATTAAACTCAAGAATGGTCCCGCACGTTATGAGGGAGGTTCCAACAACTTATTGGGAGCAATTGCAACCAGCTGCGCACTTCTTACAATTGAGCATACCGGCATTGATGCAATACGTAAACAAGAGCAGGATCTGTTGGCATACGGTATCAGTCTTCTATCACAAAACTCCAATGTGATCATTTACGGTGACACAAGGTATCTGGACGACCGCATTCCCATGATTGCCTTCAACGTTCAAGGCAAGACCTGTAAAGAGACTGCGGATTATCTATATGACAATTATGGCATAATAACCAAGAACGGCCTGATCGGAGCAAATCTGTACGTTCAGAAATTGACGGAGGGAACACCATATGATGGTGTTGTAAGAGCAAGCATGGCATTTTTTAATCAACGGTTTGAGCTGGATCGGCTAGCTGAAGCATTGATGCGATTCCAGTAAGGAAGGCAAATTCATTCCGTGATTTTATGAATTATCTGGAATAAGTATCCCACCATGATAGCAATAGTAAGCCTTCGCTTTATGTGACAATAACTTCTCCATAGATTTTGTTGCTTCTTCAATGTCCAAAGTAAACTGAGGGTTTGCAATTACAGGTTTACCACCCTCCAGCGCAATTGCGTCACCCGTTATAATAATCGAATCTTTTTCCATGAAAATCGAAATATGACCTGGAGTATGACCTGGTGTCGCAAAGATACTACAGCCCCCGCACCAATCCATATGGTCTCCATCACTCAAAAAAGAATCTACCTCAACTGGCTCAACCCAGCGCAACATATCACAAAACGTCTTTCCAAAATCCTGCTGATCTGCAGGAAGGGTCTTTTGCATTTCTTCAGCCTGACGTAACCTCAGCGGCTTTACCTGAGCAGAAATGAAAGGCGCTTCAACAGCTGAAGCATATATTTTCATATTCGGATTTACCCTTTTGAGAGCGGCGGCTGCACCCATATGGTCATGATCATGATGGGTAAGTACAAGGCCAGTTAATTGGCTTGTTACCAATCCGAGTTTTAGAAGCTCCTTTTCCAGAGCGGGAAGCGACCCGATAAACCCACAATCTACAAGAATAATGTTTTGACTATCCCAAAGTATCGTTGGATAAATCGTATTCTCTGTATTGCCAAATTTCATGGTGATTGAAAAATTTGTAATCTTATATTCCATATAGTTTCGTGTTCCCCTTATATTTAATGGCTGATGACAAGTAGTCAAAATTAATTACAATTCGTTTGCTTTTACGACCTTCTTTTGAATTACATCTTTTTTACCTAATGTAAAAGCATTTTGAGGACAGTAATTTACACATCGCATACAAGAAATACACTGTTTATGTTGGATTTTCATATGCTGATCTGTTAATTGAATTGCATTTACAGGACATAATTTTTCACACAACCGGCATTTAATGCATCTATCATGGTCTATCCCTATGTTTTCACTGGTTTTTGTCCAAATGGAACGTCCCTTGGATATCGATCTCATCACATCCGACAAAATTGGTATCCGTTTCCATTTTGCGCTTCCGTCAATGAGTGAGTGAACATATTTCTCCGCCTTGATCAAGGCAGTTTTATTTTTTTCTTGCCCGATTTCGGCTTTCTTGTCCGATGTTTGCATACTTGTTGCCATTTTAAATTCGTATGCCCCTATACACCTGTATCCCTTTGCTTCCAGAGATTTTTTCATGGGTCCTACAATGCCGCCTGAAAAGATTTCCATAGTATCTGCAAGAAATACTTGTCTCATATTCCCCTCCGGCAGCCTTTCAATAAAATCCCATACGATTGGAAAAGTTGACTGTACAGCAACAGGAACCACAATTCCCAAATGACAGTCATCTTCTAATTCGACAGCTCCAGATATAGATATTTTTCTTAATGCAACAAAGTATTTCTGGTTTTCAAAAGCCTCCTTTATTTTTCTTGCAATAAGAAGTGTATTTCCTGACCCGGAAAAATAATATATTATAATCGGTTTTCTCAACAACATAATTATACAAACCTCCCAATAGCAGTAACAACTATGAATAGAAATATAGCCAATGAAGCGTTAATTACTTCGATTAACATTAATGTCTTTGACATTTTAGTAGGCGACTTTGGGAAAATCCCTCCCAAATCTATTAGATATACAATAAAATACAAAACCGAGATTATTTGTGCCATATATAGCGCATATAAATTTGAGATTAAAAGCAAATAGCTTGTTATGTACGATGCGATTCCTAATATGATAAGAAACACATTAAATCCCCAAAATACGATGCCTCTTAGTCCATTAAAATCTCTATTCTCAATAGGTCCCCCTGGAACTAGTATTGTCAATAAGGTTACATTAATAAACATCAGAGCACTTGCATATATCATAATAGCCTGCATTTTCAACCATCCCTTTCATTTTAAAGATATCATATATCTTATCAATTTAGTAGTCTGGTTGTATTGTAAAAAATCGGCGTTAATGATTCGATTGGGCAGTTGTCCCGTATCACGATCAGCTTCCAGCAAGCCCAAAGCCATTTTCATGGTTGTTGTTTTACCCGCGCCATTTTGCCCGATAAATCCGAAAACAGTACCTTCTGGCATAGGAAGGTCTAGATTATCTATGACTTTTTGAGTTCCGAAACTTTTTGATAATCCTTTTATGGAAAGTACATCTTTCATTGATCTTCCCCCCTTCCAAAGACAAAATAGATAATCGGATCAAAAATATTAACGAGCATTACGACGAGCGCCCACATTATTTTGTTTCCGAAGCGGTAATACGGGTGTTTCAACACATGAATGAGCGCAATCAAGCCAAAAGCGACTTGAACAACAATAAACGGAATTAAGATTGGCAAATTATCCAATAGAATATCCATCAAACAAACCTCCTTACGGTTTTATCGTATTTTTTATTCTGGGCTTTGCTATCAACGTAGCATTGATTCATAGCTTATCTTTTGAAACGAGCCATTCATCAAAATCCATGCAATCGCTGCCAACAGGGCGCCTAAGCCCAATAGAATCCAAATGTTTATAAGGATAATCCCTATAAATTGCCCCGCCACTAGAAAGATTACCGGCAAAACCAGAAGTGCGCTGCGCTGAACCTCTGTAGGCAACATACGGAGCATTGCATCAAAGTCTCTCAAACCATTCGGCATAAAATGGAGCAGCATAATGAAAATTGAAGGCATAACAACTGTCAGCGCCACGGGAACGCTTATCATTGCTACGAGCAATTGCTTGTTGGCGGTGATGCCTCGTATATCTTTTCTAATTAAAGCGAATTTCATTGTATTCATACTATCTAACCTCCTTTTGTTCTTTCTGTTTATCAATCAGAGAGAAGTATATTTCTTCCAACGACAATCTGTTTGCCGTCACTGAATAGACATTACCGCCAGAGTCCACAATGCGCTTCACAATCGGCGGAATTTCCTCCTCTGTCTGCACATTGACAAAATTAATTATATCCGATTACAATTCAACGATTATCGGCATGATTATATTATCATATTGATAATATAATGTCAAGAAAAAGCTCCTCTTGCTGCATGTGCAATAAAAGGAGCTTTGAAAAACTTATTTACTATAATTTTCAGGCGGCGAAATAATCAAGCCCAAAGTTCGTAATTTTCTGTCTGGCGTGGGCTGATTCTTATAAAGGCGCTGAATGATTTTCGCGTATTCAGCCATTGCGGATGCCAATTCTTCATCGTTGGCATAGATAGGCGCAAGAGAAAAACCAGACTGATCTTTTGAAATGTTGATGTCCGGATTCTTGCAATATTCTTGAAACTGTTTGATAAAGCCAAAGATATACTGCATAAACAATTGCATATAAGCATCACCTGCGTTTTCACCAATTAGCTCCTGCCCATTGGAGTCTAAATCAATGGCAACCGCATAGGTTTTTTCTATCGTCCCTCTTACTTGATTTTCTTCGACTACTTTCAAAATGCCATCATTTGTCATACGTTTCAAGTAGCGGTACAGGGTTGCCTGTGGAATATCGTTATATGTTTCTGCAAGTTGTTTAGCAGTTGCTTTTCCGGCAGAATATAGTTCTAATAACAGTTTGCATTTTATTGGATGTGTAAAGCAATCCATAACTTTTTGTTCCATAACATTCCCTCCTAACAACTTATGAAAACATTATCACTTTGATAACAAAAAGTCAAATTATTATGTGCTTTTGCGATTTGACTGATAGATAGTGAGTTTATAAGTTCACGTTAATACCGCCATATCCTAAAAAAGGACGAACTTAATACACCCTCCGTAATCAAAATTTTACTAAAAAACGGCGGTCTTGATTTGTCAAAGCCGCCGACTGGCTAATTTTAGTCTAAAAGTTGTGAATATGATCTACCGCGTCGCCAACTATTTGATTATTTAGTTATACTTGTATCCATCTTAAAAGTTCACTCTTTGGTATGGCAACACTTTTTCGTACAAAAATTATAGTTTCGATGCTTTAAATTCCTTAGGGCTAAGATAGCCTAATGAACTATGGATACGAAAATTATTGAACCAATTTATGTAGTCTGCCAGCTCCATTTTCAGCTGAGCCAGGCTCTCGAAATTTCTGCCGAAAACGAACTCTGATTTGAAAATTTTGAATGTAGATTCGGCAACAGCATTGTCATACGGGCAGCCCTTCAAGCTAAGGGATCTGCTGATATGAAAGACGTCCAGAACTTCATCGATGATCTGGTTATTGAACTCAAATTTGGTATTTCAGCCTCATTGACAGATCCTTTATGAACCTTGAATTTGCAAATGCTGTAGGCAGAGAAAAGATTTCTCTTTTTCATAATCCTAATGATTTTACGGCGTGAGAGGATTATGCCTTGCTTTTTTAAAGCGACCTTGATTTTTCGGCTTCCGTAGACTTTGCGGTTTTCGTTGAAAACTGCTTCCACTACATCCTCAAGCTCGGTTTCATCAGAAGTTATGGTTGATTCATAATAGTAGGTGCTGCGAGCAATGCGAAGAACTTTACACATCGCTGATATTGAGTATTTGTGAACATTGCTCCGGATCACTTCGACTTTTGTGCGAATATCAGCGCTGCTTGTTTTAGGATATCATTCTCCATTTTGAGTTGCTGAAGCTCCTTACACAACCTGATTAATTCCTGTTCCTCCGGGGTTCTGTTATCGCACTCTTTGGCAGAACCGGTGGCATTGATCCGTTTGATCCAACGATCAACTACTGTTGGAACCAGATCGTACTCACGGCAAATGTCAGATTTGGGTTTGCCTGCATTATACATTTGGACAATTTGGTGTTTGAATTCATCATTGAAAGATCGGCGTAGTCTTTTGTCGTTCATGCTATTAATCTCCTTTTCAACTTGATATTAGCATAGAACTAAAAAATCTGTCCAGTTAAGTGTAGCCATCCAGTGGAATTTCTTTATAGCAAGGAGTCTAAGTTTTTTTTTAGATACATAAGCACTTCCGTATCCTCATGATTGTTGAATCGTTTCGCAAATACTTCAGCCATTTCAATAAATGCAGACAGAATCATAACCATATTTTGTTTTGATAACTCAAAACCTGCATACTTATTGAGTTGATCCCATAATGCTTGAGTAGAAACACTAGCTAATTTAGCCGCTTCATATCTAAATTTCATCTCTTCTTGTTCCTCTTCATTCAATTCGTTCATAAAATCAACAACGGCTTTATCTATATCTTTATCCCATATGGAAGACTTATATATTGTTGATTTTATTCTTTCAAACTGCAAATCGTCGATATTCAATTTCTTTTTGAGATTAGAACCTTCAATTCAGCCTGTTCAAATATTTCTTCTTGTTCATACACCCCTGTTTTTCCTCCTGTCTTTACAAATGCAGTATTTTACGTTTATGCAGTACTAGGTTTTCTTATTTGCTTGCATATTTTTTGAATACCAATTCCTTACCTATTATCCACCTTTTCAGGATAAAGGTCATGATTGCCCAAACGATTAAATGCGATCTCTTCCCATTTCGTATTCGCCTGACCATAATTACAATAAGGATCAATGGAAATTCCTCCACGAGGAGTGAATTTTCCCCACACTTCAATATATTGGGGATTCATTAATGCAATTAAATCCTTCATAATAATATTAATACAGTCCTCATGAAAATCTCCATGATTTCGAAAACTAAATAAATAAAGCTTTAGTGATTTACTTTCTACCATTTTTATGTTAGGCACATATGAAATCGTAATCGTTGCAAAATCTGGCTGTCCGGTAATAGGACAAAGGCTCGTAAACTCAGGACAGTTAAATTTTACAAAATAGTCATTTTCCTTGTGCTTATTCTCAAAAGTTTCTAATACAGACGGATTATAATCCATTTCATATTTTGTCCCTTGATTTCCCAAAAGAGTAACTCCACTTGTTTCTTCTGTAGTTCTTCCTATCATACACACTTTCCTCTCATCATTTTTTTTATTGCCTATTTTCAATATCAGACATTCAGTGCAGGGTCACTTACCCCATTTTTCTCAAACGCAGTAGCTCTATCTATACAAGTACCGCATTTGCCGCATGGCTTCTCTCCACCTTCATAACAGCTCCAGGTTAACTCATATGGTACATTTAGCTCCAAACCTTTTTTTACAACCTTTGTCTTACTCCACAAAACAAAGGGTGCCTCTATTTGCAACTGTTTCCCGCTACCTACATAAATCGCCTGATTCATTGCTTCATTAAAGGCACTGCTGCAATCTGGATAAGCGTTTCCTGCTGCATCATCGCTATGTGCGCCATAATATATCCTACTACACCCTTTGGACAGAGCAATACTTGCAGCGGAAGACAAGAACAGGCCATTTCGAAACGGTACGTAGGTTGATACCGGTTTTCCTCCACACTTTTCAATTTGCTCCGCATAGGATTCATTAGGAATTTCCTGGCCAGAATGTGCTAATAGAGAACAATCACTATACTCAAATATTTTTGCTAAATCCAAACATACAAATTCCACTTGATAATACACCGCAATTTTTTTTGCAGCCTCCATCTCTTTCGTATGCTTTTGTCCATATGAAATCGATAGCGTAACTACATTTTCCTTCCCGAATTGACGAATGGCCAATCCAAGACATGTTGCACTGTCAACTCCACCACTTAGTAATACTAATACTTTCATATCTATTCTCCTGTCTTAATTATTTTAAACGCATTTGCAGTGTTGCATCTGTCTGAAAACGACCGCGCAACGTGGAAGTATGAGTTTTGGCCGAAGTTTTTTTAATTCCTCTGTAACTCATGCAGCTATGACAACCATCAATCAACACTGCAACATCTTTGGAATTCGTTACCACCTGTATTATTTCAGCAATATCTGAACCAATTCGTTCCTGAAGCTGTAATCGTTTTGACACCATATCAGCAATTCTTGCTATTTTACTAAGACCAATCACCTTACCTTTTGGTACATAAGCCACTGTAATCTTCATATCATACATCAATGCCAAATGATGTTCACAATAACTTAACACATCAATGTCCTTCACAATGATTAAATCCTGCGTGCTTTGTCCCATTTCCAAATCCTCTGCAAATGTTTTATCAAACATCCTTGCAATTTCATGATTACTATAATTCATTCCTTCAAAAACTTCTTCGAACATATGCGCAACCCGTGAAGGTGTATCTTTTAACCCTTCACGCTCCGGATTATCACCAAGTGCTACAAGAATACCTTTGATATGCTTCTTAATTGCTTCTGTATCTATCGCCATCTTCTACTTCACCTCACGTTTCATTCTTAATCAATTAAACACCTCGTCTATTGGGATCCCATATAATTTTGTGCATTTGTAGTTGTAATGTAATTCCATTCATAGTGTTTTTTATCATATACTCTACCACTTCATCCAATCTGATTTTTCCAAATACTGTGCTAATATAAACATGACATTTTGAAATCAACTGATTTCTTGTGATAATTTCCCTTGCACAATCTAAATCCTCAATATCACCTACCACAAATTTCACCGTGTCTTTTTTCGTAAGTAACCGGAAATTTGAAATTAACATTTTAGATTCCATGAAACTGCCCGGAAGCTTATAGTCCATAGTGAATGTAGGAGGATTGCTTATCTGCGTAAAAATCGATAAATCTATGCTTCCATTTGTTTCAATTTCCACATGTAATTCGCTATCTCCGGCAAGCACTTGAAGTAACTGTATCATTTCAGGGTTTAATAAGGGCTCACCGCCAGTTAAAGTCACATTTTTTATTCCCGTTTCTTTAATATAATGATATATTTGATCCTCAGTCATAATGGTAAAGATAGTATTTTCCTTATTTGCCCAAGCAGTATCACAGTAGGAACAGTTTAGATTACATCCTTGGAATCGAATAAAAACAGCTAATTGCCCTGCAAAAACTCCCTCACCATTTATGCTAACGAATTTTTCTACTACCTTATATTGTGACATCCAAATCCCCCTCATAGATAGCAGCGTTATTAGGGGTTTCATAAACTGTAACTGATTTCAACTGATATCCTTTTTCTACCATTTTATCGTAAAAATATTTTGAAAAGCTCTCCGCCGTTGGACGAAAATCAAACGCAATTATACGAAAACCTTCTTCTTTTAATGCCGTAAAGGTAGTCGGCTTCAATGAATTTTTCTCTATAATCAGCGCATGATCCAAAAAATCCACTTCTTCTTTTATATCTTTTTTTAGCTGTCCAAAGTCAACAACCATTCCATCTAATTGCTTCTCTGTTTGCAAAGCTAAACTCTTTATTTCTACAACAACACGCCATCTATGACCGTGTATATTCCTGCACTTTCCTTCATAATTAGTCAAAAAATGCGCCGAATCAAAGCTGTGTTCTGATTTTAAATAATACATAAATACATACCTCAGTTATATCCTTTCACGAATAAATAAAACTTTTTTTGAAATAAAAAAACAGACATAAAACTATGCCTATTTTTATATTAGTCTGTAGGATTAGTGAAGTGACTCGTCACCTTTAATCATATCCAATAATATTAAAATTAGCCCTAGTTTTGTTTAGAGACAGGATGGTACAAATGAACTGTCTTTATTACTTTTGAGAGTATAGCATTTTTATGTTTGTTATGTCAAGCATGTGTCGGTATCATCGGTAAGACGAATATGTTCTCTGATTCTTTTATAGGCTTCATCACTGATATCATGTTCTAACAGACAAGCATCATGCTTAGAAATCTCTGTACTAATTTTAAAATCATTTTGTAATACTTTACTTATCAACTGATAACGCTCATAAATTTGCTTTGCTATTTCTTCTCCAGATGGAGTTAATAATATATCGTTATTATCAGTGTGCCAGGTTTAGTAAGAATTCTTTAGTGCTATTGACAAAACGATTATATTGCTGTATGCTGAACATGTTCAGAACGCATTCATCAGAAATAAAAGAGGGGGTTCTACTTTTTTTGAAACAGATAACAAACATCCTATTCTTGTTTCCGGATAATTTTATCCTTATATTTGTGGTCTGATACCAATTGCTATGATAGGATTTCTAACAACCTTAGCCTTATTTTCATCGTTAGGAGAAACATATATTCTTATATTTTCAAAATACTACGACGTAAACCGCAAGGGTCTATTTATTGACAGTTGAATTCTATCAATTAATACTGAACGTTTTTTGAATAGACAAAAAAAGAGATAATATTTAGGAGATATCGAAATGAATAATAACGAAAAAGATGCAAGAGAGCGTATTATCAAGGCAGCCATAGAAATATTGAACGAGGTTTCAGATATAGATAAAATAACGGTACGTCAGATTGCAGAACGAGCAAAAGTAGGAGTTGGTTCGATAAACTATCATTTTAATTCAAAGGACAATTTGTTAAGTATCGCGGTTGGAGATGTTCTTGCAGAAATGGCTACAGGTTTTTCGAAACAAGCAGGCAATTTAAAACCAGTCGATCGGTTAAAGACCATGTTAAAAGAACTATGTAATGTAGCAGTTACTAATGAAAAACTCATTAGATTCATGGCGACGCAGGGAATTATGAGTGGAGATATGAATGCTTCGCTTTACCTCATCCCTGCCCTTAAAGAAATATTTGGTGTCCAAAAGGAAGAAATTGAATTGCGGGTTATTGCCTTGCAGGTATTACTACCTCTCCAAGTGGGGGCGATAACCCCAGCAGTATTCCGTATGTACAGTGGTTTTGATTTGTACGATACGGGAGCAAGAAACCAATTCATTGATATGTTGATTGATAATTTAGTCAACTAAAGAAAGTAGTAAAACAAAATGAGAATAGCAACAATTATTAGTTCAGTTATTACACTTTTACTTTTATTATCTACCATGATCTGCGGGTTTTGGTTGAAATCAGGTCAGCCAGGTTCTATCAATTTCCACATAAACTGTGGTATTGCCTCCATTGTTTTCTGCTTTATCACATTGATACTCATAGTTATTAGTTTTCGCCATACAAAGAAAGGAAATTAAGCGATGCAAACATTGATTTTATACGCAACAAAGTCCGAAGCAACCGGAGAATGTGCAAGTATGTTGGCAAAGAAGTTAAATAATTGTCCTACATACAATCTAGAACAGACTACGCCTGATATTACAGCCTTTGATATGATCATTATTGGCACAGGTGTGCGTATGGGAAAAATCTATAAACCCGTATTGAATTTTATCAGAAAAAATTTAGATTTATTGCTTACTAAGACAGTTGCAATTTACTTCTGTAACGCCTACCCAGATACATTTCAAAAATCTATTGATAAAAACATACCAATAGAACTTACTAACCATTCAGTCTGCATTAAATCATTTGGTGGTAAGCCTGCGTTTACCAATCCGCCAAATGAAACTTGGCTAAATATGAAGAATATAGACGACTTTATTGGCATTGTTACAAGTCAGATTGACTTGTGAAAGTATTAAAATGTATGGTTAAAAGGTATAGAATTCGATAAATCTAATGCACACACACGAATTACTATTTAACTTTTAGTATTTTACATGGTATACTGTTGTATAACCTGACTTTAGGAGTGAAATATAAAAAATGGTGCTAAACCTCAGAATTTGAAGTTTAGCATCTTTTTTAATTGTGAGCTATCCAGAAAATAATTTGTAAGTGGCAGTGATAACTCGCCGGATAGGCTTTTGATAAATGCTGATGAAGAAGTTATGTTAATGTACTTGCCCTGCTGCTGATTTCCACGACTCTGAAATCTTTGATAAAGTCTAATAGCTTCTCCGTGCAGTATCGGTTCTCAAATACACGAAACTGCAGTATTCTGATCAAAAGTACAGACAGGTAGCAGATCAGAAAATGCCCACAAATCGAATCCGTTTTCTGCAGAAATACAGGCCTTGCATCCAGATAGGACTTCATCATTTTAAAAGATTCTTCAATCCTCCAGAGGTTGTGATAGACAGTATAGATTTCAGGTGCTTTCATCCCTGTCTCAGAAGTTACAAGAAGGTTGTATCCTGCCAGTTTCAAATCCTCCTCGATTGCGTTGCTGTTGAGGGAAACAGCAACTTTTCCATCCATGGAATTCCCTTTTTTATCTGTAGGGGTAAAGGTTACATATTTACTGCATTCGCCGAATTCGTTTCTTTTCGCCTGAGAAGCTTTTAACGCTCTGGCTTTTTCGACCATCCGGTTGATTTCGTATTGCTTCTTTTTTGCCAGTTTGGGATTAAAGGTTACCACTCTCTTTTCTGTAAGCTTTATCGTGACTTTTTTCCCTTTCTCATTTGTATATGTATAGGGGAATTCATCTACACATTCTTTGAGCCTGTAAAGGAGTTTCCCGTTTTTGTCCAAAACGTTTTGATAGTCGTTTTCCAGTAGGAGCCATGTTTTCTCAGCCTCTGGAAGCATTTTTACTGACTTTGAGAATAGATAGCCATCCCCATTTTTGCGTGCAGCCAAGATGTTGTTTGCACAGTTAAGCCCCTTATCTGCGACTTGTATTGTCCGGCCGGTTATGTTATTCCTGTTTTTCAGATCTTGTATGATTTCCCGGATTACGGGTTTTTCGCTTTCATTTCCAGGGTAGAATTTCATTCCAATGGGAATTTGATGTGCATCCAGCAGAAGCCCGAGGCCAACAATGGGATCCTTCCGATTTTCCTTTGAGGGCCCCTTTTTTCTGAAGTCATCTTCCTTATCGATTTCAAAATAAAAGTTTGTACAGTCAAAATAGGTCGTAGAGGTATCAAATGGATATTTCAGATTGATCTGGTGATTAAATATCTCAATAATTTTTTCGTACTCACTGCCAATGTATTCAATGCCGTCTAAAATCTGGTTATAGGAAAGATCATAAGAGTCATAGAGGGAAGGGAGTACCTCATGGAAGGTCTTGCTTTTAGAGCATGGCTCTGTCACCCGGCAGTAAGTTAGAGCTTCTATGAGGTGGGATATACGGAACTGAAAATTCCTTGGGAGCTGTAAGAAATCTAGATAGTTAGAGACATGAAGACTGTCGAGGACAGCTTTTAAGAGCAAGTACCCAACATGTCTTTCAGGCGAAGAGGATATCTGCTTTTCGCGGTCTTTTTGCCTTAAGAGATTCAGTTGTTCGTTCATTCCGTGGATAACCTCAGAATAATAGGAAATAGGATCTTCAATGCCGGAAGAGATCAGGTCATTTACATAGCCAAGAGCCTTGTAAGAACGATGAGACGTCTGTTTTTTATCGTGGTTGTAAAAAGATTCATAAATCTGCAGGTAAAGTCCCTTTTTTAAATTAGATTTTTTAAGAAAATAAGCCATTTTTCATCCTCTCGAATTAACACCATTTAACACCATTTAGTTTACCATAAAAAAGGAATTTATGCAATAGTTTCAGACAATAAAAAAAGCACGTAAATGTGCTGGTTTCAGAACGTAAATATATAAACGCCTCTTAAACAATCATGGTGCTAATTCCTAAAGACGGGGCATTGTTACAAGTCAGATTGACTTGTGAAAGTATTAAAATGTATGGTTAAAAGGTATAGAATTCGATAAATCTAATGCACACACACGAATTACTATTTAACTTTTAGTATTTTACATGGTATACTGTTGTATAATTAAATTAATATAGGTAGAATTATGAATCTGAAAATTGAAAAGGTAATATCTAATCTAAATAAAAACAACATGGCAGGCTACATTATAGACAGCCGTGCCGAATTGTCTGGATTGCTATCCCGCCTAATAGCTATAAATTCTTCTGTAGGTTGCGGAGATTCAATTACATTGGAGGAAACAGGTGTTTTCGAGTTCTTGCGAAAAGAAAATTATGATTTTTTAGATAAATTTGATCCTACACTTTCTAAGGAGGAAAAGCAAAAGCTGTATCTTAAAAATTTTACTGTTGATACTTTTATCACCGGATCAAACGCCATCACGCTGGATGGGAAAATTTTTAATATAGACGGAAATGGCAGTCGTGTTGCTCCAATGCTTTATGGTCCTAAGCAAGTGATTATTGTGGTTGGTATCAATAAGCTGACCACTGATGTTGATTCAGCAATTAAGAGAACAAGGCAAATAGCTGCACCAATGGATGCAAAACGATTAGGGAAATCTACTCCCTGCGCATCTCTCAACCGTTGTATCGACTGCAATCATAAGCAACGTTTCTGTAACGACTTTGTTTTAATTACAGGACAATTTATAAAAGATAGGATAAAAGTAATCATAATAAATGAAGAATTAGGATATTAAAATCCACAACAGTCTGATGAATGTTGTGGATTTTATTTTTTTACTTCTATAAAATAGATCTACTGAATGCCAAAAATATCTATAAATTTTTGTGCCGCTGTGGAGAGAGGCATACCCTTCTTTGTAGCCATTCCCAGACTTCTTGATTGTATTTTTTCTTTAAGCACTAACTCATATAACTGACCGTTTTGTAATTCCCTTTTAACATATTCTTTTACAACACAGGCAATCCCCAATCCTTTTATGGCAAACTCTATCATCAAATCCATATTGCTAAGTTCTATTTGCGGAGCTATGTTAATTCCATGAACACGAAAATATTCTTCAACAAATGCTCTTGTATTTCCGCCCTTCTGAAGCATAATAATTGGATAATTTTTAGCCAGCATTTGCAAAGATACCGGCTTTTCATAAAGATTTTTATATCTTTCACCTGCAACAAAGCAATCCTGCATCTTAAGTATTTTTAGGATATCAAAATTACTTTCATCCGTATTGTGAAGATTCAAAACGCCAATATCAATTTCTCCTAAGTCTAATCGTCTTGCTATATCCTGACTTGGTTCATCTTTTATATAAATTTGGATGTTTGGGTACACAAGATTATATTGGCTGATAGGCTCTAATAAATCATGTTTACATACTTCACTGCATACAGAAATTCTTAATTGACCAGCATTCATCTGCTTCAATTCCAAATATTTTCGCTCCGCTGTCTGCATCAGACAATAACCCTGTTCTATATATTGGTACAAAACTTCCCCCTCCAAAGTGAGAGATACACCTTTGGGATTCCTATATAACAATTGACCCCCAAGTTTTTCCTCCAATTGTTTTATTGACTGGCTGATTGCAGGCTGTGAGGTAAACAGTTCCTTCGCAGCTTTTGAAATGCTTCCTAATTTTGCGGCCATATAAAAAATTCTATAAAGTTCTAAATTAATATACATATAATATTTTAGTATACCCCCTATTAATAATCGTTATTTTACTTATATCTTTTTATTCATTATAATGAAACAGTACAGAATAATCAAGTGCGAAAAAGTATCCTAATGATTTAATCACAAGGGAGTGAAAAAAATGACGCTGCTGTATTATATGCTTTCTTTTTTATCAGGAATTGCTTTAACTTTACAGGTTGGAATTAACGGACAACTTCGTTTAAAGGTTGGAAGCCCTATCCTTTCCTCCTTCATAAGCTTCGCTGTAGGGGCAATCGGTCTTGGTCTTGTATTTTGTTTTACCTTAGCAAACGATTCTTATACATTATCAGGTGTAAATACTATGAAGGGCGTCCGTTGGTGGATGTTTATGGGCGGTTTATTTGGTGCGTTTTATATTTTTACAACAATATTTGCTTCTCCTAAAATCGGATTTGCAAATATGTTCAGTCTTGTAATCTGCGGTCAAATCATTCTTGCTGTGCTATTTGACCACTTCGGTCTTTTAGGAAACCAAATTCACTTGATAAATTCTTACCGGTTTGTAGGTATCATTTTACTTGTAGCCGGTGTGTATATGATACAAAAACATTAGTTTACATATTAGGAGGTTTTGAGTATGAAAAAAATTTGTGTGTATTCCGGCTCTAATGCAGGTATCCGATCCGAATATAAAGAAAGTGCAATTCAGCTTGGGAATGTTCTTGCTGAAAATAATATAGAGTTAGTGTACGGCGGTTCCAAGGTTGGATTAATGGGTGAAATTGCAAACCAGATATTAAAGAACAATGGTAAGGTAACAGGAGTTATGCCAAAAGGTCTTTTTCCAAAAGAAATCGTGAATGATCAACTTACCAATCTGATCGAAGTAAAAGATATGCACGAAAGGAAAAAGACAATGGCTGATTTATCCGATGGGTTTATTGCTCTGCCTGGTGGAATAGGAACCTTCGAAGAACTTTTTGAGATTCTTAGTTGGGCACAGCTTGGCATACATTATAAGCCTGTTGGGATTCTTAACGTTGCTGGTTTTTTTGAACCTGTTATTACCTTATTGCATAACATCTCACAAGAAGGCTTTATGAATGAGTCCAATATAAAACTTCTTTTAGTATCTGCTTATCCAACGGAACTATTGAACAAGATGAACGAATATGTTCCTACGGTTCTGGGAACAAAATGGCGTGAATTAGAGGAGAATACTGATTGATCCTTTTTTGGTGATGCGCATTTAACAAAGCTCTCATTCAAATTAAATTCATTAGATTTCATATTCTAGTCTTCTTTCTGAAAAACCAATAGCTATTATAGATAGCTATTGTCTATTATGCCTCTACCAGTTTTTCTGTATCTATAGTAAATAACTCATTTTTAGCGGTCCTTACATCTGTTTGAGAATTGAATAGGCTTTTATAATAACTATCCTCTTTTAATAAATCGTCATGCCTGCCGCGTTCCACAACTTCTCCTTTTCTGAAAACTAATATTTGATCTGCAGAACGTATGGTTTGTAAATGATGAGCAATAACAAGAACCGTCCTGTTTTTGGCAAGCTCCGAGATAGCTTCCTGAATTAACGCTTCATTGACAGGATCTACATTACTTGTAACTTCGTCCAGTACTAATATAGGAGCATTTTTTAAAAAAGCTCTAGCAATGGAAATTCTTTGTCTTTGTCCACCCGATAGAGTAGCGCCATTTTCACCAATCGTAGTTTTATATCCTTGCGGCAGGCTCATAATAAAATCATGTATCTTTGCCTTTTTTGCGGCTTCAATAATTTCCTCATCAGTTGCTTTAGCCTTTCCAATTCGGATATTAGCTTCCACCGTATCTGCAAAAAGCTGAACATTTTGCATAACAATACTGATAGAACCAAGTAAATCATCATAGCCTATATTCCGAATATCTACTCCACCGATTTGAATACTGCCATCCTTTACATCCCAAAAACGGAGAAGAAGATTCGTAACGGTAGTCTTTCCAGATCCAGACTCCCCCACAAAAGCAGTTAGCGTATTGGAAGGTATTTTGAAACTGATATTTTTCATTTCGAACTCATCTTCTTCATAGGAAAAACCAACATTGCAAAATTCAACATCCGAGCCATTAGGCTGCTGGGGCTGTGTTGGCTCTTTTACGATTGGAGCGTCAAGTACTTTACGTATTCTGCGGTAACTATCTGTAACCGCTAAATAATTCATCCAATGTGTTTCCATTTCTGTGAAGGGTTTATAAAACTCCTTGCTGATCACGATATAAATTAAATAAGCCATTAGATCCAAGCTGCCATTTACTAAAAGAACAGCTCCAGCAACTGCCATTACCCCGTAGGCTAAATCGATAAAAAATCCATATCTGGAAAGTAATTTTGCTTTATACCTGGAAGTTTCTTTACTGCTTTCTCCAAAATCTTGAGTTGATTTTTCAAGTTCTTGATCAAACTTTTTACTTTCTGAAAATGCTTTCAGTAGCGGAATTCCTTTTACATATTCTACAAACAGACTTACCATATCCTCTAATCGATTTCCGTTTTCAGCTTCAAGCTTGTCCCCTTTTTTTAGTCCAAAGATCAATATTAACAATGCAATTGGAAGAACAGCAATCATAAATAAGCCAATTTTCCAATTTACAAGGAATAAAGAAATTAAGAGAATTGCAGAAACAATAAAGTCGCTGATCATTCGAGGCCACATATGTCCAACAACCATTACCATGTTGTCTACATCCTTATGGATTACAGTACTAATTTCTCCAAGCCTTTCATTGGTATAAAATCCAAGGGAAAAGGACTTTAGCCGATAGACAATCTTTTTTCTGATTTTATAATTAATATCAAACCCTGCAAAGTGCTTCTGACAGTCCCCAAAAATGCTGGATATTCCCTTTATTAGCAAAAGAATAATCAGATACCACCAATATTTTGAAAAGGACGTTGTATCCCCTGACATAATCATACTTAACATCTTTAATACGAAAAGCATCATGACAACTCCTGATAGGGCATAGATAACAAACCAGATAATACCGGCAACCATAGATTTTTTTCCTTTTGAAGTCAAGGTACTAAGAATTTCCTTAATCATTTATCAGCCCTCCTTTATATTCCAGCAATCTACTTTGTTTTGATCATAGACCATCTTTTGATATAATTCACAGCGATTCATCAAATCATTATGTTTTCCTTTATCCACAATTTTGCCCGAATCCATCACAACGATTTGATCCATATCTCTGATGGCATTTAAGTGATGAGCAATCATTATGACTGTCTTTTCCCTGCTTAAATCCTCTATGGCGGCCTGTATGTATTTTTCATTTTCCGCGTCTACTGCCGCAGTTGCTTCATCAAGAATAATAATCGGTGCATCTTTTAAAATCATTCTCGCGATAGCGATTCTTTGCTTTTCACCGCCTGAAAATTTAACACCAGCTTCTCCGGCTTTTGACTGATATCCCTGTGGTAATGAGCAAATAAAGTTATGAATGCGGGCTTTTTTAGCCGCGCCAATAATCTCAGCCAGGGTTGCGTCCGGTTTTCCGATTCGGATATTTTCTTCCATGCTTATATTGAAGAGAAACGTATCCTGCTGCACAATGGATGTCAGCGAGTTCAGTTGTTTTTCAGACATGCTTTTGGTATCGACGCCGTTTATCGTAATGCTGCCTTTCTGTGGTTCCCAAAATCCCATGATGAGATTAGCCAACGTGCTTTTTCCACAGCCGGAGGCTCCAACGAGAGCATTCTGGGAGTGTTTTTCTAAAGTAATATTTATATTTTCAAGAGAACTGTCTTTACCGGGATATGAGAAATCCACATTGCTGATATTAATGTTGCCTTCTCGATCATTTTCGTTTATCTCTTTTCTTTCCGGCACTGGAACATTCAGCACCGATCCGACTTCGTACATCGCATGATTAAATATGATGTTATAATGCTGCAAGGTTGCTGCTTTGGCAATCGATGAAGCAAAAACTCTCCCCAGTATCATTGAAATTATAAATACTGGTATCGTAATTTCCGCCTTTGAAAGGAGGTAGGTTCCTAAAATCATGACAAGAACTACTCCGCCTTCCATAAAGACATCAATAAAACCCATAGATACTGCGACTCCTGCCGAAGCCTTTCTAGCCCAATGGACATAATTTTTTGAAAGCTGAATTGTTTTTCTCGTTTTGTTCTCTTCTTTGCTGAATGCCTTGATCACCGCAATATTCTGAATATACTCCATTAAGCTTTCCTGCATACTTTTTGTGCTATCTATAAATATTTTTTGATTCTTGTCCCAAACTGAAGCAGAAATTTTCTTTGCTAGCCACATCAATGGAAAAGTCGAAACCATCAGCAGTGCCAGGCGCCAGTCAAGAAAAAGCATGATAATAAAAATTATGATTGGAAGCACGGTAGCCGATACAATTTCCGACAAGCCATGCGCAAGATAAAATTCTACCTGTTCCACGTCATTCTCTACGATATTGGTCAGGTCTCCAATTTTTCTTTCCTGAAAAAATCCTAAAGGCAATTTTTTCAAGTGCCGAATCAATTGCAGCCTTAAATCTGTTAAGGTACTGTATGCAGCATTATGTGCTTCCCAAGTTGAAATATAAGAACAAGCTGCTTTTAAGATAAAGGATACTAGTATGAATCCTCCATCCCAGATAACAATCGTTAAAGTAAGCTTCCCTAAAAAAAAGGACGCAACCATATGTATGGTTAAAAGTTGCGGAACCAAATCAAATATAACCTTGAAAGCAATTAATATATTAGAAACTCGATTTTTACTTTTCACATTTCGAATAAGTTCTTCTTGATTCAATTTTCAGTCCTCCTAATTAAATATTTTACGCCTTTCATTGGACACGCTAAGTTGTTTTGAAAATTCATTTTTAAATCAAATCAGTTAATACAAAGGCATTAATCTCTCTGTCATCCATTTGTGCTGTAACAATAATGGAATCGACTCCGAAATACTCTCGTATATTTTCTTTTGTAAGTATTTGATCCGTTTTCCCTACAAGAAATTTGTTTCCTTTTAAAAGTAAGGTCTTATCAGCAATATTAAGCGCATGATTTGGATAGTGTGTATTCATTACACAGGCAATTCCTTTTTCTTTTGCTAGTCTTTTAATTATTTTCAGTATTGTGATCTGATTTCCAAAATCGAGATGAGATTCTGGCTCATCCAATATCAGTAATTGAGGTTCTCCGACTAACGCACGCGCAAGCAACACCATTTGAAGCTGTCCGCCGCTTAACTGATTACAGGATTTATCACTAATTGCTGAAATGCCTACCTCTTCCAAGGCACTGTCAGCAAACTCATAATCCTTTTCCCCAGGTGATGCAAATGCAGGCAGATACTTTGCTCTGCCAAACACAACCATATCCCTGACTGAATACGGAAAAGAAAAACGGTGAGCCTGCGGTACATATCCAATCTGTTTTCTTGCGTTACCAGTATCCTTCCCATCAATGAGTGAATGACCTGATTTCCACTTGTAAATCCCCATCAAGCATTTTAAGAACGTAGTTTTTCCTATGCCATTCGGCCCCATAACAGCAATTACTTCGCCTTTTTTAAGCGATAATGTGATGTCCTGCAAAATAGGTGTATCTGATGTATAATAAAAACTTCCTTTTTCTACACGAAGCAACATTATGACTCTCCTTTCATTCGGTTATAAATGAGTGCAAAGAATGGCGCTCCGATTAATGCTGTTAATATTCCAATTGGTATTTCAGCTGCAGTTAGATTGCGGGCTACACTATCTACAATTACCATAAAAATTCCACCAAGCAGCATAGATGCAGGCAGTAATCCCTTGTGGTTTACTCCCATAATCCTTCTGGATATATGCGGAATTACCAGACCTACCCAGCCAACAATACCTGAAACCATTACGCAAGCTGCTGTAATAATTGTACTGAACAGAATAACCGCTATACGTGCCGCTTGTGGATTTACCCCTAGGGAATAAGCTTCTTCTTCTCCTAACGATAAAATATTAAGCTGCCACCGTAAAAGTAGCAGACCTGCAATACCGATAACAATTGGCAAAACAATTATTTTTAAGTCATTGAATTCAGTATTTGCAAAGCTCCCCATTAGCCAGAATGTAATTGTCGGAAGTTGATCGTTTACATCAGCAACATATTTAATCAGTGATGTTAGAGCAGAAAATACCGAGGTCACAATAATCCCTGATAAAATATAGGACATGGTTTGAGCTTGCCCCTTGGCTCGAACCATAAAAAGTGTCAGGAGCATACTGATAAGTCCGAAGGCTAACGACAATACTGATGTCATCACACCCATGCCGGATGTAAGGAGTATTCCAAGCGCCGCACCAAAGCCAGAGCCGGAACAAACACCAAGAATATCAGGACTGACAAGAGGATTCTGAAATAGTCCCTGCAGTGAGGCTCCTGCTATGGACAAGCCTGCTCCAACGAGTAACGCAATAAGAATACGCGGCAACCTGACTTGAAACAGGACATGCTCTGCAACTTCAAAGCCCGGATATGAAACTCCAGATAGCTTTGCTTCTATAAGCTTTAAGACATCCCCATATTCCATATGGTAACGCCCTCCAAAAAGTGACGCTACCATTACAAGAACAAGAAACCCTGCGAGCAAAATAAACTTTAATTTAACATTATTTTTGGTTTTCATTGTTTTTTGTTTTTTATTCATAGTCATTATTTCTGCAACTGTCGCGGACTAAGCACAGCAGAAATCAGCTCCTCCTCCAACGTAATTTTGTACACCCTGCTGTAATAATCTTTAAACAGCATTTTAAAATCACTCTCACTCAACAACTCCGGATAACTTTTTGAAATCATCCAAAGGGGTGTAAGCGGAGCATCTGAGCATGGTGCACCCCATGAATAGATTCCCTGTGGAATATCAAAAATTGTGTTGTTTTTATAAGCGGAAAGCAAGCTCCAGTCCTGTCCATTCATTTTGTTTTTCAGCATAGCAGAAGCAGGGCTTCCGATAAATACATAAATAAAATCGGGATTCCACTCATAAAGCTGTTCCATACTAACTTCAGCTTGTCCTGATATTTCTGCTGCCGCATTGACAAGACCGCTTTTTTCAAACCACGTATCTGCATAAGTTCCACTTCCATATACGGAAATCACACCTCCCGTATTGCTGAAAAGAAATAGTGCAGTCTTTTTTTCTCCTGTATATGTATCAAGAACCTCTGCTCCCTTTTTGTTGGAAGCTTCCCATTCGTTCTGAAGCGAAACAGAATCATCGACCTCAAATATCTCACGCATCAGGTTATCCCATGCAATCGTAACTGTTTCCGGATTGTTATCTCCTTTTTTCATCATATCGACAATAGGTATCCTTAGATTTTCAATGCCCGATTTCTGAGCTTCTCCATAGTAAAACACAATATCTGGATTGAGATTTAAAAGTTCCTCAGTATTAGATACAAAGCCTTCGCTTACAAATGACGTCTCAACACCATTCCAGTTGGGAAAAAGCTTGCTTACAATTTCAGCATTTGAAGTCGTAAAAGCTCTGGAATTAGCTCCTACAATCCTGTCGGGATCAGAAAGAACACCTAAAAGTACTGATATCGTTGGTGGGGATATGATGACTATACGCTGAATTTCTGCTGCCGTTGGCACAGTCACGGTGTTTCCACCTAAATCGGTTATCGTTCTCATGCCTGATACCGATGAATTTTTAGACTCTGTAACAGATGCATTTTCAGGTGCCCCGCAGCCTGTGAAAGCCACAGTCAAAACAATAGATAATATTAAGAACAATATTTTTTTTGATTTCATTTTATCCCTCCAGTTATTTAAAAATGATTTTCTATCAAAGCATTTGCATGCTTCAAAAATTCCTGAATGATGTGAAGTTCGTTGTCATTCAAACTTTCAAGATAAGCAAACAACGGACGGTCGTATTCCTGATGATACTGATTATGAAGCTTATAAGCCATTTCCCCTTTTTCTGTAAGGAAAAGGCACAAGCGCTTTTTATCCTCGTTATCCTCCTTTTTTTCGAGAAAGCCGTGTTCTTCAAGCTTTCGGACAGTTTTTGCTACTACAGCACGTGTTACATTAAAGTTGCGTGCCATTTCAGAAATAAATATACCTGGATGATCCCCCACCATTTTAATCATGTGAATTTCTCCACGATAGAATTGCATTTCTTCTAAGCCAAAATCTAATACATTTGTCTTTCCATTGGCTATTCGCTCTGTCATTTGTATAAAATCATTAATCACAAGTTTTTGTAACTTTTCCATCTTGGAAACCTCCCGTTCTTTTTAAGTAAAATTCTCCTTGCAGCCCTTCAAATACTCCACCGTCATCATCACTATGAATATGTTGAAATCCATGATTTGTTAAAGCATTTTCAATATCCTTTTTTGTAAGCAGTACATCCAGTCCGTCCAAATGGCTGGATAACCAACCAAGAATGCTTTCAGGCGGACTCTGATAATCCTCACTGACATTATGAGTAACAACATATAGGTAACCATTTGATGTTAAAGCATTATATAATTTGCTCATCACGGAATCCAAATGATCTTTTGCAAAGTCCAGTACTCCTGAAGCAATAATCAGATCATATCCTTTTCCAATATCATCTGAATTAAAGTCTCCTTCTATCACACTTACATGCTCAGAGAGGTTTCTCTCTGACACCAATTCACGCGGCAGCCGCGCTACGTTAGGATGCTCAAAAACAACGCTTTTGCAATTCGGAAAGGTAATTGCAAGTTCTATCGCAAGAATCCCTGATCCTCCACCGAGGTCAAGTATCTTTTCAGGGGTTTTATTTCCATAAAGATTTGTAACTGCCTGAATCAGAGACTGAACACGCCCTGTATACATTTCAGGAATGCTCACCCGTGCAGCCTCATAAAAATCATATACCTCTATCCCTTTATTATTATGAAGAACGTTTTTGTTAGGACCGTTTATCAAACGCTCTTCGATACTTTGCAGAGACATCATTTTCTCCCTAAAAAGAATACTTTCACCCAAATAAACTGGACTGCTTGGATTTAAAAAATTATTACTCTGCTGCGTATTTCTATAAGCGTCGTTACTTTTTTCAAGTAATCCAATGGATGCTAATGCATTTAGCACAAAAAATAAATTCCGCTCATTTAAGCCTGATTTCGTTGCAACAGCTTTTGGAGTTTCCCAGCTTTCCAGATAAGAGAACAGCTTCACCCTTAATGCTGATAAAAGCAGCTCTGTTTCTCGTTTCTGATGAAGCATTTTATAATACAGCTTTTGATTTCCTTTTGACTGATACACTATTTCACTTCCCTTCACCGGTTAGTTATTGCTAACCTATTGTATGCCAAGCATACATCCTTTTTAATTGTATGTCAAGCATACAATTAAGTTAAATTGGAAACCACATTTTATTTAATTACTTCCGCTTACTGAATTTTCAACTTGACTCAGCTTTTTGTGAATACTGATTGCAAAGATGATGGTAACAATTGTGGTCAATAAATCCGCAACCGCCTGAGAATATAGAATGCCTGTCAGACCTAGCATTGTCGGCAAAAGCAAAATTACCGGAATAAACATAATTCCCTGACGGCATACGTTCAAAATCCCACCCGCCAGAGCTTTTCCCATTGCCAGGTAAAGCGTAGAATAAGTAAACTGCAACCCAAATGTAAAAAACATGATTGTATTTGCCCGAAGTGCGAGAACCGCTATACTTAGTACCTGTGGATCATTGCTGAACAAAGAAAGAATAGGATTTGCCAGCAGGAAGATAAGTACCGTCCATATAATACAAAATCCAGTTGTCCACTGCATACAGCTCTTAATTGCAGACCGCAGGCGTGAATAGTTCTGTGCCCCATAATTAAATCCAGCCATTGGTTGAAATCCTTTCATATAACCAATTACTACATTGGCTCCCAAGGTTACAATTCGTAAGACAATACCAATAGCGGCAACAGCCTCATCTCCATAGTTACTTGCTGCATTGGAAATCAAACTCATGGACAAACTGGATAAAAGTTGCAAAAACAAAGTAGAAATGCCAATTTTGATAATTTCTCCATAAATCTGAGTCGTAGGTTTAAAGTAGGAAAAACCAACCTTTACAAAAGTCTTTCCGCCAGCGAAAAACCTAACATAAATTGCACTGGTAACAATTTGAGAAATAAGTGTGGCTATTGCCGCTCCCTGTACTCCTAAATGAAGTGCATAAATAAAGATAGGATCAAGAATCATATTCAGGATTGCGCCTGTCAACATGGCAGTCAGAGAAATATTAGAAGCACCCTGAGATACCGCTATATTGCCAGCGGTTACATTTGCTGCACTAAAAACTGTACTAATAACAAAAATGATCGCGTATTTTTTTGCATATGGCATAATTGTCGAAGTCGCACCCATAAAACTCAATACTGGGTTAAGTGCCGCAAATATTACAACGGCCACAAGCAACGCAATGATAATACTGCTAAACATAGCTGTAGAAGCTACCTTATCAGCCGTGTCCCTATCCTTTTTCCCAAGTAACCGAGAGATATACGAGCCAGCGCCAACGCCAAATGTCAAACCAATTCCAGAGAAAATCAGAGAAATTGGAAATGCAACTGAAACGGCTCCGACCTGCTGTGTTCCAAGGCCGGACACAAAATAGGTGTCCACTACATTATAAAGTGCCATCACTAACATACTGACGACCATGGGAATACCCAGCTTAAGCAAAGCCTTTGACACATTTCCCTCACTCATAAGCTGCATACGATTTGCTTTTACATTTTTTTCTTTCATGTTTTCACTCCTTTGTTCTTTAGCTAACGGCGAATATTTTAATCCCAATACAAATCAAAATAATCCCGCCCAAAATTTGTGCCTGTTTTCCAAATCTATTTCCAAACACATTTCCCATCCTTACCCCTGCAAAGGAAATAAGAAATGTAGTAATTCCAATTACTGTAATAGATGAGAAGATTACAACCTGCTGTGCTGCAAAAGTTACCCCTACTGCAACTGCATCAATACTTGTTGCGATTGCCGCTGGAAGCATAATAGAGGGTTTCAACGATGCGCTTGCAGGTTCACAATGTTGTTTTTCCACTGCTTCTAAAATCATTCCTGCTCCAATAACAGCCAAAAGCACAAGCGCTACATAACGAGAGCTGGATGTTATGTATTGATTAATTCCGTTTCCCAAGCAATACCCAATCATAGGCATAACAGCCTGAAATCCTCCAAAATAGATGCCTGCAATTATTCCTGCTTTTTTGCAGTCTCCTTTCATTTCCATTCCTTTGCAAACAGAAACAGCAAAAGCATCCATTGACAGCCCAACTGCAATCATTAGTAAATCTAAAAATCCGATGTATTCCACCTCCTGTCTACTTTTATGCAGTCCTTCACACACCCTTCACCATCCATTCTTTTGCTTTTTCCTGTTCCTCCACCATCTCGCAATAATGACCTTTCTTTTTCAACAATTCGCTGTGCGTTCCGATTTCTTCAATACGACCACTGTTCAAAAGAATAATCTGATCCGCATTCTGAATAGTATTCAGGCGATGAGCTATCACAAATACGGTTTTATTTTTCATCAGACGATCTAATGCCTGATTGATTTTCGACTCATTATCTGCATCCAGCGATGCCGTGGATTCATCCAAAAGCAGAATCGGTGCATCTTTTAAAATAGCTCTTGCGATGGCTACCCTCTGCGTTTCTCCACCGGACAGTGTGCCGCCGCCTTCGGAAAGTTGCGTCTGGTAACCTTCCGGCAATTTTTCGATAAATTCATGACAACGAGCAGCTTTTGCGGCTGCATAAATATCTTCCTCAGTTGCATCCTGACGTCCTGCCTTAATATTGTTATAGATGGTGTCAGAAAGAAGCGTATTCTCCTGAAATACTTCACTGATATAATGAAGAATTCCATCTGGATTCAGGTCTTTCATATTTCGTCCACCGATTCGGATACAGCCGCCGGTCACATCCCAAAAACGAGCAATCAGACTGGCAATTGTGGATTTACCGGAACCAGAAGGGCCAATTAAAGCAGTCGTGCTTCCTTCTTTTGCATGGAAATTGATATCTTTCAATACATCTGCCTGTTGATTATAAGTGAAATCAACATGTTCAAAAGATATATCAAAATGTTTCAAAACCACCTGCTCTTCTTTATAAGGAAGCGGCTTTGTATCATAAGCCTGTTCCAGATTCACAGCTGCAAGTTTTAAGTCTTTTAACATATTATAAGAATGTTCAAAAGCAATCAGCAGGGCAGACAGAGCAACGCTCATAATCATAAATGCAACAAGCTGTTCTGGCAGGATTGTACCGCCAAAGAACATATAGCTTCCAGCCAGCAGAACAATGGGAAGCAGGAAATTCGCAATGATAGAATACAGACTTGTAGGAACTGCTGTTTTCATCTCTGCTTTTACACTGGTCTTTCGGATATCCTCCAGAGTATCCGCCATTCGAGAAAAATGAGAGCTGGTCATATTGTGGGACTTAAAGACTTTCATGCCCTTAACATATTCCAAAACAATGGAAATCATTTTGGATGCCAAATTACGTTTTTGCGTTCCATATTTCTCTACCAGACGATTCCCCCAACAAAGCACAGGCCATGTCACTATGAGCACCACACACTCTGCCAGAGCAAGTTTCCAGTTAATAAAAAAAGTACCAAACAGAATCAGTAATGCCATCACCACGGTTTTTACAATGGATGGGAGGGTATGGGTAATAATCAGCTCAAAATTGCTCAAGTCCTTTGTCAGTGTGCTGAGCAGATACCCACTGCTATTCTGGTTGAAGTACCCCAGGCTCAGGGAACGGTAGTGATCTGCTAGTTCCACTCGCATCTGACCGCAGATTTCAGCACCTCTGGAAAAGCAGAGATAGTAGCCCCTGCGATATACAATCAGCCGCAGAATTACTGCTGCAAGACAAATGGTAGAATATGTTTTTATCAGATTTGCGTTAAGTGTACTTCCCAGTAAATTCACAACCGTAAGATACAAAATGAAATAAAGAACCATACCTCCAACTGCATCCAGAGTCATAAGGAAAATCGGGAAGACTAGCTGTTTCTGTTTTCCATTTAATAGTTTCTTAATGGTACGAAGCATTTAAACCGCCTCCTTTCCAAGCGTTTCTCTTGTATAGGTATCCCACATCTGACTGTATACACCCTTCATGGAAGTCAGCTCCGTATGTGTTCCCTGTTCTACAAGTTTTCCGTCCTCAAACACTATTATCTTATCGGCATCCCGAATCGTATGCAGACGGTGAGCAATCATAATGGTCGTTTTTCCTTTTAATAAATTTTGAAGAGCAAGCTGTATTTTATGTTCATTTTCAATATCAGCGTAAGAAGTGGCTTCATCAAAAACTACGATAGGCGCATTTTTCAGTATTGCCCTTGCAATAGAAATTCTCTGTTGTTGTCCACCCGACAATTTTACGCCTTCATCACCTATACGGGTTTGATAACCTTTCGGAAGGCTCATAATAAATTCATCAATCTGCGCTGCCTTTGCCGCTTGCCTGACCTGTTTTTCAGATACATCTGTGCCCATCCGGATGTTTTCAAGCAAAGTATCTTCCAATAGAAATACATCCTGAAATACAAAAGCAGTTAAGTCCATCAGATTCTCCGTTTTCAAATCTTTAATTGGTGCCCCGCCAATTTTAATTATGCCGGAAGTCGCATCCCAATAACGGCCAAGAAGCTGTACCGCAGTGGTTTTCCCAGCCCCTGACGAGCCAACAAAAGCATTCACAGTACCCGGCTTTAGTTGAAGGTCAATGCGGCTCAAAGCATTCTTTCCGTCCTTCGTATATTCAAAGGTAACATCTTCAAAATCAATTTCGTAACAGCCTTCTTTTGATAGAATCTGCTTACCGCCTTTCATGACGCCCATATCCATGATATGTTTCACATTATCGAGTCCGCTGCCCAGTTCCATTGACTGCATAAAAATCGTTACCATATTCAAGAATGAGGTAAAAAAGCACATTGTCAGCAGAATGAATAATAGATAGGATGCCATTGACAGCGAACCCTTTAAAAACAGCCAGCCGCCAACCGGCAGTGTAAATAAAATAGCCGAATCCAGTATTACGAATGTAATTGACAGAGGATTACAGGAAGATTTGCACATCTTCTTCCAACAGTCTGTATACTGGCTTAATGACTTTCTGTACTGTTCAAATTTTTCAGCCGTTAGATGATACATTTTGATGACTGGCATAGCTCCGATAAATTCATTGGCCGAAGCGCTTAATGCTGCCGTATCCTTTGCGAACTCGTCCGTCATATCCGGATAGCGCCCCATCAGCATCATTGGAATTGCAACACCTAAAATCATTGGAATCAGCATAACCAATGCCATACCCCAGTGAAGCCTCAGCATAAAAATAAACATCAAGAGTGGTACAACAATTGCCTGAGATAATTCAAGTGTGCTGTGAGCAAGGAAATTTTCCAGACGGTCAACATCATCAAAAAGAAGGGTTTTGATCTGTCCGGGAGCATGTTCCTGAAAAAATCCAAGGTTGAATTTTGACATATGCGAAATACACTTTACTTTCACTCTGTGCATGGTATTAAAAGCTGCTGCATGAGAGCAGATACCAGCAAAAGACAATAGGATTGTCTGCATAATTGCCGCCACAATGCCGATACCCACCCACATCAAAATAGCATTCATTGTTACTCTGTCTTTCATAATCAGAAGCAAGATTTGATACACTACCAGGTACGGGATGAAGGACAACCCAGAGCAAAGGACGGCAAGCGTCATTCCTATCCCCAGCTTTCCACGGTCTCCTTTTGCAAGGGTAAAAACGTAAGATAATCCGGTTCGTTTCTGTTCCATAAACGATACCCCTTTCTATGTAATTTCTTTGGTTAGTTTTAGCTAACCTTGACGAGGTACAGTTTACATGATAAAATCAGGAATATCAATAGCAGTTCCCCTCTGTAACTGCCATTTTATCAGAGTGGAACAACTCCTTATACCATAGGGTTTTCAGCGCTTTTTGCGTTATGTTTTTTATGAAATCGTGATAGATAAATATTGGATTGTCACTTTATTTTAAAATGTAAGAAAACATATTCATGATACAATAAAAGGAAGGAGGTAATAAATGCTTCAGTCAGTGATAGAGTATTATTTAAACTTGCCGGAAGCTTTGCACCTTGTGAAAATTCCAGAGCTGTCCAGTAATGATGGATCTACTTATCGAATGCTGTCTGATTATGGCAGCGGTACATTTCAGACAATCCGCTTTGAAGATGATATGCTGCTAATTTTGATCGGTGATTATACGCCAAAAGAAACTTTTGAAAAAGTATGTGAGATTTCAGAAGAATATATTGAAATCGACCAGTTTGAGACAGACAGCAGTTCTTTCAAAATTGGAAAGCGAAAAATCAATCAGGTTGAACGAGGAATCTACTGTTATATAAACACCCAGAAAACTACCTATACCTATTGTGAGGGTGGCAAACCCGTTCGATTTACGAAAATCATCCTGACAAAAAAATACTTTGATACATTCTTCCATGTGCATTTTGGAGAAGGCTATGAGAAATCAAAGACCATTACAGACTATCTTCTGAAAAATCCATATCTACCGGAATTAAATTTTGTATTCCAACAAATTACCGGTTGTCAGGCAGTGGGGAAAACACTCCATCTGTATCTGGAAAGTAAGGTCATTGAATTGCTGACTTTAATTGTGACGGGCATGGAGAAAGAAAAGCGGCATATTCCTGTCAAACTAGACTATCGGGATATTCGCAGTCTGAAGAAAACAGTTACCATGATGAAGAACAACCTAGCCGCTTATCCCACTGGTGAGGAATTAGCAAAAATAGCTGGAATGAGTCCAGCACGGTATCTGCTGGCATTTCGGAAACACTATGGTACAACACCTTATGAATGTTTAAAAGAGATGCGGTTAAATCAAGCACTTCTATTGTTAAAAAACTCTGATTATGGCATTGCCACAATTGCGGAAAAAGTCGGCTATCATAACTCCGGGCACTTTGCCAGATTGTTCAAAAATGCTTATGATCTAGGGCCGAGAGAATATAGGAAAATACATGGTATTAAATGAGGAAAACACAACCAGATTTTTTCTATTTGTCTTTTTTTCTTTAATCAAAATTAGTCTGACAACTAATACTTATTGAGTTCATCAAATTTTCATAAAAAAGCAGGCATCTTCAATGTTGGATGCCTACTTTTATGAAAAATCTTACATATTGTTCTAAGATTATTTTTAGTTTTGAAATGATTATTTGTTCCTATCCTTTTGAAATATGTTAAATGACTGACCCTTTAAAAAATTGAACGTATTAAGTTGAATAAAACCGGCTTTGTATAGCACTTCTTGTATCTCCGTTTCTGCTGCACAGTGCCCAGCTCGAATTACATAACTGCCTCTCTCATTTGGAAGCCATTCGACAACTACAACTCTGCCACCATGTTTGAGAACTCCATTAATATCTCTGAAATAGGAAACCGAATCTGAAAGGTGATGGAATACATTCCTCAAAAAAATAAGATCACAGCTTTCCTTTTGCAAAGGACATCCATTCCCTTTTCCGATAATGCTTTCAACATTACAAATATATTGCTTTTTCATAGATTTATCTACATATGACAGTAGTTTCCTGTTCGTGTCCACAGCAAACACCTTGCCATTTTCTCCAACAGCTTTTGCAAACCGTTCCGTAAAGTATCCACCACCAGAACCAATATCTGCGACAGTCTGACCTTTCACTATTCCAATCGATTCCAGTATCTTTTGGGAATCTATTTTTGCTCTATTATTAAGCATTATTGCTCGTATCTTTGTCAAGCACATTATAGCTTCTCCTTCCTCATCATTGTATCTGAAGCTGCCTCTAATGCCTTCCTATTTTTGTTAAGAATCAGTGCAAGCACTGCAGTCAAAATAACTGTCAGTAAATCAGCCACGGGTTGTGTCCAAATAACACCTTCAATTCCAAGCAGATGCGGCATAATCAAGATAGCTGGGATAAAAAACAATCCTTGGCGGCTTATGCTAAGAAGTCCTCCTTCTCTGCCTTTTCCCATAGCAAGGAACAGTGACATATATACCTGCTCAAATCCAAACAAGATAAAAACAATTCCATTTGCCCGCAGCGCCCTAACGCCGATATCAATTAATATAGCATCATTTTTTGAAAAAAGTGAAATAATCGGTTCGGGAATAATGATCAGCAAAAGTGCTACGGCTGCACAGAATATTGTTGACCACTTAAGCGACACTTTGATAGCTTCATTCAGTCGATTATAGTTTTTAGCACCGTAATTATAACCTGCTACCGGCTGGAATCCTTTCATAAAACCAAATACTACATAGGTTCCGATAGCCATAATGCGGGTTACCACCCCAATTGCTGCCACGGCAGAATCTCCATATGTACTCGCCGCTGAATTGGAAAGTCCCATTGCTGCGCTAGACAGAAGCTGATAAACGAGAATAGGAATACCGACCTTGAAAATCTCCGCATAAATCGTACCGCTAAAAATAAAACTACGAATTGAAAAACGCAGATAACCTTTTTTACACAAGATATACCATAGGTAAAGACCAGTCGTTACAGCTTGAGAAATGACTGTCGCAATAGCGGCGCCTTGAATTCCAAAGCCCAGCGAAAAAATAAATATGGGATCTAATATTACATTGAGTCCTCCACCAATCAGCATAGATATCATGGTCAGCTTCGACCTGCCTTCGGCGATGATGATATTGTTCATGGTAACATTAAAGATATTCAGAATGGAACCTGCAATATATATAATGGCATACTCCCTCGCATAAGGAAGTATTGTTTCCGTCGCTCCCAGGGCGGTCAGTATACTGTCTAGAAAACAAAGGGATATCACAATAGATACAACCCCGACAAAAAGGCTGGAAAACAGTGCTGTTGATGCCGTCCGGTTCGCATTTTCGGTATCTTCTCCCCCCAAGAGCCTAGATATGTAGGATGCCGCTCCGCTGCCGAAGGTCATGCCAAGCCCAATAATAATTTGTACGACGGGGAACACGATAGATACAGCGCCCATCTGACTGGTACCCAGCCCCCCAACAAAGTAGGCGTCCACCACGCTGTAAAGCGCTGAGACCATCATGCCGATCATGGTTGGCATTCCCATTTTAATTAGTAGCTTTGGGATTTTTTCATTCCTCATCATTTGAATTCTTTGGTCATTTGAGTTCATATTAATCAAATCCTTTCCTATGTTGCGTATACCTGCTATACTCTTATTTTAAAAAATATAAATCTTATATTAATTAAGGTGGTTTCGCATAATTAATGTGAGCAAAGAGTATAGCAGGTATACTCTTTGCTCAAAAAAAAACGTTGTACTTGTAAGCACTAGCATATCATTATTGACCTTTCATAATCATAATTTAATCTGTTCTTCTTTTTCAAAAATGTCAATTTGCTCGTCAAGCGAGTTGAGAAAGCTCTTTAGGAACGCCTTATTTTCCTCTGTTGCATTTTCGAGTACGGCATAAAAAAGCTCATCATATTTCTGATGCAGCTTTTCATGTTGCAAATATGCAGTTTCACCTTTTGAAGTCAGTCTTAGCACAAGCCTTGACAAATTACGTGGATCGGTATCTTTGATGATCATGTCCTTATGCTCAAGCTTCATAATAATTTGGGAAACTGCGCCTTTCGTCACGCCCAGCATATCCGCCAAACCCGTCACGTGAATACCTTCATTCTCTTTGATGGATTTGATCATATGAATTTCAGCTTCGTATAATGGATGATCCGTCCCATAATATCGAGTTTTCCTGTCAAGTTCTGAAATCTTTGTAACTATCCGCAAAAAAGTGTAGCTCATTTTGGTTCTGTTTTTAAATTTCATATTCATCATGGGAATAGTATATAGCTGCTATACACATTTGTCAAGATATATTATCCCTCCACGCCAAGTATTACGATACCAATTGCGGCAATGGCAATGACAAGATACTGCCTCCATGAGAGCTTTTCCTTCAATATAATTCTTGCCCATACAAGTGAAAAAATGCAGTAAGATGAAATCAATGGTGCCGCTACAATAGCATTATCACCCAATGCATAGATATATGCAAATTGTCCTGCAGTTTCAAATACACCTGCAAGCATCTTTGGCTTTTCTGCAGAAAGTTTAATTTTTTGTTTTTTAGCAAAGACTACATACACAAAAGCAAAAACCGCCACGATTAAAAATGTAAATTCATATGCGATATTGGCAGATTCTTCTTTGATGTACCTGTCAAGAGTCAAAGCATCTGCAAATGTACCCAGTCCATCAATGATACAATAAAAGATTGGAAAGAAAATAGCAATAAAGCTGTGCGTATATTTTCTGTCCGGGACTATACCCGCTTGCATGCGTTCTGCATCATCCTGTTTCTTTTCAAAAACAGAAAGCAAAGAAGAGCGGCAACTGCACCTGATGAATTACAAATCGGCGTAGAAACGGAAAGCACTACATAGCGCAAACCGACATAACCAATTATCATTGCAAAAATATATAAAAAAGATACTGGTAAATAGGTAAGAATATCTGAAAGTCTAAACTCAGCTCCACGGGAAAGTTCAATAATAGCGTGAATACCCATAACCGTACCAACCGCGGTAACCATTTTCCAATGGCTGTATTTATCATCTGGCTTTGAACCTATTTTTGAAAAAAGGTCAGAGCCACTCCAAAACAATATTACAACAAGTGAAAGCCAAAACCACATCGTATTTCTCCTATCGTTACCATTTCTATTTGATTGTCATCAAATCTTCGTAATCGTATCATACTTCTCATCGTGGCGCTATATTTGCTCCTACTTCCCCGATATATTGTTCATTTTTTTCCTGATGATCTGTCCAATACAAGGTAGCATCAAGGTTAAATTTTTCTTTCAGTTCAACACATACCTCTTTTTGTATTTCTTGCACCTGCTCGACGTGAAACCTTTGATTCAGTAAAACCTGAATCATGGCTATTCGTGATTCTGGTCCATAGTCGTGTATCTCCAAGGTTTGTATTCCAGCGAAAACATCATGTGTAAGTATGGTTTTTTTAACTTCTTTTAATAAATCCGCGTCCACACCTTTTCCAAGCAGCAGGCTCATATTTTCAATAAAAGATGTAATTCCCGTCCATAGGACAAATCCTGCAATAATAAGACCCACTAATCCATCCAAAGGGAAAGCGATAAATGGCAGGTCAATCAGCGATAGTAACGTCATAGAAGTTATCAGAGCATCGGCAAAGCTATCTTTGGATGCGGCACTTAGTGTCGCAGATTGAATCAGCTTATTTTTATATCGAATATAATAGGCTAATACTAGTTTTACTATGATTGCAGATATTGGTATAAATAGTAACACAAGAGAAAAATCAACTTCCTGTGGATGGATAATTCGTTCAAGCGCTGCTTTCCCAAAGGAAATCGCTGTTATGGTAATCAGCATGGAAACAACGAAGCCACTTATATATTCCATTCGGCCATGTCCGTAAGGGTGGTTTTTATCTTTTCCTCTGGTAGCAAGACGAAAGCCAATGAATATGATCAACGAGGATGTGCAATCCATCAAATTATTGAGGCTGTCGGCTATTATGGCAATACTGTTGCTAGAGACTCCTACTATAAATTTACCTGTAAAAAGAATGAAGTTTACGAGCAAACCGATTACGGCAATTTGACAACCCACTTTTTTACGTGATGATGTAGTTCTATTTTGGGACAATGTGAACCCTCCTATTCTTTATCATCAGGATGCGAGTCGTTATGCGAACGTCTGCCATAATGATATTCGTTATGATGGTCTATATCACGATGACTGCCATGTCCAAACACTTGATGTTGATCGTTTCCATCATATTCAGTTTTCTTTCTGGAACCATGATGGCCTCTCATATGACCACCAAAGGATGTATTATACATCTCGCTATCATCAAACTTTTTTTCAAGCTCTGCAGCTAAACGTTCCAGATATTCCCTGAATTTTTCTTGCTCTTCATCATTAAGACAATCAAACAAATTATCTGTATCTGACTGTTCCGTATCAATATTACCTGCTACTTCCATGCCCTCCTGAGTTAACTTGATATTCACGGCTCTGCGATCTTCTTTCGATATAGTACGGGTGATATAGCCGCTGCGCTCCAGCTTATTAAGCAATTCGCCCAACGCTTGTTTGCTCATATCCAGAAGATAAAGTAGTTCTTTTTGACTAATCTCCGACTGCATTTTTAAGATTGACAACACCCGTCCTTGCCCCCTGTACGGATTTCCGAATGGTCGGCGGTTTATATACTGATTCATTTGATAGCGGTGAAGCAGCCCGCTAAAGCGTATAAATTGTTCCAATAAATTTTTAACTTGTTCACTCATTTGATTTACCTCCATTTAATTGTAACGTCAATAAAATAGTCAAGTACTTTACTATATAATACAAGTACCTGACTATTTTGTCAAGTACTTTACTATTTATATTTTTTGCTTATTTTATTAAAAGCAAAGGTATGACACCATATTAATTTCATGGACACCAATATACCTACACTGTTCATACCTTTTACATACGGACCATATTAAAAAAGAAGCAAATAAATTTCTTTAGAACAGATTGATATCCCTGTGTTTATATAAAGATTTTGTATACTCACCAAAAAGAGGCTATGTTTTTCTGTAACGGAAAACATAACCTCATGGTTGTTTTGCCCCTGATGGGATTTATTAAATTGTACTTTGCCTTATATTATAACAGAGGCATGAAGTTATTATCTCAATTTTCTATGAGTGATTTCATTAAATATTCATTCATTTCTACAAATTGGTTGTTTTAAATCGCTTTTTCCTGTATTTACCTTCGGTTTGAAATCCGTTTTCAAGTAATATAGAAGTAATTACAGTTTTTAAAAATGGTGGCATTTTAGGAAATTCTATATCGAGGAATTTACCAATTGCTGGATTTTCTCGCTTGCTTTTTAACTTTTTGTATATTTGGTTTATAGTTAACCCTAATGGATTACTTTTCGCTGCCAATAAAACTTGTCTTGTAAATTCTGCATAATCTTTAAGAAGTGTTTCAAGAAAACTAATAGCCTCGTCATTTTTCATCACAGTATGTGTATGCCCTGAAATTAAAATTTCTGCCTCTTTACTTTTAAACAACTGAATACTTTTATTTAGTACAGCCTTAACTTTGTCTGAATCTGAATCCGGCCAGCAATTGAAAAATGCAAAGGTTTCATCAGCTAGAACCAAGGTTTTTATTTCTGGCAGAAAGAACACAACTTCGTCCGGCGAATGTCCTTGCGCCTGCATAACAAATACTTGATTATTAAAATTCCATCCTTTCCACTCCGTCCCACTGATTTTCATATCGATTGGAGCCTTTCTTTCAAATGGAGTAATAGTCTCAAGAGAAGTCTCTAGCGGCAAGAATTTTTTCAGTGTGTTTTTGACGAGTATGTACATGGGAGTATCCGCGTTTATAATTCTTGTTAATTTTAATATACGCATCATAGTGGCAGGAAATTTACTTGGCCCATTTAAATAATCATAATACTGTTCAATATTTTTAAATTTTCTATAAAAATCTTTTGTAGCATCAAGTCCAGTAATCCCAGCCTTTGAAATATAATGTTCTTTTTCATCCGCATCTATTTTTTTTATTATATTATTATTTCCCACGTGATCAGGGTGACAATGACTATTGAAAAGGATTAGCTTTCGAAAAGGTCTGAGTCTTTCAACCGCCTCAATTAATTTTTCTCCAAAAAAAGTCGTAGCACCTGTATCAATTACATAAACAATATCGTCTACTTTGTAAATAACAGAATTTGCAATATCTGGTTCTTTCATAATAGAAGAAGGTATTTTGCCTTCAACCATTAACGCATTTTTTTTAAACTGAATAATATCTCCGTACATTAAAATCTCTCCATTCTTTATTGTCTATTAGCCCCTCATTCCCAAATGAGAGGAAGAATTAAATACGTTAAAAAATTTTCTCCTGTATATACAGTAACATCTGCATCCCATATACGGTCTTTTCCTGTGTGCATAAGCAGTGAACAGCCACTCTGATCCTGACTTCCGATCTCCAACACAAGACAATTTCCTGCTTCAATTGTCATCGCGCTGTCCCAAATCTCAATATCAAGTGGATATATCTGATCAGGCTCCAGCTTCTGAACCTCATTATATAAATAACTGGGTTTATATTCTGTTGAAAGCTCATTATCGATTTTCCGAAGGGAAGCGCGAAGCCATCCCTGGCTTATTGGATAATTGGAAGTATAACAACCGCTGTTGACCACTTCTTTCCCATTGGCATCAATATTACGAAGTGTAACAAAAACATCCATATCATCCGAAGAAGAGGAAGCAAATAATTTTAGCTTAATAGGTCCTACCAACCTCATCCTTTCCGTTAACGGAGCCGTTCTAAATAGGACACGGTGAGGATCGTTCTCAGATATGTCGAACATTTTTTGCATCGGGACTGCCCAATGAACAGATTCCTTATCACGATCTCCTTTATAATGAAGAGTACTCATTTGAAGAGGAGGTTCAGAAATTAAACTGTTAGTTGTAGCATCAAGATAATAATAAAACCAATGGGTATTTTTTAGCGGATACTCATTATCATAATGCCATGTATACTTATCGTTCCCTTCCGGAATTGCCAGCTTAATCCTTGGTTCTTTCATGAGACCCGTATCAATTCCTTTCAGCCAATAATCAAGGAACTGTTTTTGCATTGCTCGGCTTTCTTCGCTGTAAAACTGAACAAAGTGACTTCCAATATGCATTTCAAGCCATTTATTAAGGGATTTTGCATTAAGAAATCCCTTAATATTTCCACGCGAAAACATTCCTGCGCTAAACCAATTTCCGGCAGATAAAAATGGGATCTTTACACGCTCAAGGCTAGCAATACATCGATTCCACCACATATCCTTAATTGGATGATTGCTATATTCTTCTAACAAATCGACATAATTATTTGCAAGCTGATTTTCAGACAGATATCCCTTTCCGTATTGATGTGGGAGGATGTTATTTTTCCACCAATATGAGAAAAATACATCCGACATAAGCCCTCCGGCATATGCGGCATCACTGTAAAAGTCTGTCGAGCCTTCCCATGCCACCATGCATGTCAGATGCGGTGGCTGTTCGGCTGCAGCAAGCCACTGCATGGAAGCATAATAAGAAAATCCCAAGAGTCCAACTTTTCCGCTACTCCAATCCAAAGTTCCAGCCCATTCGATGACATCTAAATAATCTGTTTTAAGAGCTTCAGCACATAACTCCAATTTTCCTGGGGATTCACTAGTTCCACGTTGATCCACTCTAATAACAATATATCCTTGCGGAACCCAGAATTCAGGATTTGGTGTTCCACAACTAACATATGGGCCTTTATCCTGAACCTTAGCGTACAAATCTTTTGCCATTGCATTTTGCTCAAGATAGTGAGTATCCTTGCCATAAGGGCCTATCGTTAACAATACCGGAAATTGTCCATCTGCATCCGGTCGATATATATTTGCAGATAAATACCCGCCATCCCTTAAAGGAATTTTAGTTGCCAGTTTTAATATTGAATAGAAATAATTATTTTTTTCATATGTATCTATACATAAGGACATTATTAACCCTCCTCGTATTATAAAGTAGTAGTGTTTATAGTCCCTCTCCAAGGACTTAATGCTATAATTCTTACAGACGCTGTGGATTAGTCCTAGCCTCCTAACGCTTGACGTTTTCAGAAAGGCTATAACCACAGTCGTTTGCTTTAGTGGTAATTAGTTAGATAACGCATGACGTTTCATTTAGCACGAGGTTACAATCTGCAAACCGGTCTGTGGAAGAAAACAGTGTCAATCTAATTCCAAGGAGGAAACTGCTATGATTTATGCAGGCATTGATGTCGCCAAAGACAAGCACGATTGCCTTATCGTTGATTCCGATGGGGTGATCCTTTTCCAGGCATTCACGATTCCTAACAACAGACAGGGGTTCTGTGTATTGCTTACCAATCTCAAGACATGCGGGAGTGATTTAGCCAAAATTAAAGTAGGACTGGAAGCTACTGGTCACTACAGCGATAATCTCTTGGAGTTTCTGATCACCAATGATCTCCCCACTACGGTAATCAATCCGTTACATACCAATCTTTACAGAAAAGGTCTAAGCCTTAGAAAGACGAAAACGGATAAGGTCGATGCCCACTCTATTGTGACTATGCTTAGGACAGAAAGCTTAAAGCCCTACTCACAGTCATCTTACCACGTCCGTGAGCTCAAGTCACTAACAAGATACCGTTTTTCCTTAGTGCAGGACTGCGCAAAGCTCAAGACTTCGTATGCAAGACTCTGTGTCATCCTCTTCCCTGAATTGGAGAAGCTGTTTCCCTCGCTGCACATGGTTTCGGTATATACTTTACTGTCTGAGTTGCCAAATGCAGGAGCCATATCGAACTGCCATCTTACCAGATTGTCCAATCTTCTCTCTGGCGCATCCAAAGGCCGCTACGGAAAGAAAAAAGCCATTGAAATCCGTAATGCGGCACGGGACTCTATCGGTTCCTGCAGTGCGGTGAAGTCACTTGAATTACAACAAACCATCCAACTGATTCAGATGATGGAAAGGCAGATTGCGCAGACTGAAGAAAGAATCAACCCGATTGTCGATACGTTTGACAGCCCCATTCTTACAATTCCGGGAATTTCATACCGGATGGCCGCAATTATTATTGCAGAAACCGAGAATTTTACCGGTTTCGATTCGGCAGAGAAGGTGCTTGCTTTTGCCGGTTTAGAACCTTCTGTTTATCAGTCAGGACAGCTAAACTCCACACATGCAAAAATGGTGAAACGCGGCTCTAAATATCTGCGATACGCACTGTTTAATGCCGCAAAATATGTCTGCCATTGGGATCAGGGCTTTGGCCAGTATCTGACGAAAAAACGTGCCGAAGGCAAAGCCTACAACGTGGCCGTTTCTCATGCGGCCAAGAAACTGACTCGAGTAATCTTTCATCTTGTGAAGACAAACCAGACTTTCGTAAGCCAGGCATGAGCACTAGTCTATTATTCTTTTGGAAGCAACTTGCCGTGGTGCTTATTTTGTCATGCAATTATCAAGGTGCAGTTTGAGCTGAACTACATTTCAGCAATTCATTCAACTTTTTTTCATTTTTGATCTTGACTTTTAATAGTTAGTCTTTCTTTAAATACAATAATTCACCTTTATTTATTATAGTACCATTTAGTACATCTGTACTAAATGGTAGATCTTTTTTCTTTTCTTGTCAACAATTATTTGCATATAAATAGAATTCTTTTACTTGTCTATGTACAAACTTAAGCAATTTTAGTACTATTATACTAACTAATGATACATCACTGAATTTTCAATGATAATTTTAATTTAGATAAAAAATCTGATGAATTATTAAACTAACGAAAGGAGAAATTATATCAATGAGTGAGGATTTAAAAGAAAAAATTCTTAACAAAGCATTGGATCTATTTAACAAATATGGCTACGAATCAGTTAAAATGAGAGATATATCAGGAGCTTTAAACATCAGTCCCGGGAACCTTACATATCATTACAAGAAAAAAGATGACATTATTTATGCAATCGTACAACAACAATGCAGAGACCACGAACGCAGAAAATGTACTGAGGAGATGACTTTCGAAGAATTCAATCATCTTCTAAGAGCTAATGTTGAGCATCAAAAGAAATATTTTTTCTATTTTAATAACATAACTGAACTTCCCAGAAAGTATCCTGAAATTGCAAAAATTCAAATTGAAGTAAAAAGAGATTTTTATATTCTATTAAAGAAATTCTTTCAAAATTTGACAGTAAGAGAGCTCATGAAGCCTGAACTTATTGAAGGAGCATATGATGATTTGGCTTTTGCTATAATATCTATTGTAGTTTTTTGGACGCAGGAAATCTTTATACAAAATGATTTTGTTTTAAATCCAAAATCTCTTTTATCCGTTGTATGGAATATTATCCGCCCAAATTTGACCGAGAAGGGTATTCAATTAATACCTATTAATGAAAATCCTTAGGTTCAGCAATTAATAATTCTCTGCATAATCTTTTTCTATCATCAACTATTTTGTATGTATGAATTTTTAGCCCTTGCCATGATAAATTGTTTTGTATTTTCCCATTAAAAATTCCTCCTAAATTTAATAGTTTTTGGGGATCAAATCCCCAATAAATGAATCCATGCTGTGTTGATGAATATTCTTGTGCGGGGAAACCGCAGTTCCGGAAAAATGGAAACCAAGTGTCCGGAACAGGGAAACCGCTTTATGCGAGTTTACTCACTTAAGGACTTATCCAGTCCATATACCTCACGCATTGAAACATCCTTTGTTGGATCAAGGCTTTCGATATTAATTTTATACGCATCATGCACAATTCGGTCTAAAATGGCATCTGCTAAAGGACCTGCATCACCACCAAGTTGTTCATACCAACCATCAGAACGATACTGGGAGCAGAAGATAGTGGACGATTTCTTACGTCTTGCGGCCTGAAGTATAGTCGATATCCATGACACTTGCTTCAGGTTGGTCGAATTCAGCATTTCTGATCAGTCTTCTCAGACGGTTATTCTTTCTGTTGCTGTATTCGATATCGACCAGCATTCCAAAACGGTCTTCAAAAGGAATCTCTTTCATTTTTGAGTCGTTCAGCTGGTTACGGAATGCATCCGCTATTGCGGTAAGGCGCATTTCAATCAATTTATCAATCGTACTTTGGTTTGTCATATGTAGTTACCTCCTGTAATAGTTGGCTCCTCTTGTAAGGCCATACTGATTTTGTTTCGTGGATTCGGATATTTTTTCTTCCGATTCAGACTTGTCCTTGCCAGCCGCAAGGATGTTTTTAATACTCTTGTAGCTTGGCGATGCTGTATAGCCAAGTGCTTTTGCACAAGCTGATTCTAAATGCTCTGCAGAATACTTATCCGCAAGCTTTAGAAGACCCATACAGCTTCGGTATGTCTGTTGCTCCACAGGTTTGGAGGTAAGAACTGCATCGACTACCTTGTATGTATTGTTGCCAATCCTTTCCGCCCATTGGCGGAATCGGTCGCTGTTCCATTCCAGATATCTCTGGTGGTCTTCAGGCATATGCTCCACAATCGTGTCATACTGCCCCTTACGTCCATAAAGACGTGGATGAGAGGCAATGCGAGTGTGGTTGTAAAAAATTTCAATTGATTTGTCCGTTACCCTTACATCGACCTTACGTTTGATGTACTCATATGGAACTGAGTATAGCATTCCGTCGATGGATATGTGATAATTAAACTGAACGGTGGCTTGTTTCCAGTCTGCCAGTTCATATTGGGTAGCAGGCAACGGTGCCAGTAATGGCTTTTCTTCCTCAAGAAACAAACTGAGTCGGCTACCCTCTTTCTTTTGAAAAAGGTTTGCATTGAACTTTTTTAGTTTCTCTCTGATGGCAGTATTTAACTCCGCCAGAGAAAAGAACTGTTCATTACGCAGAGCGGCTGTTATCCATGTAGATACATGACTCACATTTCCTTCTGCATTTGGTTTGTCCTTGGGTTTTCGAACTCTTGCAGGTATGATAGCGGCGCCGTGTATTTACACCAAAAGTGCATGGATACATTATAAAGGAAATATATTTAAACGGTTTCCAGCACCGGAATGTTGGTTCCCTTTAAACCAGAATAGCGGTTTCCTGTGACCGGACAGGTGGGGTCATTGGCTCCGAAATATTCACGTCTTCGCATAATGGATTGGTTTTAACCCCCCCTTCTGTCCAGTTCAAAAATCAGTCGTTGCGTTTGAGCAACCTCTAAATTGACAATCTCATGAAGGAAGTTTTCATATTTATATTCGCTTTATCAAAACCATATTTTAAGAAATGATCCTTAGCGCATTTTATAAGATTTTGATGCGTCAATTCCATATCTCTTGACAATTTAACACCCCCTATCTGCAAATATAGATTACGGCGTAATATTACATTGTAATCTATATTGATATCATTATTTTTTTATTTTGCAATATGTTTTGACAAGAAAGTTTGAATCCTACAGCCCTGCAAAAAAAAATTAGAGATACTTGACAAATATCTTTTTCTATGCTAAATTCATAACAGTGTTATGAAACATTGTTATGAACCGAGGTGGTTTTGTGGCGAAACAAATACAAGGTGTCTATGAGCGTGTGTTGGAATGTGCGAAAGAAGAGTTTCTGAAAAACGGCTATAAAGATGCCTCGCTGAGAATCATTGCAGTTAATGCGAACACTACAACCGGCTCTATCTATACTCGCTTTGGGGACAAGGAAGGGCTTTTTAGTGCCCTTGTTGAACCAGTTGTAGAAGGAATGCTCCAGATGTTCTGCCATACACAGGAAGTCTTTCATTCTTTTGATAAAGAAACACAAAGAAGCACCATGCCTCAATATTCTTCTAAAAGCATGGATCAACTATTATCCTATATGTATGAACACTTTGATACGTTCCAGCTTTTGCTTGATTCTTCTTACGGGACAAAGTACCATCATTTTCTTGATGAAATGGTACGCATTGAGGTGGAATACACCTATCAGTATATGGAAGTCATTGGATGCGAAAGCATAAAACGCGGTGTAGTTACCGAAGATTTTCTGCATATCATCACAACTACCTATTTTGAAGGTGTTTTTGAAGTAGTGCGACACAATATGCAACAAGACGAAGCAGAAAAATATATCAATATGCTAAGAATATATCATATGGCAGGGTTTGAAACGATTTTTTCGCCGCCAGGCACATAATAACACGACAATTAGGTTGTTTTTTTGCACCAGCATAAAACAACCTAAAAATAAAACATTAAGTTAGCATTAACTAACCACAAGGAGGAATCAATATGAAACAAAAAAGTCCCCTGCTACGGATTTGGGAACTGGGAGAGTCTGAACACAGACGTCTATCCGGTGCAATTATCAGTGCGCTGGTTGGCGTGCTGGGAGGTATCGTTCCATATATTGCAGCAGCACAAATAATTATTGGAATGGTAAATGGCAAACAGGAGCTTACTTATTACCTGCTATGGTGTGGAATCGGATTAGTAGGTTATCTTGTACGAACTTTACTATACAATTTTGCTTTAGCATTATCCCATCGTGCTGCATTTTCTATTTTAAAGGATATTCGCCGCCGGGTGTTGGAAAAGCTGCCTAAACTGCCTCTGGGTACGGTAATGGATGCCAAAAGCGGTAAGCTGAAGCAAATTATTGTGGATCAGGTAGAGAGTATGGAAACCACATTGGCGCATTTGCTGCCGGAGATGACATCGAATATTGCTGGACCTATTTGCGTCCTAATCTACCTGTTCGTTCTGGATTGGCGTATGGCGTTGCTATCATTGGTATCATTGCCGATTGGAATGGTTTTTATGATGGCAATCATGAAAGGCTATAGCAAGGACTGGGAAGGTGCTGTTAAGACCACTCAGGAAATGAACGAAACTATCGTAGAATATATTGGCGGTATTGAGGTAATTAAAGCATTCAATCAAGGAAAACATTCCTACGCAAAGTTTTCGGACAGAGTGAAAGCCAATGCAGCATATTATTACAACTGGATGAAGCGGTGCCAGTTCAACATGTCTTTGGCGTATTCTATAGCTCCTACTACATTGGTCACAGTACTTCCTGTCGGCTGGCTTTTATATAGCACAGACAGTCTAAGCGCTGAAACTTTTCTTACTTGCATCATTTTGTCCTTGGGGCTGGTATCTCCGCTCCTTGCTGCAATGGGATTTGTAGATAATTTAGCAAAAATAGGTACTACCGTAGCCTCGGTAGATGAATTCTTAAATGGTGAGGAACAACAACATGAAACAATGCCGGTGAAGCTGGGTACACCTGACATTGTTTTGGGAAATGTGTCCTTTGGTTATCACACAGACATGGAAATTTTACATGATGTCAATCTAACTATTCCGGCAGGGAACATGACGGCACTGGTAGGACCTTCCGGAGGTGGAAAATCCACTATTGCCAAGCTAATTGCGGGATTCTGGGATGTAAATAGCGGAACAATCACCTTAGGCGGTGTGGAAGAAAAGAAAATTCCTCTGGAGCAGCTTTATGAGCAAACAGCTTTTGTATCTCAAGATAATTACCTGTTTGATGATACCATTTTAGAAAATATCCGCATGGGACGAATCTCTGCTACCAATCAAGAGGTAGAAGCGGCTGCGAAAGCGGCTGGCTGTGACGTCTTTATTCGGGAACTGGAGCATGGCTATGAAACAAAGGTCGGCGGTGGTGGTGCTCATCTTTCCGGTGGTGAGCGTCAGCGTATTGTCATTGCCCGTGCAATGATTAAGAATGCACCAATTGTAATTCTTGATGAGGCGACAGCCTACATAGACCCCGAAAATGAAGCCGTTATTCAAAAGGCAGTAGCAAAGCTGGTGCAGGGAAAGACCGTTATTGTTATTGCCCACAGATTGTCTACCATTACCGATGCGGATCAGATTGTGGTAGTAGAAAACGGGCACGTTGAAGCAGTAGGGAATCATAATAATCTATTAACAACCTGCACACTATATAAATCTATGTGGCAGGCACATTTAGGAACAAAGGACGGTGATATCGCATGATTGAAACACTGAAAAAAATATGGCAATTTGCAGGTATAGAACGAAAAAATATTAATAAATCAATTTTCCTCGGTTTTATAAATGCTATTTTACGAATGTGCGAAATCATTGCTATTTATGTAGTGGTACAGGCACTTCTTACAGATAGGACTGACAGTGCGCCTGCTTTGGCTGCCCTTGGACTAATTCTTGTGAGTATTCTGGGTACTGCTGTTACTAAGTACTTTTCTCAACTGCAACAAACCCATGCCGGATATTTTATGGCTGCAAATAAGCGAATTGATATTGCCAATCGCTTAAAAAGCGCCCCTATGGGATATTTTAATGAAAATAGCTTGGGTGAAATCACTGGTGTTTCCACCACCATACTGGACAATGTTGAGACAGTTGCGCCAATGGTGTTAGTCAATATTTTAGGCGGGCTAATTAATGCGTCCGTGTTTACTATCATGATTTTGTGTTGGGATTGGCGTATTGGCAGTATTGTAGTGATTGGCACAGTTTTATATCTGATGGTTACCTCCCTCATGGAGAAGAAATCCAGAAGTATTGCACCCAACCGTCAAAAATCAGAAGCTGTTATGGTTAGCACCATTTTGGAATATATACAAGGAATGAGTGTTATTAAATCCTTCAACCTTACCGGAAAGGGAGATAAAAAATTGCAGGATGCACTGGAGTTTAACCGAAAAAGCAATCTTGCATTGGAAAAACTTTTTACTCCCTATACAATGGCACAAGGTATTATTTTGCAAGTGTTTAGTATTGGCATGATTGTGGCGGCTATGCACTTTTGCTTGGCAGGAACCATGAGCGTTGCCAATGCACTGATGGCTGTGATTATGTCTTTCTTGATATTTGCACAAATTCAGTCCGCTGGAAGTGGGCTATCCCTGCTCCGAGTTGTCAGCAGCTCCATCGATCATGCAGAGAAGATAGATCAAATTCCACAGTTAGATGAGTGGGGTCGAGAATTGTCCCCTAAAAACCATGAAATTAACTTTGATCATGTTTCCTTTTCTTACGATAAGAAACAAATTTTGCATGATATTTCCTTGACCATTCCGGACAAAACCACTACAGCAGTCATCGGCCCCAGTGGCTCTGGAAAAACCACTCTCTGCAATCTGATTGCACGATTCTGGGACACCGACAGCGGCAATATCAAAATCGGTGGACATGATATCAAGGAATATACACTAGAGTCCCTGATGGATCAGATTAGCATGGTATTTCAAAATGTCTATCTATTTGCAGATACCATCGAAAACAACATTAAGTTCGGCAGGCCTGATGCTACACACGAAGAGGTGGTTGCCGCAGCTAGAAAGGCTTGTTGTGAGGACTTTATCGAAGCACTTCCTCAAGACTACAGCACGGTCATCGGCGAGGGCGGTGCTTCCCTTTCAGGTGGCGAAAAGCAGCGGCTTTCTATTGCTCGTGCTATGCTCAAGGATGCACCTATTGTCATTTTGGACGAAGCGACAGCAAATGTAGATCCTGAAAATGAGGATCGCTTGCAACAGGCAATAGAAGAACTGACCAGAAACAAAACTATTATTATGATTGCCCATCGTTTGAAAACTGTCCGAAATGCAGATCAAATTTTAGTAGTGGACGATGGCAAACTTGTGCAACGTGGTACCCATGACCAGTTAATTGAGCAAAAGGGCATCTATGCCAACTTTGTTTTGGGACGCAAGGAAGCGATCAGCTGGAGGCTATAGGCACTTCATGCAACTGCCTCTGCCTCCCTTTGACAGACTGCTTTCCTGCGAATCCCCTTAACCGAAGAATTTGTGCATATAAAGCGACAGTATGAAACTGGACATTTCAATAAAAATATTCAGAACTCATACCATTGTTCATTTATGAAGTTACTGAGGTGGCTCAAACACCTGGCTTTCTCCTTAGAAGCAAATACTGTGCCATTGAGCCACCTCAGCAAACCTCTACCTGCCGCCGATTTCATTCAGCTCCAATATTATTTTCAAATAATTTTCCAAAGCAGGCGTAATTATCATTTTGTTCACCCCTACTTTCATTGACTTAATTTTTAATGGCATATTAAAAGCATAGAAAACGCCCTCCAAACCTGTAAGTTCGAAAGGCTTTAACTGTATAAAAACATGAAAATAGGCCCGCCAAACTCACGTTTTTTTATTTGGCGGGTATAACCTTATATTATTTTAATTATAAATAAGCTTGCAACTCCTATCTGGGATGTGATATCAAAATTATTCTTTGAATAATAGACAAAGACCTGCCTCAAAAAAAGGCCAGGTCTAATACAATCCAATGCCCTACCAAAACGAATTAGGCAGGGTAAGGCTTCAAAGCAAAGCGCACTTTTCTCATTTTTTTACATTATACCAATTACTTTGTCTTGCTCACAAAAAAATTTATTAGCAAAGGATTAATCTCCTCTGGAAATTCGTAATGCGCTAAATGTGAAGCATTTCTTATTTCATGATATTGAACCTCAGGTATTAATTCACATAATCTTTCCATAGATGCCTCGGGAATGCTTCTGTCATTTACCCCCCACGTCAACAAGACCGGAATTCCTTGCTTTTTTATCTGTTCATAATAGACAGTAGCATCACTGATTGCATCTCCCCTCATATTAGCTAATACGGCTCTTTTTTTGCCCTTATAATAAAACTGTTCCTTTAGCTTCGCGCTAAGCTCTTCTTTTTTCTCTTCTGAAGAAAGGACGCCAGAAGGATTCGTCAGCATTTTATCTCCTATAACGCTCATCAAATACTCTCCAAAATATTTGCTTTTCATCAATTCTGCATTCCTTTTTCCCTCAAACTCATCAAAAAGAGGTGCCAACAATGCTATTTTCTCAACTTTTTCTGGATGCTGCGCTACATAGTATGCACAAATACTCCCTCCTTGGGACGTTCCCACTAAATAGATCGGCTCTTTAATCCCCAAAGCTTCGATCAACTCTGAAAGTTGCCTGTCATATAGATCTCTGTTATATACCTTATGTTTAGGTCTATCTGAATATCCATGCCCATAGAGATCATACCTTAACAACCTAAACCCCTCATTTACCAAAGCGTTATAATTATTGTCCCATGAAATATAAGGAGCTGCATTTCCGTGTATAAGGACAATGGTCTTCGCATCTTCAGAGCCATCAATTTGATAATGGGTATATCCGTCCGTTAGCTTTATAAAACTCCCCTCTAGCTTTGCTCTTGTTTCTGCATTCAATTCTTCTTTCTCTAAATTCCCCGTTATAAAAGGCAGTATTGCGATAATTAAGATCAGCAGGACTGATGCATAGATTAATATTCTTTTCATATATAATACACTCCTTATTACGATTACATTAACAAACTCAAGCTCCTATTTGCAAGCTTCGTTTCCACTGAAAAGTATATTTCGATTTAATATTTTACATTCAATTTATACTAATTGTGTCAACATTAACCGATTCTTCATACTTAAATTCCAAATTCCTAACTCCATCACCAATGTACAAATGTAGACCTTCGTCTTCACATAAATCTCTTATTACCTGAACAAAGCGCTTCTCCGTACCAAATTCTATACTTTTTATTCCTCGGATACCATTGGGGTGTACATAGTCTTTGGGTGGTCGTACGTCAATGTTAAATTTACATCCCATAAACGGAATCTCCAAATCATCAGGGTAAATTCCTAAAAATTTAAGCTTCCTGTTTTTGGGATCTGTCCGTCCCGCTCTCATCTTAAAATATGTAAATCCTGCTTGGTCTAAAATTGATGTGATATAACATAATTGTAACACCATAGTCTAATAAGATATAATCTTATTAAATGAAGGAGTTAACATTATGAAGCACCAACCACACTACGAAACAGAATTTAAGAAGAAAATTGTACGTCTCCACTTAGAAGAAGGACGTACCCTGGTTAGCCTATCTGAAGAGTATGGTGTATCTAAAGCCAGCATTTCAAATTGGGTTAATCAGTTCCGTGAAGAATGCCAAATAAATAAGGAAGCCAAGGAAGACTATGATTACATGAAAGAGAACCTTCGCCTACGCAAAGAATTAACAGAGCTTCAAAAGGAAAATGACTTCTTAAAAAAAGCGGCGGCGTTCTTTGCGAAGGAAATCGATTAGAGGCTTATCGATTCATTCAGGAACATTCTAAAACATTAGGAACCAGATGGCTTTTACGTCGGTTACATATATATCCAAATGCATATTATCACTTTCTTAAAAACAAGAAAGCCAGTTATTATGCGCAAAAAGAGGAAGCATTTAGGATGATAACCACTCTTTATCATGAACACGGCGGTGTGGACGGATACAGAAGTATCCGTGTATTTTTAGCACGTAAAAATATCATCCTGAGTAATCCCACAGTTCATAAATACATGAATAAAGAACTTCATTTATATTCAATCGTCCGCAAAAAGAATTACCACTATGAGAAAGGCAAAGCACATAAGGTTTTCCCGAATCTCATTAACCAGAAATTCTTAGCAGAAGAGATAAATCAAAAATGGTGTACTGATTTTACATATCTTTTCCTGACTGATGGCAGCAAGAGGTACAACTGCTCTATTTTGGATCTGCATGACCGTAGTATAATTGCAAGCATCACTGATAAGCAGATTACCAGTGATTTAGCGATTCGTACTCTGAAGAAAGCCCTGAACTCGCAGCCATATATAAAAGGCAAATTAATTCTACACAGCGATCAGGGGTCGCAGTATACCTCAAAAGCATTTACAGAATGCTGTGAATCCGTTGGTATCAAACAAAGCATGAGTAAAGCCGGTTATCCATATGACAATGCCCCAATGGAGCGTTATTTTAATACATTAAAAAACGAATTGATCAACTTGCATTACTATCATAATGATGAAGAGCTCAATACTGCCGTAGAGGACTTTGCATACACATGGTACAACCATGTAAGGCCACATATGTTCAACAGTTATAAAACACCTTATGAAGCAAGGTATGCAGCATAAAAAAATTAGGCAAAGGTGTTACAAAAATGCTTGACCATTACAAATCTTCTGTTCAACATCAATATCAAATCGATCATTTTCTAGAGCAACCCCAACTAGTCCCTCATCTGCATTATCCCAAATATCCAATCTATCAACAAAAGCACTCTTACCAAATAAACGCAAAATCCTTTTTACAAAAGTTGGCATTCCTGTTCTATGAAGCAGCTCAAAATATGGTCCCTCTGCAAAATAGATTAATGCATTATATGGATTTTTGCTTTTACCATATTCGACAATAAAACCTTTTTCTCTATACTCCTTCACAGCTTCATCTAAATTATCAACTTTGTATAAAACATGCCCTAATTTCATAACTTCCCTCCTTTATTTTTATACATTCATTCTTCACTGAATCCTTTGAAAACCCCATTAGTGTTTTACTCCAATGTTCCGTGCTCTTATCCTTTTTCATTGTGTTGTTCACCCTTTCTCTTCCTATACTCTTTTGGAAGTACACCTACTACCTGTCTGAAGGCTCCTGAAAACATGGCCCGCCAAACTCACGTTTTTTTATTTGGCGGGTATAACCTTATCTGGTTTTCATTACAAATAAGCTTTCAGCGCCTATGCTTCTATCCTACTATCTCCTTCGCCTACGCTTAGTTGTATGTATTGCATCCTATAACTTTGCAACCCTGTTTTTTGACAAATTTGCCGGCAAGCCGCTTGAAGTTCTAAGCTTATTTAAAGCTGCAAATTCTCTAACAGTGAGAAAAATACTCAGTATGACAGTTAGTAAATCTCCCAGGGGCATGGCAAGCCAAGCTCCCGTCTCGCCTAAAAGTTTTGGCAAAAGCAATACAATTGGAATAAAAAACAATATCTGTCTTCCCATAACCAGGATTGCGGCTTTGCTACCTTTCCCAAGAGCCTGAAAAAAAATAATAGACATTGCCATAAAACCATAAAGAAAAAATATTCCCAGAAAAATTCGGAAACTAGCTATGCCTGATTGAGCTAAAGATGCATCCGTTATAAACCAACTGAGGATAAATCCGGGGAACAACATAAAGCTAAGCCATAACACACCTGCAATACCTGAGGCTATTCCGGCAAATGACAAGAGCGCTTTCTTAACACGGTCAAATTGCCTGGCTCCGTAGTTCGCCCCAATAATTGGCTGTACTCCTTGGGCAATACCCCATAATGAGATAAAGGAAAATATCATCACTCTATAGGAAGCCCCCATTAAAATGACACTATTACTTCCACCATAAGAAGACAATACCTTAAACATTAAGGACATCTGAATTGCCGGCATTATTTGCATTACCATTCCTGAAAAGCCAACGTTTAAAATCTTTGGCATAATATCAAAAGACATTTTAAAACTTTGCTTTGATATTTTAATGACACTTTTACCTGATCGGAAATAGAAAACATCTCCTATGACAACAAAAATCTGGGCAATGATTGTTGCTAATGCCGCACCTTCTATTCCCATTCCCAATCCTCTGATCAGAATCGGATCTAAAATGATATTCATGAGCATGCCGAAAATAATTATTTTCATGGCAGACTTCATCTGCCCTTCGCCACGAATTAGAAAATTCAATGCAGGACCCAAGGCTGCAAAGACAAAGCCCAAAGATATTATTTTTAAGTACCTTGTCCCCAAGGCTAATATTTCTCCCTCTGCGCCAATAAACCTAAGCATGGGATTTGCAAAATTGTAAACTATAACAGTCAAGAGGATTGATAACACCAAAGTGCTTATCAACACGTTGCCGAATAGCTTATCTATCGTTTTCTGATCTTTTTCGCCTAGCGCTCTAGATAAAACCGACATGGCTCCCATAGCAAGTAACATAGCGCAGGCCATATTTAACAGTGTTATATTATAGGCCATAACTATAGCGCCAACGCCTTCGGCAGATACAAGCTGGCCGACAAAGATGGCGTCCACCATATTATATAAAGCTACCGCCAGCATACCAACCATAGCCGGTATAGCCTGCCTCACAAAGAGTTTTCCCAAACTCAGTTCCAGTAGTTCATTTCTATTGCCTCTCATAATTTGATCCCTCCCATTATTCTAAAGCCGTATTAATCTTGAGAATCCACTCATGCGCCTTTAATCGTTTTCAGTCAGTGTACTATGATTACAATGGTCTTAGCGCATTGAGGACGCGCCGAATTTAGGTTAGTTCCCTGATATAAGAAACCGGAACATACAACGCTTCCTGGTGCACTGTTGTCAAAATATAATCATATATTTCTTCAATTCTTTCATCATCAACCGCATAATACCAAAGGGGATGGACGCTATAGACAGTAAACCCATTCTCCAATCTTTGATGAAAACAATCAACAGGACAAAGACCGGTACAACTATATTAGGAATCATCTCAGGAATAATTTTCTGTTCTCTTTTGCGTACTTTAAAATTTTTCCCATTTTTCCTCCTTATCAAGATAAACTGTATAGAAGTTAGTTTTAACTAACTTCTATACAGTTTATCTACTTTCCAGTAACTTGTATATATCTATCAAGTCAAGTAGATATCCTATTCGGACAAAGCTTGAGAATCAACTTCGGAGATATGAAGGAAGAAAACCGTATTTTTCCTTAAAAGCATGAGTGAATTTACTGGCGGAAGAAAAGCCTGTTCGCAGTGCAATTTCTGAGATTTTCATGTCTGTTTTTTCGGCCAATAAATCCTTTGCTTTTTCCAATCGTTGGGATAAATGATATTGATAGATGGTGCTGCCATAAAGCTCTTTGAAGATTTTCTTCGCATAGGTTTGACTGACGGCGAATTTTTTAGCCAATTCCGGAATGGTATAATACCGATCCAAATTCGTATCCAAAAAATTCTTTATTTCAATCACCTGAAAAACAAGACACTTATCATACTTTTTTTTCGAATCGCATAGATGATTTTTATAATTGCTTGTCGCATAAAAAATAAGCTCCAAAGCCTTTGTTTTAATCAAAAACCGATTATCCTCCTGTAAAACAAGCCATAAATCCGAGAAGGCTTTTTCAATCTGCTCGTCCTTTTTGTATACCAGTATCTGCCGAATCCGTTCATCATGAATATATTCTTCTATGGCAGCTAAGACAGCGCTGTCAAAGAGATTTTGGGACATGGAATGAATTAATTCGTCATAATAAAAATAAAGACCTAAAGACAGAATTTTTTCTTCATAATGTTTACACTCAACAACTCTGTCCTGACTATCCCCTGAAAAATTAACAATATCCCCCTTGTTAATTGCTATAGCCTTTCTGTTTTTAATATTAATAAAAAATTTCCCCTCTAACATCTTATAAAAAATACCAGCCTTGCTGTGAAATGGTTGAGATTCTTCCAATTTATTATTTAAAATAATGTAATCCGATAAAATAACGTACAACCCCTTCACCACTTTATATAACACAATTTTGCCCTTACCAAACTCCGGATTAACTTTATACTCCAGCTTGTCTTTTTCCTCCAATTCTAATTTTGACAGGACAGAAAAAGAAAATTCGTTATTTAGCTTGTTCATCATTTCCTCCAAATGTACCGATTTCATCTTCTCTTTTAACCTCTGCCGATGCCAATTTTATAGTCCTCTCAGGAATCTTTTTACACATAACAACACCTACAGAGCTCAGTAACCCTTACGATATTTCCCAGACTTTGCTCCACATTTACTCCCCATCATTCTATTCCTCAATTTTCACCATCTGTTCTTCTCTGTTTTTATTAAGGTTATTCTTAAGCTTTACTATTCCAAAGGGTTTCCCATGAGCAGGATATATCATCTGGACATTTTCCTTAATAAGCCTTTCCCAGTTATGATAATACTGTTTCAGATCATCGATAACTATAACGCAATATCTTGTGCCCAAAAACTGCAACATATTAGCAGCAGCATCTCCCACAAAGCATATTCCATCATCAAGTAATAAGGAAATGGAGTCATCAGTGTGTCCGGGAGTATAAATGATTTTTCCATGAATATTGAGCCCTATTGCCTTTAATTCTGTTTCTTCATTTATGACAATATCATTATCGTGCACTTTATACGGAGGAAAAGCAAAGTCCCATTCCTTATTGAACCTTTTTACTATTTTTATCATCCCGTCTACTTTTGTATTAATATATTTGCTCTTAGACAGATCGTCCTTTCCTCTTTGCAGATGAGGTATCGCCTTGGTATGCATAATGATTCTGCAGGAAGGATTATGAGCTTTTATTTCATTCAGCAGTCCTGAATGGTCATCATGGTGATGGGTTAATAAAACATAAGCTATATCACTTATACTGATATTCAAGTCGCTTAATCTTTTATGGAATAAATTTTTATGCTTTTCGTAGCCTGTATCGATAAGCAAATACTTGTTTTCAACAGGAATAAGGTAGCATATTGTCTCATTTAAATTAAGCTTAATTATTTGCATATTCTTCTTTTCTCCTTTTTTGAATCAACTATTATCCTGTTTTCCTGTTACATCATAATATCAATCAACCCTTCCAGACATGTTAGTCATCGCTAACATCAGGGTAAATTGCAGACTGCTCCTTTTCCAATCCTATATAGCCATCCTTTAACCGTTTTCTGGCAACCTCAATATACGGATGGTTAATGGCATCAACAGGACACTTGTGATAGCATTCTGCACACAATATGCATTCCTTTTTATCCCGTACCATTTTGACTATTCCATCCGAATAATCAAACATATTCACAGGGCAAGCCGCTATACATTTTTTGCATTTAATACATTTCCGGTCGTCAATTGATACATCTTTGAATTTCTTATGAAAAAACTCCTGGCTAAATGTATGAAACAAGATTCTTTCAGGCAGTCTGGAATACAAAAATGATTTGCTTACATCCTTGATTTCTTGGCATTCTCGCTCTGCTATTTGAATAATCCTTTCAACGGCATCAGCTATAAGCCCTTCCTCAAATTGTCCCGGCTTATTTTCGTTAATTACGTTGGATAAGGTTTTTGTCAGTGTATGCTCCGCGGCTATCTTAACACCTAAAATTGATTTACGATTCTTTCTTTTCAGATATCTCCCCATCTCTTCCAGCGCTATACTGCTATGTACTCCTCCATAGGTTACAAACGGAACCGCCAAATACCCATACCTGCCTCCAGTTTCAGGAAGCAGCTCAATTAAACGCAATATGTTTTTCTCCACATGCCCGGCATATATGGGACCTCCGATAAGAATGACATCGTGCTCCTCTATTTCTTCTATCAAATACTCTTGGGCATGGCTGCTTTGCAGATAGTTTGAATCTTTTGTAACATCTATAAGTTGAACACCGATGTCTCTACTTTCCAACTCTCTTTTAAATGCTTGTGATACCTTTAAGGTATGTCCTGACGGACTGAATACTATAATTGTTACCTTCATATTAATTATTCCTTTCACCATGAAAGCGGTTAGGCTAAACATATTTCGCCTCTGCGGAAATATAAAATGTCTCAACCATATTTGTTCATTAAAGTCTAGGCAAATTTTCTTCTGCAATAGCTACAAGTCCTAATAATCCTTCGATTTGTTCTTGGCTTAACCCTTTCAGATACTCAAATATTTTATCTTCTAGCTCTTTATGAAACGCTTTATGATTCTCATAAGCCACTCTTCCCATCTCGGTTAATTTGAAATACACCTCCTTCTTGTTTGTCTCCTTTTTATATTTTTCTACTAGATTTTTCTGTATTAGCTTTTGAGCAACTTGTGTTACCGCTCCATTTGTTATGTCCAATTTGCTTGATAATTGTGAAGCATTTATCTCTTCGCTTATTCCTATGGCATCAATAAAATGAATTTCCGATTGATATAACTGCTGATTTGTGCCAAAGCTTTTTGGCTTTTTATCATTCATATTGATTCTGTATTGTATTGCATTCATTTTTTTAATTATTTTATAACCATTATTCATTTTTGTTCCTCTCAGAGCCTATATTATTATGAAGTTAATATATTTTCTGTTTGTCTATAATGTTTAGTAACTAAAATATATCACAAGAATACCAATCCGTCAATATTTTTTAGTTGCTAAATATAATTGTTTAAATATTATTTCCACTACACATTTAAATATAATACCTTTAACACAAATACTTGAATTCGGTTTATATTGCGTAAAGAAGCAATTCAGCAAATAATAAGTCGCTTTTATTAAACATGGGTATTTCAGAAATTTCAGCCAGTATCTTGCAAATGTAATGGGATGTATGTTCTGTTGCCCCAATTTATTCAAATTATTCAAATATCGATGACTGTTGAATTCAAACTCAAAAAAAGAGACTGAGTTAATGGATAACATTTTCCAAAACTTAGTCTCTTAGGAACGTATTTTCTTAAAATCAGCTGATATTACTTAGCAATCTCAATTGCCGCCAGATAAGCACTTCTCGTGCATTGGTCCACCTTTCCTGGAGCAATAGCGTCACCTACAACATAAACAGGAATATCGTCTGCCGCATCCTTTAATTCAGAATAATCAATGCTCTTCATACCCAATGCAAACAATACCGTATCCGCTTCCAACACCTGAACTCCGTCTGCATTTTCAATAGTAATCCCATTTTTGTCAATTTCCAAGCACTTGGTCTTTGGCATCATGGAAATATTGTTTTTCTCCATTTCACAGATTAATGCTTCCCGATACATACCGTAAGACTCGTCTGCCAAGCGGTCTAGCATTTCAACAACAGTGACCTCATGCCCAGTTTTAGCAAGATGAAGACCCGTTTCACAACCTACTAATCCCCCACCAATCATAATAACTTTTTTACCTGGTTTACATTTTCCATTATAGGCGTCCATAGCTTGATATGCATGCTCTATTCCTTTTAAAGGCGGCTTACATGGTTCAGAACCTGTTGCGAGTATGATCGCATCCGCACCGAAATTTTTAATAAAATCTGGTGTCACATTTGTATTCGTCAGTATTTCAACATTATGTTTTTTCACTTCTCGAATTAACACTTCTTTAAATGCACGCAAGTCTGGTTTATCTACGTCAACATCTGTGAAATAGAGCAACCCGCCCAATTTATCGCTTTTATCTGCAAGGGTGACTTTATGACCTCTCTCTGATGCCGTAATAGCCCCTTGAAGTCCTGCTGGGCCTCCTCCGACTACAAGAACTTTCTTCGACTCTTTTGCAGGCGGTAATGCTTCTGGGTCAAATGGCAGATGCGCTTTTGGATTAATGGTGCAATGACCAACAATCAACGCTAACTCTTGGCTAGTAAAAGGAAGGTCATCGTATCCTTCCTCCGGTGAACCTGGGAAACATTTATAGCAACGCAAGCATCGACGAATCAAATCCTCATTTCCGTCCAAGGATTTTTTTGCAAACTCGGGATCTGCCAACATCTGACGTCCTAATATAACAAAATCGATCTTTCCAGCTGCAATGGCCTCTTCGCATTGTTCAGGCGAGTTGATTCCACCCACTGCACCTACCGGCAAACTTGTATATTTCTTAACAATAGCTGCTTGTTCGATATTTAATCCGTGCTCGTGGAACATGCTGCTTTCCGTTCCCGATTTTACAGATTCTGCATAGATTCCACAGGTAATGTGCACAGATGTGAGGTACTGTTCTACCATCTGGATGAATTCTCCTGTTTCTGTTGCCGTAATACCACCTGGCTGATGATCTGTTCCGTCAATTCTCAACTCAATTAGAAAATCCGGGTCAACCGCTTCACGAATCGCTTTACAAACTTGTATAGGAAACTTCGCCCGGTTTTCCAAAGAACCACCATATTCATCGGTACGCTGATTCATGATTGGCGAAAGAAACTGGGTAAAGATAAAGCCGTGTCCACCATGAACTAAAATCCCGTCAAATCCTGCTTTCTGCATGTAGGTTGCTGCTTTTGCAAAATCATTTGCAACACGTTCCATATCATTTTCATTCATTTCTCTAACTTTAATACCAGCAAGATTAATTGTTTCGCAAGGACCGATCGCTTCCTCGCCAGGACCAAATGGTACTTTTTCCTGTCCACAATGCACCAGTTCCGCTAATGCAATTGCACCATGCTGCTTAATACGTTTTGCATATGTTCCAATCGCTTCAAATGTTTCCATATCTTCTTCTGGTTTCCCAAAATCAAAGGCATGAAAACCTGGTATACGAATGGCATCAGTAAAGTTTACATCTGTTTCACCTAAAATGACACAAGCATTCCCGCCTTTTGCAGGTCCCTCTAGTTTGCGGTAAGATACTTCACGGGCCATTGGATTTTGTGCAACAAGGCTGAATGCCATAGGCGCGCTGACAATGCGATTTCTATATGTGGTATTTCCCACTTTCATGGGGCTGAGTAAATGTTCGAATTTCATATTTTTTCTCCTCCTAAGTCTTATATTTCAATACTTGGAAATTCCATTTCCTTATATTTGCCCAATCGTTCTGCTACCAGATTTCTTTTTTCCGGATCCGTAAAGAAACCACCTTGTGTCACTGCGATTTCGTCACAGTGAATGCTCCTGCCTTCCTCTGTTGTTCTATCTCGAATTAGGCCATTGTCTGCAATGACAAATTTCCATTTGCCATCTTCCGTTTTTTCAAGGTCTCCACCAGCACCGCATACAACACATTCAACAGGATAATGTAATCCTCCCCACTGTGGTTTTCCAAGACATAGAGAATTGCTGTGGCAGTTAGGACACCAGCCATAGTCAGCCTCCCCAAGCCATTTGCGATCTTCAGGCTTGGTATTCAATGCTTTTATAACATTTGCACCCAGCTCTCGGGCTCGGGCAAGTTTTTCCTCATAGAGCAATACTTGGGCTGGGGCCGGTACTTGAGTTGCCATATACATATCCACAATTTTAAAACTATTGGTAAAGGTTGTTGCCTGCATACATTCCAGTGCCATGGATTGCCATGAATGCGTCGATCCTCCGACTGCCATTAAGGCCCCTACTCTATCTCTCGGCTCAATGGCACCGATTTTAGTAAGAAATGCCGATTCATATGCCAAGTTTCTATGCATAAACTTTAGAAAGATAGAAGATGGCATCAAATCATAAGTTGGTGCTGAAAAAATCACTGCATCCTGATTCAGCATGACCTCCATCATTTTTTTCTTATCGTCTGCATCATCTAAGGAACACCCCTTATTTTCACCCATGGACATTCCAATCGTACAAGATGTACAGCCATTGCAATCGATAATATTGTAATCTTTTAAGTTTACTAGCATTACCTCTGCACCCTGTTGTTTACACTCTTGCAGCGCTTCTTTGAGCAAAATCTCTGAGTTGCTGTTCTTGCGTCCAGCTGTCACTCCCATAACTTTAAAGCTCATAATGTTTCTCCCTCTCATTGAATATGTTATTTTTTATTCCAAGGTTACTGGTTCATGGCAAGTATAGAAATTACCATCTATCTTTATTTTCTTTGTATACCTGAGGCAATATTGCCGCCAAATGGGTAAATTCTTTCATGCAATGATTTAACAAACTCCTTGCCACCACAACCGGCACCTCAACGCCGTCAGGGATAACCTTAATCACGTTTCCATTCTCCAGTCTATATCCAATCCAGAAACGGGAACGCAGTTCCGTACCCTCTTCAGTTTCTCTTACAAAATGAGTCATAATAGCATTCACTGCAACCGGGCTATGGCCCATGGCACAAATCAGAGCTGCACAATCCTTTGTCCCCACTTTGCTCTCATCGAAACCAAGTTCACTTGGATAGAAAAACTTTAATGTCAAGTCACTTGCACCTAAACCTACATCTTCCATTATTAAGTGAGTGGTCCCCCAAGTTTTTTCACGCATGGGCACTTTAGGATCTAAAACTTTTTCCAGATTCTGTTGGCGAGCATAAAAGTGATCCTCCGGATCCCAAATCCGGTATCTTAAGTCCTCAAGGGCATGCCATGCAAACCACCATTCAAACATTTCAGGCGTAACGCCTGGCATTTTAGTTAAATTGGCCAAATAGCCTGTTCCGTCTGCCATAATACAATATCCAGTCTCTACTTTTTGGTACCCCGGTAAAAATAATTCTGTTCTTCTTTCAATAGTTAGCCCATCCATGTAGCTCATAGGACCTTGTTGTATGATGTACTTTTTTTCCTCCGATATTTCAGTCATGGGAAGATCATAGTACTTCGAATAGGAAAACTTTCGTTCTTTCTCCGATAATTCTAGTCGTTCAGCCATACATTCATCACCTTCCTTTATAAATATGTGTTGATTATCATTTCATTACAATTAGCCATTTACAGCACTTTTATAAGTTGTTACAATAATATCACAGTGCATTTGGGATGAGAAATTACGTTTATCTTTTATTATTAATAAAAATATGTTATCAATGTGATTCAAAGGGAGGCTCTCTATGGATTTAACACAGTTATATTATTTTATATCCGTCGCCAAGAATCGAAATTTCACTGCAACAGCTGCAGAGTTCTTCGTATCTCAGCCTTGTATCAGTCATCAAATTAAAGCCCTCGAACAAGAATTGGAAATTGATTTGTTTATCCGCAATACTCGAAGTGTCGAACTGACTGCTGCGGGTGAAATATTTCTGCAAGATGCCAAAAATATTGTAGACATCATGGAGCAATCCAAAAATAAGCTAAAACAAAACAAGGGACATGCCATGAGCTTATCCATAGCCCATCTTGCCTCCCCTTCTCATATTTTTTTACCCTCTATTATCAAGCGTTTTCGCATGCGCTACCCAAATATAAAAACCAATATCTACCGTCAAGATGCATATCAAATTGCCCAATCTGCTCTCGCTCATCGATGTGATATTTACTGTTCCATGTCTCTGGATATGATAGCGGTCACTTCTATGACAAACAAAAAAATTCAGGCAGACCATTATTGTCTTGTAACCCCAAAGGACCATCCAGTAGTGCGCATATCGATTGATTATTCAAAACTGGCGAAGGAACCCTTTATCTTCTTTAATCCAGAGCATGCCGTTACCATGCATCAACAAATTCTGCAAATATGCAATCAGCTTGGGTTTACTCCAAGAATCACCGGAACTTATAACGTATATGAAGATTTGCTTTATGCAGTAGAATCTGGTTTTGGCATTACCATTCTGCCTTATCGCACTAAAAATTATATGAACAGCAGCCTCACTTACTCACTGTTAGATGTTCCCAACATCTCTGCTGATTTATCCTTGGCTTGGGAGCAAGAAATCACAAATCCAGCTGTTCCTTTGTTTTTGGATGTGTTCTGGGAGTATATGCAGGAGTACCCCGATCAATTTTAAATAAAAAAATAAGTGCAAATGTTTGAGCACTAATGATGTACTTAACACTTACACTTTTATGGTACTAAAATAAGGTAAGGTCCATTGATCATTCTAGTTGACCAGTAAACTTTACCTCATAATTATTCGTTCCTAAAATATTCAATTGTGTTATCAAAATCAATTCAAAACTATCGTTTTTTCAATTTTCCCCTATGTCATCTATTTTTTCTCTATTTTTCCGTCCTGACATTATCATGTAACATGCTGCATTTCGTTCCTTTTCGTGTGAATCCGGAGGTCGAAGAAAGCGTGAAGATTGCTTTCAGATAATGCTCTTGTGAAGAGGTTAATGTACCCATAAAACACCTCCTTCAAAAGGTGCGACACAAATAGACTGTAATAGCCGCCTCAGGTACTAAAGCGTGTGACCTTCCTGCACTGCTTTTTTCTGATTCAATCCTTCAGTTGGATAACATCACCTCGCCTTAGCTTTGAAAATTCGCTTTTTACCAACAAGCAAACAATAACGATAATAATTAAATCAATGAAGAACGCGCCCTTATATACCCATCCAATCCCGAAACACTTCGGTAGTACAAGCATCGCTGGTACATAGAATATGAGTTGTCTTGTTATCCCTATAATACCCGCAGGCTTGGAATTATTTATGGCGGGCCACATAGTCATGGCCATAAACATAATGGGGAGGACAGGCAGCAACCCCACGAAGATCCTGAAGTTCATAAGATCGCTTCTTAAAAATTCTCTGGCAGGAAGCATAATACTTAAAACCATATTAGGGTTCAGCATCATGATTAACCAAAAGGGAAATATCATAATAAACGCAGCTACCGCAAACACTTTAAAGCTGCTGATAACTCTATCATATCGCTTTGCTCCAAAGTTGATCCCCATTGCCGGCTGTAAGGCTCTCATCAGTCCAAATATCGGCGTTAGAAGGAAAAGGAAAATTCTATAGACTACCCCATAAAAAGCAACATCTGAGGCTGTTCCATAGCTGTTGAGCGCATACATAACAATCATACCTTGAACAACAGACATCGTTGTCATGATAAGGGAAGGAAAGCCTAGTGAAAGAATTTGCTTTGCAATATTCTTGTCTCGTGTTATTCTGAGTTCATTCGTTTCAAAGGTTGCCTTTTTCTTTCTGCAATAAACAAAAAAGCTTAGTGTATAAACCAGCATGCCGAGATTCGTTCCCCATGCTGCTCCCTCCACGCCGAATTGAAAAACCACAATCAGCAAATAGTTTGCTATTATGTTTATCACAAGCCCGGTACCCATCATAAAAGCTGCCGATTTCATTTTCCCCTCTGCCCTTACAACCATGTTATAGCCAAGACCTGCAATCCAAAACACGGAGCCATATAGAGTGACTCTAAAATAATCTGCTCCGAATATCAGTTCGTCTCCGCTTGCGCCCATAAGCTTTAAAAGCGGATTCATAAGGAGCAGGCCTATAGCTGTCATAAGGATTCCGGATATAATGATCAAATAATTTGCGTTGGCAATGAGCTTTTTTTGAGTGGCAGTATCATTGGAACCGATAACTATACTCAACAGCGAGCCTGCACCCACGCCTATCATGCTTCCTATCCCTACAGAAAACTGTGTGATAGGATATGCTATTGAAACCCCGGCCAGCGCGGTTTCGCCAATAAATCTGCCTACGAAAATTGCATCGAATACTGTATTTAGGCCATGAAGCACCATGCCTATGACGGCAGGCCATGATAAAGTCCACATGACCTTCCATAGATTATCCTTAAGTATCATTTCTTTTTGTAAATTTCTATTCATGAGCTAATCCTCCCGTAATTTCTTCCCGATTCAAGGGCTATGGTTTTATCGTATTTTATCGCTAATTAAGTGATGAACTGCCAGCATCACTCACTTGGAGTAATGTAATGTTCTTATGATGGGATAAGGTTTATTTGTCGTTTCCTCCATCATGATGTCAGGCAGGCTGAGAAAACACGATAGCGGTAACCTATTTGCTTTGAAATTGTGTGTTTAACATCGCTGCAAAAATCCCCTGCTTTCCTGTTAATTCCAAAGGTGTTCCAGTTTCCGCAACAGAGCCGTCTTTGATCACAACGATCTTGTCTGCGCCTGAAACAGTTCTCATGCGGTGCGCAATGATCAGAACGGTCTTGCTTTTAATAAGCTCGCTGAGTGCACGCTGGATTTTACTTTCATTCTCCGTGTCAAGAGATGCCGTGGCCTCGTCGAGCAGAATTATCGGTGCATCTTTGAGGATTGCTCTGGCTATTGATATGCGCTGTCTTTCGCCGCCGGATAACCGTTCGCCGTTTTCTCCGATCAGAGTGTCGTACCCCTGTGGCAGCTTCTTCACGAACTCATCGCATTGCGCCAGCCGCGCCGCCCTTATGACCTCTTCATCCGGTGCATCCTTCTTGCCCAACCGGATGTTGTCCATTACGCTTGAATTGAACAGCGTCACATCCTGAAATACGATCGAATAATAGTTCAGCAGGGTTTCGGGATCAATCTGCGAGATGTCTTCACCGCCCAGTGTAATGATACCTTTATCAATATCCCAGAAGCGAGCCGACAGCTTTGCCACCGTGCTTTTTCCTCCGCCCGAAGGGCCTACGAGTGCAGTAACTTCACCCTGCTTTGCGGTAAAGCTTACATTTTTGAGTGTCTGCACGCCTTCGAGATATGAGAAATCCACGTTGTTGAACGCAATATTATAGTCCTTAGGGTGAAACTCCGTTTTGCCCTCCTGCCGTGGCATTGCGTCCATTTCTTTCATACGCTTTATGCGCACGCTCAAGTACAGCAGCAGCGCCAGATTTTCCAGAACCTCCATGATCGGGTTATAAATACGTGCCGTTACAACGAGGAACACAAGATAAGCAAAGATACTCACAGACCCGGTGGCTAAAAGATGTGCGCCGGTTAGTATGACGCTGGGCAGACCAAGCTTTAATAACACATGGGCAAAGTTGATAAGAGCACCGAGCAACAATTCATTACTAATTAAAAACTTCTCGTAATTATCCAGCTTTGTGTTTAAAGTGTTTGCATAATCATCTTCTCGGTTATAGGACTTGATTTCATAGACGGAGTCCAGCCCCTCCTGAATATTATCCGAAATATCTCTCTTTATATGGTAAACTTTTGTATGCAGCCTGTTTTGAAACTTTTTCGATAGATAGAATACCAAAAGCGCAACCGGAACCACCCAGAATACGGCGAACGACAGCTGCCAGTTGTAAATAAACATCATAATGCCCATGATAAATATTGTCACTGCCGCCGAAAAAATTTGGGGAACCGCATGAGAAAACAGCTGTTCTACCTGCGTGGCATCCTCCATGATCGTCGCGCTTAAGTCCGCAACATCCTTCTTGCCAAAGAACGCGAGAGGCAGCTTTCGCAGCGTTTCAGCGAGACTGATACGCCTTCGGGCACTTTCTTCGTAAATCCGGGTATAGGTCGAGTCGTACTGGAAATAGGCAATTACAAACATGACCAGCAAAGTGGCCACAGCCATAATCACATAATAGGGGACGCTGCTTTCCGGGGCATTTGAAGCGTTTAAAAGAGCCCTTAGGTGCTCATCCAAGAATTGAAAGCCGAAGATCACCGGGATCATAAAGCTGATATCCATAATTGCCGACCAAACAATTGAGACAATGAGGTTCTTCGCCCCTTTTTCAGACATCGCAAATTTATCTTGAAAGTATTTACACATATAGCACTCCCTCCTCCTTGGCGTTTTGGGCGCCGATTTTCCACGCGACGGATTGTTGATATTCATCCCACATAGTTTTATAGAGACCACCCTTACCCATCAGAACCTCGTGCTTCCCTTCTTCCGCGATCCGTCCGTTTTCGATCACGAGGATTCTATCAACGTTACGCACACTGGTCAGGCGATGCGCGATCATTAACGTTGTCTTGCCACGGCTCAGCTCCTTTAAAGCTTTTTGGATCAGGTGCTCGTTCTCAGGGTCTGCAAAGGCTGTGGCCTCATCCAACAACACAATCGGTGCGTTTTTAACGAAGGCCCGGGCGAGTGCGATTCGCTGTTGCTCGCCCCCGGAAAGATATGTCCCTTTGGAACCGATAACCGTATCCAGCCCATCCCGCAGGCCCTCAATGATTTCTCTAGACTGTGAAGCATCAACCGCCTTACGGATATCCTCCTCCGTGACGTTCTTCTTGCCGAAAACAATGTTTTCTTTCAGCGATCCCTTAAACAGCTTTGTGCTCTGGAAAACAAAGGATATATTGTCCATCAGTTCTTTTTTGTGAATTTCCTTCACGTTGATTCCGCCGACCAGAACTTCGCCTTCGTTCGCGTCCCAAAAACGCGCTGCCAAACGGGCAATCGTTGTCTTCCCGCCGCCCGAAGCCCCGACAAGCGCAATCGTCTCGCCCTCGTTCACCTTAAAGCTGATTCCGTCGACTGCCCGTTTGTCGGTGCCTTCATACGAAAAAGTGACGTTCTTGAACTCCAAAGAGTGACTTGTTATAGGCCTCGAGCTTTTTACATAGCTCATAGCAGGATAGCTAAGTAGTTTATCAAGTCTGTCGATCGCCTGCTCTGCAATCATGCTGTTTTGCTGAAAGTACATTGACTTCATTAGCAGCATCGTAAAAATTGGCGATATCAGAATGTAAAAGATAAAGTCTGCCAGCACAAGTGCGAGGTTTTCGCCGTTTCCGACCAAAAATATCGCCATTGGAATCAAAAAAAACGCGGCCGACTGCATGATAATGGTGTAAAACGACATCGGTGTGCGCCAGAGCAGCGTATACGCAAGCACCATCTCTTTATATCGGATAATACTGTTATAAAACCGCTTAAAGGAAAATATAGATTGGCCGAATGTTTTAACGACAGGAATACCGCGTACATATTCCACCGATTCAGAACTCATTTCTTCCAAAGAATCGAAGTAGTTTTTTTGAAACTGTTTACCTTTGGCGCTTGTCATAAACTTCATCGTGATGAAGCCCAGGATAATCGGGACGAGAGAAGCAAGGCCCATCCGCCAGTCAACCGTTAAGATCAGTATAATCAAAATAATGGGGGAAACGACGGTACCCGCCATATCCGGCAGCTGGTGTGCCAAAAACGTATGGGTCGTTCCCGCTCCGTCATTGACGATCTTTCGCATTTTACCGCTTGAATATTGGTCGAAGAACCCCAGCGGCATGGACATAATCTTTTGCATGCCAACTTTCTGCAACCCGACCTCTACGCGGAAGGCCGCTAAATGAGAACTCAGAAGCGCGCAGAAATATACCACAATGCCGCCAATTGCACTTGCAAAGGCAAGCCATGCATAAAAGCTGATATTCGAAATATCTATGTCTTGCGGTGATAATAATATATCTCGCGTTATGTACCATACAAGCACATAAGGCAGTATGTTGAGCACAGCGGAAATTCCCGATAATACCAGCGACAACGGTAAAAGTGCTTTTTTCTTCCCCATATAGGGCGTAAATCTTTTTAAGACAAACTCCTTTTTCTTTTTTTGCATTCTATTTGACCTCCTGTTTCAATATTGACTGTTCATGCGTATAACCTTAAGTTAGCCATAGCTAACCTCGAGTCATAATAAATGGCTCACAGCTTTGTGAGCCATTTACTAAAACAAGTATATCAAAATATGAACAAGTCTTCCACTCCGCGACAGCTTATTTATACTCCAATCTGTCATTTGGACGGTCGTTTCTGTGGCGATAGGAAAGTGGCTTTTGTCCCATTATCGCCTTAAATGCGGCGGCAAATTTGCTTGGGTTATCATATCCTACTAACTGAGCTATTTGTCCAACAGTCAGTTCTTCTTCATCCCGGAGCAGATAAGAAGCCCTACGAATACGTTCCGAACGGAGAAAGGCACCGATCGGCTGGCCATAAACGGACTTAAAACATTGGCGTAGACTCGTTTCGGCGACATTAAAACGTGCGGCAAGTTCACATATGGTTAATTTGTCGAATGGACTTTCCATAAGAAAGGTGTAGACCCTTTTTGTTGACTCCACAACCTGCTTGGAAAATCGAGGAAGGACTTCGCTTGATTTATCGTCCACAATACTCAGGAAAAGTAAAAGCTCTACTGTCTTGACGAGGTTGTATGTTTTACGGATTCGGTCATCAACGCAATAAAGTTCACTGAAAATATGCTCGATTTCCGGTCTCGCTTTTAGTAAAAACCACTCATTATCAGGACAAATTTTGTTTTGGATTGAATACAGATCAATACCCGAATCGGGGAAGAACTCTTTCAACGAGGTCTGAGCCGATTGCAGCTCCAACAAAATAGTAATACCTCTGTATCGGCCTAACGGCAAACGCGAATTTGTAATTTTCAGTTTCGCCGGATCGTTTGCAGCCATATCACCCTCACCCAAAAAGCCTACCATCCCGCCGCTCAATTCCATCTCCCAGCAGCCTTCAAAGCAATGATTGATTTGAAGGAAGCCGTGCTCCGGGCGTACACCTTGAAAACAGGTATTCATATCCAGCGAATTGTATGTGAGCTGTATGCCTGGGAATACTTCATAACACAACAATTCTCCCGTGCCTGTGTCGTTTTCAAGCTGATAAATAGTGAGTGAACCATCTTCTCGGCGGTCGGAATACCAGTATTCCCGAAAAGCTCGGTCATAAATACCTGGTGCCATATTAAGCCCTCCTTGTATTATTTTAAAACTTCTGCAAACGCCCATTGACCAAAAGTCTTAAAGTTTAGAAACCACTGTTTTACGGCAAAGGCGCTCAAAGTCTATGCAAATTTGGGGGTTATATCTTGTATGGATAGTCAAATTGCAATGTGAAGTTAGAGAAAGCTAACTATGCTTTATTATATATGAAGCCTTTTGACAAAACAATAGTGACAAAGAATTTTCTATAATAAGTTAGCAATCAGCATTTCTCTACGGTATATTAGCAATGTCCTGCTTGTCTACAGATGTACGCATTTTAATCAGTTTCATAATATTGTTCCGCCCATTTTCAAGCCTCAAAATGGCCCAATACCCACAACATCTTGTACATCATGGATTTCACTATTTCTCTCTATGAAGCCATCCTTTATCTGAATAACCTCATCTGCTATATCTGCAATTTTCTTACTATGGGTTACAACAATCACACATTTTCCAAGTTTATGAGCTGTATGCCATAACAGTTCAATAATTTCGTCTGCTGTGTTTTCATCAAGATTACCTGTTGGCTCATCGGCAAGAAGTACTTTCGCATCACTAGCTAAAGCTCTTGCAATGGCAACTCGTTGCTGTTGTCCTCCCGACAGTTGCAGTACATTTCTTACCCACGCTTCACGTGGAATATTTACCTCGGACAGTAACTTCTGCGGGCTTTTATTCCCACCAAGCTTTACATTTTCTTCTGTAGTCAGATAATCAATTAGATTATAGTTCTGAAATACGATGGACACATTATGTTTCCTATGATAATTTAAGCCCCGCTTTTGTATATCCTCTCCGTTATAAAGGATACTTCCACACATTGGTATATCAAGACCTGCAAGCAGTGACAGGAATGTAGTTTTTCCTGCTCCGCTTTCCCCTACAATCGTATAGAATTTTCCTTCTTCAAATTGCGTTGATACCTGATTTAATACCTTTTTTGATTTTTGCGTTTTATACGCATAATCAATATCTTTCACTTCTAATATCATCTCATTTTCTCCCTAACTCATTTCACTTAGTATTGCTTTCGGTTTTCTTGTCAAAATTAACGTACCTGCTGTTACAACAGAAAAACTTATCAAAACCAAAATACATATTCCATCAATCATCATCATCTGTGTCGTAATATGAACAGATATATCTGTTACCTCTTGCTCAGTTTCCTCAAAATCAAACGCAACATTTCTTGCATTTAATTCTTTTTCTTCTTTCTCCTGTGTCACTTGCTGTTCAACCAGATAATTTGCAGTCAATTTTGATACATTTGGAGCAATCAAAAATGAAATTGTTACAGCAACTACAGCTATCATCAAAGCTTCTAACAGTACTTGCCCTATAATCTGAAGCTTTGGTATTCCCATGGCAAGAAATATTCCCACTTCCTGAACACGGCTTTTTAGCCAAAAAACAAATACAAGGAAAAGAATGATGAAGCCTGCCAAAGCGATTACCATTATCATAATTTCACTAATGCGTTCCAAGTCGTTAAAATTTGCCGACATCGCATCATAATTTCCGTTATTATCAATCAGGTCATATCTCTCCCAATCAATATCTACTTCTTTTACCTTTTCCTTGACCGTATCATATGCTTCAACATTCTCAACCTTGAAATAAGCTTTTTCATATAATGGTTCGTTTTCATTTCCTTCTGCTTTTTCCGGGAATCTTAAGTTCGTAAATATTACATTTTCAGAGCGAAACGTATCCCCTGACATATAAGGAGTCATATATTGTTGTACTGTGTATATACCAATGATTTCCGCTTCATGCACAGTAGATTTTTCTTTGTCGTGATAATCATTAAATTGTAATTTATCTCCTACTTGCAATCCATTGCGTTTTGCTAATTCTTCAGAAATCACACAGACGTCCACATCATTTTTTCCTACCATCCGCCCATCTTTTATTGACACATTTCCAGATAGAACATTTGCATCCATTTGCATATCCTGATTACCAATTAAACAAACTCCTTGTATATCGTTGCTTTGATCTGTATCTTCATCATCAATTCTGGAAAAATTTACTGGATTAACAGGAGTTGTAGCAGTTCTGACATTATAGTCACTGATTCCTGAAACTTCAGCGATTTTTTCTATATCATATATTTTTAAGGTTTCAAAGGAATTATCTGTTCCTACCTGCCATTGCACCCCATAAATGGTATCAATCTTTTTTTGACAAACACCGTCAAGCGTTCCTTCCTTGTCTTCACCAATTTGTTTTGATATATGCTCTATTCGTTTAGAGCGATTTGTTTCATTTGCTTCAAGCAAAAGACCTGCTCCGATTGCCTGTCTGGTTTTATCTTGTGTCTTGATACTTGCCGTTTTACTAGCCATTCCAGACAACAAAAATAAACTTATCACAAATACCACCATAAGCAGCAATATACTTTTTACAGGCTTTCGTGTAACAGAACGCCTTGCTCTTTGAAAAACATTCATTGTCTTATCCTTCCATTCTTGATAATGTATCTCTTGGATCTGCTTTCAGTATGGGAAATATGGAAACTATAACTGCAATCAACACAATATTACTTCCAATACCTAAAAGCAAAATAACATCCGATAGATCCAGAGATACATCAATCATCATATCTGCAGTTTGGGAATTAGTGAGTGCACCATTAAGGAATTTTGCCATAATTGTTCCTATCCCACACGCACCTGCAACTGAAACAACAAAAACACCAAACGCTTCTAAAAGTGCCTGAAGCAAAATGCTTATCTTTGATTTGCCGATACTAATATAGATCGCCGCTTCTTTTTTTCGTGTACGCATCCACATACATAATAAAATCGTAACCACGATTGTTCCTGTAACAAAAGTTAATATCAGCATTAGATTAACAACTCTGGTTATTTGCTCCAAAGGTGCTTTTGTCTGCTGAAACAAGGTGTCCGATGTTGTCATATCTACTTTGTCAGGAAAAATCGACTTTAACTCTGTTTTTAAATGAACAAGTTCCTCTGGTTTTTCAGTATAAACCGATATTCTTACATAACCATCATTCTCGAACATTTTGAAGTAAGTTGTGTTATCAACAAAAATATGATTTTCAATACGATTTACTGAAAATGTCGTATCTGCCTGCTTTCTTTCACTTCCACAAATAAAAAGTCCTATGATTTTTGCCGAAACAGTAACTCCATCCTCTGTTTTCAATTCCACCGTATCCCCTACGCTTAATCCATTTAACTCTGCCAATAGCGAATTGATAACCATACCATTTTGCGTATGCTTATTTATATAACTCCCCGCAATCAGACGATATCTCTGTTCAAAAAACGCGCTGTCATTTTCCAAGTCATCATAGGAAAACACTGTCATTTTCAGGTTTTCTTCTTCTTTGGAGTCACTGTTGGTTACAGGAGTACAGCTAACAGGGAACACAGAATTGTTGGATTGACGATTTATGAAAGTTACTCCTTCCAAAAGAGAAACTTGCCGTATTTCATCTGCAGAAATTTTATCTTTTTCATTTAGAACCTCTAAAACAATTTTTGCCTTCGTTTTTTCCTGTATCAATGTCTTTGATTTTTCTGTTGCTCGCAAAATCATTGATGTGCTGAGAACCATGCTCCCAATAAAAACCAATACCAAAAATAACAGAACCGTTTTTGATTTTTTTCTTATTAAATACCTGATTGCAAGTTTATAAAATGTCATACTTCCCCCCTATTCATACCGAACTATAATTACTCTGGTGGCATTTAGGTTATAGGTATCACTCCACTCGCCATAAAGAATCAAACTTGTTTGTTTTTTTATGTCAGAAATATCTGCATCTGAAAATGATGTTTTTCCTGTTTCTTGGCTAATCTGAGCAATCTGGAAAGCGCAGTCATCCTGATAATGAACCGTAACATTATTGTCTGCGTTTTCACTGCCAGGAGCAGCAGACACAGCCGTTTCACCTCCATCAGAGGACTCTACTGGCGTAATGGTGCAAGTACCGTCCGAAAATTCAACTACACTGCCCTGTATGGTAGAAAGGTCAATCAGCGAATTTGCATCATTATCTTCGGCTTGATTATCTGCTAAGCTATCGTTACCTTCATCTACAGGGGCATTTGAGCCATTTGCATTGGTCGGATTGTTGGTATTGTAAACATTGTTTGTATCATCCGATATTTTATCACTTGCTCCACAACCTGTAAAAGATAATACGCATAAAGTTACTGCCAATCCGATAAAAAATTTGTTTTTTTTCATAATTTGTGTTCCGCCTTTCATTGATTATGGGGCTATTATAAAGTGCAGGGTCTCTAAAAATCCTGTATGATACAATTCCGCAATCAAAAATTTTTACAAGATTTTTAGAGGATTTCTTGTTATACTAATTTAAATATAGACAAAGGACGTGATGTAATGAAGCTGCTTTTATTAGAAGATGATATAGAACTTTGCAATGCGATAAAAAAAGAATTAGAAAACAGCGGATACATTGTTGACTCCTGCAATGACGGGGAAACAGGTATGTATTATGCATTAAATAAGGATTACTCTTATGATTTAGCCATTGTTGACCGTATGCTGCCAATCATTGATGGATTAACAATAATTAAAGCAATGCGGAAAAAAGACATTAATTTTCCTGTGATTATCACAACAGGAATGTCAGCTTTGAATGACCGAATAGACGGATTAGACGGCGGTGCTGATGATTATTTGGTTAAGCCATTTCATATTGAGGAATTACTCGCAAGAATACGAGCATTAACAAGACGCCCTGCTGAAATCAAAAGCCTTAATACTCTTGAATACGCAGACCTTATTTTTGACAGGGAAAATCGAACTCTATCCACTTCAAATAAGTCTTTGGTTTTAACCGCCAGAGAGACAGAATTGTTAAGTGTATTTATGCAAAACCCCGGAATACTCTTTAATAGAGAACGCCTTGTCTTCAAAATTTGGGGTACCTCATCGGAGGTTGAAATGGGTAATGTAGATAACTACATATCTTTTCTTAGGAAAAGAATAAGAGAACTGGATAGTTACTGTGAAATAAAAACTATCTATGGCGCGGGATATAAATTGGAGAACAGGAATGCTTGATAAACTATACCTAAAACTATACATCATTTTTACTTGTGGAATTATGCTGATCATTTCAGTTATTATTTGTGTTGTTTTGAACAGCCACATAAATACTGAAAAAACAAACGACAGCACATTATTTCAAAGGATGTCAACCTTGCTTATCTATCAGCTTGAAAATAATTCAAATAACTTTCAAGAAATTGTACAGGATTATGAACAAGAGTACTCGATTTTTTGTACAATAAAAAATAACTCTGGCGAAACTGTTTACCAAAGTGCATTACGATTCCCAACATCAGCCGACTTTCTTCTAAGCACCTTAAACAATCTAACAAATAGAGTAAGTACTGTTGATTTGATAAAGCAGACAATAACTGAGCAAAAGGGAACTTTTGAAATCAAGGGACAAAATCACGATATTTACTTAGGTGTTCCTGCAACTGTTATTTCTAAAGATAACAACGTATACAATTTAGTTTTGCTATACCAATCCAGAACTGTAAAAGAACTTATACGCAAACAGGTTCCTCTCTACATTTCAATCTGGTTTGTTTCACTCGTATGTGTGATGTTTCTTTGTCGTTTGATATTGAAAAAAGCATTAGTGCCAACAGAAAGTGTTCTGAAAAACCAAAAAGAATTTGTTGCTTCTGCATCACACGAACTGAAATCGCCTTTGGCTGTAATTTTAGCAAATGTTGAAAAAATAGGCAAATTAGGCCTTTATGATATGGAACTCCAAAAGTCTGTAAATACGATGGATACAGAATGTATGCGTATGTCAAAACTTATAAATGAAATGCTGTTTCTTGCTTCCTCTGATGCCAAGACCTGGTCGATTAGTAAAAAAGAAATAAATATTGATACTTTACTGATTTCTTTGTATGAAACCTATGAGCCAATTTGCGTAAAACAAAACATTTCATTAAATTTAGATATTGACAACATCACCTATCCTATTCTTTACTCTGACCCAGAACGAATGACGCAAATTTTGAATATCTTTATGGATAACGCTATTCAACATGCCGATAATAGTCCAAGCATCCAAATTCTAACTTCTTTAACCCCGAAAAGCATTACATTTTATGTTATTGACCACGGGCACGGTATATCTGAACAGGACAGACCTTTCATATTTGATCGATTTTATTGTTCCGACAAATCACGCACAGATAAATCCAACTTTGGGTTGGGATTAAGCATAGCTGATGAATTATCAAAAATGCTGAATGGAAAAATCGGTTTTCAAGATACCGATGGTGGCGGAACCACTTTTTTTCTAACAATTCCATTAAAGTAAACTAATCACCCATTTTTATTTCTTATTGTTCCAAATACCCTTCAAGCTCCTCAGGTGAGATTCTTGCTTGCAGGGGAGTGCCAAATAAACTTCTTTCTTACATACATGTTTGCTTTGAATTGGATTGACCGCAACCCGTTATCAGGCTGATAATCAATACAATCACTAATGCGATTGATTTTTTCATGATTTGGTTCCTCCTAATTGATTTTGTCATGCATTATCAGTTGTAATACATTTACATAGTAAGCCACGACTAACCAATATGGTGTATCTGTGGATACACTTCAAAATTAAAGAGGGGATCAAATGGACGACGATATCAATGAGTTTTCGGAAAATATCGGAATTACCATTGGGGCAGCATACTCTTTTATGAAGGAAAATGCCTGATGCAATTCTTTTCTACACACTGTTCAATTTTAAATGGCAGTTACCCGAGCATCGGGGCTTATTACTGATTTTGTAGTTGTATCTGCATATATGGCAAAGAGTTTCTATGCTGGTGATATGCTCCAGCGCCTTAGCATCGGCATCAGCAATTTCAGGGGAGATACCGAGCACATCAACAAAAAATGTTCGGATAATTTCGACTTTATCCTGCGCCAGAACAGCTTGATACTCACCTTCCTCTGTAAGGCACACCAGTCTGTTAGCATCACGAAATATCAGCTTCTCTTTTTCCAGTTTTTTCATCGCAACAAATGTGCTTGTCTTTGTGACACCAATTTGGGCTGCAATATCTATGATCCTCGCACCCTCATCACCACGGGAAGTAAGCGCATAAATCGCCTGAATGTAATTTTGCAGGGAAGCAGACAGTTCTTTATTGCTCAATATACCCCCTCCTTTCTACGGTTTATCGTGTCTGGCAAGGTCTTTAGGTACCGATTTCCACTCTCTGTAATTGTCAAGATTTTTGCCCCTCTATCACTTAATCCGCAGGAGCCGGACAAACTGCAGCCATGGCATGACTCTCCGCAGCTCCCGCCGCTTCCTGAAGGAGTATACAAATATTTCATCTGGCAAAGCTGTCGGATTGCCGCATCAATTACGCTGACATCCGTATTTAGTTTTTCTGCTAAATCGCTATAGCTGATGATGTTTCCTTTACCGACCTCCAAAAGAATATTGTTCAGCAGCATAAATTTCACCTCCCTATATAAACAAAGCGTACCGGCAGAGTAACCCTGTTACCGCCGGTACGCTTTACATTCTTACAAATACCAAAGACCGGCTTTAGAAAATGAGTAACGCAATCCGATAAACGATCCCCCCCAGTACAAGCGCCGTAATGAAATAGTAAGCCGCCACCTTTAATGTCCATTTATAGGACCGGCTCTCATTTGCCGAAGCGGCAACCGCGGCCATGCAGGGAACATTAAAGAAGAATGCAAATATAAACGCCAAGGCCTGAGGAGCCTGCACGGCTGATAATAAAGCAGCTTCCAATCCAGTCTGATTGATGGCAACAGAGCTGGTAACCATTGTCCCTGCCAGGCTGGAAACGCCCGTGCCTGCGCCGAACAGAACTGCTATCGCGCCCAGCGCAGCTTCTTTTCCCACCGCCGCCACAAGAAACGCAATGACAAGCTGCCAGCTAAGCCCGAAAATAGAACCCACCGGCTCTAAGAACTTACCGACTGCATAAATTGCACTGTTTTCGATATTTCCGGTAGAAGTATAGGATAGAAGCCAAATAGCAATCGCGGCTACCATAATAACGCTGAATGCTTTAGAAGCGACACCATTTATTCTTGACCAAACGTAGGTAAAGATTGTTTTCCAGTTTGGTTTATGAAAGGGAGGAAGCTCCATAATGAGTCCTGCCTCTCCTTCCTGTTGGGGAAGCCCTCTTTCAAAAAACCAAGAAGTAAATTTCATGTGCAGAATTGTGACCGCAAATAGGCCGATTATAACCCAAACGGCGTTTACCCCGAAAAACAGACTGCTCATAAGACCTACCACACCCCATGTTCCTGCGCAGGGAACGGCCCAGCTGGTCGCAATTGTAATCAGACGTTGTCTGGAAGAATCAATAACCCTTGCGCCTGAGACACCGCCAATGGTACAACCAAAGCTCATCAGGAACGGCATGACCGATTTTCCGTGGAGCCCAAGCTTGGACATCAGGTTGTCAAATACATAGGCGACTCTGGCCATGTATCCGACATCCTCCATAAATCCAAAAACAAAGCTTACGCCTGATACGAAGGCCACCATGTACAGAACCATCGTGAGCCCGGGCACCAGCGCTTCGACGATCAGGGATACCAAAAACGGAGCCGCACCCGCTGTCAGCAGAGCCGCCCCAGCCTGAGCAGCAAGCGTAATGACAACTTCTGAAATCACCTTAGCGATGATAGCAACAATAATGCTTACAATAAATCCAAGCAAAACCATAATAACCGCCAAAGGCTTCCCCCAAATGGGGTGAATTGCGATCCTGTCAAAGCCGCTTTTCTTTTGCCTCTTTTTTGGAGGAGCCTGCACCGCATTCGCTAAAACGTTACCAATCCATTCATACTTACAATTGGCGCCAATGATTGCACCATCACTGTAAGAATTGAGAATAGACTCCACTGTTTTCCAGGAAGACTGGTCTGACTTTTCTTTGGTCAGCATCTTAATGTTGTCATCACCCTCAAACAGCTTGGCAGCAATCCATTCGGAACTGTAATTTCCAATTCCGTTTTTAGGAAGTGCGGCTATAACCTTATCAAAATCTGTTCCAAAATTCTCGTGGTATTTTTGTGTAATAAAGTCCGTTCCAATATACTTTTTATCACCCGTGGCCGCATCTAGCCGACTTAAAAGCTTGGCAATACCATCCTTCTGCGTTGCCACAATCGGAACAACAGGAACCCCAAGCCGTTGTTCCAGCTTTTTGTAATCAATTTTCTTGCCGTTTTTCTCAGCCACATCAATCATCGTTGGCACGACAACCAAGGGAACGCGCACACCGATAAAATCGGACAGTAAGTACATGCTTCGTTCTAATTGTGAAGCGTCAATCATTACGACAATGGCATCACTTTTGCTGGAATAAACGTAGTCTCTGGTGATCAGCTCCTCTTCGGAATTCGCTGCCAGACTATATGTTCCAGGAAGATCTACAATTTTGTAGGTTGTATTGTGATAAGTAAATTCCCCTTGCTTTTGTTCAACTGTTTTTCCTGCCCAGTTTCCTACGTGCTGCTTGGAACCTGTCAGGCCGTTAAAAAGGGTAGATTTGCCTGTATTGGGCTGCCCCATAAGGCCTATGGTAATGTTTTTTTGTGCAACAGCCTGCATCGGTTACACCTCCTCTACTAAAATATTGGCCGCTTCTTTTTTGCTTATGGCAATCATTGTGTCCCTTGCATAAATCAGCAAAGGGGACTTGCGCTTATTTTGCACCACCTCAACGACAGTGCCGATTGACAAACCAATGGATGTGATCCGGCTGATAAACCGGGATGTCCCATTCAGCTTTTTCACTTCATATGATTTGTTTTCTTTTTGTTGACTTAAACTATCCATCATCTTTCCTCCTCGTTGTTTTTTGTTATATTGTTTGAGAACAGATATCCAGTATTATTCTCAGTACAATCATACAAGAACGCGCTATTAAGACAGCTCAGCAAGAACGGTTTTGACCTTGCACTATTTAGCAGCTAAAACATTTTGTAAACCTCAGTAAAGTAAGCGGTGACTAACTACATGGTAAAAAAAATATGGTTCCAATAACCAAAATATTTTAGCAGCTAAATCATTACACAAAAAAACAACTTTGCTAACAGGGAGGCATTTTTTCGGTCAATTTATCAAATAACGCAATAATTACTTTAACATCATTTTCATTCAGGGAATCCATAAATTTAATTGCATCGCCATGCATTTCCTCATGGTGGAGTTCATGCCCATAATAGACTGTTTCGCCTTGCTTTGTCAACCGAAAAAAGGTATCTTTTTTATTGCCTTTTTCCTTGTACCGTTCAATCAGTCCTTTTTTAACAAGCTTATTTGCAACCTGCGTAACAGCTCCGTTCGTAACACCTAATGCGTGAGCCAGCTCACTTGCATTTGCATCCTTGTGGTTAAACATTGCCACAATCAAATGAACCTCTGAATGATGCAATAAATCTCCCGTTCCGTAGTCTCTCGCTTGTTTGGATTCCGCATTAAAACTATTAATTAAAAAGTAAATTCTCTCCATGAGTTCGACTTTCATTTCTTATCACCATATAAAATTATATAGATGCTAAAGTATTTTGTCAAGTAATGAATTTGGCGCTCCTACCTCCATAATATTTAGATTAGAAAAAATATTGCAACCATACGATTGAAAAGCCAAACGTATCCTAATGAACTTAAAAAACGTGTCAGTTTATGTAAGCGTATTAATGCGGTAACACTTAATTTCCGCTGATTGCCAATAAAATTATAAAGTATTTTATCATTCAAGGTAAACTGATATAAATGTCGATTTATATTGAGAGAGAGTTCCATATCTATCACAAAAATAGAGTAGATACAAAACAGGCAATGTGATATAATGTTTTTAGTTAGTCCTCTCTAACCAAAGGCTGATATGTAGCTATTTTACATAATTAAGGCACGAAAGGAGCTTGTTCATGGGAAAAGAATTTCACATCAGTTCAAGAAACGGATATAGCGCCATGCTGGAACAATATAAAACCATGCATGAACAAATTGGGAATGCTCGTTTTTTACCCAACCATGATATGAATAAAGGTATTGTTTATGACATAAAGCCAGAGTATGGTAAGGGAACAATACAAATATATAATTTACTTGGCAACGTCATGCTACTTGTCTATGACTTTGTGTTTTCTGAAGATATAATAACGGTGTTTGATTTAACAGAGGATTATTTTGAAATAGAATATTGTATCGATGGATGTATGTATATTGAAGAAGAAAAAGCGGGTGATACTTGCTTTGGCCCCAATCATTTGTCCGTTTCCCTGTCACAAGATATGAAAGGAACAATAAAACGTTGCGCTGATCAGAAATATCAAGGAGTTTCAATTACAGCTAATAAACACGCCCTGTCATCTTATTTCGGAAGTACCGGAATAGAAGTATGGCATGATACGATAGAGAGCTTGGGAGATCAACTTCGTTCTGAATATTATCTTGGCTTAAATACTCCACCAGAAATAGCCAATATTTTTTTACAAATGTTTCGCTGCCGACTTCCTGTGAAATCACGCACCTTGTTTTATGAAAGTAAGGTAATGGAAGTATTTTCGCTAATCATTTCAAATGAAGTGGTTAAGCATGAGAGATGTGATGTAGTAGCACTAAGCCCATACGAATTACAAAAAATTAAAGATATCCCACAAATGTTGTTGAAGCAGCCGTTTGAATTGCCAAACCTTCTTTCACTAGCAGAGAAGCTAGTCATCAATCCAAAAAAACTGACTAAGGGTTTCAAACTAGTTTATGGAGATACCATTTTCAGCTATCACAGAAAACTTGCTTTAAGCCGTGCTGCATCAATGCTGTTAAATACAGATAATACGATCAACGAAATCGCTTATGATAGCGGCTATTCCAGTCCTAGCAATTTCTGTGCAGCATTTAAGAAACAATACGGTGTTACTCCACTAAAATACAGAGAATCCTCTTTGCTAAGAAACGCCGAATAAAATTATAATTTATCATCTTAACCACAGGTTTCGGCCTGTGATTTTTTTTATTTAACATGAGTTTTCTTTCAACATAATTGGGCAGTGCAAGCAGTATAGTCACAAAGACAATATGCAGTACAATATGTTATGCGTGAATTGTTCAGCGCATTTAATTCATAAGGTTAGCTTAATCTAACTTAGTTCAACATAGGAGGATCATACATGTTAAAAAAGAAAGCATCAATCTTATTGGCAATCGCTCTTTGCTTTACAGCATTGACGGCTTGCTCACAAAAAGACACTACTCAAAATATAATATCTAATTCGTCTTCCGGTAGTGTGGAAAATATCTCTCAGCAGAACAAACATTATCCTCTGACCTTATCAATTTATGATGACAAAGGGAATGAAATGCAGCAGACCATTGAAAAAGAGCCACAACGCATCGTTGTCGTTGGACAAGGTTTTGCAGAGTGGATGATTGGACTGGGAGAAGAAAAACGAATCGTGGGGTTAGCTTATTTGGACAAATCATTTTCAGAATATGAGGCGCAAATCAAAAATCTACCAATTATTACAGATATGTGGCCATCAAAGGAATCCATTTTAGAGTTGAAACCAGATTTAATTATTTCCATGTCTTCTGCATTTCAGAAGGATCGTCTCGGTGATATTTCTTTTTGGAATGAACGAGGAATTCCGGTATTAGCAGGTATTAGTATCCACCTGTGGAATCATCGGGTTTGTAGGCCTTATTGTTCCGCACATTGTACGCAGCGTTGTAGGTTCTGACCATAAGCGACTCGTTCCAACGTCAATTCTGTTCGGTTCCCTATTTATGATATGGACAGATCTTTTCGCCCGGACAATCGTCCCTAACGGGGAACTTCCGGTTGGTATCGTAACCTCTCTTCTCGGTGCGCCGGTATTCATGTACATGTTGATTAAGAAAAGCTATGGATTTGGAGGGAGATAATTTGAATTTAAATGCGGAACATGTGTCGGTATCCTTAACAGGTGTTGACATTGTAAGAGATATCAGTATTAAAGTCGAGAATAAACAGTTTGTAGGAATAATAGGTCCGAATGGTTGCGGAAAGTCCACTTTGCTGAAAAGTATATATAAGGTCATTAAGCCTCAAAAAGGAACGGTCTTTTTAGGGAATAAAGATGTAATCCGATCATCTGCCCGAATTGTTTCAAAAGATATGGGAGTTGTGGGGCAGTTCAATGATTTGAGCTTTGATTTTACGGTTCAAGAGATGGTAATGATGGGACGCACACCCCACAAGCAGCTGATGGAGGCTGATAATACGCAGGACTACAAAATTGTTGCGGATGCTTTGGCGCGAGTGAATCTGACAGAGTATACGGATAGGAGCTATTTAACCTTATCCGGTGGAGAAAAACAAAGGGTAATACTGGCACGTGCAATTGCACAAGAACCTAAATTTCTGGTTTTGGACGAGCCGACAAACCACTTAGATATTAAATATCAAATTCAGATTTTATCGGTTGTAAAATCTTTAAACATTGGTGCGCTTGCTGCTCTGCATGATCTTCCTATGGCTGCTGCTTACTGCGATGTTCTCTATGTAATAAAGGATGGAAGCATAATTGCTTCAGGAAGTCCAAAGGACATATTGTCAAAAGAACTGATAAGACAGGTTTATGAAATAGATTGCGAATTATACACGAACCCAATCACCGGAAATTTGGCAATTGCATACCTGCCCTTATACCCATAGGAGGGATTATTAATGGAATTAGACATGACGAAGGGAGAACCTTCACGCATTATTCTAAGATTTTTCATTCCGCTGTTTATCGGAGATTTATTGCAACAATTCTATAGCATTATTGATGCAATTGTAATAGGAAAATTTGTGGGTACAGATGCATTTGCGGCAGTGGGTTCTTCAAGTGCTGTAACTGTGTTTATAACATCAATCTTATTAGGGCTTTCTATGGGAGCTTCGGCAATTTTTTCCCAACTTTACGGTGGGAAGCAGTACGATGAATTAAAAAAAACAATTTCGACTGCCTTAATATTTTTATTTTGTGTAAGCGTATTAATTACGATTGTAACGTCAGTCTTTTTGCAACAGATTATTACTCTTTATCAAATGCCCAAAGAAACTGCCACCTATGCTGTTGACTATTTAAAATATGTTTTTATTGGTTTTGTTTTTGTCGGTATGTATAATGCCTTTGCTTTTTTATTACGGGCTTTTGGAGATTCAAAGACACCATTATATTTCTTGGTGGCCTCCTGCATATCGAACATTATTTTAGACTTACTCTTTATTGTTGTATTCCACATGGGGGTCACCGGAGCGGCGATTGCCACACTCATTACGCAAGCCTTTGCTACTGTAGGATGCGGTGTTTATACCATAAAACGAATGCAGTTTTTAAATTTCAAACGAAAAGACCTAATATTCAGCATCACTGCTTTTAAAAAAGTTGCTGCTTTTTCTCTATTAACTGCACTGCAACAGTCCATTTCCAGTTTTGGAATGATGCTTATTCAGGGACTGGTAAACACATTTGGCTCAACAGTTATGGCCGCTTTTGCAGCTTGCTCTAAAATTGACTCTGTTGCCAATGCTCCTTTGCAGGATTTAGGTAATTCCTTTTCTACTTATACTGCCCAGAACCAAGGTGCTGGACAAACCATAAGAATTCGGGAAGGCTTTCGTGCGACTTCAAAGATTATCATAACCCTGTCTGCAATAATTAGTTTTGTTGCATTTATTTTCGCCCCTAATTTAATAACTCTTTTTATCAATAAAGATGCGACAGAAGTAATAACTGTGGGGGTTAGTTATCTTAGAATTGTTTCCTTGTTTTACGTACTTCTCGGTTTTATTGTTATGTTTTATGGATTTTTCAGAGGACTTGGGGCCATTAAAATATCAATCCTAATGACAATAGTGTCTCAAGGCTTAAGAGTGCTACTAGCTTATTCATTTGCACCAACACTCGGCTTTTCTGGAATATGTTGGGCTATTGTTGTGGGATGGTTTTTGTCAGATTTATTAGGGTTTTACATGTACAAGAAAGTTATGGTGAAGAAAACTTGTTAACGTAATTTATTATCTTATAAATATAACTAATAGCAAACCCGCTAAATAAAATAAAAACCGTCTTGAAAATGAAATTGATAGTCTGCCGAATGATACTCGTTTTAGGGAACGCAAGCTTCACGATATGACTCTTCGCCTTGATGGACTGTATGACATCATTGTAGAGCTGGAAGAAAAAATTGAAGATGGTTGTTTCCCCTCCCATCAACAACAGTACGATTTTAGAAACTACAAAAAACGGCACTAAACCAGCGGCAACACCGAGGACAGCTAAAACGATTGATAAGACATATTTACACTTGTATGGAGCTGCAAGTTCCATCAATCTAGACAAAGGATTTTGTTCTTTATCCATTTCACATTCGATCCTTTCTTAATAAAATAGAGGTTGGTTAATTTACGTTAACCAACCTCTATTTTAGTGATTTCATTTTTTCCTGCTACTCTGATAAGCCTTTTAACCCCCTATTTAGACAAAAGCTTTCAACATTACTGAGCAGGCTGCACATTGTTAATGTCAAAGAACTGAGGAACGCTTGGAAATGTGTATCCTGCAATTTTAGAGGTATTATACACCACCAAATCCTTTGAATAGGAAATAGGCAAATCAATAACATTATCATTGGAAATGTTCAATGCGGTCGCAATCGCATCCTGAACTGCGTCAGGCTCCGCAGTTGTGGAAAACTTATTAATTGCAGCAGAATAATCCTCAAAATTACCCAAGGCTTGCAGAGAAACTGCATGAGGATCGGCGCCAAGAGTTTCCTGAAGGAATTTGTGGGGTTCTGTATAAGAACCTTCCGTGTTCCAAGTTGTAATATCGTAGTTGCCAGCAACGCCTTCCGTCCACCATGTCATCTGATCTTGTCCAGTGGTCTCAGCGTTAATACCCACTTTGGCTAGTTGTGTTTTTATTGCTAAGGTCATTTCCTGCGCGAGAGAAATATCTGACCAATAGGTGTAGCTTAGCGTTAGTGCTTTTCCATTCTTCTCACGGAAACCTGTTTTTTCGTTCATTACCCAGCCCGCTTCATCCAGCAAGGTATTTGCCTTGTCTAAATCAAAATTCCGCATGGTTTTGTAATTGATATCTGTATAAGGTGCGCCTTTACTAAACAGGGTAGTAGCCGGAGTTTCATAGCCATAGGTCAGCCCCTCAGTGATCTCCTGCTTATTAATTGCATATGCAATTGCTTCACGGGTCTTAACATCGCTCAGCATTGGGCGAGCAGCATTTAGTACCAAGTTACGTGTCAGTGTATTGCCTTCATTTATTTTACCTGCAATACCATCCAGAGTGATTGCCTGATTGTAATCATCGTATGTAATTAGTTCTGCTCCATAAATCATATCTACTTCTCCGGTCTGTAACGCCTGTAGGCGAGAAGAAGCCTCTGGAATATATTTTACAGTAACCTCATCATAATACGGAGCTTCGCCCCAATAATTTTCGTTCCGAACAAAGCGGGTGCAGTCTCCAGAAATAATCTCATCTCGTACATAAGGGCCAGTTCCTACAACATCCTTGAATGTTTGAAAATTGCCCGCTTCGAAGATTTTGGGGGACATCATACCCGCAACATTCTGGAAACAGAAATCATTTAAATAGGAGAAGCATGGAGCCTCATAATGAACAGCAACCGTGTATTTATCAATTGCCTCAACACTCTGGATATTATAAATACCCTTAATGCCACTAAAATTGGAGTTTGAACGATCAAATTCCAAAATGGCTTTTACACTTTCCGCATTAAATTCAGTTCCATCGGTAAACGTTACGCCCTGATGTAGCTTGAATGTAAGTACCGTATTGGTTTCGTCCCAGCTCCAATCTTCAGCCAGCTTTGGGACAATTTTACCGTTTTCGTAGGCCACCAGCGTTTCATATACGAGACCGCAAGCAATGTTGTTTTCTTTATTCATGGTTAGAGTTGTCAGGTTATCCAGTTCCTTTGCCGTACAAATAGTTAATACCTTTGTATCGGATGACTGGCTTGCGTCAGGTGCTTCAGCATTTTGCCCGCAGCCAGCCAAGCAAAATGTGAGGAGAACGCAACCTAAGAGCGTCGAGAGTATTTTTTTCATGTTATTTCTATCCTTTCTGTGTTGAGATTTATTTTATTAGATGACCCTGCTCCACAATCCTGCCATTTTGCATAATTGCAATCCTGTCAGAAATTCGCACAGCGTCTTTCCGGCTATGGGTTACAAAAATGCAGGAACAGCGGTGCAGTTTTGCAGCGTTCTCTACTAAGGTAAGTACGGCATCGGTTGAAATCAAATCGAGACCGCTTGTCACTTCGTCCATGATTAAATAATCAGGCTCTACAGCCATGGCTCGAAGCAACGATAGACGGCGCTGTTCTCCGCCTGAGAGCCGGCGCACTGGGGTATCCAGCAGCTTATGATCCATATAAACAGCATCCATCAAATCATAGATACGTTGTTTTCGTTCTATTCGGTTATACGAAGTTAAATTTATCAGTGCTTCTTCAACATTGGAAAATGCTGATCTTGCTGGATTTAGTGTACCAGAAGAGTCTTGAAAAACGGCCTGTATCTTTTTACGATGGCTTTTCCATGTACGATAATTCCACTGTGTAATATCTTCACCATCTAACAAAATGGTTCCAGATGTGGGTTTTTCCATACCAATCAGCAATCTTGCCAACGTACTTTTACCCGAACCACTTTCACCCTCTATCGCCAGATTTTCACCCTTTTCCAAACGAATGTTAATATCACAGAGCGCATGGAACTCACCTTGTGTTTCACTGCGATAAATTTGATTCACATTTTGTATTGCAATTTCTCCCACTCCCATTCACCTCGGCTTTCTTTCCTGCTTAAGCTTGCGAATTGCTTCATCCAATCCGTTTGCGGTTTGGTTAATAGTTGATCCATATTGCCTTGTTCAATTACCTTTCCTGCTCCAAGCACATAAACATTGTTACAAAGTCTTTGAAGTGCATCAACATCATGAGATACAAACAGAATGCCTTTATCCTGCATTTGCGTCTGCAACACGTCTAACAACAGATTACGGTTTTCTTCATCCAGTGCAGCTGTAGGCTCGTCCGCCAGGATATAGTCTGGTGACATCCCTAATAAAATGGCTGCGGCTACTCGTTGCAGCATCCCTCCTGAAAGTTCGCCTGGATATGCATTCAGCACTCTTTGTGTATCTTTCAGATTGACTAAATCCAATTTTTCTTTAGCCAGTACGATTGCGTTGGATTGATTCAATTGCAACCGTCTTTGAAAAGTCTCTTGAATTTGATAGCCTATTTTCAATCGGCTATCAAAAGCAGTCATTGAGTTTTGTGGTATAAAGCCAATCTTTTTTCCACACAAGCCACGATGATCCCTGCGTGATAAGCAGAGTAAATCGGTGTCATCCATGAAAATTTTCCCATCTTTAATTTGGCAGTCCGTGTGTAGCATTCCGAATATACTTCGCAGCAATGTTGTTTTTCCTGAACCGCTATGGCCTGTAAGCCCAATGATTGCCCCTGAAGGTATTGCTACCGACACTTGATTCAACAGAAAACGGCCTGATTTTTCTTTTACACTTAGTTGGTTGATTTTTAACATCATGTCGCCTCCTTTTCTGTCAATCGTCTGCCCAAAATATTAAAGCAGAGCGTCGATAAAATAACGGCGCCGATCGGATACAAAATCATAATGGGATGGAGAACTAGTGCACCTCGTGCATCTAGAATCATGCTCCCCCAATCTACAACACTATCTCCCAATCCTAATCCAATGAATGAGAAAGCTGTAATTGCCAGTATCATGTCTGCACAAGATAAACAGAGGAAACGTATCATCTCCGCAATTAAATTAGGGAGGATATGAATCATCAATATTCGCAATTTTGAAGCCCCGGAAGCAACTGCACACATAACATAGGCCTTTCCCATTTCCATATCAGTTCGGGTTCGCACCAATTTAATGTAGCGAAGGATATAGGATACGGTCAGCGCAAACAGAGTGGTTTTCGCTCCGCTCCCCCATGCACCTATAAAAACGATCAGATATGCAATAGGTGGTATTGCTGTAACTGCATTGATAAGTCCGTCAATGAAACTGTTTTCTTTCATTATCGCACGGCTTGTTGCCATACCGATGATTGTACCCAATGAAAAGACTATCATCGAGCCGCCCAGCACGATTCCAAGTGTTGTCCATCCTCCATAAAGAATTCGTGAGAAAATACACCGACCCAACTGATCGGTTCCAAACGGGTACGTAGTGCTCGGTTTCTGAAATCTTGTCAAAAGATTGGATTCCATCGGATTATTAGGAGCAAATAGAAATCCAATTAAAAACAGTACAATCACAATCATGGGAATTATAATAGAAAGATTGAGTGCCGCACTCTTCTTTTTCATTTACACCACCTCCTTTTTCCTTTGGATTGCCCATTGGGTCAAATCCGCAGCAATATTACATAGAGCAATCGCCAGAGCCAGGAAGAACACTTCCGCATGAATCATAGGCGTATCTCGATCCAATACATGATTGACAATCAAATACCCAAATCCCGGAATAGAAAAAATCTGCTCAATTACAGTAACGTTTGCCAGGGCCAGACCTATACTTTGCAGAAAGTTCGGAATCAGCCCAACTGTGGCGCGAGGCAGAAAATGAAAGAACAAAAGTCTACTTTCCGACAATCCACGGCAACGAGCATAGAATGCATAGTCTTCATTACTTTCATGCTCCAGTGCATCCATTAACATTGGCGTATAGAAGGATGCCCCAAACACCCCAATGCAAAGTGCAGGTGATATGTAGCTAAGGAAACTGGTATTCCCCGTTACAGCAATCAGAGATTTTTTTACTGCGAAGTAATCCAGATATACTGTTGCCAAGTAAAAAGAAGGAATAGACACGCCTAAAATACAAATGATCTGCAAAGCGATTTTGGGAATCTTCCAAGGTGATAAAAATGCAATGCAGCTCAACACAATGATAGTAATAATTTGAAATACGGATGCCAGGAAAACAATTCCAAGTGTTTTGGGAAAAGCAGTTGCAATATCAGTCCAAACCTTATGTCCATTTGCCAGTGACGTACCAAGATCAAAGTGAAGTAGATCAATTACCCAACGTCCGTATTGAATCAGTAAAGGTTTATCAAAACCCAACTTTATCCGAATCGCTTCGATTTGCTCTATTGTCGGACTTCCTATCATTCGCTTGGCATATGCGGTTGCCGGGTCAACGGATGACAAGCGCATCAAGAGAAAGGAAAGCAACGTCACAAAAAATAGTGTAAATATCAACTCGATCATTTTTTTCAGAATATATTTGTTCATGTCCTGTCTCATGTACGATCACCTCCTTGATTTTAGTTAGCATCAGCTAACCTTGACTTCAAAAAAGGAGCGCTCTAAAGCGCCCTTAAGTCATCCACTCTCGCAGATAAGAGTTTATATAATTATATTTTTATATGCTACTCTAAAAAGACCAATATCCCTCTATTTGGACAACTTCTTTCTATATTCAGACGGCAGTTCTCCAAATTCTTTTTTAAAAGCCTCTGAAAACTTACTTGGGTTATCATAGCCCATTTTCATGGCAATTTCTGTAACGCTTACTGTTGTATCCCGCAATAAAAGTATGCTTGCTTGCATACGATATGATTTCATATAAGAGTAAATAGAACAACCATAAACACCTTTAAAACACAATTTCATCGAGGTAAGCGGAATGTCAAATTTTTCCGAAAGTTCTTTCAATGTGTAATGCATTTGTAAGTCGGCAATCATGTATGCTTGCATTTGTTTTATTACTTGTACTTGATTCTTTGAAAAGTATCGACGCTCCTCTTGATATTCACCAACTTTGACATCATTCAGAAACATGAGCAATTCTAATACTTTAACTTTTAAATAGTGTGCTATCATTTTTGGAGTGACTCTATACAGCTCGGAAAAAATATGTTCAATATTGTTATGCCCTCGCAGAGCAAAACAAGTATCTTTTCTGCAAAGACGCTCCGCTATCTGAAATAAATCAATATGCAGTCCACCCAGCACATTTTCAACTTGCTTCATTGTGGTTGCTGCTTCATTCAAATCAATCGTAATAGAAATTCCGTGATAATGGGATAATGGGAAAGTGGTTGATGTAGTTTCATTTGATAGGCGATTAATTGAAAGGTCACCTGCTCCAACATATTGGCAATCACCATTACTAAAAACACACTCAAATCGACCTTCTCTACAATGATTGATTTCAAGCACATCAGGGTGTGGGAGTTTATTTTCATTTTGTCCGTGTTTCATATGAAAATCATTATAAAACAGTTCAATGCCAGGCAATATTTCGTATCGTGTAATAACGCCCTCACCAGTTTCATTTTGCATCTTATATACAGAACAGCCGTCTTCACTCGCTGTTTTTTGTACCTCTGGATCAAAAAAATCCGTTATTTGTTTGTCATTCATCTTTCACCTTATCCTTTATTAGAATTATTTAGGGCATAATTTTATTCCAAATTACGAAAAAATTAAATTTCGCCATGTTTAATCAGCATTATCCTCCGATGAGTTAGCTATGTCTAACTAAAAAAAATTATAGCATACATACTATATTATTTCTACCTTAACAATCAAACCTAAAGTTACAGCAAAAATAACTACTTCTGCCTGACAAAATAGAAATCTTCCAAATCTATCATAAGAAACTGCAAATGTTTTCATTAAATTGTGGGAATTTATTGTCCAAACAGATGGAATTCTAACTTTTCAGAGTGGTACGAAGAATAAGGTGCTGGTAGTCTATTAAATGCTTGATGCAACCATCAATAAAAACTTTCTATAAACACACGGAAAGACATTAATTAAGTTATAAACGTCTTTGTAATTTTCCAGATCTTAAAATATGAATTACATAAAGAAGGAGTGAATTTTTATGAATAACAAAACCACAAAACAAAATTTGGATTTCTGGCTATTTTCCTTAACTGGCCTTTTGCTGGTACTAACAACCAGCGGATTCGCCCGTATGGCCTACGGTGCCGTTTTACCCTACATGCAAGCGTCAATGAATCTTTCTATTTCACAAACAGGTTTGGTTGGTACTGTAATGTTTTTGGGATATTTGCTGACAGTCGGTTTATCAGGAGTACTTGCCATACGTTGGGGTGCAAAGACGGTATTGTTAAGTGGAGGATTTTTGGTTCTTGTAGCAATGATAGGAATTTCAGTATCTTCCCATTTCTGGATGATCTGCTTATTTATGTTCCTTTCCGGTGCTGGTAGCTCTCTCGTTTTTACTCCGTTGATGTCCATTGTAATCGGAAGATTTCCACAGAAAAGAGGCATGGCACTGGGAATTCTGCTAAGTGGTGCGGGCATTGGAATGCTTTTAAGCGGATTTATGATTCCTTTGTTAATTAAACACTTTCCTGCCTTGGGCTGGAGAGCTGTATGGGTGTTTTTTTCAGTCGTATCCTTAATTGTTTTGATAATTGCATCCGTTGTTCTGAAAAATCCGGATGTTATGCAGAAAACAAAAATTGAAGAAAAACCTCAATGGCTTAAGAATAAAGAACTTACAAAAATAGCCGTTTTGTACTTTTTTCTTGGTTTGGCCTATTTAATTCCAAACCTATATCAAACAAGTTTTATGCTAAGCAAAGGCTTTTCTAACGAAGTGGCAGGATTTGTTTATGCAATAGCAGGAATATTTAGTATTGTTGGCGGTCCAGTTTGGGGAATTATTTCAGATAAAATTGGAGCGCAGAAGACTCTTTTACTTGCTTGGTGTTTTGCTGTAGCTGGCAACCTCTTTCCGATTATGCTTACAAACACAGCAGGCTTTATCCTATCTTCAATTATTTGGGGATCATCCATCGGTGGAATTGTAACACTGATTCAAATAAAAGGATCTGAACAGGTACCACCCAAATATGTTTCGGCTGCAATTGGTTTTATTTCTATATTCTACGCAATTGGTCAAGCTTTAGGGCCAGGAGTATCTGGATGGATTATTGATCATATAGGAAACTTTGCTAGTGCATATGGGTTTGGGGCCGTTGTGTATTTCCTTGGAATTCTGCTAACGTTGCGATTAAAAAATAAAACAGCAGGTAGAGATGCAAAGTCATAATAAATCTAATGAACGCCTTACTAAAAAGGTTTTAATTATAACCCACAAAAGCCTATCATTTATCAGCTTAGATCACTGATCTCAGAAACTGTAATGTAAGACTTGACAGCATCTAACATATTTTCCCAGACAATCAGATTAATCCAAACCTGCATCATTAGGTTCTTATCTGTTACAAGTGTGACTTCTTCTAATTCGGATACAAACTCAATATTCTTCTCCTGCCACTTTTCCGAAAGAAGAATCATACACTTTTGAAGCTGTTCATCATTTGAAGCAGCAAAGGAAAATCAGAGGATACTCTTAATTATGGCATCCCCTGATTTTTTGCATAATATACCTCGCTTAAAAGTAATACAGGTTTGCTTCCAGAGGAATACCGGCGATTAATGAAAAAATAAATACAACAAAATCATAAATAATTGTTTTTGTTCACTATAATAGTTACTGTCCGTTCGTTCTAACTTCTGCATTCATCCTATAAAATAATCCAGGAGGTGAATAGACAGTGGAGGAACAAATGAACGTTTATGCCTCCATTTCAACTTTCTTTCCTGCAAATTTACCCGGTGTTACGTGATAGATTTCTTCAAGCTTATAGACTGTAAAGGTAATCTCCACACTGTTTATCCCTTTATTTTCCAAGGAGTTTTTATAACTACTTAATATATCTTCATATTCTTTGAGATGTTCTACTATCTTAGTTCCCTTTACTTGGTATCCTTTAATTTTATCCCACATCGTTATTGCAATCTTTTTAATTGACGCTACGTCAAATCCTTTTAAATATTTTTGTTCTACACCTATCATAATCAGATCTTTGTGTACTATATGAAACTTAATACTAACTATCTCAGGATAGTTTTCTTCTCCTAAAAAGGCGGCAAAACACTTATTACATGAATTCATATAATTGACTATTTCTGTTTTATCATTCATCATTTTCACCTACATCTCCTCAATGTTAAATCTCTGTACTTTCATTAGTACAATGCCTTTGCAATTGATTTTAATATTCTTATTCTTTGTGTTTTGCTTTGCATATTTTTTTGCTCCTCGAACTGCCATTGCATATAAAAACCCAGAAGTTTTGTAGACACATTTACCACTTATTTTATAAATTCTTCCATTATCCATAATTGATAAGGTTGCATATGGATTATTCAATACATTCCTCTTAGTTTTGCCCATGAACTGATCACTAATCAATACTTTACCAGCAGTAATTACATGTTTTGAATGAATAGGTACAATATTCACAACACCTTCATTTGATGCTGTGGCTAGTACAGCATCTTTTTTAATTTCAAAAATCTCTTTATGTGCTTTTAGATTTATATCATTTCGTAATTTCACAGATGTATCTTTTTTTGTGATCATATCTTTTATTAAAAAAACTAAGCCGATTAATCCTAGAACAAACATAATTCCATCCTCATACACTTGGTATTTCGGTATTTGTACAAGTGGTGGAAATGGCACTGCCCATACTAATAGTAAAAAGAATAAAAATTTATTATTCCGCTTTTTTGCCGTAATAAAAAGTAGTAACGTATATGCAGTTGTAGGACAAGGCAGTGTTCCTGGCATAATCCAGTAATGCATTTCTTTCCCAAGTAATCCACCGACAAATGGATAAATTAGTATAATAATAATGCCAAAGATAAAGAATACTCGTTTCCATCCATCTTGAGGAAATTGAAATTGTAATTTGTTTAGTTTCAGATCTAATCCCACTAAAAAAGCAATGAATAAAAACAAGATTCCTTGACTGATTCTAAGCCCTGACGGAAAGCCTTCACTTAAGAAAAAGAATCTTATTCCTATGAATCCGTTCATTGCCATTAAGCAGGTCTTTATCATGATGTTAGCTTTCTTCTCTGCACCGAGCATAAGATATGCGGTAATACATACAATAACAATTAAACCAATCCATTGTAATGGAAAAATGCTTTCGTTATAGGTGGTGATAACTTCCCACCATTCGTTTTTGGGTAGCATATAATCCTCCTTTTTAGTATACTTGGTATACCATCCGTTGTTTTTTTGCCGGCTTAATTGCCGGCACGTAATATTGTATTCAATTCTGTTAAAAACCCCTCTAATACTTGGAATTCTTTTTCTTCCATGGCATCCATAATTTCATAAATTTTCCCAAAACGCTTTTGTTCAAAGGCCTCATGCATTTTATATGCTATATTTCCCTTCTTAGTTAAGCCATAGATAACTTCTTTTTTATTATCCGGTAGCTGAGTCTTGTATATTAAGTCTTTTGCTAAAAGCTTCTTGACAAATTTTTGCACTCCGCCTTTTGTTATGTCCATAATCCTTGCGAGCTCTGTCATATTTGATCCCGGATTTTCACCTATTGCTACAATGGTATGGATTTCAGAGCCATATAACAAATCTCCGGTTCCAAAATCTTTAGGCGTTTTTTCAATTTCCTCAAACAATTTCATGGATGAAAAATATAGTTTAATAATGTTCTCATAGTTTTTCATGTAATCACCTAATTAAATTGTATACCAGGTGTATCATTTTGTCAAGTATTTTAATTCCTTGTTTACTCATAATTAATTTATGTAGAATAATTAATAGAATTACACAGTCTGGTTATTTCTTGTTCTTTTGTGATGCCGCAATGAATATTAACGTAATATACTCATTTTTCAGACTACATAAATGGTTCAATAATTTTCGAATCCATAATTCCTTAGGCTACCTTAGCTCTAAGGAATTATGGATTCGAAACTATAATTTTATATTTTTATTCCACCTTAATATTAAGTAACTTTACTTTTTTAATATACTAATACTTCCCGATGAGGTTTTAAGCGATACTTTATTATTTTTCGTTCCTATTTGTCCCTTTATATCTTTTTTGTCAGTTGTTTTAATAGGAAAATCAGATTTAAATTTGCCACTGGAAGTTTTAGCTTCAACCAAAAACTCAGCAGTTTCTGGAAACTCTAATGTGACACTTCCTGAAGACGTTGATATATTTATATTCTGATTTTCAAACTTCTTGTATGATACTAAAACTTTTCCCGAGGAAGTCTCAATTCCAGCCTCATTAGCAATACACTCATCGATTTTAATTGCTGATGATTTCCCTTTTATATCTAATATCTCTGTATCTATTTTTTTTATTACAAGCTTTCCAGAAGATGAGTTTATGGAAATCTTATCAGCCTTTAATTGTTCAGCTTCCAACTTACCAGAAGAAGTATCAAGTGTAAAATTTTCTATATTAATTGAATCAATCTTTACATAACCTGACAACATTTTGATTGAAAGATTTTTTTTATATTCCTTGGGAATATATACATCCAAAACAACATCTTCATATAATGGCAAGTTTTCATGTTGACGCTGTACTGTTACAAATAGAGTTTTGTTTTCGGTTTTAGATACTAGCTTTATTTCCTGCATTGCTTTACCGTGGAAATCAACCTTTACCTCATTACTTGCTTCCTCTCGTATAATATGAACATCCACACTTGTCATATCTACCTGTATCGTACTAATCTCATCCATGGAAACGCTTTTTTCCTCATTGATTTCTCTCATCATATTTAAACCTCCTAAGACTAAAATACTTATGATTACTATCACTCCAATTACTATTACCATTACTTTCTTGATAAATCTAGTTTTCACTATCCAGCCTCCTTTCGGTGATTATACTTCTTTTTTAAAATTATATCTTTAAAAGACCCTTTGCGAACTTTTGTGCACTTTCGATATCTTTCTCATCGGGATGTCCCTTTTCTCTACCCGCAATTAGTGCTAATTTGCCTTCGCAATTTAAATTAAATCCCAGCGGGCTGTATTCACCAGAACAGTTGAACGCTCCAATAACTGTACATCCTTTTTCTGATAGTTTCTCTTTGATTAGATGTTTCTCTCCAAATTCAGCTGATGTGAAAAAAACGAATGCTTTTTTATTCATACTGGGCATCTTCTCAAGAAACTCATATACTGTTTTATGAAATTTTGAGCCGTAGATACCTGATCCAAAACCAATCAGGTCGTACTCTACTAAATCTTCTGGCATAACGTTTTCAACCTTTGCAAGCTTAGCATTCATTTCTTGTGCCATGACTTTAGCAATCTTCTCTGTGTTCATTTTGTGATATGATTTGTAAATAATTAATGTTTTCATACGCTTGCTCCTCTTTAATATTTTTATATTCTGCTTTTCTCCAAACATTTCTTATGGCTTCTCATTCAGGAGAACTTTGTATTTCTATTAAGTATATCTTCTTGAATGAATATTTACTCATTCATTCACATGCAGATCCACGAATTACTTGATCTCAATATATTAAAACATTGTCTGAATTCATCAAATGAAACAACAGAACTTTGAATGAATAATATTTAATTCATTCATTTTAGTCAAAAAAAACTTACCAGCAATTCTTCTATTTTTGAAAATCAGTCAGCCCTTTCATTATAAACTCCACTAGGCAATCAATAATCTGCGGAAAATGGCAAATACCAATTTCCTCCTTATGAATCTCAATATAAGGTACTGAATTAAATAGACTAAGTATAAATTCATTATCCAAATCATTCCTAATTTTCTTTTCTGCTTTCCATTTTTTAATTAATTCTGCTGTACTACTATTCATCAATTCATAGATTCCCACTATTCCTCCTTCTTGATAAAATTCCTTCTCTAACTTACTAAAAAGATCTCTGTTATACCATTCCTTTAATATTGGGTTAGAATTCATACCTTTTAGGTTTAACGTAATTGCTTCTTTAACCACTTTTACTGGATCACCATCCAAGTCAACTGATTTCATGATACTATTTTTTAGTTTTTCATTTTCTTTCAAATAAATCTCGATGAAAAGCTTCTCTTTTGATGGGTAGTAATTGTAGAATGTTCCTACTGCTATTCCAGCCTTTTTTGTAATGTCGGAAACATTGGTATCTTTAAATCCTTTGGAACTGAATAATTCTTTCCCAAAGTTAAAAATATCAATCTTCTTATCTTCCATATTAAAAACCTCCAATATATGAATGAACATTTATTAATTCATTCATATATTAGCACAGCAATATCTTAATGTCAATATAATCATTCATACTTAAACAGTTAACGTATCTAAATTGCTGGATACAAAATTTTCAAAGAGCAACCGGAAACTTAAAAGTTATTGACCAACACATAAAGCAACCCTCCAAACTTTACGGGTTTGGAGGGTTCAATAATTTCTGCATAGGAAATGCCCGCCCAAAGTGCCGTTTTTTTCTTTGGCGGGCAACGCCTATTTTGTCTTGAACTATTTTTGTTGTTCCACATATTCTACAATCGTACCATCAAAATGTTTGACAATCATATTAAGCCCTGTAGGAGTTTCCTTTACGTCTTTCATTATCGTGCCATCGTTCTCTAATAGAAAATCCTTAAATTCTATAATGGAGTCAACAATAAATGTTGCTTTTGTGTTTTTAAAAGACTCCAGTACTTCGTCCGTACCACAAATAATTAAAATGCTGCCTACTTGCGCTATGTTTGTGCTCAAATCTCATACTGATGTGATATAACATACCAACCACACTACGAAACAGAATTTAAGAAGAAAATTGTACGTCTCCACTTAGAAGAAGGACGTACCCTGGTTAGCCTATCTGAAGAGTATGGTGTATCTAAAGCCAGCATTTCAAATTGGGTTAATCAGTTCCGTGAAGAATGCCAAATAAATAAGGAAGCCAAGGAAGACTATGATTACATGAAAGAGAACCTTCGCCTACGCAAAGAATTAACAGAGCTTCAAAAGGAAAATGACTTCTTAAAAAAAGCGGCGGCGTTCTTTGCGAAGGAAATCGATTAGAGGCTTATCGATTCATTCAGGAACATTCTAAAACATTAGGAACCAGATGGCTTTTACGTCGGTTACATATATATCCAAATGCATATTATCACTTTCTTAAAAACAAGAAAGCCAGTTATTATGCGCAAAAAGAGGAAGCATTTAGGAGGAAGCATTTAGGATGATAACCACTCTTTATCATGAACACGGCGGTGTGGACGGATACAGAAGTATCCGTGTATTTTTAGCACGTAAAAATATCATCCTGAGTAATCCCACAGTTCATAAATACATGAATAAAGAACTTCATTTATATTCAATCGTCCGCAAAAAGAATTACCACTATGAGAAAGGCAAAGCACATAAGGTTTTCCCGAATCTCATTAACCAGAAATTCTTAGCAGAAGAGATAAATCAAAAATGGTGTACTGATTTTACATATCTTTTCCTGACTGATGGCAGCAAGAGGTACAACTGCTCTATTTTGGATCTGCATGACCGTAGTATAATTGCAAGCATCACTGATAAGCAGATTACCAGTGATTTAGCGATTCGTACTCTGAAGAAAGCCCTGAACTCGCAGCCATATATAAAAGGCAAATTAATTCTACACAGCGATCAGGGGTCGCAGTATACCTCAAAAGCATTTACAGAATGCTGTGAATCCGTTGGTATCAAACAAAGCATGAGTAAAGCCGGTTATCCATATGACAATGCCCCAATGGAGCGTTATTTTAATACATTAAAAAACGAATTGATCAACCTGCATTACTATCATAATGATGAAGAGCTCAATACTGCCGTAGAGGACTTTGCATACACATGGTACAACCATGTAAGGCCACATATGTTCAACAGTTATAAAACACCTTATGAAGCAAGGTATGCAGCATAAAAAAATTAGGCAAAGGTGTTACAAAAATGCTTGACCATTACACTTCTAACAGCAGACCAGCAACTGTTTGCCTGCGACATGGGCAAAATCGCTCACCACATTTTCTAATCATGTGGGTCATGGCGTGCCTGCCGCTCAGCTAAGCTCCGTATGTGTCTAGGGCATCTTTTTATTTAGTTTTCAAGGAACAGGTGAAGGTGAAAAAGTATGTCCTTCATATACCGTTTCATTTTTCAAACTATTTCGCAGGCATATCAGAGAATTTGTTTTAATAATTTTTCAATGTTTTGTAATGCCCTATTGATACTGTCTCGTACGGCGCTTTCACCAACGCCCTCAGCTTTAGCAATGTCCGACTTACTCATTCCCATAAAGTAGTGTGCGTAGATTCGCTTAGCTTGTTTATCCGGCAAAGCTGAGATGGCTGCATGAAGCTATTCCGCTGTTACCTTACGCTCATAAATCTCGCAGGGATTAAGAGCTACAAAAAGGATTTCATACTCAATACCATCGCCACGATCTAGGAAGTAATATGCCTTGTGGCGGTACCTCCGTAGATAATAGGCAGCATCAGCACGTTCATAAGTATCCATGGGAGCAACAACCTCTTCTGGAACCTCGATAATATAGTCAGTATTATAAAAATTGGGATAGTATTTTCTCAAATTGATTTTTTCCATGTCATTTCCTCCATTTCGGTATTGAATTAGTGAGTTACCGAAACGGAACTGGCGGTGATCTGCAGCCTATAGCTCTAACATGATTTTTGAAATCAGGGCATAAAAAAACGTCAGATAGCCACAAAGACTTTCTGACGTTCCAAATAAAGAATACTGATACAGTATAATAATACCGAATATAGCAGTTTAATCGTGCATGTATGAAGCCAAAATATACATGAGGTGCGTACCAATTTTTTTTAAGAAGTTACCAAACGATACGTATTGAAAAAGATAATGTCCATTCATGCCTGTTCCGAAGAAGACCGTAAGATTCTTTTACGAACTTTGAACTGCCTATCGGATGAGCTACTACGTCGATCAGCATTATCAGAAACAAAATCTGAAAAAACGGAATAAAGCCAGCAGAACAAGAATTCGCTTGTCCTGCTGGCTTTTCCGTAGATATACACTATTAATGATGGGGATTGAAAGAACCTTAAGGTTGGTTAGCTTCCATGAGATTTTTCAGTTTTTGCTTTTTTCCATGCTTTCAACCTTTGAAAAGATTCATCGCTGATGATGGGTTCAATCCGGCAAGCATCTATTTGGGCAATTTCGGAATTAAAGACAAGCTGCTTTTTATTAAAAGCAAGTTCCTATTCGTTTTCAGCGAAAAGCAGAGACTTAAGCTTGTTAACAGTCTGCGAGTTCAATAAAAAGTCATCCGTGACTGCTCCACCCTGCAAATGAACGATTTTGCTACATGTATTCAGCAGAAATTCTAGGTCATGTGATATTACAAAAACAAGCTTTCCACTTTGATAAAGATTTGTGAGAATCTGGCTAACACTTCTCATATTTTCACCGTCTAGTCCACTGGTTGGTTCATCGAAAAACAGTACTTTTGCTGAATTAACTGCAGCCGAAGCAATTGTAACCCGCTGCTTTTGACCACCGGAAAGCGCCATAGGGTGTGTATTCCGATATGCATTCAAACCAAGCATATCAAGTGTCTCGTCAATTTTACTATCTAAATTTTGTCCCTTTCGATTTCCTAGTCTCAGTTCATCCTCTACGCTTTCGGTAAACAATTGGTAATCAGTGTCTTGCATAACAAAATACATTTCTCTGGCGCGCTTACGGTTGGACAATATCTTCCCATTTACCTTAACTGTACCGAATTGCTTTTTTAGAAGGCCGCATAAGCATTTAACCAAAGTTGTTTTTCCTACACCATTTGCTCCCGTAATTCCAACAATGCCATTTAAACCCTGTTTGTTCACAGAAAGACTCACATTCTGCAGCAAATGCTGACCTGACAATGTTACAGAAATATCTTTTGCTATAAACTCAGGGAGAGACATTGTATCAAAAGGCTGAATTAACTGTTGTTTTATTTGCGTCAAATTGTCTAAATTGAACGTCCTTAAACCTCTTTTGATAATTTGAGCTTCAGAAAGCCCAAGCGCTTGCTTAGATGTCCATTCGTCTGTAATTGCGCCATCCTTCATGTACAAAACTCTATCCACAAGCTCCATAAGATAATATAGCCTATGCTCAGAAACAATAATTGTATAGCCTTGTTCCTTTAGAGACTTTAATAATTCGCCCAACATTTTTGTAGAATAGATATCCAAATTGGCTGAAGGCTCATCTAAAACATAAATGCTCGGTCGCATAGCATATGTTGATGCCAGCGCTATTTTCTGTTTTTCACCACTTGAAAGGCTAAAAATACTTCTGTTTTTAAGATTTTCTATCTGAAATGTGCTAAAAGCATCTGATATTCTCTGATTAATTTCAGTTGATGAAAGGCCTAAATTCTCACAACCAAAGGCTACTTCTGAGATAGTATTGGTAGTAAAAAACTGCGAACGGGGATCCTGGAAAACCGACCCGACTTTTTCAGCAAGCTCATAAGTTGATGCATGTTCAACTTCTGTATCGTCTACAATAACACTTCCGGTTAATTCTCCTAAAAAAAAGTGAGGTATCAATCCATTAATCAATCGAGTCAGTGTAGTCTTCCCGCAGCCACTACGGCCGGTAAGCAAAACAAATTCTCCTTTTTTAATTTTTAAATTGATATCCCTTAATCCAGTGTCTTTTACTCCCTGATAAGTAAAATTAACATTGCTCAACTCAATAGCATTCATAAAATCACCCCACTTTCTAAGCTATAGAGAAAGACAGCATACACAATTACAATCAGCAAATAAATATAATCCTGTTTTCTTATCCTGATATCGAACATCGATCCTCGGCGTCCGGGCTTTTCAATCCCTCTGACTACTGCCGCTGCCGCAAGCTCCTCTGCAACCTTAACAAAGCGCATCATAAGCGGAACCATAACAAATTCCATCATCATAATTGGTGCCTTTAGCGTACTCCACAAATTAAGCGGAATGTTTCGTATTTTCATGGAGTCCTGAATGATGCCCATTTCTTGTCCGATGGTAGGCATAAAGCGTAGCGTAACAGCAAGTGTAATCGTGATAGATCTTGGTAAATGTAGCTTTTCAAGGGCATTTACTAATTCGCTGGCACTAATGCTTTTTGTCATCATATAATAAATTCCTACTACCGGTGCAAATTTAAAAAAGATATAGACCGTAACACCTATAAGTGCTGCCGCTCCACCTGTAAAACAAGAAAGAAATTTCGTCAAAAGGAATAGTATTCCTGTATAAATTGCCAGTTTTAAAGCACAGCCGTGTAAGCTCAGAAAAACCAGTACGGCAACCATAAAAGCAACATTCAGCAAAACCCCCTCATTGGAACGAACAACAAATAAAAGAATTCCCGATATTAATGTGTGAATAAGCTTAATTCTCGGGTCAATATGATTTATACTAGATGGATTTGTCATTACAAATGCTTGATTCAAAGTAAAATCCTCCTTTCAAGGGAACTGCCGTCATACCCTGCTCAGTAAAAATGGTCAGCGTATGACGGCAGTTCATCCCAATTTCAGTCTTGGCTTAAACCAAGCCAGCCTTTTCAAAATGTTTTTTCAAAATTCTTTTTCCTATCACTGTTCCAACCCATGCAGTAATAACGCAAGAAATAACTGAGACTGCCCCAAGCCAGCTTTTTGCTGCTTCAATCAGTGAATTCAAATATGTCATATCCGCGCCAGCCACGCCGCCCGTTGCCTGTTTGATATACCAATTGGTAAACACATAAATAGGTGCAATATCTCCAGCATAAAATCCAAGCATTAGAATGACATACGCAGTTGCAATACGCTTAAAATTATTATATTTGCCGGAGTTTGCAATCAATTCGGCGATAAATCCAAAGACGATTACAGTAATGAGCAGTGTCTGTGCTCCCATCAGTCCCAATAATATCCCCATAATGACCGATGGAATAAGAAATGCACCAAACTTTTGTACCTTTACCGCCACCAACATAAAAATAGGACCGCAGATTAGTGCATATACAGCAGGATAGAATAGATAAACTGCTGGAGTAAAGCCTGTGATAACCATAAGTGCCATGGCAAGTGCGAACATAATGGCACTGAAAATTCCCATCAATACAAAATCTTTAATTCCAAGTTTTTTCTTTATCTGTTGATTTTTTTCCATTAATAAAATCCTCCAAATTCAAAATTATTTATAATGTCCAATTAGTTGATTTTTGCCGGATATCCCAAAACTTTCGGTAAATCCCCTCCTGTTGAACCAGATCTATATGTGTGCCACACTGTGCAATTCTGCCACTATCAACCACCAAGATCTGATCGGCATTTTGAATGGTGGCAAGGCGATGGGCAATAACGATTCTGGTCTTACCCTGCGTCAGTTCTTCTATCGCCTGTTGGATTTCCCTCTCGTTTTCCGGATCGATACTGGCAGTGGCTTCATCCAAAATAACAATTGAGGCATCCTTTAAGATTGCACGTGCAATGGAAATTCTTTGTTTTTCACCTCCAGAAAGGCTGGAGCCGCCTTCACCAATTATTGTGTCATAGCCTTTTTCAAGATCGCTTATGAAGTCATGGCAGCAAGCCCTTTTTGCAGCTTCAACTACCTGTTCATAGGTTGCATCCGGTCTACCGAAGCGTATATTATTTAGCACAGTATCATTAAATAAGTACACCTTCTGAAATACCATGCTCATATTTTTAAGCAGACTGTCACATGTCATTTCCTTAACGTTCACACCGCCTACTAAGACATCACCCTTCGAAGCATCCCAAAATCGTGCTATGAGACTGCACAACGTGGACTTTCCCCCTCCTGACGAGCCAACAACTGCAGTAACGGTATTTTGAGGAATCGTAAAGCTGACATTATGGATGACTTCCCGATTACCGTAGGAAAAGGACACATTTCTAAACTCAATGTCATAGCTGTTAAGTTTGATATCTTTTCCAGCCTCGTCAATGATCTGTACATCTTTGATGCTATCTACACGATCCAGAGACGCATCCATCATCCGTACCATAACGGTTACACCACCCATGCTTTCTATAGAAGAAAAAATCGTAAAAGATGCAATAAGAAGCATCAGCATGACAGGTACTGACATACTTCCATGGAGCACAAAGTAAGGTGCTAAAAATAGAATCAAACAGCTTGCAATCTTAAAAATGAAATCATAAACTGCAACGATTGGGATTAATGTTTTTTCCATCTGAAAATTAGCCATGCGACTTCTTTCAAAAGCATTGTGAATACGCTTCGAACTACTTTCAGTCATATGAAATGCTTTCACAACGGCCATTCCTTGTATGTATTCAAGCACAGCCGTCACCAGTCCTGCCTGTGCAGCCTGACGCTGTGGAGCAAGCTCCTTGCCTCGCTTTTGCAGATAATGGTATACAATAGATGCTATCGCAATAGCTGCCAGAAAAATAAGACCAATTCGCCAGTCAAAAAGCAGCATAATTACGCTAAACAAAGTTGCTTCGATATAACCGTTTACTACTTTATCCAAAAGATGCATAGCATAAGTTTCCACAAATGTCATGTCTGTAGTGATGGCGGATGTAATTTCCCCAAGATTGTTTTCACTAAAATAGCCCATAGGAACGCGTTTAAGAAGATCACCTATTTCAAGCCTCTGCTGGGCGAAAATTTCGTAACCAGTGCCACTTTGAAAACGAGAAAGAAGGTACCGAAACAGCGCATTTCCTAATACCCCTATTACTAAAAATGCTAGGCAAAGCCGGATTACAGAAGATTGTATATTTTCTCCATTATGACCCACTCGGTCAATTTCCTTTAGAATATAAAAAACTGAAATTAAAGGAAAGGCCTGAAAAACAGATCCAAGAAAGCTGAACAGGAATCCCAGCTTGATACGGTATGCATCCTTTCCTGCTAGTTTTAAAAGCTTTTTAATAATCCGTATCATACGCGCTCCTCCTTTCTCCCTACGCCCCAACTAAGTGCTTCTATATGCGTTCGCCACAGCTTGTGATATAACGGGGAAACTTTCAGTAATTCTTCGTGTTTGCCACCTGCTTCAATCTGTCCCTGATTTAGAACAATAATTTGATCTGCATCTACGATAGTAGACAAACGGTGAGCAATTACAATCAATGTTTTTCCCTTTGTGAGAGCCTCAATGGAAGCCTGAATTTTGTCCTCATTTTCTGGATCAGTAAACGCGGTTGCTTCATCTAAAATAATTACCGGTGCATTTTTAAGAATTGCCCTCGCAATGGCAATACGCTGCCGTTCACCCCCTGAAAGTTGACCTCCTGCTTCACCAGCCAAAGTTTTATATCCATGCTCCAAATTCTGGATAAAGTCATGGCAGTAGGCTTTCTTTGCTGCATCTATAACCTCTTGATCAGTTGCCGTTAATTTACCAATTCGTATATTTTCCATGATTGGAATATTAAAAAGATAGTTGTCTTGTGAAACATAACTGATCCGATCCATCAGTACATCCTGAGGAATATCCTTCAGTCTTTTCCCCCCGAGCAGAATTTCTCCCGAGCCAACATCCCAAAATCGGATCATCAACTTTGCTATGGTAGATTTGCCGGAACCGGACGGCCCCACAAAAGCAGTCATAGTACCCTCTTTTGCAGTGAAAGTTATATTTTTCAGCACCTGTGTCTTGTCATAAGAAAAACCAACATTTTTAAACTCAAAAGAATAGTTGGTAGGCTTCTGCGGGCTTGCCGGTTGAGATAGTTCGTCGGCTGTTAAAAGCTCATGAACCACTCCTTCCGTCTGCTCCATTATTGCAAAATTGTCTAAAAACTCTACCACCTTAATAAGAGGCAGCACCAGTCCCAAAGAGAGAATCATGCATACAATATAAGCTGAAAAACCTAGCGTTCCATTGGAATACAGTACTGCACCAATAGGAAGCAACGCCAACAACACAGATGGCATCACTGCATAAGCGGCAGAATTGTATTTCCACGACCTTTTGTACCAGTCAAGCGTGTAATCCCGATAGCCACTTACCGCCCCAGCATATTTTTCATACGATGAGGTAGATTGTCCGAATGCTTTGATCACTTCAATACCGTTTACATATTCAATTACGGTAGAATTTAAATTCTCACATGCAGCAGTGTATTTTGCAAAACGCGTTTTGTAACCACTCATCATCAGCACAAAAAACAACATGCCCAAAGCCACAGTTATTAGAGAACTAAGTGCAAGCCTCCAATCTAAAATCAGCATATAGACAAATACCACAATAGGAATCAACAGATTTGATGTAAACTCTGGCAGCATATGTGCAATTGGAAATTCAATGCGCTCCACTTCATCTACCAGAATATTCTTGTATTGGCCCGACGATTTTCCGAGAATAATACCCATGGGCATGCGAATCATTTTTTCTGCTATGGCGCTTCGGATGTTCTTTAGTACTGCAAATGCAGATTTGTGAGATAGAATGGTAGCCATGCTGAAAAGCAGACGATGCAGTGTATATCCAGCAAGTGCAAGAGCGGCCATGACCCCGACACGATTAACATCGGCTTGATTTTGCAGATATAAAATAATGATATTAGATACTGCAAAGTAGGGTATCAATCCACAGGCAACGCTTATTATTGCAAGCGTTATTGAACCGATCATACTGCTTTTGTATCTGCCAATAAATCCGAATATGCCCTTAAGCCAACTTCGTTTATTTCCTTTCAAAAAAATTCCTCCTTTCATATTTTAAATCAGTTAGATTACGCTAACCATTATATTATGATATTGAGTTGCTTTTCTCCCCGAATATGTTTTTTTTGATGCCCCAAAATGTCAAATATGATGAAAAACTATTTCTAAGGCAAAAAAAATACAGCCAACCTGATTGGTTTGGCTGTATTAGCAACAGATGGACGACAATAAATTTTTACTCTTGTAATGATTTTGCGTATTCGGTGGGGCTATGCCCAAATTTTTTCCGAAAATTTTCACTGAAGTGACTAATATTGCTATAGCCTACCAAACTAGCCGCATCCTTTACCCTGCAACTTTGTTTTTCCAATAAATCTCGTGCTTTTTCCATCCTTTTATCCAGAACATATTGATAAAGGGTCAATCCATACTGCTGCTTAAAAGCAGTTCTTAATTTAGATTCACTCATAAAACTTTGCTTGGCAAGCTCTGAAATTGTTAGTGGCGCAGCATAATTTTCATCAATAATCTTTCGAATTCGAGCTAAAGCTGCGCCATCAGATATACTTAGTTCTTTTCGTATATTAGCGATATCCTTTTCCAGTATCACCTCGTTGGCAAATGCAGAGGCCAGCTCTAGTATTTTCCCCTCCAAATAAAGAGATTTCAAGCTATCTATGTAATTGCAACGAAGAATCTGATGCAGGATAGATTCTACTGTTCGGGTAATTTTAAATTTCTGAACGGTTGGCAGAGAAGATTCAAAATGTGAAACAACTTTTTTTTGCACCAAGCAATCCGTTATAGCCTGAAAGCGACACGGATGGAGTTCCAGACCAATACCGATATATCTTTTTCCAGCATCATAATAGTTTTCTGCCTGATAGCTGCCATTCCCATAAACACAGCAATCTCCTTTTTCTAATACACTATGCATTCCTGTGTTAGAATTTCCCCATTCAAGCTCATCTGAAAAGCAAAAGGATATAGAATAAGAATCCCTGCAAGTACATTCGCTAAGAACTGTCTTTTTATGAAAAGTGACATCACTAATATACATCTCCATGCATTTGCAAGGCGAGATATATCTGAAATAGCCGGTACCGGTTTCCGGTGGTAATGAGATAATCTGATCCTTCATAATTCCACAAAATTGCTGCGTCATAGGAGCACAGATATCATGAATAATATTATGATCATTGAAGAGCTCATATTGAGTTATGGAATTTTTGTGCATTTGTAACCTCCGCTAGAATGTATTAGTTAGTCAAATCTAACTCATGGATAAAATTTTATTTTTCTTGTACATGTGCCAAGCACTGTTCAAAAAAGGGATGGATATGCTCGTCAGATAAGGAGTAAAAAACAGTCCGTCCCTTTTTGCTATAACTTATAAGATTTAATTGCCTCAATTCCTTCAAATGATGAGAAATTGAAGGTTGACTCATTTCAAGTATACTAGCAATATCATTTACACATAGATCTGACATAAATAACACGTTAATTATTTTCAATCTTGTCGGATCGTTAAGTGCTTTGAAAACAGAGGCCATATCGCAAATTAGTTTTTCATTAGCCATATTATTTTTTATATCATTATAGTTGTTTAACATCAAATAAGCCTCACGAAATATATAAATATATGTATATGCATTTATATATTAAATCCATATTGAACTCTTTGTCAAATATATTTTTCAAACAATATTTATTTAACTGTTAGTCTAAGCCTGCAAAGCCGTATCATTTTTTTATAACTGCAAATTTCACGAAGTGAATAAATTCTAGCTTCCTTTCGGACAAATTGTGGCAAGCAGGGCAAGGTGGTACACACCTTGCGATTTCGCTCAAAATTCCCTTGCGGGATTTTTGGCAAATCTGCTTGTTGGGGAGTATCCCCAATCCCCACTGAACACACAATAAATTGTGTGGCTACGCCTCCTGCGGAGGTTAAAAAAAGAGCAGGTTCAATTTATTGGATTACTTATCTTTTGAAAAACTTCATTATAAAGTAACAAAACGGCCGACTGCATTGAGTTATTCCTCAAGCAATCGACCGTTGTTATAGGTATTAAGTCATATTAATAATCCATTACCCTACAAGTGGAAAATTATTATATTATTATGATTTAAGGAAGCTCTGATAACCCCAACTCTTTTAGAAATTTATTGTGAGTAGCTTTTGCTACTCTTATTGTATCTTCGATGTTATCCAAATTTTTTTTCACTTCCGCAATATCAATAATTTCTTCTTCTGCTGCAGTGCTAACATATCTCGATATATTCAAGTTAAAATCATTTTTCTCTATTTCTTTCATGGATACACGGCGAGAATACTTTTTATCGTCTTCTTTTCGATATTGGTATGTTTCTATTATTCTGTCAATATGTTCTGGTAAAAGAACGTTTTGGCGTTTGCCTTTTTCAAAATGCTCACTTGCATTGATGAATAGTACATCGTCAAACTTTTTACACTTTTTAAGCACAAGAATACAAACAGGAATGCCTGTAGAAAAAATTCCTCTACTGCATTGGGAGCATCATACGTCGGCAATCCCAAGTCTCTTTTTACTTCTGCGATATAAGCCGTATGGACTTTGAATCCGTACTTGCTTTCTACAATACCCTTATATCATTTTATAGGTTACTTTTTCACTAAGTCTATAATCTTCTGCTTTTTCAGCAATCTTATCCACAGGTATTTTCCCGTCACCCTCGCCAAACTCCACATTTACGTTGATATGTGTGTCAGCATTTTTGTGGGAAAGAAGTACAACCGTCTCAACGGTATTACAATATGAAAACATATCCCCACAAATCTAAGAGCCGGCGGAGGTCGGCTTTCAAAACTCACGAATTTCACCCGTTAGCATGTGTGCCCACAGGGCACACATGAAGGAACATACCTATTAATAAAATTTAATAGATATGTTTTCTCTATGTACAAGTTAATGTTATATTTATTTTGTTTTTATACCAAAAGGATTTAAAACATTTGGCATACCACCAAATTCATAGCTTTCAATTTTATCTGTATTATAAATAACTGCCTCCATTTGACTTGATAATGGGATTTCTACAGCATTATTATTCAAATAATTCAACATAAAATTATATAATTTTGCTGTCTCATCTTTATCAGCAGTAGAGCCTGACTTTACTAAGGCATCAAAGAACTTATCAGAATCCGAAAGACCCGATATTGCTGCTGTATCTACCATAGAATCCATCATAGGGTTTAGGTAATTATGCGGGTCATATGGAGGCCCATAAGTTGTTCCTATAGCAATATCGTATTTTCCTTCCATACCATCTACGTACCAACTCATATATTCCATACCAATAGTTTCAATTTCTATACCTATTTCACCTAAGTTACTTTTAATTGCAGAAACAATCTCCTTATTTAAAGCAATATCGTTAGGATAAATGAAACTTAGTTTTAATTGTTCTCCATTTTTTTCACGAATTGTTTTACCTTCCGGAATCAACCAGCCTGCTTCCTCTAGAAGTTGAATTGCAGATGCAGTATCGTATTCCCATGTTTGATTAAGTTCTACATCACAATACGGTAAATTTGTAGAAAACAGTCGGTCTGCTACTTGTTCCTGTCCATAAGTAAGACTTAACGTAATTGTTTCTTTATCAATGGCACACGCAATTGCCTGACGAACATTTTGTTCCGCTAAAAGGCTACTTCCTGCATTTAATACAATATTTCTAGTTTTTACGGGATCATCTGAAAGCTGTCCTGTAATCCCTGTTAATGTTGTTGCTTGCTGGTATTCATCATAACTAATAAAATCAGAGCTGAAAATCATATCAATTTCACCTGTTTGTAAAGCTTTAAGTCTTGTGCCAGAATTGGGAATATACCTTACAATAATCTCATCAAAAGCAACTTCTTCGCCCCAATATTCTTCATTCTTAACAAATTTTGTGTAATCACCTTTTACATAGCTGTCATAGACATAAGGTCCTGTTCCAACAGCCTGATTCATCGTTTCATAGTTACCTTCAATAATCATATTAGGTGATACCATAGGAATTTTATAAGAACTTGATAAATCATTAAGAGCCGCATAGTATCCCTCTGTATATATGATTTTGATTACAAATTCTTCTTCCACCTCAACCTTCTCAATAGATGCAACGCCCTTCATCCAAGAAAACATTTCATAGTCTTTGTAATATAAAAGAGATTTTGCTGCCGTTTCTGCGTTAAATGGTGTACCATCGTGGAATATTACATCATCTCTTAGCTGCATAATTATTTCTTTACCATCATCACTTATCTTCCAAGAGGTAGCCAGGCAAGGGACGATAGCGCCATTTTCATTTTTAACCAAAGTATCATATGGCAAATCACATATACTTCTTATGTATTCATTTTGAGATATTGGAATAAATGGGTCTAAATCAACCCCTACACCAATAGTTAAAGTGCCGTTGTTTCCTTCCACATTGCTTTGAAGCTCTGTTTCTGAGTTAGATGTTGCACATCCGGTTAAAAGCAATAAAAAAGTAATTACTACTACAAATAAGCTTTTTAATTTTTTCATGTTCTCCTCCTAATTTTTTGTTTTTTCAGCCACACTGTCAATATGACCACTTTCTATATGTAAAATCCTGTCTGCAATACGATATGCGCTGTTTATATCATGTGTAATAAACAAATATGCACAGCCATATTGTTTTTTATAATCTTCTAATGTTGTAAGCACTGCGTCACAGGAAATAATGTCAAGTCCACTAATAACCTCATCTAAAATCAAATATTTGGGCTTAATTGAAAGAGCTCTTAAAAGTGAAATTCTTCTCTGTTCACCACCACTAAGCATACTTACAGGTGTTTTTAAAAGTTTCTTTGATATTTCTAACTTGTTTAGTAAAGCAATAAGCTCCTTTTTACGCATTGCTCTGGTAAGATCCGTCAAATTCTTAAGAGCCTCTTCCATATTTTTGTAGGTAGAAAGATATGGATTCAGAGAACCTGTTGTATCCTGAAACACACCTTGAACCGTTTTTCGGATGTCCCGCCATTTCGAGGATTGTAAAGAAGATATCGGTATGCCGTCAATAAATATTTCTCCCGAACTAATAGGGGTAAGCCCTAATATAAGTCGTGCAATTGTACTTTTTCCGCTTCCGCTTTCTCCTGTAAGGGCAATACATTCCCCTTGCTTCAAAGTAAAGTTAATGTTTTTCAATACTTGATTCTGGGTTCCTGCCAAAGAAAATGTTTTACTTACATTTTTAATTACAATTCCTTCCATATAAATCCTCCTTTCTTTAGATTTTCATGATGCTGCACAAACTTTTCTGTCCAATTATTTTGCGGCTTCTGGGTAAGTTCTTCAAAACTATCATAAGAAGATGATTCGCCTTTACTTATAACAATGATTTTGTCACAGATTTTCTCTAGAGCAGCATAATCATGAGAAATAAACAATATTCCTGCACTTTCTTTCTGTTCTTGCAAAAGGGTTAGAATAATATCTCTATTTTGGTTATCTAAAGCTGACGTGGGCTCATCCGCTAAAATATATGTAGGATTTAACCCCATTTGAAAAGCAAACGATATTCTTTGCAACATTCCACCAGACAAATTTGATGGTTTACTTTTTAAAATCCGTTCCGTATCATTAAGATTAACTTTTTTAAGACATTCTGTTGATAGTCTTATAGCTTCTTCTTGTGTACAATTTAATTTATACCGAAAGGTTTCGCATAACTGATTCTTTATCGTAAGCCTTGGGTCAAAAGCAGTCATCGGTATTTGCGGTATAAACCCAATTGTCGTTCCGCATAAAAAACGCCGCTGTTTATTTGAAAATTTGCTTAATGATTTACTGTCCATCTTTATAGCACCTTCTGTTTTAAGCTCTCTATCTAACATTCCGATGATAGATTTTACGATTGTTGTTTTTCCTGCTCCGCTTTCTCCTGTAAGTCCTGTAATTTTTCCCTTATTTATTGTGAAGGTGACATCCTTTAACAGTTCATTCGCTTTAGGGGTAGTAATCTTTAAATGTTCTATTTCCAACATAATTCTTCCTCCTATTGCACATTCTGTCCTAATAAATTAAATGATAAAGAAATTAAGACAACAAAAACAACAGGGAATAACATAATATCAGGGCGTACTAAAACAACTTGATACGCTTCTTGTATTATCCCTCCTAAATCAACTGCATTATCACCTAATCCAATTCCTATAAAAGAAAAACTTGTTACCATCATAATCATTTCTGCACACATTAAACTCATAAAAGTAGTAATCTCTTTTGCACAATTAGGTAAAATATGTCGAAACATTTGTCTTGTTTTGCCGGCACCACTGACTATGGCACATAATACATATGCCTTGTTTCTTTCTATTTCTGTTTTTGTTTTGACCAATTTTACCAAACGAGGGAAAATAGATAAAGTCAATGCCAAAAAGGTGGTAAATACTCCATTCCCCCATGCTCCTATAAATACCATTAAATAAGCAATAGGTGGAAGTGCCGTTACAGAATTCAGAATACTTTCCGTCAGCCAACTTGTTTTATTCCCGGAGTATCCCATAATTAAGCCGATAGGGCATGCTGAAAGAACGACCAACATTGCGCTCCCCAATACAACCCCTGTAGAGAGCCTTGCTCCATATAAAATTCGGGAAATAAGACATCTTCCTTGGATATCCGTTCCAAAAGGATACTCCGCCGATGGTGGTTGTAATCGCATTAATAAATTAATTTTTTCAGGATCATTTGGTGCTAATAAGAAAGCCAGAAAACATAATATTATGACAAAAATCGGTAATATAATCTTCCAATGTTTTATTATTTTCATAACTCCACCTTCTCTGTATCACCTAAGCCCACCCTTAGTGTTTTACCTAATGTATTGGTTATTACAAATACAAGGGCAAAAAACAATAATATAGCATGTATCATAGGTGCATCTCTTGCCAGAACATGTTCAATAAGCATATAACCTACACCGGGAACATTAAACATTTTTTCAATAACGCCAGCACTCGCCATTATCATACCAATATTTTGCATAAAAGAAGGGAGTACAAATAACAGTCCATGGGGAAGAACATGTTTTAACAAGATCATCCATTCTGCTAATCCTCTGCACTTTAGAAAAAACACATAATCTTTCTTTCCTTCTTTGATTAAACTGCTGCCCAAAAGACGTCCATAAAATGCAGAAGCAGGTAATGCAATGCACAAAGCTGGTGAAAAATAACGAAGAAAGCCTGATGCATTTACCACTTTGATAAAACCCGCCTTTACTGCAAACACATCAAGATAAAGGCTTGCTATGTAAAAGGCAGGAACAGAAATCAACAAAATTGTTATCATATCTAATAGAATTTTTATTCTTTTCTTTGAAAGTATGTATTCCAGAGAACCAATTAAAATCCCGAAAGGTATTTGTAAACAAAGGCTTATCAAAATTACCTTTATAGAAATACTAGAAGCAAAAACAAGGTCATCCCTCACTGGCTTATTATTGGTTAAAGAATTTCCAAAATCCAACTGAATAGCTTTGCCTAACCATGTGGCATATTGTTCTGTTAGAGGTCTGTCTAATCCCATCTGGATACGTATTTCTTGAATTCTCTCAGTTGATGGCTGAACTGTATTTCTTCTGGCAAATGCTTCTGCTTGATCGATCGGTGCAAGACGCATTAATAAAAAAGATAAAAAAGTAACAAATAACAGCGTAACAACTCCCTCGACCAATATTTTGAATATTATTTTTTCTTTCGTCCTCACTCCTGCCACCTGATTTTCCAGTCATCAACACCTAATTGCTTCTTCCACAAAGAAGCATATTTCCCCTCTTTATCAAGAAGTGTTTTGTGTGTTCCCTTCTCTATGAGCTTTCCCTTCTCCAACACCAAAATTTGATGAGCATTTGTAATGGTTGAAAATTTATGAGCAATTACAAAAACTGTTTTGCCTTTTGCAAGTTCTTGTATTGCTTCTCCAATTTCCGCCTCATTAATAGGATCAATACCACTGGTGGCTTCGTCAAGAATGACAATAGGTGAATCTTTAAGGATTGCCCTTGCAATTGCAATTCTTTGACGCTCTCCTCCGGAGACAGAATTACCGCCTTCTTCAAGTAACGTATCATATCCCTTTGGTAAGGCTTGAATGAAATCATGACAGCATGCACGTTTTGCAGCATTGATTACTTCTTCTTTTGAAACGTTAGGTTTTCCCATAGTAATATTATTAAAAACAGTATCGTGAAATAGATAATTTTCTTGAAAAACTACAGAAATAGCAGACATAAGAGTGTCAATTCTATAGCTTTGAATAGGCAATCCGCCAATCCTTATTTCTCCGCTGTTTACATCCCAATATCTCATTAATAATTGCATCAGTGTTGTTTTTCCACCTCCTGACATTCCCACAATAGCTGTCATCGTGTTTTGGGGTGCTTTAAAAGATATATTATGCAAAATCTGTATATTGTCGTAAGAAAAGGATACATTTTTAAATTCCACATCATAAGAGGAGAAATCAACATTTTGACTTGGCTCATTCATAGTTTTTAACTGCATAATTTCCTCCAAACGGTCAAGGCTTTCTCCCATTGTGTTAAATACCGAAGTATAAGATGAGAGTATTTCAAACGGCTGATAAATAAATACACAGGCAATACAAAACAGAAGAAAAGAAGTTATATTTAATGTTTCTAAAGTAACTAATTTGATTCCAACATACAATACCAACACAGTACCAATATAAAGGAAGAATGAATATCCTTGCATCCATGGAATTACAGACATTTCTGTCTGAATTGTGTTTTTTGAGAATCTTTCAAATTCCTTTTTTATACCATTTTGTGAGGATGCACTAACATTGTAGGCACGAATGGTTTCAATTCCCTGAGCATAAGATACTACTTTATCTATAAGATCCTCTTGTGCATTCATTCGTCTTCTTGCAGAAGTTTTTTGTACCTTTTGGATTATCTGATTGATTATCAACGCAATGGGAGACCCTGCAAAATAACATAAACAGAGAAGCGGATGAAAAAAAGCTAAAAATATTATAGAAATAATCATAGTTGTAATACTTGATACGACCTTTGTTACCATCTGCATAGCGTATAATTCGATTTGTGTAAGCTCATTTGTAAGCACAGAAAGAATCCTTCCAAGACTTTGTCCTGCAAACAAGCCTATAGGAACCTTTTTTAAAAAACCTGAAACCTCAACTCTTTTTTTTGCAACCATGTCATAACCGATAGAACTGGTAGTTGCCGTTTCTTTTAAATGAAAGCCATATTGCAGTAAGTAAATGCAAACAAGAGATACAGTAATACCTATAAGTATAGATGCATTTAGGTAATGATTGATAAGGGTATGGATAAAGCAAAGCAAAATCCCAAAAGGTATTACACCTAAAAAGCTTTCAACGATTCCAAAGGCAATACCTTTATTTAAAGAATTTCTATATTCACCTGCTAAAGCAATGATTCTCTTCATATTTTTAAGCATGACTATTGCCCCCCTCTAAACGAAAGGAACGACCGTTCAAATAACTTTTGTATAACCGGCTGTATATCCCGTTTTTGTTTATTAACTCATTATGTATCCCTGTTTCAGCAATTTCTCCACGAGAAAAAACAAGTATCTTATCTGCATCCACGATAGATGATAAACGATGTACAATGGTTAACACCGTTTTGCTTTGAGCAAGGGAAGAAATTGCTTTTTGAATTTCCCATTGATTTTCTGCATCTGACGATGCAGTAGCCTCATCTAAAATTAGAATAGGAGCGTTTTTTAGAATAGCACGCGCCAAAGCAATTCTTTGCTTTTCTCCTCCGGAGAGGCTAATACCATTTTTACCGCCAATCATTGCGTTAAGTCCTTTTTCGGAAATCACTTCTTTGCAAGCAGCCTTTTCTATGGCTTCCATAATTTCTTCGTGACTAGCATTTGGTTTACCAATCCGTATATTGTTTTCAATAGTGTCATTAAACATATAGCTATCTTGAAATACAAAACTTACCGTATCCATTAATTGAATGATTGGAATTTGCTTAATAGGAATACCTCCAATTAAAACGTCTCCACTATCAACATCCCAAAATCGCGCTGCCAATTTTGCCGTTGTACTTTTGCCACTGCCGGATTCGCCCACAAGAGCAGTAATTTCCCCTTGAGATGCAGTAAAAGACAAGTTTTTTACCGCAGGTATATCATCCGCATAATAAAAAGTTACGTTTTCAAATTGAACCGTATAATTAAGTAAAGAAACTTCCCTGTCTGCATTTTGCATTTCTTTCTGATTCATATAATCTTCGACTTGCATATAAGTTTCTGCTAACATTGGCATGGTATCTGTAAACTCCCCAAGTTTTGTTAAGGGAACGGTGAAAGAAAATGACATCATTAAGAAATATATGATTGTGCTTATGTTACAGCTGTCTGCCAAAAACAAAATCCCCCCTACAGGCAATAACACAGCAAGATTCGCTTTCATTCCTACCGCGTATCCCGACATATATTTCCAGCATGAGCGATACCAATCTACAACATAAAAACGAAATGTTTCTACAGTTGATTCTAAAGTTCCCAGTTTATAATCTGTACTGTTGTATGCTTTTATAACATTCATTCCATGAACGTATTCTATAATGGATCCGTTCATTGTTTCTAGCGAAGAAGCATAGTTTTCCATTTTCTCTTGACTTCCACCCATCATTCCTGACAATATCTTATAAGATATAGGAATATTAATAATTGCTGCAATAGCAAGGCGCCAGTCAATAATAAAGAATAAAGAAACAAGCAATAGTGACACACCAATTCCTGATGAAACTTCTGGTACATTATGAGCCAAAAATTTTTCCAGACTTTCTATGTCTTCAACTAAAAGTTTTTTATAGTATCCATTACTGTGATTTCTTACAGAACCTAAAGATATATTTCCCATTTTCTCTGATATTCTAATTCGTATTTCAACCAAAAGCTTTGCTGTAGCCTCATGAGACTTTACTGAAGCAATAGAAAAAAATAGATATTTGCCCAATAAACCCAGTGCTATATACAACAAAGGGGTTGTTATTTTACCGTTATCGTTCAATACATAATTGATAACAAGGTAAATACCATAATAGGCAACGATTCCTGAAACTACAGATAAAATACTAAATACAACTGAAATCCTATATGCTTTCTTTTGGGACTGACATATTCCAATTAATTGTTTTATACTATTTATCATTTGCCGACACATTAGTTTGCTTTAACTAACTAATGTACATTCCACCTCCAAACACATAAAAAAATAGAACCAATACAATCGTTATTGATTATATCGTTTCTATTTTTTTTTTCTGCTACAAACAGTATTATTTATAGTCCAAAACGGAAATGTTTTGGTGTTTGTCCAAAATACTCTCTGAACACTCTTGAAAAGTAACTAACATTTGTATATCCTACTGCAAATGCCGCTTCTGTTACTGTATACCCTTTATCTCTCATTAGTTCTCTGGCACATATCATTCTACATCGAATCAGGTATTGATGTGGGGTTATTTTATAACACTGCTTAAAACCTTTTTTAAATTTTACGGAATTTAAGCCTACTATATTTGCAACTTCTTCTATTCCATAAGGATTTTCCATGTTTATTTCCAGTAGCTCTTTGGCTTTTTCTAAAGCAGTAATTTCATATGAATGCAAAGGTATATGTTCAAACAAACTTTCCTCTGCAGAGAATTGTTCCCAAATATAAGCAACCAGCTCAGTGGCTTTCCCTTGCAAAAATACTGATTTGCTAATACTGGAAAAAGGGCATGATAATATTTGGCCAAAAACCACTTTCATATCTGCTGTTGGATAATGGGGTTTCAGAAATTTTTTCAAATTATCTAAATTTCTCTGTTCAGCCGTAGAATATTCACATTGACAGGCGCCTAAAATATTACTAAGTAATTCATCTCCAACCATCATAGTGATATAAACAATTTTTCTTCCTTCAACTAAAGTCATAACACCTTCCATGTCTTTACAAAAAAATGTGCTAAGCTTTCCTTCACTTAAATTCATATCTCCAATACTTTTTTCATAATGATAGACGTTTCCCCCTAACATATACTGAATTTCCAATGGTGCATTTTTTAATTTATAATTTAAAGATATGGATTGCTTTAATTGGAGGCTTGTGATGCAAAACTCCAAACCATTGTTAAAGCGTATTTGTTCTATATATCCGTCACCCAAATTGGGATTTACATGATATTTTGTATATATACCATCTGACTCATATTGAAAGTGGCAGACTTCAGTAAAGAAATTATAAAAACTATCGGCATCCATTACTAAATTGTTTTTGTCATATGCAACTGTTGTCATGCTATCCCTCCTCTAAACAGTTAGCTGTATCTAACTTGATTTTATCACTATTTAAATGATGGGTCAACTTTTATGAATATTTACTATTTACACAATATAACATTATATCTTAACAATGGCACGTCGCTCATACTAAGTAACATGTCTTTGAATCACACTAATACATCATGCAAGGAATCAGCCTTTTCAGCAATCTTACCCACATGTATTTTCCCATCACCCTCGCCAAACTCCACATTTACATTGATATGTGTGTCGGCATTTTTGTGGGAAAGAAGTACAACCGTTTCAACGTGCCTTGAAGCTGTAAAAAAAATGCCGACAGAAACCGATTGGGTCTTGGCGGCGGCCTATTAATTCGTTAATTACAAAGGTATATTTGTTTAAGGCTATGCATTAAGGCTTTCTTTAGTTAATTTCTTTGTTCCGCGCCAACTTCCGTTCCTGCTTGCTCCGGTACATTTCTTTATCTGACGCCGCCAAAAAAGAATCCGCCGTGTCGCCTTTGTTGAAAATAGCATATCCCATACTTGGCATCAGGGCATAATACGATCGGTTGCTCTGGTTATACTCATAAGCATGTGCATATATCTTTTCCATCAGCTGCTGAATCTCCTCGGGTTTAGTACGTTCCCCCACGATGATGAATTCATCGCCCCCCAACCGTGCGATAAAATCATCACTGCTCTTACAGGCCTTCCGCAGCAACCCCGCGGTCTCTATCAGAGCATCATCTCCCGCGGCATGTCCGTATTTGTCATTGATGCCTTTGAATTCGTCCAAATCCAGCATGATGGCAAACAGCAAGCGATTCTCGGTTCTTGCATTAATTCTGCGTCGGAGGTAATGGTCAAGGCGGCGGCGGTTGTATAGACCAGTCAAATAGTCGGTTGATATCTCTCCATTTTGTATGTTGATATAGAGGCTAGTGAGTGCCAGCATAGAGCAAACCCATATAATAGAAATACCAAAAAACATGATCTGCATTACCGTAGATACTATGATTACAAAAGGTAAAACCACCAGATGGATGTTTACGCTTTTATTCTCTTCCCATCCGTTTTTATAAATCTCTTTGAGAGAAATGCCAAATGAAATCACTAAATAAAAAACGGCTGCAAATGCCATCACCAGGAACAAACGCCCACGCATGTAGTGGTTTCCCTCGTCGATCACAAAAAACCAGTTGGTAGACAGGCTCATTAGGCTCATAACCGCGCTCACCGCAGCAGGAATTGCATAGAGGGCGGTACGCTTAAACAGACCTGACCGGCTTTCATAGATCTTAAAATCAGTATACATCAGCCACTGAAGGCAAATCAGAGGGTTGAAAAGGTAATATAATGATGTAGAGATATAATTTATTGTTCTTGACATTGGTCCAGGATCTCCATCCATCAGCCACATTCCGGTATCAAACACGAAAATCAGCACATTTACAAACATGATGCTGTTAAATATCTTTTGGTCAAGGGGCATATCCTTGAAGCCGCTTTTGCTCACATTATTCAGCAGAAGCAACAGAAGCAGGATTCCTATGATATTAATTTCCGCATATAAAAAATGTGTCAAAAGATACCTCTCTTTTTTATTTTATTATACTGTCAAGTGTATTTTATTTCAAGCCTACGATAACGGTAATATGGCCTAACTGTCTTGTTTTTCCTTCCAACTGTAATTGGGTATCAATGGAGAACACGCGACGTAAAAAAAACGAATTAAGCCTACCCGCAAAAAAGAGATAGCAAACGAGTCTCAGATAGAATCCGGACTTTGCATATCCTGGTTAGCTATCATTAGAAAAATCCTCTCTTGTCAAGAAAATAACCTATAGAACCCTCTATTTCCAACGCTTCACGCGCGTTCTAAACTTTCAAATGCATTATGGTGATTTAAAAACTATATTTTGAACAATTCATTTTGTTAGCATAAAGTCACTTCCATTATCATTTCTGTTCTAAACTGAAACACTGCACCATTCCTTTCCTCAACTATTATTTCTTCGATTATACTATTCCACATGAGAAATACAAACCGTAACCTATCAATCACAATGATATTAATTACAAGTTACGGTTTTTTTATTTAATTTATAACCGACACCTCATAGCGTAATAATGTACTTATAACCACCACCACGTCAGGCCTGTATCATAATACAGCTCATCTTTGACTATAAGGGTTTGGTTGGTTGGTTCCCGTACCTAAATCCCTACAGCCGCCATCTGTATGAGTACCTTTTCGGTTCTTGCCCCCATATCCTTTCCGCTGAACTTTTGTAGCGAAATCTCGGAGACGATATTCCCATCTTTCGTGAACAAAGTTCTGTCGGCGCGGGCAGCAATTTTTGCATCGTGGATCACAAGCAGAATTGCGGTACCTTCCCTGTTGATGTCCACCAGCAACCCCATGATTTCCTATCTGGTTGATATTTTCCTCAACGCCGTAGACTTTAGCGAAAGGTAATTGCTCCTTATACTGTGCTATGATTGCTTCAGCTTCAGCTTCAGCTTCAGCTTCAGCTTCAGCGTCAGCACCTGCGCGGAAAGTAATTGGTATATTGACCGATAAAATATCCCCTGGATTAGTTTCAAAATTGGCTTGCGCTGTCCTGCCGCCGCTGGTTATGTCAGAGTAAATCCCGCAGACAGTCAGCCGCTTCTTGGCGCCGTCAACCGTTAAAACAATTTTATCACCAGCGGTTTTTGCGATGTCGTCTGCGTACATGGAGGAAAAACCCAAAAATCACAGAAATGGCTTATTTACTGGGCTTTTCGTACATTCAATCTTTTACCCTTGACATCAATACGACCGTCTCAACGTGTGATTTTTAGGCTATTTGGGGAACATGTCCAAAGTCAACGAAAATGCTTGATTTTAAAGGCTTTTTCGTTAGACAATCCATTTCTTGATATCTAAGCTATTGTCTCATAAGTAGGCTATTTGCTTTTTATACTTAGCAAACTAAAATTTACCCATGCCATTCTTTTTTCAGAATGGCATACTGCACAGTGTTTTCATAGCGAGGTGTGCCGTCTGGGTTATTGACAAAGGATACGAATTCCTTAAATAATCCTTCCCGGCGCATACCGAGTTTTTCACAAAGGTGCTGGCTCGACAAATTGTAATCCTCGGTATAGGCGTAGATGCGTCTTGCACCTTTCTCACGGAACAGATAATCAAAAAAAGCGTGAGCTACTTCATGTGCATAGCCTTTGCCTTGATAATCTCCATTCAGCATCCAGCACGGGCTGAAGGTATCCAACGGCGAACTTGTATCGTGAGGTTCGGCACGCTCGGGATAGGCATCTATCTCACCGATGACCTTTCCCGTCTCTTTCAGAACGATGGCGAAATAGTATTCAGTTTCACTGACTCGATTTTTCATTTTTGCTTTGGCTTCCTCAAGTGAGTTCAGTTTCATACTGGCAAAGCAGTTTACAGTTGGTTCTCTCAAATATTCCAATACATCTGTCGCATCGCTTTCAAGGAAAGGACGCAGCGTTAATCTTTCTGTTTCAATCATGACTTCACCTCAACAAATTATGATTTCTTATCTTTCTTCGAACTATATTTCATACTGCTACGATGAATACCGTCATCGTCCGTAACGACGTTACTTCCTTTCGCTCTTTCTTCCTGTACCGCCTTGAATTCATTCTCTGTGATTATTGGAGGATGACACTCTTTCATCTGATACTGATATTCTTGTGAAGCAGAATCCAAGAGTGTAACCGTGCCGGTATATTTTTCATTTGCAATCATCGTTTCTATTGCTCGCTTATTCCATTTTTCCTTTCTATCAGGGGATGGAATACCTGCATCGGAGAGCTTTTTGATGATGCCAATCACGCTTGCTCCATCAAGATACCAACGGAAGATATCTCTCACAACCTTGGCCTGTCCTTCGTTAATAACAAGTTCGCCATTTTTATCCTTTATATAACCATACAGCTTTCGCTTATACAATCCGGAAGTTCCGTTTGCAGCCCTCATCGCAAGTCCCAGTCGAATATTTTCACTTCGGCTTTCATTTTCGGCCTGTGCAAGTGACTCCATTACCGAAATCATTAGATTACTGTCAACCTAATCGGTATCAAGATTTTCTTGATCAAATATGATTCTAACACCTGCTGCCTTCAATCAATTGATAGCTGATAAGGTTTCAACCGTATCTCTGCCGAATCTGCTGATGCTTTTTGTAAGAACAACGGAGATATTGTGAGCTTCGCATTCTCGAATCAATCGTTCAAACTCACGACGAGAAACTTCTCCTTTGCTGATGCAATATCGATAAAAACATCTGCCAGTCGCCATTGACTGGCATTCGCAACGGCTCTCGTCAAAACAGAAATTTGTGCTGCGAGGCTAGAAAGCTGTTCTTTTTCATCTGTACTTACCCTGCAATAGATTCCGACTTTCTTTTCCAAACGGTCATTTCTTGCAGGAACATACCAGATTTTTGAATCCATCAGCTCACCTCCTTGTCCTAATTTAGCCTATTGTTTTAATCTTTCTCGCTTCAATGATAAGTAGGCAATAATAGCATATTTAATGCGCCAATACACAATATATTGTTCTTGCTCTGTTATACTTCGCTATATATTGCGCGACATCAATACTACCGTCTCAACGGTATTACCTTTATCCCACAAAAGTTCCTGTACTTCTTTTCCATCTTTATATACGGGGAAGTTAAAAGAGATGGACTTTAATGGTACTTCCGCTTCATCACGAGTGTATATTTGAATTTCTTTAATCAAAGAAGATACAAGAGCTTTTCGTTCTTCATCACTAATTTTATCATATACTTTTTCAAAGTTAATCATCAGTTTATAGACATTATCCAGCGTAATAGCATTAGCTTCAACCGAACAACGCTTTAATTTTGCATCTTCAATTTTTTCTTCTTTAGTAGGTCAAGGACGCTTACGCGTCCAAGCCCCTATTCAAAACCGTACGTGCGCTACTAACGCATACGGCTTTTCACTTCATATTCATTTTCTACCTGTAAAACAGACTAACCTTAATTGTCGGCTCAAGTAATGGAAAAGTTCTTAGAAGTCCATTGTAGAACGTGTCATAGCTGTAACTCTTTCTCTGGCTTCTCCGATTTAACCATTTGAATAACAGCCACTTCGTCTGCGAAAGAAAATTCTTTACATCCTTTGTGTTGTCTGTAACACCGTAGTATTGATAGTGTCCTCTCAACTTCGCATTAACTGTTTTGAATATCAGCTCAAGTGGTATTGTTCTATGGTTCTTTATCCATTCCTTCATTGCCTTTATCTTGCTTCTGTATTTCTTTTTTGCTCGTTTTCACTCTGCACCGAAAGAATTCTTTCTTGCCATTCATTCCACAATAGAATGTAAAGCCGAGAAAGTCAAATGTTTCAGGCTTGCCTTCCCCTCTCATTTCTCTGTTATGTCTGGCAAACCTTCCAAATTCCAGTACCCTCGTTTTCTCCATTGCCAGTTCTAATCCGAATTTCTCGAATCTTTTCACTAGCTCTTGGTAGAAAACTTCTGCTTCCCATTTGTTCTGAAAACAACATACAAAATCGTCACAGTATCGTATTAGATAGCTCTGTCCCTGACATTTCCGCTTTACAATTACATCAAACCATTTGTCGAGTACGTAGTGCAGGTATACATTTGCAAGAACTGGACTCGCTCCATTTCCCTGCGGTGTTCCTTTCTCACTGTCAAGGTATTTCCCTTCTTCCATGATTCCTGCTTTCAGAAACTTTTCGATTATCTCAAGGAACCTTCTGTCCGCAATATCTTGCTGTAGGAATTTCATTAACCATTCGTGATTTACGTTATCAAAGAATCCTTTGATGTCCGCGAATCGGACTTCCTGCCACATATTTGGTTTCCTGTCGCATTTCTTTAATTCAGATTCCATACCTAAAAGCTTAGGATGTAACAGGATCTCAGCTGTTCCGATGACATACTTATCATCAACCTCGCCAAGCTCTCAGACTGGGGGAAGACTATATGACTCTCACCATAACGATTCATATACTGTTGTCTGCGACGAAATAGAACGCCTCGACTCTTCCGACTAGATAATAATTTCCCAGCTCAATCACTTCACTTTCGTTTCGGCTCTGTTGCTCCCTGTCCTACGCTTAAACCTAATGTTACCACTTCGGTTCCAAGGACTCGGTACGGGCAGTTGGTTAGACCTTACCCGATAGGGTTTCCCTACTGTATATTCATCAGCTTACCAAAGCTTTGCAGAATTTCTTCCGCTCGCTAGGGGAAATCAGCTTTGCTGATTTCGCAGCTCGCACCTAGCTCAACTATTATATCATACATCCCATCTAAACGAATAGTCATGTCATGCAATTTCCTATCTCGGAAACGGGTATCTTGGGGAAGTGCATCAATCTCATTTTCTAAGCGAGTTTTATTTATATCTACCTCTCGGAGCTTAGCTTCGTAATTTTTGATCTCTCTATCAATTGTTGTCGTATCAATCTGAGTGCCTATTCTTGATTTAACTTCCTTGGCAAAGGTTTCATTGCTGACCAGTTCTCTGATCGCCCCAATTACAATCGGCTCAATCTCTGTTTTCTTCAGCATAGCTTTATAATCACAACTTTTTCCACGAACATTTCGATTACGACTACATACATAATAATAAACTTCTTTATATGTACCATCTTTGTTTGTCCATGCATGTTTATTGGTATACATCGGGCCACCGCAAACAGGACACTTCAAAATACCTGTCAACAAATGTGCCCGATCCTTACCGACCTTTGATGGTTGCTTTACTCCTGTTGCTATTCTTTTTTCACGAACCTTATTCCATAATTCTTCACTAATTATAGCCTCATGCTGACCATCAGCCAAAATATAATCTTCCTGCCAAGCTTGGCGGTATTGATTTTTCGTACCCTTTACTTTTTCTCTTGCCCGCCTGCCAAATGCAATCTTCCCGCAATAAACCGGATTGTCCAAAATCTGCCTTACAAAATGGCTACTCCACTCTTTGAGCTTCCCATTCTGCCTTTGGATTTTCCTAACACCTTGTAAATTAAGATATTGTGCCACTTTACCGTACCCCATGCTTGTATTCGCAAACTTATCATATATCAGACGAATAACTTCTGCTTCCTCTTCCTGAATAAAAAGCATTTTATCTTTCAAATAGTAACCATAAGGAGCAAATCCACCGTTCCAACCACCTTGCCGTGCTTTTTCTTTACGTCCATTCATGGGCTGCTCAAGGATGTTCTCTCTTTCAATTTCTGCTACGGCGGAAAGAACAGAAATGAGAAGTTTTCCGCTTGTCTGCGATGAATCAATTCCTTCTTCAATACATATTAGATTTACCCCATAGGACTGCACAAACTCTAAGGAATTCAAAATATCAGCAGCATTTCGCCCAAATCGGGATAATTTATAAACTAATATGTATTCTATCTGCAATCCATTTTGAATATCAGTTAGCATTTGCTTGAAAGCAGGTCTGCCTTCAATAGATTTTCCGGATTTTCCAGCATCTTCGTAAACGTCCACCACTGTCATTTCTTCTCTATCTGCAAAGCGTTTCAAGCTATTTATTTGACCATCCAAGCTAAATCCATCTACCTGCATTTCTGTACTAACTCTTGGGTATAAAACACATTTCTTTCCACTTCTATTCACAATCCTACCTCCGATTTTTATTTTGTAGATGGAAAATATCTTTATGTAATGTGCTGTGTAATCTACACAACACAATCTAATTCTTTTAAAACTTCCGCTCCATGCTTTTCAACCACACTTGCCAATGTGTTCATAAAAACATTGAACTCTTGTGACTGCGGATGAAAAAATTGTTCTTTTGGAGCAATGTTTTTTGTCATTTCATTTTCAGCTACAAGTTTGATATCTTCCATCTGTAACACCTCCGTGAATACATGCCTCCATTATAAATAGATTTCAAATATATGTGAAATGTGTCAATTTAGTTAAGTACAACAGTTATTAAAGAACGGCGAAAACACATAATTAATGGCTCTCCAAACCTATACTAATTGAGAGAGCCTTATCTATCAAAGGAATTTCTTCCTCACTAATTCTGCCAACATATCTTTTCAAACGTTTTTTATCGATTGTAATGATTTGCTCCAGCAATACCATAGACGGAATCGATAGTTCAGGAGAAAAATCTAATACAAAATGGGTCGGTAAACTTGCTTTGTAGTGAATTTTTCCTGTTATTGCCGCTACGATAACCGTTGGGCTAAACCGATTGCCTATATTATTTTGAATGATTAAAACCGGGCGATATCCGCTCTGCTCTGCTCCAATTCTATTATTTAAGTTGGCATAAAATATATCACCACGCACAATGCAGTCATTCATATGCATTCATCTCCTTTTCCAATAGAGAAAGGCTGTACCGTCAAAACAATACAGCCCCTCACATATTAAACTTCTTGCCGTATTTGCCACGCCCCCCGACAGCAGGGGATATTTTGAGCTGCCTGCAGCACAGGCATCATAGTCCCACAATACCGTAGGCTTGTCCCAAAAGCCACGCATACCGCAGGAACTCCCCCTCAAGTCTATGGGAGGTCGTGAGAAAGTATCATTATCCCTTATGTGTATCATTGCGGCGAACGTGCCACCGTTCGGTCTAATGGTGCATTTATCGCTCCAATTTAGAATCATCATGGCGATGCCCATTATGTCGCTTTGCTTTTCAGCCACATAAGTTTCGTACTCAAAATACCGTGTATTCAATTGTCAAGATACATAGGTGGAGAAAATTTTTCCCTCTATATGCCCTGACATTTTTGAGCAATATTCTTTAATCCACGTAAAATGCTTTCTCTAACTGTTCCCTCAGTAACGTGTTCAGCTTTCGCAATAGCCGTTTTACTCATTCCCATAAAGTAATGAGCATATATCCGTTTTGCCTGCTTGTCCGGTAAATTACCAATGGCGGCGTGTAGTTGTTCAGTTGTGAGTTTGCGCTCATACAGCTCTTCAGGAGTGAATGACACAAATAAAATATCGTGTTCGATACCATCCCTACGGTCAAGGGAGTAATGAGCATTGTAACGATATTTTTTTCTCTGGTAAGCGTTCTCTGCTTTTTCGCAGCCCTCTAAAAACACTACCAGTTCGTCCGACACTTCGATAAAGCAGTCCGATGTATAAAACGGGTAATAATCCCGTAGATTGATTTTTGACATAGTATTTTCCTCCGTTTCGATTTTTGTGATAAAAATGATTCAAATCGAAACAGAGGCGGGGAGCGACAACCAACAAAACAAATATGACTTTTTAAATTAGGGCATAAAAAAAAGTCAGACAGCCGCAATGACTTTCTGACGTTCCAAATAAGTGATAAGACTAGAGTATAATAGTACTGAATAAACCAGCTTAATCGTGCATGTATGAAGCCATAGTATTCAGGAGGCGAGTACCAACTTTTTTTAAGAAATTACCAAATGATATGTATTGAAAAAGATAATGTCCATCCATGCCTGCTCCCCCAAACAGCAGCATAGATGGACATGCTTATAAGCCCTGCCAAGCTACCGTTTTTTTATCGGATATTGGCACGGCTGATTTTAAATATTTTAAGTGAAAGTATGAATTATAATGCTTTTTAAATCAGCACTATTGGGGAATGTAAAAATCCAATCCTGCACGATATAATGTATACGAGATGAACAATCATGCCGAAAAACTTATTAAAACATCTTGGTAATTGTATCCGAAAGGCCCGCATGGACTGTGGATTAACCCAAGAAGAACTTTCTGAACAATCTGGTGTGTCTGTTCGACATATAGCTAATATCGAAAAAGGCCGCATGAACCCTTCATACGAAATCATGAAACTGCTTATGAAGCGGTTAGGAGTTTCAGCTGAAACACTTTTCTATCCTGATATTCCAAAACAGGAGGTAGAATTAAATGAGTTCATCGGGAAATATCATGCCTGCTCAGAAGGAGATCGTAAAATTCTTTTACGAACTTTGAACTGCCTATCAGATGAGCTTCTACGTCGATCAGTATTGCCAGAAACAAAATCAGAGAAAATGGAATAAGCCAGCAGAACAAGAATTCGCTTGTCCTGCTGGCTTATTCCTTGTATATACACGATTTAATGTATAGGATCAGAAGAATCTTAAAAGCTAGTTGATTTCCCGTAAGCGCTTAACAATAGGGTGCCTTGAAAATCAAATTGAGTTTGGTAAACTACTATTGATCGGTCATTTGCTACATACAGCCTGTACTTCATCTGACCATGGCATAAGATCTTCCAAATCCTCCGGATAGTTCATGTAATCGGTGTCTGGCATGTACAGAAGCAAATGTTGCAGGTAGGCATACACATCAAGGTTATTAGCCTTGGCGGTTTCGACAATACTGTAAACAGCGGCGCTGGCGGATGCCCCTTTAGGTGTATCCGCAAATAGCCAGTTTTTACGACCAACGGCATAAGGCCGAATACTGTTTTCCGCTGAGTTATTGGATATGGAGCATCGTCCATCCAGAAGATAGTTTTCTAGATACGGCTTCTGATTCATGGCATAGGTAACGGCTTTACCTAAAGCAGACCCCTTTAAAGGATTCAGTGATTCAAGCCAGCCCCAAAAGGCCTCAAGAACCGGTTTCTCCAGTTCAAGACGCTTAAGCTGTCGCTCTTTAGGTGAGAGATCTGCAATCCCATCCTCAATCTTGAAAAGCTTATTGCAATACTCTCTTCCGATTGCCGCATTTGTCCTTAGGGCTCCCTTTGCGCTCTTATTCGGCATAGCCTCCACGAACTTACGCCTCAGATGAGCCCAGCAGGCACATCTTTTAACGCCCTCCAACTTATTGTACCCGGAATACCCATCGCAGTGATGGTATCCCGTAAATCCTTTGAGATATTCAACTGCATGATCACCGTTTCTGGAGGATTGATAATCATACAGGACGATGGGTGACTTCCCATCATCGCCGGAACGGTGCAGCCACATGTAGGATTTGGTCTGTGGCTTTTTCCCTTCCTCCTTCAATACCTGGAGTGGAGATTCGTCACTATGGATCACATCCCTTTTGAGGAGCTCCTTGCGTAGATACCCGATGATTGGATAAAAGTAATCCTCCGAGCACCTGATGACCCAGTTTGCCATGGTCTCACGAGTCAGCGCAATACCTAGACGCTCCCAATTCTTTTCCTGACGGTATAGCGGCATGCTATTCACATACTTTTGATACATGACATATGCAACTGAGCTCGGCGATGCAAGGGAATGGTTCATCAGGGATGTGGGTGAATTTGCTTTTAAAATGTATGGCGTTTCCGTATGCTTGCATTCAGGACATTCATAGGCCATGCGTACATAGCGTAAGATACGTAGTTTTGCTGGGATGTATTCCAGCTCCTCTCGAACGGTTTCCTTGCCGATGGGCTTAAGCCCAGTCCTACAGCGATCACAGTAAAGATCCTCGTCCACAACTTCACATAGTATCTCATGAACCGGAAGATCTTTGATGATCGCTTCCCGGCGAGTCTTCGCCTTGCGATGTTTGTAGCCTTCAGAATCCCTCACGATTGGTTCTTCTGCATCGAGTGTGTATTCAACTTCGGCCTCATTGAACAGATTAAGTTGTCCATCAATGTCACCGATACGTGCTTTCTCGCTAGAACTGCCGAATTTCTGTCTGCGCATGAGGAGGAGCATTTCAGTAAGGTTATCCACCTGTTTTTGGAGCTTCTCAACCATGGTTTCCAACTGTGCAGTATAGGCATCTTTATTACGGTTTTCCATTTCCTGTATTTTGTTTTCAAGCTGGCTGATGTAGGCATCCTTGTCCATGTTTTCGGCAGTCCTCTCATGAATTTGTCTTGGTTTAATTATACCATGGGATGCCAATAAAATCCAGCAATTTCAACGGATTCGGACAGTTTTGTGGCGATTAAATATCTCCTGATTCAACCTTTTTAATCGCTCTTGGCTGATCAATGGATAAGCCCTCTGTTAGCCAACGGAATTCTTGCCAGGTGATATCCCTGACCTGCTCTTCTGTCCTGGGCCATTTGAATTTACCGTTTTCCAGTCGCTTGTACAGGAGAACAAAACCGTCTTCTTCCCATAGAAGTGCCTTCAGCCGGTCGGCACGTTTGCCACAAAACAGAAAGAGTTTACGAGAGAAAGGATCCAAACCCAGGTGCGACTGTACCATTGCTGCCAACCCGTCTATGGATCTGCGCATATCCGTATAACCACAGACGATGTAGATCGCCTGTGCCTGAGTGATGTCACCTAGCATATCCGCTGTATCGCTTTCAGGGTACGTTCTATGATAGCGTCTGATGCGCATTCCTGTATTTCAATGGTGATTCCATTGACCTTGAGTATTATGGCTGACCCGGAATTATTGGTTTCGTATACGGGTTGTGGCGGCATCAGAGGAACGATTACTGGTTGTTCCGATGAATTGATCAAAGCCTTTTCCTTAGCAGACGCAGATTTCACTTTCCGCAGCCAGTAGAAATATTTATGCCTTGAAATATTATTCTCGGCACACCACTCGTTGACTTGTTTTCCGCTGCTGATTCGTTCCCGGATAATTTCAGTCCATTGCTCAAGGCGATATTTATCTGTCAGTTTTTTAGCTTCGCTCATGGTAACCTCCATAAATTCAACTTTTCACACTTTTTACACTTGAGTGCAAGAAGTGTGAAAAGTGTGTTATTGGGATTCTAACATGAGTGGACACATAGAATTAAGGCACCGTTTTATTGAGCGCTTACTCATCATCTTCTATGTTTCTAAAATCACAGTCCTTAATAATATAATGCACCCAAGAGCTGCGTAGCCAAGACTGTGCTTCAGGATAAGCCTCTTGTAGCCTATTCATATTGATGGGAGGCACCTCAGTATCTCCTGTACTTGCTATAAAAAGTACAGGTCTTCCATCGGCGTTTTTAATTTGTTCCACCGGTTTCATATATTTTACTTTATCACTACCATATACCAATTTTAAAGAGGATACGATGAGGGGCTTTTCAAGGGAAAGAATGAAATTAGGTATCCCATATCCCTCCAGTGTGTCCAATATAACGTCCTCAAAGCTTGAATAGGCCGACATAGCGATCAGTGCATCAATGTCCTTTAGCTGCCCGAAGGAATTAACTGCAATGGCACCACCCATTGATGCTCTCTGTACGACAATCGGTACATCCTTATACTTTTCTTGACTGTTAATATAATCCACAACAACCTGTACATCCTTTACTTCATCATAACCAAGACATATCCGGTTACCATTGCTCTTTCCATGTCCTCGAACATCAAGCAATATGGATGCATAACCATTATCCTGCATAAATTTTGCATGACCGTAAAAATAAGTAACCGATGGCTGTACAATACCGCTCAAATACATAATTACTGCTTTAGGATGGGTGGTTGTTATTTCTGAAGCCCATATTTTCAAACCATCTTCGGTTCTTAAATACATTTGATTTTCCTTTAGGTTAAAGTCCTTCGCCTGGTAAATATCCTGAAGGGGAAAATCATTGGTTACATATCCGAGGTAATTAACATGTCGGTTCAAAAACATCGGTAGTACAAAATAGGGAAGCAAGATAAGAATTGTAAGAAAGATTCCAGTTCCTATTGCAACTGCTTTTACATTAATATGAAAAACAAATTGTTACCCTTATACTTCCGGATATATATTTTTTTATTTTTCGACGGAGTATAATATAAACCGATATAGCTACTATTAGAATAGGAATATATATCAAACCTTTTAGAAAGGCTCTCAATGTATTAGTATCAGATACATATTCAACTGTAAAAGTTGTTATCCTCATGATAAAACATAAAAAAATAGTTCCAAGGACAAAACAGATATGGCTTTTAATAATATATAGGAACTTCTTTTTTTATTTTGCGTGACATTAATACAACCGTCTCAACGTGGAACGAGTGTTTTTTGAGATAGATTTATTTTTTTACTTGCGAAGCAAGGCACTAGAAGCACTTTGCAGAATGCAAAGTTAACTTCTAGGTAGCTTGCTACTTACAGTATTTATTCAATTATTATTTACTATAGAACTATTTCATCAATTCTAAATGCAATATAAGTGGATCAGGATATGTTAACCCTTCAACTGTGAAGATGGTTCCACCAAGTACATCTTCTTCAATGTTAAACGGTATAGAAATGTTTCGATATGTTAATTCATCGTTAGAAGTAATCTTACCATTTATATACCCCTCATGTATGATATAATCAGTCTTAATCCTAAGTAATCTTTCAAAATCATTTCTATTTAAATCAATAGTACATTCTTCTATAAAAGCGTCTCCAATTGTGCCAGTAACAATTCCTTTTTCATCGATACTAATGGTCACCTCAATATGCTCAAGTTCTCCAAATTCTCTAGTTTCACCAAGTCCTGACCAGATTCCCACAATACTTCCACCTGGTTGCCACTTGTCCATAAGTCGCTGATTAATTGTTACTCCAACATAAATCAATACTAAAATACATATGAGTCCAATAATTATATGTTTTATATTTACTCCAAATAATTTCTTCATAATACACCTCACAAATTTTTGACATTTAGCTTTTTCATGTCCCGTCTAGCTTTATCATTAACTCGGTTTCTGCATAGTTTATATATCCCAATCCAAATAGTTATTGGTAATAGAATAATGACAAAAAGTAAGTAAGCCACAAAATAGTCTGTTGTAAGCATACTCAAAATTATTGCTCCTAATATGTTTAAACCAGGTATAAAATACCCTAAGTACCTGTTCTTTTGTAACGATAAAACGACCTGACAAACAGCTATAATTGTGATTAAAATAAACAGTATAATCACACCACCCATTCTATTTCACCTCCAAATCCTTTTTATACGAATCAATAAGCAATTTAGCAGTTTCAATATCCATTTTATCTTCAATGGCAAGTTGTTTAACTAGTGTAATGAACGGTTTTTCCTCTTCTGTTTCGCTAACCTCAATTTTTTGTATAAGTTTATCTATACGCAAACGAATAGTCGGATATGTTACATCATAATACTTAGCAATATCCTTAAGTGATCCTGATGCGACAATAAATTGTTTAATAAAATTCAAATCTTCATTTTCTAACCCAATCAGCCAGTGTGGCATTTCTTTCATAGCAACCTCCCAAACATTTACTTTAATATATTTATTATATACTTTAATAATATTAAAGTCAATGTTGCATATATAGTAATATTATTAAATTTCCTTCTAAACTAATATAAAAAAGAAACCATGATAATCATGATCACTTTTTTATTGCAGTATTTACAAATCACCTATTACTGTATTAATATTTTTTCACGACTTACCATGCTCAAAACACACTCCACATGCCGTGAGCAGACAAAAATGATGTCGTGAAGACCCACTAATCCCTTGGTTGTAGAATATTATGGATTTTCTACACATCATTTCTATCCCAATTTCTTTTTTTCACTTGTCCAAACTGGTCTATTACCTTTAGTTGACTTTTGCCAATCGATTTAATAATTGCAGACTTTCAGCTCGTGACTTACCTTGCTCAGTCAAATCTCATTATAAACCTTCTGTATAGATAGCAATGTTCATACCTTTGGGCGAATTATTTCTTATGTAGGCTTCTTTACCATATTTAAACGCCTCCATTTTGCAAAATGTACACCTAATAGAAGAATGACTGCATTTAAGTATACTCTGATTTCTATACTACATATAACGTTTGCTGACAATATCCCACTAATTATCTCTATACAGTGAAAGTACATCTTCCATTTTCTTTATAAGCGTATCCTTTAATTCCTGCGGTTCAATGATCTCTGCATCTGAACCAAAGGTTGCAATCAATGATGCGATATATGAGAATTCCTTCTTAGAAACGTGTTGATACAAAGTGCCTGTATTTTCACCATCCCAAATAATTTTTGAAAAGTCAAAAAAAGAATTTGAAAAGTCTCTAACTGCCTTTCGGCTGATGCGTAACACGAGTTTATAAGAATCTTCCGGTAATATGGCGTCCCTCTGTTCCATCCATTGTGCCATTGTTGGAAGATTAATACTTCCGACATTCCCCTCTTTTAAAGATAAAACCCTATCTACTCGAAAAAGGTTAATTCGCTCATGATTAAGATCGTATGCAGGAAAATACCAATAGCCGTTTTCTGAATATATTCCGAGTGGAATTGCTTTTTTATTTTTTTTGCTTTCCAAAGAATCATAGAAAAAAAATATTATCTGCTTTGTGATAGAAGCACGAAAAATAGATTTAAGAAAAGGGCTTTTTTCTACTCGGTATGGAATTTTCATGGATATGTGCTTTTGTATACTCCTGAGCTTTTCTTGTAAATGCTTGGATACTTGGGACATAAGTTTATTTATGACCGAATCAATTTCAGCTTCGTAGGGTATGTCTTGATATTGTTTCAGAGATTCATAGGTGAAAATAATTGAGGCAGTTTCTTCTTCAGTAAAGGAAATAGGCGGTAACATTTCACCATGAAGCATAGTATACCCGCCATTTCTTCCAACTTCCGAATAAAACGGGACTCCCATTTCTGTTAATTCTAGTAAATCCCTCTGAATTGTACGGAGGCTAACGTTAAATTCATCAGCCAATTCTTGCGCTGTAAAAATCTTTTTCCGATTAATATATAGCCACATATCAATCAACCGTCCCATTTTTGACATAATAAATTCCTTTCATATTCGTAATTATGACAGTAATTGTCGTAATTATAGTATAAAATATAGTTATAAATAAGTCAAAAAGGAGTGATTTAGGTGTCCATTGAAAAAAACAAAGAACAATCAATTTTCACACACAAAAACATTGTAGTTAAAGGTATCCCTATTCATATTGTAGAAGCAGGTCCAACAACAGAGCCTTCAATACTCTTTATACACGGTTGGCCAACTAATTGGCAAGAATTCCAATCCGTTATGACCATACTTTCTAATAATTATCATGTAATTGCTATGGATTTGCCTGGTATAGGAAATTCAGAGATTCCACTACAGTCATATAGCAAAAGCAATATATCAAATTATGTCCTTGGTTTGTTAGATACAATGGATATTAAAGATGTTACTCTTGTGGGATGTGATTGTGGCGGACAAGTCGTATATGCTTTTTTAAAAAATTTCCCACACAGAGCTTCCCGAGCAATTATTATGAATGTTGTTATTCCCGGAGTTGAGCCCTGGGAAACTGTGAAGAATAACCCTTATGTTTGGCACTTTAAACTACATCTCATTTCAGATTTGCCGGAAAAATTAGTACATGGAAAGGAACTGGAATACTTTTCATATTTTTATGATGCTTTGGTAGGTAAAGGTAATAGAATAAGTGATGATTATAGAAAGTGGTTTTCAAACGCATATTCATCTTTAGAATCATTAAAATCTGGTTTCGAATTATACAGAAACTTTAATATTGATGAAAATGACAATGTGAGGCGAAAAGAGGTTATTATCCCGATTCCCGTTCTTTATTTGCGCGGGGGTGATGAGCCGGTAAATATTGAAACATACATCAATGGGTTCCGAGAAAATTATTTCGAAAATATTAAACCCGCCATTATAGAGCATTGTGGACACTTTTCAGCTATGGAGCAACCTGAAAAAGTTGCTTTGGCAATCAAGAATTTTATTATAAGCAAATAACGCATTCAACGCCTTCGTTCAAAATTACACGAAGGCGTTTTTTGTACTCTTTTTTACTACCAGGTTATAAAACTTGAACGCTCTCTTGTCTTCATCTGATCATCCAAACAGGTTTTTTTAGCCAAAAAACACTGGTATTATAAAAATATGATCACTCTTCACTTTTTGATTTTCCTTATTTCTATAGTACTGGTAGCATACTGTAGAAATAGTGGATAACTTAAAATTCCTCGCACGCTAAAAGTTTTCAATTTCATATTATTCTTATATTACAGCCTAAACTTCCTATAGCAATCAACTCTCCAATATTCAATTTATTATTATTTGAATTTTTCCAATGTCATCTATATTCCCAGTGACTTAATCCATTGATATTACTAGCTTCTATCTCTTTTCCAACAAACAAACACATTCCGTGTGCCTTGAATAGACAATAATGATGTCGTGGGGAGCTGGTGGTTCCTTGGCGGGGCATTTCAGTTGTTTTATAGGTTTAAGCCAAGTTGTATGATATCCGATAATATTTTTATATTCTTCTCATTTGATGGAATGTATTCCAATAAACTCAAACCTACAATATTGAAATTTTCTTTCAGGTGTATTAACAAATCAAATAACAATTGTGATTTTAACCCATTAGGCTCCGGCACCATAACATACGGGAATTCTTTAATATCTAATACATCCAAGTCAATGTGTATGTAAATGTTATTTGAATTCTTTGTTTTAATTATATTAATAACATGATCTATATTAGTATTTATTTCCTCTATACTTATTTGATTTACATTATTTTCTTCTATATATTTACGTTCAGGTTCGTCCAGATTCCTTTGCCCGATTAGTACAATTTGTGAGGGCAATAATGTTGAAAACATTAGGTCAGAAATCTTGGAGTCTCCATTCCCTAATAGTGCCCTTAACGGCATACCATGAAAATTTTTACTTGGAGATGATTCAGGTGTATTTAAATCACCATGAGCATCAATCCATAAAACGGTCATATCCTCTTTAAATTTTTCATTCATATAGGAAACCGGAACTATTTCTACATCGCATCCTCCCCCAATGGTAAAGATACTTTCTGGCTTTTCTGCAGAAATCATTAAGATGGCATTTTTTAGTTGCGTAAGAATTTTGGGGTATCCCAGAATGTCGTTTACGATGTCAGCAATATCTTCGTCATCAACCTCAACCTCAAATAAATTACAGTCTCCAAGATATGTTTCTTTTATTTCTTGTGCTCCATTTAGAAGTATTTTACTTCTTCCTGCTCCCTGCCACTGAGGGAAAAATAAATTCATATGTTTTTTTTTCATACTCTTTTCCGTTCAATCTTTTAATGAATTTAGAACTCTCATTCCATAACAGTTTATATAGCATATATCATGCCAACAAATATATTGATTGAAAGAGGTATTTTCATTACATATTGAATGAAAAATGTAAATAAATTTTTACACTGTAAAATAATTTTTACAACTTGTTTAGTCCGTATTTTTCAATTTTATATCTTAAACTTTGACGGGTAATGCCAAGTTTTCTAGCAGCTTCAGCGTATGTACTATTTTCTTCAATTGCTTTAGCAATTAGTCTCTTTTCATAAAGTTTAACTTTTTCCTCAAGATTATTACATACATCATCATCGGAATCTTCATGTGATAATTCTTCTGTGGTAGTCAAAGAAATCATGTACTCTGGTAAATCTTTTAATGTTATCTGATTTCCTTTCATTAGATTAAAAGCCCCTTCAATAACATGCTTTAATTCTCTTATATTTCCTTTCCAATGAATTTCCTTAAATAAGTTCAAAACAAGTTCACTGACCCCTTCCACCGAACGGTTCATTGTTTGATTATAATACTTAACAAAATAATCTACCAAAATAGGAATATCCATTTTTCTACTTCTTAAAGGCGGGATATTAATGGCAACCACATTCAACCTAAAAAATAAATCTTCTCTAATTAACTTTTTTTCCATAGCCTCTATTGGAAGCATATTCATAGCCGTGATTATACGTACATCTACAAATTGTTCCTCATTTGCGCCTAGCAGACGTATACGATGATCCTCCAGAAATCTTAATAATTTAGATTGAATATTTAGAGGCATCACTTGAACTTCATCTAAAAACAAAGTTCCTCCGTCTGCTTTCCATATTAAACCTTGTTTATTCTCAGCACCTGTAAAAGCACCTTTAACTGTACCAAACAATACTGATTCTAATAGATTTTGGGGGATTGTGGCACAATTTAAAGGAATAAATGGCTTCTGATTTCTCTGGCTATGATAATGAATAGATTGCGCAACAAGCTCTTTCCCTGTTCCAGTTTCTCCTGAAATAAGAACAGATGAATCCGTTTTGGACACCCTTAATATCTTTTCTTTCATTTCAAGCATTACAGGATCATTAGTAATAATATCTTTTAGAGAATATTTCTTTTGAACAGCATTTTTAGTAACAGACTCCTCTTGCTTTTTAATAAAATTCGAAACTTCAATGGCACCTATTAATCTATTTTCATCAATAATAGGAACTGTACTATTTATAATATGATGCAAATCACCTCTAAAGTCATACAACGTTTGTTGCTCATAAAATATGGGGGTTCCGTTTTTTAGTACTCGTAATATGCTGCTATTTTCCTCATTTAACTGAGGATACACTTCCAATATATGCATCCCTGTTGTATTTTCGTTTTTAAATTCCTTTTGTTTAATATCATACAAAGTGCTGTATTCTATAATGCCTTCCTTATTAACAATAATGATCCAATCAATCTTGTCATATAAATCCAAAGCAGTATTAAGAGCTTTATTTATCAATTGATTCACTTCCTCTAAAAGAATTAATGGGCAATAATCTCCCAATATTTCTAAAATATGATTTTGATTTAGTATTATTATCCATTTAAGCAGTATACCATAAATAATAAGAAGCATCTAAGTAAGTTTAAGTTTCCGTAATACTGTGTGACTCATCTAGATTTCGCCCTATTTCAAAAGGGGCAAAACCGCTCTGTTCTGTACGGTTTTTGCCCCAAATTCGCTCAAATCACATGCCCAGTGATTCCTCTATTAAATTATCTCTTCTCCAACAAACAAACACATTCTGTATGCCTTGAGTAGACAAAAATGATGTCGTCAGGACCCACTGGTTCCTTGGTGGAGGGTTATTTTTCTCGAAAATAGATTAATATGATCAACTTTTTGAAAACCATATGCTACTCTTTTATGATCAAAAGAGCATCAAATTTGTTCGGCATACCATAGTGCTGCTACAACTTTACCAGTCAGTAAAAATTGTGCGCAATAAAACTTTCAAACTTGTTGTGGTTTGAGAGCTTTATTGTGAACAATAATCCACGCTATGAATACCTGATTTCAAATGCATTTACCATTAAAGTTCAATACACTCCAATCTCTGCGAACTTGCTTAGTAGAGATTGGAGTGCTTAGCAATCAAATATATTTCAGTTTCTAGTCATGCAACATATTAAGAAATTCCGGAAATGATTCACTAATGAATTCGACAACTTCTTCTTCGTGATTCCAAAGAACAATTTTGTCATCTTTTATGCAATAGATATTGCCAAATGGATCTAACCCAAACGGAAACATAATTAGCTCGTTTTTCTTATCCGTCTCAAACAACGAGATAAAGTCATATACACTATCATCATCTTCTTCATTAAATGAAAGAAGACCACCAAACACCCTGTTTTTACTTGTAACAGTGTCAAATTTAGAAGGATACGGCATACCTGCATTATTCTTCTTAATGCACTCTTTCAAGTCATCTGGTAGTTTAAAATGGTATTTGATTTCAAGCACATCGATTTCATTACCAGTTTTCAATTTTGATGTATATTTCCATTCTACTGTCTGCATTTATTCAACACCTCCTTATTAACTACGTCCTCCACCCCAGATGGATTTTCCACCAGTGTGACGGCTACATTCATGTATTTTTGTTTGTACCAACTGCATCTTACCACACTCTTCTGCATGATGCCATGTCCAGCCACTTATCCTTGGCGCACCGGATTCAATTTGTTCTAATTGCTTTGGAGTAAACTTACTCGCTAGCTCCGGATCATTCTTGATTGCCTCAAGCAATTCTTGAGTGCAATACTTGAACAAGGCTTCATCATCTGCTAAAAGCAATTCATCTGGTATCGTAAATTCAAAGCAACTTGGAAATTCTGGCACAACAATTGTTATTTCTACTCCATTGATATTTACAACTTTTTCTACATAACGCACCTCTAATTCATTTTCACTATCAGCCATACTTTCGTTAATACAAGTCAATCTGATATCCCCGTTCTCATTTACTGAGCATTTTTTTAATGTTGCTTCGGACATATTAGTTGCTTCCTGAAGTGCTTTTATTTCAGCTTCGCTTAACGGTCTGTACTCAGATTGTATAGTTTCAGAAGCTTCAGCCAGCCTCTCCGCATTTGTTTGTGTCAGAGATTCGAGTGATTGATTCTTTATTACTTCAAAGTCAGGGGTTAGTACTTCCTTTCCTTCGACAATCTCTTTCAATGCGGCTTCTTTTATCTCTCCCAGCTTTTCTACAGCCTTGACTGCTGTTTCACCAATCTTTGCTACTGCTTCAAGCATGTCACCTCACCTCCAATATTACAGCCTCTATTTGATTCAGAAGGTTCTCATTAATACTGTAAAAAAACTGTCTAATGCTATTTTTTACATCTACCGTACTATTGTATTTTTGCTTAATTAGTTCCGATATTATTCTCACACACCTATTTTTGCAATCCTGCTTGTAATCAGTCTTAAGCAAGTCTCTGATTACTAGGCTACTATCAATTCGATCCTTTGTACAAAGATCAAACACTTCATTATGCAGCTTATCAGAAATAAGTTTGTTGATTGAGTATACTCCGTTTGTTAACAACTCAATTATGCCATCAGCAATGACTTTTCCAAAAATGTAATCAACGTCTCTACACATAATAAGCGGGCTATTCTTTTTAATTAACTCCTTAGCAATGATATCCTTACTTGTTTTTATCGCTTCACTTACTATTTCGGTTTCTTCAGATAATATTGAATTCAAAATCCTGATGCACATTAGGTCAATAGAGCTTTCTAAGGATTCCTTGACGATGTTAAGATTTATTTCTTCAAACATTACCGGCACTCTGTTTTTGTATATAGTTTCATCGTCTACAATATCTTCCTCTATATCATTAATAAATACTTTTACCGGCAAACTCATCCCTTCTTTATGGCACAAAGCTATACCAGTCTTCTGATTACCCAAATAAACTGAATCCTCATCTTTTATGCCAATTGTATTAGAAACCAAGGTTTGATCATCTTGTGATACAATCCGGTGGATGATTTTATTTGAAGAATTTTTAATTACATCCGGTGCAAGTTTACTTGGAATTTGCTCTGCAATTATTACGCCCTGACCATATGATCTCATTTCAGCAATCATGTTAGTAAAATGCTCAACCGCTTTGCCTTTTGGATTTCCCATATTTTCAGACGTGCGCTCAGTTTCTACATTCTTCAACAATCTGTGCGCTTCCTCAATGACTAGTAAATGCTGCAATCCAAGTTTTTCTCGATTATGCTCTTCCTTAAATAATTGCCTATATTCATTTATGAATATTATGAACAATCCAACACAGAAAGCTTTATCAGAATCATCTGACAACCCCTCTAATTCAAACACAACCTTTTGATCCATCAGACTGTTCATATCAATGAACTCATTAGTATTAAACATAAACCCTTTTGAACCAATGCAAAGACTCTCTAAACGAGCAATTATAGCTGTTTTAATGTTTCCAGCAACTTCACCTTCGTACTTCATATCTTGCTCGATGTAGCGCTTTATCTCTGATTTTAGGTCTTGCATAGTAGGAAATAAAAACTTATGTGAATTAGTATTGTATTGTTTTTTCATATATTCCAAATCAAAAAACTTACTTGGATTGTCCATATTCACAAGATATGGATGGTATCCAAGAGTCATATTCCATCCCTTTTTCCTGTAGGTATTATGCAAACACTTTTCTAAGATGTAAGGCATTGGTCCATAAAACGAAAAAGATGCGTTAAACAAATCTTTTAGAAAGTCAATATGCGTTTGAAGATTAACCCCGCACTGGATATAAAACGGATTAAATCGCAAACAATTTAGCTCCAGCTTGCCCAATGTGAATATATTAAGTTTTTCATCGTCATTTAGCTTGATATTACGGTACTCTTTTTTTGCAGCTTCAATAACAATGAAAGGTTTATTGCTATTTTTCAGAATTCCTTTAACAGTTGTTGTTTTGCCACTTCCAGTGATCCCACAAATAAAAGTATGTTTATTTAAGTCCATTTCACTGAATGAGAACTCCATATTGTTTAGTGGTCTGTGCCCATCAGATACTTTACCAACAACTATCCCATCTGAATTTGATGGAATCATTGGATATACCTTCCCTTTTTTTAATTCAAAATTTGGAACCAAATCGGAAGGGGGTGTACAAATCATTGCTAATTCATGTGAAGTTATCGGCGCACAAAGCGGATTTACTTCTTCAAATTCGGCAAGCAAATTAGTTGGAAGAAGTATATCTTGATTATTTATTAGTTCATATGAAAAATCTCTTAAAGGCAGTATGTCCGTTGCCGGCTTAGATAACTCACTGCACAAGCATGATTTTATAATGTTTGCGGACAATACGTTGTCCGCTGAATACACAACGCTAGTCCCCCAAATACCCGTGTGCTGGCCTTGCTTGAACCTTTCTATTGCCTTATCGCAATATTGCATTAGCTCTAATGCCAATCCATTCTGCTTATCGAAAGATATTGTGTCACTGCTTCCAATAGCTTCGGATATATTTTGCGATATATTCTTGGATGTAGAATAACTGTATACAATTGCACTAAATGTATGGGAAGAGCTTTTTGTCTCAGTGGTTGCATTCGTGTTTGTTTTAGAATTTTGTGTGGCAATGTTTCGTTTACTTACAGCGAAACATTTGTCTCTTATTTCAAGAACTCTATTGTACTTATCATGTATCCATGCGGCTTCATAAGGCCGAGCAATGAATAAAACAGTGTAATTTTGACCATTAAGGCTTCTCATCAATGTTGAAATATCAAACCTTTGCTTTTCTTCATCAATTTTTATAACTGGTATCGTTGAAATAACGCCTCCCATTTTAGCATGGGCTGGACGATTTAAGAAATCTGTCGTGAATGGAGTTAATTCAATACCATTTAATAGACCTTCAATCATCGTCTTAATTACGCTTTCAGAATCTTTGCTTTCAACGCCAAAAACAATACTAGCTTTACCTTCATAACTAATTACACCATAAATAATAGGCACATTAAGTGCATGAATAGCAATAAAAAGCTTCTCCATTTTTTCATTTAGATGCTTTGCCAAATCATCAATATCTTCAGTTGTGCAGCTCCCAAACCTAAAAAAGCGAAAGTTATCTACTAACTCCGTAGACTCTTGATCCAATAACCCATTCAATGCATTGTTATCAACCGAAAAGTAAGGCGAGACGTTCATGACAAATGAGTTTGCCTGCTTACCTAATATTTCAGTATCCTTTTGAAACTCTTCACCAAGCTGTATAAGCTCAACACCTTTATCCATCATTAATATCTCCTCTAAAGTGTCATCTTTAGTGTAGTCACTTGCTGCTTAAAGAATTCTTCAACAGCTTCGACCCATAAAAGAAGCTCCTTTTCAATCTCAGAAATAAAAGCATCTACAGATGCATTGTATTTTGCTCTGTTATATTCAGGTACGGCTTGCAAGTATGTTCCAACTCCTAAAATCACAGCTCCAGCAATAATCACTACTAAAGGAATATTCAATGATTTAGTCAGAGCTGCCCTCAAAATTCCACCCAGAGAGAGGGTTCCAACTGCTACTCCTAATGATGCATATATTCGATTTATCTCTTTGTAACCTATTCCTGATTTATAAGTAGCGAGATCATTAATATCAAACTGGTATGCGTCAAATATTTGCTGCCTCAGATTTAACTCATAGAACTTGTTTGCATTCTCCGAGTCCTGAAACATATCTTCACTCAACGTTTGCTTGGAAAGTGATGCATAGATATCCGTCATATAACCACGACTAGCTGCAGTTATTTTACTTGATACATAATCCATGATACTTTGCGTAGCAATAGAAGAGTCTTTTGAGTCAGTAATTATTTCTTTAACCTTTTCATTTATTTCAATGAAAAGGTTTTTAATATTGTTCTCAACTTTGTTATTATACATTTTTCTCAATTCCCCCTTTAAGACTCTGTACAAATACACTCAAAGGCTTCAATTTGGCTAAAAATGTTTCAAGTTCATTAATTGTCAAAAGAATCTCTTCTGCAGTCTGCTTAGCTTGAACGATATTATTTAACTCATCTCGCTTTATTTTCGCATTATTCGTTAGCTCACTACTGTAAGCAGTCGTAGTGTTTGTAACAAATCCCCTAAGGTCACTTACTGCGTCATCCTTTATTTTTTCAATTTTATTATCGATGTCTTTTTTTACCAACTCATAATACTTCCCTTGTGAGAAAACTGAACGTGAATGTGTTTCCTTGAAGGTTCGACCAGTTGTGTAATACTCTTTTTCATATGCCTGGTCTTTCTTGTCATTCTTTATTTTTTCTATCAATTCTTTAGTAAGATCCGGCTTTAATGTTGTATATTTAATTGCACTTTTATCGCTGAGTGCAATCAAAGCCGCATCACACTCAGCAACTACGTTTTTTTGGAGTTCTGCCTGGAATCCTTTGAATGTATCTATTTTTCTAAAAGATATTTTCTCAAGTTCATCTAAACTATTAGATGCCTTAGGATCAATGTCTTTAATTTCGCGCTTATACTCATCTACAACGGTATTTGCTTTTTGTTCAATAACACCTCCAGTCTCAGAGTATTTATCAGCAACTTCATCAACAGTCTGATTTATCTTTCTCGTCAAATCCTCCAAGTTTCTCTTAATCTTATTCATTCTATTACCTAACTCAATTGGATCTTCCGCCTTTTGCTTATAGTAGCCAATTTCCTCATGTAATTTGTCGCTAATATTATCAATAACAATTAAAATACGTCCCAAGAACTCACTCAGGGCCAAATATTGAGCTTTATGAGCAAATAAATTCAATGCATCATCAATCACAGCAAAATTTGATAGCTCTTTCAAACTTCTCAGATATGCATCTCTATCTCCTTTTGCCATGAACCATGGTGCCATTAGAAACGAATCCAATTTACCTAAGCCAGCCAATTCCATTAGATGTGTGTTTAAGTCTTCAACCACAAAATTTTGAACTTGGTTGTAAAACATTTCAACCTTGCTATCTATTGGAATAATCTGTTTTGGATTTATCGAAGGAAACTGTCTGAGCGCTTCTTCATGAATCCGATTAATATTATCTTTTGTTTCGTTTGCTGCCCTTGATAAAACTAAGAACATTGCATTTTTATTTCTATCTGCACCCTTTGAATGAAGAAAATTTCTAAACGAAGTTGCCTCCAAAGCCGCTCCAGTGATTGGTTTTAAAAACATAACGGCGTTAGCATTTTCAATATACTTATTTGTAAGTTCACCAACTCGCCCTTCTGCATTAACTCCAGGTGTATCTACGATCTCAATTCCTTTTAAATCTTGATCTGCAAAGGGATATTCAATCTCAATTTTCTTAACAATAGTTTGCCAAACGGGTTGTTTTTCTTTAATGTACTTTCGAACCTTTGACTCATATTCCTTTCTAGAAAGATGATAGAGGTTTTCAGCTTCGATATTATTCATTAAATCACTAATTACTTGATCTGATATTTTCTTGTTTTTATAAACCATAAGTATTTCAATATTAATAATTGACACCGGAATATCTCGGTAATTATCATCTAGTGCTGCATTCACATCAAGAAACGCCTTAATTCTTTCTTCATCCTCAATTATATCTGTACGATCATCGCCATATGTCGCTTTCAGCTTAAATTTGCTCCCATATCGAATTTCAATAATTGCACTAGTACATTGCTTTACATCCATTGGTAATATATTCTCACCTAAATATGCATTAATGAATGTTGATTTCCCGCTCTTTGCCTCACCAACAACTATAAGAACAAACTTATCTTTTTCAATATTCAAAGATTGCTTTGAAAGTGTTTCAAGAGAATGATCATATGAGGTTTGTTTATCTCGCTTGATTTCACTTACTAAGCTTAAAAAATCTGAGTATGTACTTAGAACATCTTCTTTTGCCTTTTTATAGTTTGTAATCATACCTTCTCCTCGCTTATGTACAATTCAGAATTATTTTGCGTATCATTTTATCTACTAATTACACTATACCAAAATAGCTGTACTAAAAAACGGACACTGTTCTCATCTAAGGGTCAATGAACTTCTAATATCAAACCTATTTACCAGAATAATTGTGACCGTAAATAACATTAACTTTTTAAACATAACCTTATCGTTATCTTTGGGTCAGATAAAATTTGTGTAACTACCATGTTAGCAATATATAAACCTCTAGTCATAATGCCCTTCTCAACCCTTTTCATATCTCTGCTGCCCCGACGAAGTCTTTTCTATCGGTTCAACCCCTATATCATCTGTCTTTATATAGTTAAGAAATAAGGTGCCAAGGAGCAAACGATCACTTCTTGAAATCCGGTTCCATTCATACCCCTTGAACAGATCTCTCAAAAGGAATACTTCCCCGGATAATATATTTGATAATTCAGCCTTTGCTTTATCTAACAATTCATTTACAGTTGGCATTTTCTTACCTCCCACATGGATAACAATATCAACAACATTGTTATGTCAATTGTACCCCTATGAGAAGATTTTCACAAGAAGATTCGACCAAATATTTGGTAATAAATCCATTTACAACATCCTAAATTCTGCATGCATCACTGCCTCTTCTTCTGCAGACCAAAGCTGCTCCATTTCTTCTCTGGTTGCTACCGAAAAGTCTTTAGGTTCTGCTTCTCCCATCTGTATTGGAGCAAGATAAGGAATAATCTCTCGGCATAAATTCTGATCCGGGCAATTCATTAGAAATCCACCAAATACTGATTCGCAAATCAATCTGTCACACATATCTGTCATAATAATCTTGTCAGCTGTATAGGCGTTCTTACCAATAAAATTAGCAATGTTTTCTGCTGTCATCTTGAACATATAATCGGTATGTATTCCTTGATCTTCTCTTTTAAAAACACAGGCACGTCCAAGGTTACCGTCTTCCATCAGTTCATATAATTCTTCTCTCGTCATCGTCATTTCTCCATTCTCAATGATGGTTTGGACAGCAGTTCATTTTCACAGACTTTGCTAATCCAAACAGAAAAACCGCAGCTACATATACAGCCACGGCCATTATTCCTTATCTGATATTCCTATTTATTAGTCTTCGTAGTAGTCAACACTCTCCGTCATAAGAATCCCAGAGTGAAACTGTATGGTTATTTTCATGCCCTTATTGACCTTGATGCTGTAGATTAGCCTTTTCACCAGTTCTTGATCAAACTCTCTTACCTCTGGGTTTACGGTCTTGATTGCCTTGTCCAGTTCATCAACCCTTTCAGCATAGTTCTCAGCTTGCTTCTGTGCCCTTACAAGCTGTATTTTCGCCTGTTTTAGCTCGTTTATCTGCTCGGATAATTGTCGGTATGCTTCATCAAACTCTTCGCTGACAGCGCCTTGTCGTGCGTTATCTTCGATGAGCGCCAGCATCTGCTTTTGCAAGGCATCGATCTGGTCATCGTATTCCGTTGTAACCCCTTTGGTGCTATAGTTACCGATGACTCGGATCACATTCTCTCGAAAGGTTCCGATAAAATCTCCGTTATTCTCGACCACTTTATTAATTGCCTTCATAATTGCAGCGTGCAGTTGTTCTTCTTTCAGGGTTGGTGAGTGATGGCATTTGGAGCTAGTCCCCTGTTTAAGTCTGTCCTCGCAACGCCATACTGCTGACTTTTGACCGTATTTGGACCATGTCTGCCTTCGGTACGAGTGTCCGCATTCTCCGCAAGTCAGGAGTTCCGTCAGCACATATTTTGAGCTGTATTTGCTCTTTTCTTTCTTGGCCTTATTTGCCTTTCTTGTTACTGCTGCTTTATTGAGACTTGCTCTTCTAGCTTTTTCAACCTGTACTTGGTGAAACAGCTCTTTCGGTATAATCGCTTCATGATTGTCTTCGATATAGTATTGTGGTGCATACCCTTGGTTCTTGACCTTCTTTTTCGTGAGGAAGTCGATGGTGTAGGTTTTCTGCATGCATGCATCTCCGCAGAACTTCTCGTTTGAGAGCATCTTATCAATGGTGCCAGGATGCCAGTTTTCAAGTCCGGTTACGGTCTTTATGCCATTATCTTGTAGCCCTTTGGCAATCTGTATAATACTTTTCCCTTCCAGATACTCTCTGAAAATCCGTTTAACAATCACCGCTTCATCCGGGACGATGATGAGGTTCCCATCGTCATCTTTGGTGTAGCCGAGAAACTTCTTATGGTTTACCGATATGATACCGTTTTCAAATCTTCTGGTTAATCCCCATCTTGTATTCTCGCTGATATTCCGGCTTTCCTCCTGAGCCTGACTGCTTAGGATCGTAATCAGGAGCTCACCACCGCTTTCCATGGTGTTGACGCCCTCTTTTTCGAATATTACCGGTACATTCTTTTCTTTAAGCTTTCGTATGCACTGCAGGGCATCAACTGTGTTTCTTGCGAATCGGCTAACCGATTTTGTCAGTACCAGATCCACTTTTCCAGCCATACACGCATCGATCATGGCATTGAAATCGTCACGTTTCTTTGTCTGCGTGGCGCTTTTCCCATCATCAGCGAATATTCCGGCACACTTCCAGTTGGGGTTGCTATTGATTTTTTCTGTATAATAATCGACCTGCGCTTCGTAGCTGCCTTCCTGCTGTTCTAGAAGCGTACTGACTCTGCAATAAGCGGCCACTCTAAGTGTTTTCTGTTCTACTCGCACATGCCTATCATATTTCATTTGAGGCGGTATGATTGCTACCGTCTTTTTTGCTACTGCCATGGTTACCATCCTTTCTTTAGGTTTCTATGGGTCTTTCTATAATGATGCCACCTATAAATTCAACCGCTATCTTGCTTTCTTTATAGATGGTTATCTGCTTAATGATTGTTTTGAACAGTTCCTCGTCAAATTCCTTCAGGGTACTGATTTCCACAAGAGCTTCTTTCAATTTCTTAGCATTTCTTGGTTGATCATATACTTTAGCCCCTGCATAGTAGAGCTGCGCTCTCCTGATAATCAGTTCTGGCAGCTCCGGATTGGAGTAGTCCCCTTCCAGCTCCAGTTCCTTAATTCGATTTTCTGTCTCTCTTAAATACAAGCTCATCTTCGGCGATTCCTGCGGTTTGATTTTTTCAATCAGCCACCTTTGCCTTAATAGTTGATTGGTGGCTTCTATAAAAATCTCTTTTAAGTCCTCATCGGTGAAGAAATGGTTTTTGCATAAAACTCTGTTTTGATAGATATAATGTTTGCACTTCCATTTGACCTTTTCAGAAGGCTTTCCAGCGTGCTCGATGTACTTCTTGTAGTTTTCACCACATTCTCCACATCGGATCATGCCGCTGAAAACCGTTTGATTTCGAAGGGCTTGCACTTGCTGTGTTCTACTGAGTTTTTTCTCTACTCTTACCCTTCGCTCCTGCGCCTTTTTAAAAGTCACTTCATCAATAAGTTTTGGATATAATTCGTCACCTTGATACCTGATGTTCTGCAGAATCTTCCCCACTGAACCATGATTCCAATTCGGCTTTTTGTTGGCGTTAAGCATGCCTGCAGCGGTCAGTTCTTTTGCGATGGCAAACATAGACTTACCAGCGATGTAATCTGTAAAAATTGATCTTACGGTTTTCGCATGTTCCTCTTGTATTTCAACTGCTCCATTCACCATCTTGTATCCCATGGGCATATGTCTTTGCATCATTCCTGATCACCACCTGTTCCTACCTTCTCTATAAGTTCAAGTCCATTAATCAGTTTGAAGGTTATCGTATTCTTTTGGTCTATAATAACCTGCTCCACTGTATGGGTAAAGAGGCTTTCAACATAATCCTCCATAATCTCTGGGTTATACCTGATGATTTCTAGCAGTCTTTGAGTGCCGGTGATTTCCTTTTCGAACCCATTGGAATCCAGAAGACTATTCCTTTTTCTCTTTGTCTCTTCAAGTTCAACATTCAGTGCATTTTGTTTCTGTATAAAAAGAGCAGAGTCCATATATCCCTTTTGCACTACTCGGCTTAGGATATGGCTCTGCTCTGTCAGTTCCATGATCTTGTGGTTTAATTCTTCAATTTCGGCTTCTTGTTCTTTATTGGTTCGAATATTCTTTAGGGAATCCAGCATCGGGATGAGTATGTACCCGTAATTGCTAACAAGCTTGTTCCACATCGTCAGGTAGGCATCTTTGATGATATCCTCACGCACTGGCTTCATCTTGCATATCGCACTGTTTTTAATGTGGTTCGTGCAGCTCCATTGGATTTTCTCGTAAGGCTTACCGATGTAGATCTTTTGCCTTTTAAATGAACCAGTGCATTCACTGCATATGATTTTCCCGCTGAACTCATACCTGTTTTGATATTTGTCACTGCGGTCATTCCCCATCTGTTTTCTTCGATATTCATAAATTTCCCGAACCATCTGCCCTTGTTCTCTGGTGATAATCGGTTCATGGTTATCCTTAATAAAAAACTGAGGCATCTCGCCACGATTTCGTTTCTTCGTGAACGGGAGTACCTCAGTGGTGTAGGTTTTCTGTAAGATCAGATCACCTTCATATATGGGATTTTGGAGAATCTCTTTCACCGTACTTTCATTCCAAGTTTCTGCTGTTCTAACGGTTGGAACTTGGTTTTTGTTTAAATCTCTGGCGATAACGTAGGATCCTTTCCCACCCAGATACTCCAGGTAAATTTGGCGTACTATTTCTGCCTCATCTTCTTTTATCATCAATTCGCCATCTTCATCCTTCGTATATCCATAAGCCACTGTGCTGAGCCTATAGCTACCATCCCTGAATCTCTTTTGAATTCCCCAGCGGTTGTTGGTCGAGATGCTTTCTGATTCTCCTTGTGCCAAGGAGCTCAGGATCGTCAGCATCTGTTCGCTTTGCTCTGATAGGGTATTGAGGTTTTCTTTTTCAAAGTATACCGTAACCCCAAGGGATTTCAGCTTCCTTATGGCTTCAATGCTATCAACTGTATTTCTTGCAAACCGTGTGACTGACTTCGTAATGATGATATCGATATTGCTATTTTCACATTCACGCATCATTCGCACAAATTCATCCCTGCTCTTAACCTTTGTTCCGCTTTTGGCTTCATCCGCAAAGATGCCGATAAATTCCCAATCCTCACGTTTTCCGATATAGCTTTCGTAATATTCAACTTGAGCTACGTAGGATGTGTGCTGTTTGGTGGAATCCGTGCTGACTCTACAGTAAGCGCAAACCCGTTTTTTCGGTCTGAGGGTTTGGATGACATTCTGTCTCACCGGTTCTATTTTAGTTACTTTCTTTGCCATATGCGTCTTCCTCCTTTCTGGGCATAAGCCCCTTCTTAGCAACACACAATACTCCAAAGATTGGAACATAGCAAGTGTTTTTACGCATATACCTTAGCAAGCTGTGGGGAGAAGGATTGGCGGTTCAAATTATCGATTTTTTCGTACTCTTTTTCGCTCACGATGCCCCTTCTCATCAGAATGTCCAACATCTTCAGTGCCATTTTATATTGAACTTCACCCTTGGATTGCTCTCTGGTCATTCCATGAAGTTTCGCTTCTTCTTCCCCGATTTTATTTAAATCAAAATCCATTTCTTTTCGCCTCCAATCTTTCATTTTGCTTAATATCACAAAAATAGGGATTACCTTTCTCCTGACATTCGCAACCGCGAACATCAGAAGAAAGCAAGTCCAAAGACTCCTGTAATCCCCATGGCTTCTGACATTAAGTCAGTTTCCATTCATTCACACACTGTATTTGACACAACTTCCCCAGTGCACAGCCTTTTTCAAGACTTAAGGGCGGTTTCATAAACCGAGGTCAGTTTACCTCATCATAGGATTCTCACCTCCTCCGGGATCTCCGCAGGCTGCCCCCATTGCGATGTCTATGGCTGGACAGAAGTATCATTATAGGCTGATGAGGTTATGGCAAAACAGTCTAACTGTTTGGAACCGTAGTTCCAACGCTCTGCTTATGGATCAGATGGACCCGCTCGCACCTTATTGTTGGCCGCATTTATAAAATCAGAAAATCTCCCAAGAGAAAAAATCCATTTACATGGATCTATCTGACCTTACAGGTGGTCTTTGCGCATCTACCCGTGTCGCTTTTCCTTTTCAGGCTCATCAGCTAACGTATTTATGAAACCGGATATTCAGTTTTCAAGGTTCAAATGAGAAGATGAAAAGACCCCCTCACTTACTTCCACGATGAGCGAGGGGGTTGAGCGGATTTATTTTTGATTTTCCAAAAGTTTTTTTAGCTTACGAAGTATTCTCGCTTTCCTATCGTTTATGGTTTTCTGAGGAATTCCAACGTTCTTAGCGTATTCTCGTTCCGTTAAGCCTTCGTAGAACAGCGCATGAATCATTTCTACATCATCAGCACTGAGTAGCCCCAGACTTTCTTTAAGCTTTGCAATCATCACCGACTTGATCGCAATTTCTTCTACATTTGTCTCTTCATCTACAAACTGAACATCCACATCGATCAAGCGTTCTAGTGAATCCTCTCTGCTTGGAATAAAAAAAGCGACTTGCTTGGTTTCATCCAAAACAAATCGCTCTACTTTAAGGTCATATTCAAGATATTGAAGTCTTCTCTCACTTTGTCTTAAAACTGCAATCACCTCTTCACTTGCAGTAGGGTACATCTTTCGATAATTTGGTATTCTTCTTTCATGCGCCATTTTTAAATTCTCCTTTTCTGATTTCTTAATTGTCTTTAAGCAACATCAGAAAAAGGAGGCGAACGGCATCTGAGCTTTAAGCAACTTACTAACTTTTTCATCTGACCTCCTAAAATTGGGCAGAAAAAAAGCCGAGAATAACATTTCTGTTAGACTCGGCTCAGACTGCCAGCTTTAAAGCGAAAGCGACATTAAAAAACCCCAGAACCTTTTGGTCTTGGGGTAACTTCTCTTTATTATATGCAATTAAGAAATGTCATAATTCGCCAGCATAGTCAGTGTAACATGTCAGTTGTCGGAAAGCAGTAGGGACTGTGTCGGAACTTCATCGGGTTATGGTCGGGAAATCGTCGGGGCCTGTGAACTTTGAAAAAGTGCAGGTATTATTCTAATACTTCAAGAAAATCCGGAGGAATATCCTTTAAGAGCAAATACTCCCTTGAGCCTTCACCGAGTCTACCATCAGCACCTCCATTTTCCGGTGAATATACGCATTTTAAGTATTCAGTTTCATACTTACCTGTAAGATAAATCCTTTGATTATTACTTTTTACATATTTGTTTTGGATTTTATAGTCATTAAAATCATGAACATAAATCCCCTTTCCCAGTGTATCTTTTTCACATGAGAACATGTCTGTTAATCCATTCTTCAAAATATTGTCCTTATTTGAAAAATTCGTGTTGTGTATGAAATTGATTTCACCAAAAACCTTTATTGACATTATTCTAAAATCCAACTTCTTTCGAAGATCCTTCTCTTTCCCTTTCACATATTTATTATAGAAATCCTCCGAAAAAATCAGGTGCTTATTATGTTTAAACTGGCGCCGATCAAGGATATTGTAGATATAAAACCACTTTATCATTATCTATAAACCTCCGTATTATTCATTTTTTGAAACCATAGTTTTTCAGGTCACTATGAACTATGAAAGAAATACGGAATAGTAACCTCTTCACTTTCATTTCCAAAAATCCCTTTCATAGATGGGATAGTATAACCCCAAAGACAAATAGCAAAAATCTCAATAGCCTCTTTCTTTTTATCGTAGTATGTACTCCTCTCAATGTTCAAAAACTCAAGCATCTCAGTTTCAGAGTATTTATCAATCGTCAAATACTGTTTACTCAAGATATCATGATATAAGTTACCGTTATCTGGATAATCATTAATCTTTTTCATTGCATGATCTATGATTTCTATCAGCCAATGGGTTTCAAAGAGTGAACTCACTCTCTCTAAAAACCGTTCTTGTTCAGCTTCAGGTGCGTAGTTTGCCAAGTAATCAAGTGCCTCCTCCATCGTTTTACTACAATAATCTTCAGCATTTACGCAAATTTCAAATGCCCGATTGGATGCTGACCAAACAACCGGCCTATACATTTTCAGAATTAACTTAGTTTTATGCAGCACTGCATCCCTATCGATATTTAAACCTTTGAACATAAGAGAACATTGTTTCATGACATTGCTTACTTTTCTCATAGATCCGCTCCTTTCCATATATTTCATTTTGTTAATAGCTAGTATTATTTAGGAGCAAATTCTGCTCATCCCGATTCTCAACGTGGTTCATTATAGTTAAGCTTTACGAATTGCTCTTTGCAATGAATTCACTCAAATGCTGGGTATACTCATTCTCGCTTTCTTCAAACTTTCTTTTAGCAGCTTCAATGCTGTTTTCGTACTCTCTTTTTGCATTCTTTATTTTTTCGCCAATGATATTCATGTTTTCAATATCAAATACTGGAATCTCAAATCTCTCAAGCTGTGAATTATTAAGTACTTTAACTGTAGTGCCCGTTTGTAGGCTATCAACCATTCTTGAACCTAATTCACTTTGAAAGAACTCCAAAAGTACGTATGGATTATACTTTTCCGGATTCACTCTGATAATAGTAAGGTTTGAACTGATTAATGAGTGCACATAAACATCTTCAACAATTGCAAACTTGAATGACCAACCCTTAGCAGTAACAATAATGTCATTGGGCTTTATTTCATATCTTTCTTTCCAACCATTTTCAATGTACTTAAATCGTGATGCTTGTCCATAATTTATTCTGCCTTCATCAATATCTTTTATATTTAAGCAGCAGTACAATGATTTATCACAATTATCTGTTATAGTCTCTTTTTTAATGTTCATACCTCTAATTACTTGAGCAATTTCTTTTAGTAGAATTGTTTCACACAACGTTTCTTTTAAGCTGTCAAAGTCAAGATACTCAGCCGGATTCATTTTATAGTTAAACTGGCGGATCTTATCAATATCAACAAATCTACTGAAATGGTTTTTTTCAATACCTTCTTTATAGCAACGTGCAATCTCATTAATACCATCGTCCGTTATCGAATGCTGCAACCTAGTTAATCGCACCCCAAGTTGATTAGCATTTATAAACAGAATTTTTCCTCTACGATTCTCAGGTTTGTCTTGGTTCAATATGATCATTTCTGTACCAAGTGAAGACTTTTCATATAAATTGTTCGGTAGCGTAATGACACATTCTACAAGATCTTCTTCAAGAATTCTTTCTCTTAATTCAGCCTCATTGCTTCTGACAAGTGATCCTTTTGTTCCTATTAGAATTCCAATCCCTTTATCATTAAGGTGATAAATTGCATTCTGTCCGAAGTACCACTCTGAACTGTTCTTTGTAGGATATCCATACTTAAGCCTTGGATCGCTATTGATATTCAATTCTCTAGGATTTGCGACTAAAGGAATATCCGTTATCACTAAATCATGTTTAACGACTTCTGCACTTCTTGCATCAAATGACAGAACATCTTTGTTTTCAATAACTGCATCCTCTACCTCAAATATAATCATTAAAAGTTTAGAAATAAGTGATGTAGAAAGAACAATTTCTTCACCGTAATATTTAATAAAATGATGCGGTTCTTTTGTTTTATAATCTTCAATAAGTTTTAAGGCAATCTTTGAATATCCACAACAAAACACAGCCATGCTATCGACATTTTTAAGTTCAATGATTTCTCCAATGAGTTTTGTTACAGAATCTGGTGTATCGTTAAATCTATTGAATTCATACTCTGTTGAAAGTATCATCAATATGATTTCTTTAATCTCTGCTGGAGAAAACCTTTCATGATTTAGGATTGCATAAACACTATAAAATTTTCTATTTATATTAATATCAGGATAGTTAATTACATTTTCAATTAGACTTGTTAGTATTCTTTCAAATACTGGATTATTCTTCTCAAACTCAGATATTTCTTTTTTCAAGGTTTCGACGAAACTATATTCTGTTATATCCTTTGGGTTTAATTTCTCAAAATCAACAGCTCCGTTTTTCAAGAATTTTTTGCTACTCTTAATCCACTCAACTGCAAGAAAAACGATAATAACCTCAAGAGATTGTTCCGTTGTAAAAGAAGCTTGTAATTCTTCGAAACAATTAGCGACTGTCATTCTATACTTATTGATTTGATAATTCATTCTCCTAACCTCCGATAAAAGTATGTACATACTTTAGTATATGTTATATATTAACATCTCCAAACATGGCCGTCAATAATTAAATAGAGTATGTACATACTTTTTTATATAGTCTTGGTATTAGCTAAGTATCTACTCATCATTTCCCTGCGGAAAGGATGCAGTATAAAATGAATATAAAAATTAAGGCCGCTGCTAGTGCTGGCCAAATAAAGAACAACATCAACGGCAGAGCAATAAATGTATATGAAGCAATAAGAAGTACATCACTGCTCGTATAATGTTCACTATCATAGTACTCTTCTCGAAATTCGTGATAGCCAAATAGCGCTTTTACAGATCGAACAATTTTCCCTATAGTCTCATCAAAAACAACAAACAAACCACAAATGAATGAAATGTATGACAGCAATGCGAAAAAGATTATTCCACAAAAATAGAAGCTCACTACAATTTCTCCATTGAATACTGCCGATAACAATCCATTTAAATTAACGAATTGTGGATTGAACACTTTGGCAACTAAAATCACAAACATCCAAAGTGACACATTAGCAATAACCATATTTCTATACTCTTCTTTTTTAACCATCCCGGTTCCTCCTCTGCTGCTTCCACTTGCAGCCAAGTCGAATTTTATCAGCCAAACCTTTCCTGAATAAGGCTTCATTTAGGATTGCTTTTGATAAATCGCTTAGCATTTCTATCGTTTCAATCCTGTTTTGCCTTGCTTTATGGATTCATATTATTCCATCTCGCAAAATTTGTCAATCCTATTTTTTTATTTGTCAGGATTATAATTATAATTTTCAGCATTATTTTTGGTCATCACTCCAAACTCTTTGACATTTTAGGATTTGTGCTTTATAATTCACTTATACAGTTTCTAAGGAGGTTAATCTATGGATTTGGTAAAAACTAGACCGGTAGCAAATTCACCGAGTGAAATGGAATTTGATTATATCCATCCAGCTACAAGCAAGAGAGTTCGAAGAAAAATAAAAATCACACCATCCAATGCAGAGATGGTGTGCAAATTACTTAATACAATTATTGAAAACAATCAAACACTAGATGAAATACAACGTACATTATTCGAAGATCCATTATACATGGAATCTGCAGGTTTGTTTATTAAAGCTTGTAGAATTCTTTATTTCGACTACAATGCGGATCAAGAGTATTTTGATTACGAATCTGAAGTAACTAAAAAACTGAATGTTAAATTCATTGATGTACCGGACATAAACATCAGCTTTCTGGGTAAAGCAGGGGTAGGCAAATCATCGATAATACGCAAAATGTCTATTTTTTCAGATACTAATATTAACTTCCCATTCGTAGATACATCTAGAACATCAACGTATTCCGCCGAATACTGTTTTACAACAGAAAAGCATTATTACCAGTTCGCCGTAGCTTTTATGAGCGAGGTTTCAATTAGTAATCGTTTGGAAGAATGCATCGAACGTGGTATTTATAAATTAATATCAGTGTCCGCGAAAGAAACAGTTATTAGTGATTCTCCTGAAGATGATATTTTATTCGCATTCTATACAGACCCTGCTCAGCTTTTTGATATTAGATTGTGTTTAGGGAAACATATTAAAACATCTTCCAAAAACTACAGCCTTGATAAAAATCGTACTACCGTTGAAAGATGGAAGTATATTGCCCAATCGTGCATGAAAATTGCACAAAAAGTGATAGGAAGTAATTCGATTTCAGAATCTGATATAAGCTTTTATCAGGAAAAATTTTCAGAATATATTAAATCAGAAGATACTAACGAAATCCAAGAACACTATAACGAACTAATTAATTATTTAAAAAATCAGCTATCTGAAGAACGTGCAAACATTATTGCCGCGATAGAAAACAATCCTTGTATCAGAGATATAGAGAATGACTATGAAATACTATCATGCAAAATCATAGAATTTAAATCGGAATCTTTCAAGGATTTTATCTCAGTATTCACATCAAAAAAAATTGAAAGCTTTGGAAATTCATTGCTCCCAATAATAAATAAGATGAGAATCGAACTGCCCTACAATTCAAAGATATCAGAAGTTGTTAAGGCGATAAAAATTCGTTGTTACGACACTGTCGGAATTGCACATACTACGGAAACTAAGGGCGGATTTGAGAAAAGCACTCAGCTCAAGTTGGAAAATATAGATGCCATAATTGTTGCCGACGATAGCCGGCTTAATATGTCAAACGATACAGGTGTTATAATCAAACACATTTCTGCTCGTGTTGATCATAGGAAAATATATTTTGCCTTAACTTTTTTTGATGAGTTTACCAAGGAGCAGTTTGATCCTGACGAAGACATAAATGAACAAAAAATCGATTATTTGCTAACCATTCAAAAAGAAAAAATAAATGAATACCTCGAAGAAAGCGATTATTCAAAATCACTTGTAGGAAGAGTTCAAAAAAATGCTATTTTTTACTTAAGTGGACTAGAATACAGTAAGACCGAGATTTCCACTGATGGATATAATGAATTAACTCAAATGCTTAATCAAATAAGGATGGATGTAGAGATTTCTAAAAGCAAGAAAAAGGTATGTAAAAAATATCCTTCGTTTCCGATCGTTAAGTATGACTATAAAAAATTATCAATACTCTATTCAATCGCTTATAGTGAATTTAACAAATTGCAAGAAGATATATATTTTACCAATCCACCACATTTTAAAACTACAGAAGCGCTTACACGTCGCCTGAAGGATAAAGAAACATGTTTTTACGGAGCACGAATACTAAAACCGGTTGACAACTTATACAATGCCCTAATAACACAACTTGACGAATTTATCACTACACCTATTTCAATTAACTTAACCGGTGAAAATTCCGATGATGTAGAGCTTGTTATCGGGGAATTAAAATCCTTTATAACCGATAAAATCTCAACATTAGTAAATCAACGTTTTTTTACAAAAGAAATGTTAGATACTTGGGAACGATTGTGGCGAGATGGTGACTCCGGCGTGGATTATCGTCGTCGTCGAGGCATTATCACCGCCGAAAACATAATTGCTCCAACAATAGAAGAATATCTAAAATCAAATAACACCAATCATTTTATTAATAATCTCGAAAACCTAATCAACGATTGCATACTTGAATTTGAGAAAAAACTTGATATCAACAACTAATTTTAGTCACAGAAAAGAGCCTTCATCGTTTCATGAAGGCTCTTTTCAAATTATAAGCTCTGCTTTAATTTACTAATATTTTTCTTCAAAGCATCACTCAGTTTGATCATATTTTCCACCAAAAAATGCTGCATCTTTGGCCAATCGTCTTTGTTAAAGACTGTTTAATGCATAATTAAACTGTAACAAAATGCAACCGAAAAGTGTAACACTTCACCCAATGTAAAAGAAAATCCATTGTAACACCCTTCCAAGTATCGTATCCTTGAGTTTGAGAGAACTTAAGGAGGACAGAAAGGATGTTAACAATGGACGATATCAAGTATATCAAACGAATGCATGATTGTGAAGGCTTTCCAATAAGAGAAATCATGCGCCGTACCGGTTATCACTATGAAACGATTAAGAAATATCTGGATTTGAACGACTTCAACGAGTCATCTCATGCACCAAGAGACTCGTCCTCGCTGCTTGATCCCCTGAAACCAGTTGTGGATCAATGGCTCGTAGATGATTTGAAGGCCCCACGGAAGCAGCGACACACTGCAAAGCGTGTATATGAGAGGCTGCAGGAAGAATATCCTGATTTGCTTGAGGTGAAGCTGCGTACCGTCCAATACTATGTATCACAGAAGAAAAAGGAGCTTTATCAGTCGCAGCAGAAGGCATATCTTCCGCTTTATCATCCGCCCGGAGAAGCTCAAGCTGACTTTGGTCATTTCAGCTATTACGATAATCTTGGCGAACTGGTGGATGCCCTAAAACTTACGCTTTCGTTTCCGTACAGTAATCAATCCTACTGCCAGATATTCGGCGGAGAAAATCAAGAGTGCCTGCTGCAGGGAATGAAAAATATCTTCGAATACATAGGCGCGGTTCCGACAAGGATCGTCTTTGATAATCTCTCCACCGCAGTAGCGCATATGGGCAGCGGCCACGAGCGGATATTGACAGAGAAATTTAAGCGTTTTTCTGTTCATTATGGATTCGAACCATTTTTCTGCAATGGAGGAGCCGGTTGGGAGAAAGGCAATGTGGAAAACAAAGTTGGCTATGAGCGCAGAAATCTATTCGTTCCTGTTCCGACCATCCTTGACTTTGCGCAGTTTAATCAGAGCTTGTTCCAATCCTGCGATAAAGACGCACAGCGCAGTCACTATGTGAAGGGGGAATTGATCTGTCAGCTGTTTTTAGAAGAGAAAAAAGAGATGCTTCCTTTGAATCCGATCCCATTTGAAGTTTTTTCCTTTGAAAGACGGATTGCAGATAAATATGGAAAAGTCTCCTTTGACGGCAATCTGTATTCTTCTTCTCCGAACTATGCGAAGAATACAGTCTATGTAAAGGCAACCAGTGATCGGATTCTTCTTCTAAACGAGTCCTATGAGCTCGTCATGGAGCATCAAAGGCTTTATGGAAAAGGAAAGGAATCTATGAAATGGCTGCCATATATCGAATTAATGGCCAAGCGGCCAACCGCTTTAAAACACATTGCCTTCTATGATGAACTGCCTGACAACTGGAGGAAATACTTGAATAGTCAAGATGCGGAAGGGAAACGCAGGGGACTAAATTCACTCTCTATGATGCTGAAAAAACACGATATGAGAACCGCAGCGGATGCACTGGCCTTTTCCATCAGCAATGGCGTCAAAGATGCGGACAGTATTCTTGCAAGCTACAGAAGGTTAACTTCCGAAGTGCAGCATATGCAGCCGCTGCAGATTGCAAATACGGTGATACAAATGCCAACCTTCCGGACGGATAACGACCGATATGACAATCTCTTCAGGAAGGAGGCAAACTCCTGATGAAAGATAGAATTGCAGGATTATGCAAAGAGCTTCGTTTAAGTGCAACCTTTGCGGACAATGCAGTGCAGCTCTCCGGCCCGACAAACCAGGAATACCTTCTTGAAGTGCTGGAAGCAGAAATCCGATACCGCAACAACAAACGTCGAAATCTCCACTTGAAGCAGGCCGGATTTGACAGCATAAAAACCTTTGAAAATTATCAATTTGAGAGAATTACGATTCCAAATACATTAACCATAGATACCTTGAAGTCGCTTGATTTCATGGCCAGGAAGGAAAATCTCATCCTGTACGGCCGAAATGGCGCCGGAAAAAGTCACATGGCGACAGCACTTGGCGTAGAGGCTTGTATGCAGGGGAAAAAGGTGAGATTCTTCAAAACGGCGGCTCTGGTCAATGAACTGACCGATGCCAAAGCCTCCGGATCTCTAAACAGACTGTTAAAACGACTTAGCAAACTTGACTTGCTGATTTGTGATGAATGGGGCTATCTTCCATTTGATGCGGAAGGTTCCCAGCTTCTATTTCAGGTAATCGCAGACTGCTATGAAAAGCGCAGCCTGATTATTACAACCAATATTGAATTCAGCAAATGGAATGGGATCTTCTATGATGATCAGTTGACAGCCGCTTTAATTGACCGGCTGGTACATCACAGTCACCTGATTGTTTTTGACCGTGACAGTTGGAGATTTGAGCATTCCCTAATGAAGGATTCGGCAACAAACTAACCGCTTAAGGGTGTTACACTTTTGCTTTGCATTTTGTTACACTTTCCGGTTGCAGAAAACATAAATAAAATCCAGATATTTCACACCGACAGAGGTAACGAGTTCAAAAATCAAATAATTGATGATACTCTGTCAGCCTTTGGAATTAACCGTTCGTTAAGTATGAAGGGCTGCCCGTATGATAATGCCGTAGCAGAAGCAACTTTTAAAATTATTAAAACGGAATTCGTTAATAGTCAAATATTTGAGAATCTAGATCAGCTGAAATACCAATTGGCGGATTATGTTAATTGGTTCAACAATCATCGAATTCATTCATCATTAGGCTATCTGACACCGTATGAGTATCGGACAAACACCCTTAAAAAAATTGTTTAGTTTACTGTTGACAATCCATTTGAGTGTGTGAAATAAACTCTGTAAATTGGCTTTCTATGGTAAATCCGATTTAGAAAAGGTGCATTTTTAAGCACCTGATTACGAAACCAATATATAAAATTAATACAGGCATGTCAAGGGCACCTTTGAAAAAAGGCGCCCTTCTTGCCCTATTCGACAAAGTCTAAAGGGGTATCCTACCTTCATACATGATCGCAAATTCACCGTAAACCTTGCCCCAGTCCCTTATCGGAAGGCCCCATTTTTTTGTAGCCTGGAGTGTCGAAAGATACAGTGCTTTTAGCAGGGCTTTATCGCTTGGAAACACGCTTCTCTGCCGGTTAAGCTTCTTGTAGGTGCTGTTAAGGCTTTCGATCGCATTCGTGGTATAGATAACTTTTCTGGTATTACTCGAAAATTTGAATATTGGAGAAAGAACATCCCAGTTCAGTTCCCAGCTCTTCATTGCATGCGGATACTGTTCGTTCCATTTCTCCGCCACTCTCTGCATATTGTCATATCCTTGCTGCTCATTTGGAGCCAGATAGATGGTTTTCAGATCTGCAGCAAATTTCTTCATATCCTTGTATGAAACATACCTGAGCGTATTCCTTACCTGATGGACAATGCATCGCTGGTATTCCGTGTTAGGAAAAGCTGCTGAAATAGCTTCTTTCATCCCTGTGAGCCCGTCTGCACAGATAAGCATGACATCCTTTACTCCACGGTTCTTCAGATCATTCAGGGTTCCCAGCCAGTACTTGCTGCTTTCGTTTTCTCCAATCTGCAGGTTAATGACTTCCTTCTTGCCGGACAGTGTAATTGCAAGCATTACATAGGCTGCTCGTTTCTTGATTACATTATCTTCCCGTACAGAGAAGTGAACCGCATCAATGAAAATTACCGGATAGATTTCATCAAGAGGGCGGTGCTGCCAATCATCGATTTCCTGCAGGATTTTATCCGTCACATCCGATATGAATCCTTCACTGCATTCAAAGCCGTAGATATCTTCAATCTGCTCGGAAATCTGTCTGGTAGTAAGCCCTTTGGCATACATGGCAATGATCTTATCGTCTATCCCTGAAATATCCTTTTGCCGTTTCTTGACAACAGCTGGTTCGAATGTGCTTTCTCTATCCTGTGGGACATCGAGTGGGAATTCGCCGTATTTGCTCCTGACCGTCTTGCATTTCGAACCATTCCGGGAATTTGGACTATCGCTCCGTTCATAGTTCCTGTAGCCAAGATGCTCATCCATTTCTGCTTCCATCATCGTCTTGATCGTTCCTCCAAGAAGATCTTTTAGCGCCTCCTGAATATCATCAGCCGTGGAGATCTCATACTCGTGTTTTTGGTACAATAAAAACCGAGCGTTCCGGAACTTAAAAAACCACGCATAAAATGGAAAAACTCCATTGCCGTCACCCCTAAAATCGAATACCCTTTTAGTTGCGAGACTCGAAGGGAGGAAATAGAAAGACTAACTATTAAAAGTCAAGATCAAAAATGAAAAAAAGTTGAATGAATTGCTGAAATGTAGTTCAGCTCAAACTGCACCTTGATAATTGCATGACAAAATAAGCACCACGGCAAGCTGCTTCCAAAAGAATAATAGACTAGTGCTCATGCCTGGCTTACGAAAGTCTGGTTTGTCTTCACAAGATGAAAGATTACTCGAGTCAGTTTCTTGGCCGCATGAGAAACGGCCACGTTGTAGGCTTTGCCTTCGGCACGTTTTTTCGTCAGATACTGGCCAAAGCCCTGATCCCAATGGCAGACATATTTTGCGGCATTAAACAGTGCGTATCGCAGATATTTAGAGCCGCGTTTCACCATTTTTGCATGTGTGGAGTTTAGCTGTCCTGACTGATAAACAGAAGGTTCTAAACCGGCAAAAGCAAGCACCTTCTCTGCCGAATCGAAACCGGTAAAATTCTCGGTTTCTGCAATAATAATTGCGGCCATCCGGTATGAAATTCCCGGAATTGTAAGAATGGGGCTGTCAAACGTATCGACAATCGGGTTGATTCTTTCTTCAGTCTGCGCAATCTGCCTTTCCATCATCTGAATCAGTTGGATGGTTTGTTGTAATTCAAGTGACTTCACCGCACTGCAGGAACCGATAGAGTCCCGTGCCGCATTACGGATTTCAATGGCTTTTTTCTTTCCGTAGCGGCCTTTGGATGCGCCAGAGAGAAGATTGGACAATCTGGTAAGATGGCAGTTCGATATGGCTCCTGCATTTGGCAACTCAGACAGTAAAGTATATACCGAAACCATGTGCAGCGAGGGAAACAGCTTCTCCAATTCAGGGAAGAGGATGACACAGAGTCTTGCATACGAAGTCTTGAGCTTTGCGCAGTCCTGCACTAAGGAAAAACGGTATCTTGTTAGTGACTTGAGCTCACGGACGTGGTAAGATGACTGTGAGTAGGGCTTTAAGCTTTCTGTCCTAAGCATAGTCACAATAGAGTGGGCATCGACCTTATCCGTTTTCGTCTTTCTAAGGCTTAGACCTTTTCTGTAAAGATTGGTATGTAACGGATTGATTACCGTAGTGGGGAGATCATTGGTGATCAGAAACTCCAAGAGATTATCGCTGTAGTGACCAGTAGCTTCCAGTCCTACTTTAATTTTGGCTAAATCACTCCCGCATGTCTTGAGATTGGTAAGCAATACACAGAACCCCTGTCTGTTGTTAGGAATCGTGAATGCCTGGAAAAGGATCACCCCATCGGAATCAACGATAAGGCAATCGTGCTTGTCTTTGGCGACATCAATGCCTGCATAAATCATAGCAGTTTCCTCCTTGGAATTAGATTGACACTGTTTTCTTCCACAGACCGGTTTGCAGATTGTAACCTCGTGCTAAATGAAACGTCATGCGTTATCTAACTAATTACCACTAAAGCAAACGACTGTGGTTATAGCCTTTCTGAAAACGTCAAGCGTTAGGAGGCTAGGACTAATCCACAGCGTCTGTAAGAATTATAGCATTAAGTCCTTGGAGAGGGACTATAAACACTACTACTTTATAATACGAGGATGCTAACAATGGAGCAAATATATCGTATCAAAAATATGAAGAAATTTGAAGGGAAGAGTTTAAGAAAAATATCTAAAATTACCGGGCATGACTTTGAAACCGTCAAGAAATATGTTGAAAAAGAGGATTTTAATCATATGATCCGTCCGAGGCAGCGGCGGCAAGGTAAATTGTCCCCATACAGAAGCATTGTAACAACATGGCTTATCAATGATAAAAATGCACCACATAAGCAGCAGCATACAGCTAAGCGAGTGTTTGACCGATTAAAAGAGCTATACGGAGATGAATTTGATGCCAGTGACAGGTCGGTTAGAAAATTCGTTGCGGAAATTCGGCAGGAGCTCCAAATCAGTACGGATGGCTACCTTCCACTTTTGCATCCTCCGGGAGAAGCCCAGGCAGACTTTGGGGAAGCCCAATTCATCGAGAACGGCATCACCTATGACGGATATTACTTAAATATATCCTATCCCCATAGCAATGGAGGTCATGCACAATTATTCAAAAGTGCAAACCAAGAATGCCTGTTGGAAGGCATGAAAGCGATCTTTGAGCACATCGGCGGCGTTCCAACGACAATCCGATTCGATAATATGTCAACGGCTGTAAAGAAGATTAAGGAATACGGGGAGCGTGATCTGACCAAAGGCTTTTTAAGATTCATGATGCACTATGGCTTTTCGAGTAACTTCTGCAATCCGAATAGTGGTCATGAAAAAGGCTCCGTGGAGAACAAGGTGGGTTATCACCGACGGAATCTGTTTGTTCCGGTTCCGGAATTTAAGGATTTGAAAGAATACAACAAGGAACTCCTCTTGAAATGTGATCAGGACATGAACCGGATGCACTACAAGGGATACGGAATGATCAGGGATCTGTTTCTGGAAGATAGGCAAGAATTCTTTCCGCTTCCTAAAGTGCCGCTTGAAGTATTCCTGCATGAATTTGCAAAAGCAGACAATTATGGGAAGGTTAAGTTTGATAGTAGAAGCTATTCCACCTCTCCCAATATGGCCGGGAAACAGGTTGTCGTAAAAGCCGGAGCCTATGATATCGAAATACTCGATACAGATTGCAATCCTATCATTGGGCATAGACGGCTTTATGGCGAAGAGAAGGAATCAATGAACTGGCTCCCCTATCTTGAGCTTTTGAGCAAAAGACCGACTGCACTAAAGTATACGCAGCTTTACAATCAGCTGCCGTCAATCCTGAGAGAATACCTGGACAAGATCAGTTACGAAGAAAAAAAGCAGGTGACCTCCATATAATTCTTTCTATTATCTTTAAACCAATTGTCTTGTTCAACAGTAGAGTTAGTTAGGATTATTTGGACATTATGACAAGTCTAATTATAAAAAATCATTCCATTGTTTAATTATATGGGGAATAGGCAAAAATACGATTAGTGAGGCTCATAGTGCTTAATAACCAAACATATTATATTAATGAATTGTACAACCGTTTTTATTTAACATCACTATTGAGTTAATAAAATGATTTTCAGAGGAGGTTAGCCAAATGAGTTCAACATATTCCGAAATAGAACTTCCATTTGTCTATTTAGATAGTTCCTCGCTTTTAAGGTCTTCTTGGAATACCTTCAGATCCTTTACACGAAAAAATGCCATAAAACATCCGCAAAAATTTCTACATACATTGGAGGAACTCAAAATTTTGTCACAAAAAGACACTCAGTATTATCAACAAATAATACAGCTACAGCAAAATACAATGATTTCATCATTAATCACTTTTGAAGCAATCCATAATTCTATTCGAAACAATGCTATGGATCAAATTGCTTTATTTGGTATACTGGATAATTTGAAAGTAGATTTATCTACAGAGCAAATCCTCTGGCCTGAAAATCTAGTCTTATGGGGTGAAACAGTAGACGTTAAAACATATAATCAGGCAGCGATTACAATTGCTAATGCAAACTGCGTTGTTATAGATCCTAACTTTATTAAGTTGTCTGTCGGCAAATCCCTTACTAACTATATTTCTTCAACATGCAGAGTAGTAGCTTTGGGGCTAGAGTCTGTTGAACTTCCTTTAGATATTAAGTTTAGTCATTGTAAGCTTTTGCCGGAAGAATTTGTTGCGAATTTACTCAGAACCGTCCATTAATTGCTGAATGGCTATGCCAACTTGTTCAGCAAACATAGGCGGAATTGCATTACCAATCTGGGTATACCTTGGGACATCTATTTTGCGGTGATCACCGCCAGTTGTATATTTGCCTTTAAACTCATACCAATCCGGAAAACTTTGAATTCGAGCATATTCACGAACTGTTAGTGTACGTGGTTCGCAGTAATGGATATGGTCATCTGGATTAGATGTTAAAGTCGGTGCCGGAAGATTCTCATCTAAAACACTGAAACAGTTCTTATTAACTTTATATTTTTCCATCAACAATCGGGAGATGTTGCAATTTCTCATGTTCATTTGCTGAAGTTCCTTAAACCGTTTGATGGTTTCCTCTTTATGATTAGCAAACCTATGGCTATCTGGGATATTACCTTTCCGCGCACCCGCTCGACAATACCTCTGATAATTATTCTGTGGACTTCCATATTTACCTGCCTTGAATCTTTTAGAATCCGGGCATACTCCTTGTCCATGAGCGGCTTCTAAATCAGACAACGCGTCTCGAATACTAACATATTTAGGTAATTTTTTCTGCTCAAGATATGATTCCACGTTGCTATTAAGGAGGGTAAAAAGTTTGTCAGGATTATACTTTTTACTCGCATACAAAACAAAACGAATTCTTCTCTGCGGCACGCCAAACTGAGAAAAGTTAAGCATTTGGTAACCCACCTTATACCCTCGTGTTTCCAATTCAGCAATTATATATTCCGAATATTTTTTACCTATTTCTTTTTTATTCTTTGACTTGAAGGCTTGAGTAAAACCTTTTACATTTTCAAATAAAATAGACTCCGGCTCCACTAAATCAATAAAACTTAAATAAGAATCAACAAGCGAATTACGAGCATCCGATTCATCACGCCGGCCTGCAGTTGAAAAGCCTTGACAAGGTGGTCCTCCAGCAACCAAAGTAATTGAACCAGACAGTTTTTTTAGATCATCTTTGTATAAAACAATCAATTCATCAATATCATGAACTGTTTTGGGTAGCCAATCTGGCCAACAGAAATGGTCGTTTTTTTGGATAAGGTTACTATTCAAGGTTTCGAATGCATCCTCGTTTTTTTCTCCAGCAAATAATGCCTTCCAACCAGCTTGATGCATTCCAAGGGCTAGTCCTCCACACCCAGAAAACAAATCGATGTATTTATATTGTGTTTCTTGTTCTCTAGGCATAGGCATTCCTCCTCTATGCTGTGACCAAATCCCTTAAATATGCCTTATACGATTCATGCTGCAAGGCACAAAAAAACGGATTCGCCTCAAGTTCATCTGATAGATTGTGAGAATCTGCTCCCTCCAGTTTTCTATACGCAAAGTAGCTGGCAGATATGTAATTATTGTCGCCTAAACAGACCAGTTTTCCAGAAACTTCATCTAAATATGATAACACATCTAGAACAATTCTCGCAACATACTTTTTATAGTCCCGCGGAGGGATTTTCACATTATAATTTGTATAGATTTGTTCAGAGCTCATACTCAAGAGCTTCGAGATCCGTCGTTCGATGGAGAATGAAAAAAATTCTTTTAACAACTGAACGCTAATAGGTTCTTTCAAGAACTTTTCATATGACCGGGATAATTCTTCAACAAATATACGCTTAATAATTGTATCTACTGCGGTATTAATTCGCTTTGGAATATTAGAGTTTTCTTTTTCATACGAAGAAAAAAGACCTCCAATTTCTACTTGATATCCAAGATATGCAATAGCACCTTCAGTCACACAACGCTGACCAAATTCATTAGCGGTTGAGCAAGAAACGGCAAAGACAAAATCATTTTTAAATGCGCATGCCTCTTCAAGAGAAATATAAATTTCATATTGATGACTCGGATCGTGAGTGGTGGTCAAAATCCCCCGGCTTGAACCATGAGCCATCACCATTACATTGTCATATTCTTTCTTTCTATGGAACAGTAGGCCCAGAAAATTATCTTTTTTGTGAAATATTATAACTTCGGAATCGGGAAATTTTATGTTTTTGAAAAAACGAATCCCCCTTTTTTTCATACATAATAAAATTGCATCCATGAATCATCCCTCTAAGTTGGTCTCTAACAGAATCGCTTTTTGTAATAACTTCTCAATAATAATTCGTCCTTCGTCATCGTCCATACGAATATGATCAATAATTTCTTCAAATGGAATCGCTTGACCGCCGAGCGTATAATTATATGTGCTTAGTAAAGTTCGGTATTTCATTAAAAAGTGTTCCAAAGATTCCACAATGGGGTTTCTACGTGTAGCTGCTTCAAAAAGTATTTGGCTCATTTCAGCTACATTATTACTTTTGTCTACCATTTTAAAAACGTCAGAATTTATGAGATCAATAAGTTCCTCTTTATCAATGCTACCAATCCCCTGCATAGTATAGAAAACAATCTGACAATAACGATTAACATTTTCACGGATATACTTTATAAATGCAGTTCCACTAGTAAATGTTTTCTCACCACCGAAATCATAATCAACGACAAGAACATCCACCATATTTTGTACAGCAGCGAGATAGTCGAGGGCATCCTTCATACTTTTTCTGTGAATAAGCTTAAAGTCATAACCACTCCACCTACCATCTTTTTGTTTCAACTCATTAATCTTATTTAAATATGAAGGGATATATATTTGTTCGATTCGGTCATTATCATCAACAATTAATATAATTCTTTCAAGCATTTTTCCACCTCAACTTTACGGAAAAGCATGCACCGATATCTGTATCAATGAGTTCTAGAGCCCCTCCATATTCTTTCGCTATTTCATCAACAATTGTGAGCCCCAATCCAAATCCGCCAGTAGTGGTTTGGAATGGATCAAATATTCTTTCTCGATCAGCCTCCTTAATACCAATACCATTGTCGATGCATTTGATTATTACAAACTTATCAGTTTTATATAGTTCAAATCTCAACTCACGTGGTCTATCTGGAACTTGTAGTAGAGATTTCACTGCGTTTGTAGCTAAATTGGTTAGGATAGCCTTTATGTCGCCCGGATCAATACTGTAGTCTAAGTCCCCTTTGACTTTTAAGGCTACATCCACCTTATTCTCCTCAAAATATGCGATATTTTCATCAATATATTTTTGAGCTAATTTTGCAATGTCCTGCACAGTTTTACTGCGTTTCTTTACGATGTCATCTCGTACAGTTTTAAGAAGAGCTAATGCATCTACTATATATTCTTGGACAATAAATAATCTGTTTTTATCGTCTTCGGTTACACCTTGGATAGTGTTGATCAAATTATTCATAGCCACATTTGCATCCGCCACATGAATCATAGACTGATGAATAATCTTATGCAAAAAAGTTTCTTTCTGCGCAATTCGAGAGTATACCTTTACAATTTCTTGCTGATCCTGCACATATTGTATCTGGCTCTCTTGCTGTTGCTTAATTGTCGTTGTGAAATCTTTAATTTGCTTTGATACTTCTGGATTTTTATTTTTAATGTCAACAGCTAATTGATCTAATCCTGCAACGGCACCATTGATTTCTGCTTTTGTTTTTTTTATAGTTTCGTTTGCACTCTTTTTCACAAAATTAAAGTGATAAGCTTCAAGAGTCTTAACACAAACTTGAATAACAAAATCACGTAGCTGTTGAAATTCAGCGTTTTCTTCTAGCCCCTGTCTGTTAGTTAATGGTTTAAGCCCAACATTATAAACTTTACTAATTTGCACGTATCCAATAAGATCTCGAGTACCAAAAAAGCGCATCATTCCTTGAGTTTGGCGCCTATCGATATCAAGCCAATCATTTTTTGCCTCTCCATATGGATAAATCCTAAAATTGTCTCTATAAAGTCGAACGTTGCCATAATCGCGTACACGAATTCCATATCGATTCACAAATCGAATTTTGTCACCTTGATTAAAAACAAAAACTTGTGCTTGAATCCCACCAAACGAATATATGTTTTTCATTGTTGATTCGTATTCAAGGCCGTCTCTATTCACAGTAAGATGTATTATGTCAGGAGTATCCGCCTCAACCTCAGCACTAATCCAAAGAGAACTTACCCCTTCTAATTTTTCTACGGTTACTTCACGTTCGTTATAACCATACTCTGTTGCTGTTATATAAATTTTAAAGTTATCTTCTTGAGAAAAGGGGCTTTTGAATTGACGCAGGTTCCTAAATAATTCACGAAGCTTAATTTCATCCCAATGATCCCGCAGCTTAGAAATTGTCAATGAAACACCATTTTCTTGTTTTGGATTATGCTGCTTTTTGTACGGTATATCAATGTCATTAATGTTTTTGGATTCGCCATCAAAAAGCGACCAGTCAAAGTCAATTAAATACTTCTCTGAGGTGCCACTTTTCTGAGCCTCCATATAAAGATACGCACCCAATCGGTCAACAGAGAACCGACCTATTCCCTTATCCCCATTCAGCGGTCGTTTGAATATTGGAGAAAAAAGTGCTTTCTTTTTACTGTCGGTCCCAATAATCATCCATCTGTTTTCAATATCATCAAGATCCATCCCTGTCCCATTGTCAGAAATAGTAATTGTTGGCGCACCCGTCTTTAAGCCAGAAAATACTATGTGTACTTCTTTTGCATCCGCATCATATGAGTTTTTTACCAATTCAAAAACAGCGGCAATTTGGTCCGTAACCAAACCTTGACCAAACAAATTTTTCACACTTGTCGATGCACTAAAATGCAATATTTGAGACATACTGCACCTCCATTCTATTTTAGGGATAATCTATTAAGTAAGATAAAACAATACTATTATTTTATCTTATCATTGGTGTGATATTTCTGTTATAATTGTATATCTTTGGGATACAAGTTTCAACAAAAATTGCCAGTTTTTTCAATACTTTTATTAATAATATGCAACCATCTACTTCATCACGAGTCCTGATTTAAACTGTAATTGAAGCGTATCTTTATAGATAACCCTTTGTAGCAACAGCTTCACTGGATTGTTATAGAACTTCCGGACTTCGCAAGTGGTTCTCTCCCGACAGGCATCCATATCCGCGACCCTTTGGTGGAGATTTTCTACTTGCTTCCGCTCCCGAACGAGCTCAAGCTTTTTCTCCTTTCGATTATTGATCTTCTCTGCGATACCATTATTCATTACGTGCTTTTTCGCTATAAAATCAACGGTGCAGGACTTCTGCTGTAGAACATCTCACATGTACTTTTCATTGATTAACATTTTAGAGACCTGTAAACTCATCTTCACTATATCCATGAAGCTATACGGATTAGCATTAATAAAAAAAAAATTATTAGAAGCCTATTGTAACCGACTCTTTATTTTTACAGCAAATTATGATATACGAATTGTAGATCTGAATTCTGTCGACTTTATTCCTTACTACGCTTTCATTATAATCACCATTCTCACATACCGTCTCATTAATCACTTTCTTTATCCACTCTTCATCTAACGATGGCGAATTGTCACACGCCCCTTTCCCTTTCTCAATTCTTGTCGCACATCTCCAGACAACATTCCCCCTTTCTGTTCTTCTCCGATAAGATGCGCCGCAATCTTCGCATATTAGCAAATTCCCTAAAAGGTATTTCCCGTTATATTTGCTCCCGCTGGATTCTACCGTACCGTCTTCTTTTCTAACAATACTTGCACGCCTAGCCATTTCCTCCTGAACCTTATCAAACACTTCAGCAGAGACAATCGCCGGATGGCTGTCCTTCACGTAATATTTGCTTCGCTGCCCAATATTCTTGCTTTTCTTACCGGTCATAAAATCCACTGTAAAGGTTTTTTGCAGTATTGTGTCTCCTTTGTATTTTTCGTTCTTGAGCATGTCCCGAATCGTTTTCGCATTCCAATCATCCTTACCCGTTGCTGTTTTAATCCCCCGAAATTCAAGATAAGACTTTATTTGTCCCAGTGACAGACCTTGCAAATATAAGTCAAATATCGTCCTGACAACCTCGGCCTGCTCAGGAACAATAACAATTTCACCATCTACGCAGGTGTATCCCATGAAATTCTTATACTTTGTGAAGATAGCTCCTTTTTCAAACTTGCGCTGAAATCCCCACTGAATATTCTCGCTGATATTCCGGCTTTCATCCTGTGCCAACATTCCCCTCAGGGTAATCTCAAATTCCTTATCCACATTGATTGAATCCAAGTTTTCATTTTCAAAATGCATGTTGATTCCTCGCTCTCTTAAAAATCTTACTATTTTCAAAATCTCCAGTGTATCCCGCGACACCCTGCTGATTGACTTTGTAATGATGTAATCGATCTTGCCTTTCGCCGCTTTTCTGAGCAGTTTATCCAGACTTTTTCTGCCGCTTCGTCGAAGCCCGCTTTCAATATCATAAAAAACACCGGCAAGGATCCAGTTAGGATCGTCTTTTATCATCTTCGTATAAGTCTTTATCTGAATCTCAAGGCTGCGCAACTGAGCAGGCCCAGATGTGCTTACTCTGCAATACGCGGCAACCTTGAGTTTTTTATACTCCTTTGGAACAGGAGGTATAATCCTAACCTTTTTCATGGCTCATCCTCTTCATATAAAAATGAATACCCATGAAAATTATACGCGTAAAAGAAAAGACGCGAAAGTCATCCTCTCACGTCTAAATCAAGCTCATTTTTCCCAACGTTTAAAACCATTGTAATTTCAACGTTTAAAGCTTCTGCAACAGGTTTATTACCTCTACATGCCTTGTCCACGGAAACATATCTACGGGCTGAGCCTCTACAAATCCATACCCCTTCTCTCCAAGTATTTTCACATCCCTCGCTTGAGTCGCCGGATCACAGGATACGTAGACAATTCGTTCCGGTTCTGCCTTCGCAATTGCATCTAGAAGCATCGGATCGCAGCCCGATCTTGGAGGGTCAAGGATCACCACATCAGCCTTGGTTCCCTGTTCCAATATCTTGGGGAGTTCTTCTTCCACTTTGCCACAGATATATTCTACATTTACGATACCATTTATAACCGCATTACGATTTGCATCAATAACAGCGCTTTTCACTGATTCAATTCCGATTACCTTTTTGGCGTTGGATGCACAATAAAGTCCGATGGTTCCTACACCACAATAAAGATCGAGTACGGTTTCATCACCTATCAGCCCCGCATATTCCAGCGCTTTATCATATAGTTTGACCATCTGCCTCGGATTCACCTGATAGAATGACATTGGGGAGATTTCAAAACTTAGCCTTCCTGCTTGCTCCAATATGGTTGGCTTCCCCGCAAGGGTGACACAATTCTCCCCCATAATTTCCGATGTCTTCTTTTTATTGATATTCAAGACAACGCTTTCCAGAGTAAATTCCACTCCGGTTTCAGAGTCAGGAGGGAGCGCATTGATGGCATCATCCATCCTATAGACCAGCTTTTCACCGTTGGGAAGTCCCTTCCCATTGATCACCAGAATGGCCATAACTTCGCCGGTCTGGAAAGCGGTTTTTACTATGAGATGACGAATCAATCCTTTTCCTGTTTTCTTGTCATAAGCAGTGATATGATCGGTTTTGATATATTCCCTTAAAACGTCTGCCAATTTTTCTGCCGGCTTTGATTGGATCTGACATGTTTCACAGTTCACAACCTGATGACTCTTTGCCTGATAAAAACCCACTGCTGATTCTCCCACTGGAAACTGTGCTTTATTTCGATATCTCCACGGTTTTTTCATCCCGATTGTATCATGAACCGTTGGATTTTGGATGCCGCCGATGCGAATCAGCTTGTCCTCCACCATTTTTTTCTTCAGCTTCAGCTGTGCCTCATAGTTCATAGTTTGCAGCGAACATCCCCCGCATTCTTTAGAATAACCGCAGGAAGGCTCTATACGATGAGCGGAAGGTTCTATAATTTCAGTCAGCCTCCCAAAAGCATAATTCTTTTTCAGCTTCGTCAGTTCCGCTTTCACCACATCCCCGACAACGGTACTATCCACAAAAACTGCCATTCCTTCAATCCTTCCAATCCCCTGACCTTCGCCACTCATATCTTCTATGATCAGTTCATAATTTTTTCCTTTTTCTATCATCATTGAACACTCTCTTTCTAAAATGCCGGCCATTTTCCCTAAACTCTTCAACGAGCATTGACGGATCGACCTCTTAATTCTTATAATATTTCAAATTCATTCTTATGATAATTTAAATATCCTTCCTCCCTCAACTTGCTTATCTCCCGGGACATCGCACTCCTGTCCACGCTGAGAAAGTCAGCCAGCTCATTTCTTGAGAAAGGTATTTTAAATTTATTCTTCCCAACACGCTCTGAATAATCTGAAAGATAAGTCATCAATTTTTCTTTCGTTGTCTTGCAGGCCAATATCCTCATCTTTTCATTCATTAAAATATTTTTTCCTGCAATGACTCGCATCATGTTCTGTACCAGCATTCTGTGAAAGCCACATGCAACGTTACAGGTACCTACAATCCTGCCGAATGGAAGCCAGACAATTCTGCAATCCGATGTAGCAATAACTGTGACAGGCACTTCAACAGAACCAGCAGCCACATAAGCTTCTGCAAAAATATCTGCTCTCTCAATCTCCGACAGGATTGCCCTGTTTCCTTCCGCATCTTCTCTTGTAATTTGTGCATTTCCTTCCACTAAAACACCGACTGAAGTAACTTTTGTTCCTGCCAATAGAATCACATCATTTTTCTTGTATTTTCGTTCTGAAGCTCCAAGGCAATTCAGCATTGCTTCCAGATCAGACTCTGATATGCCTTGAAATAAAGAAGATAACATTAAGGTTTTTGTATTATGTTTTATAAAAATCACTCCTTTGTTGCAAATGCAACGTTAATCACAATATGATTCTACTATACTAAAGATAGAAAAGCAAAACAAATATAACGCTGAACTTTTAATAGAAATCTAGAAATCAAGCAAAACGGAACTTTAGGTGCGCAAATGTAGCAATCTAATATTGGAGGTATGAAAAATGATAAGAACGATCATAAATATTGATAAAGAAAAATGTAATGGATGCGGAATCTGCGTAAATGCATGCCACGAAGGCGCCATTGCCATGGTAGATGGAAAAGCAGAATTGATCCGCGACGATTACTGCGACGGGCTAGGGAACTGTCTTCCTGCCTGCCCGACTGGAGCCATATCTTTTGTAGAAAGAGAAGCTGCCGCTTATGACGAAACTGCCGTTGAGGAGAATATAAAAAAGAAACAGAAAACTGCTACTCAACATCAGGATCTGCCTTGTGGTTGCCCTGGAAGTCAGTCCAGAGCCTTAAAAAGAAACCCCGGAGCAAAAAATGAACCGAAACCAATCCAGACAGAGGGTATAGAATCACAGCTGCGTCAATGGCCGGTTCAAATTAAGCTGGCTCCTGTCAATGCACCTTACTTTGATGGAGCAAACCTGCTTATTGCAGCGGACTGTACCGCCTACGCCTATGCGAATTTCCACAATGATTTTATTAAAAACAAAATCACCGTAATCGGCTGTCCGAAGCTTGATGAAGGAGATTATTCTGAAAAGCTGACCGCCATCTTGGCCAACAATGACATTAAAAGTGTAACGGTTGTGCGTATGGAGGTTCCATGCTGCGGCGGAATTCAGAATGCTGCGGTCACTGCCTTGAAAAACAGCGGCAAGATGATTCCATGGCAGGTGGTGACGATTTCTACAATAGGTGAGATCGTTAAATAGCAAAAACTTTATCGTTATGATAAACGGAATATAATAGAAAACAGAAAGAACCTCTGTGCATTTCTAATGCACAGAGGTTCTTTCTATACCATTTTTAAGATGCCTTTGTTATTCACGATTCTCAATTCTTATCATTTGATATATAGTATTTAAAATCAGCTCTGCGCTTTCTTTTGATATTCGATCTTCCGTTGCTTCTTTTTTAAGAAAAAAGGACATCCCGTTAAAGGTAAATAACATAAAATCAGTAACAGATTCCAAATTCAAATCCTTCTTAAATATCCCCTGATCAATACCATTTTTCAAACATTTTATCATATGCTCACGAAAACATTCTTGAATGCTCAATGTTAACTTCCTGATCCTATAGCGATAACCAACATGACCCCATACTTCAGTATGCATTGTTGAATCACTGGAACGGTTTATGAAAAAAACCATATTTTCCATATATTTCTTTATGAATTCCTCCGGATTATCCTCATTTTCTTCATACAGCTTTTTTGTAATACCTTTTATCCTTTCAGAAAAATACTCAACACAGCATTCCAATAATTCATACTTATCGCTAAAATATTTATAAACAAGTCCTCGTTTGATTCCCGCAAAGTTTGCAATCGTTTCTAAGGTAATGTTATTGAAACCACTTTGTGCAATCATCTCCGCCGCCTTTTCTAACAGCAGCTGTCTCTCATCGGGTATTTGCATCCCTTGCTCATTGAATAAGTTCCTTAATTCTTCCAGCAATTCTTCTTTTGATGAAAAACATTCGTAAAAATTACGGTTGCTGATTTTGCTCATCCTAACAATATTCGCCACAGTCAACTTTTTAATCCCCTGTTGATTGATAATCTCTCCCGCACTTTTGAGTATCAGCCTTTTATAATTCTTTTCGTTCATCTTTCCATCCTATCTAATTTTAATTACTTCATCGATTATATTAACTCTTCTAACGATAATGGTATCCTATTATATAATAATTATGGCCAAAAAAACATTAGATATATTTGGTAATTACCATAATATTCTAAGGAATTAAAACTTGCAAAATTAAAACCATAGACAAAAACCGATTGCTATTGACAAGAGAAAACACCGGTGGTAATATGAATAACAAGCAGTATATTTTCGTACCAAAACTAAATAAACACACTAATTTTCGACTTGGACAGGCTAAAGGAGTTGATACAGAAATGAACAGTATTCTATATGAACCGGACGAGGCTGCAAACAGCTATTTAGAAAAGGTTACTGACTTTGAAGCAAGGCTAAAATTTGATTCAATTACATATCAACACTCTTTAAACGTTGCAAGTCTTTCCATTCAACTGCTGAAACAGTCTCGCTACGATTTTGACGAAATTTTGATATATTATGCTGGACTATTTCATGATATTGGAAAATCCATCACGCCTCTTCCAATCCTAAAAAAACAGGATCTGTTAAATCGTGATGAATTTAATCAAATCAAAGAACATTCAAAGCAGGGATTCCGCATTCTGCAAAAATACAAATTCCCGTCAGATGTATTGTTTGCGGCACTGCTTCATCATGAAAGGTATGATGGTTCTGGATATCCTATTGGCTTTATTGGAAAAGAAATCCCCGTCATTGCGAGGATTATAAATATCTGTGATGTTTTCGATGCTTTGACTTCCGACAGGCCTTACAGAAAGGCTTATTCCGTAAAGGAATCACTTCAGATTATGGAAAATTCAAAGGAGCAATATGATCCTGAACTGTTTGAAATTTTCTTTTCAAAATTTGTTGACTTGAAACACATATAAAACATACTTAGTTTAAAGCGTACATTCTCGCTCAATTAAACTCTATAATATTCGTGAAAACAATCGAGGCATACCTTCTTTCCGTTCTCCAATCGGATATACGGTTCGGCGGTACTTTCTCCGCAAAGTTCACAGTGAATTGACGGAAACAACCTGGCTTCTTCCGGAATTGGATAGCCGGGTTTTTTTATTTCAAAGATTTCATCCAGAGGGGCTTCCAATATAAACCTTTGTTTCGCCTCCCTTTCCATTTGAGGTAATTGCTTTAAGACCAGCCGCACATTATCTCCACTGTTCCGATTAAAGAAGGAGAATGCTTGCTTTCCCCGAATTCGAAAAATGAGATTGCCTTTCCCTGCGCTGCATCCAAGAATCGCCTGAATCCCATCTACACCACAGGCGTCATTTTCTGTAATACAAACAATCTCCTCATCCTTGGAATGCTGAATTCCTAATAATTTTTGCGCTTCAACAGCAGCTCTGACACCAATGGCAAGGCCAGGACATTGATGACCATGAAAATCTGCGCTTTTTTCAAACAACGATTGAATATTCATCTTTTTCCTCCTATCCTTCTATAATGAGTTCATATAAATCTTTGTTTCTATCTCGAAGACGAATCGGTTTAAAACTCGGATCCGTAACAGCGTGCTTTGTAAAACCTGTTACTAATAATTCTCCGGTTTCCTGCCTTCTGATTTCATATTCCAGCGAAACGGTTGCGCTCTTCATTTCAAAAATACGTGCCGTAACTTCCAGTATATCGTCATAAACCGCCGGCAGTTTATATCTGCAGCCACATTCGGCAACGGGAAGCAGGATTCCTTCTTTTTCCATTCGTGCATAAGGATAGCCTATGCTGCGAAGAAGCTCGCACCTTCCAACTTCAAACCATTTAATATAATTTGTATGATACACAACACCCATAGCATCTGTATCCGCATAAATAACTCTTACTATTGTTTTATGCTCAACCACGATGTACCTCCTGACAGTCGGCTACTGCCGACATTAACTTATTATTACCTGCTTTCACCTAACTCTATGCACTTCCTAATTCGGGTTCACTGAACAATTCAAAAAAGTTCACCTCGGATTTCATCCGGCCTTAATAAATCTTTTTGCAGATTAGCGGTTTATTCATTACCCTTAATTATACTACTGATTTTGCCATAAAAAAAGAGTGAATGGAAAAATCTGAGATTTCAATTCACTCTCGATGGATTTAATAACAAGGAGACAACATCTCCCTGATTTAATGCCCAAAGAATTTGCTACGGATCTGATCTGCCTTATACGTCTGTAAATTAAAATCGCGAAAACTTTCTTGATATGTTGCTCTTCCGTTTTCCCATCCAAACCGTTCTGTGATCGCTACTCGCAAATCATCCCTCATAACTGGATCTGTCGTTTCCTGATACAAATCATACAGATATGGAACAGCCCCATCAGAAAGCTCCGACATAGCGATAACATCGAGTGATTGCAATGCACCAGCTTGATATTGATCAATATTATACTTTGCAATCATACCGTCTACATTTCCATAGCACAACGCCAGAAAAAGACAAATAAAACCGATGACTGCAATCCTTGTTCCCTGGAACACCTTAAACTGTCTTAAGAGAATAATTACAAACATAAGCAATAAAACAACCATAAACCAGCTGGTGTAAATTCTTAGTCTGGTCAATCCGTAATAACTGATATACATTCCCATTTTGCTCATTGCAGTTGCGATGAGCGCGATGGTAAAAACACACAATACGGCTGTTTCCCATTGCAAAATTTTAATTTTTTCCCTCTTCACAATTAAATGGGCCATTACAATGACCGCAAGATTGATTCCCGATACCGCACAAAGCTCAAAGAATCCCCTTCTTGCATATTCGGCATAGGTCATCGCCTGAGGCAGACTATCACCAAAAGCAGAAAAAAAGTACGTTGTCTGGATCAGGAAGAAAATCACATAAACCAGATTCAATGCAGTAAGTGCCGAATACACCGTTACATCAGGAGCAAAACGGAAGGCCTTTACATTTTTATTCACGGACTCCAGCGTCATAAACCCGGTGTTCCTTTGATAACGATTCCCGTAAATCAATCCGAACAAGTAGCACGCAACCGGCAGCCCAAGGACGATCTGGCTGACATATTCCAACATATTTTCCGAAAAGGAAAGCTGAATGCGATCCATTAACCCCTCAAAGGCAGCATCCGCATCGGTAAGAAGTGTAATCACCACAATCAACACAGGAAGAAAAAATAGTATGCCAAGGATACCATTCAGAACTCCTTTTCCTTTTTTATTTTTTACGAAGACCTGTCTTGCCCCGCAGAAGCAGCAGGTAAAATTATAAAAAGGAATGACAAACAACTCATGAAACATGTCGCTTATCATGTATATCGATATTTTATTCTCCAAACGGCTTCCTGTCGAAAGGCAAACCCAGTAAACAAAGCAAAGCGATAGAAAAATAAAATTCAGGCCTTTGATTAATATCCCATCCAAAAGTGAAAAGTTCAAGGCTGACAGTGCAATAATTCCAAGAAATGCAAGACTGACCTTTGACTGTTTGCACATGCTAAGGCGAAAATAAACAGCAGCAGCCAGACACAAAATTACCGTAAAAAGAGTAACGCCGAATCCCAAACTGATAACAGAGATCAGATTCCAATAAAGGAATCCGCAAACAAGCATCCCATAAGCAAATACGATGTCCAATGCCGAAAAATTCATCGGGATTGGATTAATCTTATTGATTTTAGTGCCTGAGGTTTCCGATCCAATTCTTTCATAAAAAACTCCGTTCTTTCCCCCTGATATTTCCTCATTCATTTCTAATCCTCCTTTTTATACTCTAAAATATCCCCCGGCTGGCAATCCAGTACCTTGCAGATTTCCTCCAAGGTGGAAAATCGTATGGCTTTTGCCTTATTATTTTTTAAAATGGAAAGGTTCGCTGGTGTAATACCGATTTTATCCGACAGATCACCTGCCGAAATCTTTCTTTTGGCCATGATTACATCCAGATTTACCACAATGGCCATATCGAACCCTCCTCTCTAGATTGTAAAATCATTTTCATTCTTAATGATAACGGCTTGTTCGATCACATTTTTTACTACTCTTAAAATCAACCCAAAAAAAGCAGCGGCAAACGCAATCGCTAAAAACAAAAGATAATAGAATCCTGATACAAGCAGAATAATTGATACCGTGAAGCTGCACCACGAGATCATACGCAGATATTTCACATTTTTTTGAACAAAAACCTCTTTCTTTTTAATATTTTCCAATAATTTGTTTAATGCAAGCATCGAAATCAATGCCGGCACGGCACAGACATAGATCGTTACAATCAAAGGTCGAATAATATCCGGATCTTTCATGGTGTATGAGACATAGCCTTTTACCAGAAAAGGAGCTGTAAAAGCAACACCGATCACAATAGCTATCATAATTTTAGTACAGATGCATGAAGCCACAACGGATTTACTTGGATTCCACATTTTCTTCTTTCCTTTCCTTAAAATGAATACACGATTTTCATTGTTATTATATGATTATCATTATTGAATGTCAATACAATTTTATCGTTTATCAATAATTTTATCTTGATAATCAATAACGATCACAAGAAAAGCTGAACCTTTCAAAGTAACTGTGGCGGTTCAACTTTTTCTTTCATTTCAGTCTATTATGTTTGATTCTTATTTATAAAACCTCTGCTATTTCCCTCAAAATGTCCTTAATCTGCATATCGCCAAGGTTCCAAATATACATCACCCGATTTCCCTTGCATGCGGAAACTTTGACGCAAGAACCATCTTTCCATGTGTAAACGGCATCCAACCCCTCAATATCTACCCTTTTGAGTTCCTCCTTTTTTGTATCTGTAATATCATTTAAGGGAAGTTCCCTGGCTAATGGCTGGGCCAAGCTTTCAATGGCAACCTCATAATAGTCTGTCATCATATAGCTGCCGGAAATAGTCTGCCATGCACGATATTGATTGGAAGCCAACAACGTATGATTTATCTCCGCATGATAATCTTTGTTTACGGTCCGTTGAAATTCTGCTATTCTCTCTGATCGCCCCGTATCTTGTTCTATATCCTGAACGAGCACAATTGGCATTGTCTTTTGTACCTCGCTGATAGAATACTGTTTCGGCTTTAAATAAAACCGTTGAAAAAGAAAAACAAAAGCCAGTATACCAATTGTAATTAAGCAAGCCCACTTTGCAATTGACTTTTTCGTCCTCCAGACCGACCGATATTCTTCCTGCTCAAGAAAGTACTTTTTCGTTCGGCTTACTGCCCGATACTCATGGATTCCTTCCACGATCGAAGTAATCACAGCAAATCCCAAAAGGATATCGAAAACAGTAGGTAGTTCCACAAACGCCTGAATTATGTTATCCCGTACGAAAATAATTGTTATCATAATAGGAGCTATGGCAATCAGACTCCATGCGAAGCTATTTACCATCTGCTTATTGAGCCAATTCCTTGCAAATTCTGCCATATTCTCATTTAAGCTTGGGCGTATATGTCCATATTTCTCATTAATATAAAATATGTGGTATTCATTACAGCTTCCTACAAAAGTAAACCCTTGATGTTCTATCACTTTAATCTGATTTTTCGCTTTCTTTTGATTTAAAACAATAATTTTATAGCTGATATATTCCGGATGTGTTTCAGTAAAACAAGCCGATGCTCTATCAAAACTTTTTAATATTCGTCCTTTTTTCGCCTGCTCATTCAGCCACAATTCATTTTCATACAGCATATGTAGCTTGTTATTCCATCTTTTTTCTATTTCATTGTCTTCAATCATAGTGCTTTCACCCCTTTTATTTCATTGAAAAGCAATAAAAAAGATAAGTCTATGACCTATCTTAACAAAACCCTGCGAAATGTCAAAAGTCAATTACCATCACTTCAAAATGTAATCATTAGAACACTTATCTTATCTTTTATGTGATTCGAATTTTTTCAGCAATCTCCTCTATCTTTTTAAACCGATGATTAATGCCCGACTTTCCTATCGGCGGATCCATCATTTGAGAAAGTTCAAGCAAAGAAGCTTCCGGGTTTTCCAAACGAAGTCTTGCTGCTTCCTGAAGCTTCTCCGGTAAAGAGGATATGCCCCTTGTTCGATCGATTAGCTTAATGTTTTCAACCTGTCGGATTGACGCATTGATGGTTTTATCCAAATTCGCGCTGTCACAGTTATTAATCCGATTGGTTTTATTTCGCATTTCCTTTATGATTCTTACATTCTCAAAATCAAGCAGCTGGCCATGGGCACCGAGTATGTTCAAAAAATCAATGATCTGCTCTGCTTCCTTTAGATATACCACATAACTATTTTTTCTTACAACTGATTTAGAATGCAGACCAAAACTATTAATCAATTTTTTTACATCATTACTTAATATCTCACTGTTACATACAATTTCAAGGTGATAGGCCTTTTCCGGGTCACTGATGGTACCAGCCCCCAGAAAAACACCTCTCAGATACGCCTTTCTGCAACACTTTGTCTTAATCAAATCAGAGTAGATACCATCACTGATATAGTTGCAGCCTTCCCTTACCATGAGAATCCCCGTTTCTCTAAGAATCTGCTCTGCGTTCATTTCTGCACGAACCATCAATTCATAATAATGGCTTTTTTTAAGAATGGTCGTCTTAGCGATTACCAGTCCCGCATTTGTTCCAAAGTAATCTTTGATCAACTTCTTAAAATGCCTTGCTACCGCAGGGTTCTCTGTTAAAAGCATAACATTAAGCTTTCCGCCACCGGAAAGCTTAATGGTTCCACACATACGGATAAATCCTGCAATCTCTGCCAATTTGCAGCACTTTCGTTCAGACTCTATCCGAGATATTGCATTTTTCGTTGTTGCAGAAAAAGACATATCATTCTCCTAATTTTTACTATTTTATTTGCTAATGCTTAGAATTCTTCTTGCATCATCTGGACTTGCAATTTCTCTTCCCAAAAGATTAGCAAGTTTGACTACCTTATCAACGAGTTCGCCGTTGCTCTTTGCAAGAACACCTTTTTCAAGATATAAGTTGTCTTCAAATCCAACTCTTACATGACCACCCATAATGATTGCGGCGACCGCCATTTCAAATTCGTTTCTTCCGATTCCAGATGCCGTCCAGGTGCTTCCGGAAGGAATACTTCCCACCATAAAAACCAGATCACGAAGGGTAGCAGTCATTTGAACGCCAAGAACAAAGTCAAAGTGAAGGGGTTCAATGAGAAGACCCTTTTTATGAGCTTTCAATGCAATGTCGATCATACCTTTGTCAAAGACTTCCAGCTCCGGTTTGATTCCTCTCTCTTTCATAATCTTTGCAAAATTGAAGATGGTATTGTCTGTATTAATGAAAATTTCGTCTCCTCCAAAGTTCAAAGTACCGCAATCCAACGTTGCAAATTCTGGAGTTGGTACAATCTCGGTGGATTGAAGTCTTTCCATATCCGTCATTCCTACCGCACCACCCGTCGAAGGCTGAACGATTACATCCGGACAGTCTTTCAGGATCGCATTCACACACACCTGAAATCTATCCTTACTTTGAGTCGGCGTTCCGTCGTCCTCTCTGACATGCAGATGAATGATGGATGCGCCCGCATCATAGGCAGATTTTGCCTCTCTAACGATTTCCTGAACAGTATATGGGACTGCAGGGTTATGATCCTTTGTTACCTCTGCGCCGCATATTGCTGCCGTAATAATTAGTTTTTCCATTTGTTTTTCTCCTTTAGATTAAATAAAATTCGCAGTAGAATTCTGCGACCAAATATATCTAATCGCAAATAAGTCCGTAAACAACACTTGCGATACGACCCGCATCATGCCGGATATATCCTTTTTTTATTTCGACAAAATTATTTTCTATCAAAGAAATTTTCTTTTCATTGAGCAGACGCCTGTCATCCTCTGTCGGAATAATCTGCTCTGCTCCATCCTTATTATACGGCTTTAACGATTCTGTATCAATCACCTTATTATTTGCAACCACGTATTCAATCACATTTTCTCCAAGGTACTCATTGGCTCTTGATACATGATCCCAAACCGAATAATGGTCTGTTTCCCCTGGCTGAGTCATCATATTGCATATTAAAATTTTTCTTGACACTGCATCCTTGATTGCTCTGCAAATGCCGTCCACCAAAAAGTTAGGGATAATGCTTGTAAATAAACTTCCTGGTCCAATTAAAATCAGATCCGCTTTATGTATTGCCTCAAGAGCCATTTTGGTAGCAGTTGGCTTTTCCGGAATCAAAAAAACTTTTTCAATCGGGCTGCCTTGCCTCATTACTTCCGGCTGTATCTGAGACTCGCCAAAAACAAGAGATCCATTCTCTAATTTCGCGCCTAACCGAATATCACTACCGGTGACCGGAAGCACTTGTCCCCGGACACGAAGAATTTCATTCGTCTTTGCCACTGCATCTTCAAAGTTTCCGCAAATTCCATTCAATGCTGCGATAAGCAGATTTCCAAAGGATTGTCCTTCCAGCATACCTTCAGTAAACCGGTATTTCAACAGTTCTTGCATTAAACCCTCTTCATCGGCCATGGCCAGAATGCAGCTTCGAATATCTCCCGGAGGCAGCATTCCGAGGTCTTCTCTCAGAATGCCTGAACCGCCCCCATCATCGGCTACGGTTACGATCGCCGTAAGATTATCCGTAATTTTTTTGATACCGCGCAAAATAACAGATAAACCGGTACCTCCTCCGATCACTACAACTCTTGGCCCGATATAATGTTCATTCATCATCTATCTTTCCTTTCAAAATCAAAGGTCACGATGTACGGTAATCACACGTTTTCCTTCCTCTCGAAAACGCCTTGAGAATTCATTTGCAATTGCTACGGATCGATGCTGTCCGCCAGTGCATCCAAAAGCAAGCACCAGATGAGATTTTCCTTCTCTACTGTAAAAGGGAATAAGTTTATCAATTAATTCATGTACCGTACAAAGAAATTCTTGCGTTTCAGAAAATTTCAACACATACTTACTAACCTTTTCACTATTTCCTGTCAGTTTTTTCATACTTTTTAAATAATATGGATTAGGAATGAATCTCATGTCAAATACCATATCCGCATCCAGTGGAATCCCGTGCTTGTATCCAAAAGACTGTATACTGATAGTAAAGCTTGAGCTTTCCTCTTTAGAGAGAAGCAGCTTCCGAATTTCCTCATTCAGCTGAGCTGCTTTCATATTCGATGTATCAATAATAAAATCGGCTATTTCTCTGATTTCAAGAAGCCATTTTCTTTCCTTTTTAATCCCTTCTCCAGTACTCCCGGCACAAGAAAGGGGATGCGTTCTTCTAGTCTCGTTGAACCTTCGAATCAGAATTTCGTCAGAAGCCTCCAGAAACATAATTTTGAACTGCAATCCTGCTTTTTTCAATTCTGTCAGACTGGATTTCAAATCGTCAAAAAATTCTCCCCCCCTGATGTCAATTACAAAAGCCGCTTTTTCAATAGATACCTTATCCCTCATAATCAAATCCAAAAAATTCTTAATTAATGCCGGCGGCAAATTATCAATGCAGTAATAGCCCATATCTTCCATACAATTCATGGCTTGGCTCTTCCCTGCTCCTGACAATCCTGTTACGATAATTACATCCACTATGTCTAACCTCTTTCGTTATTTAACAATTATACGTTGTCTTTCCTTTATCCTATCTAGCATTACTCACTCTACAATTAAATTTACGATCCGTTCCAATTCAAGTCCTGCTGCTATACTTCGATCAACTGCACCTTGGCAGTCCCCAATTCTTTCAGGGGTATGTGCATCGCTGCTGATAGCAAAACGTGCATCCGTCTTCGCCGCTTGCTTGATGCCTTCTACAGTAAGCCAGTCATGCCAGGTACTGATTTCCATCAGAGTTCCTCTTTCTGCACAAGCCACAGCGATTTCTCCAATATCAAACACCCCTTTATCACCCGGATGAGTTAATATTTTGATCTCATTTTCATAGATCGCCCGAACCACTAATTCCGTATTAAGTTTCTGCTGCTTCCTTGTGCTTTTATGAAACCATCCACTTAAGACAAAATTCTGTATGTGAAGCCCAAGAGCCCCTATCGGCTTCTCTCCAAAAACACCATAATGATATCCTGCAAGAAGATAGTCAAACTGCTGTATTTCCGTGGTGGTAACATCCAACCTGCCAGATGGATTGATAATATTGGCCTCTACGCCAAGCAAGATATCAATCTGCGGATAAAGCGGTTTCAAACGTTCTATTTCATTACGCATCACAGGAATATTCTTTCTCTTGAGGCCATAGGTCACATGTCCCGGTCCGTGATCCGAAATCCCAATGGCGGTAAGACCTTTGGAAATCGCCACCTTTACATTATCCTCAATCGAACCCTTTCCATGAGAAAAGGTCGTATGGGTATGAATATCATATAATAGGCGATATTTTTTTTCATGATTTTTTTTCAACTACTCGTCTCCTATAATTCTTATTTCGGGTTCCAATAATACGCCAAATTCCTCATATACAGTGCTGCGTACAATTTCCATCAAATGAATGATATCCGATGCAGTCGCGCCTCCAATATTGATAATAAACCCGGAATGCAGCGTCGATACCTGTGCCCCTCCCAGAGTTAATCCACGTAATCCAGCATCCTGAATCAGCTTTCCTGCAAAATGATTACGCGGCCGTTTAAAAAAGCTTCCCGCACTTGGATAGGTCAGCGGCTGTTTCGCCGTTCTCTTGGCAGTCAGCTCTCTCATCTTTCCCGTGATTGTTTCTTGATCACCCTTTTCCAAATGGAAGGTCGCACACAAAAGAATGTCTCCTGTCCGCTGGAGAACGCTATGCCTATAAGAAAATTCCATTTCCTCTTTCTCAAGTCTGAATGTGCGGGTACCATCCTGAGAAAGAATCTCTGCGCTTTCTATAATCTGTGAGATTTCACCATCATAAGCGCCCGCGTTCATAAAGACTGCCCCTCCGACGGTTCCCGGGATTCCTGAGGCAAACTCAAATCCAGTTAAGCATGCATTGCTGGCTTCTCTGGCTACAGCAGAAAGCAACGCCCCCGCACCAGTTTTAATTCGATTCCCGGTTAAATTAATTTCTTGAAATGCTTCCCCGATTCTTATAATAATACCCTGAAACCCCGTATCCTTAACTAAGAAATTGGAGCCGTTTCCAATGACAAGATGTCTGATCTTCCAATCCGTAAGTGCCTTCAAAAGATAAGACAATTCTTCAACACTTTCAGGCTGAACCAGAAGCGCAGCATTTCCTCCTGCTTTAAAAGAGGTATACTCCTTCATCGGTGCATCCAACATCATTTTGTTTTTATCTATCCGCAATGACAATTCGTCATAAATTTGCTTAATATTCAAAGCTTTCCCTCCATATCTCAGAGATATTTCTATTATATTAAAAAAAAATACGAAAGTAAACTAGTGAAATCGTATCGAATAGAATACACGAATGCTTCCCTGATTATTATATGTTAAATTCGACTGGATTAATTGAATTTATTGAAACAAAGCATTTATTCCTCACTCTTTGCATAAATATAAAATTTTATGTATAAATATTTACTTTTTCTATTGATATCTTCGCATTTGAGTGGTATACTTTTTTCAATAATTATTTTGAATCATTGTTAAATCATTTTATAGAAGGACATTGCATTCCTATAGATGCCCAAAAAGGAGGAAAAGAAAATGGCAAAAGAAAAAGTAGTATTAGCATATTCTGGCGGTTTAGACACTTCTATCATATTGACCTGGCTTAAGGAAAATTACAATTATGAAGTCATCGCCGTCTGCTGCAACGCCGGTCAGGTGGAAGACTTTGATGCGGTCGAAAAGAAGGCTTATGCAACAGGTGCTTCCAAATCCTACATAATTGATATTCAGGATGAATTTATCACCGACTGTATCTGGCCGACATTGAAAGCAGGTGCCGTTTACGAGAATGATTATTTACTCGGCACATCCATGGCAAGACCTCTTATGGCAAAGAAGCTTGTGGAAGTTGCAGAAGCAGAAGGTGCTTTTTATATTTGCCACGGTTGTACAGGAAAAGGAAATGATCAGGTTCGTTTTGAGGCAACCATCAAGGCTCTTAATCCTTCCATTCAGATCATTGCCCCTTGGAGATTCTGGGATATGGAATCCAGAGAAGACCTTATCGCTTATGCACAAAGTCATAATATTCCGATCGCTCAGTCAAAAGAAAAGATCTATAGCCGAGATCAAAACATCTGGCACATCAGTCATGAAGGCGGAAATTTGGAAAGCCCATGGAACGAACATCTTGATGATATCCTCGTGATGAGCGTACCACCGGAAAAAGCACCAGACAAACCAACCTTTGTCGATATCGACTTCGAAAAAGGTGTGCCTGTAGCACTGAATGGCAAGAAAATGTCTCCAGTTGAGCTTCTCACCGAATTAAACAAAATAGGTGGTGAAAACGCAGTTGGAACCATCGATATTATTGAAAACCGTCTTGTAGGAATGAAATCAAGAGGTGTTTACGAAACACCAGGAGGAACCATCCTCTATAAAGCCCACAGTAATCTTGAAAAATTAATCCTTGACAGAGATACCATGGCATATAAAAATATAGTTGGGCAAAAATATGCACAGTTGGTATATGACGGCCTTTGGTTCACTCCATTGAGAGAAGCCATTGACGCTTTCGTAAACACAACTCAGGAGCTGGTTACCGGAACAGTGAAAATGAAGCTTTACAAAGGCAATTGTCTGCCGGTAGCATCTAAATCGGAGAATGCTTTATACAGTGAAGAATTTGCAACCTTCAGCAAAGATGAAGTATATAATCAAAAAGACGCCGAAGGCTTTATCAATCTGTTCTCGCTGGCTATGAAAATCAGAGCGATACTGAAACAGAACAAGCAAGGAGGAAAAAAGAACGATGAAACTTTGGAAAGGAAGGTTCTTAAAGGCGGAGAATTCGTTGGCTGAAGAATTCAATGCCTCCATAGACGTAGACCAGAGATTATATAAACAGGACATCACCGGCAGCATTGCTCATGCAAAAATGCTGGCAAAGCAAGGCATTATAAGTGAAGATGAGGCTCTAGAAATAGAGTCTTCTTTACTTGAAATATTAAGAGATATCGAGACTGGCAGAATCGAATTTACGATTGATCAGGAAGATATTCATATGAACATCGAAAGTATTCTAACAGAGCGTCTTGGTGCTGTGGGGAAAAAGCTTCATACCGCACGAAGCAGAAACGATCAGGTCGCCGTAGATATCCGTCTGTATTTGAAAGAGGAAATAAAAGAACTTGTCGGTTTGCTTGAAGAATTAAGCAAAACTTTGACCGCGATTGCCCGGGAAAACCAGAACACAGTTATGCCAGGCTATACCCATCTACAAAGGGCGCAGCCTGTCACTTTAGCATTTCATCTGATGGCGTATTGGGAAATGTTTTCCCGTGATATTCAGCGCTTCCTAAACTGCTATAAAGGAACCGATTCTCTGCCTTTAGGGTCAGGAGCACTTGCTGGAACAACCTATCATACGGATCGTGACTATTTAGCTGATGAATTAGGTTTTTCGAAAATATGCAGAAATGCCATGGATGCTGTAAGTGACCGGGATTTCGCCATTGAGTTTTTGAGTTGCTGCTCCATTGCAATGATGCACATGTCCCGCTTCTGCGAAGAACTGATCTTATGGAGTTCCTCCGAATTCCGATTCATAGAAATCGATGATGCGTTCAGTACAGGAAGCAGCATTATGCCGCAGAAAAAAAATCCGGACATGGCAGAATTGATCCGCGGTAAAACCGGAAGAGTTTATGGAAATCTAATGAGTCTGTTAACCATTTTAAAAGGTCTTCCCCTCGCCTATAATAAAGATATGCAAGAGGACAAGCAACCGGTCTTTGATGCGAGTGATACATTAAAAAGCTCTTTAAAAATCTTTACTCAAATGATTGCAACCATGAAAGTTCACACCGATGTGATGGAGCAGGCTGCCAAATCAGGATTTATGAATGCTACAGATGCTGCAGACTACTTAGTAAGCAAGGGGCTTGCTTTCCGGGATTGTCACGAAATCATTGGCAAGATCGTCCTATATTGTATTGAAAAGAAAAAGGCCATTGAAGAATTGACCTTGGAAGAACTGAAAGGCTTTTCTGATAAATTTGATGAAGATATCTATGAAAAAATAGATATCCGGGCATGTATCAATGCAAAAAAATCAAAAGGCTCCACATCCTTTGAGAATGTAGAGCAAATGCTTTCAGATAAAGAATAACGGCAACTATAATTCATTACAAATCAGGAGCGGCAAAGCAATGTTTCATTTACGGAGCATTGTTCTGCCGCCTTTTTACGATTACTGCACCGCGGTTAACTGCATCATGATTTCCAGCTTATTGTATACTCCTCGTTCCAAAGGTTCATACAAGGGTTGAATCTCTTCTTTTTTTAAATAGCTTCTTATGGCTGCAGAGTATTCCGATTCGCTTAAATTCAGAAGAACTGGAGGATACCCGTTTCTGATCAACTCGTAATACATGGCCATTCTTGCGATTGCTTCCGAATGGGTTTCAAAAGGATATGTCTCAATAAGTTTATTATGAAGATATGCCGCCCTGAGAATCGGATTATGTTCGAAGTCATTTACATACATCCATTGAAACAAAATCTCTATCTGTTCTTCGATCTCTCCGGGATGGGGCGGATTATAATCCAACATAAAAAGAACAGGGTTTGTTCTCCGATACTCCTGCTTCATAGGATTCGCAAGCATTTGATAAAATCGAAAAAGATATTTTTCATTCAGTTCAATCTCCATATCGACCATATCATGAGCAAGTTTTATTGCGTTCTCATAATTTTCGATTGCAGCATGATCGTTGACTGTCACATCAACCAGAAACTCGCCTTTTACAATTTTTTGTACATTGGATTTGGAAATACCACTTCCGTCCAGCCTCATGGAAGTATAAATCCAGTCAACCAGATTGAGTTCTTCTATGTACTCTGCCGCTTCTTTGGTGTAAGGTTTTCTATTTTCGAGTATGAGTTTCTTCTTTTTTATCTCCCGATACACGTCCAGACCTCACCTTCTTACAAAATATTAATTGACCGATATTAATCACATCTTCAATTATTTATCCTATTTCTGTCTCATTGTAACATAATTTTTTGAAACATGGTATAATATAGAATTAAAATTAAACTTTTGTGAGGGAGGAAATACTTAATGCACCTTTTACCGGATTACTTTTATGATGCAGGAATGTTTTCCGTAGCGTTCCGGCTTTTTCTTGCTGTGATTTTCGGCGGAATTATCGGATTGGAAAGAGGTGCGGCAAAGCATCCCGCAGGTTTTAGAACGCATATTCTTGTTTGTGTAGGTGCCGCTCTTGCCATGCTAACCAATCAGTATATCTATGAAACGATGACAAATATCACCGATCCCTCCCGAATGGGTGCTCAGGTCATTACCGGTGTTGGATTCCTGGGAGTCGGAACCATCCTGGTAACCGGTGGTCAGAAAATCAAAGGACTTACTACAGCAGCAGGCTTATGGACTTCCGCCTGCATTGGACTTGCCCTGGGAATCGGATTTTACTCTGGAGCAGTCATTGCAGGCATTTTTGTATTTGCATCGCTGAAATTCCTAAGGGGAATTGAAAACTACTTTTATGACCTCTCCCGCGTAATGGATTTATATGTGGAATTGGATTCTCTGCCGATACTGAAGGAGTATCAAAGTTTCGTAAGAAAAAAGGGAATCCAGATCCAAAGTTCTCACCTCAACAAAACCGGTCATGTTGCAACCGGTGGAATCGGTTTTCACTTGTCCATTAAAATTCCAAAAGGAATGAAACGTACAGACGCAATCGATCTTTTGAGCAATTATGAAGGGATTTATCTCATTGAAGAAATTTAAAAGGACTGGTCAAGTGATCAGCCCTTTTTGATTGTATTTTGTTTATAAGCATTCTTTCATACAAACTAAACCGGATAAACCATATCCTCTTCATTTAGCAATGAGGAATCTATCTGATATCTCTTTGCATTTCTATATTTGAAAAATGCAACGGACGGTTGCGGGAACAGTGCTCTTGTTAGAACATCTTCCTCCTGCTCCACATATTCTGCAACCTCTTTCTTGATTTTCTCCAGCTCCGGTTCGATCAGGTCGGCTGGTCTGCAAGTGATGACCTCTTCATCCCCGATAATCTTCTTTATGATCTCCGCTTTGATCGGAACTGTTGTCTTTCCATACATACCTTTTACAAGCTGTTTTACTTCATTTGGCACCATCTTGTATCTTTCACCGGTTACGATATTTAATACTGCCTGAGTACCTACGATTTGGCTGGTAGGCGTCACAAGCGGCGGATAACCTAAATCTTCACGAACTCTAGGTACTTCCTTTAAGACTTCTTCATACTTATCCATAGCATTGGATTGCTTCAGTTGCGATACCAGATTGGACAGCATTCCCCCCGGAACCTGATAAATGAGCGTATTGATATCAACACCCATCAATTTGGGATCCATCAATCCATTAGCAATATATTTTTCTCTGATTGGCCTGAAATATTCAGCAGCCTGATTCAGAAGATCCATATTCAGTTCCGTATCGTATTTTGTTCCTTTCAATGCATACACCAATGGTTCTGTCGGCGGCTGAGATGTTCCCTCTGCAAATGGGGAAAGCGCTGTATCAATGATATCGACACCAGCCTCCGCCGCCTTCATATACGTCAGGCTTCCCAATCCGCTGGTGGCATGGGTATGAAGTTCCAGTGGTATCTTAATTTCCTTTTTAATTTGCTTTACTAATTCATAAGTATTATACGGACTCAGAAGGCCGGCCATATCTTTGATACAAAGGGAATCGGCTCCCATCTGTTCAATTTCCTTAGCAAGCTTTATGAAAACTTCATTCGTATGCGCCGGGCTGATGGTATAAGAAATGGTTCCTTGTGCATGTCCGCCAAACTTCTTCGTTGCTTCAATGGATCTTTGAAGGTTTCTGGTATCATTCAGCGCATCAAAAATACGGATGATATCAATACCATTTCCGATCGCTCTTTTTACAAATTCATCTACCACATCATCCGCATAATGTTTATATCCCAGAAGGTTTTGACCTCTAAGCAGCATTTGAAGCTTCGTATTCTTCACATTTTTTCTGATGATTCTTAATCGTTCCCATGGGTCTTCATTCAAAAATCTAAGACAAGCGTCAAACGTCGCGCCTCCCCATACTTCCATTGCGTGATACCCAACTCCATCTAATATTTCCAGTGCAGGAAGCATTTCCTCGGTGGTCATTCTAGTCGCAATCAAAGACTGATGGCCATCTCGTAAAATTGTCTCCGTAATTTTTACCTTTGCCATGTTCCCCTCCATTTTCAAAATTATCCATTTCGTTCTGTAACCATCTTATTATATAGTAGTATAATCAGTAAAATCAATACTATCCTGTGAATGTATACAATATAACTACAGGAACTCGATGCTGTCTCCAGCCTTCACAATACCGCCCTGCAAAACCCTTGTAAAAATCCCCTCTGTCGGCATAACACAAGTTCCTGTCTGCTGTTTAATCGCACAGCCGTCGTGGCACTCCTTGCCAATTTTCGATACCTCTTGAATGGTTTCACCGATCTTTAGTTTTGTTCCGATTGGCAGGGTTTTTAATTCCATCCCCTGCGTCGTAATATTCTCAGCAAAAACTCCCGCCCCCAGATTCAGGCCCATCGCCCTCATCTTATCTACACTTTCATCGGCAAGTAGACTGACTTGCCTAATTTCATCACACCCACAGTGAGCATCTCCCTTGATGCCCCCATGGATAAACTCAGCTTGCTCAACGGGCTGCTTTACGATTCCGGTTTTATTGCTGATATTGATTGATAATACCTTAGCCATATGCAAACCTCCTTAACATTCTGTCCGATTTTTTAAATCGTCTGACAGAATTTAGGCTAGAAAATCACAACATTCCGTTTCCGGAACTCCAACACAAGCTTTGCTTGCGTTGCTGTCCGTTTTGCCATTGCCGCTGAAGCTGCGGCAAAAAGGCAAATCTATGATTTGCATATTTTCATCGTCTTAACATTCTGTCCAATTTTTAGTTGAAAATCGCCCCACTAAATTGCAACGTCATTCATTGATAAAGTCACCAGATTTTCCACCGGACTTTTTTACTAATCTGATATCCGTGATCCGCATTCCCCTGTCAATTGCTTTACACATATCATAAATCGTCAAGGCCGCAACAGACACAGCATGCAAAGATTCCATTTCAATTCCTGTTTTTCCAACGGTGTTGGCACAAGCCTCAATATGAATCGCCGAATTGGTTTCATCTAAGCTAAAATCCATTTCAACTCCGGTTATCAATATATTATGACACATGGGGATTGCTGATGCCGTATTTTTGGCCGCCATAATTCCTGCGGTCTGGGCTACCGAAAGAACATTTCCCTTTTCCATGGAGCCTGCTTTAATTCGCTCAAGCGTTGTCTGCTTCATATAAATGCTCCCTTTTGCTATGGCAATTCTTTTCGTATTTTCTTTCTCACCCACGTCCACCATCCTCGGACGTCCGTTTTTATCAATGTGGGTCAGTTCACTCATGTCATCCTCCGATCTGATTCATATCTCTTTCAATAGGTTTAGCTCCATCATTCAAATGGTGCTTCTCGCCTTTCAAAAGAATCGCATTACAAATCGTCTCTTTCAGGAATGCTTCATCCTTTGTTTTTAATACGTCATTCAGGTCAATTTCCTGATCCGTATGTAAACACGGCTTCAGCTTTCCATCTGCAGTCAACCGAATTTTATTGCATTCACTACAAAACAGCTTGCTCATTGGACTGATAAATCCGATTTTCCCCTTGGCTTCCGGATATTTATAGATGTCGGCCACCCCATCTTGTTGTTCCAGACAAATCAAACTTGGAAGCTTCTTTTTCATTTTCTCACAGGAAAGATAACGAAAACCACTCTTAGTTGCTGCTTGTCCAATGGGCATCAACTCAATAAACCGGATATCAATGGGATGGTTTATGGTAAGCTGAACAAAATTTAGAATTTCATCATCGTTAAAGCCTTCCATCACAACTACATTTAGTTTCAATGGTGTCAACCCAACTTTTAATGCTGCATTCACCCCTTCAAAAGCAGCATCAAGATCACCTCCTCTGGTGATTTCTTCATATTTTTGATAGATGAGAGAATCAACGCTGATATTTACTCTATTGAGTCCCGCTTCCTTCAATGCTTCCGCATGTTCTGCCAGCATGATGCCATTGGTCGTCATCGCCAATTCTTTGACCCCGTCAATTTTCGCTAGGCTTTCCACCAGACTTACGATTCCTTTTCTTGCCAAAGGCTCGCCCCCGGTAATCCGGTATTTGGTAATACCAAGCTCTGCAGCTGCCTTTACAATCTTTTGAATGTTCTCAAAAGATAGGATTTTATCATGTCCAAGATTCTCAACGCCTTCTTCCGGCATACAATACTTACACCTCAAATTGCACCGATCCGTAACGGATATCCTCATATAGCTGATTTCTCTGCCAAAACTATCCTTCATAGCTTCCTCTCTCGTTTCTATTGTATGAATTTTAAATTTTAGTATCTATTAATGTTATTTCATTTTACAATAGATAATGATAACAGTCAATTTTCTGTTATCATTATCAGCCGATTCAAATAAACATTATATCGTTTAGTTATCATATATAAAACAACCTCCTTTCTACATTTAAAAGGAGGTTATCTGTTAGAATTTCTATATTTTCTAAATTTGGACTGAAGCAAGAATATCCTGCACGTAATTAGGCAAGGCGAAGGCTCCCTTGTGTAAATCTACATTGTAATACTTCGTCTTTAATCCGAAGTGATTCCAAATTTCCGGCTTCATGTCAGCAATCGGATCAAAACACTTGGACGCAAATCCAAAATACCAGTACCCGGATGCATAGGTCGGTGTATTAAAGCCAAATACTTTTGCAATCGGGAAGGTCTTCTTAATTTTAGCATGTGCTTTTTTCATCTCTTCGATATCGCCTTCGTAGAATGCACCTTCATGCTGGTTGATCAGAATTCCCTTGTCACTAAGCACTCTAAAACAATCCTGATAAAAACCTACAGTGAATAAGCCTTCTCCAGGTCCTGCCGGGTCTGTCGAATCAACCAGTATCAGATCATATGCTCCGGTTGGGGCTTCCTTCACAAATTTCAACCCGTCATCAAACATCAGATTTAATCTAGGTTCGCTGGTAAACACCGAAGAAGTAGAAGGCATAAATTTCTGGCAGGCCCTAACAACTGCTTCATCAATCTCTACCATATCAATCTTCTCAATTGTTTTATATCTTGCAACTTCTCTTGCAGTACCGCCGTCGCCTGCACCAATAATCAAAACATTCTTGATATCGGGATTGACGCACATCGCTGGATGAATGATCATATCATGATATACAAACTCATCTTTTTCTGTAACCTGAGTATAACCGTCCAAAACCATAAATACACCAAAGGTTTCATTCCGGAACATCTCAAGTTTCTGAAACGGAGTCTGCTCTACATGAAGAACCTCATCAATCTTAAGAGAAAGTTTTACATCATCATCAATATAATACTCTGAATACCACAAATCACAATTTTTTAATAACATTGATATACCTCCCGTTTTTTTTACACTTTATCCGGTAAATTCTTACCGTAAAAGACTTCATCCATTTCTTTTCTTAATTTCCCTGTAATCATATTGATTTCATCTGTGGAAATATCATCCACAGAAAAATTAAAGAAGTAATTGTCCAAGTCAAAACTTTTCAGCTTGCATTTGGTATGAAAGATATTCTCCTGAAATACATTGACATCGATCATATAATACTGATCAATCAGATCCTGGCTGATATAGTTCTGGATCGAATTAAGCTTGTGATCAATAAACATCTTTCTCCCTGTAATATCTCTTGTAAATCCTCTGACACGATAATCCAGAGTCATCATATCGGCTGCAAAGCTTTCAATCAGATAATTCAATGCCATCAAAGGTGATATTTCTCCACAGGTAGAGACATCAATATCTGCGCGGAAGGTACAAACACCTCCATCTGGATGGTATTCAGGATAGGTGTGTACGGTAATATGACTTTTATCTAAATGAGCAACAACAGAAGGATTGTCAATTTGAACTTCTGATTGCGGAGGTGCACTTTCCTCACAAATAAGTATTGTAACACTTGCACCTTGCGGTTCATAGTCCTGTACTGCAACATTCAAAATTTGGGCACCGATAATATTTGTTACATTCTTTAGAATTTCTGTCAGTTTGGCAGCATTATACTGATCATCAATATATTCTATATATGCCCTTCTATCTTCAACGGTTTTCGTATAACAGATGTCAAACATGTTAAAGCTCAGTGTCTTTGTCAAGTTATTAAATCCATGTAATTGTACTTTTTCCAACTTTTAATTCCCACAACCTTTCTAATTAAAAAGTATCTATAGAACAATTATACATTTTAACATTAGCTTTTCAAAAATGCAATGGACTAGGCTGAAGAAATCTAAGGGTAATTTGGAATTTTTTTAGTGATGTTATTTCCCTTCGATTAATTAATTCCTGTCTGTGGTATAATAAGATCAGGCACAATATTTGCGCACTGCAGAATCAGCCAATCCTATACGAAAATACGAGGTGATAACTATGACAGATGCAGGTTTAAAGAAATTTCTGGCCTTTCTGCTCAAAAATAAAGAAATGCTTTCTTCTCTCCTTGAAAATCTTAAACCGGAGGATATCGAACGGGGAATCCTTGCGATTCCAGAATCAGTCATCAACCGGGATATAAAAATGCTGGTTATGGATAAGGCTTCGCCCTATCTAAACGATTACCAGCTTTCGTTTCATCAAAATTCTGTCTTTGTTGATCTGAATATCAATGCAAAGCAACTGGGTAGAATAAAAGCAGTCTATATGCTAACCTTTTCCCAATTTGATTTTAACGAAAATGCGCATCGAATTCGCTTTACTTATAAAGAGGACGTTAAGTCTGAGGGCAACTTTATGCAAAACATGGCAGTCAAGGCTGTCGGCCTGAAGGGGAGCTATCTGCAGGCTGCATCAGAAATGGCGAAGCTGAACTTTCTCGCGACATCAAAGGATAATATTACAATCAACATAGACGCCCTAAATATCGCAAAAAAAATTCCATCTTCACTGAAGATTGACTTTATCAGCAGCGAAGACGGAATTCTAAAGCTTAGATTTAATATTTAGAGTCACTTGGTTCTAATGCAACAATTCAACCCTATTTCCCATAAATCTCTTCTTTATTGATCACATTGATTCCCTGGGCAGTTAGTTCATCTGCTGCCCTTTCCTGATCATTCACTTTCAGTACAATATACGGCATTTCCTTCTTTCTCATGATAAAAGAATAAATATACTCGATATTGATATTGGAATCTCTCAGGATGGAAAAGATTTCGTTTAAACTGCCTGGCTTATCCTCCGGTTCAACTGCAATCACCTTACTTACCTTTGCTACAATACCTTCTTCTTTTAGTATTTCTACCGCACGATCCGGTTCATCGACAACAATTCTAAGAATTCCGTATTCCGCAGTATCAAATACCGCAATCGCACGAATATCAATATTGTGTGCCATCAAAATATCCGTTAACTGCGTCAGGCTTCCCTTCTTATTCGGTATAAAGATTGATATCTGTTTAATCAACATCTATTTTCCCTCCCTCATATCGATTACCCTTCTTGCCTTTCCCTCAAATCTTGCCAAGCTTCTTGGTTCGACCAAATTGACCTTTGCATCAATTCCTAAGACAGTTCTCAGCTGATTTTTGATTTTCTGATTTAAATTCTCCAATAACGTGAAGGATTCCAGCAGGTTCGCATCAACCAGTTCTACGTCCACTTCGATCTTATCAAGGTAACCCTTTTTAAATACTTTAATTTGATAATGCGGTCCAATTCCCTCGATTCGCAACAGTACATCTTCAATCTGTGACGGAAATACGTTAACCCCGCCCAAAATCAGCATATCATCCGATCGGCCTTGGATTTTGGACATTCTGACCGTTGTTCGTCCACAGTCGCATTTTTCATAATGAAGTGATGTGATGTCTTTGGTTCTATATCTTAATATCGGCAGTGCTTCCTTTGTAATGGTGGTAATAACCAATTCTCCGACTTCACCCTCACCTAAGACCTTTCCGGTATTCGAATCAATGATTTCAGGAATAAAATGATCTTCGTTGATATGCATTCCTTTTAATGCCATGCATTCACCGGAAACTCCCGGTCCAATCAATTCACTCATACCATAGTTTTCTGTTGCAAAAATGCTCCAGCGCTCGTTGATTTCGTTTCGCATACTTTCTGTGGAACCTTCTCCTCCAAACAACCCCCATTTGATGGATAAGTCCATTTTGGGATCAACACCCATTTCCGTAGCCACCTCAGCCATATGTAACGCGTAAGAAGGCGTACTGATCAGTGCTGTAGTTCCAAAATCCTTCATAATCATAATCTGCTTCTTCGTGTTTCCACTGGACATAGGGATTACAGAAGCTCCGATCTTTTCCAATCCCTGATGCAATCCAAATGCACCTGTAAACAATCCATACCCAAAGGAAATCTGCGCCGTATCCTCATCGGTAACGCCTGCCATGGTAGCCAGGCGGGCAATCAGTTCACTCCAGGTATCCATATCTTTTCTCGTATAACCCACCACGGTCGGTTTTCCCGTGGTTCCAGAAGATGCATGGAATCTGACAATATCCTTTTTAGGAGATGCGAAAAGCCCAAAAGGATAATTTTTTCTAAAGTCATCCTTTACTGTAAATGGAATACTGGACAGATCAGCAAGAGTCTTGATATCACCAGGCTCTATTCCTGCTTCTTTAAACTTTTCCTTATAATACGGAACATTTTGATACACCCTTTCAACAGTGTTTTTTAACCGTTCTATCTGAATCTCTTCAAATTCTTCCCTTTCAAAGGTTTCTTCTCTGTTCCAAATTTTACTGTCAATCATTTTCCTACTTACCTCCTGGAATATTTATAAATCCACCGCAATCTTAAACAGCCTCTGAATTAATATCAAAAAAAACACCGATACTTTAGCAAATAGAATTATCGGTTTTATTTAAGATTATAAGCTTGCCGCTGTACTACTTACCTACAAGTTAATCATATCACACAAGCCGATCCCTTTCAAGATTCCCCGCTATTTATTCAGCATCCTTCCGCTGATTTGTATTTTCATTTTTTTCTGTTTCCAATAATTTCATGCCTTCTTGATTTTATGTCAATCAATTAATTTTACAATAAGGACTGTTTGAGATAAAGAGAATGTGGTATAAATTTTTTAGTTTATAGAGATTGTTGATCAATTGAAAGGAGACGATACTATGAGAGAACCAAGATTTTTTATTTGTAAACACTGCGGAAATATTATCACATTAATAAAGAATGCAAATGTTCCCGTTGTATGTTGCGGAGAAAAAATGGCTGAGCTGGTTGCCAACACCACAGATGGTGCCACAGAAAAGCATGTGCCTGTTGTAAAAACAGAAGGCAGTAAGCTTACCGTTTCTGTTGGGAGTACTGCACATCCAATGTTACCCGAGCATCACATTGCTTGGATTTATCTCCAGACAAATTTGGGCGGGCAAATCAAATATCTCGAAGTTGGCGCAGAACCAAAGGCTGCTTTTTCATTAAGTGCTGGTGAAACTCCAATTGCTGCTTTCGAATATTGCAATCTACACGGATTATGGAAAGCTGAAATATAAACACTATAAGAAATGCGAAAGGAAAACGAATCATGGCAATTGAATGGACACCCAATTTAGCAGTTGGTGTAAGCAGCATTGACCATCAGCATAAAACGCTGTTTGACAAAGCAAATCAATTATTTGAGGCTGGTAAAAACAATAAAACAAAGGAATTCATATCAGAAATGCTTGATTTCCTTGACGAATATACAAAAAAACATTTCCGTGATGAAGAAGCCTATATGAGGTCAATCAACTATCCGGGTTATAACGATCAAAAAAAACTTCATGCAGATTTTATTTTAGCACTAAATACGCTAAAAAAAGAATACCATGACTCCGGCGGCAGTATCATTGTCATTCTAAATGCAAATCAAATGGTTATAGACTGGCTGTTAAAGCATATCTCCATTGAAGATAAGAAAATAGGGATCTATGCAAACAGTCTATAAAAAAATAAGAAGTTAAAATGAAAAACTAATGTTTCTATCAAAATGGCACTGTACAATCATTTGCGTAGTGCCATTGTTTTGTGTCACTGTTTCTATCCCTTATTTCTCAAGTTTCTTTCTTTGTACTTTTTTTCTTCTTCATAAAAATAAAATTCATATAGGTACTCTCTTCATCATAATGATACGGCTCGTAATCACCATACATCGCTTTTAATGAAAAACCAACGGATCTGACCATTTTACAAAGTTCCTCTTTTGTGATAATTGAAAACCGGATGTCCAGGCAACGCTTTTCTTCCAAACGATTGCCAGGGTCATAGATTTCATAAAACTGTGTTCCGCTTATAATTCTTATATCGCTAAAGTATACGTTGTAATACGTGACGACCATTGTCCTGCCATTTTCAAGATTATATTTTCCAAGATATTTTATCGTTCCATCTGCAATTTGCAGCCGATATTCGGGGTTATACAAAGAACAGAAAAAGAGACCATTTGGCTTTAGATGTCTGTAAATATTCTTTATCGCTTGTCTTCTTTTCTCTTTATCGATGATTTCAGAAAGGGAATTAGAAGGGATGATAATCAAATCGTATTGTTCCTCAAGATCAAGTTCGCATACATCCTGGCAAATAATCTTTACCTTTTCCGATTCACCGATTTTAGACCGGAAAACATTCAGCATATCTTCGGAATAATCGACACAAGTAAGCGGATAACCTTCCTTAATCAATGGAATAGATACTCTGCCGGTTCCGCACATCAACTCTAAAATATTTTCGCGGCCTTCACAAAGTTTCTTATAAAAACCAATATCGAAATCACTATTCGCATAATAATCATAAAGATCGGCAACATAACCAAAATCAATATTTTTTTCCATTGCCCAGCAAACCTCCTTCAATTACAAAAATAGATTATCATAAAAATCAAAATAAGTCGATTACATCCATTTGAATTTTAGCAGATTATACTTAGATCAGGTAATTTATCCCGTGAAAGTTGGAGATTCGGGCACTCTCTAATGAAGAAATAGAGCAACTAAATAACCAGAAAGGGATATACTTTTGCCACAACGACAATAAAACACCCCAGAAATTAGATTTTGTGACCACATTTCTGGGGTTTCGTTTCATTTTATCACTACATTACAGCGTCAGCCCCCCGGTGACCTCTAATACAGCACCGTTCACAAATCTTGCATCATCAGAAGCCAGGTACAAATACGCATTTGCAATGTCTTCCGGCCTTCCCAGTTCTTTCAGCGGGCATTTTTCTTTCATAAGCTCTAATACGTTTGCCGGTACCTTGTCAGTCATTGGTGTGACAATAAAGCCGGGAGCAACTGCATTGACCCTGATTCCTTTCGGTCCAAGCTCCTTTGCCCATGCCTTGGTCATTCCTATTACGGCTGATTTAGATGCTACATAGTTTGTCTGTCCGTAATTACCATAAATACCGGTAAAGGATGAAGCATTTAGAATCACTCCGCTTTTCTGTTCTGCCATTACCCTTGCAGCCGCCTGAGCGCAATGAAAAACACCTTTCAAATTGACATCAATGACCCGTTCGAAGGCTCCCTCGCTCATTTTAAGTAACGTCGCATCCATGGTAATTCCCGCATTATTGACCAATATGTCAACCTTTCCATATTCCGATACGGCTCTCTCCATCAATATTAGAACATCTTCTTTCTTTGTTACATCGGTCGGCACACTGAATGCCTGACCACCGCATTCCAAGATCTCTTTCACAGTACTTTCTGCATTTTTTTCATTTACGTCACTGATGACGACCCTGGCGCCTTCTTTTGCAAACAGCAAGGCGGTAACCTTACCAATTCCACCTCCGGAACCTGTGATGACCGCTGTTTTATTTTCTAATCGCATCTGTTTCACCTCAAATCTTTCTATTTTATTGTTATTCTCTTTTTCCCCAACAAACGGCAGTTGCAGCCCAGGTATATCCCGTACCGGCACCAATGAGAACCGCAATATCTCCCTGCTTCAAACGCCCCAGCTTTTCTCCTTCAGAAAGAGATATCAATGCATCCGCGGATTGGCAGTGACCATATTCTTCCAGAACAAAGGAGTTATCTTCCTCTAGCTGAAAATACTCCAGAATATTATTTAAGATGGAACGTTTCATAAAAATCGGCGCGATATAATTGATCTGATCTTTCTGATAGCCGCTTTTTTCTGCAGACTTTTCAATCACAGCAATAAAATTCTTTAAGGTGACGGGATCAAGCCGTTCCTTCATGTGCTGAATATCAGGAACATCTAAAAAACGATCCTCGTATTTCATTTCATCAAATTTATTGAAGTTTTTACACCCGATTCCCATAACACCAACATCGTATGCAAAGGCGCCATCCGTGATCATATGAGTCTCCATAATGATATTCTCGCAAAGGTCTTTTTCCAGCAAGACCGCTGCCGCACCATCTCCAAAATTATACATAAACCGTGTTTTTGGGTTTTTATAATTGATCAGATCCGCTTCTTTCGAAGAGGAGATCAGGAGAACATACTTTAAATTTTTATCCGCAAGCATCATACTTTTTAATATTTTTAAGGAATAAACACCCGCAGAGCAAAGAGAATGAATTTCAAAAGCATTCGCATTCTTCGCACCGATCTCATGCTGAATTCTGGCCGCACAATTGAACAGGTAATAGTCTTTGTATTCGCTGCCGCAATATACAACCAAATCCAGCAAATTAGGGTCAAAATCCCGAAGCGCTTTTTTAGCCGCCTTTACTCCCATGTCTGAAACCGATTCTTCCGGCCCGGCCTTGTGAATCTGCTTTATTCCAAATTTATTCCGGACAACATCCTCAGGGATACCGGAAGCCTCGCCTATATAGCTGCTGTCTCTGATTCCATCTGGAACATAAACGCCGATTCTTTTCATGCCTACTACTTGATTTGACTTCATCTTTTATTTTTCTTCTTCCTTTCCATATAGTTCCATCACTTTTGCAGCAACAATTTTCCCCACATTATTTTTAGGAATTTCATTTACAAATTGAATATATTTCGGAACTTTATAATGTGCCAGTTTTTCTTTTAGATACACAAGGATTTCTTCTTTTGGAATTTCAGCCCCCGGTTTTAACGAAATAACGGCTTTGCCAACTTCGCCCCACTTTTTATCCGGTATGCCTATGACACATACTTCATGAACCTGAGGGATTTCATACAGTACGTTTTCAATTTCCGGTGGGAAGACGTTTTCTCCGCCGCTGATAAACATATTTTTCTTCCTTCCGACAATATAGTAAAACCCTTCCGCATCTCTAACGGCCATATCACCGGAATAAACCCATCCGTCTTTTAATGTCTTGCTTGTCTCCTCTTCATTCTCCCAATATCCGGAAAAAATCTGAGGTCCGCTCCAGATCAATTCACCGGGTTCATTGCAGCCTACTTCATTTCCGTCATCATCAACAACTTTAGCCAAAGTGAAATACATCGGCTTTCCTACAGAGGCATATTTTTCCCGTATTTTTGCATGATTCATAAATTCAGCCGGTGCAGTCAGATTGTTTGGTCCCGCCTCGGTCATACCATAACCCAATACAAAACGTATTCCTTTATTCCAGAATTTTTCCATGATGTTGACCGGTGTTGGTGCAGCTCCGGCCATGATCCATTTCACAGAGGAAAAATCAGTTGTTTCAAATGTCGGCAAATCCACCATCATTCTGAAAATCGTCGCTGCACCAAACACAAAGGTCGGTTTTTCCTTTTCAATGATATCCAGGGATAACTGTGGTTCAAATTGCTTATTGATCATGACTCTCCCTCCTGCGTGCAGGAGGGGCAGAGTCAAAAGATTCCATCCCCCTGTATGAAACAGTGGAAGCAAAATGTGCGCGCTGTCCGTATGTGAAATTCCCCATGTACACACCTCATTCATCGAATTAAAAAGTATGGCTCTGTGAGAAAGCATTCCTCCCTTAGGTAACCCCGTAGTACCGCCGGTATGGATGATCAGGTGAATGTCTTCAAAATCCAGTGCTTCGCAAAAAGTCGGTTCAGGATTACCGTTTTCCATGATTTTTTCATAAATGATATCTTTCCCGTCTAATCCGTCCCCTGACAGAACTACATACTGTTTTACATCGACTTCTGCTTTGGCTGCTTCTATAAGCTCTAAAAAAATATCCTCGTAAAATAATACTTTTGGCGTTTCTTTTCGAATTAATTGTACCAGTTCACTTTTCGAAAGCCGTGCATTATACGGAACCAAAATCGCACCACATTTTCCTGTCGCATAATACGCATCAATCAGTTCGATACAGTTTCTTGCAAGAAAAGCAACCCTGTCTCCTTTTTGTACCTGGAATTGATTTCTCAAATAATTGGCTAATATATTTGCTCTCATATCCAGATCTTTGTATGTATAATGCTGTTGATAATCGATATCGTATACCGCTTCCGACTCGGGATTGATTCTCGCTCGGAAATATGAATAATTGCCAATCCATCCATTATTAATCATGTTTTCCCGCCTCCTTTGGCTAAAAGCAAAACTTCAATTTATAAATATGTTATTTAGATTATCATTTTAAACAGTGTATCACGTTTGCCATATTTCCCGCCAAATGCTTCATGATTCCGATTCCTTCCTCATCCTCTTGCGCATTGACATTACCACCTTTTCCTGCAACACCCACATTCCAGTAAGTAGAGCCTGTTACAATACAATCATTACAGGTTGCCCATAACAAAATTTGTGCAAAAGCAAAGTTCTGTCCGGCTCTCCTTGCCACAGTCACCGGAGCTACGACCTTTCCCGAAAAAGCCGATCCCTTCCATTGATAGGATTCGCTCTTTTCCTTCATATCGTTGGAATACCATCTTCCTGAAAATCCTGCTCTGTCAAGAAGCGCTTTCATTTCCGGTGTAATAGAGGAATGATATACCGGCGAACCAAAGAGGATTCCGTCTGCTTCTGTCATTTTTCTGAATATCCTTCCAAAATCATCCTTGATTACACATTTTTTCGCGTTGACGCACTCATAGCATCCTTTACATCCTCGAATATTCAAATCCTTTAATAGAATCAATTCCGTTTCAGCACCAAGCTGTTCCAATTCAGACAATACCTGCTTTAGATAAAAGCGCGTATTGCTATCTTCTCTGGGACTTCCGCAAATACCAATGATTTTCATTACTTTTACCTCACCGCTCATTATTTTCTTTTATTATATCAGCTGACAGGTTTTTTCTATAGATCGATTACAACTTCCACTTTCGGCTCCAGATCTTTTCCTTTCGTAAATAGCGAAATCAGAATCGTTAAAGCAATGGAAATGGTAATAACATTAAAGTACCAAGGCAGTGATCCCGGCCATTTTAAACCTGTTAGAGAAAGTAAATTTAAAATCAATCCGACTGTCAATCCGCAGGCAACTCCTTTCTCATTCGCACCTTTCCATAGCAGACCGATGATAAAGACCGGGAAGGTGCCGGACATTAAAGTGCCCCACCCGAAGGTACCCAATATACCTACCATCTCTGCACTTGTAAGTGAGAACAGGATCGCAACCAGCCCCAACACAAACATTGTAACTCTGGAAACCGTCATCTGTTTTTCCGGAGCAATTTTCTTCCCTAATGCATTAGGCAGATCCCGGGATATGATATTGGCCGAAAGAGATAAAAACATGCTGGCAGAAGACATGGCTGCCGCTAAAACTGCAGCATATATAAATAGTTGAACAGAAACACCAAAATAATCAGCAAACACGAAAATAGCGCTGTCTGCGTTTGCCAGAGGCGCAACCGCTCCTGATGCAACTAAATACAAGACACCGTATGCAACGACTACAGCAAAAAGCCCTACAATCAAATGAGCCATTGCCGCATATAAACCCAATCTAGGCATATCTTTCGGGTTCTTTAACGCATACATCCTTGTTAATACCTGCGGCTGACCAACAGTTCCAAGAATAGGAATGATCATCCATGCCATGGCAATGGAGCCAGGTAAAGATCCCCATGCATTGAGCAAATCAGGACTGAATGTTTTTGAAATATCCCCTTTCGTGACCGTACCGGCGGCGTCCACTGCATTTAAGACTTCACCAAATCCTCCTGTAACAACAAAGAAAGCAATGATAATGATAACTCCTGCGATTACCATGACCAAACCCTGAAATGCCTGTGTCAAAAGTCCCCCTACTTCTCCGCTCAAAGCCATGTATAAGGTCAGCACACCGAAGATAATAAATCCGGTTACAATCGTATTCCATCCCAGAAGATGACTGAATAATTCCGAACCGGCTTTAATCTGAGCAGCAAGATATGCCACACAACCAATAAACAGAATGATAGAAAGAACAGCCTTGATGTAACGGTTATTATGAAATCTTAAATCGGAGACATCTCCCAAAGAAGCTACATTGCCAATTTCAGCCATTGCGCGCATCTTCTTGCCCAAAACCAAATATGCCATTGCAAAGGCGGCCGATGACAACATCCAAAACGCCATGGTATTTCCGGTTGAATAGATTAGCCCCGGAACGCCTACCAAAGCAAAGGCGCTCGCAACCCCTGCGGTACTGGACAATCCTACTGTCAAAGGGCCGAACATTCCCGTACTTCCGAAGAATGCCTGGTTTGATGTAACTTTTTTTTTGGCCCACCATCCAATGAAAAATGATACCAAAATCATTAAAAGAGAAAATCCCATAATTACAACTTTTACATTTCCCGACATTTAATTCACCTCTCTTTGCTCAAGCATCTCAATTTTACTTTTAAATTCCTCCCAATCTTCCTCTGATAGCCACTCATCCTGAAAAAGAATGAATCCGATTGTAAGCGTTGCGATACCTCCCAACCAGTATGCCAAAATGGTCCATGCAAAAGACGGGTGGAAACCTAAGATAGAAAAGTCAGGAACTTTTCCTGCAAAAAGATCAGCGTAATATCTGGATAGAAAGAAACTTGCACACCATAATACCGCCCATAACAATAACGGATAAATGAACAACCTGGATGAAAGTCTCCCGTTCTTGGCTGTACCAAGTATCATATGTAACAACATCAGCACCACACCCAGATACATACCTGCCATGTAGTATTCCTTCCATCCCAACAAAGTGATAACAATCCATAGAATTCCGATTAGCACAATAATTCCGGTCCGCTTACCAGAAATGTCCATAAAATTTCATCCTCCCTCCAAAAACGTGCAACATTTTTGTAATTACTAAATAGATTATGAAACATGAATCACCTTTCATGTTCAATATAGCATTAAAGGAAATCCATGTCAATATGAATTTCTTCCTAAATAAATGAAATAATTGTATTCTTCTTGAAATAATGAAATGACTCTGATACACTTCTTTTAAATAAGCGAAAAATCGAGGTGATTCCTATTGAATTTACTAAATGAGCCAAAAACACAAAGGGGCAGAGATACTCTTGAAAAAATATGCAAGTCTGCTGAAGCGCTTTTCAGCACGCAAGGCTATTATAATACATCGATTAACGACATAACAAGAATGGCGGAAATTGCTCCAGGTACTTTCTATATATATTTTAAAGACAAGCTCAGTGTTTTTAAATATCTGGTTGAGCATCTGAATTGCATTCTCAGAAACGAAATAAGAGAAAGCATAGAAGACTGCAATACAAGATATGATCAGGAGCATGAAGGTATTAAAGCTTTTTTTAATTTTTTAAAGCATCATATGGGGTTATATAAAATCATTTGGGAAGCCCAATTTGTAGACGAAGAAACCTTCCGAAATTATTATGAAAATATTGCAAAAGGCTATACAAAAAGAATTGAAAAAGCACAAAAAAACGGCGAAATCATTGATGACATCAGTGCGAAAACTCTTGCCTACTGCTTCATCGGTGTTTCCAATTTCATCGGACTGAAATGGATCATTTTTGAGGAACAACCTGTCACTGATGATATCATTGATGATTTAATGAAATTATTTAAAAATGGTGTTTTTAAATAAAACGCTCCAACTTCACATTTTGTGAGAAAAATTTTTATATGCATAATTCCTATTGACAATATTTCTCAATAGGATTATTTTATACACATAACATGAATCATGATTCATACTTCATTGTTAACATTTGAACCTCATAACAAAGAGAACGATTCTGCAATAAATTATTTGTGACGGTGCAAAGCGCCGTGATGGAGGCAACTATGAATAAAAAGATTCTTATGTGTTTGCTTATTATGCTAATTTCCATCTGTCCCCTTTTCAGCTATGCCAGTGCTTCTTCCTCTAACTATTACGAATATGCTGGGATGATCGGCGAAACGGAAGACCCCAGTAGCGGCTATATGCTTGGGAATCCGGTAGCTATTTCCAAGGACAGTAACGGATATTATTATGTGGCAGATCTGGCCAATAACCGTATTCTCAAGCTTAACAGTTCGCTGCAGAAAGTGGACGTCCTCGAAGATCTGGATATGCCGATTTTCGTTTATGTAGACAACGATGATAACATTCTGGTAAGCGAAATGGGAACAAACAAGATTAAAAAGTACACCAACACATTGGCGTTCACCACCGAATGGGGTGGCTCCGGTACTGGTAATGGAGAATTCAACATCCCCCGTTCCATTGTGCAGGACAGTTCTGGGAACTATTATGTGACCGATGAACTCAATAACCGCATTCAAAAATTTACTGAAAGCGGCACCTTTGTAGCCGCTTACGGTTCTTACGGCAGTGATTCAGGAGAGTTCAAGGTACCACAGGGGCTTTCCATCGATGCTCAGGATCGCCTATATGTGGCAGATACCTATAACAACCGTATTCAGGTATTCCAAACGTCCTCATCCTGGCAGTACCTGGCATCGTTCGGTACTTACGGTGTCTATAATGCCTTTAATTATTTAAGCTTCCAGCCCGGTATCTTCAACCATCCAAGAGGTGTTTACGTAGAGCATAGCACTGGGCGGGTAGCTGTAACCGACAGCGCCAACAACCGTGTCATGGTTTACAACAGCTATGCCAACGGCTTTACTTTTTATCAGTCTCAAAACGGCTATCTTGGAATGTCTTTACCAACACATGCGATCATGGAGAACAACAAACTGATCGTGTTGGATTCTCACAGCAGAATCATGAAGTATAATTCTATCTTCAACAACACCAACTTGTTTACCGAACATGGAACTTACCGTAATGCATATGGGACGTTGTCCAATGCGCAGAGTCTATGCGTGGATCAAAACTCTGGGAATGTGTATGTCAGTGACTCGTTTAACCACCGGATACAGGTGTTTGACGAAGACGGAGATTGGCTCAAAAGTTACGGTGGAATCGGAGGCCCCTATGGCTATGGAACTGCTTTAAATTACTTTTTGTATCCCAAACAGGTCACAATCGATAACTCCGGAAACCTCTATGCAGCGGATTTTGGCAACAGCCGTGTGGTGAAAAAAGTTTCCGGTTTCCCAACCTTTGTTTTAGCAGCATCCAGTTTGCAGGTAACACAACCCTGGGGAGTTGCGGTTGATCGTTCCGGCTATCTGTATGTTTCCGATTGGTTTACCGATACCATCAAGGTCTTCCACAATGGTGTATTTGTACGTTCCTGGGGCGGGTCCGGAACGTCAAGCGGCTTGTTCGACAATCCCTGCGATCTGAAAATCGGTACGTATAACGATACAGATGCTATTTTTGTAGCTGACTGTGGAAATAACCGGGTTCAAATATTCACGCTTCAAGGAACTTATCTGGATGAGTTTGGAACGCCTACCGACGACCCGCTGGAAAACTACAATACTGTAAAATCCAACGGCGAATTCCTGCTTCCCTATGGTGTCACAATTGATGCTGAAGGTAATATTTTAATTGCTGATACTTCGCACAAATGCATGCGAATGTTTGATTCCAGCGGAACGTTGATAGAAACCTGGGGAACTATGTCAAACAGCGGCGGGAACTTCTTTTCACCAATGGGTTGCGACGTTAACCTGTCCACAGGCCGATTGTATATTACAGATGGCGTACTGGAGCGTATTCAATACTTTGATTTGATTGATTAATTACAGTCGACTCAAGGGTGACAACGATCAAGATACTTTCTTTGTTATTCCGTCAATATTGCTTTCAGCGATATTGACTACATAATAAAAAAACGCTAAAAAACGGATTCTCACCATAGCGGGAATCCGTTTTTTACTCATGGACAGTCGCGGATTATACAACGCATACGAACTGTTGCTTACGAAAATGAAGCTGTAGAAACGGAACACAGACTGTTGCAGAAAAAGCGCTGGTTGCTGCGCAGAGCAAAGAGTAAGATGAAAGTCTCAATTTAGATGCAGGTATCAAATACATAAAATACTCATGCTCTGTACTAAAACTTGGATTTTTCGTAGTTGTAAGGTATGCTTGTCCCAACAACTATATCCTCAATTTTTTCAACAATCAACCAGTCATCCATATTCCCTTGATGATCAAAAGCAAGTGGAGGTTCAATTTTCTGAACACCATCAAATTCAACAAGACACAAGCATTTCTTATGCCAACGCTCTTTTTGTTTTTCAGTTAAATTCAATTTATCCTGATTGCCATTTAGTGTTTTTACGATCTCGTCTTCTGTAAGCTTCACATAATTTTGAACGGATTTTACAATAGCAAAGGCAGAAATAAGTGCTGTCCCTTTTTCCATAAAATAAACCATTTCACCCTCAAACACTCGACTATGTGGTATTTTACGGCCAGCCGCTCCTCTTACAACCATTGTTTTAGTGCCAGATAAAATTTTATCTAAAACACGCTCGCCCTTTTTGCCTGTATTATCACAATATACTAAATGAACCATTTGGTTTTCCTCGCTTCCTGTTATATGAATAACCTGTATAGTCAGTATATCATATTTCGTGGCAAATCGAGTAGGGGGAAATTTCATATTTGCTATGTCCCACAAGTCTTTATCCGGCTTTAACTGTAACTTCCAGCCACGAACTTCCTTTCGTATGGCTTTCTTTGCCTTTTCTCCCATTGCTGGTAGAAAGTAGACTGCTCATCTACTCCGTACGTTCCTTTGTTTGCTTTTACTCTTTCATATGCAGTAATTACCACTCTTTTGGAAATACTGTATGGCTTTGTTTCTTGCATAAGTTCCTCCGCCTTTCAACGTTGACTTATTCTTGAAACTGAATAATTCGGGTTCTTCGCTCCATTTTCATTGCAAAAACTTCCTCACTACTACAACCCAATCTGCCCCCATGACTGCATTTCCTTGCAAGGACGCAGAAGATTTGTTCACACGCATCTTTTGCGGTTCGATACCTCCTATCGGAGGAGCATGTAGGGATATCGATGGACAAATTCATACTTTACTTGCTGTTCTTTGCGAAGTATGCCGCGGCTTTTTTTAAGATAGAAACCTCTTCGGCTGATATTATACCAGCCGTTCCTCGTGTCCGCAAAATCCGTTACAGAACAACTGCCCTATAATGGGCAACAATAGGATGCCACTTACAGAGCCTTCCTATTGTTGCCTGCTGCTAAGTGTTTTTGCTGCATATGCTGGTGATGACTGCCGTAATTCCCATTTTCTGCGCAATGCATACGGGACACATTGTTCGGCTCTTTTCGTAACTGATTCCTTGCATTTGATGTACAAAAAAATCAGGTAAAATGAACAGGTATATGAATATTTCGCAGCACTAAATCGCCCGTTAAATTCCTGCTTATCCATGTGATGTTATAAGTTTGGAATCCATGATGCCATACTTTTCTACATAACAAAAAAGGCATACCTTCCCCTTGGCGGAAGATATGCCTCTTTTGTTTACACTTCCTTTGGGCAAATCTAAAATAAAAAATTTATTTTTGTTTATTCCAATACTTCTGGATTATTAAACGTAACCGATTCACCTGAATCCGTACTGTTGCCAGGTTCTTCAATATCGAACATTTCATCGTTAATGCCAAGGAGGTTGATCTGCAGCGGGTAGCTTTCCATAATTACACCGTCATAATAGATTGTCACGGCATCGCCTACGTTGAGTGGCTTGCTGTAATCGGCGATATTGATACGAACGGCATCTCCGGAGCTGCGGATATCCTCACCTTCATCGGGTGTCACGATTGCTCCGTCCCCATCAATGCTGTCAATTTTGCCTTTGAACTTCACAACATCAAGCACTTCAGTACCATTAGTATTTTCACCTTCCAGTGCTGGCGCTGTTATAGGTTGGCTGCCTTGAATGGATTCCTTCGAATCAGTGACAATACATGCGTAGGCGGTTAAACTTAGACACATAACGCACCCAAGAGCTATAAAGATGATTGTTCTCTTTTTTTTCATTGTTATTCTCCTTTTCATTTTACTTTAAGCGTTTTGTTGGCAATTTATCCGAGTTTTTAAAAAATACGATCCATGTTGCTATCGATAACACAAAGCATACACCGAGTACAATAACCGATGCATCAATTTGTGGTGGTATTGGTTCCGCTTCCATTTCCGGGATTTCAATGTACTCTGTATTAAACACATGTATTAGCTTATAGACAAAGCCAGTGCCGAACGTGATGACAAACGCTGCCATCGTGGATAGCGCCACGCGCAGTTTTTTGATTGACATATTGTATGTCCATTGAATTGTCCCGATCGGCTTTTGCAGCATGTGAGATATTTCTTTATGGCTCAAGCCGCCCAACACCTTCAGCGTGACGACCTGTTTTTGATTTTCGTTCAACGACGAAATCAAAGAATAGTAGTTATCCATATCGGCAAAGTCTTCGATGCTTTTGTCAATCACAGGCAGTATTTCAGCAACCGCATTGATATCAACAGCCGGCTTTTCCTTGCGAAGCAACATAAGTGCTTCGTTTTTTACTACGGTATAAATCCATGTCAGTTCATGTGTTTTTGGAAATTTTTGTGGTTCAAGCCCAAACAGCTTGATTAGCGTATTCTGGACAGCGTCTTTGCTTAGCTCGTCGTTGCCGGTGACCGAATATGCGATGCCGTACATAATACGAAAATGCTGTTCGTATAAAAGTTCAAACCCACGCGGTTCTTTATTTTTCATCAAATCAAATATGGTTTCAATTTTGACGGTATTCATTTTTACCTCCTGTATCCTCATGCTGTTTAGATGTGTCAGCACCGCTGTTTTGTTGGCATTTTACAATAATAATCATAAATCATGCTCCATTATAGGTTTTGGGCACCATCGGCGTCAAAATATAATGATGCCAATAAGTTATCGCAACTAAAAATTCATTTTCACCACTTTTGTGATGCTGTAGAGCTTATCGACTTTGGTTTGACCACTCCGGTAATTACATCTTTCGTGTATGTTAACCATTCAATAAAATTTTTTCCTCATTGACTTCAACCTGAACATTTCTTTGCCCTTATGCAAACTTTGCCGTCCTCAAATTCTACGCCGCAATAAACAAAGAAAAAGTCCGCTGAAATGAACGATTTCAGCGGACTTTTGGAAAAACACTGCAAATAAAATTTACTATTTCAAAAGAATCTATTGCTAACTACATTTCTCAACAACTAATTCCATTATGCAGATAATAGCATATAAAAAAGCTATAAATTTTTACGCATTACAAAATCCGTTTGCTCTTCTTCTCCCATGAAAAAAGAATGCGTACCAACTTCATAAAAACCATTCTTTTTATAAAACAAAATGGCTCTATCATTTTTCTCCCATACCCCGAGCCATACATATAATTTTTTTCTCGTGTTCGCTATATCAATAGCCTTGTTCATAAGAACATTGCCTAATCCTTCGCCTTGAAATTCCTTTGCTACATATATTCTCTCTATTTCTAGCGATTGCATATTGTTTATGTCAGTTTGTGATGGGGCCTCGTTTAACTTTAAGTAACCTGCCAATTCACCGTTGGCATAAAGAAAATAAAATAATGAATTGCTATTTGATAATTCTCCGCATAGTTTGCTTATATTAAAAGACTGTTCCAAATAGGTTTTCATATTTGATGGCGTGTTCATGTGAGCAAAAGTTTCATTATATGTTTTATACGAAAAGTTACAAAGTGTATGAATGTCATCCGGTATACATTGTCTAAATGTTAAATTCAATTTCATATTTCCTCCATACTATATAAATAAACCTCACAGCAAATCTGTTTATCTTTCTATGACAATGGAATTCAGATTCATTTTGCCACGCTTTTTGCAATAAAAAAAGGCATACCTCCCCCTTGACGGAAAATATGTCTTTTTGGTGCGCGCGGAGGGACTTGAACCCCCACGGTCGCCCGCTAGATCCTAAGTCTAGTGCGTCTGCCAATTCCGCCACGCGCGCACGATTTTTCAATGGCCATTTTTATAGCCACTGTTCGATTAAAACCGAACAAGATTTATTTTACTTGATAATAGTCTATTCTGTCAACAGTTTTTTTGCAATCAGGTTTATTTTATTTCATAGTAATAATAATAGTAAACCAAAAATGGCTGCTCCGGTTGAATGGCAAAGCATCCATCCGGAACAATTGCAAATAAAAATATCAGAAATAACTTCTGTTAATATTTATCAAAACCATCTCTGTCAACTAAAACCTTTGGCTTTTCATTTGAAATAGGCGAATTTCCTGAGTCAGCATTTAAGAATTTTACATCCGATTGTGAGATGCCCATATTCGCATTGCTTAAAACAAATTTTTTGACCATTTCTTTTAATAGATCTGCTTGTCCTGACAATTCTTCACTGGCCGCTGCGCTCTGCTCTGCCGTTGCGGAATTATTCTGCACAACAAGTGACACCTGTTCAATTCCATGGTTAATCTGCGTGATTCCTGAAGCTTGCTCGTTTGAAGCTGTAGCTATATTCTCCACCAGATTTGCCGCATCTTGTATAGTACTTACAATTTCATGTAAAGCCGCAGCTGTTTCATTTGCAATTTTAGTACCGGCTTGTACTCGATCGATAGATCCTTCAATCAGATCTGTTGTATCTTTCGCCGCTTCAGCACTTCGTGCTGCCAGATTTCTTACTTCTTCCGCAACAACGGCAAATCCTTTTCCGTGCTGACCTGCTCTGGCGGCTTCAACAGCGGCATTTAAAGCTAGAATATTTGTCTGGAAAGCAATGTCATCTATCACTTTGATAATCTTAGAAATATTGGAAGAAGATTCACTGATATCAGTCATTGATTTTAGCATCTCCTTCATTTGCGTATTACCTTTTTCTGCATTTCCTTTCGCAGCAGAGGCCAATTCATTCGCCTGATTTGCATTGACAGCATTCTGCTTTGTCTGGGATGCGATTTCCGATATGGAAGCGGTCAATTCTTCGACAGTACTTGCCTGTTCGGTGGAGCCCTGAGAAAGTGACTGACTTCCTTCAGACACTTGTCTGGAGCCTGCCGATACTTGCTCTGATGCTTCGCTAATATCACTCATAACAGTGTTCAGGGAATCAATGATTACATTGATTGCATCAGAAATATGAACAAAATCTCCCTCATATGCGGTTAAACGATCCACAGCTAAATTACCATCTGCAATCTTGCTAAGCGTATCGGACAACTCCTTAATAATATTTTGCAGTTTCATCGCGAAAACATTCGTGGATTGAGCCAGTGCGTCAAAATCTCCCTGATAAGTCCCTTGAACCTTCGTTTGTAAATTTCCGCTTGTCATCACCTCTAATACATGCGAAACATCCTTCAGCGGCTTTGCAACCTCAACCAGAATGTTGTTCATTCTGGTCACAAGCTCTCCCCACGATCCCTGAAATGCCGAAGCATCGGATTGCATATCAAGTTTACCTTCAATAACCGCATTGGTAAGCATTGTTGCTTCATTAATCAAAGCTTGAATATTTTCAATCATTTTAATAACAGAAGGAATCAGGGAATCCTTTTCACTTCTTTGCCCTATTGTCTTAAGGACATCCAAATCGCTCATATCTCCCGCCGCTATGTTGTTTAGAATCGCTATCGTATGTTTGATTCGATCTGAAACTAAGTTGATATCCGTTGCAATATTTGCAAAAATACCTTTGTATGTACCTTCCATTCGATTCGTATAATCATTTAAACTCATTTTTTGCAATATATCGCGACCTTCAATCAATGCCTCCAGACCATCTATGCAGTTGTTAATGCTATTCTTAATTTCATTAAAATCACCCTGATAAGTTTCCGTAATTCTCTCCGGAATTTCTCCCTGCCCGATCTTACCTAAATATTGCGTCGACATATTCAGCGGAGTAATAATAAATTCCAAAGCTTCATTCACACTTCCAACGATTTGTGCATACCCGCCTTTCAATCTACTTAAATTAGGGCGATAAGAAAATTCTCCTCTTTCAGCTGCTCCTGTTAACAATGCGGTTTCCTCAAGTAATATGTATAAAGATTCCTTTACCATTTGAAGATTGTTGATCAAAGTTCCAAATTGTCCGGTATAAGGATTTTTCAAATCCTCCAGGTCTTCTCCGTTTGCTACTTTGTAAATATAATTCTGAGCAATTTGAAGCGGTTCTGAAATGCCGTCAATTGTCCTATTAAATTCATCGATTATTTGTTTGAATCCCCCTTGAAAAGAAGCGGCATTGCCTCGTATCTCCAGATCTCCCTGCACAGAGGCATCCGCGATTTTTTCAGTTTCTGAGATAACCGACGTAAAATTGTCTGCAATGGATTTTAAACCAATCGCCAAATAATCTGAATCAGACATAGGCTTTGCATCAGCAGAAAGGTCTCCAAATGCTATTTTCTGCGCAGATTCTGATTTGCAGCGAATATATTCCTTTATCTTGATAAGACTTGCCGCTAAATTGGCAGCCTCCTCCTCGCCTTTTACGTTTATATCAACATCAATTTCTCCTCTCGCAAGTTTTTCAGCAATAAAAATCAATTCATTCACTTGTCGAGCGATGGTCTTTTTCACAAAAACAGCACTCAGAAGGCCCGCGATGAGTACTACTAAATCAAGTGTAACAATGATATTTCTCAATCCTGTTAAGTCATTTTCATTCAGCTTGATTGCAGTAAATCCCAAGATTAAAAATGTGATTAATGTTCCAATTGTTATGATGAATTGCTCCTTTTTAGTGTTCAATTTCGTTTCCTCCTATTTTGCTGTCTGCAAGCAGCTTATTGCAATTTATTATGAGTATAATCTGGCTGTTTATTTTACCAATACCTTCAATATGATCATTTGTATCATCATTACTTTGATCAATCATAGGCGGTAGTGATATATTCTGATCCTCAATACTGACGACTTCATTTACTCTGTCAATAATTAACCCAATCGAAACTCCAGAAATATTGACGACAACAATGCAGGTTTTATTATCGTATTTTCTTTCTTCTTTTTTGAATTTCAATCTGACATCAATAACTGGTATAACATTTCCTCTTAAGTTAATGATTCCCTTAACGTAATCGGCAAGATCCGGTACCTTTATAATCGGAACTACATTAATAATTTCAATCACATACCTGATTTCAATGCCATAAGACTCATTACCTATTGAAAAAATAAGATACTTGTTTTTTAAAGTATCTTCTTCCTCAAGATCATCTGATTCTTCCATACCGTTCACCTCTCTTAATTTATTTTTCACTCATATTCATGAATTCATGATGCAATACTTTTTCCACAAAAATATCAACAATATCTGGGTCAAATTGAGTTCTCTTATTTTTTTTAAGCTCTTTGATTGCCATATTTTTATCCCAAACTCTTTTATATGACCTTTCATTTGTCATTGCATCATAAGCATCAGCAACAGCTATAATTCTTGAGAACAACGGAATTTCCTTCTGTTTAATTCCTCTGGGATACCCTGTACCATCAAATCTCTCATGATGTGATAAAACAACAGAAGCAATATCCGACATCTCGGGTGACGTATTTAATATGCGATATCCAATATCCGAATGACGCTTTATCTCTACCCATTCATGTTCGGTTAATTTTTCTGTTTTCTGTAATATTCCATCATCAATTGCCACTTTACCAATATCGTGAAGAAGACCACTTATTTTCAATTCATTTGTTTCTGCCTCAGAAAATTCCATTGCAACTCCTATCTGCTGGCAAAGCTGGCTAACCCTTTCAGAATGACTTTCAATCTTAGGATTTTTCTCATGAATCGTATGAAAGATCGAATTAATTATGTTACCTCTCATACTTCCGCCTTCTGCTACTTTACGCTTATACATAAAGTCCTCTGCACCCTTTAAGACTCTCGACAGATCTTCCTCTTTATGTTCCTTTGTATCCCATCCAAGAGAAACAGATACTTTCAGCGAACCAATCTTCGTTTTTGAACAGGAATTTCCAATCCTCTTTACGATTTTTTCCGCTTCCTCTTTTGGGGTTTGGGGAAGCAATATAACAAATTCGTCACCGCCCCATCTGGCAGCAATATCTTCTTCCCTGCAAGCATTTTTTATCGCATTTGCAGCCTTTACTAAAAGCATATCTCCTTGTTTGTGCCCAAAAGCATCGTTAATAAGCTTTAATCCATTTGTATCACCCATGATAATAGAAATAGGAAGATTTCTTGATGTATCCAACCTTTTAAATTCTTCCTCGAAATATCTCCGGTTATACAACCCTGTAAGAGAATCATAGTAGCTCTTGTAATAAATCTCTTCCTGGCGGCGTTTTTCTTCAGTAACATCCCTGAAAACAAGAATCACACCATAAAGCTCACCATCTCTACCCTTTATCGGAGCTACGCTGTCTGCGATCGATCTCTCCGTTCCATCTTTCGATATTAAAGCAGTATGATTTGCTAATCCAAGGATTAGTCCACTTTGAAAAACTTTATGTATCGGATTCTCACATTGGGCTCTAGTATGCTCATTGATGATATGAAATATGGCTTCGATCGGTTTTCCCAAGGCTTCTTCCTGTTTCCATCCCGTTAATTGTTCAGCAACTTTATTTAAAATTGTTATCCTTCCATTTTTATCAGTTGATATTACACCATCCCCGATCGACGCAATCGTTATTCTAAGCCTTTCCTTTTCTCTCTCTAAATGTCTTTCAAGCTGCTTTCTTTCTGTAATGTCCAGCAATGTTCCTATGTAACTTTCTGCCTCACCCTCGTCATTCAACACAACGTAGCCTGTCGATGATACCCAGCCAATCATGCCATCCTTTTTCAGGATACGGAATTCCATTTCAAAACTACTTTTTTCCTGAATTACTTTTTCAATCTTTTTCTCAACAGCATCCCTGTCATCAGGATATGTGAAATCCAAACTACTGCTTCTTGAAGGTTTAAAGTCTTTTGGGCTAAAACCAAATATCTGGTACAATTCGTCCGACCAAATAACTCTCCCTGTTCTCAAATCTATTTGATAATTTCCAAGGTGGGACAACTTTTCTGCTTGATTAAATCGTTCAATATCATTATTTAATTTCTTATTCAAAAGTAAAATTTTTAATTGTTGATCTCTTAAATTACTGGATAACTGATAAGTAATCAGCCCAATCACGATGAAAACTAGTAATCGAACCAGTTCTTCCCAAAGCGGTTCAGTATTATACTTTAAAATTAACAGGAAATGTATTGCACTAATGCAGATTGAGTAGATAAATCCATATCTTTTATACCAAAAACTTGCATATATAATTGGAACATAAAATAAGTTCTGATAAACGATATATATTTTATTTTTCAAGCATAGAAAACTAATTACATAAATAATTATGGTTAGCACTAATATAATAAATAGTTTTTTATCAAATTTTAGTTTGATATCAGCCATGCTATCATGTCTCCTTTATCTATAAACTTTCCAAATCAGCCTGCGGCAAATTGACAGGTATTTAATCGCTATTTTACAAAATACTAGTTAGAATACACGCACAAGTCAGTTTGGACGGTAAGAAAAGAAGATTGATTTGATTTGTATATTTAATGGATAAGTGATTGCTCTTTAGCACTTCAAAGAATTGATTTTTTTCTGAACCAGGCATTCTACGTACTATTATATTCATTTCTACACATCTTTTATTTCTATTAATCAAGCATTCCTATTTTTATTCTGTATTCAAAACTTTTCAGTTTAAGATTATACGACCCTTCCTTTTCATTCGCATTATTATAATCAAGCCCCAAACAATCACTTAACACAAGAAATGACCAATGCTTTCATAAATCCTTATTTCAAGATTTATGTTGGTTTTAGCCTTTGATTTTTATCATACACGATTATAAGGTTTAAATCTTTACTATTTCAAATTTGTCCAGTCCAATTATCTGACAAAAATCAGCAATATTTTACAGTCTTATGTGTTTTGCAGTACAATAAATAAGTATCTATTTTGAAAATTATAGAAATAAAAATCCGGGAGCAGAAAATGAAGGAGAATATTACTTACGGCGAATGTTTATCAGATATTCTTGGTGCCTTAAGCCTAAAAAGCAGCAAGCTTGCAAGAGAAATTAATATTGACTCATCCTTGATTTATAAATGGCTTCGTAATGAACGAGTACCATCCTATGAATCTCCTTATATTGATCTTATTCTGAATCGTATCGCAAAAAAACTCACCAATCATTCCCAAAAGAACGCACTAATAGAAGTATTATCCAAATATGATATTCAATTACTAGAATCAAGCGATGCATGTATCTTAGATAATCTCAAATTAATTCTTCAAAATTCTCAAGGATATTCTATTAGTCTGCACAACAAAATAAAAAGTCAGAATAAGCTTTATAGATCAAGAATTTCGTGTGCTGCCAACTCTACAGAGAACATTGATGCAAGTAGTACATCTGTTAATCATACAAATTCAGTTAACAAAACAAATTTACAGTGTCTGAATCCTATTAAAAAAGAGAATCTATCCTCCGGGCGTGATAATGTACAAATTGTACGAGGCTCGTTAGAAGTATTACATTCTATGATTAATCTTCTAAAAAAAACGCCCAAATCATATCATCCCAATGATGCTATACTGTTAACCGTTAACAATGATCTAAAACTTCTATCCGATATTAATGATCTAAACAATCTTTTAATACAAACACTTTCGGATTTATTGAGCAGTGGTTGGGAGATAATTATAATGATTAAGTTAGATAACAATGTAAACCGAACGATAAAAATTATAGAAGGTGTTCAATCACTATTGGCGATAGGCAATCTAAGGGTCTATTACCATAAGCGTAACACCGATTATTCTAACGATAAAGAGTTATGCATCATACCTAAAACCGGATCACTCTTAAGTTTTTCTACGCATCAACGAGATCAAAATGACAGTGCATTCATATTTCACTCAAAACAAAGCATAGAAATGTGGACAGCCTATTTCTTTCAAGACCTTACTTCAGCAACACCTTTGTTGAAATCTTATCCTTCACAAAATTCTGTAGAGCTTCAAAAAGTATTTGCAGAGTCTGAGGAGACTTTGGGAGATAAATATGTGTTTAAGGGTGGGTTAAGTACAATTACAATGCCCTTATGTTTATATGAAAAGTATTTGAGGTTAAGTGGAGTAACAGATCAAGAACTGTCCTATCGATTGTTCTTACATCGGAAAAGACTTGACGCTTTTGCTATTCAAGTGAAATATTTTAAATTTAAAGATATTTGCTTTATAGAATCGTTGGAAGAACTGATCTATAAAAAAAAATATTCTAACGATGAAAATTATATACTAAAAAACAGCAAGCCTGACTACAACGATATCATCTATCATTTAGAAAATTTAGTTCATTTACTTCAACAGTATGATAACTATGAAATTGCTTTTGTAAACCAAGAAAAATATTCACACATGTCTGGTATACATTGGATGTTGAAAGTTAAAGACCGCGTGCTAATTGAAACTTATAAAAAAAATTTTCCACATGATTCATTTCATTCCGAGATGAATTTTATTATTACTGAGAAAGTCGTTGTTAATGCATTTCACGACTACTTTCTTCTTTTATGGGATAACATCCCTGATAAAAATAAGAATAAAACAAAATCCATTACTTATTTAAAATTTCTCATAAAAAAATGTAGAAGGCTGATGGATTAAATTCATAATAATATTTGAATAAAAAGACCTGATTGATCATTCAATTATAATATTTCAGCCAATAAAATAGCTCTATTTCAGTATGAAATAGAGCTATACACAATTTGGTGACTCCACCGGGAATCGAACCCGGGTTACCGCCGTGAAAGGGCGGTGTCTTGACCGCTTGACCATGGAGCCTTATTAAAAAACCGGCGACGTCCTACTTTCCCAGGCAGTTGCCCACCAAGTATCATCAGCGCAAAAGAGCTTAACTTCTGTGTTCGAGATGGGAACAGGTGTAGCCTCTTCGCTATAGCCACCGGATTTACGCATCCTAACCCGATTTGGTTGCAAATCGCTGGTAGGTGCTATACGGGAATTCCCCAGCTTCAGCTGAATCGGAATTCTTCCGTTCTTGCTCGTTATCTTTGTGCAATACTGTGTCATTCTTTCTTGCGCAAAGCTAACTTCGCAATCTGGTTTGTTTTTGAAGGTATCATGTACCCTCAAAACCGAACAATGTCAAAATATCCTTGCTTGTCTTTTTCGCTTCCTGCTATGTTGCAGGCTCCTTCAGCTTCGTACACGTACCTAAGTACGCTTTACTCAACCTCATTCACCGCGCCTTGCATGTATCGAAAAATCCTTCGCAACCTTTTTTACTTGAAACCATTGGTCAAGCGTTCGACCTATTAGTATCGGTCAGCTGAACACATTACTGCGCTTACACCTCCGACCTATCAACGTGATAGTCTCTCACGGGTCTTACCATTTCTGGAGGAAATCTATTCTTGTGGGGGGCTTCGCACTTAGATGCTTTCAGCGCTTATCCCTTCCATACATAGCTACCCAGCTGTGCCTTTGGCAAGACAACTGGTGCACCAGAGGTATGTCCATCCCGGTCCTCTCGTACTAAGGACAGCTCCACTCAAATTTCCAACGCCCACAGCGGATAGGGACCGAACTGTCTCACGACGTTCTGAACCCAGCTCGCGTACCTCTTTAATGGGCGAACAGCCCAACCCTTGGGACCTACTTCAGCCCCAGGATGAGACGAGCCGACATCGAGGTGCCAAACACCCCCGTCGATGTGGACTCTTGGGGGGTATAAGCCTGTTATCCCCGGGGTAGCTTTTATCCGTTGAGCGATGGCCCTTCCACTCGGAACCACCGGATCACTAAGCCCGACTTTCGTCCCTGCTCGACTTGTTTGTCTCGCAGTCAAGCTCCCTTCTGCCTTTACACTCTTCGCGCGATTTCCGACCGCGCTGAGGGAACCTTTGGGCGCCTCCGTTACTCTTTAGGAGGCGACCGCCCCAGTCAAACTGCCCGCCTGACACTGTCCTAACACTGGATAACAGTGCCTAGTTAGAATTTCAACGTTACAAGAGTGGTATCCCAACGGTGACTCCACCAATACTAGCGTACTGGCTTCATAGTCTCCCACCTATCCTGTACATGCAACGCCGAAATCCAATATCAAGCTGCAGTAAAGCTCCACGGGGTCTTTCCGTCCTGCTGCGGGTAACCGGCATCTTTACCGGTACTACAATTTCACCGAGTCTATTGTTGAGACAGTGCCCAGATCGTTACGCCTTTCGTGCGGGTCGGAACTTACCCGACAAGGAATTTCGCTACCTTAGGACCGTTATAGTTACGGCCGCCGTTTACTGGGGCTTAAGTTCATGCCTTCGATTGCTCTAAGCAGTCCCCTTAACCTTCCAGCACCGGGCAGGCGTCAGCCCCTATACATCAGCTTTCGCTTTAGCAGAGACCTGTGTTTTTGGTAAACAGTCGCCTGGGCCTTTTCACTGCGGCCAGCTTGCGCTGGCACCCCTTCTCCCGAAGTTACGGGGTTATTTTGCCGAGTTCCTTAACAATAGTTCTCTCGCTCACCTTAGGATTCTCTCCTCATCTACCTGTGTCGGTTTGCGGTACGGGCACCTACAATCTCGCTAGCGGCTTTTCTTGACAGTGTGAAATCAGTTGCTTCGGTACTTTAATTTCCCTCCCCATCACGCCTCAGAATTGATCCGGCGGATTTGCCTACCAGATCTCCCTTGACGTTTAGACGCACTCAACCAACGGTGCGCTCAACTTATCCTTCTGTGTCCCCACTTCGCTCAAACGATTTTCGGTGGTACTGGAATCTCAACCAGTTGTCCATCGCCTACGACCTTCGTCCTCGGCTTAGGTCCCGACTTACCCTGAGTGGACGAACCTTCCTCAGGAAACCTTAGATTTTCGGTGGGCAGGATTCTCACCTGCCTTACGCTACTCATGCCAACATTCTCTCTCGTATGCAGTCCACCTAACCTTACGATTAAGCTTCGACCCGCATACGATGCTCCTCTACCAATTATCCGTTAGGATAATTCCAAAGCTTCGGTAGTAAGTTTTAGCCCCGTTTATCTTCGGCGCAGAGCCACTCGACTAGTGAGCTATTACGCACTCTTTAAATGAGTGGCTGCTTCTAAGCCAACATCCTAGTTGTCTATGCAGCTCCACATCCTTTTCCACTTAACTTACATTTTGGGACCTTAGCTGTTGGTCTGGGCTGTTTCCCTTTCGACTATGAAACTTATCTCACACAGTCTGACTCCCAGTAAACAATACATCGGCATTCGGAGTTTGATAGTTTTCGGTAACCGGTGAAGGCCCCTAGAACATTCAGTGCTCTACCTCCGAGTATCTTTGACTGAGGCTAGCCCTAAAGCTATTTCGAGGAGAACCAGCTATATCCGGGTTCGATTGGAATTTCACCGCTATCCACACGTCATCCCAGCCTTTTTCAACAGACATGGGTTCGGTCCTCCACGAGATTTTACTCTCGCTTCAACCTGCACATGGATAGGTCACCCGGTTTCGGGTCTACAGCATGCAACTTGACGCCCTATTCAGACTCGCTTTCGCTACGGCTCCGGTGCTTAACACCTTAACCTTGCTACATACCATAACTCGTTGGCCCGTTCTACAAAAAGTACAAGGTCACTTGCGCTCCCTTTGCTTGTAAGCATAAGGTTTCAGGTTCTATTTCACTCCCCTCCCGGGGTTCTTTTCACCTTTCCCTCACGGTACTATTCTCTATCGGTCACTAGGTAGTATTTAGCCTTGGGGGGTGGGCCCCCCTGCTTCCCACCAGGTTTCACGTGCCTGGTGGTACTCTGGTGCCACTCTGTGATTAATCCATTTCGTCTACGGGGCCATTACCCTCTATGGCAGAACTTTCCAGTTCTCTTCGACTATAGATGCTTCACGTTATGAATGGTCCACAACCCCGGATAAATCCGGTTTGGGCTCTTCCCCGTTCGCTCGCCGCTACTTAGGGAATCGATGTTTCTTTCTCTTCCTCCGGGTACTTAGATGTTTCAGTTCCCCGGGTTACCTCCTCTATACCTATGAATTCAGTATAGGGTACTTACGCATTACCGTAAGTGAGTTTCCTCATTCGGAAATCTGCGGATGATCGGCTGTTTGCGCCTTCCCGCAGCTTATCGCAGCTTGCCACGTCCTTCGTCGGCTCCTAGTGCCAAGGCATTCACCTTATGCTCTTATTCACTTGACCTAAGTGATTCGCTGACTGCGTTAGTCAGCTTTTTATTACTTGTTATTGTTAATTAACTCGTAATTTTTCTGGTTTCTCGGTTCGGCATCCTAACTTGATTTGCAAAGCAAATTTTAGTAGGTGCCATACGGAAATTCACCAGCTTGCGCACCTATCCACATTTTCGAAAAAATGTCTGGAAGGTGCCATACAGAAATTGCCTGGCTTTAGCCAGAATGCAATTTTCCAGTTCAGTTGGATTGAATTTTTCCGTAAATTAATTTTGAAATTGTAGTTAAAACCCTTGCATTGCCTTTAAGACTTTGCGTTTGTCGTAATCCAAGACTTAAACTCTGAATTACAACGGTTTTTAACTTTTGCTGTATCTCGCGATACAACCTCGATTTCGTTGTTAATTTGTTATATTTTGCATTGTTCAGTTTTCAAGGTACATTTGCTCTTTTTGATTTTACATGAAAATCAATTAAGCTTGACTTGTTTCAGTCTTTTGCGAACATAGTCCACAGCTTAAAAAGAATCTTCTAAAAAGATTCCTGGTGGAGATAAAGAGGTTCGAACTCTTGACCCCCTGCGTGCAAGGCAGGTGCTCTCCCAGCTGAGCTATATCCCCATATAGCTTGAAATTCCAGCTGAACTCTCAGCTGAAAATTTCAATATATAAACTCATAGTGCAGAAATTTAAGTCTCCTTAGAAAGGAGGTGATCCAGCCGCACCTTCCGATACGGCTACCTTGTTACGACTTCACCCCAGTCATTGATTTCGCCTTAGGCAGCCTATTAACTGACCGACTTCGGGCGCCCCCAACTTCCATGGTGTGACGGGCGGTGTGTACAAGACCCGGGAACGCATTCACCGCGACATTCTGATTCGCGATTACTAGCAACTCCAACTTCATGTAGGCGAGTTGCAGCCTACAATCCGAACTGGGACTGGTTTTTGAGATTTGCTCCACCTCGCGGTCTTGCTTCTCTTTGTACCAGCCATTGTAGCACGTGTGTAGCCCAGAACATAAGGGGCATGATGATTTGACGTCATCCCCACCTTCCTCCGAGTTATCCCCGGCAGTCTCACTAGAGTGCCCAGCCGAACTGCTGGCAACTAATGACAAGGGTTGCGCTCGTTGCGGGACTTAACCCAACATCTCACGACACGAGCTGACGACAACCATGCACCACCTGTCTCCTCTGCCCCGAAGGGAAGTCCCCGTTACGGAACGGTCAGAGGGATGTCAAGTCCTGGTAAGGTTCTTCGCGTTGCTTCGAATTAAACCACATGCTCCGCTGCTTGTGCGGGTCCCCGTCAATTCCTTTGAGTTTCACACTTGCGTGCGTACTCCCCAGGCGGAGCACTTAATGCGTTAACTACGGCACCGAAGCCTTGCGACCCCGACACCTAGTGCTCATCGTTTACGGCGTGGACTACCAGGGTATCTAATCCTGTTTGCTCCCCACGCTTTCGTGCCTCAGTGTCAGTTACAGTCCAGAAAGCCGCCTTCGCCACTGGTGTTCCTCCTAATATCTACGCATTTCACCGCTACACTAGGAATTCCGCTTTCCTCTCCTGCACTCAAGTCTCGCAGTTCGCAAGGCTTACAATAGTTGAGCTATTGCCTTTCACCCCGCGCTTACAAAACCACCTACGCACTCTTTACGCCCAATAATTCCGGATAACGCTTGCCCCCTACGTATTACCGCGGCTGCTGGCACGTAGTTAGCCGGGGCTTCCTCCAAGGGTACCGTCATTTTTTTCTTCCCCAAGGACAGAGCTTTACGACCCAAAAGCCTTCATCGCTCACGCGGCGTTGCTGCATCAGGCTTTCGCCCATTGTGCAATATTCCCCACTGCTGCCTCCCGTAGGAGTTTGGACCGTGTCTCAGTTCCAATGTGGCCGATTACCCTCTCAGGTCGGCTACTGATCGTTGCCTTGGTAGGCCGTTACCCCACCAACTAACTAATCAGACGCAGGCCCATCCCATACCGATAAATCTTTGGCAAAAGTTCCATGTGAACCTTTTGCATTATGAGGTTTTAATCCCGGTTTCCCGAGGCTATCCCTCTGTATGGGGCAGGTTGCCTACGCGTTACTCACCCGTCCGCCGCTCTCTATATCTTCATTCGACCGAAGTTTCATTCCAATATATACCGCTCGACTTGCATGTGTTAGGCACGCCGCCAGCGTTCATCCTGAGCCAGGATCAAACTCTTAATAAAATGGTATCTAAGATTTCGAATCTCTCCGAAATGTTAAATCTTGCTCAGTAAAACGCATTGCGTTTCGCTAATTTCTAATTTTCATATTTGCATACGAATCTCAGAATTATTGTTTTTCTTTTTCAGAATTGTACGTGACCCTGTTTTGATTACTCAAAACAGCATCTTACCAATCATTGCTGATTGTATTTGTACTTTAGTTTTCCGAGATCAGTTAAGATCTCTTTGACTAAATTTCTGCACTATGGAGTTTTCAAGGTACATGCACCCAACTTCATTTGCTTTGCAAATTTCAGCAGGTGCTGGGCTGGAAAATCTCAAATTTTCAATTTGTTGATTTTCTTCGTCCAGTGCCTTTCTTCAAGGCATCCGCGTTTAGCGAACTTTTACATAATATCACTTTCGCGGTAGTCTGTCAACCCTTTTTTTTAACTTCTTTCGAAGCTTTCGTTATTTTGGATCGACCCTCTCATTCAGAATACATGTCCGTTTGAAAGGTGCTTAATCATAGTATCAAAGATGCTTGTTTCTGTCAACTAATTTTCAACACTTTTTTTCATCTTTTTTAACATTCTGTCCGGCTCTTTAGAGACGCTGACAGAATTTAGGCTGGAAAATCACGAATCTCTGATTTGTAGATTTTCATCGTCTTAACATTCTGTCCGGCTCTTTAGAGACGCTGACAGAATTTAGGCTAGAAAGTCACGAATCTATCGTCTTAATGTTCTGGCCGATGCTTCAGTGACGCCGACAGATTTTCGTCGTCTGTTAATACCGTGCCGCCCAGCCTGTCCATTTCTGAAACTGCCCGACAGCAAGAATTATCTTAACAAATCCAACTTCGCCTGTCAATCTCTTTTTTATACTTTTTTCGAGTTTTTTACATACTAATATCTAGTAATTTTCTTATATTTTTTATGCAAACCAAATCCTATATACAATAGAATACCTATCACATTATAAATAGAAAAGAATAGGTACACCTGGATACCACCATAATGGTCAAGGATAGTACCTCCGATCAACTGGCACAAAATCGAACTGCAGTTGGAAGAGACCGACTGATATAATGTCATCGCCATACCAATCATCGCTGGTTCCACTAACTTTGTAACATACCGAACAAATTCAACCAGAACGATCCCATTCACCATGCCCTGAAGAAAAAAGGTTCCGATCAGCAACTCAGGAACAGGCCCAGTACTATACCATAAGTAGCGCAAAGCAGATATAATCATAGAAACCAAAATCACCTTTTCCATCGTAAACTTTTTCGTTAATCGATCTGCCCATGCCATAAAAGGAGCCTCTGCTGAACACATTAGAAGAAACGCAACGCCGATTCCTGCAACGCTTCCTCCTACATCTTTATAAAGGAATCCAAAATAAGTATTATTGGCCACATTCGTCCCACAGATAAAAAATGCAGCAAAAAGTAAAGCCATCAGTTTTTTATTTCCGAACAGAACGCTATAGCCTTCGCGCTTATTTTTCTGATATTTTTCCGGGGTTTTCGATGTATGATTGATCGGTTCTGCATGTTTTTGTCTGCTCCGTCTTAAACAAGTCATAATAATCCATGCAGCCGTATAGCCCAATGCACATAATGGGAAAATAATAACTAGACTTGTAACGTCTGCCAACTGCCCTGCAATAAAAACTCCAGCGGCAAATCCCAATGCACCCCATTTTCTAACTGCCCCGAAAGGAATCCTCGCTTCCAAGGTCATGGCATCTGTAAGCGGCATGATGGGTACCTGAAAAAACGCAAAAACAGCATAAACAAGAAAAAATAAGATATAGGTCTTCGCAAAAACGATTCCCGATATCATCAAAGTTGCCGTGATGCACAAAAAAAGCAGCACCCTAGTGCTGTCCTTGCTATGATGAGACCGATATCCCCAAAATGGTGAAGCACCAATTCCCACAGCAGTTCCCATTGCCGTTATCGTTCCAATCTGAACTCCATTGAACCCGATGCTCGCAAGATACTGACCCATTAATGGCATCAACATCCCGATTGCTGAATAAGTAAATATATAAATCCCAACAAAGCTGTAATATCTTTTCCCCATGTTATAACCCATCTTTGACTTTCTATTTCTAAGATTAAATTTTTTTGATTTCAAGAATCACCGACTTTTAGTATAACAGCCATGATTTGGGCGCACAATACTTGCAATGGAAGTCAGCAAGTTAAAATGTGTGATTTCTTTGAATAAGCACGCCGACAATTTGTTCCAAATAAAAAAATTCCGACCAGTTAAAGTAATTCCCGTATGGCCTCCTCCTGACATTTTGCCACAGCTTCAGCTGAAACGACAAAATGAACAGCAGCGAGCGAAGCGAGTCGGAGTACCATTTATGGTACGTTAGGTGCATAGACTTGGTGAGCTAGAGATCAGTATAAATTTTCGGAGGTAATATATGCTTATTATTTTAATCAGAACGATTATTTTATATTTTGTTGTGCTTTTTGTTATTAGGGTTATGGGAAAATCCGAATTGTCAAAATTGGATCCCTTTGAAATGGTTATCTTATTTATGATTGCAGAATTGGCGGCAATTCCCATAGAGTCCCCTGATATTCCTCTGTTCAACGGCGCTGCCGCAATTATATCGCTTTTGTTCTTAGAAGTTTCTATATCTTTTTTGACAACCAAGAGCCATGGATTTAACAATATTATCAATGGAAAACCGAGTGTTTTAATTAATCGTGGTAACATTAACGAAAAGGAATTAAAGAGTCAAAGAATCACTATTGATGATTTAATGCAACAATTAAGACTAAAGAATTACCCGTCTGTATCGGATATTGATTACGCAGTACTAGAAGCAAACGGAGATTTGAGTATCATTCCCAAGCCGGGAAAAGCACCTCTAACTCCGGAAGACATGAACATTCCCACCTCTTCAGAAATTATGCCTATGGTTTTGATCTCCGACGGCATTTTATATAAAAAAAACCTTCAGCTTCTGGGAAAAGAAGAAAGTTATCTAAAAAAAGAACTGTCCAAGATAAAAATCATGGATTACTCTCAAGTTTTTTTATGTTTTTTTGACGAGAAAAAACAGCTTCATGTTTATCCAAAAGGGAAGAGCAGAAAAGAACTAAAGAAGGAGGTTAATTTGAAGTGAAATCATTGATTGTTTCCATTATCAGTATCGCCGTGCTTGTAACTGTTTGGGGTATATTTGTAAACTACGCGGACAAGAACATTCATCAACTTATGAATACAATTGAAGACGACATCATTATCAGTGTTTATGAGGAAGATTGGGATAAAGCCTCGGAAAAGTTCAAATACCTTTCAGATAAATGGCATAAGCAAAAGAAAGTATATTCTTTCTTTTTCGATACATCAGCCGTCATGGATACAGATTTTTCAATCGCCAGAGCAAAAGGTTATATTAAATCACAGAATATTTCTCTTTCTGCCGGAGAGTTAAATTGTATCAAGGAGCAACTTGGTTTTTTACATTTAAATGAATTAATTTCCCTTGATAATATCTTTTAAACATAGTACCTGACTTTAGGAGTGAAATATAAAAAATGGTGCTAAACCTCAGAATTTGAAGTTTAGCATCTTTTTTAATTGTGAGCTATCCAGAAAATAATTTGTAAGTGGCAGTGATAACTCGCCGGATAGGCTTTTGATAAATGCTGATGAAGAAGTTATGTTAATGTACTTGCCCTGCTGGATTTCCACGACTCTGAAATCTTTGATAAAGTCTAATAGCTTCTCCGTGCAGTATCGGTTCTCAAATACACGAAACTGCAGTATTCTGATCAAAAGTACAGACAGGTAGCAGATCAGAAAATGCCCACAAATCGAATCCGTTTTCTGCAGAAATACAGGCCTTGCATCCAGATAGGACTTCATCATTTTAAAAGATTCTTCAATCCTCCAGAGGTTGTGATAGACAGTATAGATTTCAGGTGCTTTCATCCCTGTCTCAGAAGTTACAAGAAGGTTGTATCCTGCCAGTTTCAAATCCTCCTCGATTGCGTTGCTGTTGAGGGAAACAGCAACTTTTCCATCCATGGAATTCCCTTTTTTATCTGTAGGGGTAAAGGTTACATATTTACTGCATTCGCCGAATTCGTTTCTTTTCGCCTGAGAAGCTTTTAACGCTCTGGCTTTTTCGACCATCCGGTTGATTTCGTATTGCTTCTTTTTTGCCAGTTTGGGATTAAAGGTTACCACTCTCTTTTCTGTAAGCTTTATCGTGACTTTTTTCCCTTTCTCATTTGTATATGTATAGGGGAATTCATCTACACATTCTTTGAGCCTGTAAAGGAGTTTCCCGTTTTTGTCCAAAACGTTTTGATAGTCGTTTTCCAGTAGGAGCCATGTTTTCTCAGCCTCTGGAAGCATTTTTACTGACTTTGAGAATAGATAGCCATCCCCATTTTTGCGTGCAGCCAAGATGTTGTTTGCACAGTTAAGCCCCTTATCTGCGACTTGTATTGTCCGGCCGGTTATGTTATTCCTGTTTTTCAGATCTTGTATGATTTCCCGGATTACGGGTTTTTCGCTTTCATTTCCAGGGTAGAATTTCATTCCAATGGGAATTTGATGTGCATCCAGCAGAAGCCCGAGGCCAACAATGGGATCCTTCCGATTTTCCTTTGAGGGCCCCTTTTTTCTGAAGTCATCTTCCTTATCGATTTCAAAATAAAAGTTTGTACAGTCAAAATAGGTCGTAGAGGTATCAAATGGATATTTCAGATTGATCTGGTGATTAAATATCTCAATAATTTTTTCGTACTCACTGCCAATGTATTCAATGCCGTCTAAAATCTGGTTATAGGAAAGATCATAAGAGTCATAGAGGGAAGGGAGTACCTCATGGAAGGTCTTGCTTTTAGAGCATGGCTCTGTCACCCGGCAGTAAGTTAGAGCTTCTATGAGGTGGGATATACGGAACTGAAAATTCCTTGGGAGCTGTAAGAAATCTAGATAGTTAGAGACATGAAGACTGTCGAGGACAGCTTTTAAGAGCAAGTACCCAACATGTCTTTCAGGCGAAGAGGATATCTGCTTTTCGCGGTCTTTTTGCCTTAAGAGATTCAGTTGTTCGTTCATTCCGTGGATAACCTCAGAATAATAGGAAATAGGATCTTCAATGCCGGAAGAGATCAGGTCATTTACATAGCCAAGAGCCTTGTAAGAACGATGAGACGTCTGTTTTTTATCGTGGTTGTAAAAAGATTCATAAATCTGCAGGTAAAGTCCCTTTTTTAAATTAGATTTTTTAAGAAAATAAGCCATTTTTCATCCTCTCGAATTAACACCATTTAACACCATTTAATTTACCATAAAAAAGGAATTTATGCAATAGTTTCAGACAATAAAAAAAGCACGTAAATGTGCTGGTTTCAGAACGTAAATATATAAACGCCTCTTAAACAATCATGGTGCTAATTCCTAAAGACGGGAAGATTGGGATAAAGCCTCGGAAAAGTTCAAATACCTTTCAGATAAATGGCATAAGCAAAAGAAAGTATATTCTTTCTTTTTCGATACATCAGCCGTCATGGATACAGATTTTTCAATCGCCAGAGCAAAAGGTTATATTAAATCACAGAATATTTCTCTTTCTGCCGGAGAGTTAAATTGTATCAAGGAGCAACTTGGTTTTTTACATTTAAATGAATTAATTTCCCTTGATAATATCTTTTAAACATAGTAAAATCGATAATTAAGTAGAGTAAATATTGTGCGTAAAGTGTCATAAGATGGGATGTCGCTTATGAACGAAAAACAAGATTGTTTGCGGTACAATATTGCGTCCGCTGCTGCATTAAGGAATTCTTTTCTCTTTAGTGTAGTGCTATGTTCTAAAGAGGAGGGTTTTTTTTTATGAACAAAAAATTATCAACAAAAAACATCATGCTTTTGGCTTTATTTGCAGCGATCAGTATCATTTTTACCAGATTTCTATACTTTTACCTGCCGATCATAGCTGTCAACACGGTAAGAATCAGCTTAGGCAACATCCCGATTATTCTGGCAGGATTATTACTCGGTCCGGCAGCAGGTGCCATAACCGGTATTGTAGCCGATGTCATTGGAACCACCATGTTTTCACCCTTTGGCTATTTCCCCGGTTTTACTCTTTCGGCAGCTGTTGTTGGTTTTCTTCCGGGCATTCTGAAATTGTATTTCAAAAATTTGGACAAGTATTTTACCATTTTAATTATTGTTTTAATTACCGAACTGATTGCTTCCATCGGTCTAACTACACTTTGGGTCAGCATCATGACGAATGTTAATTATTTTATATTAATAATACCGCGTGCAGGAATCACCTTAATCATGGCATTAATTAATTCCTGGATTGTATATATTTTGTTTAAACGGCTCAGACGGGAAATCGTCTAAATATATCTTTAATATCTAGGCATCCACACTATTTGATTGATATTTACCGCATCGATCCGAGAAACATCCAATCTGCTGTTCTCCGGAATGCAGAATAACAACTTCGCAGTGATTGCTACAATCACTGCATTCAAAAGTTTCTGTTATTATTTCATCATAACCCACTTCAAATCCTTTGAAGCGGGTTTTTTTATTATCTTCTTGCGCATTCTCTTGTGCCAAAACTGCAGAACCATACGCACCCATTACCTTATGATATTCCGGTACAATAATCTCACACTCTAACGCCTCTTCCAGTGCTCTGTGAATTCCTTCATTTGCTGCCACTCCGCCTTGGAAGCATACTCTAGGCAGAATTTCTTTCCCCTTTGCCACATTACTTAAATAATTTCGTACTAAGGCTTTCGACATCCCTGCAATAATATCCTCCATCGTACATCCCAGCTGCTGTTTATGTATGATATCGGATTCTGCGAAAACAGCGCATCTGCCTGCAATTCTAACGGGATTCTCTGCACGAAGTGCATATTCGCCCAAATCTTTTACTGCAAGGCCAAGCCGTTCAGCTTGACGATCCAAAAATGAGCCGGTTCCTGCAGCACAAACGGTATTCATTGCAAAGTCAATAATAACGCTTTGATTTAACAATATAATTTTGGAATCCTGCCCGCCAATCTCTATAATGGTTCTTATTTCAGGATCGAAGGTCGCAGAAGCCACACCATGAGTCGTAATTTCGTTTTTTACAATATCTGCACCAGTGACTGCCGCTGCAAGGGTTCTTCCGCTTCCCGTTGTTCCCACTCCTTCTATCTGACTGCTTTTATATTTCTCCCCGAGCTGCCGTAAGCCAACCTTGACTGCTTCAATGGGATTTCCTTTTGTTTTCAAATAAAGCTGATCCTGTATTTTTTTCTTTTCATCCATAATTACAAAATCTGTACTTACAGAACCAACATCAATGCCCATGTAATACATTTGCCTTCCCCCTTTTCGTGGCTGCGTTACTTCCACTAGGGAACCTATGGTTCCCTTCAACGGCTTTCGCCTCCGACTCGCTCCTCTTGCTGCTGTCCGTTTTGCCTTTCCAAGCAAGCTTGGGACGAAACGGTGGCCTCGATGCGCGCCCTCCTTTTAATAACTCCGCCTTTTTTCTTCTGCTCAGCATATCGATAAATGCCTCAATTCTGGTAATGTAACCAGCCTCACCACCCATTTCATCATAAATTACCGTTAGAACACTAAGCTTCTGTTCTTTCATCATTTTTGAAAAAACCGCCTTTGCTACGATTTCCGGCATACAACCTACCGGAAACAGCTGAATCATCCCATCATATCCTTTTCTACTGCATATCACGCCTTCTTCAACAGTTTCCTTCGCATATCCCCCAATAGAGTATGGCAGATACTTATACCTCCCTGTTCTTCTTGCAAGCATTTCCTTAAATTGAAATGGATTCAATACAATCCGATTAATCCACCATCCAAGGGTAACTCTTTTTTCAAAAGAGACCCCCATATCCATCAGAAGTTCCTCAATATGGTGGTTTGCAAAAGGCTCAATCATAGAAAATATTTCACCCGTGAGCAATAGATGCAGTGGTTTCTTTTTTAAATCCACCGAAACTTCCGCCAAACATTTGAGATGGTACCGGATGGTTCTAAGTGCTCTTTTAATTCCCTCAATTTCAGCCATTTCCTTGCGACAAGCAGATACAATTTGTTTGCACTCCCCCTTGTGTAATTCATACCCCGCAAGAAAATGTGCCTTCCGATCTAACAATTCCAAACTTTTTACAATTTTGTAGGTCCCATAAAGCGCCCACAGGATTCCCGGCAAACGCTTTTTACTATCAGAAACGACATATGCCAATCTACGAATTAGCTCTTTTTTCCCAATGTCATTTGGAGAGTCCAATAAGATCCATCGAAAAAAGTACCCTTTTTTCTCCAATATTGATTTTAACAGTTCTCCGTATTCGCCAAGTCTGCAAGGCCCCATGGTTGCTGGCATAATTACTGTATCGGCGCCAAGTTCATAAGCATCCATTAAATTTGAGATCATTAGCTTAAAAGGCAGACAAATTTCATCCGGAGAAATTCCACTCCCTCTCTCTAAACCATTCAGTGTATTTGCCTGTGGGGTTATGATATCGATACCAATTTCAGAAAAGAAGATTCGTCCAATCAAATGTGCATCTCCCATATGCGGGAATGTGATCTTCATTTTAATACCTCTCTAAATGCTTCCAGCCTGGTATTGTATCCCGCCTCTCCTGTCTGTTCATCCAATTTGAGAACAAGAAAAGGGAAGCTGCCGATCCTGTTTTTTATCATATCAATAATAATGGAGTCTGTTCCACAGCAGAAAGAGGAGAGATAAACAATTCCATCAATTTCATTCCGCTTCATTAGAACCATGGCAGGCGCAAAATTATGAATATAAAACAACCAATAAGGACGCTTGATCAAACCCGTTAATGCTTCCATTTTTTCATACTGGCTAACCCATTCTTCAGTAACAACCCCAATATCAAGTTGATGCAGTTTTTTCAGTAAATTTAAATTGGCAAAAGAATCGTAAATATTATATGGATGACCGGCTAAAAAAACCCTGCGGCGATAGCCGGTTTCCCTAAGCCCAAAGCTTGAATTCCGTTGATTTTCCGATGCAGAGTTCAATGCCCGATCCAGTTTATGGTCGGCCACTCCAATTTCTCTACAGCTTTTTTTCAAGGCTTTTTTCAATTTGACCCGGTCATTCATATAAATTGGTTCTGTAAAGATTTGATTTGTTTTTCCTGTGCCGCTGGATACAAGCTCCGGAAGCCCCCGAAACTTTGGGCAGATTGATTCACCGTACTCACAATTCATAATTCTGGGAACCACAACATTATCACAATTTTTTTGAAGTTTAACCGCATGGCCATGAAACAGCTTCATGGGAAGACAGGCCTCGTCTATACAATTTCGCGTTCCAAGATCCAAAATTTCTTTATTTGATACCGTTGAATATTCTGTATCAACTCCAAGTTCATTAAAAAAAGTCTTGATAAAAGGCTCGTACTTATAATATAACAGTCCACCGGGTATTCCGATTTTCATGAAAAAACCTCCAAACAATCTTATTTTTATTATTGCCCAGAGGTTTTATTTTAATACTTAATTTCTTTATTCAATAATTTCATACATGGTTGCAGCGGCTTGCTTGGTACTATGTTCCGATAACTCCATCACCTTTGCTTTAATCTGAGCATTACCAAACTGAATCAGGATAACATCTCCGGGCTTCACTTCACTGCCCGGTTTTGCAATTTTTCCATTAATAAATATCCGGTCTTGCTCACATGCTTCTTTCGCTATCGCTCTGCGTTTAATTAATCTTGAGTTTTTTAAAAATTTATCAATTCTCAATCCGAACACCTTCCCCTATATCGATCGTTTAACGTATTCGTTAAAAAAAAAAGACAGCGATACTGCTGCCTTTTCAAATTATTATTTCTTATTTGTTCACTGCATCTTTCAATGCTTTTCCAGCTTTGAAAACTGGAGCCTTTGCAGCTTCAATCTTTATTACTTCACCAGGTTTTCTAGGATTTCTACCCTGTCTTGCTTTTCTCTGACGAGTTTCAAAAGTACCGAATCCAATCAGCTGTACTTTTTCTCCCTCAACCAAAGCACCCTCAACACTTGCAACAAATGCATTTACTGCAACCTCAGCATCTTTCTTTGTAAAACCTGTTTTTTCTGCTACGCTAGCAACTAATTCTGCTTTATTCACCGAACATAACCTCCTTTAATTTTTTAAATTTGATTGTTTGAAGTAAAACATTTCCCCTTACCACATTGTTTCCTTGATCAACGATTCTGTTTTTTTGTTTTCGCCTCTTCCCATAGCTTGTCCATCTCCTCAAGGGTCATCGTTTCCAATTGTTTTCCTTGAAGCTGAGCTGACTCCTCAATAAAACCAAATCTATCAATAAACTTAGATGAAGTAAAGTTCAAAGCCTCTTCTGGATTTACTCCCAGGAATCTAGCTACATTCACTACTGCGAATAATAGGTCTCCAACTTCTTCCATTATGCTGGTTTCGTCGTTTTCCCGGTAAATCTCAAGGAGTTCTCTCGTCTCCTCTTTTACTTTTAAGAACGCCTCACTTACATCCTCCCAGTCGAATCCCACTTCTGCAGCCTTCTTTTGTATCTTATAACTTCGAATCAAAGCCGGCAATGCACGCGGTACATTCATCATAGAATTAGTATATGTTGAGGTTCCTCTTTCTTTTCTTTTCACATTTTCCCATTTTTCAATGGCTTTGTCAACACTTTCTGAATTTTTGTTTAAAAAAACATGAGGATGTCTACGCAGCATTTTATCACATTCTCGGTTGATTATACTGCGAAGATCGAAGGTTTTCTCTGTCTTGCCTAAATCGGCATGAAATACCACTTGGAGGAGGACATCCCCCAGTTCCTCTTCCAGATTGTCAATATCCTCTTTATCGATTGCATCAACAGCCTCATAGGCCTCTTCAATAAGACAGGAGCGAAGGCTTTTATGAGTCTGCACTTTATCCCAAGGGCAACCTTCTTCACTGCGCAGCAGCGCAATAATGTCTGCAAGTCTCTTTATTGCATCTTCTGCCGTTTTTCCTTCTTCATAATATTTTGCATATTTTTCTTTCATTTTATTACCTTTTTATTTTATTCATTAGATTTATTATTTTTCCGCCTTTTGGAAGGGCTTTCAATTCTTCCTTTTTAATTGATTTTGTCACAAATAGCATTGCACAATATACAACTACACCGACAAGAACCGCAATTATAGTTGAAAATGCATTACCGAAAAATCCAAATAAAATCCGATAACTCATCCAAACTGTGGCACTCATGACCAATGCCGAAGTAACCGGCTTTACATAGGTAAGCATGATGTTAAATTTAACTCCGGTGTATTTTTTCACTGCAAGGATATTCAAAGAGGATGCTACGATGTAGGCCGCTACTGTGCCAATGGCGGCACCCTTTACATTGATGCTGCCAATCCCTGTTAGAGTGTAGGTAAGGATTACTTTAACAATTGCACCGACAAACAGATTCATAACAGGTATCAAGGGCTTTCCGAGGCCCTGTAAAACTCCCGTTAACGTTTGAACCGTAGAAAGAAAAATCACACCGAAGGCCATGATAAATAAGCATGGTGCCGCACTTACTGCACTGGCTTTTTGCATCGGGTAAAGCAATCGCATAATTGGCTCTGATAATGTCATTAAGCCCAAAGCACAAGGCAAACCGATCATAATTGCAGTCCTGATTCCCAAACGTACATTGTAATTCAAGAAGTTCATGTCCTTTTGTTTATAAGCCGCAGCAATTGCCGGAACCAAGCTCATGGCGATTGCCTGTGTAAGTACCTGCGGGAAATTGATCAATGGCCCTGCCATACCGGTAAGCTGACCGTAAAGTCCGTTTGCTGCTTCTTCTGTCCAGCCTGTTTCTTGGAGTCTCCGCATAACAATGCCTACATCAATCGTATTCATGATCGGCATAATAGCAGCACCAATCGTAACCGGCACTGCAATCATAAAAATTTTAGCAAGTATTTCGCTTCCCTTTTCAGTATTCACTCGAAAGCTTCTTTCAATATCCTCTTTCAGATTGTTTTTCCTGAAAAAGTAAATTGCCATGACAGCAATCAACCCTGTGATAGAGCCTGCAGTTGCACCGAAAGAAGCACCGGAAGCGGCATATTCACAACCCTCTTGAATCAAGAAATAGGCTAAGGACAAACCAACCACCACACGAAAGAACTGCTCAACGACCTGAGAAACGGCTGTAGGCTTCATGTTCTGCATTCCCTGAAAATATCCCCTGTATGCCGCCATGATCGGTACAAAGAGCAATGCTGGAGCAATCGCCATCATCGCATATTTTGCCCCTGGATTGCCAATGGCATTCACGATATAATCCGCTCCGAAAAACAATATGGAAGAGGAACAGATTCCAATTGTAAATAGTAAAACAAAGGATACCCGAAATACCCGATATGCTTCATAATGATGCTCTACCGCCACACGTTCCGATACCATTTTTGAGATAGCAATGGGAATCCCGGCCGTAGCCAAGGTTAAAAAGAGCACATAAATAGGATAAGCCGTCTGATAGTAGCCCATCCCTTTATCTCCAATTAAATTCGCCAGAGGAATCCGAAAGAATGCCCCCATTATTTTAATAATAATGCCTGCAATTCCAAGAATTACAGCACCCTGCATAAACGATTTTTTCGCCATCTATTTTAGTTCTCCCAAGATTCTCTTTGTTGCCTTCTCCGCTTGATAGATTGCCTTTTCTATATCTATAGACAAATACTCTCCATTATGGTACACAACCTTTCCGTCTACCATGGTAAGCAGTACATCACTTCCAGAAGCTGAATACACTATATTATTCGCCAGATTATGAATTGGATGCATATTAGGCTTTGTCAAATCTAATACAATCAAGTCTGCTTTGAATCCAATCGCCAGTTTCCCGCAGTCTTCCCGTCCCTGTGCCTTCGCTCCCGCTATTGTAGCTGCTTTTAAAGTTTCAATTGGTGTAATCAGAGTTGGATCATACTGTTTTCCTTTATTAGCAACCGCAAAGAACTTCATTTCTTCCATCATATTCAAACTATTATTGCTCGCCACACTGTCGGTGCCAATGGCTACAGTAATCCCTTTCTTCAACAGAAGGGGCACATTGCACACTCCGCTCGCTAATTTCAGATTACTGACAGGGCAGCTTGCAACCGTCACTCCCTTTTCTGCTAGGATATCAAAATCTTCGCCTTCTATCCAAATACAATGTGCCGCGGTAGCAGGCGTATCAAAAATCTGTTGTTTGTTTAAATACTGAACCGGTGTTAACCCGTGTCTTTTTTTGCATTCCTCATGTTCAAACTCAGTTTCGGATACATGAACATGCATGTTTGCTCCGACCAGTTTCGCATACTCTGCAAGACACCTTGCAGTCTTAGGATTAGAAGTATACTCCGCATGCAGACTTACATCAACCTTAAGTCTTCCATTCCCTTCATTATGATAGGTTTCAAAACTATGTTTTGTCTCCTGAAATCCAGGCAAAAGCTCAATATTATCCTCAGAAAAATTCGCCACACCTCTTCCCAGATTATTTTTCACACCGCTTTCCAAAATTGCACGAGCCATCTCATCACAAAAATAGTACATATCCGTAGTGGAAATAATTCCGAACCGCAGTGACTCTGCTATTCCAAGCAACATCCCAGCATAAACGGCATTCCCATCGAGTTTATCTTCAAAAGGAAAGATTCTTTTTGTCAGCCAGTCCTGCAAAGACATGTTCTCTCCATAGCCTCTCATCAAAGTCATTGGCGTATGCGCGTGAGCGTTAAAAAAACCACTCATCAAAAGCTTTCCTTTGCCATCATAAGATTCGCCATAATTTTCTATTGGTTCCTCCGTACCAATATAGTCGATGATTTCGCCCTTTATGCCAACAAACATATTATCCTTAGCAATAAAATTTTCATCTAATATGGTAATATTTTTAAATAACATAATGAAATTGATACCTCCATTTTTATAATACACTTATCATTCAAATCCAGTCTTCTTCTTCAGAAGTTGCCGTAGCAAAGACTAATTATATCATAGTTCAAAAAAAACACCAGTATAAAAGAAAAATGTTTGAATAAATACTTACCTATTACAGATACTATTTCCATAGGAAATTAAGGTAAATTTGATTAAGAAAGAGAGGACAATCAAATGAAGGCAACAGGAATAGTTAGAAGAATTGACGATCTTGGCCGCGTTGTTATTCCAAAGGAAATCAGAAGAACAATGAGAATCCGTGAAGGGGATCCCCTTGAAATATTTACTGACAGAGAAGGAGAGGTTATACTGAAAAAATATTCACCAATCAGTGAATTGAGCCAATTCGCGGGGGAATATGCCGATTCTGCAAATAATATTTTAGGTGATCTTGTTTTAATTTCTGATACCGATCACATCATAGCAGTATCCGGCGGTCCAAAAAAAGACTTTATCGAAAAAAGGATCGGAAAAGACCTAGAAAAAGTAATCCATGAAAAGGAAACAAAAATTGTTCTAGAAAAAGGTTCACTCTGCGCAATCACTGCTGATGACGGAAACACCACGGAAGAATTTGAATCACAAATTCTCGTTCCGATTATATCACAAGGCGATGCGATTGGTTCCATCGTTATTCTATCCAAAGATGATCCTTTAGGCGAAATAGCATTAAAGGCTGCTGAAATCGGTGCAAACTTTTTGGCTCGACAAATGGAAAGCTAATAAAGCATGTTCTATTAACCAAATCGTATCTTAGGAATTTTATTGCTTTTCTTGTACCAATGTAAAACAAACGAATGAAAAACTTATACAGGAAATCTCAAATTTACATTTGTGGGTTTCCCTACATATTAGATAAAATGGGAAAGCTCGAAGTAATCACGTGCTTTCCCATTTCTATAAAATTCAACTCACTAATTAATAATCCGTAAACAATATTCTATTCCGTTTCATCGGGTTGCGTGAATTCCTTTGTTAGGTATTCCACTTTGGCGGCGCCTCTCATCTCTTTAATTTTTTTCTCTGCTTCCTGGCTTACCAGCGTTGATGTAATCGAATCTTTCACTTCATCATATGTTTTTGTTCCTTGATTTTTATCCGTTAGCTTTATAATGTGATATCCAAACTGGGTTTTAACCACATCGCTAATTTCACCAGGCTGAAGTGCAAAGACAGCGTCTTCAAATTCCTGCACCATTTCGCCTCTTCCAAAGGTTCCCAGACTGCCGCCCTTATCCTTGGTTCCATCCGTTCCATACTGCTTGGCAAGATCTTCAAACACTTCACCAGCCTTCAGCTTTGTTAAAACTTCTTTTGCAGTAGTTTCATCTGCAACAAGAATATGGCTAGCCGTTACCTCATCCACTTTAAAGTTGTCCTTGTTATCCTCATAATAAGACTTGACATCGTCTTCTAGTGTCGGCATATCTGCTTTTATTTCTTCAAAGTAGGTATTTTTATAATATGTGTTATAGAAAAAACTGTTCAAGGTTTCATCTGATATTTCTTTCTCTTCAAGATACTCCTTTACACCATCTGTTTTTTTTGCTTCCTCTACAAAACTTTTCAGATTCGTTATTTCTGTATCTGGCAAATCCGCCTTCCCTTCTTCTTCAAGATGCTGCTTTATGATCTCCAGAGAAATCATATCTTCCAGCATCTGGGATTGAATCGCCTGAAGACTCTCTTCCGGGAACTGTGTTAAATCAATATTCTGCAAGAACGCAGTTAATTCTAAATATTGATCCATTTGATTTTCATTGATTGTAGCATCTCCTACCTTTACAAGTTCGGTACCCCCATCGCTTTTGTCCCCGCAAGCAGCCAGACTCATCGTCATAATCACCAGCAGGAAGATCGCTGTTAACTTCTTCATTCGCTAATCTCCTCTTTCATTTACATTTGATTTCATCCACATGAAACAAGTCTCAAAAGGCTTGTTCATTAGAATTCTACTATATCATAAATTTATTTAAAAATATGATAACTTGATAAAGTTTATTTTTCCCATTTAAATTGTATTTAATAAATGGCTTTACGCCAGCATGAATCAAGATTCCCATACCAAATTCGCCAGACAACGCTGCAATCCGCTCCGGAGTCAATAAATTAGTTTCATGAAATTCAAAAATAATCTTTTTCTGTTCCTCATGAATTCGTATAATCCCTGCCCTTTCAGCCATTGCTCGGATATAGGAAACATTAACAAGATTCATAACTTCCTGTGGAAGCTCTCCAAACCGGTCAATCAATTCATCAATGATCTCTGCTTCATCCTCTTCCTCTTTGATTGACGCAATTTTTTTATACATCTGGAGTTTCAAAAGCTCATCCGATATATAGGTATCCGGTATAAATGCGGAAACATCTATTTCTATCGATGTTTCCTCCCTTTCCGGATTAACGATTTCACCACCAAGTGCTCGCACGGCATCATCGACCAATTTACAGTATAGTTCATATCCAATGTTCGTCATATGTCCATGTTGTTCCGTTCCCAAAAGATTACCGGCTCCTCTGATTTCAAGATCCCGCATAGCAATGTGAAAACCTGCACCGAATTCAGTGAATTCTTTTATTGCCCTCAGCCTTTTTTCTGCAAGCTCGGTAAGAACCTTATTTTTCTGATACATCAGATACGCATATGCCATTCGCGTAGATCGACCGACTCTGCCTCTAAGCTGATATAACTGAGAAAGCCCGAACCGATCTGCATCAAGTATAATCATCGTATTTACATTAGGAATATCAATCCCCGATTCAATGATAGTCGTTGCAATCAGAATATTGGATCGATGATTGACAAAATCAATCATGACATCTTCAAGCTCTTTTTCATTCATCTGCCCATGTCCGACGACAACGGCGGCTTCCGGCACAAGCTCTGCGATCTGTGCAGCTATTTTATAAATACCTCTGACCCGGTTATATACGATATATACTTGGCCATCCCTGTCCAGTTCCCTTTGTATCGCATCACGGATCAGTTCATCATCCTGTTCCAGCACATAGGTCTGCACCGGATATCTTTCTTCCGGAGGCTCTTCAATGAGGCTCATATCCTTTATGCCAATGAGAGACATATGCAGCGTTCTTGGTATCGGTGTTGCCGACAAAGTCAGCACATCTACATTTTTCCTTAATCGCTTAATCGCTTCTTTATGCTGCACGCCAAACCGCTGCTCTTCGTCGATTACAAGGAGGCCCAGATCCTTAAAATCAATATCTTTGGAGATCAGTCTGTGGGTCCCGATCAGTACATCTACGTTACCCTTTTTCGTTGCTTCAATAATCATTTCCTGCTGTTTTTCATTTCGAAATCTGCTCAGCATTTCCACTTTAAAAGGAAATTTCTCAAATCGTTCCTTGAAAGTATAATAATGCTGGTTCGCCAAGATGGTAGTAGGTACTAAAATCGCGGCCTGTTTGCCGTCTGCAGCACACTTAAAGATTGCACGGGCAGCAACTTCAGTCTTTCCATACCCCACATCTCCACAAAGCAGTCGTTCCATAGAAAACGGTTTTTCCATATCCGCTTTGATCTCCTTAATACATCGAAGCTGATCTGCCGTCTCTTCATAAGGGAACATATCTTCAAATTCTTTCTGCCAGATGCTATCCGACGCAAAAGCATACCCTCCCCGCGCCTTACGCTCCGCCGATATCTCCAAAAGTTCTTTGGCCATATTGGCGATTGCCGCCTTGGCCCTTGCTTTTACCTTCTTCCATTCTCCTCCGGAAAGTTTGTTGATCCTTGGCGAGGATCCGTCGGCACCTACGTACTTCTGAATCATATCCATCTGTTCCACCGGAACATACAACATATCTTCTCCAGCATATTTAATTTTTAAATAGTCTTTTTTTATATTTTGAACAATAAGTTGTTCAACCCCAATAAATTTCCCAACTCCATGATTTTCGTGGACAACAAAGTCACCCTTCCGAATATCAGTAAAAATCTTGATTGCCTTTCCTTTTCTTTCACTGCCCTTCGGTTTTCTATGCTTCTGAGTTGCAAAGATATCTCCATCCCAAAGGTATACCAGCTTTTCCTCTGGATACTCCATTCCCGAGGTCAAGTTTCCTTTCGCCAGCTTTATTTGATGAGAAGAATCAAATCGCTCTGTAAAATTTCTCAGATTTTCAATTCTTTCCTCTGTAGCACAGACAATCGTAATATTATAATCTTGTTTCAGATAACCTTTCAGTTCTGTTTCTAAAAAATCCATTCTGCCGTTAAAAACGGGAGCCTGCTTTGACGACAGTAGGAGACTGAAATCCAGTCTTTCCAAACCTTTGAGTTGCTTCTGAAATGGGGTAAACAGAAAAAGAGTATCGTTCTTATACAGCGCATCCAGATCTGTTTTAACCGGAAAAGCTTTAAAGTCACCAGGTACAGCCTCTCCTCTTTCCAGAATCGTTTTAAAGTCTTCTTTATCCTCCTTCTCACGGAATTCGAGAACTTCTCTCACTCTGTCCGGATCTTCCATTATAACAATTCCATTGGAACTCATATAGTCCCATAAGTATTCCGTATCTTCATAAAAATAATGAATATAATTTTCCAGTAACTGAATATTCGTTGTGTTTTCAATATGTTCCAACAGTTGACTTTTTCTTTGGAGCAGACGTTCCTTCTGCGGCTCTTCCAACTTTTTGGAATAATTATCATATGCTTTTCCCAATTTTTCTGCAGCTCGATGGAAGAGATCCTCTTTCTGAACCATTTGTTCCGCAGGATAAATCTCAACAAACTTCAAATTTTCTACAGAACGCTGCGTGAGTGGATCAAAAGCTCTAATCGAATCAACATCTGTATCAAAGAGTTCGATTCGATAAGGAAATTCAGAATCTGCCGGAAACACATCCACAATTCCTCCCCGAACACTGTACTGACCCTTAGATTCAATATAAGCAGCTCTATCATAACCCATAAAGGTCAACTTTCTCTTAATCAACTCAAGGTCTGCATCGTCCCCTAGAGCAAATCGAATTGTGTTTTCCTCGAAAATCCTGTGGGGCGCCAGTTTTTTCACAGCCCCCAAAACCGAAGCAATGACAATACAACTTTCCTCGGACAAAAGGGCTTTGAGTGCGGTAAGCCGCTCTTCCATAATACTATGACTCTTCGCTTCGTATCTTAAAAACAGCTGCTCTTCTTCCGGAATGACAAGGATTTTTTGGTCAACAAAAAAAGAAAGATCCTCAGCCAATCTTTTCGCTTTTAAATAAGAGGAAGTGATGATCAGACATTGCCCTTTTCTTTCCTTTATAATCAGGGATGCGACCGGCATAGCCCGTCCCTCTGAAATTCCCGCAATGTTGATGATTCCTTTGGCGCTTTTCGCCAGAGTCTTTATTTCATTAAACTTACCGCCTCTGACTCTGTCACTCATCTTCCTTTGCTTCCCCTTCAGCCGATGGTTTTACATTGTATTCACCCATCGCGATATCTATTCCTTTTTCAAGCGTGCATTCAATAGCCAGCGCAGCTCTCTCCACTACGTCCTCAATCAGTTTTGCTTCCTCTTTTCTAAAACCCCCGAGTACATAACCGGCCAAGGGCATTTTTCGGTCTGCTCCAATTCCAATTCTTACTCTGGGAAACCCATCGCGCTGCAAATCGTAAATGATTGACCGCATACCGTTATGGGTACCTGCACTTCCTTTTTTTCGTATCCGAAGCCTGCCCATAGGTATATCTACATCATCATAAATTACAATAAGCTTATCTAAATCGGTTTTATAATATTCCATAATTTCCCGTACACTATTGCCGCTCAAATTCATATAAGTCTGTGGTTTTGCAAGAAGCACCTTATGACCGGAGATAATGCCCTCCCCGACCAGTGCTTTATGCTTGATTTTATTAATTTTGATATTATTTTTCTCAGCCAAAAAATCCAAAGTGATAAACCCAATATTATGCTTTGTGTTTTCATACTTCTTTCCCGGATTTCCCAAGCCAACTACTACATACATAGTTTCTCCTAGTCAAACAACCTGCTGATAGAATCATTCGTAAAGATTCGGATCATCGCCTCTGCAAAAAGAGGCGCTACGGACAGCAGCTTGATTTTATCAATTTTCTTTTCGTCCGGAAGCGGAGTAGTATTCAGTAATACCAGCTCCTTAATGGCAGAATCCTGAATTCTTTCCATCGCCGGTCCAGATAAAACGGGGTGTGTCGCACAGGCATATACCTCTTTTGCTCCCATATCTTTCAGTGCGTTAGCCGCATTGGTGATCGTTCCTGCCGTATCAATCATATCATCAACAAGAATGACATTTTTATCTTCTATTTCACCGATGATATTCATAATTTCTGAAACATTGGCCTTTGGTCTTCGCTTATCAACAATGGCGATTGGAGCATCCAATGGATGTGCCATATTTCTTGCTCTTGTTACACTTCCATGATCTGGTGAAACAATAACGAGGTCGTCCAATCTCATCTCTCTGAAATACTTTACCAGAATCGGCATGCCCAGAAGATGATCCACCGGAATATTAAAATATCCCTGAATCTGCGAAGCATGCAAATCCATAGTCACCACTCTGTCTGCTCCTGCACTCGTTATGAGATCAGCAACCAGCTTGGCTGTGATCGGATCTCTCGCTTTTGCTTTTCTATCCTGTCTTGCATATCCATAATAAGGAATGACCGCGTTGATTCTGCCTGCAGAGGCTCGCTTCATTGCATCAATCATAATAAGAAGCTCCATTAAACTGTCATTTACAGGATCACAGGTTGACTGAACTATGTAGGTATCAATTCCTCTAACTGTTTCCCATAAACTAATCGATATTTCCCCATCACTAAACTTGCTGACTGTTGATTTTCCTAATGGTTTTCCCATAATGGAAGCAATCTCCTCTGCCAGCTCATGATTGGAATTTCCCGAAAAAATCTTAAAATCTGTGAAGACCCCGTTCTTCATTACTACACCTCTTTCTTGTTATACGTTTCTTCGCCTGCATTTTTACTTTTTCTTGTTCAATAAACCTCTTCTTGCTACCCAGCCTTCGATGTTTTTTTCTTTTGCTCTAGCAACGCATAATGCCCCCTTAGGAACGTCATGCGTCAACGTTGTTCCGGCTGCGATATATGCCCCTTCTTCTACGACCACCGGTGAAATAATATTTACATTACAGCCCACGAAAGAGCCGTCTTTCACAACAGAACGATGCTTATTTTTCCCATCGAAATTTACAAATACGACACCGCATCCTAAGTTGACATCTTTTCCAATATCAGAATCTCCAACATAGGTGAGATGGGATGCCTTTGACCCATTTCCCATTGAAGAATTCTTAATTTCAACAAAATCCCCAACTTTTACATGATCCCCCAATGTACTATTCGGTCTTAGATAAGCAAACGGCCCAATTTTAGTATTATTCCCCACCTTGCTTTCCAATATAACGGAACTCTGCACCTCAGTCTCATCACCAATTTTTGAATCTACAATTCTTGTATTTTGTCCAATCATGCAATTTTCGCCTATCATAGTAGTCCCTTCCAATATCACTCCCGGGTAAATAATTGTGCCCTTTCCGATGATAACGCTTTCCTCTATGTAAGCAACTTTTAAATCTATAAATTTCACGCCATTTGACAGATGCCTCAAATTGATTTCATATCTTTTTCTTTCCTGTTCTTCATATTCTAATTGTTCCTTCATTCTTAACCTCCCAGGTTCTTTTCATACAAAATTATTATAGCATTTTTCATGCCAACCAAAAAGGAAAAAAAGAAAATAGGCTATAATAGCCTATCTTTCTCGAGAATAATTTCTGCAACCTTATAAATATCTCCTGCACCCATTGTGATAACCAAATCCCCACTTTGTGCATTATTTATAACAAAGCTAGCAATTTCCTCGAAATTACCAAAATAGTAAACATCCTTATCCGGCTGTATCCTTTTAATTTCATTGACGAGCTCCTTGGAGCTGATTTTATATATATTCTTTTCCCGCGCAGCATAAATTTCAGCCATAATAATTTTATCGGCCGCATCAAAGGATTCGGAAAATTCGTCAAACAATGCCAATGTTCTGGTATAAGTATGTGGTTGGAAAAGACACCAAAGATCTTTATGAGGCACATTCTGTGCCGCCTTTAAGGTTGCCTTGATTTCCGTCGGGTGGTGAGCATAATCATCTACAATTTTAATATTATTTTTTGTGATTCCAATCACATCAAACCTTCTTTGTGTACCATTATACGTTTCCAACGTTGAAACAATAGAATCAACGGAAACACCCAGCCCATAGCAGCACGCAAAAGCAGCCAAGGAATTCGCGATGTTGTGTTCACCTGGTATGGACAGCTGCATGGTGCAGAGAATTTCTCCGTCATGATGAATCTGAAAAGACGGCATCCCAAAGGAATTGAATTCAATATCCGATGCATAGTAATCACATCGTTCATTAAATCCATAAGTGATAACCCTACTTCGAAGTTCCTTTAAAATACCATTCACGAATGGGTTCGCATCATACGCAATCACCAGACCGTTCTCAGGAACCAATTTTGCAAACTTGTCAAAGGAACTCGCGATATGTTCAATGTCTTTAAAGTAATCAAGGTGATCCGAATCAATGTTTAAAATAATTTCAATCTTGGGATTAAGATTCAAGAAACTATCCATGTATTCGCAGGCTTCTGTTACAAAGTAGCCGCTGTTTCCGATCTTCACGTTCCCGCTTATCTCTTGAAGGTTGCCTCCAACCAGAATAGTAGGATCCTTTTGATCTTTTTCTAATATCAAAGAAACCATGGAAGTAGTCGTGGTTTTTCCGTGAGTTCCCGCTATAGCAATACTATTATCATACTCTTTCATCAAAGCGCCTAACGCTTCTGCTCTTGATGCTGTTGGTATTCCATTTTCTATTGCTGCAACAATTTCGGGATTATCCTGAGAAACGGCTGAAGAATATACGACTAGATCTGAATCCGCGATGTTCTTTGCTCGATGTCCTAAATAAACCACTGCGCCTTGCTCGATTAATTTATCTGTAATTTCACTTTCCTTCATATCTGATCCAGATACTTTGCAACCCCTGGAAAGAAAGATTTCTGCAATGGCAGAAAGACCGATACCTCCGATACCAATACAATGAACATGCTTGAATTTCTTAAGATTAAGCATTAGAATCCTCCATCTATTTCAATTTAGTGTCCTGAGAGAACACTTTTTTTATGCTTTTTTATTTATGTACATGCCTCGTAGCATACAAACGATTATACCACAAATCGCAAAAAAAATGCTTGCGAATTTGACAAAATAATAAAAAACGAATAAAATCAGCTCATACTATATTTATATTCGTACTACATGGAGGATGTTACTGATGAAACGAACAGAACGAGTAGGCGCTATCATTAAAATTTTATCTGAAAATCCACATAAGTTGTATTCTCTCGGATATTTCTGTGATATGTTCCACGCTGCAAAATCCAGTATCAGTGAAGATATTCAAGCCGCCCGTCAGATCCTCGAAAAGATAAATCTCGGTTTAATTGAAACAACAGCCGGAGCTGGTGGCGGTGTCAAACTCATTCCTTATATTTCAGATCAGGAAGCTGAAAGACTTTTAGATCAAATATGTGAAAAATTAAGGGATAAGAATAGGATTCTTGGAAGCGGGTTTTTATATACATCCGATTTAATGTTTGATTCAAACATTGTGAAACGTGCAGGTGAAATTTTTGCGCGCAGATTTATGAACCTTGGTGCCGATTATGTCGTTACCATTGAAACAAAAGGGATTCCGGTTGCACTAATGACTGCACATATGCTGAATCTACCACTCGTTGTCATACGCCGGGAAAGCAAAATTTCCGAAGGTTCTACTGTAAGTATTAATTATTTTTCGGGTTCTGCCGAAAGAATACAAAAAATGTCCATTTCGAAAAGAGCAGTCACAAATGGCTCAAAAGCAATCATTATTGACGATTTTATGCGAGCCGGAGGAAGTGTAAAGGGAATTTCCGATATGCTTTCAGAATTTGATATAGAAATTCTTGGAACAGGAATTGTTATTGCTTCAACAGAACCGGAAAAGAAAAAAATCTCTGATTATTTCCCGCTGATTTATCTCGGTTCAGTGGACGAAAACGAAAAAACAATTGAAGTTTTTCCGAATAGTCTGATTTTTTATAAAAAAAACTTGTAAGATTTTGTTAACTACTGTATAATGTTGACATACTAATATACATATTTTGTATATCGGAAAATTAGTTGGGCAGGAAAGGGTGGTTTCAGTATGAGAATAACTGATGTAAGAGTTCGTAAAGTAAATGATGAAGGCAAGATGAAAGCCGTTGTCTCCGTTACATTTGATGATGAATTCGTAGTACATGATATTAAAATCATTGAAGGTCAAAATGGTTTATTCATTGCTATGCCTAGTAGAAAAATGGGAGAAGGTGATTTCAGAGATATCGCGCACCCATTGGTTTCCGAAACACGGAACAAGATTAAGGATGCCATTTTTGCTGAGTACGAAAAAGTCCTGGAAGAAAAAATCGATGAGGCAGTTGAACCCGCTAAGGAATAATAGTTTTATAATGATCTTCAAAAACACCATGCATACCATGCTGGTGTTTTTTTTATTGGATTGGAAATTAATTTGACTGATCCTTCATATACTTTAATAAGACAGGCATAAATGGAGGATTAAGGGATGAAATACAAAAGAGATCTGATCAAGTCATTCGCCGTCATTTTCTCGATGGTGATTTTTTGTTTGGTGCTGTTACCCTTTGCGCTGGTGAAAGGATTCCCCGAGGAACAACAAACGATTCCCATCCCCAGGGAGGGCACCATATCAGTACCAGAGTACATAAATGTTTACCGCCATGCAAGCGGAAAAACGGAATCAATTGACTTTGAAGATTACGTAAAAGGTGTTGTAGCTGGCGAAATGCCAACAAGTTTTGAAATGGAAGCATTGAAAGCACAAGCTGTTGCAGCGCGAACCTACTCTCTATCTAAAGTAATCCGTTCAGGAGATGGAGGCAATCCGGATCATCCCTCTGCTCCCGTATGTGATGACACCCATTGTCAGGTATATCGAAGTCCAGAAGAACTCAAAGAAATAAAGTCTGCAGAATGGATGGATACAGGATGGGCGAAGATACAAGAAGCTGTCGATAGCACGAAAGGGCAATTGATGTACTATCAGGGCGCGTTAGTTGAACAGCCTTTGTTCCATTCTTCCAGCGGTGGAAAAACAGAGAACTCAGAAGATGTTTTTGTCTCAGCCTTACCCTATCTACGCAGTGTCGATAGCCCTTATGAAACAGCTGCACCACATCGGAACGAACAAGTAGAAGTCTCGCTCTCAGAATTTAAGCAGAAAATCAAACAGTCTTATCCGAATAAAAACCTTGGTGCAGTCAGCAGTAGCACCTTAAAAGTATTAGAACGTAGTGAAGGTGGAAGGGTGGCTTCACTACAAGTCGGCAACTTAACCCTGAAAGGACGAGAAGTTAGAGACCTTTTAGGACTGCGTTCTGCAGATTTTACTGCATCGCTCCAAGGAAACACCGTCCTTTTTACTACAGACGGCTACGGTCACGGCGTTGGGATGAGCCAATATGGAGCCAATGGGATGGCCCAAGCCGGCTACAAATATACACAAATTCTAAAGCATTACTACACAGGAGTTGAAGTTTATTAATTGTTTTATAAAAAGCAGATGTGTCAGCATCTGCTCTTTTTTAAGTCCAAAGTGATCAATCTTCAATCCGTTTGATAGATGCCCCCAAAGCCCTGAATTTCTCTATAAAGTCCGCATAGCCCCTTTCAATATGGTATACCTCTGAAATTTCAGTGGCTCCATCTGCCATAAGTCCTGCCAAAACAAGGGCTGCGCCTGCTCTCAGGTCTGTTGAAATCACCTGAGCTCCCTGAAGATATCGATCTCCTTGTATAATTGCACTTCTTCCCTCAATTTTTATATTAGCACCCATACGATTCAACTCACCAATATGCATATAACGATTTTCAAATACAGTTTCAATCACTACACTGGAGCCTGAGACTGTCGTCAGAAAAGCCATGAACTGAGACTGCATATCTGTAGGAAATCCTGGATAAGGCAAAGTCTTAATGTCTGTAGAAATCAATGAATTAACATCTCCACGTACCCTCATTCCATCATCACCGTCTTCGATTACAACACCACATTCTTTTAGTTTTGCTATAACAGGTTTTACATGATCAGGCACCACATTTTTGATTAATACGTTACCTCTGGTAATTGCTGCTGCGACCATAAAAGTACCCGTTTCAATACGATCAGGAATAACCGCATGTTTGGTTCCATGGAGTTTTTCCACCCCTTCAATTTTAATCGTATCCGTACCCGCTCCCTTAATTTTTGCACCCATCTTATTTAAAAAATTAGCCAAGTCAACGATTTCCGGCTCTTCCGCGACGTTTTCGATGACCGTAATTCCTTCTGCCAAAACAGCAGCCATCATGATATTCTCCGTCGCACCAACACTTGGAAAGTCAAGATAAACATTGGCTCCAACCAGCTTGTCCGCTTTTGCTTCCACATAACCATGTCCTTCTTCGATTTCTGCACCTAACGCCTGAAATCCTTTCAAATGTAGATTGATCGGTCTTGCGCCGATTGCACACCCCCCCGGCAACGCAATTTTAGCTTTTCCGGTTCTGGCAAGAAGCGGCCCCATCACCAGTATTGATGCGCGCATCTTTTTAACCAGTTCATATGGGGCTTCTTCTGCAACAATATTCTTTGTTTCTATTCCAATAATATTATCTTCATAGTTTGCGTATACTTCCGAGCCGATGCTTCCAAGCAGTCTGCACATTACATCTACATCCCTCAAGACCGGAGTGTCTAGAATCTGGCAATTATCTTCTGTCAATATTGCAGCTGCCATAATCGGTAATACTGCATTTTTTGATCCGCTAATTTCCACTTCTCCCAGTAATGGGCCACTTTTTTCTAATAAAAATTTTGCCACTGCTTTCCTCCAAATTATATATCAATGATAATTTATTTTGCATTCTTACCTAATTAGTATAACTATTTATCATTTATTTTTCAATAATAAATATTCGTTTGCTGTCAGCTCTAATTTAGGGTACACTTAATAAATTTCTACAAAATCATCCTACACAAATAAAATCAAAAGAAAGAAGCCTTTGTTTTATGCTAAAGGGGGACAAAAAACATATTCTTTCAAGACTTCCTTCTCTTCTTTCAATTATCCCCTGCTATATTGTCAAATATACATACAGGCATAAAGAGAGATTAAAATGCTAACGATGTATCCGACCATTCCTGCAGAAAATGCATGTCTTATATTTTTGACAGATGTTGCTCCAAAATATACGGCCAGAACATAAAATACCGTTTCACTGCTTCCAACCATGACCGATGCGGATCTTCCAACAAAACTATCCGGTCCATATACGCTAATAATTTTTTCCACTAAAACAAGGGAACCGCTACCGGACACCGGCCTTAACAGAACGAGTGAAATCAATTCCTCTGGGATTCCCAGCAGTTGAAAAACTGGACCAAGCAAATTCTCTAAAAAATCCATAGCACCAGAACTTACCAGCGCCTCAATTCCAATAAATATGGCAATAATAAATGGAAGAATTTCTATCGCGGTTTTTAAACCGTCTTTAGTCCCTTCAATGAAAAGATCATAAACAGGCGCTTTTTTATAAATTCCAAAAAAAATAACCAAGGTTATTATCCCGGGAATAAAGAATAATGAAATATGATTTAAAACAGAAGCTATCATATACGTTTCCCTTCGTAAAACTTACAGACTATAATCGATGCAGCCATTGATAAAAGTCCTGCCAGAATACCGGGAATGATAATACTGCCCGCATTGACAGATCCAGCTTCGCTTCTAATTTTGACTACCGTAATTGGCACGAGCTGTACCATAGTCATATTTACTGCGATAAACATGCACATAGCATCGCTGGCTGTTTTTCTTTTATTGTTCTCCTCATCCAGCATAACCATTGCTTTGATAGAAAAGACCGTAGCACTGTTTCCTGCACCAAAAAGATTGGCAGTAAAGCTCATTAGGATCATTGCAATCGTATCTTTTTTCAGCCCCAGAGGAAAGAGAAAGCGAATAAATGGTTTTGTTTTATTTGCAACAAAATCAATCAGGCCCGTCTCTTTCGCAATATTCATAATTCCAGACCATACTGCCATAATTCCGGCAAGTCCTATCACGAAATAAACGCCATCTGTACAGCTTTTCATCAGGCTTCCACTAAATTCGTTCAGTCTTCCGTTTATCACAGCAAAAATTATGCCTAAAATCAACATCCCTGCCCAAATATAGTTCATCATATTTGTCACCCCCTCGCTGAAGGATATTAATATTGATATTCAAAAACTAAAAAAATATGTTGAATATTTCCATTTGGTGGGTAATAATATATCCAAGGAGGTATAGTGTATGGATACCACAATTACGCTAGGTGATACTGGCTTAATTCTAATTGGACTGGCTATTTTAGTTTTACTGATCTATTGTATCGTTTTTGTGAAGAATTTAATTCCAGTTATTAAAAATATGAATAAAATATTGGAAGATTCTCAGGTAATTTCTGGAATCGCCGCCGAAAACGCAAAGGAAGTCGATAAAATTATCGGTGACATGTCTTCCTCCATAGGTAGTATATCCGACATAATCAAAGGAAATCAAAGTGTTGTAGCCGCATTAACATCCATTGTAAATGCAATAGGTTCCCTTAAAAATCTTTTGCAAAAGGAGAAAAAATAGCAATTGACTATTTTTTTCTGAAATGATAATATAAGGCAAGGCTAATTAAACTTGGATTATTTCGCTTAAGAAGTAAATTTTCACCAAGAAAGGGGAGAGTGATAATGAAAGCTACAGGTATCGTTAGAAAAGTAGACGAATTAGGTAGAATAGTGCTTCCTATCGAACTTAGAAGGACTTTAGATATTGAAATAAAAGACCCTATTGAGATCTATGTTGACGGAGATTATATCTTATTAAAAAAATATGAACCTGCTTGTATTTTCTGTGGAAATGCAAAAAACGTTAAAAGAATTCATGACAAAAATGTCTGTGCTGACTGTATCGAAGAAATGCAAAAGTTATAGTAGTATAATAGTTTTCGATTGAACGACAATAAAAAATCTGCTGAAAAACAGCAGTTTTTTTATTGTCGTTCATACAATTTCATGATTTCATCTGTAAAATCACCTTCTTCACTGTAAACATATAATGGGTCTAGAAACTTTAATTCCGGTCTCCCATGCTTTACACAGTGAATAAGCAAAATGTTTGGTGCAGTCATTTTGTTTGGACTAACTAGCCGGATTTCTTTCGGCTCAAGCTTTTGTTGACGGCATAGAATACAGATATCCACCAGCCTGTTCGGACGATTTACCATATAAAAATCTCCCCGATCCTTTAGAAGAAGACTTGCTGTATGAATAAAGTCGGATAAATCCGCAGTAGTTTCGTGTCTTGCAATGGTCTTTGCATTTTCTTTGTTTTTTAATCCTCCATTTCCCTGTATATAGGGGGGATTTGTCAAGACTGTATCAAAGCTGCCGGGGCTAACCCTTTTTTCTTTTAACAGTTGCTTCACATCAGAAGAAATCATCTTGATCCGATCACTTAAATCATTAAAAAGTAAATTGCGCAGTCCCCGTTCATAGGAGCCGGACTGTATTTCCACACCAACGATTTCAGCAGCTTCCGTCCTGTGACTTAAAATCAGTGGAATAATGCCGGTTCCCGTTCCGAGGTCAATTACTTTACTGTTTTTTCTTATTTCTGCAAAAGTAGCCAGCAGTACTGCGTCGATCCCATAGCAAAATTCCTCAGGTTTTTGTATCAGCCTAAGGTTTCCAAATCCAATTTCATCAATTCTCTCTCCATCCTTGAGTATCATATCCATAAAATGTAGAATCCTATCCTGTAATTTTTATTCCTTCAACAGATCCTTAATTTCATCCAGCAGTGCCTCATCAATATCATCAAGGACGTCCTTGTTTTCCTTTGTATCAAACCTGGCAATTTGATTCTTCTTATAGGTATAGAAATCCGTACTGAGCTTCTCAGGCTTATCATTCGTCTTTTCTTCCAGAACAAGCCGTACCTTAATCTTACTCTCAAGGATATTCGTTTCTATGACGACTCCCATTCCATCCTCAGTTTTAATGCGTTCGCCGATCTCAGGCATACCTTTTCTTAATTCGTAATAAATATCATTCTCATATTTCAGGCAACACATCAGTCTGCCACAAATTCCCGAAATTTTTGTCGGATTGAGCGAAAGATTCTGTACCTTTGCCATCTTAATCGAAACGGGTTCAAATTCTGGAAGCCACGTATGGCAACATAAGCCCTTGCCACATGTCCCGATTCCTCCAACCATCTTGGCCTCATCTCTCACACCGATTTGCCGAAGCTCTATTCTCATTTTGAAAACACCTGCCAGATCCTTTACCAGTTCTCTGAAATCAACTCTGCCGTCAGCAGTAAAATAGAAAATTATCTTGCTGTTATCAAAAGTGTATTCCACATCAATCAGCTTCATTTGCAGATTATGCTTATTGACTTTTTCCTGGCAAAGTTCAAGTGCTCTCTGCTTTTTTCTCACATTTTCCTTATGCTGCAAAACATCGTTCTCATCCGCGATTCTTATTATTTTTTTTAACGGTGGAACGATCTCACTCTCAGGAACATCTTTGATTTCAGAGGTAACCGCACCAAATTCCATACCTCTTGCGGTTTCAACGATTACGCTCGTTCCTTTTTCAACTTGCAGATCATCAGGATCAAAGTAATATATCTTTCCGGCTTTTTTAAACCGGACACCGGCGACTTTAACCATCCACTATCCTCCTCTTGCATAATAGATTACGCAATTATTTTTAAAATCATATTTTTTATTGAATAGTTCGTATTTAAATTTCTATTTAAATCATTCCTTGCCTCTTCGATGCTGGCAACAACCAAATCAATGTAATTTTTCGGATAAAACCTGCTTCGGCTTCGAAGCTCCGTTATTTTGTCCGTATGAAAAATTATCTGCATTTTAGAATCATATTCGCATACGGCAAGATCGCGATACCAACTTTCCAATGCGTCCAGAAATTCCCGAGCAACTTCCCTGCTTGCAGTAAATTCCGAAAGCTGACTAGATATTTCATAAAAAGCTTTGCCCTTTAAAAGCATATCTGCTATTATTATTGCCCCCTCTAAGACATTCTTATATTCCAATGTTTGAAATGCATTTAATTTAAAAATAACACATCTTGATCGTATTGTCTGCACCAAGTTCTCTACATTTTCGGAAAGAAGAATTAAAACAGTCCCTGGCGTAGGTTCCTCCAGTGTCTTGAGCAGCCTGTTTTGCGCTCTCAACGTCATTGTATCAGCATCTTGAAGAATCACGATATTTCTTTCACCAACATAAGGCTTTTTCTTGATTCGGCTTTGCAGTTCTTCAACAGCCTCATCTTTGATACTGTTCCCATCTGCCCAGAGATAAATAACATCCTCGTGATTTCCGTGGCTGATTTTATTACAGGATGCACAACATTCACAACTGTCACCTTTGCCTTCCTTACAAAGAATCGCTTTTACAAAATTCTCTGCCATCCCAAGCTTGTCTACAGAACGATCCCCTTCCAACAAATAGGCATGTGAAATATTCCGGTTAATAATAACGCGGGACATCCTCTCCACAACTTTTTGATTACCCTCTATATCTCTCAAAGACATTTTCTCACCTGTACTTGCTTTATTTACCTAAGATTCGGTCAACATGTTTCTGAATTTCGCTGTTCATTTCGTCGATGCTTCTTCCTGCATCAATACCTATGATTCGTTCCGGATATTTCTTTTCCAATACTTCGTATGCCTGAAAAACTGCCCTATGATAGTCCAGCTTTTCCAATTCTAACCGGTCTTGCTCATCTGCTTTAATCCGAAGCTTTCCAATTTCCGGATCAACTTTCAATAAAAAGGTAACATCCGGAAAACATCCCCTCACCGCATATTCATTAATGGTTCTTACGCAATCACCAAGTTTTCTTCCGAAACCTTGATATACAATACTGGAGTCCATAAAGCGGTCACAAATTACTGTTCTACCTTGTTCCAGTGCTGGCTTGATAACCTGAGCAACATGTTGTGCTCTGGCTGCCGCATAGAGAAGCGCTTCTGTCATATAATCCATTTCCATATTGTTTTTATCCAATATGATTTCTCTGATTTTCTCGCTGATCGCCGTGCCCCCGGGTTCTCTTGTCAGTATCGCGTCATATCCCTTTTCTCTAAGAAAGGATCTCAGCCTTTCAATCTGTGTCGTCTTACCAGAACCATCAGGTCCTTCAAAAGTAATAAATAAGCCTCTATCCATACGCAGGTCTCCTATTTTAACTTTTTTACATATTCATCATAAAGCTTTCCTAATAAAATAGAGGAAATATACAATAAAGGCACGCAAAGCATCGCTACAAATATAATTTTTAAAATCATCATGCCTGTATCCTCCTCGCCCATGCAAGCCAAAATATCACGTTTAAGTATAACATAAAAACCCGTCAAGTTCGACGGGTTTTTTATTAATTTCTGTGTTTCCTTCGTTGATTGTTTCTGTTAATTACGTCGATTATTTCAGGAATTCATCAATATTGTCCTTAGTAATCAGCGTAAAGTCCACCAGGATTTCAGAATCAACCGTTTCATCATTTGTAATATCATAGCAAGCCTTCATTGCTTCGGTACCCTGCGCAGTTGTACTCTGAGATACGGTTGCTGCTAATCTGCCATCTTTTACAGCCTGCAGTGCATCCGGAGTCGCATCCAAGCCATAAACTTTGATGGAATCCTGAAGATTCGCATCTTCGATCGCTTTTAATGCACCAAGTGCCATACCATCATTCTGAGCTATGATTGCCTTGAGTTCTTTGTTCGCTTGCAGCCAGTTTTCTACTAAACTTAGTGCTTTTGCAGTATCCCATTCTGCTGTGCTGTCAAAAACTACCTTGATATCAGGATTCTTATCAAGAACACGCTGATATCCTTCTAATCTTCCAAGTTGCGCGTCAGAACCCATTGGTCCATAAAGAAATGCAACGTTTCCAGATCCTCCAAGGTCTTCAGCAGCTTTTGTCATTTCCATTTCACCACCATCGGCATTTGAAACACCTACGTAAGCATCCGCAGCAGAAGGATCGCTGATCTGCTGATTCACAATTACTACTGTAACTCCAGATTCTTTCGCCATTTGTACTCCAGGCAGAATTCCATCTACGGAAACCGGTTCAATAATAATTCCGGCAACACCCTGATTGACTGCAGTTTCAATCTGGCTAATCTGCTTCGCTACATCCTGAGCCGCATCATTTACAGTAAGTTCCACTCCAAGTTCTTTTGCTTGTGCCTTCACTGCATCGGAAAGTTCAATGGTAAAAGCATTTGACATATGTGTCATAAACAATGCAAATTTTGCCGGAGCTTCAGCATTACCTGTGTCGCCCTTATCATCTGAATCATCTCCTCCACATCCTGTGAATACAGCTACAATTAAAACCACTGCCAAAGTTAGTGCTAGAATTTTTCTTAACTTCATTTTCTATTCCTCCTCATGAATATATATTACCAATGTTTGAATTCTTAGTCAGATTTCAAACATGAGCAATCAAACAGAATATTATTCATTTCTGGTTTTTCCGCGAATATCAACAAGAACTGCGATTGCGATAATCGCGCCCTTGATTACCATTTGATAATTGGATGATACATTTAAAATATCAAGTCCATTTGCAAGCACTGCAAGCAGTAATGCTCCAATCAGTGTCCCATACCATTTCCCTGCACCGCCGGACATACTGATCCCGCCAATAATTACTGCTGCAATCGCATCCAGTTCATAGCTCTGTCCTGCTGTAGGTGAACCTGAAATGGTTCTAGATGCTAATAAAACACCAGCAAAACCAGCTAAAACTCCAGATATTGCATATACAGAAAGTCTCATTCTCTTAACATTGATTCCCGACACTTTTGCTGCTACTTCATTTCCTCCAATCGTATAAATTCTTCTTCCAAAAACTGTTTTAGACAGAATAAAACCACAAATTAATATAATAACAAGAAAGTAAACCGCTAAAATTGGTATAATTGTGCCCGGAATAAATCCGCTCGCAAGACCATTGAAAGCATCTGACAGGTTATATACTGGTGATCCGCCGCTGGCAATTAAAGCAACCCCTCTTATCGCCGTCATTGTCGCAAGAGTAATAATAAAAGGCGGAATTCCTCCATAAGCAACACCAACACCATTGAGCAGTCCAACAGCGAGACCTACAAGCAATGCAATTGCGATCGGCACGATCAAAGGATAGGTGTCCGGATGAGCAAAATGAGCAGCCATAACTCCTGCTAAAGCAACTGTTGAACCAACGGACAAATCAATTCCATCTGATAGAATCACAAACATCATTCCACAAGCCAGTATGCCATTAATAGAGGCCTGTTTCACGATACCGATCAAGTTTTTAGGCTGTGCAAACGCATCCGGTGATATAATCATCAAAATAATAACAATTGCAACAAATGCAATTAAAATTCCAAATTCTCTTATGTTTTCCTTTAGCCTTGTCCTTCCGTCTCCAAGTCTCTCACTCATATTTTCTTTCCTCCTCTTGCAGATGCATAATTCATGATTGCTTCCTGCGAAAATTCGTTTCTACTGAGTTCACCTGCAATAGCTCCCTCACTCATGACTAGAATACGATCACTGATTCCCATAACTTCCGGCATCTCAGAAGAAATAACTATGATTCCCGTTCCCTGCTTTGCCAATTCTCCGATTAATAAATAAATATCTCTTTTTGCACCAACATCGATTCCTCTTGTCGGTTCATCGAAAATGATAATTTCAGGCGCATCCAGCAACCATTTAGCGAGAACAACTTTTTGCTGATTTCCCCCACTTAGGGATATCACCGGAGCTTTTCTCGAATGAACCTTGATACTTAAAGATTTGATATATTTTTCTGCCGCCTCCGATTCCCTTCTTTTATCAACGATCCCTGATTTTGATAGTTTTTCAATGGACACCAGTGATATATTCCGCTCTACCGTTGTCTTTAAATTCAGACCGGTTTGCTTTCGATCTTCTGTTATCATTGCAATTTTATGAGCAATCGCCTCACGCGGATGTTTTATTGTTACTTCTTTTCCACGAATTGTAATCTTTCCGGATGTACTCGGATTAATCCCAAAAATGGTTTCGACTAATTCACTTCTACCAGAACCAACTAACCCTGCAATCCCGAGAACTTCGCCGCTGTGTAACTGAAAACTTATATTTTTAACCTTTTTCCCTCGATTTAGATTCTGAACATCTAAAACAACTTCTTTGATTTCTGTGTTTTCTTTCGGATAAACTTCCCTGATTTCCCTTCCAACCATCATTGAAATCAGTTTATCCCGATTCAGATCCTTACTCGCACCGGTTCCTGCAAGAATTCCGTCTCTTAGCACCGTAATCGCGTCCGCAATTTGAAAAATTTCATCCATTTTATGAGAAATATAAATAATAGCAACCCCCTGCTTTTTTAATTTCTCTATTTGTTTAAATAAAACACGAACTTCTTTTTCCGTAATCGCAGAGGTGGGCTCGTCCATAATTACAATTTTAGAATTTAATGCAATTGCCTTCACAATTTCCACAAGCTGCATTTCCGCAACACTGAGATATCTTGTAACCGTCTTTGGGTTGATATCAATATCCATGCCTTGAAAGAGTCTTTTTGTTTCATCTCTCATGGCAGCCCTGTCTATAAGCTTTAATTTTCCTATTCCCGGTTTGACCAGTTCCCTTCCAATAAAAACATTTTCTGACACTTCCATATCTAATACGGGATTAAGTTCTTGATGAATCATTGAAATGCCTTTAGCAATTGCATCCTTTGGACCATTAACCGTAACCGGCTCTCCGTTTATTTTTATATTACCGGAATCCGACTTGTAGATGCCCATCAAAATTTTCATTAGTGTCGATTTACCAGCACCATTCTCTCCCATAAGCGCATGAACTTCACCTGGTTTTACATTCAGAGAAACATTGTCCAGCACTTTTATGCCAGAAAATGATTTGCAAAGATCTTGCATTTCTAATATATATTCCATTCTTCTTCACCTCAAAAGTAAATCAATGATAATCTGCAATATAATATCACTTCATCTTTGTGACTTCAGCGTTTTCTTTTACTTATCTAAATGTTTTTATTTCTTCATAAACAAATCAATACTTTATTTATTTTACCCAACCTTCATCTAACCAAAACAAACATATTTTCCAAAGCCAATCAGAAAAATCCTTGTACAAAAAAGAGAGGAAATATATTTTTTAAATAAATTTAATTTATTTAATTAGATATTGTCCTTTTCAGTTTTCCGTGCTAAAATATACCCAAAACATAATCAAATCTCACTTCAACATAACAAAACTTTACAATTTATATATCAAAAGATCGTACAAAGGAGGATTTCTTAATGGCATTATGCAATATGAAAGCTCTGTTAGCAGATGCATCAGACAGAAAAAAAGCTGTTGGTGCATTTAACGTAGGCAATATGGAAATGATAATCGGAGCCATTAAAGCGGCAGAAGATTTAAATTGTCCGATCATTATGCAGTTGGCCGAGAAGAGGCTCAGCCATTCTCCTCTGGATCTAATGGGACCGATGATGATCAATGCGGCAAAACAAGCAAAAGTTGACATCGCAGTACATTTGGATCATGGAATATCCTTATTGAATATAAAAAAGGCTCTGGATTACGGTTTTACTTCCGTTATGTTTGACGGCTCTTTGTATTCTCTCCAAAATAACATAAATAAAACGCAAGAAGTCGTAAAACTGGCATCAAAATATGGTGCTTCCGTCGAGGGCGAGATCGGCATTGTTGGCGGCAATGAGGGAGGCTCAGAAAATCACACCACCAGCTACACAACACCCGACGATGCCTTGATCTTTTCCAATCAAACAAGTTTAGATGCTCTTGCCATAGCAATTGGAAATGCACATGGTAACTATAAATATACTCCTAAGCTTCGATTTGATATTCTTGAGAAAACATATAAACTTATCGATATGCCTCTTGTGCTTCATGGTGGAACGGGACTGACAGAAGAAGATTTTATAAAAGCGATTCGACTTGGAATCAGAAAGATAAATATAGCAACCTCTTGCTTTGATGCATTGACTCATCAAGCACAAATCTATTTCAATCAGTGTGAAATCCCCAATTATTTTGGTTTGAATGAAGCGATGATAGAAGGTTTTTATCATAAAGCGAAACAGCACATTCATATTTTTAATAAGTAAGGAGTGAATTTATGCAATATGTAAACTTTGATTCAAAAAGGCCAATGGATTTAGTATTACTTGGAAGAATTGCGATCGATTTTAATCCTGTCGACTATTATAAAACGTTAACGGAAAGTACGACTTTCCGAAAATATCTTGGAGGTTCACCGGCAAATATCGCAGTGGGTATGGCTAGACTTGGAAAACGAATCGGCTTTTTTGCCAGAGTGTCCGACGACCGATTTGGAGATTTTGTTGTTGAATATTTTGAGAATGAAGGGATTGATGTGTCTCGTATCAGAAGGTGCACCAATGGAGAGAAGCTCGGGTTAACGTTTACAGAAATATTAAATGAAACGGAAAGCAGTATCCTGATGTATCGAAATGATATTGCAGATTTACAATTGGATGTCTCCGATATTGATGAAGCATATATAAAAAATAGCAAGGCTATTTTGATATCTGGAACAGCACTTGCGGAAAGTCCGTCAAGAGAGGCTGCTTTACGTGCTCTTTTTCTGGCAAAGAAAACGAATACTCCCGTGATTTTTGATATTGACTACAGAGAATATAACTGGCATAGCCTCGATGAAATTTCTATCTATTATTCTATTGTTGCAAGACAAAGTGATATTATTTTAGGATCAAGGGAAGAATATGATGTGACGGAACGCCTGATTGAACCTGACCAAACCGACGTAGAAACTGCCAGTTATTGGCACTCACAAGGAGCGAAGATTGTCGTAATTAAACACGGCAAGCAAGGTTCTACCGCTTATACCCATGATGGTGAGAAGTACTCTATCAAACCATTCCCGGTCAAAGCTTTGAAATCATTCGGTGGTGGTGATGGTTATGCAGCAGCGTTTCTTTTTGGATTACTGGAAGGCATGAGTGTGCAGGATTGCCTCGAGCTTGGCAGCGCTTCTGCATCCCTGCTTGTCGCAAGTCATGCCTGTTCAGAAGATATGCCTACTCTGAATGTAATCCATGATTTCATTACCAAATCAAAGCAGGAATATGGTGATATGGTAGCAAAAACAAAATAGAGGTAATTTTATGAAAAAGATAAAAATGACTATGGGGCAAGCCCTGATGAAGTTTTTAGACAACCAATATATAAGTATGGATGGTATGGAAACGAAATTCGTAGAAGGCATTTTTACGATATTTGGTCATGGCATCGTTTGCGGATTAGGTCAAGCACTGGATGAAAACCCCGGGCAACTAAAAATACATCAAGGCAGAAGTGAACAAGGTATGGCACATGTTGCCACCGGATTTGCAAAACAAAATAATCGCAGAAAGATTATCGCCTGTTCTTCGTCCATCGGCCCTGGAGCAGCAAATATGATTACCGCTGCCGCAACTGCTACAGTTAACAACATTCCGCTTCTCCTTTTACCTGGAGATGTTTTTGCAACAAGACAACCTGACCCGGTTCTGCAACAGATCGAACAATCTTCTAATTTATCCATCACAACAAATGATGCGTTTAAACCTGTCTGCAAATATTGGGATAGAATATCAAGAGCGGAACAATTAATGAGTGCAATGATCAATGCTATGAGAGTTCTGACAGATCCGGCGGAAACGGGTGCAGTCTGCATAGCAATCCCTCAGGATGTTCAGGGGGAAAGTTTTGAATATCCTGATTATTTCTTTGAAAAAAGGGTTCACAAAATTACAAGGCCAACCCCTGTCTCCGAAGAATTGGACGAAGTAGTAGAAGCGATTGTTAAAAGCAAGTTCCCAATCGTGATCTGCGGCGGTGGTGTCCGATATTCTGAAGCCGGAAAGACTCTAGAGGAATTCTGCGAAGCATTTCGTATTCCGTTCGGAGAAACCCAGGCCGGGAAAAGTGCCTGCAAATCGAGTTCACCTTGTTGTTTAGGTGGTATCGGGGTAACCGGCAATTTGGCTGCCAATACCATCGCAGAAAAAGCGGATTTAGTAGTGGCGGTGGGCACAAGATTATCTGATTTTACTACAGCCTCCAAATCATTGTTTCAGAATCCTGATGTGAAATTTGTTTCCATTAACATCTCCAGATTCCACGCATATAAGGCTGATAGTATAAAGGCGGTAGGCGATGCAAAAGCTGCTTTGACTGTTCTTAGCGCAACTTTAAAAGAAAAAGGATACCAATCTTCTTATCAAACTGAAATCAAGGAAATAAAAGCATCTTGGAATCAACAGATGGAATTTTTTGCGAAATATACCTACAATGAGAACTTTAAGCCGATCGTTGAAGCAAGAGATCCCAGAACGATTGAAGAATTTATCGGCTTAACCGGCGGTACCATTACTCAAACATCTGCACTTTGCTTAATCAGAAAGATCATCCCTGAAGATTCTATCATTGTAGGTGCCTCAGGAAGTCTTCCCGGATGTCTGCAGAGAATGTGGACGACTGATACCCGCAATTCCTATCACATGGAATACGGATATTCCTGTATGGGTTATGAGGTCGCCGCTTCTTTAGGCGCCAAAATGGCTTGTCCAAATCAAGAAGTTTATGCGATGACGGGTGATGGCAGCTATTTAATGCTTCATACCGAATTGGTCACTTCCCTACAGGAAGGGAAAAAAATTAACGTCCTGCTCTTTGACAACTGCGGTTTTGGCTGTATCAATAATCTTCAGATGTCCAACGGGATCGGCAGTCTGGCAACAGAGTTCAGATATCAAGGGCAAAATAAAAATCTTTGCGGAAGCCTAATGCCAATAGACTATGCGAAGTCTGCCGAAGGCTATGGAGTGAAAACCTATACTGCAAAAACTCTATCTGAATTAAAAGCTGCTTTAGAGGATACAAAGAAGCAAACGAGATCAACATTAATTGATATAAAGGTAATTCCAAAGACGATGACAGAAGGGTACAAATCATGGTGGCATGTTGGGATTGCAAGCACTTCTGAAAAAGAAAGCGTGAAAACAGCTTTTGAAAACAAAGAAGCTAATCTCCAAAAGGCGAGATTATATTAAGATTCTCCTTAATGTCTTGCCGTTATTTGAAATAAAATAGTTAACCAAAGAGAGACTGATTGCAATCAGTCTCTCTTTGGCTTTAAGATCAGCTTTAAGATCATAATGAAAAGTACTTTATGTTATCTGCAAAAACGTTATCTTGCAATTAGCAATTCCATTTCCTGTTCATCCATGTAATCTTTGATGTCCTGAGGTGGCATTCCATCTGTCACAATTCCTGTAAGCTTATCCATCGTACAGTATGTCATGATTGCTACCTCATTGAATTTATCTTCACTTGTCAAAAGATATACCCGATTGCTTCGTGTCACTGCAGTACTTTTTATATCATATTCTTTTGTGGATGAATTTGTAACTCCTCCGTCAATAGACACCCCCGCAGAAGCCATAAATGCCTTTGAAATATTATAACTCTTTAATACCAAGGAAGCGGTATCACCTGTAAAAGATAAGGTATTCCTATCAAGTTCTCCGGATAATGTGATTAATTTAATATTCTCATAAGGGATTACGCGGATCATAACTTCAAGATTGTTTGTAATAATCGTAAGATTCTTTTTCTCTTTGATAAAATCAATCATATGAATGGTTGTCGTTCCCGAATCAATAAATATTACATCACTATCCTCGATAAGTTCTGCAGCTTTTTCCGCGATTTTTTTCTTCGCGTCAAGGTTGTTGATATTTCTTTCGCTAAACGGCGGTAAATCTTTATTGTCCTTTACTGTAATGCCACCATAAATTTTTTTAAAATTTCCATTCGAAATAATTTCCTTTAAATCACGGCGAATTGTATTTTTTGAAACATCAAAAACTCTACATAGCTGATCCAGCGTAACCGTTTTGTTTTCATAAATATAATCTTCAATGTCGCTGATTCTTTTTGATCTCATATAGGACTCCTTATACTTAAACGTTTTTTAATAATATATATCTGTTTTTTATTAATGATTTTACATTATTATTATACGTTATATTATATACAAGTTATCCACATAAATCAAATAAAATTAACCATCACTTTACAAAGATTTATCCAAATAATAAAAAATTAAAAACCTGCCCAAATAATACAGGCAGGTTTTTGCAAAGGAAAAAAGTTTTTGATGACAGAAACTATGATTTAATCGATCAAAATCTCATGATCATCCAATATAATTTTTTCAATGCTTTCCAATTTATCCTGACTCAGGAATACCAATGGCTTCATAAATTTAACCAAGCAATTGAATATATAGAAAGAAATCTCGCGGGAGATATTTCCTAGGATAAGACTGCACAAATTGCCGGCTGTTCAACGCACCATTTCCAACGGATGTTTTCCGATATTGCGGAGATTCCCTTATCTGAATACATCCGCAACAGACGTATGAGTGCTGCAGCATTTGATCTGCAGAATGAAAATGTCAAAATTTCTGAGATTGCTGCAAAGTATGGTTATCAATCACCAACAGCGTTTAACCGAGATATTTCCTGTGATTCTTGCAATGATGAATCAGGAACCACGAGGTATTCCAGGCGTCTCAGCCTATTATGTACCGGATGAATTTTATTATTACATTGGAGTTGCCAGTAATCTGCCTGAGCGGGGGTTACCTTAATTTTTATCATGAAATCGAAAGGAAGCTTCTACAGGATTTTAATTGCCCCTGTAAGACGAAGCTCTATTGTTCTCGGCCAGATGCTGAAATATCAACAATAAGGACTTTCGCTGTCCTGTTTTGCTCTATGGCTAAAGCCACGCAAAACACGCACCTGCCTCGCCAATTGGCGGGCAGCCTTATCGGAGGGGGGCATGGTTGATTATCTCTTGCATAAATAAAAAATGCATCCCATTTTGGAATGCATTTTCAAATCAAACCGGCGACGTCCTACTTTCCCAGGCAGTTGCCCACCAAGTATCATCAGCGCAAAAGAGCTTAACTTCTGTGTTCGAGATGGGAACAGGTATAGCCTCTTCGCTATAGCCACCGGATTTACGCATCCTAACCCGATTTGGTTGCAAATCGCTGGTAGGTGCTATACGGGAATTCCCCAGCTGAAGCTGAATCGGAATTCTTCCGTTCTTGCTCGTTATCTTTGTGCAATACTTGTCATTCTTTCTTGCGCAAAGCTAACTTCGCAATCTGGTTTGTTTTTGAAGGTATCATGTACCCTCAAAACCGAACAATGTCAAAATATCCTTGCTTGTCTTTTTCGCTTCCTGCTATGTTGCAGGCTCCTTCAGCTTCGTACACGTACCTAAGTACGCTTTACTCAACCTCATTCACCGCGCCTTGCATGTATCGAAAAATCCTTCGCAACCTTTTTTACTTGAAACCATTGGTCAAGCGTTCGACCTATTAGTATCGGTCAGCTGAACACATTACTGCGCTTACACCTCCGACCTATCAACGTGATAGTCTCTCACGGGTCTTACCATTTCTGGAGGAAATCTATTCTTGTGGGGGGCTTCGCACTTAGATGCTTTCAGCGCTTATCCCTTCCATACATAGCTACCCAGCTGTGCCTTTGGCAAGACAACTGGTGCACCAGAGGTATGTCCATCCCGGTCCTCTCGTACTAAGGACAGCTCCACTCAAATTTCCAACGCCCACAGCGGATAGGGACCGAACTGTCTCACGACGTTCTGAACCCAGCTCGCGTACCTCTTTAATGGGCGAACAGCCCAACCCTTGGGACCTACTTCAGCCCCAGGATGAGACGAGCCGACATCGAGGTGCCAAACACCCCCGTCGATGTGGACTCTTGGGGGGTATAAGCCTGTTATCCCCGGGGTAGCTTTTATCCGTTGAGCGATGGCCCTTCCACTCGGAACCACCGGATCACTAAGCCCGACTTTCGTCCCTGCTCGACTTGTTTGTCTCGCAGTCAAGCTCCCTTCTGCCTTTACACTCTTCGCGCGATTTCCGACCGCGCTGAGGGAACCTTTGGGCGCCTCCGTTACTCTTTAGGAGGCGACCGCCCCAGTCAAACTGCCCGCCTGACACTGTCCTAACACTGGATAACAGTGCCTAGTTAGAATTTCAACGTTACAAGAGTGGTATCCCAACGGTGACTCCACCAATACTAGCGTACTGGCTTCATAGTCTCCCACCTATCCTGTACATGCAACGCCGAAATCCAATATCAAGCTGCAGTAAAGCTCCACGGGGTCTTTCCGTCCTGCTGCGGGTAACCGGCATCTTTACCGGTACTACAATTTCACCGAGTCTATTGTTGAGACAGTGCCCAGATCGTTACGCCTTTCGTGCGGGTCGGAACTTACCCGACAAGGAATTTCGCTACCTTAGGACCGTTATAGTTACGGCCGCCGTTTACTGGGGCTTAAGTTCATGCCTTCGATTGCTCTAAGCAGTCCCCTTAACCTTCCAGCACCGGGCAGGCGTCAGCCCCTATACATCAGCTTTCGCTTTAGCAGAGACCTGTGTTTTTGGTAAACAGTCGCCTGGGCCTTTTCACTGCGGCCAGCTTGCGCTGGCACCCCTTCTCCCGAAGTTACGGGGTTATTTTGCCGAGTTCCTTAACAATAGTTCTCTCGCTCACCTTAGGATTCTCTCCTCATCTACCTGTGTCGGTTTGCGGTACGGGCACCTACAATCTCGCTAGCGGCTTTTCTTGACAGTGTGAAATCAGTTGCTTCGGTACTTTAATTTCCCTCCCCATCACGCCTCAGAATTGATCCGGCGGATTTGCCTACCAGATCTCCCTTGACGTTTAGACGCACTCAACCAACGGTGCGCTCAACTTATCCTTCTGTGTCCCCACTTCGCTCAAACGATTTTCGGTGGTACTGGAATCTCAACCAGTTGTCCATCGCCTACGACCTTCGTCCTCGGCTTAGGTCCCGACTTACCCTGAGTGGACGAACCTTCCTCAGGAAACCTTAGATTTTCGGTGGGCAGGATTCTCACCTGCCTTACGCTACTCATGCCAACATTCTCTCTCGTATGCAGTCCACCTAACCTTACGATTAAGCTTCGACCCGCATACGATGCTCCTCTACCAATTATCCGTTAGGATAATTCCAAAGCTTCGGTAGTAAGTTTTAGCCCCGTTTATCTTCGGCGCAGAGCCACTCGACTAGTGAGCTATTACGCACTCTTTAAATGAGTGGCTGCTTCTAAGCCAACATCCTAGTTGTCTATGCAGCTCCACATCCTTTTCCACTTAACTTACATTTTGGGACCTTAGCTGTTGGTCTGGGCTGTTTCCCTTTCGACTATGAAACTTATCTCACACAGTCTGACTCCCAGTAAACAATACATCGGCATTCGGAGTTTGATAGTTTTCGGTAACCGGTGAAGGCCCCTAGAACATTCAGTGCTCTACCTCCGAGTATCTTTGACTGAGGCTAGCCCTAAAGCTATTTCGAGGAGAACCAGCTATATCCGGGTTCGATTGGAATTTCACCGCTATCCACACGTCATCCCAGCCTTTTTCAACAGACATGGGTTCGGTCCTCCACGAGATTTTACTCTCGCTTCAACCTGCACATGGATAGGTCACCCGGTTTCGGGTCTACAGCATGCAACTTGACGCCCTATTCAGACTCGCTTTCGCTACGGCTCCGGTGCTTAACACCTTAACCTTGCTACATACCATAACTCGTTGGCCCGTTCTACAAAAAGTACAAGGTCACTTGCGCTCCCTTTGCTTGTAAGCATAAGGTTTCAGGTTCTATTTCACTCCCCTCCCGGGGTTCTTTTCACCTTTCCCTCACGGTACTATTCTCTATCGGTCACTAGGTAGTATTTAGCCTTGGGGGGTGGGCCCCCCTGCTTCCCACCAGGTTTCACGTGCCTGGTGGTACTCTGGTGCCACTCTGTGATTAATCCATTTCGTCTACGGGGCCATTACCCTCTATGGCAGAACTTTCCAGTTCTCTTCGACTATAGATGCTTCACGTTATGAATGGTCCACAACCCCGGATAAATCCGGTTTGGGCTCTTCCCCGTTCGCTCGCCGCTACTTAGGGAATCGATGTTTCTTTCTCTTCCTCCGGGTACTTAGATGTTTCAGTTCCCCGGGTTACCTCCTCTATACCTATGAATTCAGTATAGGGTACTTACGCATTACCGTAAGTGAGTTTCCTCATTCGGAAATCTGCGGATGATCGGCTGTTTGCGCCTTCCCGCAGCTTATCGCAGCTTGCCACGTCCTTCGTCGGCTCCTAGTGCCAAGGCATTCACCTTATGCTCTTATTCACTTGACCTAAGTGATTCGCTGACTGCGTTAGTCAGCTTTTTATTACTTGTTATTGTTAATTAACTCGTAATTTTTCTGGTTTCTCGGTTCGGCATCCTAACTTGATTTGCAAAGCAAATTTTAGTAGGTGCCATACGGAAATTCACCAGCTTGCGCACCTATCCACATTTTCGAAAAAATGTCTGGAAGGTGCCATACAGAAATTGCCTGGCTTTAGCCAGAATGCAATTTTCCAGTTCAGTTGGATTGAATTTTTCCGTAAATTAATTTTGAAATTGTAGTTAAAACCCTTGCATTGCCTTTAAGACTTTGCGTTTGTCGTAATCCAAGACTTAAACCCTGAATTACAACGGTTTTTAACTTTTGCTGTATCTCGCGATACAACCTCGATTTCGTTGTTAATTTGTTATATTTTGCATTGTTCAGTTTTCAAGGTACATTTGCTCTTTTTGATTTTACATGAAAATCAATTAAGCTTGACTTGTTTCAGTCTTTTGCACAATAATTATAAATTGTACAAAGTGGTGGGCTTGGGAGGACTCGAACCTCCGACCTCACGCTTATCAGGCGTGCGCTCTAACCACCTGAGCTACAAGCCCATATAGTTTGAAATTCCAGCTGAACTCTCAGCTGAAAATTTCAATATATAAACTCATAGTGCAGAAATTTAAGTCTCCTTAGAAAGGAGGTGATCCAGCCGCACCTTCCGATACGGCTACCTTGTTACGACTTCACCCCAGTCATTGATTTCGCCTTAGGCAGCCTATTAACTGACCGACTTCGGGCGCCCCCAACTTCCATGGTGTGACGGGCGGTGTGTACAAGACCCGGGAACGCATTCACCGCGACATTCTGATTCGCGATTACTAGCAACTCCAACTTCATGTAGGCGAGTTGCAGCCTACAATCCGAACTGGGACTGGTTTTTGAGATTTGCTCCACCTCGCGGTCTTGCTTCTCTTTGTACCAGCCATTGTAGCACGTGTGTAGCCCAGAACATAAGGGGCATGATGATTTGACGTCATCCCCACCTTCCTCCGAGTTATCCCCGGCAGTCTCACTAGAGTGCCCAGCCGAACTGCTGGCAACTAATGACAAGGGTTGCGCTCGTTGCGGGACTTAACCCAACATCTCACGACACGAGCTGACGACAACCATGCACCACCTGTCTCCTCTGCCCCGAAGGGAAGTCCCCGTTACGGAACGGTCAGAGGGATGTCAAGTCCTGGTAAGGTTCTTCGCGTTGCTTCGAATTAAACCACATGCTCCGCTGCTTGTGCGGGTCCCCGTCAATTCCTTTGAGTTTCACACTTGCGTGCGTACTCCCCAGGCGGAGCACTTAATGCGTTAACTACGGCACCGAAGCCTTGCGACCCCGACACCTAGTGCTCATCGTTTACGGCGTGGACTACCAGGGTATCTAATCCTGTTTGCTCCCCACGCTTTCGTGCCTCAGTGTCAGTTACAGTCCAGAAAGCCGCCTTCGCCACTGGTGTTCCTCCTAATATCTACGCATTTCACCGCTACACTAGGAATTCCGCTTTCCTCTCCTGCACTCAAGTCTCGCAGTTCGCAAGGCTTACAATAGTTGAGCTATTGCCTTTCACCCCGCGCTTACAAAACCACCTACGCACTCTTTACGCCCAATAATTCCGGATAACGCTTGCCCCCTACGTATTACCGCGGCTGCTGGCACGTAGTTAGCCGGGGCTTCCTCCAAGGGTACCGTCATTTTTTTCTTCCCCAAGGACAGAGCTTTACGACCCAAAAGCCTTCATCGCTCACGCGGCGTTGCTGCATCAGGCTTTCGCCCATTGTGCAATATTCCCCACTGCTGCCTCCCGTAGGAGTTTGGACCGTGTCTCAGTTCCAATGTGGCCGATTACCCTCTCAGGTCGGCTACTGATCGTTGCCTTGGTAGGCCGTTACCCCACCAACTAACTAATCAGACGCAGGCCCATCCCATACCGATAAATCTTTGGCAAAAGTTCCATGTGAACCTTTTGCATTATGAGGTTTTAATCCCGGTTTCCCGAGGCTATCCCTCTGTATGGGGCAGGTTGCCTACGCGTTACTCACCCGTCCGCCGCTCTCTATATCTTCATTCGACCGAAGTTTCATTCCAATATATACCGCTCGACTTGCATGTGTTAGGCACGCCGCCAGCGTTCATCCTGAGCCAGGATCAAACTCTTAATAAAATGGTATTTAAGATTTCGAATCTCTCCGAAATGTTAAATCTTGCTCAGTAAAACGCATTGCGTTTCGCTAATTTCTAATTTTCATATTTGCATACGAATCTCAGAATTATTGTTTTTCTTTTTCAGAATTGTACGTGACCCTGTTTTGATTACTCAAAACAGCATCTTACCAATCATTGCTGATTGTATTTGTACTTTAGTTTTCCGAGATCAATTAAGATCTCTTTGACTAAATTTCTGCACTATGGAGTTTTCAAGGTACATGCACCCAGCTTCATTTGCTTTGCAAGTTTCAGCAGGTGCCGGGCTGGAAAATCTCAAATTTTCAATTTGTTGATTCTCTTCGTCCCGTGCCTTTCTTCAAGGCATCCGCGTTTAGCGAACTTTTACATAATATCACTTTCGCGGTAGTCTGTCAACCCTTTTTTTCAACTTCTTTCGAAGCTTTCGTTATTTTGGATCGACCCTCTCATTCAGAATACATGTCCGTTTGAAAGGTGCTTAATCATAGTATCAAAGATGCTTGTTTCTGTCAACTAATTTTCAACACTTTTTTTCATCTTTTTTAACATTCTGTCCGGCTCTTTAGAGACGCTGACAGAATTTAGGCTGGAAAATCACGAATCTCTGATTTGTAGATTTTCATCGTCTTAACATTCTGTCCGGCTCTTTAGAGACGCTAACAGAATTTAGGCTGGAAAATCACGAATCTATCGTCTTAATGTTCTGGCCGATGCTTCAGTGACGCCGACAGATTTTCGTCGTCTGTTAATACCGTGCCGCCCAGCCCGTCCATTTCTGAAACTGCCCGACAGCAAGGATTATCTTAACAAATCCAACTTCGCCTGTCAATCTCTTTTTTATACTTTTTTCGAGTTTTTGAAAAATTCTTTTCAATTTATAATTTTTCAATATGCGCTTTATTTGTACATATTATATGTCAAACCGTTTTTCTTATGTATGATAGGGTAATCAAAGCATTCGATGTTCAAAATCACTATACTCTGCAAAAAGTCTGAACCCCTTGCCCAATAGAGCAAGAGGTCCAAAATGTTTTGCCTAATATAATTTTATTAGATCAAGATAACTTTTATTTATCTTCAGCCAACTTCTTGTAATTGTCATAGCGTTCTTTTGCGTTCTCTTCTGACATTTCAAAGAGCTTATCTGCTACTTCAGGGAATTCCTGCGCCAGTGATGAATATCTTACCTGACCCATAATAAAGTCCTTGAAGCTGGCTGTCGGTGACTTGGAGTCCAGAGTAAACGGATTCTTTCCTTCCTTCTTCAGTTCTGGATTGAATCGATACAAGTGCCAGTAACCGGCATCCACTGCATCTTTGATATTCTCCTGAGCCTTACCCATCCCCTTCTTAATTCCATGGTTGATGCATGGTGCATATGCAATGATGATAGATGGTCCGTCGTACTTTTCTGCTTCAATCACTGCCTTCATGAACTGGTTCTTGTCCGCACCCATGCCAACCTGTGCTACATATACATAGCCGTAGGACATCGCCATCATGCCAAGATCCTTCTTCTTAATTCTTTTTCCGGAAGCGGCAAATTTTGCGATTGCTGCAGTTGGAGTTGATTTAGAGGACTGTCCGCCTGTATTGGAATATACTTCTGTATCAAATACCAATATATTGACATTCTCACCGGAGGCAAGCACGTGATCTAATCCGCCATAGCCAATGTCATAGGCCCAGCCGTCTCCGCCCAGCGCCCATACGGATTTCTTCACTAGGAAATCTTTTCTTTCTTCAATTTCTTTTGCAAGCTCTTTCACTTCTTGATCGTCCGTCTTTAATGCTTCGATTGCTTCCATAAGCTTATCGCTTGCAGTTCTAGATGCTTTTCCATCGTTTTTCGTTTCAAGCCAACCTTCGAGTGCTGCCTTTAGATTTGCCGGAATATTCTTAGCAAGCAGTGCTTTACTGGAATCTTCAATCTTTTCTCTCATCTGCTTTGTCGCGACAAACATACCTAATCCATATTCTGCGTTATCTTCAAACAGGGAGTTCGCCCAGGAAGGGCCTCTTCCATTTTCGTCTGCGCAGTATGGGGTTGACGGTGCCGACGCACCCCAGATGGAGGAACATCCTGTCGCGTTGGCGATCATCATTCTGTCACCGAAAAGCTGGGTGATCAGCTTAATATACGGTGTTTCTCCGCAGCCTGCACAAGCGCCGGAAAATTCGATATATGGTTTTGCGAACTGACTTCCTTTTACTGTTTCTTTTGCAAGCAGATTATCCTTAATTGGAAGCTTTGTTGCATAATCCCAATTTCCTTTTTCGGATGTCACCTCTGCAAAAGGCACCATCACTAATGCCTTTTCCTTGGCAGGACAGATGTCTGCGCAGTTTCCGCAGCCCATGCAATCCATTGGGGAAAGCTGAATTCTGTACTCCATGCCATCCAGTCCTTTTCCTACAGCCTTGATTGTTTTAAAGCCTTCCGGTGCCTTTGCCTTTTCTTCTGCGTTCACAAGAACCGGTCGAATGGTAGCGTGAGGACACACGAAGGAACACTGGTTGCACTGGATACAGTTTTCGGGCTTCCAAAGCGGAAGATGTACTGCCACACCTCTCTTTTCGTATGCGGCTGTACCTGCCGGGAAGGTTCCGTCTTCTCTTCCTTGGAACGCGCTGACAGGAAGATCGTCTCCCTCTTGTCTTGTCATTGGGATGAGTACTTCTTCGATAAATTCCGGTACATCCAATTCTTCTTTTTCTTTTTCTTTGGCATCTGCCCAGTCTGCAGGGATCTCAACCTTTTTGATATCGGTGATTCCTTTATCAATGGCTGCATTGTTCATATTAACAATTTTCTCGCCCTTCTTGCCATAGGAATGTTCCACTGCTTCTTTCAGATAGTTAACCGCTTCCTCTACCGGAATCACGTTCGCCAGCTTGAAGAAGGCTGCCTGCATGATCATGTTGATTCTGTTTCCAAGACCGATTTCGCTGGCAATATCTGTTGCATCTATTGTATAAAACTTGATATTGTTGTTTGCAATATATCTCTTCATTGCTGCTGGAAGATGCTTGGAAAGTTCCGCATCGTTCCAGATGCAGTTCAGTACAAAGGTTCCGCCTTTTTTAAGACCCTTCAGCAGATTGTACTGATCAACGTAAGACTGATTGTGGCATGCTACAAAATCTGCCTCGTTGATCAGGTAGGTTGATTGGATTCTGCTCTTTCCAAATCTCAGATGGGAAATAGTTACGCCTCCGGATTTCTTGGAGTCATATGCAAAATATCCTTGAGCATAAAGATCTGTTTTGTCTCCGATAATCTTAATTGCATTCTTGTTTGCTCCTACTGTTCCATCCGATCCAAGACCCCAGAATTTACATCTTATGGTTCCTTCCGGTTCTGTGGTGATTCCTTCCACAGTAGGAAGAGAAGTAAATGTCATATCATCATTGATACCGATGGTAAACTGGTTCTTTGGTTTATCTTGATCGAGGTTATCATACACTGCTACGATCTGTCCCGGCGTTGTATCCTTGGAACCAAGTCCATATCTTCCTCCATATACGGAAGGAGCATTTGCTTCGTTGTAGTACATGGTTCTGATATCCATATAAAGCGGATCTCCGAGAGCTCCCGGTTCTTTTGTTCTATCCAGAACGGCAATTTTCTTTACGGTTTTTGGCATCACTGCCTTAATATAATCCGGTGCAAACGGTCGGTAAAGTCTTACTTTGATCAAACCAATCTTTCTTCCCTGCGAAAGCAACAGATTCAAGGTTTCTTCAATGGTCTCGCATACAGAACCCATCGCAATAATGACATTCTCTGCTTCCGGATGTCCTACGTAATCAAACAAATGATAGTCTCTACCTGTCAGATCGCTGATATCCTTCATGTATTTTTCTACAATAGCAGGCACTGCTTCAAAATACTTGTTTGCAGATTCTCTTGCCTGGAAGAAGATATCAGGATTCTGCGCGGTACCCCTTGTTACAGGATGTTCCGGATTGAGTGCTTCATCTCTGAAGCGCTGTACCGCTTCCATATCTACGAGCTTCTTAAATTCGTCGTTTTCAATTACTTCAATCTTTTGTACTTCGTGGGATGTCCTAAATCCATCAAAGAAATGAAGGAACGGTATTCTGGATTTGATAGACGCAAGATGCGCGATTCCGCCAAGATCCATTACTTCCTGTACAGAACTGGATGCTAGAAAAGCAAAGCCTGTCTGTCTTGCCGACATAACGTCGGAATGGTCACCAAAGATGCAAAGTGCATGCGCAGCCAGTGTCCTTGCACTTACATGGAAAACTCCAGGAAGGAGCTCGCCGGCAATTTTGTACATATTGGGAATCATAAGGAGCAGTCCCTGAGACGCTGTATAAGTTGTAGTCAAAGCTCCTGCTGCAAGAGATCCGTGTACAGCTCCTGCCGCTCCGCCCTCCGACTGCATCTCTACAACCTTTACTTCTTGTCCAAAGATATTCTTTCTTCCATATGCTGCCCATTCATCTACTACCTCAGCCATAGTTGAGGATGGTGTGATCGGGTATATTGCTGCAACATCTGTAAATGCATATGATACGTGCGCTGCCGCTGTATTCCCATCCATCGTTTTTGTTTTTCTTTTTGTCATAATGTAACCTCCTTAACAATCTATAGACATATTAGCTCGCCCAATTTACGCACCCTATTTACATTTGCAGAGCAAATGTACGAAAGGCACCATCCGGGGATTCCCCGACTTTAGTCGGATTAGAATTCTTCCGTTCGAAGCAAATTGTAGGCAAACTTATGCAATAAAATCACAAAGTTGCTTTTTTGCCATCGCTTTCGCTGTTGTATTGGCAAAATAAAACAGTTATCTTTGTAAGTTTCAACTGCGAATAAAACTTATTATTGATTTAATACTATATTATATTACAGCGTTTTTTAAAGCTGTTCTATTTTGGTTAATTTTATGTTATTTTTCTTACCTTACTTGTTATTTTAATGTAATGTTTTCGAAATGTTTCTTGTCTTATTATCATAAATTTAACAGAAAAAAATATAAGTGTTTTCTATAATACTCTAATGCCTTTTTCCTCTCGAGTCAAATAATTTTTAAATAAAATACAAAATACATAACAAATTGTGAAATTCTAAACAATTCGCAAGATTTCTTTGGAAAAATCAATATTTCAACATTATTCCACGTAAATTCTAAAGCGGCTTACACCAGCTTTTCTTAAGTCGTCTTTCTTCCTGCAAAGATCGGTTTCTTTCTGGCTCAAGATTACACTCTGGCATTTTTCTGGATTTTTAATAATTGGATAATATTTACATTTTCTGTCTTTCAAAAAAACCCGGTCTTGTTCCTTCTCTCGTACGCAGAAATCCAAATCTCCTAGCGGGCAATACTCACTCGTCATAACCGGAATTCTTCCTTGAATTACTACTTCAGGTGTTACTCCGTGAAAATTCATTTTCAGGATATCCGGTAAATCTGCTTCACGATATCACGGCTTCCTTAATGCCGATTTCCTTTGCCATTAAGAAATCCATACTATTATATAAATTCAAACCATAATCCCCAAAAACGTTTATCCCTACGGAAACAAAAGGCTCTACCCATGACAAATTTCCAACTGCTATTCCTTTTTGCTTCGAAACCGCCAGAATTTTATCAAAGTTTCTTCGAATATTCTCATCATGCCATCCTTTTGTTACATTGGGAATGACCGGCACCACTTTTTCATTATCTGCATAATGTCCGTTTAAAACAGCATAGTATGGTACATAGATTCTCTGAACATCCTGATTAAGCCTTTCCATCTTGTCCAATAAAAATTCCTCTGTCGCCTGTAGATTTTTATCTGTAATTTTATAGACTCTATCTCCTGAAGACATCATTCCATGTACGGAAGGCATTGTTTCTACTTGCAACTTTACCAATATAAACACTTTGGTGTTTGTAGATGGTTCCCTGGGTAGAAAGATGCAGATTAAAGCCCGGAATATGCTCTCGTATCAGTTCAGCAAAGCCTAAATCCTGAACAATCAATGAATACGCTAATCAAAGACAGTGAACTTGTGAACGCTTTGGAATATGCGGCAACTCTTTATGAAGAGGGAATTGATGCATTGTAACATATAACTTTACTCCTCTCAGGTGCAAGCAATTCTGGTATTTTAAACATTACGTTCTCCTTCGTTTCTTGTAGTGCTTTCCAAATTTTAATTTGCTAAAATCTGCTATCTTGATATATAATACTATTATCGAAAGGAAGGTGCAAGCATGTCAAAAATCAAGGAAATGCTGTCAGATTGGAAGTACGTCAAAATTTGTTTATATATCGTTTTTACAGCAGCTCTTTTATATGTTTTATATTTTATCATCAAAAATTTTGACGAGGTTCTGGGCGGAGTTTCCTCCGTATTTAATAGTATTATATCCGCATTTTCCCCTTTAATCATTGGTCTAATCATTGCTTATTTACTCAGTCCTCTGGTAGATTTCATCAATCGGAGAATGGTTTCCAAATTGTTCATCAAGGTTCCTTCTGACCCGTTCAAACTGGAAAAAAGGCTTGGATTGCAAAGAACCGTCAGTATATTGATCACTTTTCTACTCATCTTCTTCATTATTTTTGTTATTATTTATGCCTTTGCTTTCTTGATTGTCGGTGACCTTGTTTTCACCAGTCTGCAGAATATGGTAGACAGCATTATAGACTATTTCATGAAATATGAGTCTGTTTTCCGCAGCTGGGTCGACACCATTCCTAACAACAGCGGTATTGAAGATCGGATTCAAAGCTTTGCAAATGATGCTATCTCCTGGATTTCCGATAATTTCAGCACTACTGCTATTATTAACTTTATCACGAACCTTAGCGGAAGTATACTGAATATGGTACTTGGAATTGTAGTGAGCATCTACCTGCTTAAGGATAAAGACTTCTTTCTTCGGCTTTGGAGAAAAATGCTGCATCTTATTTTACCAATGAAGGCAAATGCCATAGTAAGTGAAACCTTATCCGATATAAATATCGTAGTCTCTCAGTTTGTAAGAGGTCAACTTCTGGATGCCGTATTTATTGCGATATTATCCTCAATCGGATTATCTATCATCGGTCTTGATTTTGCTGTATTTATTGGTTGCTTTGCAGGTCTGTGCAATATCATACCATACTTTGGACCTTTTATCAGCGCCATTCCTGCCGCGCTCATCGGATTGCTGACGGGAGGAATCAGTCAAGCCTTGCTTGCGATTCTGGTACTAATCATCATACAACAAATTGATTCTAATATCCTTTATCCCCGGGTTGTCGGATCGAGTACCGGACTTCACCCTTTATTCATTCTGATATCCGTTACCGTTGGAGGCTCCTATGGAGGTATTATCGGAATGATTCTCGCCGTACCGACTGCTGCAATCATAAAGGTTTTACTTATGAAAAAACTGGACTCCGCTAAATGAGTCCAGTTTTATTTCGTATCTCGTTTTCTTTTCCTAATTTATACCGTAATCAAAGTTCCGGTCTTCCCCTCTAGCGCATCTACCGCTTCAAACAGCGAAGTTATGATAGCTTTTCGACCTTCTCCTGATTTCGCAAACTTAACAGCCGCCTGCACCTTAGGGAGCATGCTCCCTGGCGCAAACTGCCCTTCTTCTGCGTATCGCTCTGCTTCATCCACCGTCATTTTGTCCAGATCCTTTTGGTCTGGTTTATTGAAATTGATCGCTACCTTTTTAACCTCAGTAAGTATCAGTAGTGTATCAACCTCAACCTGTTCTGCTAACAACTCCGCTGCATAATCTTTATCAATTACTGCTGCAACGCCTTCGAAAGAACCATCTTCATGCTCAATAACCGGTATCCCGCCACCGCCAGCGAAAACAACGATAGTCGAATGCCATAAACGCTTGATAGCATCAATTTCTACAATATGATGAGGAATTGGTGATGCAACAACCCTACGCCATCCACGGCCAACCTCTTCTTTCAAGATATAATTCTTTTGTGCTGCAATTGTCTCTGCTTCTTCTTTACTATAGAAAGGACCGATGGGTTTCGTAGGATTCTTGAAAGCCGGGTCAGTTTTGTCCACAACCATCTGTGTTACAATGGTGACCACCGGAACATACCCCTTTTTAATTTTAATCAATGCTTCATGCATCCCTTGTTGCAAATGGTAGCCAATATAGCCTTGACTCATTGCGCCGCATACATCAAACGGCATCGCTGGCGTAAAGTCCCTTGCGACTTCGGTAGCCAACAAAATTCTGCCAACTTGGGGACCATTTCCATGAACAAGGGCGATTTCATAATCACTTGCCACAATCTGAGCAATATATTCACTGGTTTTTCTTACCACTTCCAACTGACACTCTGCGGTAGCCGGGGAACCAAAAGCCTGTAGTGCATTACCCCCTAGGGCAATCACAATCTTACCTTTACACATTTTAATTCTCCTTACTTAATCGCTCAATTTACGCACCTAATTTTCCATTCAAGTACTAAATTGTTAACGAACTTATGCTTCAAAATCACAAATTTTTGCGAAAAAATTAATCTCTATTGATCGGCATACTCATACAACGAGGGCCGCCTCTCCCCCTTGACAATTCTGAGCTGGGAATTGTCATCACCTTAACATTACACTGATTAAGAAGTTCATTTGTTACATGATTCCTATCATATGTAATTACGACACCCGGAGCAATCGCTAAAGTATTTGATGCATCACTCCACTGTTCTCTCTGTGCCGCGATTCGATCATTACCTCCGCACCGAATCATCTGAACCGCTGGCAGTTTTAATTCTGTTTTTAATATAGTTTTTAATTCGTTTTTGCTGCTGCGAAAGACCGGTTTCTTCTCTTTGTCTAAGGTTACTTCATAGATATGTAATGGTCCTTCAATTTCAGGGTGGATGGTAAACTTATCATAATCCACCATGGTAAAGACAGTATCCAAATGCATAAATGCTCGACATTTCGGTATTTCAAATACTAAAATTTTACGAAAACTATTTGAGTGATTTAAGAGTTTCTCTGCTAAAATTTCAATTGCGTCTGCAGAGGTTCGCTGGCTCAATCCAACTGCTACGATTTCCGGGGAAAGCACAAGGATATCTCCTCCCTCAATCGGATTTTGCCATTCATAGTCATACCATTTTTCAGTACTTTCCGGCATAAAGCTCTTATTGTACCGATTGATATATTTCAGCATCAAAGATTCTCTTTTTCTGGCCTTGTTTTTCATACAGTGAATACTAACACCGTTTCCGATACAGGCCCCGGGATCTCTTGTAAAATAAAGGTTAGGCATTGGGTCTGTGTAATAAGGATAATCTTCATTGATGAAGTCGGCTAAAGAATTAGATTTTTCAATTTGAACATCTTCTTTTTTTATTCCAGCAATGATTGTTTCTACCATATCTTTTAATGGCATATCCATCAGATATTGTTCTATTAGCTCAATGGCGTGGCTGGACACAACATCACTATCCTTTAAGAATTCCCTTATAAATGCTCCCTTGGCCTCTTTATTTTCAAGAGCTTTAACAACCTCCTCCACAAAATACAAAACCTCAACACCGTTATCTCTCAAGAGTTTTGCGAAACAGTCATGTTCATATTGCGCAACCCTAAGATATGGTATTTCATCAAATAACAGCCGTTCAAAGTTGTCCGGCACCAAGCCTTCAACTTCCCGACCCAGCCTATGTAATAGTACGCGATTTAACTTTCCTATCTCCGAATAAACATTTATGCCTTGCACCATATCACTCTCTCTTTCAAAGTATCATAACCTTTATATTGTTTCCATTTCGATTATGCTATTGTTGCTACTATGATCGCCTTAATCGTATGCATCCTATTCTCTGCTTCATCAAAAACTACAGAATGTTTGCTTTGAAACACTTCATCATCAACTTCTCTGATATCGAATCCCTTTTCTCTCCATTCTTTTGCCATTTTGGTTTCAAAATCATGAAATGCCGGCAAGCAGATATCCTCTATATTCAATACCGTCATAAAACCTCCCCAAAACTTTTGCCGTATCCTCCAGGGATTCTTTTTTCCCCATCTGTGAACTTCCTGAATCCAAAAAAGATACGTGACCGCTTTCTTCCAAACAGGCAACCTCAAAAGCGCACCGTGTCCTTGTTGACGTTTTTTCAAACAATAAAACGACATTTTTCCCCTTAAGCAAGTCGTTGTAAATACCAGCTCTTTTTTTTGCTTTTAAATCATGGGCAAGATCAAGCAGATACCGAATTTCTGCCGATGTAAAATCCATCAATGTAAGAAAGCTTCTTCCTTTTAAATTTGCAGCCATCTCTTATCTCCTTCTTTCATTTTGATTTGAAACGAAAAAGTCATTACTCCAACTGTAATGAATATACTAACTATCAATAAAAAAATAAAGTACCAGCATACGATTATTTTCGTGTACCAGTACCCTTTGTATTCTCGTTCTCTTTACGCTATCGGCTTCTTAATTCATTTGCAATATTGTGTTCCGACTGATTCTTTGACATGCTTTCCCGTATTGCATCCGTTAATAGTTTGATTCCCTTTTCTATCTGCAGCTTACTTGGAAATGAAAAATTTAGTCGTATATAGTTATCGCCCTTTGAACCCTTCAGATAAAATACATTCCCCGGGATAAAGGACACACCCTTTTTCGTTGTTCTAATATAAAGCTGACGTAAATCCATGCAAGGAGCAAGCTTGCACCAAAGATATACTCCTCCCAAAGGTTTCTGAAAATCCAAGCCCAAAACGCTTGCCTCAGAAAGGCAGCAGCACATGAGATCTCTTTTTTCTTTATAGTCTGCACAGATATTCTTTATATTTTTCTGATAGATTCCCTTTTCTATATAACTGCCGAGCAGTTTCTGTGATATACTGTCCAAACTGATGAGACGAATCGAAACAATATAACTTAAACTTTTAATCAGGGTTTTATCTGCTAAAACAAAGGCCATTCGAATTCCCGGTGCAAAGGTCAATGCAAAAGAGTATATAAAAATCACATTGTTCCCTTTGTCCAAGGCTTTTAAAGAGGGTATCCTTATTCCTTCAAAGCGGATTTCTGATGAACCATCCTCTTCAATGATCGGCAGTTTATATTTATGGGCTAGAGAAAGAATCGCCTTTCTCCTTTTTAGGCTCATAACGATTCCCGTCGGATTCTGAAAATCGGGATTTACATAAATGAATTTCGGGTTGTGCTTTAAGATAAGTGGTTCAAGGCTTTCGCACAGAATTCCTTCCTCATCCATCGGTACCGTAATTACTCTTCCCCCTGCCAGAGCAAAGGTTCGATAAACGTCAGGAGAAACCGGTTCTTCGGTTATCACAACATCCCCCGGCTTAATCAGCAGCGCAGCCAGATAATCCAAGGCTTGGTTGGATTCAGAAACAATCTGAATTTCAGCAGGCTTTGCCTTAATCCCTTTGCTTTGCATAAAATTAGCAATATTTTGTCTAAGATTCTGATTTCCCTGGTATGGAGTATATGAATAGGCTTCCATGTTGTCTGATGAGATAATATCATTCAAGATAAGTGCCAGATCCTCTTTTCCATATTCTTCCGCTGAAGCGATGCCGCCAGCAAAAGAAATGTTTTCGGACGAATATGATTTCGTAAATAAATCGTCAAATGTAATTTTCAGATCCAAGTATTCGTCCTTAATCAGGCTTGACCAGGAAATCGCATGATGCACATTCCCTGTTTCCACAGTTCCATTCTGATAGGAAACGATATAACTCTTTCCTTGTGAGGATTTCAGAAAATCTTCTGCCTTGAGTTCCATGTAAGCTTTAATGATCGTATTTCTATGTACATTCAGCAGCTTTGCCATAACTCTTTCTGAAGGCAATACAAACCCATCGGTGATTTCCCCTTTTAAAATCATCTCTTTTAACTGATTCACAATCTGCAAATAGATTGGTGTATGTGTATGGTGGTTAATAATAATATCCATAGGTTATCCTTCTATTTTCTTTTTGACTGTAACAGTGTATTAGAATAAATGCTTTTTTATGTTTCAATACCTATTATGCCTTAGTAAAGATGGTTCCTTAGATAATAACCAGTTTTTTACAACTAAAATATATTCTTTTTCATTCCGTTTGTCAACGATTAACAGTTTTTGTAAACAAGAACAAATGTCCCTCACCCATTTTTTTCGTAAAAACCGTCCGAATAAAGGGAACGATTTCTCAGAAAGTATACGTAGCAGGGACATTATTTAATCTATACTATAAAACTGTTGATATTGTTATAAAGTAGCCACCATAATTGCTTTGATCGTATGCATTCTGTTCTCAGCTTCATCAAAGACAACGGAATGCTTGCTCCGGAATACCTCATCTGTTACTTCTCTAATGTCATATCCTTTTTCTTTCCATTCTTTCGCCATCTTTGTTTCAAAATCATGGAATGCAGGCAGGCAATGCAGGAAGAGAACATCAGGGTTTTCTGTCGCGTTCAGCATCTTCATGGTAACTTTAAATGGAGTTAACATTTTTATTCTTTCAGGAATTTGATTTTCCTCACCCATAGAGGCCCAAACATCTGTATAGATAACGTCCGCGCCCTTCAGACAATCAGGACTGCTGCTTACCTCAATCGTGCTCCCGGTCTCTTCCGCAACCTTTCTTGCCTGGGCAAGAATCTCCTGATCCACTTCCAATTCATCCGGTCCATAAGCAACAAAGTGGATTCCCATCTTTGCGCATCCGTACATCCACGCATAAGACATGTTATTTCTAATATCACCACAGAAAATAACCTTAGATTTATTCAATGGCTTTGACATGTGCTCTTCCATCGTGAGCATGTCGGCGAGTATTTGCGTCGGATGATCAATATCCGTCAAACCGTTCCATACCGGAATTCCGGAGTACTTGGCAAGATCCTCAACTGTCTTTTGATTAAAGCCTCTATATTCAATCCCGTCAAAAAATCTACCTAAAACCTTTGCACTATCTTCAATGGATTCCTTTTTCCCCACTTGAGACCCTGATGATTCCAGATAAGTAACGTGGCCACCTTCGTCATGGCAGGCAACTTCAAAGGAGCATCTTGTTCGTGTCGAAGTTTTTTCAAACAACAGGACGATATTCTTTCCGGTTAAAAGGCCGCCGGATAATCCGGCTCTCTTCTTTTCCTTAAGGTCACGAGCCAGATCCAATAAATATCTGATTTCTCGAGGGGTAAAATCCATTAATGTTAAGAAGCTTCTTCCTTTTAAATTAACTGCCATCGTTTCAACCTTCTTTCTGCTTTTTTAGTTTTGGTTTTAATATATACTCCTGTAAGAGTTTATGAGCTAAAAATTTCTGAGCATCCGCTTTCATAGAAAGATTCACAATTAGCAGAAACAGTTCCATCATATCATCATCAGAAAGTTCTGTCTCTCTCAATTGATATTTGCATTCTTCAATCATTGTGTTGATGCTTTGCGCCAGTGTTTTCTGCTCCTTTTCCTGCACTGCAAGAATTCCTTTATATAAAGCTTTTAAATTAATTTTTTCATCAAATTCTGAGTTATAATTTTCAATGAGCGGCTTCACAATTTTCTCAATCTCTTCCATTTGAAAGGTGCCCTTTAAATAGAAAATAAGCGTTAACAAAATCAGATGATCTTCAGAATATTTCTTATTGACCGGCCTTGGCAGCATATTGTGTTTTACATAATTCCCGATCATTGTCTTTGTAATTACCTTCTCTTTCTCATCTTTTTTGTATATTCCAAGTTCCCTGTTTAAAAATGTTTCCGCCTGATCCATGTAAATTTCCATATCAGGGTATACATTTGCACCAATTTTTCCTTTCGAAACATATTCTTCAACAGTTCGCCGAACAAACTCTTCATATCTCATAGCAATCACCCCCATGGTTATGTTCAAAAGTTATCATAATCCTAATATACGGTATTCATTACTATGTGTCAAGGATTCTAAGAATTTGCTCACCCAAAATATTCCTATATTGTTATCGCGTTGTTCATTTTTTGGTTTGGACGAATTTATTCAGACATATTCTTTCCATTGGGGTGAATTAACTTAATAAAGAAAGTACCACGCTTAAGCTTTCGGTGGTTTAGTTCCGTAATATTGATAGTAAGTGACTTCGAGTCTTCCATTATATAGTTTCCTACGGCGATTGGCAGGTCTCCCAAATGTATGATTTTCAAATTCTTTATCAGTTGTCACTAGATATAAGGACCAAGTTGGATTTTCTGCAAACAGTTTCTTAAGTTCGGCATAAATTTTTCGGATTTCATCTTTTTCTCCGATTCTCTCTCCATAAGGCGGATTGCAGATGATGATTCCATAATCCGCTTCAAAGCTGATCTGTTTCAATGGTTTGATTTTAAAATCAATGCAATCATCTACCCCCGCTTCCATTGCATTTTCCCTTGCTGCTTTAATTGCTGCAGGCAAAATATCCGAAGCCTGTATTCTTATTTCCGCATCATTTTTCACTGCTTCAAAAGCTGCCTTTCTTTCTTCTTTCCATAAGTTAGCCGGAATTGACGTCCACTGCTCCGAAGCAAATTTCCGACTTAAACCGGGAGCAATATTTTTTCCAATCAATGCTGCTTCAATCGGTATCGTTCCAGATCCGCAAAAAGGATCCACCAGAAGCCGGCCTTCCTTCCAATAAGATAGTTGTACCATTGCTGCTGCGAGAGTCTCCTTGATCGGTGCAGCGACATCCTTCACTCGATAACCTCTCTTATGCAAGCCGGCACCGCTGGTGTCTAAGGTAATGGTAACCCGATCCTTTAAAAGGGTAACTTTGATGATATATTCCGGTCCAATTTCCTGAAACCACTGGCAATGATAGGTTTCCTTCAGTTTCTCCACGATGGCCTTTTTTACTATGGCCTGGCAATCCGGAATGCTATGCAATTTCGATTTGACGGAGGTTCCAGTCACGGTGAATTTCGCATCCTCAGGAATCCATTCTTCCCATGGCAGAGCCTTCGCCTGTTGAAAAAGATCCTCAAAGGTAAGTGCCTGAAATTCTCCCAATTTCAGCAAAACCCGGTCGGCACATCTCAGCCACAGGTTTGACTTGACAATAGCCCGTTCATCTCCCATATACGTGATTTTTGCATCTTCTGATTTGAGAACTTTGAGTCCAAGATTCTCTATTTCCCGTTTCACTACAGCTTCCAGTCCAAAGGTAGCGGTAGCAATAAGCTCCAGTTTTGACAATGCTTTATCCTCCTAAGATAAAAAAAGCTCTCTTACGAGAGCTTTTTGTTTTTAGATAAATGGCCTTCGTTTATTCATTTGATTATTTTCAATCGCATCCATTGAATTTAAAGCCTTTCCGGTTCCTATTGCAACGCAGGATTTTGGTTCTTCTGCAATTCGCACCTTTATTCCCGTGCGTTCTTCAATTCTCATGTCAATTCCGTGAAGCAATGCACCTCCACCGGTGATTATGATACCACTATTGCTGATATCTGCTGATAATTCCGGTGGTGTTCTCTCTAACACACCATGAGCCACTTCGCAAATCACCTGTAATGGTTCATCCAGCGCTTCCATCATTTCTTTTGATGTGATTTCTATGGATTTTGGAAGCCCTGTAACCAAATCTCTTCCTCTGCATTCCTTAACTACAACTTCTTCTCTTGGATATGCTGTACCGATGGTCATTTTCATTTCTTCTGCGGTACGCTCTCCAATGTAAAGCTTGTGCTCTTTTCTCATATATTTAATGATTGCTTCATCGAATTTGTCTCCGGCTACCTTCACGGAAGTACTTGTAACAATCCCTCCCAATGAGATTACCGCAACATCTGTCGTTCCTCCACCGATATCAATAATCATGACGCCATCAGGTTTTGCGATATCAAGCCCCGCTCCGATGGCTGCTGCAACTGGTTCTTCCATCAAAAAAACTGCCTTTCCACCGGCCTGTGTGGCCGCTTCCCTAACGGCTCTCTTTTCAACCTCAGTAACGCCGCTTGGTACGCAAACCATAATCCTTGGTTTAAAAAATCTGCTATTTCCACAAGTTTTTCTGATAAAATACTTTAGCATTCTTTCCGTTACGTCATAATCGGAAATAACGCCATCTCTTAACGGTCTGACTGCAATGATATTGCTGGGCGTTCTTCCCAACATCTGCCTTGCTTCTTCTCCAACCGCAAGAATTTCATTGGTATCTCTATTGATCGCTACTACGGATGGCTCGTTTAAAACGACTCCTTTGCCTTTTATATAAACCAAAACATTCGCTGTTCCAAGATCAATGCCCACTTCATCTGTGAATCCCAAAGTAATCCCTCCTCAAGTATATAATAATTAATCTTTCTGTAATCGCTAAGGAAATATATCAGCATATATTAGCCCGCCCAATTTTCACAGAAAATTGTCAGCGAACTTATGCAAAGAAATCACAGCGTTTCGTTCTGGAACTACTCCGCAAGCGAATGCTTGCTATGCTACCTTTTTCCAAATTCTCAAAGCGGCAAAACGGCAAATCTTAACGTTGTAGATTTCTACTGCCATATTCTTATCTTTTACGTTTATCTTTAATATTATATCTACAAAGGTGGAAATTTTCAATTTTTATTTTGTAAATTCACCGATAAAGTTTTATAACGCATCAGTAGAAAATTTTCTTACCTCTGCGCGTTTCAACATCCCTGAAAGGGACGTTATATTTTTACAATATCCACCATATTGAAATCTTCCAGCGTTTTTCTCATCAGCAAACTGTTTGCCAATGCATTTGCCGTATCAATGGAAGTGAGGCAGGCAATATTTCTTTCGATCGCTTTTCTTCTCATTTTCACGGAATGTACCGCCGGCTTTCTTCCAATGGTTGAAGTAGAAACCAAGAAATCAACTTCGCCGGTATCAAATAAATCGCTCGTGTTCGGTGATGGTTCATCGTGTTTATTTACGATCTCCGATGGTACACCATGGTCTTTTAAGTATTCTGCCGTACCTTTTGTTGCCCATATCTTATAGCCAAAGTCGATAAATTTTTGCGCTAAAGGCACCACCTCCGGCTTATCCGCATCTTTTACTGTAATCAGAACACAGTTCCCTACCTTATGAAGTTCATAACCGGCAGCAATTAATCCTTTAAAAAGCGCGGTCTCCAGATCGTGATCAATCCCAAGCACTTCCCCTGTTGATTTCATTTCGGGGCCAAGTTGGTTATCTGCATCGTGCAATTTCGGAAAGCTAAACACAGGAACCTTCACTGCAACATAATCTCCCTCCGGGCATACACCGCTGCTATAGCCCAGATCCTTCAATTTGGCTCCAAGAATTACTTTTGTTGCCAGATCTACAATCGGTACATTAGTCACTTTGCTGATGTATGGAACAGTTCTGGAGGATCTCGGATTTACTTCGATCACATAAACTTGATTTTCGTATAAAACATACTGAATATTCACTAAACCGGATACGTTTAATTCTTTCGCCAGGCGCCCTGTATATTCCACGATGGTGCTTCTGACTTCCTTTGTCAAGGTCTGCGGAGGATAAACCGAAATGGAGTCGCCGGAATGTACTCCGGCACGTTCAATATGCTCCATAATTCCCGGTATTAGAAAGTCCTCTCCGTCACATACTGCATCAATTTCGACTTCCGTACCCATGAGATATTTATCGATCAGTACAGGATTTTCCAGCTCAACCAAGGTGATAATATCCATGTATTCAATCACATCTTGCTTCGTATAGGCAATAATCATGTTCTGTCCTCCCAGTACATAGGAAGGTCTAAGAAGTACAGGGAATCCTAATGTCTGAGCCTCCTTGACGGCTTCTTCTGTCGTATAAGCCATTCTGCCATTTGGTCTTGGAATTTTGCAATGCTCCAAAAGCTTATCAAATCGCTCACGATCCTCCGCCGCATCAATGCTGTCGGCAGAGGTTCCAAGTATTCTGATTCCTTTATTCTTTAAATATTTCGTCAGCTTGATCGCAGTTTGACCGCCAAACTGAACAACAACACCCCAAGGCTGCTCTGTTTCAAGAATCGAATCCACATCCTCTGGAGTTAATGGTTCAAAATAGAGCCGGTCGGAGATATCGAAGTCGGTAGATACTGTCTCGGGATTATTGTTTACAATAATCGCCTCATACCCCGCTTCTTTCAACGCTGTGACACAGTGTACCGAGCAGTAGTCGAACTCAATTCCCTGTCCGATTCGAATCGGTCCAGAGCCGAAAACAATCACTTTCTTTTTCCCGGTATCGTGCTGCTTAATGAATTCTTTTGCCTCATTCTCCTCATCAAAGGTAGAATAAAAATATGGCGTTTCTGCCGCAAATTCAGCGGCACAGGTATCAACCATTTTATAGGATGCATACAGCTTTTGTGGTGGTTCCTGTCCGCTGAGATTCTTAATTGTCTTATCCATAAATCCCATTTTCTTGGCCGCTTTATACTTTTCCTGTGTCAGCTGTCCCTTCGATAAAGAGCACTCCATGTTGCTCAAATTATTCAGTTTATTAAGAAACCATCGATCAATCTTTGTGATGTTAAAGATTGTGTCTACAGAAATTCCTCTCTTTAAGGCTTCATATACCACAAAGATTCGCTCATCATCACAATGGTGGAGATATTCCTCGATGATGTGAGTATCCTTGTCCTTCAGCTTTTTTAAATTCATGGTATCCAAATTTAGTTCAATGCATCGAACAGCCTTCATCATCGCTTGCTCAAAAGAAGTTCCAATCGCCATAACTTCTCCCGTTGCTTTCATTTGAGTTCCCAAGGTTCTCTTGGCATAAACAAACTTATCAAATGGCCATTTCGGGAATTTAACTACAATATAATCAAGTGCCGGCTCAAAGCATGCATAGGTTTTTCCAGTCACTGAGTTGAGGATTTCATCTAATGTATATCCAATGGCTATTTTTGAAGCAACCTTGGCGATTGGATATCCAGTCGCTTTAGAAGCAAGTGCCGAAGATCTTGATACCCTTGGGTTTACTTCAATTACTGCGTATTCAAAGTTGTCTGGGTTCAAGGCAAATTGGCAGTTGCAGCCGCCTTCTACCCCGAGAGCCTGAATGATGTTGATAGAAGCAGTACGAAGCATCTGATATTCTTTGTCTGATAAAGTTACCGCCGGTGCAACAACGATGGAATCGCCTGTATGTACCCCTACCGGATCAACGTTTTCCATGGAGCAAACGGTAATCGTGTTATTTTTACTGTCCCTGATAATTTCAAACTCGATCTCTTTCCAACCTGACACACAGCGTTCTACTAAAATCTGATTGATTGGGCTTAGCCTTAAGCCATTTTCGCCGATTTTTGTGAGTTGTTTCTTTGTACTTACAATTCCGCCTCCGGTACCTCCCAGGGTATAGGCAGGCCGTACGATGACCGGATATCCGATTTCTTCTGCAAACTCCAAGGCGTCATCAAGATTGGTTACGACCTTGGACGGAATAACTGGTTCTCCGATGGATTCCAGCATATCCTTGAAAAGCTGTCTGTCTTCTGCTTTGTCGATGGTTTGTGGCTCAGCACCCAGAAGCTTCACATTCTGCTCTTCTAAAAAGCCTTCCTTTGCAAGCTGCATGGATAAAGTCAATGCGGTCTGTCCTCCCATGGTCGGAAGGATACTGTCAGGTTTTTCCAGTTTAATGATTTTTTTCAGAACAGGCAGAGTGAGCGGTTCGATGTATACCTTATCTGCCATCGTTTTATCCGTCATAATGGTAGCAGGATTGGAATTCACCAAAACAACCTCCAAACCATCATCCTTCAAGGTACGGCAAACCTGTGTCCCAGCATAATCAAATTCAGCTGCCTGACCGATAATAATCGGTCCGGAGCCAATCACTAATACTTTTTTTATATCGTTACGTAATGGCATATGATCCTCCCTCTCTATTGCTGCTTCATCATTTGAATGAATGTATCGAAAAGTTGTTTCGTATCCAGAGGCCCGGCACATGCCTCAGGATGAAATTGTACGGTAAAGGCTTTTCCATTGGTGTACTGGATTCCTTCACAGCTCCCGTCATTTGCATTGAAGTGACTAACGTTGCCAATCTGCTGATCAAGTGTATCACCAACAACCGCATAGCCATGGTTTTGGCTTGTGATAAATACCCGGTCTCCTATCTTATCAACAACCGGTTGATTAGCTCCTCTGTGACCGTACTTCAATTTTTGTGTTTTTGCACCATTTGCAAGAGCCAGCAACTGATGTCCAAGGCAAATTCCGAAAATTGGGATTCCACTGTTCATAAGTTCTTTCAATACAGCAATGGACTCTACATTTTCTGCCGGATCTCCCGGCCCATTGGAAAGCATAATTCCATCTGGCTTAAGCGTTTGAATCTCCTGATAGGAGGTATGATAAGGCACCACAGTTACACTGCATCCTCTTTCAAGTAAACTACGCAGTATGTTTTCTTTGTATCCATAATCATATAAAACAACATGAAACTCCTTATTTTCTACTGGGTAAAATATTATCTCCGAGCAAGATACGGACTTGACCGCATTCTGAATGGTGTACTCTTTTAATTTCTTTAAAAAAGCGTCCATATTTTCAGGCAATTCTGTTGTAATTGCACCGTTCATGACGCCACGCTCTCTTGTTTTTTTTGTAAGTGCTCTTGTATCAATATCGTAAATACCAATTACGTTTTGCTTTTTTAGAAATTGGTCTATGGTATATTGGCTTCTGAAGTTAGATGGTTCTTCGCACCACTCTCTTACAATGTACCCTTTCACCCAGGAGTTTTTTGATTCACTGTCATAATCATTCAATCCGTAGTTTCCGATTAACGGGAAGGTTTGTGTTACAATTTGTCCATAATAACTTGGGTCAGTTAAAGTTTCCTGATATCCGGTCATCCCGGTGGTAAATACCACCTCTCCAATCACAGTGCCTCTCGCCCCAAAACCCTTCCCCTCATAAATAGTTCCGTCTTCCAGTATTAAATAGGCAATGTGTTCTTGCTTCTCTGTTTTCATATTACATTTTTCCATAGAGATCTGCTCCTTCCCAATTTTTCTCTTCGTTGCTTATCTATTCTCACTATTTAAATAATTTATTTCAATGATTTTTGCAAAAGATCCAAGCCTTCCTTTAATTCCTCGTCTGTGATATTCAATGGAGGCAACAGTCTAATCCTATCCTTTGCAGTCAACGTAATCAATCCAAGCTCCAAAGCACTTTGCACCACTTCCTTGGCTTCCTTATCTTTCGCTGTTATTCCAAGCATCATGCCAAGTCCAGTTACTGTAACGACACCTTCCATCTTTTCTATTTGGGCTTTCATTAAATTTCCTTTTTCGGAAACCTTGTTCAAGAAAGCATCGTCGATTTGCTTTAAAACTTCCACCCCCCCTGCACAAACTGCAGGGTTTCCTCCAAAGGTAGTTCCATGATCTCCCGGCTGCAATACATGGGAGCAACTCTTGTTGAAAAGAATCCCTCCAAGGGGAAGACCTGCCCCCAGTCCCTTTGCTATTGTCACCAAATCCGGTTCGATCCCAAAATGTTCATAGGCAAACAGCTTTCCTGTCCGTCCGATTCCGGTCTGTACCTCATCTACAATCAGGATAATATCTTTTTCTTTACATAGATCGTATATCGCTTTTACATAATCTGTATCCAGTGTGTTAACGCCGCCTTCGCCCTGTACCAGCTCAATCATCACAGCGCAAGTCTTATCCGAAATCTTTGCTTTGATATCCTCCACATCATTTGCCTTTGCGTAAGCAAAACCCTGTACAAAAGGATTAAAATATTTATGATAACCTGCTTGACCTGTTGCCGTTATGGTTGCCATTGTTCTTCCATGGAAAGAATCCAGAAGGGTAATTATTTCATAGCGGTCTTTTCCATACTTCATAAAACTGTATTTTCTTGCAGCTTTAATCGCACCCTCATTTGCTTCCGCACCGGAATTGCAGAAAAACACTTTGTCACATCCTGTTCTTTGAACTAGCATCTCAGCAAGCTCTCCGCACGGCTCTGTGTAAAACAAATTCGATGTGTGCTGTAAGGTTTTCAGTTGCTGTGTCACTGCATTTACCCAGCCTTCGTCACTGTATCCAAGAGAATTCACACCGATTCCGGACGAAAAATCGATATATTTTTTCCCTTCCGGTGAATAACAAGTAGACCCATTGCCTTTTACGATGCAAAGATCATTCCTCGCATAAGTTCCTAAAATAAATTGTCTGTCTCTTTCTTTGATCTCAATACTATTCACGTTTCACGCCTCCGTTTCAATATAATAACGTCCCAATTCCTTCATCAGAAAACAATTCGATCAGAATGGAATGTTCAATTCTTCCGTCAATGATAACCGCTTGTTTCATTCCACTTTTGATCCCGTCGACGCAGCTTTGAATCTTTGGAATCATTCCTCCACTGATCGTTGCATCTTCAATCAGTTTCGGAACATCCTGGATACTGATTTTAGAAATCATGGAATCCTCATCATCCTTTTCTTTTAAAAGTCCTCTGACATCGGTCATCAGGATCAATTTCTCTGCTTTCAGAGCACTGGCAATTGACGCAGCCGCAGTGTCTGCATTGATATTGTAAGTCTGACCTTCTTTATCAGCTCCAACGGTTGCTACCACCGGAATAAACCCGTTATCCAACGCCATAGTAATCGGTGAAACTTCTACCTTTTTAATATCTCCGACAAAGCCAAGATCAACCTCACTGTGCATTTTTTCCACCTGAAGCATACCGCCGTCCAGACCACAAAGCCCGATGGCTTTCCCCTTCTGCTGCTGAATCAATGAAACAAGACTCTTGTTTACCTTTCCAGCTAAAACCATTGCTGCTACTTCCGCGGTCTCACCATCTGTATACCTTAGCCCGTCGATAAATTTTGATTCTTTGCCCAGGATGTTCAGCATGGAGCTGATTTCCGGTCCACCTCCATGAACCAGTACAACCTTGATCCCCACCAAGGCAAGCAGAACGATATCCTTCATGACCGCTTTCTTCAGCTTTTCATTGATCATCGCATTTCCACCGTACTTGATTACAACGGTTTTATTAAAGAACTTCTGTATATAGGGAAGTGCCTCTACCAGCACCTTTGCTTTCGTTATTGTATCTTTCATTTATCTTTCCTTTGCTGTTCAACAACCATCAGGGGGTACTTTGCGCAACTCCCCTCTAATGATCTCAAGATCGATAGCTTCCGTTTATTTCTACATAGCTGTGAGTCAAATCACAGCCCCATGCCTTAGCCTGATCCTCCCCTTGATTTAATGACACCAGAATCTTAATCTCGTTTTCTTTTAAAATTTCAGCCGCATCCTCCTCACTAAATGCAAAGTATGCAGCACCTTTGCATACTTCCACAGTCCCCTTTTCGGAGGAAAGTGCAACATCAACCTTTTCAATATCAAATTCCGCATCTGTATACCCTATGGCACATAAGACTCTGCCCCAATTAGCATCTTCTCCAAACATCGCCGCCTTAAACAGGCTTGAAGTAATCACTGATTTCGATATCGCTCTGGCAGTTTTTTTATCCGGAGCACCCGTTACGATACACTCCAGCAGCTTGCCCGCACCCTCACCATCCTTAGCAAGTGCTTTCACAATTGCTGAGGTGATAACATTCAAGGCGACACAGAAGGAATCAAAATCCTTTCCTTCTTTATCAATGATTGCGTTGCCTGCCAATCCGTTTGCCATAATCGTTACCATGTCATTGGTAGAGGTATCTCCGTCAACGCTTAGTTGATTAAAAGAATCCTGAATATCGTTGAAAAGCGCTTTTTTAAGCATATCAGAAGTAATGGAAATGTCTGTCGTTAAATAACATAGCATCGTAGCCATGTTTGGATGAACCATCCCGCTTCCCTTTGCAATACCGCCGATATAACATTCCTTATTTCCAATCATAAAAGAAACTGCAAACTCTTTTTTCACCGTATCGGTTGTCATAATTCCATGAGCAGCATTATCTGAACCATCATTACTCAATTTTTCAACCAACCCCGGAATACTTTTCTCAAACGGCTCAATGCTCATTGGAAGTCCGATAACACCGGTAGATCCCACAATGATATCGGTCGGTTTGATCTTTAACTCTTTTGCAAGCAAAGCGCAAGTCTGCTCCGCGATTTCAATACCGTTTGGAGCACAAGTATTGGCATTTCCGCTATTGCAAATCACCGCAATTGCTTTCCCATCTTTTAGATGTTCCTTTGTGACAAAAACTGGTGCGCCCTTTACTTTATTCTTTGTGTATACGGCTGCAGCGGTACACATTGTATCACTTACTATCAACGATAGATCCTTTTTTTCACGCTTGCTTTTTATTCCGCAATGCATTCCGGAAGCTTTAAATCCTTTTGGAGCGCAAACTCCGCCTTTGATAAATTCAATATCCATATTGATTCCTCCATTTTATAGTAAAAGCCCTGTGTTCTCGGGCATATCCAGCATAATATTCATACATTGTATTGCTGCGCCAGATGCTCCCTTGCCAAGATTGTCATACCTTGCCATCAAAGTAATTTGATCTTCATGTCCATAGAGAAAAATTTCTAATCCGTCTGTTTCTGCAAGTGCATTTGCTGCTATAAATCCATCTGCAGGTTTCTCTCCAAATTTTTTCACTCGAATCATCGGTTGATTTGCGTAGTATTCCGAAAGCATCTGCTGTAATTTCTCTGGCTGTAGTTTTTTTCTCATCAGTCTTCCCTGCAATGGTATCGTAACCAACATGCCACTATAATAATCCGCGACGATAGGGTGGAATGCAGGTGCAAAATCAGTCCCTGTCACTGCAATCATTTCAGCAAGATGTTTATGGTTCTGGTCTAATCCGTATTGACGCGGACTATCCAGGCTGAAATCTCGGTCTTGTCCTTCATACTTAGCAATTAGACTTTTCCCACCACCGCTATAACCGGTAATGGAATGGCAGCTAAAGGGATAATCTTTTCCAACAAGATTAAGGGAAATCAATGGTTTAACCAATGCAATAAATCCGGTTGCATGACATCCAGGCACAGCAATCCGATTGGATTCCTTTATTTTCTCACGCTGTGTCTGGTCAAGTTCAGGAAAGCCATAAACCCATTTTTTATTTGTTCTGTGCGCAGTAGAAGTATCTAAGATTCGCCAGTTTTCTTCCGCATGTTCGATAATTTCTCTGGATGCAGTATCAGGAAGGCACAAGAACGTAACATCAGCCTGCCGCATCATTTCCAGTCTCGCATCCAGATTTTTCCGTTCTTCGCTGGCAATCGTAAGAATATCCAGATCCCTTCTGCCCTGCAGTCTTTTATGGATTTTTAACCCTGTTGTTCCCTCTTGTCCGTCTATAAATATTCTATAGTTCATCTTGCCTGCTCCTTCCCTGATTGTGCTATTCCTTTTTCAGTCAAAATATCATTTTTATTATTATACGCCAATTTAGAACAATGTCAACGGATTTTTGCATATTTATTACGAAAAATGTATTTTTATTCATTCGCATCTTTGCCCCAAGCACTGGAAGACGACGTTTTTCATGAAATACTTTTTTCAGCATATCATCGCCTCGTCCTACATATATATGTTGTAAAGAAATCGTTGCTTTGGCTTTGAGGCCAATTACAAGTACTGCACAAATATATGAAGGTGGTGAAGTCTAAAATATGAAGGATTACATAGAAGAGCGGGTATTAGAACTCGCCAAGTACATACTTGAAACCAATTCCACGGTTAGAGCGGCCGCAAAGAAGTTTCGGGTATCTAAGTCCACAGTCCATAAGGATATTACCGAAAGGCTGCTTGAGATAAATCCAGGGCTGGCCCATGAGGTCAAGACTGTTTTAGATAATAACAAGGCCGAGCGCCATATCAGGGGGGGGCTTGCTACACAACAAAAATACAAAAGTCGTTAACAAAATAAAAGTGCAGTAAAATCAATTTTCATTGATCGCTGCACTTTTTTTCTATCCTTATTCATTTGAACTTTGAAACATTCTTTTTCTTTCCATATTACTTCATATATAATGAAATCAAAAATTTTCAGGAAATAATGTAATTCAAAAACAAATACAGCGCCTACCATAAATAACTTTACCAAAACCATTTTTCCATCCATAAATTTCCGATTATGTTCCGTTAAAAACGGTACGATATTATTCTGCATAAGTTGCAATTGACGTTTCACTCTTTCCTTAAATTTTTATAAATCAATCTGACGGTATCAACAAAACACTTCTAAATCTGCCACGCTGTGACGGCATTTCTATTAGAATACCACGAGTTAATTAAAATGTCCATGTGTTTTTTTATTTCTTCAAAATTTATTCTTAAATGTCAAATTGAAATTCATTTCATTTTCCGGTTTGGGTTTATCAATGTAATACCCTTGCACCAAATCACACCCACACCTCTGTAAATACTGAAATTGCGCTTCCGTTTCAACCCCTTCCGCTACAGTCCTAATTCCGATGTCATGCGCTAAAGATATAATGGTTTTTAAAATTTTGCTGTCCATACCAGAATTGGAGATTTCATCTATAAACGATTTATCTATCTTTATCTTGTCAATGGGTAATTTTTTCAAATAGTTTAAGGAAGAATAACCTGTCCCGAAATCATCCAGATAAATCAGTATACCTTTTTCCCTCAGAAAGGACAATTTTTGTGATGCTTCCTGAAAGGATTCAATCAAACAGGATTCCGTGATTTCGATGGCAACACTTCCTTTTCTTAATTGATATTGTTCAAATTTTTGCAAAACATAATCAACAAAATTGCTTTGGGAAAGTTGTACAGGAGAAACATTACATGAAATATAAATATTCTGAGACTGCATCTTTTGGGCAAAAGAAAATGCCTTATCGATCACCCAGTTTCCTATTTTGTCAATAATACCCATTTCTTCTGCCAAGGGAATCATCTGATTCGGTGAAACAATCCCATATTTTGAACTGTTCCAACGAATCAAAGATTCATATCCCATAATTCTTTTCTGTCTGATATCGAACAAAGGCTGATAATACAGCATAAATTCATTATTGAGATACGCCTGGCGCAGCTGTTTTGCCATCTCCATTTTATAATGCATCTCTGTACTCATATTATCTTCAAAAAAAATAAAATTATCTTTTCCTTTATATTTTGCACGGTACATTGCCATATCTGCATTCTTAAAGATTTCTTCGACCGTGTATCCATCTTTGGGATATCGAGCAATCCCAATGCTACATGTCAAGTGAATCACATTTCCCTGTAATCGAATCGGCGCTCTGAAGATTTCCAACATCTTCTCTGCAATTTGTGTTATCTGTGGTAAATCGGCATCATAACACAATATGACAAATTCATCGCCTCCGATTCGAGCAGGCAAAAATTTATCTTGATCCAGAATTTTCAATTTATCTGCCAATTGAATCAAGACTTCGTCGCCGAAAAAATGACCAAAGCTGTCATTGATCTCTTTGAAGTTATCCAAATCAATAAAGAAAACTGCTCCTTTCAAGTTTTCCATATTCAGCTGTTTGTCCAGTTCCTTCATGATATAAACCCGGTTATGCAGTGAAGTTAAAAAATCATAATACGCTAAGTACCGGATTTCTTCCTCATGTATCTTCCGTTCGCTGATATCTCGTACAACCGCTACAAACACGTCTTCGCCAGACCATTTGCTTTTCATTAATGCAACTTCTCCATCAAATATAATACCATCTATCGGCCGCTTACATTTCCATTCAAAGAGCAGCGAAGAGTGTTCCTTATGATTAGCCTGTGATAATTTATCTCCAACAATAAAATCGTTGGAAAACAATTCCTGAATGCTGTAATTTGTAACCTGATCCTCGGGAATTCCATATAAGATACCTACTCTTTTATTCCCCAGAATAATTTCCCCATACTTATCGTGAATCATAACAGCATCATGAATAGAATCAAATACGGTTCTTATATTACTTTCCGCATACATCCGTTCCCTGATTTCTTTGGAAAGATGCTGATTAGCCTTTAGGAGCGACAGAATATAAAAAGTGGCAGTGCCTAAAATGAAAACAGTCATAATAAGAAATCCGTTCCGCTGAAATTCTAAAATTCTTTGCAGTTCTTTATAAGTGCTTTCCAGATACATGCCGGTACCAATATATGCATTAATTTCAGGAATTCCAATTACGAAAGATAATTTCTCCTCGGCCCGGTTTTCAGTTGGCAAATAATAATCATATGTAACAAAAGAGCCATCGGGATTGCCCTCAGCAGCTTGAACTAATTCTCTTATAATATATCGACCTCTAGAATCCTGTAAGCTCCATTGATTGGAACCCTCCTTCTGAGGTTCAAATGGTTGAACAAGCATAATACCGTCATAGGTACTCATAAATATATAGTTTTTCCCATACTCGTCTTCATAGGTCATATTACGTACTACGGTTACAATTTTTTCACAAGCCTCGCTTTGATTGATTTCACCGGTATGTACCTCATCTATTATGGGCTTAATTGTGTTATAAGCAAGATAAGCCATTTTACTTACTGAATTTTTCCGTTGATTCAGCATTAATTCAGAATATGAGAAACTAATATATTGTGATATGATCAATTCACTTGCTATCAAAAGCAAAGAAAAAATTACTAATATAATAATCAATCTCTTATTTTGCTTGTGTTGTGTCACTTTCATTTATACTGCTCAATATAATGCAAGTACATTATATATCTCCTTTTGTTAAGATTTAAAACCAAATTATTAATTCGACAAATAAGAGGCATTACTTACAGTATATAACACATATCAATTTATTTTAATAGTTATTTCTGTCTCAATAGAAAAGTAGGTTCTGCCCCCTCTTCACACCGTATTTTATCTAATAGAAAACGATATCTCCTATTAGATAAAAAGGCGGATCCTTTCAGATCCGCCTCACAATAAAATTTATAAGAATTTTGTAATTGGTTCCTGATTTTTATATCCTTCCAGCAGCTTTGCCGACTTTGATACATCCCCCATTAGAATGCCACCGCAAAATCTGTTGTTCACAAAGTACAGTTTTTCGTAGGTGTTCTTTGCTCCGTCAAAGACTTCAAAGGTTTTATATACCTTTTCGGGGTCTTTTCCATTATCGCCTACTGCAAATAGGGACGTATCCATACCATTAAATGCATTAGAAGGAATAAATGCCTCATATTGATACTTATCTCCAACTGCATTGATTCCTGCAGCCTTGCCCATTTCAATGGCCTGACCCCAGATTGCGTAATTGACTCCATTATATTCTGCACAATCACCACATGCATAAATGTCTTTCAAACTAGTTTCCATCTTCTCGTTGACCTTGATGGAACGCCCTGTTTCAATGCCGATCGCCTTGGCTAGTGCAATGTTTTGTCTTACTCCGGTAGATAATAGAATCAGTTGAGCCTCTAAAACGGTTCCGTCAACAAGCATTACACCAGTTGCATTTCCATTTCCTGAAATTTCTTCAATTCCTGTATTCGTAATCACTTTGATTCCAGATTTTTCAGTCGCCGCTCTCAACAAGGTAGAACCTCTGTCATCCAGTTGTTTTCCCATAATATTTTTAGAAAGCTCAATGACTGTAACATCTTTTCCAGCCTTCCTAAGTTCCCATGCCGCTTCCAGTCCAAGAACCCCGCCGCCAATTACCACGGCTTTTGTAACGCGTTCAAGAAACTTCTGAAGCTTGTTTACACCTTCCAGTGTACGGATTGTGGAGACTCCTGCCTGTTCCGCTCCTTTGATTGGGGGAACAAAGGAATCTGCTCCCGTGGCCAGAATCAATTTATCATAGTTTCTTGTTTCCCCGCTATCCAAAACAAGTTTTTTAGAATCTTTTTTGATTTCCTTCACAGTTACTCCCAATGTGAGTCTGATATTATTTTCCTGATACCACTCGAAAGGCTTGATGAAAAAGTTGATCGGATCAACATCTGACAAAATGCCTTTTGTCAACATTGGTCGATTGTATCCAATCACATCTTCACTGGAAATTATTTCAATACTGCATTTTTTATTTCTTTTTCTAATTTCTTCGCAAGCAGTGGTTCCTGCTGCGCCGTTTCCGATAATTACAAAATGTTCTTCCTTATCAGAGACAAAAGAAGAATCCGAAAGCTCCAGTGCTACAAACTGATCCGGTCCCACACCGCAAACAGGACAGGCATCCGGCGGTGTATCCCCTTCTACCACAACTCCACAGACAAGGCATTTCCAAGCTTTTTTCGGTGCATTGTCAGAAGGTTTGACATTTTCAACAATTTTCCCAGCCAGTACAGATGCACCGAATCCATAACCGAATTCAAATGCCTCCTGCAGCTGTGCTTCGTTTGGTTTAAACCGTATTCTGAGCCCTTCTCCGTATAGCTTCATATTAAGCTGTTTCAATCTTTGCATAATATTTCCAACACCTTCGCCACTCCAGCCGTAGGATCCAAATGCTGAAGCTATCTTTTTTCCGTGGGTTTTTGCAAAAATCGAAGTGGTTAAATCCCAGATGGGTTTTAGTGCTTCTCCTACCATAGTCGGTGTACCAAAAAGAATGCCGTCAGCCCAGTATAGTTCCTCCAAAACTTTTTCAGTTTCCGTGTCAACCATATCATATACACGTACTTCAATATCGCCGAAGGCCCTAATGCCTTCCGTTATCTTATTTGCAATCATTTCCGTATAACCGTAAGCAGAAACATACGGAACAATGACCGTTTTCCTGGAATTTGGATTGGTCTCTGTCGCCCATTCTTTGTAAAGTTGTATCATTTCCTCTGGATTATGAGTAAGTACCGGACCATGCCCGGTTAAAATCATATTGATATCTAGATTTTCAACTTTTTTGACCGCATCCAGTACATTACTCTTAAATGGTGCAATAATAGAATCAAAATAGAACTTCACTGAACCAAGGTACTCTTCTTTATTGGAAATCGTATCGTTGGTTACACCTTCTAAGGAATAATGAGAACCAAAAGCATCACAGGTAACCAGAATGCCATCTTCCTCTACATAGGTGAACATCGTATCCGGCCAATGCAGATTTGGAGCACTGATAAATTTCAGTGTTTTATTACCCAAAGACAACACATCTCCATTTTTCACTGTAACGCTGTTGAAATCTTTGTTGCAGATTTCTTTCATAAAATTAATCGCCGCAGAAGTGCCTACCAGCTTTAATTTTGGATTCAATTCAAGCAGTCGTTCCACTGATCCGCTATGATCCGGTTCTGTGTGGCTTAGGATAATATAATCAATTTCTTCAAGAGGTATGATTTCTGTAAGTTTTTCCAGATATTCATCAAAGAATTTCGCTTTGGAAGCTTCAAAAACCACGTTCTTCTCCGAACCCTTCAAAACGTAAGAGTTATATGAGGTACCAAATTCGGTATGCATTAGAATATCAAAGATCCTCAAATCGGGATCGAGATTTCCAACCCAAAACAGGTCGTTTTTTATCTGTTTTATCTTCATAATTTTCTATCCTCCCTTATTCATAATTATATTACCCGTTCTTGTTAAATACTAAACAATGCTGCTTTTACAAATTCCCTAAATAATGGATGAGCCTGATTGGGTCTGCTTTTAAATTCCGGATGGTACTGAACTCCTACAAAGAAATCATTTTCAGGAAGTTCAACTGCTTCAACCAATCTGCCGTCAGGTGAGGTACCAGTGATAACCATACCCTTTTCTTCTATCACATCCCGATATTGATTGTTGAATTCATAACGATGCCGATGCCTTTCCTGAATGAGATCCTTCCCATACGCCTTCTCCAACATGCTTCCGGCTTTAATTTTACACGGGTAAGCACCCAAGCGCATGGTACCGCCCTTTGGGATATCCCCATATTGATCTGGCATAAAATCTATAACAGAGTGACAGCAATCTGCGTTGAATTCACTTGAATCAGCGTCCGCCAAGCCCAGTATCTTCTGTGCAAATTCAATCACTGCAATTTGCATACCCAAACATATTCCCAAATAAGGAATATTATTTTCCCGCGCATATCTTGCGGCAACAATCTTTCCTTGAATTCCTCTGTCGCCAAATCCACCTGGGACGAGAATTCCCCTGCAGTCGCCCAGAAAAGGCTCTACAGTGTCTTCATTGACTTCTTCTGCATCGACCCACTTTATTTTTACGATGCACCCATTCTCATATCCGCCATGATATAAAGCTTCTGCAACGGATAAATAGGCATCATGCAACTTCACATATTTTCCAACAATAGCAATTGTAACAGACTTGTCCCTTTTTCTGATACGTTCCAACATGGTAGTCCATTCCTGCATATCACAACGATTACAGGACAAATGAAGTTCACGACAGACAATTTCCGACAGTCCGCTTTCTTCCAGCATCATCGGTGCCTCATATAAAACCGGAACCGTTATATTCTCAATAACACAATCCGGTTTCACATTACAGAACAAGGATATTTTCTGTCTAATATCTTCTTCAATAGGTTCATCAGACCGAGTTACGATAATATCCGGCGAAATACCAAGCGCTCTTAATTCTTTTACGGAATGCTGCGTCGGCTTCGATTTATGTTCTCCTGATCCTTTGATATACGGTACCAGCGTAACATGTATAAACAGGCAGTTTTCTTTACCCACTTCAAGAGATACCTGCCGGATTGCTTCCAGAAAAGGCTGACTTTCAATGTCTCCTGTTGTTCCTCCGATTTCAGTAATTACAATATCTGCATGGATATTTTCCCCTACAGAGTAAATAAATTTTTTGATCTCATTGGTTATATGAGGAATCACTTGAACCGTGCTTCCCAGATATTCTCCTGCTCTCTCCTTGGACAGAACATTCCAGTAAACCTTTCCTGTTGTGAGATTAGAATACTGGTTCAGGTCTTCATCAATAAAGCGTTCATAATGTCCTAAGTCAAGATCTGTTTCCGCTCCGTCTTCGGTTACAAAAACTTCACCATGCTGATATGGACTCATGGTCCCCGGATCCACGTTAATATAAGGATCCAGCTTCTGTGCTGCGACCTTCAAACCTCTCGATTTCAGCAATCTGCCTAAGGAAGCGGCGGTTATGCCCTTACCAAGACCTGATACAACGCCTCCCGTGACAAAAATAAATTTTGTCATTCGTTTCACCTCCTTCAAAAATAAAAAAATAGATGCAGTAATTTTGGGGTGTAGGATAAAAAGCCCCACCAAATGACCGTCCCTATTCATTCAAGATAATTCCCATTATTTAATTCTTTACAATATTAACACATACCTTAAAAAATATCTAGCATTTTTAGTCAAAACAATATAATAATTAATAATTGGATATTTTTCTCACCCCTTTCCCGATTCACATTCTTACCAACGCTTCATATACTATACTAAGCAATTGCTTTTAATTGCTTTTAAATATATATTAGAAAAAATCATGCAAAAACTTACCGTGTTATTTTAGTTGTTTATGCACTTACAGTCTGAGTCTTTTTATTCCTGTACTAAAAACAGCAATCTAACAATTGTATAAAAGAAATCTGCAGATCTGAACGTGATAAGGATAAGATACGAATCACCTCTGCAGCTAAAAGCTTATAAGGAGAATAGGTTCCTATTCTCCTTTATGTTATAATGTTCCAACCATTAACGTACAACTGTCACAATTCATACTCAGGAGGCGGAAAAATGTATAGTTTTTATGTGATTACAGCGAAGGAGCTCATCCAATGTTCTTGATGCTTTTCCTCGGACAAACCTGGCGCAAACAGAGGGCTATGGAATAGCAGCAAATACCGCTGGAAAAAGATCGATGCTGCGATCCGGCTGGCAACCCCCTGAGAAGCGGAAGATAGTTCTATTCATCAATTTTTATATAAACTACGGCAGTATCGTCATAATCTCTAGAAATTTGAGCATACTATTCCTGTTATCGCATCAAAAACAACTCTTTTGTATAACAGAGGAAGATTTATCATGATGCGCCACACTTGTTGCATATGCAACAAGCATGGTGATCTCCTTGTGATATGATTCAATCAGAAGCAAAAGGAAATGATTGATAAAGAAAGTAGGGATACTATGATGAACAGGATTATAAAAAATATCGAGCCAGCGAAAGCTCAAGCTTTGGCAGACCTAGTCACTTACCAGAAAGGGCAGATTGTCAGCAAGACGCTTATTCAAAACCCTTATGTAAGTTTGACACTCTTTTCATTTGATACAGGTGAGGGGATCAGTTCCCATTCATCCCACGGTGATGCAATGGTTTATGTGATGGACGGTCAGGCAGAAATCACAATCGGCGAAGAAACGCATCGTGTAAAAGCTGGAGAAACGATCGTAATGCCTGCTGAAGTCCCTCACGAGGTCCATGCTTCGGAACAAATGAAGTTCATGTTGACCGTGATCTTTTAATTTCACTTCTTATCAGTGAATGATTATGTTTATACAAAAGACATAATATTCAATAGATATCAACGATTTTTCAGGAGGGATGAATTATGAAAGCAAAGATTGATCGTGACGGCTGTATCGGATGCGGACTTTGCCCGTCCATTTGCCCGGAAGTATTCCAAATGGCAGATGATGGTTTGGCCGAAGTCATCGTAGATGAAATACCATCCGATGCGGAAGGCACTGCTGCAGAAGCACAGGAAAATTGTCCTGTGTCTGTTATTAGTGTTGATTAAGACGGCACCATCCAAGTCAGCCCATTTAAAAAATTAATGAAAAGGGAAAGAACTTGCAACGTATCGTTTCGTAACGAGCAGGCTTTCCCTTTTCTCTTGATTGGCAAATCGAACATTATGTAAACTCCAATTTTAATAATCCGCATAATTTTTCAACAGCCAAAATCCACGTAATATTAAGGTTTATGCCAATTTTCCACACATTTTATAAAATTGTATACAATTTTATGCACATATCCATGTGGATAACTTTCTACACCTATATCCACGCAATATCAATGATTACTTGATTTTATCGACCTTATTCAACAAGACTTATCCACAGTTATTTTTAAATTGTAGCGAAAGAATTCATCAGTTATTTTTCGTACCATCATTCGCTTATAGTAAAAAGTCTTTCCATTTTGGTAAATCTCTTTTGCCTTGTGCATAACCCAATCGATAACTTTCCGACAGCTTTCTATAATTCACTTCTTTACTTGAAACAGGCATAATTTCTGGATATACAAGAAACGCTTTCCCTTCGCTTTCAAGCTCTTCCAGTTCTTCTAGGGTTTGATTATACACAATGTGTCGTCTAAGAATCGCTTCCACAACACTGGGATATTTTCGATAATACGCTTTAACCGCCCCTTGATATTTCATCGGTTTTTTTCTGTAACCTTTTTCGCGGGTTAAAACAACAAAAAATTTTTTGATCCCATCTTTTTTGGCAATATCAAGGGCAATTCCTCCACCCAAGCCACCGTCAACATAATAATGTTCATCATATTGAGTTGGAGGCATAAAGATTGGCATAGATGATGAAGAGCGGACAATCTTCATTAAATCCCCCAAATTATGAATATCCTTCTTGGTATAATACTTAATTTCTCCCGTGTCACGTTCAAAAGTACCAATGCGCAACTGAGCAGGATTTTCCAAAAAGGTTTCCATATCAAACGGAAGCGCGGCATCAGGATATGGTGTCTCTTCGTAAATATATTGAGAACGAAAAAAACCCTCCCCTTTAAAAAACGATTTCCATCCACCAAAATTAGGATCCAGAACCAAATCTACAAAGGAGCATTTTGTACGCTGAATGTCTCTTGACAGGTAGTTTACACTGTGGCTGGAACCTGCTGATATACCTGCTACATAATCAAAAAACAGTTCATTTTCTAATAAGTTATTTAGAAAACCTGCGGTATAACTTGCTCTCATTCCTCCACCTTCAAAAATTAAGGCGGTATCTTTAACATTATTTGTAATTACCATTGATTTATTATCTCTCCTGTTGGTCAATATAATTTTTATTATATCACCTTAAATAAACGAATACCACCTGCTGATTCAAATCCTTACCATATAAAGGAGGAGGAAACATTTTATTCTTTTCAATTATTTCATTACTTTTATCTCCTTTATTAAAACCTTTACCATTCTGCTGCATATATTAAATGTGGAGGTGATTGCTTTGTTTTTAACTTCACATTATCAATATTTAAATAATATACTTAAAAAATCTCCTGACGCAGCAGCTTGGATAATCGGAAGTCAAGATTTTCCTCATATACAAGGTTTCGTATATTTTTATCAACTTCACACTGGAGTCTTATTAATCGCAGAGGTATCCGGTCTCCCATACACTACGGAGCCTTGCGAAAATAGGGTATTCGGATTCCATATTCATGAGGGCAGCACCTGCACCGGCAATAGTGAGGATCCATTTGCCAATACAGGTATGCATTACAATCCAAATGATTGCTCGCATCCCCATCATGCTGGCGATTTACCCCCGTTGTTTGGGAATAACGGTTTAGCATTTCAATCTGTTTTTACGAATCGTTTCTGTGTCAATGAGATTATAGGCCGCACCGTGGTCATCCACAATTCCCCAGATGATTTTGTAACCCAACCATCAGGCAATTCCGGAGCAAAAATTGCCTGCGGTCAAATATTCTAGATTGCCATAAAATCAAGTGACATCTCGTATTTTCCCCTATTCGTTCTCCTCATCATTCTGTTAATAAAACAAAAAGCACTCCCACCGGAATGCTTTTGTTTCATTGTGTCATTTTTGCATTTATTTTTTAGTATCACCTGATAACTTTGGCGTTCCCGACGCGATTCGTATATTCCCCATTTATCGTTTCCGTGGGTTTCCTACCGCAACAGCCCCACGTAGAAATAATCAGATTACTTCCTTTATCGTGACCGAAGCGTTCTGGAAGGTCGCAAAATACGACTTTGTCGCCGCGCCGTCGGTAGCTCCGCCTCCATATGAAGTCTGGAATGCCCCCAATGTCACTGGGAAATCGCTGGAGCTGGTATCCCCAACCACGTATGAGGCGCCCTGTGCGTCCAGCGCAATGCCTCTTGCCTCCTGTGTGCTTGTTCCTCCCAGATAATAGGAAACCAAAAGCGAACTGCCGTCGGCGGACAGCATGCTGATAACCCAGTCCAGCGTGCCGGTTAATGAGGATGGGATAACCGCAGGTGTTGTTGGAAAATCCGCCGAGGCTGTTGAGCCTGCGGTCCAAACATGCCCGGTGGCGTCGAAGGCTATGGCGTTGCCAATGTCGGTGCCGCTTCCGCCCAGATAGGTGGAAAACACCAGACTTCCCCCATCTAATGAAAATTTTGTGATAAAAGCGTCCCCCGAACCGCCATAGGTGGTCTGGTACGCGCCCACGGTAACAGGAAAATCACTGGAGGTAGACGACCCGGTCACACAGGCAAGGTTGCTGGCATCCAGCGCCAGTGCCATTGCGGCGTCCGATGACGTCCCCCCCAGAAAGGAGGAGAACACTAATCCGCTCAGGTCTTCCACCAGCTTGGTAACAAAAGCGTTATTTGTTCCGGCAAGCGCAGTTTGATACGCCCCGGCTGTTGTGGGAAAATCCGCTGAAGCCGTACCGCCTACCACGTAAACAAAATCCGAGGAATCCAGCGCGAGTCCATAGATGATATCCTCGCCTGAGCCGCCCAGATAGGTGGAGACGAGGAGCGACCCGCCGCCCGAGGAGAGCAGCGAAACAAATCCGTCACTGGTTCCTCCGCCATAAGTTGTGCTGAATGCGCCGCCGGTGGTCGGAAAGCTAGCGGAACTGGTTTCCCCGGCGATAAATGTCTGTCCGAATATATTAACTCCTATGCCTCTTCCGGTCGTTGAGCCCGTCGCGCCCCCCAGATACGTGGAGTAGGTTAGCGCGCCGCCGTTGGGTGAGAGCTTTGAGACAAACGCGTCCTGCGTTCCGGCAAGGGAGGCCTGATACGGTCCCACCGTCGGGAAATCGGTGGAGGTGGTGGACCCTGTCACATAGGCGGCACCGGAGGGGTCGATTGCGATGGCCAGACCCGCGTCTGTGCTTGTTCCGCCCAGATACGTGGAATAGACAAGACTAGTGCCATCGGGTGCTATTTTTGTTATAAATGCGTTTGTGGTTCCCGCAAGCGCAGATTGATAAGCGCCTGTAACGACAGGGAAATCGGCAGAAGCGGTCTGCCCGACAAAGTAGGCGCTGCCCGTTGAATCCACTGTAATCCCGTTAATGGTATCCTCAGACGAACCACCAAGATAAGTGACATAGCTGACCGCGGGATCAATACAAAGAGGCATGGTTTGATCAAACTGCTCAGTTTCAAACCCGACTGTCATTTTCCCCTTTGGATTCATCAGAAAAGAACATAAAACCGCCGCTTTGCCGTCGTCATGCTCCTGGAATGCAACTGGGCAGGCATCGGTCATGACGCCGAAGGGGTGCCGAACCAGCAGGTTTCCCGCGTCGTCGAGTTCCAGAGAATCTGCACCCAGATAGCGCATAACGATTTGCGCCGGGTCTGCGCCAGGCTGCACGATCCATTTAAACTTCAGTGTTCCGTCATCGCACCCGAGCATAAGATCTATCCCAGGCCAGATTTCCTGATAGTAAAGTTCCTGATAAGAGTTGACATTGTTTTGCCAGCGTGTGGCATCTTTTCCAAAACAGAAATTCAATACGCCTGGATTCGGCGAGAGACCCTGTGGTGTTACATTCTCATTGCCCTTATCAAACAGGAGAGAAATCGCGGCTCGTGAATCCTGATTCCCGTCCTCTGACAACGTACCCGCAAAATCAAATATAATTCTATCGGACAGAAAAAACAAACGGGAACCGTTTCTTTGGGCAAAATAAATTACTTTCGGGTCGAATTGTCCTGCATTAGGCATGAATACGGCAGGGCGATGCAAAAATGTTTGCACCGCTGTTTCTTTATCTATACTTGTGCCCATGGCATATACTCCTTATATAATAGATTTAGGTTGATTAAGGTGACCTATAACCCTTGATTAACTGTATAATTATTTTATTAGATACCGTGACATCGTACGCTCCTTTATCAGTATAAGGTTACATTGAAACGGATAATATATCCAAAATGAACCGGATTGCAGGTTCAGCCGGAAAGGATTCCGTTCACTCTATTCTCAGCGTAACACTGTCACCTGCAGATAACGCCAGAATCACCGAATTGGAAAATTCGCCGAGAACGGATTGTGTCGGTACCAACGTTGAACTGACCACCGTGCCATTCACGGCAATTAAAATGTTCGCGTCGGTGTTACTGGTGAGGGCAACCGTATAGTTGATCTCATAATTTCCTGCTGCGGGTACGACAATTTGTGATGTGCCTGCTGTATGCGTAATTCCGTTTATCGGTCCGTTATTTTGGAATATAAAATCTGATCCCAGTTCAATGGCTGTTTCCGTGGCCGTAGGATTGTAAACGTAGCCGAATGTCGCAGCGCTTGCCCCGGGATCGTCTTCGATGACCACGAGCGTTGCGGTAAGTGGTACCTGTACCGCATAAAAAACCGTCCCAGTACTGGCATTAACAAGAGACAGCGTGGTTGGTGCCACTGCGACATCGATGATACCGGTGCCATAGACTTCACTGGTTTTGTTAGGCGAGTTCCCTTCAAAAAAATCTCCCTGAGACGACGACAGCGCGAGAACAACTCCGTTCACCGATAGCGCGTCCTGTATTGCAGCCCACCAATTGACAACGTAGCGTCCCACCTCATTGAAGGTGATTACGCCCGTCATACTATTATAACTAATATTGCCGGTGGAGTAGGCGACAGCATCAAAAACAATATTTGAGCCAGTCGTCACGGATCCAGTTGCCGACCTTTCTATTTGCAAAGCAATATTGCTCATACTATATCCTCCAGATTGTGAAATATAAAAATAAAATACTTCCTATGTCATATTATGCTGAATCATCGAGATTAGTTAACAAAAGGGTGACTTAAAATAGAATTGGAGCCATGGGCACATCTGTAGTTCAATGTCATTCTTTCTATCTGACTGCCACCCAACGCATCCTTAACGTAAAAAATGCAGCACCCGTTTGGGTACTGCAAATTACAGTATTACAAATATGAAAAAGCTGGATTTCCATTGGTTTATTACCAACAAAAATAACTTGGAGCGGGTGAAGGGAATCGAACCCTCGCTACCAGCTTGGGAAGCTGGTGTTCTACCATTGAACTACACCCGCATGCATTTTTTATAATACCTCAGATTTTCAAAAAAATCAAGATAAATCTACTTTGATTTTCAGTATTTTTTCAGTATTTCATCAAGTAAGAGATCAAAAATTAAAAAAGCCACAGACTCTCATCCCTGACAATCTGTGGCTCACTTATTACTGAATATATTCACTGGGATCAATGGCGACTCCGTCTTTTACTACTTCAAAATGTAAATGCGGAGATTCTAATGATTCAAACAAGGCTGAGCTTCCTACCCCACTGATGGGCTGTCCCTTTTTCACCACATCACCTTCTCCAATCATTTTCGTTGTACTAAGATTCGAATATCTGGTCACAATACCATTTCCATGTGATATTTCAATGGTAATTCCCAATTTGTCATCATTATAAACCTTCGTTATAGTTCCATCACCTGCTGCCAAAACCTGAGTATCTGCAGGAGCTTCAATATCAATACCGGTATGAACAATAAACTGATCCAAAGTCGAGGAATAAATCGGAATATCATTGGAAAATTCCTTGACAATCTTGCCCTCTAATGGCACAGTAAAGGAAGTTGCCGTATGATTTCTCTCCGGTTTTTCTTCTTCTGACCCGCTTTGCTTTGGCGTTGTACTGTCTACAGTAGGAACCGGTTTTACTACATCTTGGTCTCCTTCATCAATTTGATCATCTTCCCGGGCAATATTAATATTCTCGTCATTATCAAGGTCAAGTTCATCAAAGTTTGACTTCATTGTAAAAATTGAAGCAATCGCAACTACGCAGAAACATAATACAAGTGCAACAGCTACTCTGTCATTTGGTTTTTTATTCTTCAATCGCATATAAAACACCTCCAAAAGTATTATTTCCTTCTTTCTGTGAATTCATACTTTCAGAAGATGTTTTTCAATTCATTATTTTTCTGCTAAATATTTCAAATTGATTCAATCTGATTTAAAATAGCAAAACTAAAATCGGTGCCAAAATTGCAGTCAACGCACCAGCGATAGCCATAGCAAGACTGCTCATAGAGCCTTCCAGTTCTCCTTCCTTAAAAGCTCTGGCGGTTCCGACCGCATGGCTGATACTTCCCATCGCAATGCCTCTTGCCACACCATTTCTAATTCTCATAAGCTTTAGAATCTCCGGCCCAAGCACACCACCGAATATCCCGGTAATTACAACAAGTGCAACTGTCAATGACGGAATTCCTCCTACGATTTCTGAAACCTCAATGGCGATTGGATTGGTTGCACTTTTGGGAAGCATGGAAATTAATATCTTATCATCAGTTCCAATCAGTTTGCCTACCACAATCAGTGCACCCATTGTTACCAAGGTGCCAGCAGTAATTCCTGCCAATATAGGAAGTAAATGCCTCTTCAAAACGTGTAGATTTCGATAAAGAGGGACAGCAAGTACCACTGCGGTAAAAGGCAAAATATAATTTAGAATCATATTCTGATTATAATATACTTCATATGGTATTTTTGCATAAATCAAAAAAACGATAATAATAACCGACGAGGTCAAAACAGGTTGGAAAACGGTCCATTTCGTTTTATTATACAAAAACTGTCCAAACCAATAGCATCCGATTGTTAACAGCATCCCGGATATTGGATTTGCTTGAAATAGTTCATTCATCATTTTCATCACCCGATTCATATCTTTCAAAATTTAGCGATTTCTTCTCTGCACGCTTAATAATCAGCTCCGTAACCTTCGCCGCAACGAAGAAACCTGCTATTACACTTATAGCCAGTGGTACAAAAATATAAAAAAACTTATCCCTGATAAGTTCTCGGTGAACCATGACCCCAACGATAGGTACTACAAAAAACAATGCCAAATTGTTTATGATAAAATCACTTATTCTTTCCACCTGATGGAGTTTGATTATTTTACCGCAGAGCGCGGCAAATAACAACGCAAACCCCAGAACGTTAGATGGGATAGGCAAATGAAAGATTTTTGAAATGAAATCTCCTATAAATAGCATTGCTAAAACGATAAACAACTGATTCATTAGTATATTGCTCCTTCAACTATTGCTGACAAATTACATTGAGCATAGTATACCATATCCATTGAATTCAAACAAACTGATTTGAAAAAGCACATTGAAAATAAGCAAACAGCCAGAGTATGAGAGGACTCTGCCCGTCTGCTTTGAATTGAAACAGAATATGGATTTTAGGGCAGTAGTTGTTTCAATATTACCCTAAAAATTGAGGAGAAAATTATGTCCTGAGCTTCTTAAAATCAGCCTTGTGCCAATTTATTATAGGTCTCATATCGTTCTTTTGCATCTTCTACTGCTTTATCCAACAACTTTCCGTATCAAGCCTCTGCTACTACATTTTATATATTTTTTCAATAAAAAATATGGCACAAATAAACAATTCTCTGAAGATCTGATTAATATTCTTCAAAAATACCATTGGCCTGGTAATATCCGGGAATTGCAGAATTTAGTGGAGAGGCTCATTGTCCTGTGCATAGAAGATTATCTCCAGCCAGAGCACTTACACAGCAAATACAAATTGGGGGTCGACTTTGCTCCTTGTGACAATGTAATCCATGTCAATAAAATTGTGCCTCTCAAAGAAGCGATCAGCACTGTTGAGAAAATTCTTGTAACAAGAGTAATGTCTACCTGTAAAAGTACGAGAAAGGCGGCAGAAATCTTAGGTGTCAGCCAGTCAACGATCATTCGCAAGTTGAAAGAGAGTGATATAGATTACTTGGAATAACAAATAAACTACTAAAAACTTGGGGAAAATATGATATTGAAGCAAGAAAAGTAGTAAATAATTCTCGCATAGACCATATCTTTCTGTTATAATAATTTTTATATATAATTAAGGTGGGTGATAATGAAATGTCGAATTACAAGATGGCTGAGGCCAACAACAGAGTAATTCCAGTGGAAGACAAGATTTTTGGAATTAGTCAGAAGGCAAAACAAATGATAGCAAAAGAAGGCGCTGACAAGGTAGTTAACGCGACCATCGGCTCCCTTCTTGATGATAACGGTAATTTGGTTATCCTTTCCTCTGTGGTAGAAGTTCTAAAAAATTTAACTCCTATTGACTACGCTGATTATGCCCCTATTGCAGGGACTCCCGATTTTATAAAATCAATAAAAAAAGCCGCATTCGGAAACTATGTTCCAAGAGCATATACAGAAGCAGTGGCTACTCCCGGCGGTACAGGTGCGATTCGAAATACGATTCAAAACTACTCAAAAAGAGGCGATCAAGTGCTGACTTCCGATTGGTATTGGAGTCCTTATAGTACCATCGCGCAAGATATTGAAAGATCCATCACAACTTACACTCTTTTTGATGAGGAAGGTAAGTTCAATGTCTCTTCTTTTAAACGAAAAGTAAACGAGCTTCTCTCCAAGCAAAGTGGTTTGGTTATCATACTCAATACTCCGGCACATAACCCAACCGGCTATAGCTTCACCTTGGAGGATTGGCAAAAAATCATTACAGTAATAAAGGGTGCCGTATATGACGGCAGTAAAAAAATCACACTTCTTGTCGATGTGGCTTATTTGGATTATGCCGGAGATGAAGAGGAATATCGAAAGTTTTTCCCATTGCTGGAAGATCTTCCTTCTAATATTCTTGTCGTAATTGCTTATAGTCTATCCAAAAGCTGTACCATGTACGGCATGAGGAGTGGTGCCATGATCTGCATGACAGGAGACAAGGAAATCGCTGATGAGTTTAAAACTGTCTGCGCTTTCTCAAGCAGAGGTACTTGGTCAAATTGCAATAGAGCCGCCATGGCAACGATATCAAACATATATGCTGACAAACCACTCTTAGCTAAAGTTACTGCCGAAAGACAAGCTTACTGCAAAATGTTGGTACAGCGAGGCAAGTCTTTTCAAAAATCAGCAAACGAAGTCGGTTTAAACATCGTTCCATTTGACGCAGGCTTTTTTGTGTCAATCCCATGTGAAAATCCTGAAGCGGTCGGCCTTGAACTTCAAAAAGAAGGAATCTTCACTGTGCCATTAGGAAAAGGACTTCGCGTTTCCGTCGCTTCTATTTCTGAGGACATCTGCAAAAAACTTCCGAGTGCGATTCTAAAAGCAATCAAAAAGGTAAACGGTTAAGTTGCAGACTCACATATATGAAGTCATTAAATGAAGGAAAAGCACCCATTTAGATTACCCTTACGTTCAATCTAATCGGGTGCTTTTTTTAATATGTTTGCTATCAGCAATGTTTATCGCTGATAGACTTTGAGCATTGACTTTCTGCGATAATAAACCCATTTTGCCAATCAGTTCTGTAATACAAATCGAAGGATATAATAAATGTGCTATAAAGATATGTTCTCACAGAAAACCGTTTAAACGAAGTGAGCGAGAATACATCTCTACGACATATAAAAAAAGGGGAAATGACGAAATCGAGGCTTCCTATTTCCACATGTCTCCGCAAGGGCGGCAACGGTCAAGGAGCTTTCTTTGATACTCCGTCAATATCGCTGAGAGCGATATTTCCTACGTAATAAAAAAGTAATATCAAACCTGTACTTTGCAGTAATTGATTTTCTTTCCTTCCGCATGAAACTTATCTTCATACTCTGTCGTAACATTCTTTGCAGTGAATCCTGTGGTATGTAAATCCTCTGTCAATTCTAAGATTTTCATGTCGCTATTTTCGAATTCACTCTGAGCAAAGGCAAAAAGACCCGTATTATCCGTTTTAAGTTCAATACAATGTCCTTTTTTTAAAATCCTTCGATACCCTTCCAAATATCTGCTGTGTGTTAATCGTCGTTTGGCATGCCGATCCTTTGGCCAGGGATCGCTGAAGTTCAGATATATTCCAGAAAGCTCACCCTCTTCAAAAAATTCGGTTACATCTTTGATGTATTCCTTTACGAAAACGATATTTTCCAGCTCTTTCTGCACAACTTTTTCCAGAGCTCTCAAGATGATGCTTCCTCTTCCTTCAATGGCGACATAGTTGCGATCAGGATTCTGTTCTGCCAAAGTTATAACGAATTGACCTTTGCCGCAGCCAAACTCCGCATAGATTTCATTGTTGTTTTTAAAGTTCTCGCTCCATTTTCCCCTTTGCTCTTTTGGTACGTCAATTAAATATTGATCATGCTCTGCTAGTCTTTCTTCTTCATTCTTTACTCTTCTTTGTCGCATTCTAAAATCTTCTTTCCTATCTATTTGTATATTTCTACTGCATCACCCAATTCAGACTGATTCCAAAGCCACCTGATATCCTTATCTTCCATTGCAATACACCCAGCGGTCCAGTCTCTGCAGGAACCTTTTCCATGAATTCCTATCTTTCCGCCTAAGGCTGTTTCCCAGCATGGCCTTCTTTTAATTTCAATTGATGCCTTTATCTGATTAAATTCTTCTTGAGAAATCAATCCCTCCTCCAACCCTCTCTGTGAATCCTGAATATTAGGATAACTGATTCCTAAAAATAATGTGAATTTACTCCGGGGATTCTTGGTACAAATATAGTAAATCCCTTCCGGCGTTCTTCCATCTCCGTCTCTTAATTTGTTTCCTTCCGGTGAAAAGCCAAGAGAAACCGGAAAGCTTTGCACTAGTATTTCATCCTGCCAGAATTCCAACTTTCTTTCTCCCTTGTAAACTTTAATTACGTTCATATTAGCCCTCCAATATTCCGCTATATGTTTTGGGCTATCATTCTAAAACAATGACAATCACTTCTCCTGGGGTATACCAGTCATAGAGAAATTTTGCATGAGAAGTATAGTTTCTAACGCACTTATGGGATAAGGGCATCGTTCCCAATGTTTTTGAATATTCTATCTTACCAGGATCAATACGAGTCCCATCTTCTTTATATTTGTAGTTAACTGAAACACCATGTATGTAGGCACCCCCTGCAAATCTTATAACATAAGGGGCGTAACCTTGTATTTTGGTAGTACCATCCTTATAAAAATAAAACCTTTCTCGCTTTTCTATCCCATAGAAATAACCCAGCGGAGTAGGCTGATGGTAAGTACCTACTTTTCCTGTAGTTGCCAGAGTATAGGAAATGACCTTCCAATCCTTATCAATTCTTTCAAATACAATTTCATTCTGGTTTGCCCGATCAATGATAATCGCCTTTTTGATTGTTCTTATGACTGCAGGTGTTGCAATATACTTATTCGGTACATAGAATTCGGCATCATCCTTGACCAAGGAAATTTTTGTATATTGATCCCCAGAGGACAATACTTTGACAAGGGTACCATCCTCCAAATAACTGAATTCACTCAGATCGGACAAATTTGAATATCCTGGTGCACTCTGACTTCGCCGATTACCACTGCGATCCAATTCTTTCCCTTGATAAAGCGGAGCATATCCGTTTAAATTATGATAATTATTAATATAGGTAAGTTGCCCCTCATCATTGGCTTTTTCTGCTTTTAGAACTGCTTCCTTCATTTTATCGAATTGAAATATTCTTTTCGTTACGACATCGGCATTCACAAACCCAAACAACGGTTGACCCTGCTCCTGCCATGTTACATGATACCATTTTTCCTCTTTTGTAATTGTCTCTATATAGTTCAATTTCTCACTACGAAATACGGTCTTTAAAACCGGTTCTGTCATAGAGGGACCCTTTCTGATATTGACCTTCTCATTCTGTACAAGAAGATATAGGAAGGTAAGTGGATATTTATCATACTTTATCTGAAAGCCCACTTCTGGATAAATAATTTCACAGTCCACGTCAGAGAGGCTTTTTTCATGATCTATGGCCGTTTTTGTTGATTGCTCTGAACTATCCACCACATTGGCTTTTAAGGAATCTCCCTTTCTATTGGCTGCCTCAATGGTTGCGATTTTCGGCCCGATGATCAATAGCAATAGCAGGACAGAAAGGAATCCCATTATTAAAATCTTCAGCCGAAGGTTTTTTCCCATGATTTCCCCCTTTTAATATTTAAAATACTGCTATACAGTATATGAAAATTTGAGCTACATTAGTGCAGCTCAAATTTTAAATATTTTTTTATATTTTTTTAAATACCGCAGTAACGGATAGCCAACCGCATAACAAGCAATCAATTCCCCTACGGCTACCCATAAAACACATGCAATAAGCGGCATTGGCACTGCATACACATAATAAAGCATTCCACCAATAATGACTCCATTTGTTATCACCGGAGGCAACGGCACAAGCACCGGCCTCCTTCTCAGGAAGTAAGACATGGCTGCTGCTATGAGTGTCGCACTGCTCCCAAGAATCATATCCACTATACCATATGGCCCTACCAGATTTGATACAAGACAGCCAATAAAAAGTCCAGGGATAGCCGCCGGGGTAAAATACGGTAAAATCGTAAGTGCCTCCGATACCCTCACCTGCATTACCCCATAGCTGAATGGCATCAGAAAGATCGTCAGAGTTGCATATATTGCAGAGATAATCGCTGCATGCAATAGAAATTTAGTATTTCTCATTTCATCCTCTTATCTTAACTTAATAAATATTTAAAAATTCCTTGTGACTGAGCGATTACCAGACTTAAGTACAAAATCATAAGCAAACTTGCTACAGCATCTCCTTTTTTCAATTTCATGCCATTCATTCTGGTTCTGTGACTTCCTCCACGATAACATCGGGCTTCCATAGCCATAGCCAGATCCTGTGCAATACGAAAAGCACTGATAAATAAGGGCACCAGCAATGGAATCAAGCTTTTTGCCCGATTGAAAATATTACCGCTTTCAAAGTCGGCGCCTCTGGCCATTTGTGCCTTCATGATCTTGTCAGTTTCTTCTAAAAGCGTTGGGATAAATCGAAGTGCAATCGTCATCATCATAGCCAGCTCATGAGCAGGAAGACCAATTTTTTGCCACGGACTTAACAGCTTCTCAATACCGTCGGTCAAGTTAATCGGTTTCGTTGCAAGTGTCAAAAGTGAGGAACCGAGAATAAGAAGAACCAGTCTTGTTCCCATAAAGAGCGCATTGTAAAGACCTTCTTTCGTTATTGTAAGAAATCCAATTTCCACCAGCGGATCGCCCTTCGTCATAAACATGTTGATGACGAAGGTAAAAATGATGATTAAAAAAATAGGTTTTAAGCCTTTGAAGATAAATTTCAAAGGAACTCTGGAAACACCTATAATAGAAACAAGTGTGATGATTACGGCTATATATCCCCAAAAATCCCGAATCAGAAAAAGAGAAATAATAAAAGCAAATGTCCAGATGATCTTTATTCTGGCATCAAGCCTATGAATCCAGGAGTTTCCTGGATAGTATTGTCCTAATGTAATATCGCGAATCATAGATTAGTCTTCCAATCAAATTTATTTTTTCCAGCTTTTCAGAATGTCATACAATTTCTCTTCGGCATCTTCAATAGTGAGGATATCCGTAGAAACCGGAATCCCTTTATTGCTCAGCTCTCTCATAAGAAAAGTCGCTGGCGGCAAACCCAGCCCCAGAGATTCTAATAATTCTGCCTGCTGAAAAACTTCCGTAGGTGTTCCTGTTAATGCTAATTTTCCTCTGTCTATCACGAGAACTTTATTTGTCAGCCGCGCAATATCTCCCATATTATGTGATACAAGAATAATGGTATTTTCCTCGTTGGAATGAATTCTTTCTATCATCTGCAGTATATCGGCATGAGCCCTTGGATCAAGACCCGCCGTTGGCTCATCAAGAATCAGAATTTCCGGCTTCATTGCAATCACTCCCGCAATTGCCACCCTTCTTTTCTGTCCCCCGGATAGCTCAAAGGGCGAGCGATGTGCAATTTCCTCATAATTCAATCCAACCATTCCAATGGCTTCTTTCACTCTTTGATCTGCTTCTTCCTGGGTAAGCCCCAGATTCAACGGACCAAACGCAACATCTTTATGCACGGTTTCTTCAAAAAGCTGGTATTCCGGATACTGAAATACCAAACCAATCTGACGCCTGATATCACGCATTTTAATATCTTTTCCTGTTATATCAATCCCATCAATCAGTATGCTTCCCGACTTCGGCTTCAACAGACCATTCAAATGCTGAATTAAAGTGGATTTGCCCGAGCCGGTATGTCCTATAATTCCAACAAATTCACCCTTTTCTATATCAAAACTGATATCTTTAAGCGCTACCGATTCATAAGGCATACCTTCACTATAAATATGAGTAAGATTTATTACTTGAATCTGCATATGATATAATCCACCATTTCTTCCGTACTGATAATGCTTTCGGGTACCACAATACCGCGTTTCCTCAGTCGATAAGCTAAGTCAACCGCAAAGGGCACGTCCAGGTTCATTGCTTTGATTTGCTCTGTATGGCAAAATACCTCTTTCGGTGTCCCGTCCAATGTAACCTTGCCTTCATCCATAATGACTACTCGATCTGCCCTTGCCGCTTCATCCATAAAATGGGTAATCAGCAATATGGTGATCCCTTCCCTATGAAGCTTTTCAATGATTTCCATAACTTCATATCTGCCATGGGGGTCCAGCATTGCCGTTGGCTCATCTAAAACAATACATTCCGGCCGCATGGCAACCACGCCCGCTATAGCAACTCTTTGTTTTTGACCACCAGACAATAAATGAGGTGCCTTTTTTCTTTCTTCATACATATTTACAGAATAGAGGGATTCATCAACCCTTCTTCTGATTTCACCCGGCTCAATGCCCAAATTTTCCGGGCCAAATGCCACATCATCCTCAACGATGGAAGAAACCAATTGATTATCCGGATTTTGGAACACCATGCCTGCAGTTTGACGGATTTCCCAAACTTTTGTTTCGTCCATCGTATTATGACCCCTCACATAAACAGCCCCGCCACTGGGAAGCAGCAAGGCATTGATATTTTTTGCGAGTGTAGATTTTCCCGATCCATTTTTTCCTATAATAGCAGTAAAACTTCCTTTTTCAATTTCTATGCTTACATGATTTACTGCTTTATCCGGTTCCAACTGATCTTCCCGTTTATATTGAAATACCAGATCATCAATTCTGATAATACTACTCATCTATTGAAAAACTCTCTTTCCTGATTCCGACACCCACCAATCGCAAGTATCAAAAAATAATTTGCTTGATATCTTATCATTGTAATCCATGGTAAACGCAATGCTGTTCAAATATGTAAAATATTCTGTTAGTGCCCATGTGGTTATCGAATCTGGATATTTATTAATAAAGGCTGCATAAGCAGTCTTTGCTTCCTCTGAAAAAGCATGAGTTTTATAGTCAAAAATAGGAGTTCCGTTGGTTCCCATAAACAATACAATCATATAATTTTCATAAATCCACGTCGCATCATTTTTGATAAGCTCATGTTCCTTGTTTTTCTGCATGAATAATTCCAATTCATAGGTTCTTTGAAGAAGCTCTTCCCAACTGATCTTAAGAACTGCATCCTCAACCATAGGTGACGCTTGTTCCTTGGCTCTTATCTTATAAAGCCCCATTAATGCAGAGCTGATATATTGTTGATAATGCTCTGCCCATTCGCTGTAAATAATACCATCTTGATCAAAACCAAGGATATAATGTTCAAGAGAAATCACCATATCAGTGGCATATTCTTTATCCATTTTGGAGATATATTTATCCAGATATTCAGAAGCCTCTTTTAACGATTCTTCTGAAGCCGACTGATCCAATATGACCATAAAATCTTTCTGAATTTTTTCCTGATCAGATCCACAACCAGTTAAAGCCCCTATGATCAAAAGAAACAGCAATATAAATGTCATCGACCTTTTCATTCCACTCAACCTCCAAATCAACAGTGATCGCCCCACAAGAACGCAACTATAATAACTCACTAGCATTTGATGCATTTTATTATAACGCAAATGACAAAGTAATTCAACTCAATATGGGGTTTAGATAGATTTTTCCCGATACAATCTTTTCAACCGATACGGTAAAATAGCACTATGAAATACTATCCGTTGGTTAGAGATTACACCAGAAAAAAGACTGCGCAAAAGAAACTGCACAGCCTTTCCAAATCATATTTTTTATTTTAAACAAGTTCTAAGAATACCACTTCTGCATTATCTCCCTGACGAGGTCCTAATTTCAGAATTCTGGTATATCCACCATTTCTTTCTGCATACTTTGGAGCAATTTCATCAAAAAGCTTTTTCACTACATCTTCGTCATAAACATAAGCGAGCACCTGTCTTTTTGCATGTAAATCGCCACGTTTTGCCAATGTAATCATTTTTTCAGCTTCTCTTCTTGCTTCTTTCGCTCTGCAGTCAGTTGTTGTAATACGGCCTTCTCTGAAAAGGTCTGTCACTATATTTCTAAGCATCGCTTTTCTATGAGCAGTTGGTCTGCCTAATTTTCTGTAACCTGGCATTTCTATTCCTCCTTTGCTAAGATTCGGGGCACTTTCCAGACATTTTAAAGTCAAAATGGAAGGACAAGCGCTTCGCCGTAAAATTCTACAACCACAAGGCTTGTGAATTTCTGACGGGGCACTTTCCAGACATTTCAAAGTCAAAACGGAAGGACAAGTGCTTCGCCGTAAAATTCTACAACCACAAGGCTTGTGAATTTCTGACGGGGCACTTTCCAGACATTTCACTTTGTGAAATGTGGACAAGTGCGCCTAGTCATCGCTCGGTTTAAGACCGAGGCCTAATTCTTCTAGTTTGTGCTTTACTTCATCCAAAGATTTTTTACCGAGGTTTCTCACCTTCATCATATCATCTTCCGATCTATGAGTAAGCTCTTCTACTGTATTGATTGCTGCTCGTTTCAAGCAGTTAAAAGAACGTACGGACAGTTCCAATTCTTCAATAGTCATTTCAAGTGCTTTTTCCTTCTGGTCTTCTTCCTTTTCAACCATGATTTCCATAGATTCCATACTTTCAGTCAGGTCGACGAACAGTTTTAAATGCTCCTGCATAATCTTTGCACCGATAGATACGCTTTCTTCAGGAGTAATGCTGCCATCTGTCCAGATTTCCAGAACGAGTTTGTCATAGTCTGTAACCTGTCCTACTCTTGTGTTTTCAACTGTAAAGTTAACTTTCCTAACCGGTGTGTAGATGGAGTCTACAGGAATTACCGCAATCGGCATGGATTCTGTCTTGTTCTGATCCGCTGGCACATAACCCCTGCCTCTTGCAATATTAATTTCCATAACCAGTGTGGCATTTTCCTCAAGAGTTGCAATGTGCAAGTCAGGATTGAAGATTTCGAGATCACTATCAGCAATAATATCACCAGCTGTTACGATCTTTGGTCCAACTGCATTAATGATCACTCTTTTGGAATTTTCACCGTTTATACGTACCGCAAGTTTTTTCAGATTCAGAATAACTTCCGTAACATCTTCCTTTACTCCCGGTATCGTAGAAAACTCATGAAGTATTCCGTCAATTTTGACGGAAGTAACGGCGGCACCTGGTAAAGACGAAAGAAGAATTCTTCTTAAGCTGTTTCCAAGGGTTGTGCCATAACCTCTTTCAAGCGGCTCTACGACAAATTTGCCGTAATTTTCGTTTTCGTCAGAATAAAAGCATTCAATTGTTGGTTTTTCGATTTCTATCACTCAAAAACCCTCCTTTATTTACTCAATCGCAGTTAAGCTATCAAGCTAGTACCTTGTGACATCTAATTACCGCATTATGATACGCTGAATATTTGCTTCCAATACAAGGCAACGGCCTTTGGCCTCCGACTCGCTTTGCTCCCTGCTGTTCGTTTTTCCACTGCGGCTGAAGCCGCGGAAAAACGGCAATGGAAAGAAACGTAGTGGTGACTACGTCGATTAACATCAACGCAGTCATGGGACAAATAGGCAAGTAACATGCGGCTTTTAGGTGCTTCATGGTACTTCCTTACTTTGAGTACAACTCGACGATGAGATGTTCTGCAATAGGAGTATCAATATCTTCCCTCGTTGGCATTGCAATCACCTTACCCTCAAGTTTTTCTACATCAACAGTAATCCATGAAGGTACACTGATTGACATATCCTTAATCTCCTTAAACTTAGGAGATGATGTGCTTTTTTCCTTCACCTTTATAGAATCACCCGCTTTTACTGCAAAAGAGGGTATGTTTTGTTTTTGACCATTTACAGTAAAATGACCGTGCCTTACGAGCTGTCTTGCTTCTTTTCTGGAGGAAGCAAATCCCATTCTAAACACAGCGTTATCTAATCTTGTTTCTAACATAATGAGCAGGTTTTCACCTGTAATTCCCTTTTTCTTAGCAGCCTTATCGAAGTAATTCCTGAATTGTGTCTCAAGAATTCCGTAGAATCTCTTTGCCTTCTGCTTTTCTCTCAGTTGTAAACCATATTCAGAGATTTTCTTTCTGCTCTGTCCATGCTGTCCGGGCGCGTAATTTCTCTTCTCGATAGCGCATTTCGGGCTATAACATCTTTCGCCCTTTAAGAACAGCTTCTGGCCTTCTCTTCTGCATAATCTGCAAGAAGCATCTGTATATCTAGCCATTATTAATTACACCTCCCTTTATTAAACTCTTCTTCTCTTTGGTGGTCTGCATCCATTGTGCGGAATTGGAGTGATATCTTTAATCAAGTTGATTTCAAGGCCTGCTGTCTGCAAAGCTCTAATTGCAGCTTCACGGCCGGATCCAGGTCCTTTTACATATACTTCAATCATCTTAAGTCCATGTTCCATCGCACCTTTAGCCGCTTCTTCCGCTGCCATCTGAGCAGCAAAAGGAGTTGATTTTCTGGATCCCTTGAAACCAAGTGATCCAGCACTTGACCAAGATAATGCGTTTCCACTGAGATCTGTAAGAGTCACCAAAGTATTGTTAAAGGTGGATTGGATATGAGCCTGACCACGTTCAATGTTCTTACGTTCTCTTCTCTTTTTTCTAACTGTCTTTTTTACAGTTTTAGCCATTTTTCCTTACCTCCTTACTTCTTCTTCTTTCTTCCTACAGTCTTCTTTGGGCCTTTTCTGGTTCTTGCATTTGTCTTTGTTTTCTGACCTCTTACAGGCAATCCTCTTCTGTGACGGATTCCTCTGTAGCAACCGATTTCCATAAGCCTCTTAATATTTAAGGAAACTTCTCTTCTAAGGTCTCCTTCTACTGCATATTCTGAGTCAATGATCTTTCTTATGGTACCTGCTTCGTCTTCTGACAGATCCTTAATTCTTGTATCTGGATTAATTCCAGCTTTCGAAAGAATCTCTAGTGATGTAGGTCGTCCTATCCCGTAAATGTACGTAAGTCCAATCTCTACTCTCTTGTCTCTTGGTAAGTCGACACCGGCTATACGAGCCATAAGTTATCCTCCTTCTTTTGCATTTTAAATTTTCTTATATGAAAATTTATGCTGATTATATTACATTATTTATCTGAAATTTACTTGAGGTAGCTTTCTTGTCTCCCGACAATAAAACACAGCCGCTCCCCCAAGGTGAATTCCTTCCTTTTTTTGTCTCCACCGTAACTAAAGATCAGTGGAATATTGGAGCAAGTAATTTATATAGGAAACCATAAAATCTTTTAAATCTTAATGCAAAGCATTAAAATGTAACGGTTTCCGAATAAATTTATTGCGACTAACCTTGTGTCTGCTTGTGCTTAGGATTTTCACAAATCACCATTACTTTTCCATTTCTTTTAATAATTTTGCACTTTTCGCAGATAGGCTTTACTGAAGCTCTAACCTTCATTTTTCCATCCTCCTTACATTGTGCGATATGAAATAGTGTTTTTCCATAAACCGCCGTTCTTTTATTGCCTCGCAATGAAAACGGCAAATTGTTTCTCGATTTACTTAAAAACCTATTTCAATTTCCATTTGACACTCAACCGGTTAATTTATCTGAGTGAGTGGAATATTTTCTAAGGAAACAACTTCTTACCGTTTTAATTCGAAGCAATTTAAAAATAGGCGGTTTCCGTGAAAATATTCCACGAACTATTTATCTCTCCATGTAATTCTTCCTCTTGTGAGATCGTAAGGTGATAACTCAACCTTTACACGATCTCCAGGTAAAATTCTTATGAAATTCATTCTAATTTTTCCTGAAATGTGTGCAAGCACTTCGTACCCGTTTTCCAGTCTAACGATAAACATCGCATTTGGCTGGGCTTCCAATACGGTACCAAATACCTCTATGACATCTTTTTTTGCCATATATTACACCTCTCTTTTTACGAAACGCCAAACAGCGTCAACAGCTCTGGCTCATCATCAGTGATAACAACAGTATTTTCATAATGAGCGGAAAGCTTTCCATCAACCGTAACGACAGTCCAGTTGTTCTCAAGAACCTCAACTTCATAATCACCTTGGTTGATCATAGGTTCAATAGCGAATACCATGCCTGCCGCAAGTCTAGGTCCTCTACCCGGTTTCCCGTAGTTGGGAATCTGTGGTTCTTCATGCATCGCACGCCCAACTCCATGACCTACAAAATCGCGAATGACTGAAAATCCTTCTGATTCGGCTTTCTTTTGAATTGCTGCAGAGATATCGGAAAGGCGATATCCAACTTTACAGAATTTCAGACCCTCAAAAAAACTTTGCTCTGTAACGTTAATCAGCTTTCTAGCTTCCGCGCTTATTTCACCAACCGGGTAGGTTCTGGCAGCATCGCTGACATAACCTTTAAAAGTGCTGCCTACATCAACACTAACAATGTCACCTTCTTGAAGTACTTTTTTCGCAGAAGGAATCCCATGCACCACTTCCTCATTAACTGATACGCAGGCACTTGCAGGAAATCCATTGTAACCTTTAAAGCTGGGTATCATATGATTCTTAAGGATGGTTCCTTCAACGAACTCGTTAATCTCTTTTGTGGATATCCCTGGGCGAACCATGTTGGAAAGCTCCGACAGGATATAACCGGTAACCTTCCCCGACTCTCTCATGAGGTCAATTTCCTGTTGTGATTTGATGATAATCATTCGCGATCTCCTATTGCACTAACAATATCGTTAAAAACTTCTTCCAGCCCTGTACTACCTTTTATATAAGCAATTTTCCCAATCTTTTCATAGTACTCAACCAGAGGCTTTGTCAAGTCATTGTAGACTTCAATCCTATTTTCAACGGTAGTCGCGGTATCGTCAGATCTTTGATAAAGCGCGCCACCGCAGACATCACATATACCTTCTTTTTCAGACGGCATATTGATCACATGATAGGTTTCTCCACATTTTCTGCAAACTCTTCTTCCTATCAGCCTTGTCATCAGTACTTCTTTATCAACATCAATGTCCAAAACCTTATCAATCGAAAGGTTTCTTTCGTCCAGATATTTATCAAGCTGTTCCGCTTGGTTCACAGTCCTTGGAAAGCCATCCAGTAGAAAGCCGTTTTCACAGTCTTCCTCCATCAAGCGTGCTTCCGCAATCTCTAACACAAGATTGTCAGGAACAAGTTCACCTTTATTCATGTATTCTTGCGCTTTCTTGCCAAATTCAGTACCCTCTTTAATATGTCTTCGAAAAATGTCGCCTGTTGATATATGAGGGATATTATACTTTTGGCAAATTCTAGCTGCTTGAGTACCCTTACCGGCACCTGGCGGGCCAAGTAGTATAAGTCTAAGCATTGTCAAGATCCTCCATGTAAATCCTCTTAACATTCTGTCCGGCTCTTTAGCGTCGTTGACAGATTTTCATCGTCTATTTGAGGAAACCTTGGTAATTTCTCATAACCATTTGTGATTCAAGTTGTTTCATTGTGTCAAGTGCAACACCTACTACGATTAGTAATGAAGTTCCGCCAAAACCCATATTCAAAGCGGTTGCATGGCTAATCAGAGTTGGCAGCGTTGCAATAAATGCAAGGAAAACAGCTCCTACAAATGTAATTCTTGTCATAACTTTATTTAAATATTCAATTGTAGATCTTCCTGGCCTAATTCCCGGAATAAATCCACCGTTTGCCTTCATGTTATTTGCAACTTCCATTGGGTTAAATGTGATCGCTGTATAGAAATAGGTAAAGAACATAATCAGGATAACATTTAACGCACCATAGACCCAAACTCCAGGGGTGCCTGATGTAGAAAACCACTTCTGAACGAATTCAGAAAAAGGGCCTCCCTGGAAAAAGTATGTGATTGTCATAGGAAACTGCAGCAATGAAAGAGAAAAGATTACCGGAATAACGCCAGCCTGGTTCACTTTCATCGGAATGTGGGTGCTTTGCCCACCATACATTTTTCTTCCTACCACTCTCTTTGCATACTGCACCGGAATTCTTCTCTGGCCTTGCTGAATCAAGATGATTCCCACAATAACAATTGCGGCAAATATACAGAATAAGATAATTGTAACAATCCCAATCTCACCAGCCTGAAACTTGATCCATGTCTGATGAATCGCACTGGGAATTCTAGAAACAATACCTGCCATGATGATTAGAGAAATACCATTTCCAATTCCATTTTCATTAATCTGTTCACCGAGCCACATCAAGAATGCGGTACCGGCGGACAAAGTTAAAACAATAACGGTAATAGAGAAAAAGTCGGTACTGATGATCGCCTGTCTGAACAAACCCACCGAAAGCCCGATAGCTTGAACAAAAGCCAAAATTACCGTTAGATATCTCGTATATTGAGCAATCTTCTTTTTCCCTTCGGTTCCTTCCTTTGCAAGAGCCTCTAAACTAGGCACCGCAATGGTAAGAAGCTGTAAAATAATCGAAGCTGTGACATAAGGAGTAATACTTAAAGCAAATATAGTGAAATTGCTAAAGGCACCCCCTGAGAATAGGTCAAACAAACCAAACAAACCCGTATTGCCGCTAAAAACATCATTGAGGATTGCTCTGTCGATTCCCGGCACAGGAATATTTGAGCCCAGTCTGAAAACTAAAAGCATTAACAATGTGAAAACGATCTTTTTTCTGATATCCGGGATCTTCCACGCCTGGGCTATTGTTTTAATCATGCTCATATTAGATCACCTCTGCCTTTCCTCCGGCCTGCTCGATCTTTTCAATTGCTGATTTGCTAAACCTATGTGCCTGTACGGTTACATTCTTTTCCAGATTTCCCTCTCCTAGAATTTTAATTCCGTCGATAACCTGCTTGGCAAGTCCTTTTTCCTTTAATAATTCTGGCGTAACAACAGTACCTGCTTCAAATGCATTTAAATCGTCTACATTTAAAATGGTATATTCTTTCTTCCAGATATTTGTGAAGCCTCTCTTCGGAATTCTTCTATATAATGGCATCTGGCCACCTTCAAAACCAGGTCTGGTTCCGCCGCCGCTTCTTGAATTTTGTCCGTTCATACCTCTTCCGGCTGTTTTACCCTGTCCGGTAGCGGTACCGCGTCCTTTTCTTTTGCTCTTCTTAGTAGAGCCTTCAGCAGCTCTTAATTCATGCAGTTTCATTTTTCAACACCTCCATTCTTACACTTCTTCTATTCGTACAAGATGCTTTACTTTTTCTACCGCTCCGCGTGTCTGTGGGGTGTCAGGATGTTCCACTGTATGGTGCATTTTTCTTAAACCTAACGCTTCTACTACTTTTCTCTGAAGAGGGGAAGCGCCGATGACACTTTTAGTTAAAGTAATTTTTATCGTTTTATTAGCCATTTGCGTTTCCTCCTTATCCAAGAATTTCTTCCTTAGTTTTTCCTCTGAGTTTTCCGATCTGTTCAACCGTCTTAAGGTTTCTAAGTCCTTCTATTGTAGCACAAGCCATATTACCTACATTATTGGATCCGATAGATTTTGCTCTTACATCTTTGATTCCTGCAAGTTCCAGTACCATTCGCACTGAGCTTCCTGCAATAACTCCTGTGCCAGGAGCCGCCGGCATAATCAGAACCTGACCGGCACCGAATATTCCCAGTATTCTATGCGGGATGGTTGTTCCAACTGTAGGAACATATATCAATTTCTTCTTTGCATCTTCAATCGCTTTTCTTACTGCTTCAGGAATTTCCTGAGCTTTCCCCAGTCCCACACCAACATAGCCTTCACCGTTTCCGACCACTACAGTTACGCTGAATCTGAAGTTTCTTCCGCCTTTAACAACCTTGGCAACACGTCTGATGTTAACGATGGATTCTTTTAAGTCAAGCTTGGATGCATCAATCATATTCTGTCGCATTCCTTTTCTCCCTTCCTATTAGAATTTCAGTCCGGCTTCACGTGCCCCGTCAGCCAGCTCTTTTACTCTTCCGTGATATAAGAATCCGCCTCTGTCAAAGGCAACTGTTTCAATTCCCTTTGCAAGCGCTTTCTTTGCAGCAGCTTCTCCAACCAGCTTTGCAGCCGCCCTGTTTCCACCATAAGCAGCCTGTGCTTTGATGTCCTTATCAAGGGTGGATGCCGCAACCAGAGTCGTTCCATTCACATCATCTATAATCTGAACAGAAATGTTCTTAAGACTTCTAAATACACAAAGTCTAGGTTTTTCAGGAGTTCCGGACAGGTTCTTTCTAACTCTTTCATGTCTAGCCAAACGTTTATTTGTTCTGCTCTCTTTTGCCATTTATCTCACTCCTTTCTACTTCTTTTTAGCACCAGTTTTGCCTTCTTTTCTGCGTATTACTTCGCCAACGTATCGAATTCCCTTGCCCTTGTATGGTTCAGGCTGTCTCCACTTTCTGACGTTCGCCGCATAGTTGCCGACAAATGCTTTGCTAACACCTTTAACGATAATTTCAGTCGGGCTTGTAACCTCGGTCTGAATTCCGTCAGGGTCTTCCATTTCGATAGGATGTGAGTATCCTAAGTTCATTACGAGTACTTTGCCCTTCTTTTCAGCCTTGTATCCAACGCCTACCAATTGAAGCTTTTTCTCAAATCCAGTAGTAACGCCTGTTACCATGTTGTTAATCAACGTTCTGGATAGACCGTGTGCCGATCTTGATTCCTTTGCGTCAGAGTTTCTTGTAACCGTCAAAACTCCGCCATCAATTTCTACTTTAATTAATTTGCTGATCTGTTCCTGCAATTCACCTTTCGGTCCTTTTACCGTAACAAGATTGCTGTCACTGACTTTGACCTCAACGCCGGCAGGAAGAGTAACAGGCAATTTACCTATTCTTGACATTTTCTATTTCCTCCCTACCAAACATAACAAATTACTTCGCCGCCAACACCAAGTTTTCTGGCTTGCCCATCACTGATAATTCCATTGGATGTGGAAATGATCGCGATTCCAAGTCCGCCCAGTACCTTTGGCACCTCGTCGCTCTTCGCATATACTTTAAGCCCTGGCTTAGAAATTTTCTTGATACCACTGATTACTCTTTCTTTATCTGCACCATATTTCATGAATATTTTAATAGTGCCTTGCTTGTTGTCGTCTATAACGTCAAACCCTTTAATATAGCCTTCATCAGCTAAAATTCCTGCAATGGATTTCTTCATCTTGGATGCTGGGATTTCAACTGTTGAATGTCCTACAGTATTGGCATTTCTGATTCTTGTTAGCATATCTGCTATAGGATCTGTCATGGTCATTTTTGAAGTACCTCCTTCCTATTACTTTTGTTTACCAGCTTGCTTTTCTAACACCTGGAATTTCACCCTTGTAAGCCAGTTCTCTGAAACAGATACGGCATATACCATATTTTTTTAAAACAGAATGCGGTCTTCCGCAAATTTTACATCTTGTATATGCACGAGTTGAAAACTTCGGTTTTCTCTGCTGTTTTACTTTGAGAGATGTCTTTGCCATTTGTTCCCTCCTATTTCTCAAACGGCATTCCCAAGGATTCAAGAAGCGCCTGCGCCTCTTCATCTGTCTTTGCCGTTGTCGTGAATATGATATTCATTCCTTTTATTTTATCTACCTTGTCAAAGTTGATTTCAGGGAAGATAAGCTGCTCTTTGATTCCCATGGAAAAATTTCCTCTGCCATCAAATGAATTTTTGCTTACTCCTTTGAAGTCCCTCACTCTTGGAAGAGCGATGTTAAAGAATTTGTCAGCAAATTCATACATGCCATCTCCTCTCAAAGTAACCTTAGCTCCAACAGGCATACCCTGTCTTAACTTGAAGTTTGCGATGGACTTCTTTGACTTTGTAATGACCGGCTTTTGACCACTGATCAATGCAAGTTCTTCAACCGCTGTCTCCATAAGCTTTGTGTTATCCTTTGCTTCACCAAGACCCATGTTAATTGTTATCTTTTCAAGCTTCGGCACTTCCATAACATTCTTATATTTAAATTTTTCTATTAAAGTATTAAATACTTCATTTTTATAAGTTTCTCTTAGTCTAGCTGCCAAGATGGTTCCCTCCTTTCAAACTAATTAGTCTACAACCTGACCTGTTTTCTTAGATACTCTTTTCTTGCTTCCGCTTTCAATCTTGTATCCAATTTTTGTAGGGGCTTTTGCCTTGTTATCATAATACATAACATTGGAAGTATGAATAGGACCCTCCTGATGCTTAATTTCAGCCTGCACCGTTCTTGTCTGCTTCTGATGTTTTGTCTGGACATTAATTCCCTCTACGATAACTTTTTCTTCTTTCGGCAGTACTTTTAAAACTTTACCTTTTTTACCTTTATCCTTACCAGTAATCACGATTACTGTATCATCTTTTCTAATATGCATTTGTACACCTCCCCACTAAAGTACTTCTGGTGCCAATGACACGATTTTCATAAAGCTTTTGTCTCTTAGCTCTCTGGCAACTGGTCCGAAAATACGGGTCCCCACAGGGTTTTTATCTTCTTTTATAATAACTGCTGCATTCTGGTCAAACTTTACATAGCTTCCATCTACTCTTCTGGCTCCATGTTTTGTTCTCACAACAACAGCTCTCACTACATCGCCTTTTTTAACAACTCCGCCTGGAGTCGCTTCCTTCACGGCACATACGATTATATCACCTATGTTCGCATAATGACGGCTTGTTCCACCCAGTATACGGATACATAATAATTCTTTCGCGCCTGAATTATCAGCTACTCTTAATCTGGTTTCCGGCTGAATCATGACTGGTGCCTCCTTTACTATTTAACTTTTTCGATTACGTTCACAAGTCTCCATCTCTTATCTTTGCTAAGAGGTCTTGTTTCCATAATTCTTACTTTATCTCCGATATTGCACTCGTTATTTTCATCGTGTGCCTTGAACTTCTTGGTTCTCTTTACAGCTTTTCCGTAAAGGGAATGTCTTACGAAGTCTTCAACAGCAACACTGATCGTTTTATCCATTTTGTCACTTACTACAATACCAACTCTTGTCTTTCTTCTGTTTCTGTCTAACATATTACATCCTCCTTTCGATTAGCCTTGCACCTTTTTCAATTCATTTTCTCTTATAATAGTTTTTACGCGTGCGATTTCCTTTTTAATATCCCTCATCTTAATCGGGTTTTCAAGCTGACCTGTCACATGTTGGAATCGCAAATTAAACAATTCGTTCTTCAACTTCTTCACTTCATTGTTCAGTTCAACATCTGTCATTTCTCTCATTTTTTCAATTTTCATTATGCTTCACCACCCTCTGCTAATTCTTGGCCTTTGATGGCAAATTTACACTTAACAGGAAGCTTATGTGATGCAAGTCTCATAGCTTCTCTTGCCTGATCCTCGGTTACACCCTCAATTTCAAACATAACTCTTCCGGGTTTTACTACTGCTACCCAGTATTCTGGAGCTCCTTTACCGGAACCCATACGTACTTCTGCAGGTTTCTTGGTTACTGATTTATGTGGGAAAATCTTTATAAATACTTTACCACCTCTTTTAATAGATCTGGTCATCGCTATACGCGCAGACTCTATCTGATTTGAAGTGATCCAACCACATTCCTGTGAGATCAGGCCGAATGCACCATAAGTAATTGTATTACCCTTGGTTGCAACGCCTTTCATTCTTCCTCTGTGGACTCTACGACGTTTTACTCTTTTTGGCATTAACATCGCTATCTTCCTCCTTTCTCTATCGCTTATTCCTTTGCTTCAGCTATTGGCGCTTCTGCTTTTACTTCCTGTGGAGCCGGTGCTGCTGGTTTTGGAGTTCTAGGCCTTCTTGGATTTTCAGCTTTGTTTTCTTCCGGTCTGCCTTCTCCTCTGGAACCTCTTCTATCGCTGTCTTTTCTCGATCTATCATTTCTTGATCTGTCGTTTCTCGATCTGTCGTTTCTTCTTCTATCGCCTCTGTTATCCTGCTTCTCTTCCGGAATAGGACTCATCAATCCCTTTTCAAGGATTTCGCCATGATTGATCCAGACCTTGATTCCAATCTTGCCGTAAGTTGTATTTGCTTCAGCAAATCCATAATCAATATTCGCTCTAAGTGTATGGAGCGGAACATTTCCTTCACTGTACTTTTCGCTTCTGGCAATTTCGGCACCGCCTAATCTTCCGGAAACAAGAACCTTGATTCCTTTCGCACCGGATTTCATAGTTCGCCCGATTGCCTGTTTCATTGCCCTTCTGAATGAAATTCTCTTTTCTAATGCCTGTGCAATGCTTTCAGCGGTAAGCTGCGCGTTAAGTTCAATTCTTCTTATTTCTACTATATTGATTAATGTGCTCTTACCAGTAAGTTTTTCAACTTCAGCCTTAAGCTCATCAATTCCGCTTCCGGATCTTCCGATGACCATACCCGGTTTCCCGGTAAGAATAGTTATTTTAACCTGATTGTTAGCTGCTCTGTCGATTAATATCCTTGAAACTCCTGCTGCATAAAGTTTCTTTTTCACATATTCTCTGATTTTATGATCTTCAACAAGGTAATCTGAAAATTCTTTCTTATCTGCATACCATTTGGAATCCCAGTCTTTTATAACGCCCACTCTTAACCCATGTGGACTTACTTTCTGACCCATTCAACGAACCTCCTGTTCTGAATATTTTATCTTTCCTTTAAAGTAACGCCTACGTGACTGCTTCTCTTTAAAATAACGGACGCTCTGCCCTGTGCTCCAGCCCTCCATCTCTTCATGGTCGGTCCCTGATGAGCATATACCTCAGAAACGTATAGCTTGTCAACGTTCATATCGAAATTGTTCTCAGCGTTTGCTGCCGCTGATTTTACAACTTTTTCTACGATTTCAGCACCCTTACCCGGTGTGAATTTTAATATGGTCAGCGCCTCGCTTAAGTTTTTTCCCCTTACCAGATTAGTAACAGGCTTTAGCTTGATAGGAGACATCCTTACATATTTTGCAACTGCTTTTGCTTCCATTGATTAAGATCCTCCTTTACTTATTTTTTCTTAACTTTTGAAGACTTGTCTGAGGCATGGCCTCTGTAGTTTCTTGTTGGAGCAAATTCTCCAAGCCTGTGTCCCACCATATCCTCAGTGATATACACCGGAACGTGCCTTTTCCCGTCATGTACCGCAATTGTATGTCCCACCATTTGCGGGAATATAGTTGATGGTCTTGACCATGTTTTTAAAACTTTCTTTTCGTTAGCTGCATTCAACTCATCAATGATTTTAAGCAGCTTTTGATTTACAAAAGGGCCCTTTTTAATTGATCTTCCCATTTTCTTTGCTTCCTCCCTTCAACTATTTTTCGTTACGTCTTTTTACAATATATTGATTTGATGGTTTATTCTTCTTTCTTGTCTTATATCCAAGGGCAGGTTTACCCCAAGGAGTAACCGGGCTGACTCTACCAATTCCGGTCTTACCTTCACCACCACCATGAGGATGGTCGTTCGGATTCATTACGGAACCTCTGACAGTAGGTCTGATTCCCATATGTCTTTTTCTTCCTGCTTTACCAATCTTGATATTTTCATGATCCAGATTTCCAACCTCTCCGATTGTGGCTCTGCATTCGATTCTAATTCTTCTTACTTCACCAGAAGGAAGTCTTACAGAAGCGTAATTTCCTTCTTTTGCCATCAATTGAGCACCGTTTCCTGCGGAGCGAACCATCTGTGCTCCTTTGCCAGGCTTTAGCTCAATGTTATGAACAACTGTACCAACTGGAATGTTCTTCACTGGAAGAGCATTTCCGATCTTGATATCTGCGTCAGCTCCGGATACAATCACATCTCCCACTACTAATTTGTTTGGAGCAATGATGTATTTCTTTTCACCGTCTGCATATACAACAAGTGCAATGTTTGCGCTTCTATTTGGATCATATTCAATTGTTGTGACTTTTCCTGGAATTCCGTCCTTGTTTCTTTTGAAATCAATAATTCTATATTTTGCTCTTGTGCCGCCGCCTCTGTGTCTTACAGTAATCTTTCCGCGAACATTTCTTCCTGCGTTATTCTTAAGCGTAACTGTAAGGGATTTTTCCGGAGTACTCGTCGTGATTTCTTCAAAAGTTGAAACCGTCATTCCTCTTAATCCAGGAGTGGTCGGATTATATTTTCTGATTCCCATATCTTTCGTCCCTCCTTATAGACCTTGGAAGAATTCGATTTCCTTACTCTTCTCTGTAAGGGTTACAATTGCTTTCTTTGAAGCAGCTCTTCTTCCCACGTTTTTTCCCATTCTTTTTAGTTTACCTTGAACATTCATAATGTTTACTTTTTCAACTTCTACTCCGAAAATTTCTTCCAGTGCATGCTTGACCTGAGTCTTGTTGGCACTGGTAGCAACCTTAAAAGTATATTTTTTATTTGCCGCATCATCCATACTTCTTTCGGAAATAACCGGCTTAATAATTACGTCATAAGGGGTTGTCATTATGAATACACCTCCTCAATTTTGTTGATTGCATCTTTCGTAATGATAAAGCTTGTATAATTTATGATCTCATATACATTCATCGTGCTTACCATGCTCGTTTTTACTCCTGGAATATTAGATGCAGACTTGATTACATTTTCATCTTTATCAGCCATAACGATCAGCGCTTTTTTAGCAGCTTTTAAGTTTTCAAGTACTTTGATCATTTCCTTTGTCTTAGGTTCTGCAAAAGTCAATGAATCCAGTATTATAATTTCCTTTTCCTCCACCTTTGAGGATAAAGCAGACTTCATTGCAAGCCTCTTTAATTTCTTAGATACCGTATATCTGTAATCTCTTGGTTTTGGCGCAAATACAATACCGCCACCAACTTGAGTAGGGTCTGTTGTACTTCCTTGTCTATGACGTCCAGTTCCCTTCTGTCTAAAAGGTTTTCTTCCGCCACCTCTGACTTCGCTTCTATTTTTCGCTGACTGAGTGCCCTGTCTCTGGTTTGCCAGATAATTCTTGACAACTTCATGTACAGCGTACTGATTTACTTCGATTCCAAAGATATCGTCTTTTAATTCGATGCTTCCGGCTTCTGCTCCGGTCATATTCAGCATAGTTACTTTTGCCATTTTACTTCCTCCTTTCTGAAGTCGTTATCTATTTGTCTTGACCTTTAACTGCGTATTGAATGCGGAGAAGTCCGCCCTTTGCACCCGGCACTGCACCTTTTACAAGCATCAGGTTTCTGTCTTCAATTACTTTTACCAGAACTACATTCTGCACAGTTATTGTTTCACGACCCATTCTTCCCGGTCCTTTGTTCCCTTTGAAAACTCTGGAAGGATAGGTTCCTGCTGCCAGAGCTCCGGCAAGTCTCTTATGCTTTGAACCATGTGTCATAGGCCCTCTGTGATGTCCATGTCTCTTGATATTACCCTGCGTTCCTTTTCCCTTGGAAACACCTGTGATATCAAGCTTCTTTCCAGCTTCGAAATCTGCTGCCGTTATCACCTGATTGGCCTCATAGGTTTCACTGTCTTCCAGTCTGATCTCTGTCAAGTGCTTTTTGAGCGGTGCCTGCCACTTAGCAAAATGGCCTTTTTCCGGTTTGTTCATTCTCTGCTCTTTTACATCGCCATAACCAATCTGTACTGCGTTGTATCCGTCTGTTTCAACGGTCTTGATCTGAGTAACGATTGCCGGGCCTGCTTCAATGACAGTAACCGGAATTGCCTCTCCAGTTTCGGAAAAAATCTGAGTCATTCCGATTTTTTTTCCTAAAATTGTCTTCATATTCATCCTCCTAAATTCTTACAGCGGATTACTCATTCGAGCAATCATACTAAGGGGAGTTCCCTTATAATGCTTTCGCAGGAAATTTTCCGTTGCAGAAAGTTTCCTTACATTCAACGAGACATACCTCGTTATAATTTAATTTCGATATCTACACCAGCTGGCAAATCGAGTTTCATTAATGAATCAACCGTCTTAGGTGTAGTATTTGAGATATCAATGAGTCTTTTGTGCGTTCTCTGTTCAAACTGCTCTCGGCTGTCCTTATATTTGTGAACGGCTCTTAAGATAGTGATAACTTGTTTTTCTGTCGGCAGCGGAATCGGTCCAGAAACTTCTGCGCCAGTCTTCTTGGCAGTTTCAACGATCTTAGCTGCAGATTGATCCAAAGTTTTGTGGTCATAAGCCTTCAGCTTAATTCTAATTTTTTGTTGTTCGCTCATTCTTTCATTCCTCCTTGATTTTCGTACGTTTTCGCTATGCCTGTACGAGGGGTTCTTAACATTCTACTCAGCGCTTAAGCGCTGTCAGGCAGAATTCAGGTTAGAAAATCACAATGTTCCCTTCGGGAACTCCAACTCGCCCGCATTGCTCGCTGCTGTCCGTTTTGCCTAGCCAAGCAGGCATGGGGCAAAATGGCAAATCTTTACGCTGTAGATTTTCATCGTCAACCCTGTGCTTTGCCGTGTCAAAGGTATTCGCTTATTCAGTACACGGCGCCGTGTGTGTCATATTTTTTTACACAAAACAAAAAGCACGAGAATCCCTTCGCCCGTTTCTAGAACGGACAATTCTCTGCAGAAATTACCTGATAGCTCAGCAACTTCCTGCTTCATCGCCTTTTTTAGCAAGCTTTTGTAGTATATTATAGATTGCAAGAGATTGCAAGAGTTTTTACAAAAAAGTTTGCGGAAAACAAAAGATTTTTAGATAAAATTATCTGACAATTCCAATGGTTAGAAGGTTTGTTTTCCATACACGGATCGGGGTGTGTAGTAAATTATAACTTCTATATTTAAATTTCGCCTTTTCTTTGCATTTTTCAACTTTTTGTGGCAATCTCCACACAAGACTATGCCCCTACCCGTACAGTTTTGAAACCATCCACTACTATTTATAATCCCTAAAGCTTCCATAAGTCGTATATTTCTGCTAAAACATTCGGACGCGGAGCATATAGACATTAAATTGATTGATATGCTATCACGTTAATAAATACCAAGAGTCAAACTAAAATAGAAATCGAAGACATTGCTAGTTGAAAAAGATTGCTCCGATGACAGCTAATAATCCCAGCACCCCAGCAATCAATATCCCTAAAATGATCGGGATCTTGTCAAATTGCGGTTTTGGACTGCGTTTATGCTTTCCGCCCATGACTACAAAATACAAACACACCACAATCCAAACAATCGCAATAAACCCCAAAATTTTATTATTATCCATTATTTTATGTCCTCATTTATTGGGCTAGCTCTTCCAGCGAAACATATACATTAAATGGATATGTCTCCACCTTCATTTCAATGCAAGTGACATTATCATAGCTGCCACTAAGTTTAAAAACGCCTTGCATCAAGGTGGGCGTAGAAATATCAACGTTCAAGTTCATCTCAGACAATCCAATACAGGCATTCGCCGCCAACATGTTGCTTAACTCCGATATCGCGCTCTGCGTTATCTCATCAAATTCATTGACTTCCATTCCTCCCATCATACAGGACGCAATTCCTTTCGCTCCATCCTCGGACATGGAAAAGATTACATTCCCGGTCAGGTCACCAATGATACCAACCATGCAAACCACACCGGATGCATCGATATTTTTCCCACATTCTTTAAGTTCTCCTTGCGTAATATTACCAACATCAAATTGTGATATGATATTTAAAACCGCATTAGAAAATGCATTTACGTATTCTCTATTCATATTTTTCGCTCCTACTAAAGCCAACGTTCATATATACTTCACCGAAAGATGTCTCTGCAACGACTGAGGACACCGTGTCCAGTTCAGCTTTTGAAATCCTGATGGCTTCTCCGTAAACAACGGTTGGCGGTGCCACACGAAACCCATATAGATCGTTTGTTTTATTGATTAAAGAGCACGCATTTCCAGCTATAATGTTTGCGATTTCTGCAATGGCATTTACGATTTGTTCCTTTTCCAAGTTTTCTTGTTTATATAAATAACAAGCGATGTCATAGGCGGTATCTCCCGACACATCCAAAATCATTCTTCCTCCATACTTTCCGATAATCCCCATTACCGCAGAAAATCCTCGGCATGTTTTCTCATCATTTACATTTTCTTTCATAAATCGAGGAACTGATTTAAAAAATTTATTACAGGTATCATGTAATGCTTCTTTGAAAACAGTATAATATAAACCTTCCAGTTCAACAAACAATTCTTGGTTTGCCATAATCCGGTTTATGAGCAATGTAATTTCTTCCGCATCCACAGGTTTTTGAAGGTATCCGGATATATTTACTTTTTTTGCCTTCCGTACGATTTCTTCATCCATCATGGAACTGACGATAATTACCTTGACATTCGGATTAATTTTATGGATTGCCTCCGTGCACTCAATCCCATCGGCACCAGGCATTGTCATATCCATCGTTACGATTTCAGGGTTTTCTCTGGCAACTGTTTCCACAGCTTCACGCAAAGAATTTGCGCTTCCTACAACGCGAAAACCTTTTTCTGTCAAAATATTGCTGATCATTCCTACCGAAAATGACGAATCATCAACGACCACCACTTTAATTTCATTCATTCTTAGCACCTACTTTTTAAAATCCCACATTATCATTGACCAGTATAACTTCAATTCTGCCCGGATTACCACAATATCTTGTTGTCACGATATTACAACAGATACAATCCTTTGACAAGCAGTGGCTGCATACTCCTGTCACAGTGCATGGTGTATTTCGCTTTAGTCTTACAGCATTTGTCACTGCTGCATTTCCTTTGGCCCGGGTCATACCCTCCTCCGAATTAGCCGTCAGTTTGTTTACTCCAACCACCACAATTACTTTTTTCGGACCAAAGCACAAAGCGGCTACCCGATTGCTGGTTCCGTCAATATTGATCAGTTCCCCTTCCATCGTCACCGCATTGCTACTCATCAGATAATAATCTGCCAAAAGTCCTTTTCTTCTACGCTCGACTGACTCTTCCGGATCCTGCGTTCCATAGGGGTCAATGATCTCCACATCCCGCTCTGCGAGCTTTTCTTTTACCCCAAGAGTATCTATGGTAGCTGATCCTCCCCAGGAAATGACACTTTTATCTTGAATCATGGATAAAATCATATCCCTAGCTGTTTCTTTTGTCTCACAGTAGTGTCCACAAATGCCTCGCTTTTCCAGGTTTTTGATTGTAGTATCCATCCTTAGCTTATTGGCCTCTTTTATATTTTTCATAAAACCGCTCCTTGTAAGACTTATTTCTTATTATTCTAGCACATTTTTATGAAATCAGATAGATAAATTCGTAGCAAACTTGCACTTTAAATTACTCTAGAATAAAGGACCCGCAATCTTGCGGATCCTTTGCATACCGTTTTCAGGTATTTATTTCTTTCATTACTCAACAATCTTTGTTACAACTCCAGCGCCTACTGTTCTTCCGCCTTCTCTGATTGCAAATCTCAGTCCTTCTTCGATCGCAATCGGCGTGATTAGTTCAATTGTCATCTGGATGTCGTCTCCAGGCATGCACATTTCTACACCTTCTGGCAAGGTCAAGTCTCCGGTTACGTCCGTTGTTCTGAAATAGAACTGTGGTCTGTATCCATTGAAGAATGGAGTATGTCTTCCGCCTTCTTCCTTCTTCAGTACGTATACCTGGGAGGAAAACTTTGTATGCGGATGAATGCTGCCTGGTTTTGCAAGTACCTGTCCTCTTTCGATTTCAGTTCTCTGCACTCCTCTCAGAAGTGCCCCAATGTTGTCTCCCGCCTGCGCCTGATCCAGCAGCTTTCTGAACATTTCTACTCCAGTTACTACTACTTTTCTTGGCGCTTCCATCAATCCTACGATTTCTACTTCTTCGGATACCTTCAGGATTCCTCTTTCTACTCTTCCTGTCGCTACAGTTCCTCTTCCTGTGATCGAGAATACGTCTTCTACAGGCATTAAGAATGGCTTGTCTGTTGCTCTTTCCGGTTCCGGAATATAGGAGTCTACCGCTTCAAACAACTCTACAATCTTATCTCCCCATGATCCTTCCGGGTTATTTAATGCTTCCAGTGCAGATCCTCTGATGATTGGTGTGTCATCTCCTGGGAATTCGTATAGGTCCAGAAGCTCTCTTACTTCCATTTCTACCAGGTCTAAAAGTTCTTCATCATCTACCATGTCACATTTGTTCAGGAATACGATGATGTATGGTACACCTACCTGTCTGGATAGTACAATGTGCTCTCTGGTTTGTGGCATTGGTCCGTCTGTTGCTGCTACTACCAGGATCGCTCCGTCCATCTGTGCTGCTCCTGTAATCATGTTCTTTACATAGTCGGCATGTCCCGGACAGTCTACGTGTGCGTAGTGTCTGTTTGGTGTTTCATACTCTACGTGAGCTGTTGCAATCGTAATTCCTCGTTCTCTTTCTTCCGGTGCCTTATCAATCTGGTCGAAGGCTACCATCTCCCCCAGTCCGTATCTCTGATATAATGTCTTTGTGATTGCCGCTGTCAATGTAGTCTTGCCATGGTCTACGTGACCAATTGTCCCGATATTAACATGGGGCTTTGTTCTTTCAAATTTAGCTTTTGCCATTTTCGTTTTCCTCCATTAAAATTTTTTATATTTCGTTACTTATTAATCTTTTCCAGCAAACTGTCCGGCAGTTTTTCAAAATGATCAAACTGCATTACATAGACGCCTCGACCTTGTGTCTTTGATCTAAGATCCGTAGCATATCCAAACATTTCAGAAAGAGGAACAAACCCTCTTACTGCAACTGCTCCAAAGTTCATGTCGGTACCTTCAATTCTGCCTCTTCTCGAACTGATATCTCCGATTACGTCTCCCATATATTCTTCTGGAACTGTAACCTCGATTTTAAAGATCGGTTCAAGTAATACCGGCTTCGCTTTCTTTGCCGCTTCTCTGAATGCCATGGACGCTGCAATTTTAAATGCCATTTCCGAAGAGTCAACTTCATGGTAAGAACCATCATAAAGTTCTACACCGACATCGACCACCTGATATCCAGCCAGAGGTCCGGTTTGCATTGCTTCACGAATACCCTCTTCGATTTTTCCAATATATTCTCTGGGAATGGCTCCACCAACAATGGAATTCTTGAATTCAAACCCGGCACCAGGTTCTCTTGAGTAAACTCTGATTTTTACGTGTCCATATTGACCACGTCCACCGGATTGTTTTGCATATTTATGATCTACATCCGCATTGCCGGATAACGTTTCTTTATAAGAAACCTGTGGTTTTCCTACATTCGCTTCTACCTTAAATTCGCGAAGAAGTCGATCTACAATAATCTCAAGGTGAAGTTCTCCCATACCTGCAATAATCGTCTGGCCGGTATCCTCGTTGGTATAAGTTTTAAAAGTAGGATCTTCTTCTGCAAGCTTTGCCAATCCAAGACCCATCTTTTGTTGACCAGCCTTGGTCTTAGGCTCAATTGCAATCTCAATAACAGGATCAGGAAATTGCATGGATTCCAATATGATTGCATGCTTTTCATCACATAAAGTGTCCCCTGTTGTTGTATCTTTTAAACCTACTGCTGCTGCAATATCACCAGAGTAAACTTCTTCGATATCTTCTCTCCTGTTTGCGTGCATCTGAAGAATTCTTCCGATTCTTTCTTTCTTATCTTTTGTTGAGTTATATACATAAGAACCCGATTTCAGTGTTCCAGAATATACTCTGAAGAATGCAAGCTTGCCTACAAATGGATCAGCCATAATCTTGAATGCAAGAGCCGAAAACGATCCTTTATCATCTGCAGGTCTTGTTTCTTCTATTTCAGAATCTGGGAGGATTCCTTTGATCGCAGGGATATCAATCGGAGATGGCATATAATCTAAAACTGCATCAAGCAGCATCTGCACCCCTTTATTTTTGTAAGCCGATCCGCAAATTACCGGTATCATTTTCCCAGCAAGGGTCATCAGTCTAATCGCAGTTTTAATCTCCGTTACTGTGAGTTCTTCTCCCTCCAGGTATTTCATGAGTAATGCTTCATCTGTTTCCGCTACGGATTCAAGAAGATTGTGTCTCCATTCTTCTGCCAGCTCTTTTAACTCAGCAGGGATCTCTACGATATCAATTTCTTTCCCCAAATCGTCCTTGTAGATTTCGGCTTTCATTTCTACCAAATCTATAATTCCGGCAAAGGTATCTTCTTTGCCAATCGGAAGCTGAATTGGAACTGCGTTTGCTTTTAATCTGTCTTTTACCATGCCGACCACACGGAAGAAGTCAGCGCCCATGATATCCATCTTGTTGATAAATACCATTCTAGGAACACCATATTTCTCTGCCTGTCTCCAAACGGTTTCAGACTGAGGTTCAACTCCGCCCTTCGCACATAGAACAGTAACCGCTCCATCCAGAACTCTCAATGATCTTTCTACCTCAACAGTAAAGTCAACGTGGCCGGGTGTATCAATTATATTGATTCTAGCATCTTTCCATTGCGCCGTTGTAGCAGCAGAGGTAATAGTGATACCTCTCTCCTGCTCCTGTTCCATCCAATCCATCGTGGCTGCGCCTTCATGAACTTCGCCAAGTTTATGGGTTTTACCTGTGTAAAACAGTATTCTCTCAGTCGTTGTGGTTTTTCCAGCATCAATATGTGCCATAATACCAATATTTCTTGTTTTTTCAAGCGAGAATTGTCTAGGCATACTAGAATCCTCCTTTCTGCTTCTTTCTTATAATCTGAAATAACATGAATTTAAATTACCATCTGTAATGTGCAAATGCTCTGTTCGCATCTGCCATCTTGTGCGTATCTTCTTTTTTCTTTACGGTTGCTCCTGTATTGTTTGCAGCATCCATCAGTTCCTTTGCAAGTCTTTCTGACATTGTTTTTTCTCCTCTGACTCTTGTATATTTTGTAAGCCATCTGATACCAAGAGTCTGACGTCTGTCTGTTCTTACTTCAATTGGAACCTGGTAGTTTGCACCACCAACACGCCTTGCTTTTACTTCAAGAACAGGCATGATATTATTCATAGCCTTCTCAAATACTTCCAGAGGCTCTTCGCCTGTGTTCTTCTTTATCGTGTCAAATGCATCATATACAATTGACTGTGCGACTCCCTTTTTTCCGTCCAGCATAATACTGTTGATCAGCTTTGCCACAACAATACTCCCGTAAACTGGATCAGGAAGTACTTCTCTTTTTGGTACATTACCTTTTCTTGGCACTTCTCTTCCCTCCTTGCTTGTTAATTTTGTGTAAAACACAAAATCCCTGCGCAATAAAAAATAAACAAACTCTGCGCATTTTGCTCGGTACTCGACACCGTTAACATTCTGTTCGATGCCGCGGTGCACATGATAATATTATATATATCAAGGGCACGTCTTACTTTCTAATTTTATTTCCCGATTATTTTGCCGCTTTTGGTTTCTTTGCTCCATATTTGGAACGAGCCTGATTTCTCTTAGCTACACCTGCAGTGTCAAGAGTTCCTCTAACAATATGATATCTTACACCTGGGAGGTCTTTTACTCTTCCGCCTCTGATCAGAACAACACTATGCTCCTGCAGATTATGACCAATACCAGGAATATAAGCTGTTACTTCGATACCATTTGACAGGACGTACTCTCGCTACTTTTCTAAGAGCAGAGTTTGGTTTTTTAGGAGTCACAGTTTTCACGGAAGTACATACGCCTCTCTTTTGAGGTGCTTCTGTATCTGTCGGTACTCTTTTGATAGAGTTTAAACCTTTTAACAGAGCCGGTGATGTTGACTTCTTAATCGCACTTGTTCTTCCTTGTCGAACCAACTGATTAATTGTAGGCATTCTTTTTTCTCCTTCCTTGTCATGTGCGAAAGCACATAACTAATATCTCAAGCCAAATGGCTTAAAACCAACGCATAGTATACCACAGGTTTATTCAGCATGTCAATTTGTTTTTGCTTCATCCAACCTCGATAATATCTGATATTTCTGTCATTTCCGACATGTCGGCTAAATCTTCCACCTCGGCGACTTTCATGGGTTCACTGTCGAACTCGTCGTAATCCTCATCCTCCGTCGGCGGTTTAAAGGAATTCATCAATTCCGTGTTAACACCATAGTCAACACTGATGCTTTTATATCGCTTCATACCAGTTCCGGCCGGAATCAGTTTTCCGATAATAACATTTTCTTTTAATCCAAGAAGCTTATCATTTTTCCCTTTGATTGCTGCATCCGTAAGAACACGAGTCGTTTCTTGGAAGGATGCTGCAGATAGGAAGGAATTAGTCGCCAAGGATGCCTTTGTAATTCCTAGTAGAATCCTCTTTCCGATGGCTGGTTCGCCGCCGGCTTCCTCTACTGTCATATTGGCATCTTCCAATTCAAATTTGCCGTACAAACCACCTGGAAGAAGCGCGGTATCCCCCGCATCCTCGATCTTATACTTGGAAAGCATCTGGCTTACAATTACCTCAACGTGTTTGTCGTTGATATCTACACCCTGTTGTTTATAAACCCTCTGCACTTCCTTAAGAAGATATTGATATACACCTTCAACACCATTTAATCTTAATATGTCATGAGGATTCAAAGGACCTTTTGTAACCTGATTTCCTGCAAGGACATAATCACCTTCCTTTACATTCAATCTCGCACCGTAAGGTATGATATAGATTCTTTCCTCTTCTCCTCTTACCTTTACTTCTGTCTTGTTATCTTTTCTTGTTTCAATGGATACAACAGTACCGTCGGCCTCACAGATTTCTGCGAGTCCTTTCGGTTTTCTTGCTTCAAATAATTCTTCAACTCTTGGTAAACCGTGTGTGATATCGCTTCCAGCAACACCGCCGGTGTGGAAAGTACGCATCGTTAACTGGGTACCCGGTTCTCCGATAGACTGCGCAGCAGTAATACCAACCGCTTCTCCAATATTTACATTTCCTCCAGTCGCCAGATTTCTCCCATAGCATTTCGCACAGATACCATAGGCACTATGGCAGGTCATAACGGATCTGATTGCAACAGATTCGATGCCGCAGACTTCGATTTCTTCTGCTGCAGCTTCCAGAATTTCTTCACCTTGTTCCACAATCATTTTTCCGGTTTTGGGATTGATGATGTCAGTCAAAGCAGTTCTTCCTATAATACGAAGCTTTAACGGTTCAATGACTTCCTTGCCATCTGTAAAAGCTCTGACTTCAATTCCTTCATCCGTTCCACAATCAACTTCTCTTACAATGACATTATGGCTGACGTCAACCAACCTTCTTGTCAGATAGCCAGAGTCCGCTGTTCGAAGCGCCGTATCCGCAAGACCTTTTCTGGCACCGTTTGTAGAAATAAAGTATTCTAAAACAGATAACCCTTCTCTAAAGTTGGATTTAATCGGAATTTCAATGGTCTGACCGGATGCATTCGCCATCAGTCCACGCATGCCACCGACTTGCTTGATCTGGCTCTTACTTCCTCTCGCTCCCGAATGTGCCATGATAAACAAATTGTTCAAAGTGCCCAATGACTTCATCAGTGCGTCAGCAATATCATCCGTCGCAACGTTCCATGTGTCTATAACCCGCTCATATCGTTCAGAATTGGACATGAGTCCCCTTCTATATGCAGATTCATATTTTTCAACCTTTTTCTCAGCTTCTTCCAGGATTCCTTTCTTTGCCGCCGGAATTTCCATATCGGACACACTGATCGTAATTGCGCCTATTGTAGAATAATGAAATCCAGTATCCTTAATATAGTCAAGCATAATCGCTGTTTCTGTGTTTCCATGTCTACGATAACACTTGTCGATAATCTGTGTGAGTTTCTTCTTGTCACAAAGGAAATCAATCTCAAGAGAATACTTATCGATTTCTCTATCAACATATCCTAAATCTTGAGGAATATTTTCATTAAAGATAAATCTTCCTACAGTAGACTCAATCAGTTTTCCTCTTGCATCTCCTTCAAGATACATCCTTACTTTTACTTTTGCATGAAGCCCCACGACTTTGTTTCTGTATGCCATAAGCATTTCATCAAAGTCGGTAAAGATTTTGCCATCGCCTTTTTCTGCCGGTGTATTTCTTTCTTCTACACCAGGATGTGTCAAATAGTAGCTTCCCAGAATCATATCCTGTGTCGGTGTCGTGATCGGCGATCCGTCCTTCGGCGCAAGAATATTATTTACAGAAAGCATGAGGAATCTGGCCTCTGACTGTGCCTCTACAGATAGAGGCACATGTACTGCCATCTGGTCTCCGTCAAAGTCGGCATTGTAAGCGGTACATACCAGCGGGTGCAGCTTGATTGCCTTACCTTCTACAAGAACCGGCTCGAAAGCTTGAATGCCCAGTCTATGAAGGGTAGGAGCACGGTTCAAAAGTACCGGATGCTCCTTGATAACCTCGTCAAGAACATCCCATACCTCCGGTCTTACTTTCTCTACCATTCTCTTTGCACTCTTAATATTGTGAGAATGGCCATTCTGTACAAGCTTTTTCATAATAAACGGCTTAAACAGCTCCAGAGCCATTTTCTTAGGAAGTCCGCACTGGTAGAACTTCAGTTCCGGTCCTACTACGATTACGGAACGACCGGAATAGTCAACACGCTTCCCTAACAGGTTTTGTCTGAAACGTCCCTGTTTTCCCTTCAGCATATCGGACAGAGATTTCAGCGGCCTGCTTCCCGGTCCGGTTACTGGTCTTCCTCTTCTGCCATTGTCGATCAGTGCATCCACTGCTTCCTGAAGCATTCTCTTTTCGTTTCTTACGATAATATCCGGTGCTCCTAAGTCGAGCAGTCTCTTCAATCTATTATTTCTATTGATTACTCTTCGATATAAGTCATTGAGATCAGAAGTCGCAAATCTTCCTCCGTCCAACTGTACCATCGGTCTCAAATCAGGCGGAATGACAGGAATCACCTCGAGGATCATCCATTCCGGCTGGTTTTCAGACTGTCTCAGCGCTTCAATCACTTCCAGTCGCCTTACAATTCTGATCTTCTTCTGGCCAGAACTATCTTTCAGCTTCTTTCTCATGTCCTCAGATAATGCAACAAGATCAATATGCGTCAGCAGTTCACGAATCGCTTCTGCCCCCATGGCCGCCTTGAATCCGCTTCCGAATTTATCCTTTGCTTCTCTATATTGCTGCTCCGTCAGAATTTCCTTGTAGCCTAGCCCGGACTCACCCGGCTCGGTTACAATATAAGCCGCAAAATACAGTACCTTTTCCAAGTTTCTTGGGGAGATATCAAGTACCAGTCCCATTCTGCTTGGAATGCCCTTAAAGTACCAAATATGAGATACCGGAGCGGCAAGTTCGATATGCCCCATTCTCTCTCTTCTAACCTTTGCCTTTGTAACTTCTACTCCGCATCGGTCACATATAATTCCTTTGTATCGGATCCTTTTATATTTTCCGCAGTGACATTCCCAATCCTTGGTCGGCCCGAAGATCTTTTCGCAAAACAAACCCTCCTTCTCGGGTTTCAGTGTCCTATAATTAATGGTTTCAGGCTTTTTAACCTCTCCTTTAGACCAGCTTCTTATTTTTTCTGTTGATGCAAGACTGATTTGCAACGCTTCAAAATTGTTTAATTCGTACAAGGAGCTTCTCCCCCTTTCTTATAATTCATCATTGAAATCTTCGTCAATCAAGTCCATGTCCATATCTTCATCGTCAACATCTTCATCCACAACCTCTTCTGAGAAGCCCCCTTCTTCTTCGAAGAATTCACCCTCGTCTGTAATGGATTCAATATCAATAATGCTCTCTAAACCGGAAATACCGTCTACTTCCGCTGTCTCCTTTATCTCTATTTCCTCATTTTCATCCGTAAGTACCTTTACGTCAAGGCCCAGACTCTGCATCTCTTTGATCAGAACCTTAAAGGATTCCGGGATACCTGGTTCAGGAATATTCTCACCTTTAACGATAGCTTCATAGGTCTTCACACGACCTACCACATCGTCGGATTTTACTGTCAGAATTTCCTGTAGCGTATAGGCTGCTCCATAAGCTTCTAACGCCCATACTTCCATTTCTCCAAATCTCTGCCCGCCGAATTGTGCTTTTCCACCCAATGGCTGTTGTGTTACTAATGAATAAGGTCCTGTACTTCTTGCATGAATTTTGTCGTCAACTAAGTGATGTAGTTTCAGCATATACATATAACCAACGGTAACCGGATTATCAAATGGTTCTCCACTTCTTCCATCCCTTAATATCAATTTACCGCTCTTCGGATACCCACAATCATGTAGCAGTTTGATAATGTCCTGTTCACTTGCTCCGTCAAATACCGGGGTTGAAATATACCAGTCTTTATATCTCGCAGCCAGTCCAAGATGGGTTTCCAAAACTTGACCAACATTCATACGGGATGGTACACCCAACGGGTTCAACATAACCTGAAGCGGTACTCCATTCTCCATGAACGGCATGTCTTCTTCCGGCAAGATTCTGGAAATAACACCTTTATTTCCGTGTCTTCCGGCCATTTTGTCACCGACACTGATCTTTCTCTTGGTAGCAATATAGCATCGAACCAGTTTGTTAACACCAGGTGGCAGCTCATCACCGTTTTCCCTTGAGAAAATTTTAACGTCTACGACAATACCTGCTTCTCCATGCGGTACTCGCAGGGAAGTATCCCTTACTTCTCTTGCTTTTTCACCGAAGATCGCTCTCAGCAAACGTTCCTCAGCTGTCAATTCTGTTTCTCCCTTTGGAGTAACTTTTCCAACCAGAATATCAGATGAACTTACTTCCGCACCGATTCGAATAATACCCTCTTCATCCAGATCTTTCAGTGCATCTTCACCGACATTTGGGATATCCCTTGTGATTTCTTCAGGCCCCAGTTTTGTATCTCTAGCCTCCGCCTCATACTCTTCAATATGAAGAGATGTGAGTGCATCCTCCATAATCAATCTTTCGTTTAATATGATTGCGTCCTCGTAGTTATAGCCCTCCCATGTCATAAAACCGATGAGCAGATTCTTACCGAGAGCGACTTCGCCTAAGTTGGTAGAAGGTCCGTCTGCGATGACTTCTCCCATCTCCACGTGTTCGTTCTTGCTGACAATCGGCCTTTGATTGATGCAGGTTCCTTGATTAGACCTCTTGAATTTAAGCATTTTATATTCATCGACACCCTTGCCGTCGGCTCTTCTTATTTTAATCTTTGTCGCATCAACAAATTCAACCGTACCCTCATTTTTGGCAAGTAAAACAACGCCTGAGTCTCTGGCTGCCGTATATTCCATTCCAGTTCCTACAATCGGTGCATCCGTAATCAAAAGTGGAACTGCCTGACGCTGCATGTTAGAACCCATGAGGGCCCGGTTGGCATCGTCATTTTCCAGGAACGGAATCATTGCAGTTGCAACAGATACAACCTGTTTTGGAGATACGTCCATATAGTCGATCAAATCTCTTGGCACCAAGTCAATATCTCCGCCTGCTCCTCTGGAAGCAACTCTGTGGTTAAGAAATTTCCCATCAGAATCAAGTGGTTCATTTGCCTGCGCGATAATGAGCATTTCTTCTTCATCGGCCGTCAGATAATCGATGGTCTTCGTAACGATTCCTTTGCTCTTATCCACACGGCGATAAGGCGCTTCTATAAATCCATATTCGTTAATTTTTCCATAAGTTGTCAAAGATCCAATCAATCCGATGTTCGGACCTTCCGGTGTCTCAATCGGGCACATTCTTCCATAGTGAGAGTGGTGAACATCACGGACTTCAAAACCCGCTCTTTCTCTGGAAAGACCACCAGGTCCCAATGCGGATAGTCTCCGCTTGTGCGTCAATTCAGCCAGTGGATTGGTCTGATCCATAAACTGCGATAACTGAGAGCTTCCGAAGAACTCCTTGATCGCTGCCGTTACCGGCCGAATATTCATTAACGCCTGAGGTGTTGTCACCTCAATATCCTGAATCGTCATTCTTTCCTTAACAACTCTTTCCATACGGGCAAGGCCGATACGGAATTGGTTCTGCAATAATTCTCCGACCGTTCTCAGCCTTCTGTTCCCCAAATGATCGATGTCATCAACGTTTCCGATTCCATGATTCAAGTTTAGGATGTAGCTTACCGATGCAATAATATCGTCGATAATGATATGTTTCGGAGAAAGGTTATTCTTGTTTTGCAGCACTGCATCCCTGATCGCATCCTCTCCCTCGTTATTGTCTAATATTTCTCTTAGTACTGGATAGTATACTTTATCTGCTACTTTTAGCCCTTCTAAATTGAAGTCAACATAATTTGCAAGATTTACAAAATTATTTCCGATAATCTTGACGACATGTTCTTCTTCGGTTTTGCTGTAAGCATAAATATGCTTCACACCAGCATTCTCAATTTGAAAACCAACTTCTCTTGAAATTTTAGCGTCTCTTTCTACTAAAATTTCTCCTGTGTTCGGGTCAATGATATCCTCTGCTGCAATGCATCCAATAATTCGATTGGATAAGCTCAGCTTCTTATTATATTTATATCTTCCTACCTTTGCTAAATCATATCTTTTCGGATCAAAAAACAGGGAGTCGAGAAGAGACTTAGCACTATCCACAGTTGGTGGTTCCCCCGGTCTCAGCTTTTTATATATCTCCTTTAATCCATCTTCATAATTTTTTGTAGGATCTTTTTCGATTGTTTTTCGCAGTCTGTCATCTTCACCGAAGATGTCTATTATTTCCTGATCTGTTGCAAATCCCAAAGCACGTAGTAAGGTTGTGACCGGCTGTTTTCTGGTACGGTCTACGCGAACAGAAATAATTTCATTGGAATCCGTCTCGTACTCAAGCCATGCACCTCGGTTTGGAATAATTGTAGTAGAGAATAGTTTATTATTCGATTTATCAACAGTAACGCTATAATAAGGACCTGGAGAACGAACTAATTGAGTTACTACAACTCGTTCGGCTCCGTTATAAATAAAGGTTCCCTTTTCCGTCATGAGCGGGAAATCCCCCATAAACACTTCCTGTTCTTTGACTTCTCCGGTTTCTTTATTTACAAGCCTAACTTTAACCTTCAGTGGAGCTGCATATGTTACGTCACGTTCTTTACATTCTTCCTGATCATATTTGGGCGAATCATTCAGAGAATAATCAATGAATTCTAAAACTAAATTCCCTGCATAATCTTTTATTGGAGATATGTCTTCAAAGACCTCTTTAAGGCCTTCTTTGATGAACCAATCATATGATTCGGTTTGAATTTGGATAAGATTTGGCATTGCCGCTACTTCATTTATCTTCGAGTAGCTCATTCGTGTCTTTTTACCTATTTTAACGGGATCTGGCATATTCATCACTCCTTGCATAGAAAACAAAATACTTCGCGTGGCAATGTACTATAATATCATATGTACATCAAGTAGTCAAGCAATATTTTAAGAAATAGAAAAAAGGCGATTATTTTTAAGAATCGCCTTTTTTCTGAAATGTTATACATGTTTGCATAAAATTATTTCATACAAAATGCAGTCTGCTATCTGTTAAGCGTCGTATTGATTCGTTTTAAAAGTGCACCTGAAACCTTACGGGTTACTTTAATTCTACAGTAGCGCCAACTTCAGCAAGTTTTGTCTTCATTTCTTCTGCTTCAGCCTTGGATAAGCCTTCCTTAATGTTTGCAGGAGCCCCATCTACCAAGTCTTTCGCTTCTTTCAAGCCAAGGCCTGTAATTTCTCTAACAGCCTTGATAACCTTAATTTTTTCTCCACCAGCAGCAGCAAGAACAAGTGTGAATTCAGTCTGTTCTTCAACTTCCGCTCCAGCAGCAGCAGCAGCGCCTGCTACTGCAACCGGTGCTGCTGCGGATACGCCAAATTCTTCTTCACAAGCTTTTACAAGCTCATTTAATTCTAAAATTGTCATCGATTTTATCGCTTCGATAATTTGATCTTTGTTCATTTTGATTTTCTCCTTTATAAATTTTTCTAATTTATGATATTTCTATTAATATTTTCTTAAGTCGTGTCGTAAACTCCTATGACTTGAAGATCATAACATGGATTTCTGATTGGCTCCAAGACAAACAAGCGCTGCGCCGTAGAATTCTACAAGCGAAAAGTTCGTGAATTTCTAACGGGGCACTTTCCATCCATTTCCAATCTAAATAGGGACAAGTACTCCTATTCTGCCTTTGCATCTGCGATAGCCTGTAAAGTACGCGCAAATTTGGATACCGGCGACTGAATGCTTCCCATGAACTTTGCAATCAGTTCTTCTCTCGATGGAAGTGTAGCGATAGCTTTTACGCCTTCCGCATCAAAGAATGTCCCTTCAATAACACCTGCCTTAAAATCCATCTTTTTGTATTCTTTTATGATTCCGCTAAGTACTCTGGCAGGTGCGATTGCATCATCATAGCTGATTGCAAAAGCACTTGGCCCTGCAAGAACGTCCTTTAAGGATTCGTATTTGGTTCCTTCAATCGCTCTGTTTACAAGAGTATTCTTATATACAGTATAGTCTACATTCGCTTCACGTAATTTTTTTCTCATTGCATCTGCCTGAGCTACAGTGATTCCGATATAATCTATAACAACTGCGGATTGCGCTTTGTCAAGCTTTTCTTTGATTTCATCAATTACTTCCTGTTTTTGTTTTAAATGTTCCACTGACATTTTCCGTTCTCCTCTCCCGCACTGCTTTTTTGAAACAATGCGATTTTGTTTTATAGCAGTCGAAATCTACAAATTCAAGAATTGTGATTTCCTTGCATAAGTCTGCTCCAATTTATTTTACAACAAAAATTCCATCCCGGTTGAAGCCGGAAGTTTTCGCGTGGCACCCACCTGATAATTGGGTAGCAATATCAGTAGATACGTAAATTGAGCAAGCTAATAAAAAGAGCCTTTCCTGCCATAGACACAAAAGGCTATCATAATATCAATAATATTTATGAGATACCTCGGCAGGAAATTAAGCTTTCGCACCCGCTGTCTACGGCTGGTATTCAATTTTATTTCATGCTAGAATGCTATTTTAATTGGGTTAACCTTGACTCCAGGCCCCATGGTTGAAGCTATTGTAACACTCTTGAGATACTGTCCTTTTGCTGCTGCTGGCCTTGCCTTAACAATTGCCTCTAACAAAGAATTAAAATTATCCGCAAGCTTTTCTGCCCCAAAAGAAACTTTTCCGATTGGTGTGTGGATAATGTTTGTCTTGTCAAGACGATACTCAACCTTACCAGCTTTGATCTCCTGAAGTGCTTTTTCAACATCCATAGTTACAGTTCCTGATTTTGGGTTTGGCATTAGACCTTTAGGCCCTAGGATTTTACCAAGTCTACCAACAACGCCCATCATATCTGGTGTCGCTACCACTACATCAAAGTCAAACCAGTTTTCTGTCTGAATCTTTGTGGCCAATTCTTCTGCGCCAACATAATCTGCACCTGCCGCTTCTGCTTCAGAAGCCTTTGCTCCTTTTGCGAAAACTAATACTTTTTTCGTTTTACCAGTTCCGTGCGGCAATACAATTGCGCCTCTGACCTGCTGGTCTGCATGTCTTCCATCTACGCCAAGCTTAATATGAACTTCAACGGTTTCATCAAATTTTGCTTTTGCAGTCTGAACTGCTAATGCTAATGCATCATTCACATCATACAATGTACTTCTGTCAACTAATTTCGCTGACTCTTTGTAAGCTTTACCTCTTTTAGGCATTCTTTTTACCTCCTTGTGGTACGAACGGCTTTACCTCCCACATTACTGTTCCTTAACAACAATTCCCATACTTCTCGCTGTGCCCTTGATCATTTCAGTTGCACTGTCAAGATTAGCAGCATTTAAATCCGGCATTTTCATCTTCGCAATTTCTCTTACCTGATCAACACTCAGTGTTGCAACCTTTTTCTTGTTCGGTTCTCCGGATGCAGATTTCAGATTTGCTGCTTTTTTCAACAGTACTGCTGCAGGCGGTGTCTTCGTAACAAATGTAAATGATCGATCAGAATAAACTGTAATAACTACAGGGATAATCATTCCAGGCTGATCAGCTGTCTTTGCATTAAACTGCTTACAGAAATCCATAATGTTGACGCCCTTCTGCCCCAGTGCCGGTCCAACCGGTGGAGCCGGAGTTGCATTCCCTGCCGGAATCTGCAGTTTAATTAATCCTTCAACTTTCTTTGCCATATCAATAGGTCTCCTTTCTACTGCGCAAAACAGTGATTCTTAATATTCTGTCCGATTCTCTATGAAAATCGTCCGACAGAATTCAGGCTAGAAAATCACAACATTCCATTCCGGAACTCCTCAGCAAGCGATAAGCTTACTTCGCTGTCCGTTATTCCAATGTAGCTAAAGCTACGGAAAACGACAGATCTCTATGTTGTAGATTTTCATCGTCTATTAGTACGCCCAATTTCAGGCATTGATTCATGCAAATTTATATTTTGTCCACCTGACCAAATTCCAATTCTACAGGTGTATCTCTGCCAAACATTGAAATCTTAACTTTGAGGGTTTGTTTATCCATGTTAACTTCTTCAACCACACCCATAAAGCTTTCAAATGGTCCATTGATAACCTTAACACTGTCCCCTGGTTCAATATCAAGCTGAATAAAGATTTTTTCAATTCCCATTCTTCTTACTTCCTCATTACTAAGAGGAATTGGTTCTGATCCATGACCTACAAAGCCTGTAACACCCTGCGTATTTCTCACAAGATACCATGACTCGTTGGTAACAATCATTTTTACAAGGACATAACCAGGAAACATTTTTCTTGTTTTAACTTTTCTCTGACCGTTTTTGATTTCAACATGATCCTCGGTAGGCACAACAATACTGAGAACTAAATCCTGCATACCTCTGTTCTCAACGATTTTTTCAATGTTCACTTTCACCTTGTTTTCATGACCTGAATAAGTATGAACCACATACCATTTTGCCTTGTTTGATTTATCGCCTACAATATCTTCTTCCTTGATTCCAAGGTCAGATTTCGATACAGTGTGATGCGGTGATTCCATCTCGGGCTCTAACGCTTCTACCTGATCATCATTCGCTTCTTCTCCTGAAACCTCATCTGAATTGTCTTCTTCCTCATCATAACCATCGGCATCCTTGTCATAATCTTCCGGTTCCTCTTTTACAAGTTCTTCGAATTCTTCGAATTCTTCGTTCTTTTTACTCTTGGCCATTTGTGCCTTCCTTCATTATTTTACTAGAAACTAATGTTTAAAACATACTTTAGGGCAGCCAGGAAAGCAGAGTCCACAGCCCAAATCCCTAAACTTAATATAACACAAGAAAACAATACGACTCCGCTATAAGAAGCAAGTTCTTTTTTCGTAGGCCATACTACTTTCTTTACTTCCGTTTTAATCCCTTTGAAATAATCTTTCAAGCTAGCCTTTTGGTTTTTATTAGCCGCTACAGGAACGGACTTCTTTGCTTTTTCCTTTTCCATTTTGATCACATCCATCCCTTATTTTGTTTCTTTGTGAACCGTGTGTTTTTTACAAAATTTACAATACTTTGTGATCTCTATGCGATCCGGATCATTTTTCTTGTTCTTCGTAGTATTGTAATTTCTTTGCTTGCAATCCGCGCAGGCTAATGTTACTTTTACTCTCATGATTGTCCTCCATTTAATCTAAAATTCGAAGCTCCATTTCAAGCTCCGCCTTTTATGTAGTATTCTAATATTTATGACATAAATTACACGATTGTATCATGTTATTACTTTAAAGTTGCTTAATTAAATTATCATAAAATCAGATACCTGTCAATACTATTTTAATTAATTATCCTGAGCGACATTCACCCAAGTTCCTTTTGTCACCTGTTCCAATTCTAATAAAGTAAACTTGACTGCGGAGTTTTCAGCACCTGCAGCAGGATACACCGTTTCATACTTTTTCAAAGATTCATCGAGATAAACTTCGATCCCTTCCGGCAGAGCAAAAGGGCAGACACCTCCTACCGGATGTCCTGTAACCGATAAGGTTTCTTCATAAGTAAGCATTTGCGCCTTACATCGGAAGGTATCTTTATATTTCCGGTTGTCAATGCGAGCCGTACCGCAGATCACCAGAATAATTACGTTTCCATCCTTGATTTTCAACGCCAGAGATTTAGCAATTTCACCTGGTTCTCTTCTCAAAGCCTTGGCAGCCAGCTCCACGGTTGCACTGCTTTCTTTCAATAATATAATCTCGTTTGATATATTATTGTCCTTAAAATATTTTTCAACACTTTCGTAACTCATTTTACCCCTTTATGTTAATTCTTACTGTTTCATTACTTTCTAAACATTCCAAGTCTCTTTTGGTGTGTTTTTTCTGTTTCCCGAACAATTTGTTCCTGTTCCACGGCTTCTTCCTACAATTAAAACATTTATTTTTTGTTCGTTAATATTAATTCTAACGTATCATTCGACTGTAATCAACCATTATCAATATATTTTTGAATTAAATAATGCATTTCCTTCCAAAAATTCACGGCTTGGTGCGACTGCCTGTCACACCAAAAGGACCCGCAAACTTGCGGGTCCTTTGCATACCGTTTTCAGGTATTTATTTCTTTCATTACTCAACAATCTTTGTTACAACTCCAGCGCCTACTGTTCTTCCGCCTTCTCTGATTGCAAATCTCAGTCCTTCTTCGATCGCAATCGGCGTGATTAGTTCAATTGTCATCTGGATGTCGTCTCCAGGCATGCACATTTCTACACCTTCTGGCAAGGTCAAGTCTCCTGTTACGTCCGTTGTTCTGAAATAGAACTGTGGTCTGTATCCATTGAAGAATGGAGTATGTCTTCCGCCTTCTTCCTTCTTCAGTACGTATACCTGGGAGGAAAACTTTGTATGCGGATGAATGCTGCCTGGTTTTGCAAGTACCTGTCCTCTTTCGATTTCAGTTCTCTGCACTCCTCTCAGAAGTGCCCCAATGTTGTCTCCCGCCTGCGCCTGATCCAGCAGCTTTCTGAACATTTCTACTCCAGTTACTACTACTTTTCTTGGCGCTTCCATCAATCCTACGATTTCTACTTCTTCGGATACCTTCAGGATTCCTCTTTCTACTCTTCCTGTCGCTACAGTTCCTCTTCCTGTGATCGAGAATACGTCTTCTACAGGCATTAAGAATGGCTTGTCTGTTGCTCTTTCCGGTTCCGGAATATAGGAGTCTACCGCTTCAAACAACTCTACAATCTTATCTCCCCATGATCCTTCCGGATTATTTAATGCTTCCAGTGCAGATCCTCTGATGATTGGTGTGTCATCTCCTGGGAATTCGTATAGGTCCAGAAGCTCTCTTACTTCCATTTCTACCAGGTCTAAAAGTTCTTCATCATCTACCATGTCACATTTGTTCAGGAATACGATGATGTATGGTACACCTACCTGTCTGGATAGTACAATGTGCTCTCTGGTTTGTGGCATTGGTCCGTCTGTTGCTGCTACTACCAGGATCGCTCCGTCCATCTGTGCTGCTCCTGTAATCATGTTCTTTACATAGTCGGCATGTCCCGGACAGTCTACGTGTGCGTAGTGTCTGTTTGGTGTTTCATACTCTACGTGAGCTGTTGCAATCGTAATTCCTCGTTCTCTTTCTTCCGGTGCCTTATCAATCTGGTCGAAGGCTACCATCTCCCCCAGTCCGTATCTCTGATATAATGTCTTTGTGATTGCCGCTGTCAATGTAGTCTTGCCATGGTCTACGTGACCAATTGTCCCGATATTAACATGGGGCTTTGTTCTTTCAAATTTAGCTTTTGCCATTTTCGTTTTCCTCCGTCTTTGATCTTAACCTTCTATTTGTTCTGCGGTTCGATACATCTTTCGCAACTTTTCCGTTCAGTAAAGAAAGTATCCTATCGTGTCACTAAAATTGGAGCTGTTGAGCAGGTTCGAACTGCCTACCTCTTCCTTACCAAGGAAGTGCTCTACCGACTGAGCTACAACAGCAAAACTAGCTGTGTTTGTTACACTAATGGTTATTTTACTATAACCCGGCTACCTATGTCAATACATTTTAACGCCCTAAATAAAGCTCTAATTTTCTCTTTGTCCTTTGTATTGCATTATCGATCGCTTTAGGCGATTTTCCTGTAATATCTGCAATCTGCAGATATGATTTCCCCTTAAGATATTCATTCCACACGCTTAGTTCCAGATCACTGAAGATCTCAGCACCATTTCCTTCAATATAACCCATATCTTCTTTCAGTAAATAAAGAGCCTCCGGATCCGTATTGCTGTTAGAAGATAAGATTTCTTCCAATGTAGTATCAGGTTCAGTATCAGATAATGGTTTGCTTAAAGAAACCGATGTATTCAAGGGTGAATGCTTTAGTCTGGTAGCTCGTTTGATGGCTGTAATGATCTGCCGGTTAATACAGATTTCGGCAAAAGTATGAAAAGATGCCTGCTTGGTTTTATTATAACTCCGAATCGCTTTAAAAATTCCAATCATGCCTTCCTGAACAATATCTTCACTGTCCGCACCCACCATAAAATAGAGATGTGCTTTGCTTCTGACTACATCCTTATACTTTCTAATTAAAAGCTCCTCTGCATTTTCATCCCCTTCCTGCGCCATCAGAACAAGTTTTTCATCAGTGATTTCTCCAAAATTGATTTCCATATATCTATCCCTTTACCCTATCCTCTTTATTAAGTTTTTCCTTTTCTTTATGCAAAGCATTGTAACACGGCAGTTTCCGTGAGAATACTTCCTTGCCTTGATCAGATGGTTTTTTTCTCCGTTGGGCTAGGGGTATTCTTGGAGGAAACCGTGAAACCGATCACCGTCTTTATGCAAAGCATTGAAAGACGGCGGTTCCGAAAGAATACCCCTAGCCTTTTCTTTGTCTTTTTACTTCATACATTAAAATTGCTGCAGCATTGGATGCATTTAAGGAAGAAATCTGACCGGACATAGGAATAGAAATGCTAAAATCACATTTTTCCTTCACTAATCTGCTGATGCCCTGCCCTTCCGCACCGATAACCAACCCAATACTCCCTTGTAAGTTTGCTTTATCATAATCCGTTCCATCCATATCGCAAGCCCCGATCCAAAGTCCCCTCTCCTTGAGTTTGTCGATCGTCTGCGCAATATTGGAAACTTTAGCAACAGGAACATATTCGATGGCTCCGGCAGCTGCCTTCGCCACCACATCCGTTATCCCAGCTGCTCTACGTTTTGGTATAATAATTCCATGTGCACCGGCACCATCTGCCGTACGCATAATTGCCCCAAGGTTATGGGGATCCTCAACTCCATCTAAAATAACAAGAAACGGTTCTTCCTCATTCTTCCGCGCTTTATCCAGAATATCTTCCACTTCACAATACGCATAAGTTGAAACATATGCAATTACCCCTTGATGTACCCCTCCGTCTGACACCCGATCCAATGCGGATTTATCAGCAAACTGATACAGTATTTTTTTTTCTTTCGCAAGTCCGATAATTTTTTTAATGGAACCTTCTGTGTCTTTCGCGATCATCAGCTTTTCCATTTCCCTGCCGTTTTTTAGCGCTTCCATGACAGGATTTCTTCCGATGATGATATTTTCTTTTCCCAAGGTATATGCTTCTTTCAACTTATTTCTCCTATTATTGCGAACGATTCGCTTCACTTATTTTCTTCTATATTCTGTAAATCGATATTCTACCCCGTTATCGTTTTGCACTTCGCTTTCCCAAACCAGTTCCAGATCTTCTCGCTGATCAAGATTTTCAAAATGCTTGTCCGCATCAAAGGTACCATTAATCTTCGTTACAAGATGCCCACTGCAATAGGGAAGAAACTGCCTGTAAATAGCTTCACCACCAATGATAAGGACATCCTCCATATCATAGTTTTCCAGTATTTTAAAAAGTTCTCCCATGGATTTACATTGGATACAGTCCACCTGGAAATCCGGATTTCTGGAAAGGACAATATTGATTCTATCCTTCAAGGGTTTTTTTCCAGGCAATGATTCAAAGGTTGTTCTGCCCATAACGACAACTTTCCCAAAGGTTTCTTTTCGAAAATATTTCATATCTCCCGGGAGCCGAAGCAAAAGATCGCCGTCTTTTCCGATCCCCCAGTTATTATCGACTGCTACGATTGTTTTCATTCCACGCCTCTCCTTTTGTCAAATTATGTCAATTCTGAGTTAAAAGTATCAAACAGCAACCGGGATTCCCTTGATTTGAGGACCGGCCTGATAATCTTCCACAATAAAATCTTCCACGGTAAAGTCATAAAAGTTTTTAATATCAGGATTGATCATTAACTTTGGTGCCGGGAATTGAGGTCTGCTGATTAATTCCTTCACCAAAGGAATATGCCTGTCATAAATATGTGCATCTGCAATAACATGAACCAGATCACCCGCCAGAAGTCCACTCACCTGCGCCATCATATAAACCAGAACAGCATACTGCGCCACATTCCAGCTATTCGCAACCAAAGTATCCTGAGATCGCTGATTCAATATAGCATTTAAGCGATTTCCCGTGACGTTGAAGGTTACACCATATGCACAAGGGTAAAGTGCCATCTCGTTCAGATCCTTAAAATTATATAAATTTGTCATAATCCTTCTGCTGTAGGGATTATTCTTAAGATCAAAGAGAACTCGGTCTACCTGATCAAATTCCCCTTCGACGTATTGATGTTTTACACCAAGTTGATAGCCGTAAGCTTTTCCGATAGAACCTGTTTCGTCGGCCCAGGCATCCCAGATATGACTGTTCAGGTCATTGACATTGTTTGATTTTTTCTGCCAGATCCACAGCAGTTCATCAATGGCTGATTTCACTGGAGTAGGTCTGAGCGTTAGCGCCGGAAATTCTTCAGCGAGGTCATATCGGTTTACTACAGCAAATTTTTTCATAGTGTGAGCAGGCGTACCGTCTTTCCATCTTGCCCTGACCACTTGTCCTTCTGAAGAGTAGCCGTTCTTCATAATATCCTTACACATTTCAACAAAAATTTTATCTGCTTTACTCACTTCTTACCTCCATTATCTTCTACTCTTCAATTTTTGTAGTAACCGAAAAATGTTTCACAGGAATAATCCGAAGAAAATATCCTCTCACCCTTGCATTATATCTACCATCCTGTATTACTTCAACCATTTCTCCGGTTTTATAATCTTCGTATCTTAATACACCTTTTTGATCTTTATCCGCCATGTATAGGTCATAGACCCGATAGACCATCAACCCGGAATTCTCGAGGAATCCATGATATTGCTCCGCAACAGAATATTCGACAAAATCTTTAAATTGCTGTTCCTCCGCCGTAAGATTCTTTACCTCATCAAAAACCGCTGACTTAAAAACCAATACAATCAACAGAAAAACAACCATGATAATCATAGCTTTTTCCCTGGGCGACATTGGATTTCCTTTTTGTTTCTCTCCGCTCTGCTCACTTATCTTTCTGTTTGTCTTATAGTAATCCCCAATGATATCTCTAAATTTGTTCCGCGTTCTCTTTTCCGGCATTTCCTTCCCCTTGTTTCCTTTCAATCAGTTCTATAGTTTTCATTATAATCTCTTCCATTCTGCTATAGCTTTGCGATAAGTAAAGAAAACCGATTAATGCTTCAAAGGCTGTCGCCAGTTTATAAGCAACGGGATCAGCATTCTTAGGTTTTGTCGATATTTTTTTATTGCGCGCCCTTTTTACCAGGCTCCGTTCTTCCTCTGTCAGCTCATCCATCATTTCTTTCAGTGCGTAGGCTTGTGCATCTGCTCTCACAAACCGAACAGCCTCCCGATGGAGAATATCTGCGTTGATCTGACCCTTTTCAATTACATGTTTTCTAATATAGATCTCATAAACAGAATCTCCAAGAAAGGCTAATACGGTGGTATTCATATATGCAATATTCTGATTTTCCATAAAAACTCCAATATCCTCAATTTGCTTTAGCAAAAGTTTATCATAATATATCTTGAATTGGAATAGAAAAAACCACCGAAAAAAATCCAGTGGCTACTGTATGTTCCGTTTATTGTTCAATTTCATAACTAAAAGCAGATACTTATTTCTTCTAAAATACCTTTATTCCACATCATCTTTTGATACATTCACCTTGCCCTGCAGCTCGGCTCCCGCACTCATCGACAATGTCGGTGCGGCAATAGAACCTTTTATCAAAGAAGTACCTGCCATATGGGCGCCTTTTAACGCTTCAACATTTCCTTTGATTTTTCCGTCAATGGTAACCAGTTGTCCTTTCATATCACCGGATAATGTGCTGTCCTTTCCGATATTCGCGTCTCCTCTGGCTTTCACATCACCCTCAACAATACAGCCTCCCAGTTCAATATTACCGCCTTCAATGTCTCCGGCTACTTTTCCTGTTACTTTGATATCACCATAAGCAAAAATATCTCCAATCACATTCCCTTCAATACGAATATGACCTTTGCTGCTTACGGTACCATTGATCGTTGTCGTTGTTGAAATCACACCAACCTCAGAAACAGGCTGATAATTTTCAACCACCGGCTTCTTTTCTTCCTTCCATTCAAAAACAGGAACTTCCGCAGGTTTAGTCACAACATCTTCTGATTTCATAATAAACTCCGATGACTGCTGCTCTGCAACTGTTTCAACCGAAGAAGAAATAACTGACGATGAGTTACTCAGATCTTCCGAAAAGGAATTTTCTTCTTCCAGCTGTTTTTCAACAACTTTTTTCATCAAATCAGAAAAGCTTTCCCCCAGTTCGTCATCCTTCTGTATTACTTTATCCTCTAAATCACTCATCGTTTTACCTCTCTTAACATTCTATCCGATTCTTCCGAATCGCGAACAAGCTTTCTTGGTCTAAGCTCCGAAAATGGAATCAAATACTTTTTCACTCTGAGAGTTGTCAAGAGCCACGCTAACACTACCATGCAGCTTTGCCCCCTGGCTCATAGAAATCGTCTGAGAATGTACATCTCCCGCCAGGAGAGAATTTTCCAAGAACTCAGACATTTTGCCTATAGTAAGATTGCCTTTTACCTTACCGTTAATCTTGATATTTTCTGCAGTTATATCACCCACAACCACAGTATTTATACCAATCGTGACATTTCCCTTAGCAGTTATATTCCCTTGTACCGTGCAACCATTCAAAGTAAAGTGATTGCCTGTCAAATCTCCCATTATTTTGCCGGTTGCTTTGATATCGCCATCGGTTTTGACGGAACCTTTTACATCTCCATAAATATCAATATCGCTGCTTGATGTTATTTCACCAACGATTACCATGGAACTGGATATAACCGTAGCCGAAGTTTCTTCCTGAATTGGCGCTACATTACTGGCCATTGCAGTTTTGGCATTATAAAGAAACTTCCTCTGTTCTGCATTTATGTCTGTTTCTCTTTCCGTTTCAGGTTCTCTTCCAACTGTCATATCGACTCTTTTCGGTTCGAAAACTATATCTGCAACAGTATTCTGTGTCTCCGTTTTAGAAATATTTTCGTTCCCAGGAAGACCCATCAAATCTAATACTGCCTTAGAGAAATTATTCTTTGTCGCCATGCGCTGTCCCTCCAATAAACCAATTCCTAGTACATATTATATCTTAATATCCACATCAAAAGTCATGTCTGTTTCTTTTTCATTTAATGGAATATTGACTTCACCTTGAATTTTAGCCCCCTGACTCATTGCAATTGATTTGGTGGTCACATTGCCGGCCAGGATTGCCTTAGGCTGAAATTTTGCTTCATTCTCAACGGTAACATTTCCTTTGATCTTTCCGTCCAGGCAGAAATCCTTGCCCTTTACATCACCAACGACTACAGAACTTTCATCAACCGAAACCGACCCGTTCGCTATAATATTGCCTTGAACTGCACAGGCAGTCAATTCAATATCTTTCCCAATTAAATCTCCGACTATTTTACCATTTGCCTTGATATCTCCCTTAGAAGCAATTTTTCCCTTTACACTGCCTAAAAGCTCCACATCACCTTCTGCATTTATCTCACCGACAACCACGGTTCCCCTTGCTATCGTTGTCAATCCAGGCGGTTCTTTCGGCTGAAATGACGGCATTTGCTCCTGTGGCTGCTGAAATCGCGGCTCCTCCTGCTGAGGTTGTTGCTGTGGTTGAGACTGCTGTTGCTGTGCTAACATTGCCATGATCCTTTCCTTTGGATTTTGCCCCGCTTTATAAACTGCGGACTCTCTTTGGTCAGTAGTTTTATTTTCGATTTCTGTCATGACTGCAATATCCTCTTCCTTTACATTTTCGACGGAAGCTTCCATTCTGCTTTCATTTTCTGCGTGTTCTTCATCCAATACTTCATCTTTTTCTGATTCAACTGCTTTAGAAATTCCGATCAATTCCGATACAGCTTGGGAAAAATTATTTTTCACTCCCATTTAAGCATCCTCCATTTTGAATTTATTCGTAATTAATATAATTAAACGTAACTGGGCTCACATCGTTTGTAATCGCTTCAAATTGCATCCCTCTGGCTTTATAGTACTCAATAATTTGAGGTAAGGCAGCAACCGTATATGTCTTACTAAGACTATCGTGCATAAGGAGGATAACACGGTCTTTGTTCTCTGATGATTGAACGGTATTATTATAGATAGAATATGTTGTAGCACTAGAATTTGCATCACCATCGGAAGCATTCCAATCATAGTATGTAAAACCACGTCTCAGCATCTCAGCGATAATTTCTTCATAGATAAGCGAGTTATATTTATTGATGCTTCCCCCCGGGAATCTAAAAATCTCAGGCTTCACCCCGGTTGTTTCATAAATCAACTCAAAAGTCTTATTAAAATCCGAAAGATAAGTTTCTACAGATTCATAAATATTACCATATACATGGGAATAGGTATGAATTCCGATGGTATGTCCTTCATTCACAATCCTTCTCATAATATCTTTCTTTTTTTTTCCTTCTTTTCCGATAATAAAGAAGGTTGCTTTAATATTCTCGTCCTTTAATATGTCCAATATTTCTAAGGTTCTCTCGGACGGACCATCATCAAAGGTAAGGTAAACTGTATTCGGCTGCGTTTTGGTTTCTTTGGCAAGCCCTGAATACAAATCGGAATAAAGCTCCTGATATTCAATAGAAAGACTATTTTGCTGCTCCTCCTTGGGATTTGATTGTGCTAAAACAGTCACAGATTGCATATCCGAAATCTGGTTCTGATAATCCTTATTAATGACGGACAAGAATATGGTAGATATTGCTAATCCGAAAATAAGAAGTATAATGACAGCAACAATTATATGCTTAAAAAATCTCACACTTCCAAAATACATAGCACACACTTTCATATATAAACATAACAATTACAATAAAGTAATTATATCTTTCTCTTCGACTATTTTCAACAAAATATTCAATGGTATTTGCTATAAAATTTAATCTAATTTATTCCTTAGAAACGATCACTGTTATTCAACAGATTTCTGAGAAATCCCGGCTCGGTCTTTTGGGCTTGCTTCACATCCTCAAATAGTATTGTTGCATCAAGGGATTTTTCCGTTACGGTAGCCACGGCATAAGAACCCTTTCTTCCACCAACAGGCAAAGAAAGACTACCTGGATTTAATAAGTACAAGCCTTCAGCTTGCTGAAACAGAGGAATGTGTGTATGTCCAAAAAAAGCCGCCTTGCACTGAAGGGATTCTGCTTTATACAGGATGCTTTCCAAACTTTGCTTTACATTTTCCATATGTCCATGAGTAAGAAATATATTTCCATATTCTGTTTCCAGTATATGATGGCCATCTTTGGAAAAAGAACCATCCATATTACCCTTGACCCCAATCAAAGGTACATTAAGTTGATCTTTCATTTTTTTTGCGTCATTCCACAAATCTCCTAAATGGACGATCAAATCGATATCCTGAAGTGTTTTATATAGTTCAAGAGCCTTATCAATTTTTCCATGGGTGTCACTGATTACAAATATTCTCAAGAATCAAATTCCTCCTTGTTTTTCATAAACATAAAGCTGTTCACAGTTTCATGTTTTACTTATATAATTTATATTAATCAAATACGCAGCAATTTACTTCATAAATTGGGCAATCTATATTAGAAAAAGTTTATCACAGAATTTTATTTTCCGCGATAAACTTTTTTATATTGGGTTGATTCTATCAACTCGTATTATTTTAATTACCTATATTTTAACCTAGAATCTTCCTAAGGTCTTCTTCCGGTGTAGAAGTCGGCGTGATCTGATACTCCTTGACAAGCAGATCAAGCACGTTCGGCGAAATAAATGCAGGAAGTGTAGGTCCAAGGTAGATGTTTTTGATGCCAAGGGCAAGAAGCGAAAGCAAAATACAAACCGCTTTTTGTTCATACCAGGATAATACCAGTGAGAGCGGGAGATCATTCACTTCGCACTGGAAGGCTTCCGCTAATGCCACAGCAACTTGAATAGCACTGTAAGCATCATTACACTGTCCCATATCCATGATTCTTGGCAATCCCCCTATTTCACCAAGATCAAGATCATTAAATCTAAATTTTCCGCACGCAAGAGTTAAAATGACGGTATCCTTTGGTGTTTGCTTCACAAATTCTGTATAATAATTTCTTCCCGGCTTTGCGCCATCACAGCCACCCACAAGGAAGAAATGTTTGATTTTTCCTGCTTTTACCGCATCGATCACCTTATCCGCCACGGAAAGTACCGTTCCTCTTGCAAATCCAGTGGTAACAGTATCTCCGCCATTGATTCCTGTCATCTTCTTCTCCTCGGCATATCCCCCGAGCTCCAAAGCTTTCTCGATTACCGGGGTGAAGTCCTTCTTCTCATCAATATGAACCATTTCCGGATAAGCTACCACCTCAGTTGTAAATACTCTGTCATAATAGCTCCCCTTTACCGGCATCAGACAATTGGTAGTAAAAAGAATCGGCGCTGGAATTCCATCAAGTTCCTTCTGCTGGTTTTGCCATGCAGTGCCAAAATGTCCTTTCAGATGAGGATATGCTTGTAGCTTTGGATATCCATGCGCCGGAAGCATTTCACTGTGTGTATAAACATTGATGCCCTTATCCTTCGTTTGCTCCAACAAGAGGTGAAGATCATAGAGATCGTGACCCGAGATTACAATGAACGGACCTTTTTCGATCGTCATCGTCACTTTGGTCGGCGCAGGCGTGCCGTAGGTTTGTGTATTGGCCTGATCCAGAAGTGCCATGCATTTTAAATTTACCTCACCAGTTTCCATTACGATCGGCAATAAGGTTTCCATATCTACTTTTTTAAGACCTACCGCTCTCATACCTTTGTAGAAGAATCGATTCACTTCTTGATCCGAATATCCCAGCACCAACGCATGGTAAGCATAAGCCGCCATACCCTTCAAGCCAAATAAAATCAGGGATTTTAAAGAACGGATATCTTCATTTGACGACCATAGCTCCTTCATATCATATTGGTATCCACGATTGAATTGTGAACTGTAATGGCCACCTCCTGCAACCAGTTTTTGGATTTCTTTTTCGGTCTTTTCGATTTGAATTTTAATTGCCTCATTATCAAAACTGACATTGGTAATGGTCATAAATAAACCCTCGATCATTGTTCTGTGGGTATCCTCCGATGGCTCAGCATCGCTTGCTGCCATAGCCAATCCAACCAATACGCCGATTAAATCATCCTGCAGCCCTGCAGTATCAGCCTGTTTTCCGCACGCTCCGCAGAATCCTTCACAAGCAACACTTTTCGCTGTCTGTTCACATTGAAAACAAAACATATTCGACATTCTCTACCTCCTAAATAACATTCCCAAGCTCAATTGATTATTTTTAGATTATAGGAAAAAGTAGAATCAGTCGGTTGCTTTTGCAACACATATAAATTTTTATGCGATTATTCGCGATTTCGGTTGAGGCTTCGGTTTTAATCAGATCCCTTTCTCGATCAAACTATTTGTGTGTCATAGCAATTTGATTTGCATTTCTGTCTTCCAGAATCTTTATGAGCAGGTAGGCCACCGAAAATAGCAGGACTGGAATGAAGCCATTTAACTGAAACAGAATGATATCATCCAGCAAAACTTTAATCATAACGATTCCCGCAAAACAAACGGTAAACCCTAAAACAAACCATACTTTATAGGCTGTTGATCCGGAACCTGACAATTCAAAGGAATATTTCGCAAAAAACCAATAAACCAATGTTGCCATTACCATAATCAAACCGGCAGAAGTAATAAACCCTGCAGTTATTGGCATGTTAAAATTTCGCTGAAAAAATAAATTCAATAGAAATCCGGAGAAGATCATCTCTGTGGCAAGCAACGTACCGACTCCAATAATTCCAATATAAGCCCAATCCAGAAATTTTTCATAAAAACCTTCTCGTCTCCCATTTTTCATCAGCTCTTCACAAAAACTTTTATAATCATTGCCGATCACCTGATTGGCGGGCTCATTTCTTAGCTGTGCTTCATAGATCATGCCGAACAGTTCTCTTCTTATCACTTCGATATCGTAATCGCACAGATCCGAGGATCGTAAGTAAACCACAATATCTGTCATAATCAGGTCATTCTCTTTCGTAAGCATTTTGTCTTTTTGATTATTTTCTTTTCTAAGTTTGTCTAATAAATTAGCCATGTTTTTCTTCCTCCAATTTCAATATATTTTCAACCGCTTTTGAGACACTTTCCCAGCATGCTGCAAAGGAATCCAGCATGTCACTTCCCTCTTGTGTAATAGAATAATATTTTCTGCTCGGCCCCAATGGAGAAGGCTTGACCTCCGATGTAATCAACTCTTTTTTCTCCAGACGCACAAGCAAGGGATAGATCGTTCCTTCCCGAATATCTTCAAACCCGTATTGAACTAAGGTCTCCATGATTTCATAACCATATGTTGTCTCAGCTGCAATGACCTTAAGAATACAGCCCTCCAAGGTTCCTCTCATCAATTGAGATTTATCAAACATCTTTTCACCTACCTTGTCTCGCATAGTAGCACAACTACATTGTAGTGCATAGTAGAAAATTTGTCAACCTCTTATGAATCAAAAAAAAACAACAGCCGTATGATTCATATGGCTGTTGTGGTTCTATTTGATTATGTGAAGTTATTCATATAAGCATTTTACAAGTTTGGTATACATTTGATCCCGATACTTTATCACCTCTTCATCTTTACCGTCGGAGTAATCATAGAATCCGGATCCACTTTTTACCCCAAGGCGGTTTTCCTCCACACAGTCTCTGAGAAGACCGAAGCTTGCGTCAGCATTTGACAGATCGGCAAATAAGTAGGACGCAATATTGCTAAATACGTCAAGTCCACCCAAATCGACTACTTCAAAAGGTCCCAGGCAGGCATAACGCAATCCCAGGCCATATTTCATAACATCATCAATGGCTTCAGCAGATGCAATCCCGCGTTCCTGAATATAAAGGCATTCTCTCAGGATCGCCAGCTGGATTCGATTTAGAACAAATCCTGGAGCATCCTTCACGATAACCGGCTTTTTTTTCACCATCAAAGCCAAGTCCCTGACAATTTCCGCACTTTCATCCGTCGTATATTCTCCTTTAATTACCTCAATCAAAGGAATAATATGAGGGGGATTGATCCAATGCATTCCCAGAAACCTTCCGGGATGAGAAACCACTTCAGCAATCTTTGTAATGCTTAATCCCGAAGTATTACTGGCCAACACCACATCTTCGCCTACCAGACCCGATACTTCAGCCCAGAACTTGTGCTTGACTTCGATTCTCTCCAAAATTGCTTCTACCACAAAGTCTGCTTCCTCAAAGCAATGAATATCTGCAGAATACTCAATCCGGCCGAGAAGTTTCTCAGATTCTTCTCTTGACAGAATCTGTTCAGATACCTCTGTTTCCTGATTGATGGAAATCAGTTTCTTCGCCTTTGCCAGTGCTTCCGGGAAGAGATCATACAATACGACCTGATATCCAAATTTTGCAAAAGTCTGACCCATGGAAGCGCCCATAGTTCCTGCACCTGCAATAACAATTTTTTTAATTTCTCTCATCATCATATCCCTCTAAACAACCGAAGTTATATTTTTAATTCTTATTAAATTCGCCTTGTAAACCACACCTATTCTTTCATTTCCTTCAAATCGGAGTGAATGATCAGTTCTGCTTCAGTGGCTTCCTGAATTTGTTCCACGGTATAGTCAGGGTGAAGTTCTGTCAAAACGATTCCATCCTTTGTGATTTCCATCACTCCCATTTCCGTAATGATCATATCAACAACTCCCACTGCAGTATAAGGAAGCCTGCACTCTTTCAGGATTTTATGGGCGCCCTTCTGGGTATGCTGCATCGCAATGATTACTTTCTTTGCGCCTACCACCAGATCCATTGCACCTCCCATGCCCGGTACCATCTTACCCGGAACAATCCAGTTGGCAAGGTTTCCGTGCTGATCGACTTCCAATGCACCAAGGATCGTCGCATCCACATGACCGCCGCGAATGATACCAAAGGAAGTGGCACTGTCAAAGTACATTGCACCCGTATTTACGGTAACATATTGCGCTCCCGCATTGATGATGTCTACATCTTCTTTTCCTTTTTCAGCGGCAGGTCCCATTCCCATAATCCCGTTTTCTGATTGCAGAATGATTTCAACCCCTTCCGGAAGGAAGTTGGCTACCATGGTGGGCAGTCCGATTCCAAGATTTACAACATCCCCATCTTTTAGTTCCTTCGCAACTCTTGCTGCAATGATTTCTTTTATATTTGCCATGATTTTTCACCTCCTGCGATTGCATCCACAAAGATTCCGGATGTTACTACGTTGTTTGGATAAATATCGCCTACTTCAACAATCTCGCATGCGCCGACAATCACATAATCAGCCGCTGCTGCCATCATTGGATTGAAGGTTCTTGTGGTTCCGTTGTAAGTGGTATTGCCGAAGCGATCGGTTACAGAGCCTCGAATCAATGCAAAGTCAGCTTTCAATGGCTTTTCCAGAAGAAAATCTCTTCCGTCAATATGGATAACCTGCTTGCCTTCTGCTACGATGGTACCCACTCCGGTCGGAGTGAGGAATCCGCCCAGTCCGGTTCCGCCCGCTCTGATTCTTTCTGCCAGGGTTCCCTGAGGAACGAGAATACATTCCAGTTTGTCTTCGGCTACCTCGGTATTCATTCTCTGCGCGACCTCAGGATTCAGACCTACATGAGAGGCGATCAATGTCTTGATCTGCCCGTTTGATACGAGTTTTCCTACGCCTCTGCCCGGTACTCCTGCATCGTTACAGATGATCGTCAGATTCTTTACACCTTTTTCCACCAGCGCGTCAATCAGTATTTCCGGGGTGCCACAGGCCATAAAGCCACCCACCATGATGGAGGCACCATCCTGTATCCCAGCAACTGCATCTCGTGCTGTCATAATTTTGTTTTTCATATTCTACTCCTTTCATTGCTGTCATTGCTATTGTTGCTATATTTATATCAAAGCTGCATTTAGCTTTATACCACCCCGAAAGACCCTAAGATAATAATGGCAATGCATGCAATTAAAGGAATAACAACCGTACACATACCGATATTCAGATAGGATTGTTTATGAGTCATACCCGTAATACCTAAAAGCGTTATGACGGCACCATTATGAGGTAAGGTATCCAGTCCTCCACAAGCTATGGAGGCAACACGATGAAGTACCTGGGGATCTATGCCAAATTCATTTGCACGTTCCAAAAATGTTTCACTAAAAGTTTCCAAAGCAATACTCAGTCCACCGGAAGCAGATCCCGTGATTCCTGCCAAAACAGAGGATGAAATTGCTTCACCCACCAGAGGATTGGAGGAAATGCCTGTCATTCCTGCCGCAACAATACCAAATGCGGCTAAAGACTTGATTACATTTCCGTATCCTACTTCTGAAGCTGTATTCATGATGGCCAGGAAGGAGCCCTGCACGCCTTCTCGCAAGCACTGAAGCACATTGCCAAAACGTTTATAATTCAAGGCGATTGCTAAGAGTACACCCAGAACCAATGACATAATTAAGCTCCAATTACCAAGAACTGCCGAAAGACTTGTATTGTAATCCGTTTCCAAATAAGCAGCATTCATGTTCGGAAGTACTTTTTTAGATAAAATAAAATTGCCAATCAACACAACCAAGATAGGCAGAATTGCGGTGGTAAAGGATGGCAAATCAGATGTATCTGTACCATGAAGATGAGAATCATTGTGATCGCCATATCCCTCCCCGGCACTTCTTGCTTTCATCAGCCTGGTTGACAACCAGAGCATACCACCAAAAAGCATAATGATAGCAGCAACAATCCCCAGGATAGGAGCAGCAAATACATCTGTTCCAAAATATTTCATTGGAATGGCGTTTTGAATTTGAGGAGTTCCCGGAATTGCAGTCATTGTAAAAGTAAAGGCTCCAAGAGCAATGGCCGGCGGTAGCAATCTTTTCGGAATATCAGCTTCTTTAAACAATGCCGCACCAATTGGATAAATTGCAAAGGCAGCGACAAACAAGGATACACCGCCATATGTAATGATTGCACAAGAAAGGACAACGGCCCATATTTCTTTTCCTTTTCCTATTTTGTTTGAGACAAATACGGCAATGGCCTTTGCCGCTCCTGAATCATCCATTACCTTACCAAACAAAGCCCCTAACAGGAATACTGGGAAATAACTTTTTACATAATTAGCCATATTCACCATAAAGTTCTCAGTATAAGTTGCTAAAAGGTGAATACTGCCGCCGTTAAAAATTGCAAATGATGCTGCCAATAAGGCTAAAATAGGTGCCAAGATAATCACCGACCAACCTTTATAGGCTAGATACATTAATAGTCCTAATGAGATAATAATACCAATTACACCTAACATATCCTGTTTTCCTCCCATTTTTTATTTCGATTCCATGTATTTCTAAGAATCTTTTTTATCACTGCAGGTCCTATTACGCTGCAGTCCATCCTCCGTCTATGGTTAAAGCCGAACCTGTAATGTTGTTGCCTGCTTCAGAACAGAGAAATTTCACAACATCCGCGACAGTAGAAGGCTCCAACAGTGTCTTTACTGCCGCTTTCTGAAGCATAATTTTTGATACTACTTCTTCCTTTGTAATACCGTGGTTTAAAGCCTGTGCCTCAATTTGGTCATCCACAAGAGGGGTTCTTACGTAGGCTGGACAAATAGAATTCACTGTAATTCCAAACTCGCCTCCTTCCAAAGCAGCGGTCTTGGTTAATCCCATAAGCCCATGCTTGGCAGAAACATACGCTGCTTTATATTCAGAAGCAACAAGACCATGAATGGAGTTCAGGTTAATAATTCTTCCCCATTGTTGTTCTTTCATTGAACTCCACACATATTTTGTTAATAAGAATGGCGCGGTAAGCATAAGAGAGATCATGAAATCCCATCGATCCTCAGGGAACTCTTCGATTGCCGCCACATTTTGAATACCAGCAACATTAACCAGTATATCTGTTTTTCCGTATTTTTCTAAAGTATAATCAACCAGCGATTTGCAAGAATCCCGTTTGCTCAGATCAGCTGTAAAATAATTGCAATTTATTTTTTCTGCTGCCAACCTTAACTTATCCTCGTTAACATCAGCCATTACTATTTTGATTCCTTCTTTTGCAAAAGCATTGGCCACAGCCAAGCCAATGCCACTGGCTGCACCTGTTATAATGCTGACTTTTTCTTTTTGCATAATGCATTCCTCTCTTTCTGACATCATGTGCACATAGAATTATTACCATGGTAATTTTTTATATAGCAAATATCATTCCACATTTTTCAGAACCTTATTACCCTTGGTTTTTCAACTGTTTTCTTCCTCTATTCTTCATACGACATTGTAAAGTTTTCTATTTTATTATAAAAAAAACGGAATTCGTAAAGAATTCCGTACATTCGACAGTTTTATTAGTTTTCCACGTACATAATTTCGTACATTTTTCATATATAATTATAATAATGTTTGATTTCCAGAAGATTTCGCTGCATATGATTCTTTTTTAGAAGTATCAATATTGTATTTTTGCATTTTTTCATAGAGACTCGTTCGACTGATTTCCAGCGATTTAGCAGCCATGGTTTTTTGCCCTCCATGGCTAAGCAAGGCGGCTACTATAGTAAGACGCTCTGTTTCCTCCAAAATCTCCCGCAGGCTTTTCGATACTGTTTCCGGAGATATCCCGGTTATCCTTTTCGGCAGGTGCTCTGCTCGAATGATTTTGTCATTCCCAAGAAAATTAATCGCTCTCTCCAGAATATTCTCCAATTCCCTTACATTCCCCGGCCAGTCATAATGTTTTAAATATTCTAATGCACTATCAGAAATTTTTTCTACCGTAACATTCTCCTTTTGAATTAATTTTTTTATAAAAGCCTTTGCCAAAATCGGAATATCTTCTCTCCGTTCTCTCAGCGCAGGAATACGAAGACTAATCACGTTTAATCGATAATATAAATCTGATCGGAACTGATTATCCTGTACCATCTGATAGGGATCTTTATTGGTAGCAGCAATCACTCTGACATCAATAGCTTCCCGAAGATTGGAGCCAATTTTCTGAATTTCTTTGTCCTGCAGCACACGTAAAAGTTTCACCTGCATTGGCATCGGCAGGTCACCGATTTCATCCAGAAAGATCGTCCCTTTGTGAGCGGCCTGAAACATTCCGACTTTTCCGCCTTTTTTAGCACCAGTAAAGGATCCCTCTTCATAGCCGAAAAGTTCTGATTCAATTAAATCCTCAGGAATCGTCCCACAATTCAAACAAATAAAAGGCTGCTTTGCACGATTACTTGCATTATGAATCGAATGAGCAAAAAGCTCTTTGCCAGTTCCGCTTTCTCCTAATATCAGCACACTGGAATTCGTCCTGGCAATGGTTTTAATAGTATCCTTAAGGCTGGTCATCAGCTGACTATCTCCGATAATATCATCAACCGTGTATTTCGCTGTATTTATTTTCCCGAATTGCATTTTATATAAATCCAATTCAGTCTCCATTTTATTTATCTTCTCATAAAGATTATTTAAGTCCATGACATTTTTAAACAAAACTCTTCCAAATGCTCCAATGACTTTACCATCTTTCAAAATAGGCAGCCGCGTTGCGATCATTTTTTGTCCATTAATTTTCTGAATTGTTTCAATTTCAGGGACACCGGTTTTTGCCACTGTGTGCATTTTTGTATTTTCAATTACTTCCGTTACATGAACTCCTATTACCTTCTCCTTTTTTACCCCAATAAACTCTGCATAAGGTTGACTGATTTCCTCAATATAACCTTCCCGGTCTACGATTACAAACAATTCATTTGTGATATTTAAAATCATATCCAACAAATATGCTTTATCAATTCCTTTTCGCAGATTATGTTCATCCATCTTCATGATCTCCCATACCCTTTACAATAAGAGAATTTATCTTTTTCTGAACTTATGTTACAACAAGGACAAGGCTTCTTCATCCGCAACAACGGTAAGGTTCGGATGCATTTGAAGGATTGAACCCGGCCGTGCCGGCGTAACCGGTCCTGTGAGAACATGTTTTAATATTTGCGCTTTGTTCGCCCCGCTAACGCACAGTACAATTCGTTTTGCCTGCATAATGCTCTTTATTCCCATAGTAATCGCTTCTCTTGGGACTTGCTCTTCCTTTTCAAAAAATCGGGCATTTGCCTCTCTAGTGCTCTCTTTCAGCTGAACACAATGGGTTAACTTCTCAAAGGCCTCATCCGGTTCATTAAATCCGATATGGCCATTATGTCCCAGCCCCAAAAGCTGCATATCAATCCCACCCAAGCCTTCTATCAAAGAATCATACCGATGACATTCCTCATCCAGATTTTTCGCCATACCATTTGGAAGATGCGTATTTTCGCGAAGGATATTAATATTTTGAAAAAAATTGTTGTTCATGTAATGCCGATAGCTTTGTGTGTGATCTCCCGTAAGCCCTACATACTCATCCAAGTTAACGGAACGTACTCCCGAAAAGTCAATATCACCTTTTTGGTACCAGTCGATTAACTGTTCATAAATTCCTAACACTGTCGATCCGGTAGCCAGTCCCAAAACACAGTTGTTTTTTAGAATCACCTGTGCAGAGAGCACATTTGCCGCTTTGCGACCCATATCGTTATAAGCTTTCGCTCTTATAATTTTCATGCTTGCCTCCTATAAACCAATCATCTTATCTACCGTATTAGGCTACCTCTAAAGGCAACTCATGTCAAGGCAGTAAATGAAAAAAGCGGTGAAAATCACCGCCATACAATCCATTCTTATTTATTAGGCCATATCTTCGCATCTTTTTCAAGCAGCCATGTGTATCTTGGATCATTGTCCCTTGAGGTCCATGGATTATCCTTCAAATGTCTTATCATCCAAGTGTAATACATGGCATAACCAGGGGCTGCTACCTGTGGATGGGTAGGTCCTCCCGGAATAAAAAATGCACTGTTATTCATTATCTTAAATGCTTCATCTCCAAGGAACGCCGCACCAAATCCTTCTTCTTTGTCAAAACGATAGAAGTAAACCTCCGGCTGATCATGTCCGTGCGGGATATAGCTGGACCATCTGCCTGGATAGTTGATCAGTTCTCCCATTACCATGTTGGAGTAAGGTGCGTTACTGTAATCGAAAACAGTCCTGCATGCTCTACGAGCTGTATTTTCCCAAACTCCGTCACCAAAAATTTCAGTTCCAACATCATTTTGTGTATATAATTTTGAAGAAAAACTTCTTTCATTCGTTGTCTTTTGTATCAATAACTCAACATTGTCTTTAGCGGTTACAGAAATTTCTACGCTATGTGCTACATGCAGAGCCACAGGGTTCTCATCAAAGACTGATCTTCTGACTGCATCTGCTGTCTGTCCTTCCCATTGAAAGGTCACTTCGCCATTCAACAGCAATATCGCAGTTTCTTTTTCTTCTTCAGAAATTGAAAGGGTTTCCCCTGTGTTCATTACCTGTATCCCGATATCCATAAGCATGTCAGGATGATTCTCCTTCATATTGCAGATTTCGTTATAACCCTTTTTCATCTCTCCGTATACCGTTACCATATTTTCCTCCTTTTAACATTCTGTCCGGTTCTTTAGAACCGTCTGACAAAATTTAGGCTGGAAAATCACGAATCGTTGATTCGTAGATTTTCGTCGTCTTAACATTCTGTCCAGCACTTCAGCGCCGCTGACAGAATTTAGGCTAAGAAATCACAAATCTATGATTTGTAGATTTCTATCGTCTTAACAATCTGTCCGGTTCGTTGCATTTTTGCCCCAAGCTTTGCTTGGCTCGGCAAAACGGACAGCAGCGAGCGAAGCGAGTCGGAGGCACAGCCGTTGCCTTTTTGCCCCAAGCTTGGCTTGGCTTGGCAAAACGGACAGTATAGCAAGCTTTGCTTGCGAAAGAGTCCGTTTACGGACGATAGAACCGTCCGACAGGTTTTCAGCGTCTATAGATATAGGAGAGGGGTGATTGCCCTCTCCTACATGAATCAATTATTTATATTTAAAATTTTATCATGAACTTTCTGATGATCTTAACCAGATCGTCGTATCCGCCGGCAAATTGATCCAGCGTCTTGTTAACCGGCCCGTAGGTATTAAATTCTTCTACGCTCATTTCATCATAAGCCTTCACAAAATCAGGATGCTTTCTCAGTTCCTTGATATAATACGGATTCACTTCATCATCGATACGAGCTTTGATTTCAAAGTCAGAACCATTGAAAGGTACCTGGTTTTTATATGGAATTGTCATAACCATATCGCCACCGATAAATTCAAGCCATTGCAGCGGAGTTCTGTATGCTGCGGAAAGCATTTTTGTCTTGTATCCTCTTTCTTGATATACTTTATATGCTTTTTTCACGCAGGCAATTCCGGCATAATGCAATGCACAAGGATCGATACAGATCTTTTTCTTATCTGCAGATTCCCTGAGCCAGTCATCCAGTCTTCCAACCATGATTGTACAAACAGGATTGATTTCTGAATTATCCAGTCCCTCAGCTTCTCTTCTCTTTAATCCTCTTTCCACAGCTTCACCGACAGCAATTGCTTGCGTTGCCGTGAAAGATACGGTTGCGTTAATGCTTACACCACGATAAGTCATTTCTTCAAAGGCTTTGATGCCGGCAGATGTAGCAGGTGCTTTTACCTGCATATTCGGTGCAAGTGTCGAGAAGTAGACGGCCTGTTCAATCAGCTTTTCCGCATTATTGAAGTATTTTGTGTTTGTCTGTATGGAGATTCTGCCGGTTCCTGTTTTCGGATCAAATAACGGTTCCAACAACTTTGCTCCGTCAATCGCCATCTTTTCAATCACGATCCAAGCGATCTCATCTTCCGATGCAGTCGGATTTTCCTTAACCAGCTTTGTAATATAATCGCGATAGCTGTCCAGTTCTTTATCAAGGACTCCCTTGACGATGACTGGATTTGTGGTCGCACCAACTGCCCCCCGCTCGATGGCATAAGTAAGCTCGCTGATGGAACAGGAATCGTTCCAATATTTCGTCATGGGAAATTTTTGTGTCATTTCTAATAATTTATCCATGTTCTTTCCTCCTTGTATAATAACTTTTAGTTATATATTGTTCTTTGATAATTAAATCATTACTACCTCAATCGGCTTAATAAAACCCATGATATAATTGCCCTGGTGTCAATCAGGTAATAGTTCTTTTTTCTCCTGTTGAGCCCGTTCTGGCTGCTTCAAAAATAGTCTATTCCCCTGAACTGGAAGTTAGCTTCAAACCAACTGGCTGTTTGCTTAAGTACATGGACTCCCACCTGGCAGTGTGGTTCGCATCAGTCCATCTTAAGCCGGATTCTTATATGCAAGGGTGTCGATGCTCCAGTGTCATGGGTTTTGCCAAGCCGATTGACCATCAAATCTATTACGAAAGGAGGGATATCATGAACCCACTTTACGTCGGTATTGATGTCAGCAGTAAATCCAATGTCGTCTACTTCATGAAGCCTGACGGCTCCAAACATAGCAACTTTGCTGTCAATAACTCCCTGGATGGTGCCAGACAATTATCTAAGCGCATTGTATCTGCAATCACTTCCCAGGCCCTTACTGACCTCATCGTTGGGCTGGAAGCGACTTCCGTCTATGGGGACAATCTCGTCTGCTTCCTCCGGGAAGATGGCTCTCTTGCCAGATACAACTGTAAAATCCACGTTCTTAATCCGAAACAGGTGAAGAAGTTCAAGGATTCTTATCCTGACCTGCCTAAGACTGATTATGTGGACTCCTACATCATTGCAGATGCCCTGCGCTTTGGAAGAATCAACAACGAGGTCTATTTGGACGATTACCGCTGTAAGGCTTTGCAAAACCTTACGCGGGCCCGTTTCTTCGCTGTAAAGAACCTCACCAGGGAAAAGCAGCGATTCCTCAATTACTTATTCATGAAGTACTCTTCTTTGGCACAGGACAAGGTGTTTTCCAACACCTTCGGCGCTGCTGCTTGTGCTGATTCCTAACACCTTGCAGTCTGTCAAAGGAATCGGCCCAGTATATGCTGCCGGTATTATTGCCGAGATCGGAGAAATCAATCGTTTTCCCAATCAGGCTGCACTGGCGAAATATGCTGGTCTTGCGTGGAACAAGCATCAGTCCGGTGTTTTTGAGGCTCAGAACACACGTCTCATTAAATCCGCAACCGATTTTTAAAGTATTACTTGAGTGAAGCTGCCTTGTCTCTTGTGAGATGCGACGCAGAGTACAGCCGCTTCTACCACCTCAAATACAAAGAGGTGAACAAGTATCAGCATAAACGTGCACTTGCCTTAACTGCCCGTAAATTTGTGCGGTTGGTCTTCACATTGCTGAAGGAAAACCGCCTGTATATTCCGTCACAGCGGGGATAATCTCTGCTGCTGACAAATGTCTTTGCCCTGCTTCTATTTTTAAGCAGAATCGACAGGGCTTAAGTGGGTGTTTTTTCTTTTCATGACGTTTAGTAAAAAATATATCATTTTTTACCTATCTTCTTGACATAACACCGCTGGACTATTTTCGAATGTCTGTTTTAATTACTTCTTTTTGGCGTTCTTTCTCATATCAAAAATTACCGCTACAATAATAATGCACCCTTCAATGATTTGCTGCCAGTAAGCATCAATACCCAGCAAGGTGAGCCCATTTCTCAAAACCCCCAGTACCAGAGCACCGACAACAGCCCCCCAAATGGTACCAATACCGCCGTAATGGCTGGTTCCACCGATTGTTGTTGCTGCGATAGCAGTGAGCTCATATCCGGTAGCAGCACCAGGATGAACACTTCCAACACGCCCTGCAAAAACCAACGCAGCTACTGCACAGCATATTCCCATAAAACCATAGATAAAGACTAAATTCCTTTTTACATTAACACCAGAAATTTCTGCAGCTTTAATATTCCCACCGATTGCATAAACATTCTTACCAAAGCTTGTATAGCCAAGAAGTAACCAAGTAATCGCGATCATGATGCCATACACGATGACCGGTACAGGTATCATTCCCACTTTGCTTCCGATAAACATAATGCCTTCGGTAAATCGGCTGATCGGTTTCCCTCCAGTATATAGCAACGTGGCTCCTCTTGCAATGGTCATCATACCAAGTGTAGCAATAAACGCAGGTATTCCCGTAAAGGCAATCAGTCCACCATTAATAGCTCCGAGCAGAGCCCCAATAGCAAGTGCCGCCAAGATCGGAACGATCACAGGCAAATCTGAAATACCAGGGTAGAATAATGTCGCCGTCCCAACCTGCGAAAGGCTCGCTGCCACTACACCTGAAAATGCAAGAATAGAACCTACTGACAGGTCAATTCCTTTTGAAGTGATAACCAAAGTCATACCCAAAGCCATAATTCCAAAAATTGAGCTCTGTGTCATAACATTAAAAAGATTGGTTGGTGAAAGAAATTTAGGTTCTGCAATTGAAATTACTATAATCAGGAAAATAAGAACCAGAATGATTCCAAATTTCTGCAAGAGAGCTTTTGCTTCTTGCTTTCTATCAACAGTTGCTTTTCCTGCTTCATTCATTAAATTTTTTGAATCAGAAGTCATTGGCTAATCCTCCTTGTATTATGACTATGCCGTTTGCCCGGCTGCTTGACCGGTGGCATATTTCATGATCTCTTCTTGTGTTAGTTCACTGTTATTCTCTACAATACCGGTAACTCTACCTTCATGCATAATCACAATTCTATCGCTCATTCCCATTACCTCTGGTAATTCAGAAGAAACCATAATAATTGATTTACCTTGCCCTGCAAGCCTAGTTATCAAGCGATGGATTTCTGATTTTGCGCCAACGTCAATACCTCTTGTAGGTTCATCCAAGAAAAGAATTTCAGGATTAGTCAGAAGCCATCTCGCTACTAAAACTTTCTGCTGGTTCCCACCGCTTAGATTCTCGATTTTCTGATAAATGCTCGGTGTCTTGATACTGATCGCTTTTACAAATTCGTTGGTATCTATAATTGCCTGCTTATGATTCAATAATCCGTTCTTTTTGATGTATTTGCTAATATTTGCAATAATCACATTTTGGAGTACGGACAGCATAGGGAAAATCCCCGTAACACGTCTGTCTTCCGTAAGTAGTGCCATTTTGTTATTTTTCGCATCAGCAGGCGTGTGAATCCGAACTTCTTTTCCATCAACAAAGATTTGCCCTGACGTTTTTCCTCTAATACCAAAGATCGTCTCGATTACTTCTGTTCTTCCAGCACCTACGAGCCCTGCAATACCAAGGATTTCTCCCTTTCTTACATTAAATGATACATCTTTAAATTTTTTCCCATAGCAGAGGTCTTTCACTTCCATCTTAACCTCTCCAATTTCGCAAATTTCCTTTGGGAACATTTCATTTACTTCTCTGCCAACCATCATTTTGATTAGTTCAGAGACGTCGATCTCTTTCGTGTTTCCACTACCAATGTACTGTCCGTCTCTATAGACGGTGATGCTATCTGTGATCTCATAGATCTCTTCCAATTTATGTGAAATATAAACGATTGATTTTCCACTTTCTCTAAGTCTTCTCATAATAGAAAACAGTTGATCTATTTCCTTATTCGTTAACGCAGATGTAGGTTCATCCATGATAATCAGCTTGGCATTATAGGATAGTGCCTTCGCGATTTCAATCATTTGCATATTTGCAACGGTCAAATTTACCATCAGAGTCTTCGGATCTTCATTAAAATCAATTTGTTTCAGAACTTCTTTCGTCATTTCATACATTTTTTTGTGGTCTACCAGGCCAAGCTTTGTTTTGGGTTCTCTTCCCAGCCATATATTTTCCATGATAGAACGATGCTCAACAGGGCTTAACTCCTGATGGATCATTGCAATACCCATTTTTAGCGCATCTGCAGTTGAATAGTTATCAATGAGCTTTCCTTCAAAATATATCTGACCGGATGTTGGTGGATGTATTCCAATCAAGCATTTCATGAGGGTAGATTTTCCAGCGCCATTTTCCCCCATCAAGGCATGAATCTCACCATATTTAACATTGAGTTCTACTCCTTTCAATGCTTTAACACCGGGAAACGTCTTTACAATGTCTTTCATGACTAGGATATCTTTTTCCATTTCCATTGCCATCACCTCTTATTATTAGCCCGCCCAATTTGTGCACCCACCCACATTTCAACACAAATGTCAGGAAGATACCATACGGAAATCCTACCGTTTCAAGCAAATTGAACGGCGAACTTATGCAAAAAAAATTCACAACGTCCCACTCTGCAACCTTCTGCAAGTTTTACACTTGCTACGCTGTCCTTTATTCCGTAGCTTAAGCGGTGGAATAAAGGCAACGTTACGTTGTAGATTCCCCCTACGTATAAATTGTGGGAGAGAAGCACGAAACCCCTCTCCCACATTAAAAATCTTTCTTTATGTAATTACTGGAAATCCGCTACGTTATCAGGGGTAATCAAAACGAAGTCAATCCAAGTAATTGCATCAGGTGTTTCTCCAGTGATCGCTTTCGCCGCTACATCAACACCGCCTGCACCTTGTCCTTCAGCATCCTGAAGTACAGTTGCATCTAATTTTCCTTCCGCTACTAAATTAACAGCATCAGGAATCGCGTCAACGCCTACTACGATTACATCATCTCTTTCAGCTGCTTCAAGAGCCTGAAGCGCTCCGATTGCCATGCCGTCATTATTAGCAAGAATTGCGTTTAAATCCTCTCCATAAGCAGTGAGCCAGTTTTCAGTGATGGACATACCCTTATCATACTGCCAGTCGCCGGCTTCTTTTGCAAGAATCTTGATGTCAGAATGCTTAGAAAGAACATCTTCATTTCCTTCAGTTCTCTTAACAGCACCTTCGTTGCTCAGGATGCCCATAAGGATACCAACCCCACCTTTTTCACCCATTTTCTCTACAAGGAATTCACCTTGAAGCTGACCAGCAACGACTTCCTGAGAGCCCACATAATATACGCCTGCAGGTGGTTCTTCTGTTCCAAATGGATTTCTGTTAACATAGATCAACGGGATTCCTGCAGCTGTGACTGCATCAGTGATTGGTCCCATAGCTGCTGTGTCAACGGGTACTACCATAATTGCGTCGTAATCCTGTTCAATCATAGTATTTACCTGGTCTTGCTGTTTTACTACGTCTTCCTGCGCATCCTGAACATCAATTGCGTAATCGAGTTCTTTCGCTTTTGCAGTAGCGGCGTCAACAACATAGGTTTGGAATGTGTCATTCAGATTGCATTGTGCGAATCCAATTGTCTTTGCTGCATCGTCTGCAGGAGTTTCATCATCTGCTCCACCGCAAGCGGTAAACATTCCAAGAGCGAGTACGAGTACCAGCAAAATTGCAAGTATCTTTTTCATTTCTTTTCCTCCTCAATTCTAAACGATTCATGGATTAATCCTTTATATTAACAGCAAAAACTGCTAATAACAGAGAAGTACCTGAGCGTTTTACGAAAACGCTTGCTAAAATTGATACTACCATTATACGTACGATTTGTCAACACTTAATAAGTAGTGCAAGGACACGCTAACCCAAGCTACTTTTAAGGATTTGTCCTTCACAATTCTTATTTTGCTTGATTTTTAATATTTCATGCATGTTTTTTTATTTTTTCTGTTGACAAGTTTTTATCTCAATTATATAATTTGGGTAATCAGAAAAACGTTTTACCAGTATAAATAGAGAATACGTTTTCTGACAAATTTCATCATAAATTTCACAAATATCAATAAGCAAAATGGAGGAGAAAAAAATGGTACCTGAAAAAAAATGGCTACTCACCGAAGACCCAAATGTCATGTTTGAGGGAGACACAGCAGTCGGTCAGCTCAAAAAACAAATCTGGGATGCCTCGGAGGAGGAAATTGATGCGATTCTTGAAGAGTATGGCATCCCATCCCCTCCCGAGCTGGGGGTTGCCGGGACTTATATCCAGAACACCCCTCGCGCAAAACAGATTGAAAAAAGAAGAAATAACGATATTGTTTTTGTACCGATCGGGTGTACAGAAAATCATGGACTTCATGCAAATACAGGACTTGATACCTTTATGGTAACACAGATTATTGAAGGGATACGAAGATACACTGCAAAACAAGGTCATGAAGTCAACCTGGCATTCACACCGCTCAATTATGGCGGACACCCTTACCATCATATCGGGATGCCGGGAACTGTCATCATGCCAGAAGAAGTTGTAAAAGAATCCCTGATCTATTGTATGCTCGGTCTTTGGAATGACGGATACAGAAAAATCATCTTCATTAACAACCATGGTCATCTTTGGATGCTGGAATCTGCAATCCAGGAATTCTGCAAAAGATATCAGTTACCCGGTATTTTCAGGGTGATTGAATGGCACAGAGCAGTCAGAGAATTTTTCTATCCTACAAATAGAAAAAACAGCCTGGAAACTAACTTCATCCATGCTGATGAAGCCGAAACGGCGGTTGCACTACTAATGTTCAAGGAAATGATTGATATGAATGCGGTACAGGATGCTGATGGCAAATCACTATTACCTGACGGACATATGGACAAATCCGTTGACCCGTACAGAAGACCTTGCAGATGGTCTGAAGGGGAAGGACATGCTGCCATTGAAAGGGCTGCAACTCCTGAGGGTGTTGTCGGAAAACCTTCTCAGGCAACAGCGGAAAAAGCAAAGAGACCGATTGCTGCAATACTCAAGTACTTGACTCTGCTGCATGATGAAATCCTCGAAACTTATCCTGCCGGAACGGTTCCTCCAATTGATCAGATCACACTGCGAAATCCGGAAGATATGGAACCATTCTTAAGAGAACCGCTCAGCGAAGGTTGGAAATCTGTTGACGAACTGCCTAGAATCGGTATTTTCGAAAGGCTTTAAAGCTGCACTGTATGTTTTCTATGAAACCGCTCACTACGTTCGGACGGTTTCTACGAAAACATACAGTTTCGCATCAAAATACAAATCGTAAAATAAAGGAGATAAGAAAATGAAATCGAAGACTGCTTTTCTATATCAACCACATGATCTTCGTATTGAAGAAGTGAAGCTCCAGCCTCTTAAGCCAAATCAAGTTCTGATTCAAGTCGGAGCATGCGGCATCTGCGGTTCTGACATAGAATGCTACGAAGGAAAATCTGCGGAAGGTCGATATGACATCGCTCCCTATACACCTGGTCACGAGTGGGGCGGAAAAATTGTTGAAGTTGGATCCGGCGTTTCCACACGAAAGATTGGCATGAAAGTAACCGGAGATTGTGTTATGGCTTGCGGCGTCTGCCAGAACTGCAAAGACGGATTGATGCCTTCTGCTTGCTTAAACATGAGAGAGATTGGATTCAGACCGGACTCTCCCGGTGGAATGGGAGAATATATGATCGTTGAAGAACAGTATGTTCATCAGATTCCGGATGACTGGTCCTACGCGATGGGCGCTTGGGTCGAAACATTCTCTATCGGATATTTCGGGCTTTGGGGAAATGGAGGCTACATTGATGCTTCTGATACAGCAGTAATTTTCGGCTGCGGACCTGTTGGAATTTCAGCGGCTATGGTTGCAAAAACTTCTGGCGCTACCGTTATCGTCGTAGATCCTATCCCTTCCAGAAGAGAGTTGGCATTAAAATATGGTGCAGATTATGCAGTATCTCCTTCCGTTGGAAATGTTAAGGATCAGATTGATAAGCTAACAAATGGACGCGGACCTTCTGTCATTGCAGAAGCATCCGGAAATGATAACGCAATTGCATCCATCTTTGATATTGCAGGGCACAGCTGCAGAATTCACTTGATCGGGCACTCCATCGGAAGAAAGGTACCGGTTGAGCTTGGTTGGACAATCTGGAAAACATTAAAAATTAATGGTTCAGGAGGAACCAAGGACTTTGGTCAACGAACGATAAGATTTATGAGTGCAATTAAAGATAAGTATGACTTTGATGCTTTAAATACACATTATTTCAGTTTTGACAAACTTCAGGAGGCCATGGATACAGCAATCCATGAAAAAGATAATGCTTTTAAAGTGATGCTTCAATTCCCGATCGATTAAAGAGAAGCATAACCATCACCAATCCTTTAAACATGCAAAAGCAAAAAAAGAAAGGTATCAGGTTGATTATGTTAACAAAATATATAAAAATTATCTGCAAAGCTCTTTCCATAAATCCTGAACAAATTATAGATTATCCTTCTTCCTATGTTCAAATTGTAGATGACCAGTTACTTATGTGTAAGATACAAGGGATTAAAAAAATCCTTACAATCGGAAGTGGAAGTTTCTTTACTGAGCTAGAAGGAGAATCTCTGTCCGAATCAATAAAACTATGTCCCCTTTCCCATGAGAACCGGTTGGTTTTGAACAGATATCTACCTTATACCCTTCCCTCTGCTTTTGGAAAACAAATTGCAACATTTGGACTTGGAGATCGGTTAGGGATTGCAACTCCAGGTCATATCCGAGGTATCCGAAGCAGTACGGTCAAACCGATTCTGGCACAGCAAAGCAAACGCGAACTGTTTCTAACAGGAAGAAACTACACACAGGTTTTAGATGACGTATGCTTTTCAGTTTTTCAAGAAGGCTACCAGGGAGGGTTCGGTGCCGATGGTGATCACTTAAAGAACACAGAAGACATCCAGAACGTACTTAACTGCGGTTATACGATGATAACACTTGACTGCTCAGAAAAAATCGAAAAACGCATCGAATCCCTTTCAACCGTTGAAAGAGTTAATTTTTACGAAAAACTACCTTCAGATTATCGATCACGTATTGAAAATACTTATCTGAGCAAAGGTTTTCTCATTGGCGGAATTGAGTACTTTTTTCATAAAGATGATTTCATACACTACGCATTGCTTTACCATCGTGCGATTGAATTTATTGTGGAGGTCTATTTCAATTTCCTGAAAAAAGCAAAACAAACCGTAGACTTTGAATTATCTATTGACGAAACAGAATCTGTTACTACTGCACAAGGCCATCTTTTTGTTGCCATGGAGCTGGAATATCACGGAGTCGAAGTTACGAGTCTTGCACCCCGATTTATCGGAGAATTTCAAAAAGGAATTGATTATCTGGGTAACATCAATCAATTTGAGCATCAGTTAAGTCAGCACGCAGCGATTGCCGATCATTTCGGATATAAGCTCAGCATTCATTCCGGAAGTGACAAGTTCAGCGTATACCCATTGATCGGACAATATACTGGAGGAAGATTTCATTTAAAAACATCCGGAACCAATTGGTTGGAAGCATTAGGAACGATAGCAGAAAAGGATCCGTCTTTATACCGCAGAATTCATGAGAAAGCATTAGAACATTTTATCGAAGCAAAAAGCTTCTACCATGTTTCCGCTGACCTCAAACTGATTGAAGATCTCAAAAGTTGTACCGATGAAAATCTTATCGATTTTTTAAAGAGCAACGACAGCAGGCAATTACTGCATATCACGTATGGCTTTGTTTTAGACAATATGGCTATACAAAAAGATCTTTATCATACTTTGGAGCAAAACGAAGAACACTATTACGAAAGACTGATATCACATATCGGCCGCCATCTAGACTTGGTTAATTCTACAGTTTAATTAACTGATCTGCTTTACTCGATAAAATTATAAACCCGCTGTCCTGCTCTCAGGTATACGGTGCCGGGACAAGTATTCCATATTACTATTTAAAAAAGAGGAATCACGAAACAATGAGTATAAAAAATGGTCTTCCAGAACATATAAAATTAGCCGCAACGCTATCTGCGGAATTAACTCCTTCCTCCCCTGTGATCATGGCCGGAAACCCTGTAGATAGAATCGCTCTGGCCTCCCAACTCGGCTATGATGCCATCGAGTTGCACTGGGCTGATCCAGCCCATATTCCTATCGAAAAAATTGCTTCCGCATGCAAAGAAAACCAAATGAATATCTCTGCCTTTGCAACAGGACGGGCTTATGTGCAAGAAGGGCTTTCCCTCACTCACGACGCGGAAGAAAATCGGACATCAGCGATAAAAAGGCTCAAAGATTTTGTAGATGCTGCTTCTCCTTACGGAGCCACCGTCATCATCGGCTGCATCCGTGGAAATCTTGTTTCAGAAGCTTCCCGTACATCTTCTTTGAAACACCTTGCATCATCGACACAAATCATTGCAGAATATGCGAAATCAAGAAATGTAGGTATCGTCGTTGAAGCAATCAACCGATACGAAAATAACTATTTAAATACTGCACAAGAAACCGCGACTTTCATAAGGGAGAATAACTTGCCCAACACAAAAATTCTTCTGGATACATTCCATATGAATATTGAGGATGCAGATATGTCAAAAGCAATCGTCAATTGCGGTAATTTATTGGGCTATATTCATATCGCAGACAGCAACCGTTTTTATGCCGGTGCCGGACACATCAATTTAAAAGAAATAATGAATGCACTGAAAGAAATCAACTATCAAGGCTATTTAAGTGCAGAATGTCTGCCCCTGCCAAATTCATCGGCCGCGTTGGGCGGTTGGATTCAAGGCGTAAGGGATGCTTTTTAGACTGGAAATGTGCTAACAAATGGAGGTAAGCAAATGGAAAAAATCAAATTAGGTATCGTTGGTCTAGGAAGGCTTGGCCGTGAACATGCGGCAAATATTAATTACAATATTATCAATGCTGAATTGGCTGCTGTCTGCAGTGTGATTCCTGAAGAAGTAGAATCGATTTTAAAGGAGATGGAGCCCGGCTATGGCACCACCGATTATATGGAATTATTCAATGACCGAAATCTCGACGGTATCGTCATTGCTTCCAATTCTGCGTTTCACTGTCAAATGATTTGTGATGCTGCAAACACAGGGGTTAAGAACATATATTGCGAAAAACCACTTGGCATGACGCTAGAAGAAATTGATCTGATCAAAGAAACTTGTGAAAAAAACAACGTTCAGATTTTCCAGATCGGGTATAATAGAAGATTTGACCGTTCCCTGATGACCATGAAGCAAAAAATTGAAGAAGGATTTATCGGCAAACCGATCTTAATCAAATTAGTCAACCGTGACCCCGAATGGAACAAAGAGGCACTTCTTAAGTTCAGTCCCACCAGCGGAGGTCTGGTATTTGACATGCTTACTCACGATTATGATGTAGCCAGATGGCTGATCGAATCTGATGCAAAAACCGTTTACGGTATGGGGGATGCCTTTGGCTATGAGGGACTTGAAAAAATTAACGACATCGACAACTGCATCATCTCTGTTGGATTTAAAAATGGTGTTATGGGTTACCTCGAAACTTCAAGAAATTCAACTTATGGTTACCATGTGGAGTATGAAGTATTTGGAACGAAGGGTTCCCTGAGAATGGGCACCACACCAAACAAGGACAGAGTAGTTTCCATGAATGCAGACGGAGTAACTACTGAGTGCGTGAAATGGTTCTTTGAATTCTGGGAACCTACATTTAAAGCGGAAATCCAGGAATTTGCAGACTGCATCCAAAACAAGCGACAACCGAAAGCAGGCCTTATGGATGGTTATAAAGCGGTCCAATGGGCGTTTGCAGCCAAGGAAGCGGTAGATAAGCGCATGATCGTAAACATGGGATAATAAAAGGCTGGCAGTATATTTGCAACTCCCTCAGCCTGCGAATGTCTGATTCTATCATGCGGTACATTCTTGGCTCCGAAGTCATTGTCAACTATACGCGCCGGCCTTTTCCGATTCATAATCAAAATATTGCTGCAAAGGAAACTATCTCCAGTAAATTAGTATTCCATCATTTTATTTCAGCTACAGCATAACCTTCTTTGTTAAAGCTTAGCGAAATCACCTTTTTTATGATTTTTCCATTATGAAACTCTATTGTGACTGTCATTTCATCTCCCGGTAAATCTGCAGGATTTGTAACGCCGATCGTGGAATAAGGCTTGAACACCGGACTCCATAAGACACTGTAAATAGAATCGCTAAAATTGAATTTTTCACCATAATCAAAGCCATAGTATTCTACCGTTACCTCGTGGGCCTCCTTATTGAGCTGTTTATCCAAGGCAATATCGCTCAGTCTGAAATATCTCCCGTCGGTTTGTGCGTCATTCCATGTACCCACAAAATTCATAATGGTATAGTCCTCAACATTCAGGCTTTTTCCTGCAAAATAGCCCTTCTTTACCGCTTCAATTTCCGGGCACTTTCCGCTGTTCCACAGTTCCTTGAACCGTTCCGTATACTTTGGCATCTCATATTCTGAAATTTGTTTCTCATCCAGGTTGAACACTTTATATGGCAAAAAAAATTCAATCTGTACAGGATTTCCTTCCAGATTCAGTTTGTACTCTAAAGCAGTATCATAATGTTCCATCATGCCATTTTTCAGAGAATAGGTCACCCGCGCAATGTCCTCACCGGTTACATAAAAACTACCTGTTCCCCAGCCATAAGTCCCCGGTTCCGGTCCCGTATCCTCGGGGAAAAGAGTAATCTGGCCATTGGGCATTACCATGGAAATATCCGCTTCTAAAAGCCTCTCTTCCATTTTGTTCGGATCAATACTCTCACCAGCGAAGGCAACGATTTGAAAACTGTATCCGTTTTTTTGATTTTCAATGATATGATCTAAGCTAAAGATTGAAAGAATAAGGATGGCCGCAACCACAGATGTGATCACACGCCTTTGTGACAGAAACCTTCTTTTCTTATCCCTCGCTTTCCAAAGCCGTTCTTCTTCCCATGTGATCTCCTTCGTTTCCATATCGAATTTATGACATTCGGGCACAATCCTTTCGGCCTCAGCTTTTAATTTCAGAGCCAGTTTTTTTTCAAAATCCCTCATAACGTCCACTCCTTTTTCTTGGTAATTCTCCCCAAATGCAGGATTGCTTTTCGATAGCGCCATTTTACGGTAGTCAGCGGCAATTCTAAGATTTTTGCTATTGATTTATGCGTTAAATCAGAAATCAAATGCAGCACCACGATCTGCCTCTCTTCTTCTTTGAGTTCATCAAACAGTTCACTCATAAAAATTGAGTATTCCGCTACTCCGTTATCTGCATCTCTTATGATTCTACCCTCAACAAGATCTTTACCCATGATATATTTCTCTTTTTTTCTGATAAAGTCAAGGGCTGCGTTCCTTGCAATCCGAAGCAGCCATCCGTTGGCACTCTCAAAGTCTTTACATGTCCTCGCATGCAGCTTTACCTTCAGAAAAACCTCCTGCATGACATCCTCTGCGTCGTGATAATTTTTTAGAATACTAAGTGAAAATGCAAAAATATCTTTACGAGTCTCTTCGTAAAGGGCAACAAATGCCATTTCCTCTCCTTTTGCAACTTTGATGAGCAGTTCTTTATTTCTTATTTCTTCCAAAATATACCCCTTGCTCCTTTACTCTGACAAAATGTAGGTTCTATATATATTAACGTTTGAGCCATAGAAAAAGATAGCATTTCGTAAGAAAAAATTACGAATATCACTTGACGCATCATTTCTTTCAATAGCTTCTGGATATCGTTTGGTTCATTAATCGGTTTCTCCTTGAGAATTTCCCAACTAATTCGCTTCTTCTGCCTTACGGGCTTTCATTTCTTCTTGCCATTTTAAAACCTCCTGGCTGATGTATTTTTCTTACATCAACCAGGAGGTTTACACAAACTTTGAAAATGGTCTCGCAAACTCTTTTTAATATTGGTAAGGCGTAGCCGTTTCTTAGTGAAATCAAATGACGGGAACAAATGGATTACTCACAAAGCTCGAATTTTATCGAGATTGTGTATTGCCTTCTGTCCACTGATACCTCCTTCAATAGCCGATACTCGCCTGAAGCATAGTCGTACTTTTCAGGATGAAGATCGCATTGGAAGACACGTGTTGAACCAGGTGCGATCTTAAGGCCGAGCTGATTAAAGAAAAGAGCTAGCGATATATCGACCCAAGCACCGTCCTTTAGTACCTGGACATGGTATGACTCACCAGTAATTATCTCATCTTGCAAATTGTTCGTGATATCCAACTCAATTGTCGACAAATCGGGCGAAAAGTCATTTTCATCCGAAGCAAAGATGCATCCACTTTCGTCCGCAATCAGCGTATTTAGCTCCACATTCACAGTGACTTGTGTTTCGGCATCGGTGGGAGTTTCCGGCTTGCTGGCAGGGCTGCACCCATAGCAGCAAAGCTGAGACACAAACGATATAGTAATGAGAGATAGGATCTTTCCTTTCCGTGTCATAAGCAACCCTTCCTGAGTTTGAAGATGAAGTAAACCAAAAGCCAACCTAAAACAGGTGATAATGCACACACATGATGTTTTATGGGCATTAGCTTCGTTACTGCTATCACTGTAACACACAAGCTGTATTTTTACAATATGCAGCAACATCTGGTGATACTTAACGCAGAATTAGCTAAAGAAGCTTTATGTTCTTAGAATAGCAAGTAAAGTTTTGTAAGAACAGCTTTTATGTGGTAATCTATTCATATACGGTTGCGGAGGTTAGATAGTAATGAAGAAAGACTTATTTAATGAAATTGCTGATAGTCTGGACGAGGGCTTAATTTATATTGACAGATGTAGAAGATTTCAAATTTTCAATCAGAAGGCCAAGGAAATTACGGGAATTATATTTGAAAATTCTGCTTCACATCCAGCCGGAACAATCGAGGACGGCGATATCGTGATCATTGCTGATAACGACATTGGTAATGACGATGGTAAGTTGGCCCTGGAGGATTTAGCGTAGCATGATAGCTTCACAATTTGAATTGCATGCGAATTATCTAGGATTTTCGATTTCAGCTATAATCGTTCCAAAAGAAAATTCAATGAGAATTACGATTAACGGCACCGATTATGATATGAGATTTATAAGTTCGATAGGCCATATTGTCATTATTGACGGCAAAACAGGTCAAGTTAGGTTCTTTCAGGAAAAAGGATATACGGTCAGAAAAGAATCCTTAAGGCAGGTACTGACAGGATGCCATTTTATGGCAAAGGGAACATCAGGCAACGAGTTAAAGGTGATAGGAGCTTCAATAGATGATGTCTTCGAATATAATGAATTATTTAAAAAAATCGATGAAATTCTGGCAGGAAAAAGCGACGGAATATGCAGTACAATTTATCAACTAAATAAAAGGCCTGGTCTTTGCTCTATTTATCCTGTTTTGGATGAAAACGAGGTGGATGGGGTAGTATTGAAAATCAAAGACTTATCCAAGATGGAAGAACTTCTTCAGGACCGTAACGATATTATTATTAAAATAGAAAAAGAGAGTAAGGATTTTAACAGATTATATATGGATATACCTCCTGATGCCTTTGAAAACTTTGTAGGAAACAGCGCAGTTATAAAAGAAGCGAAACTCTTTGCATATAAGGCGTCCAAGGCGAAGTTCAATGTACTTATAACCGGAGAAAGCGGAACCGGCAAATCTCAGCTGGCACATGAAATCCATCGCCTGTATAATACAAATGCAGCTTTTATTGAAGTCAACTGCAGCGCGATCGCCCCAAACTTAATAGAAAGTGAATTGTTCGGTTACGTAGGAGGCGCTTTTACAGGTGCTTTACCTTCCGGAAAAACGGGTTATTTTGAACAGGCAAACGGAGGAACCATTTTCTTAGACGAAATAGGCGAGCTGCCCGTGGAGATACAGGTCAAACTTCTCTACGTAATGCAAAACAAAGTAATATACAGAGTAGGATCCACCAAGCCTACCAATGTCGATATCCGAATTATTACCGCAACAAATCAAAATTTACAGGAAGCTGTAGCAAGCGGAACTTTCCGGCAGGATTTATATTATAGAATTAATGTTTTTCCAATTTACATACCGCCTTTAAGAGAAAGAAAATCCGATTTATATCCGTTGATCAATATTATTTTAAATAAAATTTGCAATCAATACAACCTTGAGCCCAAATTATTTTCGGGACAGGCTTTAGATAAAATTATGCATTATAACTGGCTCGGCAACGTGCGTGAACTGGAGAATACTATTGAGAGCGCAATTATATTGTGCGATTCAAATCTCATTTATCCGGAACATATCAACATTCCAGAGAATCCGCCGGTTGTGATGAATTATAAGGAAAGATTGCAGCAGGCGGAAAAAGAGCTATTACAGCGTACGATAAAAGAATACTCGGGTAACAAGAAAAAAATCATTGAAGAATTAGGAATATCCAAATCGGTTTTTTATGATAAACTGAAACGATATAATATAAGCAAATAAAAAGCGGATGCTGTTTATATTATCATTGTCACCGTCTGACACAGTATAATCTTAGTTCAGATAATCGATGCCATACTACTTACTCATTACTTCTGACTCAGCACTTTGCTGTGCTGCAAACTATTGAGCATTACCAGCCTTGCAGGTTCCATGTTCCACTTCCTTCCTCGCTGGTTGATTTTCTTACAACCAGTTCCGATTCAAGGGTAATCACACATCTGGATTTTTCCGGATCATTCATCCTTTCATTCAGCAAATACATTGCCTGATATCCAAGATCATATTTCGGCAGATTAACACTGGAGAGAGACGGTGTGATCAACGTGGAAGGAAAATTGTTATCTATGCCAATTACCGCCACATCATCTGGGATCTGATATCCCTCATCAAGCAAGGCTCTGATGGCGCCAATGCCCATCTCATCATTTCCAGCAAATACTGCTGTAAAAGATTTTCCATTCCCAAGAATCTTCTTCATTGCTTGGTAACCGCTGATCGGTGAATAATCTCCTTCACAAACCAAATCAGGATCAACAGACAATCCTGCCTGTTTCATTGTCTCTGAAAATCCCCCCAAACGAAGATTCCCAATCTGAAACCGCAGGGGAGCCGCAATGTGTGCAATGTTCTTATGACCTAAAGAGATCAAATGACTGACTGCAGTTTGCGCTGCTTTTTTATTATCAATAACAACCGCATCAATTCCCGGATCTAAAACATTTTCAAGAGATACGACCGGAATTCGTTTTTTTCTGCTACTGCTATCCAGCAAAGATCGTATATACTTCCTATCTGAAATATTTTCTCCGTTTGCACAGGAAGCCAGTATGATCCCGTCAGTCCAGGAGTGCTGCAGGTATCTTACATGCTGCTTTTCAAGTTCAACGTTCCCATTTGTTTCAAAAACCAATATGGTGTATCCATATTTCATCCCTGCTTCATGGATCCCTTGTAGGACTACCGGGAAATAGACCTGATTGAAAGATGGTACGATAACACCAACTTGATTAGTTTTATTGCTCTTAAGACCCCGGCCAACCGGATTCACTTCATATTGCAGCTGCTCAATCGCTTCGTTAACACGAATTTTCAATTCAGGACTGACGGGTTTTTTTTCATTTATTACATTGGATACAGTGGAAATAGATACGCCGGCTTTCTTTGCTACTTCTTTGATTCCTACCATTTTCGCCTCCAACTACTTCCCTAGGAAATTATCAACCAGTTAAACCTTGTGCCCTAATGATATCATGCAGACAACGCTACATTTCAATGGCCGCGTTCATTCTATCATGCAAGCTTGTCGAAGCATGATATATTGAACGTTCCTTACAGCAACGCTGCATCTCAATAGCCGCGTTTATTATAACACAATATTTTATAAAACTGCTATTCTATTTCACTTAATTTAACCGGCCTTCCTTCTGCCACCGATTTTCTTGCCGCAAGTCCGAGTTTAATAGGCTGAAGTCCATCAAAACCAGTGACCGGAGTTTCTGTATCATTGATCAGTGCATCCGCAAACTGTTTCATTTCTTCTGCAAAGGAATCCATATATCTCTCCAAGAAAAAATACAACGGCTTTTCACTGAAAACACCATCTTCCGTACTCCAAACAGCAGTGGACGGATAATCGTTTGTAATTTCAACTTTTCCCTTTGAACCAAAGGCTTCCACTCTCTGATCATACCCATAGGCTGCTTTTCTAGAGTTATCAATCACGCAGATAGTTCCATTCTTAAATCGGATGGTGATCAGTGCGGTGTCCACATCACCAGCCTCACCAATTGCAGGGTCGACCATGCAAGCTGCTGCCACATAAACCTCCTCTGCTTCACTTCCGGTAAGAAATCTCCCCATATCAAAGTCATGGATGGTCATATCCATAAAGATACCCCCAGATACTTTTACATAGTCAATTGGCGGTGGGGATGGATCTCTGGAAATAATTTTTAAAATTTGCAAATCTCCGATTGTTTTATTTTCAATCAACTCTCTTACCTTGCGAAAGTTATGATCAAATCTTCGGTTAAACCCGATCTGAAGCTTTATTCCGGCTTTCTTAGCGGCTTCAATTACCGCTTCAACCTTTTCAATCGAAAGATCGACAGGCTTTTCACAGAAAACGTGCTTTCCCGCGTTGGCTGCAGCAATTGCAATGTCCGCATGGGTATCTGTGGAAGAGCATACAAGAACTGCATCGATTTCAGAATCTGTAATCAGTTCTTTATAATCCTTATAAACGGTTTTGATACCCGTTTGTGCTGCCCATTCCTTTGCGGAATCCGGAAAAATATCGGTTACCGCCTTGATTTCCACTTGCGGAAGATAGTTTATGATACTCATGGTATGAACCTTTCCGATTCTGCCGGTACCAATAATACCAATTTTTAACTTTTTGTCCATTGTGTTTCTCTCTCCTATATTAGCAGCCAGATTTTTCTTCAATGTATTTTCTAGCCATTAAAGCGTATTCCAGCGGATTTGCCTTGGCAGGATCCTGTTCTGCCTCAACAACCATCCAACCTTCAAAATTGCTTTCATTAATAATTTTAAAGATCGGTTCAAAATCAATAGCACCATCTCCAGGAACCGTAAAGGTACCGGCACGAACACCATCCAGAAAGCTCATTTTTTCTTTTCTCACCGTTTCAATTACTTCAGGTCTGACATCCTTCAAATGTACATGCGCAATTCTATCAATATACTTTTTCAGCAAGGATAAACAAGCTTCATAATTTCCTTCCGAATAATAGATGTGTCCGGAATCATAAAGAAGAAATACATTATCCTGAACACGATCCATAAAACGGTCGATCTCCTCCATGGTCTGTATTCCAGTCCCCATATGATGATGGCAGGAAAGCTTCATGCCCTTTTCCGCTGCCAGATCAGCCATTTTATTGTATCCTCTGATTACTTTATCCCACTGTTCTTCCGTATAAACCGGTTTTGCATCAAAGATTGGATCAGAAAGTCCCTGAATGCTATTTCCCACTTCAGCAGCACCGATTACCTTCGCACCCATTTCATAAAGAAAGTCTCTATGTTCAGTAAATTCTTTTAAAACTTCTTCTTCTGACTTTATTGTAAAGCAGGCGCTAAACCATGCATTACAGATTTCAATTCCGCGTAACGCAAGCGCCTTTTTCAGCACTTTAGCATCTCTGGGATACTTATTCCCTACTTCAGTTCCCTTAAATCCAGCAAGTGCCATTTCACTGACACATTGTTCAAAGGTATTCTCACTTCCCAAATCAGGCAGATCATCGTTCGTCCAACCGATGGGAGCAATTCCTACTCTAATTCTTTTGTTATTCATACGTTCTTTAACCATCCCTTAAATATTTTTCTGGTTAGCTATTTATTTTTATTGATTTATTTTCTATTCTCAGCGATTAAAGCTTTTACTATTCATATTTACTATGAATACTCGATATGGATTAATATTTCCTTGCTTTTTCCACCTGCAGCTTCATTTCTCTTGCCGCTGCCTCCACGGATGGATGTGCAGATATCTGCGCCGTTCCTACTCTCCACCAGGAATCATATCCGTCAGTCATAGTTCCTGGCAGGGTTTTTACATCCAGAATACAGCTTACTTGACTTTTTTTCATCTCGCGAAAGCATAGTTCCAATTCCTTCGCTGTTTTAACAGAATATCCATTTCCCCCGTAACCTCGTGCAACCATTGCATAGTCTACTGTCAAGTAATCTCCAGTTAAGCGGTCTGTTTTCGATTGTCTTTTTCTATATTCGTTTCCAAAGCTTGGAATCCCCTGACTCCTCTGTAAGTTGTGGATGCACTGAAACCCATGATTATCCAAAAGGATTACATTGATCTTGATTTGTTCCTGCAGACTTGTCAGAAATTCTGAATGAAGCATGTTAAAGCTGCCATCTCCCACAAGAACATATACTTCCCGATCAGGCTCCGCCATTTTAACGCCTACTGCAGCAGAAACTTCATAACCCATACACGAAAATCCGTATTCTACATGATATACGCCAGAATCTCTACATCGCCAAACTCTCTGCACATCACTTGGTAAACTCCCCGAAGCTGCTACAATAATACCGCTTTTCCCAATGAGCTTTTCATTTAATTCTCCAAGGATATGGGATTGCACGAGTCCGTTTTCATCTTCGAGCTGATACAAACGGTCAACCTCCTGATCCCATTCCAGTCTTGCCGTAGAGATCTCATTCTGATATTCGCTGTGATATCCGCTCTCCTGGAGAGCCTTTGTGAGTGCTTTTAACGCAAGCTTGGCATCTGCAATCACAGGGAGAGAATTCATTTTATATGCATCAAAGCTGTTTAAATTAATAGTGAGCATAGACACATCCTCATTTTGGTACAGCCACTTTGAGCACGTACAAAAATCATTGAGCTTCGTGCCGATTCCGATAATCAAATCCGCTTCCATCGCCAGTTTGTTTGCCGCAGAAGATCCTGTTAATCCAGCTCCACCCATATTCATCGGATGATCGAAAAGTACAGCACCTTTTCCAGCTTGTGTTTCACCGAATGGGATTTGGAAAAGCTCAGCAAATTCCATTAATTCATCCGCTGCATCAGAGTATTTTACGCCGCCTCCGCATAGAATAAAAGGCTTTTTCTTAGACGCAATTAACGCAACAGCCTTTTCCAAGATCGTAGGGTCAATCTCTCTTCTCTGTATAAAATGGACTCTTTTTTCGAAAAATTCTACAGGGTATTCATATACTTCCCCCTGAACATCCTGAGGAAGACAAAGGGTTACCGCACCGGTATCGGACGGATCCGTAAGAACACGCATTGCGTTGATTGCTGCCGTCATAAGCTGTTCCGGCCTTGCGATGCGATCCCAATATTTGCTAACTGCTTTAAACGCATCATTTGCGGTAATATTATAATCATAAGATTGTTCAATTTGTTGAAGTACTGGGTCAGGCTGTCTGCTGGCATAAGCTTCTGAGGGCAAAAATAAAACCGGAATTCGGTTTGCAGTTGCAGTTCCGGCAGCAGTTACCATATTCAGTGCTCCAGGTCCAATAGAACTGGTCACTGCCATAATTTGCTTTCTATTTTTCTGTTTTGCAAATCCCATTGCAATATGCGCCATTCCCTGTTCGTTTTTCCCTTGAATAAAACGTAATCCATGATTGCCCGATTCAAGTGCTTCTCCCAAACCAACCACCATGCCGTGTCCAAATATTCCCAGAACTCCTTGTACAAACTTTATTTCTTCCCCGTCAATCTGTATGTACTGATTATCGAGAAACTTTAACAATGCTTGTGCCATGGTCATTTTCATTATCATCATTTTTCCACCTCATCCAACTTTTATTATTCGCATCTGGTTGTTTTTCTGATCTTCAATTCTGGATTTAGAATTATTTTCTTCGTCAGCCTTTTCGTATCCTTATTTTGTATTTCCTCCAGCAAGGTCTCAAAGAGCATTTTACCCAATTCATATTTAGGTTGATGCATCGTTGTAAGCTGAATTTGAGGAAGTCCGGCATAGGAGATATTATCATAGCCGATGACTCCAACCTCATCAGGAACACGAATGCTACTTTCATTGCAATATTGGAGCACTCCCATGCTAATCAAATCATTCATTCCAAAGACCGCATCAATAAGGCGCTTTCCTTCAAACAATTGCTTTGCTGCCTGTCTGCCGCCTTCAATAGAAAAACTACCCTCAATAACTAAGTCTTTGTTTAATTCCAATCCGTAATCATTCAATGCTTTTTCTGCACCCCTTAATCGGCGGGAAGAAGCATGATAGTCTTCTTTCCCAAGGATAAATGCAAGATTTCTATATCCGCAGTCAAGTAGGTGCTTTACCGCCAAGTATCCGCCCATCTCGTTATCGACCTCAACAGAGTCAAATTTATGATTCCTGCCATACCGCTCAATAATCATCAATGGAGATTTGACGCCATCATAATCCTCATTTTTTCCCGCAGACTTAAGGATTATACCATCTACTCTCCTTTGTACCAGGGTATTGAAATATTCTTTTTCCTTTGTTGCACTCCAGCCAGAAACACATAGAAATATATTGTATTCATTTTCGCTTGAAGCATCAGTAATTCCGGCAACAATTTCTCCGAAAAAAGGATTATTGATGTCCGGTACAATCACACCGACTGTTTTTGAAATTTTATTTACTAAACCTCTCGCCAGATCGTTTGGCTGATATCCCATCCGCTCAGCAGTCTCTAAAATCTTGTCTCTTGTTTTTTTGCTGACGCCCTCTTTTCCATTCAAAGCTCTAGAAATAGAAGAATAGGACACACCAAGTTCTCTTGCCACATCTTTTATTGTAATAGTTATTGGAATCATCTCCCTCATGTTAATAACATCATGATAGCAAACGTTTGTTAAATATGCAACGTTTTTCTGAAAAATTCCTCAAAATTAGAAAAGGAAAAGGCCGTGATAATCACCGCCTTTTCCTTTTCTCGATTCTTATTGTACCATTTAGCAAAGCTTTTCTCTTATTTTCGTCAGTGACCACTGACATTGGAATAGGAATTAAAGTTTCTTATAAGCCTTTTTGTGGCTTATATACTATGTTCCGATTGCATAAAAATTTATCGATATTTCTCCATTGCATCTCTGTTTATCATTAAATCAGGTTTGGCATCAATCGAAAGCAAGGTTTCGTAGACTCGGCCTTTCAACCGGCCTTTTAATTCTTCTTTTGCTTCGTTAATAATTTCTGGTTTCGTCAACAAATCGTACCCTGTTGCTGCTAATACTTTTGCAGCAGTAGTCAGAACCTTCTTCCCGTGGCTTGAACCTGCAAATCGTGTTGTTGTCCAACTATGCCATCCCGTTTCCGCAGAAGGAGATAGCGCAATATTAAACAATGCGATAGGAGCAAACCAACTATATTCGGAAGAATCTGTCACCGGCTGACTACCAAGGGCTACCGGCAAAATGTCACCCGAAAATCCAGTTTGCGGCACACCCATGCTCTTTTGTATTTCCTTTGCATCATTCTGCTCCTCCAGCGTAAAATCGGGTGCTCCAATCCACCTTAAATTTTCATCTACCGCATACGCCAATCTAAGATTTGGTATCATATCATGAGTTGCTGTAATAACTTCTTTTTCTACCGTAGTCTCTGTTGCAATTGCTGCGCCTTCAGCACAATTGTTTACTCTGGCTATAACTTCCGCTGCCAATTCGGCATCTCTCATTCTCCCAATACACCACAGGGTGGTTCTGTCAGGAACCACATTGGGAAAACCATTCCCCACGTCAGGAAAAGCATAATTGAGTGTACTTGGCGAATCGAGAGTGCCTGGTTTGATATGCTCCCTTAATATTTCAATCGCATGACCCATAAGCATTCCGGCATCCAAAGAGCTTCTTCCAAGCCAAGGTGCATTTCCATGGGCTGTTTTGCCCTTAAAATGATATTTGATATTAAAATATGCATTTGTATCGCAGGAACCGGCACGGTTCAGGTGTGAAGGGTGCCAATCTAAAAAAGCATCAATCCCTTTAAACAATCCGGCTCTCGCCATAAAAGGCTTTCCAATGCAAAGTTCCTCCGCAGGTGTTCCAAAAACTTTTATTGTCCCCGTCAGATTTTCTTTTTCCATTATGGCCTTTAATGAAACCGCTCCGAAAATACCAGCGGTACCGATAAGATTATGTCCACATCCATGTCCGGGCGCTCCAGTGCGAACAGGATCATGGTGATTGCTTTCCCATTTTTGCGATAATCCCGGAAGCGCATCATATTCCGAGCTAAAGCCGATTACAGGCTCTCCTTTGCCGTAAGATGCAACAAAAGCTGTGGGCATTCCAACAATACCTGTTTCCACCTGAAACCCACTCGACTCCAGTAAAGCCACAAGTGCTTTACTGGAGTTATATTCTTCCATTCCCAATTCTGGTTTTTGCCACAATTCATCTGCCACCTCAAAAAATTTAGCTTCATTATTCTCTATCCATTGCAAAATGTCTTTTTTAAGTTCTTGCTTAAACATATTTTCCTCTCCTAACTATTAAAAATCGTAACGCTTTCTCTCCACAAAGCATAATGCTCTTAATATCGTCGCAATGCCTAATGCAACTGCCGCTACAAGCCAGAAACTTGTATAGCTTCCTGTTTTATCAAATACCCAGGCAGCTATTGTTCCTCCAAAAGCTCCACCGATACTGGTAAACATAGTGACCAGCCCGACGATCATACCGTAGTCCTTTTCCCCAAACAAACCATTTATCATCAGAGGAGGGCATACTGTAATTGCTGCGCCAGCGTATAAATAGCAAAGGATGTACACATACACCAAGGAAGGAATTTGGGGTACGAAAAAAAGAACTAAAAATCCGATAGAGAAAACCAACGCACTGCTAATTGCACCAAAGCGGATTCCCAACCGATCACATATGAATCCGACCGTTGGTTTTCCAATCATCAATGCTCCAAGGGCAAGTCCTGCGAGATTTGCTGCAGCTGCAGCGGAGAATCCCGACTCAATGTAGAACGGAACCGCATTTGCGAGTATCGAACTCGAACCGAAAATTACCAAAACAACAGATATCAGCATCATCCAAAGCATAGGAGTTTTCTTTGCTTCTTTAAAAGACATCCCCTGCTTTTCACCTGTGATATTCGACTCATCCTTTGTCTCACCCAGACGTTGCAGTCCCTTTTCTTCCGGAGTTTTAACAATAAATAATAAAATGCATGGAATTAGAATGATAAGAAAAATACCCAATAATGATAGATACCCATATCTCCATCCATAGTTTGTAATGATAGCATTAAGAAGAGGAGTCATGATCATTCCGCCGAAACCGCTCCCCATAAAGGCAATTCCCATAGCAGTTCCTCTTATTTTTCCGCCAAACCAGTTGTTCAGTAATATCGATATCGGCATTGTCGTCAAACATCCGAAGGCGATTCCAAGCAGTACTGCAAAAATATAAAAATGTATTGCGGACGTTGCTCTGGAAAATCCAAAAAATCCAATACAGGCGATGATTGCACTGACAAACATAATCATTTTTATATTTCTTTTTGCCATTACTTTTCCCATAAAAGAAGTAACAACCACTGTAGTCAATGATAAGATTGTCATATACACTACAAAACTTGCTCTGTCAATACCCAATTCTTCTGTTACTGGAATAATGAATACTCCTACTGTTGATACAAAGGATACATAAGCAAACATCATCAGTAAAAAGCTAACGATAACAATCACCCAGCCATAATAAAACCCTGTTCTAGTACTTTTAAGCTCCATTTTATACCTCCTAAATAAATAATAATAAATTCCCCATACACTTCTTAGTGAGCAATTTCCATGCCAACCGCCAAACCGCTATTATTAAATATTTAGAATTATCAAGCAATGGTTTTAACCCGATTTAGACTCATGCAACTGATCCTTTCTTTAGATAATTGTTCAAAAATAAATAACAATAGCAAAATAACCCGAATTTGAATTGCCAAGTCAAATTCGGGTTATTTTTTTAATAATTAATATTACTTATCCGCCCTATATTTCATAATTTTTCGATGTGCAGCAGATTGACTGATTTTCAGGCTTTTTGCCACCTTATAGCTGCTTTTGTATGTGTTATATGCACTTAACACTATTTTTTTTTCCACCTCTTCAAGCGCTTCTTTCAAAGGCATAATTCTTCTTATAACAATATCTTCCTCTTTTGTCCCCGTTGCTAAAAGAATATGGTTTGGAAGATTGTCAATGGTAATTAAGCCCCTCGAATCCGTTACCATCATTCTCTCGATTAAATTTTCTAATTCTCTGATATTACCAAACCACTGGAAATCGATCATTCTCTTGATTACATCCCTGCTGAAGATTACGTTTTTGTCATACTTCTTATTAAACCGGTCAATAAAATAATCAATCAGTGGAGTAATATCATCTTTTCGTTCTCTTAGCGCCGGGATATAGATCGGGACTACATTCAATCGATAATATAAATCTTGCCGGAAAGTCCTTTTTTTTATCATCTCTTCCAGTTTCTTATTCGTAGCACTGATAATTCTAACATCTACGTCAATTGGTACGCTCCCCCCTACTCGGGTAATTTTTTTATTCTGCAGTACCTGCAAGAGTTTTGCTTGCAGGTTAAGAGGCATATCTCCTATTTCATCTAAAAACAATGTCCCCCCGTGAGCCAGTTCAATCAAGCCCGCTTTTCCGCTTTTTTTTGCTCCTGTAAAAGCCCCTGCATCATAACCAAAAAGTTCAGATTCAATTAAATTTTCCGGTATTGCTGCGCAATTTATCTCTATAAAATTGTTATCTGCCCTTTTACTTTTTTCATGAACGTATCTTGCCAGCATTGTCTTCCCTGTCCCTGATTCACCTGTAAATATAATACTGGTATCAACTGCGCATACCTGATCAAGCTGCTTTTTAATCAATTTCATTTTATCACTGACAAAAATAATATTCGGATTTAACTGATAATGTTCCCCTTTTTCCATTTCATGAAAGTATTCGTTCAAGAGTTTTAGCTCTTCAATCAATCGGGCGTTACTTACCACTCGAATAAGATTTCCGCTCTCATCAAGAACCGGCGTAGAGGTAGTAATTACTTTCCCTCCAGGTCCTTCCTGAATCATAGTCAATTTGCGTTTTTCCTGAATCGCCAGTTGTACAGTGGATGGACTGTATGCGCCTTCCTCCACGAGATCCGCCACCCTTTTCCCTTCAACATCCTCCCGTTTGAACCCCATTCTTCTTTCGAACGCACTATTTACTCTTAAAACGGTTCCTTCCCCATCGGTAAGATGGATGTTATCCACAGAAAAATCAACTGCTATATTCAAATTTTTATTTTCTTCCAGTACATCTTCGATCTTTGTAATTATTTTTTCCAACAGGCAGTCATTAATCTGATCTATGTCATTTTCATATAACAAGCAATGCAATTTTTTTACAAATTTCTCATAATTCTGTTTTGATATTTTATCCATGCAACTCCTCCTGTTCTATTTTTTATCATATCACAAAATTGCTTTATGCTTATTAATTTCTTTTCATATAAAACAACTTAATCTGAAAAACACCCCTTTTATTTTTTCACCAAAAAATTAACGCCAACCGTTCTTAACGATTGGCGTTACCCTTATTTCACAATTCGTATCCCCTGCGGGGTATCCTCCAGTGTGATTCCCCTTGCCTTCAAAATATCTCTGATTTCATCGGCTCTGGCAAAATTCTTCGCCTTCCTTGCTGCCTGTCTCTCCTCAACCAGCTTCTGGATTTCGTCATCGATTCTGCTTTCATCTTCCGCTTTGTCTCTTAAAAGTCCCAGAACTCCAGTCAATTCGTCTAATAGTGATAAACATTTTTCTGCGAATTCTTTTGTTATGCTATCCTTGGCTGCTGTATTGATATCTTTAATCAATTCAAAGACAGCACTGATCGCATCTGCCGTATTTAAGTCATCCTCCATTGCAGAAATAAACTTCTCTCTATACAATAGCAGGGCTTCATAACTCTTTGATTCTTCTTCCGTTATGCCTCCCACGCTATTTTCCACCAGGTGTTTTAAGTTATTCTTTGCGTTCTGCATTCTGCTCAATGCATTTTTTGCCTGATCCATCAATTCCCGACTGAAATTGATCGGGCTTCTGTAATGTCCCGAGAGAAGGAAAAAACGCATTACTTCACCATTATAATCATTCAGGATGTCGCGTACGGTAAAGAAGTTTCCCTTGGATTTGGACATCTTTTCATTATCGATGGTGATATAACCATTGTGCATCCAGTAATTGGCAAAGGGTTTTCCGGTTTGTGCCTCCGTCTGTGCGATTTCATTTTCATGATGAGGAAAAGTCAAATCCTGTCCGCCAGCATGAATATCAATGGTTTCCCCCAGATATTTCGTTGACATAACCGAGCACTCAATATGCCATCCAGGTCTTCCCATTCCCCACGGAGACTTCCATGCCAATTCCTCTTCGGTTTTTTGTGCCTTCCATAAAGCAAAATCAAGGGGATCTTGTTTCTTTTCACCTACTTCGATACGCGCACCAGATTCCAAATCTTCAATATTTTGTTTTGAAAGCTTCCCATATTCTTTAAATTTTCTAGTGCTGTAATAAACATCGCCGTCAACCGCATAAGCATAGCCCTTATCGATCAGACCCTGCACGAATGCGATGATTTCTTCCATGTTTTCGGTCACTTTAGGGTGAACGCTTGCTTTCTCAACATTAAGCGCTTTTGCATCTTTATAATATTCTTCGATATATTTCTCACTGATTTCTCCGGCTTTTACACCTTCTTCTCTTGCCTTATTAATGATCTTATCGTCCACATCGGTAAAGTTCTGAACAAATTTTACAGCCTTGCCCCGGTATTCCAAGTATCTTCGGAGTGTATCAAATACAACAAAAGGCCTTGCATTTCCTATATGAAAGAAGTTATACACCGTAGGTCCACATACATAGATTTTAATTTCATTCTCATCTATAGGGACAAATTCTTCTTTTCTTCGTGTCAATGTATTATATATTTTCATCTTAATTCCTCTCTTCCTTATTCTTGATCGTGTTTTCCAGTCTCAAGCCTTTTTTGCATCAAGCTCTCTCAACTTATTTTCAAGCATAACGATACGTCTGCGCAAACATTCCAATTCTACAGCGATAGGATCCGGAAAATCGATCTGGTTTAAGTCTTCGACCTTCTTATTTCCTCGTCTTACAATTTTACCCGGAATACCAACTACAGTGCAATTTTCCGGAACCTCTTCCAAAACGACAGATCCAGCACCAATTTTTGAATAATCTCCCACCTTAAAGGGTCCAAGGACTTTTGCACCGGAGCTGATCACTACGTTATTCCCAATCGTCGGATGTCTCTTGCCTGTATCCTTTCCGGTTCCTCCCAAGGTTACCGCTTGATAAATGGTAACATCATCACCAATCTCAGTGGTTTCTCCTATCACAACTGCCATCCCATGGTCAATAAAGCATCTACGCCCTATAACCGCACCCGGGTGTATTTCTATCCCGGTAAAAAAACGTGCCCATTGAGAGATCAGCCTGGCAATTAGCTTTAAATTATGTAGATAAAGCCAATGGGCTGGTTTATGCAAAATCAAGGCCCAAATCCCCGGATAGCAGATAAGCACTTCAAATCCATTTCTTGCCGCAGGATCACGGCTTAATACCGCTTTGAGGTCTTCATTTATATCTCGAAAAAACGCCATAATAGCATCTCCTTTTAAGTCAGTGTGGATTTAGACTCACTTCTCACTGCTATCTGTTATATTACCCATTCGTATTATAAAATAACAGGGCAGGTAAAATACCTGCCCTAAAATTATACATTATTTTGCCTTTGGAATCAAAGATTTTATAACGCATCCGTAGTAAATTTTCGACTGTAGAAAATTTACTTACATCTGTGCGTTTCAACAAGACGGGGAACATTTTTCGTCTCATTATAGATAATTCATTGGATTCTGAGGAGTGCCGTTTTTTCTAACTTCGAAATGTAAATGGTACCCGGTGGCTCTTCCAGTAATGCCAACCGTAGCAATGACTTCTCCTTTACTGACTACCTGCCCGACGGAAACTGCCATCGTGTCACAATGTGCATACCATGTTTCAATTCCATTTCCATGGCTTAATTTTACAACATTTCCATAAGTACCTGAATAGGATGCAAATGTTACTACACCGTCATCTGCTGCTTTTATTGGTGTACCTTTTGGATTTCTCAAATCAACTCCGGTATGCCTGTAACCTCCTCTGTTGACTCCAAAAGCTGATGATACTTCAACGTGGCCAACAGGGCTGGATAAGGATCCACTTCCCGTAAATGTTGCAATTGATTTTGTCCCCTTTAATGCAATTTGATCCTGAGGTTCTGCCGTCACCATAGTGTCCAACGGAGCGGAAGCTACGATAACACCATTTTCCTTTGTGACTTCAGCTCTAATTTCTTTTGTACCGTAAACACCTGCCGTTTTTACTTTTACTTCACCTTTATATAAAGTGTTTGTCGATTCATACACTGTTTTAAAATCTATTTTTTCTGTTGTTGCTACCACTTCTCTGGTTTGAACCGTAACATATGGTTTTGTCTGAAATAAGTTTAACTGTTGACCAATCTGCAATTTTGCAGGATCAAAACCAGGATTAGCGCTCTGCAATTCTTCTGGCGACATCCCATTAGCAATTGCAATATCCCACAAGGTATCTCCATCCTGTACGGCATATACCTTCGGCTCTTTTGTTCCCGTAATAATCAGATTTATCGCATCTTCCGGCTTCAATATATCTGCTACGTTGATCGCGGTCTGAGTAACAAGCACGCTTTCTTTAAAATCTGCACTGACTACTTCTGATCCCTGTGTAAGATATTGATCTTTCACGCCTTCGAGAATATGATTTGCCTCTGTTTCCGTTGATGCTGCCACCACGTTTTCCCCATCAATATTAATTGCCCAGGCCTTCGCTTTACACAGGTTTGCTGCCAAGATCAGGTCTTTTAATTGATCATCGGTCAAAAACTCAACTTTATTTGCCTTCAGTTCTGTCTCTTCACAGACGATCGCCTGATTTTCAACGACAATTTCAACTCCTTCAGATCGTTCTGAGAGATCTGATTTGATCTCTTCCAGACTTTCGGTAACCATCTCTTCATTTGGCAGATAACCAGCTTCCTGTCCTGCTATATTTAGTTGATAAACATCTGTTCCCATGTTCAGGAATATTGCAGTACTGATCACAACTGCTCCCAGTACCCCCGCACCAATTCCTATTTTTGCATTTCTGCTTAATTTACTTAGTTTCTCTATTCTCAAATCAGTTATCTTGGTTTTAAAAACATTAGCAACTTTCATTGTATTCACTTCTACAACTAATTTATATTTATAAAAAAAATCTTTACAAGAATCTATTTTAAAACTGTCTTTCAAACTCATTCTTTCCTCTCCTTAATGAATCTATTTTTTAATCATACCTCCTTGTACATTTTTTAACAACTCAAATATACTTTTGAAATATCATACCCAATTTTATTATATGTATGTGTCATTCATTTAATAACCCTATGAGAAATATTACAATATTGTTACAACAAAGTCAATGCAAGTAAAGGAACTTTCACATAAATTTCACAAAGAAAAACCGCATTAATATTTAAATTTAAACATTAATAACGGTTTTTTTTGCTCTTATCAATTTTTACCAAAGAACTATTTTGCTATTTCTTTTAATTAATTTGCGTTTAAAAAATCTCCTCTGTCCATAGGAAGAAAACTACTCCGTATCTTCCATAGCAACTCTCTTCATCATTTGCTTTTTCTTTGGTTTATCCTGATAATCCCGGTCAGTGCTTACGATTTTATCGGCTATTTCAATTCCCTCGATCACCTTGCCGAAAGCGGCATATTGTCCATCCAGATGAGGTGATTTTGCAACCATAACAAAAAATTGCGAACCGGCAGAATCCGGATCCATGGTTCTTGCCATAGACAAAACTCCACGATCATGTTTTAGATTGTTTTCAAATCCATTTGCTGAAAATTCACCCTTAATGCTGTATCCCGGTCCACCTGTTCCGGTTCCGTCAGGATCTCCTCCCTGAATCATAAATCCTGGAATTACTCTGTGAAAAATCACGCCGTCATAAAAGCCTTTTTCCACCAATTCGACAAAGTTTTTTACTGTCTCCGGCGCGATCTCAGGATACAGTTCTGCGCGCATTATATCTCCGTTTTCCATCTCTATGCGAACGATCTTCATAGTTCCCTCCATTTTATTTAATTTTAACCTTATCATATCCAAACATTACAAGCATTATAGCATGGTTTCGTCCCATTTTACAAGAACTTCCGAAACAGCAACGGATTAGTAACGGCACTGACAGCAGGAACAGCGAGCATAACTGTAACAACAATGGACGGCGGATATACTGCAGCTTGTAAGGTGAAAATCCGCACATTAATCCTCATAGTTAGTGTCCTTATTTTTCCTCCATGATAGGGGCAGCCTTCGTATATTCACACACCAAACATGTTTGTTCCTTTTTATTATATTTGTACGTACAACTTTGATTTTATCGTACCATGCTTCAATTCATTACGCAAGGAAAAATCCTATTTTATGCACCTATTGTAAAATCTGCGACAATCCGTATTAGGACTTACACTGTAGCTCTTCGACACTCCAAGGCAACACCGCAGGAACTTCCTTTTTATACTGCAAAATATTCAGCAATTTTTCTGCAGCAAGCTGTCCCAACCGTTCTTTCGGATTCGTCAGCGAGAGAAACTTCACACCGGAAATTTTTGCCAAAGTGCTGTTGTCAAAGCTGACAAGCTCTATTTGCCGCGGTACATCAACTCTATTTTCCTGTAGCACTTTCAGCACCTGCAATGCAACTTCATCGTTGTAGCAGACTACCGCGGTGCAATCCTGTAATATCTGCATTGTGAGCGTAGCAATCAGGCAATCACGATTTTCCGTGGTATACCACATCACATTGTCGTCTTGTATTGAAATTCCTGCCTCGTGCAGTGCACCCGTATAGCCTGCATAGCGCCGATGTCCCTGAATATCGTCACTTTTGAAAATCCCTGCAATCTGTTTGTGCCCCTTCTTCAATAATTCTTCGCAGACCATTCGCCCTCCAGTGCGGTCATCTGCCACAACATATATCGTTTTTTTCAGTTCTGGATAAAAGCCGTTTATAAATACAACCGGGATACCAATTTTCTCAAAATGAATATATAAATCAATATTTGGATTGGGCAGGGCGGTTTTGGTTCCCTCCACAATCAATCCGTCAATCGGTTTTTGTAAAAAATCCACAAGAATTTTACGTTCATTGTCTACACGATTATGGGTTGCAGACAACATCGGTGTGTATCCGTTTTTTGAAAGTACGGCTTCAATCCCATGCAATATTGCTGGAAAAATATATTCACCAATATAGGTAGTCACCACTGCAATATTATGGGTGGCCGGCCTGTACGGCACCAAACTGCCAACATAGGTGCCGCTGCCTCTTATACGGCTGGCGAATCCTTCCTTCTCCAATAGTCCAATTGCCTGACGTACGGTTTGACGACTGTATCCGGTTATTTCGGTCAATTCGTTTTCACTCGGCAACCTGTCTCCTTCTGTATACACCCCAGTCTGAATATCTCTTCGCAGCTTGTTTGCAAGCTCAGAATACTTGTGTTCTCTCATGTATTATCATCCTTATCATTTCATCCAACTTGTACCATATAACTTTAATTACAAGTATCCCACAAAATTAATTTTAAATGCGAACCAGGATTATTTTCTAATTTTAAAAACCTCGTTCTTATAGTATTTAGGTTCAAATGCCTCCCAAAGTTCTTTTTTCATATATTCTGGGTATACTCTCTCCAAACGAAGAATTTCTTTTTTGCTTAAGAACTTCACTTCACGCAGCACTTGATTTTCTCTATCGAATTCCGGATCTTCTCCTAAACCAAGCTCACCACCTGTGATTTCTCCAAGGAAAAAGTTCACAAACCTTTGTCCCCTTTTTTCAGAAACCTCTTCTACATGCCACAAAAGTCTTTTCATACGAACCTCAAGTCCAGTTTCTTCAAAAACCTCACGAATTCCTGCTTCTGCAGCATTTTCTCCCTCTTCGATTCCGCCCCCCGGAATCATCCAAATATCCTTTCCCTCATGGCTTTGTTTCACCATAAGGATCTTCCCTTCTTCATCGGGTATAACAACCCGCACTCCTCCTGTCCACATAATCCTCACCTAATAACCAATGCTCCGATCAATCCTGCAAGAAGTGTAAGTTTAATCGGACCAATATTGAATTTACCTGCCAAGACTATTGTACCGATAAATAGAATTGTCGGCAACACATTTATATACTCTTTCGCATTTTCAATCAACTCGATAGAAAATACTGCACCATTCAAAATCGAATTTTCCGCCAAAAAGATTACCGCAGATGAGATCAATCCTACCGTAGCAGGCCTGATCCCGTATAAAACCGCATCCAAAGCTTTGTTTTCCCGAAATTTCTTCATGAAATGCATTGTGATCAAAATCAAGAGAAAAGAAGGAAGTATAACACCTAGCGTGGCAACGAAAGCCCCCAGAGCGCCGGCATACTTGAATCCGACATAAGTTGCGGCATTAACCGCAATAGGTCCGGGTGTTACTTGCGATAAAGCAACCAGCCTGGAAAATTCAGCAGACGTCATAATTCCAAATTCCTGCACGCTTTGAAAAATAAGAGGCAGCATGGCATATCCGCCGCCGAAGCTAAATATTCCAATGCGGAAAAACATAAAAAGCAAGTTATAAAATGGTGTCATGCCGCATCTCCTTTCCTGCTCCTATACAAATAGGAAACAAGTCCGGCAAAAGCGCCAAAAACAATTGCCCATATTGCATTGATGCCAGCAAATACAATAATGATAAAGGCAACCAATGCGATAAAATATTCCAGCTTGCCTTTTAATATACGTCTTGCCATTTTGTAAGCCGCAACCAGGATCAAAGCCGCCGAAGCTGCTTTAATCCCCTCAAAAGCTCCCTGCACGTAGCGGTTTTCTTCGATTTTTCCGAGGAATAATAAAATGATAAGAATACTTAAGAATGCCGGCAACGTGACACCTAATACAGATGCCAGACTCCCTAGAAATTGTTTTTTTCTGTTTCCTATATAAATTGCAGCATTGACCGCCAGCACACCGGGCATAGACTGACTAATCGCAAAGCAGTCGACAATTTCCTCCTCTGTCATCCAACCCTTTTCTTCTACCACCGTTTTCCGTATCACCGGCAGCATAGCCAGGCCTCCTCCAAACGTAAAAGTGCCTATTTTTAAGAAAGTATAAAACAGTTCCCATAATAATTTCATAAATCGTAGCCTCTTAATTTATAAAAGCCATAGACGGAAAATAAGTTTATTGTTTCCGCTCTATGACCTCATTCTTTTATCTATTTAATTCAGATTTTACATAGGTAATCGCTTTGAGTGCCGCTTCATGACCGTTGATTTCCGTATGTTCCACTTCTCTTCTTATCTTATACTCAACAATACCTTCCGCAGCCTTCTTCCCTACAGTAATCCTGATAGGAATCCCAAGGATATCCGCATCCTTAAACTTTACCCCGGGTCTTTCCTTCCTGTCATCGAGCAATGCCTCAATACCGGCCTTCAAGAGTTCCTGATAAATGGTCTCTGCTAAAACCTCCTGCACTTCATTTCCGGTATTTACAATGGTAACAATCGCGTGATAAGGCGCAACTTCCATTGGCCAGATAATCCCATTTTCATCATGATGCTGCTCAACAATAGCCGCTAACGTTCTCGAAACACCAATTCCGTAACAACCCATGACGATGAGCTGGTCTTCCATATTTTCATCTTTATAATAAGCTCCCATAGACTTACTATATTTTGTACCTAACTTAAAAACCTGCCCAACTTCAATGCCTCTGGCCAGCTTCACCGGAGCTCCGCATACAGGACATTTATCCCCTGCTTTAATCAGTTTGAGGTCGGTAACGATATCCCCTTTGTAATCCCTTCCATAGTTTACATTGATGATATGGTGATCTACTTCACAGGCTCCTGCAACGAGATTTTTCTGATCCACCAGTTCACTGTCCACAACGATTTTACAATCATGAAGTCCAATCGGGCCTGTAAATCCACCCACACAGCCGGTAGCCGTGCTCATTTCATTTTCATTAGCAAATTCTATCGCATGTTCCGGAATACCAAGTACATTCACCAGCTTTGTCATATTCAGCTCTCGATCACCTCTGACAAACGCAGCTACATACTCAGACTCTCTCGCTGTCTCATCGTGAACCTTGAAAAGAAGTGCCTTCATAGTCTTTGATTGCTCAACATTTAAAAAGTTGGCTACTTCTTCAATCGTTTTAGTTCCCGGTGTTACAACCTTTTCCCTGGGAATTTCTTCTTCTGATGACGCGAAGTCGTCAATGCATGCCGCGCGTTCCGTGGTAGCTGCCATGTCGCAATGATCACAATACGCGATTTCGCTTTCTCCTACATCGGACAAAGCGGTAAATTCATGGGAATCGCTCCCTCCGATTGCTCCCGTATCGGCCTCTACTGCACGAAAAACGAGACCACAGCGCGTAAATACCTTTTCATACGCATCATACATTTCTCGATAGCTTTGATCCAGACCTTCTCTGTCTTTGTCAAAGGAATATGCATCTTTCATCACAAATTCACGGCTTCGCATCAATCCAAATCTTGGTCTTTTCTCATCTCTATATTTCGTTTGTATCTGGTAAAGATTCAGCGGAAGCTGACGGTAGGAGTTCACTTCGTTTCTTACAATATCTGTAAAAATTTCTTCGTGGGTGGGTCCCAAACAAAATTCTCTTTCATTTCTGTCCTTCAGTCTCCACATTTCAGGTCCATATGCATACCATCTGCCAGATTCCTGCCATAACTCAGCAGGCTGAAGTGCCGACATGTGTATTTCCTGCCCGCCCTTTGCATCCATTTCCTGGCGGACAATTTCTTCAATCTTACGAATCGATCGGAAACCAAGCGGCATAAAACCATAAACCCCGGATACCAGTTTTCGAATCATTCCTGCTCTCAAGAGCCAGATATGACTTGGAATCTCCGCCTCATTCGGAACCTCTCTCAGCGTTCTGATATACATTTTTGAAAGTCTCATTGATTATTTCTCCTTCTTGTTCAAATCGGCTTGCCCGAGTTGCCTTTTTGCCCCAAGCTTGCTTGGCTCGGCAAAACGGACAGCAGGGAGCGAAGCGAGTCGGAGTCCCTGAAAGGGACGTTGAATCGCCATGCGCGATTCGAGTCTCACTGACGCCGTCGGATCAAAACCGATGCCTGTGCAGCAATGCCTTCTCCCCTTCCACAGAAACCGAGCTTTTCGGTGGTTGTCCCTTTTATATTTATTCTACCTTGGTCAATCCCCAAAATTTCTGAAATCCGTAAAATCATTTCGTTAATGTAAGGGGCAATTTTGGGTCTCTGAGCAATGACAGTAGCATCAATATTCCCAACTTGAAACTCCTTTTTCGCAAGCATTCTTCCGACTTTTTTCAATAGAAGCAAACTGGAAATCCCCCGATAGCGCGCATCGTTATCGGGGAAATGACGTCCAATATCACCCAAGGCAGCAGCTCCCAGCAATGCGTCCATAATGGCATGAAGAAGCACATCCGCATCAGAATGGCCAAGAAGTCCCCGTTCGAAAGGGATTTCCACACCCCCAAGAACAAGCTTGCGACCACGCACTAATTTGTGCACATCATAACCTGTACCAATGCGTATTTCTTTCTCTTCTCCGAGAGCAGCTTCCTCTAAGTCCAATTCCATGTCGTTTAAAAAACTGATTCCGACATTGCCTCCATTTTCAATCTGTCCACCCAGAATTGCTTCCCCAAACACAATATCTTCCATTGTGGTGATTTTTATATTATTATAGTCACCCTTTACAACATATACTTTTTTTCCGATTTTTTCAACCAAAAAAGCATCATCTGTACCATAATAGTTCTTTTGATATGCGTCATCATAAGCTCGCACCAGAATGTCTTTATGGAACCCCTGAGGAGTCTGCACAGAGTACAAGCTTCTGCGATCCAAAGTTTTCGTTAAGAGATTGTTTTCTACTGTTTTGATGGTATCCTTAACCGGAACCGCCGCTACGCCTGCTCCATGTAATCTGGTCATCTCTATTGTTCGAAGAATCAACTCCTTCGTAACAAAAGGTCGTACTCCATCATGAACCAGTACCAGCTCCACATCTTCAGGAAGCCGCTGAATGGCTTTGTAAATGGAGTCCTGTCGCTCCTGTCCACCCGGCAAAATTTCTCTGACCTTTGACATTAGCCCAAGATCGTCCAATTCCGTTTTGCACTGATCCAGATAGTCTTCATTGGTCACGATTAAAATTTGATGAATTTCTTTTAGATCCGCAAAAGCTTTCACCGTTCTTGCAAGAATCGACATTCCTCCAAGGTTTCCGTATTGTTTTGGAATACCGCCGCCCATTCTCTTCCCGGAACCGGCGGCAGGAATTATGACAGCAGTTTTTGTATCTTGTGTCATCCTGTTCATTTCCTGTCTTCGTTTATTTTATGTTCTTAGGTTTTGCAAATATCATTCTACCTGCAGCGGTTTGCAGCACACTTGTAACGGTCACATGAATGGTCTGACCGATATATCTCCTGCCTTCCTCAACAACAATCATAGTTCCATCATCCAAATAAGCAACTGCCTGATTGGATTCTTTTCCTTCTTTGACCAGGAACAGTTTCATGTCCTCTCCGGGCAATACAACCGGCTTTAACGTATTAGCCAATTCGTTGATATTTAATACCTCAACGCCCTTAATCAGCGCTACTTTATTCAAATTAAAGTCATTCGTCACAACTTTTCCATTCATAAGCTGAGCAAGTTTCAACAGCTTGACATCCACCTCCGGAATCTCATCCAGCGATTTTTCAGATGCTGTATTATAAATTTCAATTCCATATTCGCCTTGTATCCTGTTAAGAATATCCAAGCCTCTTCTGCCGCGATTTCTTTTCAGTCCATCCGAGGAGTCGGCTATATGACGAAGTTCTACCAGCACAAATTCAGGAATTACAATATTTCCTTCAATGAATCCGGTTTTCATGATATCTGCAATTCTTCCGTCAATAATGACGCTGGTATCCAAAATTTTTGGTGTCGCGTCATTCCCCTTTCCTTTCGATTTCGAACCCGCAGCCTTTTTTGCAGAAAGCCACGCAGGAAGGATATCCTTCCCCTTTCTTGTTGCAACCAAAATCCCCAGATATCCCAAGAAAATATAAGTGAATACAGCAAGTATCGTTCCGATATAAAAGAAATCAATTCCACTATATATTTGACTAATCAAAAATGCGATTACAAGACCAATGATCAGTCCAAATGTACCAGTTACTATTTCATTTGTCGGTACCTTCTGTAAATCTGTTTCAATATTCTTTGCCAGCTGTTCTCCATGTCGTCCGAATACCGGCGTCAAAAAATAGAAAACAAGTCCGAATATGACCGCACAGCACACCGCTGCAATAAATTGTTGCGTTTCTGCTCTCAAAATTTTATCCGCAAGATCTGTACTTTGTATCAGAAACCGAAATAACAAGAAAATACCGTATCCAAACAGTACTCCGACCAAGCTAAAGATAATTCTAAATAGTTTTTTTATCATTAACCCTAATACTCCCCCTTCTTTTTCCTTTGTTCGTCCTTAACCCTCAACAGTAGCATTAATAATCTCTTCAGCCGTCTCATGATCAATATCTTTAACCAGAATAAATTCGCTGATTAATATCTGTTTGGCATTGGAAAGCATTTTTTTCTCTCCAGTAGAGAGTTTCTTCTCCTTATCCGTCCGCATTAAGTTTCTTACAACTTCTGCAACATTAAAAATATCTCCTGTTTTCAGTTTATCCATATTCTCACGATATCTTCGATTCCAATTGTTTGACATTTCCGTGGAATCCGCACTTAAAACATGGATTACTTCATTAATTTTTTCTACAGAAATAATAGCCCTAACACCAATATTATTGGATCTTTCGATAGGGATCATAATTTTCATATCTCCGCAAGGAACTTTTAAAATATAATATTTTCTAATTTCTCCCAGAATCTGCTTTTCTTCAATTTCTTCGATGATTCCGGCACCGTGCATTGGATACACGATTTTATCTCCTCTGACAAACATGGCAACGCCCTCCTGTCTCACTTATAAGTATACGCGAAAACAAAAGGTACTGTCAAGCAAACAATTTTTTAGTCTATCACATTGATTTTTGTGTGTCAATAAATTTTTAGGCTCGAAATGCAAATTTGTTTCTCTTGATTTATAATGTTTTTTCACTCCTAAGAACCATAATATTGTATAATAAATTATCAAGTTCTAATATATCATAAAGAATAGAGGTAGGAAAATGGGCGTAAGAGTTATTGATTTCGCAAAAGAGTTCAAACTAAAAGTCCTTAGCCAAGGATCGGAGGATGTTGAGATAAACCTGGTGGAAAGCAATCGAAGTGGTTTGCAACTTTCCGGTTTTTATGATTATTTTGAGGAAAAAAGAATACAGCTCATAGGAAATGCTGAAAATGCGTATCTCCAAAGCCTGTCTACGGCAGATCGAGACTTAACCCTTGAAATTCTTATTTCTCGGAGTGTCCCATGTGTTATCATTACAAACGATCTTAACGTCTCAGATAAAATCGGAGAGATTGGCCAGCTTTACAACAGATGGATTTTGTCCACACCAAACTCAACTTCAAGATTTTGGGTTGATGCCACACTATACCTGCAAAGTGAACTAGCTGAAAGCATCACACAACATGGTAACTTAGTTGATGTATATGGTGTTGGCGTTTTGATCACGGGCGAAAGCGGCATTGGAAAAAGTGAAACTGCACTTGATTTGATTCGCAATGGGCATTTACTTATTGCAGATGATGCCGTATTGATAAAAAAAATTGGACAAGATATACTGATCGGAGCTTGCAGTGAATTAACAAAAAATCTGATGGAGCTGAGAGGAATCGGTATCATCAACATTAATTCTCTCTTTGGAAAACGTGCCGTTCGCATTCAGAAAAATATCGAAATTGTCATAAACCTTGAGGAATGGAACGATAATACTTATTACGACAGAGTCGGGGATACTTACGAAACAACCAATATTTTAGATATCGAACTTCCTTTCATAAGAATTCCAGTCAAACCAGGCAGGAATATTGCCGCCATCGTAGAAATAGCTGCCTTAAATTACAGACAAAATCTCATGGGTTATAATGCTGCAACAGAACTGAGCAAAGCTATCAAAAAACTAAGCCAATAGAGTTTGTCGACAACAAATACATTCATGAAACAAACAATAATTACACGTTCCACAGTCACCTATGTTCCTTCCATCAAAGAGGAAATGAATGAAAGGTTGAAAGAAACAGAATTCTGAAACTATAATCTTATGAAAATCTTAGGAATTTCTCATTCTAAAAATCACAATTATAGTGGTTTGCTTTGATATAATTAAATACCCCAGATAAATCCGAAAGGAGAAAGCCATCTATGAATGGTAAAATTCTTGTCGTAGATGACGAACAGGATATTGCGGACTTGATAGAAGTCTATTTGCAAAATGAAAACTATACCGTATTTAAGTATTATTCGACTAAGGAAGCTCTTGCCTGCATAAAAAGCACGGAGCTTGACCTTGCTATTCTGGATATTATGATGCCGGAAATAAATGGATTTGACCTTTGCCGGAAAATCCGTGAACAGTACACTTTTCCGGTTATTATGCTGACTGCGAAAGACGAGGAAACCGATAAAATCACAGGCTTAACTTTAGGAGCTGATGATTATGTCACAAAACCATTCCTCCCTCTCGAATTGATTGCAAGAGTGAAGGCGCAACTGCGCCGGTATAAAAAGTACAATCCCACAAAAGAAGAACCGGATACAAGCCCGGTTTTGTGTTATTCAGATTTGGAAATAAACATCAAAACACACGAATGTTTGCTCAATGGAAATCCGGTTCCACTTACACCAACAGAATTTTCCATACTCCGTATTTTGCTCCAGAACAAGGGAACGGTTGTAAGCTCCGAGAAGTTGTTCCATGAAATATGGCAGGATGAGTATTACAGTAAAAGCAATAATACAATCACCGTTCATATCCGGCATTTGCGTGAAAAAATGGGTGATACCGCAGAGAAACTGAAATATATCAAAACGATATGGGGTGTTGGGTATAAAATTTAGCTTCTACATGTCATGAGGAAAGGAAAAATATGGAGAAAAAAAGAAAACGTTTAAAAGCTATTGCTTCAATGATATTCGTACTTTATTTGTTGATATTGGTATGGGTCATACTATTTAAGCTGGAATTTACATTGAGTGATATAGATCATAGAAGAAGTATCAACCTGATACCGTTTCATTACGCTACTGCTATAGGCGAACAATTTCATATTGGGGAAGTTAGGGACAATGTCTTGATTTTTATTCCTTTCGGAATTTTGTTATCTATGCTGGCACCAAAAATGAAGCTACTAAGTAAAATCCTCATCTTTTTGGGTACAAGCCTTGTTTTAGAAACAATGCAGTATGTTCTTACAATTGGGAGTACAGATATTACGGATTTAATAACCAATATATCCGGTGGAGCAATCGGTATTATTCTATATACACTCTTGCTGAAAGCGGTAAAAGATAAGCAAAAAACAGATACGGTAATTTCAGTTGTTGCAGGAAGCGTTGCGGTTTTATTCTTGGGACTGATGTCTGCCCTGCTACTATCTAATTAAAAAAACATTACAAAGACGGTGATGATCACAATGATAAATAATGGTATAGAAAAGAAATTGCGTGTGAAGATCTACATTACATTAATCCTCTATACTTTGGTTGGCTATATTCTGACGATACTATTCGATTATGGATTTAGCAAATTTTCAAATACACTTTTCCCGTGGCTGCATCTTAGGATTGATGTCATCTATTTTCTATATCTGGTTATCGGTTTTTGCTGTATCTTCAATCATTACTGGAAAAAGCCATGGGGATATTTGCAGGAAGTTGTCAATGCCACTAAAACAGTATATCAACCAAATGACAGTACCATTGAATTATCTGAACCGCTTAAAGATGTGGAAAAGCAGATGAATCAAATTAAAATGGCTGTCCTGCTAAGCCAGCAAGCCGTTAAAGAGGCAGAAAACAAAAAGAATGAATTGGTAATGTACCTGGCGCATGACATTCGCACGCCGCTCACCTCCGTAATCGGTTATTTGAGCTTACTTGATGAAGCGCCAGACATGCCTGTAGAACAGAAGGCAAAATATGTTGGGATTGCTTTGAAGAAAGCAATCCGACTAGAAAAACTTATCAACGAATTTTTTGAAATTACACGGTACAATACACAGCAAATCAAACTGAAGAAAACAAATGTTGATTTATACTATATGCTTGTGCAGCTCATTGATGAATTTTATCCAGTCTTATCCGCTGAGGGAAATTCCGCTGTACTCCATGCAAATGAAACGCTCACGGTTTATGCTGATTCTGAGAAATTAGCCCGAGTGTTTAACAACATTCTCAAAAATGCCGCTGCATACAGCTACCCGGATACGGAGATTCTGATTTCTGCCCAAAAGGAACAGAATAAAGTTATTATTATATTTGAAAACCACGGGCAAACTATTCCGCCCGATCAGTTATCTGCAATCTTTGAAAAATTCAACCGTTTGGATGATGCCCGTAAATCAGACACTGGCGGTGCAGGGCTTGGGTTGTCTATCGCAGACGAAATTGTTCGTTTGCACGGCGGAGAAATTTCCGTTCAAAGTAAAAATGATACGATTACATTTACCGTATCCCTTCCGGCTTTTCATTAGGAAAAAATTAATTAGATATTAGGATTTTCTTAGGAAGTCTGTTTAAGCCTTACGCCGGGCGTATGGGGACTGCTTGGAGCTAACGGAGCCGGTAAAACTACGCTCATGCAGTGGTCTGGATGCGATTGCTTATAAAAAGTCACTCCGCTCTGTTAATAACGGAGAAGTTACCCCGGAAAAGCTCAAAGATGCTTTAGCCATCTATCAAAATGCCGTTCAGCCATATACAGAGGACAGCATTTACAGCGGAGAATTTCCGACACAGATTTACATGGAAAAAGTATTTCCGGTAGAAGCGCTTTTAGGCAGACTGCCCGAAGCATTTTCCGACTCCAAAACTGGTCAGGGAACAAGTTTGATGGAGATCGCCCCCGAGAAATTAGATGTTTTTTATGAGCAAACGGTACAGCATTTGAAAGACATTATGCAGTTTTATTTTACCGTCAGCAGGAATCGGTATGCAGAACAGCTTGCTTTATCAACTGACGAGCTTTAATTACCTGCATATTGGTGCAATAAGCATTTGGACACCTTATATCATAATGGCGACAGCGGTAATTGAAATTCCAGTGTTCCTTTTCCTTACCATACGAGCCTATTACAAGCATCAGGTCGTTTAATAGCTTAGAAACTATTATAAATCAAGAGCTTAGCTGGTCTTTTAACTTATTCTTCAAACTTATCAATTACACCGGACAGAACTTCTATCGCCTGCTTCTCATCCTCTCCGTCTGCGGAAAGGGTGATGGTGCTTCCGGCTGCAATCCCTGCTGACAATACATGGATGATACTTTTTGCATTGACTTTCTTTCCTTGAAACTCTATGGCAATCGCAGATTTGAATTTAGAGGCTTCTTTTACAAATTCGGACGCGGGTCTTGCATGAAGTCCTGTCTTATTTTTGACCTTAATTTCTTTGCTTTGCATTTTGTCTTCTCCTTTTTCTTTGCTTTAACTGGATCTTTGTTTATGGATGCATTTTTTCAGGCTGCCTGCGACGGCTTCCATGAATGCTTCTGAATAGGTCGGATGTCCATGGATAAGTTCTGAAACTTCATAGGCTCTCCCCCTGATTCTAATATTCGATTTAACAAGCTTTATATCATGAGTTCTATCGGATTCTCAAGCAGCCGCTTGATTTCTGTTACAAATTGTGCTGCAAGCAGCCCATCGATCACTCGATGATCCACCGTCAGGGTTATATTCATCATCGGCTTGATCTGGATTGTTTTCTCCCCTTTTTCATCTGCTACAACAAGTGGTTCGTCCTTTGTTGCACTGACTGCCAGTATGCCTACCTCCGGCGGATTGATAATCGCCGTGAAGTTTTCTATGCCGAACATCCCCAGGTTTGATATGGTAAACGTTCCTCCGGTATATTCATCTGGTTTCAGTTTCCCTGTTCTTGCTTTTTCAAATAACGCGCTCGCTTCTTTTGATAGCTCTACGACTGACTTTTGATTTGCATTTTTTACTACGGGTACGATCAGTCCCCCCGGTGCCGCTACTGCGATTCCTATGTTTATGCTCTTGTATTTTACAATGTTATCTCCAACCAGGGATTCGTTTAAATCCGGATACTTCTCAAGTGCCTTTATGGTTGCTCTTGCGATGTAATCTGTCACGGAGGTTTTCTTTTCTTGTGCTTCGTTAATTTGTTTTCTTACCTCAAGCAGCTTGTCCAGGTTCACCTTCTGGGTAAAGTATAGATGGGGTGCGGTAAACTTGCTCTGTGCCAGTCTGTCTCCGATTATTTTTCTGATTCCGCTGTATGGTTCTTCTTCTAAAATCTCTTTTCCGTCTGCTGTAATCTGACCTGCTGCTGATCCTTGCGTTGCTGGGGTTGCCGCCGATGCTTCGCTCTCTGCCGGGGTATCTGCTTCCAGTTTGGATGCGATATCCTGCATCAGTACCTTCCCATTGTAGCCGCTTCCGGAAACGGTCGACGGATCGATTCCATTTGCTTCTGCTGCTCTTTTTGCAAGCGGGCTGATTACGATGCCTTGATAGGAAAGGACATCTCTTTCTTTGATTTCTCCATACGCTCCGGTTGCTTTCACTTTCGTCAGCTCGATATTTTTTTCTGCTGCAATTCTCCTGGCTGCTGGGGTTGCCGCCACTTTTCCGGTGGCTGAGACCAGCTTGACCTGTTCTGGTTCTGCTGCCTCCCCCTGTGCTTTCTTTTCTTCTTGTTTCGTTTCTTTTGTTTCGGCCTTATCTTCTTTTGCTTCGGTCGGTTCCTCTGTTTCTTTTATGCTTTCTCCCCGCTCTCCAATGTATCCTATCGTTTGGGTTACGGGTACCACTTCGCCTTCCTTTTTCAGGATCTTGATCAATGTCCCTGATGCCTGCGCCTCCACTTCCATATTGACTTTATCGGTTAATATTTCAAGCAGGGGTTCTCCTTTTTCAACTGGTTCTCCTTCTGCCTTCATCCATTTGACGACGGTTCCTTCTTCCATCGCCATTCCTGCTTTTGGCATGATGATTGCTGTTGCCATGCTTTTCCCTCCTTAACATTCTGCCCAGCGCAACTGAAAAATTCCACCCAGCTAAAGCTGGGGAATTTCTGTATGGCACCTTCCCGACATTTGCTTCGCAAATGTGGATAGGTACTCAAGCGGCGCACGGCAGAATTTATGCTGAAAAATCATGAATCGTTGATTCATAGATTTTTGTCGTACTATTTCACGAGAGTATAGACTGTCTCTTTGATTCTCTCTTCTGTTGGAACGACATTTTTTTCAAGTTCCGGGCAGTATGGTATCGGAACATCCAGTCCCCCCATCCGTTTGATCGGTGCATCCAGATAAAAGAATGCTTCGCTGTCTGCTATCACCGCTGCGATTTCTCCCCCGAATCCTCCGGTTTGTACTGCTTCGTGTACGATCAACACTTTTCCTGTCTTTTTCGCCGACTTTACCAGGGTATCTTTATCAAGAGGAAGCAGGGTTCTTGGATCTACCACTTCTATATCGATCCCTTCTCCCGCCAGCTCTTCTGCAACGTTAAGGCAGGTTGGTACCATTCTTCCATAGGTAATGATGGTCAGGTCTTTTCCTTCTCTTTTCACATCTGCCTTCCCTAGCTCTATCTCATAATCTTCTTCTGGCACTTCTCCTTTTTTTCGATAAAGAAGCTTTTGCTCAAAGAATACCACCGGATTGTCATCTCGTATCGCTGCTTTCAGCAGTCCTTTGGCATCATACGGTGTCGACGGCACTACTACCTTTAGTCCCGGAACGTGACAGAACCATGCCTCTAAGCTTTGGGAATGCTGGGCTGCCGCTCCGGTTCCTGATCCCCCTGGGGTTCGCAGTACCATCGGCACTTTTGCCTTCCCTCCAAACATATATCTCATCTTGGCCGCCTGGTTCACCAGCTGATCCATTGATATCGTCGTAAAATCGCTGAACATGATCTCGGCAATCGGACGCATCCCGGTTACTGCCGCTCCTGCTGCTGCTCCTGCGATCACTGCTTCGGAAATCGGCGTATCCCGGACTCTTTCTTCTCCAAATTCCTGAAACATTCCAACGGATACTCCAAATGCTCCGCCATACAGCCCCACATCTTCTCCCATCAGAAATACATTTTCATCTCGTCTCATTTCTTCACTCATGGCGTCTTTTATCGCCTGTGCATATGTTATTTCACTCATTTCTTTGCCTCCATCTCACTTCTCTTCCTATGCGTATACATCATCCAGTATGGTATCTAAGGCTGGATATGGGCTGCTTTGCGCAAATTCCACTGCCTTTTCGATATCTTCTGACGCCTGTTTCTCCATTGCATCCAATTCTTTGCCTGTAAACACTTTATTCTTTTCAAGGTAGGCTCTGAAGCGCTTGATCGGGCATTTCTCTTTCCAGCTTGCAATTTCCTCTTTTGTTCGGTATACGTTTGCATCACTCTTGGAATGTCCCAGCCACCTGTATGTCTTCGCCTCGATCAGCATCGGTCCGTTTTCTTTTACGTATTCTTTGGCTTCCTTCACTGTGTTGTATACTTCCACCACATCGTTTCCATCGATCACCTGACCTTTGATTCCATAGCCCGCTGCTCTGTCTACTACATCTTTGATGTTCATGGATTTGCTTACCGGCACCGACATTCCATACAGATTGTTTTCACAGATAAAGATCACCGGCAGTTTCCACACGGATGCCAGATTGATCGCCTCGTGAAAACTTCCTTCATTGGATGCTCCGTCTCCGAAAAAGCATACTACTACATTGTCCTTCTTTTTCATCCGCAAGGTCAATGCTGCTCCCACTGAGATGGAATGTCCTCCTCCTACTACTCCATTCGCTCCCAGATTTCCTCGGCTCAGGTCTGCAATATGCATGGATCCGCCTTTTCCCTTGCAGTATCCTGTTGATTTGCCTAACAGCTCTGCCATCATTTTATTCAGGTCGATCCCTTTTCCTATGCAATGTCCATGTCCTCTATGGGTACTGGTTATCAGGTCTTCTTTTTCAAGTGCGCTGCACGCTCCCACTGCGCTTCCTTCCTCTCCCACTGATAGATGGGTTGTTCCATGTACCATCCCCATCGAGAAGAAATATGCCACTTTTTCTTCAAACAGTCTTGTATGCAGCATCTTTAGATACATTTCTTTCATTTTTTCTTTGCTTAGTTCCATTTATTTTTCCTCCCGGTCTTTTTGTTCTTTCAATATGAATTTGTTGATCGCATAGGCTACTCCGCTTTCATTGTTTGAAAGGGTTACATAGTCTGCTTCTTTTTTTATCTTTTCCTTTGCATTTCCCATCGCGATTCCCAAACCGGCATTTCTGATCATCGTAATGTCGTTTTCATCGTTTCCAATCGCAATGATCTCTTCTCTGGCAATATGATAATGCTCCGCTATCACTTTTACTGCATTGCCTTTTGATGCACAAATGCTGTTTATCTCTAAATGTCTCGGCTTGGAAAAAGTAAGATGCACAACCTCATGGTACTTTTCCTCAAGTACCTTCTGAATTTGTTTCAGTTTCTCATTCTCATCGATCAATAATAATTTCCCCGCGCTTACATTTGTGTCAAGAACATATTCGGATAACTTACCCACCGGTTCAGGTTCAATACCGGTTAAATCTCTATAATAATCAGTAATATGATTTTTTTCTCTACTCACAACTTCATGATCATGATAAAAATTTACATGAACACCTGTTTTCTCAATATATTTCAGGATCTCGGAACAAACATTGCTGTTAATAGAATACTGATATAAAAAGTTGTCTGTAACGGAATCGACTATGTAAGCACCGTTTAAGCAGCCCGTCAAATCTTCAAAAGCTGCCATTTCAAGAAATGGTTTCGTAGACAAATAGTTCCGCCCCGTCATCATACATAACTTGACACCCTCTTTTTGAGCCTTAAATAAAGCCTCTTTATCCTCTTTGCTTACTTCGTGGCAGTCATTTAGCAGAGTGTCGTCCAAATCAATTGCAATCATTTTATACATGTTACTACTTCTTTCTCTTCGTCTTTCCTTTGTTATTCATCTCATACTGCGGATCAAACGGAATCATTTTTTCCAACAACTCACTACTTCCTTGCAGCGAATCGGTATCAAGCCAGTATCTGCCTCCTAAAACTCTTTCCTTCCCAATTCTCACAAGAACACGGTCAGTCATGATGAACCTGCGGATTCTTAGGAATTCGATCTCCGCCCATGTGTATTTATGTTTTTGAAAAAAACCATATAACGTGATTTTTTCATCGTCATCTGTAATACGATGCGGTTGGTTCATTGCAGCAAGTGAGCTTAACAAAAGGAGCGGAACAAAAGTAATAACAAACTGGTTCAGTAAACTTTTATCTCCGGAAAGGCGATCATAAATACCCCAAATCAGGACTCCAACCATCAAAATATTGGGACCTAATATGGATACCAGATAATATCCCGTAGGATAATTGTATTCCTTCATTTTTAACCTCCTTAAACTACTTAACTTTATTTTGGACAAATTCCACCAGTTGTTGTCCGCTTTCAATTTTTGCCATTGCATCTTCGAAGCCATCTGACTTCAACAGTTTATAAAACTGTGTCACGAACTCCTGTCCATCTTCCGGTAGCGCCAGCATAAAAATAAACCGAACTGGATAGGCATCCCAGAGAACTTCGTTTTTTAGTTTTGCAAAGGCGATCACCGGTTTTTTTACATATCTTGGATCTGCATGAGGAATTGCTGAATGAAAGCCAATAAAAGTGCTCGCTACCTTTTCCCGCTCGAGAACATTTTCTGTAAAGCCATTGATCACGACTTTCCGCTCTTGCATAAAATTGCCTATTTTTTTTATGACTTCCTCTTTCGTGCTGCCATCCAAATCAAATACGGTAAGAGAAGGTAAAAATAATTCGTTCAAATTTGTTCCAGGCTTTTTTCCTATGCCATCTGTAGACGCTATGTCTGCCACTATTGAAGAAGCAGTGAAATCAACAAGATTCCTCAGTTGGTTTATTCCCGGGCCTCTCAAAATGCTTTCAATAAAAATAAATGGCAAGTCCGAAATATTAGGATTAATTGTACCAACCACCGCGATAACATCTTTAGATTTCCGAATGCTTGCAATGATCTCCTTCGTATTTCCACTCATTGCACCAATCGGAATGATTTCCAACTTTTCACTGAGATCTGGAAGCAGATTCTTCAGGAGCTCTTTCACTTTCATTGCGGAGCCTTCCCCTGTAATACAAACTGTTAAAATTACCTTTGGATTTAAATTATTATAAGGAATACCCTTTTGCGAAAGGCGGGTAATATATTTGGGATTTTCCTCCAGTACGCTGACAAGCTGGTCAATGTCCATGCCGGGAATAATCGCTCTTCGAACTGCGTCTATGACTAATACCGTGTCGGTTCTGACAATCACACGTGTGATAATTCCTGTCTTTTGCGTCACGATTTCTCCGAAAGTTACCAAAGAACCCATATCCACCAAGAGAACCACTCCTTTGCCTTCATCCGCATTGGTAACTGCATCAATTACCCGATCCAGGGCATCTTCCGGGCTTTCATCCAGGGACATCTCGACACTCTTGGCATGAGATACCCCCAGCAGCCGGTTAGCCACCTCGCTCATTCCACTCGCCACGTGCCCATGGGATATCAAAACGATCCCGACTCTCCCTTCCTCTTCTGTTTCCTCCTGATTGGAAAGGGTAAGTATGCACATAGCCATAAACCCCACTTCACTTTCCGGAAACTTAATTTTTAAAATTTCCTCTGCAAGAGCAACCATAAGTTTTGATGTTTCAAATTCTTCCTTATGCTCCTCCTTGATTTGCATAGTTCTGGGGTTTAAAATCACTTTCCCCTGTTTGATGCGGTCTATGCTGGTCTTCAAGTGAATCGCTATGCTGTAGAAAAGGGTATCACTGCTTACATGAAGCCTTTGCTCAGCTATCTTCAACATTTTTTCTACGAGATCGACAATTTCGATTCCGACAATATTAACTAAATCGGTTTTCATCAAAGACCTGGAGTTTCGATTGATATTCTGAATTACTTTTTTAAACCGGCTATCAAGTTCCCCTCCGATGTAAGAGTTGATAATTTCATCAGTCATTCCCTGCTGTTGAAGTTGAGTATATCGATTCTCAATATACGGATAAATCTCCGATGACAACGAGTATAGGTCTTCTTTAAAAAGCGGTTTTCTAATCAAGTTTCCAGGCGAAATTTCAAGATTACCATGAGCAAAATTTTCCACTTCACCCCTATTGCGTATTTTAAGCAGACCTTTCCTTGTATGTTGTGGCAAGTCATCTACTGATATTTTTATCAAATCCGTCTGGGTAACCATCCGATCCAAAAATCCCCTTGCACAGGATACCTGAATATCACTCCATAACTGACCGATATTACCGGGGCATTCATAGAGCAGCAAAGCGCGGATAACCTCAGAATCCACCTCCATTAGAGTATTGGTTCTGGTGGCTTCCCTTGAAAAAAGATTTACGATCAACTCAAATCTCTCTTTCAGCGGTCGTGCACAAAGAGGTGGAAGCTCAATCATCATGGGGATCCGTCTTCGAAAGGTCAAAAGAAGCGTAGAATCAGGATTTTCTGTTGTTGCCATGAGAATCTGAAGAGAAGCTTTCCGGTTACTGTTCGTCTCACCAAGTCTACGGAAACTTCCTTTGTCAATTAAATAAAAAAGCTGCTCCTGACCCTCAGGTCCAAGTCGATGGACTTCATCAAGAAACAAAACGCCTCCATTCGCTTTTTCGACCAAACCTTCTCTATCTTTCTCGGCTCCTGTAAAAGCTCCCTTCGCATAACCAAAAAGCTGAGCCATCAACAGTTGATGGTTATTGGCATAATCCGCACAATTAAAAGCAACGAATGGTGCAGTTTCAGCAATCATCCCAGAAAGCTTTGAGCAATTATACATCGATTCTGCCAAATCGCTTTTTCCTACTCCTGGCTCGCCATAAATCATAGTATGAAGGCCTCTCGGCGGATAGAATACCGATGCCTTGGCCTGCATGATAACAGACTTTAAGCTTTGATCATGCCCAATCATATGAGAAAATGGATCCTCTTGCGTTTTAGTCTGAGCCACAAATCCAGAGGATAATACTTTCTCCTTCTGCTTTGATGTAGTGTCCTTATTTGATTGTCCAGGCTGCATCAAGATTTCTTTGGTATACTGACGAATTAGAAATCTAGAAACCTCATAACCACTACCGTTAATTTTGCTGATTAGGGCACTTTCTTTGATATTTGGATTGTTTTTCAAGAGTTCACCGATATCCTTCAGCAGATAAGGCTTCCTCCTTTCACGAGAATCAGGAAGGTTTTCCTTTCGCCTTAGCGCAGTGACCTGTTCTCTTTTGATCCCCAATTTCTTAGCAATCTGCTCATCTGTCAGGGGATTTTTCTTGTCTTCGATCTGAATACAACTTCTGATTTTTTCGTTCATGTTCTACACCTACTTACGTGAAAACTATGTGCTGCTCCGATTACATTATACTTAACCGAAAATTCGACACTTAATAAGCTTTATGAAAAAATCCCCCAGAAATTCTTATCAACATCATGACAGATACTATCAGTGATATTGATATTTTTTCCATTTGATACCCTTTATATTACTGTAACTTCCCGATAATTTCATCAACAGTTTTCTCCATGCCCATTTTTGTAATAAATGCCATTCCACTGACAATCGGTATCTCTGTTTTAAAGTTAACAGGGCCTATGGTTACGATAACATCAGGGTGTTCATTTTCCAATTTCACATCATAAATGTTTTCAGCCCTGACCTCCACATCTACGCCTTTGCTGCTGCAAATGCTTTTAATCGTATCCACTGCAAATTTCATCTTATTGGTGGATGTTCCGGATGCTACCAGTACTTTCTTTGCCATTTTTGAATCCTCCCTACTATTATGTTCTTGCACCATCTACTAAAAGCGTCTGACCGCTGACATAGCCTGCTTCGTCAGAAGCCAGATAAACCGCTGCATTTGCGATATCTTCCGACATACCAATCCTTCTAAGTGGTATTTGTCCAATCAAGGCATCCCGAGCTGATCCAGGTGGGTATAAGTGATCCAGAATCTCTGTAGCAATTGTTCTTGGTGCAATGCAGTTTACATTGATTCCCTTTGGTCCCAGCTCTTTGGCCAGGGTTCTAGTCATACCGATCTGTCCGGCTTTCGTGGCAGAATAGTGTGCACCGCCACCACTTCCGGTGTATGCGGATGCAGATGCAATTAATATAATTTTTCCGCTTCCAGCATCGATCATTGGTTCCAAAAGACCTTTAATTGTATTGAACGTACCGGTCAAATTAATTTTAACTGTTTTATCGAATTCTTCAGGTGTCAGGTCTTCAAATTCTCTGCGAAATGTGATTCCTGCATTGCAAACAATGATATCCAGCCTTCCAAAGGTTGTCAATATCAGTTTCTTTGCTTTTTCAACATCACTGGGGCTGCTGATATCCATAGCAATGAAAACAGCATCTCCACCCAAGTTGCTAATCTCCTGACATACTTCTGTGCCAGATTCTTCTGAGATATCTGTGACTACAATCGTTGCACCGGCCTCAGCCATCTGCAATGCAATTTCTCGTCCGATTCCTTTGCCAGAACCAGTAACGAGAGTCACCCTGCCTTCTAGATTAAACCTTTTCATCCAGCATCTCCTTCCTGGCACAAAATGCCATTTAGCTTAAAAATTTCACCGCTAATTCCATCTGCCAGAGAGGATACAAGATAAACGGCGAATTTTCCAATGTCACTGCGATTCTTAAAAAGCTCTCTTGCCGGGGCAATGGCATTAACTCTGATTCCTTTCACGGTTAATTCTCTTGCCATAGCCAAGGTGATCCCATGAATCGCAGCTTCCGATGCGGAAAAATCGATTCCTCCTTCCATCCCCGAAAATGGAGCTGCTGATGTAATATTGACGATGGATCCTTTTCCCTGCCCGGACATGAACTGGCTAACATATTTAGAAATATGATAGACACTATACAGATTGTGCTGTAATGATTCATTCCATTGTTTCAATGTCAGTTCCGCAACTGGGGAATACGAAAAAAGTTTAATGTCATTCACAAGAATATCAATTTTTCCGTAGAGTGAAACAATCTTTTCCGCGAGATGCTCTGCCTCCTTATAGTTGCTGAGCTTTGCAAAAAAAGGTTCTGATTTCCCACCCGCTGCGTTGATCTTTTCAGCAAGCTTCCGTGCTATTTGTTCCTCTTTTTCATATTGAAAAGCAACATTGGCACCAGCCTGTGCTAAAAACTCAGCGATGCTTCTTGATTCCGAACTGTCACAGCCTGTTACTAATGCAATTTTTCCGTTTAGATTTATATTTATCAATGGATTACCTCCTTTGTCAATTTGGAGTTATCATAACTTTGAGACATTTTTCTTTGGGATTGGTAGCTGTGCTGATTGCCTCATTCAGTTGACTAAGAGGAAACCGATGGGTAATCATCGTATCGACGTTAATAACCTTTTTGTTAATCAATTCCAGAACCGTCTGATATTCAAAAGGTGTGGAGGAATAACTTCCGATCAGGCTCACTTCATCCATACAGATACGGTTAGCAATTATAGGAACACCTATATCTTGATTAAAGATAGCAAAGGATAGAACCGTTCCCCCTTTTGCTGCACAATCCATCGCTGTGGAAAGCAAGGCAGGCACTGCCGCTGCCACAAAAATGACATCAGCTCCATGCCCTTTTGTCATTTCCATAACTGCCAATTTCGTATCTTCTTTTGAGCCATTGATAATTCTGTCTGCGCCCAGTTTCTGTGACTTCTTAAGCCGATACTCCGACACATCGTTTGCAATAACCATCCCAGCACGATATGCCTTTGCCAGTTGCATCAGGATTGCTCCCACCTGCCCTGTACCGACGATCATGACACTGTCTCCCGGCTGGATGTTTGCTCGCTTTATAGCGCGAAGCGCGCAAGCTGTAGGCTCCATCATAGCAGCCTGCTCATAGGTCATGCTATCAGGCAGCTTTACCATAGAATGCTTCACATGAAGAGCAGAAGCCCTGATATATTCCGAAAATCCTCCTGGTTCTATATTCGTTTGTTTCCATTGCTTACAAACCGTATGATGCCCTTTCTGACAATAAGGGCAAGTAAAACAAGGGACATGATGTGCAATGAAAATGCGGTCGCCCAGCCTAAAATTTTCAACTCCTTTTCCCAACTTAACGATTTCACCACCCACTTCGTGGCCAAGCACGGTTCCCTGCTTCACTGTTTTATGTGCCACTTTATGGATATCCGTGCCGCATAAACCACACGCGTGCATTTTAATCAAAGCTTCTCCATCCGTCAGTTCCGGCAATTCTCTATCTTCTATTCTAATGTCATTTACATCATAATAAACCGCAGCTTTCATACGCAACCCTTTCATCTACTCCTATTTTTATTTTAATTTTTCCATAATTGTAGCAATATCCTTATCAATTCCTACACCTGTGAGAAAAGAAAGCGTCCGTATCACAGGCGTATCTCCAGATCCCGTGATTGGTGTGGTAGCAATGATTAAATCATAGGATGAAGCTTTACCTGGAACTTCTGCAGCTTTGCACTGATCTACCGAAACGTCAAGTCCTTTTTCAGTAAGAACTTCTTTGACTTTATTCACTACAACTGTAGATGTAGCAATACCGGTACCACAAGCCACCAATATTTTTTTCTTAGCCATTTTAAATTACTCCTTTCTCATTGTGAACCGGCTTGCATTTAAGCGACAAGCCGGATATCCATTTCATATTGAACTACGCACCATACAGAGACTAGTTGTTGTCTTCTGCTTCAGTAAGTTCTTTCGCATACTGCTTCTTAATATCATTTCTGACAAAGTACCAGATCGCTCCGTAAAGAACTGCGGCACCAGCACCTACAGCCATCATGGCAGGGTTCTTAAAGTTGATCAGCTGAATAATAATCCAAGGGATGATATGAGAACCAGAATCAATACCAGAAATCATTGTTGCCCCTTCTGGGAAATCAAATCCAACCGCATGTCCCATGACGGTTGAAAGCTCGGCAAGGTTGGTTGCAAGGAAGAACACAATACACATAGTAGCTATTCCGTTGATGATACCGCGAACAATGTTGCCTCTTGAGGCGGCTACTGCCCACACCATTGTAAAAGGAAGTACTGAAAGGTCAGCCAAAGGAAGCATTCTATTGTAAGGCAGAATCATCGCAAGCCCTATCGCGATAGGAACCATCAGCAGAGCCACAGCCATGTTTGCCGGATTACCGATAACGATAGCAGCATCAAGACCAATATATACGTCCTTCCCAGGAAATTTCTTCTGGATAAATTCTCTTGCCCCTTCAGAAAAAGGAATTAAACCTTCCATCAGAAGCGCAACCATTTTAGGCATAACTGTCAAGCCTGCCGAAATCTCAATTCCAAGAGTAAGAATACCTTTCAGATCGAACCCACCTAAAATTGCCATCAGCATTCCAAGAAGCAATCCCATCATCATCGGTTCCCCCAAGAGACCGAATCTTTTACGGATAGATTCCGGATCTGCCTGCAGTTTGTTCAGGCCAGGGATCTTGTCTTCGATTTTGTTCATTAAGTACATAATGGGCGCGAAATTGATTGTTTCACTGTGAGGAAGTGAAACACCTGGAAGCCCAAAATGATGCTCCATAACAGGAGCAGTCCAGTCTGCCAGTTTGAACGTCACCGCTGCTGTGAGGCAGCCAGCAAGAATGCCCAGGAACATGTTATTGGTAGAATAGTAAGCAACCGAACCGGCAAAAATGAAATGCCAGTAATTCCAGATATCTACGTCCATGGTTTTTGTAAAATTAACTGCCAGCAGAATCAGGTTCATAATAAGAATAATCGGAATTAATAACGGAGCAACAGGGGTGCCGAAAGAAATTGCTGCACCAATCGGCCAGCCAACGTCTACGATGTCAAGCTTAAATCCCAGATTCTCGACAAGCGCTGTTGTTGCAGGTCCTACCGAACCTAGTATAAGACCAACAACCAAATTAATGGCTACAAAGCCCACACCGATAGTAATACCTGCTCGGAACGATTTTTTGAATCCTTGTCCCAATACCAGTCCGAAAATGGTGATAATGATCGGCATCATTACCGATACGCCCAGACCGAGAATAAAGTCTACGCCTGTTTGAATAAATGTCATACTTTTTCCTCCTTAATTATTATTTAAAAGGTGCAATTGAAGTTTATTCTGCAATTGCCTTCCTTTTACAAAATTAAATTCGCACCCTCCAATTTTTGAGAAAGTTCTGCTTGAATCAAAGAAATAACGCTGGTTGGGTCTTTCGCCTGCTGCAAATTCTTCAGTAGTTCTTCATTCGTAAACAAGCCCACCAGGCTCTGCAGCATCTGCAGTTGTTCTGATGGTTCGTTAATCGCAAGCTGAAATAATAATTCCACTTTAACATTTTGCTCATCATCGCCCATCAAATGAAAGATGACCGGTCTTTCCAAAGTACCGATGGCTACTGCCGGTTTATTTACATGAATCGCATCCGTGTGAGGAATCGCCACTCCTACTCCATTCGTAGACAATCCTGTCGGAAATATTTTTTCACGGTCTTTTACTGCCTGCACATAGGTATCCTTTACGAAACCTTTTGTGTATAATAAGTTGCCTAGCCGCTCAATGCATTCATATTCATCCTCCGCATTGATATTAATGATCACCAGGTCTTCTGAAATGTAGTTTAATAGTTCTTCCACTTGCACTCCCCCTATGTTTTTGTTTGGTTAACTTACATAATCTTAATTACTTTTTATCCACATCCATTTATAAAGCAATAAGTATGCCAATAGTTGTATAAAACGTGCATGCTTTGCAATACAATGCATGCATCGATTATTTTCACAAAATATACTTTAATTAGAAATGTATATTTTGTAGTTTCTACTTTTTTAGTATAAAAAAAAGACTCTCCTTTTTATCTAATAGGAAACGATATTTCTACTAGATAAAAAAAAATAACAGGGCACATGCCGCTGTTATTTAAAGTCTTAATATGTTAATATAATACGGATTAATCAACGGATTAATCAAATGAAGCTTCGCCGATTCCACTTTCCACCACCGCGGCCAAGGTCTCAACTGCAATGATTTCATCCAGACCCTCTGCCCGAATCGTAATGTAAGACCCAGTTGTAATCCCAGCTGCAAGAACATTAATAATACTTTTTGCATTAATCGTGCGACCTTGATAAATGATATTCACACGGGATTGAAATAGGGAAGCTGCCTTTGAGAACTCGGCAGCAGGCCTTGCATGAAGACCCGACTTATTGATTATTAATACTTCTTGTTGATACATAAAATACCTCTTAATAAAACAAAAATTAGTGCCAAGTCGTTTCGCGTTTTGCAGTTTTCATTTACCGCTAAGCAATCCAAAAATAAAAAAAGTGGCTTCGCCACTTCCGCTAGGGAACCCATGGTTCCCTTCGGCGGCTGCAAGCAGCCTGAGCACCCTCCTTTATCGGCGAGGGGTGCCCCCTCTGCACTCCCTGTTTTTATTCAATAGGAAATGATATTTCCTATTGAATAAAAAAAGTGGCTTACGCCACGCTTGTGCGACGCGGAATTTATCACTACGTCGTACTTTTTTGTTGCGTCATGGTTTTTTATCCTTTAAAATTTACTTGGTGATGTTTTGTGAGTTCGAAGTTTACCATCAAGCAAATATTTCAAGATCACTGGCCCGCATTCCTCTCTTCCAATCCAAGCATTCGTCCTATCGTCAAGGATGAAGTTGAAAAAATGCTTAATTGCGGTGATTTGAAAAAGGGCTATGGTCTCTACTACTGTCATCACTGCAATCGATTCCATTATGTGCCTTTTCGCTGCAAATCCCGCTTCTGCAATACCTGCGGCACCGCCTATCAGGCAGATCGTGCCGATTCCATATCTGCAAAGCTGATTAACTGCCGCCACAGGCATATTGTTTTTACGATCCCTCAAGAGCTTCGTGAGCTTTTTAGAAAAAACCGCGCCCTTTTGGATCTTCTTTTTAAGGCTGCTGCTCAAACGATTACCAACTGGTTTTACAATCAGAATCATAAGGAATCCTTTACTCCCGGTATAGTCTGTTCCCTTCATACCTTCGGTCGCGATCTCAAGTGGAATCCACATATCCATATGATTGTATCCGAAGGTGCCTGCGGCCTGCTTACTCCTTGGAAAGCATTCAACTTTTTCCCTTATGTGATGCTGCGGAAAAAATGGCAGACTACCTTGCTTTATCACCTTGAGCGACACTTCGATAATGATTCGTTCAAATTCCTGAAAAACAAAATGTATTCCAACAACAAGGACGGTTTCTATGTCCACGCTCCCAAATCTGATTTTAACTCTCCCAAAACCGTCGCTAATTACATCACCAGATATATCGGAAGGCCTGCCTTGGCTCAATCACGTATTACGAATTACGATGGGCAAAACATCTCTTTTTGGTACAACCGCCATGAAGATGAACAACGTCAGGACGAAACCATCCCTGCTTTTGAATTCATCGAAAGGCTTATCATTCACATTCATGAAAAGTATTTCAACACGTTGCGCTATTACGGTCTCTATGCGAAAAAGCATAAGTTTGCCGATAGGCTTGTTTTCCTTCTTTCAAGACATTCTGCGAAAGCCCGCCTCTTGTGCAGAAATTGGGCTTTCCGAATCGAACTATCCTTTGGCTATGATCCCACTAGATGCTCTTGTGGAAACTATATGGAATTTCTCGGCGTTTTCCGGCCTGGTGATGTTGCCTTTATGCCCCCTTGATGTGTATAATGGTGCCATTGGAGGTACTGCAAAATGACTAAGCATATTTATATGAAAAAATCTGAATACAATCGAATCACCGCCGAGAAACTACGCACTAAATATATGAAGAATCCGCCTGAAGGATATACAAAATCAGAAATCAAATCGATGTCGGATGATTCCATCCTTGACATGGACTATTTTCTTCACGAAGAGTCCTACGACTTTTACGATGATGATTTCCCCGCTGAAGAGCCTGATGAAATCATCCATCTTATCGATGATTTACCTAAAGATCCTGTGGATGAGGATATTCCTTGGTAATCAGGTTCTGTTTTCTTATGCGCTTCTTTCCCTTGAGGCCTTTTGGGGCCTCTATTTTTATTCCTGGTTTTGAACGATATTTCCTACTGAATAAAAAAAGTGGAAATGACGGAATCGAAGCTTCCTATTTCCACATGTCGCCGCAAGGGCGACAACGGTCAAGGTGCATTCTTTGATACTCCGTCAATATCACTGAGAGTGATATTTCCTACGTAATAAAGCAAAGCGGGAGCAAAGTCAAACGATGTTCGACCTGTCCCCGCTTTTATTTTTGATCAAGTTCCTTTTTAATTTCCTGATATTCTTTTTCGATGCGAAAAAATTTGGTAATCAATCTACCCGGCATTGAAATGACAGATTTTACAGGATGATGCTTCAGTTCCGCTTTCATTCGATTCGGTTTTGTTCTGATCCTTTGTATCACTTCATCGGTATACGCCGCAAAAGCGGCCTCCTTATTCGTATGAAATTCTTTATGGCATTGGGTACAATATGCCTTGATTACTTTTTGTCCGGCATACGTAATGACATGAACCGTTTCCTCATTGCATCTCTCACAGAACAAATCCATATTAACCTTAGTAATATCCATCATTCCCAACCTTTCATTAATCAAATATCCATACAACAAGTATATAATATTCTTTCACCAAAGTAAAGTCAGTCAAACATCGTGTCAAGAATTTGTTCTGTCGAAATTCCCATAATTAAATCATCGTTTTGAAAATTATTCAATACTTTCCAAATCTCATCTTTTTGATATCTTGCTCCAAGCAGACTTTCTTCCATGCTTTCAAAATTTTCTCTGCTAAAAAAGTCACCATAAAATTTGCAGTCTTTCACCAATCCCTCATGAATATCCAACCGCACTTCCAATTTACCTCCATCAAATCTTTTTGAATTTTTAAAATTGAATAATGGAGAATTGCCATAATTCCAGTCCCATGTATTGTATTTTTCGGACGCAAGTTTATTAATTTCAATCAAATCAGAGTCTTCCAGTTCAACTCGTTCCCAATATTCATTCTGAGCCGCAATATGATCGGACAATTGTTTCCAGAATTCGTCAATGCTAATCTTGTCTTTCATATGCTCCTGAATGTTTGTCACTCTGCTTCTAACAGATTTAATTCCTTTTGAAGCAATTTTATCGTTTGAAACATTTAAGGCCGCTTGAAGTCTTTCCATGTCAGAATTGAAAAGTAAGGTTCCATGGTGCAGCAGATTATTATTTCTGATAAATTGTGCATTTCCAGAAAATTTCTTTCCTTCAATCGTCATATCATTCCGTCCGCTAACCTGAGCATCCATTCCATATTGCTGCAACAATTCGACTATCGGAAAGGTAAATTTTTTGAAATCAAACAAATCTTCCTGTCCATTCCTCATAATAAAGGAATAATTCAGATTGCCTAAATCATGATAGACAGCACCGCCGCCCGACATTCTTCTTACAACGTGAATATTATTTTCCTCTACATATTTAGTATTGATTTCTTCTAACGTATTCTGATGCTTTCCAATGATTATAGAAGGTTCGTTCTGCCATAGCAAAAAGTACGTATCGTTTGACTTGCAATTCGTTAGAAGATACTCCTCCATTGCCAGATTAAAATGCGGATCTTTTGTTTTAATTTCTATATATTTCATTCTTTCACCAGCGCGTTCCTGGGTTAATTCGAAAACAATTACCCAGAATCTTCCCATCATTTTTTTCTACCTATACAGATTATTCGTATTTTAACATAAATTATTAGGCAGAAACAGATCAAACTATTTTAGGTTATTTATTCTTTAAACATTAGAGATCAAGAAGATAATCAAGACCCAACTCTCTCAGTTCGTCTTTCAGGTAAGCTTCGATCTCTTCTGCTGTGGAAAGGCTCATCGCATGCTGTGCTACTTTTTTTGCATAGCGCATGTCCACTGATGTGACAATTTTCTTTACTTTAAGGATAGAACTCGGGCTCATACTCAATTCATCAAAGCCCATTCCTAAAAGGAGCAATGTCGCCAGTGGATTTCCAGCCATTTCTCCGCACATCCCGGTAAATTTTGCTTTTGTTTGGGATGCTTGGATTACATTATTGAACAATCGGAGCAATGCGGGATGGAAGCTGTTGTAAATATAGCTTATGTTTGTATTTCCGCGATCCACGGCAAGGGTATACTGGGTCAGATCGTTGGTCCCGATGCTGAAAAAGTCGATTTCTTCGGTAAATAGATCTGCGGCAATTGCTGTGGATGGAATTTCTACCATAATGCCGATCTTGATCGTTTCGGAAAACTCCTGGTTTTTCTGTCTCAATTCTTCTTTGGCTTCTTCTAAAATGGCTTTTGCTTTGATCACTTCTGCTACATTTGAAATCATCGGAAACATGATCCATGCGTTTCCAAACTTACTCGCTCTCAGGATCGCTCGCAGCTGGATCTTGAAGAGTTCTTTATCTTTCAGACAAATTCGGATCGCCCGATATCCAAGGAAGGGGTTTTCTTCTTTGGGAAGATTAAAGTAAGGAATTTCTTTATCTCCTCCCACATCCAGGGTACGGATAATCACTGGTTTTCCGTTCATATCTTCTAGTACTTTTTTGTACGCTGCAAGTTGTTCTTCTTCGTCGGGCTGGCTGTTTCTGTCCATATAAAGAAATTCTGTCCGGAAAAGTCCGACTCCTTCTGCTCCATATGCTAAGGCTTTTTCGCTGTCAGCGGGAAGTCCGATATTGGCCACAAGCTCAATGGGATGTCCATCTTTTGTCTCGCTTTTTTGGTCTTTGATCAGACTGAGCTCTTTTTTAATCTTTTCTGCTTTTTCTATCTTGTTTTTGATTTCTTTGATTTTTTCTTCGTCGGGATTGATTTGGATTTCTCCCTTGCTTCCGTCTATTGCAAGGTTCTGTCCTTCTTTTACCATGTTCAATACTCCCGCGGCTCCTAAAATGGCTGGAATCTCCAGATTTCTTGCAAGGATTGCGGTATGTGCTGTCGCACCGCCCACCTCTGCCAAAATTCCTTTCACATGGTCTTTGTCAAGGGTTGCCATCAGGGACGGTGTAATGTCTTTGCCGACAATGATTACTTTTTCTTTCATGCTTGAAATATCTTTGATTTCCAGTCCCAGCACATTCAGCAGTAACCGATTTCCTACATCTTTGATATCGGCTGCCCGTTCTCGGATATAGGGATCGTCAATTTGCTCAAAGATTGCAACTTGTTCTTCTACTTTTTTGGTGATTGCATATTCTGCCTTCAGCAGTTCTTTCTCTACCGCAGCTTTGATTTCGTCATAGAATACAGGATCTTCCAGTATCATCTGATGTGCCTGAATGATTTCGGCATCTTCTTCTCCTACTGCAATCCGTGTCTTCTGATAGATCTTTGCAAGCTGGTCTTTTGACTTTTGGAATGCACTGGCAAGTCTGTCCTGCTCTTCTTCTACCTGACTTTGTGGGATTTCATTCTTATCAATTGATATTTCGGGTTCTTCCAATATATATGCTTTTTCTATCGCCAATCCGGGCGAACACGGGACACCAATCTTCATTTTAAATCACCTTATTCTTCAAACTTATCAATTACACCGGACAGAACTTCTATCGCCTGCTTTTCATCCTCTCCGTCTGCGGAAAGGGTGATGGTGCTTCCGGCTGCAATCCCTGCTGACAATACATGGATGATACTTTTTGCATTGACTTTCTTTCCTTGAAACTCTATGGCAATCGCAGATTTGAATTTGGAGGCTTCTTTTACAAATTCGGACGCGGGTCTTGCATGAAGTCCTGTCTTATTTTTGACCTTAATTTCTTTGCTTTGCATTTTGTCTTCTCCTTTTTCTTTGCTTTAACTGGGTCTTTGTTTATGGATGCATTTTTTCAGGCTGTCTGCGACAGCTTCCATGAATGCTTCTGAATAGGTCGGATGTCCATGAATAATCTCTGAAACTTCATAGGCTGTAATTTCCATACTCATAAGCGCTGCTGCTTCGTTGATCATTTCTGCTGCAGCCGGTCCTACAATATGAACGCCAAGGATTTCTCCATATTTCTTGTCTATGATTACTTTCACAAAGCCGCTTCCTTCTCCTGAGGCCAGTGCTCTTCCGTTGGCTCCGAAATGGAATCTGCCGATGGCAATTTCATGGGTTTTCCTGGCTGTTTCTTCTGTCAATCCGACGCATCCTACCTCAGGCATAGTATAAATGCAACTCGGCGTATAGTCCAGTATTACTTTTTCATTTTTCCCCATTGCATTGGCTGCTGCGACTTCTCCCATTTTGAATGCGGCATGCGCCAGCATGAATTTTCCGTTGATATCTCCCGCGGCATAAATCCCTTCTACGCTGGTTTCCATTTTGTCATTGGCTTTGACTTTCCCTCTTTCCATCTCAAGCTCGATCTCGCTGAGTGCATCAAGATCGGCAACTCTTCCGATGGAAAGCAATGCTTTGTCTGCCTCAAATTCTCCCTGATCGGTATAGATTTTCAGTTTTCCGTTCTTCTCTTGGAGCTTTTCCAGTTTCGTCGCGGTCATCACCTTAATCTGTTTCGCTTTTACGGTTTTTGTAATTTCCTTTGAAACCTCCTGATCCATCATCGGTGCGAGCCTGTTTTCCATTTCGATGATGGTCACTTTGCTGCCATATGCGCTGTATACGGTGGCCAATTCAATACCAATCACTCCCCCACCTATGATTGCAAGCTGCTTTGGAATCTCTTTCAAATCCAGAATTTCGTCACTGGTCATCACAAGGTTGCTTTCCATTCCTGGTATCTTAATCCTGGATGGTTTGGAACCTCCTGCCAGAATGATATTTTTGGCTTTAATGTTTTCTTTGCCGTCAACGCTTACGTTCTTATCTTTTGTGATCTTGCCGATTCCTTGAAATGTTTTGACACCATAGCTTTTAAGCAAACCTGCCACTCCGTTTGTCAATGTTTTTACAACATCGTTCTTTCCCGCTACAATTTTATCCATGTCTATTTCCAGATCGGTGGACTTTAGCAGGATGCCTCTCTTGTCTGCGTGACGAATGGTATCCAGAATCTCGGCATTTTTTAAATAGGTCTTGGTCGGAATGCATCCTCGGTTGAGGCAGGTTCCTCCTACGATATCTTTTTCCACCAAAGCAACGTTACCGCCTAGCTGGGATGCTTTTATCGCTGCAACATATCCGGCCGGTCCGCCGCCGATCACCACTACGTCATATTGATCATCGCCACGATCTCCATCTGCTTTTGTCCCTGCGGTTTTCTCGGTTACAACTGCTGATTCGGTTTTTACTGCAGCAGAAGTCTTTGCCTCTGTAGCGCTCTTTTGTTCTGCTTCCTCGACTTCTTCTCCTGCTTCTCCGATATATCCTATCGTCTGGATCACCGGCACCACTTCTCCTTCTTTTTTCAGGATCTTGATCAGGGTTCCGGAAACCTGGGCTTCTACCTCCATATTAACCTTATCCGTCAGGATCTCCAATAAAGGCTCTCCTTTTTCTATTGTTTCCCCTTCTGCCTTAAACCATTTGACGACGGTTCCTTCTTCCATCGCCATTCCGGCTTTTGGCATGATGATTGCTGTTGCCATTTTTCTCCCCCCCCTATATCATGAGTTCTATCGGATTCTCAAGCAGTCGCTTGATTTCTGTTACAAATTGTGCTGCAAGCAGCCCATCGATCACTCGATGATCCACCGTCAGGGTTATGTTCATCATCGGCTTGATCTTTATTGTTTTCTCCCCTTTTTCATCTGCTACAACAAGTGGTTCGTCCTTTGTTGCACTGACTGCCAGTATTCCTACCTCCGGCGGATTGATAATCGCCGTGAAGTTTTCTATGCCGAACATCCCCAGGTTTGATATGGTAAACGTTCCTCCTGTATATTCATCTGGCTTCAGTTTCCCTGTTCTTGCTTTTTCAAACAATGCGCTTGCTTCTTTTGACAGCTCTACGACGGTCTTTTGATTTGCATTTTTTACTACGGGTACAATCAGTCCCCCCGGTGCTGCTACTGCGATTCCCAGGTTTATGCTTTTGTATTTTACAATGTTATCTCCAACCAGGGATTCGTTTAAATCCGGATACTTCTGCAGCGCCTTTATGGTTGCTCTTGCGATGTAATCTGTCACGGAGGTTTTCTTTTCTTGTGCTTCGTTAATTTGTTTTCTTACCTCAAGCAGCTTGTCCAGATTCACCTTCTGGGTAAAGTATAGATGGGGTGCGGTAAACTTGCTCTGTGCCAGTCTGTCTCCGATTATTTTTCTGATTCCGCTGTATGGTTCTTCTTCTAAAATCTCTTTTCCGTCTGCTGTAATCTGACCTGCTGCTGATCCTTGCGTTGCTGGGGTTGCCGCCGATGCTTCGCTCTCTGCCGGGGTATCTGCTTCCAGTTTGGATGCGATATCCTGCATCAGTACCTTCCCATTGTAGCCGCTTCCGGAAACGGTCGACGGATCGATTCCATTTGCTTCTGCTGCTCTTTTTGCAAGCGGGCTGATTACGATGCCTTGATAGGAAAGGACATCTCTTTCTTTGATTTCTCCATACGCTCCGGTTGCTTTCACTTTCGTCAGCTCGATATTTTTTTCTGCTGCAATTCTCCTGGCTGCTGGGGTTGCCGCCACTTTTCCGGTGGCTGAGACCAGCTTGACCTGTTCTGGGTCTGCTGTCTTTGGTGCCTCTTTTTTCTTTTCTTCCTGTTTTGTTTTAGTCCCTGCGTTTTCTGTTTCCTCTACTTTTTCTCCCCGCTCTCCAATGTATCCTATCGTTTGGGTTACGGGTACCGCTTCGCCTTCTTTTTTCAGGATTTTGATCAATGTCCCGCTTACCTGGGCTTCTACTTCCATATTCACTTTATCGGTTAATATTTCAAGCAGGGGTTCTCCTTTTTCAACTGGTTCTCCTTCTGCCTTCATCCATTTGACGACGGTTCCTTCTTCCATCGCCATTCCTGCTTTTGGCATGATGATTGCTGTTGCCATGCTTTTCCCTCCTTAACATTCTGCCCGGCCCTTCTGCGGCGTACGGCAGAATTTATGCTGAAAAATCATGAATCTTTGATTCATTGATTTTTGTCGTACTATTTCACGAGAGTATAGACTGTCTCTTTGATTCTCTCTTCTGTTGGAACGACATTTTTTTCAAGTTCCGGGCAGTATGGTATCGGAACATCCAGTCCCCCCATCCGTTTGATCGGTGCATCCAGGTAGTAGAATGCTTCGCTGTCTGCTATCACCGCTGCAATTTCTCCGCCGAATCCTCCGGTTTGTACTGCTTCGTGTACGATCAACACTTTTCCTGTCTTTTTTGCCGACTTCACTAAGGTATCTTTATCTAGGGGAAGCAGGGTTCTTGGATCTACCACTTCTATGTCGATCCCTTCTTTCTCCAGCTCTTCTGCAACGTTAAGGCAGGTTGGTACCATTCTTCCATAGGTAATGATGGTCAGGTCTTTTCCTTCTCTTTTCACATCTGCCTTCCCTAGCTCTATCTCATAATCTTCTTCTGGCACTTCTCCTTTTTTTCGATAAAGAAGCTTTTGCTCAAAGAATACCACCGGATTGTCATCTCGTATCGCTGCTTTCAGCAGTCCTTTGGCATCATACGGTGTCGACGGCACTACTACCTTTAGTCCCGGAACGTGACAGAACCATGCCTCTAAGCTTTGGGAATGCTGGGCTGCCGCTCCGGTTCCTGATCCCCCTGGGGTTCGCAGTACCATCGGCACTTTTGCCTTCCCTCCAAACATATATCTCATCTTGGCCGCCTGGTTCACCAGCTGATCCATTGATATCGTCGTAAAATCGCTGAACATGATCTCGGCAATCGGACGCATCCCGGTTACTGCCGCTCCTGCTGCTGCTCCTGCGATCACTGCTTCGGAAATCGGCGTATCCCGGACTCTTTCTTCTCCAAATTCCTGAAACATTCCAACGGATACTCCAAATGCTCCGCCATACAGCCCCACATCTTCTCCCATCAGAAATACATTTTCATCTCGTCTCATTTCTTCACTCATGGCGTCTTTTATCGCCTGTGCATATGTTATTTCACTCATTTCTTTGCCTCCATCTCACTTCTCTTCCTATGCGTATACATCATCCAGTATGGTATCTAAGGCTGGATATGGGCTGCTTTGCGCAAATTCCACTGCCTTTTCGATATCTTCTGACGCCTGTTTCTCCATTGCATCCAATTCTTTGCCTGTAAACACTTTATTCTTTTCAAGGTAGGCTCTGAAGCGCTTGATCGGGCATTTCTCTTTCCAGCTTGCAATTTCCTCTTTTGTTCGGTATACGTTTGCATCACTCTTGGAATGTCCCAGCCACCTGTATGTCTTCGCCTCGATCAGCATCGGTCCGTTTTCTTTTACGTATTCTTTGGCTTCCTTCACTGTGTTGTATACTTCCACCACATCGTTTCCATCGATCACCTGACCTTTGATTCCATAGCCCGCTGCTCTGTCTACTACATCTTTGATGTTCATGGATTTGCTTACCGGCACCGACATTCCATACAGATTGTTTTCACAGATGAAGATCACTGGCAGTTTCCACACGGATGCCAGATTGATCGCCTCGTGGAAGCTTCCTTCATTGGATGCTCCGTCTCCGAAAAAGCATACGACTACATTGTCCTTCTTTTTCATCTTCAAGGTCAACGCTGCTCCCACTGAGATGGAATGTCCTCCTCCTACTACTCCATTCGCTCCCAGATTTCCTCGGCTCAGGTCTGCAATATGCATGGATCCGCCTTTTCCCTTGCAGTATCCTGTTGATTTGCCTAACAGCTCTGCCATCATTTTATTCAGGTCGATCCCTTTTCCTATGCAATGTCCATGTCCTCTATGGGTACTGGTTATCAGGTCTTCTTTTTCAAGTGCGCTGCACGCTCCCACTGCGCTTCCTTCCTCTCCCACTGATAGATGGGTTGTTCCATGTACCATCCCCATCGAGAAGAAATATGCCACTTTTTCTTCAAACAGTCTTGTATGCAGCATCTTTAGATACATTTCTTTCATTTTTTCTTTGCTTAGTTCCATTTATTTTTCCTCCCGGTCTTTTTGTTCTTTCAATATGAATTTGTTGATCGCATAGGCTACTCCGCTTTCATTGTTTGAAAGGGTTACATAGTCTGCTTCTTTTTTTATCTTTTCCTTTGCATTTGTCATCGCAATACCCATTCCGGCATTTCTAATCATCGTAATGTCATTTTCACTATCGCCTATGGCGATGACCTCCTGCGGCCTGACTCCGTACATCTCTGCGACCTTCAATAAAGCGGCACCTTTGGACGCTTTTTTATCCGTCACTTCCAGGAAGAAAGGCTTGGAAAAAGCAATATTCAATTTATCTCCATACTTTTTCTGCAGCAAATCTCTAATCGGTTTCAGCTTTTCATGGTCATCACTCATCAGCAGCTTCCCTGCGTGCTCTATTTTGCTTAATTCTACCAGCGATTCAACATAGTCCATTTCGATTCGATTCATCTGGCTGTAAAATAGTGCTTGTTCTGAAGGTCCCTGGCAAAACACTTTTTCACCGCAATAAAAATTTGTATGCAATTTAAAAGGCTCTATGTCCTTCATTATTTCCATCGTGATTCTTTGGTCAATCGGAAAGCTGGCCACAAGCCGGTCATCCGCAGGATCCTGGATATATGCTCCGTTCAGACTCACCGTGAGATTCGGCAATACCAGTTCTTTGATATATTGCTTTGTAGAAGCATAGCTTCTTCCGGATGCAATTACGATTTTTACACCGGCATTTTCTGCTCTCTGGATCGCAGTTTTGTTTTCTTCGCTGATGATCCCTTCATCATTCAATAGGGTATCATCCACATCTATCGCAATTAATTTATACATTTTTCCCTCTTAACAGTCGAAATCTAAAACGTCCTAGCTTTGCTTGCGTAGAAGTTCCGCTTACGGAACGTTATAATTTCGTTACACAAGTTCGCCCTCCATTTATTTTCACAACTGGGCGAGCTAAAACAATACAGAGCACAAATTCCATAATCGATGAATCTGTGCTCTGTCATTTGATAATTTATAAGAAGAATCGATCTTGGAGTTTTCTCAATTGTACGATCAGAGAATTCTGATCAAGGTCTATCATATCGTAAGTGATCAGTTCGCCTTTTTTCACGTCCTTTAACAATTTCGTTTTCTTGTTAATCAACCCCAGCGGAACTGCACCGAGCTGCCTCGCAACCTCAGCTTTTTCAAAGGTTCCATATACCGTGAATCCCCCAATTCCATCCAGCATTTCCCCTGCCTTAAGATCTTTTTTTGCCACAGTGATCGTCTCAGCAACTATTCCGTGTGTTGGTACAATGGTTGCCTGGTGATCCAGTACTGCCATTGCTGCGGATAATGGAGTTTCAAGACTTGTCAAATGATATGGTCTGTAGAGAGAATAGTTCGGTCCATCACCCATACTGAGATATGCCATTTCATGCTTTACATCGGGCAATTTCGTTGAGATGATGACGAAAACTCCCGGAGCAACACCATTGATGTAATCAACGATGCCATACTGATTTAAAATTCCGCCTTCTTCTTTTAATCGGAAAACATCTGCCAGTTCCTTCGCTGTAGCGACAGCTCCATGACCACCACGTACATCGGGAATAAACCCGGTGGCATTGGCCATTGCGGTCATTTCAACCATCGTTTTAGTTCCATCACTAAAGGCCGTCTGCATCTTAGGGCTTACACCTCTTTTGGTCGCATATTCATAGAGACTATCCGGATTACATTCCAAATCCACTGGATTATTCTTTCCTTTACCGAGTGCCTTAACTTCAAATCCCAGAGCATCCGCAAAATCGAAAAGTTCCATTACTGCGCCTGGTTCGTCTCCTGCAGAACCGGTATAAACAACACCTGCATTGTCTGCCAGCTGCTTCAGATAAGATCCGATAACTACATCGGTCTCAACATTAAGCATAACGATATGTTTCTTACTGTTAATCGTGTCCACAGCAAACTTCGCTCCGACTTCAGGAACCCCAGTAGCATCAATTGCTACCTGTATTAGGTTGGCTTTAGCAGCAATGTCTGCATTGTCAGTGTAAATATATTTGCCCTGCTCCATCCATGTATTTGCTTCTGCTATGCTTTTAACAAACTTGATATCATCTTCCTTCAAGCCTGCATGCAAGTAAGCCGTTTTTGCAAGCTCTGGATTAATATCTACTACAATGGCAGGTGTCATGCCTTTCATCGACATCATCTGGCTGACCATGCCTCTGCCCATCTGTCCAGCACCAACGATACTGGCCTGAATTTTTTCTCCTCTGCTGTCGAGTGCAGCTAATTTCTTATTTAATCCCCACATTTTCCTTAACCTTTCTATATCTGATGATAGCAATAATTATTAGCAACTTCCTCATTTTTGAAACTTGTGCATATTGATAATATTTCTTTGAAAAGAAAGTTCATTTATTAATAAATTTATTTATTAAATTTATTGACGAATTAAAAAATATTAATTTATAATTCGGAATTCTCTACTCTACTTGATTAAGTATACAGGATTTCCAGCATATCCCCGATTTTAATTTCGGGTATTCCTTCTCCCAAGAGTTCTATATGACCGGGAAGCTCTACTTCCTGCTTTCCTGTGAACTTAAGGGTACAATGTCCCATTGTCTGGAAGGTTTTATTTGCTTCTTCTCCCACAGCCGTCACAACGTAACTACCATTTCCAATTACAACAACATCACCAGCCTTGATGTCTTGATCTACTTGGCATTCCTTATGCAAAATAGACAGTTCCGCTAATTCTGAAGGTGCATTATCATTAAATACGATAACCATATTTTCTGCCAAAAAATCTAATGCCATCGGTCCTATACCGGTAATTTGAGATTTATAATCCATATGAGTCTCCTTTTAACATTCTGTCCGATTTTCTTCGGAAAATCGCCCGACAGAATTTAGGCTAGAAAATCACAAATTTTAGTTTGTAAATTTTCATCGTCTTAACATTCTGTCCGATTTTCTTCGGAAAATCGCCCGACAGAATTTAGGCTAGAAAATCACAAATTTTAGTTTGTAGATTTTCATCGTCTTAACATTCTGTCCGATTTTCTTCGGAAAATCGCCCGACAGAATTTAGGCTAGAAAATCACAAATTTTAGTTTGTAGATTTTCATCGTCTTAACTTTCTGTCCGATTCTTCAGAACCGTTGACAAAATTTAGGCTGTAAAAATCACAATTTTATAATTTGTAGATTTTCATCGCCTTCAATTTTCGAGGGCAGATACCATTGAAGGCATCTACCCTCACTAAAATAATTAAGAATCGTAAAGTCCAATACTGAACAAGAATGCAATCACAACTGCGAGCGGTCCTGTGATCAGTCTTGAGAACAGAACTGCAGGTACACCGTACTCAATTGTTTCCGGTTCCGCTTCTCCTAAGCTCAAACCGACAGGAACGAAATCACATCCAACCTGAGGATCAATCGCAAAAAGCGCCGGAAGAGCATATTGAGGAGGGATATTTCCTTTTCCAATTTCTACACCAACCAGTACACCTACAACCTGCGCTATAACAGCACCCGGTCCAAGCAGCGGTGACAAGAAAGGCAGTCCACAAACGATAGAGATACCTAATAATCCAGGCAATGTTCCCGCATATGGAGAAATTGTTTTGGCGATGATATCACCGATACCAGATGCACTAATAATACCAATCAACATTGAAACAAATGCCACAAAAGGCAGAATATTTCTAATAACGGTATCTATGGTATCTCTACCTGCTTGATAGAAGTCTCCAACAACTTTACCGGTTCCTTTTCCCAGTCTTGTCAGGAAACCCGATTTTTTTTCAGGAGCAGTAGCCTTGACTGTTTGTTTTGCTTCAGCTTTTGGAGATTCTTCTGTTGTCTTTTCCGCAACTTCTCCTTCAAACAGTTCAACATTGTTTTCTTTCACACCGGATACATAGATGTTCTCTTTGATAAAGCTTGCCAAAGGCCCTGACTGACCAACCGGAGTCAAATTAACCGTGAATACTCCTTTTTTGGGATATACTCCGCATCTTGCAGTTCCACCACAATCAACAACAGCCACCGCGATTTCATGATCCGGTACACCAGTAGCAAATCCATCGATTGCAGTTCCTCCAGTCATTTCTGCAATCTTTCGTGTGACCGGGTCAATTCCGCCTCCCGTAATCGATACGATTTTATTTCTTGTTTCGGTTGGTTTGATAATAAGCGGTCCACCCCATCCGCTGGTTCCTTTAGAAATTTTAACTGCGTTATACATGATTCTTTCGCCTCCTTATGCTTTCGCTTTGGATTGGCCTCTGCCAACCAGAATTGCATAGATTCTTTCCGTCAGCAATCCTCTGATCAAGATAACAATCACACCTACAATGAAGTATCTGATTGCGAGCTCACCCAAAGGCAGTCCCAGCGTCTGCAGTCCTGCCGCAATTCCCATGTAAACGAAAAGCTCTCCTGCATTCGCATGAGGGAAAAGTCCAGTAATCGGATGAACAAAGGATACCGCTGCATCATAGAAGGCCGGCTTGTATTTTTCGTCCAAAAATTTTCCGAATGAGTAACACATTGGGTTTGTTAAGAAGAATACAGCCAAAACCGGAAAAATGGTGTATCTTGTAATAGCAAACCTAGAGGTTCTTGTGGCGAACCGCTCCACCTTTTCCTCTCCAATAAGCTTGATAAGTGCATTTACAAATGTGATAAGTACGATGAGTGTCGGCAGGATGCCCGTTACCATTCCCATAAAGGTTTCTCCACCCGCCTGGAATAGTCCAATAAAGCCCTGCGCTACTTTTGCTAAAAAGTCCAATTGATTCATCTCCTCTCAAAATAAAAAAATAGAATTTTGTTGGCATCTATATGAATTCCATTTTCATGGAATAAAATAGTGAGACAAACTGACTCTAAGAAGACAGTCTTGCTTCAATTCCTTCAATCGCCTGAAGCAGCGGCTCCGGTTTTGCAATTCCTTTTTTATTGTAATTTACATTTCGTAGTGCTTGTTCTTTCAGTTCGCCGATTTTCACTCCAGCCATACCATTCACTTCCTTAAACCTTGCAAATACGGAAATTCCTTTCATTTTTTCACATCGTGTTACAGTCCCTTTTTTGTCAACTGCCAGTAAAACGATATTACCAGGAGTAAGCCTTCCTTTTTTCATACCAATTCCAACCATGCCGTATTGTTTCATTTCTCGGATTTTTTTGTTATAGCTCTTAATTTGTACAAAAGTAAAAATTCCCTGCACAAAGATCATTCCAAAAATGATCAAAACCAGTTTTTCCATACGATCAATCCTTTCAAATCAACAGTGAGTGAAACATCTTCTGGCAAGATGTTCATTGTTGTTTATCAAGTTCCAGCCCATTGCTGTAGTTTGTAACCAGGACATTGATATAACTTCCCTTAATTGCTCCCTTGATCGCTTCCAATTTGTTGCTTCCTCCAACCACTGCAACGACTGTTTCAATTTTTCTCAAATTTTCCAGCGGATAACCAATAACCTTTTTGTTAGAATCAAATTCTGCTGATTCTCCGTCTGCATTGTAGGACTGCATGCAAATATCTCCAACAGCTTTTTTCTTTTTCATCAGTTCAATGTCTTTCTTGTTATAATATCCTGTGGCCATCATTGTTGAATTTTGATCAACAAGAGCACCCAAACCAACAACAGCAACATTGACCTTCTTCATCATCTCCATCACATGTTTAATTCCCAGTTCCTCATTGAATGTTTTGATGAGACTTGAATCCGAGACCACAGCCGGTGCATGAAGCAGCATATAACTTCCTCCGAAGGCATTCGCGACTTCCATGACGATCTGATTGGGATGAATCTCAATATTCGCTTGTCCAACACCTCCTAGCAGAGGAACAAATGTGATTTTGCTCTCCTTACGACTGTTCACGAATTGAGGAATTTCTCTCAATGTAGTTCCCATGGATACGCCCACAATATCTTTCGGTTTCAATGTCCTCTCCAGGTAGATCGCCGCTTCCTTTGCAAGTTCCTGTTTTTGATTGATATCATCGTTTTTATCATTCACAATAATCACATTTTTTAATCCATATTTTATTTCCAAAGACTTTTCCAAATCACTATAATCGTTCGCAAAGGGACTGATGATTTGAATCTTTACAATGCCTGCTTCCTTCGCATCTTTCAGAAGTCTGGAAATAGTAGGCCTCGAAATGCCGAGTTTTTTTGCGATCTCTTCCTGCTTTAAATCGTCAATGTAATAGAGATTGCATACTTTTACCATAAGTTTTTCGTTTCCAACATGCTTAATCATTTGTAAACCTCTCTTATGATTTCTTTTTTACTTTTACATTTGTTCATCACGTTAAATTTCGTTCAGTGAAATCACCTTTATTATAACTGAGAAAAACATATTGTCAACACATTCTTCGATATTTTTCATCGTTATTTTATTAACTATTTTGTTGAAAAAAGTTACTGGATTCCTTTGTTCTATCAAATACGCAATAAAATAATGGAAGACTTCTTACATTATTGTGTATTTGATCATTGGATTCCATTTCTCAAAGTTAAAATGCTAACTATTGTTGACAATAGATTTTACGCTATGTAATTAGGGATTATTGAACACAATGTACATTTTTATTTTGTTAACTGGAGTAACCAGAATGTGCAAAAAAATATGGCTTAAGTTAAAAGCTTACAGCAGCGACAGATTTGAAGAAGTTGCACAAATAATAATAAAGGAGCTTCAACTTCATACCTTCTGTGAAGAAGAAATAGGTTTTAAATACATTACATCCGCTCCTTTTATTAAGAAGTTCCTATCATGCAAGTGAAAGCTTTTCATTGTAAAGTCCAAAGCCAGATATGCCTCCTACAGAAAATTTACTGCCAAAGTTTATCGCCTTTGCTTATTGATAAACTTTATTCACAGATCTTATCAGAATTTTATCTTTAATTAACAATAAATTCATCAAAAAACCTTGCCATAATTTCAACATGTGATAAAATGATATCAAATGGTAAAAAAGTGCTTCGGGTCAGCTTTCTGTCGGTATAGAAAATGATCTTCAGACAGATGCATAAGACCAAATAAAATCAATCACAATATTCATTAAGTAAATATTGTTTTAGGAGGTAAGATTATGTCACAATTAAAGGGCTCCGTCCTTATTGGTCAGTCAGGAGGACCAACTTCCGTAATTAATGCCAGCGCACTCGGTTGTATTGAGACTGCTTTAAAATCCGAAAACGTTACGCACGTTTACGGTGCTGCTCACGGTATTAAGGGTGTCTTGGATGATTTACTTTATGTCATGAATGAGGAAGATCCAAAAGAACTTGGATTAATGAGATATACCCCTTCCTCCGTTCTCGGAACCTGCAGATATAAGCTGAAGGATTATAAAGTTGACGATACAGATTATAAACGTATTTTAGAAATCTTTAAAAAATATGATATCCGTTATTTCTTCTACAACGGGGGAAATGATTCCATGGATACCTGCAATAAAATCAGCCAGTTCATGGCACAAAATGACTATGAATGCAGAGTAATGGGCATCCCAAAGACCATCGACAATGACCTTGCGCTCACAGATCACTGCCCCGGATATGGCAGCGCCGCAAAATATGTCGCAACAACATGCATGGAAGTCTATCGGGACGCCAAGGTATACGGTACAGGTTCTGTCACAGTGGTTGAAGTTATGGGAAGAAACGCAGGATGGCTTACCGCCGCTTCTGCGATTGCTACTTACAAAGGAATGGGGCCTGATTTGATTTATCTGCCTGAAGTTCCGTTTAGTCTTGACCAGTTTATTACTGACATCACGAAAGTTTATGAAGAAAAAGGTGATGTTTTGATTGCAGTCTCTGAAGGAATTGTGGATAAAAACGGAAACTATATTTCTGAAGTTCTCTCCAGCAACGAAAAAGCCAAGGACGCTTTCGGTCACGTTCAAATGGGTGGATTGTCTGCAAATCTTGCAAACTTCATAAATTCTAAAATCAAGGCGAAGGTAAGAGGAATCGAATTCAGTATCATCCAACGTTGTGCCGCTCACATCGCTTCGGAAACTGATGTGACGGAAGCTTATATAGCAGGCGAGACAGCCTTCAAGGCAGCAGAATCCGGCGAAACAAACAAAATGGTAGCATTTGAAAGAGGTGCCGATACAGATTACTCCTGCAAAACTGTTCTTGTAAATCTTTCAGAAGTTGCAAACTTTGAGAAAAAAGTGCCAAGAGAATGGATCAGCGAAGCAGGAAATGGATTACTTCAACCATTTATTGATTATGCGCTTCCTCTTATCCAGGGAGAAAGCAAAGTACCGATGGAAGATGGAGTCCCAAGATTTGCAACTCTGAAAAAAGTTTTAGCAAACGGCAAGTAAGCCGCCAATCACTTGATTTTATTAAAAAAGACTGTGAAAGCAGTCTTTTTTTAATAAGCAATATTGATTTCCAATCGAAGAAATCGGAAATTGCATTTGCAACTTTTTTGTTATATACTCATAAAAACATCACAAATTCATCATAAATATGATCTATAATCTATGAGATAGGAAGAGATATCGGGGAGGTTACAAGCATGTATAAAATATTAATTGTTGATGATGAGCAAAAAATCCGCGAAGTGATCCGGGAATATGCTGAATTTAACGGATATGAAGTTGGCGAGGCAGAAAACGGCATGGAGGCAATTGGGTTATGCAAGTTAAATGATTATGACCTTATTATCATGGATATCATGATGCCTAAACTAGATGGCTTCTCCGCATGTAAAGAGATCAAAAAAACAAAAGATATTCCTGTAATCATGCTTTCTGCCCGCGGAGAAGAGTATGACAAGCTGTTCGGGTTTGAACTCGGAATTGATGATTATATCGTAAAACCTTTCAGCCCGAAAGAACTAATGGCTCGCGTCAATGCAGTACTCTCCCGCAGAAGTACTACTCCTACAGGTGCTTTGGAAGTTTTAAAATTCGGCGGATTGGAAATCAACATTTCTGCCAGAGCGGTCACTGTTGATGGTACAAAAGCGGAGTTGACACCAAAGGAATATGATCTGTTATTCTATTTGGTTCATAATAAAAATATCGCTTTATCAAGAGATAAGCTGTTGTCTGATGTCTGGGGCTATGACTTCTACGGAGATGACAGAACGATAGACACGCATATTAAAAACCTCAGAAACAACCTGGGTAATTATCGGGATTACATTGTAACATTGCGAGGGGTAGGTTATAAGTTTGAAGCTTAGTATTGATCAAAAAAGTTTAAAGTTTAAAATTTGGCTATATTTCGTTTTATTTGCTGCTCTTTTGATGATAATTCTATGGTTTCTACAGATTTTTTTCCTCGATACCTATTACGAGGAAATGAAAATATCAGAAACAAGTAAAATTGCAAAATCAATCATTTCACGGTATGGCAATGAAGATTTAGTTGAATATATATCCGAAATTTCTTATAAAAATGATATGTATATTCATATTGAATCAAGTGACGGAACCATCATCTTCTCTCCTATCCAAGATATGGAACGCAGATTACCGGATAAAGCCTATTTCATGGAAATGGCGATTATAAAGAAAAATCTGATTGATAGTGAAGAAAAAACAGCTTCTATTATGTTAACTGATCCTAATCATAAAAACAACACACTTGCTTATTGTGCTTATCTGGATGATACAAATGGTCAGGAAGTGATTCTGTATATCTTCTCTCCATTATTTCCGGTAGAATCAAACGTAGATATTCTTGCAGATCAGCTGAAATATGTTACTTTTATTTCTCTTGCTCTTGCCTTTGCGATATCCTTTCTGATCTCAAACAGGATATCAAAACCGATTGTAAATATTACAAATTCCGCTTCCAAGCTTGCTGAAGGCAACTATAATGTAACATTCGAAGGAGGTCGATATTCGGAAATTGCGCGGCTTGCCGATACATTAAATTATACTTCCCGGGAACTTGCAAAGTCAGACAACTTGCATAAAGACCTAATCGCAAATGTCTCACACGATCTGAGAACACCGCTCACCATGGTCAAATCCTATGCAGAAATGATACGAGATCTTTCCGGTAATAACCCCGAAAAAAGAAATGCCCATCTGCAAGTAATTATTGATGAGGCAGACAGATTGAATTTATTGGTGTCAGATTTATTGTTGCTTTCAAAAATGCAATCCGGTATCGATACACTTGAGATTACCAAGTTTAACCTGAATGACTCCATAAGAAGCATTCTGAACTCATATCACCTTCTTTGTGAGCAAGAGGGATACCAAATCAATTTACATTGCGATCCCAACATCATAGTCTCCGGAGATGAAGTCAGGATCAAACAGGTGATATCCAATCTGGTAAATAATGCAGTTAGATACGGCAGCGATAAGAAGACGATTGACATTACAGTCAAAGAAACCAATGCCGGAATACGCTGTGAAGTGTCTGATTCAGGACAGGGCATCCCGGAAGATGAATTGGAACACATTTGGGAAAGGTATTATAAATCCAGCTCCAACGTAAGCAGAAATACAGCAGGAACCGGTCTTGGTCTTTCCATCGTAAAAGAAATCCTGTTGCTGCACCATGCTAAATTCGGTGCGGACAGTAAGGTCAACGAAGGGAGCACATTCTGGTTCGAATTAGATAATGGCTGATAGATTAAGATCTGAGATCATATTTGATTTCAGATCTCCCTTTTCGAAATAGCTCCTTCCTTATTTTCAATCATTTTTCCGGCATTTCTGTTTTTTATGGATCCGTTTTGCGTTACAATCAAACCATTTACGATGACATAATCAATACCGGTCGGCGGCTCATTCGGATTGCCTCTGCTTACATAATCTGACTGATCTATAATTGTTTCCAGATCAAAGATAACAATATCCGCATCATAGCCCTCGATAATATTACCTTTTCTTTTGATGCCAAATCTCTCTGCAGGAAATACAGTAATTTTTTTAATTGCCTCTATCAGATCAATAAATCCTTCTTCCTTGACATACTTATGAAACATCCTTGGAAAAGTACCGGCAGTTTCCGGATGTCCTATGTTTTCATAGTGTGGGCCATCCGCCGCATTTGTAGATACAAATACATAATCTTCACAAAGAGCCTTTTTTATTTCTGACTCATCACATACAAATGCAGTTATTAAAGTGTTCGGAAAATTCTCCCGTAAATATTCAAAGCTCTCTTTATCGCAGAATTCTCCGGCATTAATCCCTGAAGATATCATCAGATTCTTTTCCGAGATATCTTTACCATAATGTTTTTCCCAATCTTTATCTAAAATAGAAGAGCCAATATATGACGGGAATGCTGCATATAGCCCGGTATCAGCAGTAATATCCATGCCTTTTGACCTCGCCTCCCTGATTTTTTGTAGAGCCACCTCCATAACACCTTTAAATCCAACCATATACATTAAATGCAGAATATGAATTGAGGCATTTGTTTTTCTTGCTATTCGGATGATTTCATCCAAGCTTTCTAACGCTTCATGTCCGTCTTTCCTTAAGTGCACTGTTACAATTCTATCATATTTTTTTGCAAGCCTTGCAAGCTCAACAATTTCATCTTCAGAGGTTCCCGGAATAAATTCCAAGCCAAAATGAATTCCAAAGCATCCCGTTTCAAGGAATTTTTCTGCCAATGCCAGCATCCCGTCAATTTCCTCTGGACTCGCCGGGTGATACGGATCCTTTATACCAACCGCGCTCCTTAATGTAAAGGAGTGCGAAATAAAAAAGCCCTGATTGAGCAAAAATCCGAACTCGTAAATTTTCCTGATTGTTTTCCCATCGAAGCTTCTTTCTCCGCCTATTGTTGTTGTTGCTCCCTGCAACACAACTCTTTCCGCTGAGAAATCATTCCCATCCACATGAGAATGGAAATCGATAAATCCGGGCGATACAATCTTTCCCGCCGCATCGATCACTGTTCTACCAATCATGACTTCATTTGTAATTCTTTGGATCACACCGTTCAAAATTCCGATATTTGCATTCTTTAATTTTGGTTCAGAATCAAAGTCAACAACAGACCCATTTTTAATAACCAGATCATAGATCATATATAATCCCCTATTTTTTCTCTTCTAATTTCCTGATGACGCTGTAAACCTTAGATCTCGAAACATTCAGTTCTTTCGCGGTTCGAGTAACATTATGCCCATTTTTTATAAGTACCTGCTCGATATACTCTTTCATTTTTTCTTCCAGAGTCGTTCCAATTGCTCCATTCCAATGTTTTTCATTCCGTAATTCAGATATTTCCATGGGGAGATCTTCAACTCGGATATTTCTTTCTCCTGACATAATCAGTGCCCGTTCAATGGCATTTTCAAGCTGCCTGACATTACCCGGCCATTCATATTCCTGAAGAGCTATAATCGCCTTTTTATCAATTTTATAATTTCTTCTTTTATTCAGATTGCTCTTCGCCAAAAAATGATTAATCAAAAGAGGAATATCTTCTTTTCGTTCTTTCAGCGAAGGTATTGTTATCTCAAAGACGTTCAATCTGTAATAAAGATCCTCACGAAAGCTCCCATCCCGCAGGGCATCAAATAAATTTGAATTCGTTGCGGCTATGACACGTACATCCGTGTAAATCGGGGTAATACCTCCTACTCTTTTCAGGTGTCCCTCTTGCAGGACACGAAGCAATTTGGTCTGCATTTCCGCCGGCATATTTCCGATTTCATCGAGAAATAAAGTCCCTTTATCCGCTAATTCCAAAAGCCCCTTTTTCCCCTCTTTCTTAGCCCCGGTAAAAGCTCCGCTTTCATATCCGAACAGCTCACTCTCAAGAAGCTCTTTCGATAACGTACCGCAGTCAATTGCAATAAAAGGTCCATTTCTACGTATGCTATTATTGTGTATTGCCTGTGCAAACATTTCTTTCCCAGTACCGCTTTCTCCTTGAAGCAGCACCCTGGAATCATGTCTGGATGCCTTTTCTGCCATTTCAATGACATTTTTCATTGCAGCAGATTGCTTGATGATACCGTCAAACGAATAATGTGCTTTATACTTTATTTTTTTTGCTAACTGTTCTATTTCCTCGACAGTCGTAAAAATAAGTACTTTTCCCGTTTCCTGTCCATTGTTTCCATTGATACTCCGATACGCAAACAGGCATTTATAGCTCCTATCATTTCCTTTTAATACAATTTCACCTTCATGGTAAACGTCATGCTCTGTATTGAACATCTCCTTAAGATCAGGGATTGTTTTGATTACATCGTTAACATTTCTTCCAACAATATCGTTTTCGCCTCTTCCGATAAAATTACACATCTGTCTGTTAATTTGCATGATTTTATCCTTTACAAGATATACGACCCCATCGGTAACCGACTCAAGAGTTGCTCTTAGCTGATTGTTGCTCACCTCGATCTGCTCATTCACTTTCTGTATATATAGTTCATTTTCTATCGCTTTCGCGGCCGAAGAAACTAATGCCAGTGTATGAAAATGAACCAACTCATATCTTCCGATCACACTTAAGACTCCGAGCACCTTTCCATCCTCCTGTTTGATAGGAGCTGACGCCCCTGCCCATCGATGAAAGGTTTGCAGATAATGTTCCGCACCGGCAACCTGGATTGGTTTTCCTGTCAAAAGAGCAATGCCGATGCTGTTCGTTCCTGCAACCGACTCCAATCGGTTCGCTCCAGGAAAGGAATTGGTTTTTTCACAAATTTTCAAAGAATCCTCATCACAAAAGCTACGCAGCGTATAGCCCTCCGAATCACTAAAATCCACTCTGAAGCCGGAACCCTTGATTGTTTCGTAAATTGAGTCCATATACGGCGTCACCACCGACATCAGCGTTTTGTTTTTTTCCAATTTTTGATTGATACTTTCTTTGCCGATAAGCGAAATTTTATTTTTCGAAAGTGAATCCATACCCATAGCATAACAACGCTGCCAGGATTCATAAATTTCCGGCCTGATTACAGAAGTGTTAATCTCCTGGTTTTTGATGAATTTAATCCATGCGTTTTCAAATGCCAGCAATTCCGGATTGTATGCGTAGAAATACGGATTTAAAGTACTCATTGTTAACCTGCCTTGTTATTTCGAATTACATTTGTAAATTCTTTGAAAAGAATGTTGAAAAGAAACCCGTAATCTCGTAGATCCTCTCCACTTCTTTCTTTTTTAATCTGACATCATAATAAATCGGAGGTATTTTCACCCAGATAAAAGCGCCCGGATAAGGTTTAAGAAGGATGTTCATCTCCACCTCATCCTTGTCATATTCCATAGACAGACTCTGCAAATCAAAATTTTTGAACAGTTTAAGCATCTTTTCTATTAATTCTGCATTCTCATTCAATTTTTCAACCATTTCTTTCGAATCTTGATCTGTTGCCTTAAGCGAAAGTTTCTCCACTTTGACCTTACCATGAAGGCTCAGTTTTGCTTTCCAACTAGTCTTCATGACTATATTCTGCAATGTAATCTTAACAGTTGTTGAAAATGTCTTTGTTAAAAACTTTGAAGAATTCTCATAATAGACTTTCATCGAGGTATTTTCATTGTACTCAAAGCAATAGCATGATCCATCATTTTCATAGTTACCAAAATATTCCTCAAACGCTGCCAGATGATCTCGCATCATTCTGTCTGCTCTGGTCGTTACATTCTTTGGATCCAGCATCTTTCCCATTGCATATCCTCCGTTCCCATTATGATTCATTATATTATACCAGAAAAAAAAGCAAAGGAAAACCGAGTACCGAATGAACCCGATTTTCCTTGACTGTTTATGCGTAAGCCTTCTGAAAAATTTTTAGAAAATCATCTTTTTTAATTTTTCTCGGATTGCTTTCTGTCGATACATTTACTTCTGATTTTTCTGAGAGCTCCTCAAAATCTTCCTCTTTGGCACCGATTTGCTTCAGCGAAGGGATGTTCAAGTCTATATTTATTTTTTTAACTGCAGTTACAGCCTTGTAGGCAGCATCTCTTTCAGACTCATTTGCTACACTCTCTCCCATTGCCTCGGCTATCTTTGCAAATTTAGCGGTGCTGGCCACATAATTATATTCCATTACATACGGCAGCATAACTGCATTGGCGATTCCATGGGGTGTATCATAAAGACCGCCAAGTGCTTCCGCCATTGCATGAACAGCAGCAATATCGGAGTTTCCAAAGCAGATACCTGCAATCAAGCTTCCCAACAGCATTTTCGCTCTTGCTTCCTTGTCATTAGTATAGACAGCATCTCTAATGTTATCAGCGATATACTTTATTGCGTATATCCCGCAGGCATCTGTTATCGGTTCTGCGAGGTTACAAGTGTAGCCTTCTATCGCATGGGTTAATGCATCCATTCCGGTTGATGCGATAATTGCAGGCGGAAGGCTGGTCACAAGATCCGGATCCACAAGTGCCACCTTCGGCGCAATCAATGTCGATCCCACACTCATTTTAAAGTGCCTTTTAGTATCGGTTATCACGGACCAGAAAGTCACCTCGCTTCCTGTGCCGACCGTGGTAGGTATTGCTATTACCGGAGCAGTTTCTTTTTTGACTTGATCCAGCCCTTCATAATCACCGATCTCCCCTCCATTGGTTAGAAGCACAGAGATCCCTTTAGCAACATCCATGGAACTCCCCCCACCAATTGCTACCAGAATATCAATCCCCTTTGTTTTTGCTATTTCGTAAGCCCTTTGTACCGTTGTATCTCTTGGGTTTGGCTCTACTTCGTCAAATAACATTAAATTACGTTTTATAGAATCACTTAAATGATCAATCACTTTGTCTACAACACCGGCATGTATAAGACCTTTGTCCGTGACAATCATAACCGAATTTTTTCCCAATGCCTTTATTTCAGATTCCAGTTCCTTCGATATTTCAAACCCAAACCTGATTTTTGTAGGCAGTATAAAATCAAATGCATTTAATCCACTCATTGCTATGCTCCTTTACAAATGCGATTTAAAACCCGCTATACAATGCTATTCATCAAATTTAACCGCAATATGCGGCATTTCTTCAAAGGACACCGGTTCGAAACATTTTTTCTTCATCTTGAATTTCACCCAAAGGATGGAGTACAACATAAATGCAATCATAAAGTAACCGGCTCCTATTATTGCAGCAGATCCTGATGTTACAATTGTATATACACAGGTTAAGATACCTATGATTTGAGGTACAGGATACATTGGGGATTTGAATGGTCGATGTAATTTAGGGTATTTCATGCGGATTATAATAAGATCCACTTGAACCATAATGTAAGATACCAGCCAGGCAACGCAGGCAATTGAAACATAGTTAATGATTACACTGATGTCAACATTAACAAACAGCGGAGTTGACAGGCATGCAAATGCTATGAAAATAGCAATCCACGGCGTCCTGAATCTTGGATGCAGATATGCAATAAAACCAGGGAGCATCCCGTCTCTTGCCAGGCCGTACAACATTCTCGGTACTGCAGCCATATGAGAATCCGCAGAGCTGGCGCCGGCAAATATCGAAGCAATCGCCAGCAATACAACTCCTGACGTTCCATAAATAGCTTCTGCACCAACTAATTGAGGTACATCTGAACCGGCGATATCCGCAAGAGGAACATACTTAACGACTGCCATCCCAAATATCATATCGCAAATAAAGATCGCAATGACGCCCCAGATCATCGCCCTGGGAATGTTTTTCTCCGGTCGTACAATCTCTTCTGTCATCGGACAGACATATTCGATTCCGATATACAACCAGATTCCTCCCAACATCGCTGATGCCACAGTGCTCCAACCGTACGGATTAAAAACAACGGATGTTTGTTGCGCATCCGTTCCGATCTGCAGTAATCCTCCAAGACCCATAGTAAATAATACCGCCATCATTCCGATCGTAAGTACAATCTGGAATTTTCCTAAAAATTCTACGCCAAGAAAATTAACAAGCAGGAACAATAATAACATGCCAAAAGCGAAAGGTTTTACAGGGAACCCCCATACATACTCCGCACACATGCCGGAAATAATCGATTCACAGGCACCTCCTGCTGAAATCAGAACGATATATCCCGTTAAAACACCAAAGATCGACATGCTTCTACCCATTGCAGGCATTGTGTAATCAGCAATCATACCTGCACCGGGTATCGCTGTGGCTAATTCCGCATAGGACATAACAATAAAAATTACTGCAACTCCCGCAATACCGGCAGGAATGATGAATGCAGGCCCTACATTACCGAAAGAGTTTGTCAACGAGACCATTGTCGTTGCGGCAACGACAAGACCTACCGCTACACCAAAGGATTGCCAAAATCCCAAGGCCCTTTTAAGCGTAACTTGTGTTTGTTTTTCAAACATACCTTTTACCTCCATTTCATAATTGGACAAATAAATTCCGATATGAAATATTATGTGCAAAGACCGTGCCACTAAAAAATATCCGAATTCAAGCATTTTCATTAGATATAGCTTTTCAAAATATTAATCCAAACAAAATTTTGACTGATTTTAAGGCACTTTTTCCATGGCTAATGATCTGTATTTATTAAAACTGTATGAAACAAAGACAACACAAAACGAAAGTGTTTGTAAAACAAACACTTTCGCGCTCAATCGCCTCTCTTTATTGTTTCCGTTACTACCGCCTACATACTAATCTTGTTGTATTCTTGCATATGATTTTAACTGATCTAATTGTCGTTCCAAGACCTTCCCAGTACCTTTTCCACAAACACTTTAGCAATTGCCGGATCAAACTGGTATCCTGCATTTCTTTTTATCTCATAAAGAATGACCTCTTCCTGCAGTGCTTTGCGGTATGGTCTTTCACTGGACATAGCATCGTAGCTGTCCGCCAAGGCTATAATTCTTGCTTCGATTGGAATCTGCTCACCCGATAATCCCCTTGGATAACCCTTGCCATCCCAGCGTTCATGGTGCGCAAGAATGCAATCCGCCAAATCCAGCATTTCGTTAGAAGCACTCAAAATTCGGTAACCCACATCAGGATGTCTTCTTATTTCCTCTTGTTCCTTTTCCGTTAACCGTCCTGTTTTATTTAAGATTCCATCCTCAATTGCAATCTTACCAATATCATGAAGGTGGCCTATCACCTTGAGTTTACTGACCTCGATATCAGAAAAGCCAATGGCTATCCCAATTTTTTCGGCCACTTCGCCTACCCGTTGAGAATGCTCCTCCTCCCTTGTATTTTTTTCATAAAGGGTTTTTACAATTTTTTTAATAAAATTTCCTCTCAAGCCTTGATTCTGTATAATTTTATGTTGATACATATCATCTTCTGCGTTCTTCAGTATTTCAGAGAGTTCCACGTTTATTGAAGTTTTCGTATCCAATCCCAA
>CAXXQN010000006.1:0-47486 GCA_963665645.2 Anaerovoracaceae bacterium | reverse complement strand
CAGGAACACAATATGGGTGCAGCAGTCGGAAGAAAGGCAAAGCCAAAGGTAAAATGCGAACGGTGTGGAGAACTGTTTGAAGCAAACTCCAATCGGCAGAAATATTGTGATAAATGCAGGAAAGCAATTAAGAAAGAACAGGCGAGATTATCGATGCAGCGAAAAAGAAATGATGTGGCACAATGTTAACCGTTAGAGGGGTATGAAACCTTGTAATTGCAAAGGGTGTAAAATGCAAAAATGGGTTTGTGGAACAAGAGTACCTTAACCCCGTATTTTGCAATTCTAACGGATAACATTTATATAAATCTGTCCTGAGCAAGACGTTAAACTGCTCTATTTATATATCTTAAAATAATGTGTATTCGGGCAAATGGTCGAATGTGCGAGAAATGGAGTGATTTATGACAATCGAAGAACTGAAACAGTACGTTGAAGAAAACAAAAACAGTGAGGAACTGAAAGCATATTTGCAGGGGTTATTATCCGTTGAAAGTATGCAGAAATTCCTTTCCGAAAGTGAAGATGGCAGAAAGTGGCTTGACAGCGAGAAGGACAAGCATTTGGATAAAGGTTTACGAACTTGGCAGAAAAATAATCTTCAGAACGAAATTGAAAAAGAGATACAAAAAAGATTTCCTGATGAAACTGCAGAACAAAAGCAGCTCCGTGAACTGAATGTCAAAATAGAAAGGATGGAATCGGAAAAACAGCGAGAGATTTTGAAAAATAAGGCTCTTACGATTGCTGCCGAAAAGAAACTACCTATTAATAAGGTGATTGACTTATTAATTGCAGAAGATGAAGAAACCACAGTTTCCAATATCGGCAGATTTGAAGAGATATTTGGATCTTCGGTGCAAACAGCAGTCGAGGAAAGACTCAAAGGAAACGGCTATACTCCTCCTAACAATGCTGGGGGAGATACTCAGCCTAAGAATTTAAATGAAGCATTGAAAAATCATTATAGCAAAACTAATTAAAATAAAAAGGAGATTAACATTATGGTAACTTTAGAACAAGCAAAACTTAACACACAAGATGACATTCAAATAGGAGTAATTGATGAGTTCAGGAAAAGTTCATTTATTCTGGATAATATTGCGTTCGATGACGCTGTAACTCCAGGGACTAATGGGGCAACTCTTACATATGGGTATGCCCGTCTCATCACTCAGCCGACTGCTGCTTTCAGAGAGATTAATGCCGAATATACTGCGCAGGAAGTCACAAAGCAGAGATATACCACTGAATTGAAACCTTTCGGTGGGTCTTTCCAAATAGATAGAATCATTGCAAATACGGGAGGTCTTGTGGATGAGGTGAATCTTCAGGTACAACAAAAGGTAAAGGCGGCAAGAAGTTTATTTCACGATACGGTAATAAACGGTGATTCTGCGGTAGATACGAAATCTTTTGATGGATTGAACAAAGCAATCACTGGCTCCAGTACGGAGTACAATAAAGGTTCATATATTGACCTTTCAAACTCCTCTGCGGCGGATACCAACTATAAGCTATTCCTTGATTCCATTGACGAGTTTTTATCAAACCTTGATGGAAAACCGTCATTCCTTGGTGGAAACTCAAAGCTAATTACTAGAATTAAATCAGTGGCAAGAAGAGCCGGGTATCTCACTCAGAATGAGGATGCTTTTGGCAGAAAGGTTGACGCATACGATGGAATTGTGCTTGTTGACCTTGGAGAAAGATCTGGTAGCAATCTTCCTGTTGTATCAATCGTGGATACGAGAAAGCCAAACGGTACAGATGTTGTAACGGGTCTGACAGACCTTTATGCTGCGAACTTATCTATGGATGGATTTCATGCCGTTTCACTTGCAGGTCAGGACTTGGTTAAGATTTGGCTCCCAGATTTCAGTACGGCAGGAGCTGTCAAAACTGGTGAGGTAGAAATGGTTGCAGCCGTTGCACTCAAAGCAACAAAGAGTGCAGGAGTATTTAGAAACATAAAAGTAGCGTAGGAGGAAGTACACATGGCGAAGATATACTGTAACAAAGAGTTTAATGGTAAATCTGTTACGGTAAACTTCATTAATGGGATAGGGGTCTGCAATGACCCTTATCTTATTTCTTGGTTTGCGGAAAACGGGTATACAGTGGAAGAAGAAAAAACGGGAACCGTCAGAATATGATTCTTTGACATACAAGGAACTGACTGATCTTGCTAAGGAACGTGGATTTAATGCGATTGGCGTAAAGAAGGAACAGTTGATTATAGAACTTATCAATCTTGATAAGGAAGGAACTACCGATTTATGCGAAACTAAAAATGCCGATCAAAATTTTGAAGAAGCGGAGGAATAAGGCATGCTTGCGATTGTAAAAATGCTGCTTGGCATTGACTTGGATGATGCTTCAAAAGATGATGTCCTGAACCATTTCATCGGACTGGCTTTAAAGATGGCATTATCATATTGCTACATCAGCGAAATTAGTGAGGAATATAACGGTGCAATTGCCGAGCTTGCAGTTTATTTGTATAAAAATAAAGATAGCACTGGTTACAAGCAGAAGTCCGAAGGGGAACGAAGCGTAACTTATCAAGACGGAGCAATTCCTGAATATATTAAATCATCACTGCCACTTCCAAAGATAAAGGTCGGTGGTGCTTAATGTTTTATGACACATTAATAAAGATATATTCCGCTCCCGGCTTGGCTTCGTATATTAAATCCTTATATGCAGATTTTCAACCCTATTCAAAAAGCATATCCTTTGATGACGGATTTCAAATTGATATATCAAACAGGATTTTCTGTGATCCTGACAGCTTAATCGATATTGATTGCTACATAGAAGTTGAAAATGAACTATATAAAATTATGGATTTAACAAAATGGGATGACTACTATGAAGTGCATCTGTATAAATTGAAAAGGCAGGTGCAGTCATGACGCAAGAAATAGATAGAATGCTCGATTTTTTTCTTTACGAGAAGGGCGAGAGTATTACGGCTAATGGGACGGAGCATATTGCTCTGATAATAGATGCGGTTGAGAAGCCGACCTATTATGATGATAAAATTATCCGTATTAAAGCCGCGATTAATACGGGAGATATAATCGAATATAACGGTCTTACATATTTGGTTATCAGCCAAGTAGATAAAGAGAAAAATTCCTATCGGGCAAGAATGCGGAAGTGTAGCTATAGCATAGCATTTAACTGGTCTGGCAGTATAAAGTGGTTTAATTGCATAGAAGAAAGCAAGGTATTTGATATTGAATCGGGAACCTATTTTTCAACTTCTTCGGGCAATATTTGTGTTACGGTGCAATATAACGCAGATACAGTTAATATTGATTTGAATCAGAGGTTTTATGTAACAAATCAGCCGTTTAAAGTAATGGGAATTGATAAGTCTCAGGAAGGGCTTATAAAACTCAGCTGCACTTTGACTACTGTAGACACTGCCAACGATGATGTTGATAATAACATTGCTGATCGCTGGAAATATGAAACCATTCATACATATGCATTGACCATAGATAACGGCGATGCAGTAAATGTATTATTGAATGACACAATTCAGTTAAATATTTCGGCAACCGATAATGGAACGGAAATATCAAATCCTGTGGTTACATTCATAAGTAGCACTCCCGGCATTATATGTGTTGATAATACCGGCAAAGTGATGGGAATGGAACTTGGACAGGCAACAGTAACTGCATCCCTGACTTATCACAATATGGTTTCAGATTCAATTCTGATTACAACAGTTGAAACGGAAAGCCATTCTTATACGATTGATATCAATGGGAGTACAACAATATATCTTAATAAAACCCAGTCCTATGTCGCTCATTTTTATGATAATGGTACTGAAGTATATGATAAGTCGGCAGTTTGGAGTATTTCCAATCAGGATAGAACAACCATTCCGTATGCAACGATTACATCTACAACAGGCAACGGGGCAACCATTAAGGCAGCCAGCAGTTCGGCTTATTTAAATAAGTATGTGGTGTTAAAGGCAACGCTATCAGATGATGAAGCGGTTTATAAAGAATTTACAGTACGGTTAAAGAGTTTAATTTAATGATATGGGCTTGCTTTTGGGTAAGCCTTTTTTATATTTTGAGAGGATAAATATGATAGAAATTTCAATTTTAAAGATATTAGCAAAAGAAAATTTAATCACGAAAAGTGAACTAGATAAAGCAATTAAAGAAGTTAATAAAATAGCTAAAAATCAACAGTTAGAACTTGATTAACCATGCATAGGATTATATCATGCAGTGGACGCAATCAGATAAATATATATTTAAGAAAGGTTATTACTTATGGAAAAAGTAGTATATTACGGAAGAGTATCAACGGAAGAAAAAGATCAGGTAAAAGCACTTGAAAGGCAGAAGGAAGAACTGGAAGATTTCATTAATTCTCAGCTTGAATGGGAGTTAGTTGGGTCTTATGTAGATGAAGGAAAAAGCGGTACAAGCGAACATGGAAGAAAGCAGTATCAAAAGCTTTACGATGATTTGGAAACAGACAAGTTTGATATCGTTGTGATAAAAGATATTTCCCGGCTCAATCGAGATACTCTGAATTGGTATAAGTTTATCGATAGACTGATAAAAAATGAAAAGAAGCTGTTCTTTTATGATGACAAAACCTACTACAGACCTGATGATGCTCTGATTATAGGGGTTAGGGCATTGATAGCATCACAATTCAGTAGGGATTTGAGTAAAAAGATTAACATGGCACATACACAGAGAGCCAAGAAGGGAAGAGCCGTGACCAATGGTAAGCTATGGGGTTATAATCAGTTTGACGGACAGCTGACCGTTGATGAAGAACAGGCAGAAATAGTTAGAAAAGTGTTTGACTTGTATGTTGATGGTATGGGATTCCGAGGAATTGTAAAAGAACTGACTAGGCTTGGAATTTTTAATCAGAATGGTAATGAGTTTTCAGAAACTACTCTGAAACGGATGATTCGGAATGAAAAATATAAAGGGGTGCTGATAAGCAACAAACGGCATAAAGATTTTGATACAAAAAAAGTTTCCGATGTTCCTAAAGACCAGTGGATTGTCAAGGAAGGAGCTGTTCCAGAAATTGTGAGTACTGAGATTTGGGAAAAGGCGAATGAAATACTGGCTAATAAGAGACAGGTTTATAAAGACGGTGATAAAGAGAAGATTGCCGGACATTTTAAAGGAGGCTATTGTTACTCGGGAAAAATCAAATGTGAGGCATGCGGTGAGACCTACTGGCATCAAACATATAAGTACCCTACAAAAAAGGGCTTGGTTGAACAGGATGTCTGGCAGTGCGGTACATATCGGAAATTTGGAAAATATACAGAGGATGGTTGTGGAAATCCACAGATTAGAACGGAAGAACTTGACAGAATGGTCAAAAGTGTCATCTTTGATTTTTGGAATAATAAGGACAGTGTAATTGCAAGCTCACTTAAAGCTTTAGATAAATCACTTGGGGAGGATACATCTCTTGATGAAATAAGAAAACTGAAGTCTGATATATTGAAGCAGGAAAAGAAAAAAGAAAACCTGATTAATATGCGAATGAACGAGGAGATTATAAAGGATGAGTTTATAAAACAAAAAGAAAAAGTTGAAGGGCTCATTGAAAACTTCCGAAGTCAAATCCATGAAATCGGAGGGAAAAGCAAGGAACTGATTGATAAGAAAAGTAGACTATTATTTATAAAGGATTTTCTGGGGGATAAATTGAAAAATCCAGAGGGTATTGATGAAGAAATTATAAAGTGCTTTTTGAAAGAAGTTCTTATTAAGAAAAATGGTGAAGTCGCTATTAAGCTAGATGGTGACCTCACTTTTTTATATAAAAGGGATGGCGGTGAGTATATTGCACAGCAGGATATTGTGGCTTAGGAAGAAATTAAATGACTTGGTCGAAAAAAGTTGTTTATATTAATCTGCAATGGTAAAATTAGTAAAAGCGTCTCGATATTATCAGCAAACCTCAGAGAAAAGGTATTATTATGATAAAGTAGTATTTGTAGGTACAATAGGGGATAATATAATGCAACAATTGACAATTGAGGATTTGGAAAGAATAAAGCTTATGGAATCTCAACCATCTCGAACTGCATTCATTGATGAGTGTGGAAATTTCGGATTTGATTTTACTTCACCTGGTACATCAAAATATTATGTTATTTGCGCGGTTTGTATCCCTGACAATAATATTGATGAATTGCAGACTATGGTGGAAAAAGTACGAGCTAGTAAATTCGGGACGGGAGAGATGAAATCTAGTACAGTAAGTGAATATAAAAGGCGTAGTAATATTATAGCTGATCTTTTACCACTTGATTTTAGAGTAATTCTACTAGTTGTTGATAAGCAAGCATTTCATAATGATTCTCCGCTAAGTACATATAAAAGAACGTTTATTAAATATCTTCATCAGCGTTTATATGATGTTTTATATTATGTATATCCTAAATTGAAAATTGTTGAAGACCAAACGGGTACGTCAGAATTTCAGAATGGATTCAGAGAGTATGTAAAGAATAATAGACCTCAATTTGATTTTCTTGGTGATTATGACTTTGATTATGTTGATAGCAAAAATAGTGTCTTAGTGCAATTGGCTGACATGGTGGGAGGTACAATTAATAAATATTATATAGATCCTGATGCGCCCAATTATCTTGAGATGCTTAGAGCGAAAATAATTCGTCTTGAGACTTTTCCAAATAATATGGCTCCTTATTTTGCAAACAGAAAGAGCCAAGATATTAAATTTAATAAAGACATCTTTGATTTATCTATTAGATGCGCGAATCTTTTTATTGAAAAAAACGAAAATAGTGAGGATTATGAGAAACGTATGCAAATAGCTTTTCTTAAATATCTTCTCTTTCAAGTTCGCAATGTCAATGCCGAAGCTTATGTATCTTCGAATCAGCTGGTCGCAGTATTATCTGAATATGCAAATAAGCGTGTAACAAAAGATTTTTTATATAGAAGAGTAATCGCACAACTAAGAGAATCAAATGTAATTATTTCAAGTTGCGGTCATGGGTACAAAATTCCAATAAATGTTGATGATATTTATTCATATCTTAATCAAACGAATTCTTTAGTATCCCCAATGCTACACAGGGTGGAACTTTGTAGAAATCTAATATTCCAACAAACAGATAAGCAGTTGGATATTTTAGAAGATGATGCATTTGTTAAATATAAAAAATACTTTGATGAATAACGAAAGTAAATTAACAAGAAATGAAAGAAGGGGATGCTTTTGTTCGGAACAATTATTATGGATGCTTATAATAAGGATGAAGTTAGATCTATGGCCGATTTTCTTGATGATATATGCTCGCCACTTGATACATGGGGATGGGCATCAGCAGGAATCTACTCTTTTTGGGATCATGATACCAAGGAAATTCTCTATATTGGGCTGGCTTCGGACTTGCCAGTCCGATTCAAGCAGCATAACGGATTACTTCCTATTGATGACGGCGCATGTAAATATCAACAGATACAGGATTACTTTAAAACTCACGAGCGATTGGGGTATTCCATCTTAGTCCAATCGCCCATGTCACAACCAATTGTACATAGAAATGAAAAAAAATATCGTGAATTTTTAGAGATATCAAAGGATATGCCAATTCCAGATTATGCCGGTGAGGAGGGTCTAGAGCATATCAAAACAGCAGAAGGGCAGCTAATTGAGTCATATAGAATTACAGTAGGAGATATTCCCCCATGGAATAAAATGGGAGGTGATGTATTCTCTAGAAAATATGCATCTTTTAATAATTATCGGCATGTAGTAAAAGCTTTTGCTCAAGGAACCCCAGATAATTGGCTCGTGTCAAGATGCGCTATAAGAGAGCTGGCGGATAGCGCAACGTACACTTGGTTTGAAACCCAACTTCATGGATTGCGTATGTCGATGCTGACACTAAGGATGTCATTTGATAAAGCAGTAGAGATTCAGAAAAAATTCAATCCATATTTCCAGGATCAATGGGATAGAATTGTTGAATCAGAATACCTAAAGAAAAAACTTATTATATAAAGCTGGAGGAATTGACATATGACTGTCTCAGAAATTGCAAATAGGATGATAAAGTACTCAAAAGGAAATCTACATGATATTAATCATTTTATGAAAGTTTATGCTTATGCAAAAATTATTGGCGAATGTGAGAAGCTAGACAGTAAAACACAAGAAGTGCTGGAAGTAGCAGCCATCATGCATGATATCGCCTGCCCATTATGCCGTGAAAAATATGGGAATACCAACGGCCAATATCAAGAATCGGAGGGCAGAATTCTAGCTGAAGAATTTCTACTGGGCACAGGCTATCCTGATGAATTCATTAAACGTGTAGCATTTTTGATTGGACATCATCATACGTTGAAAGATATAGTTGGGATGGATTATCAGATATTGATAGAAGCTGACTACCTTGTCAATGCGGATGAAAGCAACTATTCGGAATTAAATAACCGTAATATTATGGAGCATATCTTCAAGACTGAGACAGGTATCGCTTTGCTGCAATCTATTTATGGACTCAAATAAAATGGATTCCTGTCTACAAATTAAAAAATTGCTTCAAAGATGAGATATTACATTATAACCACTTATTATTACATTTCGGCTAATTGGACTTGCCTATGTGTAAATAAATGGTAAAATTAAATTGAGAGAGGGAACCGTATCATTTCTTTTTAATAGGAGAAGAAAGAGGGATCTAGGCTATACAGAGTTTAGATCCCATTTCATATTCGCATGCTATATTTAAATATCCTTTTGTGACCGGTAGGGGATCGTATTGACATGCATATTGAAATCATGCCCGTAAAGTATAAGGATTTAGTTGATCTTGAAGATCTTGAAGAGGATGCTCCGGGATCATTACCGGTTAAGAATTCTGCAATGATGCGACAGGAGGTTGAATCTGCAAGGCAGATTCAGCTGGAACGATATCGAGGCGAAGATATTTCGTATAACTCTCAATTAACACCGCGCTTAATGAAAAAGTACTGTATTTTGGACAAGGAATCGAAGAACTTGCTGGAAACCGCTTTTCAACAATTATCTCTAAGTGCCAGAGCACATGATAAGATTATAAAAATGGGAAGAACCATCGCCGATATAGAAGGCGCAGAAAAAATTAAAATCAAACATATTGCTGAAGCAATACAGTATCGCAGCCTGGATAAGATGTACAGAGGCCTTTAAGGGATCAGCAGAGACGGGAAAGGAATCAGAAAGATACGATAGGAGTCATAAATGGAAAATATAAAGAAAGTAAAACTTGGAGAAAAGGACTATCCGGAGATGTTAAAATACATACCCAATCCACCGAAAACGCTTTACTATATCGGAGATATCACTATTGCAAGCGAGCCGTTGATTGCTGTTGTGGGGGCGAGGAAGGCCTCATCTTATGGAAAATGGGCAGCATATGAATTTGCAAAAAAATTGTCGGAATATGAGATTGGTGTTGTCAGTGGAATGGCGTATGGAATCGATTCCTATGCCCATAAAGGAGCGGTTGAAAATGATGGAAAAACGATTGCTGTTTTGGGGTGTGGAATTGATATTTGTTACCCAGCGTCAAATAAGCGTTTGCGAGAAGAAATTATAAAAGAGGGGCTGATCCTTTCTGAGTATGAGCGGAGTGTGCCGCCGATGCCTTTTCGGTTTCCGCTTCGGAATCGGATTATCAGCGGACTCTGCATTGGAACAATCATTGTTGAAGCGGGGCTTAGCAGTGGCTCGTTGATTACTGCAGAATGTGCTGCCGAACAAGGCAGAAATATTTATGCAGTGCCAGGGAATATAAATAATGTGTATAGCTTCGGAACCAATCAACTCATAAAAGATGGAGCCACACCATTGGTTATATTTGATGATATTATTGACGAATTGGGTATTCTTCGTTTGGCTCCTTCAAAAAAAATAGATATTGAGCTTGGAAAAGATGAAAAAGAAATTTATGAATATGTACAAAAAAATGGTGAAACATCCACGGATTCGTTGTGTAGAAGCACAGGTAGGCTCCCGTCGGATATCAATGCGATGGTGACCATATTGGAGATGAAAGGGCTGCTTCAGACGGCATTAGGAAAAATTTTTATTGCAAAATAAAGGACTTTCTAGAGAATAAATTATTCCAAGTTCCGAGTAAAATTTTTCTGCTGATTATTCTGGTGCACCAGAGTCACCATTCTGGTAAAATGAGAGTCAGTGCACAAGCTCATTTAATCTGGTCAAGATGAGGATCGCTGCTTACTTATAGTTGTTTCGGATAAAAAATATTCGCTTACGTTGATTATAAGAGAACATATGGGGTTTTATACAACAGAATGTTAAAGAAAAGCATTCTGCGAGACCATGCATTGACAACACTAGCCAAACTGGTAAAATAAGGATACACGACAATCTCGACAAGAAGAGGGGTAACGTCTTGAATATTACTAAGGATGATAAAGAAAAGGATATATATCAGAGAGATCATCGGGATTGATAAAAAAGGTTGAAACAGATAAAGAAGGGGGCAAAATGGAGAAGGACGTTAGAAGATGCTTGCGAGCAGTTGTGATCATTTTGATTACTGCTTTCTGCGCTATGAAACTGCCACATCAGGATAAATCAATATTTCATTTCATAATACCAACCATAAAATTAGGCGTTGGAACAAGGCTATATTTAGTTGGTCTATTACCACTGGTTCTTTTATTGTGGAGCTATAAAGAAATCGTGAAAAGCAACTACTTTGAAAGAGGAAGGGTCACAATATTTATTATCATGTTTTTCATTCTAGTGCCATTTGCATTTAAAGCAGTGGACGTAGTAAAGATACCATACTATATGTTGAGTGGCGGTCTTAACGCAATTGAGGTAATAGCGAGCGACTATTCCTTTACCAATGTGCCAGCCGGTAATATGGTAAAAGTTGATTTGAGTTTAAAAAACTACGGTAAAGAAGCAAAAGATTTTAATGTCGCTATCGACTTTCCTAAAAGTCTGGAGAAAGTTATTGATAAAGACCTAATTGTACTACCACAAAAATACACAATAAATAATCAACAAGGCACGCTTCACATCGAAGAATCTATTCCATTCAATTACAAGAAGGAATTTTCAGAAGAAGACTTATTTGATACGTGCTACTTTTTAGATGATTACAAGATTATTTTATCTAAAGAAGAAGAACAGTTAGCAATAGTCCAACGTGGAGAATAGGACATATAAAGGAGGTTCTGTGATATATAAAAGCGTCTGTGTGTATTGATACTGATATGGAAACATTTGAGACAAGAGATTGATGGAACAATTATTGTTAAAGCAGAACTGATCAGTGGTTCGTCGATTACTGAAACGTGTACTGCTGAGTAAGGCAGGAATATTTACGCTGTGTCAGGGAATATAAATAATGTATAAAGTTTCAAAACCAACCAACTTATAAAAGACAAAGCCATGCATTGGTTATATTTGGTGATATCATTGACGAATTAGGTATTCTTCGACTGGCTCTTCGAAAAAATCATATTGAGCTTGGAAAAGATGAAAAAGAGGTTTGTGATTATGTTTACAAGTATGGTGAAACAGCTACGGATTCCTTATGTAGAAGTACGGGCAGACTCTCGTCGGATATCAAGGAGATGGTGACGATATTGGAGATGAAAGGACTGCTTCAGACTACATAAAAAAAATTTTTGTTGCAAAATAGAGCTTTTGGAAATATAATCTGTTCTTGTAATAGTAAACTCATTGAAGGAGGCTTAATATGGCCGAAAAAAATCTAGTAATCGTCGAATCACCGTCCAAAGCAAAGACCATTGGTAAGTTTTTGGGGAGCAAATATAAAGTGGTTGCTTCTGTAGGACATATTCGAGATTTACCGAAAAGCAAGCTGGGGATCAACATTGAAAATAATTTTGATCCTGAATATATATCTATCAGAGGAAAAGGCGATGTTATTAAGGCAATGAAGAAGGAAGCGAAGAATGCAGGGAAAATATTCCTTGCAACTGACCCTGACCGTGAAGGGGAGGCAATTTCCTGGCACATTGCTTATTTGCTGGGTATTGATGAAACGAAACCGTGTAGAATTGTTTTTAATGAAATTACCAAGAGTGCGATACAAAATGCGGTGAAAAATCCAAGGAAAATTGATAAAAAATTGGTAGATGCACAACAGGCCAGGAGAGTTCTGGATCGATTGGTTGGGTATCAAATCAGTCCACTTTTGTGGCGTAAAATAAGGAGAGGCTTAAGTGCGGGCAGAGTGCAGTCCGCTGCTCTGAAGATTATCTGTGATAAAGAAAAAATCATTTTGGATTTTATCCCAAAAGAATACTGGAATATTACGGCGATTTTGATGAATGACAGCAAAGGAAAAGAAAAGCAAAAAAGATTTTCTGCAAAATTGTCAGAATATCAAGGGAAGAAAATCACGGTTTCAACAAAGCAGGAAGCAGATAAAGTATTATCGGAGTTGGACTCAAAAGGTTTTCTTATTAAAAAAATTGATAAGAAAGAAAAACTTAGAAAACCGAATCCGCCTTTTACGACAAGCAGCTTACAGCAGGAAGCTTCTAATAAATTGGGATACTATACAAAGAAGACCATGCTGGTTGCTCAACAGCTTTATGAAGGGATTGAAATTAAAGGTCAAGGTACGGTAGGTCTTGTTACTTATATTCGTACCGACTCTGTAAGAATTTCAGAAGAAGCGCAGCATGCGGTAACGGAATATATTAAAAATGCGTATGCACCGGAGTACCTTGGTAATCATGTGTTTACGAATAAGAAAAAGGACGTTCAGGATGCCCATGAAGCAATCAGACCGAGCATTGTTACCTTACATCCTGATGATATCAAGGACTCTTTAACGAAGGATCAGTATAACCTTTATCGTATCATTTGGTCCAGGTTTGTAGCCAGTCGTATGACTTCTGCGGTTTATGACAGCGTTAGTGCGGAAATTGGCAATGGAGAATATACATTTAAGGCAAATGGATCTAAATTAAAATTTGACGGGTACCTTAAAGTATACAATAATATCAACGAAGAAGATGAGGGGAAAATGTTACCTCAGCTTCAGGAAGGAGATCAACCAGGTCTGGTGGATCTTCTGAGTGAACAAAATTTCACCCAACCACCTTTCAGATTCAGCGAAGCAACGTTGGTTAAGGATCTGGAAGAAAAGGACATTGGAAGGCCAAGCACCTATGCACCGATTATTGCAACGCTTATTGAGCGGAAATATATCACACGAGAAAAAAAGATGCTCAAGCCGACCGAACTTGGATTTATTGTGACGGATTTAATGGAAACTTATTTTAAGGAGATCGTCGATACGGGATTTACAGCAGGTATGGAAGATAAGCTGGACGATATCGAAGTGAAAAATAATGACTGGAGAGAAATTGTAGGAGACTTCTATAAAATTTTGGAACAAGAGCTCAAGGTTGCTGATGAAGCGATCGAAAAAGTAAAGATTGAAGACGAGCTCACAGACGAATTGTGCGAAATCTGCGGGAAACAAATGGCTATTAAGCATGGTAGATTCGGCGAGTTTTTAGCGTGCTCAGGATATCCTGACTGCAAAAATACAAAGCCAATCGTAAATAAAATTAATGTAAAATGTCCAGATTGCGGGAAAGATATCATTGCAAGGAAGAGTAAAAAAGGTCGGGTTTTTTATGGATGCAGCGGTTATCCAGAATGTAATAAGCTTTACTGGAATAAACCTATTGATAAAAAATGTCCAAATTGTTCATCCTTATTAATGGAGAAAAAGACAAAGACATCAAGTTATATGTGTTCAAATCCTGAATGTGGGTATAAAGAATAAATTGATTTAGTTTGCAGTCAAAATCAACAACTGAGAAATTTGCCTTTTCATAAATTCGGAAAAAGGCGGCGCGGCAAGCATCTCGCTTGCGAAGCAGTTTTTGAAACAAACGTTGTAATTTTGCTGCATAAGTTTGCCAGCAATTTGTTACAAACGGAAGAATTCCAAACCGGCTGAAGCAGGGGAATTCCCGTATGGCACCTACTGAATATTTGGTTACAAATGTGGTTAAGTGCATAAAATTGGGTGAGCTAGTATAGGGAGGTAAAAGAATGGGAGATTTTCATGCTACGACAATAGTGGCTGTCAGACGGAATGGGAATGACATTTGTATTGGAGGAGACGGACAGGTCACCATGGGACAGAGTTCCATCATGAAACAAACTGCAAAAAAGGTTAGAAAAATATATAAAAATACTGTGGTTACCGGTTTTGCAGGATCAGTATCAGACGCATTTACACTGACTGAAAAATTTGAAAAGAAACTGGAAGAACATTCCGGTAATTTAAAGCGTGCGGCGGTAGCTCTGGCACAGACCTGGAGATCGGATAAGGTGATGAGAAATTTGGAAGCATTGATGGTGGCTGCAGATAATGAAAGCCTTCTGGTCATTTCAGGAAATGGAGAAGTGATTGAGCCGGATGAGAACTTTATCGCAATCGGATCCGGTGGAAATTATGCTTATGCGGCAGCAAATGCACTTTATAAGCATACCGATATGAGCGCTGAAGAGATTGTCAGAGAGTCATTGAATATTGCCGCTTCTATTTGTGTTTATACAAATCATAATATTTCTGTAGAAAAGCTTTAGGAGGGGATGAGAATGAGTAATTTATATAATATGACTCCGAAAGAGATTGTAAAGGCGCTTGATAAATATATCATCGGACAGGACAGTGCTAAAAAATCAGTAGCAGTAGCGCTTCGTAACAGATATCGTAGAAGTCTTTTGCCCGATGAGATGAGGGAAGAAATCACACCCAAAAACATCCTGATGATGGGACCTACCGGTGTTGGTAAGACCGAAATTGCACGAAGATTGGCAAAGCTTATGGATGCTCCGTTTGTGAAAGTAGAAGCGAGCAAATTTACCGAGGTTGGTTATGTTGGGCGGGATGTTGATTCCATGGTTAGAGATCTTGTGGAAGCTTCCATTCGAATTACCAAACAGAATCGGCTGCAGGAAAAGTATTCGATAGCGGAAGAAATTGCAGAGGAAAAAATCATTGAAGCAATTATTCCGGGTAAGAAAAAGCCTGCTCAAAATACCGGCGGTGTAAGAGGTCCTTTTGACTTTATATTAGGCGGAGGTTTCCAAGTAAACCAAAATCAACAAAAACCAGAGCTTGGAACAAAAGAAGAATCAACTGCAGAGAAGGGCGATACCGAACTGGCAAGAGAGCAGGTAAAGCAACAGCTGAAGGATGGTTTGCTGGAAGAACAGTTTATCGAAATTGAAGTCAATGATACTCCGAAGAGTAACAACCTTGATCTTGGCAATGAAGGGATGAACATTGCCATCGGTAATATTTTCGGTGATATGATGCCGCAAAAGAAGAAAAAGAAAAAAGTTCGTGTAAAGGATGCAAGAAAAATCTTAAGAGAACAGGAAGCGCAAAATCTGATTGATATGGATCAGGTAACAACCGAAGCGTTAGAAAATGCGGAACAGAATGGAATCATCTTCATTGATGAAATTGATAAGATCGCTTCCGGTGGAGGTTATCGTTCCGGTGCAGACGTATCAAGAGAGGGCGTGCAGAGGGACATTTTGCCAATTGTTGAAGGAAGTGTTATTAATACGAAATACGGGCCCGTAAAAACGGATCATGTCTTGTTTATCGGAGCGGGCGCATTTCATATTTCAAAACCAACCGATCTGATCCCGGAGCTACAGGGTCGATTTCCGATTCGTGTAGAACTGGAAAATCTGACAAAGGAAGCTTTTGTTCAGATTTTGACCGTTCCGGAAAATGCCTTGCTTAAGCAGCATAAAATGCTACTGGAGACGGAAGGCATCAAGGTAACGTTTGCAGAGGATGCGGTGGAAGAAATTGCAACAATGGCATTCCTGACCAATGAACAGACGGAAAACATCGGAGCAAGACGGTTGCATACTGTTATGGAAAAGCTACTTGAGGATATCTCCTTCAATATTCCAGAAATGGATCAGGAAGAAATTGTCATCGATAAGGAATATGTAAAAGAAAAATTTATTGATAGGATTCATGACGATGACATTGACCGATATATCTTGTAAATCTTCATCAACATGGCGCAAGTGGTATGCTTGCGCTATATTTTTATCTATATTAGGTAATAACATGATTCACATGACAGATCTTGAAAAATTGCATGAATAAATATAATTGTGCTAAAATGAGAAACTTTTTTGAACAATCAAAAAAATATATTTTACATTAGTCATATTTCATATATAATAAGAACGAAATGAAATTAAAATTTTAACAATCTAAGTAAAAAATAAATACAATAATGGAGGATTTTTATATGGAAAAGGATATACTTTGGAAGGTGAGAAAACTAAATTGGGTACTGCAGGAAAGCGCATCTGGTGTCTTTTCTTTTAAAGATCTTTGTGGAATTTTGAGTGATTTGATGGATGCGAACGTTTATATTGCAAATAGAAGAGGTAAGGTCATTGGAGTTCATTATAAAATAAAATCAGATAGCTCAACGATCACTGATCCGGAAACAGGGAATGAAAAATTTCCAAACGAGTATAATGAAGCTCTGCTGAAGGTCGTGGAAACAGAAGCCAACCTTAGAGCGGAAGAAGCTTTAGAAATCTTTAAATATGACTATGACACCTATGATAAATTGCATACTATTATTCCGATTTTAGGTGGTGGACAAAGATTAGGTACTTTGATCGTCACAAGATACAAACCGGAATTCACCGATGAAGATCTGGTACTTGGAGAGTATGGAGCGACTGTCGTTGGCTTGGAAATCCAGCGTCGTAAAACGATTGAAATTGAAGAGGATGCCAGAAAGAGAGCTGTAGTTCAAATGGCAATCGGGACTTTGTCCTACTCTGAAATTGAAGCAGTGCAACAGATCTTTGCTGAGCTTAAGGGTACGGAAGGACTTTTGGTTGCAAGTAAAATTGCAGATAGGTCAGGTATAACAAGGTCTGTTATTGTGAATGCACTTCGAAAATTGGAAAGTGCAGGAGTTATTGAGTCTCGTTCTTTAGGCATGAAGGGAACCCATATCAAGGTTTTGAATGGCAAATTCATGGAAGAGTTGGATAAGCTGGAAGTTTAATTCTTCTTTTTATTTATCATACTAAAAAAAGTGTAACAGATTGACCCCGGGTGACATATTCTAAATTACTCGGGGGGTTTTTTTATGAGGCGAAAAAGAAAAAAAGACAAGCAAAGAAATAATGGAAAATGGTTTTTTTGCCTTGTACTGTTGATGGTACTGGGTATATATAGTATTGTGTTCACTGAAAAAATAATAAAACCAAATGTTGCAGCGATTGCAGAAGTAAAGGTGCAGGCGATGATAACAAAAATCGTCAATGATGCCGTTCACAATCAATTTGTTTCGGATGCCGAAGTGAATGAATTGATTACGATAAAAACGGATCAAGAGGGTAATATAACCTATGTGGAATCTAATACTCTTGCAATGAACAACCTGGCAACCGGACTGGCTCAGACTGTTCAGAAATATTACCAATGGGAGGAGCCTGTAAATTTGCATGTGCCAATGGGAAGTATCCTTGGAAGCCAGATTATTTCACAATTGGGTCCTTATATAGATTTAAAGGTTCAACCGATTGGTATGTCCAGAGTTAATTTTAAAACTGAATTTGAAAGCATGGGAATCAACCAGACAAAATATAAAGTATTTCTGGAGCTGGACAGCCAGGCAAGAGTGCTGGCTCCTTTTTCTATGAATAATATCAACGTACAGAATACAATATTAGTTGCGGAAGCCATCATTGTAGGTGAAGTACCGAAGTCCTATATCAATGTTCCGGGAGGAAGTGCTTTGGATGCTACCAACTTTTTCGAAGAATAATAGCATTCATTATGCTATAATATAAATATTATGCAAGAATTGATTTTTCAAATTGATAAAGAGGTGTTTGTTTGAGATTTACAGAAGATAATAAGATCATAATGGATGAAGAGTATCGTGCAATTTTGGTGGGCGTTCAGCTTGATGAGGATATTTCATATTCTATGGAGGAATTATGGGCCTTGGCAGAGGCTGCTGGTGTTGAAGTGGCAGGCGAAATGATTCAAAACAAAGAACGGCCTAATACTGCCACTTATATTGGAAAAGGCAAAGTGGATGAGCTGGCCGAACTGTGTACCAATATGGGAACAGACAGCGTTATTTTTAATGACGAGTTATCAGGAATGCAGCTCCGAAATTTAGAGGACAAGCTGGGTGTTAGGGTTGTTGATAGAACGATTCTAATTCTGGATATTTTTGCTTCTCGTGCTGTTTCCAAAGAAGGAAAGCTTCAGGTAGAACTGGCACAGCTACAATACCGTCTGCCAAGACTTACAGGATTTGGGAAATCACTATCCAGACTTGGCGCGGGCATTGGCACCAGGGGACCGGGAGAAAAGAAGCTGGAAACAGACCGAAGACATATTTCAAAACGGATGGACGAAATAAAAAAAGAGCTGCTTGAGGTAAAAAGCAATCGAAATACCCAGCGAGCGCGACGGCTAAAATCAGAGATTCCTGTAGTGGCTCTTGTTGGATATACAAATTCGGGAAAATCCGCTTTGATGAACAGATTGCTGCAGATGACAGAGAAAGAAGAGAAAAACGTATTTGAAAAGGATATGTTGTTTGCTACTTTGGATACTGCACAAAGAAATGTAAAACTTGATACCAATCATGAATTTATTTTGATTGATACGGTCGGTTTTGTCAGCAAGCTGCCACATTCCTTGATTCGGGCATTCAAAGCTACACTGGAAGAAGTAACCTATGCGGATTTATTGCTTCATGTTGTGGACGTTTCTTATTCGGATCATGATTTTCATATCAATGTTACTAATCAAGTTCTGAAGGAAATAGGAGCGGGCGCAAAAGATAAATTGATGATCTATAATAAAATTGACATTGCACAGGAAATGAGCTTGCCTCATAATGGAGAAGAAATTTTATATGTTTCGGCTACAAGGGGAGATCATATAGAATCGCTGATAGAGCGAATCAAAGTAAAGATATTCTCTGATAGAATAATTGTTACCATGCTGGTGCCCTATGACAGAGGGGATATTTCCTCTTACCTTTGTGAAAAGTACAGAGTTGTTGGGATGGAGTACAAGGAAGACGGTACTCTCTTTGAAGTCGAAATAGCAAAGAAGGATTATGGAAGGCTGGAAGAGTTTGTCGTCCGATAGGGACTACATTGGACAGAATGTTAAGACGATGAAAACCTACGAATCGAAGATTCGTGATTTTCTAGCCTAAATTCTGTCGGCGACTCTAACGTCCGTAAACGGACTCCTACGCAAGCGCAGCTTGCTACGCTGTCCGTTTTGCCTGGTCAAGCAAAGCTTGGGGCAAAAAGGCAAAGAGTCGGACAGAATGTTAAGGGGGTTCTCTTGATTAATTATAAAACAGTAATGAAAGAAGCTGAGATAGAGCAGATTATTAACAAATCAAGGTTTATTGGCCATATAAAACCGGTTGAAACAAGAGAAGAAGCGGAAGACTTCATTGTGCAAATTCGTTCAAAGAATAAAACTGCCACGCATAATGTGCCTGCTTTTGTTATTGGAGAACAGTTTCAACTTCAATGGGCAAGCGATGACGGGGAACCGCAGGGAACTTCAGGAGTCCCTATCGTGCAGATGCTTGTCAAGGAAGGGATTACAAATATTGTGGTTGTAATCACGAGGTATTTTGGCGGGATTAAGCTGGGAACAGGCGGTTTGGTAAGAGCTTATACCGGAACTGCGAAAATGGCAATAGAGGCAGGTAAGATTTGTGTCGTAAAAGAGCTGGATGAAGTGAAAGTTAAGTTGGGGTATACATTTTATGGGAAACTGCAAAATCTCGCGTTAAATGGTGAATTTGAGATTCTGAACGCTATTTTTGAGGATGAAGTACTCGTTGATTTGGTAATGGAGCCTGAAAACACACAGAAAATCAAGGCGTTGGTTTCCAATTTGACAGGGGGAAGTGGTGTGATTCTTTCATCCAACAAGAAAATGGTAAAGTTTTGAATTTATAATCCTAAAATTTTATCGAAAAAAATAAATTTTATCGTTGACATTGAAAAATTCCTATGCTAAGATAGAACACGGCTCACAAAAAAGGAGCAAAACGAACGTTCCAAGGTAGCTCAATGGTGGAGCACTCGGCTGTTAACCGATAGGTTGTGGGTTCGAGCCCCACCCTTGGAGCCAGGTTAAAAAAAATGACGAAAATTAAAAAAAGTGTTGACACAGATGGACAAACCGGGTATACTAAATAAATGTGTCAAGTAGTTAAAAACACAAGCCCAGGGCGCATAGCTCAGCTGGGAGAGCACCTGCCTTACAAGCAGGGGGTCATAGGTTCGAGCCCTATTGCGCCCACCAAATAAACCAAAAAATCCTGCTAATGAATCGATTAGTGAGGACAAAATGGCCTGGTAGTTCAGTTGGTTAGAATGCCAGCCTGTCACGCTGGAGGTCGTCGGTTCGAGCCCGATCCAGGTCGCCATTTTTAATTAATGCTCATAAGCTGGTGTGGCTCAACGGTAGAGCAGCTGATTTGTAATCAGCAGGTTGGGGGTTCGATTCCCTCCACCAGCTCCAACAAAATAGAAGCTAAGAGAAGGAAATCGAATCCGAAAGGGCTCGAGCGCAATGAAAGAACAGACGCAAGTTCCCTCCACCAGCTCTAATGGATATCATTTGAAATAAAATTCGTCTATTGTATAAAAACGGACATCAAATTGATTCCTACTACCTTGAAAATTTCATAATTTGGAGGGATTCCCGAGTGGCTAAAGGGGGCGGACTGTAAATCCGTTAGCTGAGCTTTCGGTGGTTCGAATCCACCTCCCTCCACCAATTTAATATGCGGAAGTGGCTCAGGGGTAGAGCATCGCCTTGCCAAGGCGAGGGTCGCGAGTTCGAATCTCGTCTTCCGCTCCAATTATGCGGATGTCGTACAATGGTAGTACTTCAGCCTTCCAAGCTGATAGCGCGGGTTCGATTCCCGCCATCCGCTCCATTTTTTAGGGCTCATAGCTCAGTTGGATAGAGCAACGGCCTTCTAAGCCGTGTGTCCGGGGTTCGAATCCCTGTGGGCTCACCATTTTTTTGAGAATGGGGTATAGCCAAGCCGGTAAGGCAACGGACTTTGACTCCGTCATTCGTAGGTTCGAGTCCTGCTACCCCAGCCATTAGACCCATTAGCTCAGTTGGCAGAGCACTTGACTTTTAATCAAGGTGTCCCGAGTTCGAATCTCGGATGGGTCACCAATTTAAATTAACTAATGGTGTAGTAGAACTCAACGTATGGAGAGGTGTCCGAGCGGTTTAAGGAGCTGGTCTTGAAAACCAGTGACTCCGAAAGGGGCCGTGGGTTCGAATCCCACCCTCTCCGCCACAATAGGATACAGAGGAATCGACCAACCATGGAGAAGTACTCAAGCAGGCTCAAGAGGACGGTTTGCTAAACCGTTAGACCGGGTAACTGGTGCATGGGTTCGAATCCCATCTTCTCCGCCACATAGGGGCATAGCTCAGTTGGTAGAGCAGTGGTCTCCAAAACCACGTGCCGTGGGTTCAAGTCCTACTGCCCCTGCCAATTTATTTTGAAGACTTAGTTTCGGAGTGTAGCGCAGCTTGGTAGCGCATCTGGTTTGGGACCAGAGGGCCGAAGGTTCGAATCCTTTCACTCCGACCATTTTTATAGCACGGGCCATTAGCTCAGTTGGTCAGAGCGTCCGGCTCATAACCGGCAGGTCCGGGGTTCAAGTCCCTGATGGCCCACCATAAAAATATTGTACCATGCCCAGATAGCTCAGTAGGTAGAGCAGAGGACTGAAAATCCTCGTGTCCTTGGTTCAATTCCGAGTCTGGGCACCACTAACCCTTAAAAATGCACCGTTGCAGGCAGTTGGCCCGATGGCGCATTTTTTATTTTATCTACTTATTAACCATGTGAGTCATTTATATTCATGCAGTAATTCTAAATTTCTTTTCTATTTCAAGTTTCTGCCATGCAATTAAAATCTAAATTCCAATAAATCAAAGGAATAACATGAGCTTTATAACTTGTGCAGTTTTTTCTTATAAATCGTCGTATTTCGAATTAATATAGGATTTTCCTATAGTTTTTCATAAAAATATAGAGAATTTGTAATATTGATTTGCTTGAAATTAGGAGCCATAAGATTAATAATAAATATAGAAGGGGTGTTTATCTAAGGAGCACGCTAAGGGTTTTTTGGTTAAGATTAAGAGGTCTCAGGGGGGAATCGTGAAAGGAATACCAATTAGTAAGGGGCTGTTGGTTATTGCTTTGATCGTTATTGTGATCATGGCCGGAAGCATGCTTGCGCAGGGGACAAGCTATGCAGATCCAGATATAAGCCTACAAATGGGAGTAAATGATGTAATTGATTACTCGGCATTGGAAAAAGCGGATCATTTCGCATATGTTATCGGTTACCCGGACGGTTTGGTTAAGCCTCTTTCTGCCATAACCAGAGAGGAAGCTGCAGTTATATTCTATCGTCTGATGACAGAGGAGAGCAGAATGAAATATGCTGCAGAAACTCATTCATTTCATGATGTTAACGATAGCCGTTGGTCAAAAGTTGAAATTGAAACGCTTGCGAATGCAAAGGTTGTACAAGGTTATCCAGATGGAAGCTTTAAGCCGGGTGAATCAATATCAAGAGCCGAATTCGCTGCAATTGCAGCGAAATTTGACCAGCTTGATGCTAAGGATGAAAATAAGTTCTCTGATATAGAACAAGACGATTGGGCAAAAGATTATATCAATGCATCAACGGAGAAGGGCTGGATAAAAGGATATGGAGATGGAACCTTTCGTCCCGATTATATTATAATTCGTTGCGAAGCGATGATGCTGATCAATAATGTATTAGATCGTAGGGTAAATCTTGCCGGACTTCACAAGGATGCGGTTCAATGGCGGGATAATACCCCAGATAAATGGTATTATGAGATTGTACTGGAAGCAACCAATACACATGTTTATGAGCGTGTAGACAGGCCGAAGTCAACTGAGACGTGGATTAAAATATTGGACAACCCGAGTTGGTGAAAAATAATAATTGATGATCAATAATAAAGAGATGGTTTTTACTGTAAAAGGCTATCTCTTTGCTTGTATTTATATTGATTTTGCTTTCCGATTCCAGTAAAATAGAATTACATTTTGTGAGGAGGAAAAGAAGTGGCACAATTATATTATAGATACAGCACAATGAATGCAGGAAAGTCGATTGAACTAATTAAGGTGGCGTATAATTATGAGGAACGAGGGAAAAGAGTCCTGGTTCTGACTCCCAGTGTTGATGACAGGTTTGGCGTTGGTGTTATTGCATCGCGAATCGGAGTAACAAGAGAAGCGACGGCAGTGTATGACGAAACCAATATTCTGGAATTATTCATGAAGGAGAATAAAAAGTGCAGCATTGATTGTGTTCTTGTAGATGAGTGTCAATTCTTAAAGAAGCACCATGTACAGGAGCTTGTGGAAATCGTAGATAGCTGTGATGTACCGGTTCTTGCTTACGGTTTAAAAAATGATTTTAAAAATGAACTTTTTGAGGGATCGTATTATATGTTGGTATACGCTGATAAAATTGAAGAAATCAAGACGATCTGCTGGTGCGGCAGAAAGGCAACCATGGTAGCAAGAATCGTGGATGGAAAGTTTGTTAAAACGGGAGAACAGATTGTTGTAGGTGGAAATGATATGTATATTTCTTTATGCCGAAAGCACTATAACGATGGAAGACTTGGTGAATAAGACTGTTTGCCAGTTTCCAGTTGTTTTCCCTGATAGCTGCTTCTATACTTGAATTCTTTACTGATACCATTGAGTATGGAGCGTTTTTCATAGCCCCATTCAGGCGCAATGAGAAGATGTCTGGGAGCATCTGCAGTAACTCGGTGAATGGTAATCTGATTCGGAATCATTTCAAGTACATCAACTACTAAGCTGATGTACTCTTCTTTTGTTGGAATATGAATCCGGTTTGGATAAAATTCTGCAAGTCTTGTACCTTTTAAGACATTCATAAGATGGAGCTTGATGCCGAAAATACCTTTATTGCAAACGTAACTGACGGATGAAAGCATGTCTTCTCTGGTTTCTCCGGGAAGTCCCAGAATTAAATGGACAACGGTTTTTATTTGTCGTTCGTTAAGCGATTTCATTGCCTGATCAAATACAGATAACGGATAACAACGATTCATTAAGAGCGCAGTTTTTTCATGCATGGTTTGGAGACCCAATTCTACCCATAGAAAGGTTGTTTTATTTAACTCAGACAGGAGTTCCAATGTTTCCAACGAAAGGCAGTCTGGTCTCGTTGCAATGGCAATACCGATAACATCGGGATATTCCAATGCCTGATAAAATTTTTCTCTTAAGATTTCAACAGGAGCATAGGTATTGGTGTGACTTTGAAAATAGGCAATATATTTCCCAGAAGGCCATTTCTTAGAAAGAAGCTTAATTTGACCAGGGATGTCGCTGGCGAAATCACCAGAACCATCGGCAGAGCAAAAAATGCAGCCTCCGACTCCTTTGGTGCCATCCCTGTTAGGACAGGTAAAACCTGCGTCGAGAGAAAGCTTAATGACTTTGCAGCCGAATCTGCTTTTTAAATAATTGCCGATGGAATTAAAGTATTGATCTCCGAAAATAGATGCCATGAAAACGCTCCGTATACTATTTAATATTTATATCAATTACAACATTTGCACCAATATAATTATATGATATAATAAACTGTTAAAAAAGTGAATCAAAATTTAGGGGAAGAGCAACGCTTATGAAAAAAAACAAAGATTGTAGATTTGAAAGGGTCGAGGGGACACCGCAGAAGGATCAATTTATCAGCCTGGAGAATATGCACAATGTGCGTAAGAGCAAGCCGAAAATGTTACTTCATAGTTGTTGTGGACCATGCAGTACCGCAGTTGTTGAGCGGCTCGCTGGTCGCTTTGAAATTACGCTCTTTTTTTATAATCCCAATATAACAGATAAGGATGAATATGAAAAAAGACGGACCTCACAGATAGATTTTATTGAGCAATATAACGATAGAGTCGATTCCAAAGAACGTATTGCTTATCTGGAGGGCGCTTATGAACCAAGGTTGTTTTATGCGGCAGCAAAAGGATTGGAACAGGAGCCGGAAGGCGGAAAACGGTGTACCGCATGTTTTCAGCTTCGATTGGAAAAAACAGCGGAGACTGCCAGAATGTCAGGATTTGAAACCTTTGGAACGACGCTTACTGTCAGCCCATATAAAAATTTTGAATTAATCTATAAACTGGGTATGCAACTGGGTATGCGTTATGGATTGACTTTTTTGGGAGAAGATTTTAAAAAGCAGGGCGGATATCAAAGATCCATTGCGCTTTCAAAGAAATACCATTTATATCGTCAGCATTTTTGCGGATGCGATTTTTCAAATACAACGCCAAAAAAATTGGAGGGAAAAAAATGTCACAAGGATTAATCATTCCGGAAAGCTATACGCCAGTGATTGACTATATGGAAAGTCAGAGGGCAATTAAAAAAATAAAGGACTTTTTTCAGCAGGAATTAGCTTATGGACTCAATCTTCGAAGAGTTTCAGCACCACTATTTGTTATTCCTGAAAGTGGACTCAATGATAATTTGAACGGAGTGGAAAGAACCGTATCTTTTACGCTAAAAGATATGGATGAAAAAACAGTTGAAATTGTTCAGTCTTTGGCAAAGTGGAAACGAATGGCACTTGGTAAATATCAAATTGAAACGGGAAAAGGTATCTATACGGACATGAACGCGATCCGGAGGGATGAAGAACTTGATAATCTTCATTCTGTCTATGTTGATCAATGGGACTGGGAAAAAACCATAAATAAGTCGGACAGAACAGAAGCTTATCTCAAGGAAACTGTAATCACGATATATAATGCTGTGAAAAATCTTGGAGATTATGTAAATAGAGTTTATAGAGATTTACAGACGGAACTCCCAAATGAGATCTTTTTTATTACTACTCAGGAGCTTGAGGATATGTATCCCAAACTGAATCCTAAGCAAAGAGAAGATAAAATCGCAGAAGAAAAAAAAGCGGTTTTCATCATGAAAATTGGAGGTCAGTTAAAATCCGGGATTAAACATGACGGAAGAGCGCCTGATTATGATGACTGGGAACTCAATGGAGATATAATTTTATGGAATGATATATTAGGAAGAGCATATGAAATTTCTTCCATGGGAATCCGTGTTGATGAAGATTCCTTGGTGCAACAATTGAAATTGGCAGATGCATTGGAACGAAAGGAACTGCCCTTTCACAAAGCAATCATTCATAAAGAATTACCTTACAGCATCGGGGGCGGCATTGGACAGTCAAGACTGTGTATGTTCTTCCTGAGAAAGGCCCATATTGGAGAAGTTCAAGTTTCCGTATGGCCGGAAGACATGATCGAGGAGTGTAAGGCAAATAATATTTTTCTGCTGTAGTTAACGCATCTTATTTCCAGAGGTATTGTAAAGGAAAACCTTTCCTTTTGGTCGGCCGGCTTCCTTTGAGAATACCCGCGGTTCGATGCGTATAAAACGAAAAATATTATCATTAAAAATAAAGGAAGAATATGAAATATGTTAATGTAGTAATTGATAATAATACCGACCATACGGATAATTTATATACCTATCTTTGCGAGGATGATAATATTAAGGTTGGCAATAAAGTGTGCGTTCCCTTTGCAAAGGGAAATCGTATCAAGGATGGATATGTATTTCAGGTGGCAGATAAGATTCCGGAAGAGATGAAGGGGATCAAGTCGATCGCGGGGATTGACACGGAAGTTTTCTTAAGTGAGGAAGCGATTGCTACATGCGTTTGGATGAAAAGGCAGTATCTTTGCAGATATATCGACGCGATTAAGTGTTTTACACCTGCAGGGTCATCCTCAAAGCGTGGTAAGATCAGGACACCATATAAAGAATCGATGGGTGAGATCGCTGAACCAAGAATTCTTACACCGGAGCAGAAAAATGCGATTATGTTGATTGAACCTTCTATAAAAAATCAGGAACATAAGGTCTTCCTGATTCATGGTGTAACCAGCAGCGGAAAAACAGAGGTTTATATGCAGGTTATTGAAGCGTGTGTTGCTCAGGGCAAAACTGCGATCATGCTGGTGCCTGAAATTTCTTTGACACCTCAGACCATAGAACGATTTATTGGAAGGTTTGGAACGGAGCACATCGCAGTTTTGCATAGTAAGCTTTCTTTGGGGGAACGATACGATGAATGGATGCGGATTCGTAAGGGGGAAGTAAAGATTGTGGTAGGTGCTCGTTCTGCTGTCTTTGCTCCCCTGACGAATATCGGGGCGATCGTATTGGATGAAGAGCACGAAATGACTTATAAATCCGATATGACTCCCAAATATGATGCAATTGAAGTCGCGATTAAACGGGCAAAGAAAAATCATGCTATTGTTATATTAGGCAGTGCTACTCCTTCTTTGGTGTCCACCTATAAGGCAGAAAAAGGAGAATATCATAAAATTATACTGAAACAAAGGTTTAATAAAACGCCGCTTCCTTTCGTTGAAATCATCGATATGAGGGATGAACTCAAAAGAGGAAACAAGTCTATATTCAGTGTCTCGCTTTATCAGGAAATGAAAAAGACGTTGGATGAAAAGAAACAGATCATCTTATTTTTAAATAGACGGGGATATTCCACCTTTGTTTCCTGCAGGTCTTGCGGTTATGTGATGAAGTGCAGAGAATGCGGGATTTCTCTTACTTATCATAAATCAAGAAATGAAGCGATTTGTCATTTCTGCGGGTACAGAGAAAAGATTCCAATTGTTTGTCCGGAATGCAAAGGAAAATATATCAAATATTTTGGAACCGGCACAGAAAAAGTGGAAGAGGTAACAAAAGAACTTTTTCCGGAATATACTGTAGATCGGCTTGATTTGGATACTACAACAAAAAAAGGCAGTATTGATACGATTTTAAACTCTTTTAGAAAGGGTAAGACTAATATATTGATCGGGACTCAGTTGGTGGCAAAGGGGTTGGACTTTACGAATGTTGGTCTAGTAGGAATTGTATCTTCCGACATAACGCTTAACGTTCCTGATTTTCGTTCTTCGGAACGAACGTTTCAGCTGATTACACAGGCCGCTGGCAGAGCGGGAAGAGGAGAGATACGGGGAAAGGTTTTGATACAATCCTATAACCCGGAGCATTATTCTATTATCGCTGCTGCAGAGCATGATTACGAGACTTTTTACCAGGCAGAGTCCATGATACGGAAGCAAATAGGGTATCCCCCTTACAGTGATCTGATTCAGGTGGTTCTATCCTCAGAGAAGGAGCAGGAGGCCTATGAAAAATGCAGGCAGGCAGCGAGCGATTTCATACAGAATGCAGGAACTGATGAAGGGCGCTATGTTTTCGGACCCCAAGCGGCTCCGATGAATAAAGTGAAAGGGTTATACCGATACCAGCTGCTGATTAAATGTTTCCCGGGAAAGAGAAGAGAATACTCGAAAATATTAAATGATATAAAACTGAAAATAAGTACGGATAGGAATGCGAAACATCTCATTTCTATTGATATTAATCCATATAGTTTTTTATAAGGAAATAAAAGCTTTCAAAAAAGCCTGACGATATAAAGGTAAACGATTCCTTATAAGGTAGATATTTCAAAAGTAAAATAAGGAGAGAAATGGAATGGCATTACGTAACATTGTATTAGAAGGTGACGAGATTTTAAGAAAAAGGTCAAAAGAGGTTACGGAAATCAACGATCGAATTCGTATGATCCTGGATGACATGGTGGAGACGATGAAGCAAAATGACGGCAGTGGAATTGCTGCTCCTCAGGTGGGAATTCTGAAGCGGATGTTTGTTGCTGAGGTTGACGGCGAGGTGATCGAGTTGATTAATCCAGAAATCCTTGAAACAGAAGGATCCAATGAGGAGGATGAAGGTTGTCTTAGTGTTCCCGGCATGGTAGGAACTGTGGAGCGACCTGCCTATATCAAGATGAAAGGTCTCAACAGATTTGGAAGCGAGGTCATCTATGAAGGAACTGGTTTTATGCCAATTGTTTTAAGCCACGAATATGATCATCTGGATGGAATTCTCTATATTGATAAAGCCAAAAATGTGAGAGAATTGAATCGCGATGACAGGTGAATCTATGAAAATTGTATACATGGGAACACCGGAGTTTGCGGTTCCTCCACTGCAGATGCTTTGTGACAACAACTATCAAGTTAAATTGGTTGTGACGCAACCGGACAAGGCCAGAGATAGAGGAAAGAAAATACAGTTTCCTCCGGTGAAAGAAAAGGCATTGGAATATGGTATTGAAGTACTTCAGCCGGAAAGAATAAAAGAGAATAGAGAAGTGATCAAAAAGATCAAAGAGATGGAACCGGATTTGATTGTTGTAGCTGCATATGGCAAGATTTTGCCTCCTGAACTTCTCGAAATTCCAAGACTTGGTTGTATTAATATTCACGCATCCCTTCTTCCGAAATACCGTGGTGCTGCTCCGATCCACAGGAGCATCATTGGTGGAGAAGAGATAACGGGGGTTACGTTGATGTATATGGAAGAGGGGCTTGACACCGGTGATATGATTACAGCGTGTTCTACTACAATTGATCATAAAACGATGGCCGATCTACATGATGAATTGTCTACGATGGGTGCAGAATTATTGATCAAGACACTGCCCGATATTGAAACAGGAATTGCAGCAAGAACAAAGCAGGATGACCGCAACGCATCCTATGCGCCGATGGTCTTCAAAAAGGACGGACTGGTTGACTTTCATCAATCTCCGGAGGAAGTAGAACGGCTGATCAGGGGGCTTAATTCCTGGCCGGGAGCATATACCCTCTATCAAGGCGAACCAATGAAGCTATGGCAGGCGAAAGTGCTTGACGAAAGAACAAACAAGCCGGTCGGAACGATTACAGAAGTTTCAGCGCAGGGAATCAAAGTGGCAGTAGGGGAGCGCCAGCTATTGATTGAGCGGTTACAGATGCCAGGGAAAAAGGCGATGCAAGTGTCTGAATATTTAAAAGGAAATAAAATTATCGAGGGTGAAGTTTTAGGTGGATGATACAAGGGTATTAAGGTTTATATTCATATAACGATAAGCAATGAACAAGGGGTTCATGAAAGGATGGAGAATGACGTATTTTGGAATGTTTGATTCAACGATTATCATATTAATACCGGCAATCATATTTACCTTTTACGCACAGCGTAAGGTGAACTCGGCCTACAATAAGTACGCGAAAGTGCGAAACCGGAAAGGGATGACGGGAGCTCAGGCAGCCAGAAGGATTCTGGACAGAAATGGACTTCATGATATTCCCATTGAAATCTCAAATCGTAAATTGTCGGATCATTATGATCCGAGTAAGAGAGTGATGAGGCTATCTCCGCAGGTTTACAACGATCCGTCGATTGCTTCGGTAAGCATTGCTGCACATGAGGCGGGTCATGCCATTCAACATATGGAAAGCTATGTACCGCTCCGCATTCGAAACTTATTGGCGCCGGTGGTATCAATTGCCTCCAATCTTGCCTGGCCAATTTTGATTGTAGGGATTTTTATCATTGGGGCAGGAAATCTCTTACAGGGTAATCTGGTTTTTGACATTGGTATTATTTGCTATGCGTCAGCGGTTTTGTTTCAGGCGATCACCTTACCGGTTGAATTGAATGCGAGTAACCGCGCAATAAAGCAAATGAATGAATTGGGAATTATATATGTAGAAGAGACAGCTAGTGCAAAAAAAGTTTTGTCGGCAGCAGCATTGACTTATGTTGCCGCTTTGGCAGCGACGCTTGCAACTCTTCTGAGAATTTTAGCGCTGAGGGGGCGTCACTGAAATGGATAAAAACAGAAGAACAGCCTACTATACTTTACTGGATGTGGAATCAAAACATTCCTATTCAAATATTTCTTTAAACCATCATATCATAAGCGGTAAGCCAGATTCTCCCGCTTTTGTACGGGAATTGGTTTATGGTGTTCTGGAGAATAAAATTTATCTCGATTACATTCTGGAACATTTTGTTAAAACGCCCATTGAAAAAATTAAAACAAGTGATCTCGTGGTTCTGCGAATGGGAGTTTATCAACTAAAATTCTTAGATGGCGTTCCGGATTACGCCGCAGTAAATGAGAGTGTGGAACTTGCAAAACGATTTTGTCGTGGAAGGGATAAATTTATAAACGGAGTACTGAGAAGTTTTCTTCGGGCAGGGAAAGAGGTTGAATTGCCGGATCGTTCTCAAGACGAAGTAAGGTACCTTTCTATTAAGTATTCCTATGAACCATGGATCATCGAATTATGGATTGAGCAATATGCCGTCAGCTTTGTGGAAGAACTGCTGGCTGCAGGAAATGTAACTCCAGATTTAGTTATTCGGGTTAATTCATTAAAATCATCAAAGGCAGACTTGAAGCGAAGAATCATCGCCAAGGGCTATGAGGCAACAGATGGATTATTATGTAAGCAGGCACTGCATGTAAAAGGGACGGGCCTTTTAGGCGGCAAGCTATATGAAAACGGTATGTTTTCTGTTCAGGATGAAAGCGCGATTCTTGTTGTCGATATGCTTGATCCGCGGGCAGATGAAGTGGTAATGGATGTATGTGCGGCACCTGGCGGGAAATCGCTTGCCATTGCAGAAAAAATGCAGAATCGGGGGAAGATAACCGCATGGGATATTTATAGAAGGAAACTATCTATCGTAGATAAAGAAGCGCAAAGATTGGGCTTATCAATTATTACAACAAAAACTTGGGATGCAACCAGAGTCGAATCTTCTATGATCGAAAAGGCAGACAGAGTACTTGTTGATGCACCTTGTTCCGGTTTGGGTGTAATAAGAAGAAAACCTGAAATAAAGTATAAAAAGCAAACCAGAGAAATCGATGAATTGCCCAAAAAGCAGCTTGCGATTCTTTCTGCCTCCTCAAAATACGTAAAACCAGGCGGAGTATTGGTCTATAGTACCTGTACCATTTCACCGCATGAAAATCAAAAAGTAATCAAAGAGTTTCTGAAAAAGAACCCTTACTTTATTAAAGAAGAACAGCTTCAGCTACTTCCGAATATCAATAATACAGATGGCTTTTTTATCTGCAAAATGAGAAAAGAAGAACTGTTTAACGATTAGAAGCAGGTAGCGTTTAAAACTTTGAACTTTGACATTTTAACTTTTTTTATGTATAATATCAGCAATTATTCAGTAGGGGAAACTATATGGCACAAGTAGGATTTAAAACAGATAGAGGGAAAAAGAGAGACAGAAATGAGGACTCTCTTTTTGTCATGCCGAAAGAAGAGGTTTATATCGTTGCAGATGGCGTGGGGGGGCAAAATTCAGGAGAATTAGCGAGTACCTTGGCAGTAAAAAGTATTGCCGAATACATAAAAACAAAGCTTTTGCATGGCATGGAAAATGAAGAAGAGTTAAAAAGATATTTTTTGGATTGCATGAGGAAGGTAAACCAGCTCATATATCAGGCAGCGAAGTATTCCACCGAAAATATGGGTATGGCGACAACTGTGGTGTTGCTTCATTTGACGAATGGGAATGCTTATTTTATTAATATTGGAGACAGCAGAGCTTATATTTGCAGAAATGGAGTAATCAGTCAGGTTACGGAAGACCACACTTATGTAAATGAACTGGTAAAAGGCGGCTCTATCACGAAGGCACAAGCGGAAAATCATCCACAGAAGAATATGATTACGAGAGCTCTGGGAGGAGAGGAAAAAGTCCTTCCAGATTTTTATCGATTGGAAACATTTAAAAATGATATTATTATACTTTGTACAGATGGCTTGTATGGTGAGGTATCTGCTGAAGAAATCTGCGGTATGGCAGTCGTTTCAAGCTCTATGAGCACATTGAGCGATAATCTGGTAAAGCGTGCGAATCAGAATGGCGGAAATGACAATATAACAGTAATTTGTTTAAAAATATGACAGGAGGATTGACATATGAGTAGTAGATTGCTTGCTGGCAGGTATGAATTACTTGAAAAAATTGGCGATGGCGGTATGGCTGTCGTGTACAAAGCAAGATGTCGATTACTGAATCGTTTTGTTGCAATAAAAATATTAAAACCTGAATTTACGAAAGATCTGAAGTTTATAGAGAACTTTCGTAGAGAATCACAATCTGCAGCAAGTCTTTCTCATCCTAATATTGTAAATATTTATGATGTTGGGAAAGAAGGAAATATTCATTATATCGTTATGGAATTGATAGAAGGACAAGTATTAAGCGATATTATAAAAAATGAAGGCTCAATGGAATTCCAAAAGGCAATTGATATTGTAAAGCAAATCGCTTTAGCGCTGAGCCTTGCACATAAAAATCACATTATACATAGGGATGTCAAACCTCATAATATTCTCATTACGAGAGAAGGTACCGCCAAGATTACCGATTTTGGTATTGCAAAAGCAGTGAATACCGGAACGATTGTCAGCGATACGGGAACGATCATGGGTTCTGTTCATTATTTTTCTCCGGAACAGGCTAGAGGAGGATATGTTGATGAGAAATCGGATATTTATTCTCTTGGCATTGTTCTTTATGAGTTGATTACTGGAAAAGTTCCTTTTGATGCGGAGAATCCTGTTGCTGTTGCGCTTATGCATGTAAATGATGAAATGGTTCCACCGTCCCAGTATGTACCTGGAATTCCTTCTGCTTTAGAAGATATTATAATGAAAGCCACCAATAAGTATCAAGTCAATCGATTTAAAACAGCAAATGATATGCACGATGCTCTAAGCAGCGTCGATATGGAAAGAACGGTAGCTTTATCCGGTTTCAATCGTTCGGGTGCCGGTTTGGATGCAACAAGAATTATGAACGCTGTCGATGGATCGTCAGGGACAGCTTTTGCAGAAAAAAAGGAGGATGCTTCGGGAGAGATGAGAAAGAAAAAAAAGGAAACAAAACCCAAAAAGAAGGTTAGAATAAATAAAGTCAAGGTTGCGGCAATTATATTTGCTTTAATCTGTGCAATACCAGCCAGCCATCTTATACTTACTGGGATCGAACATTTTGCGGCTGAAAAGGAAGTTGCAGTTCCTGATCTTAAGGGTAAGACGGTGGAAGAGGCAACAGAGGAACTGGGAACGTATGGTTTAAAGATAGAAATTCGTGACGAGGTATCCAGCTCAGAATTTGAAGAAGGGGAAATCGTTTCTCAGGAGCCGAAAGCAGAAATGACGGTAAAGGAAGGCTATACAATTACTGTAAATGTAAGCAAGGGTAAGGCGGAAGAAGGAACCATACCGAACGTTGCAAATAAATCTTCTTCTTCGGCGAAGTATTTACTGGAGAGTTATGGATATGGCGTTGGCAAAGTAACACAGGAGAACAGCGATCTGCCAATCGATGTGGTTATCCGTCAGACACCGAAAGCTGGTTCAGAAGCAAAAGCGGGCACAAAAGTTAGTCTCGTTGTGAGTCTTGGTGCCGCTGTGAAACAGGTTTCGGTGCCTAGTGTAATGGGTATGGATGTTGATGCAGCAAAAGGAGAATTGGAAAAGGTAGGACTTTCTATCGGCGCAGTCGATTATGATATGAGTACGGCTTATGAAGTCAATACGGTAATGTGGCAGCAGTATGAGCCAGGCACGATGGTTGATAAAGATTCTAAGGTAAATTTAAAAATTAGTACGGGAGATCAACCTCCGGCAAGCTCAAGATCCATTCCACTGACTATTGATTTTAGTGAGGCTGACAATGAAGTTTTCAATCTTACTGTCGTTATTGTGGATGAATCCGGTGTAAGGACGATCGTTAACAGAGAACTGAAAATAAAGAGCGACGGCTCGGAAATCCTTTCTCTTTCGGGAGACGGAGTAGGAACTGTAAAGGTGATATTTGACAACGATGTTGTTTTAGAGAAGAATATAGATTTTAATACCGGAGAGCTCAGCGAATGAAAGGAATCATTGTTAAGGGGATTGCAGGCTTTTATTACGTAAAAACAGAAGAAAAAATTTACCAATGCAAAGCCAGAGGTATTTTTAAGAAAGATCGAATCACCCCTTATGTGGGGGATGAGGTTCACATTGAAAAGATCGATGAGAATGAGGCGGTGGTCAATGAAATTTTGCCTAGGAAGAATTTCTTTATTCGTCCTCCTATTGCAAATGTTGACTGCTTTATCATCGTTGTTGCAGCAGCAAGACCAGATCCTAATCCGGATATCATTGATAAGTTTTTGGTGATGGCAGAAAAAAGTAATACGGATATAATCATTTGTATCAATAAAATTGACTTGGTTTCTAATAAGAAAAAAAACGAAATTGAAAAAATTTATCAGAATATCTATCCGGTGATCAATGTCTGCGGAGCCACAGGAGAGGGAATTGAGGATATGGTTCCCTTGTTGATCCATAAAAAATGTGCATTGGCCGGGCCATCCGGAACGGGAAAATCCACCTTGTTAAACCGGCTTCAAACCCGTTTCATCGTGGAAACCGGTAATATCAGTGAGAAGACAAAAAGGGGAAAGCATACAACCAGGCATGTAGAATTATTTGAAACAGAATTTGGTGCACTGATTTTCGATACTCCGGGTTTTACCTCATTTGATATATTAGATGCAGATGAGGACGAACTGCATTATTTTTATCCCGAGATGTCAGAATTGATCGGTGGCTGCAGGTATGATGACTGCCGCCATATTAAGGAACCGGATTGTTGCATTAGGGATGCAGTAAGGCAGGGGAAAATTCATGAATCCCGTTATCAATCTTATGTGAATCAATACAAAGAAATTAAGGAGAAGCGAAAGTATTAATTAGATAATATTATTATGCTGCTCAATGCAAGAGGAGCAGTAAAGCGTACCGCTGTTTCAAAAAAAAGATGAGGAAGAGGAGAAGTAATGAATCGTTTAGCACCATCTATATTATCCGCAGATTTTTCAAAGCTTGGCGAGCAGGTTGCTTTGATTGAGAGGGCAGGGGCTCAAGTTATTCATGTTGATGTAATGGACGGTCATTTTGTACCCAATATTAGTTTCGGCGCGGTTGTTATGAAAAGCCTTCTGGGAAAAACAAAGCTACCTTTTGATGTACATCTGATGATAGAGAATCCGGATCAGTATCTGGAGGATTTTGCCACTGAAAGTACGGAGTTTATTACGGTTCACGCCGAAGCATGTCCCCATTTGCATCGGACCGTGCAGCATATCAAATCTCTGGGGATCAAGGCAGGAGTTTCCTTAAATCCGGCTACTCCCGTTTCTGCCTTGGATGCAATCATTGAGGATATTGATCTGGTTTTGATCATGTCGGTCAATCCGGGCTTTGGCGGGCAGAAATATATACCGTCGTCTTTAGATAAGATCAAGGCTTTGAAGGAATTAAAAGATTCCAGAAATCCGAAGCTAGAAATTGAAATAGACGGAGGGATCACACTGGAAAATATTAAAACCGTTACTGATGCAGGTGTTGAACTTGTGGTGGCAGGGTCATCGGTATTTGGTGCTCCGGATATTGAAAAAAGAGTGTCGATATTATTAGATCTAATTCGATAAATTATAAAAAACTTTCGGATTTTCTTTAACATTAAAAGAAAAAGTCGCCTCAAATCCATGTTATATTGTGGAAAGAGGCGGCTTTCTTGTTTTTATAAAAGTATTGACAAAGGAAATGAACCACAATATATTAATGAAAAGATAGTAATGAATTGTAAAAAAGTAAAAACATTACTAGACCAATGGAGGGGAAACATGAATAAAAAATTTTGTGCTATTTCGGAAGAAGTGAAAACAGCATTAGAAAAGAATCAACCTGTTGTTGCGCTGGAATCTACCATTATTTCTCACGGTATGCCTTATCCGCAAAATGTTGAAACAGCATTCAATGTTGAAAAGGTTATCAGAGACAACGGGGCTGTTCCTGCAACAGTTTGTATGATAGAAGGAAAAATGATGATAGGTGCAACCAGAGAACAGATTGACTATTTAGGAAAGTTCGGTTCAAAAATTCCTAAGGTCAGCAGGAGGGATTTAGCGGTTTTACTTTCTAAAAGCAGCGATGGTGCCACTACAGTAGCAACTACAATGATCGGTGCCGCTATGGCTGGAATTAAGGTGTTTGCTACCGGAGGCATTGGTGGTGTACATAGAGGTGCAGAAGTGACGATGGATATTTCTGCAGATTTAGAGGAATTGGCCAATACGGAAATGATCGTCGTTTGCGCCGGAGCAAAGTCTATTCTTGATCTCGGCTTGACGCTGGAGTATCTGGAAACAAAGGGTGTCCCTGTGATCGGTTATCAGACAGATGAACTGCCTGCATTTTATACAAGAAAAAGCGACTTTAAGGTTGATTACAGACTCGATTCTCCGGAAGAAATTGCAAATGCGTTCCAAACAAAAATGGGATTGGGTTTAAAAGGTAGTATGCTGATTGCTAACCCTATTCCGGAAGAGTTCTCTATGAATGCGGAGATGATTAACAGTGTCATAGAAAGAGCAGTAGCGGAAGCAAAAGAACAGGGTATTCATGGTAAAGAGACAACACCATTTCTTTTGGCAAAGATAAAGGATATTACAGGGGGAGACAGCTTAAATTCCAACATACAGTTGGTATATAATAATGCAAAATTAGCTGCTCGGATTGCCTGTGCAATGAGGTAACATCTTCCATACAATAAGACTTAGTTGTATAAAACCAGGAAATTCTATTAAAATAGAGAGAGGGAGCAAAGTTTTTCTTTGCTCCCTCTCTCATATTGTATCGGAAAAATTCTGGATGCAGATCGAAATTAGAGATTTTTACAGCAAAGATTAAAAAAAGTAAATAAATGTAAAAAAAGCTTGACACACAAGGTGGTTTTGTTTTAATATTAAATTACAAAATATGGAATATAAACAATAAAATGGTGAGAAAGGAGGGCGATGTTTGAAAAGATTTAAGTCTATCTTAGGTATATTATTGATAATATTATCGATCGCTGGGTTGCTTTTCTGGGAATGGAAAGGCAGAGACGTGATTTTCATGGAGGAAGTTCTTGTTGCTAAGGAAGCAATACAGAAGGGAACAGAAGTGAACAGTAGCATGTTTATCACGACGGGCGTTCCTAAGGAAAATTTACTTTCTGGTGCATTGATTCCGGATGAAATCAATCGGATTCAGGGTAAAGTTGTGTCTCAATTCATTGCAGGGAACGACCAAATTATTATGGATTACTTTAGAACCAGTGAATTCTATCTTGCAGAAGACGAGTCGATCTTTGTGATAGAGCCTGAATGGGTGGTGATGCGCAGCAGTTCCCTGAGAAGAGGAGATGTTGTTGATATTTACAGTAATAACGGAGGAGGATTGATTGGTACATTCATGCTTGCTTTTGTAAAGGATGAAGTGGAAAGAGAAGTCAAAGATGTAGGTGATGAAACGCACAGCTATATTGAACAGGATATTTTGAAGAGAACAGATAGTACGTCGGTGATTGATCATATAGAAATTATCACAACCTTGAGTGAGTATGAGAAGCTGGTTTCTTATGTAAACGCGGAAATACCTTCTTCGTTGATTATTGTTCAAAGGGGGGAGAAAATTGATACATAATCTATTTTGCTTTCACGGGATTGATCATAAAGTCGGAACCACCATGATATCCCAGTCTTTAGCCGAGATCATTTCCTCAAATGATCCAAATCTGAAGATCCTTATGATTTCAATGAATGGAAGAGAGAGTACTGAATATGTAAAAGAATCACCCATCTCCATTGATGCTATGAAATTTCATATCAATAACAAAATGATCAGCGGATATGATTTCTTGAAGACATGTACCCACAAAGGTAATTTTTATATGATGGCAGGTGTATCCAATGAATTGGAAGCACGCTATTATTATCCTGATATGGCGAAATATTTATTGGAAGAGATTGCACCGGAATTTGATCTTGTGATTGCTGACTGTGGAAATGAATTGGATAACGGTCTTGCAATAGGAACTTTATCTATTTCCGAGGAAATTTTTTTGGTTGCCACACAACAAGAATCTGTGATTCGTCGGTTTGAAAAGAATAAAAGAATCATGGATAATTTGGGGATTGGGATATCTTCCTGTATCATCAACAAATATTATGAACAGGATCCTTTGGGTCTGTCCTATCTGTCAAATCGGATGAAAATTGGGAAAGAAAAAATTTGGAAACTGGATGCAGCGAGTTATTCACGACAGGCAGAAATTGATTACAAAACACTTTTAGAATATAAAAATGAAGCATATATCAAGGGCATTATCACGATTTCAAACTATATATTAAATAAAAACGGATTTATTGAAATCAAAAAACAAAGGAAAAATAAATGGAAAAGTTTTATTTAGATGATTATTTAAAGTCTCAAACCAAAGAATCAGAGTGTAGAAATTGGGATTTTGGAAAACTTTGTAATCGAGTAAATATGGACTTTCTCAGGGAATGGGAGAATGGGAAAGATAATGAAAATCTCGATTCCACTTTGCGAGTTCAAAAAAAAGCAATCATCGGATATGAGAAGGAAGTATCCTATTTTAAAAGCAGAATCCGCGAATTAATAAAAAAATATGGTTCCGAGCACGCTTCTTACCCCGCCTGGTATGAAAGTCTGGAGGATGGGATTTATCAGGAGAACTGGGGACTTGCCGGAATATCTGAATGGTTTTCAGAGAAATTTGCAGAAAGCAGTTCTGCAAAAATAATCGGTGATCGGATTTATTTCTTAGAGGAAGGACAAATGCGCCTGAAGCCACAAACCATATCGAAATATAGAAGAGAGCAGATGATCCGAGCCTTTCTTCTTTTAACACCGGAAGAAAGGCTGGATAAAGAATTCCATGAGGTATACATGCTTGATGGAACACGTATAACAATATTTGGTGGCAGTATGACGAAAAAGGGTCAGGATGTGATTATCTTTCGAAGATATATCATTCCGTCCTACAGCTTTGAGGAGCAGGCGGCAAGAGGAACCATACCGGGAAATTCGATTAAGCTGTTTAAGACAATGGTGAGTCTTGGTTACAATGTTGCTTTTACAGGCGCCGTGAGAACTGCAAAAACTACATTTCTGTCAACTTGGCAGAGCTATGAGGACAAAAATCTGGAAGGGGTACTTGTAGAAACTGACCCGGAAATTCCTATTCATACCTTAATGCCGGAAGCACCGATTTTGCAGCTGATTGCTGATAACGAAAAGCTAAAACATCTTTCAAAAAATCTTTTGCGAAGTGATGCAGACTATTTTATTTTGGCTGAAGCAAGAGATGGTATTGCACTTGATACGGCGATCAAGGTGGCGAGCAAGGGAACCAGAAGAATGAAAATCACATTTCATACTAGAGAGCCGCTGGACTTTTCCTATGATGTAGCTTTTGAAATCATTAAAAGCTTAGGTGGAGATCTGGATAGCACAGCAAGAAAGGTAGCCGCAAGCTTTGATTATATTTTTCATTTTATTCAGTTGAAAAATAAAAGTCAAAAAAGGTTAAAAAGTATTTATGAAGTGGGAATTGAAAGAAATACGAGACAGATATCCATGAAAGAAATATGCAGATACAATCATAAATCGGATGATTGGAAATGGGAATATACGATCAGTGACGACAAAAAATTGATTGGAGAAGAGGAAAACGCAGAAGCTTTGGAGATCTTTCTGAAAGAATTATGGGTCTTGTCTGATTCTGATCAAAAGGGGGCGTAGCTGTGACTGATATTTTAGAAAAAACAGATATGATGCCAATCTTGATTACGATCATCCTGTATCTGATTTTTTTAGTAGGTATGTGGATTGTCTATGCTGAGAGAATGAAGTGCTATTGGGCAAAAATCAGAATGCACAATCGGCTGAAAGCCAGAAAAAGAGCATTGAAGCAGGAAACAAAATTGGAGAAGCATCTTAGAACAGTGTTATCCATTTCGTTAAAAAAATCAATGGAGCCTAAAACTTTTTTGAAACTAACGGTAACTATGTTTTTGTTAATACTTTTTGGTGGAATTCAAAATGTTTCTTTCACTTCAGCTTTTTTCATGGCAACGCTTATATCAGCTATGCCTTACTTGATGTTGCGTGTCAGGATTGAAACGATACGCAGAAAAAGTAGTTATGAAGGAGAAAAACTGATTTCTGAATTTCTTTCCCAATATAGAATTTCGGGATTTAATATTTATAAGACTATGGAGCAGGTAATCCTTGTGCCCGAAGGTGTGAAAATTACGGGGAATTTGCTTTTCAAACTTCTCTTAGAACTAAGAAATACCGGAAATCCACAGGAGATCAAAGAAGCCTCCGAACGTTTTGCTTATGGCATCAATACCAACTGGAGTAGAATGCTTGCAAATTGTATTCGTGTGTCTGCGGAAAGCGGGATTAATGTATCGCTTGCTTTGGAAGATATTTTGATCCAGTTGCGGGAAGCTCGACTGCTGTTTGAAGAACGGAAACGTTTAAATTCGGAAGCCGCCCGTATGGTTGTTTTTTTAGCTCCGATTTTGTACCTTGGGACAATTGTTATGACAGTGAAGTATCTTGGAATCCCATTTACAAGACTTATAAAAAATCAGTTTTACACGGAGCAGGGGTTTCTATTAATTCTACTGATTATATTTTTGTTTTTAATGAATTTGGCTTTAATAGAAATCATTAATAATCAACGTTTTGACTATTAGGAGAAAAAAATGGATTGGAACTGGGATCTTGGAATATCTTTGGGGCTGATGGCTTGTCTGATTTTGGGAATCTTTCTTGTTAAAGATTCTGTAATTTGGAGATGGAGTTTGAAACGCCGTGCTTACTTGAGAAATGAAGTCAGCCTTTTCAAAGGTCGAGATTGGGAGCACATTTTGGGAGTTCATAAAAAAGGTAGCCCCTTTGCGTTTCTTTTTGACGTAATAAGAAATTATAGAAAACAGAAAATGGATAGAGAAATTTTTGAATCGCTAACCTTTTTACGAAATCTCGCATCCATTGATAAAGGAAGAACAAGCAGCACGGATTATATTATTGAAAAACTTTCGGAACATAATGGATTGCTACAACCAATTTTTATCAAAATGCTAAATCTGTTAAGAATCAATCAGCTCAAAGAAGCCGCGGAATTTTTTTCGCAAACGGTTGGCACTACCGCGGGCAGGGATTTTGCAGGTTTGTTGCTTCAATGGGACAAGCTGGGACCGAGTGAACTGATCGAAACAGTGCTTTCCTATGAGAAGACATTAAAGGCGATCAGATTAACAGATCAAAAGAGAAAAGATGAAATTATCAGTGATTTGATTTATTTTCCGGTTGTTGTTAATATATTTGTTATTTTTATCAATTTTATCTATGTGGCATATTTTATCGATCAGAAGGAAATGCTGCAAATGTTTATGTGAAATATTACTAGAAAAGGAGAGTTGAAATGAAACAGATTATCGTTATGATTGCTATGATTTTATTAGGGGTTGCCATTGCCGGACTGGTAATGGATTTTAGTACCAGCGCCGACAGTATTTCTAAAAATGCGAATACGCAGGTGTTAACCGTTACCAAGTGAGACATAAAAAAATATCAATAAAGGCGAAAGTTAAGGGTTCACTTGTGTAAAATCTCAACTGGTATTGGTAGATACTGAAAGAAGGAGAAAGAAATGAAACAGTTTATCGTGCTTTGCAGTACGATTATTCTTGGTATTGTAATTTATAATATGATCATGGGTCCGAGCGATAGCTCGGTGATCAATGTTGTCAGTGATATCTGGGAGCAGGGAATTCAGGTAAGGACAAATACACCGTAAGGAGGAATGAAATGAAGCAACTGATTGTATTAATGGGAGTACTTCCGATCCTGTTGGTTTTTCTTTTTCAATATGCGTTGGATCAGAAAAATAACAATCATATAGAAAGATTTCAAGAATGTGTGTATCAGGCAAAAGAACAGGCAAAACAGGAAGGATGTTTTACACCGGATATTAAGCAAGAGATGATTGGGAAAATCAAGACTGATTTTGATGTTACAGAGGATGAAATGGAAATTGTTCTGGAAGAAATACCGCAGTACCGTACCTCAGTTTTTGACGAGAGAGAACTAATCTATTATAAAGTTTCGGTACCGATTGATAAAATAATGGCCGGGAATGGGTTTTTCGGAATTTCGGATGAGGATAACCGGGGCATGTATACGATTGAAAGCTGGACAGCCAGCGAATTGATTAGAGAGTGAGATGAAAGTATTTATTGTTTTTTTAGGTTTGTTTATCATCAACGTAAGCTTCCTGTCCTATCAAGGAGATATGGGAAGATATGTACAATGTCAGACATTTTTAAAGGCAGTTGCAGAAGAATGTGCAGCAGGAGCAGCACTTTATTATGATGAGGAGGCATATTCCGAAGGCGAATATTATTTTTATTATGAAGAAGGTCAGAAATATATTGCCCATATCATAGGAGAATCTAAAAAGAAAATGTCGCTTCCTCAGAACAGTAACATTACCTACGAAGTGAGTTTCCAGGATGATTACTTGGGATATGAAGGTGAAACGATTCCTTCGGTGACTGTTTCAATCACAGCAGATACCGAAGATTTGTTCCATCTGCCTTTTTTGGAAGTAACACAGGTAAAAAGGGCAGCTAAGTATGAACTGCCGCAATAAAGGATAAGATGAATAAGCGATTTGTGTAATGCCTATTACAAATACCAAGGTTTTAGAATTTCATCAGGTATTCTAAAACCACGGATACTTTCTCCAATAAAAACGGCAGGCTTCAAAGCTCCATGGTAGTCACTTCCGCCCGATGCAAAGAGATTATGTTCTCTGCAATAATGGAGAAGCGCGCTGGTTTTATCCATATCATGAAGGGAATGATAGCATTCGATACCATCCAGAGCATTCAGAGAAACAATGGAATCTAATAATTCTTTGTGATCTTTCACAAAATATCCGTACAGATGAGCCAGGAATGCTTTTCCCCCCGCCTTTTTGATTAATTGAACAATTTCCTGCACTGTTGGATAGTTTTCCGTTTGATTCAGGAAAAAAGGACTATCTTCGTTATTGATGCAGGTTCGGTAAAATGCATTGACACTTTCCCAGATTTCGTTAGGAAAGTGTTTTTCATTTTCAGGATATTTCTTTAAATCAGCATGAATTAATTGTGTAGCAAAGGACTTTCCACTTTTGATACATAATGATTCTGTTAATTTAAGATTTAGATTTTTGCATATAGTTTTCATCTTGTTGATGTATTCATTTTCTCTTCAAGGAACCATTCGTCAGAGATAATGCTGGATTCGCTGATGATATCAAGATCAATGTCGTAGCCCAATACCTCGATAGGCATTTTATTATGAACTACGGAGAATTCACAACCTGGAATAATCGTTCCTTCAAAATAATCAGATACTTTCATGTTACGTATTTTCTGGTAAGCACCTAATGAGTCGTGATCTGTTATTGATAGGTATGTTAGCCCTAATTGGGCGGCTTTCAAAAGGATGTCTTTTGGTTCATCCGATCCATCCGATGAGGTCGTGTGGATATGTAAATCAATCATTTGAACTTTCCCCGATTCCTAAATAGTATATTTTTTATTTTAAACTGATTTTTGTGTTCTTGCAAAAGATTTCTCACTTTATCGAAAGATTAAGAGGTGGAAGCCAGGGTATAATGCTTGATATAGGGAGTCAAGTATATTGACAATCTCAACAATATAAGCATCCCCCTGGTAATAAGGAGTTGGACAAATGGCCATCGAAAAACACGAACGGATTAGAGGGATATGTATGTTGATCGTATGTATATTCTTTCTGTCTTTTCAATTTAATTTAAACTTTGTAATTGCAAGCAGTGACACGAAAAAGGTACTCGTATTGCAATCCTATCATAGAGGGCATGAATGGTCAGACTGCGAGGGAAATGCTATTGTCGAAACGCTCTCAGATAGTGATATGAAGGTCGAAACTTATTTAGAACATATGGACTGGAAGAGGCATCCCGATGATAAAAATTTGGAGCAACTGTATGAACGATTTCAGTACAAGTTTTCCAATAAAAAATTAGACTTAATTATGACAACGGATGATGCCGCTTTAAAATTTGTTTTGAATCACCGCGGCAGACTTTTTCCTGGAGTACCTGTCGTGTTTTGTGGAGTGATGAAGCAGGATGCGGAGATTCTGCTGGATGGACAGAGAAACGTAACTGGAATTTATCAGGTTATGGATCCTGAAGGAACTCTTTATGTAGCAAAAAAATGATTCCCGGTTTAAAATATGTTTACATAATTCATGACAAAAGCGAGAGCGGAATCAGTGCCGGTAATATAATCAAAAATGCAGTGCAAAACAACAGTGATCTATTGATATCAGATCTTTCCGATTATCCTCAGGAGCAAATTTTAAGTATTGTACATACTTTGAACGATGACAGCATCGTTTTTCTTGCATCCTATTATTCCGATATCAACCAGGTGTCAGTATCTATTCAGGAGTTTACGGATAGAATCAGTGAAAAAAGCTCCGTACCGGTATTTGCAATTGATGAGACCGTATTGGGAGCTGGAAGTATTGGAGGCAGTTTAACGAGTGGAACGGTTCATGGAAAAATGGCGGCAGAAGTAGGACTGAGAACCCTGAAGGGAGAAAATGCGGATCAGATTGCTGTTGTCGATAGAAAATCCGTATTCTGGGGTTTTGATTATGAGGTGCTGCAGCGTTATGGCTTTTCACTGAGCAATCTTCCAGAAGACAGCAAGGTAATCAATAAGCCGTTTTCCTTCTTTGAAACTTATAGAACCTTAGTCCTTTCCACTGTATTAATCATCGTAGCACTTTTTCTTTTTATTATGATTCAGTCGCTACACTTGAAATATAGAATGCAAATTGAAAGAACATTAAAAAAACAAAAAGAAGAGATCTATCAATTGGCTTATTACAGCCCCGTAACCGGTTTACGGAATCGAGTAAGTTTAAAAGAACAGATGGAATCAACTATTCAATGTGATACGGATGGATCTGATTTCTTTGCTCTGATCTATATAGATCTTGATAATTTTAAAGAGGTCAATGATATATTCGGACATTTGGTAGGAGATAAGCTGCTCCGTTCTATCGCACAACGTATGAAAGAAATAGAGGCAGTAGATGATAATGCATACAGTCTGGGAGGAGACGAGTTTGTCGTATTGATTCGAGGCTATGATAAAGGCAGGGTGGAAGAAATGATAAAGAAATTATTCCACAGTCTTTCTGAACCTATTGTTATTGATCATAATACATTTTATATTACAGTAAGTGGCGGTATAGTATATTATCCTGATCATGGAGAAAACTATATAGAATTGTTAAAAAATGCAGATACAGCAATGTATCGTTCGAAGGAATTGGGAAAAGGAATTTTTACTTGTTTTGATCAATCTATGAGTGATGATGCAGTTGAAAAAACTATGATGCAGAGAAATCTCCGTATGGCGATGAAAAATGGGGACTTTTTACTATATTACCAGCCACAAATCAATGCAAAGAACAGAGAAATCTGGGGATATGAAGCGTTGCTGCGGTGGAATCATCCGGAGCTTGGATTGATTCAGCCGTTATCCTTCATAAAGATTGCAGAGGATAGTCGTCTAATCATATCAATTGGCGAATGGGTTCTTGAAACGGCATGTACTTTTGTTAAGAATGTTCAGGATGAATTTCAAAAGAACTATATCGTATCGGTGAATATTTCGGTAATACAATTGATTCAGGATGATTTTGTGGAAAGTGTATTAAAAATACTGGAACGCGCAGGACTCTCACCCAACTTTTTGGAATTGGAAATAACGGAATCTGTTTTTCTAAAATCGTCAAATTATATTATCGAAAAATTGGAGAAATTAAAAGAAGCAGGGATTAGGGTAGCGTTAGATGACTTTGGTACAGGCTATTCTTCTCTAAGTTATCTGAGTGAGCTGCCAATTTCAACGTTGAAGATTGATAAAACATTTATTCATAATTACTTTGAATCTGATAAAAATATGATTTTAACTTCCACTATTATTAAAATGGGTCATGCATTGGGATTGGAATTGGTTGCGGAAGGGGTGGAAACGGAAGCACAGCTCGAATTATTTACCCGAATAGGCTGTGACAGAATTCAGGGATATCTGGTAAGCAAACCCGTCACAGACTGGGAAGTCTTTCAATCCCTGCAATGAGAACAAAGAGAATACTAGTTTTTGAGGTGACTCGTGATAGGATTAAGTGGACTGACTGATGACCAGAGGATAGGATTAAAAAGAAGAATCAATAGAATTTTTACTTTGTTGTTTCTATTCCTATGTTTTTTCTTTTTTAT
>CAXXQN010000005.1:0-617177 GCA_963665645.2 Anaerovoracaceae bacterium | reverse complement strand
TTGCTGATTTCGCAGCTCGCACCTAGCTCAACTATTATATCATACAGCCCATCTAAACGAATAGTCATGTCATGCAATTTCCTATCTCGGAAACGGGTATCTTGGGGAAGTGTATCAATCTCATTTTCTAATTGAGTTTTATTTATGCCTATCTCTCGGAGATTAGCTTCGTAATTTTTGTTCTCTCTATCAATTGCTGTCGTATCAATCTGAGTGCCTATTCTCGATTTAACTTCCTTGGCAAAGGTTTCATTGCTGATCAGTTCTCTGATCGCCCCAATTACAATCGGCTCAATCTCTGTTTTCTTCAGTATAGCTTTATAATCACAACTTTTTCCCCGAACCATTCGGTTACGACTGCATACATAATAATAAACTTCTTTATATGTACCATCTTTGTTTGTCCCTGCCGACATATCTTTTTAAACGTCTTTTATCTATTGTAATAATCTGCTCCAACATTACCATTGACGGAATTAATAATTCAGGGAAAAAATCCAATACTGATGGCGGACTGTTTGCCTGCGACATGAACAGAATCGCTTACCACATTTTCTAATCATGTGGGTCATGGCGGGTCTGTCGTTGGAGTAATATTTTTTCAAATTGATTTTTGCCATGTTATTTCCTCCGTTTCGGTTTTAAATGAATGAGCATCCGAAACAGAACTGGCGGTGATCTGCAGCCTATAGCGCTAACATGATTTTTTAAATTTGAGCATAGAACAACGCCAGACAGCCGCAAAGACTTTCTGACGTTCCAAATAAGAAATAAATCAGCATAATGGTGCTTAAAATAACAGTTTAATCGTGCATATATGAGATCAGGAGGCGAATACCAACTTTTTTTAATAAGTTACCAAAATATATGTATAGTAAAATATAATGTCCATCCTGCCTGCTCCTCCAAACAGCAGCGCAGATGGACATGTCTATAAGCCCTGCCACTCTACCGTTTTTTTATTGGGTATTGGCACAGCTAATTTTGAATATTTCAAGCAAAAACATGCATGATAACACTTATTTAATCGGCACTATTAGAGAATGTAAAAATCTGATTATGCACGATACAATGTATTTGAGGTGAACAATCATGACGAATAATTTATTAAAGCATCTTGGCGATTGCATCCGCAAGGCTCGCACGGACTGTGGATTAACCCAAGAGGAGCTTTCTGAGCAATCTGGTGTATCTGTTCGACATATAGCTAATATAGAAAAAGGGCGTATGATCCCTTCTTATGATAAATCTTTTTTTGTTTTTTTATAATAAAGTTCTTTTCATCTTTTTGATGTTTCAAATTGGATAGCTTTTATTTAATCATGACATTTCCCCTCATTTTATTTACCTATTTTCTAATTTTCACCATGCCCCGCCAATTCAGCAATTTCAGAAATTCTATCATCTAATTCTGCACCAAGGCCTTCAATATTCGCCCCTAAAAATCCACGAATAAGTAACGAAATTGCTTCGTGCTCATCCAAACCACGGGATTGCAGATACTCTACCTGCTCAGGAACAATTTTGCCAATACTGGCTTCATGACTTAACCGAGCTTCTTCATCCAACGCTTTAATACCGGGAATTGATTCTATAAAGCCCTGTTTCTCTTTATCCAGAAGCATACCTGCGCAGTCTACATGAGCTCTGCATTGGGCATTTCCTATTAATAACCCTTTCTGATGTATTTCTCCTCCAGTACACACTCCTCGATGAATAAGTTCAGCACTCGTATCATCAGCATTTAAGATGACATCTCCACCGATATCAATAGTAGAACCGATTGATGAATGAATAATAGTAAGTAATTTTGCTGAAGCTCCGTTGCCGTTAAGCCACGTCATTGGATTGCTTTCTATTCGTTTTGGAGGTCTAAGTGAAATATAGCTGCTTTCGTATCTGCCGCCTTCTTCTACAATTGTTCCTGCACGTGGATGAACCAATACGTCCGGCCCCCATGCATGCACCATACTGCTTATTAATTTTGCATTTTTACCTATATACTGTTCATCAATTGACATATGTCGGCCTGAAGATATGCTATGTTCACTAACACAACCAGTAATGATCTGTAATTCAGAATCTTCATCCAGTATTATGACGTTATGTACTATTTGAGACAAATTTTCACTTGCCATATAGAGTGCAGTTTGACAAGGAAGCTTTACCTTTGCCCCCTTATAGACATGTACAAAATACCCTTGAGGTTGCAACTGAGAAGCACACTGTTTGGTAATATCATCCAGATCTTCAGGAACCGCCTTCCAATAGTACTGTTCTCTCAACCAATCATATTTATTAAGAGCGTCAGCAATTGAAAGTAGCTCAAATCCTTCATCCCAGCTGTTAATATAAAGAGATGTAAAGTCACGTAAAATCAAAGAGCCAGAACGTTCAACTCCTTCTATAAAAACCCCTACTTCACCTAAAGCTGTCAAATCAATTTGTGTTAACTTATCATACGGCATCATTGTAGGGGAAAGAATGTCAAAAGTATTTAGAGTTCCATCTGAACCGAAATTTTTTGCAGACCTCGTATTTTTAATATCCGACATATATAATTACACTCCTTCCTTAATACAGCGTGTGCATTCCTCATAGCCACATTTACTTATTGTATCCATTATAATATGAGGATTACCAGAGCAACCAATCTGCCCATTCATCATGACATGTGCCTTATCAATATTTACATGATTTAATATGTTTCCGTTGTGTGTAATAAGAAGTCCAGCTTTTCTCTTAGCTAGGTGTGATACATCATTTGAAAAAAGCTTGTTTATTAGCCTTCCCAATAACGATAATGATTCCACATCTAAGCCTGAATCAGGCTCGTCCAGCATAGAAAACCTAGGTTTCATTGCCAATAGCTGCATAAGTTCGGAGCGCCGGATCTCTCCTCCAGATAATCCTTCGTTGATGTCTCTATCAAGGAAACCTTCCATTCGTGTAGCATTGATCAGTTCGTCTATTTCTTCTTTCCTTTGCGGCTTATCCTTATAGGTGTATTCAATAATGTTTCGAAGCTTTACTCCGTGGATTGTCGGTGGGCGCTGTTCTGCAATACAAATTCCCAGTCTTGCTCTTTCCGTAAGACTCAGGTTAGTTATATCTCTACCCTCAAACAAAATCTGTCCGTCAGTTACTTCATATCTCGAAAAGCCCAGGATAACCATCATGAGTGATGTTTTTCCGCTACCGTTTTGACCTAACAGAGCATGCACCTCTCCGGCTGGTACAACCATGTTCAGATTGCGAAGAAGTTCCTTCCCATCCACCTTTACACAAAGGTTTCTAATTTCCAATACATTGGCCTTCATAATTATTTCACCTCTTTACTTGTTAAATTCTGCCGCTGTCATTTTCTAACCTCTTGCTTTCTGTTGTTCTTTCCACAGCTTAGAATATAATCCGTTTGATTTAATCAGTTTTCTATGTGTTCCTTGTTCGGCTATGTGTCCTTTATCCAAAACAAGAATATTGTCAGCATTTTCAATTGCCTTAAACTGATGGGCAATTACAATAACCGTTTTTTCTTTCACTAGATTTTCAAATGCTTTTTGAATTTCCGCTTCATTTTCAGGATCAAGTGATGCTGTCGCTTCATCCAAAATTACAATTGGAGCATCCTTTAAAATAGCTCTGGCGATAGATATTCGTTGCTTTTCGCCTCCGGACAGGGAATTCCCATTTTCGCTGACAACCGTATCATATCCATGGGGAAGCGCCTCAATAAATTTATCGCAGCAAGCAAGTGATGCGGCTCTTCTAATTTCTTCAATACCTGCTCCTTTTCTGCCAATACCAATATTATTGGCAATTGTATCGTTAAAAAGATAGACCTCCTGAAAAACCATGGAAAGCTTTGTTAATAATTTATCAGGATTTATTTCTGTTACCGGAATGTTGCCGATACAAATCTTGCCCAACTGGACATCCCAAAACCTTGCAATAAGACTTGTCATAGTCGTTTTGCCTGAACCGGACATACCCACCAGAGCAGTTATGGACTTCTCCGGTATATAACAGCTTACTCCATTTAAAACATCACTGTCATCATAACGGAAGCTGACATTATCAAACGTAATATGATTCATTTCCGGAAGTTTATTAGGGTCATGGTAGGATGGTTCCTCTGCATTAAATATTTCACCGATACGGTTTATGGACAGGTATATATATCTAACTTCAACAAGCTGTGGTCCCAGGGACTTAACCGTTTCAAACAGGAAGTAACCAATAACTGCAAAGCTAAACAGTCCTTCAATGGGCATGCTGCCAATCGCACACATTCTAACAGCCGCAAGCAACGTTATTAAATAGCCTATGTCTAAGCAGAAAAGGAAAATCTGTATTGGAATAGCCGTCCAAACCTCGGTTCTAAAGCTTGCCTTCTTTAGCTGAAGCATTGCTTCATTCATTGCTTCAAAGCTTTCTCCAGTCAAATTGTATGATTTTAAAAGCTTAATGGTTTTAAAGTATTCCAAGATACGGGAGGATGCTTCCACAACAGTTTTTATATGCCTACGTCCAAGAATACCGACTGTTCTTTGTGCTACAAACAGGAAAACACTGGCTAAGACAACAGATAATAGAATAATACCAGCCAAAACCAAATTAATTGTAGCTAGAAATACAATAAGAACCACGGGTGCAATAATTGCCGTTGCTATATCGGGCAAAATTCTTGCGATAATTGTTTCTGTCTTTTGCACGTCGCTTAATAAGCGTGAAGCTATATCTCCTGGGTCATTCTTCTTAAAATAGCTTAAGGATAGTGTTCTTAGCTTGTCGCCCATAGCCAATCTAAGCTCGGACGACATTGTATAAGCTTTTACATTGGTTTTTGTCTGACTCCACATTGATAACAGTATGTAAAGTACAAATACGCTTATATACCAAAGGCAATATTTCCATAACGCCATATAACTTATTGGCTGCCCGTGTAAAATGGGTACTGTAAGCTGCATTACTATCGAGTAGAGGAAGATATAAAATACTCCCGGAAGAATATTGGAAACCAGATTTGCACCAAAGACAGCGGCTAACCTTTTGGAATTTTCTTTAAAAAAGCTCCAGTTGTTTTTACTCACTATGCTCAAACCTCCTTTTCAGACATCTGCCATTGTCTGGCTTTTAAATGCACATCCCACATGCTTTTATACAAACCGTTATAAGCAAGCAGTTCATCATGGGTTCCGTTTTCAGCTACATGTCCCTTATCAATTACATATATATTATCGGCTCCAACTATTGTTGAAAGCCGATGAGCAATAACAACAACGGTTCTATTTAACATAAGCCTTGAAAAAGCCTCCTGCATCAAAGACTCATTTTCAGCATCAGCATAAGCAGTTGCTTCATCCAAAAGAACAATGGGAGAATTTTTAAATATAACTCTTGCCATTGCGATTCTTTGTTTTTCTCCACCGCTTAATTGCGTTTCACCTCCATCACCAATAATTGTGTTATATCCATGGGGAAGGTTTATAATAAAATCATGACACGCAGCTGCTTTTGCTGCAGCCTCGATTTGATCCAAAGTTGCCTTTTCATTCCCCATGCAAATGTTTGCTCTCACTGTATCAGTCAGCATCTGAACATCCTGAAATACAGTTCCTACTGTTTCTGAAACACCCTTTGTACCTATTTCGTTTAAAGGTATTCCTCCTATTTTAATTGAACCATCAGCAGTTTCCCACATTCTTGCAATAAGGTTTACTATTGTAGTTTTACCTGCCCCGGAAGGCCCTACCAGTGCGGTAAAGGAACCCTCTGGCAAAGTAATACTAATATCCTTTAGAATATCTTGATCTCCTTTGTGATATTGAAAGGATACATTTTTAAGCTCTAGGTCAAATTTCTCAGGTATCTTAGGAACCGTTGGTTCATAAAGAGGTTCTGTCAACATTATTTCATTTATCCGTTTTATACCAGAGATTATAAGCTCCATGCGTGTTGTAATCATAATTGCCTTTAAAAGACCACCAAAGCAACCTGTACCAAACAGCAGGAACAAAATGATTTTAGAGGCATCAATGCTGCCATTCTCCATTAAATATATTCCCAGCGGCAGGATAAACAGCCCTCCTCCAAGAATAAAGGTTGAAACCAACGCGCGATACGGTGATACCCCCTTTGACCACACAACAACAATATCACGGTATGTACACACAGATTCCTTAAGCCTTTTAAATGAGTCTGCATTAAGATTAAATGCCTTAACAACAGGCATTCCGTGAACATATTCCAACATTGTAGAATGCATGGTTTCTATAGCCTTATGATATTTTTTTGTTAGTTCCTTTCGGTTTTGTCCTGTAAGTGCACCGTTCCACATCATATAAAGCAGTATTATGGTAACTGGAAGTGGAATTGCTGCAGCAAGTGCGAGACGCCAATCGACAGAAAAAAGAAAAGCAAGTGTTGCAAACGGCAGGGTTAATCCTGCCGCTGCATCTGGGAAATGATGCGCAACGAAGCTTTCAATTGCTTCAACATCCTCCTGAACTATTTTTAAAACCTGTCCTGAGCTGTGAGTTCCCCAGAATCCCATGGGAAGTCTTCCGATATGCTTTGTTATTTTAACACGGATACGGTAAAGCAGATCGAATGCCGCAATGTGGCTGAATACAAAGGAAGAAACCGTAAGAGCATATCGTAATACAAGAGCTGCAAACGCAATCCCAAGCCATGTTATAACAGGCTCGGACGATGCCCCTGAACCAGCCTTCAGATAATATTCTACTATTTTATATATCAGCGCAAAGGGCACGATAAGCAGCAATGAGCTGATTCCAGCCAACGCCACACATATAATTAAATGAACTTTTTTGTCTTTTATTAAATTAAAAAGGGATTTCATAAATTGTTCTCCTGAATTATTTAAGTAACTATTAATTATTTGGGTTTAAGCAAATATCCTTCAAGCTTTTCTAATGTTTGGCAACTGATTAAATGCTCTATCTCACAGGCATCTTTTTCGGAGATTTGCTTGTCTACACCAAGAACTTCCGTTAAAAAACCTTGAATAACCCGATTACGACTTCGTACTTCAATTGCTTTTTTCTTGCCTAAATCAGTAAGTAATATTGCTCCGTTCATATCCTTTGTAACTAAGCCATGCTTCATAAGCCTTTTCACAGTTTGCGAAACGGTTGCCTTTGTTACACCGAATCTTTCGGAAATACTTGTAACCCGCGCCTCACCGCCAAATTCATTCAGCTCCAATATTATTTTCAAATAGTTTTCCAAAGCAGGCGTAATTGCCATTTTGATCACCTATACTTTCATTGACTTAAAACAAACATCACCATATAGTTGAAGCCCAAATCAATATAATCGGTTTTAAAAAAGCCAAATTTGCCAAAACTATTTTCAAGCTCCTCAGGCGAGATTCTTGCTTGCAGGGAAGGGCCAAAGTAACTTTTTTCTTTCTTGCATTCAATTACTGCCAGTTTGCCTCCCGGTTTTAAAATTCTCTTTATTTCAGCAAATAAGCTATCTGCTTATGTGGGGAAATCCATCATATGAAGCACAGTAGAAATCAAGCAAATGTCTATACTGCTGTCGGATACTTCAATCTTCTTTCGAATATCCGAAACCATGGGATGTATATTATGAATTCCCATCGCCGTAGCATCTTCACAAATTTTGTCCAGCATTTCAGGCCAGAGATCCACGGCAAATATGCTGCCTGTTTCTCCGACTATTCCAGCTGCATGTAAAGAATAATCTCCCCCACCACAACCTAAGTCTAAAAATGTATCACCATTTTTTAAGGCTATTTTTTCAAAAACAAGTCCCGGATCCTGCAAATGAAAGCTGCTGGGGCCACGGCGCAACCTGTTGTTTCGACAATGCTGCTCTTGACTATGTCCGTTGTCACAATTCCCGTTATTCATTGATTTTTCCTCCTAATTAAAGATAGTACATAAATGAATCAACCTTTATCCGATCATTTTCATTTTTGTTACCATCAAACGTAAGATTTAAAACAGGTCTTGTATTCACGTCTTCAAAACCCTTTTGAAGCATTCCCAGCACAATGCCTGTATTCTCATAAATAGATGCGGCGGTGATCACACCATCCGCCTTATTGGATACACAAAGTTGTTTGGCTTGTCTATATCTTCCATGCGCACCGGAAAAATAACCGAGCGTTCTGTCTGCAATTTGGATTAGTTCATCTATGTCATTTTCATAAGGGCTCCAAACTGACAGGGCTTGGGAAATAACCATCATACTATTTTTAAAGTCTTGCAGCCTTTGCTCCATAAGTGTAAATTGATTATTTTTGTTTTGGTCTGCATAATCCCTCCACATCATCCACATAGCCTCTGAAAAGGGACTATATAGAACATGATGCCCTGTCTTTTCAAGTTCCTTAAAGGTATCATTATTTAAAAGCTCATCAAACAGAATATTGAATTCGCCTACAGCAAGTATGGTTTTTTCAAAGCTTTCTCCATTTAATTCTGTTGCAATTGACTGGGCAACGGCTTTCAGCTGTTCCAGATAAAGCTGGTTATTTTTGATCAGTTCAATCATTGCTTTTAAATACTTTTCCCTTGATTTTTGAGGTGCACACCAAATAAGATCTCCCGCAAGGAAGGTTAAGCAAAGTTCCTCAAATTTTTTACAATCCAGGCAAAGAACATCCTCCCAAAACGGTGATACAATATCAACCTTCTCAAAGCCTTCTTCATCAAGCTTCGTGCGGAGCAGGCGACTGTACTGTCCATCTGTTTCAGTCCCTTCATTTTGAGGAATCAAAAACGCTGACTGTTCTACTTCCTTTTGGTCTACTTCGTTGAGTACACTAAATACATTCCCTAATAAAGCGGTAAGAGAAAAATATTCCTCTGTGATTGTAAATTTTCGTCCTGTCTCTATAGATGCTCTGCTAGAAGCCGGCAGTGTTTTGGCGTTTATCCCTCTTTGGGCCAAAACCTCACCAAAAAGATTAGAATACGGGTACAAATACGGCAAATATATGGTTGTTCCCTCTTTCAGATTTTCCAGAGAAGTCATGATATTTGTCTCTTTATGTTCTATGCTGTTCAAATAGGTCTGCATCGTAAGTGCAGGCTTAGTTTCGATATTTTTCAAGCTATTGATAAAAGCTTCTACACGGGTAATAATGCCGACACCAGAGGAATGCTCATCAATTTCTATATGCAGATATGGTTTTCCCTTCATTTCCTCTCTAAAGTAGTGAGAGAAAATTGAATCTGGGCCGCATCCATGATGTGTGAGAAAAATTGCATATAAATTGGGATGCTTGCGAATCAGCTGTGCAGGCTCCAGAATATGTTGTCCGAATGGCCAGAACATATTAGGATGCTCCTTTGAAATATCTCCTTCCGGCAAATCATAAAACGGTAACACCTTATAACCCATTCCTGCAAGTTTCTCTGGTATCCCCATATTCAGCACAGGATCAGCCACGCCATAAATTTTTGAAACAAGCACAAAGGCAATTTCATTAGGCTTTAGCTGACTTGTAACAATTTCGCTGTTTTCCTCCATACGGTCTTCAAAGCGAAGCGCTGCCTCCAAGCCTTTTTCCACAGCCCCTCTTGTCTGCTCAGGAGATTTTCCAAGCTGTTCTCCAATCTTCAGAAAGCTTTTCATAATGGATTCTTTGCCCATATGAAATGTCATAGAGGGGGAAAGGAGTGCAATTCCCTTTTTATCCAGTTCCATTGCTTGGTTCATCACCTTAAAGGCAAGTTGCATAAAGGCACAGCCGTAATTTTTTCTGCTTTGGGAACTAGGATGGTCTACGGTCACTAAGTCAGGGAAGAAAATGTAGTCAACCTTTTGTTTCATCAACGAGACAACGTGACCAGTAATCAACTTTATGGGATAGCAAGTTTCATCCATCGCATACTCCTGTCCAAGGGCTATGATGCTTTCATCGGTAGGCTCTGACAAAACAACATTTAAATCAAGCTCCTTGAAAAATGCATGAAACATGGAAAACATTCCATAGGTAAACAATGCTCTTGGTATCCCGACAGTTTTTTTGTTAGAAATTTCAGGCGTATAATCGCAAAATACCATTTTCCCAACATTTTCGTTAAACTCATTATTTTTGTCAGGCTGTGTGCTTTTTGCCATGCTTTGTATTGCAAAATCATCAGCAGAAAGATGAAAGCCCTTAAAGGTGGTTTCCTGCCCATTCATCTCTTCCATGGTCAAAACAGCAACTCCATATGCTCCTGTAACGCTGAAAAATGGCGGAACCAGTATTTCCTTTCCGGTAATTGCCTTGAATGCGTTAATTACGCCTTGATTATACGCAAGCCCGCCTTGGAAAAAGATTTTATTCCCCACTCTCTTTTGACCTACAACTCTGTCAAGATAGTTCTTTACAATGGAATAGCATAAGCCAGAAACGATGTTCTCAAGCTTTGCACCCTTTGCTAAGCAAGAGGCAATACTTGATTCAATAAAAACAGTGCATCGTTCCCCAAGATTGATAGGGTCATTGCTTCCAAGCGCAATTTCGCCAAAATTCTCAATGGGAATATTAAACTTCTTCGCCTGCTCCTCAATAAAAGAACCCGTACCTGCGGCGCAAATTTTATTCATTTGGAAATCTACTACACTGCCATTTTCAATGCTGATGAATTTGGAATCCTGTCCACCAATTTCAAAAATAGTGTCAACATCACTGTCGATTTGCACTGCCGCTTTTGCCTGTGCTGTAATTTCATCCTTCACAACATCAGCGCCAATTGCTTTGCCAATGAGATATCTGCCGGAGCCCGTTGTGCCAGCGCCGATGATTTTAATTCTTTCCCCGAATTCTTCCTGTATTTCCTGAAATCCCTTTTGTACGGCATTTAAAGGATTCCCTAGTGTTCTTAAGTATTTGCAGGAGATTATTTCTCTGTTTTTATTCATTAATACAAGATTTGTACTGGTGGAGCCAATATCTATCCCAAGATAGCATTCCACTGGTTCCTTTATGTCTTTGCAGATATGCTTATCTGCGCTATCGCCGATTCCATACGCAGAAAGCTTTGGAAGGATAATCCCATCGTCCTGGCTCATCATTTCGTCAGCACGCTCAGACAGAGATATCAACTGATCTATATTGATGGCTAAGCTCTCCTTCCTTGCAATTGCAGCTGCGCCAAATGCGCCAACACCACCCAAATGCTGAGGTAAAATTAAATCTTCCTCTGAAAGAGCCAATACATCCTTTAAGGCGGTAAGAATTGCTCCGTTATAAGCAACACCGCCAGAAAAAAGAATAGGTTTTTTCACGGGAAGTTTTTTCATCACCGTACCCTTATAGTTTCTGACAAGGGCATAAGCCAACCCCAACAAAATATCTGCAGCAGGAACCCCCTCTTGCTGATGATGGGTGATATCCGTTTTGGCAAATACACTGCAACGCCCTGCAATTCTGGGAATAGACTTCGCTTCCTTTGCCAGTTCTGAATAATCTGTAAGCTTTAAATTCAGCCTGGACATCTGTTCCTCAAGAAAAGACCCCGTTCCCGAAGAGCAATTAGAATTCATGGAAATTTCGATACGCGATTTATCTTTCTCACTCAATCCAGTAATAAACCGTGCGCTTTCGCCCCCAATGTCAATGATTGAGCCTGCGCTTACATTTTCAGCCATTGCACCTTCAATTACAGCTGTTACGTCATTGACAGCCTTGATTTTACTGTCTGCACTTAAAAATTTGGTTCCGCTGCCTGTTACGGCGCCGAATACAATTTCATGTGGATCAAAAGCAGCCGTCATTTCTTTCAGAATATCCAATAGCTTGCTCTTAATCCTACCCTTATGCATTTGGTATCTGCTGAACCTAATTTTATTTGCTTCATCCGTCAATATGACCTTAACGGATGAATATCCAATATCAATTCCAATACTGTACATTTGTTTTCCTCCTGATTTTATTGATTTTGCTCGTCAGCGCATTTTTTACATATTCCAAAGAATTGAACCTTGTGGTCTTTTACAGTAAATCCTTTTTCCGTTAATAGCTTCTCTTCCAAAGTCCCCAGCATATCCTCCTCCACATCAATTACTTCACCGCAAATCTCACAAACAAGATGATGAGGCTGATGCTTTTCCTTTGAATCCATAATCTGAAATCTCATGCAGCCGTCATCCAGTAATATGTGATATATAAGCCCAAGCTTTTCAAACAGCTGCAGGGTACGGTAAACTGTGGCAAGCCCTATTCCAGGATAAGCTTTTTTCACTTCGTCATATATTTCTTCCGTGCATAAATGTCTCTTCTTTTCTTCCCGAATAATATCCAGTATTGCCTGTCGTTGTGCTGTCAGCTTATATCCGCATGTGTGAAGCATTTTCTCAAAATCTATTGTGTCGATATCCAAAGCATTATCACCTCCAAACCATGAAATACGTTTGCGCTTCATTTTAAAAATGATTATCATTTACATTTCATTTTTATTATAGTATAATAAAAACGCAAAAAGTGTATCTAGAGATACTATTATTAAGTTTTTTAAAGGAGAATAGAATGAAGCATAAATTATCTGCACTTCAAAAATGTACCTTGTTTCAGAATAAAAGCATTGATGAAATTGAAGTTCTTCTATCAGAAATCAATTATAGGATAGAACGCTTTGCTGAAAATGATATTATTTTTTCACCTGTTCAAAATGCCGACAAAATCGGAATTTTACTATCGGGTAGTGTTGATGTGCAAAAGATTTTTCCAAACGGTAAAATGGTTATTATAGAGAGAAAGAAAGCCTCCGAAGTAATCGGAGAATGCGTTTTTTCAAAATACAGCTTTTATCCTGATAACGCCTTTACATGCAAGCCCACAAAAATTTTATTTATATCAAAAACCGATTTACTTAAGCTTTTTACCCTTGACAACCAATTCATGCTTAATTTTCTTTCGTTAACTTCAAATTCAATGTTGATGCTGAAACACAAAATCGGTATATTGTCTTTAGATTCCATTCAAGAAAAGATTGCTGGATATTTGGTTCATTACCTTCAGTACGAAAACGAACCCAACAATACAAATACAGTTTTACTTCCTTTCTCAAAAAAAGCCTGGGCGGAATATATGGATGTTTCAAGAACCTCTTTATCCAGAGAGTTGCGAAAGCTTGAAGTTGAAGGTATATTGTCTTTTCAAAATAGAACAATAGAGGTAATGGATATTAACCGATTAAGTAAAATAGTTTCATTGTAAATATAAAAAAATAAGGCGGAAACTCATAATTATGGTATGGTTCCCTCCTTGTTTTTTATATACTATCAACTCGCTGATTTTCATTTTGTAGCAAGTCAAGAATTTGATTTCTAACTTTAACTAACGAAAGGTCAGTTAGGCTTCTTTTCATCTTAGGTGTTTCAATACTAAATTCTGTCAAGACTTTCGTTGGCCTGTTTGTTAGAAAAAGTATCCTATCTCCAAGCAAAAGCGCTTCGTCAATCTCATGAGTTACAAATATGATAGTTTTTTTCTTGCTTTCCCAAAGTGTTAGTAGATAGCGAATCATTCCTATCCTCAAGTTATAATCAAGGGATTTAAAAGGTTCATCCATAAGCAGTAAATCAGCTTCATAGTTAAAGGCTCTTGCGATAGAACACCTCTGTCTCATACCACCGCTTAATTCACATGGATAAAACCCTTCAAACCCTTTTAAACCTACCTTTTCAATTAGTTCTATACAGGTTTTGTGAGGGCTCTTATCATTTACTATCCTAATATTTTCATATACATCCTTCCAAGGTAAAAGTCTGTCTTCCTGAAATACATAGCTCGTATTTTTACTATTATTTATTACTTTACCGCAGGAGGGCAAAGTTAGCCCCGAAATAATATTCAGTATGGTAGACTTTCCACAACCCGAAGGTCCTATAATGCATACAATTTCTTCTCGATTCGCTTCCATAGAAAAATCATGCAGTACCCTAACTTCTTCGAAGTTCTTTTCAATGTTGAAAATCTTTAATAATGCTTTATCCCTCATAATTTTTTCTCCGTTTTAATCTAAATTCAAACAACTTAGCAGTGATTTTTTGAAAGAGAAAGCAAAGAAAAATAACAATAATTCCCCATGCAAATACCATGTTTGTTTCTAGGTTCATTCTTGCATCTGTAATCCTGGCTCCAAGTCCAGTGCTTGCACTTAAAACCTCACCCATAACAACAAGCTTCCATCCAAAGCTAAAGACTGTTATTAGACCAGTCTTAAAGTATGCCTTTAATGATGGAATGATAATCTCCATAATCATTTTTGATCTGGAAAACTGAAAAGCTTTTCCCATTTCAATGAGTTTAACATCAATGTTCTCAAAGCCCTCCGCAATATTGACAGCCATAACAGGCGCGCTTCCTATAAATACAATAAAAATTGTCGCCCTCCCGTTTAAGCCAAACCAAAGCATGGCAAGTGTCATATATAGTATCGGTGGAGTTGCCTGAACGAGATAAACAAGCGGTTCAAGTAAATGCTTTATTTTTTTGCTACAGCCCATTATAATTCCGAATAAGCTTCCAATTATTATTGATGTAATCAGTCCTATCAAAAGTCTCTGAAGGGTTGAAAATAGTTCTAAAAAAAAGCACTTGCTTTGTAATATCTTCAATAGAGATTTAGCAGTTAAAAGGGGGCTGGGGAGTACTAATGGCGTATAAATAGATGACAGTCCTTGCCAAAGCAACAGGATTATGCAAGAGATAATAATGACCCCTATGCCGGATGACCACCTATTGCAATTTTTCTTATTTTTAAAAACACTATTCATCTTTGTGATAAAAGCTTTCATATGGTATTTTCCCTCCTATCATCTCAGGTCTGTAAGCAAAAATGATATCATAGTATTTTTCTATATCCTTTTTTGAGGCTTCCAATGGCCAAAATTAAGCACTCCCACTGCAAATGAATTGCATCCTCATTTTTCACGCAAAATACTATATCATAATTTTCTTTTGCAAATAGGTATCTTCAGATACTATTTTTCATCTTTTAACCAGCAGTAGGAAGCATTATTATGCTATTAAATCTTACTTTTCTGAATAATAAAACTCTTTATTAGGGCTTGCCCCTCCGATACTTTCCGGTTTCATCTCCAACAAAACATTATAATATTGTTCTAAATCCTCTTGAGAATCCAAAGCTGACTTATAAGCAAAACCGAAACCCTGCATAGCCTCCGCAATCAGTTTTGCATTAGCGTTTAAATTAGCGCTCGCCAAAGTACCTGCCTCAGTTGGGTTTTCTACTGTCCACTCAGCCGCTTCTGAGAATTTTTTATTAAAGCCATTTATAAGTTCCTCGTTTTTGCTTAAGTATCTGGTACTTGAAACCATACAATTGGCAGGCATGCTATACTCTTCTCCCTGAGTATGCCTCCATTCCTCAGAAAATTCCGATATAACTTTGTAACCTTGTACATTATTAGTATTCGATGTAACAAATGGCTGTGCATCAACAGCATACTTTATGGTTCCCGTTGATAACAGTTGTGCTATTTCATTATGAGAAGAATATACAACTTCAATATTTTCACCGACTGCAAGTCCATTTTGTTTTAAGAAGTATTGAGTTAATATGTCAGGTACTGAGCCTTTTGAAGGAACATATAACTCCTTGCCTGCTAGATCTTCCCAGCTATTACAGTTGGAATCCGTCGTACTTAAACACATTCCACCCCAGTTAAATACGTTGAGCAGTTTGACATCAACGCCCTTATTATTGAGATTGGCAGCCGTATGCGCAGGGACAATTAAAATTCCATAGTCACCTTCATATGCCATAGCCATCATGGTTTCCATATCGCTGTAAAGCTGAAGGTCTATTTTAACTTTATCTCCCATGCAATTACTTTCAATCATCCTTAAAATAGGAATCGTTGCAGGCGATTTCGGAGCTACCACCTTTATTGTTGTTTGCTCTTTTAATTCGGTACTTTGGGGACTACTATCACTTGTTTGCTTTGAATTGGATTGACCGCAACCCGTTATCAGGCTGATAATCAATACAATCACTAATGCGATTGATTTTTTCATAATTTGATTCCTCCTATTTGATTTTGACATGCATTTTCAGTTGTGATACATTTATATAGTAAGTCATGGCTAACCAAAATGGTGTATCTGTGGATACACTTCAAAATTAAAGAGGAGATCAAATGGACGATATCATTGAAGTTTTATATAAATGCATTATATTTAAAGGCTTAGATAAATCCCAAATACGGCTTGCTTTATCAAGAACCAGCTATCATATCAAAGAATACGGGAAAAACGAATTTATCTGTCGGGAAGATCAGTTTTCAGAAAATGTGGGAATTACCGCCCATCACTATGCAGAGAACTTAAAAAGCTTTGTAATGACAATATTCAAAAATAAATAATTCTATTTGGTAATTTACATTATCACTTAAATTCACATCACTTCTGATATCGCCAGTAATAAAATACCAATCATAACGACGGCTATGCTAAAATATTGCTTATAAGTTAGTCTTTCCTTAAGAAAAATCCTTGATAACAATACAGAAAAGACACTGTATGAGGCAATAAGTGGAGCCGTAATAATTGCATTTCTGGATATTGCAAAAACATAAAAAAACTGTCCAAGAGTTTCAAAAGCAGCAGCCGCGCCACGATCCTTCTCGGTAAACAAGTTAAACCTCTCTTTTTTTATCTTTAAATATAAACAAAAAATTACTGCACAAATAAAAAATGTAAACTCATAAGCCAGCAATGCTTGACTTTCCCCAATCAACGATAATTCATCCAAATAAATCGCATCTGCAAAAGTTCCTAAGCCATCAATAATACAATACAAAATTGGAAAGGTGATTGCCAGAATACCTTTTTGATATTTCTTTTCGTTCTCCTTCAAAATCAATGATTTATTGGAGTCCATTTTTTCCAATATTGCAAGAACTATTATTCCAGCTGTAATGATTACAATAGCACAAATTTCTAAACAACTTAGAATATGAGCAAAAAAAATAAATATTAGTAAAGTGGATCGGCTACACTTAACTGGACAGATTTTTTAGTTCTATGCTAATATCAAGTTGAAAAGGAGATTAATAGCATGAACGACAAAAGACTACGCCGATCTTTCAATGATGAATTCAAACACCAAATTGTCCAAATGTATAATGCAGGCAAACCCAAATCTGACATTTGCCGTGAGTACGATCTGGTTCCAACAGTAGTTGATCGTTGGATCAAACGGATCAATGCCACCGGTTCTGCCAAAGAGTGCGATAACAGAACCCCGGAGGAACAGGAATTAATCAGGCTGCGTAAGGAGCTTCAGCAACTCAAAATGGAGAATGATATCCTAAAACAAGCAGCGCTGATATTCGCACAAAAGTCGAAGTGATCCGGAGCAATGTTCACAAATACTCAATATCAGCGATGTGTAAAGTTCTTCGCATTGCTCGCAGCACCTACTATTATGAATCAACCATAACTTCTGATGAAACCGAGCTTGAGGATGTAGTGGAAGCAGTTTTCAACGAAAACCGCAAAGTCTACGGAAGCCGAAAAATCAAGGTCGCTTTAAAAAAGCAAGGCATAATCCTCTCACGCCGTAAAATCATCAGGATTATGAAAAAGAGAAATCTTTTCTCTGCCTACAGCATTTGCAAATTCAAGGTTCATAAAGGATCTGTCAATGAGGCTGAAATACCAAATTTGCTGAATCGCCAGTTCAATGAACATTCTGAATACGCAGCTGTTGTGAGTGATTTGACCTATGTAAGGGTGAATTACGAGTGGAACTATATCTGTCTGCTCGTTGATCTTTTCAACCGTGAGATCATAGGCTACAGTGCCGGAGCACATAAAAACGCAGAGCTTGTCTTTGATGCCTTCGCAACTGTGCATACCAACCTGAATCGCATCCAGATGTTTCACACAGACCGGGGCAGTGAGTTCAATAACCAGATCATCGATGAAGTTCTGGACGTCTTTCATATCAGCAGATCCCTTAGCTTGAAGGGCTGCCCGTATGACAATGCTGTTGCCGAATCTACATTCAAAATTTTCAAATCAGAGTTCGTTTTCGGCAGAAATTTCGAGAGCCTGGCTCAGCTGAAAATGGAGCTGGCAGACTACATAAATTGGTTCAATAATTTTCGTATCCATAGTTCATTAGGCTATCTTAGCCCTAAGGAATTTAAAGCATCGAAACTATAATTTTTGTACGAAAAAGTGTTGCCATACCAATGCCCTGAATTTCTTGGGTAATCTCTATTATAAAATTCGTAGTGTGGTAGCATTCTAACTTGTTCCATCCTTACACCTATAGAAGCTATTTTTTCTTTAAACCAATCTACTTCATTTTCATCAAAGTAATATGTTAACATTGTTATTTCAATTGTACCCCTACGAGAAGTTATTCACAAGAAAATTAAACCAAATATTTATAAATTATACCATTTATGACATTGTAACTTTATCCGCGATTCAGCTTTTTTCTGATTAACCCCGTAAAAAGAAATAAAGAACTTTTCAAATGTTAATTTTTAATTCTTCCCCATTTTTTAGCTTTACTAATACCTGCTTATGATAAACACTAATCTGATCAACCTTCTCTCTTATGTTATTCTCGTCATATAATCCAGCACAGACTGTATGAGCCAGCTTCTCCTTAACCCACTCTTCATTTATAGTCGGTAACTCTGAGCACGCTTCTTTGCCTTTTTCAATCCTCGTTGCGCATCTCCAAACTACTTTCCCTCTTTCAGTTCTTCTTCGATAAGATGCTCCGCAATCAGCACATATAAGTAGATTTCCTAAGAGATATTTTCCATTATATTTGCTCGTACTAGAGCTCACTGTGCCGTCTTCATTACGAATCAATCTTGCTCGTTTGATCATCTCTTCCTGTACCTTATCAAATATTTCAGCCGAAACAATAGCTGGGTGACTTTCATTTACATAATACCGGCTACGTTGTCCTATGTTCTTGACTTTTTTACCTGTCATAAAATCTTCCGTATATGTCTTTTGAAGCAAGGTATTGCCCTTATACTTTGTAAGCGCTTAACAATAGGGTGCCTTGAAAATCAAATTGAGTTTGGTAAACTACTATTGATCGGTCATTTGCTACATACAGCCTGTACTTCATCTGACCATGGCATAAGATCTTCCAAATCCTCCGGATAGTTCATGTAATCGGTGTCTGGCATGTACAGAAGCAAATGTTGCAGGTAGGCATACACATCAAGGTTATTAGCCTTGGCGGTTTCGACAATACTGTAAACAGCGGCGCTGGCGGATGCCCCTTTAGGTGTATCGGCAAATAGCCAGTTTTTACGACCAACGGCATAAGGCCGAATACTGTTTTCCGCTGAGTTATTGGATATGGAGCATCGTCCATCCAGAAGATAGTTTTCTAGATACGGCTTCTGATTCATGGCATAGGTAACGGCTTTACCTAAAGCAGACCCCTTTAAAGGATTCAGTGATTCAAGCCAGCCCCAAAAGGCCTCAAGAACCGGTTTCTCCAGTTCAAGACGCTTAAGCTGTCGCTCTTTAGGTGAGAGATCTGCAATCCCATCCTCAATCTTGAAAAGCTTATTGCAGTACTCTCTTCCGATTGCCGCATTTGTCCTTAGGGCTCCCTTTGCGCTCTTATTCGGCATAGCCTCCACGAACTTACGCCTCAGATGAGCCCAGCAGGCACCTCTTTTAACGCCCTCCAACTTATTGTACCCGGAATACCCATCGCAGTGATGGTATCCCGTAAATCCTTTGAGATATTCAACTGCATGATCACCGTTTCTGGAGGATTGATAATCATACAGGACGATGGGTGACTTCCCATCATCGCCGGAACGGTGCAGCCACATGTAGGATTTGGTCTGTGGCTTTTTCCCTTCCTCCTTCAATACCTGGAGTGGAGATTCGTCACTATGGATCACATCCCTTTTGAGGAGCTCCTTGCGTAGATACCCGATGATTGGATAAAAGTAATCCTCCGAGCACCTGATGACCCAGTTTGCCATGGTCGCACGAGTCAGCACAATACCTAGACGCTCCCAATCCTTTTCCTGACGGTATAGCGGCATGCTATTCACATACTTTTGATACATGACATATGCAACTGAGCTCGGCGATGCAAGGGAATGGTTCATCAGGGATGTGGGTGAATTTCCACGATACGGTCTGCAAAGCGGTAGACAATGCCCTCACTAAATTTATTCCTTGCATAATCGCTATCTTTATAATTCTTCATATTCCTTTCCTCCGATCTGTTTTGCTAAAATGCGAAACAAACCGGAGGGAGGACCACGGCAATAAAAAGCCGAAGAAAGTCGTATTAATATGAACTTTGTCGAATACAAAAAGACAGCACTTTGCCTGTAAAAGCAAAATGCTGTCTTTTTGTATTTGTTGATATGTATTTTTCTTGCGCCGTCTTTATTTCCACCCCTGAAAAGGATGGAAGTTTGGAATGCTCATATTGGTACCCCCCTTTCGCTATGGCGCACAGCGAAAGGGGATTGTCCTTCAAATAAATTCAGCTAAAACTGCTTATGGCAAGAGCCTGCCCTTAGAATAGAGAGCAGGCTCTTTGCAGTTTTTTTGCAGCCAGACTATCATAGCACAATGTGCGCCTTAGACCCTCGGCTTTGCGTCCCCATCTTTAGATGGTTTGCCCTTAATTCAATTCTGTTTTTTATAGATGTCGGTTACTTTGTCTTTCTCACGCCTTTTTCATCGACTTCATAGCCGTCAATCTTCGTGCTTCGAGCAAGAGAACCGTCGGTGTTAAAGTAATACCATTTACCGTCAATCTCAAGCCACTTACCGGATACCATCAGACCGTCCTTGGTAAAGTAATAGGTCTTATTGTTTCCGTTTGCACCAAGATCCCAAAAGCCGACTAACATTGTCTTACTAGAATAATAGCGCCAGTTTTCCCTTGGATCTATTCATTTTTATACTCTTGTTCTATGTAATACAGAGTTCGTAATTCACTCTTAGAAATCACAATATCCATTTTTTATTTATATTGTTAAGACATAAGAAGAATAAGAGCACTGTAAATCCAATCAACATTGCTACATCAGCATATACAGCCATTAGTCCTGTATGGAGCAGCGCTCCGTTTAATACATCAGCACCATAGGTAAGTGGAAAAACATAGGAAATAGGTTGTAAAATGCCGGGTAAGTCTTTTACCGGTATAAAAAGTCCACATAAAAAGAGCATAGGAAAGCGAAAGAAATTTGAAAATGTCTGTGCCTCAAATACTTCTTTCGCCGAAGTTGCAATCAGTAGGCCTAGCAAGGTGGAAGTCACTGCAATTAGAAAAACACCAATTAAAACCATTAGCCAGTTAACCCCTGAAAGATCAATCATAAATGAAGCGAGTATCACAGGAACGAAAGCATTTATAATACCAAAAAATATCGCCCCCGAAATTTTTGCCATTACCATCGTATTCAGGCTAATCGGCGCAAGTAAGAGTCTGTCAAAAGAACGCCCCTTTCTTTCAAACGTAATTGTAACTGCAAGCATTGAAGTAGTGCCAAACAGTATGCTCATAGACATAACTCCGGGAAGGGTTTCATGAATATTGACACTTTGTTGTGAACGAATGAAAAACATCAGTGTCCATGCTAAAGGGAAAATGATTCCCCAACTGATATTAGGTGCTTTTAAGTAATAATTCTGCATATCCTTTTTGACAATATTCCAAAAGGCGATCCATGTTTTCATTTACGTGCACCTTCTTTCTCCTTAGCCAGTTTCTTTGCTTCAATACCTGTTATCTCTACAAACACATCCTCCAATGTTGGGCGCCGCCGTCTGGCCTCATAAACGGCTATTCCACTTTCTTCAAAGAAATGTACAAATGGGAGGATAGAAACAGCCTCTGGCGTACGACAAAGACAGCCGTTATCCAGCATTTCAAAGCTACAATTCGGGAAGCGTTCTGCTAATTTCTCAACTATGTGTTCTGTCATTCCACTAAGCACAAATTGAACAATATGTTTGTCAGCTTCAGCACTTTCCAAAAGTTCGTTTACCGGTTTTGTTTCGACAATCTGACCATCTACTATAAATGCAATCCGGTCACAAAGCCGCTGAGCATCTTCAATGTAGTGAGTAGTGAGAAATACAGTTGTTCCCTTCTGTTTCATACTGGCAACTCGTTCACGTATTTGTTTTGCACTTTCTACATCAATTCCTGTCGTCGGCTCATCCATAAAAAGTACTTTAGGCTCATGAATCAGACCCGCAGCAATGGTAAGTTTACGTTTCATACCTTTGGAATATGCCTTAAAAGGTCGGTCACCAGCTTTTTCTAAATCAAACTCTAAAAGCAAGCTTCGCGCTTTTTCTTCTCTCTGTTTTTTAGCCATGCCATAAAGGGATGCGCAAAAACAAAGGTTTTCAAAGCCATTCATATCGTCATACAAATTACTCTCATCAGGAACAATGCCCATGATACGCTGAGCGGTCTTTGGATTTTTAACGCAGTCTATGCCTGCAAGCATTATATTTCCTGATGTTGGTCTGGCAAGGCCAGTAATCATATTGATTGTTGTTGTTTTTCCGGCACCGTTTGGCCCAAGAAAACCAAAAATCTCCCCTGCCTCGACAGAAAAAGAAACCCTTTTCACCGCAGAGAAATCTTTATATTTTTTGGACAATTCATTTACCTCTAAAATAGGCACACAATCACTCCTTTCGAAACAAAGCAATTATCCTCATAGAAAGATAATTGCTTTGTTCTCCGAAATATTATTTTTTCCCCAATTTACAATTACAAGGATGCTCTTTCGTACTACCATGACATTTTTCAATTAACTCTTCGCTGCATTTACCATCAGCAGGAAGCCTTTCAGGATGTTCGCATTCAATTTTTTTGTTATTGTCAAACATAAACTATACCTCCAATCAAGATTTGGTGCTAGTATATAAATGTGGACATGAAAAGTTTAACAAGCTAAAATTTAAAAAAGGAAAGGTGCGTGTTAAACAGTGTCTAAAAATGGTGTCCGATATTCGGACGAATTCAAACAGCAAATTGTGGATCTTTATCGCTCAGGCAAGTCAGTATCTGACTTGAGCCGCGAGTATGGCGTATCAGATGTGACTATTTGCAAATGGATTAAACAACTTTCTCCCATTGAATTATCTCAAGGAGAAGAAATTTCAGCTAAGGATTACAAGGCAATGGAAAAGCGTATAGCCGAGCTGGAAATGGAATGTGAAATCTTAAAAAAAGCTACCGCCATATTTGCAAGAAAACGATAGATAAAATTGTCAATTTCATAGAACTCCACAAATCTCAATATCCTGTAAAACGCATATGCAAAGTCTTAAAGTTTCCCAGAAGCACATATTACAAGGCTTTAAATAGTGTACCCTCAAACAGACAGCTGAGAAATGAGCAGTTGGATAAGGATATTAAATCAATCTACTACGACAGCAAGCGGCGATATGGTGCTCCTAAAATCCAAAAGGTATTAGAATCTAAGGGGAAGCATATCAGCTTAAAGCGAGTTCAAAGACATATGGCAGCCATGGATATAAGATCTATCGTAGTAAAGAAATACCGCCCTCATTCCTCGAAATGCAATATAGAAGAACGAGAGAACTTATTGAATCGGGATTTCAAAACCTCTACAATCAATCAAAAGTGGTGCACTGATATCACTTACATTCACACGATTAATGACGGCTGGACGTATTTGGCATCGGTGATGGACTTTCATAGCAAGAAGATTATCGGCTATGCATATTCTAAAAGCATGACATCTGAACTGGCGGTTAAAGCGGTTGAAAATGCATGCCTAAATGTCCGGGACTCAAGTGGCATCATCCTGCATAGCGATTTGGGAACCCAATACACCAGCAGACTATTTGAGGAGTGTCTTCTCAGCAATCATATGATCCATTCCTACAGCAGAAAAGGAAATCCATACGATAATGCCTGTATAGAATCATTTCATTCTGTCTTAAAGAAAGAAGAAATACATCATAACAAGTATTCTGATTTCGAGATAGCCGGTAAGGCAATCTTCGAGTACATCGAATCCTGGTACAATCGAAAAAGGATTCATAGCAGCCTTAACTACATGACACCACAGGCGTTTGAGGATGCCGTGAAGGTTGCAGCATAAAAGTTAAACTTTTCGTGTCTACTGGGTTGACTCAAGTCCAATTTTGTTTTTAAATTATAGTTTTTTAAGTTAGTGTTAACTTAATTAAATTATAACTCGCTTATATAGTTATGTCAATATATGTTTCCAAAATATAGATAACAGAAATTAATCTAGCAACTCGCCTTTGCGAAGTCGTTCTCTGTATTGCATCATTACATTATCTATTTCTGTCAATTGTTCCAATCGCTGTTTCTCATTTTCAGTAGTCTCTATGACTTTGTTAATACCACCGTTTTTGATAACAATACGTTTATCTCCAGTAAGAGCCAGCAAGGGATCATGGGTAGCAATCAGTACAATTTTATTTTGGCCTACTAAAAGCTCCAAAGCCTTTTTACGATTAATTCCGGCATTCTCAATTTCATCAATTAAAACAATGGGGGATGTGCTTAAAAAAGCAGTATCAGCCACCATCAAAGCTCTTGATTGTCCACCGCTCAGTGAAGTAAGAGGGGTGTTTAAATCAAATGCCTCTCCTGACAATTCATTGGCATGGTAGATAATTTTTAGAGTTTTATCGTCAACATCGTCAATCATTCGGCTCTGTGCATGTAGTTTTATAAAATCCCCCACGCAAATATCCATAACGAAATTCATATTCTGTGATAATTGTGCCACCAGCTTATGCTCAATGGAAAAACGCCAGTTCTCCGGCGGGATACAATCGTCAATCAGTATTTGCCTCCCAGTGGGAGTGTCCCTTTGCGCCATCCATTCAATATCTGCAAGAAGCCTGCTTTTACCTGAACCAGTCGGGCCAACAATACAAATAATTTCACCCATTGTAATCTTTAACTTATCTTGCTCTTTGTTTCCGTTTTTATCCGTTCCACCCAAAACAGTAAGTGAGTGAATACTAAAATTACGTTCTTTTCTAATATCCTCCATGCGCTGCATAAAGGCAAGAAATCGTTTAAAAAGCCCCTGGTGGTTAATACCCATATCCTCTAAAAACACATATGGAAGCGTATTTATGTACTCTCGCATTGTTTTCTTCTTATCTTCAATTGGCAATCCGTTTACATCAAAAAATTCAATGGCATAAGGATACCGAGAAAGAAGCTCTTCTATTGTTAAATTCTCCATATTATTCCTCCGCCTAATCTAATTTCATTTTTCTTACATTGCCTTTTTGTTTCTCTTTTCCAATTTGAGTTTCGCCAAGACAATAGGAACACAATGCAGATGGCATACTGATCCGAAGTTCTTCCCCACGTAACGTTTCTACCTGTGTTGCGGTCTCTATTAATGTAGCTAATTGGCTTGCACCCTGCCCGGTAATACCGTTGACGTGCAGAATGATTCCCTCCGGATTAGCCTGCCTGATCTTTAATGCAAATATCTCTCTTTCTGCCTGAGAAACAATATCTCCCTTTGTTATGACCACAACATCTGCCATTTTCAGCATTGGCCCAATCTTTTTGGGGGTGTTGATTCCCATAAGGTTGTCAATAACACACACTGCTGTACAATTTTTGATATGGGGAGAACACCGATTGCACAAACCTGCACTTTCACTGATAAGTACATCGTAAGCATGCCTGCTTCCCCAATCAATGCAGTCATCTATATTGCTAACAAAGAAATGATCCGGACACAAACTTCCTGATAGCCCTACTCTGCTGTCAATATTTTGTGCTGCATACAGCTTGTCGTCATCCGTTGTCAAGCAATCGAATTTCAACACGCCTACTTTCAAATTTTTAGGTTTTAGTTCCTCCATTGCTTTCAGTATAACCGAAGTCTTTCCTGAAGAAGGGGGACCCGAGACAGTAATAAATCTCATAATTGCTTTCATCCTTTCTTGCTACGTTCTCTACTATATTTGTCTTTCCTTCCCCTTTTTGTACAGCAAAAGCAGGAAGAATGGCGCACCTAATATAGACGTGATAATACCCACCGATAGTTCGACAGGTTGAAAAACGGTTCGTGCCACAGTATCTGAAGCAATTAGTAGAATTGCCCCAAATATCGCGGACAATGGCACCAAATATCGATGATCATTACCAATCAGAAGTCTTGCTGAATGGGGAGCAATCAGACCCACAAAACCAATTGTTCCTGCAACGCTGACTGCGCTGCCCGCCAAAACAGCAGCAGTGAGCATAATAAGAATTCGATAAAAGCGAATAGGCAAACCGACACTACTTGCCACTTCATCTCCTAATCCAAAAAGATTCACCTTGGGACTGATATACAACGCAGCCATAAGAGCAAGCACACTATACGGCCATATCGTATGAACTGCTGTCCAACTTCTGCCGGAGAGACTACCCAAAAGCCATGAATATGTGATCTCCAATAAATCACTGTTTAGCATCATAAGGGCGGATGTTACCGCATTCATAAGATTTGAAACCGCAATTCCGGCTAAAACAATGTGGACAGTGCTGCTCTTGCCTGAAGTATTGGAAAGTAAATAAATTAAGAACGCAGCTGCCAAAGCTCCCATAAAGGAGGCGATAGGAATTGCTCCGATTTTACCAGGCAATACAGTCATAATGATTACCGCAGCTAACCCCGCCCCTGCGTTTACGCCAATAATGTTAGGAGATGCCATAGGATTTCGCAGGATTCCCTGCAACAGAACACCGGCCACCGCAAGATTCATTCCTACAAATACACCAGTAAAAACTCTTGGCATTCTTACATTAACAATAATCTGATTCACTAATTCTCCCTGCAATTCACCTTTCAGCAATCCAAATATTTCATGTATAGAAAATTGTACAGTTCCAATCATTATGCTAAGTAAAATTATACATGCCAAAATGATCGCTGATATCAAGATTACAGCCAATCGATATGCCCTCAGTTGTGCTGGGGATTTTTCAAGCATATTCAAAAATAATACCTCCTCACTTTTATTTTGCTATTTAAAGAATATGGAACGAGAGGGGAGTCCTTTCGTTCCATATTTTATCGCAGTATTTATTTACCACTTCTCCTTAACTCTGTATTTCATAAGAATGAAATGGGCCAGTCTTGATGCGGTCAAAGAGAATCGATTGATGATATTACCGTTTAAGGTTAATCCAAACCGATCAACACGGGAAAAAATGATACAGTTGACTGCGGAAAAAATTCTATCCTCCGTACATAATCGTTTCAATGTCAAATGCTACAAAGGTGGAAGTACCGGATCCCGGAAGTCCTTCAGGAACAACATTTTCAAGGCCTAACGCAGTAAGTACTGAGCCAAAGCCAGAGGCTGTCTGTGCAGCAGTAATGGTATCTCCATCTTTTATAATGACTGCAGTTTTAATATCTGTCTGAGCGGCAATTTGCTCCTTATAATCCTCTGCGAAGGCATTGATCTGACTAACGTATGCTTCCGCTTCTTCTTTTTTTCCAAGAAGATCAGCTAAAAACATCAGTACGTCATCCTCCGAAGTCTCTGCATCCACAACCGGATCGAAATAATATACAGGGAACCCCGTTTCCTCAAGCGCTTCGGCAATGCTGCCCTGATTTCTGCTGTGGGCAATGATTAAATCAGGCTTCAACTGATAAATAGCCTCAATATTAATATTTGTAGCCGAACCTACACTGGGTAAATCAATACCTTCTTGCCTGATTTTATATTCGTCCACCTTTCCCACAGGTGTAATGCCTAAATTGAATAGGTCTTCCATGCGGGCAGAAACTAAAGCCAAAATCCTTTGTGGCTTCGCAGGAATTGTTACCTCTCGGCCTAAATCATCCACAACTGTTTTGCTTTCCTGTTCTATGGCTTGTGAACCATCCTTTTCTGCGGTAGACTGATTGATAGAAGCATCGCTCGAACCAGATGTAGATGCAACCTGTTGCTTGCCACAACCGCTGAAAACAGCTAGCAACATTATTACAACTAGAACAAACGCAGCTGCTTTTTTGTTTTTTCTATTCATAAAATAATGTCCTCTCTAAAATATCTGAACGAAAGTATATTTACTTGTTACTTTTCAATATAGCATCTGCCGTTGCCTTTACCATATCTTCAGGCGTTGATCTGTTTGGATTTACCGAAAATGGAAGAATTAATAATTTGTTATTTTTAACAGCATCCAAGCTTGACCATTGTGGATCATTTTTATACTTTTCCAAGATTGCTTTATTGTTTTCAGCATCCTTACTTGCTGTCATAATAAAAATCACATCTGGGTTGCTTGCTATAATTGTCTCTACATCAAAAGAAACAAAAGAAGCTTTTTTTGCGTTGGGCAAATCATCTGGAACAATATTTTCAATTCCCAAGAGTGAAAGCATAGAACCATATGACGATGCACTTTGTGCTGCTGTAATGGTGTCTCCATCCTGTATTACAATGCCCGTTTTAATTTCGCTTTCAGACGCAAGCTTCTGTTTTAATTCATCTGCCATAGCATAGATAGATTGTACATATGTATCAGCCACATCTTCTTTGCCAAGAAGTTTACCGATAAGCGTAGTCACTTCTACTAACGGAATATCTCCAGCTTTATCTGGATCAAAATAATAAACCACCGCGCCAGATTGCTCCAGTTCCTCTTCAAGCGCAGCATGGAACCTGCTGCTGGCAATAATAAGTTCAGGTTTCAGCGCATAAACGGATTCAATATTGATTTCCTGAGATTTTCCAACTGAAGGAAGAGCCACACCTTCTTCAGTAACTTTATATTCTTCAACCTTACCAACAGGTTCAATTCCGATATTATAAAGTGCCTGCATAGCTGCGGAGGTCAGTGCTAAAATCTTTTGAGGGTTTTCAGGAATGGTAACCTCTCTGCCAAGCTCATCTGTAACTATGTTTGCTGCATCCCCCGAAACTGCCGGAGTAGCTTCTGCGGCATTGCTTTCAGCCGTATCAGAAGTCTGTGAGGAATCGCCCCCTCCACAAGCAGTTAATCCTAAAGATAAAAGCATAACCAATAACAGAGATAATACTGTTTTTTTCATAATTATTCTCTCTCCTTTTATTATTTTCTAATTTCTACCCATCGACCGCTACCTTTTTCCCCATCAGTTAAAATTTTATAGTTAGGTAAATCCGCTTTTTCAACAATCGCTTTAAACTCTTCAAGATCAGGTCTTTTTTCATTCCGTTGAATAAGTCCCTGTTTCAGCGCATCCTGCAATCTTGCTCTCATGCTTGCAGGAAGATATCTTCCCAAGCCACCACCGACGAATGCAACGCCGCCCGGCTTTAAAATGCGGTATATTTCTTGCAAGCCCTTTTCAGGCTCCTTCCAAAACCAAATCGACCCTCTGCTCATAATAAAATCAGCAAAATTGTCTTCCATAGGCATTGCTTGAACATCTGCCTGAATGAAATCCACCTCGTTGTCAACATCCAAGGCTTCAACGTTCTTTTTCGCCATGTCCAAGGACTCCTGACTGATGTCTAAGAAAATGATTTTCATGTCAGTAATCTTAGACATCTCCATTCCCAGCCAGCCAGGGCCAACACCAATATCCACGGCAATTCCTTTACTAAGCTTATAATCATCCACAAATTGTTGAATCAGGAGTGGATACATAGGTTGTAGCTTTGAATAATTATTATTTGACTTCAGCATTTTGTTTCCCCTTTCTTTATACAGAAAATTTATCAAACTCCGAAACTGATTTCACATAGGAATCCCAGCCTTGCCAGTTGGTCAGCTGCTGGTTATATGCAATCGTATCGCACATCGGAACGTCCCTACGAGCGGGCCAAGCCCCTTGTTCAGCCAGATAGTGCTGCATTTCTTCACTCATCATCAGATCCGCAAGGGCGGTCAACTTTTCATCTGTGCCTTTTTTCCATACAAGTACTTGCGGCAGAAGTATGTATCCTTCTTTCGGAGAGTTTATTTCAACTCTCTTACCTTGTGCCATCTCAGCAAAGGAATAGTTTGTTATAGCCATATCGTATTCTCCTGAGGACACCGCTTTCACTACACTATTAGGAGAACCCTCGTATAAAACCCGTTTCTCAAATGCTGGGAACTGCTCAGGAAATTGTGCCTTTAAGAATGCTCCCACCGCTCTGCACAATGGCTTATCACGATCAGGGAAAATCACTTTGAACTTCTCATTGAACAGATCCGTCCAAGAGTGCTCTAGTTCCTCTTTCTTTATTTTCTCAGTATTATAAATCATGACCAAGGGTGTTACCGATATCGGATAGAAGATTTCCTGTGGGTCTGTCAGCATGCCTAACTCATTTCGCACAGGGTTCTCTTTTAAATATCGACCCGCCAAATTGGAAAACAGGTTACTTTTTTCCAGATTATTTAATGCAGCAAATTCAGTTGCATGCGTAAGTATTACATCAGGGACAATCCCCTTTTCAATTGCCGGAGCCAGCCATTCTTCGCTGCAATCCTTTGTGTATTCCGGGCTGTGCGGCGTATAAAGTGAGATTTTGTCACCGATTTTTTCTTCCAAAGCTGGTAAGTTGTTTTTAATATAATCCAGCATACGTCCTCGCATGTTAACTGGAGTGTGAATCATAAAACGTATCATTTATATCAACCTCTTTTCTTTTTATATTTCTAGCGGGGTGATTGAAAAATCATTATGTACGCCCGCTGGAACAACAACATTGCGACAGCATCTTTTAAACTTACAAACATGAGCGGATATGCCGTATACATCCTTGATAGACTGTTCGGTTATTACCTGTGAACTAGTTCCTGACTGGTACACGCATCCATCTTTTAACATATATACATAGTCGGATATTTCAATAGAGTGATTAATGTCATGAAATACACCAATAATAGTTTTATGAAAAGATTCCTTTAAATCTTTGATTGTTCTCAAAAGCTCACATTGATACTTTAAATCCATATATGTAACAGGTTCATCCAGTAAAATGATAGGCGTATCTTGTGCAAGGATCATGGCAATCCATGCCCGCTGTCTTTCACCTCCGGAAAGTCTCTCTACAGAGCGATGCTTTAGTGGCCCGAGCTGCATATAATCAATCGCCCATTCAATTTTTTTACGATCTTCCTGTGTATTTATCCAGCCAGAACTATGGTAGGGTGCCCTTCCCATAGAGATAAGTTCATATACAGTTACTCCCTGTAATTTTTCATGAGATTGAGGAAGAAAAGCAATGTACCTTGATATTTCTTTTGAGCCCATGCTTTCTATTGGTTTGTCAAATAAATATACCGAGTTTCTTCCAACAGGGATTAGTCCACACAAGCAACGAAGCAATGTTGATTTTCCCGAACCATTTGGCCCGATTAAAGAAATAATTTGAGATTTTTCAGCTGAGAAGTTTACTCCATTTAAAATGTTTTGTTTTCCATATCCAAAGCTAAGATTTTTAGCCGTCAGCAAATCGTTCACCACCTTAATTATTAGTTAGTTTAATCTAACTATGGATTACAATTTATCCCTTCTATAATTAAGAAGGGTAATAATCAGTTAAAAGCAATAGCCGGTTAGCTTTAGCTAACCTAGCATTAAAACACTAGTCCGACATTTATAACTATATCCGCCTAACATCAATGCACAACAGTATAGTTACTCATTTAGGTTAGGTATGGCTAACCATTACCCTTTATTTAAACCTTCCTAATCCTAAGAAGGTTTAAATAATAAAAACATACTAATTATTAAACATTGTTTATTGCTTGTTGCACTGGCACTGGCATCCGCATTCACCGGTTCTTTCTCTCAAACATCCTCCGTCAGGCTGTTTTGAAGCTATTTCAATCAGGTTCTCTCCTACCTGAGTCAGCAGAGCTCTGTTAACAATATAGTGTGTATAATAGCCTCTTTTTTCACCTGTAACTAATCCCATTTTCCTAAGCGCTTGAAGATGCTGTGACACCGCTGGCTTAGAAATATCAAGTTGCTTAGCCAATCCACCGACACATAAATCTTGCTTAAGTAGTATTGTTATTATCTTAAATCTGGATTCATCTGATAATATTTTTAAAACTTCATAATATTGATCCATAAAATTTTCGCCCCTTTCCAGATAAGCAGCAACTAAACTAAAATATAATATACTTAATTTAGTTTGTCAATAGCTTATCTAAATTTTTTATTAATTACGTATCATTGTACAATTAAACTAAGTTTGTAAATGTGGTGCTAGTATATAAATGTGGACATGAAAAGTTTAACAAGCTAAAATTTAAAAAAGGAAAGGTGCGTGTTAAACAGTGTCTAAAAATGGTGTCCGATATTCGGACGAATTCAAACAGCAAATTGTGGATCTTTATCGCTCAGGCAAGTCAGTATCTGACTTGAGCCGCGAGTATGGCGTATCAGATGTGACTATTTACAAATGGATTAAACAACTTTCTCCCATTGAATTATCTCAAGGAGAAGAAATTTCAGCTAAGGATTACAAGGCAATGGAAAAGCGTATAGCCGAGCTGGAAATGGAATGTGAAATCTTAAAAAAAGCTACCGCCATATTTGCAAGAAAACGATAGATAAAATTGTCAATTTCATAGAACTCCACAAATCTCAATATCCTGTAAAACGCATATGCAAAGTCTTAAAGTTTCCCAGAAGCACATATTACAAGGCTTTAAATAGTGTACCCTCAAACAGACAGCTGAGAAATGAGCAGTTGGATAAGGATATTAAATCAATCTACTACGACAGCAAGCGGCGATATGGTGCTCCTAAAATCCAAAAGGTATTAGAATCTAAGGGGAAGCATATCAGCTTAAAGCGAGTTCAAAGACATATGGCAGCCATGGATATAAGATCTATCGTAGTAAAGAAATACCGCCCTCATTCCTCGAAATGCAATATAGAAGAACGAGAGAACTTATTGAATCGGGATTTCAAAACCTCTACAATCAATCAAAAGTGGTGCACTGATATCACTTACATTCACACGATTAATGACGGCTGGACGTATTTGGCATCGGTGATGGACTTTCATAGCAAGAAGATTATCGGCTATGCATATTCTAAAAGCATGACATCTGAACTGGCGGTTAAAGCGGTTGAAAATGCATGCCTAAATGTCCGGGACTCAAGTGGCATCATCCTGCATAGCGATTTGGGAACCCAATACACCAGCAGACTATTTGAGGAGTGTCTTCTCAGCAATCATATGATCCATTCCTACAGCAGAAAAGGAAATCCATACGATAATGCCTGTATAGAATCATTTCATTCTGTCTTAAAGAAAGAAGAAATACATCATAACAAGTATTCTGATTTCGAGATAGCCGGTAAGGCAATCTTCGAGTACATCGAATCCTGGTACAATCGAAAAAGGATTCATAGCAGCCTTAACTACATGACACCACAGGCGTTTGAGGATGCCGTGAAGGTTGCAGCATAAAAGTTAAACTTTTCGTGTCTACTGGGTTGACTCAAGTCCAATGATACCTATTGTATTGATTTAATAGCTTCTAATTGTTTGGTCATCCGCTCTAGCATTGCCCCGCGTGCATGAGAGCCTTAGGTAAATACCTAGCAACAATACCGCTACGCACAAAAGTACACCCATCATAATAATATTTTTGATACGCAGCACCTCCTTTAACCAGCCATTCTTTCCAAATATTTTCTCATTTTCAGATAGAAATATCATGTTGTTTCTCTAAGGGTCTGCGCCCATTTTCTTTTCGCCTATCCTCTGGCCTGTCAGCGTCCTTGGGGACAATCCACACGTTCGCGATTTTCTGCGCACCCTCTATGCGCCCATTCGCACAGTGATATATTATCATTCTTGGGGTAAGCCCCCACTTGTCTGCTGCTTCTTTCACACTGATATATTCCATCACGGTTTCCTTTCACATAAATTGCTTTTTCTCTATTATATTTCTTAAACGAGAAATAATCAAGCGGCAGAAAGATAACGTTGGTTGAAAAATCTGACTACAAAACATTTCATTTGTAGTAGAGTATATTTAGGAACAATACTTACTTTTTCGCTTTTATAAACAGTTAGACTGGGTAGTTCAAGGGGGCTGCAAATTGACCCCCACCCCCGTCCACATAAAAAAATCAGTAACGCAGGGCAGAAATTGCTCTGCGTTTTCTTTGCCTGTAGAGAAAATTTGGGGAAGTTTCAGCCCATGGGTAAATACAGGGTGAACGGGGGTATGTATATGGTGAATACAGGTTTTGGTCTCATACTGTGCTAGTTGGTCACCAGCTATTTCCTCTGGCTGATGATTACACTGGTTCTGCTTAGAAACTATCGTTTCAAATGTAATACGCTCTGCCTTGTATTCGCCTTTTGGTGTGCTCTGTCTCGCAGGTTCTATGAAATCCTCATGACTGAGGTTATTATCGTTATTAGGCGTGGGTACTTCCTCCCTAAATATCAGCGTATAGAGGTTTGAGGTCTGCCCACGGTTATTTTCACGAAAACGGCTGTCTTTTTGTAGAAAGCCTTCATTCACAAGCTCTTTTAAAGCACGTTTCACGGTAGATACAGAGATATGTAGTTGCTCTGCCATGGTTGGAATGGCAGGAAAACAGGTCAAATCCATATTAGAACGATCAATCAGATAAATCAGTACAGAAAGCGCACGGCTTTTGAGATTGCTGGCATACGCCTGCTTTTTTAGTTCAGCTTGCTTTGTCATCATTATAAATTCTCCTTGTGCCGGAGCATTACACTCCGGCTATATAATTTGCTATCATGGTTTTATACTGTTTTGCATTGACCGAGCCATTGGTCGGCTCCGGTTGATATTCAAGGAACAGTACCTTGTGGTAATCATTTTGTAGCACCTGTGCTAAATCATCTCGACTGGCCTCCTGCACAAAGGGACAGAGTAAATAGGCGCGGGTGGCTTCCAGCCTCTTTTCCAGACGAATAGAAACTCCCAGCTCATAGGGTTTTGTGCCACACACCAGCACTGATAAATCCGCCTTACCTAAAAGTTCCTGTTGTAACGTGCTTCCCATATCAGAAACAATGAAATTCACATTTTCCTCTGGGGGCTGTCTGCGGTACAGTACACCTTCAAACAGCCAGCCTGACTGTGTCTGCTCCATTTCATAGCTTCTGTCAAGGATGGCAAGGTGCCCGCTGGTGTTAGCTTCCACATAGCAAACAGTAGCCCCCACACTCTTTAGCCACGTACAAAAACCAATCGTTGCTGTGGTGGTTCCCATTCGCGGCTGAGAGCCGACAAAAGCAATCTGCACGTTCTGACAATCAAAGTGATATTGCTTAACCCCTTCCGCTTTTTTCTTTCGCTCCTTTGGGTTATAGCGACTCATTCCATGTTCGCTCAGACATTCGGTAATCTCCTGTTGCATGGCTCTGATTTCCGTATCGCAAACAATATTGCCAACACCACTGTCCAGCAGAGCTGTAAACAGAGGATCAGACTGCGACAGTCCCTCACAGATTACTGTAACCCGTGCATAATACATGGTCAGGAATTCTTCAATAGCCTGGGCAAACTCTGCGTCACTGTCCCCGAAGGCCAGGCGATCCAGCACGACATCCGTAAAGTGACTGAAATTACGCATATCATAAATGACAAACTGCTTTAACATATAACTGCCCACCAGTTTCTTAATGGGCGTTTCACTCTCCGAGTCATGCCAACCGATAAAGTCCAAAAGGTTGGTATGCTGGGTTGAAGAAAGATATAAAATCATAATGAAACCTCCATTTCTTACTTACCAATCGCCCAAAAAGGGCCTCCAGCGGCAGCACCCTTCCGTGCTTCGTCCATTATCAGAGACAAATCCCATTCTTGTCCGCTCCGCTTATAGCTGGCTGGGTCAGCCACAAGGATTTTTCCCTCGCTTGTAACGCCTCGCAGAACAATAAAGTGTCCGCTGGAGGTAAAATGTCCCTTACTCATAATTGCCACGACCAGTTTGCCGGAGGTAAGCGCGTCTACAACCTCCTGTGCAGATAAATCCCCCTCACAGGATAAACCCCAAGCCTCGGCGGCTCCCGGTATTAAGCTGTGGTAAGAACCATTCCCCTCACAGCGGTGTCCATTGGCAGCAGACCAGTTTAACAGCTCCACAGGATCATGGGCTTCACCGGTCAGCGTAGAGACTACGATAGACATGGCGGTGGGACCGCATCCAGCTTCTCCGATGGTACCGGAAGTGCCGTACATTACGTTTGCCCATCTCTCGTCCAGCTGGTTGTAGTAAGTAACCTCCATGCCGCCGTATGTAAATGGATTGTCAACACTTATTTGTACAGAAATTATTTAGACAAAATGGCATTACGATAATCCACGGGGGACAAGTAATCTAAGGCTCCGTGGATACGCTTTTTATTAAACCAGTTGACATAATCAGTAAGTTCAATCCTGAGTTCGTTTAGGCTATTAAAAGTCCTGTCAAATGCGAATTCTGTCTTGATGATTTTATATGTTGCCTCAGCGACTGCGTTGTCATAAGGACAACCCTTGTGGCTTAAGGAACGGTTTATATTAAAAGCTGTGAGAACCTCGTCAATAAGCTTATTTTTAAACTCATTTCCTCGGTCTGTATGGAAAATCTGAATCTTTGACAGGTTAATACTACTGTTAAGAAAAGCATCATAAACAAGCTCGGCTGTCTTGTTTGGACCAACAGAAAAGCCAATAATTTCACGGTTGAACAGATTTATCAGCAAGCAGATGTAGTTCCATTTACTCTTAACTCTGACGTATGTCAAGTCACTTACAACCACTTCAAGATGTTCCCTGTCATTAAACTCCCGGTTTACAACATTATTAACTATATCATTATTACAGTTGGTTTTATGTACTTTATACTGCTTACAGTGTAATTTGAAACAAGGTTGTACTTTTTCATAATATCGCTGATTTTTCTTCTTGAAGCTATAATCTTAATCTTTTTAAGTTCAATTCTGATTTTCTTTGAACCATAGTTGTTACGGCTTTCCTTGAAAATTCTGATAACTTCATTTTCAAGTGTGCTATCAATATGTCTTGTCTTTTTTCTGTAGTAAACAAGGCTTCTTGGAATGTTTAATAACCTGCACATTGCACTGATACTGTACTTTGACTTATTTGAAAGAATCAAGTCTATTTTCGTGCCATTATCAGTGCTACCTGCTTTAAAATATCATTCTCCATAAGTAATTGCTTGTTTTGTTTACGTAATAAGATAAGCTCATTTTCTTCATCTGTACGGTTATCTTTAGCCATGAATGAGCCCGAACTTGAATAATCTTTAACCCATTTTGCGACAGTTGATTTTCCTATTCCGTATTCTTCTGCTATTTTACTGGCTGATTTACCATTCTGATAAAGTGATACTATTTGTTTCTTGAATTCTTCTGTGTAATTTTTAATTTTTCCTGGCATGATATGTTTCTCCTAACTTATTTATTTTTTTATCATATTATGTCTAAATGTTTTCTGTCTAATTTATTGTAGCCTATCCATAGTACTGTCTGATATAACCATCGTTTTTTACCCTTTTCTTGGTGAGAAAATCTACTGTATAGGTCTTTTGCATACGAGCGTCACCGTATAGTTTTTCGTTTTTAAGCATTTTCTGAATTGTCGTCTTATCCCAATGATTATTTCCAGTAACAGTCTTAATCCCCATGGATTCCAAGTATGTTTTAATCTGGCCGAATGTTAACCCTTGCAAATACAATTTAAATATCTCACTTACAATTTCAGCTTGTTCTGGCACAATGACGATTTCTCCGTCAACACAGGTGTATCCCATGAAAATTTCAAATTCCTTTTCTTGTTTAATCGAATCCAAATCTTCATTTTCAAAGTACATATTGATTCCTCTCTCTCTTAAAAATCTTATAATCTTTAGTAATTCCAACGTATCTCTAGAGACCCTACTAATAGACTTGGTTAATATATAATCTACCTTGCCTCTTTTAGCTTTTTTTAATAATGACTCTATACCTGTTCTTACACTTCGTCGTAATCCGCTACCAATATCATAAAATACACCAGCAAAAATCCAATCAGGGCAATTCTCAATCATCTGAGTATAACTCTTGATTTGAATTTCAAGACTACCCATTTGGACTGGTCCTGAAGTACTAACACGGCAATAAGCAGCTACTCTAAGTTTTCGTGATTTAATTGGTTTTGCTGGAATGTATCGGATTTTTTCATCTATGCTTTACCTTGCGTTCTATTGGATAAAAGTTTACTCTCATTCATAATAAAAAAGGACACGAAAGCATCTACTCTCATATCCTTAATCATAGCACATTATATTTAGTTGTTTTTAGCTGTTTTTCCGATGCAACAGGGCTATGGACTCTACATGCCTTGAACCAATAATGATGACATAAGCAGCTGTTGGTTCCTTGGCGGAGGGTTATTTTTCTATAAATCAAAATGCCACAATTATTCTACTGATTCAACCATTCTGCAATGTCTATAACCTGTATTCCCTCGTACTGATATTGTTCATGTTTCGTCCTTGCTATTAACAGCTTAGGGTATGCGTCTTTTATTTTAAGTAATGAATCTACTTCTCTTGCAAATGTCTTTTCATTAGAAATATCATCAGACACCTGAATGTAAATTTTTTCATTTTGCTTAACTGCAACAAAGTCAATTTCTTTTTTATATAACACACCTACATAAATTTCATAACCCCTTCTCATTAATTCAAGTGCAATTATATTTTCCATCACCCTACCATAATCAAGATTTCTTGTTCCTAATTTTGCATATCGAAACGCATGATCACTTAAGTAATACTTTTCATTTGATGTCAAATATTTTTTCCCACGGACGTCATATCTTCTAACCTTATAAAATGCAAATGCATTACACAAATAATCAAGGTATGAACCAACAGTCTTATGATTAATTCTGTCCGTATTTTTCGTAATCGTATCTGCTATTTTTCTTGATGATGTCAGATTTGAAATGTTATCCATCATAAATTCAGCTATCTTATCCATTAGAACAATATTTCTAATTTTATACTTTTGCCTAATATCTCGCAAAATTAGTGTGTCAAATATATCCGCAAGGTACTTATACTTTTCCTCTTGATCTTTATACAAATAAGCGCCCGACATTCCACCTTCTTTCATGTATCGATCAAATGCTATTTGGATATCTGACATTTTATAATATCGTAGGTACTCAGCAAAAGAAAATGGATATACTTCTATTTCATAAGTACGACCTGTAAACAATGTTGCTAAATCACTACTTAATAAGAAAGCATTGGAGCCTGTAACATAAATATCATATTTTCCAGTAGAATGGAGGCTGTTTATGGTCAGCTCAAACTGCTCACACATTTGAACTTCATCAATAAATATATAGTTTTCTTTTTTTCTATCGTATCTTTCTTCAATGTAATTATTTAATGCATGATATTCTTTAAGTTCTTCAAACTTTAAATTCGTAAGATCTATAGAAATAATGTTGGATTTTGGGTCATGCTCTTCAATCCACTCAATATATTCTTCCAAAAGTTTCGATTTGCCCGAACGTCTTACGCCGGTAATAACTTTAATATCAGGCGTCCGTCTTAAATTTATCAACCTATTCAAATAAGTTTCTCTCTCAATTAGCTGCATTGTAACACCACCTTTACTCTCATTATATCATCGTATTTCCCAAAATCAATATATTTTTATTTTTGGGAAATGATTCAGTAAATCAGCTACTTGCTATTATAGTTTTACCGTCTTTTCAGTTTCATGACCGTTTCCACATGCCTTTACCGAGAATAATGATGACCTAAAGAGCTGGTGATTCCTTAACAAAAAATATTGGAGTGCCCGAATAATCAAAGGCACTCCATATACATCATTACTTATTAATTAATTTCGATTCTACCAATAGATTCTTGATTGCTTGTGCTGCTTCAGCATAAGTCAAGTTTGATTTTGGTGCAATCGTTGTTGCTGTGTTTCCGTTAAAGACATGCGCTGCTAGTACATCGTTTACATATGGTGTCGCCCATTGGCTTACCTGTCCATAATCGTTATAGCTTTGATATCTGTTTGTATCTGTTCCTGTTAACGCTGTTATCTTCATCGCTCTTTGATACATAGTCATGGCTTCTTGTCTTGTTATCTGATTATCTCCTCTAAAGGTACCATCAGAATAACCTGTTACGATTCCATTTTCACTAGCTATCAAGATTGATAGGGCTCTATCTCCCGTCATGGTGTACTGTCTCAAATATGCAGATTGACATTACCTTTACGAAGTTTTACACAATGTTTCGTTTACGCAACAAAACTACTACTTACTCTGTAACGTAATTACTGAGATTTCCGGTCTGTCAAGTATTCTGATTCCAAAATCGCCATTTCCCAATCCTCTGTTCACAATTAAAACTTTATCCCCCATATGATACTTACCTCCGCTGTATTGGGGAAAGAATTCATGCTCGGGTGACAAAAGACCACCTATATATGGAATCCGAATCATTCCACCATGAATATGACCTGCCAATGTTAAATCCGAGTCCCAACCAGCGTATGTATCAAAATACAAGGGATTATGCGTAAGCAATACGTTGTACTTGGAGGTATCACAGTCACCTATAACTTTTTGCATCGCCACAGAGTCATAATAAATATCTTTTGTGTATGCATTGTTTGCATCTTTATAATACTTGAGGTTAAACCACATGCCATAAAGATTGATTTGATCTGCACCTCTTGTAATGCCAACCTTTTCATTATTCAATATCTTAATTCCCATTGCTTTTAATTTACTGAATATATACTCACGCTTGCTTTCATCTAAATTTTGTTCATGGTTCCCCATAATATAATAAGTTTCATACTTTTCACCGACTTCTTTGCCAAACTTTAAAAACACATCGAAAGTTTCATCTTTGGTGTTAACCATGTCTCCTGTCATAACTACAATATCAGGTTTTTGTTCATCAATTTTTTTAAGAAGCGTCCGGTTTTCCTCTCCAAAACTGGCGCTGTGTAAATCAGATAATTGCAATATTTTAAAGTTATTGAACGACAGAGGTATTCTTTCTGATGTCACTGTATATTGTGTAACCTGTAAAAAGCTGTTATCAAGATAAATCGAAACAGCAATAACAGCCAAAACTATTAGAAATATGAGCAATACAAGTTTTTTCTTGTTCTTTTTTATTCTCCTTTTCATAAATCTCTAATTCTTATCCTCCTAATTTACTACCTGATGCCGTTTGAAGTTTAAATATGCGCCGATGATCATAAACACCAAAATGATTGCTGCAACAACCGCTGAAGCAACAGGCAGCATAATGACTTTCCCGAAGATGTAAAACGCATCAAAAGCTTTAAAGTGATCTATGCCTATCATAATTTTTGTTGGGAAAAACATAAGTATTTTTCTCGCCACATCGCCAGAAAGAATACCTAGATGCGTAGTTGGCAGCAGGGTAATTACTGCCCCAATGACAAGGGATATGAACGACTTTTTACAAAGTGATGAAATCAACAGAATCATTGAGGTTAAAAACAGCATCCCCAAAAAGCTCAACGCTGTTACTGAGAAATAGCTTGTTAGAAAAGTAAAGGCATATGGACTTGGATTAACAGCCCAGTTTTGTACAAATGATTTTGCTCCCTCAATGCCAAACAGCGAGAATATCAGTATTGCATTAAAAATCTGTATCAATAACCATGAAAATATTGCAATTATAAATGCCGTCATTATTTTTGCTTTGATTAAGAGGTTCTTTCCATATCTTGCACTGAGTAGCAACGAGTCGGTTCTATTTGCATATTCCGATGAAAACAGCGGTGACAGCACAATCAGCAGGAACACTCCAATAGTAAATGGTATTGCTGTCTGCATCGCGTGGAGTCTTGACCACCCCCAGTTATAATCATAATATGCCTTATATTCATTACTAAGGTATCCATACATTTTTTCCGCTTTGGATGCAAGTGCCTCACCTTTTTCTCCACCGTAAACCGAACGGCAATTCTCTGCTATCTGCTTTCCAATTTCTTCTGCTGATTTGTAGTACCCACTTGCAACCAGTGGATCTTCTAGGCTTTGAAATTCTCGGTCTGAAAGAACCTCTGGTTTTATGAAACGTACGATATTATCAGGAGAATTGATAGCTTCCCTGGATAGTCCATTATTTAGCAGTTGCTGAGTAATTTTTTTTCGTTCTTCCGTGCTAACTTGATTAGCCGGATTACTTAAGATGGCATCCTGCACATCCCTGATATGTTGGCCCCATGCATCGTCAATCGTACCAGTAAAGGAGGTTTCCTCTTGTTGAAGTTGTTCTACCTTTTCATGATTATAAGGCATACTATACGTGGGTTCCCCATCAAATACGCTCCCAAATATCATAAAAATATCCATAAGTAGTATAGCAACAAAAGTTATCAACACAATCGGTTTGCGGATACTCTTATGTAATTCAAATCTAATAATTTCTTTCAAATTGTTCACCCCTTAGTTTTCTATCTGATGTCTCTGAAAAGCCTTGTATACAAACGGTATCAGCATGCTGGATATAATGATTGCCGTTATAGGAACAACAACCTGCATCATCAGCACATGTCCAAAAAAGTAATATGCCTTGAAAAACGTAAAATGATCGGCAGCAATCAGAATGTTGATAGGCGCAAATATAAAGATTTCTTTTATAAAACTGCCGATTTGAGGGATATTTGCAATAACAGGTGTCATCAAAAAAGTTCCCGAAATTAAAAATGTAATAAAAGGATTCTTTGTTTTTACTGAAATAGAAAGAATTACTGCAGTAAAAATCAATATCCCTGTAATGCTCATATCACATACTGCAAGATAATTGGTTCTTTGCGTAAAGGCAAAGGGACAGGTGTTAAACTGCCAGTCTTGCACCAAGGCTTGTGAACCGTCCAAGCTAAAGACACTGTCTACAAGAATAAGACTCAATAGCTGCATAAGTAGCCAAATGCCTACAGCGAGCAAAAATGCAGCCATTATTTTTCCATGGATTAGCTTGCCCTTGCCATGTTTTGAAGACAGCAGCAGGCTATCGGTTTTTCCACTGTATTCTCCCGAAAAGACTGAAGACAGCGCTATCAGTAAAAAAAATCCGACGGTGAACGGCAGCAGCTTCTGTATGGAAATTAACTTGTTCCAACCTAAGTTGTAGTCATAGAAGGCTATATATTTCTGAGCCAAATATCCATACATTTCTTCTGATTTTTGTGCTAGGACTTCTCCTTTTTTTCCAGGGTACTCTGATCGATAATATTTTCCCAACGCAATAGATAAGTCTTTGGCCTTGGTGTAGAATGTCGAAGAATACTCGGCGTCTTTGAGCACCCTGTAAGTTAAGCTGTCTGTTATTTCTGGTTTAAGGAATACCGAATTCGACAAGCTATCAATATATTGCTGGGTATATCCTTTTTCAAGATACTCCTTTCGCACCTGTTCTCTTTCGTCCTCCTGCATAAGGTTTTTGTGATCTTCATTAATTACATTTAATCTTTGCTGTATTTCATCAGTCCAATTCTTATCCATCCTACCTGCATATTTCGATTGTTCCGCTTTCTGAGCAGTTACATATTCAGGTGAAATTAAGGTCCCCATTTCATCTGTAAAAATAGACAAGCAGTTGATTGCAATTAATAAAATAAGTACCAAAATCGAAATAGGTCGCATCAGCATTTTTTTTAGCTCAAATATTATTATGCGTCTCATTATGCTTCCTCTTTGAAATGATAGAGATATAAATCTTCCAGATTCGGTGAAACATTTACCGCATTTTCACATGGTTGCTGCTCCGATACAATTCGAAGCTCTACCATATCTCCGTTATGCTTCAGATTACTCACCACAAACCGCTTTCCGTAACTTTCGGCTTCATTGGGCGTGACCTTGCAATACCACACAAAACCGTTGATACTGTCGCAGATGTGTTCCAAGCTGTTTTGCTGAGAAAGCTGTCCATGTTTCATAATCATGATTTTATCAGCAATATACTCTATGTCAGAAACGATGTGAGTAGAAAGTAGTATAATTTTTCCAGTGGAGTGGTCGCTTATGATGTTTCGGAATTTTGCACGTTCTTTGGGATCAAGACCTGCGGTGGGTTCATCCAAAATCAGAATTTTGGGATCGTTTATGAGAGACTGTGCAATACCCAGACGCTGACGCATGCCACCAGAATAGGCCTTGATTTTCTTTTTTCGGATATCGTAAAGTCCCACCTTTTCAAGAAGTTCTCCGCACCGCTCTTCGGCTGTAAGCTTTGGTAAACCCTTCAGTGACGACAGATACAGCATGAAATCCCATGCGGTAAAATCGGGATAATAGCCGAAGTTCTGCGGCAGATAACCAAGCAGTTCTCTGTAGCCTTCATCCAAATCGTTGATGTTGACCCCATCAAGCAATACTTCTCCCGATGTAGGACGTAAAAGGCCGCACATCATACGCATCAGCGTAGTTTTTCCTGAGCCGTTAGCACCGAGAAGTCCATAAATACCCTCGGACAAATTGGTGGAGAAACGGTCCACTGCCAGTTTGCTCCCATATTGTTTCGTTAACGATTGAATGGTTAATTCCATTGAATGTATTCCTCCTTATTCTCCATAAAACGCATGAACCGGCAAAGATCAGCAATCAGCAATGCTGTCGTGATCCAAAATAAAACTCTCCAAGTCATTTCACTTATAGTTGTAAAAAAGCTTAGATCAGTAATGATTTTCATTATGATGACCATGCATAAGGAAACGGTTATTGCTATGAAAGAAGAACGTACCTTGAAAAGGTCAAATACGATCAAGTTTATACTGTTAATAATATTAAATGGTACAAGACTATACAGGATGATTTGTGTAAACGGCAAACCGTATCGAACTGAAACAAAAGCAGTTATAATTGTTATAACTGCTAGATTTATGCATCCTATAACAAGTAGCCGCGCTGTGAGAACCTTTGATGCGCTATTCTTGCAGACGTTTTCCAGCTCTGACATTCCATAAACAGCACTCTTAATAAGCTCCGGAACCGCAAAAATAGAAAGGAGTGGGATAATCTCAAATATTATTTTGCTTACTTCCAAATATGGGCTTTCAAGGTTTGCGGACAGTACTGCGATTAAAATAATTGCAAAAAGTTGCGTTGCCCATAACAGCGGTGAAATATATTTCAGCTGGTCTGTTATAAGATATTTAAACGGTGTTTTATTACATATAAGCTTGTCTAACTCATGCTGCCCCATCTGTATTGTGTTTAAAATATCGCGTTCCTTAGCCTGCGGTACTTCATATTGTTCAAGCATTTTTTTAATAAAGTCTTTATCTTTCAAAATAATCCTCCTCCCCAAATGACTTCCTAAGCTTATCCATCCCTTGCTTTATCCGTGACTTTGCCGTAGGCAAACTAACTCCTGTAATTTTTGCAATATCCTTTGCTTTCAAGTCATGATAGTAGTAAAGAATGATGGCATCCTTTTGAACATCTGGAAGCTCGTTAAGTTTTCTCTTGATTATCTCTGCTTGTTCGATTTCTAAAACTACCTCAATGGGAGTTGGATGTTCATCAGCCTTCTGCAAATCATCAATATTTTCAAAAAGTTGATGTGTCCTTTTTGCATAGTCGTTACAGGTGTTGACTGTTATTGTGAAGAGAAAATTTGAAAACTTGCCAGTAAATTTATATGTAAATATGTTTTTTACAAGTTTTGAAAAGATTTCCTGTGTCAGATCAGCGGCGTCATTTATACCAATACGTCTGATACAATAGCTGTATATATTTTGATAGTGCTTTCGCACCAATGTGTCAAAAGCGTGTTTATCACCGTTCAATATCCGGTGTATTAATTCATGATCATCAATTGATCCCACCTCCTTATCTAATATTGTAAAAACCTATATATATATATATTAACGATACTGGGCATAAAAAAGATTTAAATACAGTCTCTTTTTTCAATTTATTATAACATACTGCATTAGCTTTGAATCTTACCGATAAGATCAAGTCTAAATACACATCTTGATAAAGGTTCAAATTGTTTCTTCCAACACAATAATTAATAACCTAAGATTGTACAATTCACCCTATGTCATCTATATTTCCACATATTTTAAAGGGGCAAAAATCGTCCGATTTTTACCCCAAACTTTCGTCAATACCGCAACATATTGTGGTTGGATTTCGTTATTTATTATCACAACCACATTTGGACATCTTTTTTGTCACCTCAAGGTTCTCAAATCTTTTGACTGGAGGCAAAACGGCCAAACCCTTTATTTGCAACGATTTTACCACATTCCAGTAAGCAGACTACCTCCGTATGCCTTGAGTAGACAATAATGATGTCGTAGGTAGCTGGTGGCTCCTTGGCGGCTACCTATAGCTTTTATAAAGACTACAATTCAAATTTCTTAGATTTAAATATTTACATTGTAAACTCTTGTGTTAGCTCAGGTGTGCTATCTTGTTCTTGCTGCGAAAGTTCCTGTTTCAGTAACAGCTCCATGCTGTAGTCAAGGATTTTTTGCTTTCTTTCCGATAGTATTACCTTATAAAAATCTTTCTGTATCTCTGTAATTGTAGGAGTTTCTTCCACCAGCTTATTGAGTACATCCATATCAATACGTCCTGCAATTCTTTTCAGTGCTCGATTACAATCCTCATTTTTCAGTGAGGAAATATAATCAAAGTAGGATATTTTTTTACCGTTTTCCAAAATAGCAGATGTGGGAAACACATAAACACGCTGATTGATTTCCTTTTCTTCATTCAATACTTTCTGCATCCCTGTCTGATCCATTTGCGGATACAGGCATGAACCACAGTCATAAACCGGAGCAATCTCAGCACACTGCTGTTGTTCATCAATTAGGATACCCCAGTTTCCGTTGTGACGGTCAAAGTTTCCTAAGAAGGCATCTGCAACAAACATATCCCAAAAAAAATCCTTTAGCTTTTGCGGTTCCACAAGGGATTGTTCATCAATGGCTTTCATGATAGAGGAAAGTTCTGTGCCATATCCGCTTTGCTCGCTGTCCACACAAGTGTTTTTGAGATGTGCAAACTCCATCAATTTTTTGCCGTCAGCAGTAAAGTCCTTACAGGCCACTACGGTTTTTTCTTTTCCTCTCTTATCCGTATAGCTTCCAAGCAGTGTATCCTGTACGGTAAATCCAAGCGTTTCAAAAATATGACAGGCTAAATATTCACTGATACAGCTGTTGGTATAGCTCATCACTTTGCTTTTTGTTGGTACCGGCGGAAACTTCAGCATATAGCTTGTACCGTCATATAGCACATTGATTTTATTTCCGTTGGCACCGCCGTAACCTTTAAATTTATTGATTTGGCAAGTTGTAAAATCAATCATTTTATCACTCCTGTTCTTCCCCATGGAGATATTTTGTTCTCAGATAATTGGCCTGTTCTTCTGAAATGATACCCGACCAGAGGTCTGCATTGATAGAGCCATACAGCTCTCCCCACAGGCAGTCCATGTAAGACACCTTATCTTTTTCGCCTTGCACATAATCATTGATTGCCTTTTGAAGATGGGCAGAGAGGTTCGTTTCCAAGTAGGAACGATCACTGGGTTTTCCGTTTTTCTGACTTTCAGAAGGCTCTACTGTGAGCGCTAATATATCTTCTATGGTCATACCAAGTGCCCCCGACAGCTTCTGAAGGGTTTGAGCATTACAGCGTGTCAGGCTTGTTTTGCCGGAGCAGATATCCGAGAGAGTTGCCCAAGGAATACCGCTTGTTTTTGACAGGCTGTATCTGGACATTCCTTTTTCTTTTAATAATTCATTTATTGTCATTTTAATCACCGCTATTATTATATCGGACTTCCGATATATCGTCAAGGAGCAATTGCAACTATTCTTACTTACTTTTCTTATAATTCCACATTGTACATCTAATCGCCAAGTGTCTATTTGTGCAAGCACAATACCGATTTGCCTCTATGTCTTACGTAAAAAGAAACCGTCCATTCTCAGATTAGCAAATTTCTAAAGAAACTCTGAAAATGAACGGTCTCACAACTTGTTCTTATTTTGTTGAATAATGAAAAATAGTAAAAAGGTTAATCTAATTTAGATGTATTACCGGGCATCGGACCCTCAAAGTACCCATTGAATAGAAGAAATACTTCACTCCTTAGCAGCGGTATCCGAGGTATTAGTCAGCTGCATATATCGGTAAAGCATCGATGAAACCTCCGCACGAGTAGCATTTGATTTTGGGTTGAACTTGTTGCTTGTTCCCCCCATCATGATACCTGCCTGCTGCATAGCTTTGACCGCAGTTTTATAGCTGCTACTTATACCGGAATCGTCCGCGTAAGTAGTTGCCTCACTCTTTACAGGCAACGTATAGCCAGTAGCTTTGGCAAAATTTGCGACAATGACTGCAATCTCTTCACGAGTGATTGCTCTGTCAGGTGCAAATTTATTATTGCCGATTCCCTGAATGATGCCTTTCTCATACGCCCATTCAATATATGCCTTAAAAGTGCTTCCTGCTTTTACATCAGTAAAGCTGTTTTTTGTATAACTGCTTACGTGCACACCTTCTAATCTTCCTAGAGCTGTCACAAGCATTCCCCTTGTCATGGCTGTATCAGGTGCAAAGGTCGTCTCCGATGTACCGGATAGAAGTCCTTTGCCCACAACATAATCAATGCTTTCCTTCGCCCAATGGCTACTAATGTCGGTCAATTTCGTACTTGGTACGGTATAGCCTACACCGTACATAGATAAATGGGTCGTAGTAAAGATGATGCGGCCGCTTTCTGCGTCATAAGCCGAGCCTGCTACTCGAGTTGCATTTCCCTTTTCATCTACATAAACGGCATAAAGTCCACCTATAAGTTCACCATTTGCCGGTGTGTAAGGGATGCCTACAGTCACAACGCCGCCACCGAAACTGGACACCGTACTGTTATTGCCATAGCCTACTGTGATGTTATATACTGGTCTTGTGCCGATTATGGCCTTTGCCATTTTGGAAAATTCTGTCTTCGGAGCTATGGTAATATTCACGTTGCCGCTACTTTGCTTTTGAATTTCCGTCAGTGATTTTTGGTCAAAGGTCATCGTAACAGGTGATCCATTGATTTCAAGGTTTGTCACGCCTGCACTTACAAGGCTCTTCAAGCCATTTTGCGAAAGCGTTGCTGTCAGCGTAGTTGCACCTTTTGGCATGGCTACGTTTAACCCAACAGCTATACCGTTTTCAGTTTTGCCTTGATTCTTTAATTCAGTTTGTGCTTTATAAATCGCGTCGGTTACCGCTTTATCTGAAATGGATGCACTGGCTGTGCCGTTTGTTCCTGCTGTTGCAGTTACAGAAGCCGTTGCTGTAATCGGCTGGTTCGGCTGGTTTTCCTTTGTAATAGTTATCTTTGTGGAAGTTTCACCACTTGAACTTCCACCGGAGGAATGACCGCCACCAGAATGTGAACCACCGCTTGAATAAGTTGTTACCGTCACAGTACAGGATGCTGTATAGCCGCCGTTGGTTGTAGTAACGGTAATTACCGCTATGCCATTACCTACTGCTGTTATCTTACCTCTTGCGTCCACGGTTGCAACTGCCGTATTGCTGCTTTGCCATGTCACGGATTTATCTGTGGCACTGGTAGGAGCTACTGTGGCTGTTAAGGCTGCCGTGCACGGTGTGGTGTTGCTGTACAGAGACAAGTTGTTTTTGTTCAAAGTTACTCCGTTTACTAGTGTTACATCACCGGAGTTAACCGTGACCTTGACAATCCTTGTATACCTCGTTTCACAATCCTGTGCGTTGAGCATGCATTGGTACTTATACGTTCCCGCTGTCAAATCAGTTGGGAGTGTATATGTGGCATCGGTTGCACCAGTAATATTGATCCAATCATAGGATTCTATATCATATTGCTTCCACTGATAGCTTACCGATTGGTTATTGCTGGAGCTGGCTGTTACGGAAAGGCTTCCCGTGATGGCACCCTCGGTCACAGTTACATCCTGCGGCTCGGCACTAATTGTGATAGCGGTCTTCTCAAATTCGGTGCCGTTCCATGTGTATTTCCCCGCTGTCAGTCCTCCTTCGGTGGTAGCGATATCCCTCTCATCTATGTTAATGTTCCCATTGTTCTTCAGGGTAATTCCACGGTCGATAAACTTTCCACTTACGCCTTCTGCATGCGCTGAACTGTCAAAATCGATGACGGCCCCGTCGGTTCCACTCAACGTGCCGGAGGTGTATTTTAGTATTCCCTCGCTGCCTATCCATATGCCTTTTTGATTTTTGCTCTGTCCTTTGCAAACCGTAAGCGAACCGCCGTTGATGTACAACGTACCTTTCAACTCGATAGCCGTATAGCCAAAGTCAGACATTACAATGGCTCCGCCCGTATTAATGTTGAGGGTATAACCATCACCCACATTAATCAATTTTTCTCCTGAAGAATCTAAATACACCTTTGCTCCGTCGTTTAGGTTGATGGTATTAACCCAGATACCACAAGTTCTCCCATTCACATTAATCGTGATGTTTTCTAGATTCAGTGTGCCGTCATAGCTATACAGCGAATTGCCGCCACTTCGGCTGCAGTTAAAGGTTCCACCTCCGTTGATGTACAGTGCATGTCTGCCTATTCCGATAAGACCCATTTCTCCGGAAGCGGTGATCGTTTTGTCACTGGGAATAACCAAAGTATGGTCAGCACCCTGGCTGATTATTTCCGTGAACGTAATGTCTGCCTTTACGTTAATGGTCGAGGGAGTAGAACTTTCCAGCGCGGATTTCAGTTGGTCGGCGTCGGAGACATCCTGATCGCCTTCCTCGGCAAAAGCAACTGTCGGCAGCATAGTGAGTACCATGCACACTATAATCAGCAGACTACCAATACGTTTTTTTATTTGTTTCATATTTTATATTACCTCCTTTTTTGTTTCACACTTATGCTTTTATATTTTAACTTAATGAAATTCTGTCTGGAATTATTATTATAAACCTGAGCGATATAAATTTTATTTCGCTCAATCTGCATATCCTTAACCATTTGTGTCATTTTGGCAACCATAAGGTCTTATTCGTTTGTATAAGGGGGTCGACTCCCTATCTACCGAGTTCGATCCACGGCCAGCAAATCCATAAAGGTGTCTGCCGGAATCTCCAGCACCTCACCACCGTTCTGGTAAAAAATTAGGCGGTATCCATCTGTTTTGACGCTTCGAAACACCTCCTGATTACGCAGTAATCCAAACCGCACCGATTGCAGTCGTCTGTGCATATCCAGACGAACCGTACTTCCGGATTCCATTTCTACTTGTAGGCAGCCGTCTTCCATTGGTGTTACTGCGCGAAAGATTCTGCTGTTTTGCATGATAATCCTCCTTTCCTAACCTTTTTGCATGGCGACATGCCATATTTCCAGCATACCTCGCCTTTTAGGCATGAGTATATCCCCATCGGGCATTTATTTTTTTAAATTAGCTTCAAGGGAAAACAAAGACGCCGTACCATTAGTGTACGACGTCTTTTTAATGTAAGTATATCCCCCATCGGGTATTTATTTTCAGATTTTCCCTGCATCCTTCAAGTCCTTAAGCTGAACGCGAGAACGCACACCCAGCTTTTTAAAGATGCTTTTCATAGTTACCTTGACCGTTTCCTGTGAGATAAGTAGCCGAGAGGCGATATCCCGGTTTGTCAGCCCTCCAGCGGCAAGGTGTGCAACCTCCCGTTCCCGTGGCGTCAATTGACCATACAGGGTGGATTTTTGAATTTTTTCCATTCCCAAACTATGCCGTTTGCACAGCGCTGTCAATCCAGTCATGTCGGATTGCTTCTCCTTTACCTTCAGTAAAGGGGCAAGTACCTCGCCGTATTCGGCAAAAGGAAGATAAATGCCGTCCGGCATGGCAAGAAAAAGGGCACCGTCCATTGCAATCTCCGCTTCCTTTTTTTGCCCCAATCGGTGATGAGCAATGGCAATAAACAAATGAAAATAGACTTGAGGCAAAAGAAAGTGATGCTGCTCTGCCGCAGAAAGCTCTCCTTGCGCTATCCCAAGCATCTTTGCGTCCTGTCCTTGGGACAGGAGCCAGCGCAGATATATCAGCACTCCGAAAGAAATTGCCACATTGTATAAAATCCCTGTGATTAGGTCCAAATCTGTGAGCCATTCAGATACGGTATTCTCTCCCGTCAGCACGGTAACAAAAGATAGCGCTAAATCAGCCATTCTTTTTACCGCTGGTTCCGTACCGGTTTTAGCCCGTTTATGAATACTCGTCTTCACGTTCTCAAAGCCCGTCGCATCCCCACGCAACAAGGCGATCCGCAAAAGTGTCATTTCGGCAGCAACGCAAATGCTGTCCTGATTCTGGGCGCTGGCAAGATAAATCGCCTTATGGCACAGAGCTTCGGCGGTAGTATCCTCTCCACGCATCAAATAAGCCTCCGCCCTCATGGCACAGTCTGCTCCGGTTCCGTGTCCCTCCGTCAAACGGATATAGTAGGGCAAGCATTCGTCCATGCAGGTAAGCTCCCGGTCAAGTGCCCCACTCTTTCTCCAGAACAGATACATCACAGAGGGCTGACCAAATGTCCATGAGTCGTTCCAGTCGGTACGGTTTGAGAAAGGGCCGCCCAACACTTCCCAGGCTCTTTGGTGAAGCATGCTCATTTTTTCAATGTCGTTAAACGCGGCAAAGGATTGCAGTAGGGCAAGCTGTCCCGTCAGTATTCGTGCGTCCTCCTCATGAAGCTCGTTTTGCTCCGGCTTTGAAAGGAACTCTTCTATTAGCAAACAGCCTTTTTCAAACGCCGCGTAGCTTCCCACACGAAAAAGCTCGAAGGTAATCATGGACAACGTGTGAGGATAGCGAGCTAGAATTTTCCTATCACACTCTCTTAACACGCGCTCCAGTACCTCGGCACTGCTTTCTTCCGGATACAAAGAAAAATCTTCGACTTTGAGAGGAAGCGAAAGCAATGCTTCCAACTCACCGACCGCCAAATACCCACACAAGGCATAGTAACGTTCACCTACCACCGCGTAAGCATCAGCGGCTAGCTTTTGCATTTTGCGTATTACATCAGAAGGCAACCCTTTCAGCTCCTGCTTCAGAAAGCTTTGCAATAAACTGTGTAGCGTATAGAACCCACTGTTCCGCTCGTAGTGGAGAAAGGAACCACTATTAATCAACCGTACGATACCAACCGGAAGCGTGTTTTTTTCAAAAATGATACACGCCTGCTTCATCGTAAAGCGTTTCAGCAAGGATACGGCAATAAGAAATTGTTGTTCTTCTAGCTCCAGACGATTCCAGATGACGGCACGAATCAATGTATCCATGCTGTCGCTCACCTCAAAATCTCCCTCCTGCAGGTAACGGATTAATTGGAGATTCAGTACAGCGGCCCATCCCTCAGACAACATTTGAAGTCTATTGAGTTCCTCCCGAGACAGTGCAATCTCATTGGCACGAAAATAGGCGTCGGTATCCTGTTTTTGAAAAAAGAAAGCATCATTTTGGATGAGAACCGCCTGTTCTGTTGGTATTCCTCCAATGTCCATCGAATCAATGGATTGAGTAATGATCACAATATGCAGTCCTTGACAACCATGCTGGGAGAGCGCGTGGAGGATACGTTCGGGCAATTCACCTTGTATGTATCCAAAATTGTCAAGAATGATCCATATATCCTCATTTACTTCACAGCCTCTCATGATTTCCGCTATATCTACGAGGTTTTCCTGTGTCGGATATTCCAACGTCTCCAATTGCTTCGCTGCACTTTTGTCAATTTGGGAGAACGTCTTGCAAATGCCATTCCACGCCTTGCGTAGCGGCTCTCCCATGCAGGTATACCAGTAGACCTGATACATGTCTGATTGACGGAGATATTCACTGATGACCGTGGTTTTTCCAAAGCCAGAGGCCGCTTGTAAAACGATAAGCGGATAACGATGTATGTTTTCAAGCCGTTTTTGCAACGCGACTGGGATATATACTGTCGGTTTGAAGCTATGGTTTTTATTCAGTGGCATAAGTCCTCTCCCTTCGATTGAATAAATATATTATACCAATAATTTCATTATCATTCAATGTTTAGAGATTCCTTCTCTTTTTAGTATATATAAATAATGATATGACTCAGACTGTAAAATCGAAACAATATTACACCTCACAATTGAATCTTTAATGTGAATGTAAAAAAATATTTAAGCCAGACGATAGTCAATTTTTGAGTCATATATACTTTATTCTCAATAGTACTTCGGATTATTATTTTGTCAACTATTTTCATGTTGAATCTTCCATTTTTCAATTTTAAGTATTTACTTTCTGTCTTTCCTTTAGCTATGTTATCTATATTTTTACCCATTTTAAAAGGGCAAAACCCGTCCTTTTTCTGACCAGTTTTTGCCCCTTTTTTCTTAAAAACCGCAACATATTGTGGTTGGATTTCGTTATTTATTATCACAACCACATTTGGACATCTTTTTTGTCACCTCAAGGTTCTCATATCTTTTGGCTGACACAAAACGCGAAAGCCCTTTATTTTCAACAGTTTATGCATGTTCCAACAAGCAAACTACCTCCGTATGTTTCGTGTTCGGAAAATTGTCAAATGCCTTAATACTCTTTACTTCATACCCGTGATATTGCATAAAGCTTAGATTTTCAACGAGACTTTTGGGATTACAAGAAATATACACTATTTGATTAACCCCGTAATTCAGTATTTTTTCGAGCGCTTTTGGATGAATTCCTACTCTTGGTGGATCAAGTACAATCACATCAGGAACCTCTTTCAATTGATCTAAAACCTTAAGAACATCACCAGCAATGAATTCACAATTATCAAGTTGATTTAGTCTGGCGTTTTCTTTAGCCGCCTCTACCGCTTCTTCTACAAGCTCAACACCGATCACTTTTTTTGCTCTCAATGCCAAGGTTTGCGTAATCGTACCGGTACCACAGTATAAATCAAAAACAACTTTTCCATCCAAGTTTTTGATTAGCGACAATGCCTCCGTATAGAGTTTTTCAATTGCCAGAATATTAGTTTGAAAAAAAGAAAATGCACTAACTTTGAATTTCAAACCCATGATCTCTTCCATATAGTAATCTCTGCCCCAAATCGTATGCAACTTATCACAGTACACAAAATCTGCAACATTATCATTGCTTGTATGCAATATGCCTACGAGCTTATTTTGAAGCTTCAGTGCTTGGATCATTTCAGAAAATTCACTATCGCTAAATTCCTTCTGAGAGGTGGTCACGATATTGATTAAAATCTCCCCAGTGTGTTCCCCTTTTCGGACGATCAGGTTACGCAATAATCCCAGATGAGATTTTTTATGATAAAACTCATATCCTTTCTTTTTACAAAAGGATAAAGTTTCTTTTAGGATTATATTGAAGTCAGGATCAATAAGCTGGCATTCATCCACTGTAACAATGGACATAAAACGACCCTTTTTGTGCATCCCAAGGGTCATTTCTCCACCTTTGACTTCGTCTCCAAAGGTATATTCCATTTTATTTCGATAAGCTGTTCTCTTTGGACTTCCTTCTATCCCTAAATATTTTTCATAGGTTATCTTTTTTTCATCCAACAATCTCAGTACTTCCTTACCTTTTAATATAATCTGATCTGGATAAGGTATTTCCTGATAAATACAGCCTCCGCAGCTTTCGTTATGCTTGCAAATTTCCATATTTGCTTTGCCTCCAATGTCATTTTTTATTATTTGCCTTATTTAAAGATGTTTCACTTTAATTCGTCCAGTTTACTAAGATCATATGGAGTTTCCTGGTAGATATAATTCAGCCAGTTCGCAAAAAACAGGTTCCCATGACCACTCCATTTTACAATAATACCTTTGGATGGATTGTTCTCTTCAAAGTAATCCCTCGGCACATCAATTTTAAGTCCTCTTTTGATGTCTCTGTCATATTCAAGCTTAAGAGTCCCTCTATCATATTCCATATGTCCCTGAACAAAAATTCTCCGTTTATCCTTTGTAGCAATTATATGTGGTCCTGTTGCTTCTGATTCTGCCAATATCTTTAATTCCTGTATTTTCTGAATGTCTTCTTTTTTGACCTGGGTGTGCCTCGAATGAGGAGCATAAAATTCTTCATCAAAACCACGAGTAAGCTCGGATTTTTTATCCTTCAGTTGATGCATAAATACACCGAATAACTTTTCTGGCATAACATATTTATTAATCCCATAATGATAATAAAGTGCTGCCTGCGCACCCCAACAGATATGTAACGTACTAAGAACATTGTTCTTTGTATATTCAAAAATTTCCGTTAGTTCCTTCCAGTAGTCAACTTCTTCATAAGGAAGAAATTCAACCGGAGCACCGGTAATAATCATGCCATCAAACCGTTGATTCTTTATTTCTTCAAAGGTTTTATAAAAGTTTTCCAAATGGTGTTTGTCTGTATTTTTCGATTCATGGGAATCCATTGTTAAAAGCTGGAGTTCCACTTGCAACGGAGTATTCGCAAGCATTCTGATTAATTGAGTTTCCGTAATTTCTTTTGTAGGCATCAGATTCACGATTGCAATACGAAGTGGTCTGATATCCTGCTTGGAAGCCCTTTTTTCATTCATTACAAAAACATTTTCTTCCGTTAACGTTTTATATGCAGGTAAACCCTTTGGTACTAAAATTGGCATAAAATAATCTCCTTTACTAGATTCTAAAGCTTTCCGTATTTATTGTAAAATTCTTTCTTAAATTCTAAAAATCGATCTTCTTCAATGGCCTTTCTCATACCATCCATCAAATGAATCAAAAAGTAAAGATTGTGATTGGATAGTAGCATGGAAGACAATATCTCATTGGATTTAAACAAATGTCTCAAATATGCTTTAGAAAAATTCTTACAGGTATAGCACTCACATTCCGGATCAAGAGCTGAAAAATCCCTTTCATAAGCTGCGTTTTTTATAACTACTTTCCCTTGTGATGTCATTGCAGTTCCATTTCTTGCAATTCTTGTGGGCAATACACAATCAAACATATCAATGCCTCTTTCCACCCCTTCAAAGAGATAGTCGGGGCTTCCAACACCCATCAGATATCTTGGCTTATTGGCGGGAAGATAATCAACACTGTAATCCAAAACTTCATACATCAGTTCCTTTGGCTCTCCAACACTCAACCCGCCGATCGCATAGCCGGGAAGATCCAATTCAACGATCTCCATTGCGCTTTGATAACGAAGATTCTGATACATACCTCCCTGCATAATTCCGAATAAAGATTGAATTTCCGTATTTTCATGAGCTTCCTTGCAGCGTTTCAGCCATCTTGTAGTTCTTTCCAATGAATTTTTTACATATCCCCGGTCAGCAGGATAAGGTGCACATTCATCAAAAGCCATGATAATGTCAGAGCCTAATGCATTCTGTACTTCCATTGATTTTTCGGGAGAAAGCATATGTTTGGATCCATCAATATGAGATCGAAATTCTACGCCCTCCTCAGTAATTTTTCGCAAATCACCTAGGCTGAAAACCTGAAAGCCTCCACTGTCTGTCAGGATTGCCCTGTCCCAATTCATAAATTTATGAAGGCCGCCGGCTTCTTTAACAATCTGATGACCTGGCCTCAAGTAAAGATGATACGTGTTGGAAAGAATGATCTGAGCACCCATCTGCTTTACTTCATCAGGACGCATAGCTTTTACGGTCGCCGCTGTTCCGACCGGCATAAAAACAGGTGTTTCGATACTTCCATGAGGAGTATGCACCCTGCCTCTTCTTGCCTTTGATTTTTGATCTGTTTTTATTAATTCATATGTTATTGCTGTCATATTTACCTCGTTCTATAGGATCAGCATGGCATCCCCATAGCTGAAAAATCTATATTTTTGCTCGACTGCTTGTTTATAAGCAGCAAGGATATTTTCTCTATTATACAGTGCGGATACCAACATAAGCAAGGTGGATTTCGGAAGATGAAAATTGGTGATCAAACTGTCAATGACTTTAAACTGATAACCGGGATAAATAAAAATATCTGTATTCCCGTGCCCTGCAACCACGGTTCCATCTGCCAATGACGCACTTTCTACTGTTCGCGTTGAAGTTGTTCCAACAGAAATGATTCTTCCGCCTGCTTTTTTTGTTTCATTAATCATTGATGCGTTTTTTTCATCGATTTCATATTCTTCAAAATGCATCTTATGTTCTTCAATTTGATCGCATTTTACAGGACGAAAAGTTCCAATTCCAACATGCAAAGTAACATAGGCAATTTTAACGCCTTTTTCTAATGCTTTTTCCATCAATTCCTTTGTGAAGTGAAGCCCCGCTGTAGGCGCGGCGACCGATCCTTCCTCCTTGCAATAAACGGTCTGATAACGGTCTTTATCTTCCTCATCACTTTCTCTGTCAATATAAGGCGGAAGTGGAATTTTTCCAATCATACCCAAAAGATCCAGAAAATCTCCTTCGTACTCAAAACGTACAATTCTCGTTCCACCTTCCCCGTATTCTAAGATTTCTGCCGATAAAGAGCCTTCTTCTGAAAAAGAAACACGGTCACCGATATGCAGCTTTTTCCCCGGTCGAACCATAACTTCCCAGTTATCACCTTGTATCCTTTTAATTAAAAGGAACTCTACTTTGGCACCCGTTATCTCCTTTGTGCCAAACAATCTGGCCGGAATCACCTTGGAATTGTTCATAACAAGGCAATCTCCGGAATTCAAATAGTTCAGTATATCGTAAAAATGCTGATGCATCAGCTTTCCGGATTTTCTGTCTACCACCAGAAGTCTTGATTCATCCCGTTTATCTGTTGGATGCTGGGCAATCAGCTCTTCTGGTAAAAAATAATCAAAATCATTAATGTGCATATCTTATCCTTATCTTTTTTAATTAGTTTATGTGATAGCCTTCGGCTCCTGCATAACATGACTTAGCTTCAGCGGCAGCTTTGCAACCTCTGAACTGAGTCTTAGTTGATCTCTATACCTGTATAAAAGTATTTTAAAATTTCATCGTATGTAAAGCCTTGCTTCGCCATTTCTATGGCACTATCCTGTGGCATTCCCACGCCATGTCCATAACCATTACCGCTGAAATAAACAGTTCCGTCAGTTACCGTTTTATCCGATGAACAATTGTTTCCCAATTGAATTGTTGAAGTCCCGTTTGTTCCGTAAATGGAATCATCTTCATCAAGTTTTTCTATAGATCCGTTCCCGTTCATGACAAAAACAGCGGAGTTCATGCTAATGATTAGTGAGCCATTGGTTATTCTCCATCCTAATGAACTGCCCGTACCTGTTGAATCGCTGTTTTCCAATGAAAAGAGATTTGATTTAATAATTGTGGCACCAAGTACATTTCTTATTTTTTCCTTTTTTAAATATACGGTTTCATCGCTTCCAATGATTTTCAATTCAGACACAGCTCCAGTATTATTACGGTTATTGATCGATACGGATTTGATTGTACCCGGGCGAAAACCAGCTGTTTCCAGTTTTGCTTGAATCGTATCAAAAGAAAGACTTGTATTCCATGGATAGTTTGGACAATACTCATCTTTTACTGCTTTCAGGTAAGGAAACTCGTAGGTCCATACATCCTCAGAATTTTGTGTATAGCCACCACTATTTTTATAATAGAAAATACTCACCGGTTCTCCGTTATAGCAGATCATTTCTCCTTTTGTTTCGTCTGTTGCAGCATTTGTCGTTTCATACTCACTGGAATAACCCAGATAAACCTGACAATGGGTCGTTGCACATAGATCAAAACCATCTGCCGAATGCTTCCCAAGATTCATCTTTGCATAAGTTCTTGCTGCTACCGCTTGTGCTTTTAACGCCTCCTCAGGATTTGTATGACCCAGTTCAGCGTTTAGTACTCCGTAGACATAGTGCTCCAGGGTAACATAATTGATCACCTTCATCGTACTGTTCGAGTTTGCCGGAAGCATAATTCCACCTCGATATGGTGAATCTTCATAGTATATAATTCCACCATCTTCATAGTCTGCCGGCATAATACATCCAGAAGACCCTAAGTTGGAAGATAACAACGTACCTTCCTCATCTCTTATCACAACATCGCCATTTTCATAAGTTATGACAAGCTCGGTGTATGCCGGTAACGGCATCCCCTCCTCAAACCCTCTGTCCTCAGCAGTCCCAAGGAGAAAACCGTTCTCAGAACGAATACTGCAGGAAGCAACTGAACTGCCTCCATATTTTAAACCAATCTTCAAGTAATCATTTGGAGCCGCCGCTTCTGCCTGATAATGAAAAAAAATTGGAAAAATCAAAAAGGTAAACATAATAATTATTATTGTCGTCTTTAAATATTTCATACCTTATAACCCTACCCTTTTACATGCTGATCTGTTCGTCCTTTGGATTCTCAATTCCTAAGTGTTTATAAGCCAAATCGGATACCATTCTTCCTTTTTGCGTTCTATGCAAAAATCCGGCCTGTATCAAGTATGGCTCGTAAACATCTTCTATTGTCACTCTTTCTTCTCCGATTGCTGCAGAAATGGTATCAATCCCTACCGGCCCTCCGTGGAAACGTTCAATAATAATTTTTAATATTTCACGATCCAACCCTTCCAGACCTTCTGCATCAATTCCCAGGGAATGTAACGTTTTATTCGTAATTTCCAAATCGATGACACCGGTTCCCTTCACTTGACTAAAATCGCGGACTCTTTTCAGTAGTCGGTTGGCCACTCTAGGTGTTCCACGGGAACGTTTCGCCATCTCAGTCATGGATTCTTCATCAATTCCAACATTTAAAATATCAGAAGAACGTTTGATGATTTTTTTTAGTTCATCCAGTGTATACAATTCAAATTTGCTGATAACCCCAAAGCGATCCCTTAAAGGGGCAGACAAGCTGCCTGCCCTTGTTGTGGCTCCTATTAAAGTGAATTTAGACAGGTCTAGTCGGATGGACCTCGCAGATGGGCCTTTCCCGATGATAATATCCAGTGCATAGTCTTCCATTGCAGAATATAAGACCTCTTCCACAGAGCGATTCAATCGATGAATTTCATCAATAAACAAGACATCATTGTCATTCAGATTTGTCAAAATTGCCGCCAAGTCACCTGCTCTTTCAATGGCAGGTCCGGAAGTAATACGTAAATCTACGCCAAGCTCATTTGCAATAATTCCTGCCAGTGTTGTCTTGCCAAGTCCAGGAGGACCATAAAACAGAACATGGTCAAGAGGTTCTTTTCTCATTTGTGCGGCCTTGATAAATACATTGAGATTTTCCGTAACCGTCTTCTGACCAATATAATCCGTCAGCTTCTTCGGTCTTAAACTCAGCTCTATCCCCTCATCATCACCGTTCAGATCTGCTGCTGTAATTCTCTCCTCAACATCCATCCGCTATCTTCCTATTCCTTTCAATGCTCTTTTTATGTATTCTTCTGTAGTTAAGTCATCCTCACTGACATTTGCAAGTGCACTGACCGCTTCGCTTTTGCTGTAACCAAGACTAATCAGTCCGTTGATTGCCTCTGTTTTGCCCGAGCCAGATACCGCTGTTTCGACAGCCTCGGAAAGCTCAGAGACTGCGCCAAGCTTATCTTTCAATTCCAATGTGATTCTCTGTGCTATTTTTTTTGCCTATCCCGTTTGCTTTGGTAAGTGTTACTGCATCATCAAATACGATTGCTTTTTTAATTTCACTCACTGGCATAGCAGACAGAATTGCCATTGCTGCCTTTGCTCCTACTCCGTTAACTGTCATAAGCTTACGAAAAAGATCCAATGCTTCCTTATCATGAAATCCATAAATACTGACATCATCTTCACGCATGATCATTGCGGTATAAATTAAAACAGTCTCATTATTTTCATTAAGATAAACCGATGAGTTATCCGGTACAAAAACTTCGTAACCAATTCCGCCTGCTTCAATTACAACTCCGCCTTCAAATTTCATGGTGATATTGCCCTTGATATAATGGAACATGTTAATCTCCTATCTTCATTTTATAACTAAGATATTATCTATATCTTTCAAGCTTCTTCAGATGTCTGCACAATGACCATGGCAAATTGCTGCAGCTAGCGCATCTGCCGTATCGTCGGGCTTAGGCACCTCATTTAAATTTAATATTGTCTTCACCATGGACTGAACCTGTTTTTTTTTCTGCTCTGCCGTAGCCAACAAGCCCCTGTTTGATTTGGAGAGGGGTGTATTCTCTGATCTCCAATCCCGAATTCGCACAAGCAAGAATTGCCACTCCACGAGCCTGCCCTACAGGAATCGCGGTTTTAGCATTCGTGTTAAAAAATAACTCCTCAACAGAAGCCACTTCCGGTTCGTATTCCTGTATAATTTCCATGATCTGTGTATATAAATGCTTCAGTCTGTCAGGCATGTCCATAGAAGCATCGGTTGTTACCGCCCCATAACCGCATACTGAAAAATGATTTCCCTTCCGGTCAACAATTCCATATCCGAGAATTGCATAGCCCGGATCAATTCCTATTATTCTCATAAAAACTCCATTTAATTATAACATACAAGCTACGCCTCAGTATGTTTCAATGATTCCTTCCTTGCGGCAACGCCGTATTAATGAATGGAATTATTATAACATATTTTTTTTATTATGTCCCGTTTCACTACCGTAACATTTTACACGAAAAACATATGTTTGTCTATGTAGAATCTAGATGAAGCGAACACCAATTGTTAAATAATGTAAAACACATTTCTTTTTAGTTGATTAGAATTATGGTTATGTTATAATAATTATAATTATGAATCAATATTTATTCATTTTGAAAGGAAGCGCAGCATGAGATATTCAAGACAAAATAAAATACTTGATATTATTAATACACATGAGGTTGAAAACGCAAGAAAGATTGGTATCTCTTTTGAAAAAAAGCGGATACAAGATTACCCAAGCCACAATTTCCCGAGACATTAAAGAGCTTCAGCTGGTTAAGACGCTTTCATCTTCTGGCAAATATAAATATACCGTAGGTACAAGTGTGGATCAACCGATATCAGATCGATATGTTAAAATTTTTAAAGAAACGATTCAAACGGTTGCTTATTCCGGCAATATCATTGTTATCAAAACTTTGAGCGGCTGTGCCAACGCGGCTTGCGAAGCGATTGATACATTAAATTTTCCTAATATAATTGGTACGATAGCAGGCGATAATACTCTTTTTCTGTTGTGAACGATCCGTCCAACACTCCAACACTCGTAACCAGGTTTAATGAAATGATCAAATAAGGAGAAAAAAATGATTTCTCATATTCGTATTAAAGATTTTGCAATAATTGATAACATTGAGATTGATTTTTCACGATGGTTTAAATATTATTACAGGAGAAACAGGAGCAGGAAAATCCATCATTATTGAAGCAATAAGTCTTGCTTTGGGCAGCAGAGCAGAACACGGCTTTTATTCGTTCAGGAAAAGAAAAAGCCATCGTTCAGATGATTGCCGATTTGGATGGCGAAGATTACGTCATCACCCGGGAACTATCTATCAACGGAAAAAATGTTTGCAAGATAAATGATGAGATTGTCACCCTTACCCAGTTGAATAAACTTTGCAAACGAATTGCTGATGTACACGGTCAGTATGATCATCAATCTCTGCTGAACTCTGAAAATCATTTAAAGTTAATCGATAACTATCACGAAAAGATCATTACACCTAAAAAAGATACGGTAATCGGAATTATACCAACAGTATTCCGATGTTAAGCAGGAATTATCATCGTTGCTTTCCAATCAGGCAGAGACGGATCGAAAACGTGATTTCATGCGTTTTGAGCTTTCAGAGATCAGCAAGGCCAAACCTTATCACTGTGAAGATGAAGAACTATCTCAAAAACTGGATCTTCTTCAACACAGTGAAAAAATTTATCAAAACCTATTTCAGGTTTATGAATTGATGTATGATTCTACCCCTTGCGCTTTGGATGGGATCGGCCAAAAGTCTTCATTTTCTGCAAGAAATCAGTAGCTTTTCCCAGTGAAATTAATACATTTCAGGAAGTACTTTCAGATGTATATTATAAAATTGAAGATCTCACCTCTGAAATCAGAAAATATAAAGATAGCATTGATTTCCTCTCCCGGAAGTGCTTGAAGAAACAATCAGCCGCATGAACATTCTCGATGGTTTAAAACGTAAATATGGCGGTTCTATTGAAAAAGTACTGGCGTATCAGGATAAAATCTCTTCTGAATTAGAAAAGATCGAAAATATTGGTTCTAATAAAGAGAAACTGACACAAGAGCTTTCAGAATTAGAAAATAAGCTTTTGAAATCAAGTCACGAACTGACGACGCTCCGTAAAAAAGCAGCAAATGAAATAGAAATGAAAATAAACGAGCAACTTGAACAATTGAATTTCAAGGATGCCTGTTTTACAGTTCTTTTCTATGAGGAGGATCATTCTCAAGCTCGCTATTCTGCAAATGGTATAGACAAAATCGAATTCTTAATTTCCACAAATAAAGGAGAAACGCCAAAACCGTTGGTAAAAATAGCTTCCGGTGGCGAAATTTCCAGACTTATGTTAGCATTCAAGCAAATCACAGGTAATTTTGATTATATTCCAACAATGATCTTTGACGAAATTGATGTAGGGGATCAGCGGTATCACTGCCAGTATTGTTGGAAAGAAACTCTTGGATATTTCAAAACACCATCAAATAATCTGCATTACCCATTTACCGCAAATCGCTGCTTTTGGAGATTTTCATTATAAAATTGATAAAGAAGAAGTTAACGGAATCACAAATACCATCGTATATCCTTTATCGCATGATGATAAGATACCTGAGATTGCAAGACTATTGGGAGGGATCAATATCACAGAGACGACATTAAAGAGTGCGGAAGAACTAATTGCACTGTCCGTAAATAAAAACCGCTGATAACAGCGGTTTTTATTAATTGATTCAATATAAAAATTGATTATTCCTGATCTTCAGCCACTACTTCAGCAACTTGTTCCTCTTCTGCTAAAGCAACTTCTTCCGGAGCTGATTCTTTTCCTTCAACTTCTGCAAAAATCGGTGGTTCTAATGTTTCTTTTATGCTCAAGCTGATTCTTTTTCTTTCTTTATCAATTTCAAGAATCTTAGCAGATACTTCCTGACCGACCGAAATCTCATCTGCAATATTAGTAACTCTTTTATAAGCAATTTCTGAAATATGAACAAGTCCGTCAAGGCCAGGCTCTAATTCTACAAAAGCACCGTAATCTTTAATCTGAACTACTTTTCCTAAAATAGTTTGTCCAACCTGATATTTTTCATCGATTATCGTCCAAGGTTCCGGTTTGTTCTGTTTTAAGCCCAAGGAAATCTTACCTTTTTCAGTATTCATGGAAAGAATTTTAACCCTAATCTTTTCACCAATTTTCAATGCTTCCTGCGGATGCTTCAGCTTGCCCCAGGAAATCTCGGAAATATGCAAAAGTCCATCGATTCCACCGATATCTACAAATGCACCATATTCGGTAAATCTCATAACAGTACCTTCTACCGTATCGCCAACATTGAGTGAATCCCAAATTTCTTGAACTTTCTTTTGCTTTTCTTCTGATAAATAAGCTTTATGTGAGAAAACAACCTTATTTCTCTTTTGATCTACTCTCGTAACTCTTACCATTAAAGTCTTGCCAAGAAACTCGTCCGCTTTTTCGATAAACCTATCGGAAAGCTGTGAAAGTGGAATAAAACCTGACACTTCCTTATAAACAGCAATTACACCGCCATTCACCTGTTTCACAACTTTTGCATTAACGAATGATTTATCTTCAAGAGCACTATTAATTTCGTCCCAATGCTCATTCACTTCAAGCTTCTTCTTAGATAGTAAGATGTTGCCATCGCCATCGTCAGTTTTTAAAACCTTAGCCTGAATTTCGTCGCCTTCTTTAAATAAATCAGTTAATTCTTGGTCTCCTTCCAAAGTAAATTCTTCTCTTGGAATAATTCCATCTTTCTTGCAACCAAGATTTACTACGATTTCTCTGTTGGAAACCTGTATAACCTCTCCGTTTACAATTTCTCCGCTGCGTGGCAATCTTAAGGACTTCTCAATCTCGTCCATCAGATCATGCATCATATTATCTTTTTTGTTTTCAGTGAATAATTCACTCATGGTAGCAATAACCTCCTTAATAATACGTTCAGGAGTCGAAGCTCCTGCCGCTATTCCTATTTTATTACATTTCTCGACTTCTTTCAATGGTAAACTTATTTTATTTTCAATAAAATAAGTGTTTCTACAATATTTTTTCGCAATTTCGTAAAGCTTTTTCGAATTAGAACTATTGCTACCACCTATTATGACCATTAAATCAGAATCTATAGCAGTTTCCATACAGCTTTTTTGCCGTTCTTGCGTAGCGTGACAAATCGTTTTGTGAACAACAATTTGCTTTTTTTCTTTCTCAAAATACGAAACAATTTCCTGAAAAAGTTCTGCTGTTAAGGTGGTTTGTGCTACAATGAACAATCGATCCGCATGAATCGATTTTGCTTCATCAACATTGGACACAACAAACGCTTCATTATCACACCATCCGTTGATTCCAATTACTTCCGGATGGTAACGATCCCCGATTACAACAACGTGAAAACCTTGATTTTTTGCTTCGCGTACCAATCGCTGTATCCTTTTTACAAACGGGCAAGTCGCATCGACAACTTCGATATTCCTTGCTTTGGCTCTATGATAAAAATCTTCCGGCTCTCCATGTGATCTTACGATGACGATTGAGCCTTCCAAAGCTTCATCCGGGCTTTTAATGATAGAAAGCCCCTTCGCTTCCAACTCATCAGTTACAGATTTGTTATGAATCAAAGAACCGCAGCTATATATTCTTACATCCTTACTTTTATTTTCTTCAATTGTCTTTTCCGCTTTCTTTATTGCTTTCTTCACGCCGAAGCAGAATCCGGAATGTTTTGCCAAATTGATTTCCATTTTTACTTCTTAATGCTTTCTAAAAATCTTTTGAAAGCCCCTTCCTTTCCATTTTCCGTCGGTTCGTAATACGTGACGCCCTCTTGATGAAGATTATCTGGCAAGTATTGCTGTTTTATATATCCACCATAAGAATGTGGATATTTATAGTTTGCTCCAAGTCCTCTTCTTTTTGCACCGGAATAATGTGCATCTTTCAAATGATCCGGTATGTCATCAATATTTTTCTTTTGAAGATCTAACGTTGCTTTTTCAATGGCAATAATCGCCGAATTTGATTTCGGGCAGGATGCCAACAGAATCGTTGCCTGCGCCAGATTGATTCTGGCTTCCGGAAGTCCAATCATCAATGCAGCCTGAATACAACCTGTCACAATAGAAATTGCACTTGGGTATGCCATGCCAATATCCTCACTGGCCATTACCATCAGCCTGCGTCCAATCATTTGAATATCTGCTCCACCTTCTAATAGTCTTGCAAGATAGTGAACTGCCGCATCAGGATCACTACCACGAATAGATTTTTGCAGTGCGGATAATAGATTATACTTGTCCTCACTGCGATCATAAAAAGTAGTCTGGCGCTGCATTGCTTCTCCTACGATCGCCTTATCAATTCTACCACCCTGTTTTAAATTCTCACTGACAAACCCCAGAGTATCCAGCGCGATACGCGCATCTCCGCTGCTCATATCTGCCAGCATACGGATGGCATCCTCGTCCCATTCACGGTTTTGCTTTCCAAGCCCTCTTTCTGTATCTTCAAGCGTATGAATCAAAATTTTATAAATATCTTTATTTTCAAGTCGCTTAAATTCATAAATGGAACCCACTCTGCTTAAGATTGCATTATTGACTGAAAAATAAGGATTTTCCGTCGTGCTTCCTATAAAATGAATTACGCCTTCCTCCAAAGCTTTCAGAAGAGAATCCTGCTGAAGCTTATTCCATCTATGAAACTCATCCACATAAACATAGGTGGTTTCTTTTTGCAATCCAAAAAATTTCAACTTCGCTTTATCAATAATTTCTTTTAATTCTTTAATTCCTGTTGTTGATGCATTTAATTCATAAAATTCTGCATCCATTTCTCTCGCAATGAGTCTTGCCAAGGTTGTCTTGCCTGTGCCTGAAGGACCAAAAAAAATGGCAGAATCAAAGGTCTTATTTTTAATTGCATTATAAAGCAAAGAATCTTTGTACATAAAATGTCTCTGTCCGACAAATTCATCAATATTATCAGGTCTCATTCTGGTCGATAATGGGATCATACTGCTGCCTTTCAAAAAAATTATGATCTTCTTAGTAATAGTATTTTTAGTCAATATTACTGGATTAACGTCGAGAGATCAACCACAAAAACGTCTGATACGACAGACGATACAACAGAAACAGCTTCCGTCGCCTTTTCCTTACTGGTATAAGGAAGTCCCAATACTTTGTAATTTCCATTGCTTTCATATACATAGGAATAGATCCCCTCTCCTGCCAGTTCCGCAGTGAGTGCCTCCGCTCCTTTTTTCGCTGTAAAGCTGCCAAATTGAACACTGAAAGGTCCATTTGTGCTTTCACTGTTTGTTTTTGTAATTACATCTGTAGTTTTAGGATTCACAGCTGATTTTGTTGTTTGATCCTTAATATTCTGCTGATCTATAATAATACTTGGCATACTCGATATAACATCAATACCCGATTCCGTAACCACATTATCACCGTCGGTTTGACTCTCGGAATTCTCTGACGGATCGCTCCCAAGAAGATAGGGGTAAATAATGTATTTTGTCCCTGCATAGCCTACCGCAACAGCTAGAATAACAACAATGATAAAAACCGAAAAGCCAGCTCTTCCTGTACTTTTTCTAGGATAACGATTATGTCTTTTCATACGCTCCCTCTTTTCTCAGCAAGTTTTATAAACAAAGTTCTTGGTACCCGATGGTGCTTTGAACGCCATCAGATAAAGATTTCCTATGCTAAGTTTATTATGGGAGGGATCAAAATATGACTAGTACTTGATCGTGTACTATACTTTCGGTCGGCGTTTCACGTAGAAAGCAATCACAATCGTAAAGATATAATCATAAGCCAGAAAGAATACCTGCGCGCCAATGATAATAATTGGAAATGCAATATCCGGAATATTAATTGCTCCAGTAAATAATTCTCCAAAAAATAAAAATGCCGCGATAAACATAAGGTTGGAGAATAAAAGTTTTAAAACAATTTCTATCGCTTGTGAGAATTTCTTTGAATTTTCAATATAATATTTTATAATTGCAAATAATCCAAAGTAAAATGCATATGGTATCACCCCACCCTTATTGGGAACAATGAGAAAGGACAATAATACAGACGCAAAATAAAACAGCCATCCGGAACTGTTTGATATCTCAATCATTATAATGGCGACATACAAGGAACTTAACGCATACAAGGTTAATTCAATACCAGGGACAAATGTGGCACCAAACAGCGTGGCAACAGATAAGGCTAATAATACACCACCTGTTGCAACGGCTTTCGTTAAATTTTTTTCCATGTATTCACATTTCTCCTTATCAAGATTTTATTTCTCCCTCAGATACAATCACATAAAGCATCTGCGCAACAATAGCATTGAAGCATTCTGCATAAATCATCATTACTGGAATAGCCTCTGCCATAAGCGGAAGTTCTGTAACCATTTCCTGTTGCCATTATACTGTTCATCGCGTTACGATATTCCATGTTTGACGGATCCATTGACATCGCAGTCTGTACATTGTTAACCGCATCATCATACCATCCTTTTCTCAGTGAAATCATTCCACTGAGAAAAAACCATTCAGCATTTTGGGTCGTGACTCTGTTTAAGGTGGCCTCTGCACCGGCGATATTGCCTCTGTCGATCATTCTTCTTATTTCCACAAATTCCGGGCTTTGGCTTTGAGGGCGGCCAGTATTGCGTCTTCCGTTTCCATGGCTTCCGCTCTGTCCGTTGTTTTTCATTAAATAATCGTATGCTTCATTGACCTCTTGCAGTTTTTCCTCTGCTAATTCATATAGCGGATTATTCTGATACTTGTCAGGGTGATATTTTTTTACCTGTTCTCTATAAGCCGCTTTAATTTCCTCCTGGCTTGCCCCTTCTTTGATTCCTAGTACTTCATATGGATTCTGCATCGTCCTTCATTCCTTTCTTCATACTCACTCGCCCAATTTACGACACCCATCCACATTTGCAGAGCCAATGTCTGGAAGGTGCCATACGGGGAATTTCCCGGCTTCAGCCGGATCAGAATTCTTCCGTTCATAGTAAATTGTCGGCGAACTTATGCCAAAAACCACAAATTTTCAATTTGTAGATTTTTCTCGCAATATCTCTTCTGTTTTTCTCATAAGTCCAAAATATATTATATTTTCAATCAAACCCTGATTTTTTTCTAATTTTAATTGACTGCAGCATTTTGCTATCTCTGCAAGATATAATACGAGATTTCGTTCTACTCTTTCTCGAATGCGCTCTTTGAAATCAATCATTAATTCCTCACGGGGGTTATATTCAAATTGCAAAACCAAAGGATTAAAGGAACGCTCCTTAACATTATCCTCAATATCATCATAAGCATCAATCAGATAAATCCATTTTCCAAGATGATATCCGATTCTTCTGAAAATATGTGACAAGTCCTGATTTTTTTCTTCCTTCCAGCTTGGATAATCGAAAACTTCTTCCATCAATTTTGCAAAAGGTTCAGCAGACCGGTCGATGGAAGCACATTTTTCGTTTTCCAGACGCGACAATTCGCTAAGCTGTTCCTGCACATAATTGCATTTATCCGGAGTTGTTTTCATCAGCCTTTGAAATGTTCCTTTCATCAATGCAGAACCAATCGCGGCCTTTTTGCTTTTTTCATCCTGATAATCATCTTTCAATTTATAATAAGCCAGCAAAAGAAGGATGTCTGCGGCATAGTCTATCTCGGGGCTGTCATAAATGATTGTTCTTTTTTTCATCGGATGTACAATACAACGTTCCCATTTGATCTGGTCGTTTTTGATGTTAATACCCGCGATCAAAATTGCTAAAAATACCGAATCGTAGTTTAAAGCAAGTCTTGGAATTTGACCATATCGATTTGCAATGGACTTACATATTCCGCAATAATAACCACTGTAAATCTCAAATTCCTTTATTTTAAGTTCCGGCTTGTCCGGTTTTACATAACCAAGCATGGATTCCTTTCTAAAAAACAGCACATAAGTGCTGTTCTAACGAATTATGCATTTCTCATTATACTATTTAAACTGCTTTTTAAAATGATGGATAACACAATAGGTCAAACTCATATCTAAACTATATAAACCTGTTAATATTCCATTAAAAATCCATTGCTTCGTAGTCAATTGCCTGCATATATTGATGGGATTCAATGATTTCTCATCCTTAGAAATTTTTTTACCCCAAAAAGCATTTCCTATTACAGAAATCCCTAAATACAAGCTGCTGACAGCAACTGCATGTTTTTTATAATTCCAGTTCTCTAGAAATTTTCTCATGGCAACTCCTCCTCGAAACCTATAAATATTACACGCATTGAAACCATTATACTTTATTTCCCCAGGAATGAAAAGACATAATTATGGATATTTTTCAGACAATTCTTAGTTTTTTCAAAATATTAGTAGACAGAAGGCTAAAAACACTATATAATAACAATTGAGATATTTAAAATATTCAATGGCTCGATCATCTTTTTGGGAATCGTCTCCATAACCTATTTTAAATATTAAAAAATTTATTATTTTTTTAAAAATCTGGAGGAAAATCAATGGAAGACAGAACACTCGTATGTCAAGACTGCGGACAGGATTTCGTATTCACAGTAGGAGAACAGGAATTCTATAAGGAGAAAGGTTTTGATAACGAACCAAAAAGATGTAAGGAATGCAGAGACAAGAAGAAGAACGAAAGAAGACAGTTCAGAAACGATAGATAGTCTGCAACAATATCTCACACCAAGCATCGTAAAACAGCCGAGCCAAATGCTCGGCTTTTTATTTATCTTCTTAGAGGTTTTACGATACGTGAAACCTACGTTCATGTCTTAAATATAATGTAATTTTCTCATAAGCCATAGGTCTGCGCCACCTGTAATTAGTACCAGTCCCAACAGTTCCATAATATCTAAAGCGCCTAATAAATATACTGTAATAAGGACAAGTATGATCATCATTTGGAGGATCAGTGGTTTAAAAGAAATTTGCTGATGGAATTTCTTAATAACGGGTTTCTTTAACGAGTGATCCTTATTATTTTCCATCTCCTCTGTTTCCCTATCGTCTTCAACTATAGGCATCTCATTTTCTTCTGTCCGCCTAAAATCATTGACGTTCCAGTAGATACAGCTAACTTCCCTTTGAATTGTTCCGAGCGTACTGATCATTCCATCCAGCCCCAAATTTTTCTTTTTAATTAGATCAGTAAATGTTCCTAGGTATTGATCAACTTCTGTTTGCTTATATAAATGTTTCATTTCTTCTGTCAGGCCAATGATTCTATTCTGGAGTGTAAAACTCTCTGATTGTTCAGGAACATAAGAAAAAGCGACACTTTTATTCTCCGAATTAATAAAAATTGTATCCACACTCATTTTCATTCTACTAGATAACAGAAGATAGTTTTCTATTCCATTTAGGCTTTCCAGCAGATTTGAAAGAATTTTCAGAGCATCATAAAGCAATGTCTGGTTTCCCCTTTCCATTGGAATAGAAGAAACTACATCGTTAATATAATCTACCAAAGGAATAAATCCGGTAAAATCATAATACGCTTTTATGCTTTCCTCCTCGTTGATAAAATACATAGAAAGAGTATATGGGCATCCGCTCTCGGTTAACATTCTTTTTTCATATTCATAAAGGCTATCTTTTTCTAACGTCAGATAAATCTTTCTCCGCCCTGCCGTTTCATTTAGATTCCCGTCTTTCATAGCATCCCGAATTGTGCTCTTTATATCTGTTTCAATTCTATCTTCCATAACATACCTCTTCTTTTACTCCCCTCCGCATTTTGAACAGGGTGTATAACCTTTTCTGATTGCTTCTTCCTTCTCAATCGATATCACATATTTATCAATGGTTGGACAATTCTCTGTATGATAGGATTCTCCATATTTGGGAAAACAGTATACTAATTCTCCGTTCTTTATATTCTTCGAATGGCATATACTGCAGGCTTTATAGTTCTTTCTGACCCGATTTGACATAATCATTTCTCTCGGTTTCGATGAAATAAAGGTACAATTTTCTTTGTGATACTTTTTCCCGGATTTTGGGAAAATCCAGACCAGTTTAGACTCCTTTTCTTTTTCCATTTCTTCAAAAGTCAATGGTTCATTGCTCATTTTCTTTCCAATGAACCCACGCACCATTAAAGATTCGGATACGGGCATTTTCTTATAAAAAGGAATTGGCAGCTTTACATTGACATCATAATTTAAATCCATGGAAATCATTCCCGGCTTTACGTTTGCATATAAATAATAAAAATTATCCAGATCCACATTGGAAATATTGTTACCATTTTCTTCATATAATCTGCTGATCAGGTTCGATTCGAATGAGGATGGAGCCAAAAGATTCCTCGTAGCTTCAGAACTTAATACCCTGGCTTCATCGCTAAAAGAATGAAAAGCGGCTTCCTGAATCGTCATGAATTTAATCAAATATGCCAAGGTTAACACGCCAATGATAAAGATAGGCAGAAAAATCGCTGCTTCTACCGTCAAAAATCCTTTTTTAGTATTGTTGGATATATGTATATGTCCGATCCGAAATAACAGCTTCAAATTCAAAACCCCCGTAACATTGCTTTAAATCAAAATCCTGATTATAGCTTCCTTTCATATTCAATTGAATCAAGTCCATGCATCTTAGCAGTTTAATCTCTCTTTTTTCAAGAAATAATAGAATTCTTAAATAAGATTCATAATCAATTCCCTTTTTATTATTTGGCTCTGCATAGTCTGTTTTTTTCTTTTTTGATTGCATAGATGTTCCTAAATCCAAATTCTCTTCTTCATCATTTTCTTCAACTGTTTCTGCTAAGTCTTTAATATCTTGTTTATCCTTTGATTTTACAGCATTTTCTAAATCCAGTGCCCATTGCTGTCTCTTTTTTATCAGCGGAACCATTTTCCCGTCTTCCAGCCTTCTCATATCATTTTCTGCTTCCGCCGCCGCCCATAGCCCGGCAATCACCGCCTGGGTCAGAGGAGCTGCCTCCGGCGTTAAAATCTGAGCCATCGTTAGTACTTCGTTCTTTTTCTTTGAGTCCTTGTAAATGTGAGCTATATTCAAACTTGTTCTCATGACAAAAAGATCTGTTCGGACGTCATCATAATTCTCCTGATCGTCATAATTTCCCGCCAGCAAATACTCTACTTCATTCTGAAAAAAGGTGTCCCGAGTTTCATTTCCTCGACAATGATTTAAGAAATGACTCATAATGTATTCATCAATATAGAACGTGTCAGTCCCCGCTCCCTTAATCTCTTTCAGGCTTGGAATACCGTTTTTTAGCAATTGTTTTATATCCAATGTACTTTTCTTGTATCCATAAGAAGGAAGGCTGTTGATAACCTGCTGATTTCTTAACTTAATATTGCTTTCTCCTTGGGAAGCATTCTTCTCTTTCTGCACTATATTTTTTAGAAGATCATCTTTCGCACGCTCCAAAATCTGTTTTTCAAAAAGATCTGTATCTGTTATCGAATATCCTTTCAGGTCGACCTGAACAGATTCCAGTTCCAGATTCAATGGATCCATGTATTTTCTTTGTCTTAATCCCTCTTTTAACGCATTATCATGAAAACTGTAATCCGAATAATATTTAATTTTTTTTTCTGCCTCGCTCTGGTCGATATGTACCGCAAAGATACCATAGCACTGCTGAAGCTGTGTATCATATTCAGACAGAATAGAACGGCCGGAAAGCTCCAATACAGCGTCTGCATAGCTTCTTCCGGCCAATTGAGAAGCTTCATAATTAAATACGCAGACAGCAAAAATCATACTGGCAAGGATCATCGTTAAAAAAACGGATGTAGTCCCTTTTTTATCGAATAGAAAATATCCGCCGGGTTCCCTGAAAGAAGTGCCGTAATCACTTTCGTTTGCGTTGTAATCCATGTTTTATTCAAGCACCTCCTTTATTCTGGAGCCAAACCGTACGATTTCTGCTTCATCAATCACATAAGACCTTCCGTTTTTCCTCTGGGTGATTTTATTTGCAAAAATCCCTTTGATTTTATATTCCTGTTCTTCTTTCATCGTGATGCCTTTTCTTGAATCAAACTTACTTTCTTCATAATCAAATTCTTTGATTTCTTCTGATCGATATACCGTGTCGGACAGTTCCCGCATTCCTTGCGTAATGCCAAATGCAAGGATGTTTGTAATGATAAAGAAGAATACAATGCGATCACGATATATAAAACTGCCATAACAGCAGCAATCACGATGGGAAAAATCATACTTGCTTCCACCATGGTGGAACCTTTTTTGCTTTTTACTTTCATAGTTTGCTATTAAAGTTATCGTAAGTCAGATTTTCAAATGTATCGGATACAAAGGTACCTATTTGGTCTTTAAAAAATATACCTAATCCAATTGCGATTGCTACCAGAATAGCAACTTGTACCATCTCCATACCTTTTTTGTTGTTTGTAATAAGCTTCATGTTGTCCTCCTTCATTGTTCTAATTAATTGATAAAAAAGAAATACTTACATTTCCATCATTGCCGGTGCAATCGTCACCATAATCAGCACGATTAACAAAATCATTAACGGAAAGGTTAATTTTGTTTCTGCCAGTCTGCCTTTTTCCTCTGCTCTCTTCTTTCTGCTAACCCATAACAATTCACTTTCTCCTTCCAATTTTTCAGCAAGCATGCTCCCTTTATTCCAATTGTCAGAAATAACAGCTGTTAATCTTACCAACTCCCTGACTCCGCTTCTTTGAGAAAATTCTTTAAGCTCTCTGATCAGTGAAGCATTGGATTGGTCTACTTTTTTTTGTATTTCACACAATTCGTCATATAAACATCGCTTATTTTTCATGTTTTCTTGTTGCTTTTCTCCACGATGAAAGGTCTGGTAGTCTTCCACAATTTTTGAGAACGCTGTGCTAACTACTAGTCCTGCATTCAGAAGCAGCACAAGCTTGTTCATGACTTCCGGTAAATCTTTGGCGATCGACGCTTCTGTTTGCTTTATTTCTTTATTAATCTGATCGTATCTTTTTAAAATAAACGATTAGAACAGCAATCAGAAAAAGAAGAAACAATAATCCTCCATTTCCGGATTTTCCAACAAACCAATGAACCTCCACCCCATCCTCGAGTGCCTCTGGAAGCTTTATCTCATCAGAACTACTATCCCCTTTCAATTGCTTGATTTTTTTCATTAGTCTGCGATTCATACTTTGACTGTAAGCTTCCACTGCAGGTTCCGTATCTATTTTTAATTTGAAACTGACAGGAATGGTAACATCATCGAGCGTAAGTTCTGCCTGCAATCCAACGTTCTGTTTTTCTTCTGCCTTCAGAATATCAACATTCCCTTCTTCATCAATGATTTCCGGATGATCACTTGTCCAAAGAATCGAAACCCCTTTATTAGAATCATAATCAATCAAGTTCAACGGTTTACTGATATGGAATAAATCTTCGTTGTCACCGAGAATCAATTTCTCTAAATCCGCTATATACCCTTGAAGTAATTTTTCTTTTTCTTTCTTGGTTAATGCTTTTTCATTTACTGTAATATTGATGGCTTCCGTTTGCTGAACTCCTTTATAAGTCATTTCCACTTCAACCGGAACGGTGATCCCTGTTCTCCATAGGCGGGTTTTTTTATGCTGGTAATTTCTTTACTTTCCATAAGCTGTAACACCATCGAACTTGAGAAAAGAACTAAAAATATTACAACGATCAACATATAAGCTTTCATTATCTTTATCTTATCTTCTCGAATCAGAAGGTCACAGTTCTTCCGACCATATTTTCTTCGATATTTTTGCTGCAAGATATCGCTATTGCCAGTAATCCAATCTGGAAATTGATGCATCATTTTTTCGGTTAACTTATTGACCCATTTTAATAATTTAGCCTGATTTATTTTCATATTCATTTCTCCGATATATCTTCGTACCGCCAAAGCTTTCCTTGACTCATTTTCAAAATGCTTTGCTGTTTAAACTTCTATTTTGGTCAGTTTCATGCTCCATAGATAAGAAATACCGATTCCTGCAAGTGCTATCGTCATCAGGAATCTCCCTTGCACTCCCTGATATAATGCAGCAAGATAATCCGGAGATACCAGCTGCAAAAAGAGTATGATCATAAAGGGTATTGCTGTCAAAATTTTCGCTTCAAACCTTTTTTGTACTGTTATTGTATGAATCTCTTTTTCAATCGTAATTTTATCCATAATAATATCAGAAGCCTTTGTTAAAACACGAATCAAATCTCCCCCCGTTTCCCGGCAGGTTAAATAGATATCAACAAAATCGGAGATATCATCAATCGAAGTTCTCAGGGCAAAATCTTTGAGTATTTTTTCCTCCGATTCTCTGAATTCATTTAGTCTTTTTACCATAAAAGATAATTCCAAAACGATAAGCGCATCCGTCTTGTAAATCAGCCTCATATTTTGTTCTGCTTCATAAAGCGCTTCTGTCATCTGGCGCCCGGCAGCAACAGAGGCAGAAATAGAATAAAGAACATCCCGGAATTGTTCCTTCAATTCTGTTCTTCTTTTTTCAGCCAGATAACTGCGGTAAAAACCAATCAACGGATAGGAAAGAAATGATAAAATCAGGGATAACAAAAAACTATGATAAAACAGAAATCCAACTACCATCAAACCTAGTCCGCTAAGAATAAAAAACCGAATTTTTTCATAGTGGTTCAATTCATAGGTTAAATAGGTTTTCGGTATTGTTTGATATGTATTCCGATTTTTTTGCTGCATGGGATTCTTTGTTTTCGAGTCTTTTGGCCGTATATTTTTCATAAGTAAGCTCCATTCATTTCTAGTTTTGCGGTATTTTTTAGCTCATTTCCAGTTGGAATCAATTTACCCGAAGGCATTCCTTCCGCACAAGAAACGGACTTACTAACAATATACTTAAACAAGGGGTTAATATATATTTTGCTGTCACGATATCCTTCAATTTCTGAGATTTCCAAAACTTTTCTGCTCTTATCAGGAAGTCTTCCCAAATGCACAATAATATCAAGTGCTTCTGCAATCTGACTCCGTATTGCATCGATTGGATAATCGGCAGCCTGAAGAAACATTGCCTCAATTCTTGACAGCATCCCTTCGGGAGAATTTCCGTGTCCGGTCGATAATGATCCATCGTGTCCTGTATTCATCGCCTGTATCATATCAAGTACTTCTTCGCCTCGCACCTCGCCTACGATAATTCGATTGGGGCGCATTCTTAAAGAAGCTTTAATCAGCTGCCTGACACTTACCTCTCCTTTTCCCTGAACATTTGCGTTTTTACATTCCAGCCGAACAATATTATTGATCCCAGTTATCTGTAATTCTGCAGAATCTTCAATGACAATGACTCTTTCATCCTTAGGAATATATTCGGAAAGCACGTTTAAAAAAGTCGTCTTCCCCGAACTGGTTCCACCTGAAATAAATATATTGTAGCCTGACCTTACCAGCTTCTTTAAAAAATCTGCTGCTTCAATTGTTAACGTTTCTTTTGTCAGTAAATCTTCCATTGTAATTCTATTTTCAGGAAATCTTCGAATTGTCAGTATTGGCCCGTTCAAAGCCACGTTCTTGTAAACTGCATGGACTCTGGAACCATCTTCAAGTCTTGCATCCACGATCGGGTTTAATTCATTAATCTCACGATGAACCTTTGCCGCAATTCTTCGTATAATTTCTTCTAAATCCTCTATTGTTTCAAATTGAATATCCAGCTTTTCCATTTTTCCTTTTTTTTCAATGAAGATATGATCGATCCCATTTACCATGATTTCACTTACTTCTTTATCATCGGCATAGGGTTGCAGCAAGTCCAAATCCTTTCGTGTTGCATTAAAAATATGGTTAATTACTTCTCCCCTTCGTTCGAAACGAAGCCTGACCCATTCGACTGTCTCTGAGAACATAATCTTCAATTAATGCTAAAACTTCCTCGTCTAACATGTTGATCCTGCTTGCTGTTGATAACAGCTCTAACTCCTTCCGTAATTTCTTTCACTGAGCAGATTTCATCTTTCAAGTCATCATCCTGCCTTTCTTTTTAATTCATAGTGTGAATAGTTAATGTATTTAAATTCTCACTGTCTTTCTTTTTTTTCTGATGATAGTATTTCGTCAGCAATTTTTTTCATACCAACACCAAAGGCATGATTCATATTAATTTCCAGATGATTCCTTGTACAATAAAAACTGTTATCATCTTTTTCGATATGAATTTTCTTCCGATATTTTGAATCAAAGTGATCTGGTTCTTCCATAGATACCTCATTGTTATAACGATTTTCTTTATTTACAACGCTGAGAAATCTATCGCCAAATGGAATAGAACTTATCTTATTTAAATAAGCTGTCAATTTATTATTCTTGTATTTTGAAACCGGACAATCACGTTCGATTAAAACGATTTTAATGCATTGATCCATCAATAATAATGTTTCTTCCGACAAATCGGAACTCAAATCAAAAATAAGATAATCATACCGACAACTGTCTAAAATATTTTTAATAAAGTAGACGAGCTCTTCTGTCGAAAGGTATTTCAAATCATTTCGCCCATTCGACGGGCAAAAGGTTTCCACTCCAAAGTCATCTGATGAAACAAATCCGCTGAGACGGCTACATAGGTTTTCGTCTTTTTTTTCAAACAGATAGTAAAGATAATCACTGATATTTTTATTGTTTGCATTGTTACAGATAAATAATTCAGAAGCAGGCATTTCTTCAAAACTTAGATATAAGACCTTTTTATCGTGGTAGCGGGATAATTCTCGTGCTGTTCCAATAGAAAGAACCGATTTACCGGTACCGCCGCTAATACTGAAAAAACCGATCATATTTGCTGCAGCACTTTTCCTTGAAAAGTTTTTTTTGCCGGTTATATGTCCGAGAATAAAGTCTAGATCTGCAATCATATCATTTATTTTTACATACTTATATAGATACCAGACTCTTCTGTCCGATTTTTGTGATTGTAGTATCACATTTTGCGTTCTGTATTCCGTTAAAACAACAATTTTCTTATGCTTCGAATCTTTTTTTAAAAACGCTTCTACAATCTCATCGGGATATCCGCCGATTAAGATAAGATTGAAATCATCCCATGATTGATGAAGTATAACTCCATCAATCAGATCTATCTCTTGATTTATTATTGTGATCTCAAATTCTTTATGTAAACCGGAGATGGCCTTTGCTAATACGCAGCCATACTCCTTATCCATTTCAATCAGTAAAATTCTGTCCATTGATCTACCTCTATTTATAAGGATTGTAAATAATTGTAATTTATTCAATCGTATCATGTTTTACATTTATTTACAATCGGGTATCTATCGACATATTTCGACATCTATGTGTCTGTCACTTTTTAATTATCATTTATCTGGGATATCAATCATTTCTTTTAATTTTGCCAGTGCCATATTCAAACCACCAACCTCATTAATAAGGCCAATATCAACGGCCTCCTGTCCGATTAAAACAGTGCCAATATCGGCCGCCATATTATCCGTAGCATTCATGAGTTTGGCAACCTCATCCTTATCTGCTTTTGATGTCCTGATAATAAAATCTACTACCCGATCCTGCATCTTTCTAAAATAATCGTAAGTCGGTTCTGCTCCAATGACTAAGCCAGTCATTCTGATTGGATGCAATGTCATCGTTGCACTTTCCGCAATAAAGGAATAACTGCTTGCAGTCGCAAGAGGAATACCGATACTGTGTCCACCCCCTAATACTAAAGAGACGGTTGGCTTGGACAATGTTGTAATTAATTCGGACAAGGCCAGCCCAGCTTCTACATCTCCTCCTACAGTATTCAGGATTGTAAGCAAGCCTTTGATATTTGGATTTTCCTCAATCGCAACCAATTGAGGTATGATATTTTCATATTTTGTTGTTTTGTTATTGGGAGGTAAAACCATATGACCCTCAACATTCCCAATGATTGTAAGATATTGAATATTGCTTCTAAAATCAAATGAGTTACCGATCACGCCAAAATTATCAATATTATCTTTTGGGCTCTGATCCTGCTCGTTATCTTGATTTTGATCATTATTCTTTTCTATATCCTTCTCTTCCATATTGGTCTGATCGCTTTTCAACTCCATATTTCTATCCCTATCTGTGTTTTTATCCATAATCATTTTCCTTTCTTTGTAATAAAAATAGTTTTTTCCAAAATATATTTTTTTATTATGCAGGGAATATGATGAAACGATATTAACTGAAAGACAGAATTTGTCGATAAAGAATCTATAGAATACGAACATCAATTGCCCGCTATTATTTTCATAGAAGGAGTGATTTCAATGAGACTTAGTGATTTGGGTGACAAGGAAATTGTAAATTTAACAAATGGAAGCCGTCATGGTCAACTGGCCAATGCAGAGCTTCTTTTTGATGAGCATCAAGGTAAAATTAAAGCGATTCTCGTTCCAGACTTTCACGGTAAAATGAGTTTTCTTGGCAACAAGGATTATCTGCAGCTTCCCTGGAATGCAATTCGAAAAATAGGTGAAGATATTATTATTTTTGAAGCAGAAAACATTTAGACAAAATATAAGATGATTCATGCAAATACTTCAAATTCAGATAAAACAACATGAATAATGATTGATCTATAAGCCTGTCCATAATAAAATATTATTGATGTTGTTGATTTTATTCCGAGCCATTAAAAAAAGTTCAACGCCAATAATTTCTTGCAATACTAAAAATGGCAGCGATACTGCCATTTTTAAATTACCTATGAGATAGTCAGATTCGTTGCATCCTCTGGTACAAAGAGCTCCTAAAACACGGTATTAAGCACCATCGTGCATTGAAATGCAGTATTGTTTAATAAATCAGGGTCTGTTTCATAAGCTGAAACAATCGCACGATTTATAAATGCACCGGTTGTCGCAGTTGTAACCGTTATCGTTATTTCAGCCCCTTTACTGTTTTCAATGGAACCCAATTGGAACGTAATTCGATGATCTGATACAATATAACTTCCCTGACTAACTTTGATTTCTTTTAAGTCAACTTCTTCCGGCAAAATATCATTCAGCACAACATCTGTTGCTATATCCGGACCTCTATTTAAAACTGTAATAGAATAGATGATATCCTCGCCCGGTTTGGCCGGATCTGGTGTGTCAAGTTTGGATACACATAAATCAGCTGTCCGAATAGGTGAGATAACGATAACGCTTGTTGAAACCGTGTTATTATTGGGGTCGGGATCATCTTCCATGGCATCTACAACAGCCATATTTGTTATAGTTCCCGGAACTTCAGGTATAACCGTAATCGCTACAGTCCTGATGCCTCCGTTCTCTATCGTCCCCAGATTGCATCTTATCAAGCCTTCTGATTCAATACAGCTTCCCTCACTTGATACTGCCGATACAAATGCCACATCTGACTGCAGGGTATCTATTAAAACAACATTTGTTGCATCATCCGGTCCATTGTTCTTAATTGTGAGCGTATAGATGAGATGCTCTCCTGCTTTCACTGGATTTGGTGAAGCTGTTTTGGTGATTGATAAATCAGCTTCATACAACCCGCTCACGAGAATTCTGGCTATTGCTATTCCTCTTGGCTGAACTCCTACAGGGATAGGAGGATTCGTCACTTCATTGGTGCTGATATTGATTGCCGTCACACTGGATGCAGCAAAATTTGTAACATAGGCAGTATTGCCATCCGGCGTTATGGCCACGTACAGGGGGCCTGTAACCGGGATCGTTTTGCTTACTGTATTGGTATTTTTATCAATGACAGATACATGATCGGAATAGTAGCAAGCAACATAAACGAAATTTCCATCCGGCGTTATGGCGATTCCAAAAGGTCCGTTTCCTACAGGTATCGACCCATTCACCACTGTATTGGTACTCAAATTTATTACCGATACAGTGTTAGAAATCAGATTTGTAACGTATGCAAAGCTGCCATCAGGAGTTATCGCGATATCATATGGCCCATTTCCAACTGGTATTGGACCATCTGTTACTGTATTTGTTTCTGTATCCACTACATAAACGCTCCCTGAATAATAGCTTGTAACATAAGCAAAGTTACCGTCAGGGGTTATGGCTATGCCAAGGGGTCCGCTGCTGACCGGTATGGGTTCGCTTGTCACTGTATTGGTATTCGTATCAATAACATAAATATTGTTGGATATAAAGTTTGTAACATAAGCAAAATCCCCATCGGGTGTTATGGCTATACTGTAGGGTCCATTCCCAACGTTTATTGGACTGTCTGCCGCTGCATTATTGTTCGTATTAATTACGGATACATTGTTGGATTCGTAATTTACAACATATGCAAAGCTCCCGTCAGGCGTCACTGCCACATCATAAGGAGCGCTGCCTACCGGTATGGGACTGCCTATCACTGTATTTGTCCCGCAATCAATGGCGGATACCGTATCGGAAATACTATTTGCATTGTAAGCAATAACACCATAATCAACAACGGTTGTCTCTATGGTGACATGATTATCATCAGGATTTGGATCTGCTTCGTTCCCCTCAACCCTTGCCTGATTTAGGATAGTCCCTGATTCATTGGTAATGACATTAATAAATACGGTTGCTTTTCCATTAACGTTTAAGGTGCCAAGCTGACAAATGACTTCCTTGCCAACTACCTGGAAGCTTCCCTGACTGGATGTTAACGATACAAAGGTAACTTCTTCAGGTAAAGTATCCGTTAAGATTACACCCGTTGCCCTATCGGGTCCGTTATTCATTACTGTTACGGCATAAATCAAATTCTTCCCAAGAATTACGGGGTTGGGAACGCCGATTTTTCTGACTGCCAGATCAGCTTCCCTCGGTATGGGCGACAGAACGTTTGTTTCAATCGTAATCTTATTATTATCTGGATTTGGATCTGCCTGATCTCCTCTTACCGTTGCGGTATTACTTATTATTCCCCCCAGGTTTGGGATTACTACAATTCTTACTGTGGCAGTTTCATGAGCAGCAATAGCGCCAAGCTCACAAGTTACTATATTATCTACTACACCGCAGCTTCCCTGGCTGGGTGTAGAGGAGACAAATACAACACTTGTCGGCAGAGTATCTGTTAAAATAACACCTGTTGCGTTATCTGGTCCATTGTTGGTTACTGTCAGAAAATAAGTCAATTCATTTCCTGCCACCACAGGATCCGGAAAATCTGTTTTTGATACTGCCAGGTCTGCCGTTTCACCAAACAGGTTTATCTTTGTTACAAAGGCATCGATTCCTCCTGCTCTTGAGGTTTGATAGGCTCCGGGTGTCGTGGGAAAGCTAAGGGAACCTGTACGCCCGGTAATATAGATATTCCTACTTAAATCAATGGCTATGCAGTTACCAAAATCATCACTCTCTCCGCCTAAATAGGTGGAATAGATCAAGCTGCCGCCACCGGGGCTGAATTTTGTGACAAAGATATCCCAATTTAACCCCCTTGTAAATGCATCCGGTGTCGTCGGGAAATCATAAGAATAGGTTCTACCTGTGATATACGCATGTCCTGAAGAATCAACAACGATACTATTGCTGATATCATTACCGCTTCCACCTAAATAGGTCGAATAGATCAGGTCATTGCCATCATAATTAATTTTCGTTACAAAACAGTCAAGTTCTCCTGCATTTTCTTTTTGATATGCTTCTTCCGTCACCGGGAAATTTGTAGAAGAGGTATAGCCTGTTATATAGGCATTCTCTTCATCATCGATATCGATACCGTTTCCGGCATCATTGCCACTGCCTCCCAGATAAGTGGAGTAAGCAAGTACATTTCCTCCAGGGTATAATTTTGTAACAAACGCATCCAATCCCCCTGAATAATCTTCTTGATATGCCCCCAGCGTTGTTGGAAAGTTATCCGAAAGTGTATTCCCGGTAATAAAGGCATAACCCGAGTCATCTACTGCTATGCTGCTTCCCTCATCATCATACCTTCCTCCAAGATATGTGGAATAAAAAAGACTGCTTCCGCCCGGGGTTAATTTTGTAACAAAAGCATCAGCTCCTCCTGCATTTTCTCTTTGATATGCGTCTTCCGTCACAGGAAAATCATCAGATCTGGTTCCCCCTGTTATACAGACATTGCCAAAGTAATCCACTTGGATGCTGTTGCCCTGATCTTCAAAAAATCCGCCCAGATAGGTTGAAAATACAAGATCACCCCCCAGGGGTCCTAACTCTACTGCAAATGCATCGTATCCGCCTGAATTTTCTCTCTGATAAGCACCTTCTGTCGTTGGAAAATCAGTAGAATTTGTTCTTCCGGTAACATACGCATTCCCTTCCATATCTACATAGATGCCATTTCCTTCATCATTAAGACTGCCTCCTAAATAGGTTGAATAGATCAGGGCATTTCCCAGAGAATTCAGTTTGGTTATAAAAACATCGTTTTCTCCCGCATTTTCTGTTTGATAGGCACCTATTGTGGTGGGGAAATTCAAGGAGTTTGTTGTTCCGGTTATATATGCGTTATCATCTTCATCTATTGCTATACCATTACCGAAATCAAAGTCACTTCCTCCCAAATAAGTGGAATAGCTAAGTTCAGGATCTATAATTAATGGTGCATTCCTTTCATAGCTGCCTACTTCAAATTGAACTTTGCATTCATCTTTTATTTTGTATCTACATAAAACCTCTTGCCTTTTATCATCGATATCTTGATATGCCTTCGGGTAATGAAGAGAAATTTCTTCTTCCCCAAAATGCAACAATGCATTTCCATCTTCATCCAGGTCTGCTTTATCAATGCCCTCAAAAGCCATGGTTATATTTTCGCAGGATGCTCCCGGAGACAGTATAAAATCATACTCCAGCTCCTTTTGTTTTCCATAAAAGACCATATCAATACCCGGATAGATTCCGGTGTATTTTACTTTCGAATAGATGGGGATATTTTGCTGCCACTTTTGAGGATCACTCCCCTTAAAATAACTTACTTTGCCTGGCAACCTGTCTATTCCCTCTATCTCAGGCAATCGATTTGAATTTTCCAGATCCATTTTGATCGCATATGATTCTCTTTGTTCCTTTAATTTTGATTTTTCTTCTGATCGTTTCATTTTTCTATTTGAATGCAATGAGATAATCATTCCATTGGATATCAAAAAAATATCAGGGTTAACGCTACGACTGAAATATTTGACTTCTGGATTTGTTTGTCCCTGATTTTTTACAAAATATATTGGCAAATTATTATAAGAATTATCGTTTAACATACTTTAAGTCCTTCCATTTGAAAAAGAAATTGTATCAATAGTCGAGTTCGCTTATAATATTATATTCCATTAGTTTTTATATGTGATATAACCTGTATTAGCCTTATAATTCAAGTATTTTTATATCGATAAGCAAACTTCATTTTACAAAATTAATCAACTTTCTTAAACAGACAGAGCAATAGAAATAGAAATAGGGTATCACACTTAAAATCATAATTGAAAATTAAGTAGCAATACCCTATACTTCTTATAATACCATTCGCCTCAAATGCTCATTGCATAAAGCTTTTTGAATTATGTTTATATTATTTTCTTGGATTTTTTATCTGAGCCTGAGCAGCAGCCAGTCTTGCAATCGGTACCCTGAATGGTGAACAAGATACATAGTTTAATCCAACATTATGGCAGAATTCTACCGAGGATGGATCTCCGCCATGTTCTCCGCAAATTCCAAGTTTAATGTCAGATCTGCTTGCTTTCCCAAGTTCTACAGCCATTTTAACCAGTTTACCAACACCCGTCTGATCCAGTCTTGCAAATGGATCACTTTCATAGATCTTTTTCTCATAGTATGCACCAAGGAAGGAACCGGCATCGTCACGGCTGAAACCAAATGTCATCTGAGTCAGATCATTGGTACCAAAGGAAAAGAATTCCGCTTCCTTTGCGATTTCGTCAGCTGTTAATGCAGCTCTAGGAATTTCAATCATGGTTCCAACCATGTATTTCAGATCAATGCCGGATTTTGCAATGATAGCATTTGCTGTTTTAACTACGGTATTCTTAACATACTGAAGTTCTTTGATTTCGCCAACCAGTGGAATCATAATCTCTGGAACCATGGTCCATTCCGGATGTTTCTTCTGAACATTAATTGCCGCTTCGATTACAGCGGTTGTTTGCATTTCAGCAATTTCAGGATAGGATACTGCAAGACGGCATCCTCTATGTCCCATCATTGGATTGAATTCATGTAAGGAGGAGATGATTGCCTTCAGTTCGGCAACTTCCATCTTCATTTCCTTTGCCAATGCAACAATATCAGCTTCGTCAGTAGGCAAGAATTCGTGTAAAGGCGGATCCAAGAAACGAATGGTTACCGGATAGCCCTGCATTGCTTCATAAATTCCTTCAAAGTCACCTCTCTGCATTGGAAGCAGCTTCGCCAATGCAGTTCGTCTCTGCTCTTCTGTCTTGGATACGATCATTTCCCTCATAGCAGCGATTCGTTCCGAATCGAAGAACATATGTTCCGTTCTGCAAAGCCCGATGCCTTCTGCTCCGAATTTAACTGCCTGAGCAGCATCCTTTGGTGTATCAGCATTGGTTCTTACTTTTAATGTTCTATATTTATCAGCCCAAGTCATGATGGTATTGAAATTCCCTGATATAGAAGCTTCCACAGTTTTGATTGCTTCTCCGTAAATATTACCCGTAGAACCGTCAAGAGAAATCCAGTCTCCTTCATGGAATTTTTGTCCGCCGAGGGTAAATACTTTTGCTTCTTCATCGATTTTGATTTCTCCGCATCCTGATACGCAGCAGGTTCCCATACCACGTGCAACTACTGCTGCATGGGAAGTCATGCCACCGCGAACTGTCAGAATACCCTGCGCATAGTTCATACCTTCGATATCTTCCGGAGAAGTTTCCAGACGAACTAGGATGACCGAAGCACCTTTATTCACTGTCCAATCTGTTGCAGCTTCCGCAGTGAACACAACCTGTCCGCAAGCAGCTCCAGGAGAAGCAGGAAGTGCGGCACCGATTGGCTTTGCCGCTTTCAGTGCATCCGCGTCAAACTGCGGATGTAGTAAGGCATCCAGTTGTTTCGGGTCGATCATCTTTACTGCTGCTTCTTCTGTAATCATACCTTCGGAAACAAGATCACAAGCGATCTTTAATGCAGCAGCTGCTGTTCTCTTTCCATTTCTTGTCTGAAGCATATAAAGCTTGCCTTCTTCAATGGTGAATTCCATATCCTGCATGTCTTTATAATGCTTTTCAAGCGTATATACGATTTTATAAAATTCATCATAAACAGTAGGATTTTGTTCCTTCAGCTGATCGATGGTCTGAGGAGTTCTTACTCCTGCTACGACATCTTCACCCTGTGCATTCATCAGGAATTCGCCGTAAAGTTTCGCTTCTCCTGTAGATGGGTTTCTGGAGAAAGCTACGCCTGTTCCTGAAGAATCACCCATGTTACCGAATACCATAGCCTGAACATTTACCGCTGTACCCCAGGAAGATGGAATGTCGTTCATTCTTCTGTAATAAATTGCGCGAGGATTATCCCATGATCTGAAAACAGCTTTGACTGCACCGAATAATTGTTCAACAGGATCACTTGGAAATTCTACGCCGATTTTATTCTTATACGCTTCCTTGAACAGTCTTGCTAATTCTTTTAAGTCATCAGCATCCAATTCTGTATCAAGCTTTACGCCTTTCTTTTCCTTCATTTCGTCAATCAGTTTTTCAAAGTAAGCCTTTCCAACTTCCATAACAACGTCAGAATACATCTGGATGAAACGACGATAGGAATCATAAGCAAAACGCGGATTGTTCGTTTTCTTTGCAAAGCTTTCTACAACCTGATCGTTTAAACCCAAATTCAAAATGGTATCCATCATACCAGGCATAGATGCTCTGGCGCCCGAACGCACAGATACAAGCAACGGATTATCTAGGTCACCGAATTTTTTCCCTGTGATTTTTTCCGTCCGTGCGATGTACTGCATGATTTCTGCTTTGATTTCATCATTAATCTTTTCGCCGTCGGCATAGTACTGTGTGCACGCTTCTGTCGTTATTGTAAAGCCTTGCGGTACAGGCATACCTAAGTTCGTCATTTCAGCAAGGTTTGCACCCTTACCGCCCAGTAGCTCTCGCATTGATCCATTACCCTCACTGAAGAGGTAGACAAATTTTTTCCCCATCTTTTTCTCTCCTTTGTATGATAGATTTTTTATAAAAAACAAGGACAAGAATCCTTTACTAGTAAGGTGCTTGTCCATGTTCCCTAATCGATAAAATACCAGTTATTTTTAAAACACCAATTTGTCTTCAAGATATTTCTTTACTTCTGAGATAGGTATTCTTATTTGTTCCATTGTATCTCGATCACGGATTGTTACACTCTGATCAGTTTCGGTATCAAAGTCTACAGTAATACAGAAAGGTGTCCCGATTTCGTCTTCTCTTCGATAACGTTTTCCTATACTGCCAGGCACATCATAGTCCACCATGAAGTATTTGGAAAGTTCTTCATGAAGAGCTTCTGCTTGTACACACTGTTTCTTTGTAAGCGGCAAAACCGCAGCTTTAAACGGTGCCAAAGCTGGATGAAAACGCATTACTGTTCTTACATCTTCTTTCCCTTTTGCATCCGTCAGAATCTCTTCATCATACGCATCTACAAGAAATGCCAGTGTTACTCTGTCAGCACCGAGAGATGGCTCAATGCAATATGGCACATATTTTTCATTGGTTTCCGGATCCTGATAGGACATATCCTGTCCCGAATGTTCCATATGTTGTTTTAAGTCGAAATCGGTTCTATCAGCAATTCCCCAAAGTTCACCCCAGCCAAACGGAAAACGGTATTCGATGTCAGTTGTTGCATTGCTGTAATGGGAAAGCTCTTCTTTTTCGTGATCCCTCATCTTGATATTTTCTTCCTTCATACCAAGTGTTTTCAGCCAATTTACGCAGTAATCCTTCCAGTATGTGAACCATTCTAAATCAGTTCCCGGTCTGCAAAAAAAATTCAAGTTCCATCTGTTCAAATTCTCTGGTTCTGAAAGTAAAATTACCCGGAGTAATTTCGTTTCGAAAAGATTTTCCGGTTTGCGCAATACCAAAAGGCATTTTTTTTCGAGCAGTTCTTTGTACGTTTTTGAAATTCACAAAGATACCCTGTGCCGTTTCCGGCCTTAAGAAAATTTCTGCTTTAGAATCTTCCGTAACGCCTTGAAATGTCTTGAACATCAGATTAAACTGTCTGATGGATGTAAACTCGTTTTTTCCACATTCCGGGCACTGAATTGCCTTTTCCTTGATATAGCTTTCCAATTTTTCATTTGACCAGCCATCAACCGTAACTTCCATCTGATCGTTTTCACTAATATAATCTTCAATAAGCTTATCTGCTCTAAAACGGGCTTTACAGCTCTTGCAATCGATAAGAGGATCTGCAAATCCTCCAACATGACCGGATGCCACCCATGTTTTAGGATTCATAAGAATCGCAGCATCCAAGCCTACATTGTACTTGGATTCCTGGACAAATTTCTTCCACCAAGCCTTTTTTACATTGTTTTTCAGTTCAACACCAACCGGACCATAGTCCCATGTGTTGGCCAATCCACCATAAATATCTGAGCCTGGGAAAACAAATCCTCTTGATTTTGCCAGTGCTGTAATCTTGTCCATTGAAAATTCTTTGCTCATAAATACCTACCATTTCTACGATTCAATTTTATTTATCTTCTTCCTGGCTTCCGCAGGAACAGCTGTCGTCACATTCTTCTTCGCTTCCGCAGCAGCAGTTAACATCATCGCTTTTTGCTTTCGTGATTGCATCACTTGTTTTGGATTTTACATTTGCTATAACATCGGCTCCCTTTGTTTTTACTTCGTCAACAACAACAGAACTTTTTTCAACAACTCCATCAAAGGTATCATTTGCCATTTCACTGATATCGATAATCTCTCCGTCATCTTTTACAAGCTCTATCGAACATTTTGTACCAAAAGCAGCAATCACACCGGCAACCGCAGCCCAAGGAGCTAATACCGTTCCAACAATACCAACATTAACAGGCAGATTCATAATCACTTCATCATTTTTCTTTACGATAATTTTAGCAACGTTCCCCTTCTTGATTGCTTCCTTTACCTTGTCAACGATGTATGAACTCTGTTCAGCAATTTTGCTCTTGCTTTTAATGTCTATTGATTCTTCGATGTCTATGATAGCATCTACGACACTTCCATCCGCTGCTTCAAGGGCTTCTTTCGCTTCCTTATAGCTTACTCCAGTTCTGTCCTTGACCAATTCAATTTTTTCTAATGTAATCTCCATAATCTTACCTCCATTTTAAATATTACTCAATTGCTAGCTCGCCCAATTTTACGCACCTGACATACCGGAAACGCTACTCGACTCGCTTCGCTCGCTGCTGTCCTTTTTACCAACACAGCTCAAGCTGCGCCAAAAAGGCAACTACATTTGCAAAGCAAACGTTCGGTGTATGCATGCTATGGAAATTCCCCCGGCTTAAGACGGATTGGAATTCTTCCGTTTGTAAATTGTAGGCGAACTGATGCATCGAAATCAAAATCTATGATCTTTAGCTTTCGCCTGTTAAAAAGCTTTCGCTCTTTAAGTTTCTAATATCCAGATGATATGCAATATAAGTTTTAATTATTCTATCCAACTGTTTTTGAATTTCATCATCCAGTGCCAAATTTTTAAAGCTTTTTAATGGATTTTCCAAAATATATCGCAATATATTAACTATACCAAAATTCAGATTATAAAGCAACGTATCATTCTCAATATCATGAATATTTAAACAACAAGTTTTGCATATAATACCGCCATCCTTAACGCTGAATAAAGTAGGTTCTTCCTGCCTCCCGCATAACACACACTGCCTTACCTGAGGCATACTTCCAACTTCCTGCAAAATCTTAATTTGATATGCAAGGATCAGTGAAGCATATTTTTTCGTACGTTTCTCCATGATGTCAAAAAAATCAAGTATCATGCGGAATATTGCGGGGGCAGGTGCTTCTTCCTGAAGCACCTTTTCCGTTAATTCAAGTACATACGAACAGTACATATATTTTTCCACATCTTCACCGATGCGATAGTAACTCTTGATTACTTCAGTCCCATTAATATGATAACTGTCTCTGTTTTTATAAAGCTCATACTTGCCATAGGTAAAAGGTCGCATTGCCAGAGAAGATTTATTTTTTCCTTTTTCACTGATATTAGTACCCGCACTTATTTTTCCATATTTTTTAGAAAACAAAAGAACCATTCTACGCCCGTTAACGGTTTTGACTTGTTTAAAAATGATTCCTTCCGTATCCGTAAACATTATTTGCTCTTTCTAATTAAATCATAGCAATTGAAAATAAAATCATTGCCGGATTAATATTAATTGTATTTTATTTAATATTTATATTGACTGTTCTTGTTGTTTCATCCCACATCACCTCTGCATTGAAGCATTCTGCAATAAATCTTACAGGGACAAGAGTTCTTGCGTTTTGAATTTTGGCCAGTCTTATTGATTATGATATCCGAAGTTACTTAAAGCAAAATCATTATCTCTCCAGTTTTCTTTCACCTTGACCCAAATCTCAAGAAATACTTTTGTTCCCAGCAATCCTTCGATTTCAAGCCTTGCACTTTTACCGATCCCCTTCAGTTTTTTGCCTTCTTTTCCGATAATAATGCCTTTATGAGATTTTTTCTCACAGTAAATTACAGCACCGATTTTAGTAATTTTCGGCTCTTCTTTGTAACTTTCCAGTTCAACCGCCACACCGTGGGGGATTTCCTCATCAAGATAAAGTAATACCTTTTCCCTGATTATTTCACTCACGACAAAACGTTCCGGATGATCAGTCACCATATCTTCCGGGAAATACATCGGGCCTTCTTTTAGCAGACCTTCTATTTTTTCCAGCAAAACCTCCACATTCTTTCCAGAGAGCGCAGACATTCCAATGATATCGGTGAATAGATTCAAAGATTGATACTCCTCAAAAATTTTACGATATTTATCAGGTTCCAGCTTATCAATCTTATTGATTACTAAAAACATCGGTGTTTCGATATCTTTCAGAAGATCTACTATATATTTATCACCAGGTCCAGCCGACAGCTCGTCATCAACAATAAAAACAATCACCTCGACTTCTTTGAAGGTATTGATTGCCATTTCTGTCATATATCCACCCAGTTTATTTCTTGGTTTATGAATTCCCGGTGTATCAATAAATATCATCTGGCAGTCATCTTCCCTGCCATTCCTTTTCGTATAGATCCCACGGATACTATTTCTTGTGGTTTGCGGCTTGTCCGTTGTGATTGCTATTTTTTCACCCAAAATCGCATTTAATAACGTTGATTTACCAACATTTGGCCTTCCTATGATCCCTATAAATCCTGACTTCATTCCTTCTCCTTAACATTCTGCCCGGCTCTTCAGAGACGTTGGCAGAATTTATGCTGAAAAATCACAAATCTTTGATTTGTAGATTTTTATCGTATAACATTCTGTCTCATTCAGAACCGCTGACAGATTTTTGTCGTATAACATTCTGCCCGGCTCTTCAGAAACGTTGGCAGAATTTATGCTGAAAAATCACAAATCTTTGATTGTAGATTTTTGTCGTAGAATTCTGTCGGGTTCTTTAGAATCGCTGGCAGATACTAGCTAACCCCGGCTCTCAAGTAATATTATAACCGAAAACCTTCCGGCAGTAGATCCTTTATTTCTGTAATATGAAGATGATCTTCATCTTCTCCTGTAATAATTTTTAAATCGTCTCCAAATTCAAACATAAATTGTCTGCAAATTCCGCACGGATAAGCTTCTCCGTCGGAAGAAGTGACTGCGATCGCTTCAAATTCCCGAAACCCTTCTGAAATGGCCTTAACATAAGCAGTCCTTTCGGCACAAATCGTTGCTCCAAAGGAAGAGTTTTCGACATTGACCCCGGTAAAAACCTCTCCTGTTTTTGTTAAAAGAGCAGCTCCGACTTTAAAACGTGAATAGGGTGCATAAGCATACTGAGCCATTTGACCTGCTGTTTGATAAAGTTCTCTGTACTTCATAACGATTTTCTCCTTAAAACTTATCTTAAGGCTTACTGTGTTCAGCCGCCTCTATCTTGTCAGCCCAATTTGGCTCATGATTTTCTCTTCATGCACTCTCATTTCCATTTGATCTTCGTCCTCCATATGATCGTATCCCAACAGATGAAATACACTGTGAACAAAAAGATAAACGAGCTCCCTTTCACCAGAATGACCAAATTCATCAGCCTGCAGTAAGGCCTGTTCCGGGCAAATCACTACATCTCCCAGACATAGAACTCCTTCTGTATTCATATCCTCAACACTATCATATTGCGGAAATGAAAGGACATCTGTATCCCTATCCTTACCATGATATATTTTGTTCAGTTCATGGATTTCCTCAGTGCTCACAAAAGTTACACTGATTTCAACACGTTCCGGATCCAGGTTTTCACCTCGGACACACAACTCCGCAGCTTGTATCATATGGTCTATCACCGTTTGTCCTGGCATTCTTTCATCACTGAAAATGAGGTTCATCCCTCTCCCTCCTGTTCCGGATTCTCCTTTGCATATCGTTCATATGCAACAATAATCCTTCTGACCAGTGCATGTCTCACCACGTCAGCATCTTTTAGAAAACAAAATTCAATTCCTTCCACCTTATCAAGCACCTTGATTGCATCTACCAAACCTGATTTTTTTCCCCTTGGCAAATCGATCTGTGTGATATCTCCGGTTACAACAGCCTTGGAGCCAAAGCCAAGTCTTGTCAAAAACATCTTCATTTGTTCTTTTGTCGTATTCTGTGCTTCATCAAGAATAATAAAAGAATTATCCAAGGTTCTACCTCTCATATAAGCTAAAGGCACTACTTCAATGACTTCCTTTTCTTTCAGCCGAAGCGCACTGTCTCTGCCTGAGATATCATAAAGAGCATCATAAAGAGGTCTCAAATATGGATCTACCTTTTCCTGTAAATCACCCGGAAGAAAACCTAAGCGTTCTCCTGCTTCAACAGCTGGTCTTGCAAGAATAATCTTTTGTACTTCTTTATTCTTAAGCGCATTCATCGCCATTGCAACAGCAATATAGGTTTTTCCGGTTCCCGCCGGTCCGACGCCAAAGACGATATCGTGCTTTTTAATACTCTGCGCATATGAAGTTTGTCCGATCGTTTTGGGTTTGATCGGTTTCCCTCTGTGCGTAAAGCAGATGACATCCTTATTCATATTGCTGTCTTTATAGGACAGCCCTTTATTGTTTAAACTAATTACGTAGTTAACCTTCTGCGCATCTAACACTTCCCCGGATTCCAGTATTTCAAGAAGTTCAACGATGACCTGTTGTGCTTTTGCTGCTTCTTTTCCTTTTACTATAATTTCATCCTGCCGCTGCACAATATTAACATCGTAATTATCCTTAATAATCTTTAAATTGACATCCAGATTTCCAAATAACTCATTGGCATCCTGATCATGATCAATTTTTATCTTCAGTTCTTCTATCAGTTGGGTTTCCAATCACAATCTCCTTCTCTTTCCCGATTTCTTCCAAACTCTCCAGTATTATCGCTACTCCTATTATATTTTCTCTTGAAGAAAACTTCAAACTTTTATTTAGTATTTGGACATTTTCTGGCAATTTTTCTTTTATAGCACTTCTAACTTGTCTATTGGCCTGCTTTTTTATGTCCGCCTGGCTTCTTTCTTTTCTGCTGACCTCTACTTCATCTATTTTTACAAATCCTAAAGTAACAGGAATCGGATGAATCTCATGAAATAATACCTTCTCCCGATATAATGAGTTTTCATAGTTATAAAGAAGCCTTCCCGTATTTATCTTCAAATTTCCGATTTCCAGCCGAATGCCATAGATGCTGTTTCCAGTTGGCTTTTTCAAATAAGTGAATTTTTCCTGATAATAAAACAGTCGATATGGTATTCTTGCGTAAACCTCTCCTTCTGCATGGACATAACGTTCTGTAAGTTCTGCTGCATCCGTACCATAAGCTGTACTTTCAATCGGTATGATTCCGCTAATCAGAACATCTCCCGGATTTACAAACGTACCCGTTTTTGCCGCAATCACTCCTTCTCTTGCAATCGTTTTTTCAACATAGCCTTCTTTGTCTGCAACAATATCACATGGTTTTGATTGTTCTACCGGCTTTGGGGTAATTGACCCTTCCGCAATGGTGACTTCTGCCAAATTTCCTATATATTTTACCCCAACCCAGGCAATATTATCAAGATCTTGATAAATATGAAGCTTCACTTTCTCTATATCGATGTTTTTACTGCATCCCTCATAAAGCCCCGCTTCTCTCAAGCTTTCTCTGATTTGTGACTCATTAAATGATTCATACCCCAAAATTCTTATTTCAGACACAAAAGTACTTTGATAATATAAAATCAAAGCAAATAGTATCAACCCTACGATTGTACTCTTTTTACGAAAAGTTTTTCGAGCAACCGGTTGATATCCGCTTTCCTTCAATATTGTGATCTGATACCGATTTTTTACAATATTTAAGAAGTCCTGGTAGTCCCATTTCATCAATGTCAATGTCATTTCTATGTCGTTTTGAGTATGGATGTCCTTAATTGTGATGTCTTTTTTCATACATTCTGTCAAAAGTTTTTGTTGTTCAAATCCTTCCACCTTAATTGTTAAGGCATGTTCCAGAAAACTTCCTCTATTCTTCATGGATATCACCTTTATTTCCGGAATAGAATTCTACGGAATGGATATTTCCTGTCACGATTATTCTTTCCTCTTCGATCATTTTTACATTCAATTCATCCCCGTTAATAGCACTGAATCGATTTCCGTGATCAACGACGATGCTGTTTTCTGTAATAAAGACGATTTTTTTGACATTATCAAGAATGCCTGTCTTCCCACTGACAAGAATCCTAGGCATATTGATGCTAAAATCGAATAATAATTCATCCTTGACGTTCATATCCACCTCCATATAATAGGGACTGCGAAGTATTATTCAGAAAACCCTACTATACAATTTTATGTTTCTTGACATAAAAAATAACCTGGTTGTAACAACCAGGTTTAATTTCTTATAAAATATGTCCTGTTAAAGAAACTCTTCAATTATTTTGCGAACAGTGCCTCCATCGGCAAAACCTTTCACTTTCGGCATAACAGCACCGATCAGTTTACCCATGTTCGGCTTGCCTCCCTCGATACCAAGTTCGGCCGCTGTTGCTTTTACAATTTCAGTAATTTCTTCTTTAGAAAACTGCTTTGGAAGATATTCCATCAAAATCTCGATCTCCCTGTTATAGGATTCTAAAAGATCCGTTCTGCCTGCTTTCTCAAAATCAGAGAGGGCATCTTTTCTCATTTTTACCTGTTTGGTCAAGATTCCAATGATACCTTGATCATCCAGTTCTTCTCTATTATCAACTTCATACTGCTTAATCGCTGCACGAGCTAAATTCACTGTGTTTTTTCTGATTTCATCTTTGGCTTTCATAGCCTCCTTGAAATCATTGAGTAATTTGTCTTTTAAAGACATTGGTTCTACACCTTCTTCTTAGAATTTCTTAGCCTTTTTCCTAGCCGCTTCTGATTTTTTCTTTCTCTTTACGCTAGGCTTTTCGTAATGTTCTCTTTTTCTTAGCTCAGACATTACTCCGTCTCTTGCGCAAGAACGCTTAAACCTTTTCAGCGCGCTTTCTAAACTTTCGTTTTCTCTTACAACTACTTGTGCCATTTATTCATTCCCCTCCCTCCGTGTTCTGAAATCTAATCTCATAGATGCTTATCAAAACGGAATTACCTATAACAAAAATATTATACATGCTTTTATTATATTAGGCAAGTTTTTTTTATTCAACAACGTATAGCGATAATCTGTAGCTGCTGGATACGTGGCAACGTGTTCCGTAGAAGCATTTTTTCAAGCTATAACCTTGCTGATCAACCCGGAGGCCAAATCATCTTTCTTTTCCCAAGCAAATGAAAATGTAAATGCTGCACTGTCTGTAGCCCGTCTTCACCGCAATTATTGACCAGACGGTACCCGTTTTCAAGCCCTAATTCCTTTGCGACATCTTTTACCTTTAGCATAAGATATCCAATCAGCTCAGCATCTTCTTCTTTCAGATCATCCAAGGATGTAATATGCTTTTTGGGAATTAACAAAACATGTACCGGCGCTTGAGGTTCCATGTCATGAAACACCATGATCTTATCATCCTCATAAGCAACTCTGGAAGGAATGTCCTTATTTGCTATCATACAAAAAATACAATCTGGCATACTTTCACTCCTGTTCTTTTAACATTCTGTCCGGCGCTTTGCCTTTTTTTTCTTCATTATATCATTGATAGCCGGCAAATCATAGTGAACTTTTGAAATTGCCTTCGTTTTACACGCAGAAATACAATCGCCGCATCGGATGCATTCCATACTGTTCGGCGTTTCGTTAACAGGGATATTCATCTTGCATGCTCTTTGACATGCAAGGCAATTCGTACATTTTGACTGATCAATCTGAAATTTATAGAAAGCAATTGGGTTAAATATTCCATAAATAGCGCCTAACGGACAGATATATTTACAAAAAGGACGGTAGATCATGACAGAAAGTAAAATTAAAGCAATCAATATGAAACTCTTCCATACAAAAAGGAACCCAACGGTCTTTTGAATTCCGTCATTGAGTAAAGCCAGAGGCCAACCGGCAAATAAGGTTCCTGACGGACAAATCCACTTACAAAACCAAGGTTCACCCTGCCCTGCCAGATCAAGTACGAATATCGGGAGAAGAATAACAAAACCAAGCAGTATTCCATACTTTATCAAACGGAGATACTTGTCTCCACGGATTTTTGTTATCTTTTTTGCAAATGGGATTTTATTCAACAAATCCTGTATCAAGCCGAAGGGACATAACCATCCACAGACAAATCTCCCCCAAAATGCACCAATCATCATGAAAAATCCTGTCAAATAAAAAGAAATTCCATAATTTCTGGACGCTAAAACAGACTGCAAAGCACCGATGGGACAGGAACCCAAAGCACCCGGACACGAATAGCAGTTCAAACCAGGCAGGCAAATTGATTTTAATGACCCAGTATAGATCCTTCCATCAAGAAATCCTTTTACATAGCTGTTCGTAATTGCTGTAAAACCTATTTGAATCCATAGGCGCAGCTTCTTTATTAATTTAACCAATGCCGATACACTCCAAACATATGTTGATGGCCTTTCGAAGCACGACAGCCATTTCACCACGATAAATTCCGACCGACAGGAAAACTGCTCCCGTAATTATTATAACAGACGGTATGACATTCTTAAGTTTTGTATTATTGATTACTGATATTTTCTTCAATGATTTCAACCCAATCTTCCTTTGATTTGGCACCAATATAGAATTCACTGACGATATTACCGTCACTGTCTACGAAAAAGCTGGCCGGAATCGCATCAAATTGATTCAGAACGCTGTTGATTATTTCCTCTGATACAATCAGATGTGTGTACTCAGCACCCGTAGTGGTTGCAATTTCTTTTGCAAGTTCCTGCTGCTCCGTAATCATTTCCAGATCCTGATTCTGAACATCTACGACGATTCCTGCGATATTAACACCTTTTGGTTCATATTCTTTCTGCAGTTCTCCAAGATAGGGCATCTCTTTAAGACAAGGACCACAAAAGGTTCCCCATACATTCACCAAAGTCAAAGAATAGTCCTGAAAAATATCCTGATCTTTCACTTCCCCGTAGATATCCTGTGTTTCAAAGCTGGTCAGTCCTGCCGAATCCGCTATATTTTCTGATTTTTCAGCACATCCCGCGATAAGGAATAAACTTAACATCATAATGATAAATGGAACTAATTTTCGTTTCATAAACAACCTCCTCTATTCGATGGTTAATCTTTTATCATACCTTTTACCCCGTCTCGGTAAAGTCCAATCATTTCCACATCAACAAAAGTATTGCATAATTTTTCTTCTCCGGCACAGTAAACCTTGATGTAGTTATCTGACAAACCTTCCAGCAACCCAGTTTTCTCATCGTACTGTTCAATCAATACCCTTCTGATCGTTCCAATATTGTTTGAGAAAAACTTTTTCGCAACCTCTTCAGATAACTTGATCAGTTTTTCGCTTCTCCTTGCTTTCACTTCAGGAGATATTTGACCTTTCATTATTGCTGCCTTTGTTCCTTCCCGATTGGAATACTTAAATACGTGTACTTTGCAAAAGCCAGACTGTTCAACTATCTGACAGCTTTTTTCAAAGTCTTCTTCCATTTCTCCCGGAAACCCCACAATAATATCCGTCGTGATACCATAACCATGATCAGATTTTTTCAATCCGTTGATGAGCCGCATATAGTCATTGCTATCATAGTTTCGATTCATTTCTTTTAAAACTCTATCGCTGCCGCTTTGTAATGATAAATGCATATGCGGGCAGAGACGTTCATATTTTAATAGCCTTTCAGCATATTCCGCATGAATCACGTTCGGTTCAAGAGATCCCAGCCTGATACGAAAATCCCCCGGCAGATCATTTAATGCTTTCACAATACCCTCTATACCGTAAACATTCTCCTCATTATTTATTAATTCAGCATTTTTTTCCGTAACTTTATCACGAAAGCCTTTTTCCATACCGTACAAGGCAGTATTGATCCCGGTTAGGACTAATTCTTTAAATCCCTTTTCAATCAGGCTAACAGCCTCTTTGATGATTTCTTCTTTCGCCCTGCTTCGTACAGCTCCTCTTGCATAAGGAATAATACAATAGGAACAGAATTGGTTGCACCCTTCCTGAACTTTAATCAATGCCCTTGTTCTGGAATCCATGGAGGTAATGACTCCTGCTTCTTCGTATTCTGTCAACTCTTCCAGCTCCTTGATATAACACGAAACGCCCTTAGTCTTTACATAGTCTTCAATATATTCAGGTAAATGATTCTTCTCATTTGTACCTGCAACGATGTTGACGCCTGCAATATTTCTTGCCGCTTCCGGGCTTACTTGCACATAGCATCCTATCACAGCTGTAATACTGTCCGGATTGATTTTTTTTACCTTTCTGATAAATTGCCGAGATTTACGATCTGATCGTCCTGTAACCGTACAGGTATTGATTACATAAATATCTGCAAACTCATCTTCTGCTACGATCTCATAGCCTCTTTGCAAAAATTTTTCCTTCAATGCCTGAGTTTCATATTGATTCACTTTACACCCAAGGGTATGAAATGCAATTTTCATAATATATTCCAACTTCCTGTTGCTTAATTTTTAGTGTGTTGTATTGATATGCAAAAAATATCAGCACGATATTACCTATTTTAACAGTTTCTTATTTTTCTGTAAATCGAAATCTATTTATTGTCACCTCAGTGAGATTTCTAATTTTTTTGAATTGTCTAATTTTTCTTTTCATGATAAACTAAAGTTGTTAAAAACCACCCATAATTTGGTATAGTTAGGAGGTCATTTAATGAAAAGAAGGTTAGCTTTCAGTATTTTGCTAGTTACCGCATTAGTCTTCAGTAGTTTTGGCTTTGCATTTGCTGCGGACTCTTACACGGTAAAGACGGGGGACGTCCTCTGGAAAATTGCAGAACAATACAACACAACCTATCAGGAACTGGCAGAGTACAATCAGATCAAGGATCCAAATTTGATCTATGTCAATCAAATGATCAGTATTCCAGATTCTCAAGCTGAAACAATTGTAAGTAATACAGCAGCCAACCAACCAAGTGATCCATCAAACAATACCTCAAACGGCACGCCTGTTGTCGTTCCGTCTGTTCAAACATCTGCGGATACTATTTTAGAAAATGGAACGATCTATACGATTGACGACAACAATACTGTTGCGGAGGCGATTGCCGTAAAAGACGGCAAAATTATTTTCGTCGGCAGCACAGAAGATGCGCAAGCCTATAAGGGTACCGCTACTCAAGTCGTAGATTTAAACGGAAAAATTGTCATGCCAGGCTTTATTGATGCGCATGTTCATGCACCAGGTGCTAAACTGACCGAGCTTTTTGATATCTATCTTTATGAATCCATCACAAAAGAACAGACACTGGCAGATATCAAAGCCTTCATTGAGGTACACCCGGATCAGACAGAATACTGGGGATCAGGTTATACCGTAGGCATGGCTGGCGATTCCAAAGGGCCAAAAGCGGAATGGCTCAATGAAATTTGCTCAGATAAGCCGATCATTTTAACCTCAAATGACGGTCATAATATGTGGCTGAATAGCAAGGCTCTTGAAATGAACAGAATTACAAAAGATACACCAAACCCTACAGGAGGTTTGATTCAGAAAGATCCTGACACAGGAGAGCTGTGGGGATCTATAACAGATGCGGACTCTTTAATCACAATGTCTCAAACCTATACAAAAAAACAACAGGAAGAAGCATTGAAAGCTTTTCAGGAAAGCATGAACGGCTGGGGTTATACCAGCATCATGTCCATCGCACCAACCTCGGTTGATTTAAAATGTTATCAGGATTTGGAAAACAGTGGGGATCTAACCTTACGTGTCAATCTGTCACAACAAATCCAATTGAGTCAGCCATTTGAACCGCAGTTTCAATCTTTAATTAATCTTCGTAAAAACCTTAATTCGAATTTGATCAATGTTACCACAGCAAAGTACTTTGCCGACGGAGTTGTCGAAGGAATGACCGGTTACCTTCTCGAGCCGTATGATGCTGCAGCAGGTTTGGCGCCTGATTATCGGTCGGAGTTTTACTGGGATCCTGATGAACTGGGCAAATATTTTGCCAGAACCATGGAAGAAGGTTTTCAGATTCATGTTCACTCCATCGGTGACGCTGCAACCAAACTCGTACTGGATTCTATGGAATTTGCGCAAAACGCGAATCCAACCGTCGACAACAGAAATGTTATCACCCATTTACAATTAGTAAATGATGCAGACAAAGCAAGATTTGGCAAGCTCGAAATTATAGCAGCTTTGCAGCCTTACTGGCATTTTAAGGAACCAGAATGGTGGGAATATGTCGACAAGATTGCCTTAGGTGAGGATCGTGCTTATCAAGAATATCCGGTAAAATCACTCCTGGACAATGGTGCCCTATTAACTTCATCCGGTGACCATCCAGTATCCCCTGTCAACAACCCATTCTGGGCAATAGAGTCTGCTGTTACCAGAAACCTGAATAATGCAGATTATTATGGCGTTGAAGACATTATAGATATTAACGATCCGACTTGGCTTCTCAATCCTGAAGAACGGATTTCCGTGCAGGATATTGTGAAAGCATACACTAGAAACGGCGCATATCAGCTTTATCGGGAAAACACCATTGGTACCTTGGAGAACGGAAAATATGCTGATATGATCGTGGTTGATCAGGATATCTTCAAGATAAACCCGCTGGATATTGATAAAACCAAGGTATTAACAACAATTTTCAACGGTGATGTGGTTTATGGAAATTATAATTAAGGTTTCCTTAACGAGATCCGTTATTTAAAAGCGTAAGAATCAAAAGAGCTGCCTTTCGGCAGCTCTTTTGATCAATATCACTTTTAACAGGAGACAGCTGAATGAATCATAATCACAAATTCCTTCGCATATCTTGTTATGATATTATGTTTGTTGTCTCGGGGGGAAGGTCATTGAAGTTTCATAAAAGTAAGCTGAAATTTTTCAGATATCAAAATCCAGGTTTAGTGAAGCTGGCTGTTATTCTTGCAATTGTTTTGACTGCTGCCATTGCATTTTTATTATTTCAAATATCACCTGTGAATTTTCCTGTTTTACAGGCTGAATCAGAAGATACTATTAAGTGGGTTGATTTTGACGTGCCTTATAAGCTACTTGAAAAAACAATGTTTCTTGATATCGAATCCTTCGATACTGAAATTCATTTAAAGTGGACTGAACTGCTTGCGTATCTTAGCGCAAAATATGGCGGTGATTTTAACCATTATAAATCGAAGGACCTTGATGAACTTATCGAACGTTTAAACCAAGGGGAATCCATTGATATTATCACCGAAAATATAAAAATGTATGATTATTATCATGAAGCATATACCGCAGTTTTAGGTGGATTCCTCGGGGAGTACATGGTTCAGGTGCCTGTTGATTCTAAAACGGACGGAGAAATTGTTTGGGAGACAAAATATGGTTTAAAAGCCTTTTCACCGATTCCTGAAGGTTACTGGTATTCCGATTTTGATGATTTTGGCGCAGGCAGAAGCTATGGTTTCAACCGAAAACATTTTGGCCATGATTTGATGATAGGAACAGGAACACCAATTGTTTCTATAGAGAGCGGTATTGTTGAAGCAATGGGATGGAATCAATATGGCGGTTGGCGAATCGGTATCCGAAGCTTTGATAAAAAAAGGTATTACTATTACGCCCACCTGAGAAAGGATCGCCCTTACAGCGCTGGTTTATACGTAGGAAAAGCAGTGAAAGCCGGAGAGGTCATCGGATATTCTGGAAGAACCGGTTACAGCAGAAAAGAGAATGTAAATAACATCGATACGCCTCATCTTCATGTGGGTATACAGCTTATTTTTGATGAAAAGCTAAAAGATAGCCCAAATCAGATCTGGGTTGACCTGTATTCTATATGTAAACTGCTAAATAAAAACAAATGCGCCGTATACAAGAACGAAGAATCAAAAGAATACTATCGAAAATTTGACTTTACAGAGCCAAGCTACTTTCTGGAAACAGAAAACATGAAAGACAATACGCGAAAAAACGAGGCTGCGCTCCTTTCATCTGTCGCTCCGGAAAAAAGTATACCACTTCCTGTTGTTATGTATCATGGATTAGTAAAGGATAAAAAATATCAAAACAAATTCTTCATTGATCCAAAGTTATTTGAAAAGGATCTGAAATATTTAAAAGAAAATAACTACACTCCAATTTTAATGGAAAACCTGATAGCCTATGTAGACAAAGATATTCCTTTGCCGGAAAAGCCGGTCTTAATCACCTTTGATGACGGGTTTTATAATAACTACCTTTATGCTTATCCCCTTTTAAGAGAGTACGATATGAAAGCTATATTTTCTATCATTGGTGAACTCACCGACAAATCAAGTGAAATAAAAGATAAAAACGCTTATTATTCTTACCTCACCTGGGACGAAGTAAAAGAATTGAGTGCATCTGGCTTTGTCGAGATACAGAATCATTCCTACGATATGCATAACAATAACTCTCAACGTCGCGGTGCAATAGAAAAATCTGGCGAAAGTAAGGAAAATTATCAATTAGCTATGGAAGAAGATATTGGGAAATTTCAAGATAAAATCTTAGAAATAACTGGACAGAAACCGACTACTTTTGCTTATCCTTACGGTTATATCAGTAAAAGTTCGGAAGAAATATTAAAGACTATGGGTTTCCGTTCAACGCTAAGCTGTGAGGAAGGGCTCAATTATATCACCAAAGATCCTGAATGCCTCTTTCATTTAAAACGCGTGTGCAGATCTCCAAAAAAATCCAGTGAAGATTTTTTTAAAGTAATTGCACCTCCTGCTCAAACACAACCATAATAATTTACAGCTCTAGCTCATACATCGTCATAGCGATTGCTGCCATGCCGGCCGTTTCTGTACGTAATATCGTTTTGCCCAGGGTCACACATTGTGATCCTATTTTTTTCAGTTCTTGCGCTTCCTTATCAGAAAATCCTCCCTCAGGGCCAATAATAACTGCTGTATTTTGAGGCTTAACCTTTAAATTTCTAAGGCAATCCTTAATTGATGTATTTTCTTCATTTTCATAAGGAAAAAGAATCAGTTCATACTTAACAATAGCGTTCATCATTTCTTGAAACGTCATTTCTTTTCGAATTTGAGGAATAATCCCCCGTTTGCATTGTTTTACCGCTTCATCTGCAACCTTCTGCCAACGGTCAATTTTTTTATGAAAATTACCATGATCGATTACTACCGTCCGATCTGTAAATACCGGAACAATAGATGAAGCTCCTAATTCTACCGTTTTTTGAATAATCGTTTCCATTTTACCTTGTTTTGGAATTCCTTGAAACAGTGTTATTTTTAGTTCCGGTTCCCTGGCAAATTTCTGTTTGTCCAATATTTTAGCTTCAATGTAGTCTTTTTCAATTTCAATAATTTCAGCATTATACTCAAATTGAACCGTATCAGAAATACTGATTTCATCACCAATATCAAGGCGCAAAACTTTAACAATATGCTTTCTGTCGTCCGGATCGGTGATATTTATCGTACTGTTCTTTACATTCCTGGGATGGACAAAAAATTTGCTCATTACGTTACCCTTTCTTACTCTAAGTGCGCTGCGAGGGCGCACCATTCCCCTTCTTCCACAATCTCCAGGATATGAAAACCACACGCTTGTATAGCAGAAGCAACGACTTCTTTCTTTTCGATTAAAATACCAGACGAGATATAGATGCTTTTCTCTTTTAAATGCGCGGCTACATCCTTCGACAGAATGATTACCAAATCCGCCATAAGATTTGCCACAATGATGTCCGCCTTTTTCTGCAACCCTTTCGTCAAATCTCCTTCTAAAACTTTAATCTTTGAAGATAGTTGGTTTAATTCTATATTTTCTTTAGAAACCTGAACCGCAATGGGGTCAATATCAACAGCCAAAATATCTTTTGCTCCTATCAGGGCTGCTGCTATGGACAAAATACCTGATCCACAACCAACATCTAAAACGGTATCCTTATTCGGCTCAATATATTTTTCCAGTAATTGAACACACAGAGATGTTGTCGGATGCGTTCCTGTCCCAAAAGCCATACCTGGATCAATTTCTATGACAAGCTCATCTGCTGCCGCTTCATATGTTTCCCAGGTTGGTTTGATGACGATATGTTCTGTAATCTTTGCCGGTTTAAAATATTCCTTCCAGTTGTCCTTCCATTCAGAATCATCCACCGACTTCCATAATAGCTCCAATTCATTGAAATCGTTTTCATCCGTGCAGAATTTTAGTTCGTCTATTTTTTTTCGCAGAATCGCTAGCATCCGGTTACCCTCTTCCGATTCTTCCAGATAAAAGGTAATATTTGTTCGGACATCGGCTAACTGCATCAGATTTTCATCAATGTAGTCCCAATCGTAGGAATTTTTCTTATTTATCAGGTCATGGAAATCACTGGCATCCTCTATAGCAAAACCCGCTAAACCCATATCCATTAGAATACAGGTCAGCGGGTCGATACCCTCATGTGTTGTATAGATCTTAGCTTCTATATATCTCATTATTACTTAAAGATCTCCTTCATCGTATCAGCAAATCGTTTCTTCTTGGAATAACCCTCTGTACTCAGAGTTTCCCCAAACTTGTTGATCAGTTTTTTCTGTTCTCCCGTCAATTTCGTTGGCACTTCAAGCATGACCTTAACATAAAGGTCTCCAAATTTAGAAGTTCGCAGGGATTTAATTCCCTTACCCTTTAGACGAAATATGGTTTCAGGTTGTGTACCTGCCGGGATTTTATAGGAGACTTTATCTTTCAATGTCGGAACAATAATATCATCTCCCAAGGCGGCCTGTGTAAAAGTAATAGGAATATCAAGCCATAAATCTATCCCTTTTCTGGTAAACAGCGGATGCGGCTGTACAGATATTACAACATAGAGATCTCCGTTTGGTCCGCCGTTGCTGCCCGGTTCGCCTTGTCCTTTAATGGAAATAACAGAGTCGTTGTCGACACCAGCAGGAATATCTACGGAAATTTTTACTGTTTTTCTTATTTTTCCTGTTCCGCTGCAAGTATGACAAGGTTTTTCAATTACCTCACCGGTTCCACCGCACTGATCACAAGGCTGCACATTTGTAAATTGTCCGAACGGTGTTCGTTGTGTGGTACGAACCTCACCGCTTCCGTTACATTTAGAACATTCAACCTTCTGAGAACCTTTTTCCGCTCCACTGCCGCCACAATTTTCGCAAGCCATATATTTATTAATCTGAACCTGTTTTTTTACTCCAAAAGCTGCTTCCTCGAATGTAATGCTGACACCCTTCTGTAAATCCTGACCCTTTCTCGGACCATTTTTCCTTCTCGTACTGGATTGACTGAAGCCGCCGCCAAACATTCCTCCAAACAGGTCACCAAAAATATCCTCGAAGCCGCCTCCAAATCCACCGCCGAAGCCGCCTCCACCACCGAAACCGGCATTTGGATCTACTCCGGCATGACCAAATCTATCGTACTTATCCTTTTTCTGAGGGTCGGAAAGAATGCTGTATGCTTCGTTTACTTCTTTAAATTTTTCTTCTGCGGTCTTGTCACCAGGATTTCGGTCAGGATGATACTCCATTGCCTTTTTACGGAATGCTTTTTTTATTTCATCTTCTGTCGCTCCTTTTTTTAATCCAAGAACCTCATAAAAATCTTTTTTTTCTGCCATCACATAACCCTCTCTTAACATACTTTGCGGCACACTCCGAAAGGGGCGTACCGCAAAATTATACTTCTTTTATTTGTTGTCGTCAACTACTTCGTAATCAGCATCTACTACATTATCCGGTTTTGGTTCTGAAGTATCCTGAGCAGTGGTATCACCCATGCCTCCCATATTATTTGGGTCAAAACCGCCTGCTGCCCCTTGCGCCTGTTGTGCCTGTTGATACATCTTTGTTGAAATCGTATGGAATTCTTCCGTCAAAGCTTCTGTCTTTTCTTTGATCTCCTGAATATTATTTCCTTCCAAAGCTGCTGACAATGCCTCTCTGGCACTATTTATTTTCGATTTTTCTTCTTCACTTAAGTTTGCTTCTATCTCCTTTAAGGATTTTTCTGTTTCATATACGAGAGTTTCTGCTCTGTTTCTGACTTCGATTTCTTCCTTTTTTTGCTTATCCTCATCTGCAAACTGTTCTGCTTCCTTGATCTTTTGCTTGATTTCATCGTCGGAAAGCTTCGTGGATGAAGTAATTGTGATTCTCTGTTCCTGACCCGTACCCATATCCTTTGCACTTACATTAACGATACCATTGGCATCAATATCAAATGTAACTTCGATTTGTGGGATTCCACGAGGTGCAGGCGGGATACCTGTAAGCTGGAATCTTCCCAGAGTAATATTTCCTGCTGACATTTCTCTTTCACCTTGCATTACATGAATATCTACCGCGGTCTGATTGTCTGCAGCGGTTGAGAAAATCTGGCTCTTCTTTGTAGGAATTGTTGTATTTCTTTCAATCAGCTTGGTTGCTACACCGCCCAATGTTTCGATGGATAAAGAAAGCGGAGTTACATCAAGTAATAATACATCTTTTACTTCTCCTGTTAATACACCTGCCTGAACAGCCGCACCGACTGCTACGCATTCATCCGGATTAATACCTTTGAATGGGTCTTTTCCTGTAATTTTCTTTACCGCATCCTGTACCGCAGGGATTCTTGTAGAACCACCCACCAGGATAACTTTGGCGAGATCATTTGTCGTAACGCCAGCATCTGCCATAGCTTTTCTCATTGGTTCAATGGTCTTATCAACCAGACTTGAGGTCAACTGATCAAATTTCGCTCTGGTGATATCCATGTTCAAATGTAATGGACCATCTGCATTTACTGTGATGAAAGGTAAATTTACATTTGTAGTCTGAGAGCTGGAAAGCTCTTTCTTAGCCTTTTCAGCAGCTTCTTTCAATCTCTGATGCGCCATCTTGTCTTTTCTTAAATCTACACCGTTTTCTTTTGCAAAGCTGTCTGCGATGAAGTTGATCAAAATTTCATCAAAATCATCCCCACCAAGCTTGTTGTTGCCATTGGTAGCAAGTACTTCAAATACCCCATCGCCTAATTCCAGAACGGATACATCGAATGTGCCGCCACCTAAGTCATATACTAAAATCTTATGGTGTGCCTGGTCTTTATCAAGACCGTAAGCAAGTGACGCTGCAGTTGGTTCGTTGATGATTCTTTTTACATCAAGTCCTGCAATTTTTCCTGCATCCTTTGTTGCTTGCTTCTGGCTGTCTGTGAAATAAGCTGGTACGGTAATAACCACTTCTGTAACCTTTTCACCAAGGTAACTTTCAGCATCTGTTTTCAGCTTTGCAAGAATCATTGCGGAAATATCCTGTGGAGTATACGCTTTTCCATCTATTTCAACCTTATGATCGGTTCCCATATGTCGTTTGATAGAAGCAATCGTTCTGTCCGGATTGGTAATCGCTTGTCTTTTAGCGGTTTCCCCTACCAATCTTTCTCCACTCTTTGTAAACCCAACTACGGATGGAGTTGTTCTATTTCCTTCTGCATTTGCTATAACTACCGGATCGCCGCCTTCAAGTACGGCTACGCATGAGTTTGTTGTTCCTAAGTCAATTCCTATTACTTTTCCCATTATACTATCCTCCTGTTTTTCTTCTCTTTTACATTTTACACTGAAATTTAATTTATTCTGCTACTTTTACCATAGCAGGCCTGATTACCTTTTTATTCAGTAAATACCCCTTTTGCAATACTTGTGTGACTTGCCCACTTTCGTGCTCAGCTGAGTTTTCAGTGAGTACTGCATGATGGAAGTTCGGGTCAAACTGTTCCCCTATTGCATTCATCTCTTCAACACCACTTTTTTCCAGTACGCCCTTGAACTGTTTAAATATCATGTTCATCCCTTCAGCAAAACCATCACTATTGTCATTGCTGTGTTCCAGTGCTCTTTCAAAATTATCTATTACATCAAGCAATTCTACTACGATTTTCTCGTTAGCATATGCATAAATGTCGCTTTTTTCTTTTTCTACTCTCTTCTTGTAATTCTGAAAATCAGCTGCTAATCTCATATACCTGACATTTAACTCTTCATCCTCTTTGGAAACCTCTTTTTCACCCTGAGCAGCATTTTCTGGTGAGCTTTCTGCCGCCTTCTCCTGTGCAGCCTCTTTTCCTTTTTCTGCTTCCTCCGATGTACTTACTTCGGCTTCTTTCTCTTGATTCTTTTTCAAAGTATCATCGGTTGCTTTTTTCTTACTCATCACTTTCGTCTCCTCCCGTTATTTTAAAACTCTGGCTGATATTATCTGTAATGTATTCTATCACCGAGGTTACTTCGTCATATTTCATTCTGGTTGGGCCAATTACCCCAAGCTTTCCGACCAGTTCTCCATTGATATGGTAAGTAGCCGTGATTAAGCTGCAATCCCTCATAATGTCTTCCTGATTCTCAGTTCCAATGGTAATGATAACACCATCTTCTCGATTTACCAGCACATCTGTAAAATGCTTTTTCTTATTGATCATCTCAAGAAATACTTTGGCTTTTTCGATATCATTGTATTCTGGAATGGAGAAGATATTTGTCAGACCATCCATAAAAAGATCTACATTGAGCATGTTTTCCAAAGTACTGATGAAATTCGGACGAATTGTTTCCACCAACCGGCTCATTGCTTCAATGTCTGTCTCGAAACTTTTTATGATATCAAGCGTCAAAATATTACTCAGGCTCTTCCCCTTATAATTATATGTCATAACCTTAGAAAGTAAGAAAAGATGTTCTTCCGTATAAGTAGTTTTCAGTTTGATTGCTGTATTGGAAACCTTACCGCTTTCCGTAACAAGCATTAAAACAACAGTATGCTCATCCACCGGCAGGAATTTGATATATTTCAAATGATTTGATTCCTGATTCGGAGTAATTGCAAAAGAAGTCAAACTGGTAAGCTCTGAAAGCAGGCTTGCTGCATGTTGAATGGTTCGTTCCAGTTCCATTACATTTTTCGTAAGCTTTTCAACAATAACCTTTTTTTCTTCCTCTGGAAGTTCATATTTCTTCATCAAATTGTTTACATATAAACGGTACGCCTTGTCAGAAGGCACCCTGCCTGCCGAGGTATGGGGATGAGTCAGAAACCCCATTTCCTCCAAATCTGACATTTCGTTTCGAATTGTTGCAGGGCTGATTCCCATGTCATATTTTTTGGAAAGAGTCCTTGATCCGATGGGCTCAGCGGAACGGATAAAATCACCCACAATTGCTTGCAATATTCTTAGTTTTCTTTCCGATAATTCCATCTATATCACCACTTTTCAACGGGTTTGCATATGTTTTTTAGTTTGTTAGCACTCTTATGTAGTGAGTGCTAAGCCTTAGCTTTAATTTAACACTGTTGGTCGATAATGTCAACAGTGTTTTATAAAATAATTGTAAATTTTTCGGTAACCTTCATTAGCCTAAAGCTACATCTAAAACCATCATAATCAAGAAACCCGCCATAACTCCTCCCGTTCCTATATGAGAATGTTCCCCCAGACTTGCTTCCGGTATCAATTCCTCAACAACCACATAAATCATAGCACCTGCTGCCATTGCAAGAAGCCACGGCATGACTGAAGCGATTGACCCAACCAGCAATACTCCTGCAACACCGGCGATGGGTTCCACAATTCCCGAAGCTGCTCCGTAAAGAAACGCTCGGGTACGGGAAAATCCTTCCTGTCTTAATGGTAATGATATCGCTGCGCCTTCTGGAAAATTCTGCAGCCCAATTCCAACTGCAAGAACGATTGCGGATGCCATTGTTACGTTTGAACTCCCTTGTGCAGCGAGCCCAAATGTTAATCCAACAGCCAGACCTTCCGGAATATTATGCAAAGTAACTGCTAAAACCAACAGCGTAGTTCTTTTCCAGCTGGTACGAAGTCCTTCCGGCTCCCTACTTTCTATGTGCAGATGCGGCAAAAGTCTGTCAAGTAGAAGTAAAAACAAACCACCTAGGATAAATCCTCCCCCAGCAGGTATCCATCCAACCATACCCTGCTCTTCCGCCATTTCAATTGCCGGATTGAGCAAAGACCAGATCGATGCTGCAATCATAACGCCTCCAGCAAATCCAAGAAACAGTCTTCTTATTTCAACCGACATCTCTTTCCGAAAGAAAAAAACAACAGCCGCACCCAAAGCAGTTAACAAAAAAGTACCCCCGGTTCCTAATAAGGCTAACAGAACAGGACTCAAATCTGACATAGACACCTCCATTTTTTTCTTTATCTTAATAATATATTTACCATCTGTGTTATAATCTTAAACATATCAGAAAAAAAATTTTAAAAATAGAGATTAAGGAGCTGTTATCATGAAACAAAAAATTATAATTACCATTGCACGCCAATTCGGAAGCGGCGGCCGAGAAATCGGAGAAAAGCTGGCAAAACAATTAGGCGTTCCTTTTTATGATAAGTCCCTCATTCATCTGGCTGCAAAAGAGAGCGGAATTGATGAGGATTTATTTGATTATGCGGATGAAAAAGCTTCTTTCAGCTTTTGGACAGCGTCAGCAAGCAATACCAGTATTTTCGGTAATCGAATTTCCATGTTTAATGAGATGCCCATGAATGACAAACTATTTTTAATCCAATCAAATATTATTAAAAAACTTGCATCCAATGACTCTTGCGTAATCGTTGGCCGATGTGGCGATTATATCCTTCGGAATAATCCCTCCACCGTCCCTGTTTTTATTCATTCCAATGAGGCAGACAAATTGAAAAGAATCATTCAAACCTACGGCATACCCGAAAAAGAAGCAAAAGATGTCATGATAAAGACCGATAAGAAACGTGCTGCTTATTATAATTATTATTCCGAAGAAAAATGGGGTCGAGCCGATAACTATGATCTTTCCCTAAACTCAGGTGCTGCAGGAATCGAAGGCACTGTGAACTTAATTATAAATTTTGCAAAGCTAAAACTCGGAGAATAGATTATTTCATCCAGCCAAACGATGTTTTAACTGCCCGCTTCCATCCATTCAACAATTCCGAACGAGTAGAAGGTTCTAATTGTGGTTCAAAAATGCTGGATATCTGCCAGTTATCCAGTACATCTTCTTTGCTTTTCCAATAACCCGTAGCCAGACCAGCAAGATAAGCAGCGCCCAATGCGGTAGTTTCTATTGTAACTGGTCTTTTCACAGGCACGTCTATGATATCGGCCTGAAATTGCATTAGAAAATCATTGGAACAAGCTCCTCCATCCACTTTTAAGGATGTCAGCCTTATCCCAGAATCTTCTTCCATGGCAGTTAAAACATCATTCGATTGATATGCCAGGGATTCCAGCGTCGCTCTAATGATATGGAATTTATTTGCACCTCTGGTCAGCCCTACGATGGTTCCTCTGGCATAAGGATCCCAATACGGTGCTCCCAGTCCAACAAATGCAGGAACCAGATAGACACCATTTGAGTCCTCTACCTTTCTTGCCATCCATTCAGAGTCTGATGCATCATCAATCAATTTCAATTCGTCACGAAGCCACTGAATTGCCGCTCCCGCAACGAAAACAGAGCCTTCTAATGCATAATTTATAGTACCGTTTATCCCCCAAGCGATCGTGGTAATCAGGCCGTGCTTAGAAAAAACGGGCTTGCTTCCCGTATTCATAAGCAGAAAGCACCCCGTTCCGTATGTGTTTTTCGCTTCTCCTTCAGAGAAACAAGTTTGTCCGAACAAAGCCGCCTGCTGGTCTCCCGCAGCGCCGGCAATGGGGATTTTCCCGCCAAAGATTGTAGAATCCGTCACACCATAGATATGGCTGGAAGGCATCGGAACCGGGAGAATGCAATCTGGAATACCCAGTTCATCCAATATTTCACGATCCCATTCAAGGGTATTAATATTAAACAGCATGGTTCTAGAGGCATTGGAATAATCCGTGATATGCACTTTTCCCATGGTCAGCTTCCAGATCAGCCAGGTTTCTATTGTACCAAAAAGGAGTTTGCCTGCTTCTGCTCGTTCCTTTGCCCCTTTCACATGCTCCAAAATCCACTGAATCTTTGTTGCCGAAAAATATGCATCAATCGGCAATCCTGTTTTCTGCCGGTATTTCTCAGAAAAGCCCTTTTCTTTCAAGGAATCACAATACGCCGCAGTTCTTCTGCATTGCCAGACGATCGCGTTATAGATAGGTTCTCCCGTTGCTTTATCCCATACAACGGTAGTTTCTCTCTGGTTAGTAATCCCGATGGCTTCTATATTCTTAAAGCTTGCATTGATTTTATACATTGCTTCCTGAGCAACACCGATCTGGGTCGACCAGATTTCCATAGCATCATGCTCGACCCAACCCGGTTTCGGATAAACTTGTGTAAATTCTTTTTGGGCAACACTGACAATTTCACCTTTTTTATTGTACAAAATACAGCGTGAACTGGTAGTTCCCTGATCCAACGCCATAATGTATGTTTTCATGGATCGTATTCCTTTCCATTGCTTTGGTCGATTTCTTCAGGAAGTTTTTTAACACCAGTTTCAAGTTCTTCTCTGTTTTATGCAACTTCCCTATTGTTTCTCTTGTTCATTCCCTGCTTCTGAAGAAGTATCAACAGTATCTTTTATTTCCAGCTCTTCAACAGATTCCTTTTTTTCATCTACGATTTCATTCCCCAGATAAGCAGGCAATTCCATACCAGCCTGCTGGAATAACTCATTCATTGGCGGAATTGATTTCAGCATGCCTGACAGAAAATTGGCTGTTGCTGTTTTACCTTGATCATTGGTTCCATTACTATCCCAAACGGTAACCTTGTCGATTTTAATGTTTTTGATCGCTTCAACCTGGATTCTGGTGAGATCTTCCAGTTTATCCGCAATAATCAGCTTCACAGCAGAATCTGCATTTTGTCCTGCGGCCTCCACCAGCAGCTTCATACCTTCTGCCTGCTTTGCAAGAATCTCTTTTGCGCCTCTTGCTTCCGCCTCCATTTTTGCATAGATAGCATCCGCGTCACCTCGCGCCTTACGTCTGGTCACTTCTGCTTCCGCTTCCGCTGAAATCTCAACCTTTTCCTTCATAATTTGTGCGTTTACAATTACGTCCGCAGTCTGAGTTGCTTTTTCAAGCTGGGCACGGGTATTTTCAGCCTCCTGCTGTGCCAGATAAGCTTCCTGTTTTGCTTTTGCCGCCTGAACCGATTCCGCTGCCATAGCCATTTTCAGAGCTTCCGCTTCTTTTTCCCTACGTCTTGCTTCTGACTGAGCAATTCCGATTTTGGCTGTATTCTCACCATCGATGGCGCTGGCATCTGCTGCTGCAACCTGAATACGCTGATCCTTGTGGGCATTCGCTTGACCGATTTCACCATCTCTGTTTTTCTCAGCAACACTCTTCTTGGCATCGTTTATGGCCTTTGCCGCAGCTTCCTTGCCCAGTGCCTCAATATATCCCGATTCGTCATTAATATCTGTTACATTAACGTTGATGAGTCTAAGCCCAATCTTTTTCAGCTCAATCTCAACGTTATTTGATACAGCCAAAAGGAATTTATCTCTGTCGGTATTAATTTCTTCAATATCCATCGTTGCAATAACAAGACGGAGCTGCCCAAAGATGATATCTTTTGCAAGTTCTTGTATTTCCTGTAACTTTAATCCCAGCAGTCTTTCTGCTGCATTTTGCATAACGCCCGGCTCTGTTGAAATGCAGACAGTAAATCTTGAAGGAACATCAATACGAATGTTCTGCTTGGACAGTGCCTGCTTCAGATCCACACTGATAGAAATCGGAGTCAGATCCATATATTGATATGATTGTAAAACAGGTACAATAAAAGCTGCTCCTCCATGAATACATTTTGCGCTTTTGACTTGCCCGTTTTTATCCGATCCGACCTTACCATATATAACCAATACTTTGTCAGACGGACATTTTCGATACCGTGATAAAATAACAATAATCGTAGACAACAGAACTACTGCAATAATACAAACTGTAACTAAAACTTGAAATCCCATACTATTTCCTCCTTTGAAACACTATTGATCTTCTTCTACTATTAAAATTTCATTTCTAACATCAATTACTCTGACCATTTGGCCAGTAGCAAGCGACTCTGTTCCGAGCGCCATAGCTGCACATTCTATGTATCTTCCCTGCACCTGCATGGTAACTTTTCCCGCTCCGTTTCCTTTCGCAGGAATTGGAATGTATACCCTTCCAATTTCTCCCATGGCATTCCTCAAATCCAAAGTTCCGTTCTCTGCCAATTTTCCGGATGCATGTAGAATTTTGGCTGCCGCATACATTGCTAAAAATCCTAGAGCAATGCCAACCAGAATACTCAGCAATGCTGGAGTACCGGAAGAAATCGCTACAATAGAACTCCACCCCATTACCGTCAGGAACGTTACAATTCCTTGCAGGGTAAGCATGCTCATGATCGTAAAGTCCGCTGGATTCCCTCCATCGCCAAAACTTGTTCCACCCATATCGGCAGCATCCGCCATTTCGCCTATATCTGAACCCCCATGAAAATCGATACCGGATGTATCGCTGATATCAACTCCGACGCCACCTTCAAATCCCCCAAGCAGCGAAAGAATCGTCTGAATTACAAATACCAATGACGCCGGCATTGCAATACAGTAAAGTATTTTTAAAATCATATCTAATCCGTTCCACCATTCTACCACGTAATCTCCTCCTTTTCCCTTATTTAAATGATACCATAATTTAGACCTTAGCTGAATAAAGAAAAGCAATTATTCAATATGACCTGATTTATGATAATAAAGTCTGCGTTCTGTAAGCATTTTTACCAGAAGCTATTATACCATAAATTGAAACGGATACGCAATATAATATGGTAAATATCATTTACCATATTATATCCATATACTGGATATCTGTCAATAATTGTTTTGTATCATCTGTTAATTTTATTTACATTCTAGTTTTCGGTTGATTTCAGGAATCATCTTTGGTACAATTCAAGTAAATTTTATTTACTTTTTTGGGGTGCTATTATGAATTCTATCGAATTGGGAAAAAAAATTAAAGAAGCAAGAATCGCAAGGAAAATGACGCAAAGTGAAGTGGTTGGCGATTTTATCACAAGGAACATGTTAAGTCAGATAGAAAGCGGTTCTGCGACCCCATCCATCAAAACGCTTGAATACCTGTCCCGTGTTCTTGACGTGCCCTTATTTCAGCTTATGCCGGATCAGATTGAACAAAAAGAAGATCCTCTTGTCGCTCTTGAAAAAGCCAAGCGATTATTAGCAAAAGGTGCCTATGAAAAAGTAATAGAATTGGAAAAGGAATACCCGAAAGAACTTTTTGATGAATTCTCCGCCATTTTTTCTTATGCGTGTCTTCGTCTTGCGAAACAATCCCTTTTTTCAGAAAATTATCAGGAGGCCGCACGTCTTTCACAAAAATCCATGTCCTATGCAGAAAAAGGTATTTATGCCAATGCCACAGTAAAATCGGAAAGTATCATGATATTGAATAAAGCAGCGGAAAAATTAAGCCTTTCTATATAAAAATTCCCATAAGGTTTATTCTCTGGGTCAACTAAACAAACTCTGTTAAAATAGTATTGGAGATATCGATTCCCTTTATGGTAAAACGCATATTTTCATCAGACTTGATAAGATATCCCTCATCAATATATCTTTGCAATCTATACCAATTCGCCGAAAAAACATCTTCCAAGTGTCGTTCAAACCTTCTTTCAAACTCTTTTAAATCAATCCCCTCCCGTTTTCTCATGCCAGTAAATAAAAATTCAGAGATGGTTTCATCTTTTGAATTTTTATGATGCCATGCAACAAAAGGGCTATATGCTTCCAGGTTTTTATTGTTTTCGTTGTTACTCATCCCAATTTGTATATATCGATTTAAATCAGTCACATTGCTGAATCTTGTTCCATTGACAAAGGAATGTGCACCCAGTCCAAGCCCCAGATAATCCTCCATGGACCAATATTTCAGATTATGCATGCATTGATATCCTTCTTTAGACGCATTGGAAATTTCATAATGCTGATATCCGTTGTATTTTAAAAGATCCAGTGCATCGTGATACATCTTCCTGTCCAGTTCATCGTCGATTGCGATCAAACTGCCTTCTTGAAACTGTTTAAAAAAAGGAGTCCCGTCCTCAATCTGGAGGCTGTAAAATGAAATATGCTCTGGCTTCAGCAAAATCGCCTGCTCCAAAGTTTCCTTCCATATCGTCATCGTCTGAGCCGGAATGGAAAACATTAGATCAATATTGATATTTTGAAAACCGCAGATTCGAGCCAAGGTGTAATTCTCAAAAAAGTCATTTGCGGAATGGACTCTGCCCATTTCATTTAAAAGTTTTCCATGAAAAGTCTGAGCACCGATGCTAAGACGATTGATGCCCAGTTCCTGATAAGTTTTCAATTTATTTTCTGTAAGAGTTTTGGGATTGCACTCCATTGAAATTTCAGGATTTGTATCGATATTGAAACAGCTTTTTACAGAAGTCATCAGTTCTTTGATCAAATTTTCATTCAAGATAGACGGCGTACCTCCACCGATAAATATCGAGTCTACATAATATTGATTATGGCAAAGCGTACTGTAACATTCAATTTCTTTGATTAACGATTGAATATACGCAGCCTGCTTTTCTTTTTCGATTCCTCCATAGGAAAGAAAATCACAGTAATTACATTTTTGGATACAAAAAGGGATATGTAGATACAATCCCAAGGATTTCCTTGGGATTGTTGCGTTCTTATTATGAGCTAATTTACCTTCACGATCCTTTTCGATCTTATTTGTTATCATCATATTTCAGCACCGCTGTAAATGCCTCCTGAGGAACCTCAACAGTTCCGAACTGCCTCATTCTCTTTTTTCCTTCCTTCTGTTTTTCAAGAAGCTTTCGCTTACGAGAAATATCTCCGCCATAACACTTGGCAAGAACATCCTTGCGATAAGCCTTAACGGTTTCTCTGGCGATGACTTTCTGACCGACGGAAGCTTGAATCGGTACTTCAAACTGATGTGGAGGAATAATTTCTTTCAGCTTCTCACAGACAAAACGGCCTCTGCTGTATGCCTTTGATTCATGAACGATCATAGAGAATGCATCCACTAATTCTTTGTTCAGCAAAAGATCCATTTTTACTACGTTCGATTTTTCATAACGTATGAATTCATAATCAAGAGAACCATATCCTCTTGTTTTTGATTTCAAGGCGTCAAAGAAATCATAGATGACTTCATTAAGAGGCATTTCATAGTGAAGAGCAACACGACTTTCTGTGATATACTCCATATGAAGCATTTTACCTCTACGTTCCTGACAAATTTCCATGATACTACCCACATATTCTTTCGGTATCATAATATCAGCCTTGACGATAGGCTCTTCAATATGATCAATCTCTATAAGCGGCGGCAAATTGGAAGGATTCTGAATCATCTCTTCGCTCCCGTCATTCATGAAAACTTTATAGATTACACTTGGTGAAGTGGTAATAATTCCAAGGTTGAATTCTCTCTCCAAACGTTCTACGATGATTTCCATATGAAGGAGCCCTAAAAAACCGCATCGAAATCCAAAACCCAGTGCAGTCGATGTTTCCGGCTCAAAATGGAATGCCGCATCATTCACCTGCAGCTTTTCCAACGCATCCCTCACATTTTCATATTTCTCTCCATCTGCAGGGTAAATTCCGCAATAAACCATCGGCTGAACCTTTTTATAGCCCGCCAATGGTTCCTCTGTCGGATCATGATCCATCGTGATGGTATCACCAACTCTGGCATCCGCAACCTGTTTAATGCTTGCACTGATGTATCCAACTTCACCGGCAGATAACTCGCTGACAGGCATTGGCCCGGGGGAATAAACACCAACCTCCGTAACCTCATACTTTTTTTTGGTATACATAAGACGGATCATATCACCTTTTTTTATGGTTCCGTCAAAAACTCTGGTATAAATGACAACGCCTCGATAATTGTCATAATAAGAGTCAAAGATTAGTGCTTTCAGCTTCCCGCTCTTGTTTCCTTTCGGTGCAGGAATCTTTTCGACAACTGCTTCCAATACTTCCTCAATGCCGATTCCTTCCTTTGCTGAAATCAAAGGTGCGTCATGAGCATCAATACCGATAATATCTTCAATTTCAAGCTTCACTTCATCCGGCCTTGCGCTTGCTAAATCAATTTTATTTATAACCGGTAAAATCTCCAGATCCTCATCCAGCGCCAGATATACATTAGCCAAAGTCTGGGCTTCTACGCCTTGCGTTGCATCGACGATCAAAACAGCTCCCTCACAGGCTGCAAGACTTCTCGACACTTCATAAGTAAAGTCAACATGACCAGGTGTATCGATCAGATTGAAAACATACTCATTTCCATTCTTTGCTTTATAGGCAAGACGAGTGGTCTGAAGTTTGATGGTGATGCCCCGTTCCCTTTCCAGATCCATGTTGTCCAAATACTGTTCCTTCATTTCCCTGTGAGAAACCAGGCCGGTATTCTCAATAATACGGTCTGCCAAAGTGGATTTTCCGTGATCTATATGTGCAATAATACAAAAGTTTCTAACAAACTGCTGGTATGAATTCATTGTTCCTCCCAAAAATCATATTTGAATTATAATTATATCATACCATCCGCTCATTTTACAATATCTCCGTTTTAAATACACTATAATCCGGCGGCTGTTGCTCTATCCCAAGAAAGCCTTGGATTCCCAAAACAGCACGATCAAGACCTACCGTAACGGTATCACTGAATTCGCGCCAATCTTCTTTCAATTCTCTGGTGTTTACAGCAGCAGTTTGTCCAAACATAGAGAAGGTCACATATTCCGGATTAACCCGCCTTACATGCAAAGCAACTTTTCCGGGCTGATCCATCATGTCTGAATAGGCCTCATCCACTGCAACGAAACCATACACAGCGGCAAAGACCAGAATAAATATTATTGTTTTTTTTAATCTCATCGTTTCTCCCAGATACATTTCAAATTAATCTTTATGTATTTTATGTTTTGGAGTTTTTATACTACTTGATATCTTTTGTAACGTTTGCTATAACGTTGGCAAGATACTTTGCAGTCAATTTTGCTTGTTCAATTGTATTTTCATTATTTCCGACTTCCAGCAAAATGTGGTGATCGGAAACATACTGATTAAATTTATATTTCTTCTCAATAATCTTTCCACCGAAACCTGGATACATTTCTTCTGCAGTGTTGTTGATTTGATTTGCAAATGATCTTAAGGCCGCAACATTTGGATTTCCAGTACCGATAACGAGGCTGTATTTTGCAATGGTATCCTTTTTGACTGAAACTGTTTTCGCAACATTTCCGCTATAGCCTGCTGCATCTCGATGTAAATCAATGACAATTTTTGCTGATTCATTGTCTCCAATCAGTTTTTTTATGGTTTCCAGAGAACGTGTATAAGATTGATTGTAAGACGGAGAATCATGAATTGTTTTATCATGAATCACCTGAATTCCTTTTGCCTGCAACTCTGCAGTTAACACATCCCCCACTTCACGTACTGTTCCATATTCATTTAATGAGTGGAAATTCCCTTCCGTAACAGGCTGATAGGACTCCGTCGCATGGGTATGATAGATAATCACCACTGGTTTTGAGGAATTAATATTTGCTGTTGTAGAATCAAGGGAATCCGTATCCTTTGCATCAGATGCATTCTGTGAGGAATCTTCAGGATTTGTCTGATTGGCATCTTCTGCATTAAAGATGATTCCCGGATCTTCCTCTGCCAAGTCATCATCTAAAACTTCTGCTGCAGGAAACATAGATCCAACCATAGATTTCAGAAAGCTCTTTGATTGATCTTCATCTAAAATACCTTCCCTTTTCACCTTCAGCTCAGATTCAATCCGATCTTCTAGGGCTTCTCTCGACTCATAGCCTGAACCTCTGTTGACCGTTGGGAATATATCTTCAATATACATTTTTGCCACTTCTTCACTCTTTGCTTCCAACAACTGTAACGGTCCGCCATGAATAAATGATATCATGATAAAACCGGAGACAGCCCAAAACAGCAAGGATAAAACAGCAAGTTTTCCTCCGCTAATCCGTTTCCTGCCGTAGTATCCTCCATATCTTCTTCTCATTAATTTAACTCCCCATCACTCCGTAATACTAAGAGTATATGCCTGGATGAACCGTTATATTAATTCCATTTGCAATTATCTCCGAAAAATCCTTGATCACCTGATCAATGTCCGTTGAAGTAACAATCATCTCCATTCCATTTTGCTCCATATATTGCTCTGCCCCTGCAGGGTCTTTTAAAAATCCGGATAAAGAATCCAGCATTAAAGTTTTTGAATCAATCACCGTCGGAACACCAATGGCAATCACTTTCATTCCCAATGTGTTTTCATTAAGCTGTTTGCGCATATTTCCCGTTCCAGCTCCCGGTGAAATACCAGTATCGCTAATTTGAATAGTTGTGCTGATTCTCTCGATATTTCTCGCTGCTAATGCATCAATTGCAATGATAATCTCCGGTTTTGCAATCTTTGCAGCACTTTGAATCAAATCAGCGGTCTCCATCCCCGTTGACCCCATAACTCCCGGAATAAAGCCGCTGACACAGGACATTTCATCATCACTGTCTGCATCATACATTAAAAAATAATGCCTGGTCACTTTTACTTTGGAAACAGTATAAGGTCCCAGAGAATCGGGTGTCACTTTATCATTACCAAGACCAATAATTAGAACTTTAAGTTTATTATGAAATTGTATCAGCCGTTTTAATTCTCTGGACAAAGCGACTGCAGCCTTTTCCTTAATCTCTTCCGGTCCGTCCACAACTCCGTCAACCTCAAGGGTGATATAATTTCCAAGCGGCTTGGATAGTGCTTTGCTTCCGTGTTCATCCGTTATCTTGATTCTTGTAATTCCCACAACGTCCTCATATTGTTCAGTCTCAACCTCAACCCCAGATATTTCAACATTCCTGCCTTTATTCTCCGAGTCATACATTTCCTTATTTTCAATTGCTAAATCCGTTCGATATTTCATAAATCATTTTCCTCTCTACTTAACATTCTGCCCGGTTCTTTAGAACCGCCCGGCAGAATTTAGGCTGGAAAATCACGAAAACAAAGTTCGTAGATTTTCATCGTCTTAACATTCTGCCCGGTTCTTTAGAACTGCCCGGCAGAATTTAGGCTGGAAAATCACGAAAACAAAGTTCGTAGATTTTCATCATCTTAACATTCTGCCCGGTTCTTTAGAACTGCCCGGCAGAATTTAGGCTGGAAAATCACGAAAACGAAGTTCGTAGATTTTCATCGTCTTAACATTCTGCCCGGTTCTTTAGAACCGCCCGGCAGAATTTAGGCTGGAAAATCACGAAAACGAAGTTCGTAGATTTTCATCGTCTTAACATTCTGCCCGGTTAACCCTTTTTCTTCAATTTATATTTTTACCTTGCATTTTCCATTCTATTCATATATACTTCAAGTTACGATATTTTGCGAAAGTGGGGTGAAATAATGGCAAATATTAAATCAGCAAAGAAAAGAATCAGTGTTATCTCAAAAAAGACAGCGATCAACAGAAGAGTTAAATCTCATCTGAAGGCGATCCTTAAAAATTTTGAAGGAGCAATTGCTTCCGGAGATTTTGACACAGCGAAAGAAAAGCTGGCTTTAGCAGAAAAGAGACTTATGCAGGCTGCTTCCAAAGGAATCATTCATAAGAATGCAGCTTCCAGAAAAGTTTCCAGGTTGACCACTAGATTCAACAAAGCAAAAGCAGAATAATCTCACCCGTCCCCACCGTGCATAAGTTAAATGCACAATATGAATCAAAATTAATCATGCCAAAGCTGGCCGTGTCTCCCAGCTTTTGGCATGATTTGTTTTATCCCTATTTTTATTGTTTGAATTATATATCATTTTAGCATTTTTACTCTAACAATTTTAGGACGGACATCACTTCAAGCTGAATCCCGACACCAATACATTTTTCATCCACTTCAAACCCAGCGGAATGTATGCCCTCATTTTCTCTGCCTTTAAAGCCGCTTCCTAAGAAGAAAAACGCACCAGGCACCTTTTCCAAAAAGTAGGAAAAGTCTTCAACTCCCATCGAAGGTTCCTTCAATTCTACAACCTTTTCAATGGCGGTTCCACAAATGACAGCATTTTTTACAGCCTCTAAAACCAGGTTATCATTTATTAACATCGGATAACCCTTTTTAAATTTTATAACTGCTTTCGCTCCATATGCTTTTGCCGTACATTGTGTCATTTCCTTCAGTCTTTCTTTCAAAAGTTCCCTATTGAAGGGATCCAATGCCCGTATAGTGCCTTCTAAGACAACTGACTCAGCAATCAGATTGGTCGCAGTTCCTCCGTGGAAGCTGCCAAAGGAAATCACTGCAGGATTCAATGGGCTGATATTTCTTGAGACAATGCTTTGCGCCCCTGCCACGATCTGTGACGCTGCTACAATAGAATCAATCCCTTGCTCCGGATATGCACCGTGGCTGTTTTTCCCCTTTATAATGATTTGAAAAGAATCGGAGGAAGCATGTACCTTACCATACTTGATTCCAATGGTGCCTGCCGGAAGATCCGGCTTTACATGAAGTCCAAGAATAAAATCGATTTTCGGTTCAAGGCACCCCCGTTTTATCATTCGTTTTGCGCCACCGGTTGTTTCCTCCGCAGGTTGAAATATAAATTTAACATTACCATTAATTTCATTTTTAATTTTGCACAAAACCATTGCAGTTCCTAACAAAACAGCCATATGTACATCATGTCCACAGGCATGCATGAGACCTTTTCTTTCTGATGAAAACGGAAGAGAGACTGCTTCCTGAATTGGTAGAGCATCCATATCAGCACGCAATGCAATCGTCTTTTTTGCTTGGTTTTTCTGCAAATTTCCCACAATACCAGTAGAAAGCATACGTTCTATGTCAATATCAAGATGATCCAATTCTTTTCTAATTCTTTCTGCAGTTTTAAACTCCTCATTTCCAAGTTCAGGCCAACGATGAAAATCCTGCCTTACTTTAACAGCCCACTGCTCCGCTTCTCTTATCAGTTCATCTAATTCCACAAGATTAATCAAGCTTAAATCCCTCCCTACAGTGTTAATCATGTAACTGTATTAATATAATATTAATCAAAGAACAAAATTAGCAGTAGAAATTTACAAATTAGAGGTTTGATATTTCTCTGACAAGCTAGTATGAGGAGGTACTTTTAAAATGTTCCCAATAATAAAGTCAAAATGCCTGAAACCGGGTGATCGTATTGCTCTTATTGCACCTTCGTCTCCGGTTGATAAAGAAAAATTAAAATTATCCGTTGATTCCATAAAATTTCTTGGGCTCATACCAGTCTTATATCCTTCTGTTACAATGGTTCACGGATATTTATCCGGCTCTGACGACATCCGTGCGGAAGATATCAACACTGCTTTTTCTGATCCAAGAATTGATGGTATTTTTTGTATTCGCGGCGGTTACGGTGTTACACGTATTTTGAACAAACTCAACTATAAAATGATTTCAAAAAATCCCAAACTTTTTTTGGGTTACAGTGACATTACCGGTTTACATATCGCTTTCAATCAAATCTGCAATCTGATCACCCTTCATGCTCCCATGCCCTCGCGGGGCTGGAGTTCACTGGATTCCATTACTCTGGAGAGCTTAACTGGTAATCTACTATCTACAGAACCAATGGGGCAGGTTCCGGTGATTGCCGAAGAACCAATAGAAACAATCCATCCCGGTATTGCTGAGGGTACGATAATAGGCGGAAATCTTTCCCTTCTGACCGCAACCTTAGGTACTCCTTATGAAGTAGATACAAAAAATAAAATTCTTTTTATTGAAGAAGTAGAAGAAAGGCATTATAAAATCGACAGAGGTTTGACATCACTTGCTCTGGCAGGCAAATTCTCAGATTGCAAGGGAATTATTCTGGGCACATGGGCTGACTGTGGAGATCCTGATCTTGAGCCAGAAAGAAATTTGACGCTTCATCAAATTTTTGAAGAAGTAGTAAAACCCTTTAAAAAACCAACCATAAATAATTTCAGAGCAGGACATATCTATCCGCACATTACGATCCCTATGGGCACAAAAACAAGGCTGGATGCCACAAACGGCTCGGTCACCTTCATGGAATCTGCTACGTTGTAAAACATCATTAAATATGAAAAAATTATAAGAAAAATAGGCAACTTGAGCAGAATACTTCAAGAAATTCTTATCCTTTCAAATTTTCGAAAATCAATTCTACTCTGGTTGCCTATGTCATTCATATACAAATATTATTTATACGTTCTTATACCGTTGAATCTTCTTCGTAGTCGTCTTAATAAATTCATCCTTTCGAACTGCAATATTTCTGATTCTTTTATAAATTGGAAGTTTTTCATTGATTTCAGCAATCACTTTCCTTATGAGGGATTGAACCTCATCCTCTCCAAAACCTTCTCCAAATTCTTCATAAATCACATCATAGTTTGGTCTTACCTGTGCGCTTACCAACATATCATCATTTCCATCATCAATGGCACCATGAACCAGACTTTCCTGGATATATTTATTTCGGTTGATATAGTATTCAACCTCCTCCGGATAGATATTTTTTCCTGTTTTCGTTACAATCACATTCTTTTTTCTGCCTGTGATATAGAGCCAGCCCTCATCATCCAGGAAACCCAGGTCACCGGTATAAAACCAGCCGTCTTTTAAAACTTCTTTGGTTTTTTCCGGCATTTTGTAATAACCAAGCATTACATTCGGTCCTTTAAAAGTGATCTCGCCAATACCGTCTTCATCCTGATCGACAATTTTTATTTCACCGCTCGCCACTGCAGGTCCTGAAGAACCAGCTTTTTTATATCGATTGCAGAAATCAGGAGATCCGGATACCAAAGGAGAACATTCTGTCAACCCATAACCTTGCATCATTGTAAAGCCTAAATCTTCAAATCCTCTCAGTACATTCGGATCAATGCCCGCTGCTCCTGTAATCATTAATCTCAAGTTTCCGCCGAATTTTTCATGTATACTCTTAAAAAGCTTCTTGCTGGAATCGATTCCCAAAGCTTTTAAAATTCTGTTCAATTTAATTGCCTTTTTTAAATTACCCGCTTTACCGGACTTTTCCGCCTGCTTCCAAAGCTTGTCATAGATAGATTCAAAGATAAGCGGAACCCCGATTAATACGGTTGTCTTAGCTTCTACAAGATTTTTATTTACATATTTCAGCCCTTCGTTAAATGCTGCTGATGCACCTCGATATAAAACGAGGAACATTCCCATGGTAGATTCAAAGGTATGGTGAATCGGCAGAATGGATAAGGTTCTATCCTCGGGTGCAATATATGCAATCTTACAAGTGTCCATGACATTGGAAGCAAGATTGTTATGGCTCAGCATAACACCTTTGGCGGCATCTGTAGTGCCTGACGTAAAGAGAATGATCTGCATTTCATAAGGATCAATTTCCGAATCAATAAACTTTCGGTTCCCTTCCAAAATAAGCTTTTCACCAGAAAAAACCAAGTCTTGCCAATCAATAATATTCCCGGTTTTAAGTGTAGTATTTTCAGGTTCTTGCAACGGCTGAAAAATATCAGTCCGATCCCCGTAAATCTTCATTTTTATCTTAAATTCGATATCAAAATCTTTAAAATAGTCTTCATAGCTTTGCGTGAAAAAGACTGCTTTACAGCCAGCTTTTCGGAGAAGATTATAGATTTCATCCTTACTTAGCTCTTTATCTAAAGGAACTACAACTCCGGTACCATTAACCACTGCAAAGTATGAAATAATCCACTCATAACAGTTTTCCCCTATCACCGCAATTTTTTCATCTTTAAGACCCATAGATATTAATTTCGTCCCCAGGGCATCGACATCGTTCTTAACCTGAGCATAGGTGATCTGACAATACTTGCCACCCTTCACTTTCTTAACCCAAAATGCAGGTCTTTCTGAATAAAGCTGAACGCTGGAATTCAGCAAATCCTTTAGAGATTTTATTTCTCTTACCTTATGATATTTTCCTTTCACTTTATTTTCCATTTTATGCTCCTCTAGAAGAATAACGTTACGATATAACAAGGTATGTATTATTACGTAATATGCTATGTAATATGATGTTCTCTAATCTTATCATACATGAATTGTATCTCTAAGTAAACAGGAATTAAGTATTCCCAATCTTCCTTCGATTATGATATACTGTTAAAAAAAAATAGGAGGTCGTTATTTATGACTGCACATATTTATGCTGCACAAAAAGGTGAAATTGCAGAATCTATCCTGCTTCCGGGAGATCCGCTCAGAGCAAAATTTATTGCAGAAAACTTTTTGGACAGCCCGAAATGTTACAATGAAATCAGGGGAATGCTTGGCTATACGGGTACTTATAGGGGTGTTCCAGTTTCTGTTCAGGGAACAGGTATGGGAATGCCGTCGATGGGAATTTATAGCTGGGAACTTATTTCTGATTATGGCGTACAAAATCTCATCCGAATCGGCTCGGCCGGTTCTTTTCAGGAAAGTATTAAAATCAGAGATATCGTATTCGGAGTAGCAGCTTCCACAGATTCTAATTATGTACACACCTTTGGCATCAATGGTACCTACTCTCCTTGTGCGGATTTTGATCTTCTCTTAACGGCGAAAACTTCCGCAGACAAGTTAGGAATTCCTGTTCACGCAGGAAATATCGTTTCCTGTGACGTGTTTTACGAGCAGCAGGAAGGATGGTGGGAAAAATGGGCAAAAATGGGCGTTTTAGCTGTAGAAATGGAAGCTGCAGCACTGTATATGAACGCCGCTCACCTTGGCGCAAAAGCACTCTGTATGGTTACCATCAGTGATCACTTCATCACTTCTGAACAATCAACCTCAGAAGAAAGGGAAAAAACCTTCACCAACATGATGAAAATTGCTTTGGAAACAGCAATTGCATAATTCATACGAGTTTTATCAATTCAAAATCTAAAGTGGCGTTAGCCACTTTTTTTATTCAGTAGGAAATATCGTTCAAAACCAGGAATAAAAATAGAGGCCCCAAAAGGCCTCAAGGGAAAGAAGCGCATAAGAAAACAGAACCTGATTACCAAGGAATATCCTCATCCACAGGATCTTTAGGTAAATCATCGATAAGATGGATGATTTCATCAGGCTCTTCAGCGGGGAAATCATCATCGTAAAAGTCGTAGGACTCTTCGTGAAGAAAATAGTCCATGTCAAGGATGGAATCATCCGACATCGATTTGATTTCTGATTTTGTATATCCTTCAGGCGGATTCTTCATATATTTAGTGCGTAGTTTCTCGGCGGTGATTCGATTGTATTCAGATTTTTTCATATAAATATGCTTAGTCATTTTGCAGTACCTCCAATGGCACCATTATACACATCAAGGGGGCATAAAGGCAACATCACCAGGCCGGAAAACGCCGAGAAATTCCATATAGTTTCCACAAGAGCATCTAGTGGGATCATAGCCAAAGGATAGTTCGATTCGGAAAGCCCAATTTCTGCACAAGAGGCGGGCTTTCGCAGAATGTCTTGAAAGAAGGAAAACAAGCCTATCGGCAAACTTATGCTTTTTCGCATAGAGACCGTAATAGCGCAACGTGTTGAAATACTTTTCATGAATGTGAATGATAAGCCTTTCGATGAATTCAAAAGCAGGGATGGTTTCGTCCTGACGTTGTTCATCTTCATGGCGGTTGTACCAAAAAGAGATGTTTTGCCCATCGTAATTCGTAATACGTGATTGAGCCAAGGCAGGCCTTCCGATATATCTGGTGATGTAATTAGCGACGGTTTTGGGAGAGTTAAAATCAGATTTGGGAGCGTGGACATAGAAACCGTCCTTGTTGTTGGAATACATTTTGTTTTTCAGGAATTTGAACGAATCATTACCGAAGTGTCGCTCAAGGTGATAAAGCAAGGTAGTCTGCCATTTTTTCCGCAGCATCACATAAGGGAAAAAGTTGAATGCTTTCCAAGGAGTAAGCAGGCCGCAGGCACCTTCGGATACAATCATATGGATATGTGGATTCCACTTGAGATCGCGACCGAAGGTATGAAGGGAACAGACTATACCGGGAGTAAAGGATTCCTTATGATTCTGATTGTAAAACCAGTTGGTAATCGTTTGAGCAGCAGCCTTAAAAAGAAGATCCAAAAGGGCGCGGTTTTTTCTAAAAAGCTCACGAAGCTCTTGAGGGATCGTAAAAACAATATGCCTGTGGCGGCAGTTAATCAGCTTTGCAGATATGGAATCGGCACGATCTGCCTGATAGGCGGTGCCGCAGGTATTGCAGAAGCGGGATTTGCAGCGAAAAGGCACATAATGGAATCGATTGCAGTGATGACAGTAGTAGAGACCATAGCCCTTTTTCAAATCACCGCAATTAAGCATTTTTTCAACTTCATCCTTGACGATAGGACGAATGCTTGGATTGGAAGAGAGGAATGCGGGCCAGTGATCTTGAAATATTTGCTTGATGGTAAACTTCGAACTCACAAAACATCACCAAGTAAATTTTAAAGGATAAAAAACCATGACGCAACAAAAAAGTACGACGTAGTGATAAATTCCGCGTCGCACAAGCGTGGCGTCAGCCACTTTTTTTATTACTCTGTCAATATCGCTTTCAGAGATATTGACAGAGTATCAAAGAAAGCTCCTTGACCGTTGCCTTTTTGCCCCAAGCTTGCTTGGCATGGCAAAACGGACAGCAGCGAGCGAAGCAAGCAGGAGGCGCAGCCGTTGTCGCCCTCGTGGCGACATGTGGAAATAGGAAGCCTCGATTCCGTCATTTCCACTTTTTTTATTTTATAGGCTTTAAGCCTGTTGATGCTTTAGCAAATGGCATTTTCATATCAAAATAGCAAGAATAATTAAAATCAGGTTGCTTGATTTTGATATACTATGATATATCCGCATAGCATCAATCGAAAGGAGGCAAGACGGAATGACAAATAACAGCATCAAAAATACGGCATTAGCCATTAATTATATTGAAGCACATTTAACTGAAAAAATTGATTTGGATATTGTAGCAAACGCGGTTCACTATTCAAAGCATCATCTCCACCGCATGTTCACCAAAACAATTGGACTTACTATTCATGAGTATGTTCAGCGCCGGAAACTAACCGAGGCCGCAAAATTACTGGTTTTTTCGGATAAGCCAATCCTCGATATTGCTCTAGTTGCAGGATACGAAAGCCAGCAGGCATTTACAAATATTTTTACCGCCATGTATAAGCAACCTCCCAGCAAGTATCGGGATAATGAAAAATTTTATCCGTTACAATCAAAATTTAAATTTGAGGGAGGGTACGAAATGCTTAATAGTGAAGAAAATAATCAGTGGAATATTGATTACGCATCAGAAGAGGATATCCCCTGTTGGATGGCTCTGGTTCGGCTTGTCATCGATGGTTTTCCACATCTTCATGAGGATGAATATATTCCAGTATTGAGACAGCGAATCAGAACAGGACAGGCTTTAATATTGAAAGATAATGAGATTGCGATTGGCGCAATGCTCTTCTCTTATAAAACTGGAAGCATTGACTTTATGGGCACACATCCACTCTATCGTAAAAAAGGAATTCCCAAAGCGTTTCTTGATAAGGTAATGGGAGATCTATTAAAGGAAAAGGATATCAGCATTACCACATATAGAGAGGGCGACAAAGCAGATACTGGACATCGTAAAGCGATTATGGATTTAGGATTTGCGGAGGCCGAGTTGCTGATCGAGTTTGGTTATCCTACACAACGTTTTATTTTACCAAAGGAGATAACAAATGAGTGACAAACAGAAAACTAATAGGAGAACTCAAAGTACTACTGCTCAAAATAAGGATAACAGTATTCCTTTCCCAGATGAAATACTTCATCTGGAAGAAATAAATAATAAACTGGATGATGCTTTGAAAAAGGCTGATGCCCATGTTGAACGAATTGATGGAGATTATATGGATTTGAAGCGCTACATGGTGGATAATCGCGGTGATATAGACCCACATGAAATGTTTCAAAATGAATTGGCGCTAAATAGAATTGACAGTTCTGGAGCATTTTCGGTAGGTATTCGAGAAAAGCTGGCTAAACTAAAAGCTTCTCCTTATTTTTCTCGAATAGACTTTCAAGAAAGTAGCAGCATAAAATCAACCGCGTACTATATTGGTCGCTTTTCATTCAGTTACGAAGATGAATTACTGATATTTGATTGGCGTGCTCCTATTGCCAGTATGTTCTATGATTATGAAATTGGTTCGGCAGGGTTTAATGCTCCCCAGGGAAGAATAGAGGGAAAATTAACCCGTAAACGGCAATTCAGAATTAAAGATGGCAAATTGGAATATGCTCTTGAAAGCTCCGTCAACATTCAGGATAATATTCTACAACAGGAATTGAGCCATACTTCTGACGAAAAGATGAAATCCATTATTTCCACCATTCAAAAGGAGCAAAACCAAATCATTAGAAATGAAAAAACAGGTACACTTATCATTCAGGGAGTTGCCGGTTCCGGTAAAACCTCTATCGCCCTTCATCGAATTGCCTTTTTGCTGTATCGCTTCAAAGACAGATTATCAGCAAAAAACGTAACTATATTGTCGCCAAACAAGGTTTTTGGGGATTATATTTCAAATGTTCTGCCGGAGCTTGGCGAAGAGCCTATTTATGAACTGAGCTTTGCGGATCTCGCCAAAGCGCAATTGGAGGGTGTCGTTGATTTTGAGGCAGACAAAGACCCAATCGAAGCAAACGACAGCGCATGGGCAGAGCGTGTACGCTTTAAGTCTACGTTGGATTTTGTGAAACAAATGGATAACTTCATTGCACAAATGCCCGGCATTGTTTTTGAACCTGCTGATTATACTTATGGACGCTTCACTGCAAAGGCAGATACGATAAGTGCACGTTTTGCTGCTTATAACAAATATCCTATCAAACAGCGTTTGCAGATGGTAGCAGATGATATTTTTAACCGTTTTGATACTGACAATTATATGGGCGATGAGATACCCAAAAGCAGAACTATTCTCAACGCCCTAAACAAAATGTTGAAAGTAAAAAATACACGATCGCTTTATAAGGAGTTTTATAAATTCATTGAGGCCCCGAAAATGTTCGTCATGCCCTCAAAGAAAACATTGGAGTGGACCGACGTATTCCCTTTTCTTTACCTTCATGCCTTTTATGAAGGATTGCAGGAAAGCCGCACAATTCGGCATTTAGTTGTTGATGAAATGCAAGATTACACCCCTATCCAATACGCAGTAATCAATCTGCTGTTTAAATGCCCAAAAACCATTTTGGGGGATTTCGGTCAATTTATCAACTCCAATCATTTACACACGCTAGATGATATACGGCAATTATATGATGGTGCGGAGTTTGTTGAATTGTCAAAAAGCTATCGCTCCACCTATGAGATTATTTCTTTTGCAAAACAAATCAAGCATATTAAAGCGATAGAAGCCATAGAACGTCACGGTGAAGTTCCTGCGTTAATTAAGTGTCAGAATAAGAGGTCTGAGTTTCTGAGCATAAAAAATGGGATTAAAGAATTTTCTCAAACAGAGTATTCTTCCCTTGGAATAGTTACAAAGACCAACCATGATGCAAGATTACTTTATGATCAGCTATCGCCTGACTTTGATGTACATTTGATTTCGCCGGAAAGCACCCATTTTGTAAACGGCATATCTATTACATCAATACAGATGGCAAAAGGATTAGAGTTTGACGAAGTCATAGTTCCCTGCGTAGACAAAGCCACTTATTTTACGAAGTATGATAGAAGCTTACTTTATATTGCTTGCACACGAGCTATGCATCGCCTGACTCTTTTATATACAAGCGAAATATCCCCTTTATTAGCTTCCACCACATCAGCAACCATCAATATTTGAGCTTCAATCAATATTTCAGTACACTTCAATCCGCTTGGATAACCTTTCCGTTCACACCGCTCACGATGCTGATAAATGATCTCTATGTTGTTAGGCAAATCAACCTTCAGCGAATAAGCCCTGCAATAGGAGAAGGTATAGAACCGAAAGTCAGTGCAGTTACACTAATAAGAATAGAACGAGTATCAAAAATTATGCCTGTTTCCATTTGAAATGGAATCGACATGATAGCAATTCCTATGATTCAAACAATTACAGGAATTTTTGCGTAAAACACCAACTATTTACACTTTGACCTCATAATATTTCTGATTGTTTTCGAAGATAATAAGTGCGTATTATATTTTTAAATCAAGATACGAATAGAATCAGAATAGAGAAATTATGAAATATAAATTTTATTTACGTTTAAACACACAGGACGGCTATTGGGTCAAGGTTGGGAATTATCATGAAATCCAATGGGATAACCGGGATTTAATTAAATCTTCATGTGGGTGGCAGATCTTAAATAAGGAAAAAGTAGGAATGGCTTCTGACTTTATACCAAAGCTTCATAAAGGAATCTGGGAATTAACAAACTCATCCGAAGATTATTCATATTTTGAAGTAAATCATGGGCTTGGTACAATTAAAGCTGTGCTTTCTTTCTATGAAGGGCTTCTTAAGGATTGTCAGCAATATCCCTATACCGAATTATGCGGATGTGTTGCCGATTAAACGAAAGAAGGTCGACCTCATTCGAAGATTGATACCTTGCTATAGCAATGCATTCTTAATCAGAAATAGACTGGCAGAATTCATAAACCTTTTCTTTTAACTCTTGGGCACTCATTTTATTTACGTTGGTTAATTCAACAGTGCCTATTATTTGATTGCCTTCTAACCTTTCTTTCAATTTTGAAAAGCATTTTTCTGTACTGCCTCCGGCGTTGGTTACAAAGAGAAAAATGTTTTTATTAACCAATGTATTTTTAGTAAGAAATGTATTGATTGGCGGAGTAAAACTTCCAGCCCAAACCGGTGTTCCGATGATAATTGTATCGTAATCATCCAAATTTAAATTTTGATTCAATAATTTGGGTTTTTCATGAAACATTACACTTTTGCCACCCCAAAAAAACTTGCCGAATCCATTTTTCGGTATCTCTTTTTTCGGTTCTAATTTTATAATATCCGATCCGATTTTTTCAGCAATCATCTTTGCAACATGGTTGGTATTACCCTCCAGCGAATAATAAATAACAATTGATTTCATTATTACCCTCCTCTTAAAATTACCATTTTAACAATTAATATCATAGTTTTAATCAGAAATCAACAGATGAAATACATTGGTTAATAAATTGTTCCATTGATTTTGTTATATACTTATTTTTATGGTAAATAATTTTAAACTGCCTTTTAAACTGTATCCCCCCCACTCTTGTTTGGCAAAGAAAACCAGATGCCACCTCATCGCTAACCGTACGCCATGATATCACTGAGATTCCAAGTCCCTCCCTGACTGCCATTTTGATGGTATCCGCGTTATTGCATGTCCATATTGGATTCCACATCAATCGATTTGCCGCCATAATTTCTTCAAACAGTTTTCTGGTTCCGCTGCCCTTCTCACGGACAATGAATTTTTCTTGCTCCAATTCATGTGGTTCAACAGTCTGACTCTCTGCAAATCGGTGATTTACAGCACATATTAGGACCAATTCATCCTCCATAAATGCAAATTTCTGTATATCCAAAGATAGAATTTCTCCTTCAACAATGCCAATATCAATCTCATCATTCAAAATCAATTTTTCAATCTTTTCCGTATTATCCTCAAATACCTCTATTTCTGTTTGTGCGTACTTATGATGATAATTGGAAATCAGTTTTGGAAGCACATGTGCCCCTACCGTAACACTTGCGCCAACACGGAAAGAGCCATTTTCGTGCAGCTTTTTCATGTCTTTTTCCACGTCCATGTTCATTTTGATCATATGTCTGGCATAACTTAAAAGCTTCTCTCCTGCCTGTGTTAAATAGAGCTTTCTTGATAATCTCTCAAAAAGACGGATGTCATAATATTTTTCCAACTCTGTAATTGCTTGACTGACAGCAGATTGAGATATAAAAAGAGTTTTAGCGGCTGAAGTCATATTCATCGTATCACAGACTGCGATAAATATTTTATAATGCCTTAAAGTCAAACCAAACACCTCCTTATACTTCATCCTCATCTATTACCGATTACTTATTCATTCAATAAGATAATAATATTTTACTTATCATTAGTCAAGGGGTATCATAATACAAGAATAAAGGAGGATCGTATGACACAATTTATGAAAAAAAACTTACCAGGAATCTTACTAGCCACTTTGATTGCTATTCCGGCATGGTTCATTGGAAAAGCGTTCCCGGTAATCGGAAGCCCGGTTTTAGGGATATTATTTGGAATGATTCTGGCCTTTTGGAAACGTCCAGAACAATGCAATAAAGGAATCGCTTTTACCTCAAAAAAAATCCTACAATATGCAATCATCTTTCTGGGATTTCAAATGAATCTTTTTCAGGTTTTTAAAATTGGAAGCCAAACCCTGATTCTTATGATATTTACCCTTACAGCAACCTTCCTCACCGCATATTTTGCTGGAAAAATGTTGAAAGTAAAAGGAAACACAAAAACACTAATCGGTGTTGGCACCGCGATCTGCGGCGGTTCTGCCATCGCAGCTGCGGCTCCGGTGATTCAGGCAGAAGACGAGGAAGTTGTTCATGCAATCTCTACAATCTTCCTGTTTAATGTGATTGCTGCTTTCCTTTTTCCATTTCTCGGACATTTGCTTGGTATGAATGATCAAGCGTTTGGACTTTGGGCAGGAACAGCGATCAATGATACTTCATCTGTCGTTGCTGCGGGTTATTCCTTCAGTAGCGCTGCAGGAAATCTCGCGGTAATCGTCAAACTGACCAGAACTTTAATGATCGTACCAGTCACACTTGTTTTGGCTTTCTGCCGTTCCGGAAAACATCTGCCTGATGACAAGAAAGGATATCAAATATCTAAAATTTTTCCCTGGTTTGTACTAGGCTTTTTAGTTGCTTCAATCTGTAACACATTTATCCCATTCGTTGCAAATTGGGGAGCGTATCTTGCTCAGGCAGGAAAATTCTTTATCGTAATGGCTATGGCTTCCATCGGTTTAAATACCAACCTGGTCAAATTAATAAAAAATGGAGGAAAGCCAATTCTCTTAGGACTGATCTGCTGGATCGTATTATCGGCTACCTCACTGATTGTACAATATTTGCTAAACTTATAAATTGTTTTCGGCTAATCCATTTGAAAAGCTCTGTTCAATATTATATTTGAACTGACCCCCATAAGTTAGACCAAAAAATCTAACTTATGGGAGGTCAGTTTTTTATGGCAAAGTATAGTTTTGAATTTAAGAAAAAAATTGTTCAAGCGTATTTGAGCAATAATGGTAGTTATGGGTATTTAGCCAACAAATATGGTATTCCAGACTCTGGGCCTATAAAGCGTTGGGTTGCTGCCTATAAAGAATACGGCTCAGACGGATTATTGCGGTCTCGTAAAAATGAAACTTACTCTTTTGATTTTAAGCTTCATGTAGTAGATGTAATGGTCAAGCATTTTTGTAACACCTTTGCCTAATTTTTTTATGCTGCATACCTTGCTTCATAAGGTGTTTTATAACTGTTGAACATATGTGGCCTTACATGGTTGTACCATGTGTATGCAAAGTCCTCTACGGCAGTATTGAGCTCTTCATCATTATGATAGTAATGCAGGTTGATCAATTCGTTTTTTAATGTATTAAAATAACGCTCCATTGGGGCATTGTCATATGGATAACCGGCTTTACTCATGCTTTGTTTGATACCAACGGATTCACAGCATTCTGTAAATGCTTTTGAGGTATACTGCGACCCCTGATCGCTGTGTAGAATTAATTTGCCTTTTATATATGGCTGCGAGTTCAGGGCTTTCTTCAGAGTACGAATCGCTAAATCACTGGTAATCTGCTTATCAGTGATGCTTGCAATTATACTACGGTCATGCAGATCCAAAATAGAGCAGTTGTACCTCTTGCTGCCATCAGTCAGGAAAAGATATGTAAAATCAGTACACCATTTTTGATTTATCTCTTCTGCTAAGAATTTCTGGTTAATGAGATTCGGGAAAACCTTATGTGCTTTGCCTTTCTCATAGTGGTAATTCTTTTTGCGGACGATTGAATATAAATGAAGTTCTTTATTCATGTATTTATGAACTGTGGGATTACTCAGGATGATATTTTTACGTGCTAAAAATACACGGATACTTCTGTATCCGTCCACACCGCCGTGTTCATGATAAAGAGTGGTTATCATCCTAAATGCTTCCTCTTTTTGCGCATAATAACTGGCTTTCTTGTTTTTAAGAAAGTGATAATATGCATTTGGATATATATGTAACCGACGTAAAAGCCATCTGGTTCCTAATGTTTTAGAATGTTCCTGAATGAATCGATAAGCCTCTAATCGATTTCCTTCGCAAAGAACGCCGCCGCTTTTTTTAAGAAGTCATTTTCCTTTTGAAGCTCTGTTAATTCTTTGCGTAGGCGAAGGTTCTCTTTCATGTAATCATAGTCTTCCTTGGCTTCCTTATTTATTTGGCATTCTTCACGGAACTGATTAACCCAATTTGAAATGCTGGCTTTAGATACACCATACTCTTCAGATAGGCTAACCAGGGTACGTCCTTCTTCTAAGTGGAGACGTACAATTTTCTTCTTAAATTCTGTTTCGTAGTGTGGTTGGTGCTTCATAATGTTAACTCCTTCATTTAATAAGATTATATCTTATTAGACTATGGTGTTACAATTATGTTATATCACATCAAAGACCAAAAGATGTCAAACCGAAATTCAACGAAAGTATAGATACTGAATCAGAGTATCTTAAACGACTCGAAGAAGAAAATTTAAAATTAAGAATCGAAAATGCATATTTAAAAGAACTGAGGAGGCTGCGTTTAGAGGGAACATCTCAGAACAAAAAGCGAGAATCATCCACAGCCTCCGAGGATCCTTCAAATTAAAAGATATTCTCGCAATTACTGGATTTCCTAAAGCCACATATATGTATTGGCAAAAGCGATTTGAACGGAAATACGACCAAACATTAGAAACAATGATTCTGGAAATACGTAGTCAACACAAAGATTTTGGATATCGCAGAATTTATGGAGAACTGCGTAAACATGGAATAATCGTAAATAAAAAGAAAGTCCAACGTCTTGTGCAAAAACTTGGGATTCAGGTAACTTCATTTACACGTAAGAGTAGAAAGTACAGTTCCTATAAGGGAAAGGTTGGAACTGTGGCTCCGAATAGAATCCATCGTCGATTTAATACAAATGTTCCTCATCAGAAAATAACTACCGACACAACAGAATTTAAATACTACGAAATTGACGAAAGAGGAGGAATGTTAATCAGGAAGCTATATCTTGATCCATTTATGGATCTTTATAATCGCGAAATTCTTAGCTATGGGATTTCACAAAAACCTTCTGCAATAAACATTATGAATACGTTAAGCGAAGTTATAAATATTACTGAAGATTGTAAATACAGAAGAACATTTCATTCGGATCAAGGATGGGCATACCAGATGAAGAGCTATGTATATACTTTAAAATCCAATAAAATATTTCAAAGTATGTCACGAAAAGGAAACTGTCATGACAATTCTGTTATGGAAAATTTCTTTGGAATTATGAAACAGGAAATGTATTATGGAGTTGTATATTATAGTTATGAGGAATTGAAATTATCAATTGAAAGGTATATAAAATATTATAACGAACAAAGAATCAAAGAATCTCTTGGATGGATGAGTCCTATTGAATACAGACTCAATCTCCAAGTAGCATAAAGAAATAGCGTAGCAGTTGAAAATTACTACTACGCTATAAAGTCTAACTTATAGGGGTCACCTCAATTGAGCAGGGTCTTTTTTTTGGTAAAGGCATCCTATGCATAAAAAACTGCATGACAGCAGTTTTCTTATGCAGTCCATCTTGCTTTAGAAGTCTATTAGACCTGCTGTTAAACGGTAATCCAAATGTAGCGTAGCACGGTAGGATTAAATTCTTATCGCGCTACAACTCTAAAAGATTATCATATATACGATTAATACAATTACGGTACTTAGAAGAGTCCCCAGCAAATAGTATTCGGCAAATTCCTGATCCTTCGAAATTTTATCATATCGCGCAATAGATTTCGCTGTCAAAACCAAGCCCATAGCAGAATATTGGCTAGTCGACAGCAATATTAGAAGAACCAGCCTTTCCAGGAAACCAATAAATCCTCCAGTTTTTTTATTACGATTACCATTTTCATCATCTGGCTTATACTGTGAAAGTAATTGTTTGATCGTAATATTTGCCGGTTTGTATATCAGCAGCAAAATCAACACCCATGAGAATACGCTGCCTGAAGGCAGCTCGATTGTTTGAAAAATAGTATTTACAAATGGCAACCCGATCAGAAGCCCATTACTTACCGTAAAGAAATACGCTATTATGCCGATACAAAAGATATGTAAACTTTGATCAACGAGGTAAATGACTCTTTCCTTATCTGATGTAAGCATTTTTTTTGCATATAATTCTTTCAAATAATTATATTTGGCATAATCAATCACAAAATGGCTGACCGCCAGTAATATCGTAGCCATAGCCATATCTCTGTTCCATACAGGGATTACAGCCAGCACGCAAACAAAGGCATAGATTAATCCATGCTTCCTTACCCTTGAAAGATGTTCTCGCTTTTCCTTCGCAAGATGATCGCTCTGAAAATAATAATCTCCAAGAATATGTAGAAACAATAAAAAGAGAAAGATCATTTTAAACATCTTGATTCACCTTGATTTGTGCGAATACTTCTGATACGATATCCATTGCATTTTTATAGGAATAGTAGCCTGAATTGGACAAGCTTTTTTGAACACTTGATTGGCTGATCCCTAATCTTTCCGCCGCTTTTACCTGATTATCCCCATATTCAATGCAGTCAAATGCAATTTCTCTTTGTCTATCCGTCCATTTTTTCCTGACTGTAGTGCATAATGACAGTATTGTATTCAGTAAAGTGTCTACCACAGCGTTATCCTCTGATGCGATCAGGATATTACTATCCGATGTTTTATTTCTTTTTTCTGTACCCTTTATGGCTTCAATCATTTTTCTAGCATGATAATAAGCCGGCCCGTCCGCTCCAAGCGGGATTTCGGAATTAATATCTGTTGTGATCTTTCCAATCCCAATACCAAAGCGAATCTGAACCGGATACATTTTCATTTCAATTTCAGAAACAATCCGCATTGTATCCGTTCCGTTTTTGAGTAATCCTTGAAATTCATCACCCAAGGTAATCATAAATTTTGACGCAATCCCTTCTGCATACTTCTTATTAATTGCGTTCAGTACCGTCATGAATTTTTTCTGACACTCTTTCCGATCCTTAAGTTCTTTTGACTGAACAATGTCCCCAATAATCGCAATATACACATGATCTTGAAAAAAGAAAAACATCCTACCCCCTCCTATCAACTACAGTATACTTTCTCCTTTATCAAAAATCAATAATTATTCATCTCAAGATGAATACACCAAACATATTCACCCAGGAGTGAATATCTAAAGAATATTCATTTTAAGACGAATCTTCTTCTTTCCATTAAAGATTTCCAATCGCTTTTACAAAAAAAACAGCACTACCTTGCAATGCCGTTTTTCTATTCCTTTATTTCATTATGCCATAATTTCAACTTCATTGTCGTCAGGGTCAAGGATACAGCTTTCATAATACCCATCCCCCGTCAATCTGGGGGCTTTTTTTAAGGTATAACCATCTCCGACTAATGTTTCTGTAAGCTCATCGACCTTCTCCCTGCAGCCTATGTGAAAGGACAAATGGGTCAGTCCAATAGAAGGCTTTAATCTATCTACTTCAGCAAGTTCCGATCGAAACATGATTTCCAACCTCGCGCCTTCTTCAAATGTAATAAAATACGTCTGCAGTCCGGTCTTTTCATTATGGTATTTCTCATTTGCTTTCCCGTTAAAATACCTCACATAAAAATCTTTCAGCCGTTCCAAGTTGTTTGTATAGATTGATACATGGTCTAAATACATTATGTTATCCTCCATATAAAATCGTTTACGGTATCATTTTACTATAAAAATGACTGGAAGTCGATAACGTATGTTCTATTTATCTAAAAAATGGACAGCAAAATAACATAACAAAAGTTTTTTCAAGAGATTCATACAGAGCATTATTCCTAAATACTACCGGATTTCGGAATCAGCCGAATAATTTTATCGTCCCCGGGCTTTGGAACACCTCCTCTGCCATCCCGATTACTTGTTGAGATATAAATTGATCCATCCTTTGCTTGAATTACATCACGTAAACGTCCATATTCACCCTGAAGCCATAATTCTAAACGATTCACCTCGGTTCCGTTTTTATTTAATGTAATCGCGATCAACTGCTGCCCGCGCAGATTTGCAACGAGTAATTTGCCCAGCCATGGCCCTTGATTTACAAACGCAATGCCAGAGGGCGCCCAAGTCTGGCTTCCTGAACTGACCAATGGCTTTTGACCTATGATTTCGCTGGACTCTTCATCTTCCTGAACGAACGGCCAGCCATAATTGCCGCCAGGTTGTATCATATTGATTTCATCACGTGCTTCAGAACCATGATCTGATGCATACATAACATTATTTGAATTCCATGTTATTCCCTGTGGATTCCGAAGTCCTAAGCTATAGACAGGCGAGCCGGGAAAAGGATTGTCTTCAGGAATACTGCCATCTAATTCTATTCTTAAAATTTTTCCTGCCAAACTTGACATATCCTGCGCCAGCGAAGAATTCCCGGCATCCCCTGTTGTGATGTATAATTTTTGATCTGATCCAATTTTCAATCTTCCTCCATCATGAATCAACCCACCCGGGATTTTGTCTAAAATCACCTGGTCAATGAATGCCCTGCTATTTTGCTCAATCAATCTGACAACACGATTATAAATCTGATTGCCTTCTTCATAGGATTGCATTACATAAATATAATGGTTTTCGGAAAAGTTCGGATCCAGTGCAATCCCCAGCAAACCACTTTCCACCCGACTTACAAAGGGGGATGAAAATGTGATGAGAGGCTGAGGATTTAATTTACCATCTTGAATCGTTCTAATCGTCCCAGGCCGTTCAGTAACATATATCGTACCATCCTCGCTGATATCCATCGCCCAAGGTATTGATAAATTTTCCGCTACAACTTGAATATCATACGGTAATTCTTCTGTTTCTGATTTTACTTTTATTTTGGTTATATGTCGATCATGTGATTTCCAATTCAAAAAAAGTGTGTGCTTTTTTTTCATATTGACATCCCTCCAATTATAAATGAATGTATCCTTGCTCTACATTTCAATCATATTAAAGGTTATTTCATTTCATGCTTGATTGCTTCTGAAAAGCTCAGATAGTAGTAATCTTAACGGTTTAAAAGATCGTGTAATCCACAACGCCTTCCGAATACAAAAATACCCACCCTCTTGGGTGGGTATTTTTGATACTACTCTGCGTAAGGTGCCTAGTAAGCTTCTGCAAAGATCACTCCTGCTTTAGGATGACCCCTTGGTTGCTCTGACCGTCTATCTTTATGATAAGAGGTTTTTCAAAACGAATAAGCTTCACGTACTCTGTTTGACGAACAACCGGTGCCTGTTTCAGATTTTCCCAATTAATAATTTCTTTATCGCTTGATTTTTTACCAATATGAAAATATCCCATTTTTAAGGAAGTAAGATTATGATGGAAGTGGCTTCCCAGTGAAGGCTCCACTACCAGATTTCCTAAATCAGCCTCTATAACCACTTTCGTCTGTGACATCTGCCACCAAAGAAGCGGTATGCCAAGCCATTGATCAGAAGTTCCTATCCGCCCAAATCCCATCAGAACACAATGACGACCTTCGTTCATCAGCAGTTTATTAAGTTCTCCAATTTCCGATGCAATTGTCATTGATTTACTTATGTCAAAAGAATCCGGATCAATATAAATAATATCTGTAATTTCTCTATAAATCCCATTCCCAATGATATGTGCACTCTTACAAATCACATCCCTTTCGCTGAATTCTTCAATTTTAACTTCTTTCGCCTCTCGACCTACTACCATCGGGCGTATCTGTAAAAAGTAAAACTCCGGTTGTTTTTCATTGTCAACCGGCCAGTTTACCGCAAATTCTATTTCCACATCGGTTCCAAAAGCATTTTTCCCAAGTTCAAAGAGATCCTTGGTAATACTAACCAGAGGCAAGGAATTATACTTTAATATGGAGGCAAAGGAAACGATTTTCGGCCCATTTGCTGCAAAGGTATCCATGATCATATCGTTTTCTCTTAAATAAGTGCTTGCTACCAGCTGCAAGGTTTTATCCTGTTCAGCACGTTCAAATCCTATAATTCTATAGGTGCAATCATCATCCTTGGTAAGCTGCTTAGATGGCTCGCTCAAATCAAGTGCATAAAAGCTTGTCTGGGTATTTTCCATAAATTCATAAGGTGATGCGAAAGGCGGATTCATCTTAGGATACGCGGGCGAAAAACTATATACCTTCCCTCCATCTACAATCGCTTTTCCAAACCCCAGTGCAAGGCTGACAACTCCCTGTTCCGGCTCCATGTATGAGTAGGGGTAATAATTATAGGTTTGTGCGACACCGGAAACAGCCGGATAAAAAAGATCGCCATGTCTTTCACCTGCCAACTGTTGTATGAGTACCGACATCGAGCCTTCCTCAATCCGAACATCTGCATTTTTGGCATACCCCTTTGGAGACTGAAAAAACGCAGAAGCATAGATGAGCTTTATCGCATCAACAAGCTGTTTTAGTCGAACTATAGAATTCGAATCACAGTTAGGGATTATATAGGTTTTGAATATTCCTGCGAAAGGCAAAACCTGTGAATCTTCAAGAATACTGGAAGATCGTACCGCCAACGGATAATCGATTTCATTAATCAATACCCGAAGATTATCGATAATTACATCCGGCAGCTGTGCCTTAAGAAACTTATCCGCAATTTCTTCTTCATCCGATGAGTTGATCGCCATTTCCTGAAGATCATTCATATGCATAAATTCTTCAAACACCTCACTGCAAATTACAAAGGAGCTTGGAATCTTTAATTTAATATCAGGATATTTTTGCTGCAGACCCGAATTAACAATAAGATTTCTAAAAAATGCTACCCCTCTGGCTTTTCCTCCCAGTGAGCCACTTCCCAGCCTAACAAATGAGTTTTCAAAATTCATCTTTGAAAATCCGAAATCAATAATAACACCTTTCTGATAACTTCTAAAAATCCTGTCAAGACAATCATCCATAATTTTTTTGAATTCATTAATATTTTCAAGGGCACTTGGCTCTCTTGCCCTTAGTTCATCCGCTATTTCAAACTCTGCTCTAGCTCTGAACCATCTGGAAAAATGATTATGACTTGCATGATAAATAAAACTCTCATCAGGTAATGTTTTGAGTGCCCTCTCGAAATGTGTAATATCAGATGCTTTTGAAATAATTTCTCCCTGGCAACTTCTAAACACAAATTCACCAAAGCTGTAATTATCCAAGATATATTTACGAAGCCCCTTCAGCAAATTCGGAGAATTCTTATCCAGAAAGCGCATTCCCAGTTTCTCGGCTTTTTTTATATTTCCCGTTTCCTCAGAGTGTAACAGAATGGGGAGATCAGGAATTTCATCTCTAACTACAGAGGCCAGTTCCCATCCTGCCTCGTCATAAACCTCTCCGTTTTTCAAAAAACCGATATCTGAGATAATTCCAAGCAAATTATTTCTATATTTATGAATCATCTCGATTGCCTCTTCATAGGAAATCGCTAATATAATTTTCGGCCTTGCACGCATTCTCAATAAGCGGTGAAGATCATTCACTGCGTGGGAAATAAGATAACGGGTCTGCTTCATGATTTCCGTATAAATGAGCGGCAAGAACTGCGAATAATAACTAGGCGTATCATCGACAACCAAAATCACCTGAACGCCCTGCTCGCTATCTTCTTCGACATTCCCTCGATCTTCTACATACTTAATAATTGCAAGCAGGATTTGACTGTCACCAGACCAAACAAATACTCTGTCAATTGTTTTTGCTTCTCGTATGTTACTCATTGTTTCATTATCTAAGGTTTCATAAGTCAGCATAACCACCGGTTTTTCCGGATATGCTTCCTTAACACGCCTGCTGAATTCCAGTGGGCTCATATCTGTGATATGCGGCATCGTAATGACAAGATCATAGGTCCGACTTTCGAGTGCTTCGAAGGCTTCTTCAGCCGATGCTGCATGTACAATTCTGGGAACAAACTGCAAATTTAAATCCAAATATTCACTAAAAATTTTATCGGAAAGATGGCCATCTTCCTCCAGAACAAAGGAATCGTAAGGGGTTGAAACTAATAGTATTTCTCTTACACGAAATTTCATCAAATCATGAAATCTTGTAAATTTCGGATCATATTCTTTCGTTGCGCTCATAAAGTCCTCCTTGCATTACCAATCTTCTTCTTTTAGGTAACAGCATAAACAGATCCAACCAATATAAACTAGTATCATTCATTCAAGAATAAACTACTAATCCAATTTTTTCAAGGGAAGATTTATCGGAAATGTTCCAGACTTTTTGCTAGAATCAATATAGAGGAATACTTTTCATAGATATTCTTTTAGCCATTGTCTTAAAAAGCTCAGTTGCTCTGCTGTATGAAAGTAATGTTCACCATGTTCCATTACTTTCAAATCACAATTAAATTCCTTTGCAAAAGAAGATACAAAATTAAATTCGCAAAGATTATCCTCTTTTCCATAAAGAATCGCAGTAGGGCGATCCCAGCAAACAACAGGATTTTCTTTCACATAACAATAATAATCCCAATATAAAGTTTGCCCAGCAGGTGTGGGAATTTCCTGTTCAGCCTCTAACCGCGCCTCACTTATGTTAAACCATGTCATCATATTATCAATAATACGGTCCATGTTGACAACAGGAGAAAGGAACAGACTTTGTTTTAAGGGAATGTCCTTATAAGCAAGCAAGCCGAAATATGCCCCCATACTGCAAGCAAATAAGTAAATATTGGTAGCCCTTGTTTGTGCAAAATCCATGATTTTACAAAGATCGCTGAAACAATTTTGAGCCTTGCAGAGTATAGGTTCATCTTTTCTATCCCCATGTTGCGGCAAATCAAAGCTAAGTACCTGATAGCCTAACGGAATTGCTTCTTCAGCAAGAATCGAAATGGGAACATCGGACTTATTTGACATATTTCCAGGTACTGCCACAAACAACTTTGAACTTTTTTCACCCCATAAAACAGCTGGAATATTATTAATCAATAGATTATGTTTTTTCATTATTTTTCTCCATCTTTTCTACAACCCTTATTTGTCGCTTGCATAGTTCAATTTATAGTGCGTAAAGGTTCTGCCTACATTCTTTACTCTATCTGGTGGTTGAACAACCTCAGCCCCTTGCGCAATATAGATTTTATTTTCATTCCCTGTGGTTATTTTTTCTTATTGCAGCCATAATAAATCCGCCCATTGTTGCAATAGCCAATATAGTTCCTAATTCGGGAAAATTCATGTAATCAAACCCCAGCGCACCCCCTACCCATCCAACAATTATAGTTGTTACGATCGCCAATATTATCATTTTCATCCTCTTCATTTGTTAATAGATTGTTTGTTGAAATATTTTTCAACTCCTGTTATATAAATAACCTTCGACTTCAATTTGATTATATGTTTTGACTATAATAAGTGCTTATACGCCATATAACTTGCCAAATTTATTGTTGAGATACTCTATAAAGTATTTTGCACTCAGTTCCTCGCCTGTAACTTTCTTAATTAATTCAGCCGGCTTTAATACTGCACCATACTGATGAACATTTTCCTTTAACCATTTCGTAATAGACGAAAAGTCTCCACTGTAGATCTTTTAATTCCAATCTGTAATTTCCTCTTTTAGCTTATTGAAAATTTGCGCCCCGTACAAGTTTCCAAGGGCATAGGCTGGGAAATACCCAAAATCACCGCCGGACCAATGAACATCCTGCAATACTCCGTCAGCATCGTTTTCTGGTTCCACACCCAAATATTCCTTATATTTTTCATTCCAAAGCCTCGGAACGTCATCAATGTTAATATCACCGTTTATCAGGAGCTTTTCCATTTCATAGCGAATGATAATATGAAGACTATAAGTTAGTTCATCTGCATCAATCCGAATTAAAGATGGCTCCACGCAGTTGATTGCCCTATAAAATGATATAAGATCCACCCCTTCAAGCTCTTTATAGGTCTCATAAAATTTCGGGTAAAAACAGCTCCAAAACTCCATACTTTTCCCAAGAATATTTTCATAAAACCGTGATTGCGATTCATGCATACCCATTGATGCACCTACGCCTAAAGAAGTTCCCTCAAGTTCATCCGGAATATTTTGTTCGTAGATTCCATGGCCGCCTTCATGAATCATAGAGAAGATTGCAGGTCTGAAATCCGAAGTATCGTATTTTGTGGTTATCCTGACATCCTTATTTCCGAAGTTCGTCGTAAATGGATGCTCAGATTCATCGATTCTTCCTCTTTTTTCGTAGTCATAACCGATTTGTCCTAAAATGGTTTCCCCTAGTTTTCTCTGGCTTTCCATAGAGTAGTTTCCTTTTAAAAAAGTATCATCCGTTTTAATATTTGGTTATATTTTCTATCATGGCTTTGGTTAAATCATCTAAATCATCAATTCCACTAAAATAATCGATAAACTCTTTCATTTTTTCTGACGTAGTAAGCTTATAGCTCTCACCTGTTAAGTATCCAATCATTTCGCTTCTGTATTCAATTGCCTCTTTTGGCATATTAACAACACTGTCCCAATGCAATAATGAAATAGAACTACCCAGATATTCTACTTTTTTAAGATAATCTTTCAATTCTTCAATTTTCGTAATTGTTTTTTTATTCATAGTTGCCTCCATCACGGCGCTTTGCGCCGTCACAAATGATTAACGAAACCCCTCGTCTACCAATCATGAATCAAATTATGATGGAGGCGGGGAGCGGAGAGGGGGTTCCCCGCTCCCGTCCAAAGGAGGGTGCTCAGGCTGCTCTGCAGCCGCCGAAGGGAACCAATGCCTTTTTGCCCCAAGCTCGCTTGGCTCGGCAAAACGGACAGCAGCGAGCGCAGCGAGTCGGAGGCCAAAGGCCGTTGGGTTCCCTAGCGGAAAGTGTGAAAGTATTTTCACACTTGATCTCCTTAATATCTTCTATTACTTTCCAAAATATCGCTTATAACTAGCAAAGATTAAGCGGGCAGATTTGACCAGACATTTTAAAGGCTTTCGCGGTGATTTTCGGCAGAGTCAAAAGCAGCTTACTTTTTCTTTGTTAAAGCTCCTAATACAACGCCAAAACACACTCCCAACGATATACCCATGGTGAGCTGATCAAAGATTATCCCAAAGGCTACGCCAAAACATATGCCTAAAGGCAATGTGCTTGATATGTTATTTCTTGATTTACTATTTTTCCTACTAGAAGGGATATCAATTTGATCTTTGTTATTACTTTCATCTTCATTTAATTTTACAGACATTTTTTATGGCCTCCAATATGTATAATGCGCTGCTGAAATTTGACATCATAATTTGATTAATTAGTAATTTTAATAGCATACTCAAATGCTGCTTTTCGCGAATCGTATTCAGAGAATTTAATTATCTTTCATTTTTACTCTTTGTCAATACATCCCCCTATTTGAAAATTTGATTTAAATTTATTCAGGAATAAGAGCCTGCCGTATACATTCCATAATAGAAATTGGTTACCCATAGTAAAATAAATATGCCCCAAGTTATGAACGAAATACAAATATGGTGTTTGGTTCTATAATATGTAAAGCCCCCAAGAAATAACAGGGTGTAGCCAAGACAGCCTGATACAATGAAGAATACAGAAAAATCTCTGATTGTGCTAAGTAAGAGTAGAATTATAGAAATAAATTGAACCATGATGGTGATTAATTCTATATTTGTTAATGCTTTGAGATCATTGCTTCTTACATATTTATATAAATGAAAGAGTGTCATAAAGAAAAAAATCAACTCTGCAATAGACAATAATAAATACATACCAGGAGTATCTGTTGTAGTGATAACTCTCGGAAATAAAACCAGTAATCTTGCTAGAAATGCGATACCTACGAAAATAGCTAAAGAGGCTATTATACGTGAATTCCTTTTCCTGTATGCCTTAATGAGGCAAATCAGTGTTACAATTAAAAATATATAAATGAGCAATCTAGGCAAAATTGGTAGCATCGAATCATACGCGGATATCTCACTTGCATATCCCCATTCTTTCATATTAATCTCCATTCCGCCGCCAAGCGGCGGCACAAATAAGTGGCTCTATAAGACCGTACACTAAGAATTGTTTTAACGCCTTGGTTAAATTGTGTGGCAGAACAGTCAATGGCTTCTTACTTTACTTTGAAAAGAGCCATTATCGCTATTTACCCTTTGTCATTTTTCTTTATTTGGATATAATAGATCACAAAGAATAGAAGCATAAGCACAATAATGGTTGCCTTGCCGCCTGCATTGAACACTGTATCATAATCCTGTTGGCAAAAGACTGTCTTGAAAATCAGAGCAACAAATAACACGATCGCGCCCAAAATCTCCCGAATTGTTTTATTCGGCTTTTCAGTCTCTTCGATATTTTCACGATCTGAATGTTTCTGCTGCATGACTCTTACCATCCTATTTTATTAATTATTCAATATCATATCACGAATTAGTGAAGATTAGTAAGCAGATCTTGACGTTTATTTAAGTCAAAGCGTGCTGCTTCTTCATTTGTATATTATAATTAAAGAAGCATCTAACGCATTATCTAGCATTTTTTCCAACTTATCTTCTGATGGAGCAATCAGTGTTGCTTGTGGGCTTTCCTCACTTAAATCGAATGATAATATAAATTTACAATCCTTATGAATATATTAAAAATATTACCCTCTATAGACTCCCCATAGCCTAAACCTGAGTCAGGTTCAAATATATTACTTCCAACTGTCTCTTTGGATACTATAGCATATCTGAAAACTAAGTCGTATCTCTTACTGGAATGTTGTTAATATCGCACTGATTAATTATTTCATTAAAAAGTAATTTATCAAAATTATTAATATTAATGCGGTGATATGTGTCTCCTATAAAAAAGTAAATGAACAATCCTTTCCAAATGGAGCCCCCAGCTGAATCTTTATCATATTCGACTTTATTAATCTCTGTCCATTTAAACCCCTTTGTTCCTTTAAATAGTTTATAAAACTTAATGTCGGTATCGCTCTTTTCCTTTAGCGATTGTTCAGCAAGCACAAATTAATTAAACATTTTATCATCAAAACATTGTAATCCATAATCAAAAAGAGCAGTATATTCCGCACAATAGGTATCTGCCTTATCGTAGATTCTTATTCAGCAAGAAATATAATCCAGTGGAGGCTCATCGGAATAACATCATTCGTCGCCTTTACTCCCATAGAAGAAATTAAACGAACGGTATTCTTCAAATTGGTAGTAGTTTCTCTCAAATTGCTGAATGCACTGCTTACGGGGCTGACAATTTGATCTATAAATTGAAGGCTGACATCATTAGAGTTTTTTGTTGAACTACTATTCCTTTTCGAAGGTGATTTTGAATGTGATTTTGATCTTCGATGTTTTTTTGAAATAGAACTTAAAACAGCTCCAGCAGCTACTGCAATAGTAGTAAATACTCCATACCCATTAGGATCATCATATATTATTGGATTGTTATGGAAATATGTATAAAGATTTAAACTCAGCGGGTCATTCCCCTGTCCTCTGTAAGTATCCTCCTGCATAAATCTGGCAGTGACTGAATCATAGAATCACCTTTCGTCTATACTTGGGGGTGAACACAATGTGATATTTACACATCCATTTTGTTCGGGCTAAGCTATTTGCTTTATTGGCCATAAAAATCACCTTTCCTTTCGCTGTAAAGTGGCTTGAACACCTACATTATAGCGGAAAGGTGATTTTTTTGTATAACATTCGACGCGCACCTGCATAGCAGGTGGTTTTATGTTTCGCGCGCTCTGCGCACTCAACTGGCTTAAGCCTATAATAAAAACCAGATCAAAAGCAAAAGCTTAAGATCTGGCATTTAATTAGAATAAGTAATAAACATTTGAATTAGCGATCCATTCTGCCGTGTCTCCAGCAATTCCCATGCCCAAATTTTCCCTTGCAGGTTTGCCCGCAGGTAACCTTTTTTGAACCACAGGTAGGACAGACGTAGCCGCCTCCGTTAATAGCTTCAAGATTTTCTAAGCTCTCCATCCACTGCTTCCCGCAGTCCAGACATCTGACGGAGCATATATGCTGGGTGAAATTGCCGCCTTCAATATGTATCGTTTTCCCGTTTACCAGACTGTCGGCGATTTTTTCTCTTGCAGATAATAATATGCGCTGAAACGTCGTACGGGAAACTTCCATCTTGTCCGCACATTCGCCCTGCTCGAGCACCTCCAGATCTTTTAGGCGGATAGCTTCCAATTCTTCTAGCTTCAAAATATTTTCCAGAACCTCCGAATTTTTTTTATCCGAGGGAACGAAATAGGTAATAGCCGGAACGTTTTCGATCTTTCTCCATTTAGTCGGTCTGGCCATTTATATCAACTCCGTTCTATGGTACTTAAAAACATAATCATTCAAATCCACACCCAGTCTTGCCGCTATCATGGAACACTTTGCTTTCAGGAGAAAAAACACGGGCCTCCGGCAATCCGAAAGAGCTTCAAAATTGCCCTGACCTTTGCTGATAACAATATCCGCACTGTTAAATGCAGAAAGAAACTCCGTGCTGCATTGATTTAAAATGGCTCCGGGTGCCCCACATCCAGTAGTGATAATATCTGCATAATCATTAAGGCCGGAATCATAAGCATCCTGTAAAGTCGCGTCGTTTATGATCGGCTCACTTCTGACCACGTAGGTAATTTTATAGCCAGCAAGGTGTTTAATTAGCACTCGGTCAAAGACAGTTTCTCCCGCATTATCTCCGATCATCAATATGCTGTTTGCTGTTTTTAGTTTTTCTTCAAGCAAATCAATATCGCAGATCGAAAACTCTTTGGCAAGCTCTCTTTCAATACTGCTTTCAATACTTATATCATTATAGATTGCTGAGTCTATAATATTGCCTGTGGCCGCAATTTTCAGTGCCCAGTACAATTCATTTTGTTTTTGCTCCAAATAATGCTTAAGAAATGGTTCAACTTTCTTTGCGGCGTTAATATCTCGTTCTTTTATCGTTTTATATGGGTCAGATGCACCGGTCAGCCGCTTAACGACTTGATGCATATCTTTTACGATATCTGGCGAACATCTGTAACTTTTATAATCAGTGAGAATCTCTATTGATTCTTCCATAATTTTTGCCTGTGTCTCATGTTTGTCAGTTGTCATTCTTGATGCTTCAAGCACCTGCCTCAACACACATGGTAAGCAGTCAAGGAATATTTCCATCTGTTTCTCCAAGTTTATAATTTTAGATCCAACTCAAGTTTATAGTTATTATTAGCATATGCTAACAATGGTTCACGGCAAGGCAACCTATTTCAAACGAGCGTATGCCCTCTTTTCCCGCGTTCTAGGCATTGCTTTTTCACTGATCATTTGAAGGGCATTCAATATGTTCTGGACTTGGCTGCCGGGGAACCCGGCAAGCATGTTTTCTTCAGGAATGCTGGTAGCGTTCCTGCATCCATAGCACCCCAAACTGACATTAAGCTTTTGCGTTAAAAATGGGACAACCGTTGTGTCAACGCAGGTCCCGTTTGAAATACTGGAAGTAAATTCAAGTCTGCCGCCGGTTTGATGAATAGTTGCAAGCGCTAACCACATCAGATGCTCAGGCACCGTTTCCAAAATAATGATGTCGGGATCAAAATCAACTTCGGGCAGAGGCGCTAAAGCGATGCCAGAAAACTGTTTCTGACTAAAGCGCGGCATCATTTCCATGGTTTTTTGTGCGCCTTCCTTTTGGAAGCTGCCCAGCTGAGACAAAAACTCGCCGTTCATAAGCTTCTCCGGAATCGGAATAAACCCCAATGCTGAGGCACCGTTCGCGCATGCTATATTGTCGGCGGTGGCCAGAAGCTTATTTCCCTCGCGGGCTTTCATGATAAACTGGCAAAAAGTATATTTATTATCGCAGTTATATCCTGTTACGGATGTATTATCCTGAAGCAGCTTTAAACCAACCACTTCGTTTTTAAGGCTCAATAAATCTTTTAGCCTTTCTGATATATACTTATAATCCAAGAGTTCAAACCTCCTTTAATATATTTCATCCCCTCGATTAATTTATGGGAAAAAGGCGTATAGCAGTGCCTTTTCCCCATAACGCATGGCTAACCGAAGGTTATTCAGCTTCTTCGTTCAGGCTGGAAAGCTGCTTCTTTACCTGCTTAAGCTGGTTTTCCAAAAACTCGGCCTGATTGCTTAAAAATGTTTTCTCATCAAATGCGGGAGTATTTGCTCCCGTGTATACGGGATAACCATAGCGCGCCCAGCCAGGCATTCCGGTTGCACAGAATATATTTCTATGTCCGCGGCCACGTCCGAGTCCACATCCAAATCCTCCTGCAAATCCGGTTGGATTTGCATATGCCGGTACCGCAAATCCATTGCAATAGCCGGCACCGCGTCCCATCATAGGGCCCATTCCCATCGAGCCCGTTCTGTCTCCTCTTAGCATAAATAGTACTCCTTTCGTACATTCATTAATTTTTACTTAATCTTATTACGGTTTGTTCATCAATACGCGAAGTATATGCAGCCGGTCATCGGTCCCATACCAGCCGGTCCTGCTCCGCATCCTCTTGATATTGCTGCACCTTCTTAACTTTTATATCTTTCTGATTATTCTGCCTCACAATCAGATCAAAGATAGTTGAGCTGCTCATCAATTTTATCTAAACTCTCAGGGCTGATGATGTGCTCAATCCGGCAAGCGTCCTCAGCCGCCGTTGCTGTATCTACCCCTAAGATTCTGACGAAAAACGACTTGAGAAGGTTATAGCGTCTTTTAACATTCACAGCTTCTTTAAGTCCTTTTTCCGTCAAGGTAACGGTACCATATTTTTCCTTGGTAATATATCCTTCATCCCTTAATCGTTTCATCATACAGCTGACGCTAGCCTTGGTAATTCCTAAAGCTTCAGCTACTTCACTCGAGCGCACTTCTTCACTGCCGGATAATTCAAGCAAAACTTTTAAATAGTTTTCCTTGCTGGGGGTTATGTTTTTAATAAGGATATCGTTTTTCATTGTAACTAAAAACCTCTAATAAGCGAAGAGCCACATTTGGGGCATTTCAGGGAAGTGCAGGGCACTCCTGCCATATGGCTTACTTTTTCACCACATTTAGGGCAACTACAATATCCCGCTGGACCAGCACCGATTCCTCCGCGTTGCCCCCTGCGTCTCTCTTTTCCCGCCATAGATCCCATACCAAACGGTCCTGTTCCGTCTTTTCCTGGCATATAAAACACCTCCAATCAAAACTTTTATATACTGATTGCTTCCACTGGGCATTCACCGACACACGCACCGCATTCAATGCATTCATCACTAATCTTAGCTTTACCGTCTTCCATCTTTATCGCTTCTACCGGACATATGCTTTCACAGCTTCCGCAGCCAACGCACTTCTTTTCGTCTACCTTTGCCGCCATAGAATCATCTCCTTTAAACTCAATCACTATCATAAAAATAGTATTTCAAACTCATTAAATAATTATTAACGTATGCCCATAACTACAATAACGCAATTTCGGGCATATGTCAATAACAATTTTAATAACCATAATCACCTTCAACTAAAAAAGTTAGTGTTGGAGGGTTCCTGATTACATTGTTATGCAACATAGTTTGGATGATTTTGTATCTCCTGATATATTTAAATTAAATAATGTTTGAGTTCGTGAGTGATACGGGGACGTTTTCTAGTTGACAAGCTCCCACAACTGTGTATGCAAGATGCGGTCTAATAACTCAAAGATGGATTTGATTGTATGTTAGACAGGAGAAGTACAATCTAATAGTTGAAACCGGTTGACCTTAAAAATTAAAAGCTTATTAAATTAAGACGTTGAATTTAAGCTACTAATAGTTTTAAACGAAATAATATTCAGGGTTATTATGTTTCGAATAAGAATGAACTTATTGATTTGCATATGAATGAAATACAAATATAGCGTTTGATTCTATGCTATGCCCCCATTATTTGTCGAAATCATAAATCTTTCTAATGTACTCATGCAATTCATAAGCTCTATTGTCCTCATTTTTATTGCTTAAAACAATTATCGCCCTTTTCTGTTCAGGCATTCTTATATAGAAAGTTGAAAAACCTTGACTGGCACCATTATGAAATTGCATTAACTCTCCCCTGTCATCTTTTTCAAAACACCATCCAGCGGTATAGTATTCATTATTACCTAATAAGTCTACAGATCTGGGCGGAGTATATGCTTCTTTTAAGGTATCTTTACTGACCAGAATATCGCTATATAAAGCCTGATCCCACTTATATAGATCTTCTAAAGATGAATAAACTCCTCCGTCGCCCAAGGTCGCACTTGAATAGCTCTGGTCTTTGGTAATGAATTTTGTACCGTCAAGCTCTGCACCATATGCCCTATTTTTTATTTCCATATTTAAGGTTTTATCAAATGCCACCGTATTGTACATCTTTAAGGGCTCAAATATGTTTTCATACATGTACTCAGAAAGCTCCACGCCTGAAACCTTTTCTACGATAAGACCAAGCACTATGTATCCTGTATCAGAGTATTGAAAAGCAGCTCCAGGTGGGAAATTAGTTGAATTTGCTCTTTTTACTATTTCATAGACATCCGAATCCAGAATCTGATTATTTTCGTCAAAACTTTCATCCAGCAAATCTGCTAAGCCATAAAAATCCTGCAACCCGGAGGTATGGGTAATGAGATGCCTGACCGTAATATCCTTGCCATACTCAGGGAAGTCTTCTAATATATCGCTGACTTTCGTATCATAATCCAATAATCCTCTATCTTTTAATATGATTGCGCACATTGCTGTAAACATTTTCGTTACGGAAGCAAGTCTATAATTAGTATTGGGATTTGCTTTCTCCAATGTTTCAACATTCGCATATCCAAAAGATTTTTTATAAACAACTTCTCCATGATCAACAACTAAAATTGACATTGATGGAGCCGGATCAATATCGTTAATATATAATTGGTGCATATATGCATTTAATTTCTCTTCCGGGCTTTTCGTATTGGCGCAACCCATTAAAGCTATACTTAAAGATAAAATAAACATGATTATTATTGTTATCTTTTTAGATATGTTCAAATCTCATCACTGCTCCCAACTTTATTTTTTCAATACAAACAAATATCCTATCCTTGCTATTGTATGGAATATTATACCATTCTGTGGGGCTAAATTCCACCACTTAATGAAGATTAAGTGGGTATATCCTCTCTGAATTTAGCAGCCAATTCCAAAATTTCAATCCATTTCTTTGATTTTTCCATAGTCACTGATGCTTCTGACCATTCTAATTATAAAGGTAAACAACTCGTACCCGAAAACGATGCTTCCAACGATCATGGAAGTTGAACTGTAACTCAACCACCGCGGAGTATAGTATTGCATACTTTCATACCCAATTATTGACAACACAAAGGAAGACATGGTTATTATTGTTGCTGATCTTTTCAATTACATTTTATAGAGCTCCCATCTGCAGTCGCTCACCAGATATTTCAGCTCGTAAAGCTTCATGGTTCCGGCGATTTCACTCTGGCAGCGATAGACAAAGGCTCTGATCCCTGCTATCTTGATTTCGTCAATGCTTATGATTTTATCCACGTTGATCGTTCGAACCAGTCCGTCAGTATTACTGTAACGAAACTTAACTGGGTGGGGCTTTTCTTTTGACTTGAACCAGACTGCGGCTTCAATCGGTTCTGCTAATATCTTCACTGTTTGTAACCTCCCATCATAATAAAATCACTGTCGTTTGTTCCTCCTTGGATCGCATTGATATTGCCGTTTGCAAATCTTCCGCGGATAATTGATCTGGTTCCGTATTTTTCGCGGATCTTGTCAACAACCCGGTCAAGAGCCTGCAGCTTTTCCGAATCGCACTTGTCAAAGAGGGAATACTGCCGCACTTCGGTATCGCGAAAATCCGAAACGTGTACGCCCAAGTGCCTTATGGATTCGCCTTTCCAACACTGGTCAAATAAAAGGCATATATATTCGTATATCTCCGTCGTTGTATTGATACAGTTCTGAATCTTAAGCTGGTGACTGTATCGTATAAATCCATCGGTTTTGACCGATACAGAGACTCTGCATGCCATATATCCCAGTCTTCTCAGGCGCATTGCGACGCGTTCTGTCAATGCAAGCAGGATCATATGAGCCTCGGTACGGTTCGTTATATCGTAGCTTATAGTAACACTGTTTCCAACGCCCTTCTGTATGATGTCACTATTCAGCGTGATCTCCGAATCGTCAATGCCGTTGGCAAATTGCCAGACCAGAAGTCCTGGTGATTTAAGCAGAGCCTTCATATGGTTCGGATCGGCCTTTGCCAGATCGCCGATGGTGTTGATATTAATCCTCTGAAGCTTTTGCGCCGTAGCCCTGCCTACCATAAAAAGTTCTCCTACCGGCAGGGGCCACATTTTCTTTTCTATTTCTTCAGGCCAAAGCGTATGAACCATATCAGGGCTTTTTTAATTCCCCAGCCATTTTGGCCAGAAGCCTGTTTCGAGATATGCCAACGTTCACAGTAAATCCGAGTTCCTCTTTCATTCTCTGCTTTATCTCGAAAGCAGCATCAAGAGGATCGCCATATCGATTCTGAGATGCAGTGTAATCCAGAAAACATTCATCTATGCTGTACCGTTCAACAATAGGAGAATAATCAAGTAGAATACGATACATAGCATTGCTGCAGAGCATATACAAATCATAATTTGGAGGATACACGGCAAGTTCAGGATATTTCTGCTTCGCTTCAAACAAACTTTGCCCCGTTGTAATCCCATACTTTTTTGCAGTGATTGATTTTGCCAGTATAATGCCATGCCGATTCAGCGGATCACCCGAAATTACGGATGGAATTTCCCTTATATCAACCGGATAACCTTTTTCCAGCATAGCTGCAGCAGTCCAACTGAGATACGCCGAATTTACATCAATGTGAAAAACTGTCTTCACGATTAACCACCTTCTCTATTAGTAAGGTTATACTATCAGAACATATGTTCTTTCGCAATGAGAAATATGTTCCAAATATAGAAAAATGCATCAAACTGCTGGCAATCAGATTTCATCAGTTTAATGTACGGTGTCTTTTCAAGTAAATATTATCGCCACCCATAGTATTGAAGATTTATATCCAATAACAAACAAATTTAGTCCTCCCTGTCCAATTTGAGATTGAATAGCAATCAGCTGGTAAAATTGTCGTTATCTCGTTTCAATGTAACCATAAGCTTTTATGGCTTCAACACTGATGGAATCGTTAGTTTTTCCCCTCCGCTTTTTCCTTAATTATGGCTAAGTTCTTTGCAAGCCTTTTGTCATCTGGCTTCTGCAAAAGTGCCTGCTCTGCATATTTAAGTGAGCGATTATACATTTGAAGCCAGTAACAGCTTATTGCACCAAGGTCATACGGAGTACAATCCCACGAATACCCCATATTAACGTATATCGTTGATTTTTCTTTTATTTTTAGTGCTTCCTCCACCATAAAGAAAACCGTAGACCAATCCGTGAGAAGATACGCGATTTTTGCGCATTCTATATACGCATCACGCATCTCTGGCGCCTCCGCAATCGCCCGGAAATACCATGCGTACATCTCCCTTTTATTCCCGAGCTCATAATATGATTTTGCGATCCAACGCATGGAGGCACTCCGCTCTTCCCTCCAAACGGCAGAAGGAAGAGAAAGATGGCGTTTTAGTATATCAATACACTTTTGCCATTCCCCTTTGTACATATATTCCCGCCCAAGATAATACGTTACGCGGTCGCCCATGGGATCCTCGTTTACAGCCATCTCAAGCAGTGGGAGGTAGGAACCGCGTGACTTGGATCTGTCCGGATAATGATTCAGCACCATTCCTTCTATAAACACTGTTTTTCCAAAATCTTGGCCTGTATAGGTGAGCCATTCGTGCACAGGGAAACTCCATTTGTAGTCATGACGTGTGTGTATTTTCGAATAGTACATCTGAACATCCGGTGTACCGTCCGGCTTAAGGCTCCAGTTGAAAATATACTTACCAGATTTTGTGTCCGGCGTCCACACTTTTTCAAGAAGATCCCGCCAGCCTGCTTTAAAAACTTCGTCCAAATCTGTGCAGACACAAATGTCGACATCCTCAGGCACATGGCTCAGGGAAATATTCCGGGCGACATCAAAACGCCAAGGCTTTATCTCATCAACATACACCACTGCACCTCGGCTGCGCAGTCTTTCGACCGTCGCATCGTCCGAACCGGTATCGGTTACGACGACAATATCCGCCTCCCCCATCGAATCCATCCATCTGTCAACGAATTTTTCTTCATTTTTGCATATAGCATAAACGCATATTTTGTATTCTTCCATTATTTCACCTCGTTTTCCTGCAATTTCAGTTTCATGGAAATCAGCTCCAAATTATTTTTAAGCCGCTCGTTGTCCGGCTGCATCTCAAAAGCTCTCTTTGCATAATCATAAGACTTTTGATACAATTCGAGACGATATGTGCAGATAGCTCCCAGATGTATTCCAGAACCTCGTGCACAGGATGCACCCAGCGAAATCCGTGCCGCCTGTGGATTTTCTCCATCACAAATTGCTTGTTAGGCGTCCCGTCGATGTTGTAGCTCCAGGTAAACAGATAGCGCGCGCGTATAATGGGGACGCCACGCATTTTCCAGCTCTTGCCGCCATCCTTTTTCAAAAACTTCATCCAGGTCATTTGAAACACAGATATCCACATTTTCCGGAATGTGATCCATAGCAATGTTCCGCGCGGCATCAAATCTCCATGGTGAAATCGTTTCGTTATAAACAACGGCGCCTCTTTCGCGAAGTTTTTGGACAATATTGTCGTTGGAACCCGTGTCAGTGACGATAACCATGTCGGCTTCGCTAACCGCGTCCATCCACCGGTCTACAAATTGTTCTTCATTCTTGCATATGACATAAACACAAATCTTATAAATACTCAAACTCTCACCTGCCTTTTTAGTAAATCACATGATCAGTATATGAATAGCTTGTGATATGGTGAGGTGAGAAGGCTTCCATTCCTGGAAGCCTTCTCGGATTATATTTCTTACGGTGTGAACGTAATGATGTTTAAACCGATACTCGCACCAGTTGACATCGAAGAAACGTTTGTAGCTGCAGTAGCAATCACTCTTAACTGATAGGTTGTAGACGCAGTCGTAGCCGGAGCCGTATCCACATACGTATTGCTAAGTGGGATACTCTGCGTTCCGGAAGTTGCCTGACTGGTATTGTACGTACGCGTCTCAAGTAACGTCACATCTCTGTACAGTCTCAGTTCAAACGTAGTTGACCAGTTCGACGTAACGACAGCATCAATCGTTAGAGCATAGTCGATTTTCAACTCCTGACCTGCAACAACTGACTGGTTTACCGATGCTACCATAACTTCTGTGACAAGTGGTGGGAAAATCGAGATGGGGCCAGCCACATTCGTAAAAACAAAAGTTCCCGCTGCTCCGGTTGGGCCTGTAGCTCCCGTCGGGCCTTTGGGACCCGTTTCAGGAACATCGTCCCTAACGACAACGAGGGTTGCAGCAACAGGGACAACAGATGAATAGAAAACGGTATTTGTGCTTGTGTTGACCAGTGATACAGTCACAGGGGCAATGGTAGCTTCAATGATACCGATACCTACAACTTCTCCGGTTTTAAGCGGAGAATTACTCTCTAATAAATCACCCTGCGATGACGAGATTGAAAAAACCGTGCCATTTGTGGATTGACTTGTTTGTGCTGCAACCCACCAATTTATCACATATCGTCCAGCTTCGTTGAACGTAATTACACCTGTCCCAGCATTGTAACTTATATTTCCAGCGGAATATACAACCGAATCAAATATAACGTTACTGCCAGAGGTCACCGGACTGGTGCCCTTGCGTTCAATTTGTAAAGCAATATTGCTCATACATAATCCTCCAATTTATCACATGCAAAAGATACCGCGAACTGCAACGCTTTTGTGACTTCGTATACCTCCGCTTATTCTGCTGCACGTTTTACTTTTCAAGGCGTACGGACGCCTCTATATCATATGATATATAATTGGTTGTGTTAACTAAGCCGATAAACACCCTAAAACCATTCACAATGGTTTTCTTTTTTTGCTCATCCTGCAGCTTATCACTCAGCATTTTGAAATTTTCCATCGCTGACAATTTCCAATGCTCTATCCTCATACAGGCGACTGATAAAGTTAAGATTTATTCTCTTGATTTTATTCGCTTCGGCGTATACACTAAAAACTATAGAAATATCATGGAGGAAGACAAATGCTTGATTATATATCCGTACAGCAGGCTTCTGATAAATGGGGAATCTCCAAGAGAAGAATACAGAAGCTCTGCGAGGAAAACAGAATTGATGGAGCGGTTCGCTTTGGTCATGCATGGGCAATACCAAAGGATACGCCAAAGCCTGTAGACGGCAGACTGAAAGAAAACAGAAAAGGAAAAAATTATACCAAATAGAGTTTTAATCATAGACGATGATACAGAACTTTGTGCATTGATGAAAAAATGTGTCACACAAGAAGGATTGCTACAACATTAATGAAATCGCCATTAACGATCAGGTACAACTTATCAGACTGAAACAATCTGAGCAAGCCTATAAACGCCTTATGACGAGCCTTTCCCATGATGTCAAAACGCCTTTGACTTCTTTAGTCGGCTACCTGGAGGCCATACAGGAAAAAATTGTCACGGGAGAAGAAAAAGAGGAATATATCGGTGTGGCTTTAGAAAAGGCACATCACTTAATGGGTAAAACTGGATGCCAAAGAGCAGATATTCCAATTTGAAATCTGTGATTTGAATGAGTTTTCCCGCGATATTATAACTGACTGGATACCCATGCTGGAGGATAAACAATTTGTTTATGAAATTGATATTCCCGAAACAGAATACAGCATACGGTTAGACCGAAGCGCCTATACGCGCATACTGAACAATCTGATTCAAAATACTCTCTTGCACAGCGAAGGGAATCAAGTCTCTATTCATATTTCAGGAAATGAAACTCAAGCAGATATTACTGTAGCTGACAACGGGAAAGGGATACCCGAAAATGACCTGCCGCATATTTTTGAACGCTTGTATCAAGGGGATGAATCCCGAGGTGGTATGGGTAACGGACTTTGGTTATCCATTACTCAAGAACTTGTTTCCGCACATGGCGGCATGATATGTGCGGCAAGTCCTCCGTATGGAGGCACGATATTTACCATAACACTTCCGAAAGCCCTGTGACGATACAGGGCTTTCTACAATTTCAAAACAAGAAACAAGAAACAAGTAAGATTTTGGCAAGGTTTTGGCAAGGTTACTGCAATATACTGAAAAGCAGAAACGCTGCTCGCTGTTTTTGCGATTGAAAGAGCTTGCATCATTTCAAGAAGCAGCAGTTACATGGACAATTTCGGAGCATACGGAACAAATAAGGGTAGCGTTTGTCATTCCCTGTGGAAACGAGGATTTTAAGGTGTTTATCAATTATGACAACAACGGAAAATTATACAATTACGTTGTCTGGAAAAATAGTTAAGAGAGGAAAACAAAATGAATAATTTGATGATTGAAACTCGGCAGCTGACAAAAGTGTGTGGGGAGTACAATTATGAAAATGATATTGGGTCTTACTTCCGTTAACTCTGGCGAAGCCTTTGTTTTTGGAGAAAATATAAAAGGTAATGAAAAGCGTATTTATCCCCGCATTGGGGCGATTATCGAAACGCCCGGTTTCTACCCTAATCTGACGGGAACGGAAAACCTTGAAATTTTTGCAAAACTGCGGGGAACCTCAAAACCGAACGCCGTGAAAGAAGCACTTGAAGTTATGGGCTTACCCTATAAGGATAAAAAAAAATTCAGTAAATATTCTTTGGTAGCCATTAAATATAAAAAAGCAAAAGTGGTACCCGCCAAATAAAAAAACGGTGCTTTGGCGGGTAATTCATTAATCTATGCTACAAGCTGGTTTCTTTTCTTAATCTTCTGTTTGCCCATAGGAAGCTGATAAAACACATAACGGAAAGCAGTATGAGAATAAACAGAATCTCCTGTGTTTCAATGTTTCCCTGTATAATTAAATTCCGCAGAGTATTGATAACATGAGTAAACGGATTTAGATTCACCGCAATAGCCAGTCCCCCGGATAATTTATCTGCCGGGAACAATGCCGTACTTAGGAAAAAGATAGGCAGAACCACTGCATTCATTACTGTTTCATAGATCACCTCATTAGGCAGGCAAAGACTGATTGCATAGGTCAACCCGGACATAAAAAGGGCAGTCATAAAGATTATCAAAACAATGAGGCCAAACCCTATCCATCCAGAGGCGAGACTGTGAAAAAAAGTCTGTAAATAGTTAAAGTCAATAGCCTTCTATGGTAAAATCAAATTATCATAGGAGGCTATTATTATGGCAAAAAGAAAAGAATCAATGAGCGAAGGAAAAAAGAATATTATCGCAGCTTTAATCGACGAATACGACATCGAAACTGCTGAAGATATTCAAAACGCATTGAAAGACCTTCTGGGTGGAACCATCAAAAGCATGATGGAGGCTGAGATGGACGACCATCTTGGTTACAAGAATTATGAACGGAGCGAAAATTCTAATTCGCGAAACGGCTCAAAGACCAAGGCAATCAGGAGTAGATACGGTGAATTTCCCCTTGATGTCCCGCAAGATAGAGAAAGCACCTTTGAACCCACAATCGTTAAAAAGCGTCAAAAGGATATTTCCGCAATAGACGACAAGATCATTGCCATGTATGCCAAAGGGCTTACCACAAGGCAGATTTCCGAGCAAATTGAGGATATTTACGGATTTGAATGCAGCGAAGGATTCATATCCGATGTGACGGATAAAATTCTGCAGGAAATTGATGATTGGCAGCGTCGTCCACTTGATGAAATTTACCCGGTAATCTTCATTGATGCTGTTCACTTCTCTGTGAGGGAAGATAATGTGATCAAGAAACGAGCCGCCTATGTAATGCTTGCGATTACGCTGTCCGGCAAGAAGGAAGTCATCAACCTTCAAATCGGTGAAAACGAAAGCAGCAAATACTGGCTGGGAATCCTAAACGATCTTAAGAACCGTGGAGTTAAGGATATCATGCTTATCTGTGCAGACGGACTTACAGGGATAAAAGAAGCCATTTTGGCGGCTTTTCCTAATACGGAGTACCAGCGTTGCATTGTACATCAAGTAAGGAATACACTCAGATATGTCTCATACAAGGACATGAAGAAATTTGCCTCAGATCTGAAAACCATCTATCTTGCTCCGAATGAGCAGCAGGGATACGATAATATGCAGAGAACTGCGGAGAAATGGAGCGATCAGTATCCCCATGCGATGAAGAGCTGGGAACAGAATTGGGATGTTCTTTCTCCGATCTTCAAATTCTCCAGCGATACCAGGAAAATGATCTATACCACAAATGCAATTGAAAGTCTAAACAGTACCTACAAGAAGCTTAACCGGCAGAGAAGCGTGTTTCCAAGCGATAAGGCCCTGCTTAAAGCCCTGTATCTTTCTACGCTCCAGGCCACGAAAAAATGGGGCCTTCCGCTGAGGGACTGGGGCAAAGTTTACGGCGAATTTGCAATCATGTACGAAGGTAGGATACCCCTATAGACTTCATCCAATAGGGCAAGAAGGGCGCCTTTTTTCAAAGGTGCCCTTGACATACCCATATTAATCTAATATATTGGTTTCGTAATCGGGTGCTTGAAAAATGCACCTTTTCTAAATCGAATTTGCCATAGAAAGCTAATTTACAGAGTTTATTTCACACACTCCCAGAGGCGATTTTCACTCCGAAAATCAATCCCACCAGAAACATAACAGTGACTTCAAGAAAGGTACACAGTACCGCTTCTAACATCTGCCCCAGCACAATAGAGCTTCTTTTTACCGGTGCAATCAATATGCGGTAGAAGCTGCCATTGGCTTTCATCAGGTAATTCATAATGCCGCCGCTACTGCAAGCTCCAAAACTGACTAATACAACCAGTCCAGGCAAGATAAACGCGGTATAATTTTCAATTCCTATTCCCTGCATTGACTGTCCTGCAACGGTGCTGTATAAAATTAACCAAAGTATAGGCTGTAAAATCGTAATGACGATGGTAAAAGCATTATGAAATCGCCACTTTACGTTGCGGTGAAGCAAAGTAAAAACACTCATCAGCAAGCCTCCTTTCCGTTTTCACCAGTGAACCTTAGAAAAACATCCTCCAAGGTAGGCTGAACAATTTCTATCCCCAAGAATGGGATTTGATGATCCAACAACCACTGATTTGCTTTTCTCAAATCGGTATGTCCATTTTTTAAGCCGGTCATTATCTTATCTTGCCTCAAATCGGATTCTTTCAAAGAAAGGATGCTTTTTAAAGATTGAAAACAGCTTTTGGCTTCCTCTTTTGAAGAAAAGCTGATTTTCAAAATATCTTTTCGCAGATACTCCCGAAGTTCTTGAGGAGTACCCTGAATGATTTCTTTTCCATTTTTCATAATGCATATGGTATCACTTAGCTGATCCGCTTCTTCTAAATAATGTGTTGTCAAAAAAACAGTTGTACCAAAATCATTTCTTATTTTCTTCATCATCTCCCACATAGCAATGCGGGATTGAATGTCCATGCCTACAGTCGGTTCATCTAAAAACAGTATCTTTGGGTTAGACATCATATTCAGCGCAATATCAAGCCTTCTTTTTACGCCGCCAGAATAAGAAGAAACAGGATGCCTCAAATATCGTTCTAGTCCAAAGCATTCAATCAAAGTGTCCATTCTTTTTTTTGCTTCGTCTTTCGGCACCTTATAAAGCTTGCTTTGAAACATCATATTCTCCGTAAGGGATAGATGCGTATCAATGGAAATACGCTGTGCCACACAGGATATTTGTGTGCGGATTTCAGATGCTTCCCGATAGATATCTTTTCCGAACATAGTAACAATTCCAGAGGTTGGAGCCAGATACGTAGTGAGGATATGAATGAGCGTTGATTTTCCGGCACCATTCTGTCCTAAAAGGGAAAAAATCTCCCCCTCTTTTACATTCAGGCTCAAGCCGTCTAACGCTTGAAGACCATTCTTATATTTTTTGATTACCTTTTCAGCTCGAATAGCATCCATCTTAGTCCTCCTTGATGGGAAACAGGACTTCGGTGATATACCCTGACGGATTTCCTTTCAAAAACATTCCGGGGCCTTTTACAAAAACCTCTCTAAATGGTGGTTGCAGCTGCAACTTATGCTCCGCAGCATACTGGTCAATTGCGGCATAGGCAAGGGGCAGGCTTTCATAGGAACCGATATGTGTAACGCTGATTGCTTTGATCCGGGACAGTTCTTTTACTTCGATCCCACTTTTACTTGGTGATTCTTCCGTTGGAACACATAAATCCATCACACCCATTTTCGTTTCCGGATTCATTTCATAATAGCAAAAAAATGGCGCACCGTTTGTTTTCCCCTTGATAGACTGAAAAGCGCTGGGAAAAACCTTGTTGGCTTCTGTTGCAATTCCCTTGTATTGCAGGAAAGCAACTCGTACCGGTTCAATATCTCTGATTTCAATTTTGTATTCCATTTCTTAAATCTCCTTTTCCTTTTTTACTGCAATCCAAACTTCAAAATGCCCCTCCTGCGGTCTATCTTTATCGATGGGATACACTTCAATGTCCGGCAGTTCTGCATAGGTATACCCTGAGAACGGAAGCCATTCCGTCAGAAAACGCCTGAAAATATTTTGAATAGATTCTTTGAAATGTCCGTCACTCTCAAAAACTACCCATGTAGCTGCCGGTATTTCATATTCGAACATTCCTGTAGGTACAGATTCCCTGGAGGAAACTGCAATATAATAATAGATTTCATCAGGGCTTTGGTAAGCAGTAACTCCCAACACTACCCCCGGAATCTGATTTGACAATTTGCAGATTTCTGTGAATTGTCCATCTTGCATTGTTCGGTTCCAAAAAGGCGGAACCAGTTTCTTATTTTCCTCCATGTCCTCGGTTAATGGAATGCGAATACCAGACAATCCTCATTGACTCCTTAGATTCCACTCGATATGGCATAGCTTCCCCTCCTGTAACTTGTACTTGAAATTTAATAGGGGGATACGCATGAAGCACACTCCCTTGGGACTTTGCACAAGCGGGAGAAATCCCGTGAACACTCTGAAACGCACGGTTAAAGGATGTTGGGGAAGTGTATCCATATTTCAGCGCAACATCCAGCACCTTTGCATCTGTTGATTGCAACTCGAAGGCGGCCTGTGTCATTCTTCGGCGGCGGATATATTCAGAAAGAGGGATACCGGCTACATAAGTAAACATCCGCTGAAAATAATAGGGCGAGCAACATGCTATTTTTGCCGCTTCCTCATAGGAAATCTCATTATCTAAATTGTTTTCGATATATTCAATCGCACTGCTTAATTTTTTCAACCACTCCATTTCTTCGTCTCCTTGTGAAAATCATACTATGATAAGTAAATTTATTCCTCGCTTTTTGTGTCCTCTTTTGTAAACTTCACTTTACCGCAATAAAATTTATATATCAATAATCCGGGTAGTATTCGTGTCCGCCGATATGGTTCCACTGGATAGGTGTCGCCACGGCAGTTACTGGCTTATCCGTCAGTTTTCTCACTTCCCCGAGGATATTGGTGGATATTGCTTCCTGTCTAAAGCGACATCTGTTACTGTAACATGTGGATTGTGATATTTTTTTCGTTCTCGTGTAAATTTGGGTAAAATGCTTGCCTGTTTTGGACAGAAAAAAATACAGCCATGCACTGACTGCATTGCTTGACTTCTTTTTAATTCCAGCCATCCTATTCTGTAAAATAGAATAACTAACCGATGACGTCGGAGGATCAAATACGCCAAGCTCGCGCACACAAAAAGAAAACAGCGATCTACATGCCCGCTGTTTTCTATAATGTGCAACTATTTTGTTCTGCAGTATAACTTATTCTTTTCATCAAAGGTAAAGCCATTTGCTAAAAGAGACTTACAGGAAGCTGTATTTTCTATTTCCGGCAATACTATAATTCTCTGAGCCTCATTCAATGAAAATATTTTTTTTACAAGTAAATCAATGATAGCTTTTCCTAATCCTTTGCCTAAAAAGTTTTCTTCTCCAATCAAATAATCAATGCTATAGCTTCCTGCAAGAGGAATATCTCCGTACCAATCCTCATTAGCATCTGCACAAGTATAATATTGGCAAAACCCTATCGGCTTATCGTCATAAAGAGCAATAAAATGATTTATAAAACTAAATTTATCAAAGCGTCCGTAAATCTCAGTCAACCAATCATCAGGATCTTCATACCATTTCCTGACATGCTCTTTACTTAACCACGTTTTTATTAAAATTATATCATTATCTTCAAATGCTTTAATTTTTAATAAATCCATATACGTTTTCTCCACCTTTGTTTCAGTTTTGATTTGTGTCATTAGTACAAAATAGATGCGTGATTCCGTTAACTTAAATTACACAAATGAATTAATATTTCTGGGAATTCTCATTATTTGTGTTGGGCAGCCATAGTCTAGCATATCATGACTAACATTTCCATCGGTTCAGTTTCGGGGTTCAGGTCAGCTTTAAGATAAAGTAAACTAAGTTGCTCAGTCTACTGCTCTAAACCCAACCAAAAATATTTCTTGCTGCAATGTATCCAAGTGGCAGATACATAAACAGCAAATTCATCCTTTGCCAAAGTCCTTCTTTGGCTATAAATGTTCGTTGCAATTCTGGCTTATCTGCCATAATAAACAACACGAAGAATAGTAACGCAAGTACAAAGGAAATAACAAATATTATTCCGATTGTTTTATCATTGGCTTTGAACGAGAGTATCGCTAAGAACAGCGGTACAAATAAAAACAGAATAAAGCCAATGGCTGAACAGGCACCATGTATTTTGGAGGCGGTAATAACCACATCTTTTGTTTCATTGACACTGAAAAAACAGGTAAATACACACGCCCCAACAGCGAAGATTGCAATAAATAAAACAGATACTGTGATTAAAGGCTTTGACACCTGATAGTAGGTATTATATATTGCAGGGGTAGCTTGCAATAGCAATAAACCGGCAACCAACATCCATAAATTGAATGGTAGTCTAACAGGGCTATTACTATTCCCCAATATACTGATTGCCATTGTAGTGTGACTATATCCTTTATAAAACGGTGCAAGGATAATTGGTATGAGCATTTCCCCAACAACAGCAATCAGCAAGGCATACCAGCCGTATTTAATAATTAAATCCTTTATATTAATCACCTCCCCTTCCATACTATTATGAGTATTCAGTGAATTTCTGTTTATCTGCGTGTTATATAAATAATCTGAAATTCAAATGTTCTCTTTTCTGATTGTTTTTAGTATAACATAAACAATCAGGCTAAAATAGATTCGCTATTTATTCTCATTAGAATCCTTCGTTTATGACAGCCCACTTGCCATCATCTTTTCTTGCAACGCTTATCGTACGTTTCTCGGATTTTCCATCTCGAATTGTCGTTACATCAAAAATGATAATGTTTCCGGCTGAATATTCTGACTCAATCTCAATGTTCTTGTAAAGGCTATTACTATCCGCAGTTGGGTTGATTTCATCGACCTGCCAGACAGTATCTTTGTAATAGTTTCGTGCAGTGGCTTTTGCTGCCTCAATTTCATCTTCGGATAACGCAGCCCGGTAAGATACAGACTCATTCTCTGAGTTTTGAGAATCGGCATCATCCCCCTCTGCATATAGAATATCGCGACTGATCGGGGCGCTGTCGGGGCGCTTGATAAAGGCATCTTGCTCTGTAACCGTATAGTCGATAAAGGATGGCAACGAACTTCCCGTCCTCTTGCAAACGAACTTTCAACGCTTTCGTAGCACTTTTTCCATTTTCATACGTGATTTGCAAGACAATAATATCTTCCCGCAGTTCAATCGGCAAGCTTGCAATTACAGCATCTTTATTATCCGTAAGCTCGCGAATCGTATACTTGGGGAGCCAATCTATTGTCAGGTAGTAATACTCGCTTTCGTCCTCACCGTAGGGAACAGTGAAGTTCCTACCCATGCCGTACTCGTCTCGTTTTTGCGTCCAATCTACAAAATCAATCCATTGGTTTTTGCACGAATAGCGTATGCTCGCTATATCCTTACCCACAATATAGAATTGAAGAGGATGCCCTCTCATTTCACCGTCATCGGTGATTGTGCCGGTCGATAAAACCGTGTCAACTTTAGATATTTCTTCATTGGTTCCATAGGCATAAGCCCGAACCGTTAACTCTCCGAATGGCATAAGCACACCAAACCCAATTAGTAGGCATAGACACAGAGCGGCGGCAATAATTGATCTACCAAATGGTTTTACCAGCACAGTTGTTTTGCGGTTGGATATATTGCAGTTCATCGCTTCGTTGATATGTCTTGTATGAACCCCGCCTATAGCTTGTGAGATTGTTTCTTTTCTCATAGAGAAACACCTTCCTGTTCTAAATATTTTTTCATTTTTGTCCGCACGCGAGAAAGACGGACAGAAGCATTATGTTCAGTAATCCCAAACATTTTTGCAATCTCTGATAACGGGTCAGAAAACCAGTATCTGCGAACAAATATAATACGATTGTTTTTATCCAGAGTATCAAGGAAGTTATCAATAATTTTGGAGAGTTCCTTAGCATCAAACTCTTTATCAATAGTATTTGACGATGATAAGCAATCCTCTAATTCTTCAAGTGCAATATCATAGTAACTATTGCGCTTAGCCGCGGTATTCGCATGGTATTTCTTAATTGAAAGGTTGCGCACGATGCGGTAGACATAGGTTGATAATGGACTTGGTCTTTGAGGCGGTATACTGTTCCATGTACCTAAATAGGCATCGTTGACACATTCTTCTGCGTCCTGCGTATTATTTAAAATGTTATGAGATACTTTCTTGCACACTCTGCCGTATTTTTTTGATAGCTCATTAATCGCTTGTTCTGAGCGCTCAAAGAACAAATCAATGATTTGACTATCATCCATCGGCCATTGTACCATCCTTTCTGCCTCAATTATATACTACGGATTGCAGACAAAATATCACATATCATTTTTATTTCGTCCAGAGATTTTGTAACATACTTAATTTCAGAGTTTTAGTAACATATCGTATTTTAGCTGCTGGATATGACCGAATGATCCGGTGTTTTTCAAGGAACACGAGAGAGATAGAATAATCCCCCTCGCTTACTTCCACTAAGTCACCTATGTAAAAATCGATTATGCAGATGGCTCAATGTCGCTGCAGCAAATGCTTACTTGCGAAATATTTATATTATGAAAAGAAAAGAACTATCGCTGTTAAGGAATTTTATTTAAAAAAATCATCACTATATATACCAAAATAGGCAGCAGCTGTATTACTCAGCTGCTGCCTATCTTGTCGGTATTTTTAAACCATCAACGCCAAATCAAATTCGGATCGATGTTTTCTAAATTTGATGATCCTGTCACATTCATTACTCTACGCAATTCCTCAGTAGTACCGGTAAGAATCTTCTGCACACCGTCCGAACCGGCAGATGCAAGCCCAGCCATGACCGATCTGCCGACCAATACGCCGTTTGCGCCAAGGGCCAGCGCTTTGAATGCATCAGATCCTCTGGTTATACCGCTGTCAACAAATATAGGGATTCTTTTGTCAACAACCTCAGCAATGTGTGGCAATATCTTTAATGGCGGTACAGCGTAATCCAAGACATATCCACCGTGATGAGATACAACAATTGCTGCAGCACCTGCTTCAAGCGCTTTATTTGTATCCTGCACGCTCAGTATCCCCTTCAGAATAAAAGGTAGCTTAGTCGATCGCACAAAGCTTTTGATTTCATCCAGTGTTTTAGGACTCATCAATTCCGGACGCACCAAAGTGTCTTCAATTTCACCTCCGAAGACAAAATCGATGTCCATCCCAACTGCGAAAGCGCCGAGTTTTTCCGCCTGAGCGATTTTTTCAAAAATCAGATCCTTGTTTTTGTAGGGCTTGACTATTTTGATCGTTTTTGCACCAGTTTCAATGATCTTTTTTATTTCCGCTTCATCACCGATACCTGCCCACATGACCGTTCCGGCCGCCGCAGCCCCCTTAGCGATTTCAATCATATTATTTCCGAGCCCTGAAAGAGATGCCACCATCACGGGACTGGGAAATGTTTCCCCAAAAAGCTTCATTTCTGTTGAAGCCTCCGCGGAATTGATTACTCTCATTTCGATCGTCAGCGAGTCAATATAATCGCGGGTAATCCTGCGAACATTACCGGTTTCAGCACCCTTTTTACCGCCTATACCTTTCTCGTTCAGTTTGTTGTTACCATCCGTCAATATTTTTCCAATCATTTTTATGTCCCCCTCATTAATTAATTATAGGTAATTCCGGGTTTATCAAACATAGAAGTGTTAGCTGGTTCTTTGTTTGTTAAAAAAATATTAAAAAATTTGTAACTTTCTTGTTTTTTTACACTCTATATATTTAAAGGAGGTTTTTATCATGAAAATATATTATAAAGGAGTGTTTAAAAATGAATTATGAATTATTAACATCACCATGTGGAATTGATTGCTTTAATTGTGAACTATTTGAGAAAAATGTTTCAAGAGAAATGCAAGAGTTTGTATCAAAATATAAAAATATGAAACCAGAAGATGTAGCATGTAAAGGCTGCAAAATAAGCGGTTGTCTTTTAAATAATGGATTATGCGAAGCAAAGAAATGTATAGAAACTAAAAATGTACGCTTTTGCTATGAATGCAATGATTTTCCTTGCAAAATTTTACATCCTTGTTTAGATGGTGCTAACGATTACCCTCAAAATTATAAACTTTATAATCTACTTAGAATCCAAAAAATTGGATTAGACAAATGGGCTAAAGAAGAAGCTTGTGAAATTAGAAAACGATATAAAACGGGGAATTTAATTGTAGGTTCAGGACCAAAGCTTGATTCAGAACTAAAATAATTTAAAAGGGTCAATAGAAATATAAACTATTGACTCTTTTTTAATAATCTAATAACTTCAAATCATTTTTCTCTCTTAATTTTTTTATTCTTTCTAAAAAATTCGGATAGTCTAGTGGTTTAATCTCAGAATTATATAAATCATCAATTTTTAATATTTCTTGAATTTCATAATAAAAATTATTAACTGCTTTCTTCTCTTTCTTATTAATAGCTTCAACATCTAATAATTGGACCCCTAACCCTTGTTCACAAACGTATTTTGCATATAATCTACAATTACAGGTCTGCCCTTTTTGGATTAATGAACATCTTTCATTGAAATGATTTTTTAATATTTTCTTTGCTCTACTTAAATTGGTTTTCACACTATTCTCGGATATTTCTAATATTTCACTGGTTTCTTTAACTGAAAATTGAAGTATTATTCTTAAAGTATATACAACTCTATATTTTGAAGGTAAACAATTCATAAACATTTGTATACAAGTTTCACGAGTAGCATTTATTATCACATCATCTTCTGTTTTTCCAAAGCTATTTATATGATTATATATGTCCTTTATATTCAAATTATTTTCTTCTGCATATAAATCAATTGGCAATATATAATTATTTTTCATATATCTTTTAGATTCATTTATAACAATTTTATAAAGCCATGTAAAAACAGAACTTTCATATCTAAATTTTGAAAACACATTATATGCATTTAAAAATGACGTCTGTATTATATCTTCTGCTTCTTCTTTATTTCCGGTTATCCGAAAAGCAAGTGTATATAATCTTCTATAGTTATTTTTATATATTTCTTCAAATATTAATTTTTCATCAATCATTCTATATTTCCTTTTATCGCCGACTCTGCCGCGGCTATACCCGATATAAAATTTTGTATCCTCACTTTTTTTGATTGTGCATAACAACCATATGCACTGTTTTTAAAATTGTATTTAACTTCTGATAACTCTAAATCTAGCGTGGGGTATGTAACGGCAGCATAATCTTGTATTTTGTGCGATGCGATAAATGCGGAAACAGGGTTCCCAGTAAATGAATTAACAAAATAGAATATAAATCCTAGAAAGAGCAGTATCACTATTGCGACAATTATATGTCTAACATTTATCTTAATATTATCACCTCCTACATCCGTTCGAAAAACCTGCAAAACAAATACTGACATAGAGCTAATAAACTATCTGAATTTAGTATATCATAAGCGTTGCAAAAGCAAAAGGACTTAAACACGAGGGTTCAAGTCCTTTTGCTTCATTCTTCTGTGGCGGAGAAGGTGGGATTCGAACCCACGTGGGATTGCTCCCAAACTGATTTCGAGTCAGCCCCGTTATGACCACTTCGATACTTCTCCAAATATTATCTCGTCCAAATTATGAAATAATTTTTTCTCTTTACAAGGTCTTGCAAAACAAGACAAAATTGATTATAGCACATCTAACTACCTATTCGCAACCCTGTGGAACAGAAAATTTAAAGCCGCCAGGGATAATTTCAAAGGTTGTTTGCCCAACCATTGAAATTTCACCGTCTGTGCACATTTTTATTCTATTTTGGGGTGTTATGGTCAGACGTTTACATTTTTTATATTTCACAATACCTGATGTAACCGTTTGCTCTAAATGCGTACCTTTTCTATATTTTCCTATTAAAGACAGGAACGTTCGCCGATTGATATTTTCAATAATGCTCACATCCATAAGACCATCATCAATACTTGCTTTTGGTACCGCTTTAAAACCTCCTCCACAGTAACTACCGTTCCCAATCGCGATGAGCATAATATTTCCGCGATGGATTTCCTCTTCATCAAATCTGATTTCCAGATTTACAACTTCCTTTTTTCTTAGAACAATACCGACACCCAAAGCATATGCAAGTGGACCGGCAATCAAAGGATATTTCTTGATTTCAGCGACTTCATCCACTACATTGCAGTCAATCCCGATATTGAACATGTTGATTCCATAATGGACATTTGATCCAGAAAAATCATCTGGCTTTAATACTTCATATCGAACAAGGTCAACTTGTTTTGCTTTTCCAAGAATCTGCCGCTTTATGTCTTCAAAGTAATGAAAATTAGAAAACGCTCTTGGGAAATCATTTCCAGTTCCGGCAGGAATCATGGCAACTTCAACGTTTTCATAACCGTATGCACCATTTGCCACCTCGTTTAACGTACCATCACCGCCACAGGCATAAAAACGCAGCATTTCTTCCTTTTTCATTCCGGCCTTTCCCTCTTGACATCTACCGTTGACAAAATGTGTGGCATCTCCAGGTGCTATCGTACGATGAATCTCATAGTCGATCTCCATCTTTTTAGCAGTTTCAATAATTCGAGGCAAAAACACCTTTCCTGCCTTCCCTTTTCCTGCTGCAGGATTCATGATAAAAATATGCTTCATCCTATACTCCTAAACATTTCAGGCGACGACGGTCATGGGTTTATTCTAACATAACCGGGCAAGCAGGTAAAACGATATTTCATTTTGCCCATTGACAGTTCATTCTTGATGAATGGTTCCATATTTGGAGGAGTGATTTTCTTTTATAATTCCTTTTTTTGGGGTATAATAAATTAATGATATTAAATGAATAACTTAAAAGGAGAATTAATTATATGGATTCAAGAGTAAAAAAATTAACGGATGTATTGGTTCATTATTCCTGTAACGTACAAAAGGGAGAAAAAGTTTTTATTTCTTACGATGGAGAAAGTACAAAACCACTTGCAAAACAACTTGTGAAAGAAGTTTACGCTTGTGGAGGGCTTCCGTTTGTTGAGATCCGTGATTCCTCTCTGACACGGGAAATCCTGATGAACTGTGAAGAAGATCAAATTAAATTTATGAATGATTATCTTCTTGCCCAGATGCAAGGGATGAATGCATATATTGCAATCCGTGCCAGTGACAATACCTCCGAGCTTTCCGATGTTCCTTCTGCAAAAATGAATATGTACAGCAAACTACTCCGCCCAGTACTTGATTATAGAGTAAATCATACAAAATGGGTGGTATTAAGATATCCGAACAATGCCATGGCTCAGCTTGCAAACATGAGTCTCGAAGCATTTGAAAACTTCTACTTTGATGTTTGTACTTTGGATTATAAAAAAATGTCGGCTGCAATGGATCCGCTGGTCGAACTGATGAATCGTACCGATAAAGTCAGGCTGACAGGAAAAAACACAGACTTGACCTTCTCCATAAAAGGCATCGGTGCAATTAAATGCGACGGGGAACGCAATATTCCTGACGGTGAAGTTTATACTGCACCGGTACGTGAGTCAATGAACGGAATCATATCCTATAATACACCTTCTGAAGAACAAGGATTCACTTATGATAACATCGTATTTGAAGTAAAAAATGGAAAAATCATAAAGGCTACCTCTAATAACGATGAAAGAATTAATGAACGTTTGGATACAGACGAGGGAGCGCGATATTTCGGTGAGTTCGCAATCGGAGTCAATCCGCACATTCTGCATCCAATGAAAGATACCCTTTTTGACGAAAAAATTGCCGGCAGTATTCATCTGACTCCTGGGGCAGCCTACGAGGATGCTTTTAACGGGAACAAATCCGCGATCCACTGGGATCTGGTTTTCATTCAAAGACCGGAATACGGCGGCGGTGAAATCTGGTTTGACGATGTACTGATCCGAAAAGACGGACTCTTTGTACTACCTGAACTGGAAGGGCTCAATCCGGAAAATTTAAAATAGTATGAGATTATTCATTTTGAACTAGAATTTTACAATGCATAAAAAACGCGTTAGGTCTTAACATCATACCTATCGCGTTTTTTAGTAGATTGATAATAATGGTACTTTATTCCTCAGTTACACTCCACTTACAGGGATATCCAGTTTGGCTTATTATCTGAAGATATCTTTCAGGATCCAGCTGTTCTGCAAAGATTACACCCTTCATCGCACCTTCAAAAATCAGCTTTGCCCCACACACAGCCGGCAGTGCAACGTTTACCAATGAGGTTCCAAACAGATGATAGATTACGTTTCCCGGCGCATTCATATTCGGGCATTCGATCAGGTATGTCATGTCTTTGCCTTCCCCTGATCCCTTGATTTCCGCTTCCATGGAAATGAAAGAGTGGGAGTCTGTATATTCGAACTTAGCAGGATCTTCCGTCAAAAAAGCATTTCCCGCTTTCGGCAGTACTGCCGCACATACATCGACCGGCTTTACTTTCTGTCCATTCACTTCTATTTCTTCACTGGAAGCCAGCCCCAGGCTCACCAGTGCTGCCGGATGATAGCAGACATAATACTTGAAATCGCAATATTGAAGTCCCTTTCCGATCGTAATTGGCAAGGAATAAGGCTCCTCGTGGGAATGATGTGATACAAGTTTCGTTCCTACAGGTTCAGCAAACGGCCATTCTTCCATGCCTGCATATGGTTCTACATATCCATATTTTCCTTCATCAAAACAGATCGCTTTGTCAGCACAGTCTTTCAAAGCCTGAATCGGTGCCCAGCCGGGATTCCATGGAGCAATGATATCGTCATATGATCCTCCTCCAAGTTTTGTTTTTCCCAGTCTGATTTTAATGCTGTCAATTTTCTCAAGCTTGTCACACTGCTGTTTAATTAAGATATTAATGAATCCCGGAGCCATACCGCATCCTAACAATGCGGTCAATCCCCTGTCTTCAAATTCTTTATAAAGAGTCAGCTCTTCCTGCTTCTTCCCTGCAGCAATTTCGTCCCAAAACGGAGTGTCAAACGCAGAATTCATATAATGAGCATTCGCCTGCAGCGTTCCCTTCATGACGTAAGCGGCCATCCATGGCATGACAAAGTCCATGACGACGTCAACTCCCTCCGCAAGCTTCGCAACTTCTTCTGAATTCGTTGCATTTATCTTTGCGGTAATAATTTTAGGGCTGTTTATTTTTTTCGCGACTTTTTCCGCAACTGATAAGTCAATATCCGTAAGTCTTACTTCACTGATTTCATCATCTCTTGACAGTATCGATGCGCAAGGGCCGCCCTGCCCTCCTGCACCTACAATTAAAACCTTCATTTTTTATCTCCATATTCCGTACTCAAAACTGCATTAAAAACTGATTATTTTCTTCCCTGATCAATCAATTCTTTTTTCTTTACCGCATCCCAGTCATTTGTCCCGAGCAATTCTGTTTTGGTTGCCCTTATGTAGATTTCTCTTTTTGCCGCTTCTTCAAAGAATGGAACCGGCGGGATGCATTCTTCCGGTGCCAATGCGCCTTTCTTATCGATTACTCCTCTTCTTAATAATTCAGTTGCCCAAGCAGGCGCACCTCCGATGTAAACCTGAGCGCCCATCAATTCAGGCCATTCTTTCACTGGTCTGCAAATAGCATCCAGATCATATTGAACTCGATTGCCGTCCTTTGTCCCGATGACCACTGTTTTGATGATATCGCAGTCATTAATTTCTGCATTTGGATCTTCCGGCTGCATTTCCATTAATTTCTTTAAAACCTTAATTGGACGGAAGGAATGACCATCGATCTCCATATCTTCCAGATTACTGAATCCAAGGCCATGCAGGAATTGAAGCTTTTCCAGTACCGCATCGGCAAATCCGATTCGATAAGTGCAGTTTTTCAATCCTTTGCTCTTATACACTTCAGGAATCGTTCCAATTTCCGAATGCATTAAATAGTAAGCATTCTGTTCACCGATTGGTTTTGGATACTGAACAGGTACGCTTCCGCTTCTCGGTTCCACTTCCATATATTTTCCGTCAAGATACTGGATCGGTTTCATATGGAATTCATCCATGATCGTTTCAATGGAATAGGTTACTTCGAATGTCTTTGCAGAATTTCCCCAGTCATCACAGCCACAGTAGAAATCAATGGAATCGATGGTATCAAGCTGCTGTGCTGCCCATTCGGCGCAAACATTCGTAACTCCGGGCGTCCCACCGATCCCTATAATAGCGATCAATCCTGCATCTTTAAACTGTTTGTCGTATTTTACCTGTTTTACTGTTTCAACATAAAGTCCGCCGATGTCAATATAGTTTACATGTGCTTCCAGACAAGCCTCCATAACCTGGCAGTTATAATAGTAGTTAACCTCATTGATTACCACATCATAGCCTTTGATTAATTCTACAAGTTTTTTGGAATCATTCACATCACACTGTATAGTTTCGACCCTTTGACCATACTTCTCGTTGCAAAGCTTTGCCACAGCATTTGCTTTAGCAATGTCATAATCAGCCAGCATGATCTTCTCTATGTTCTTGTTCCAAGCCAGATCCAATGTGGTTGCGATACCTTGCAGTCCTGCTCCTAATATTATTGCTTTCATTTTTCTCTCCTTACTCATTAAACTCATATAGAATATTTTAAAATCAAACTGTAGTAAAAGGTTTTAGAACAAAAATCCACAGATAAGAAAACCAATCAAAGATACGCCTGCTGATGTCAATGCATATGGGAACTGTGTAAATGCATGTTCCAAATTTTGAATTCCACATGTCTGAGAAGTCAATACGGTTGCATCCGAGTAGAAGCAAGCATGACTTCCGAAGGTTCCGCCGGAAACAATTGCACCAAACACGATCAGTGGGTTTGCCCCTCCGGCAAGCGCAAGCGGAATAAGAATTGGTACTGTTAAAGCCGGTATTCCCCAATTGCTTCCCGTTACAAAGGAAAGTCCTGCAACAACGATAAACGTAATTGCCGGGAACAAGCTTCCATTCATATATGGTAATACTGCGTTGATTACATAATCAGGAAGACCGATTCCGTCCATTGACATTTTAACAGTCAATGCGCCCATTGTGATAAGCATCATGGGAACCATGGAGGCAAACCCTGAAGCGAAGGAATCGCAGAAATCTTTAAAGGAAACAACTTTTGTCGGCAAATACATAGCAGCCATCGCAACCAAGGCCCATGCGAGACCCATCAGCAAGTCATTCATCCATACCGTCACCACAAGGACAACGAAAAGGGGAACCAGAAAGTTTAAGACATTGCCTTGGCTCTCATCTTCCTTATTCTCCATTATTTTGTCAAAATCAGTCAATCCCTTGTTGAATTCTTCACTAGCTTCAGAATAAACGCGGCCGGTACTTGCTACTCTCTCATAAGCTTTCTTCATGCCAAACATTGGCGGGATAATCTTTAAAATTGCCAGAGGAACAACAATGATAGCAATCCATCCATATATGATAAATGGAATAGAAGATAGATAAATATCCATACCACTTCCATATGCTACCATGCTTGATTCATCACCAATGACACTTGCATAAAATACAGCCCACGTCGACAGTGGAATAAGTACGCAAACCGGTGCGCCTGTTGAATCAATAACATACGCAAGCATTTCTCTTGGCGACTTATGTTTATCGCAAGTTTCTCTCAGCGCTGTTGAAACGGTTAAAATATTGAGATAATCATCCATAAATACAATAATTCCTAAAACCCAGCCGATCAGTAAACTCTTCTTTTCTGAATTTGAAAAACGTCTTACAATTTTTCCGAATCCAAAGGAACCTTTTGACTTATGCAGCAAAAATGTAAATCCACCCAAAAGACCAAAAACTAAGATCATCCATACATTTTCTGCTATTGTAGTTGAAAAACCATCAATTGTCGCTCCAAGAACACTCCATTTATTTGTCATGAAAAAACCGATGACAGCACCTATTAACAATGCTTCAAATGTCCTTTTCGTTATTAATGCAAATACTATGATGACCAATGGGGGAAATAATGTTAAAATTCCGAAATTATCCATAGTACTCCTTCTTTCTTCTTTGCCTGTTACAAAAAAATAATAAATAATGGTTAACCGTGATTATTATGTGCACATTTAGTATTTATGAAGTAGCAAATAGCATGCCAACTAGTAGATCGGCTTTTTTTCAATCTTTATAATTGTCTGAATTATCAAACAAGTGAGTGATTTTGTTGTAATAATGCAACATCAAATTGCTTTATTTTTTTAATTTCTTTGCCAATTCATAAGTTTCAATTGTTTTCCCTGCTATTTATTGATTTTTCAGTTGCATTAATGCAACAATCCGTGTTGCAACAATGCAACGCGGATTGTTTTTAAATGAACAGATTGTTTTTTTAATGGATGGTATAAACAATTTTAACCCTGTAAAGTATACTTTTTTATTTTTCTGCTGATTGTTGACTTATCAATTTGAAGCTTTCTGGCAACCTCCGATGCCGAAGAATACTCTTCTAAATAATTGGCTATTATTTCTCTCTCATATTCTTCCAGCAATTGTCCCAATGAGATATCTTTATTTTTCAGATTATTTCTTTTCGCTGCCCCATTATTGATCAGACTTCTGATTTGCATCAGAGTGATCTTTTCTCCTTCAAAGCTTACAACAACTCTTTCGATTACGTTTCTTAATTCTCGAATATTACCCGGCCATGACGATTTTTTTAATTCTTCAAGTACTTTTTCCGACAAAGTTTTCTTTATATTATATTTTGCATAAAACTCTTCTATAAAATATTCTGCAAGGGATTCAATGTCTTCTTTTCGGTTTCTTAATGGCGGAAGTTCCACAGGAATCACATTTAATCGATAGAATAAATCTTCCCTGAATCTTCCTTCATTCACTGCTTCTTTTAAGTTAACATTCGTAGCGGCAATAATTCTCACATCCACCGGAATAGTTTTTTTTCCGCCGATTCGCATGATTTCCCTTTCTTGCAGTGCTCGTAATAATTTGGCTTGCAAATGGATCGGTACTTCTGCTATTTCGTCAAGAAATAAGGTGCCTCCATGAGCCAACTCAAAGATCCCTATTTTCCCTTTGGAATCTGCTCCCGTAAATGCTCCTTTATCATATCCGAAAAGTTCAGATTCCAATAGATTTTCCGGAATAGCCGCACAATTAATCTTAATATATGATTTTTCTACTCTCGTACTCATTTTATAGATATAATCAGCAATTACTTCCTTGCCCGTCCCTGACTCCCCGGTAATCAGAACCGTAGTATCAAGTCGCGCAATTCTACTGACCGTTGATAATATCCCTTTCATTGCCGGGCTTTCAGCAATTACTTTGTTTGTATTCCCAACCGTTCTCTCTCTTAAATATTCCAATTCCTTTTTTTTTGCTTTTCTTCGATCTCCTTGCTTTGATTCAGTAAGTTCTCCAATCTGATTGTCTCAGTAATATCCCGTTCCGTACATATAACAAAATCAATTTTATTACCGTTATAATATGGAACACTTTCAACATATAATTTCCCTCCATCTCCGAGATTTTGGATACATCTGGTTTCTTCTCCCTTTTTTAATGTCATCAGCACACCAGATTCATCAACATATCCCTGTTCTTGAAGCTCCACCATATTTTTCCCTAAAACTTCTCCCGCCTTAAGACCTCCGGTCTTCTCAGATTCTTTGTTTATCATCAATACCTTTCCGTCTCCATCGGTAATGAATACTCCCACTCGAATTGTATTGATGATGTTTTGAATTTGAGGATAATACTCTTTCAAAATCTGTATTTCTGTTTTCATTTATATTCCTTGAGCCTTCCTTTATCTTTGAAATTGACGAAATATTTAAAATTTTTATTCTATATTATCACCTTAAAATATAGATTACAATCTTAAATGCAATAGAACTTTGTATTAACGGTTCTTCAATAGATCGGATTTTAAAAGGATCTGATTCTGTACCGCTGCCTGTTGACAATGTCATCTTTTGACTGATTCTGAATTGCTAATTCTATAAAAGCACCTGTCATACGACAGGTGCTTATTTCTAGGCTATTTGCTCATAATTAATTTTTCCATCTTCATACGCAATCATATAAACCCCTCTGGCTATGATTTGGCTATTATCTAAGATATCAATCGCATTATGAATCGAATTCGTTTTCAGATAAATCGCATATCCACAGGTTTTCAAAAGATCGGGCGGTAGTTTTTTTAATGTTGATCTAATTTTGTTTTCTTGTAGCTTTTCTTGTGCATATACTGCCCTGTAGAAGGAAGAAAAAGCTATTACGTATTCATCCATTCTTAACTTTACCCCCTATTGATCAGCTTATGCCAAGGTCCTTATCAGCCTTAAATAAATTTGCATCAAGCTAGCTTTTTTGACATCTTCTGCTGCTACCAAAGGATACCTTGCAATTTCCTTATCTTGTTTATAAATAACCAGTTCTCCAATTTGGTTCCCCAAAGCAATAGGCGCTGAAATAGTCTTTTCAAAGGCAAGCTCTCCACGAATTCCATCCTTCTCGCCCTTCTTTACCAAAACACTGATATTCTCCGGGGATACAGCATCTATCATATTCGGCGATCCCTTTTCAATAACAATACTTCCCATTGGTTCGCCTTTTTCCGCCAGCTTGACAGAATCATAATTTGCAAATCCATAGTCCAATAGTTTTGCTGCCTCAGCAAACCTGACCTTTGATGTCGAGCTACCCATAATTACAGCAATCAAATTTAAATCATCCTTTGCTGCTGAAGCAGACAAGCAATATCCTGCTTCCTGAGTAAAGCCTGTTTTGATTCCATTTGCACCAGGATAAGTTTTAATCAGGCGATTTGTATTGGTCAGTCCAAGCTCGGTTTGCTTCTTGCCCGGCAGACCAACCGTAATGTTCTTCATCCAGATATGAAACCAATCCTGAAGCTTTTCATGCTTCATCAACTCTTTCGACATTAATGCTATATCATATGCACTGGTATAATGATTGGCTACCGGCAATCCATTGGTGTTTACAAAATTGGTATCTACCATTCCAAGTTTTGCTGCTCTCTTGTTCATATTTTCAACAAAGATATCTACTGTCCCGGAATGATATTCTGCTGCTGCCACGCAAGCATCATTAGCACTTGCAACTGAAATCCCCATCATTAACGTTTCCAGATCATGCTGCTCTCCAGGCTCCATATACATTTGACTGCCTCCCATGCTTGCAGCTTTTTCACTAATCGTAACCACGTCGTCAAGACTCATTTGTCCCCGGTCGACTGCTTCCATGATCAGGAGCATTGTCATTACCTTTGTTACACTGGCAGGAGGTAATCGATCATGTGAATTTTGTTCAAATAATACAGTTCCGCTCCCTGCATCAATCAAAATAGCCGATTATGGCATCCACAGCTATTCCAATGGCACCGCCGGTAATGGAGGTAGGCAGGACTGTCTGCTCTGGTTCTTCGGCACTGGATATTATATTATTGATCACTTCATCTTCTGCAAAAACTGCAAATGGCAACATTCCAGTGATCACAGTTACCACAAGCAGAAATACTGCTATTCTATGTCTAAGCAATATAAAAACCCCCTCGCATCAATTATTAGCTCGCTCAATTTGCTAAGCAAATTGTTAGCGAACTTATGCAAAGAAATCACAAATCTAAGCCAGCCGTTGATTTTTAGATTTCTCCTGCCATATATAAAGATATGGATGGTTTGGGGGTTTTATGACTAATTCTATTGGATTACCTTTTTCACAAGAGTTATTTTTTCCGGTTTGTTGTCTTGAATTCTAAAAGCATTCGCTGCCTCACGAGCTCCTTTATTGACACGATTCTGTTCATTTCCATAGACAGTTGCTAAAAGATCTCCTTTTTGTACAGAATCTCCTACTTTTTTATATAACATAATACCTGCTGAAAGGTCAATACGGTCTTCCTTGGTTGCTCTGCCTGCACCGGAATGCTGTGAAGCAAGCCCGATCGCTCTTGCTTCAATCGCTCCAATAAAACCGCTGGCTTCTGCATGAATTTCCGAATAACAGGAAGGCTGGGTAAATAAAGTGTGATCAGAAATAACCTTCGAATCTCCCCCCTGCCCTTCAATAAATCCAGTAAGTTTTTTCAGTGCCTCACCGCTTTCCAGTGCATTCTTTGCCAATTCATATCCTTCTTCCTGGGAAGCAGCGCGTTCTCCCACATAGATCATATAGGAAGCCAAAATCAAAGAAAGCTCCGTAATATCCTTCGGTCCTTTTCCCTTCAGGGTCTCAATGGCTTCGATCACTTCCAGGCTATTACCCACTGCAAGCCCCAAAGGCTGGCTCATGTCTGTTACGATCGCGATGGTTTTTTTTCCATCCGCCTTACCGATTTCTACCATAAGTTCACCCAACTCGCAGGCATCTTCAAAGCGCTCCATAAATGCACCATTTCCGCATTTAACATCCAAAACGATCGCATCACTTCCTGATGCCAGTTTTTTACTCATGATGCTTGATGTAATTAAGCTGAGATTATCAACAGTAGCTGTAACATCCCTTAAAGCATATATTTTTTTGTCAGCCGGTGCGATGTGTGCTGTCTGCCCGATGACTGAAAGTCCTACTCTGTTCACAAGAGATATAAAATCTTCTTCCACTACGGTTGTTTTAAACCCTGGAATGGACTCCATTTTGTCAACGGTACCTCCCGTGAATCCAAGTCCTCTCCCGGACATTTTCGCGATTGGGACACCACAGGCCGCAGCCAGCGGACCTACAATCAGAGTTGTCTTGTCCCCTACCCCTCCGGTACTGTGCTTATCCACCTTAATCCCTTGAATTCCCGAAAGATCCACAACATCGCCCGAATTTTTCATCGCCCTGGTTAGCGCATAGGTTTCTTGTTTATTCATTTTCTTCAAAAAAATTGCCATGAGTAGTGCGGAAACCTGGTAGTCAGGGATGCTTCCATCAGTATAACCATTGACAAAGTATTCAATTTCTTCTTTTTCCAGACTGCCGCCCTCTCTTTTTTTATAGATAATGTCATACATATTCATAGTGTGTCTCCTTTTGACAACCCGATTACGAAACGGTTTCGTACAATTTGGCTTTCAAAACATTTCTTAATGCTTTTACATCTTAAGAGGCGAATCATTTCAATTTTAATACTTCTTTTTTCTCCCTTTAAAATATTTTAAATTCCTCAACATTATATCATGTAGCATAGCTCTGTAAACATGATTCAATGGTGAAATCATTATATCATAGAAAAAAAAGTAAAAAACAAAAGTTCTTTCTAAATATTGTTCTTGTCTACTTACTTAATTTGCTCGAATATTTTAAACGCAATTATAATTTTAAGCCTCTGCTCGTAATCATCTAGGTTTATTCCTGTCAATTCTTTAATTCTATTTACATGGTAAATAATATTATTTCTATGCATGTACAATTTTTTTGCTGCTTGAGTAGCATTTCTTTCATTTGTAAGATAAATGAACAAGATTTTCATATAACGCGTATTATGTTTTCGATCATAATCATCTATATTTTTTAAAATTTGAATGCAGTTACTCATCTCAAGAATTTCAAAATTTTTTTCCTCACATAAATCTATAATATAATCAATGTAGATATCTTCAAATCGAAATATCGAATGATTCAAAATATTTTCCTTATCATTAAAGTGATGAGATAATAAGTTTTCCACAGCCTTCTTTTTTCCAAGAGAAATCGCTGAAATTGCTTGTTCATAAGCAATTTGAAGCTGAAGCAAATTATAAAAGCAACTGCTTACGCCGCCATATGCAGAATGATTAATAATAATGTCTTTTATTTTCGAAATTTTCTGTTCACAATATTCGTCAACATTTTTATCATTATATATATTAACCAATACAATGCTTTGCCCATACATTATGACTTTCGATGTCGTCAATCGTTCAGAAAGTTCTTGCATAACACGGTTCAAAGGAATATTTTCGGCATCATCAAATGAAATCACAAAAAGATTAAAATAAGCGCTATATGGAATGTTTACATATTTTGCGCGCTCCATAACAGATTCTTTTCGAAATAACTTCCCATTTTGAATCAAATCTTGAATAAGAGTAGCATACATGTTATAAATATCTTTGTTTAAATATTTTCTATCAACATAAATCCTAACATGATCAATTAGAATCCTAAACAAATCAAACTGACATTCAGAGAAATCACGTTGACAGCACAACATTACCACTTGTATTGAATATGTATTATTATAATTAAAAGCTTTTTCCAAAGCTACATACTTAGAAATATTTAAAGTTTTATCAATTAATATCTCCTCAGATTGTTTATAATGTTCTATATGCCGAAACATTTTAAGTTTTTTTATCATAATTTCCGGATGATATCCTAGATGAAGTAGATCACTTATAATTGGATCATTACATTCAATATTTTTTGTATGCGCAAGAAGCTTAAATGTAGCATCAAGCACAGAAATATGATTTTTTAATATCGGTTCGCTTAAATCAATCAGATCTTGGATTCCTTTATTATTTACAATTGACTCCTGCATCTGCACGGTCCAGTTATTCATTTTTATAAATACTTCTTGAACATGATTGAATAATTCAAATAAATTTATATTCTCATTAATAATAACCATATCATTAAGTAATTCTTCTGTTTCCAAACTATCAGCGATTCTATCTCTAAGGCACAAATAATATTTACCCTTTTCTTTATAAGGACACTCCATCGCTTCCGATAATAGACATACATTTAAATATTGACTGGATGGGCGAACATTTTTCAAAGGCAAAAGTTTAGCCCACTCAAACATTGGTTTTTTATTATTTTGCAAATGAATCGTATAATGATATTTCAATTCATCCAATAAAATATCAAATGTAAGTTTTAACATTATATCCTCCCAACTAAAAAAACGCAACTATTCCATTTACATTAAATAGCTGCGGTCCGTTTTCACCAGAGCAATATATCTTATGCTATATGCATAAGATGTCCATTTTGATGTTTAAACTTGATTTCCTCGCAAGCCGAAACATTATTTACATTTAAAGCAGGTCTTCTGGCTTGTGCATCAAAATTCATGCTAGTCTTCCCAAAGATAATCTTCAGTGACATTTTAAGCAGAACTCCACACTTACAGCGGCGGGGACCGCGTGGGATTTTCACCCATCTTCCCTTTTCATTCGGTATAATGATATCCGAAACTCTAAATGGTATATTTACTTGTATACGTTATTACTTCATTTAGTATAGTATTAAATTAAGCCCTTCGAAATTCAAGTTACAGCAAAAGGACAAGATCTAATGGAAAAGTTTATGCATGACGCCAAGGTAATTCTGATTTTTAATCTACAAACACATTGTACCATAATTATTTTATCGTATTATTGTACTTTTTATAAAAATCAATTTTCTAATTTTATAGGAATAGACAAAGTTTTAACTTTTTTATCAAATTCAATTTAAAACACTAATTAGCAAATTAAAATTAATGCGATAAATCATTTCTATTATTAAAAAAAGTTATTTCTTATTATTACTTTCTCTAATGTATTTATCTTTAATAGAGGTTAGAATTTATCTCAATTCAGCTGAATAATTACAACATTTAAAAAAAGGAGAATCAAATAGTAATGAGTATTAAAAAAGGAATTGATATCAAACTTAACGTAAGGCCTATCTATATTGGCCTTGTCCACCTTAGTGCTTTCGAAGGTCCCTGCCGCTTTGGACAGGGAGAAGAATTGACCACCGAATATGACAAAATGACTAATCAAGAATTATATAAGGAATTTGTAACAGATGTAAAGAAAAATCTGTCAATTAAAGAAGTTAACTTGATGGATCCGATTTATATTGAAAGATACGATGATCTGCTTAGTAAGGAAGCAATGTTTGAAAAAATGGCAGAAAATATAAACGAGGTAGATCTTTATCTTATTGGTTTAGAAATTGCCAGAGGAGATATTGCCGTAGAATTTGCTCAACGTTATAAGAAACCGATAGCGATTGTTCCAGAAAATTGTTGTATGATTGGAGATTGCATACCTGCCATGAGATGCAGAGATTTGGAAGCTTACGGCTATATGGCATGGGAAGACGGCATTAGACACATGAAAGTTTTGAGAGTAAGAAAGGTTCTGAAAAATACCAATGTTTTATTAGCACCTAGGATGAATTCTAATAATTCTATGGCAAGTGATGCTACTTTTATAAGTCTGGATACAGTTACACGAAGTCTGGGGCCAAGATTTCGTTACATAAATGTTCATGAGCTTCTTGACCAAATGCATATGGTAGATCCTACAACTAATTATACCATTCCGAAAAGGACAGCTAATAATATTGATGAGCAGGATATGAAGGAAATAGAAACATTAACAGATGAACTGATGAAAAATGCCATTGAATGTAACATGGAAAGAAACAAACTGCTGAAATCTGTGCAAGCCTTTTACACTGTTAAGAAACTGTTAGATGTTTATGACTGTAATGCTTTTAGTATGCCATGTCCGGATGTATGCGCTTCGACAAGACTGGATACAGAGCAAATCACCTTCTGCCTGACGCATTCTCTCTTAAATGAACTAGGTATTCCATCTGCTTGTGAATATGATATAGGTTCTCTTATTTCTATGCAGGTATTGCTGAATTTCTCCGGAGGTTCTGCGTATATGGGAAATACAAATCCTATTATGTACGAAAACGGCGAAGCTCAGCCAAGACGTGTTGTATCTGAAGAACATTTGAAAAATATTAAAAAAGAAGAAAATCTTTACTTTACTTTCCACTCAACGCCAAACAGAAAATTAAAGGGATTTGATAAGCCAGCAGAATCTTATGGCATTCAGCCCTTTGCATTTAGTGGCTTTGGAGCAACGCTAAGATATGATTTCAGTAAAGATTATGGTCAAACGATTACGATGATGCGTTTTGCGCCTGATTGTAAAAAAATGTTTGTTGCGAAAGGAACCATTAAAGGCGGTGGTGGCTTCAGTGAGCAAAACTGTACACTGAGTGTTATCTTCCAAGTAGAAAATCAGAAAGATTTTTTTAATAAACAAATCAACTTCGGAAATCATATTCCTCTTGTATATGGAGACTACACAAAAGAATTAGTCATGTTAGGAGAGGCTTTAGGACTTGAAGTTATAACCGCATAATACGGGAGGAGCTTTATGTCATCACAAGACATTAAAGAACGACTTCTATTTGCAAACAATTTAGCAAAAGAAGAAATAATAGCAATAAAAGAAAATCCACAAGCTGGAATCTCCTATATTGCAGAACATATTAAAAGCTATATCGCTTACAAACTTCTTTTGGATAAGACAAGCTTTAGCGACAACATAAACGAAATGATACAGGATAATGTTGCGAAATCTTTAAACGTGGACAAAGAGAAGCTAAAAAAGGTTGACCAGCCATCCAAATGCAACGGAACTACTGCTGTAACATCAAAAAGGGTTTTACTTTTTTTGTCCATTCAAAAAGAGCTTGAAATACAATTGCCAGTAGAAAAGATACCGGAAATCGAATCCGTCGTAGATCTGGCAAAACTAATTTATGCATTGATGAATACTGTATAAATCGTTAATTAAACTATAAAAAAAGTGGAAATGACGGAATCGAGGCTTCCTATTTCCACATGTCGCCGCAAGGGCGACAACGGTCAAGGTGCTTTCTTTGATACTCCGTCAATATCGCTGAGAGCGATATTTCCTACGTAATAAAAAATAAGCAGACGATAAATCTAATAATAAGTTTGTAAGTAATTGTTTTCTATCGTCTGCTTACATATTAAAATTTTAAGGTATACAACTATGTTAAATATAAAAAAAATTCGCAATGATTTTCCCATTTTATCTAGAAAGGTTTACGGCAAGCCTCTTGTCTATTTAGATAACGCAGCTACTACTCAATTGCCAATACAGGTTTTAGAATACATTAACACACATTATCTTTATGAAAATGCAAACATTCATCGCGGAATACATTATTTAAGCGAGCAATCCACTCAAAAATATGAAAAAGCCCGTGAAAAGGTAAAAAATTTTATCAATGCAAACAATACGAATGAAATTATCTTTACACAGGGAACTACCGCTTCTATTAATTTAATTGTCGCTAGTTTTGCTGAAGACTTTCTTAAAGAGGGGGATGAGATCATTATTTCACAGCTGGAGCATCATTCGAATTTTGTACCGTGGCAGATGATTTGTAAAAAAACAGGAGCGATACTCCGCATTATTCCCTCTCAAGACGGTGAACTTAGTCTTGCTGAATATGAAAAATTATTAAATAAAAAAACTAAGTTGGTTGCACTAACACAGGTATCTAATTTAACAGGCACAGTCACTCCTCTGCAAAAAATGATAACACTCGCTCATGAAAATGGCGCATCAGTATTGGTGGATGGTGCTCAGGGCATCCGACACGAAAATGCCGACATGCGGCTTTTGGGTTGTGATTTTTACTGTTTTTCCGGTCATAAAATGATGGCTCCGACAGGAATAGGTGTATTGTTTATAACTAATGAATGGCTGGAAAAATTAAATCCAGTCTGGTTTGGCGGAGGTATGGTAGATAAAGTAACCAACAAATTTACTTCATTTGATCATGCTCCCCACAAATTTGAAGCAGGTACGCCAAATTTTGCAGGAGCCGCCGCATTGGGAAAAGCAATAGAATACATTGAAACAATAGGAAAAAAAGAGATTTCTGATTATGAATCATCCTTAATTGAATACGCCGAAAAGGAACTTATAAAAATTGATGGATTAAGCGTACTTGGACAACCTTTGAAACGAGCCGGCGTGATTTCATTTTCACTGCAGGATATCCATCCATATGATCTTGCAAGCATACTGGACAAACTTGGGATAGCCGTTCGTTCAGGTACACTTTGTTCACAGCCCGCATTAAAGAGCTTTGGATTAGATTCTGTAACACGGCTTTCGCCTGCTTTTTACAATACCAAAACTGAGATTGATTCATTGATCAGCGGTATCCAAGAGTCAAAGCCTTTGCTGAAAAAAAGGAGAAGATAATATGAGCATTGACGAAAAGCAGGATCGGATTATCAAAGATTTCAATGAATTGGATGACTGGTTTATGCAATATTCATATTTAATCGAATTAACAAGTGAAATGGATGAAATAAACGAATCTGAAAAAACTGAAAAAACACGTGTTGCAGGCTGTCAGTCAAACGTCTGGCTAATTTTAGAATATGATGGTCATGGAATCAAAGTCAAAGCGGAAAGTGATTCATTGATCATAAAAGGAATATTAGGCATTATTGTACACTTATTTGACAATCAAACCCCTGATGAAATTAAAGAAACAAATGTTAATTTTATTGAACAAACTGCATTAAAACATCAGCTATCAACCGATCGCTTAAATGGCATGACAACTGTTATCAATCAAATCAAAGATTTTGCAGAAAAGAATAGCAGTATAGAAGAAAGATGATTGCAATTTATACTAATATAAGTTGCAATCATCTCCCACAGGCTCCTATGGATATTCAATGATAACATAAGGAATTTGACCCATATTATCAAATTCTACACTACATATGAATAGAGATTTCTATTCACATGAGACCTTCGGCAAAAAACTTTCTCCTATTTCCGATTTTGAAACATTCAGGTATTCCGATACGGTTGCACTGATATCCGCAAAGCTTTTTCTTGTTCCAAGATTAATTCCTGCTTTCACATTTTTTCCATAAATCAAGACAGGAACGTATTCTCTAGTATGATCCCAACCCGAATGCACAGGATCGTTCCCGTGATCCGCACATAACACCAAAATATCCTCTTCTTTCATTGCACCCATGATTTCCGGCAGCCTTCTATCAAAATCTTCAATCGCCTTTCCATAGCCCACAGGATCTCTTCGGTGGCCGTATTTTGAATCAAAATCCACCAGATTGGTAAACAAAAATCCTTCAAAATCCGTATGCAGGGCTTCTATGGTTTTATCCACGCCATCCATATTGCTCTTTGTATGCACCGATATGCTAACGCCTTGTCCATTGAATATGTCCTTTATTTTTCCGATCGCATAGACTATTTTTCCCGATTCCTTCACATGATCCAAAACAGTCTTCCCGCTTGGCGATACTGCATAGTCCTTTCGATCCGCCGTTCTGATTCTTTTCCCATTTTCTATGATATAGGGTCTGGCAATCACCCTGCCGACCTGAACGTCACCCGTCAGCATTTCTCTTGCCACCTCACAGATATGATACAGCTTCTCCAAAGGAATGACTGCAGTATTTACAGCGACTTGAAACACACTGTCTGCCGAGGTGTAAATGATTGGTTTTCCTGTTTTTTCATGCTCCGGGCCGAGTGTTTCAATGATCTCTGTGCCTGATGCCGCGTAATTTCCCAAAGTCTCTATGCCAATAGCCTTTTCATAAGCTTCCATAAATTCCTTTGGAAATTTAGAGAAAGTCTTAAAGGGTATTTCGGTATAAAGGCCGGCAATTTCCCAATGTCCGGTTATAGTATCCTTACCCGTTGACATCTCCGTTAATTTCCCAAAGGAAGCCTTAGGTTCACTCACCCGTTCGATCGTAGTTACTCCGTCAATACTTCCGAGCCCAAGTTTTACTAAATTCGGTATTTTGAAATCAGGCATGGAGTCTGCAATATGTTCCAAAGTATTCGATCCAGTATCGCCATATTTTTCTGCATCGGGCATCTCGCCTATTCCTAAACTGTCTAAAACAATTAAAGTCACTCTTTTCATACTAATTTCCCCCTAAAGTATACGATATGGTTTACATTTTAAATAATCCGTCGAGGTTAGGATATATTCTATATTATTTTTTATACCCTTAATTCCATTTCCGTAAGCGTCCTTTCCATGAAGATGTCCATAAACCACCTTTTCAACGCCATATTCCTCAAAAATCTCCGTGAATCCCGACCGTCCCGGACTTTCATTTGATGGGGGAAAATGAATAGCACCCAGAATTTTACCTTTATTTCCATCGTATTTATTTCCAAACCCTGCTTTTGCAGCGAATTCCAGTGACATTCTCAGTCTTCCCAGTTCCCGTTTATATATTTTTTCATCATGAATGGTAAAGTCGTCATCATCCGGACAAATCCAACCTCGGGAACCGCAAATAGCATATCCCTCTGCTTCATAAAAGCTGTTTTGAAGAAAGAACATATTTTCAAACAAGGCATTCAATTTGCTGACGGAATTCCACCAAAGGTCATGATTTCCTTTGATGAAAACCTTTTTCCCCGGCAAATCACTGATCCATTTCAGATCAGCCAGCGCTTCCTCAAATCGCAGCGCCCAGGAACTGTCACCCGGTATTATCACGGTATCCTCTTCAGAAATCATTGCTTCCCAGTTGTTCTTGACCCTTTCCGTATGGTTGATCCATTGTCCGCCGTAAATATCCATTGGTTTTTCAACAGAAAAGGAAAGGTGCAGATCTGCAATCGCGAATATGCTCATTCGTTTATTTTTCCTCACTTATCTCACTATCTATTGTATTATCTTCCTCAGCAAATTCGATTCCCAGGATCTCTTTGCTGTTTATTTCCGAAAGGCTTACAACACTTCTTAATCTACTCTGTATTTTTCGAGTTCTAGTCCCAACCAGCTTATCCAGTTCCGCATTGGCCTGATTAATTCTTTGCTGCGTTGCAGACAATACATTCTCAAATTTATCAAACTCAGTTTTCACAGCCCCCAGTATATTCCAAACTTCACCGGAATGCTTTTGGATTGCCAGTGTTTTAAATCCCATCTGCAGGCTGTTCAATAGCGCTGCCATGGTAGTAGGTCCGGCAATGTTGATCTTATAATCTCTCTGCAAGACCTCCACCATACCTCTTCTTACAACTTCCGCATAAAGACCTTCAAACGGCAAAAACATAATGCCGAAATCGGTTGTCTGCGGTGGCTCGATATATTTATCATGGATGCTTTTCGCAAATGTTTTAATTGTGCGTTCCAGCATTTTACCTGCCCGGTCAATTTCTCCCGAATTACCGGTTTCATAAGCATCTACAAGCTTGGTATAGGTATCTGCAGGGAATTTCGCATCAATCGGCAGGTAAACCGCCCCCTCCTCATCCCCCGGAAGCTTGATGGCAAACTCGACCCGTTCAGAGCTTCCCCTCTTTGTTGCGATGTTTTCTTCATATTGCTCAGATGACAGTATCTGTTCCAAAATAGCTCCTAACTGGATTTCTCCCAGGATTCCACGCGTTTTTACATTGGAAAGAACTTTTTTGAGATCTCCTACTCCCGCAGCAAGATTCTGCATTTCTCCCAGCCCCTTATACACCTGCTCCAGTCTTTCACTAACAAGCTGAAAGGACTTGCTGATTCGATCTTCCAGCGTTTTTTGCAGTTTTTCATCTACCGTTGTACGCATTTCCTCCAATTTTTTACTGTTATCTTCCTGTATGGATGCAATTCGCTTTTCCATAGTAACTCTTATCTGCTCCAATTTTTGCTCATTTTCCATGGCGTTCGTCTTTAATCTTGCTTCAATTTGACACAAGGTATCATTTACCGTCTTCTGGAGCGTATCATTTCGCTGGGTCAGTTGAAAATTTAGTTCTCTAAGCCGCTTGTCCTGAATCTCAGTTGACTGCCTTTGTGTTCCTGACAGCAGATCACCCAAGTTGCTGAAGCTGTTTTGTATGTATTGCATATTTTTCAGATTTTGATCTCCCCCCACTTTCTTGCGAATACTCATCATTATTGCAAGACAAATGCAGGATATGATCAGTAAGATAAAACTGATCATGATTAAAACTATTTGCGTGTCTTCCGACATACGTTCCCTCGTTTCTGCTTCATAGCTCAACAAATTGTTGACAAACTCAAAGAAATCATAAACCTAAGATTTGTAGATTTCTACTGCCGTTTTTTCTCTTTTTTTCAAAGCAATCCTTATTCTCTGATTTTTCTTCATTCTCAAAGCCTAATTGGTGAAAATAGATACATATATTATAACATGCATTTCAGACATTTGCATGTTTCAATGAACGCTTCCTTGCAGCAACGCTGGACTCAATCCTTAGCGTTCATTATATCATTGATTTCCATTTTTCAAAAGCGATTTCAACCAAAGGAGCCATATTCCATGCAACCTGGAACTTATTATGTTTCTATTATCAAAGGGCTTATTTCGCCTTTTTTCAGTGAAGACAGTCTTTGGGGCAACCTGTTGATCGGACAATACGGTGTTCTTACCATGACACCTGTTTATTTATTCGGGCTTCTCCTCCCACTCGTCGTTGGTTTTTATTTTTTCCAGCACGTATTAGATGATTCCTGTCTCTTTCCAAGAATAGCAAAATTTTTAGACAAGCCCTTTCACTTACTTGGCCTGAATGGAAACGCCATTATGCCATTTGCATTGGGCTTCGGCTGCGTTTACTGTCGCTTTGGTGTCCACCTCGATTCTAGGCACAAAAAGGGAGCGTCTCATCGCATCCGCTCTGCTTTGTATCTCGGTACCCTGTTCCGCACAGGTTGCAATAATTATATCCTTTGCATTTCTGCTTAACTTTCAATATTCCTGCTTTATCTTCTCGTGATGATAAGTGTCTTAGCTTTGGTCGGTTCTCTCTTAAACCTACTCCTTCCAGGAACATTGCAATCCACCCATACTTCCGACGCCACCCTTGCGGTTTCCTATTCTCAGCACATCATAAAAAAAACTGCCGGAGAAGCAGTTGATTTTTTGAAGGATACGGTTTCCACATTCATTCTGGGTGGGATAGCAATTTCTTTCCTTGATTATTATAATGGATTTATGAAGCTGAGGCAATGGTGCGCGCCAATCACGGTTGAGTTTTTAAAATACCAGAAAATGCAACGAATCTATTCGTAATGAGCATCATCAAACGAGATCTCGGTGCCGCAGGCTTTTATTCCATGGTAACCAACGGCAGCTTCACACAAAAAGAAATTCTTATCACTCTGATTGTACTAACACTCTTTGTACCCTGTTTCGCATCCCAGATGATCTTGTTTAAACAGGGAAAAGCACTCACCGCCGGATTGATCTGGATCGGCAGCTTTTTCATTGCTTTTTCTGCCGGAGGACTTGTCAGCTGGTTAATCAATTAACCCTTTCAAGGGGGCGCTCAACTAATCAGTCATACCAAAATCACAACTCGCTTCTTTGAATCAAACCCGTTTCATTATCTTTTATATAACTGATACAATCAGCATCCAGAACATCTTTGTATGCTTCCTCTGCCGCTTTTTTTGACATGACCACAGCGGCGACCTTATTAAGCTTAATAAATTCAAGTAATTGATCTGCTGTGTTTCCACCGATATTAATATTTAAAATAGAGTGATACAGCCCTGTATATTCGCTCATTCCCGGAACTTCAGAAATAAACTGATCCAAGACACTGCTGGCATAACTGTTTATATACTTCATAAAATAATCAGCACTGCGTTCTGCCTGTGCCACGATGGTTACATCGGGATGATTCTTAACCCATGCAATTAAATCCAAATAATCCATTGAGGTCAAATTGTTTTTTCATCTCCAGGTTTTGAAAGGCTTTCAGGGTAATTTCCTGACGTTTATCCGTATCAAAGTACTTGCTTAAATCATCCCATGCATTTAATAAAACTGCTTCTTTATCTTTTGTCCAGCAAACTCCAATCTGGATATTACGATATCCGGCATCATAGGAAGTATTCAAAGCTTCTAAAGAATTGGTGTTAATCAAATCGTTGTCTGGTGCACCAGCGATTGCGATTTTGTCCGGATACTCCACAACAGAAGGACTGGAAAAGGCACTGACCTTATCCTTGCTCTCCAGATAAATTTTTCTCAACACATCATTTTTTAAAATATAATCCGAAGCATTGATAATCCCCATAGATCTTAGATAACCGTCATAACAGTCCTCTACAGGTACTGATTCTCCGGTTCTTTGGTTCCAAGCTCTTCCATTTTCAAAAACGCCGTCCCTTGACATCACATAAACGATATCATCCTGGAAAGAAAGATCCCTTTGTCATATAGGTCTGTTCTGCCACAAATCCCGAATCTATCGTCAACAGATTATGGCCTAGATAAATCGTATCCAACGTGTCAAATCCCATTAAATATGCAATTGTAGGCAAAAAGTCAATCTGCCCACCGGATAGACTTACTGTCTGGTTAATATTTTGATCTGCTTCGGGAACTGTAATGATAAGCGGAATATTCAACATGGTGTCAAAATCATAATCTTTTCCCAGGAATCGAGATACAGGATTCATAAATTCCTTCATCTGTTTTGGGAAGACCCATATGATCTCCATAAAATGCGATGATAGAATTATCATAAATTCCTTCCTCTTTTAATTGCTGCATCAGCAGTCCAATTGAATAGTCTGTATACGCTGCACTGTTAAGGTAATTTCCAAATATGGTTCCATCATCCTCCGGAAGAAGATCAATAAATTGATATTTATCCAGCATCTGATAAGGATGATGATTCGACAAGGTAATAATAAAACTGTAAAAAGGCTGAGTCATCTTTTTCAGATATTGCATAGACTGTTCAAAAAATTCGCTGTCAGTCAATCCCCAACCCATCCATTCAGTCATATTATATTGGCCCTTTTCCATTCCGCCAATACCTCCGTAATAGGTATCAAAACCAATGCTTTTGTACGCCTTTTCTCGATTCCAAAAACTTCTGTCCTCATGGGCATGATATACGGCAGTTTCATACCCTTGATCTTCCAGTAGCTTCGGTAATCCTTTAAAATAATTATCTGCATATAATTTATAGGTATAGCTTGCTAAGGTTCCGCAAATCGAATGATTTGTTGCAAATTCAGCATCAGAAGTGTTTCCACTGCCAATTTGCTGATAATAGTGATCAAAGTAGATCGTATTGTCCTTGATAATCTGATTCAGGTTTGGGGTGATTTCCTGACCATTATAGGTTTCATTAATGACTAAGTTTTGTAGAGACTCAATTTGGATTACAATCAAATTCTTTCCCTTTGCGACACCAAAAAGCGATCCGTTCTTTTCCGTCTCGTAGCTGTCAGTAAACGCAGTCATATCGTCAGAGTTTCCGCTGCTTCCGGTCAATCCACTCATTAAATCCTTGATATGAAAGCTGTATATTTCCTGATTGGATAAGGACGTAATAAAAAAGTTTCCGGTAAAGTTAAATACCAGCAGTACGAGGATCAGTAGTAATGCTACCAGATTCTTATGATGAAGTAGCCAGTTCTTTATCTCAATCTTTTTTTGCTTTTTTCGGCGGGCGCGCCTTCCCTTTCGATGAATTGTATTGCGATAGAATTCGGTCAAGTTAACTTGATCTTTCCATATTTCCTGAGTTTCTTCAGATATATTTTCCGATACATCCGCTTCCAATTCTCTGGAAGATTCCTCTATTTCAATTGCTTCTGGTTCATCATTTACTTCTGAATCTTTTCGTTCTTCATCGATACCCTCTGAGTCAATCTCATCCACTGCAGATGCAGCGATTTCTGTGTGATCAGGATTCTCAGTTTCAGTGTTTTTTTTGCGTGATCTGCTCTGTCGTATGGCTAACGAGGTCAATATCAGTATCGCATCCGCTAAAATCAGAAAGAACCATGGCTTCAAAACTTCCTTGATACTTTCAGAAATATTCCCTAAAACTCCTGCAGCACCAATCATTGAAACAGATAAATATCGATTAAAAAAGCTGCTGTATGTAACATCGCAAAACATCAGTATAGTAAGCAAGGTATAGATTATCGCCGGTATCCATTTATTCTGAAAAGACGCAAATAAAAAATAAGTCAGCAGGCCGGTAATGAGCCATACAAAAAAGAAATTTGCACTGATTCCAATGAAATGATAAAACAAGAAAAGCTTTAATGGAACTGCAACGGAAGCCACTAACGCCAGGATTCCATACTCGATACGAATTTTTGTCCATTTTCCTGTAATAAAAGATAAAATATGATAAAGTATTGGTTTTATTAATTGATCAAACATTTCCGCACTCCTGTTTCAGATTTAACCTTTATATTATAATACTTTTTTATGAATTAAACAAGAATACGCACGATAAAATCACCTAGATTTCACAATCAATTGAGGGGAAACGCCCTATTTAAAACGTGCCATGCTTTCTCTGAACAATTGAACCAATTCCTCTGTCTCATCGATAAAATAAGGTCTTGCAACATTTCCGTCAGCATCCCAGTCACAACCGTCCCACCATATAGCTACTTTGATTCTATCATATTTATTAATATGCCGAAACATATTGGCAACCCATGCTTCTTTACTTCCGCCGACGCTGCTTGAAGAAAATTCCGTGATCATTAGCGGTTTTTCATATTGATTGATATATTTCTTGTACAAAGAGTCATACATCTGGTCAAATTCCATCCAGTTTTCCCCTTTGTAATACGTACCAGTATTATAGCTTGTCATACCGATTACATCCACATACTCATCACCCGGGTAATAACACAGTTCATCGTTCCACTTGAAATCTGGGAATGATTTACCGTTGGGATTCCATACCCATATCACATTATTTGCCCCGGCTTCCTTGAAGATCTGATAGATATACCGATAAAAAGCCTTGAAAATTTCAGTATCCTTTGAAGTATAATGAGCGGAATAGACACACCAGTCACCATTCATCTCATTTCCAAGTCGAAAAAGCACAGGAGCACCGGATTGAACCACTTCTTTTGCATAGCTCTTCAAGTAAAGATCATAGTTTCCGTCAAGAATATCATACACCATGTTCCCTTTTCCTGGAGTCTGCACTACGGTCTGCAGGGTCAATTCAAGAAGACGCCCCTCTTTTTCTGCATTTTCAAGTGCTGCAGCAAGTTTTGGATGCATCTTCTTATTTTCGATCACGCCTGTATAATACAACAGAATCGGAAAAGTAAAATCAATTTTTCTTTCAATTTTCTTCAGCTCTTTAAAGTTAAGCGGTGCATCCGTCTCAAAAATGCCCCAATGTAGTCTGCTGTTTTTCCCAAAAAACTGTTGATAAACCGTAGCAGTTTTCTCATTCCAGCTGGCATTTTCCACCTGATGAATGCTCTGTATATATGGCTCTTCCGTTTTTTCAGTTAACTCAATAGCTACGGATTATATCAAGATAACTTCTATTCAAATATTTCTGGTTGCTTTTAAACAAAAAAGTGAATACTTCATTATCAGTAATTCGAATTTCAACAGAAGCATAGTAGCACTTGTCATTTTCAATTTTTTTTAAAGCACTTCGTGACCATTGAAGGGAGCGATATTGCTCTGCCATTAATAAAACACTTTTCTTCCAATTCTTTTTTGTGATCAATCCGATTATCCATAAAAAGATTGGAATAGTTAATATAACTTTCAATCCCTGAACCGGTAGTATTTTCAATATCCTGTCGATAAATTTCAATGGTAAGGGTTTCACATTCCAATACCGCCCTAACATTTGAAAAATGCATATCCACTTGCATTTCCTTTGGAATGCATATCCTATAACCGTCTACTTTATTGACAAAAATATTATTGTTTTTACCAGCTGTCTGTAATGTATAGGTTTGCAGCTGTCTTTTCATTTCTTCTTCTATTATCATCCGTCTTTGTAAGACTTTCAACTTTTCTTCACGGATTAACTTTCCTTTATCAGCTTCTACAGCCGCAAATTTTTCCATCTTCCATTCTTCCACTTTTATTCTTGCATCCTCTGCCTTGATCATCTGCGTATAACGGTCTGCAAGAACAACCAATAGAATGAGTGCAATTACAATCATTGCGCCGAACACTCTTAGTAAGGTGCCCTTCATAGATTTCTGCTCCTTTGCAAATACTTATTCCTGTCATCTAGGGTACATAAACTTAACTACTTCTTTTGTAACAGAGTCTTAACGATATCTTTGCCAGTCAAACATAGAAAACATTCCCTCTATAGTATATAATGTATAAAAAAGCAGAACTTATGATAAGAAATGCACATTAGAAGGGGGATTTCTATGAAAAAACGAATCATTTCAGGTTTTATTGTGTTTTGCCTTATTATTACGGGAATCAACAGCGGTCTGCTGCTCTTCCTTCCTGCTTTTGGCGCTGACGAGGATTCCTATACACTTTACTATAACAATAAGATAATAAGCCAGCGAGGCTATGTTATTAAGAATACACCATATTTACCGATCTCTTTCATTGGTTTCTTATGCCATAAACTCGGGTATCACTGTAGATCAAACAAATAAAAGATTGATAATTTGACCTATCAAGTCAGAACATTATGATGGCAGATGATGTTACAACCAATTTTGTTAAGACTTATGCAGGTAATGTGTCTATTCCGCTCAAAGAAATTGAGGCAAAACTCTATTTCCCTTTAAAATACTACGGAACAGTTCTTCAAGCTCAGTTATACCCTTTCTGGCAAAAGCATTAAAATGCATACTTATTCCCAAAACCAATAAAATCGCAAAGATTAATCAGGAGAATGTGCAGGGCGGTCTCTTCCCTGATCAAAGGAAAGGGAAAACCCGTGAACCTTAGTTTAAACGATACCGTGTTTATCACTGGTGAGACCGATAATTATTATAAGATATTGGCAGAAGATAACCATACAGTTTATCTGATGAAAGATTATGTTACACTTCCAGAGATTGATTTATCCAAAGTTGATTTTTATGCTCCAAAAAAAACAAAATTTAAACGCAATGGAGAAAAAATAAACCTTGCCTGGGAATATGTGGGTCAGATCACGCCAAGCGCACCGGAAGCAAAGCATAATGGCCTTGACATTCTCTCTCCAACCTGGTTTAAGCTAATCACCAATGGTGATGGAAGCGTTGAAAACAATGGAGATAAGGGTTACACTGATTCGGCTCACACCAATGATTATATGGTTTGGTCTACAATAACAAATAATATGTATACCAAAGATTCCACAGCTTTTACAACAAAAATTTTTAACAACAGCAATTTACTGAATAAATCCGTTGCGCAATATATCTTCTACTCCTGCCTCTATGATGTAGACGGAATCAATATTGATTATGAAGATGTTTTCGATGGAGATGCCGCAGGGCTTGTTGCATTTACTGCATTAATGAGGAATTACACAGAGCGTCAAGGTCTGGTTTTATCGATTGATACGCTGATTCCCAGACCGTGGACGCAAGAATATGACCAGGCTTCTTTATCTAAATATGTAGATTATTTAGCGATAATGACATATGATGAGCACTATGCCGGAAGTCCTGCCGCTGGCTCCATCGCTTCCCTTCCCTGGGTAGAAGATGCTGTAGAAGCAACACTTGAGGATGTGCCCGCATCAAAACTATTACTAGGCATTCCGCTTTATACAAGAATATGGACGGTAGACAACACAGGAGCGATCATTTCCAATCCTTCTGCAAATATGGAAACGATAAGAAATACAATAAAATCGAAAGGTTTGACTCCAACGTGGCTGAAAAAAGAAAAGCAATATTATATAGAATATGAAAACGACTCAAAGATCAGCAAAATTTGGATCGAAGATTCCCGCTCTATCTCCAATCGACTGAATCTGGTATCGCAATATAATCTGGCAGGTTCTGCCTGCTGGCAGTTTAATCATGCCGAAGATAAAATCTGGGATGTATTTTACGATATGTTGAAAAACAATCAATCTATGAATAATTATCAAAAATCTTATTCGCAATCCGAAAATTGAAAACTCTTTTACAAATAATAAGGTCTTTGGAGGCGTTAAAATCCGTAAATCCAAAGACCTTGTTTTTATTGATGAAACGAAACGATGACTTTTTTTCTTTCCATCAACTTTACATTTTTTTATAAATCATATAGGAATAGATCGTTACCACGATCATTGGTATAATAATACCGAGCATCAGTATCGTAAAGCTTAGACTTCCATTGGTAAGAATTGCGCCGATTAAGGCGACAACCCCACCTAATACCATAGCTTTTGCACCAAACTGGTGTGTCTTTTTCCATACTTCTTCATTGTCCAGGGTCCATGGAAATCTAAATCCCACAAAATAATTATGCCTTACTCTTCCGATCGTATTCCCCATCACAACAAAGAGAACAGCGACACTCGCCGCAACCCATTTTCCAATATTAACCGGAAACCCTAAAGATATTACTATCGTGACCCCGAATAGAATTGTAAGAAAGATATGAAGAGAATATCTAATTATCGTATAAGAACTGTCAAACTTGCGGTAATTTGCTCTCTTCGGATCGATTTTCGGCAGTACAAGAAACAAAACATACAGAATAATATTGAGTACTGGAAGTAAAAAAGTTCCGAAAGCTTTTGAACTATAATCATCAATCTCTCCTTTCACATTCCAGTGAATAGGCACCTGATCAGGTATATAAGGATATAGAAAAACTGCTGTAATAAGCGGTATTAGAAGAATAATTAAAATTGGCAATTCTTTTTTTAAATAGTTATTCATTGTCATGAACCTCCTCGTCTTTATCAATGAAATTCAGAAAAAACCCCAACAGCTCCTGAAAAACAGTCGTATTTAACGAATAATATATATTCTGCCCATGCCGTTCATCAATTACCAAATTCGCTTGCTTTAACAAGTTCAAATGATGACTGATGCTGGGCTTTGATATATTAAATGATTCTGCAATTTCTCCTGCGGTTAAATCTTTTTCTTTTAATAATTGAAGAATTTTTCTCCTACTGGGATCAGAAAGTGCTTTAAAAGCACTGTTTTGATTTGGCATCTTTTCACCTCCTTTATTTATATATTTAGATAATTATCTAAATATATAATATTATATATCATGTTCTTCCATTACTGTAAAGAGCTTTTATTATATTGAAATAGGATTGTAACAAAACAACTTTATTTTATCCAGACAACCTTACCTTTTCGCATGCTAAATCAGATGAAATAGCGACCTCACCCCTCTGATCTCCCGTTTTAATATAATGTGGAAAATCTACAATCTTCCCCATTATATTAAAAGAGACAAGGATTATATTTCCCTTGCCTCTTACATTCTTAACTATTTGCATGCAATGATTCTAATTGATTGATTAATTAATTGTTAACACACATATTAATGAATTATTAATTCGTAGATAGCCGTCAAAATCAACTTAAATTAAGAAATTGTTCCTTCAATGTATTCATCATAAGTACAAACTTTATCAATGATTGTACCATCTTCTTTGATCTCAATAATCCTGTTTGCGATAGTCTGAATAAACTGATGGTCGTGAGAAGAAAACAAAATAACTCCCTTAAAATCAATCAATCCATTGTTGACCGCTGTTATGGACTCCAGATCCAGATGGTTGGTCGGCTGATCCAGGACAAGCGCATTGGAACCAAAAAGCATCATTCTGGAAAGCATACATCGAACCTTTTCTCCGCCTGATAGGACTTTAACCGGCTTAAATACATCATCTCCTGAGAAAAGCATCCTACCTAGAAATCCTCTCATATATGTTTCTGTTGTCTCTTCTGTGAACTGACCCAGCCACTTAACTAAATTGAGATCACAATCATTAAAAAAGGTAGAATGATCCATTGGAAAATAGGATTGTGATGTACTGACTCCCCACTTAAAAGTTCCTTCATCCGGTTCCATTTCTTCCATCAATATTTTGAATAATGTGGTATTTGCAATTTCGTTTTCCCCAACAAACGCAATTTTATCCTCCTTATTCATACGGAAGGAAACCTGATTCAGCACCTGCACACCGTCCAAAGTCTTACTGATTCCATCCACAGTCAAGATTTCTTTTCCTGGTTCTCGATCCATTGTAAACCCTACAAAAGGGTATCGTCTTGACGAAGTTGGCAACTCATCTACTGTTAGCTTATCTAAAAGCTTTTTCCTGGATGTCGCCTGTTTTGATTTGGATTTATTTGCGGAGAACCTCTGGATAAAGCTTTGTAGCTCTTTCACTTTATCCTCACTTTTCTTATTCTGATCTTTAATCATTTTTTGTATCATTTGACTTGACTCATACCAGAATTCATAATTTCCTACGAACATTTTGATCTTTCCATAATCAACGTCTACAATATTTGTACACACTGTATTTAAGAAATGTCTGTCATGGGATACTACAATAACAGTTCCATGATAGTCCAGCAAAAAATCTTCCAGCCAATTGATCGCTAATATGTCGAGATGGTTGGTAGGCTCATCCAGAAGGATAATATCCGGTTTTCCGAAAAGAGCCTGCGACAAAAGCACCTTTACCTTTTCATTACCGGTCAGCGTGTTCATTTCACGATATAAAATATCAACGCCAAGTCCCAGTCCTTGTACCAGTCTGCTGGCATCCGACTCCGACTCCCAACCGTTTAATTCCGCAAATTCTCCTTCCAACTCTGAGGCCTTAATTCCGTCTTCGTCAGTAAAATCCTCTTTGGCATATAACGCATCCTTTTCCTTCATGATTTCATATAGTCTGGCGTTACCCATAATAATAGTATCTAAAACTGAATATTCATCATAAGCAAAGTGATCCTGTTTTAGCACCGACATTCTCATATGGGATGGGATACTGACATCACCGGTGGAAGGTTCCAAATCTCCGGATAAAATTCTTAAAAAGGTTGATTTTCCTGCACCGTTTGCTCCGATGATCCCATAGCAATTTTCTTGGGTGAATTTTAAATTTACATCTTTAAATAGTGTTGTGCCGCTAAAATTTAAACTTACATTTGTTACTGTTATCATTCGTTCTCCTCTAAATTTGCATAAACTGCGTCCATATTACGCAATCCGTTCTGTAATATTGCTGTCGCCTTTTGAACGTTATAGACGGCTTTTCGATAATCGATTACGCTGATTTTTTGTCCTTCACTTTTCTTTAAAAGCATAGTTTGAAGCAAAACCTGTGCATTAATAAGATCCACAAATAGTGAAATTGATTTGCCAAGCTTTTCCTTCACTTCAACAGACAATTCGTCTTCCTCATCAATTTCTATTCTCTTTAGATTGATATTCTGTGCTTTTTTCTTAAGTTCCTTGTTCTTTGCAATACGAGCCTTATAATCAACCTTCTTAAAGATGGTTCGGATTCTTGATTCCCCTGCGATCTGTCTCTCCAAATCTTTGTATTTCTCAATGATTTCCTCATAAAAAGAATCAATTTCTTCAATTATATTCTGCCTATCTTCCATCACTGCTCCCTCCTTCCAAATTTGATTATCTATAGAATCCAATTCGTAGGGATCTATATCAGCTCTTTGTACAATTGTTCATCCATATCTCCAAAAGCAACCAGAATAACCTCAATATCGTTGTCCTTCAAAATATGCTTTATCGTACCAACTGCGATTTCCGAGGCCTTTTCCTTCGGATAGCCATATATACCCGTTGAAATTGCAGGAAAAGCGATGGATTTCATTCCATGATCCAGTGCAATCTGCAAGCTGTTTCGGTAGCAGTCTTCTAAAAGTCCTGACTCTCCTTGATTGCCACCATGCCAGATTGGACCTACTGTATGAATTACATATTTTGCCGGCAGCCGATACCCTTTTGTTATCTTTGCTTGTCCTGTTTTACATCCATGCAGTGCTCTGCACTCTTCAAGGAGTTCTTTGCCGGCAGCCTTATGAATCGCGCCATCAACACCTCCGCCTCCCAGAAGTGTTTCATTTGCTGCATTAACGACGGCATCGACTTCCAGCTTTGTAATATCACCTCTTAGAATACGTAAACCCATAATGGTTTCCCCCTTTCCCCTGTGTATATCATTGTTGTTGTAACTTATGACCCGCTATTTTAATATCACTACTGTAACACCCTGATTTCCGTCTATTTTTCTCTGATAGTCAGAAAGAGGCTGACAAATGCGCAGAAGCTCCTTCTTTTTTTCAAACCAGTGTTCACCATCACAGCAGGTTCTAACGATTCCGCTTAAACTAGATTCCTTTAGTTTGCTTCTTACCGCCGTTTTAATCGTTCCTCCCACACCGGAGGAGCCATATCCATGAATCAAAATAACAGCTCGATAACCCTGTCTTTTACAGGTTCCCAGCTGACTGACCATATTCCTAACGGCAAGATCCACTGTAGGACATCCATATTCCAGATTGATTTCTTTCACCTTTGCCATGCTCTTACTTATACCTTTGTGTAGACTAGCCTTCCAATCCTTCAATCTATATTTCAAGAGATAAAATCTTTGCCGGTTGATCTTTGAGCTGGTCCGGAATTTCACCAATTTCCCAGCCTGTTGAAGTCGTTTCCACATAATAATATCGAATTCCGTCCATTTCATAATAACTTCCCAAAATCGATTCTTCTCCCTTTACGCCTACTGCCATATGATCAGGAAATTGAATTAAAACCGTACCATATCCCAATTCTCGTAAAAGCGATGCCAGTAAAATCGCACTGTCTTCACAGTCGCCTCCTTCATCTGTCAGTGTTTCAAGAGGGAATTTGGGGTATTCGTCGTATCCAGTGTCAACTTTATCATCCACATAGTTGAGATTCTGTACGAATAAAATAATATTTTTCACCATATCCAGATCAGAATAGTTTTCCTCTTCTGCAGCTTCCTTAAATTTTTCTGCTAAGCTGGTTAAGTATTCATCATCTGTAGTATCTGTAACATAATAACTGTAATTGCTGATTTTTTCTCGATCCACAGTTTTATAATAATCATAGGCTGGTTTTGGAATTTTTAGGCTGTAAGTCCAGCATCCTTCTCCATAATTCCAAGAATAATTCACCTCAAAATATTCGAAGGAAACTTCCATACTCTCTTGATTGTTATTCTCGTCATGAACTTTACTATCCGCACTGCCAATCTCGTCTTGACTTTCCATATCGATATTACTTCCTGAAGACTGGTCAGCCTTTAGAAATTGTATCAAGAATATCATACAGATTGCCGTCAACAGGATTACAAGAAAAGGGAAGAACAAATTGGCATTCTTTCTGTCTGTCACTTTGTTTTTCGGCTTCGTTTCTTCCTTTGATTCCTCACGCATATTCGAATGGATCAAACTGCCATCGGCATAGATAAGGCAGTCCTCTGTCTGGGAGCCACCCAAATACACTTCAATAACTTCCATGCTATTTTCTTCATCATAAAGACATCCAACAAGGTGTCCATCATTCGATCCGTAATTTTGATCCTGAAGAACACTATTTATGTAAAGGCTTTCACCTTCTGGACCCTCATTTTTAATGAATATTTTATTTCCTTTATAAGCAATTTCAAAATCAGTATCGTAATAATCTGAATTTAACCGCATTATGTTACTCCATCCATATTGCTTTCAATCAAAAAAGGCAAGTCCAGCGATGTCTAATGTACCTGCCTGTTGCTGTATTTTATCCAACACGTTATATTACAGCTCATACCATATTTATTATACCAAATTTTTATGATTTGTGAAACTAAAATTTATTGTAACAACTCCAAATATTTGCCATACCCCTCTTCTTCCATCTTTTTCTTAGGAATAAAACGAAGAGCAGCACTATTGATACAATATCGAAGACCACCGGATTCATTTGGACCATCCTCAAAAACATGACCCAAATGAATATTCCCTACCCTGCTGCGAACCTCATCACGCATCATCCCGTGAGACAAATCTTTCTTTGATTTTACACTCTGAGGGTCAATTGGTTTTGAGAAACTAGGCCAACCGCATGCTTCAAACTTATCTTTTGAAGAGAACAGTGGTTCCCCTGTAGTAATGTCCACGTAGATTCCATCCTGAAAGTGATCCCAATAATCATTCTGATAAGGTGGCTCTGTCCCGTTCTTCATAGTTACTTCATATTGCATTGCGTTTAGATTTTGCTTCAAAGATTCTTTTTGTGGAGCCGAGTATTCAAAAGGATCTACAATTGCATACTTAGCTGAATCAAAATATCGAGAAGAAATATGACAGTAGCCTCCCGGGTTTTTATCCAGATAATTTTGATGATACTCTTCTGCCGGAAAATAATTCAATAAAAGTTTTGTTTCTATTGCAATTTTCTTTGTATACCCATTTTGAAGGAGAGCGATGGATTGAAGGATCATATCCAAATCATCCGGATCCGTATAATAAATGCCGGTACGATATTGACTTCCTATATCATTCCCCTGACGATTGAGCGAAGTCGGATCAATTACTTGGTAAAATAGGCACAGCAAGCCCATGAGACTAATTCTATCCGGTTTATATTCCACGCGAACAGTTTCCACATGTCCAGTATCCCGACAACAGACATCTTCGTAGCTGGGTTTCTCAGTTTTCCCATTGGCATAACCAACTTCGGTATGGATTACGCCTGGGATACTGGCCAAGTATTTTCCCAATCCCCAAAAACAGCCCCCGGCGAGATGGATTTCCTTTTTTCTGGTTGTCATCTTTTTTACCTCCTAGATCACTTTGCTATTTTCTTTACATATCAATAATTTACCCTCAAAATAATAAACAAATCCTTATTCCTCTTTTTTTCATAGATTTTATCATTGCTGCGATATTTTTGGCTGCAAAGTAACACAAACATTTGACTGTGAATATACTGACCTTGAAAAGAAATAATGAAAGACCGGTTAAAGGAGGGAAATATATGAGTTGTTTCGGTGGCAACATATCGCCGGACCTCTTTCAAAAATGCTGCAATGCAAACCAGCTCTGTGAATTTAGCGGAAATTTAAGAGATGTGGTAACAGAACCTATCTTTGTTCAAAAGGTATACGATGCTGTTCTTTTTAATCTGCAAGGGCTGAAAACTGTGACAAATCAATGCTTTTCACCTGCGATCCCAAGAGGACACAGGCTGAAAAGAGTCATAGACATTCGCTGCAAGAGGTTCTTTAACTCGCAGAATGTGGAAGACCCGTCAAACCTCACTTTGGATGTTAATACTACCGTATCAGGTGCATCATTTATTCAGGATGCACATTGCGATCCAATTCGAGTCGTTGGTCCAGACGGTACATTTTCTGAAAAAGTACTTTATGCAGATACTGATGAATGCGATGATCAGTGTAAAGGCACTCCGATCTTCGGAACGCAAAACATCGCAATCTTCGGTGATGTATTAGTTACTCTTGATTTACTATTGAGCGACAGGAACGACCACGAAGTCGTATTCAGCGTCTGTGCCAATGTAAATATCGCAGATTGCTGTAATCCTATGGTGTTGACCAACTTTTTCGAGTTATGCATGCCTTCTACTCGAAACAGTGCATTTTTACCACGATTCAGTGAATTCTGTAATCCGGCCTGTGAAACCAGACTGGCCACAAACAACATAGGAAGAGACATTACTGTATGCCCTGATGGAACCATCAAGGCAAATCTAATTATCGCTTTATGTGTAACATGGGAAACGCAATGATATAATAGTTAAAAAGCAGCAGGTTCGCTTTCACTTACTCTCCCCCCAAAGGAATTTTATCTTCTCTATAAATTGCTCTCTTCTCCGGGCAAAAAATTTAAAACACCGATTGTCTCCCCGTTGAATAACAATGTCGAAGATAAAAAGAGAGTAACACACCACTTTTTAACCCATTCTTTTCTTTTCAAAAAATATCCTTTGTCTGATATCCGGCATCATCTCAGCAAACTGTTCCAGACTAAGAGATTGCTCACCATCAGACAAAGACTTTTGCGGGTCAAAATTCACCTCGATCATCAGCCCATCTGCCCCGACTGCGATTGCCGCCTTGGAAAGCGGTTCAACCAAACTGCGAATTCCTGCTGCATGGCTTGGGTCAACAATGACAGGCAGATGCGTTTTCTCCTTTAATAACGGAATCGATGATAAATCCAAGGTATTTCTAGTCATCGTTTCGAAAGTCCTGATTCCCCTTTCACATAGGATTACCTCTTTATTTCCTTCTGACAAGATATATTCCGCACTCATCAGCAGCTCCTCAATGGTATTTGCCAGCCCCCGTTTCAGTAAAACTGGCTTTCTGCATTTTCCAACCTCTTTTAATAAATCAAAATTTTGCATATTCCTCGCTCCGATCTGAATGATATCCACTTCCTCCATCAGTGGGAGCTGGGTCTGGTTCATAATCTCTGTGATGACCGGCATCCCAGTTTTCTTTTTTGCCTCAAGAAGGAAATCCAAGCCTTCTTTCTGAAGCCCTTGAAAAGAATAGGGGGAGGTTCTGGGCTTAAATGCACCGCCCCGTAAAACAGCAGCACCGCTTTCTTTCACAGATTCTGCCACGATATGTATCTGTTCACGGCTTTCAACAGAGCAAGGGCCTGCAATCACCGTGAAATACCCATCACCGATTATCGTACTTCCGACGGAAATTCTTGTTCTTTCTTGTTTTTCCAGCTTTAAAGCAAACAACATAAGCGAATCACTCCTTTATTGCCCTTTTCATACTTTTTACGTATTCATACAGGTGAGAACCGGCCGCATCGCCATACTGCTCAATAATTTTAACAATCGCACTTCCCACGATAACGCCGTCCGCTATCTTTCCGATTTCTTTCGCTTGTTCCGGCGTATTAATACCAAAGCCGACTGCCGCCGGGATATCACTTGACGCTTTTACTAACTCAATCATACGTTTCAGGTCTGTTTTTATTTCACTGCGCATTCCAGTCACCCCCATAGAGGAAACCACATATAGGAACCCCTTGGCTGCTGATGCAATCTGTTTGATTCTTTTTTCTGAGGTCGGAGCAATGAGAGAAATCACATCCACACCAAATCGTTCAGCAATTTCCGCCACCTCCTCTTTTTCTTCAAAAGGCAGATCGGGCATAATGATTCCATCGACTCCCAAAGACCGGCATCGTTCAAAAAAACGCTCATAGCCATATTTAAATACCGGATTGAGGTATGTCAAGAATACCAGGGGTACATCCGATTTTTTTCTTACTGCCTCAACCAGATCAAAAATCCTATCTGTAGTTGCACCGGCTGATAAAGCCCTTATGTTTGCTTTTTGAATCACACTTCCTTCTGCAACAGGATCAGAGAAAGGAATTCCAATCTCAATCAGGTCTGCACCTCCTCGAACCATTTCGAGAATAAATTCTACGCTTTTTCCGATGGTAGGATCACCACCTGTCAAAAATCCAATAAAAGCTTTTTTACCTTGAAATGCATTAATTATTTTACTCATGAATATCTACCCCCTTATATCTTGCAATCGCTGCTACATCTTTATCGCCTCGCCCTGAAAGGCAAATGATGATGATTTGATCTTTACTCATTTCTGGAGCAATCTTTCTCACATGGGCAATTGCATGGGCGCTTTCTATCGCACAGATAATTCCCTCTGTTCTGGCCAAATACTCAAACGCATCCACCGCTTCTTCATCTGTCACCGGAACATATTGTGCCCTTCCGATATCATGAAGATGCGCATGCTCTGGTCCGATTCCGGGATAATCAAGACCTGCGGAAATAGAATAAACCGGTGCAATCTGGCCATATTCGTTCTGACAGAAATAGGATTTCATGCCATGAAAAATTCCCAACGTCCCATTTGCAATGGTTGCCGCATTCTGATCCGTATCAACTCCATGTCCGGCAGCTTCACAGCCGATTAGCGTTACCCCCTCATCCTGAATGAAGTTGTAAAACATTCCCATAGAATTACTTCCCCCACCAACGCAAGCAACAACTGCATCCGGCAGTCTTCCTTCTTTCTCTAAGATCTGCATTTTTGCTTCCCTGCTGATCACACTTTGAAAATCCCGAACAATCATCGGAAACGGATGCGGACCCATGACAGAACCAAATACATAAAGCGTATCATGAACTCTTGTAGTCCATTCTCTCATGGCTTCATTGACAGCATCCTTCAGTGTCATGGTTCCGCTTGTCACAGAATGGACCTTAGCACCAAGCAACTCCATACGATAGACGTTCAATGCCTGACGCTCTGTATCCTCTTTTCCCATAAAAATTTCACATTCCATGCCAAGCAATGCAGCTGCGGTTGCTGTTGCAACACCATGCTGGCCTGCCCCGGTTTCTGCGATCACTCTTGTTTTTCCCAACTTCTTTGCCAGAAGTGCCTGACCAAGCACATTGTTGATTTTATGGGAGCCAGTATGATTTAAGTCTTCTCTCTTCAGATAAATTTTCGCTCCTCCCAGTTCCTCTGTCATTTTTTCAGCAAAATATAAAAGAGAAGGTCTTCCCGCGTATTCATTGAAAAGCGTTTGAAGCTCACCGTTAAACTCAGGATCATTTTTATAAAATTCATATCGTTCTTCCAATTGGATTAATTCATTCATCAGGGTTTCCGGGACATATTGCCCTCCATGAATCCCATATCTACCTTTTATCATTTCGTACTCTCCTTACCATTTCTATTACTTTTTCTTTATCCTTCACTCCGGCTGTTTCCACACCGCTACTCAAGTCTATCGCATAAGGTTTCAATTTCTCCAATGCGCTTTCAACATTTCCCGCATGAATTCCGCCTGCAAGAAAATATGGTTTTCTGCAATCATGAGCAAGACTCCAGTCAAAGGCTTCTCCCGTTCCTCCTTTTCCATGATCCAGCAGCAGATAATCGGCTGAAGAATTCTGCATCAAGAAAATATCTTCTTTCCTTTCCACCGTAACCGCCTTCACTATGGGGCATTGCGTTCTTGATTTTAAACGGTCGATATATGCTTCATTCTCTTTCCCGTGTAGCTGTGCCATATCAATTACACCGTTTTCCAATAAGCTGACCACGTTCTCCATGGGCTCGTCTACAAATACTCCAACTGCCTTAATTCTTGTATCCAGACGGTTTCTTAGATGGTCGACCTGTCCCTTTGTAACCTGCCGTCTGCTTTTCGCAAATACAAATCCAATGTAGTCAGGAAGCGCTTCGTTTACATATTCGATATCATTAGGCCGGAATAAACCACATATTTTTATCTTCGTCATTGGGATGCCCCTCTCAGTTCGGCAAGGCGTTCTTTTTTGTTTTTACTTCTCATAAAGCTTTCTCCGATCAGCACACCGTTTACTTTATTGTCTCTCAGTCTTGCCACATCCTCTGCTGTACTGATTCCGCTTTCCGAGACAAATGGGATATGCCTGGGAACAAGATCCCTTAATTTTACACTTGTATTGATATCCACTTCAAAGGTTTTCAAATTCCTGTTGTTGACTCCGATCACTCTTGCTTCTGCCGCCAATGCCATTTGAACTTCGATTTCGGTATGAGCTTCTACCAAGGCGGAAAGTCCAAGTCCATGCGCAATTGTTATATATTCCTTCAGTCTTGCTTCATCCAGCAAGGCACAGATCAGAAGGACTGCATCTGCTCCAATCAGCTTTGCTTCATAGATCTGATAAGGGTCAACGGTAAAATCTTTTCTCAGGATCGGTATTTTCACTTCTTTTCTGATCTCTTTCAGATATTTATCACTTCCTAAGAACCAATCCGGCTCTGTCAACACGGAAATCGCCGATGCACCAGCTTTTTCATATTCTCTGGCGATCTCAAGGTAAGGAAAGGCTTCATCAATGATACCTTTTGAAGGAGAGGCCTTTTTCACTTCGCAGATAAACGCGATATCATTTCCTTTCAATGCCCTTTCAAAAGGAAACGCCTTGTTGAACGGAATAGCTGGATCAAAAGGGGCATCTGCATTGCATGTAACAGTAGGATCGCTATCACATAAGCTTTCCGCTTCCTTCATCATTTCCCTCAGTGTTCTCTGTTTTTTTCTTTCCGCCACCCGTTCATAGGTATGGGCAGCAATAGTATTTAAAATATCGTTCATGATGCTGCCTCATTGGACAGTTTAATAAACTGCTCCAATTTATGCAATGCAGTGCCGCTGTCGATGAGCTTTTCAGCAAAGTGCTTACAATCTAAAAGAGAATTCCCCTTCCCTGCCAGGTAAAGTGCCATTGCAGCGTTGAGCACAACAATATCCTTTTTGGCTCCTTTTTCCGTTCCTTTTAATATATCTTTTGTAATTTTTGCGTTTTCTTCCGCATCTCCGCCAAAAAGATCTTCTCGGCAGCATCTTGTGAAACCGAAATTTTCCGGCGAAACAAAATAACTTTTCAATATACCGTCATGAATTTCAACGACTTTCGTTTCAGTCGTCAGGGTCGCTTCATCCAAGCCGTCACAACCATGGATCACCATGCCTCGTTTCACACCCAGGTTTGCCAGAACCTGCGCTAATGGCTCAACCAGCTTCTCATCATATACACCCATTAACTGCATGCTTGCCCCCGCCGGATTTGCCAATGGGCCTAATATATTGAAGATCGTTCGAATACCAAGCTCTTTTCGGACCGGTGCAGCATATTTCATGGAACTGTGATAAATCTGAGCAAATAGAAAGCAAAGATCGATCTGCTCCAAAATTTTCTGACTCTGCTGTGAGGTGATTTGAATATTGATCCCCAATTTTTCCAATACATCAGCAGCTCCGCTTTTACTGGACACGCTCCGGTTCCCGTGCTTTGCCACCGGAACACCTCCTGCAGCCACAACAAAAGCTGTCGTAGTTGATATATTGAAAGTCCCCGCCTCGTCGCCTCCGGTGCCTACGATATCCATAACATCATCCGAATGTCGAATAGGAATCGCCTTATCTCTCATAACAGAGGCGCATGCTGTAATCTCGTCAATACTTTCACCCTTCATTCGAATAGCAGTTAGAAAGGATGCAATCTGAGCTGGAGTTGCTTTTCCCTCCATGATTTCTTCCATGGTCATTCTGGCTATATCAAATTCCAAATCCTCACCGGATATTACTTTTTGAATTGATTCTACAATCATGCTTTTTCACCTCCTAAAAAGTTTTCTAAAATAATTCTGCCCTTTGGTGTTAATATGGACTCGGGATGGAATTGCAGCCCATACACTTCATATTCCCTATGTTTAACTGCCATAATTTCACCGTCATCTGATCTTCCTGTAATCATTAATTCTTCCGGCAAGGTTTCCTCGATAGCAGCCAGGGAATGATATCTTGCCCCATCGATAACCTCGGGTAATGCGTTAAAAATTTTGCAGCTGTTATTTATTTCTAATTTTGACTGTTTCCCGTGCATAAGGGTTTTTCGCATAGGATACCGTAGCTCCAAAAGCTTCACAGATTGCCTGATGACCCAGGCACACACCCAAAACAGGAATCTTACCCGCAAAATATCTTACAGTTTCAACGCAAACACCTGCATCCCCGGGTTTTCCGGGACCAGGTGACAAAATGATTGCTTCCGGTTTCAGTTTCTCAATTTCTACTACCGTCATCACATCATTTCGGATGACCTTTATATCCGGTCGAATAGAGCCAATCAATTGATACAAGTTATAAGAAAAGCTATCATAGTTATCAATCAGCAATATCATTAGTCGAACACCTCCCCCGAACGGCTCAAAGCGTTGATTACTGCCTGAGCCTTATTCAAACATTCCTCATATTCCGTTTCGGGAACACTGTCGGCTACGATTCCTGCACCGGAACGGATAAATACTTTTCCATTTTTCTTGTAAGCAATACGAATTGCAATACAAGTATCAAGGTTGCCAGTAAAATCAATATATCCGATAGCACCGCCATAAATTCCACGCTTATTGTTTTCTAGTTCATTGATAATTTCGCAGGCACGAATTTTGGGAGCTCCGGATAAAGTCCCTGCCGGCAGTACTGCATCCACTGCATTTAATGCATCCTTGTCATCCCGAATCAGTCCCTTAACCGTAGAACCGATATGCATCACATGAGAGAAACGTTCAATGGATAAGTAATTTTCCACTTCTACAGTACCAAATTTACTGATTTTCCCAATATCATTTCTGCCAAGATCCACCAGCATGTTGTGTTCCGACAACTCCTTCGGATCGGCTAAAAGCTCCTGCTCCAGTCTCTGATCCTCCCTCCAGGGTTTTTCCTCTTGGTCTTGTTCCCGCTAGTGGGAAAGTATATAGAACTCCATCCTGAAGCTTTACCAGCGTTTCTGGTGATGCTCCGGCGATTTCGATATCCTCACCGGAAAAATAAAACATATAAGGAGAAGGATTGGTCGATCGCAATACGCGATAGGTATTGAGAAGACTTCCTTGCAAAATCCGCTTCTAATCGATTGGAAAGAACAACCTGAAAAATGTTCTCCCTCCCGGATATATTCTTTCGCTTTTCGAACCATGCGGCAGTATTCGTCTTTCTTAAATAAAGCTCGGAAATCTGATTTCACTTCAGCAGGATAAGAATCTGAACCAACAGTTTCCTGAATCAGCTTCGTCATTTGCTCCAGTTCCAAAACACCTTTTTTATAATTGGTTTCCAATTGCTGTGTTTTAATATTAACGATAAGAATAATTTTTTGCTTTAAATTATCAAAGGCAATTACTTTGTCAAAAAGCATCAGATCTACATCTTTAAATCCTTCCTGATCTTCCGCATCCAGCTTAAGTGTCGGCTCGCTGTATTTGATGTAGTCGTAGGAGAAGTAACCTACCAGACCTCCTGTAAAAGGCGGAAGATAATCAAATCTGGGACTTTTATTCTCTTCTATAATTTGTTTGATCAGTTGACCCGGATCTTTTGTTTCCATACTGATTTTTGTTCCCGCGTCGACTTTTAACTGCCCGTTTGTGCAAGTCAGTTCCAATCTTGGATCGTATCCCAAAAAGGTGTATCTTCCCCATTGTTCCGGATTTTCCAGACTCTCAAGCATATAGCAATGATGGCTGATGCTTTTCAAAATTTTTAATACTTCGATGGGTTGTTTTTACATCGGAAAAAATTTCGCAACTCAACGGAATCACTCTGTAATCAGCTACGAATTTTCCCGCTCTTCTTCTAAACTTGGTCTTTAACATAATTCTTCCTCCTAAACATCTGTCTGTTCAGGTTATTATGCTTAAATATGACACAAAAAAACCCGTCCTCAACAGAATCTACTGCCAAGGACGAGTTCAAATACATAAACCCGCGGTGCCACCTTGCTTTTGCGGAAAATCCGCACGCTTTGCAGGATACCAACATATCCCCGGCAACTCACGTATGCCTTCACGTCACAGAATACTCGTAATTACGACTCAATTCTTGAGTCATAATTTCTTTGACTGCGCCCTCCGTGGTCCATTTGACAAGCTGCGTTTACCGGATCTCAGCAACCCCGGCTCTCTGTGAATGCACGATTTGTTTTTTATCTCCACATCATCGGTTTCTTTTATGATTGATTTTGTCCATTATATGCAGATTTGTTTATGATGTCAACATAATTCGAGAGATTTTATATAAAAATATATTTATACTCTATTTATTTTTTCCTCGATCCCTTTTACTATTTTCATCTATCGCCTGATTTTGAAATTTTTTTTCTGATCAATCTTTGATTAATTGCCTCAGCATCTCATCAAAAATGATATTGCTTTCTTCCTTTCTTTTTTTATTGCCTCTCAGACGTCCTCCTGCGTTTCTTATCTTTTGAGCCGTATGCCGCGCCATGAGTAATCCTTCGATATTTTGATGATCATAAACCATTCCGTCCTGATTTATCGAGGATGGCCTGTTTGGCCAGACACATTGCTGCCAAGCCATAATCCTGTGTCACTACGATATCCCCCTTCAAAATCATATTAACCAGTTTAAAATCCACGCTGTCAGGACCCTTCGATACGGTTACTGTCTCAGCACCTTCTTTTTTAAAAAAATGTGAAGTATCGCATACAATAATACATTTTAATAAATTTTCACGTGCAATTGCTACAGTAAGATCTACGACAGGACATCCGTCTGCGTCAATCAAAATTTTTCTCATAATTCCTCGCTGCCTCTTTGATTACTCAATTCAATGTAACTTTTATAAATATCATTATAAAGCAATTACCAAGTGCTGTGTCTCTTTTATTACCTATTTCTTATTTATTATAGATCAGGATTTTCGTAATCATTATATTTTTTCATGGAATTCTATGTTATGAAGGAATTCTTCTTCGCATAAAATTTAGTATCAACTCTATTTTTTTAAGAAAGGCAAGTTGCTATGAGTATCAGGTTTTCAGTCATCAATCATTTCAAAGGTGCAGATTCGGATATAAAAATCAATTTTTTAAAAAAGCTAGTCCAAATAATAAGTAAAGAAGAAAAAAATTCTGAATGTAATCAGAGGTGAGACTATTGAAGGATTCTATCGTTGCAGTATATTGTCGTCTCAGCAAAGAAGATTTAGATAAAGAAAAAAATGAAAGTGAAAGTATTAAAAATCAAAAGGTCATGCTTGAATCCTATGCACTAGAGCGGGGCTGGAGCATTTATGACTTTTATATCGACGAAGATTACAGCGGATCAGACCGTGATCGTCCTGAGTTTAACCGAATGATCACGGATTCTCTTCTTGGACGTTTTAATATCGTTTTATGCAAGAAACAGGCGCGATTTGCCCGTGATATTGAGTATATTGAAAAATATGTACACGGAATTTTCTCAGAACACCAAATTCGTTTTGTCGCAGTATTGGACAACATAGATACAGGCGCTTTGAACCGTTCCGTAAAAAAGGCTTCTCAAATTAATTCTCTGGTAGATGAATGGTACCTGTCCGATCTATCAGAAAACATTATTTCCGCGTTGACTACGAAAAGAAAAAATGCTGAATTTATTGGTTCCTGGGCTCCTTATGGCTACCGAAAAGATTCGAATAACAAAAATACCCTGATCATCGATCCGATCGCAGCTACCGTCGTCAAAGAAATATTTGAATTGTATCAGAATGGATATGGTATCAGCAAAATCTCGCAAACCTTAAACCAAAAAGGAATACCAAATCCACTGACCTATAAACAAGAAAACGACGAAAAAATCAATCCGAATCCTTCCAGAAAAACTTTAAAAAGGCATTTTTGGACACCCTCCACGGTTTCCTCCATATTACATAATCAGATCTATATCGGAGATATGGTTCAGGGTAAATACAAAAAAGCAAATTATAAGAGCAAAAAATTATTAAGAGTACCAAAACCGGACTGGATTGTTATTCCGAATAGCCATCAACCAATTATTGATTCTGAGATTTGGCAGGCAGTACAGAAAAAGCTGGATTCGAAGTCTCGAGTTTCTGCAAATAAGCAACGCCATCATTTATTAGCTGGTAAGGTTTACTGCGCCGAATGCGGTTCCAAGCTGATTTCATCAGGAGGAAGATCAGGCCAGAAAAGAATTACTTATTTATGCTGCTCAAGCCACAATTTATTAAAGTCTTCCTGTACTGGATCGAGAATTGAACGATCTAGTTTGGAAAACGTAATTCTTGATCAAATCAATTCCTTGTCTGACCAATATTTTGAATTGGATTATCTATTAAAACATATTCATTTTGAGGAAACCGCGGCCGAATTGAGAAACAAGAGCTTAATTAATAGATTATCCGAATTAAAAACACAAATAAAATCAATAGATATCAAAAAAGAAATCTTATATTCTGATAGATTGAATAATATTATTGATCACGAGCAATATCTGTTTTTCAGAAATAAGCTTGATCAAGAATTAAACGAAAATGAATCAGAACAAAATCTTCTTCAATCAAAAATCAGTAAGCTGGATATACAGAATCCCGAATCATATAGCTTAAATAAAATAATAGAAAGTTACAGAATTTTGCCATTTCTTACACAAGAAATTGTCGATCAACTGATTGAATCCGTATATGTATCTAACCGAAAAAAAGGTAAACCACAGCAAATTACTATCAATTGGAATTTTTAAAAAACATTTATTTCACTGTGTTTCCTGTGAAAAGAAGATTGTCGTTCCCGTTCAGATTTGCGTGTTGTCAACAGGATTCGTTAAGTTGGAACCTCAAGTATCTGCTATCTGCGGCACCTTCCCATCACTCTTCCCAAATCAGATTAAGGAAAGTGACACGTTAGAAAACTGTGGAGAAGTGGAAGCAGAAAGTGACATTTGTGACGAAGTATGTGATGTATGTGAGGATAACAGACCGCATAGACCAAGAAGACGATAAAAAAATAGTGTCCCTGTGATTATATCTAGTATAATATATACTAGATATAATCATTTGTACTTATTGGGATGTTGGCATTCCAAGCTTAGCGTTCTCAGATAAACCTATCCCTATTACTGTTTGGGTAAATGAAAAAAGCAATACAATTACTAAAGCTGGAATCAATAAAATAAATGTTATTCAAGCTATGTTGGATAAAAATATTATGGGAAAGAAAAGCGAAGTGACAAAAGTAGAAAAATCTATTTTAACTTATAAAGTAATAGGAATTAATACATTTGATGAAATACCAATGCCCCAATAATAAAATGTATACTTAAAATGGAACAAGTTATTAATTGATAAAAAACAGCCTTCTGTATATATAAGAAGGCTGTTTCGCCTATGATATAGTATTTTACATTACTATATATAAACACGTGTCACTATTTTTTTAATGATCCGATAAATTGTTATTTAATAGCACTTATAAACAAAGGTTATCTTTTATTCGTTTGCAGCTTTGTACTTCTTTAAAGCTTCGGTCAGCTTAGGTATAATTACCTTAACGTCGCCAACAATACCGATATCAGCCACATCAAAAATCGGCGCAGTATCATTCTTGTTGATGGCGATAACGCATTCAGAACCTTCCATACCGGCAACATGCTGAATTGCTCCTGAAATACCGCAGGCCAGATATAAGTCGGGTCTTACGGTCTTTCCAGTCTGTCCAACCTGTCTGTCTTTTGCAGCCCAGCCAGCATCTACGTTTGCTCTTGAGGAAGAAATATCTCCGCCCAGAACCTCTGCAAGTTCTTTTAATGTTCCGAAGAATTCTGGTCCTCCGATGCCACGGCCGCCGGAAACAAGGCATTTGGCTTCTGTGATATCCGACTTCTTGTGGGTTTCCTTCACAACTTCCCGGATGACTACGTTCCTATCGGAAGGTACGAATCCTACTTTAAGCTCTTTTATTTCACCTTTTCTTGTTGTATCCTTATCCAGTCTCTTCATAACCCCGGGTCTTACCGTTGCCATCTGAGGTCTGTAATTTTTGCAAAGGATTGTTGCCATAATGTTTCCGCCAAAAGCAGGACGTGTCATGAATAACAGCTTTTGTCCAGGATCTTCGTCGTTTGCCTTGAAAACATCAATATCAAGCTTTGTGCAGTCAGCAGTCAATCCTGTGTGAACTCTGGATGCTACTCTTGGAGCAAGGTCTCTTCCGATGGAAGTTGCTCCGAACAGTACGATTTCAGGGTTGCATTCTTTGATTACTGCAGTGAGTGCCTTTGCATAGGGTTCTGTGATATATTCCGCAAGCATCGGATCTTCTACATAGACGACTTCATCTGCTCCGTATTCAATCAGGCCTTGTGCCTTGTCCTTAATTTTATCTCCCAGCAGGACACCAACCACCTTCTGGTCTAAGTCAGCAGCAAGCTTTGCAGCTTCGCCAATTAGTTCTAAACCAACCTTGGCGATCTGTCCGTCTCTCTGCTCAACGATTACATAAATATCTTTACTCATTTCAGGTTTCCTCCTTATAACTTGTTAAATTTGTCCACAGCATTGCCTTTTTTCCGCAGCTTCAGCTGCAATGGAAAACAGGACAGCGTAGCGAAGTGAAGGAGCAGACTTTGTCTGCGTTGTTGCACTTCCTGCGTTCGGTGCTCGCACGGAAAAGTACGCTCTGTACTCACTTAATCACACGCCTGGCTGCAACCAAATTTTCCTGCGCTTTTTAATTAGAATAGAATCAAATTATATGTTTTTCTTCCAGCTTATCTAGGATAACTTTTACTGCTTCATCTACACTTAAGTCTGCGTGCAGTGTCCCCTGACCTTTTGCCTGCTTGGTGAAGGACTTGAACACGTTGGTTGGAGATCCTTTTAATCCAATATGATCGGGATTCAGGGAATCTTTTAAATCTTCAAAGCCAAGCATCTTGATTTCCTTTTCATATGCTTCAACAACACCTCTGGTATGCATGTATCTAGGTTCAGCCAGTTCCTGCAGTGCAGTCAAAAGACAAGGAGTTTTCACCTCGATGATATGATATCGGTCTTCATACTGTCTCTTTACAATAATCTTGTCGCCTTCTACATTGATATCTTCTGCATAAGAAACCTGAGGTACTTTTAAGTTCTCAGCAATCTGTGGTCCAACCTGCGCAGTATCTCCGTCGATGGCCTGACGTCCGGTGATCACCAGGTCATAGCCAATCTTTTTAATTGCAGCGGCGATGATTGTTGCGGTTGCATAAGTATCGGATCCTCCGAATTCTCTTGCGGATACCAGTACCGCTTCATCGCAGCCCATGGCAAGAGCTTCTCGGAGTGCTACGTCTGCCTGTGGAGGTCCCATACAAACAACGGCGACGGATCCGCCTACTTTTTCTTTCAGCTGCAGTGCAGCTTCAATACCGGATTTGTCATCATGATTGATAATGCTTGGTACGCCCTCTCTAATCAGCGTATTTGTTACTGGATCAAGCTTTACTTCATTGGTGTCTGGTACTTGTTTTATACATACAACGATTTTCATCTTCATTCTCCTCTTAACATTCTGACCGGCGCTTTAGCGTCGGTGGCAGAATTTATGCTGAAAAATCATGAATCATAGATTCATAGATTTTTGTCGTACTATCTTCTGATTAGCTAATTTTCATTGAACCGGCGATAACCATTTTCATTGCTTCGGAAGTACCTTCATAGATTTCGGTGATCTTCGCGTCTCGCATCATTCTTTCAACCGGATATTCTCTGGAATAGCCATATCCACCCATGAGCTGTACACAGTCTCTGGTTACATCATTACACATTGCGGATGCAAACAGTTTTGCCATTGCAGCGAAAGGTCCATAGTTTTCACCGTTATCTTTTGCTACGGCAAGCTCTCCATGTCATAAGTCTTGCAGCATCAATCTGTGTTTGAAGATCTGCAATCTTAAACTGGGTATTCTGGAAGGAGGAAATTCTCTTTCCAAACTGCTTTCTTTCTTTTACATATTTGATCGCCTCGTTTAATGCGCCTTGTGCAATCCCTGTTGCCTGAGCCGCAATTCCGATTCTTCCTCCGTCAAGCGCCTTCATCGCGATTTTGAATCCAGCACCTTCTTTTCCCAGACGCTGTGATACGGGAATCCGTACGTTTTCATATGCTACTTCACAGTTGGAAGCCGCTCTGATTCCCATTCTGTGAATGTTCTTTCCTACTGTTACACCAGGTGTTTTTCTGTCGATTACAAATGCAGAAATCCCCTTGGTTCCTTTTGATTTATCCGTCATAGCAAATACTACGAATGTATCGGCAAATCCTGAGTTTGTTGTGAAGATCTTTGCTCCGTTGATGACGTATTCATCACCATCAAGCACTGCTTTTGTCTGCTGTCCTGCTGCATCCGTTCCCGCATTTGGCTCTGTCAGTCCGAAACATCCTACCTTAGAACCGTCAACCAGAGGTCTCAGCCATTTTTGCTTTTGTTCTTCTGTTCCAAAACCGTCGATACAAGAGCAAGCAAGGGAAGTGTGTACAGAAATTGTAATCCCTGTGCTGGCATCTATTTTGGAAACCTCTTCCATGCAAAGCGCATAGCCAAGATAATCTCCGCCTACTCCGCCATACTCCCTGGAATATGGAATTCCCATCAATCCATATCTTTGGAGCTTCTTCACAAGTTCCAGATCGAATACTTCAGTTTCATCCATCTCTTCCGCAATCGGTTTTATCTCAGTTTCCGCAAATTTACGGAATAATTCCTGCTGAAGCAAATGTGTTTTCGATAGTTTAAAATCCATTTTTCATTCTCCTCCTACTTGGTAATACTTTTCTAATATTCTTTCATATGAAACTTATCTCATTCTACAAAATACACTTTATCTTATTGTTAATATTTAGTCAAACAATATTTTGCTAAAAAAACAAGTATTTTGTATACGATTTTTGAACCATTTTTTTTCAAAAGATAAAATTGAATTTTCAGACTTTACCCGTCCAAACTCTTTTGTATATTCTTCCAGTATTTTTTCGAATAATGCACCTTCTTCTTCTTTTTCAAAAATAAAATTAATATTTTGTCTGACAGGTACCTGCAACCAAGTCCTAATGAGATTTTCCCCAGTATTTTTATTCAGACATGCAATGCTGTTTTTAGAATCTTAACAAGACTGTTATAACGATCCTTCATTTTAGTATCCTCATCTGTATGAATGAGCATTAATTGTTTCTTGTTGTTTATCGGCTGAAAAACAAAAGGAACTTCCGTTCTAATATTCTTCTTATTCCTTATCATGAGTTTGTTCTTCCAGAGGCAGAATGATCATACTTTTTTTTAAGGATTTCTGGATTCCCTTAATTGTCATTCCTCTGATTTGTGATGTCCTCAGACTTATAATCAATAGACAAGGCAGCGGAGCTGTTATTATTGTATCCATTGTTTCTTCGCTTGATGCTGCCTGTATCCACTTATTTTCTATCTTGAAATTTTTTACAAATGATATTTGAGGTAGGTCTAATAACTCTGCTATCATTGGGCCAAGAATTCCTGGGCTCTTTTTTTTACTGATGAATCCTGTCAAAATCAAATCATATTCTCCAATTTTCTTAATCGCTTCCGCCAACAAATTGGCAGCCGTGAACTCATCATACAACAGAAATACCGGATCTGATATAAGATAGACCTCATCGGCTCCCAAAGCAAGACATTCTTCCAAGGTCTTCTCAGCCTCTTCCCCACCTGCTGACAATACTATGATCTCGATTTCCCTTGGTACGATTGACCTTTCCTTATATTGAAGTGCCATTTCCAATGCATTCCCGTTATCATAGTCCAATTCCTCAAGAATAACTAAAATTCGCACATCAGTCTCCTTTCTTTTCATAAAGAATGCCGTCAGGGTTTTCCCCTTCCGGCATTCTTTTGGACTCACTCGTTATTTTCCTGCCATGAGTGCTTTGAGTTTTCCCCATTGAGGTTTAAAAATATCAGAATCCATTAATTTGGGACCACCTTTTGGGATAATGGGAGTAAATTCCATCTGATCAAGAATCTGTGTCTGTAAATCGATTCCGGGAGCAATCTCCGTCAGGATCATACCCTCCTTTGTTCTTTCAATTACACATCGTTCCGTAATAAAGAGAATATGATTTCCTCTTTTTAAAGACTGCTCTGCATTAAAGGTCAACTGTGGACACTTTGCAACAAACTTTTTATATTTTCCCTCATTTACAATAACCATTCTGCCATCCTCAACCTTACATTTTATCCCACCAGCAGTAAAAGTTCCAACAAATACAGCGTACTTTGCTGTTGCGGCAATGTTTGCAAAACCGCCGACTCCCATTATTTTCCCGTTAAGAAGGCTCGTATTTACATTACCATCCTGATCAACTTCACTTAAACCAAAGATACCAATATCCAATCCGCCTCCGTCAAAGAAGCTGAAATGGTCTCCCTGGTCGCAGGATGCTTCAATATTCCAATGAGCGCCAAAGTCACTGCCGCCACCCGGAATTCCACCGATGCTGCCAGATTCTGATATCAAAGTGATCATTTGATCGCATCCCTCTTCCGCCATAACATTTCCCATATAAGTAGGCGTGCCGATACCGCAATTGGTTTTGAAGCCGGGTTTCACCTGCATTGCAGCCCGTCTTACCACGATTTTCTTCTCGTCTAATGGCAATGGTGCCATACTGCTTGCAAGAGGAACTCTTACCTGTCCGCAGAAGGAACGATTGAACTGGGTTCCCTGGGTTTGCATGATGTTTTCCGGATGTTCTGCTACTACAATATAGTCAACATAGATTCCCGGTACCTTTACCAGCTTGGGGTTCAAAGTTCCAGCTTTAGCAAGCGTTTCTACCTGAACGATAACAATTCCACCGCTGGCTTTTGTTGCCTGGGCTACAGAAAGCATTTCCAAATTTAGTGCCTCTTTCTCACAGGTTATATTTCCGTTTTCATCCGCCGTAGTACCTCTCATTAAGCCGATATTAAGCGGCCACGCTTTATAAAATAAATATTCTTCGCCCAAAAAATCCGGGATATATTCCACTAGATCCTCACCTGTTTCTTTTGTGAGAGGATTCAGCTTTCCGCCATCGATCCTCGGGTCGATAAACGTTCCCAGTCCTGTTTTAGAAAGTACACCCGGCGCTTTTCTGCCTGCTTCATGAAAAACCTGAAGCATCGTGCCAAGCGGTAAATTCCATGCCTTAATTTTATTCTCACTGATCTTTTTAAACAAACCTGGGGAGGAACCTGCATGAGAACCGATAAATTTCGTCATCAATCCATCATGTGCCCATGCTTCCTCACCTCTGCCTTGCCAGTCTCCGGCGCCTGCTGCATGAACATGGGTAATATTTTTAGGATGCCCTGTTTCCAAAAACCGCTGCTCCACTGAAAGCGCAATTTCTTCCGGCCAGCCGGCAAGCCCGAATACAGCGGAACCAATCGTCATGTTATCCTGAAAAAGTTCAGCTGCTTCTTTCAAGGTTATCACTTTTGCCATCGTTTTATCTCCTTTTTTAAATCTCTTTTTTAATTTGCTCAATTGCTTTGTTTCGTAAGACAGTTTTCAAGCATTTACCCGTATTGGATAATGGAAATACATCTAGAAAAAAGAACCACTTCGGTGTTTTATTCGTAGATATTTTTCCTTTGCAATAAGATTTAACATCCTGTTGTGTCAAAGCACATTCCGATTTGATTTTTAGAAAGGCAGCAACTTCTTCTCCGTATAAACAATCCGGAACACCAACAACGTAAGCTTCCATTATCATCTCATGACTGCAGAGAAAATCTTCAATTTCTTTCGGGCTGATATTCTCTCCACTCCTGATTATGAGATCCTTGCATCGATCCTGGATACACAAGTATCCATTCGGCATAAGATATCCGATATCACCTGTATGAAGCCATCCCTGGGAATCCACTGTTTTCTTTGTTTCTTCCGGCAAATGATAATAGCCCTTCATAATATTGTAGCCTTTGACCCAGACTTCTCCAGGCTTTCCTTGTGGCATTTCTTTCCCTGTCCTTAGATGCATGATCTTAATTTCCACACCCGGAATCGGCTTTCCAGCGCTTGTTTCCTTTAATTCATCAGAATCATCACAATTGCCAGCTGTAACACAGGGGGACGCTTCCGTGAGACCATAGGACACAATAATCTCCCTCATACCAAGTTTTTCTTTAATCTGCTTTATAACCGCAGGATCACAGGATGCTCCGGCTATAATTCCGGTTCTCATTGACGAGATTTGATAACTGTTTTTACTGACTTCGTTGATAAACCCAAGGAACATTGTGGGCACGCTGGAAATTACCGTACATTGCTCTCGTTCAATCAAGGAAAGAGTGATCTCCGGACGAAACTTATCCACCATGACCATAGCACATCCTGCCATCAATGCAGTCAGTGTACAGGCAACGCAACCAAAGCAATGAAACATAGGCGCTTGAACACACATAATATCCTTTTCTGTCAGCCGCATCTGAGTTGCCATAACATTAGCGTTTTCAACAATATTTTCGTGGCAAAGCATAACGCCTTTTGAAATACCCGTTGTTCCAGAGGTAAAAATGATATGTACCACATCCTGATAGGAAAGCTGCTGCTCTCTTTCCTGTAGAAGCTTTTCCTTCTGTTTCTCTCCAAGGTTTAATAAATCCGTCCATCTCATCGTTCCCGGATACTCTTCATCGCTGATAACGATCACATTTTTTAACATCGGTAAGCTTGATGAATGCACCCCCCCTGGCAAGGCATCCCATAGCTCCGGACAAATCCGATAAAGAATTTCTATGTTTTCCGTTGCTTTTGTTCCAACCTGTAAAATTAGAACCTGAATATCAGAACGTTTAAGCGTTTCTTTCAGATTTCTCTCTTTTTCATAAGCATTAAAGGGAACCATGATTCCTCCTGCTTTGCTGATTGCAATTTGTGCGATCACAAATTCCGGTGAATTCACAGCCCAGACGCCAACCTTGCCATCTTTTTCTACTCCAATTGAAAGAAGTCCTTTCGCCAATTGATCGGTAATATTCTTCAAATCGCGATACAGGAATCTCCTGCTTCCTGTACAGCTGATCAGTGCTTCTCTGTCAGCAAAGCACTCCGCTGAGAAATCAGCCAGCTTTCCCAAGGTTAAATCAATATAGCTGTGAGCAGATACTTGAAGATACTGATCCGGCTCATCAGGATTATATAATCTGGCGGTTTTTCGTTGTGATATTCCGATGTGCTCCATTGCAAATCGCCTCAAAACCCTTTCAATCCAAGGCATGGGCCAAGGTAATTTCCACGCTTCAGATTCCGTAGTTCCATCCCAGCAAAAAATCATTTTTTTCCCTACTAAACTACAAGGTATGCTGTCTACGGATTCAACGACGATTTCCATTTTTCTGCTGTGATCCAATCTATTCCTCATTGACGCCTTCCCTTCTAATCACCTTTATCCTTTCATGATTTTTAATATTTTTACTGCAAATTTTTAAATTATTTCGTTTGACCTTGTGCAGATTTTAAAGTCGTTTTCTTTCTCATCGCTCTTACAATAAAAGTAAGCAGGATACCAACAATGCTTAAAGCAGCGGCAATCAAAAATGCATTGGTGTAATCCCCATTATTTGCAGCTTTCACCGTGGCGGCCATAACAGGTCCTACATACGCACCGATTGCAAATCCGGTAAACATAAACCCATAATTAACTCCATTATTTTTTGCTCCGAAACTATCTGCCGTCAAAGCAGGAAAAACTCCCATGAAACCGCCAAAGCAAAAACCGATCGCCATTACGATTACAATAAATTTTAAAAAATCTCCGTTATCAACCATCGAAAGAGCAAACATCATCAATCCTGATAAAATGTACATAATAGGGAGTGCATTATATCTACCAATTTTGTCCGAGATCCATCCCCAGATAACTCTTCCCAATGTATTTGCAATGGCTACGCAGCTAACTGCAAGTGCTGCCAGAGTTGGCTCTACTCCGATAATCTCTTGTGCAATTGGTGATGCCTGACTTACAATCATAAGACCAGCCATTGCACCAATGATAAACATAATTACCAGCAGATAAAACAATGGATCTGTCAGCATTTGAAGCCAAGTCTTATCTTTCCCCGTATCTGCTGAAGTCGCAGTGATTACCGGTGGTTCCCAGCCTTCAGGCTTATAACCGACCGGCGCTGTGATAATAAACTGAGAACCGATCAGAATAACAAGTAGATAGACCACGCCTAATGTCTTAAAGGTAAATAAAACTCCTGAATTTTCTATAATCTGTTGTGCTATAGGAGCAAAGATGATTGCTCCGGATCCATAACCTGCAGTTGCCAACCCCCCTACTAAGCCTCTTTTGTCCGGGAAAAACTTAACCGTATTCGCTATTGTACAACTATAGATCAGCCCCATCCCGAATCCTGCTACAATTCCATAGCTGAAATACAGCCAGACCAGCGAGGTAGTCAGACCCGAAAGAAAAATACCGCTGCCAAACAAAATTCCGCCCGCAAAAATAACCCATTTAGGCCCATATTTATCCTGAATTTTCCCCCCCGTAATCATCGTAATCGGACTTACTGCATTGGCTATCGTAAAAGTCAGCGCAGTAGCTGCCGCAGTCCATCCAAATGTTTTAATCAGAGGTCCTGCAAAAACGCTCCATGCGTACCCAGAACCTATGCATATGTTGATTACAACACTCGCCCAAAGAATAAACCATCTTTTTTTCTTAAAATCCATACGATTACCCTCAGCTTCCATTGTTTATATTTTAACAATATCGGTTCCAATTCTTCCTGTTTTGCAAACCTTCGCTACTATTATTTGGTTTTTTCAAAGGTTACTTTAAAATCCTTAAAGTCCTCTTCTATGTCTAATTTTTTCTTTTCAGTCAGTAATCTGGCACATGAGGTCTTACAACTGGACGGACAATCTTCGCACATCTCATTCTGTCCAACAGGTTCAAACCTCCTGTAATTTGTTTCAACAATCACTTTCCCCATAGGGTTCCTCCACTTCTGAATTGAAAAAAACAGCTTGCCATTTTCCGTCTATGCAATCTTGATTGCTTTGAAATAATTGTTCTAACGAATGATAAGATTTTCTTTCACCGCCATAGAACATATTGATTTTATTCCGCTCAATAATCCACTTTTCCGTATCCTGGTCGTACCATACCAGGGTATCTGTTGGCTTCTGAAAAAACTGTCCGGCACCGGAAGCTCTTTTCAATAGAAAATCATCGGGAGAAGGTCGATCCAAAAGATCATAAATTCGATTAATTTCCATCTCAAATTCTTTGCCAGTGTCTGTTCTTGTTGCCATCATTTTACGGTTTTGAATCATCAATTCTAAAGAATCACCGGAAAGCTCCAACATATGGCCTACTGCGTCAAGCACCTGAATGATGATTTTTCCGTCTTCCTCTTTGGCCATTCCCTCCAGTTCGAACATATCATCTTCCAGAAAAAAATCCACATTCCTTCCTTTTAATTCTTTTAACAGGTTGTCTTGATCTTTTAACAACATACCTCTCTCCTTCTAGGAACGATATTGAATCAAACCGGGGTCTTCATAAATATTGCCGATGACTTCAATAGAATCTGTTAAAAAATCACCGCCCATAGAAATCATACCATCAAAAGAGAGTATGACAAATGCTGATATTTCATCGCTCCATATAACCTGATTTAATACATTCTCCCATTGAAGGATATCCCCCTCATAGATTTCTTTCTGATTCCTGTCGTACCATCCTGTAAATTGCAGAGGGAATAACTCCAGCGGCTCCTTATCACGAAAATCATAAATCGACAGCACCCCACAGGATAGGTATGAATAAATTGTTTTTTCCGTAGGATCTTCAATTTCCGGCTGTTCTAAACCTTCCGGAGAATACATTTTCTGCAGGACCGGATCCCATGCTCTAAATTTCACATCACGCATTCTGCCACTCCCTTTCTTACCGTCTGCGTATATTTGTGACAGCGGAATGATAAAAGTCCGCTGTCACCATGATTCCAAACTTTAGCTTCAAAGATTGTCGAAATCTTATTGAGATGCCTTTTGTTTTTCTTTGTTTGCTTTGATCGCATTTAGAACCTTTTCCGGTGTAAGAGGCATTTCGGTGAATCGAACACCAATGGCATCGTAAACTGCGTTAAATATAGCAGGTACGGTAGGTTGGATCGGCCCTTCACCAGACTCTTTCCCTCCATAAGGTGCCGATGGGTCATAGGATTCTACAATGGTTGCATCGATCTCTGGCATATCCAAGGACGTTGGCAATTTATAATCATGCAGTGACGGATTGAGGAATCTTCCATCCGGTGCAACCTTCATCTCTTCATATAATGCCTGCCCTAAACCCATTTGTACTGACCCGTGAACCTGACCGTCAACACTCAATGGGTTGATCGGCTGACCGCAGTCTCCGGCTTCCGTGATCTTTGTTACTTTTACTTTGCCTGTCTCCAGATCAACATCCACTTCAGCAATCTGTGCGCTGAATCCAAAGGTAGGTGAGTGTCCGATATTTCCTCCCTGCTGGATCCCCTTCCTTCTCGGCGGCGTGAACTGTCCTGTGCAGGTCAGCGGTCCGTTAGATTCTATATACATCGTAACAACGTCAGACCAAGGAATCTTTTTCTTTTTCTTTTCATAGATGGAGTAGAAAATGCCGTCCTTAACCGCTACCTCTTCGCCTCTGCAACCCATCATGGATGCTGCAACCGGAAAGAGCTCTGCATTCACTTTTTCCGCTGCGCTTCTGATTGCCCAGCCGGTGGCAAACGTTAAACGGCTGGCAAAGGTTCCCAAGTCAAAGGTTGAAATCTGTGTATCTCTTGGAACTACCTTGACATCCTCTGTCTTAATTCCTAACGTTTCCGCAGCCATCTGTGCCATGACAGTATCCACTCCCTGTCCGATATCTGTGGCTCCGCAGAATACAGTAGCACCATTCTCCTCATCGATTTTTATCGTTGCAACCGTATGCGGTTTATAGGATAAATACAAGGTATAAGATGTTCCCGAAATATAATAGCCTCCAGATAATCCGATTCCTTTCCCATAGGGCAGCTTTCCTTGTTTTTTCAAATAGTCGGACCGCTCTACTACCGTATCAAGACATTTTTTGTATTCCGTATGAGGGATATACATCATACTTTTCGCGGTATAACCGGATTCTGCTGAATTTATCTTTCTGATTTCGTATGGGCTCATCCCAAAGTGCGCAGCTGCCTCATCCAGCATCTGTTCCATGGCAAATCTTGGCTGGACACCACCCAAACCACGCTGTGCTCCGCAGGTTGGTTTATTGGTATACACTCTTTTGCCCTCAAATCTAACATTTGGTACCATATAAGGGATATGTACCATGGATGCCGTATAGAAAAGTACTACGATACCCCAGCCAGCATAGGCTCCGCCGTCCATAATATTATTGAAGTCTACCGCCGTAATTTTTCCATCCTTATCAAATCCCATTTTAAATTTCATATAACAAGGATGACGGCCATTATTCGTTGCAAAAACTTCGCTTCGCTCATAAGTAATCTTGACTGGTCTTCCAATTTTTTTAGATAAGATTGCGGAACAAAAATCCGCTTGTGAAGCGACACCTTTTCCACCGAATCCGCCGCCGATAAGCGATACGGTTATTCTTATCTTATTCATTGGGATCTCCAGCACCTTCGAAATTTGCTGATGCGTATAATGTGGGACCTGACAGGTCGCATAAAGATGAAGGATTCCTGTGTTGTTGTCAAAATCTGCAATCGCCGACTGCGGTTCAATAAATGCATGGTTCACATAAGAGGAATAGAATTCTTGCTCCAATACGTAAGCAGATTCCGTCAACGCTTTTTCCGGATCTCCATAAACCTGAACTCCTTCATGTGCAATATTGTTTGCACAATCCTCATGGATTCTAAGATCATCCCGTTTTAGCGCCTCTCTCGGATCGGTGATGGCTTCCAGAATTTCATATTCAACTTTAATCAGTTCCAAGGCTTTTTCTGCAGTTACTTCGTCCACAGCAGCTACAGCAGCCACACCCTCTCCCCAGTTTCTCACCTTTCCAACAGCCAAAGCATGCTCATTGGCATTATGAGGTACGATACCATACGCGATTGGGCAATCGTCTCCCGTAATCACTCCTAAAACACCTTCCAACTTGAGCGCTTCACTATAATCAATACTTTTAATAAGGGCATGGGCATGAGGACTTCTCAAAATCTTGCCGTAGGTCATTCTTGGCAGCACCAAATCATCTGTGTACTGAACCTTTCCTGTTACCTTTGCCGCTCCATCCAGCCGCGGAATACTTCTTCCAACCTCTGTGAATTCTCGTGTATAGTCCTTATATTCATGGTACTTATTCGATACTTCATACATTTTTCCCATTTATTTCACCTCGCTTTCCGCCAATGCCTTAACATAGGCTTCTATCGCCTCAAAAATCAGAACGTATCCCGTGCACCGGCACGTATTACCCTCTAACGCACGTTTTATTTCATCCTTCGTCGGATTTGGATTGGAATCAACCAATGCCTTTGATGATAAAATCATACCCGGTGTACAGAATCCGCATTGTACCGCTCCATGATCGACAAATGACTTCTGAAGAGGATGGAGTTCTCCGGTCTCTTGATCTGCAATTCCTTCAATGGTAGTAATTTTCTTGCCTTGACAAGCAATTGCCAGCTTGAGACAGCCAAGCTGCGCTTTTCCATCGATCAATACGGTACAAGCTCCGCAGTCCCCCTGCCCACAACCTTTTTTCGTACCGGTCAATCCGATTTCCTTTCTGATCACATCAACGAGTAAATCCATAGGTGTTACTGCAACCTGATATGTTTGATTATTGATTTCCAATGAAATTAATTGTTTTTCCATTTTTCCCTACGCCTCCTTTGCTGCTTCATAAGCTTCTTTTACAAGTCTTCGAGCCAAGGCTCCTACGACATCTTTTCTATATTCCGCAGAAGCTCTGACATCAGAAATAGGCTTTGCTTCAGACTGAACTGCTTCCTCTACTTTTTGGATCAATTTCTCAGTTATTTTTTTGCCGTTCAGAAGGGTTGGAATCTGAGAAGAAACCAATGGTCTGGGAGATACAGAACCCATAACCAGCTTTGCCTCCTTTATCGTTTCCTTATCCTGCTCAAGAACAAGATTTACAGCCATGTTAACCGCATCAATTTCCATTGCATCTCTCAAACCAATATATCCATACCGGCATGCAGACCTTTCAGGAGGTTCCGGAATTTTAATTTTTACAAGAATTTCTCCTTCCTCCAGTGCATTTTTTCTATTCCCTAAAATAAATTCCTCCATCGGAAGTTCTCTTTCTCCCTTAAGGCTTCCAATTACCACACTTGCCCCCAGTGCAGAAAGCGAGGCCGGTGTCTCTGCCGCCGGGGAAGAATGGCAGCAATTTCCGCCAATAGTAGCCATTACCCTCACCTGGTTTGAACCCAACTCTCCAGCCGCATAGGTTAACGCTCTATATTTTATTGCCAGTTCCTTTGAAAACTCTATGTCTGAAATAGTAGTACATGCACCGATTTCTGCGCCTTTTCCTGATTCACAAACGATCCCTTTCAATTCAGACAGCTCGCTGATATCGATAATTGCCTCTGGTTTGATCATTTTTTCCTTCATCATAATGATCAAATCGGTTCCTCCCGCCATTACCTTTGCATTACGGCCCAAGCTTTCAACCAGTTCCAATGCTTCTTTTTTTGTTTTTGGTGCATAATAGTCAAATTGATTCAAAATATTCAAATCAAGCCACCTCCTTAAAATTTAATATTTTATTTTAATAACGTATCAGCTATGATCTTTTGTGGATATTGCATTACATTTTCGTTCACAAATGCTCCTCGAATATCCCGGAAATACCGCTCGATTTTCCCTTCTCTGCTATATCCCAACCCACCATGAATCTGTACTGCATTCATTCCAGCATCCACTCCAGCCTTCATGGCGTGCATCTTTATGTATGCGGCCTCCTCAATATAGTTTTTTCCAGAATCAACACAGGCTGCACCGTGATAAGCGCTTCGTTTCATAAGACGGATATTGCATGCTATTTCTGCAAGAAGCCACTGAACTGCCTGAAGTCTTCCAATTGGTGCTCCAAATTGTACCCTGGTTTTACAGTGTTCCGTCGATGCTTCCAACATGGTTTCTCCAATTCCCGCAGCCATTGCAGTAAAAGCGATATCCGCTTTTGCCTGAATATCTGCCAATATCTCAGAACCATCCTTCTCGTTTCCAAGCAATTCTCCTTTTGCATGATTCAATTCTAGTTCAGCAGTGGGAAAAGCTCTTAAACCTAATTTATCGATCTTTCTCATCACCTTCACATGCTCCGAGTCAACTAAGAATACAGAAATTCCCTTTTGTCCCGCTTCCTCATTGACCTGTGCAACCACGACATAAAAATCCGCAACACCTCCATTATAGACAAAAGTTTTTTTCCCAGTAAGAGAATATCCGTCGCCTTCTTTGACCGCAGTTACTTTCTCAGGCCCGGAAGCAAGCGCTGCTCCGGGTTCTGCCAGGGCGAATCCTCCCAACTTACTCCCTTTCTGCATTGCAGGTAAATACCTTATTTTTTGATCCTCTGATCCATAATTTTGAATGGGATCTGCAGCCATAACATTATGAACGATGGCGATTGCGGCAGCAGCAGCATTCACCGTTCCAAATGCTTCCGCCATTAATATGAAACTGGTAAAGTCTGCATTAACGCCCTCCCATTCTGAAGAAATCAAGATACCCAGAAAGTCATTTTCAGCCATTTTTTTTACTGCTTCATCCGGATAGGCTGCGTTTCTATCATCTTCGTAAGCGATTGGTTCTAATATCGATTTCGCAAAGTCTGACGCACTTTTCTTAATCATCTGCTGTTCTTTTTTTAGTTCAAAGTTCATTTTTCACACCTCCTTGATACTTTGCTATTTCAGCAAGCCACCGGCAATAACCAATCTCTGTATTTGATTTGTCCCTTCATAAATGGAAAGGATGCGGGCATCTCTCCAAATCTTTTCAACCTCAGAATCTTTCGAGTAACCATATGCGCCCATGATATCCATGGCATCTTTTGCTACCTGCATTGCCATATCTGTTGCATATAACTTCGCAATTGCAGAGTAATGGGAATAAGGCTGTTTACTGTCTTTCAAAACGGTTCCTCTATGAACCAACTGCCTTGCAGCCTCCACATGCGCCTCCATTTCGGCGAGTTTAAAAGCTACGGCCTGCTGTTTTGCTAATGGTTTTCCGCCATCCTTCCTGTTTTTCACATAGTCCACTGCAGCATTCAAAGCGGCCTGGCCACAGCCGATTGACTGCGCGGCTACCATGAGCCGACCTGAATCCAATGTTTTCATAGCGATTTTCATACCGTCACCTTCTGAACCAAGTAGTGAAGAGGTTGGAACTTTAAGATCCTCGATAACCAATTCTACTGTTTGTGATCCGCGGATCCCCATTTTATCCTCAATCTTTCCAACTCGAAGTCCTGGGGAACCTCCTTTCACTAGAAATGCGCTGAGTCCTTTACTTCCCAGGGTTCGGTCTGTTGAAGCAAAGATAACCAAAGAGGATTCCATATCAATTGCATAGCCTCCCTGTGTTATGTAGCACTTAGAGCCATTTAGTATATATTCATCACCTTTTTTGACAGCAGTCGTAGCAACTGCTCCTGCATCGGAACCAGCTCCTTGTTCGGTTAATGCAAAAGAACCATATTTACCTTCCAAAATCGGTTCAAAATGTTGTTTTTGCTGTTCCAGGGTACCTGCTATCAACAGAGGGTAAGACCCTAGATTATTTGCACCGAATGCAGTTGCAATACCAACATCACCTAATGCAAGCTCCTCCATTACAATTGCACAGCTCTTAGCATCCAGCTCGATTCCTCCAACTGCTTTCGGTGCAACAAGACATACTAGTCCTGTTTGATACCATGCTTGAAAAAAAGTTTCCGGTACGTTGCCTGAATCAATAACCCTTAAATTAGGTTTTATGTATTCAGTTACAAAATCACGCACCTTTTTCTGTAGCTCTAACTGGCTGGGTGTGTAATCAAACATTTTTTGCTACCTTCTTTCTTTTAAATTGTTCCTAAGCGGCAACTCATTTGGTTTGATTTGTTTGATAATTATTAAACAAGTCAAACTACCCTCCTAAGAAGCAATAGCTGTGCCAATAAATGTATTAAATTTTTAAACAATATTAATTTAGAGCTGAAAATAATCAAATCCCCGTATATCAAACACAATAAATGAGTCATATTTTATTTTTTTTCATGTATTGAAACAAAAAAAAAACGGTGTACACGTTGTGTACACCGTAAACATTAGTATACATAATATGTACACTAATGTTTACAATTCTCTTATATTTTTTATTTCGATTGATAGAAAGAAAAGTTATTAGTTAATTTGATATTTTTCCATTTTTCTATATAGCAAAGTACGTGATATATTTAACATTTTTGCCGACTGGGACTTATTATAATTGCAAGATTTCAAGGTGTTCAGTATCGCTTCTTTCTCCAGACACTCCTTTCTCTTACTTAAAGGCTTACTGGTATCTTCGTAGTCAGATAAAGGTCTTTCCACGCTGCTTTCCAAAACACTATCTTCCATAGCATCCTGATTTCGTAAGGATTCTATCGTCAGTACATCTTTTCTTATACTGTTCATTGCTCTTTCAATGACATTATGTAATTCTCTTATATTTCCCGGCCAATCTCGCTGCTGTAAATACTCTAAGCCCTCCACTGAAATTCCTTTTATATTTTTGCCCATTTGCTTCCCTATTTTCTGTATAAAATCATTGGCAAGTATTGGGATATCCTCCCGTCTTTCTCGGAGAGGAGGCATAACAATCGATAAAATATTAAGGCGATAGTATAGATCTTCACGAAATTCACCGTTATATACTAATTTTTTTAATGATACATTGGAAGCTGCAATCACCCTTGCATCAATAGAAATACTTTCACTGGTTCCAAGACGTTCTATTTCCTTTTCCTGCAACACCCGAAGCAGTTTTGGCTGCATGATTAGATTTAAATGATTGATCTCATCCAGAAAAATGCTGCCAAGATGCGCCTTTTCAAATTTACCCCGTTTGCCGCCTTTTTTGCCACCGGTAAAAGTCCCCTCTTCATAACCGAAAAATTCCGACTCCATTAAATTGTCCGGAATAGCGGAACAGTTAACTTTAATAAAAGGAAACACACTTCGCATACTGCAGCTATGGATTGAATGTGCTACCAGTTCCTTCCCTGTTCCAGTTTCTCCTTCAATTAAGACTATAGAATTGGAAGACCCGGCAAAATAAATTTTTTCTTTCAGTAATTTTATCGCATCGCTTTCCCCGAGGATATCCTCCACGGAATACTTTGCTCCGCTCCTTTTTTTCATTTCCCCTTTCAGAAATTCATATTCCGCATTGATAGATTCAATCTTTTCCAGAAAAACATAGGCTTGGTCTACATTGAGAAATGAAGAAGATATAAAGCAGCCAACAGCTTCATCTCCATTAAAAATCGGCATATATGTCATAACGCCGGGAAGCTCTCTGCCATTTTTGGTTTTAATAAGGATATCACCCGATACCGCTTTTCCAGTACGAATTGCTGTGATGGCACGAAACCCTTCAATCAGTTCATGGTTATAGTTGCCAATGGCAACTTCTCCGGAAATCCCCGTATCTTCCTCCCATCGCTTGTTCACATAGACATACTTTCCATGTTTATCGGTAATAGCAATGATACCTGCTTGCTCAAAAATTAATTCAACACATTTTTCAGGTAAACCAAACATCTTGCTCCCCCTATCTCACTTTTAATCAGCTGAATGGAAAACTTTGGCTTTTTTATCTTACTACGAATCAATTAAATATGTCAATGTGGAGATCTTTCTTTCTATTCGACGAATTATTATATTATATTACTTTTTTTGATTTTTTATTTCATTTTTTATGGCCTGAATTACATTCCATGCATTGATCAGAAATGCTTCTTCGGGCTGCTGATTATAATGAATTCCATGCCAATACCTTTGCCTGTATGCCATAACAATTTCTTCATCTGATGCACCGGATTGATACAAGTTTTCAATTAAATCTCTGCAGACGGACGCTGCCTCTCTTGCCTTAATCCAGTATTGAGATGCCATTTCATCAGAAACCTTTCCGTAATGTGGTGCTACAATTATCTTTGCACCTACGTTCTGACCTTTTTTAATGGATTCCAACGTTTTGTCGTATCCCTTGAGCATTGATGTCATGACTTCTCCTTCCGCAACGGGACAGCCCATAGTTTCTGCCAGGAAAAAAATATCGTCCGGTTGCATATAAAAACTTAGAGAACAGTCTGTATGTCCTGGCGTTTCCAGAACAGAAATGTTCGTTCCTCCTAAATGGATCAAATCATTTTCTTTTACAACATCGTCCACTGTAAGATCTTCATCCCTGTAATTCAAGTCTGAATTTTGTAATTGAAATACAACATCCCCAAATTGATCTGAATTCTGATAAGATTCCAAGGCTTTCTGTGATAATTCCCGAATTGTTTTCAATGCAGTATTCTTTTGCAAAACTTCTTTTGCATGCTGCGCACCGATTACCTTTGCTTTCGGCCATGCTTTTTTCAGATATGGCATTCCTCCAATATGATCGTAGTGGGAATGCGATATGATGATATAATCCAAATTACCCTGTTCAGAAAGTTCTTTTTTAATATTTTCAACCAATTGATTACCACAAAAAGCCATACCGCAATCCAGGACAGCTGTTTTTTCTTCCCCAATAATCAGTAACGCTTCACCACCTGGTCCTGCTGTGACCCTTTTGATTTTTTTCGATATATTAAATCTATTCTTATTCATTTTCTGCAATCCTTTTCCGTTATGTCTGCATCTCTTCTCTCTCTAAATACAACTGTTAAATTTCTCTGCCGGACGCAAAACCGGCACCCATCAAGGTACCGACATAAAGAAATGTAATATTCACCGCTGAAAATTTATGACTGCTCAACAATCATCGCCCTGCTTTCTTTGATCTCACCAATAGTAAATATAATCAGCCCAATCCATATCATACCAAAAGTGATTAATTGTATTTTATCAAAGGGTTCTTTAAAGGCAAAGATACCTAACAACAATGTAATTGAAGGGGAAATATACTCCGTTATACCAAGAGTAACCAAGCTGATTCGATTTGCAGCCAAAGCAAACAATATAAGCGGTGTTCCCGTCAAAATACCGGCAGCCGCCAGCAGTACCCATTGGTGAGGTTCTGCATTTGCCGCAGCGCCTTTTCCGGTTAATTCATAGTACAAAATAACCGCAACAGCAAAGGGCACGAGGAGCATAGTCTCATAAAGCAGCGCTAACACTGCATCCAGCTTATATTTCTTTTTAATTGCCGCATAGGTTCCAAAAGTTCCAGCCAGAGATAATGCAATCAGAGGAACTTGATGATAATAAACCAGCATAACTACTACTCCGGCGCATGCTAAAAGAAAAGCTGCTAGTCTAAATTTATTCAGTCTCTCTTTAAACAATACGATCCCAAAAGCACAGACAATAAGCGGTTCGATATAATAACCGATACAGGTTTGAATAACATAATTATTGCTAACAGCCCAAATATAGATTCCCCAGTTTAATGAAATCAAGACCCCCGCAAAGAAAAAAGTTCGAAAAGCTTTCTTCTCCTCCTTTAAAGGTTTGAAGATTCCATCCCAATGATAAATAAAAAGAGCCAATAGAAACGAAAATCCAAATGCCAGTACAATTCTGTAAAACAGAATCAGCACAGGATTAATCGGTTCTAAAGACTTCCAATAGATAGGTAAAAACCCCCACAATACAGCGCAAAGGATTGCACATGCAATCCCTTGCTTATATTCTTTTTTTGATTGTTCCAATCATTACACCAACGTTTCTGTCAGTAACTGATTATTGATCGCTTCCCCAGGAGGAACAATCGGTGCAACATTTTCATCCACGAAAATTTCACAAGCGATTACCGTTCCAGTTTTTGATTTCTTTGCTTCTTCCAAAGCCTTTATGAATCCTTCACGATCCTTCACCAGGCATCCGGATAATCCAAACGCTGCTGCTAGTTTATCATATTCTATAACATCTGGCAAATCAGTAGCAGAATATCTTTTATCAAAAAATAATTTTTGCCATTGCCTTACCATACCAAGTGTATGATTTTTCACAACGATAGTAATGATGGGAAGATGTTGAGATGATACGGTTGCCAGCTCGTTTAAATTCATACGAAAACTGCCGTCGCCGCTGATGTGTACAACCATTTTATCCGGGTTTCCGATCTTTGCCCCAATGGCTGCTCCAAGACCAAAACCCATGGTTCCCAATCCACCGGAGGTGATAAAGGTTCTTGGCTTTCTGAACGGCCATTTCTGTGCAGTCCACATTTGATGCTGACCAACATCGGTGGCAACTATGACATCATCACCCAATACTTCATTGGCAATTTCATAAATATTATCAGAATCCAGTCTGCTTCCGCTTTCTTTTTTCTTGTTTTTCCATGTGGCAATTTTTTGATTCCATTCGGCTCTTTCCATTTGATTGACCAAAGGGATTAATGCGTTTAACGCACTTTTCACATCACAGCTCACGCAATAATCATACCGCATATTTTTTCCAAATTCCGCAGGATCGATATCAATATGTATGATTTTCGCTCCTTTTGCAAATCTGGTTGTATCACCAGTCACACGATCACTGAATCTTGCTCCTACAGCAATGATCAGATCGCTGTGATGCACTGCCAGGTTCGCTTCCTTCTGCCCATGCATCCCAACCATGCCAAGAGAAAGCGGATTTCTTCTGTCAAAGGAACCCATGCTCATCAATGTAGTAATAACCGGGATACTCGCTTTTTCAGCAAGGGTGGTAAGTTCATTTGATGCATTGCCAATAATTACACCACCACCTGCATAAATGACAGGTTTTTTAGCAGCATTAATTTCAACAGCAATCGATGAAATAACATCCGGATTCTCAGGCGGACAACAAGTTGAAATCATTTCTGGCTCGCATGGTTCGAATTCACCCAACTCTACCATAAGATTCTTTGGAACATCAATTAACACCGGTCCTGGTCTGCCGCTTGCCGCAATTTCAAATGCTTTTCTGATGTTTGGTGCCAGTTCCTCTACCGTTCTGCAAAAAAAGCTATGCTTTGTAATGGGTAAAGAAATTCCAACAATATCTACTTCCTGAAAAGAATCCTTACCGATAAGACTAATAGGGACCTGTCCAGTAATCACGACCATCGGACTGGAATCCATATTAGCAGTTGCTATACCGGTTACCGTATTTGTAGCTCCTGGTCCGCTGGTTGCGAAACAGACACCTACCTTGCCAGTTGAACGGGCATAACCATCTGCAGCATGAGTAGCTCCCTGCTCATGGCTGGTTAATATATGTTTGATCCTGTCTTGATAGTCGTATAAAGCATCATAGAGCGGCATAATCTGTCCCCCGGGATAACCAAAAATAGTATCCACCTTCTGCTCCAGCAGACATTCCATTATTATTTTAGATCCCTTTAACTGCATAATCTCACCTTTTTCTATTTTTCATCATTCCAAGAATACATCTTTCTTAATTCTTTTCCGACTTTTTCTAATTCATGTTCCGTTTTGATTCTTCTGGTAGCTAAGAAATGTGGTCGTCCCACTTTATTCTCTGTGATCCAATTTCTTGCAAACGTACCATCTTGAATCTCAGTAAGAACCTGCTTCATTGCTTTCTTTGTTTCATCTGTAATAATTTTCTTTCCGGTTTCATAGTCTCCGTATTCAGCAGTATCAGAAATGGAATATCTCATTCTGGAGAAACCGCCCTGATAAATCAGATCAACAATCAGTTTCATTTCATGGATACATTCAAAATATGCATTCGCCGGATCATAACCCGCTTCTACCAGTGTTTCAAAACCAGCCTGCATCAATGCAGATACGCCTCCGCAAAGAACGGCCTGTTCACCAAATAAGTCAGTTTCTGTTTCTTGTCTAAAAGTCGTCTCAAGAACGCCGGCTCTGGCTCCTCCAATGCCTAATGCATAAGCAAGGCCAATATCAGTTGCCTTACCAGAAGCATCCTGATGAACTGCGATTAAGCAAGGAACTCCTTTTCCTGCCAAATATTCGCTTCTAACGGTATGACCCGGTCCTTTTGGTGCAATCATGATTACATCAACGTCTGCCGGTGGTATAATCTGCTGGAAATGAATATTAAATCCATGTGCAAATGCAAGAACCTTGCCTTCTGTTAAATATGGTTTCACGCTGTTTGCATAAATATCAGCCTGCTTTTCATCTGGTACCAGGATCATAATCAGATCAGCAGCTTTTGCCGCCTCTGCAACAGTTGCTACCTTCAGACCTGCTGCTTCTGCCTGAGCCCAGGATTTGCTTCCTTCGTAAAGGCCTACAATTACTTTAACGCCGCTTTCCTGAAGATTTAAAGCATGAGCATGTCCCTGACTTCCATAACCAATAATCGCAACGGTTTTCCCGTCTAATAATGCTAGGTTACAATCACTTTGATAATAAATTTTTGCCATTTTAATTCACTCCTTTGTATATTAAAGATAACTTTTATCAGTTTTATTTGTTTGTCCACCACAAATTTAAGGGTAAAAAATTAGATATTAATATATTTTACTACTTGTATTTTCCTTCGTCAAGGCTATCTGAGTATTTATTTCCTGTCAGCCTAGTATTTATCTTTCCTTTCTATTATAACATTTATAATCGTATTTATTTCACGTATTTTGGTCATTCCTGCTTTTGAAATCAAAAAGAATTGCATGCTTCGAAAAGTTGCATGCAATTCTTTTCATGTTTATGGCCATCTCAGGCAATCATCCGAAGAGTCCTCCCAAGAAGCCATCCTTTCCGCCACTCTGATTTCCAAAGAAAAAGAATATCAGGATCAGGATAAGTAACCAGCTGCCTCCAAATCCATTATTATCACCACAACAATCGTCTTTGCAGCCAAATCCTCCAAATATGTTCGTTCCGCCACAGAGCAGAAATACTATGATAAGAATCGGAAGCCAATCGCCAAAATTCCAATCATCGTGATCGTCGCAGCCACAATCATCAAACCCGTGATCACAACGATCTTTTTCAAAGCTGTCACAGCAATCTCTATCCAGGCATTGCTTCATATCCTCGCCCACCTTATACACCTCCATGTATTCAACATTACACAATTCGTATATAATATGAACAGGATAAAAATTTTGTTCCTATTTCCATACCGCTGATTATTATTTTCTATTTAAAATATGCCGCTTCTCTTATATTCGCTTTGACTTAGGGGCTCTTACTCTTTCAATCAACAACTGTATATCGTCAGGCAAGGGAGCTTCCAGTTCCATAAATTTCTTTGTTACCGGATGATAAAAGGATAAGTATTTTGCATGTAATGCCTGTCTTTCAATTAACCAGACCGAAGCTTCCCCGTAAAGCACATCACCTACAATAGGATGTCCGATGTGGGACATATGTACCCGAATCTGATGTGTTCTTCCCGTCTCCAGCCGAAGTTCAACCAAGGTATAGCCCTTTTCAAATCTCTCCAGGACTTTATAATGCGTAACTGATGGATAGCCGCCTTCCAAGACTGCACGTTTTACATGATCCTCCTGCTCCTTACCGATAGGCAAGTCGATGGTTCCCTCTTCTTCCGTCAGTATTCCTTTTACAACTGCAGCATATTTCTTTGTAACTCTGTTCCCACCCATTTGTTTTGACATGTCATCCTGACAATGAGAGTTCTTTGCGACTGCCAAAAGGCCTGAAGTATCCATATCAAGCCGATTGATAAACCTGATCTTGAAATGTTTTTGGTTTTTTAGCATGTAATTCATGATGCCGTTTGCCATGGTATGGCAGGGATGTCCTTTTGTCGGATGAACGACATATCCTGGTTGTTTGTTAATAAGCAGCAGGTCTTCATCTTCATAAACGACAGAAAGGGGTATGTCTTCCGGTTCAAAATCGCTTTTTTCCTTTGGAAGAGATACGGTAATCCTATCTCCTGGTATCCCTTTTTCATACATTTTAATCAAATTTCCATTTCGTTCTACGCAATTGTTTACCTTGAGCTTAGTCATCAATCTGGAAGAAAACCCAAAATTACGTTTTAAGAGCTCCTTGATCGGGAGCTCTTTATCATCTTCTTTGATAATATATTCAAATTTAGTCTGATTCATTTTTTATCCTTTTATCACAATATCAATTTGTCCTAACGCTACAGCATATCCTGTCAGCATTTTATAGAAATTTACTTTTGACCTTACTCCAGAAGTCATAATTCTCAAAGCGGAGCAGTTTGACAACAGACTCTGAAAACTCAAGGAAAATTTCTTCTGGTCCTTCATGTAAATATTCCATGCCGTCCGGTACAATAAGCAACCCTCGATCCCCATTATATTCCGGATTAATTCGAATAGACAAGTCCGGCGGAAGGATAATGCTTGACGTAAAGGAACGGTAAGCTGTGGTATTCATCGGAGCAATTGGAGTAACCTGCAATATATCCAATCTCGGATCAACGATACTCCCTCCCAGAGAATAGTTGTATGCGGTACTTCCGGCAGGAGTAGATACCAAAATTCCATCCCCGCTGAACCGTTCAATAAAGCTTTCTCCGATTGAAATATTCAAATGAATCGCCCGGGACATTTCACCTTTGATCAGAATTTCATTTAATCCTTTATATTCAAATCGCTCATTCCCGACGGTAACCTCAGCTTTCACTGTTTTTAAATGCTGTATTTCATACTCGCCTTGTTTATATCTGAAAATAAATTCATCTAAACCATCCGGATGAAGTTCCTGAAAAAAGCCCAAATGACCAGTGTTAATTCCGATAAAAGGAATATCCGGAAAATAATATTTATGGAGCGTCTCTAAAAACGAACCATCTCCGCCAATACAGATGGTTAGTTCTGCATTCGGATCAAATTCATGCGGAACAACAAAATCACTTTTTTCAAGCTTACGCTTTAAAAGCTTTTTCGTATCCTTCGACAAAGTGGTATCATTTGCAAATACATTGATGATCCTCATGAGAGCTCCTCTTGCTTGTTAATTTTGTGCAATTAATATTTATTAATTTTACGGGAACACTTTGTTGCTGTCAGCTCTAGCGCCTCGTCAAAATTTCCTGCACAGCTCTTATTTTACACCAGTTTTTCAATTTCGACAACAAGCTTTTCAAAAGCATTCATCGCTTGAATAATTGGCTCTGGTTTACTCATATCAACACCTGCGATCTTAAGCAATTCAATTGGATAATCGCTTTCCCCTGTTTTCAGGAAATCAATATAAGCATCTCTTGCGCCGGCACCTTCCGTTAAGATCTTTTCTGAGATGGCAGTAGCAGCAGAATAACCGGTAGCATATTTATAAACATAGAACGCGCGATAAAAATGTGGAATTCTCGACCACTCCATTGCAATCTGAGGATCATAGGCGACATTTTCTCCATAATACTTTCGATTCAGCTTTCCATATTCTTCGCTAAGCCATTCAGCTGTCAGAACTTCCCCTTTTTCTACCGCTTCATGCGTTATCTTTTCAAATTCTGCGAACATGGTTTGCCGGAACAAGGTAGTTCTGAAGGCTTCGATATACAAGTTTAACAGGTATTTCTTTTCCTCTGGATTCTTACTATTCTTGATCAGATGATGCATCAGCAATGCTTCATTTACAGTGGATGCAACTTCTGCGGTGAAAATTGAATGTCCTCCATATACAAAAGGCTGATTTTGCCTTGTATAGTAGGAATGCATAGAATGACCCATTTCGTGAACAATTGTAAAAACGTCCTTCAGCTTTCCATTATAATTCAACAAGATATACGGCATACTGTCGTAGCTTCCAAAGGAGTATGCGCCACTGGTTTTTCCTTCATTTTCATAAACATCGATCCAACCTGCTGCAATCCCTTCGTTCATTTTGTTCAGATAATGTTCTCCCATAGGCGCAAGCCCTTCACGCATAATATCCAAAGCTTGTTCGTATGAAAGCTCTTTTTTTGGCATTTCCACAAGAGGAACGTACATGTCGTACATATGCACCTTGTCTATTCCTAAGAGTTTGCGTCGCACTTCCACATACCGATGAAGTAAATCCAATCTGCTGTTAACCGTATTGATCAGGTTGTCATAAACTGTAGTAGGGATATTATCTCCGGAAAGAGCCGCATCACGAGCAGAATTATATTTTCTGATCCTTGCCATAATCACATCGGTTTTTGTATTATAATTATAGGTAGTCGCAAGGGTGTTTTTCAGATTTTCGTATGCTTGATACATATGCTCAAAGGCTTCTTTTCTTACCCTTCTTGCATGGGATTCCATAAATCCGCCATATCTGCCATGGGTAACCTCTACTTCATCGCCGTCCTCGTCCATAATCGACCCAAACTTAATATCCGCATTATTGATCATGCTGAAAATATCATTGGTTGAACCAGCAATCTCACTAAACTGAGCCATTAAGTTTTCTTCCGTTTTTGAAAGAACGTGCGCCTTCTCCCTTAAAAGATCATTGATGGCATGTTCGTACAGCTTCAGCCCTTTTTCTGCTTCAAGAAAGCCTTTTAGTTTTTCCTCGGGTATTTCAAGCAACTCCGGCGTGAAAAACGATAAATAGGAAGATGTTTTTGCAATCAGAGAGCTTGCTTTATCACTCATCGCCTGATATTTTGTAACTCGATTATCTTCATCTTTTTTCATTCTGGCATAAACATATACCTTTTCAAGAACCAGCCAAATGTTATCCTTCTTTTGCAGTGCTTCCATGAGCACCTTTGGGCTCTCTCCTAATCGTCCCGAGTATTCAACAAAGTCTTTCGCCTTATCTTCCACCGTTTTATAATCAATTTTCCACTGTTCATCATCCGAGTACATCGCTTCAATTTTCCATTGAAACTTCTGATCAATTTTATCTCTGGTTTTTATTTCTTTTCCCATGCTAAAACTCCTTTTTTTTTTATTTTCTATTTACATTTTATCCTTTATTAATTAATATTATTATAACATGTAATATGGCGTTGTGAACATGTTTCAATGATTCCTGCCTTGCGGCGACGCCGCATTCAATGGTGGAATCATTATATCATGTAACATAACTCTGTAAACATGGTATATTGGATGTTTCCTTACAGCATTGCCTTTGCCTCCGATTCGCTGCTCACTGCTGTCCGTTTTACCTAACCAAGCAAGCTTGGGGCAAAAAGGCATCGCTGCATCTCAATAGATACGTCCATTATAACAGTAATTAATCTACTTCAACAGTGAAAGGACACTTAATTTTTATGGATAATCGACCAATAGGGTTTTTCGACTCAGGCCTTGGCGGACTTACTTGCATACCCTATTTAATGAAAGCTTTACCAAAGGAAAAAATCATCTATTTCGGTGATACCGCACGTACCCCATACGGTTCAAAAGCTCCCTCAACCATCCGTCTTTTTTCCATGCAGATCGCAGATTTTCTAGTAAAAGAAAATGTAAAAATGATCGTTATTGCATGCAACACGGTAAGTTCAACATGCTTGGCAGAATTACAGCAAAAATATCCAAAAATTCCTGTCGTAGGAATTATCGAACCAACGGCGGAAATTGTGGCAGAAACTTGCAGCAAAGAAGATGAAGTCGGGATTATCGGGACAAAAGTAACAATAAAAAGTAAAGCTTACAAAAATCTGATACATGCTCTAAATCCTACACTCAATTTATACTCGACACCCTGCCCAACGCTTGTCCCATTGATTGAAGAAGGCATCATTCAAAACGAGATCATGGATCTTTCCATTAAATATTACCTTGATCATTTTATCACTTACAATAAGATCAATACCCTTGTTCTTGGTTGTACCCATTATCCTTTGATCAGAAAAAATATAGAAAAAATTTATCCCGGGCTGCGAATTATAAATCCATCAGAGGAAATAATAGAACACATTACGGCGGGACTGATGAACAATGATCTCCTGTCCGAGGAACCAATCTTTGACAATACATTCTATGCAAGTGACTTGTCAGAGAACTTTATCAATATGATTAATCGTATCTTTGAAAATTCTGAGTTTAAGGTAGCTTTTAAAAGCTTTGACCTGGAAACCTACAAATGAGGTGATTGGAATGGATTTTGACCAACTACTTGAATTACTTGAAATCGACGATCCTGATAAATTTGGATATTTTGAACATTTTGCTGCTCTGATCGAGTGTGACAAAGAGATTCCTTATGATTTATTCTATCAAATTCTTGCTGATGTCGATTCAGAAACTTTGATCGATTTAACCGACAACTATTTTGAAGATATTCTTCAGGGAATGCCAGACGATGGGATTGATGCCTATACGTTACTGAGCACGATCAGACAGGCTCTTTTAGGTCTTGCAAGAAATGCTTCTACCCGGGAGGAACGTATCGCCTATGTGGATGAGCTGTTTAAGTTCAGAAACTGGTATATTTTTGACAGTATCGTGCATTTAAGAAAGCTTAGTGATCATGCAAAACGAGATGCGACTGTCAGCGAGGCTTTATCCCTCTATCGTTTGGAAAAGCTGAATGAAGACCAGTATCGTTATGATTTTTCTGATTGTCTGGACTATGAGATTGATGAATACTCTATCTCTATTGATACCGAACTGGATGAAAACTATGAAGAAATCATTGAGGAAGATGAGGATCTTTATGAAAAAGGATTGATCGACAGAAATTTTCCGATCATTGATGGAGAATCTTTTGATGAGGACGAAAGCGAAGATTATTAGATACCATATGAATACAGAAAACTAGGAAAAGGAATAAATTGCCGAACTGGACGGGAAAATAATAAGCTTTATCAATGGTGGTGTGATCAATGAAAAAGTCATCCGTGATGAGTTTTACAACGATACATCATTTCATGATCCTCATGGTGACTACCAAAGCATTTTTGGTCTTGACGTGTTGCCTGAATATCGAAAACAGGGCATCGCTGCGGAATTGGTTAAAAATCTGACCAAAAAAGCAAATATTGCAGGCCGGAAAGGATTAACTTTATGTTGTAAGGAAGAGAAAATATCTTATTATAAAAAACTGGGATTTGTCAACATTGGCAAATCCGAATCAGAACATGGAAATGCCGTTTGGTACAACATGATTCTTATTTTTGTTCATTAGAAGCTGCGGTTTGAAGGGATATCCCTATCTATTGCCGCTGGAGCCATTGTTTCCAGCGGCAATTTTAATAAAATAACGCTAATTGGTTTTCAGATATTTTTTTACAAATTCCACATCTGATGGAGTATCAATATATTTCGTCCCTCTTTTTTGACGGGTTTCTCTTCCCTTGCCGGTAATCAGAACAATAGTATTGGCATCAGCCTTAAAGATTGCTTCTCTGATTGCCTCTTCACGATCTGGTATGATCACATAACTGCAAGCCTGCCTCTCCACATGTTCTGCAATCTCTTCACAAATCTTCAATACAGGTTCTTCCCCAGCATCCTCTTCGGTAATATACACCTGCTCAGAATATTTTCCTGCAATCTCACCAAGTTCTTTTCTGCGCCCTAAGGCTTTTTTACCCGGACATCCGAATACAATGGTAATTTTTTTGTTCGGATACTCTCTCAACGTTGATTGAAAAAGCGTTTCAAAACTCATTTTATTGTGAGCATAATCTACGATGACCTGCACCTTACTGCCTTTTCCAGTGTAAACTTCCATTCTGCCGCTGACTCTGGCCTTCCTTAAACCCGCGGCCACATAGGACATGGGAATATTCAGGCACTGGGATATCGCAATGGCTGCCAAAGCATTCTGGACATTGAACAAACCAGCCATGGTTATTTTAAACGCTCTTATAAAGTCTTTTGTTTTAACCATAAAGGTAATCGTCTTACCTGACTTCACAATGTCGTATCCATAAACATCCGCCTTTTCATCCAGACCAAAGGTCACAACATGAGGGCAGGACTTTGATGCTTCTAAAACTCTGTCTATATGGTCGCTGTTAATATTCACGCATGCCATTTCGCACTGGCGGAATAGTCGTAGTTTAGACTCCAAATAATCCTCGAAATCAGGATGCTCTATGTCGCTGATATGATCTTCACCAATATTCAGAAAGCAGCCCACAGTAAAATTGACCCCCAACGTTCTGTCATACTTCAATGCCTGGCTGGAAACCTCCATGCTAAGATATTCAATATTGCTCTTTACTGCGTTATTGAAGTGTTTATGAAGATCCATCGCTTCCGGAGTCGTCAGATGAGATTCTTCATTGACAATACCATCATAATTATCAATTCCCGAGATAATCGCACTTAACGGCTTTTTCTTTTCCTTAAGATAACCGTCTAAAATAAACTTCATAAAATATGCAGTTGTTGATTTTCCCTTGGTGCCTGTGATGCCGACAGTCTTAATATCTTTCCAGATCTGGTTGTAAAAATAATCGGCAATCAGAGCCATGGATTTACGAATATCATTCACGATAATATAGGAGACATCGTAATGATCCAGATCAAAACCATGAAGATCATATTTTACTTCGCTGATGTAGCAGATGGAACCTCCTTCTATAGCAGATTTCAAATAGTCAGCGGAAAAATGAGCGCCTTTACAGACAAAGAGTGTATCCTGCTGAATATCTCTGGAATTAAAGGAAATATAACGAATCTGTCTATCCCTGTACTCAGTTTTTATATCATAGTCGTTTACCATCTGCTGATTGTCCAGCAACTTAAAATACTCGGTTATACCGTGAAATGTTTTGTCCATCGTTTTTTCTCCTGTTTATTTGATCTTTCCGCCGCATAAAAGAATTGATCTTTTCGTTAATACATCCATGGCGTCTATGTAATATGGGGGGAGCTTGTACATTTCTTTAAAACAAGATAACTCTGTGCAAGCAAGAATTGCAGCCTTGCATTTTTTCGCAAATATCTCTTCTTGTATCGTTAAAAAATCGGAAAAATCAATCTCCCCCCCATTCTTGACACCGTCATAGATGATTTTCATCACAAGTCTCTGAGATGAGGGACTTGGGATAACGGGGGTGATTCCTGCTCTTTCCAACGCTTCCTGATATAAGCCGGTGTTAATCGTTCCATCGGTTGCTAAAATCCCGATTTGTAAATCACCCTTCTCATAATGATCCGCAATATGCTGGACAGTTTCTTCCACCATATTGATCACCGGAACTCCAATCCTTTCCTGAATCCGGTCAACCAGCAGATGAGAAGTATTACACGGAATTGCAATAGCCCCGGCACCATTCGATTCGAGCATTTGCGAATCTTTTAGCAACAATCGAAACAACTCCTCGGTACGGCCTGCAAGGATTTCCTTTGTACGATCCGGCATTGTGGCATGATTGAGTATAATCATATTCAAATGCTCTTGATCACAGTTTGCATCAGTTTGTTCAATCACCATTTTATAGAAAAGCTGGGTAGCCAGCGGGCCCATGCCCCCAAGCACCCCTAAAACCTTTTTATCGTCCTTCCCCATAAATCCTGTCCCCCGTTATTTTTGTTTTCCCAGATATTTTTTATATTTATAGTAATGACCCAATTGAGATTTATATAACTTTAACTTTCTCAAAAATCCAGAATCCTTTTTATAAAATAGTGGATTTACAACATTTCCGGCCCGAATCAATTCCCTCATTTCTTTTCTGTATTCCTCCGGCTTGATATATCGGAAAGCAACACCCTTTGGAACAACCATCCACAATGACTTTTCCGTTATAACCTTCCATTCGATCGGCTTTTGCTCAATGTAATCTTCCACAAGATATTTTGCAATATTCTCCCCTGCTCCGGTAACATAATAATTACTTCTTCCCTGCCTTGTATTAATTTCAAATACTTTAAACTTTCCATCTCTCTGATCAAACTTGATATCAAAATTAGAAAATCCGATGTAATGCATTTCTTCCAGTAGTTTCTTAAATTTGTCAGCAACTTCTTCCTTATGCTCAGTGATAATGACAGCATGATTTCCTAAGCCATGAGGCGTATGTTCTTCGAGCAGAACATGCCCTAAGGACATCAATTTCACTTCACCGTCACGGTCAGAGTAATTAGTCAGTACTCGCATAAAGGTATCATCCCCGGGAATAAAATCCTGAATAATAATAGAATCATTGTACCCTGATTCATAAATATCATCAAGGATTTGCAAAAGCTCCCTTCTGTTTCCCGCCTTGTACACTTTTTTCTGTGTAGCAAAGGGATGTCTCCAATATGAAATGCCATCTGAAGGCTTTATGATAAACGGAGGCTGAAACGGAAGTTCAAACTCGTGGCCAAGCTCCTTTCGATGTACAAAGGTATCGGGATAATCCACACCGGCTTCCTCGCACATTTCATAAAACTTTTCCTTATGAATCAGATGATTCATCATATCAATATCGACATAGGGCGCAATCACATTTTCGGGGAATTTGTCCTTGTTTTGGCTAAGCAGCTGGACATAGCTGTCGCCGCAGCCAATTGCAAGTACCGTTTTTTCTTGATTCGCTTCCGCAAAATCCTTTACAACAGCAAGAAAAGTATTCTGCTGATCGATTTGCGGATTGGCGGTATAATTCATAATTTTACTGTTGTAACACGGACCGGTGCTGTATTTTCCAAACACACTCGATTTTATATCATATTGCTCATGGAAAGCTCTGGCAACACTGTAAACATTAATATCTCCCGCAAAGAGAAGAGGTATAAAATTCTGGTTCATCTGGTCTCCTTCGTTATTTTTCATCTGTATTTGCGGATATCACCCGCCAGAAACAAGTTAAACGATTTCTTGTTTCTTTTGTTCAGCAGATCTTAATTATTATATTACTTTTCCCACTTTTTATCAATGTATAATTGGGCTTCTTGCCAGCACTCTGCAGCCAAAAAAAGTTGACAGGAAAACAAGCCTTCCGTTGAGAGCCGAACTGCCCGAAAAGGCTTGTTTCAGTAAAAAGGGACACTGAAAATGAATTTTATTATCACCCAAGTGCTTCTTCCTGCATATCATGAATGGAAATGTTATGGAAAGGAAGATGTATATGGCAGGAATCGAAAGACATATGTACCCGGGAAATAATACGCCAGAAGGTTTTTTCTCCTATTATCAATACATACTCAGTCAGGAAGAAGCAGATAAAATTATCTGCATTAAAGGCGGACCCGGTGTGGGAAAATCTACATTTATGAAAAAAATTGGCGAGTCTATGCTGCTGGAAGGTCATGATGTCGATTTTATGCATTGTTCCTCGGACAACAACTCTCTAGACGGCATCGTCTTACGAGATAAAAAAATAGCAATGATTGATGGGACTTCGCCCCACGCTGCCGTTCCTATACTACAAAACAAATTCTTAATACTTCCAATGAATAACAACCGATTGCGCACCACTGGTTTTATCCTTTCTGCCAACCTCAATATAATCTACAAACTCATTTACAAGCCGTGCCGTGAGCGTTTCGACCTTCTTATACTGATTAATTTTTTCACATAATAGATCCTTTGCATTTTTTGTGCTTTTTAAGACATTGATCTGATCAAGCAAATAATTTTTCCTGCTGTTCAAAATTTTCTTTCCATTTTGTAAACTTGCATTAAACTCAAGGAACTGTTCTGAGCTGATTATCCCTGAAACCTTGTCCTCATATAATGATTCTGCAACCTTTTGATTTTTCCTTATTTGAAGATCGACAGTTCTTATTTCCTGTTCCAGTTTTCTTCTGTTCCTGTCTACTTCCTGATTTCCAAGGGAATCACGGATGATCTGATCACTGGTTTTTTTCAGATAAACCTTCAGACCCTTTAACACAATCTTTTCCAGTTCGTCCAGGCGAATATAATGCCCCCCGCAGATGCGCGGATCCTTGTCAACCATACTGCATCTAAGATATTTATATTTTCTGCCACCCTTACGGTTAAGGGGAGATATGCGGTTTAAGCTGCTTCCACAATCCAGGCACTTTATTTTCCCGGCAAGAACATGCGGCTCACCTTGTCCATTATTTCGCCTATGTGTTCCCATAAGCTCCTGCACAAGTTGAAAGGTCTGGATATCAATAATTGGTTCGTGGGTATTCTTTACCACAATCCAATCAGATTTTGGTACCGACATCATTTTTTTTGATTTATAGCTTACTTTTTTGCTGACACCCTGAACCATGCTGCCAGTATACATCTCGTTTTTTAAAATCCTTTTTATCGTGGTCCTATTCCATAACCCCAAGTCATCCGTTGCACTTGAATTTACATAAGACTCGCCACAGTTCTGCTTATATTTTGTAGGATTAGGTACCCCGCTCTCATTCAGATACTTTGTGATTTTGGAGCTGCCTTCCCCCTCAAGATACCTATTGAATATCAAACGGACAATTTCAGCAGCTTCATCATCAATCAACAGTCTTCCTTTATGAAGAAGATCCTTTTTATAACCATATGCGGCATGGCTCCCGATAAACAGGCCGTCTCTTCGCTTTTTATCGAAAACGATCTTTATATTCTGCGAGAGATCTTCGCAGTACCATTCATTTACCAGTCCGTTGATCTGCCTTTGCTTTTTATTGCCTAAATTGCTTGTATCAGCATAATCCGCAAGCCCCACAAACCGGATATTCCAAAGAGGAAAATACTTATGTAAATACTTTTCAACAGACTCCATATCTCTGGCGAATCGAGCCTGACTCTTACACAGGATAATTTCGAACTTTCTGTTTTCTGCATCTCTTATCAAGTTGTTCCATTCCGGCCTGTCGTTATCCAGTCCCGACCAGTTATCGTCAGAATAAATTTTGTAGATTTCCCATTTTCTTTCAAATGCATAGCCTGCAAGAATATTTTTTTGATTTTGGATACTCTCCGAATCCTCTTTCTCTGTTTTCCCCTGATCTTCTTCTGATAGCCGGCAATAAATAGCGACTTTTTCTTTCATGCAACTATACCCTCCTAAGAAATTTTTATCGCTACCCACCCTATTGAATCATATTTACATAGATAGCTTTTATAAAAGTTCTTGCAAAGCAATATCACGCACTCGTTCTATTCTTTTCGCTTTTAATAAGTTCTGCCAGCTTTTCCGATATTTTGATCTTTCTTTCCTCTTCGCTGCTTAATTTATGAGTCTCCGTAACAACATACTTCGTTTTCATAGTAAACCTCCAAAGTTATAATATTTACCATATGATTTTTACGTTATAATCAGAACCGGAGTTTTACTTAATCGTACAATAATGCAGACAGAGTATTGTTATGGTTCATCTGCACTTTCTGCGATTAAGCAGTATATTATGTTTAAAATAGGATAACCAAGGTGATAGGAAGCATTACTTATGTGAATTTCCAATAGAATTAAAAAGCCTCAGTTCAATGTGAACTGACTCCCATAAGTTAGACCATGGTATGGCAACACTTTTTCGTACAAAAATTATAGTTTCGATGCTTTAAATTCCTTAGGGCTAAGATAGCCTAATGAACTATGGATACGAAAATTATTGAACCAATTTATGTAGTCTGCCAGCTCCATTTTCAGCTGAGCCAGGCTCTCGAAATTTCTGCCGAAAACGAACTCTGATTTGAAAATTTTGAATGTAGATTCGGCAACAGCATTGTCATACGGGCAGCCCTTCAAGCTAAGGGATCTGCTGATATGAAAGACGTCCAGAACTTCATCGATGATCTGGTTATTGAACTCACTGCCCCGGTCTGTGTGAAACATCTGGATGCGATTCAGGTTGGTATGCACAGTTGCGAAGGCATCAAAGACAAGCTCTGCGTTTTTATGTGCTCCGGCACTGTAGCCTATGATCTCACGGTTGAAAAGATCAACGAGCAGACAGATATAGTTCCACTCGTAATTCACCCTTACATAGGTCAAATCACTCACAACAGCTGCGTATTCAGAATGTTCATTGAACTGGCGATTCAGCAAATTTGGTATTTCAGCCTCATTGACAGATCCTTTATGAACCTTGAATTTGCAAATGCTGTAGGCAGAGAAAAGATTTCTCTTTTTCATAATCCTGATGATTTTACGGCGTGAGAGGATTATGCCTTGCTTTTTTAAAGCGACCTTGATTTTTCGGCTTCCGTAGACTTTGCGGTTTTCGTTGAAAACTGCTTCCACTACATCCTCAAGCTCGGTTTCATCAGAAGTTATGGTTGATTCATAATAGTAGGTGCTGCGAGCAATGCGAAGAACTTTACACATCGCTGATATTGAGTATTTGTGAACATTGCTCCGGATCACTTCGACTTTTGTGCGAATATCAGCGCTGCTTGTTTTAGGATATCATTCTCCATTTTGAGTTGCTGAAGCTCCTTACGCAGCCTGATTAATTCCTGTTCCTCCGGGGTTCTGTTATCGCACTCTTTGGCAGAACCGGTGGCATTGATCCGTTTGATCCAACGATCAACTACTGTTGGAACCAGATCGTACTCACGGCAAATGTCAGATTTGGGTTTGCCTGCATTATACATTTGGACAATTTGGTGTTTGAATTCATCATTGAAAGATCGGCGTAGTCTTTTGTCGTTCATGCTATTAATCTCCTTTTCAACTTGATATTAGCATAGAACTAAAAAATCTGTCCAGTTAAGTGTAGCCGATCCACCAAAAAATCTAACTTATGGGAGGTCAGTTTTTTATGGCAAAGTATAGTTTTGAATTTAAGAAAAAAATTGTTCAAGCGTATTTGAGCAATAATGGTAGTTATGGGTATTTAGCCAACAAATATGGTATTCCAGACTCTGGGCCTATAAAGCGTTGGGTTGCTGCCTATAAAGAATACGGCTCAGACGGATTATTGCGGTCTCGTAAAAATGAAACTTACTCTTTTGATTTTAAGCTTCATGTAGTAGAGTTATATTTAACAACAGAAGTTTCATATCAGGAGTTAGCTCTAAGTTTGGGAATGAATAACCCGCCGTTAATTACTAAATGGGTAAATGACTTTCGAATTGCTGGCCCTGATGCATTGAAACCTAAACGGAAGGGAAGGCGTTCAAAAGTGTCAAGACCAAAAGATGTCAAACCGAAATTCAACGAAAGTATAGATACTGAATCAGAGTATCTTAAACGACTCGAAGAAGAAAATTTAAAATTAAGAATCGAAAATGCATATTTAAAAGAACTGAGGAGGCTGCGTTTAGAGGGAACATCTCAGAACAAAAAGCGAGAATCATCCACAGCCTCCGAGGATCCTTCAAATTAAAAGATATTCTCGCAATTACTGGATTTCCTAAATCCACATATATGTATTGGCAAAAGCGATTTGAACGGAAATACGACCAAACATTAGAAACAATGATTCTGGAAATACGTAGTCAACACAAAGATTTTGGATATCGCAGAATTTATGGAGAACTGCGTAAACATGGAATAATCGTAAATAAAAAGAAAGTCCAACGTCTTGTGCAAAAACTTGGGATTCAGGTAACTTCATTTACACGTAAGAGTAGAAAGTACAGTTCCTATAAGGGAAAGGTTGGAACTGTGGCTCCGAATAGAATCCATCGTCGATTTAATACAAATGTTCCTCATCAGAAAATAACTACCGACACAACAGAATTTAAATACTACGAAATTGACGAAAGAGGAAGAATGTTAATCAGGAAGCTATATCTTGATCCATTTATGGATCTTTATAATCGCGAAATTCTTAGCTATGGGATTTCACAAAAACCTTCTGCAATAAACATTATGAATACGTTAAGCGAAGTTATAAATATTACTGAAGATTGTAAATACAGAAGAACATTTCATTCGGATCAAGGATGGGCATACCAGATGAAGAGCTATGTATATACTTTAAAATCCAATAAAATATTTCAAAGTATGTCACGAAAAGGAAACTGTCATGAAATTCTGTTATGGAAAATTTCTTTGGAATTAGGAAACAGGAAATGTATTATGGAGTTGTATATTATAGTTATGAGGAATTGAAATTATCAATTGAAAGGTATATAAAATATTATAACGAACAAAGAATCAAAGAATCTCTTGGATGGATGAGTCCTATTGAATACAGACTCAATCTCCAAGTAGCATAAAGAAATAGCGTAGCAGTTGAAAATTACTACTACGCTATAAAGTCTAACTTATAGGGGTCACCTCATGTGAAACCGAGGCTTTTTTGTTTCTGCTTACTAGACAATTCATAAACGCTTGTTTATCATTAATATAATTCCCCCTAAATTATGCTATGTTTTCTATTAAAACGAGTCCCCTTTCTCTCTATGTTTTAAGCAGTTTCTCCTTCCAATGTCTGAATCAGGCACTTTTCACAGATTGGCGCTAAAGCAGTTTTGCCGCTTTAGCGCCATTTTGATCGATTAAAATGACAAGGCTCAGATTAATTCCAAAAGCCCCTGTATCATTTTAACGGCCTGCGCCCTCGTCGCATTGCCTTGAGGTGTGAAAGCCGTTTTTCCGTTTAATTCGCTTCCGCTAATAATTCCGGCTTTTTGCATCGCGGCTACTGCGGTCGCAGCATAGCTGCTGATGCTTCCCTGATCGTTGAATATTATCGCGTCCGAGGTTTCCAGAAGCGTAATCCCACGTTTTTCAGCGGCGCGGTATAATATCGTTGCCACTTGTTCACGGCTGATATTGTTGTCGGGAAGGAAATTGGTTCCATTAGAGTTGGTAACTCCCGTGACCAAATTATTATAAGCGGCTATCTCGATTTGGGGCAATGCCCAATGGCTCTTACTGTCGACGAACGTAGTATCGCCGGTTCCGGTAAAGCCAAATGCTGCCACTATCATTTTTACAAACTGAGCTCTGGTTACATAAGCATCCGGCTTAAAGGTTCCTTCTTTGTAGCCAGACACGTATCCAGCTTTGACAGCAGCCGTGATATATATCTCGGCCCAGTGGCCTGATACATCGCTGAACGTTGCTAATTCACTGTCAATAGGTGTGCCGTTGATCGTATAAGTAAAAGTTGCAACGCTACTGTTTGTATAACCGTTTTTTATCGCAATTGCTTTTATTTTCATTGATTTGCTGACAGATATTGCCTTGGTATAAAGCGTACTTGAGCTTGTTGGAGTTGTCCCATCTGTTGTGTAATATATACTGGCACCTGCTGTTGAAGTAGATAAGTGAACACTCTGCTCACTGGTATAAGTACCGCCTGCAGGGCTGGCCGTTGGGGCTGATGCCTTTTGCGTCGATGTGCTTCCTCCGGAATGTCCACCAGAAGAGCTATTGCGCTTCAGTATGACTGTTTTTTTCACCGCTTCACTTAATACCCCAAAGGTACCTGAGGAGGCATTATATCCGTCTTTTGTTATGATATAAGCATAATCTCCCGATTCAAGGTTAAATACAGCTTCTCCATTGGAGTCGGTCATATGTACAACATCTGTATCAGGGTCAATCTCATATACAACATTTGTATCAGGATCGATCTCATATACTGATCCCACTGCTACTTCCGCTCCCCCAATTCCTTTTTTGCCGTCTGTTACCGTGAAGTTCACTGCACAGGTCTGTACGTCGGTGCCGGCATCTCCCCCCGCAACTGCCGATGCGCCAAGAGCCGCGACAACCCACTTGGAAACATCTGCTGTGCAGGTTTCGTGCTCAAACCACAACATACCAAAGTCGTCAATGCACTCCGGGAAATCCGGACTGATTACGACATAACCCGGAATAACACCACCGGGGATGTTTGTTTCATAGGCACGGTTGTTGCTGTAAGTCCATGTTTTTGAATTCTTGCCAACACCGGCGACCCAGGAAGTGCTGTTTACCGGGTGCATGCCAAGGATGTAGTTTGCTGCACGAAGCGTATATTCACCGCTTACGACATCCGGGAATGCCTTGTGGAGGAAGTACATATTCACACCTGTTGAACAAACGCCTTGGGATCCGCCCCACATGCTGCCGGGGGACATCGTCGATATGCCGTACGGAGTGTCGGCCATTGACGTGTCATACGAAGAAACATAAGCCGACGCGGCGGTTCTGTAGGCCTCCTTGAACGTATCGTCCATGTAAGGCAGGATGAATGTGGCCAGCGAAGCGCTTGCCACGTTGGACGAAGTAAACATCGTATCGGACAGATCGACGACGCGAGTCTTGTATTCCTTATAAGCATCAGCATTGGCGGCATCTCCATAAGTGGCCAGCATCAGATAGATGGCTGCATTCCATTCTCCTGATGGCCCCCACCAACCGCCCGTTCCGCTGTGAGACTGCGTATCCCATATATTTTGAGCGTACTTGAGGCATTTATCAGCAAGGGTATCGTCCCAGCCTTTGAGCGCCCAGGCTGACGCAGCCAGAGCGGCGTAGGCGCGGGAGTCCTGACTCGACGATGTGAAGGCCAGCCGGTCATCCGGAATACTGGAGTAGCCAATCGTGTCAAGGCCTACCGAGTAGATTTCGCTGGAATCTGTCGAGTAGATTTTGCCGTCCGTTTCAGTTGCGCCGTCGCCCAAATGCGTGTATTGACGCAATGTTGGCACCTCTACGACGGGGAAGGTATGTCCGACAGCATCGATCTGTGCAAGAAGTTGCAGGACACCGTGTTTCGCTAGCTGTACAGCATCTGGAATACCGTCGGGTCTATGCATTTCAACATCGAGTGCATCTTCGTCAACCATGAGATTGTCATAATTCAGATGGAACCCCTTGTAGGCGTTGACTAAGTCCTGAATAATTGATATATTGCTTCCTGTCTGGATGTCGAAGTCGCCAGCGTCATAAAATCCACCGACATTCAGCCCTGGGATGTGTTCGCCATCCTCATAGGTAGAGTTCTTGTCTGATCCCATCGACCACCCGTCGAAGAACGATAAGCCTGCAGGTGCCTGACGGGCATCGTCCATGTGCGAGAGGCCGTGCCTGATCAGGTAGCCATCGCGCACTTTCATGTGATCCATCTGTTCGGCCAGAAAGCAGACCAGACTGTCTTGCCAGGTATCACTGTACACATTATCGGCAATTTGGAAAGAATCCGTCAGAACTCCGTCATATTCAATTGCGTATGTACCAGGTTCATTGACTGATGTGAAGTCGAACGTTTGATAATTGTATCGCGTATAGGATATGGGGGAAGTAAGTGAACGCTCCAACACTGTCGTATAAGAACCATCAGCATTCAGGCGGACTACTTCGGCTTTCTGAGGAGCACCGTAAAGCGGATCGAGTTCGATTACGGCAGTCTTCACATGGTCTATGGCATATCCAACCTGACTGTATGTCACCACTGGATCCCTCGTCCAATCCTGAATCACATTCGGGCGGACGTGCCATGTCAACACTTCGCCGGTCTTGTCAGCAGGAATAAGAGTACGCAGCACAAACCAACCGTTTTGCGCCTTAGTTCGTCCATCGTAAAGAGATAGTGTTCCGTTGTCCGATGTTATTTTAACGCGGTGCAGCTCGTCTTCAGGAGCAAGTGTGATGCTGGACCCGGTAACAAGAGGAAGCGGCTGATAGTCGCCCCGGTCTTCGTCCCATTGCTTTTGCCAGGAATTCCGTGTCAGTGGGTCGTCGCCAGGCACCGGCATTTTCACCATTGAAGAACTGGGAGTAGCGGGAATCAAGCCGGTGGTCTTGCCGCCGTCTATCGAATAAGTCTGATTTCTGTAGATGGTCGGCAGAAATTCAAGATTGAAGCCGGCGCGGCCGACAAGCTTTTCGGGCAGCGGACTGTCGAGGGTCACGCTGACCTTGAAGCCGCCCGGTTCCGGAGTGACTTCTGTCGTGTAGGTGAAACCGAAATCGTCGAACGCTCCTTTATTGTAAAGGGTGCCAGCTGTCTCATCCGCCTTATGTTCGGACGAAGTAGGACACGCGTCCCACTGTTCCGGAGTCGGCAGCAGCCGGATGTCGCCGTCTGTGGCAATGCGTTCGCCATGGAGAATCATCTCCATTCCTGCACACTTCTGGTCGCCGAAGGTACGATCAAAATTCGTGTTGTTCAGGAACACGCTAAAACCCTGCGTATTCAGGTAGGAGACCTTGGTAGTACTCCCCCTGAACTTTACTTCAACGGTTTTCAGCGTCATCATGAAATCATCGTCGCTCTCGCTCTGCGCGAAGGCACTCATCGGAAACATGCTCAGTAACATGAATAAAGCCAGAAGAACAGATAGAAACCTCCTTCGTTTTAACATGAAAAATACACTTCCTTTCAAAATAAAAATAAATTGTGTGCTTTGAATAAGAGCCTTTTTTTCATCACCTCTACTTTCAGTCAGATTTTGGATCGGCGGGTTTTCCCTAAATTCCTCCATTCATCCCGTCACCGCTCGCATAAGCGGTCAGATCCTTGTCCATAATCTCGCATCAAAATTTACGTACGTGTTGAGCAGCGTCTCATAGCTCTCGCTGCCTCCCCCAGAACATGTAGCCGGTATCACCAAATTTAGCGGCCAAATCACGCGTGCCGCACACATTGTAGTTGTCAAATGTGGCATAATAGGTAACGGCATCACTGTTCATAATCGGACAGTCATCGCGATGACCGATATATGGTAATCACATAGCTTAACAGTTCTTTCAACGCGTCTTTTTGATAGACTTTCTCCGCTTTTTCGTCCCTTCAGTTTACTTTTATAAAACTATTTTATAAAAGTTTAGTTTATCATATCACTCTCAAATCTCATGATTCAACTAAATCAGTCCTACAAATCTCAACAGTTTATGCTTATAAGATTAATAATTCATCATATTTTCCAAAAATATGATGAATTATTACAGGTTAGTAGCTCCGCAGTTCTGCAGCAACTTTTAAAATCACAACACGATAGCTATATCTTTCAAAGCGACCGGCGATGTCATAAAAAAACCGAAAAAAAGCTATTGTCTGTTTGGAAAAACACGCTACAACTTTATGACAAAATCGTAAAGCCCACAGCCATTGATTATTCAACGATTGTGGGCTATTTTTTACTCTTTTTGCCGTAAAAGACAGGTTGTTATATCACTCTCAAATCTAATGATTCAATTAACAACAAAATGAAACTAGTTACGGCCATTCTTACCATTTACAAACTCTGAAATTTCTGACATAAATCGCTGTCCATAGCGTTGCAATTTCACCTCTCCTACGCCAGAAATCCTTAGAAATTCGCTGTCATTCAAAGGTAACTTTTCACACATATCTACAAGGGCACTGTCAGTAAATATAACAAAGGCAGGTACTTTCTGCTGCGATGCAACCTGTAGTCTGACCTTTTTCAATCGTTCCAAAAGTGTTTGATTGACCCCTGTCAATGCAGATCCTGCCTTTTTATTTGATTTAAGCTCTTCTATCTCCCTTGCCAGTTTCATTTGAATCTCTGCTTTCTCAATTAAAATCTCTTTTGAACGGTTGCCCAGCTTTAGCACGGGATACTTATCGGTGGTTACCGCTAAATAATCATTTAAAATCAAATAATTGATGATCTCTCTCACTTGCTTTTCACCATTATTCATAATGCCATATGTAGTTACCCTGTTTAATCGTAAACGTAAGATCTTTTCGTTCTTGCTTCCACGCAAGATATCAATTATTGTTTTAACGCCATAGCGCTCCTTAACACGATAAACACAAGATAATATTTTTTGTGCCTCCAGTGTTATATCTATCGTTTCAAAATTGTTTTTGCAATTGCTGCAATTACCGCAAAAGTTAGGAGCAGCCTCCCCAAAATAGTTAAGAATATATTCTCTCAAGCAATTATTTGTGTGGCAGTAAAAGGTCATCTGCTTTAATCGTTCTCGATCCTTAGCCTTCACAAGTTCTTCCAATTCGGTTTCTGCATATTCTGCATCCTTGTTGTTGTCGATTAGAAACAGATTCATTCGTACATCTTGTCCACTATATAGCAAAACACACTCCGCAGGTCCTCCATCGCGCCCAGCTCGTCCTGCCTCCTGATAGTAGCTTTCCAGGTCTTTGGGCATATTATAATGGACAACGTAAGACACATTAGATTTGTCGATGCCCATACCAAATGCATTGGTTGCAACAATTATTTTCATCCGGTCAAAAATAAAATCGTCTTGGTTTTCTTTTCTCTCTTGATCTGTAAGTCCAGCATGATAACGAGTTGCAAGATAGCCCTGTCTGCTTAATCTACTACAAACCTCTTCTACTACTTTTCTTGTGGTGCAATATATAATTCCTGTTTCTTCTTGCTTCTGCTTTAGAAAATCGCAAAGTGCCTGAAATTTATCCTTTGGTTTTTTTACCTCAAAAGATAAGTTTTTTCGATCAAATCCTGTAACTAAGATCTCTGGATTGACAAGCTTCAAACTGGAAACAATATCCTCACGAACCTGAGCGGTAGCCGTAGCTGTAAACGTTGACACCACCGGACGTTTTTGCAGTTGATTCAAAAAATCTACAATTTTCAGGTAACTTGGTCGAAAATCCTGGCCCCACTGAGAGATGCAATGCGCTTCATCAATGGTAAACATGGAAATGTTGCTATTCTGCGCAAAGTCCAGAAACTCATCTGTAAGCAATCGTTCCGGTGCCACATAGATCAGTTTATATTCACCACTTCTTGCATTCTGCAGGACTCTATGATACTGATTTAAAGTAAGCGAACTGTTTAAGTATGCCGCATTAATCCCCACTTGGATCAATGCGTTAACCTGATCCTTCATGAGAGAAATCAGCGGTGAAATAACAAGGGTAATCCCTTCAAACATCATGGCTGGAACTTGAAAGCAGATGGATTTTCCCGCCCCTGTCGGCATGACCCCCACAACATCTTTACCTGCTAAAATAGAATCTACGAGAAAAGCTTGGCCTTCTCTAAAGCTATCATATCCGAAATACTGTTTTAGAATCTCTTGTTTACTTTCAACTGTCACTATTCTGTTCTCTCCCCTTATTATTTCCCATAGGTAAATCGATTTTCATTTGGACTATTTCGCATCTTCAGTGTCCATTCTTATTGCTCCGTAATAGTATTGGTCAAAATAGACATTTGACATATTACTGATTTCAACACATCCGCCGGCCTGCGGAGCATGAATGAATTTCCCGTTGCCGACGTAGATTCCAACATGGCCAATCTTCTTTGAATCGTCAGAAGCTTCAAAGAAGACCAAATCTCCAGACTGCAGATCTTCCTTTTCTATGCTGATACCGTAGGAATACTGTTCGCTCGAAGAATGCGGCAGGTGCCCACCAAAATGTGCGGCTACATATTGTGTGAAGCCAGAGCAGTCAAACCCGTCTGATGTTGCGCCGCCATAGGCATATGGAGCGCCCAGATATTCCTCCGCGTATTCTACAAGTTCATCCGCTGTACAGCTTAGCGAAATCGTTCTACCTCCACCTCTTGAAACTGCCTGGGCTTCTGCCTCGACCAAATCAATCTGATGCTCCGATTCTTTCGCTACCGATGGTGGATCCGGCTCCTTCGATGCTGAGGTCAAAGAGAGATTAAGCTGCTGACCAATTATCAGCTTGTCCGGATTCAACTCAGGATTTACCTTCAATAGTTCTTCCATACTCACACCGTATGTCGAAGCAATATGCCACAGCGTATCCCCCATTTTAACGGTATAAACCGTATTGTTTTTTGCCGTGATAATTAACACCGAGTTATTTGAAACATCCCAATTAACCAAAGCACCAAACTGTTCCGAAACAAATCGCAATGGAACCATGGTTCTGCCGTCTGTGATCACCGGAGCCACATCCATTGAGCTGGACACTCCATTTTTAACCACTTCGGCGCTTCCAATAACTAGTTTGATGCTGTCAGCTTCTTTGGTGATAACAACCGTCCCAGTGTTGCTATTCCAGCTAACAGAAGCACCTAGCTGTTCAGAAATAAATCTTACAGGCACAAATGTCCTGTTACTTAATATGTATGGTTTTCCGTCGGGAAAAGCAACCGCTGTTCCATCAATATATACTGCAACGCCACTGGTATCGGCAAATACGCAGTTATTATATCCAAAAGCAAACGGAATGCCTAAAATGCATAAAGAAAATAATATTATTTTTAATCGATTCATTGAGCTATCTCTCCTACTGCTACTATTACTGTTTTCGGATAATGGTAATCCAAATTTGAGTACATAATTATAATTTGTTAACCAAATTACTACTTAAAATAATGAATGTAATCCTAATCTTCATAATCATTTACTCCTGCTAATTTCTTTACTCTTATGCCATTATAAATATAGGTATCATGCTGTTTATCTTTTAAACTTTCACGATAGGCCCAAAAAAGGTTATTGCCCTTATATTCAATAACTGTATCACAGCAAATGTATCCGCAATATGTAAATGGAGTTTTGCCGACATCAGAAAATTCATATATAGCGGTAACGTTTTCATCACGCTGATTGCCAACTGATGCAAGCACTTCGTCTAAGCCATCTTCATCAATATCGCAGATAGATATTTGCACATAATCATCGTCTACAATACAATAACCTTTTACAATATATTTCCCTTCTTGTAAGAGTAATAATAGGCTGGATATATCCAAAGTAAAAAAGTCCTTTGCCTTAACAGTTCGCAACTGTGCTTTTTCCTGCAAAGAATTTCTGAACAGTTTATATAAATCAGAAGACCAGAAATTCATTGACTTCCAGCTTCCATTACTCTGTTTTACACTTCCTTCTAAATCAATGCCATCATATATGTTTGGTGCAATAGTAAAATTTATATCATTCCGATCATCACCATTTTTATCAATGCACATATTTTTTTCATCATCCCAATCCCTCGGATCGCCATACATTGCAACATAATCAAAATCTGGCGCAAAGAAGATATTATCTATTTCCATGCCAGGCAATGCTTGATCTTCCCGTTCAATCACCTCAGAGTTTACTAACGGCCCTTCACCTCTGTTAGCCATTTTGATGGCCTTATTAATAGCAGCACTTTCCATTGATTCTTTTATATTTGGTAGATCAAGATACTTTGTTCCTAAAATGAGAAGTATTAATATCGCAATAACAGCTATAATCATCATTACTCTTTTCCCAATAGGCATTAATTATTACTCCTTGTATTTTTTGAGGTATTATCCCTTTTACAAAATTGTACTCTGATTTTCACATTATCTGTATACATTACTTTATCCAAAAAATCTATCCTGTACCCTAACCCACTTTCGTATGCGCATATTCTTGCCACGACTTTTTTGTCTCTTACAAACAATAACTATACAAGTATTTTAATGGATTGCAAGCATCGCTTCATTCTACATCATTATAATACATCATCAATTTATTTAATAGACTAGATGACATCTCTCCATCTGTTGGATAAGTTACAGATGCATGAGAAATTAAATAATTATCTAAACCTGGCTCAATTGATTTATAACTAATAAATTTAGAAGAGATCTTCCTAATAATAACTTGAGTATTTTCTTTATTACAGAAAGGGAAAAACCCAAGGTGACTCTGAAATCCATGTTGTATATACAAATCCGCATCCCAAAATAATGTTTTAATTTCTTTATAAATGGATTCAGCATAGTTATAAAACGCATATCGAGATGGAATTTCCTTATCTTCATCCTTTGAGTTAAAATCAATCTTAATAAGTGAAAATTGATATTTCCCTTTTTTAGCTTTATAAATTTCACCATCTAAAAAATTCATTAAATTAAATTTTAATATAGTTAATTCAGTCAAGTTTTGTAGATTGACATATTTTAAGAGCTTTTTTTTCAAATAGTCATCTTCAAACGGCTTTAAAATATAATCAGCAGCACCCTCCATCAAACATTTGGTAATAACATTTTTTTTACTAATAGATGTTAGTATTACCACCGGTATTGCACTACTTTTTGCCTTTACTAGTTGGATGAGACTAATTCCATCAAAGCTACTATTGGTATCAATTTCTATTTCAGTAATGATTAGGTCAACCTTATAGTTATTTTTAGATAATACTGACAGAAGTTGTCTGCGATCAGCAACTTCATATATTTTAACTTGTTGATTTGCGAAAACACTTCTTACTCTACTTTTCACAAGAATATTGGGCTCTACCAAAACAACAACAGATGAATTTTGCATATATGATTCTACCCTTTCTAACATAATTCAAAATAAATTAATCAATACCAAATAATTTATTTCCTAACAGCATAATGTCTTCCGATATTGGTAATACACAACACCCTGTTTTTCCACAGCTTATTTTACTGGCATCTTTTATACTGCATGAAGGAATTCCATCCGTCAAGTCCATATACTGGATTTGAATCTCCAAATCGTCTCCAATGTAATTAGATTATGCGCTTTCAAATAATATCTACTATTTTTTCTATTCCATTTTACGCCAATAAATTATCTGTTACAATATTTTTACTAATTATTCATCATTCCCCCTTCCTTATAGAATTATCAAGGCCGGAGCAAATTGATATGCTCCGGCCTCATTCTAATATGAGTATAAATTTTGTTGGTGATACTATCATTTAGCAAAGAGCAAATCCTTTGTCTGACACAGGATGAATAAGCAGTAATAAGGCTATATTTTATATATAATCAATGATTATGGTCTGAGCGCCTTCCCATAACACCTTCTCCCCTAGCTTATCTAAGTTTTCTAATCCTTCGATGATCGTCAGAAAATGATTCCCCGCCAGCTGTCCTACCTGACTAGAGAAGAAGCATTTCCCGTAGGACAAGATGATTTCCATTTCGCTCATTCCACCGGGATATAATAAAAACTCTCCCTTTGCTGGATAACTTGTATGATTTTCATAGTCCAATCCAAGTCTTAAATCTCCATATGGAATCCACATTCCCTGCCCGCTCCACCTTACATGGATCAATTTGTTTTCAAGGGGAAGAAGTCTCCTGAATAATTCACATGTTTTCGGTGCTCTTTCTTCTTCCAATATACCAGTAAAGTTATAACCCCCTGCGATAATTTTCAATTTCGTCATACGTTAACTCCTTTCTATAGGTTTTTTTCATTATAGTCTATTTATAAAAAAATAGCCAGAAAGTACGATACTGTTTTGGCTAAATAGTTTTCTTTTAAGAAATTTCATAAAAACAGGAAAATATTGGAGTTTGCTTTTTATGTAAGTCTATAGTATAAATTTCTCATAAGCAGGAATGTTAAGAGCCTTTTTTTTCCAAGTTTATTTAGCTATAGGCTCTTAATCCTGCTTATTTTTCGCCTTCCCAATCCGGGCTTAAATTTGAGGAGTGACCCCCTAAACTCTAATTTGGTTTGCCTTGTTTTAGGGACACCGATACCTCTTCTGCTATGTAAAATTCGCGTTTGTTCATTTAGCACCAGTTTGTTAAGATTAAAGCGAAGGTGATGCTAGTTCTGAGTCTTCGCCCCATGTTGTAGATCCGATCAATCCAGGAGCGGTTGATTCTATTATCCATTTAGGTGATTATTGGGATGAAGAAGGAATCAGAAAAAACAGGGATGCATTGATTAGAAATAATGAAAGAATAAAAAGCATCTTCGGAAGAGCCTATAATTATTTAGCGGCGGCGGGAAAAATGTATGATAATCTGAGCAGTATTTACGAATCTGCAATCATGCACGAAGAACTTTACAAGATATCCGCCAAAATCATAGGCAATGAATTAGCACATAAAGAAATCAGTTCAAAACAGGGAGATATTAAAAAGTTTTTTGCCAGTGCCATTACACCTAACGGTTTTGAACATTACTTAGAAACCTTACTTGAAGGATATGAAAAAATTTACCTCATACAGGCACCCGTTGGTGTCAGTAGCGATAGAATGCTGAGTTTATTCATGGAGAGTGCTGCTTACAGGGGCTTCCATGCAGAAGGCTACTATTGTCCAATGAAACCTTCCACAAAGTTAGAGCATTTGCTGATACCCGAATTAAGCTTGGCTTTTGTTACATCGAACCGATATCATAATATCGACAAGTCAGAATTAACGGCAGATGTTATTTCAATCGATTTAGAAGACATGATCCGTTTTGAAGCAATAAAATATCAAGAGATTATTCTTACAGATAGTAAACAAAAGATGGAGGAACTACTTGAAAAAGGTATCTATTGTCTCAGTCAAGCGAAAAAAGAACATGACGAATTGGAGAAATACTATGTTCCAAATATGGATTTCATGAAAATTGACGCGCTCAGACAGGAACTAACACAAAAGTTCAGTCAGCGTTAATAAAATTTATTTTTCAATAAAAAAGCAGGCCCCTATCTTAAAAGGCCTACTTTTTTTACTTCAAATATTCTACCCAAAATACGCACCTGACAGTGCGCATTTTCATACTCAAATTCTTTAAACGTCACACCTGTTAAAGAAACGGTTCCTTAATGGTTCACATCATTTTCCTGCATGTCTTTGTCTGTTTGCTCAGTCTTTTCTTTATATACAGTAATCGGATCTACATCAGATTCGATGTTCTCACTGGGAATCACCGTTTCACCTTCAAGGGTTCTTGCTGATCTTAAGCTTCCATTTGCAATGTCATAAAATGCAATGATAGATACCTCCATATATGGCATTAACCATAGAAAACCAATACCAAGAGTAAAGCAACACACGATCGCCCAACCTATAAATGAAATATTTAAGCAAAAGAATTTCCATTTATTTCCTTGCATCATTTTTTTACTCTCATTAATGACTTCCATGATCCCCATGTTCGGGTTATCTGCCAGGATATAGAAACTCATACTATATCGAAAAACAGCAATAATGCCGGGTATGATAAGAAGTAAAGTCCATAAAAAGATAAAGATTGACAACACTATGTACAAGCCCAAAGCTTTGCCAAATCGTTCAAACCCATAAAATACTTCTGCCGGGGAGGTTTCTCTTTTTCTAAAGATTGACATTGCAAACATTGCATAGCCCAGAGTCATTGGTCCTGTTATTAAAATATTATAAACCGTTGAAATCCCGGCCGGGGTATCCCCATCTCCAAAAATAGAGTTTAAAATAATAACAGGAATGATGGTTAGCACAGCATATAATAAAGTACCAGCAACTGATAATCCCCATTTTCCCGTAAGGGAATCTCTACTCAGTGCTCTCAGATTCTTACTACTTTCACTTACAATTATGTTTTGGTTCATCTTCTAATCTCTCTTTCCTTTCATTTCAATACACGCAATTATTATATTATATTACATTTCTTTCAAAATGCAAGATGGTAATTGACCCTATCCGACATCTTGTTTGCTTATTATTCCAAATTAGTGTATACTACATATTACTATTATGTTTTTCAAACGATTATTCCTCATAAAATATTAATTATTATTATATAATCCTCGCAACTGCGTAAGGATAGCATAAAAGGAGGTTTTCATATGAAATATACATTGACCATTAATATGAAAAGCAGGAAGTATCCTGTTATTATAGAAAGCGGTTTGTTTCGTACGATTGGAAATACTCTTGGTGAAAATTTTGCCGGGAAAAAATTAGCCTTTGTAACAGATGAAGCGATTCTAAAAACATATGGCGATTTTTTAAAAAAGCAATTGGATGCTTCCCACTGCGAATGGGATATCATAGTGCTCTCCTCCGGAGATGTGACCAAATCCTTCGATACGCTATCTGCATTATATAAAAAACTAGTCGAATTCCAGCTTACCCGTGATGATGTCATCGTCGCTTTGGGAGGCGGTGTAATTGGTGACATCTCCGGCTTTGCAGCCGCAACCTTTTTAAGAGGTGTGGATTTTGTTCAGATCCCCACCACACTGATTGGTCAGGTTGACAGCAGTATTGGAGGAAAAAATGCGGTGAATTTGCCAGAAGGTAAAAACCTCGTTGGAACCTTTTATCAACCGACCTTTGTATATATTGATCCTGATTTTGTAAAAACTCTCTCTGATTTTCATATGGCCGACGGTATGGCTGAGATCATTAAATATGCCAGTGTTGCCGATCCTGATTTATTTCAGGATTTAATCAGAATGCATAATCACCGTGATGCCGAGTTGATCGAGTCCATCATATATCGGTGCTGTCTCGTAAAGAAACAAATGATCGAACAGGATGAGAAAGATCAGGGAATTCGAATGCTTACTAATTTTGGACATACGATCGGCCATTCCATTGAAAATCTCTACCAGAATGGAACCTATGGTCATGGGCAAGCCGTTGCTATCGGAATGCAGACCATTACCGAGCACAGTGAAGCAATGGGTCTCACAGGAATCAACACTTCCGCCATGTTGAAGGAACTACTCCTTGAATATGGACTTCCCGTAGAGCTTCCAGTTGGAGTTGACAAGGTGCTCTTAGCAGAGACTGCCATGAAAGATAAAAAACGCCGAGGAAATAAGATGAACCTGGTGCTTTTAGAGAAAATCGGAAAGGGGTACATCTATTCAATCGAAAAAAGTGAATTCAAAAAATTTATCGATTAAATAACTTTTTTATAGATGGAATTAAAACGATGGAGGACAAAGAAATGATAAAATTGGGTCTTATTGGTGAAAAGCTATCCCATAGCCAATCCCCTCAAATACATGATGAGATCATGAAGCAAAGAGGGTTCGATGGTATTTATGAAATACTGGAGTTGCCAAAAGAAACATTTCCTCAAGACTTCAACGCACTTAAGAATTCGGATTTCCGAGGGGTCAATGTAACGATTCCATATAAGGAGTCTGTGATTCCGTATTTGGATGATATTTCCGAGCATGCAAAATATATTGGAGCAGTCAATACGATCCTATTTCAAAATGGTAGAGCCAAAGGATTTAATACAGACTATGACGGCTTCCTTTCTTTGCTTAACCATAACAATATTACTGTAAAAAGAAAAGGTGCTGTTATCTTGGGTTCCGGAGGAGTTGCAAAAGCTGTAGTAAAGGGGCTTCTTGATCTTGGAATCTATGACCTTACCATTGTAAGCAGAGGCAAACAAAACTTTCACGGCAATTATACTGTGTCCTATGAATTCTTCAAAGAAGCGAACGTAAAATGTGATATTCTGATTAACTGTACTCCGGTCGGTATGTATCCGAATGTTGACGCCTCACCAATTGCAAAGGAATGCATTCACGCAGATACTGTCATCGACATGGTCTACAATCCTCCAAAGACTCTATTTTTAAAATATGCAGAGGAATTAGGGCTACAAGCAATCAATGGAAACCTAATGCTAAGAGAACAAGCAGAAAAAGCGCAGGATATCTGGATTGAAAATGAATCTTTTTAAATATATTCGTGTTTGAATAGGATCCTAATCAAACACGAATAAAAGAGCATCTGCCATAAACGGCAGATGCTCTTTTATTCTGTAAGATATTCTCCTGAATGTGAATAAACTTTAGAGTAAATGCAATAATCATCCAAATTTACTGTTTTACAGGAATCCCGCTTGTGTCAATTTTCTAACATCCACACCTATTTTTGTCATCAAGAAGATCATCTACGCCTTTAACAATATTGCATAAACCTTTCTCCGCATCACAAAGTCCTTGTTGAATATTCTCGATTCCTTCGCAAAGGCAACACCTGCATATGTTATTCAAACCTTGGCGAATACACTTAACACCGTCTTTGACACCACAAATTCCTTCTTTTATATCTCTTTTCGCATCACAGTTACAACGAAAATCAACATATTTCATACCTTTCAGGCAATTGCAAAGTCCATCTTCAAGGTCACAGAGTCCCTCACGAACGCCTTTGATTCCTTCACAAAGCCGGCAGCTGCAAATATCATCCAAACCTTGGTGTACGCCTTTAATGCCCTCCTGGATATCACATATACCTTTTTTTAAATCTTCGATCCCTGCAAAGCAGTCTCTATCACATCTATTATATCTATTACATCTATCACACATATCATACATATTCTTTTACCTTCCAATATAAAATTACCTGATTCAGGTTATTATATTATATGAAAAAAGATAAAAAATGCTTATATTATTCTCAAAGATAAAATATAAAATGCATCTACCAGTGTGGTAGATGCATTTTATTATACGATATTTTTTAATTTAGTACAGATTTGCGAAGATCTCTCTGATTTCTTCATCCGTCAGGAATACATAATTGTTTGCAAGCAGCCTTTGCTGATTTGCAACAGTTGACTTTGTAAACTCGTCAATTTGAGCTTCTGTCATTCCATATTCTCTTAACGGTTTCTTCATGATCAGCTTGTTCAGGAACTTTTCGAGCTCTCCGTATACATCTCCATTTGGATCAACGCCAAGAGCATCAGCAAATATCTTTGTGGCAGAAGCGATCTTTCCAGTCGGGTTCTTTTTAGTATACATTTTGAATACTTCTGTAAAGAACTGATAATTTGCTTCACCATGCGGTACATGGAATGCCCCACCGATGGAATAGGAAAGAGCATGAACTGCAGCACAACCTGCATTTCCGAAAGCAATACCCGCGTAATTGGAAGCCAGAACAAATTCCTTCAGATACTTTAGTCGTTCCTCTTCCCCCTTAGAAACGATTTCTTTGTATCCATCCATGATCATTTCAATTGCTTTTAAGGAATACATTTCTGTAAAAGGTGAAGCTTTTGGTGACAGATAGGATTCGATCGCATGGATCAAGGCATCCACTGAGCTGGTTACAAAGAACTTATAAGGAAGACCTTTCACTGTTTCTGGAACGAGTACTGCTACGTCAGCATAGGTTTCCTCTACAGCGATACCTTTCTTTGTGTGCAAAGATTTTAATTCTGCAATTGCTACGTTTGTAACTTCGCTTCCCGTTCCGCAAGTAGTTGGAACAACAATCAATTCCTTTACCTTCTTTGGTGCAACCGCACCAGTGAAAAGATCAACGGATTTTTCCGGAACATCCAAAGCTAATACTTTACAGATATCAACAATAGTTCCCCCGCCGAAAGCAATGATTCTTTTAAAATCGTACTTCTTCATTTCTGCAGAGATCGCATCGATCATTTCATCAGAAGGTTCACCGGAGCCAAACTTTTCCTGAAAAATCACGTTGGTTTCAATCCCAAGTGGCTTAATATACGGAGTATACATCCATTCATTTGTCAACACCAGATCGTCTTTACCTACCTTGAATTCATCGTTGAATTCTTTAAAAGTGTCAAAATAAAACACTTTTGGAACTACTCTTAATGCTTGCATCTTAAATCCTCCTTATCATTGGGTAATAACACCCTATAGAATACTCCTGTTTATTGATATGAATTAAAATTTGGCACTGAATCTCTTTTCAAATTCTTCCTTAAGTTCATCTCTGAATTCAGGATGTGCAATATTAATCAGGTTTCTTGCTCTTTCTTTTAAAGTCTTCCCTTTTAATTCTGCAATACCATACTCTGTAACGATATAATCAACATCATTTCTTGAAGTCGTAACTGCTGCACCAAGCTCAATGTACGGAGTGATTTTGGAAACCATGGAGCCGTCCTTTTTCTTTGCAACAGATGGCATTGCGATAATTGCTTTCCCATTTCCGTCAAGCGACATAGCTGCTCCGCGAACAAAGTCAACCTGCCCGCCAACACCGCTAAACTGTTTGATTCCAATGCTATCAGATACTACCTGACCCATAAAATCAACCGCCAGGCAGGAGTTAATGCAAACCAGATTTGTATTCTGAGCAACGACAACAGGATTATTTACATAATCGACAGTACGCATTTCAACAGCAGGATTCTCTCTTGCGAAATCGTATAATCTCTTTGAACCCATTAAAAATGTTACGATCATCTTGTTTTTATTGATACCCTTCTTAGAGTTATTGATTACACCGGACTCAAACAAATCAACGACCCCGTCGGAAATCATTTCAGAATGAATTCCTAAGTCCTTCTTGTCCTTAAGCGACTGTAAAACCGCATCAGGAATTGCTCCGATTCCCAGTTGAAGTGTTGCACCGTCTTCAATCAATTCTGCACAATGCTTACCGATTTCTAATTCCACTTCACCGATTTTAGGAAGACCCAGTTCAAATAAAGGATGTGAATTTTCAACAAACCGATCAATTTGGCTAACATGTACAAAGGTATCTCCAAATACAACAGGAACCTGATCATTTACTTCCGCAAGAACAATCTTAGCAGATTCGATCCCCTGCATTGTATAGTCAGAGGACACACCAACACAGCAATAGCCATGTTCATCCGGCGGAGATACCATAACCATGAATACATCAATATCAAAGATTCCTTTTCTTATGTAGTTTGGAACTTCATGAAAAAATACCGGAGTAAAATCTCCATGTCCCTGTGCGATAGAATTTCTTGTTGAAGGGCTTGTAAACCATCCATTAAACCTGAAATGATCCTTCATTTCAGGTTTTGAGTACTCACCTTTTCCTAAGGTTACCATATGGCATACTTCAACATCCTTATACGCCGCAGCATTTGCTACCATTGCATCGACAAGAATAGCAGGTTCTGCTACAGCATGCGCAAAACCAACTCTATCTCCTGACTTGATGCTCTTCACTGCATCCCCAGCAGTACATAATCTGCTGTTATATAATTCTTTCCAATTCAAGTGTCATCCCTCCCATTTTTAAGTATATTTATGATCTTTTCTATATGAGTTTCATCCCACATTAATATTGTACCATTCTTTGCCTGATATTGGCAATACGAGGCACAGCAGTTTGTACAACCCCCGATCACTAATATATGATCATACTCCTTACCTTCCTCAGCTATCTCAAACTCAGCGTCTCCTTTGAGATGCTGTTTAATAACTTCAAAGGCCTTGCCTCTATCATATCTGGGATTACAGCCTCCGCAGAATTTTACACCGATAAGCATTGGTCGCTCTCCTGAACATTCTGTCCGATTCTTTGCCTTTTTGCCGCGGCTTCAATCGCAGCGACAAAAATCCAGTGTAGTAAGCTTCGCTTGCGTAGAAGCACTTTCATGGACGTTAGAACCGTTGGCAGAATGCTATCGTCTCTAAATAGATTATAGTTCTATACATAGAACCGCCGAAATAACTTCGACGGTTCTTTAAATATTCTTTTACAATAATCGCGAAACGATTATTCTTTAATTCCTGCGATTGCCTTAGCAAGCTCTTTCTTCTGATTGATATTTCCCTGACGGGCAATCATGATTCTCTGAGCCTGTGGAGAACCAGCTCCATGCAGGGATTCTGTTCTGTATCCAACTGCAGAGGAACCCAAGCAAATATTCTCAAGGAATCTCAAAACTCTCATTCTGTTTTCTGTGGAAACTCCAGGAGCTGCTGCATAAAGCTTATTGCACCATTCTCCAATTGACTTTCCAGACTGTCCAACCTTTAGGTCAGATTCGAAGTCCTTCTGTGAAGGCATAGTAACCATCAGCCCGCCTGCGATATCCTCAGCAAGTCTTACGATCTCATATGGGAATCTGGTGACGTTCTGCTTACATACGTTAGCCAGCAACAGATCAATCTGATAGTTTCCCGCAGCGGTAGGATAACCTTCTGCAGAACAAGCAATACCGCAACAATATAATGTTTCATTTAAGTGAGTCATTTCGATAAGCTTATCCTTAATATGGGAAGCCTTTTGTGCTCCATTGTAATCAGCCGCAAGTGCAGCAGCACCAATGATAACATCGCCAACACCAACTTTGCATCCACCGTAAGACTGTCTGTGGTATCCTGCAAATCTCTCAACCATCATGCCGGCAAAATCAGATTCTTCACATAGGAATACTCTATCGTTTGGAATAAATACGTCGTCGAATACTACCAATGCTTCCTGACCACCGAACTTCTTGTTTCCGAGATCAATATCAGCATTTTCTTCTAATTTTCTTGTATCGCAAGACTGTCTTCCATAAATCATGAAGATTCCGGGAACATCTGACTGAATTGCAAAGGATACTGCATACTTCTTGTCAGCTTCTGACATTGCAATCGTAGGCATGATTAAGTGTTCATGAGAGTTAATAGAACCAGTCTGATGACATTTAGCTCCTCTTACAACGATACCGTCAGCTCTCTTTTCTACGATACGTAAGAACATATCAGGGTCACGCTGCTGGCTTGGTGAAACTCCTCTGTCACCCTTCGGGTCAGTCATAGCACCGTCAACAGTTAAATCATTTTCCTGAACAAATTCCATGTATTTCTTAAAACGTTCATGATATTCTGTACCATATTTCTTGTCTGTTTCGAATGTAGTGGAATATACAGCATTAAATGCATCCATTCCCACACATCTTTGGAAGCAAGATGCTGTTTTTTGACCCAGCAATCTCTGCATTTTAACTTTTTTTCTTAAATCATCAGTGTTCTGGTGCAGATGCGAAAATCTGTTTACTGTTTTTCCGGTCAAATTTGATTTTGCAGTCATTAAGTCAGTGTACTGTGGATCATTAGCCAATTCATAAGTCATAGCCAAACAATCAATGGAAGGTCTTATCATTGGATGATCTACCCAATTTTTTACCTCTTCTCCAAACAAATATACCTTTGTGTTCAATTTTCTTAAGCTCTCAATATACTGAGATCCTGTCATTAATGCCATAATACAACCACTCCTTACATGTAAAATATTCTTCAGACTCTATAGCGACGAAAAAGCCTTATTGCTTTTCCATACTATATCGTCTATGAAAACTAATAATTTAACAAGCAATATTTATGCCAAAACTTACTTTAATTTTTATTGTCTTCTTCACGTTCCTTATTTAACAACTTCCTTGCCATATCAAGCAAATCAGAACTTACCGATGTATCAAGTATGACATCTTCCACTTCCGGAATCTCTTCCATTACAGTTCCTTTCACCACATCTTCAACCGTATACTGTGCAGACGGGCAGGTGCTGCAGGATCCCGTAAGTTTTACATATGCAATCCCATTTTCAAATGATGTCAATATAACTCCGCCAAAATGAGATGCCAATAAAGGATCAACCTTTTCTTCCAATACCTTTTTTATTTTTTCTTCCATAGCTTTCCCCCCTTCCGACAGTTACTGTTATTCTACCTTAAGTATACTCATTGAGTAGTCTGTTGACAAGAGCTAAATGGTGGAATTACAATACACGGAATTTTTAGAATTTTAGTGATTTTAATGTTTTTTCACAATCAAATGTGTTATAATTTTTAATAAAAAATTTAATCATATACAAATAATTATAAAAAATGGTAATAATCGGATCGCAGCCTTAGAAGGACAATGTTTTTGATGTATCCCGCCACAAGCTGTAAATCGATTTTACATTTGTTGATCTCGATTCCAGTGCGGAAACGATTCTTGTCTGTGCGAAACCGAACACCAATGCAACTTTAGAGAAACGATTTTAAATCCCGGAATAAATGTTCTCACTTTTGAGAAGTTTTCTTCCATCACAAAGCAGATTGCCATTGCTTTCATCGTTGACAGCGCACAAACAATAAAACGAACAACTGCAGATTGATTCAGACATTTCCCCGGAAATGATTCATGGTTCTGTTGGTATCGGGGACAGTGATGATATTATCGCTGATTTTGACAAGGCTCTGCAAGCGATAGCAAATTAAGAATGAGGTGATTTCTCTGAAACGTTGTATCATTATTACATCCTTCCAGTCGGCTCCATTAAAAGAAACCTTTTCGTTTCATAAAAACGACTTTATAATTTGTGCAGATGGCGGTTATTCTTATGCGCAAAAGGAAGGAATAAAACCAAATATAGTTATTGGGGACTTTGACTCTATGGAATTGAGCCCGAAGGATGTTATTGTAAGCGGTTGTAATGTGATCCCCCTTCCTGCAGAAAAAGACGATACCGATACCATGGTTTGTTTAAACCATGGTATACAACAAGGTTTTAACGAGTTTTATATCCTCGGAGGACTAGGCGGTCGTCTGGATCATACCATTGCAAATTTACAAACCATGTCCCATGCCATTGATCTCCAGAAATCAATCTGGTTTCTGGATGGAAAAAACAGTGCAACCATGAGAAATCCAGGAAAACTTACCCTGCCTAAGAAAATTGGCTCTAAAATATCGCTGTTCACCTTTACTGACTTTTGTAACGACGTTTGTATTCAGGGAGTCAAATATCCTTTGAAAAATTGTTTGTTAAAGAATAGCTTACCACTGGGGGTAAGCAATGAATTTGTAGATGAAAAAGCTGAAATCAGCCATTCTTCAGGTAAGCTTTTAATTATTTTAGCACGAGATTAAATTTTTATGGTAAAAATTTAAAAAATATTTGACATGTACACTGGAGCAAGTATAGAATGAGTTCAGTAATTTAATATCTTTTGCTAGGGGAGCTTTTTGCTGAGAGTTTTTTTCAACCCTCATTACCTGATTCGGGCAATACCGACGTAGGGAAGCATTTCGATTGATTATATTTGTATTTTTTATGTGCATACAGATCATATCAAGCAATCCCCTCCTGCAAAATAACACAAATAAACGTGTTTACAAAGGAGGTTTTTTTTATGTCCGCAGAACAATTACAAGGATTTTTTGAATCCACAGCAGGTCAAGTTTCAACATTGGTCATTATTTTATTACTCTTCTTGGGTATCCTGGTTTCGGGTCGTGGAAAAAAAGCAGACACGAAAGCTATGGTTATCTCTGCAGTTCTCGTTGCACTTGCCATTGCTCTGAATCAGATCATCTTATTCAGAATGCCCCAGGGAGGCTCTATCACTGCTTTCAGTATGCTGCCTATTGTCGTGTGTGCCTACTTTTTCGGTGTACGCAGAGGTTTGATGGCAGGGATGTGTGTGGGCTTGATTGATTTAATTTTCAATCCCTATGTGATTCATCCGATCCAAATGCTTTTAGATTATCCTCTGGCTTTTGGCGCTCTGGCTTTTGCCGGTCTGATGCGATCACAAAAGTTTGGTTTGATTTCCGGGTATATTATCGGATTATTTGCAAGATATCTCTGTGCAGTATTATCCGGCATGATATTCTTCGGTGAGTATGCACCGGAAGGTTTTAATGCTTTCACATGGTCGATCTACTATAACATCACCTATTTGGGAATTGAAGGAGCTCTTACTCTTGTTGTACTGAGTATCCCGGCTGTAAGAAAATCCATTGAGCAACTACGAAGTCAAATCAGCTAATACTTATTTTGATATGTATTTTGGGGTAATAAGCTTTAAACCCGCACTGCTGCTTAAATAAAACCACAGTGCGGGTTTGTTTTACCCTTATTTGTTTTTTCCGCTAATCAAGCTTAAAAACTTCCTCCACAGTAGCATTTAAAAGTCTAGCTAATTTCATTGCCAATTCTAAAGTGGGATTATATTTATTATTTTCTATCGCGTTGATTGTCTGACGTGTTACTCCCGCTTCATTGGCCAAATCTTCCTGACGTAATCCCCTTTGCTTTCTCAGTTCTCTGATATTATTTTTCATCTTTACTTAACTTCCACTTCAAATATTGAACAATTCCCAAATACAACAGATTTTGAGTTATAAGCAGAAAAAAAGCCGGTGTGTTGAAATCAGCATACTTTGCATAATCAAACATTGTCCATGCAAATAAAAATATAACGGTATAAAACCATGCCCATTTAATTGCTTTTAGGCTGATCGCCATTTCCATTTCATCCATTCTCTTCACTAAATTATCTCCCCACAAGTAATATATGTAAAATAGTTTTTACATTTTTCATTATATGCTCTTCGGAACTAATGTCAAGATATCTTTACATTCTATTCACTAAAATTTTTATGCAAATAATCCTCAAACAAGAAAGAAGAGGCCTAAGGCCTCTTCTTTCTTGTTGTATGAATCAAACTAGCATCCGCAGTTTTCTTCTTTGTCCCAAAGGTTTTTGTATAGTTGCATGATGTCATCCTTATTTGGTGTGCGTCTTGTATTCAATGGGCTTCCACTAATTAATGCGTCTTCTGCCATTTTAGGAATCTGCTTGAAGAATTCTTCCTTGTCCATTCCGAATTCTTCTGGAGTTTTAATATTTAAGGTGCGTAACAATGCTTTCGTTGCTACAACGAAAGCATGTGCTCCCTCATCCGGAGTCATACCAGGACGATAAACACCAATGCCCTTTGCAAGCTGGTTTAACCTTGCAACAGCACCTGGCTGCAGATAATCAAGGCAAACATTCAGAAGCATTGCATTTGACAATCCGTGCGGAACATGAAACAACGCACCAATCGGACGGCTCATTCCGTGAACAATAGTAACAGACGCATTACTGAATGCGATACCTGCTTCCAATGCAGCAATTGCCATCTCTCTTCTAGCTTCTACATTGGAACCATTGGTATAAACTTCATAAATATTGTCAAAAATTCTTTTAACAGCAGATAGTGCATAAATATCACTCATGGAAAATGCTTTTAACGAAGTATATGCTTCAATTGCATGGGTTAAAGCATCCACTCCTGTTGCTGCGGTAACACTTGGCGGCACGGTCAAGGTGAATATAGGGTCTACCACTGCAATATTCGCCATTAGTTTTGGATCGCTCAGCAGCATTTTGACACCAGTATTTGTATTTGTAATAATGGATACTTTTGTGGCTTCAGAACCGGTGCCGGCAGTTGTTGGAATTGCACAAGTTGGTGGGAGCGCATGCTCAATCTTTTTCCCCATATACTCCGTAATGCTTCCGCCATTTGCCACAACAGCACCAATTGCCTTCATGGAATCAAGAGGGCTCCCTCCTCCGATTCCAATCAGAAAGTCACAGCCTTCCGTTTTATAAATCTCAACGCCTTCATCAATCATGGTGTGAGTAGGTTCACTATTAATACCAGAGTATATTATATAGGAAACATTAATTTCATCAAGAGCATCTGTCAATTTTTTAACGTTGTCGAGCTTAACCATTATGTCATCGGTAACGATCAAAGCCTTATTCCCAAAGGATTTAAAATATTCAGTGCTCATTTTTAACGCATTTTCACCTGAGATGATGTATTGAGGAATAAAGAATAAATTAGCCATTTTTTTACCTCCAAAACACTATGTTTTTCTTATTTAGGCACATGATAGCATAACGATTTAGCAATTACAATATCTTTTTGATAAATTTTTAACGTTAATTGTCTGACAATTTGCAAAATCATTGATTAATACTATTCATAGTGATAATATGGTTTTAATCATTAATTTAATGCATGTCGAACAGACAAAATAATAACTCATTTGAAAGGAAGTATTTACTATGTATCAAAACTTAATTTATGAGGTAAAAGAAGGAATTGCTTACGTAACTGTAAACCGGCCAAAATCTATGAACGCATTAAGCAACGATGTTTTGGACGAATTATTTACAGCATTTACTGATGTGAATAATGACCCGGAAGTGCAGATTGCGATTCTCACAGGGGAAGGCAAGGCTTTTGTTGCTGGTGCCGACATTTCCGAAATGGTAAATCTTACTACGCTTGAAGGAAGAGCAATGATGATTAAAGGTCAGAACGTAATGAACCTGATTGAAAGTATAGATAAGCCAGTTATCGGAGCAATTAACGGCTTCGCGCTAGGTGGCGGATGCGAGCTTGCGATGGCTTGTGACATGAGAATTGCTTCAGAAAAAGCAAAATTCGGTCAGCCTGAAGTAAATCTTGGGATTATCCCTGGATTTGGAGGAACTCAGAGACTTCCCAGATTAGTTGGTAAAGGAATGGGAAAATATCTGATCATGACCGCAGAGATGATTGATGCACAAGAAGCTTATCGTATTGGACTTGTAGAAAAAATAGTTCCTGCAGAAGAATTAATGGGAGCCGCAGAGAAAATAGCCAAGACAATCATGTCAAAAGCTCCTATCGCAATCAGAGCAGCAAAATTAGCGGTAAATAACGGAATCAGCCTTGATGTCAAAACCGGCGTGGCTTATGAAGGTGAAGCACTTGTTGCACCATTCAGCTCAGAAGACAGAACAGAAGGAATGAAGGCTTTCTTAGCAAAGAGACCTGCTGCATTCCAGAATAAATAGAATAAATTTAAGTTAAGCACCTGTTGGTATTATCCCTTGAGAACTGCTTGCCATTCGAAGGATTCTCTATATGATAACACCAAGAAGGTGCTTTTTTATTACGTAGGAAATATCGCTCTCAGCGATATTGACGGAGTATCAAAGAAAGCTCCTTGACCGTTGCCTTTTTGCCCCAAGCTTGCCTTTTTGCCCCAAGCTTGCTTGGATTAACAAAACGGACAGCAGCGAGCGAAGCAAGCAGGAGGCGCAGCCGTTGTCGCCCTTGCGGCGACATGTGGAACTAGGAAGCCTCGATTCCGTCATTTCCACTTTTTTTATATGTTATTTTTCTGAATTACTCGGGTTCCTATGGAATTCCATCGTTTTTACTTCTTTTTTTAATAGAATTCGATATTTTGCCGGTGAAATACCTTCCTGTTCTTTAAAGAGCTTTGTCAGTGTTTTAGCCGAAGATAGTCCTACCCGATCTGCAATCCATTCAATAGATTTATTGGTATTCAGATATTGCTTTGCATAATGCATGCGGATAATGTTAACTGTATGTACGAAGGGAATTCCAAACATTTCCTTAAAAAGACGATTGATATGCCGAGAAGTTACATTAAGCAATGAGGCAACTTCTTTGAGGTTAATTTCCTCCTGATAATTTTGATGAATATATTTTGTCGCAGTTAATGCAACATTCATGTACCCAAAAGGAGTACGAATGCCTGAAATCTCGGGGGATAGTAAGCGCAATGCCTTTAGGAAAAAATGGAAATATAAGGCTCCCATTAGCGAATTCCATCCTATTTGCTTTTGCTTCTGTTCGTTATAAATCTCTTGAATCAACTCCAAAGCAAAAAAATTTTCAGCCGGAATTATATACTTTTCCTGATCGATTCGATCTAGAAGGCTCTTGATCTCGCAGTATTCCATACCCATATTTAAATCGGAAACGATATTCTTTGACCCACCCGTATTTTTAGATGCAATATCGAAAATCAGCACAAAATACTCTCCCTTGTTTTGGGGATTGTAAATCATGTGATGCTCTAAGTTCTTGCCCACAAACATAAGGTTCCCTTCCTTGAGTTCGTGAACCTTTCCTACACACCAGCACTCCATAGAGCCTTTCATTACATAATAAATTTCGTACAAGTCATGCCGATGCAGAAATTCCGGAATCGATTGATTCATCTGCTCTGCATAATGAATCTCGAAATAGAAATCCGGACAAGATACCGTAGTAATATTGTTCTGATACAAATGATCCGGTTGATATTTTTTATACACGAAATGCGCCCCCCTTGATCACAATGATTAAATTTATTATTATCGTATCATACTATCCAAAAAATTCAATTGGATTTAAAAAAAGGTTAATTCCGGACATGATATGGATAATTTGGTCTTTTTATTAACTGAAATATGCCCAATGCTATGCTACTATAATATTGTTAAACTGGAGTGTACACGTGATTATAATTTGGTTCTCAAGATTCGCGATAAGAGAACTGGCCGGATGAATCCGGAAGAAAGGTAGATTAACAATGGCAAAAATGAAACAGCTATGGTTTGTCAAGAAAGATAAAATAGACCTTCTAGATGTAGATATTCCAGTGGTAAATGCAAATCAAGTAAAAGTAAAAATTGCTTACGCAGCCTTGTGCGCCACAGATGTTCATCAGGTTACAATGGGTGTTCTTGGCGCGATCCCTCCTATGGCACTTGGGCATGAAGCATCTGGCATCATAGAGGAGCTTAGTCCTGAAGCAAAAAAGGCAGGCTTCCAGGTAGGCGATCCCGTCGCATTGTTTCCTGTTACCAGCTGTGGCAATTGTGAATGGTGTAAAAAAGGGATGTCGCAATACTGTGTGCATTCTAAACCAACTGGAGCTTTCGCAGAATATGTGGTCACTGATATCAGTGCCGTCTATAAAATCCCCAGAAATACGGATCTTAAAAAATATGCGTTAGTAGAGCCGACAAATTGTACGTTGCGTGCGATGGATTTGGCACCGATCAAGCATGGTTCTACAGTGGCAGTTTCAGGAATCGGGGGAATCGGTTCCATCATGCTGAATCAGATTCTTCTTTCCGGAGCTGCAAAGATCACAGCAATCGACCCAATTCCTGAAAAACGTAAGCTGGCACTCTCGATGGGATCAGCACATGTTATTGATCCCTTTCATGATGATGTCATAAAAAAATCGATGGAGATAACCAATGGTACAGGTTTTGATACCGTATTTGAAATGTCAGGCTCTCCGAAAGCAGCTGAAACACCATTAAAAATCCTTGCAAGGTGCGGTACCGCAGTTTATTTTGCAGTATTTCCGCCTGAATATCATATGCCTCTTAATTTATATGATTTATATATGAAAGAAGGAAGAATTCAGACCGTATTTACTACAACATATATTATGCACCGTTCCATCAACATCATCGAACGAATGCAAACAGACAAGATCATCGGCAAAATCATACCGCTCAAAGATGCTGTAAAGAGCTTCGAAGTTTTCCATCAATCAATATATCCGAAAATTCTGCTTGACTGCAGCAACGTCTGATAGATAGTGGGAGGAAATAATAATGGAACAAAATATGGAACAAAATACTGAAGTCAATTTAACCTTTTTAAGGCGTATCGGCTATGCTTCCGGAGATTTCGCAAACAATTTCAGTTGGGCACTGGTATCCGGATATTTGATGTACTTTTGGACTGATGTAGCTATGATCCCCGCAGCACTCTGCGGAACTTTAATGCTAATTTCAAAAGGTTGGGACGCTATTAATGATCCAGTTATAGGCGCACTTTCCGACCGCACAAGATCAAAGTGGGGACGTTACAGACCCTGGATTCTATTCGCATGCATTCCCATGCTGATTTTTAACATCCTGAGCTTCCAAGTGTTTCCATCCAATCATATCCATGTAAGAGCCACCTATGCGATTATCATTTATATGGTTCTGGTATTGGCATATACCTGCGTCAATGTTCCTTATTCGGCGATGCCGGCGGCTCTTACACGCAGTGACGAGGAACGTTCAAAGCTGGCTAGCTGGCGAATGACCGGTGCATTTATAGCAACCCTTATTTTATCCCAAGGCGTGCTGCGCTTAGTGAAATTTGCCGGAAACGGGGATGAGGCAAAAGGTTTTTTTGTTGCCGCCATCGTTTTCTCATTGATTGCCCTGCCCATTTACCTCTTTTGCTTTGCCTCCACAAAGGAGGTCGTCGACATACCAATTCCAGAAAAAATCCACATTAGGGAATATTTCAGTGTACTCAAAGGAAACCGACCCGTGTATATCTTGATTGTAGCGTTTGTTTCTTGGGGCTTTTATGAAGCTGCAATAGGAGCGACTCGTCTGTATTATTTTAAATATTATATAGGAAATGCAGACTTGTTTATGCTGAATTCCAGTTTAATGTTTTTAGGGCGGGCAATCGGAACCTTCTCCTTAAGCTATTTAGTACTCAAGGTAAACAATAAGCGCACACTGGCGTTGATTGGATTTCTGTTCAGCGGGCTGCTTATGATGATTATGACTTACCTTCCCGTACATACATCTTCCGGTCTTTTGCTTTATCATGGAATGACCTTTCTAACCGGTATTGGAGGAGGTCTTGGTCTTGCTTCCATGTTTGGCATGGTTCCGGACTGTTCGGAAGTAACTCAATACAAATATCATACCCATGCAATCGGTTTTGTTTCCGCTTTTATAAATTTTGCTTTCAAGCTGGGTATGGCGATCTGCACAGCTGTGATCGGCTGGGTTCTGTATGCGCTGGGTTATGTCGCCAATGGAGTACAAAACACGTCTGTTTTAACCGCTATAAATTACAGTATGAATCTAATTGTAGGGATTATTCTTATAATAGGTGCGGTTTTTCTATACTTTTATAATATCGATAAGAAAACCTACGCTGAAATTTTAGCAAATGTTGAAAAACGTCTTGCAGAGAAGCACACTTTGTAAGAGAGAGGAGTATCATTTTTACAGATTTAAGTTCTATTGGGCTGATGGCTTCCAAACTTCTTCGGAAAGAAAAAATCAATGCGCGTGTTATAGATATGTATCTTATTAAATACGGATTCGGTGGAAAATTCAACCGTATAGGACTTCCGGATCATTTAATAGGAGGTAGGTGAATGAATCACCTACCTCCTACTCGATTTTATCTTTTCAGAATATTTTGCTTAATATTTGCAAAGCCATGAGAAAGCAAATCGTTATTTTAATCCCATCGGTTGATCACAAAAGATTCGTCTATCCATAAGTTTTGGTGTCCCATCCATTTTGGGCTTAAAGTCCATCAAATCAAGTACTTGCGTCTGCAGATCAATTCCTGGGGCAATTTCAGTTAGATATACTCCGTCTTTTCTCAGTTCAAATACAGCTCTTTCCGTAATGTACATAACCGGCTGTCCAGTCTTTACCGCATATTCACCGCTAAATGTGATCTGTTCCACTTCATCAATGAACTTTTTCTCCTTTCCTTCCTGTAGAATCTTGATTTCTCCGTCCCGAATATCGGCTCTCAGACCGCCTGCAGTAAAGGTACCGCAATAGAATACTTTTTTTGCATTCTGTGTGATATTGATAAATCCGCCGCATCCAGCAATTCTTGGTCCAAATTTACTTACGTTAATATTCCCCTGTTTGTCTGCTTGGGCTAAGCCTAAAAAAGCAAGATCAACTCCGCCGCCGTCATAGAAATCAAACTGCACATGCTGATCCAGAATGCATTCCGGATTGACAGAAGCACCAAACTGGGAACCTCCGCACGGTACTCCGCCAACTGGACCAGCCTCCACGGTAAGTGTCATGTAATCCCCTATGCCTTCCTCGTTTGCGACACAGGAAATATATTCTGGTATACCGATTCCAAGATTAACAACAGTATTTTCCGTGAGCTCCATTGCCGCTCTTCGCCCAATCACTTTCTTTGCACTTAACGGAGGAACCTCCAAGCTGTCAACGGAAACAGTGATTTCGCCTGTTAAAGAAGGATCAAACTCATGATCAAAGGATTGCTGATGGTCATACGGTTCTGAAATAACAAGTGCATCAACATATATTCTGGGTATTTTAACAAGCCTTGGGTCTAACGTACCTGCTTTTACGATTCTTTCAACCTGAACAAAGACCTTACCGCCGCTGTTTTTCGCAGCCTGAGCAAGCGCAGTTACCTCATGGGTTCCAACTTCCCGTTCCAAAGAAATATTTCCAAGTTCGTCGGCATAAGACCCCCTTAAAAATGCGACATGAATCGGAAACGCTTTAAAAAGCAGCTTCTCTTCTCCAAGTATTTCTACTACTTCAACAATATCTTCCGTAGTAATATCATTGAGTTTTCCGCCTTGTTTTCTTGGGTCAATAAATGTATTTAACCCGACATGAGTGATCGTTCCAATCTTATGAGCAGCAATGTCTCTGCAAAGCTGTGACAAGGTTCCCTGCGGAAGATTATAACCTTCTATTTCATTATTTAAGATACATTTCCCAAGAGCAGGTGCTGTATTATAGTGGCCAGCAATCACCCTTTTGGTCATCCCCTTATGAGCAAAATGGTCGGCACCTCTGCCGTCTCTGTTTCCCTGCGCAGCTGCATAAAAATAAGTAAGATTTTTCGGAGATCCGGTCTCTAAAAATCTCTTTTCTAAAGCTTTCGTCAGGGATTCTGGAATCGCACTTCCTACAAATCCACTGGATGCCAATATCTGTCCATCTTCTACTAAATATGCCACCTCTTCGGCAGTCATTACCTTCATGTTTCTCATCCGGGGTTCCTCCAATATCTATTTTCATCAAACTACAATAATTAATCCACGATTATTATCGTAGCATTTCGTTATATATTTGTCAATATTGATCGCCATGTATACATTGAACATAGACTGACAAATGATATAAAAATAATAATTATTATAATATTCTTCCCTATTTTGTTATGATATAAGCATAATTAGGAGCTGCCGAATTACATACCTTTTCTGAATTTTTCAGTAACCTCATTTTTTCTTCTAAAAATTAAAAAACAGAGGTCATCTTAGAGATGACCCCTGTAAATCAATTCAAATCGATTTTCTAAACTGGTTTTGGCAATCTTTCTGAAATCATATTCATCAGGTTATCTGTTGAATCCAGCGGATCAACAAATTCTGCATCACCAACCGTCTTTAATACTGGGTGTTCAGGTGCGAGAACTCCACCGAAAACTTCGCCCAGTTCCGCATACTTATATTTGTAAAGCTGATCATCCATTTCCACGGAAATATCATAGGTGTCATCAAACGGCATTTCTACTTCAAACACATGGGCAAGCTCTGCCGCGATTTCCCAGTTGCTGAATGATACTTCTTCACATACTGCCTGACATACCGGCTGTAATCTTCTTTCTGTATTTGTATAGGTTCCTTCAGTAGAAGCGAATCCAGTTCCAGGAAGAATCACATTTGCTTTCTTTGCTGTTTCCGTCATATGCGTATCGGAAACCATCAGGAATTCAAGACCGCTTAAATCAACTTTTGGATCCTCACCGAATACCAGAAGTGCTTTTACGCCATCCAACGCCTCCGCGCCGGCTCTGATGCCCATGTCAACGATACCCTGACTGTTATTCTTAGCCTTAACCTGCAGTACACCATTTCTTGGTGTTCCAATATGGCCTGAAATTACAGCGATGTCAGCAATTAATGTAGCCGCATCGGTCGTTGCAAAGTTCTGTTGGAAAACAATCATAGCTTTTTTTGCATTTCCATAGAGTTCTGCAACTGCTTTTGCGTCATCACTTACGGTAACCTTAGCAAGACTTTCGACAAATTCATCAAAGCCTTCTGCCTTGGATGTCTTACCCATATCAAGAAGGGCTTTCGCAACTTCTTTCAGGAAGCTTAGATCATTCTTGATATAAAGAACGTTCGCAGCAAATTCAAAATGCTGTTCGTATCCAACCGGATTGATTAATATAACCTTTGCTCCTGCTTCTGCTGCTTGTTTTAATTTTATCTGAATAACCGGATTAAGCACTGTGTTAAAGCCTGTAACCAGAATCACTTCTGTTGCAAGAAGTTCATCAATGGTGTTGGGCGACGCATCAAAGCCTAATACCTTTGCGATACCGCTTTCTCTGTTATTGAAACAAAGAGTTTTGGCACCGATGGTATCAGCAAACTTCTTGATTGCATATGCTTCTTCGTTGGTATATCTGTCAGAAATAGCGACTGCTACCGCATCCTTTCCATATTTGGCACCGATGGATTGTGCTTTTTTTGCAGTCAGTACAAATGCTTCATGATAGTCTGCTTCTTCCAGTCCATGGTCTTTTTTGATCATGGGATCAAGTAATTTGCCATTCTGCATCGAACAATCAAACCCAAATTTGCCTTTTCCGCAAAGCAGTCCCTTATTTACAACGCCTTCTTTATCAGGAACAGCCTTAATCAGCATATCTCCATAGGTTTCAAGGTGCAAGCTGCATCCAACGGAACAATAAGAACAAGTTGTGTCAGTTTCGTCTGTATCCAACGGAACAGATTTAGCTATGGTAAGTCTTTCCTGCAATGCTCCTGTAGGGCATACACTAACGCACTGACCACAAGATATACATCCAGATTCAACAAGCGGTTTTTCCAGCGTTGGTTTTACAACCGTATCAAATCCTCTGTGAACAAGTCCAAGTGCTCCAACGCCCATAACTTCATCACAAACACGAACGCATAATCCACAGAGAATACACTTATTTGGATCTCTGATAATAAATGGATGATTATCTTCGAAATCAATCTTGTTCACATCGCCTGCAAATCGTTCCGGTTTTACTTTATACTCATTTGCAAAGTCGATCAGCTTACATTCGAAGTAATCGTGACAGCCACATTCCAGACATCTCTGGGCATCTTCCATCGCTTTTTCCTGATCAAAACCAAATACGACCTCAGTAAAGTTGTCTTTTCTTTCTTCTGCTTCCAACTGATCCATCTTAGGTCTGCACTGTCTTTCTCTGTCCTCAAAGGTCTTTTCTGTCATGTCATGTCTTTCAACGGTATAAGGCTTTTCAAATTTTACTTTCTCACCTGCGAGATAAGCATCAATTACTTCAGAAGCCTTCTTTGCATCTGCGATGGCTTCAATTGCGATGGAAATCTTATCATTTCCGCAGTCACCGCCGGCAAATATACCTTCCATGCTGGTCATAAATGTATCCGGATCGTATACTATGGCCTTCTTCCGAGTAAGGTCTAGTCCTTCAAATCCCTTCGGATCCACCGCTTGACCGATTGCCAGAATCATTGTATCTATATCGAGAGTTTCCGTCTTGCCTTCTACTGGCTTCGGCGCTCTTCGTCCGCTTGCATCTGGCTCTCCAAGTTCCATAACCTGAAGCAGAACCTGTTTTACGTGTCCGTTTGCATCCTTGATTATTTCGATTGGGTTCGTCAGATTCTTGAAGATAACACCTTCTTCTTCTGCTTCCACGATTTCAATCATGTCTGCCGGCATTTCATCTTTTGTACGTCTATAAATATTGTATACTTTCTTTGCACCAAGTCTTACCGCTGTTCTGCAAGCGTCCATCGCAGTATTTCCGCCTCCGACGATCGCTACATTCTCACCCAGCTTAATTTCTTCATTTCGTACTACTTTTCTTAAGAAATCAATCCCGCCGACTACACCATTCGCATCTTCGCCTTTGCATCCAACACCAGTGGATATCCAAGCACCAATACCAACAAGAACAGCATCGTAATCTTTTCTAATGGAATCAAAGGAAAAATCTACGCCAACCTTTGTATTCGGCATCATCGTTACGCCCATTTTTTCAATGAGATAAATTTCTTCATCCAATACTTCCTTTGGAAGTCTATATTCAGGAATACCATATCTCAGCATACCACCCAGTTTCGGCATTGCTTCGAAAATAGTAACATCATGACCCATCGTTCTTAAGAAATACGCAGCGGAAAGTCCCATCGGTCCGCCACCGATCACTGCTACAGATTTTCCGGTAGCAGGAGCAATATCCGGCATAAACGGATCATCGCCAGCCAGATCCATATCAGATGCAAATCGCTTCAGCCATGCAATGGAGATCGGTTCTTCGATCAGCTTTCTTCTGCAGTTATCTTCACAAGGATGTGGACAGACTCTTCCGATTGCTCCCGGCAGTGGGATCTTATTCTTGATCAGCTCAATCGCTGCTTCGAATTCACCATTTGCAATGAGTCCAACATATCCCTGGCAATCTGTGTTTGCAGGACATGCCAATACACATGGAGGTCTGCAATCTCCAACGTGGTTGGATAAAAGCAGCTCAAGGTTTGTTTTTCTTGATTCTTTTACTCTCTCTGTTGTTGTTTTTATAATCATATTTGGAGCGATTTCTGTAGCACAGGCCTTTACCATTTTAGGATTACCTTCCACCTCGACTACGCAAATGCCACAAGAACCATAGATTTCTGTTCTTTCATCAAAGCAGAGAGTTGGAATATAGATGTCATTTTCTTTTGCAACATCCAGAATAGTCTGTCCCGGAATCCCGAAAACTTCTTTACCGTCGATATTTAATCTAAATTTTTTCATCTCACTTCACCTCTCTCCCTTAGTCTCTTTCGATAGCGCCGAATTTGCACGATTCTTCGCATTTTCCGCACTTGATACATAAACTCTGATCAATCTCATGAATTTTCTTTACTTCACCCTTGATCGCACCAACCGGACATTTCTTGGCGCAGAGAGTACATCCCTTACAATTATCTGTGATTGTAAAGGTTAATAATGGCTTACATGAGTGAGCAGTACATTTTTTCTTGTAAATATGATCCTCGTATTCATTTCTAAAATATTTGATGGTAGTGAGAACCGGATTTGGAGCAGTCTGACCTAAACCACACATAGAACCGTCTTTGATTTTCTGCGCAAGTTCTTCCAGAAGTTCAATATCTCCGTCTTTTCCTTCACCGATTGTGATTCTTTCCAGAATTTCCAGCATTCTCTTGGTACCGACACGGCAATAGTTACACTTTCCACAGGATTCTTTTCTTGTGAAATCAAGGAAATATCTTGCCATATCTACCATACAGGTAGTTTCATCCATAACGATCATACCACCAGAACCTACGATAGCACCTGTTTTCGTAATATTTTCATAGTCTACCGGAGTGTCAATCAGAGAAGCAGGAATACATCCACCAGAAGGTCCACCCATCTGAACAGCTTTAAACGCCTTATCATTCTTGATTCCATCACCAATTCCAAAGATTACATCCTTAAGAGGCAATCCCATTGGCACTTCAACAAGTCCACCCTTCTTGATTTTTCCAGCAAGAGCAAATACTTTTGTTCCTTTGCTCTTATCCGTTCCAAAAGTCGCAAAGGCAGCCCCCCCATTTGCAAGAATCCATGGAACATTTGCAAAGGTTTCTACGTTATTGATATTAGTAGGCTTCTGCCAGAACCCCTTCTGTGCAGGGAATGGAGGCTTTAGTCTGGGCATGCCTCTTTCGCCTTCCAAAGAAGCAATCAAAGCTGTCTCTTCGCCACATACAAAAGCACCGGCACCCGCCTTGATTCTAATATCAAAGCTGTAATCTGTTCCAAATAAATTTTTGCCGAGGAAGCCTTTTTCTCTTGCTTGAGCCATGGCAATCTCAAGTCGGTGAATAGCCAGAGGATATTCCGCACGAACATAGATCACTCCTTCTACTGCACCCATCGCATAGCCACCGATGATCATCCCTTCAATCAAGGAATGAGGGTCACCCTCCAGAACGCTTCGATCCATAAATGCGCCCGGATCTCCTTCGTCAGCATTACATACCATATATTTTTCTTTTCCGGGAGACGATTTTGCCGCATTCCATTTAAACCAAGTTGGGAAACCGGCACCGCCTCTTCCTCTTAATCCGGAAGTCTTGATTTCTTCTATTACTTCTTCCTGAGTCATTGAAGTCACTACTTTTTTTGTTGCCTCATAACCGCCTGTTGCGATATATTCATCAATTTTTTCCGGATTAATGATTCCGCAGTTTCGGAGAACAATTCTCTTTTGTTTGTCGATAAATGTTTTATCAACTTCAGTAATCTCCTGATCTTTTGCAACTTCTCCGCCGATTAAATGTTTTTCAATAATTTCTGCTACTTTATTGGGCTGAACTTTTACATATCTGGTTAAGTCGCCATCATCATTATATACGTCAACAATCGGTTCCAAATAGCAGGTTCCAACACATCCGGTCAAATCAACAGAAACATCAAGGCCTTTTTCTTTGATCTGCTTTTCAAATTCAGCAGCAGTTTTCTTAGCGCCTGTAGCTACTCCGCAGCTACCCTGTCCTACAACAACCTTCATACTATTTTTCACCTCCTACGCTTCTCTCTGTCTGATTTCATTCAGAACTTTCTTCACACTGTCCTTGGTCAGATTTCCATAAGTTTCGTCCCCATGAACACTCTTAATCATCATAACTGGTGCCAAGCTGCAGCAACCTAAACATGCTACATTATTCAAAGTAAAGATGCCATCCTCTGTTGTCTCTCCATCAGTGATATTCAGATCCTCACATAGTGCTTCTTCAATCATGTCCGCACCATTTACATGACAGGCTGTGCCTTTGCAAAGCATAATGAGATGCTTGCCGATCGGTTTCAGCCTAAATTGGGAATAGAAAGTCGCAACGCCATAAATCTTAGCCGGCTTAATACCAGTCTGTTCAGAGATATAATTGATTGCATCCATGGATAAATACCCATAGATATCCTGAGCTTTTTGTAAAATGGTAATTAAACTTCCAGGTGTCTTTGCATACTTTTCCATGACCGGAACTAGTTCTGTAAAGTCAGGTGTATTGCAATTACACTGGCAATCACTATTCTTACAAGTCATAATTTTTACCTCCCATAATACGATTTCAGTTTGAGTGCTCATATTCGTTTTTTTCAATTCATACAACATCTCCAATATAACAAATAACCTTTAAAAACACAAGCTGTTTCAAAGGTCAAACATCATATTTTGACGAAAAAATGAAAGTTTTAATATTCAGTCTTTTTGAAAATTTTTCACAAATTTTATATTAAGTTTTCGAAACCAGTTACATTATGTTCTCATCCAATTCCATATAGAGCCTCACTTCATATCTTTGCGATAAACAATTCCAGTGCTAAAGAAGACTCCAGTAATCCGGTCTTGATATTCTTATCGATTTCGTATGTTTTTTGCAAAATCTTCCGCAAACGCAAAACGGTGTACTTATCAGCAAACATAAGCGCCTTTTTAATTCTGAATTCATGGATACCCAAGATATCTTTCATTTCCGAGAAGGATTTCCCCTCTTCCTTCATTTCCTTTACCGATAAAATAATCTCAAAATGGGAACAGAGCAAAGCCAGAAGTTTATATTCTTTTTCTCCTGAGACCAGCAGATTATGAAGCATTTGATAAGCTTCATCCTTACGATCCCTGCTGATAGAATCAATCATAGAAAATACATTGGTATCCATATTCCCGGAAATGGTATTTGCAATCGTCTCCATACCGATTTCAGCACCTTCATTGTACGCAATGGCCTTCTTGATGTCGTTCTCCAGATTATATAAGGTATAATCAGTATCTTTATCATAATATCCTGAAGCGGTAATGAACTGCGTAATCACAGAAGACTTTGCTGTTTTCCCGAACTCCTTGAATCTTTTTTCGATGTAGGACTTTAAGGCCTTTTCATCCAGTTCTCCAAAATCATAAGTACTGCCAAACTCCGAGATTGTCTTAAAGAGTTTTTTTCTCTTGTCCGCTCCTTGCGAAGTGATAATCAGCATACAGTGTTCGGGAAGATTCTTCAAATAATTTGCCAGCAGTTTCTCCTCTTCTTCATTGATGCCTTTTGTTTTTCCGCCCTCAATCAGCTTAAAATCACTGACCAGTAAAATCCGCTTCTCCGAAAGAAATGGTAAGGTTTCACAATTATTTCTGATTTGATCAAAAGTTGCTGCTGTACCGTCAAGCTTGAAAAAATCCAGTTCTCTGCTGGCCTTATTCACAAACTTTTTTATCAATGTGTTGACAGCCCAATGAATTAAAAATTCTTCTTTCCCATAAAAGAGTAACAGATTTTTTATACTGTTGCATTTTATTTCCTTATCAATTTTTTTGTATGAATGTTCTTTTACAACAGAACTTTTATATGCCATCTTTTTCCCTCTTCCTTAAAAATGATTGCTCCATTCAAATCGTTTCTGTAAATCATTATACCTTTTTCAGAGCATTTTTCAATAATAGTTGGATGTGGATGACCATAATTATTTTTCCCCACCTGAAATACAGCTACTTCCGGGCTGACTGTATTCAGGAAATCGTCCCCTGTTGAATATCTGCTGCCATGATGACCGATTTTCAGAATATCAACATCTAATGCGTTCGGATCTTTCCTGTACTGATTTAAAATCTCTTCTTCTCCTTCCAGTCCGATATCACCGGTCATCAGCACGGTCAACCCTTGATCATATACTTTCAGCAATAGGCTGCTCTTGTTTTCATCCGTTTCTTCTGAAATAAGCTCTTTATATTCTTTTTCCAAATGTTCTTCAGGATATAATACATCAATCCAGACATCTTTCTCAATTTGAATCCGATCCCCACTTGTCAGATACAACAAATCCTGTTTTTCTAAATTGGTATCAAGCAAAATATCCTGTTCCCTTAACTGGTTCGCCTCGTAGGTTCCAAGCTGTTTGATTTCCATACTTTGGGCAAGCTGTGTGAGTCCCAAATAGTGATCGTCGTGCAAATGCGTTACAATAGCCAAGTCGATTGATGTCACACCACGCTTCAAAAGATAAGGCAGCAGGATCTTTTTTCCTACATCATAATTTTGGTTTCCTCCGCTGTCAATCAGAATGTTTTTCCCACCTGAGGTATGGATGTGAAGGCAATCACCCTGTCCTACATCGACAAATACAAGATCTGCCTTTTGGTAACCGGAATCCGTAAAAATAGAAGTAAAAGCAGCTACTAGAATAATCACAAAGCAAATACCCACAATTTCTTTATTGTGCCTTCTTTGCTTTAAAATTCGCAAAAATTCCGAAGAGATAAAAAAGAAAAATCCGTAAAATAACAGCATAACAAAAATTGAAGGGCTTGCTACGTTAATAAATCCGCTTCCTGATAAATATAATTTTTCGTTGAGCCATATCATCATATCAATAAGAAGCTCTGCAGCCTGCGCGCCTACTCCAAAGAAAACTCCTCCGAGAAAAGAAAGCGGTATCAAACTAATTCCCAAAGGTATGATCATACTTGAAACAGCAATAATAGGAATATTAATCAAGAAGGAAACCATGGAAAAATAGTTGAATTGATACGCGGTCAATGGAGCCATGCCAATTTGAATCACCAGCAGCGGAGAAGCAAAACGAAGTCCTTTGACCCATAAGGTTCGTACTCCATTTCCTTCCAGATTATCAATTTTTCTGTTCACCCAGGGAAGCATAACCGCCAGACAAAATACGGCCATATAGGATAACTGAAATCCCGTATTGAAAAGATAATAGGGATTGAAAAGCAGCATTCCAGTCGCGCATGCTACAGTACAAGAAAGAAAATCATACCGCCTGTATGACACTTTCGATAACATATGAATGAAAATCATGACAACTGCCCTGACAACAGAAGGAGAAAACTCAGATAATGCTGCATAAAAAATCAGAAAAACAGCAGAAAGGATATAAAAGAAACGCGTCTTTTTGTTTCCAAGCAATCGGTTCACATACAAATAGATAATACCTACATGAATGCCCGAAACGCTTAAGATATGAGCAATTCCATTCTTTTGAAATGCTTCATAGGTTTCCTCGCTAATGAAGCTGCGGTCTCCAAACAGCATTCCCGCCATAATACCAAAGGTTTCCCGATGCATCACCTTTTCGAGCTGATCTAAAAACCCGTATTTTAATCGGGCAAGCATAGAAGGGATGATTGCCGTTTTTTCCTCGTTCACAGTAATGTGTCCCGAATCGGTCATTATGATTACCCTGACACCCTTTGTTTTTAAATAGAGGCGATAATCAAAAAGATTTGGATTCCTTCTTTTCGAAGGAAGTGCAGCGGTTCCACTTAACGCTACCCACTTCCCAATCACTTCCCCCCGGTTCTCCATTATTCCCTTGACTTGAATCAATCGTTTTCCAAAATTGGGAGCCGTAATCAACATCTGATAAGAATCCGTTTCTTTGATTTGAACCGTAACAATGCGGCCTTGTACAAGGCAAGAGTTTCCAATGGATGATTCTAAAGGATCATGCTTATTTTCTGCCAGATAAAAATATGCGCATCCAAGCAAGAAAACCAATAAAAAAAGGCACACAAGTTTCGTGTGGCTTTGATGCCATTTTATATATTTCGTAAAAATGCTAAGCCCTGCGATGATACCGGCCGATAACACAAGCACAAACAGTTCTGGCTTCATATTATACTGCACAGCAATCCCGAAAGAAAAAGAAAGAAAAAGAAAAACAATTGGTCTTCTCATTGCAAATCTCCTGAAAACCAAGGTCCTCTTTCTCTCTATTACAATTTACCATAATATGTAATTAGAGTCAAATGTTTTTTTACGGATGTTGCCTGATTTCTCGCGAAATCCAATTTTCTTATTATTCTGCCGGAAGAGAACGGTGCCCTAAACCAATAACAACTTCATTGAGATGCAACAAACCAATACTCATAAAAATGCATACGCTGAGGTGCTCTCTATGCCTGCAAACCGCAACCTTTCCTCCACCGTTGAGTCCGGTCGCCTTGGCTGCAATCTGCATAATTGCCTCTCTGGAAGCTCCTGCAATTGCACCGTCCTGGACATGACATTCCTTTGTAACGCCACTTTTTCTCGAAGCGATAATTGCCCTTTCAATTACAATATGAATCGAATTTACAATATCTCCACCAATATCTACCGCTGCACCGTAAATCTCTTTTTCCCTAAGCTTAGTAAGCAACTGCTCCTCTGCGCTCCTGCTTGATGTTATCGCCAGTTTTATCGCTGCTTTAGCTACATCTGTGCTATCGTACATGCCTTCCCTCCATATTCCTTAACCCACCTCTTTTTTAACTATCTTATTATACTTCTTTCAATGAATCAAATCAACAAGTACGAGTTCAGCTATGAACCCTTACAAATTATTCTCTCAGCATATTTTAGGTTCGCCTAAAATATATGGCATAATTTTTAATACAGGAATCCAAAATATTACAAGTGTATGTCTTTCTTAGAATACAGTTAACACCAGGGAAGCATTATGCTATAATATCTTGGGAATAAATACACTAAATAACGAGGCAGGTGATAAGCTTGACAGACGAATTTGATAAAACCGATAAACAAAAAGAGATTGATAATTTCTTTAATAAGATTAGCAATGATTTCGATAAAAATCGACATAAAGAAGAACATCCAAAGAATGTATCGGAAGAGTTTGATCTTAAAAACCCGAATGACACGGGAAAATCAACCGAATATTCCCCAGAATCTAAAATAAATAAAACTCGCTTGGAACGGCTTTCAGAATCAAAGCCGCAGAACCATTTTGCAGCATTAAATGGTAAATTTGGTTCATCAAAAAAGGATGATATTTCCCAAATTACGTCGGACAATATCACACTTGACAATGCAAAGAAGCACAGTGAGGATCCAATGAAAAAACGAAAACGTAAGAAAAAATACATAGTGAATAAAAAGCAACTATTTAAGTTCATTTTATTTTCATTCCTTACCATCTTTCTTGTTCTTGGAGGAATTGTAATTTCAATTATTGTACAAACCCCTCCGATTGAACCGGATAATATTTATGACCGTCTGGCAGAGAATTCCACACTCTATGATGATGCGGGTAATGTGGTGGACAGCATTTTAACTACAAATAAAGAATTGCGTACCAATATATCCTATTCTGATCTTCCGCAAGACCTTGTGGATGCATTTGTTGCCATAGAAGATAAAACCTTCTGGGAGCATAATGGATTTAATGTGATTCGAATTATGGGCGCAATTAAAGAAGGTGTTCTAAGTGGAGACATCAGAAATATCAGCGGAACAAGTACGATAACGCAACAACTTGCAAGAAATGTCTACCTTGCTGAAACAAAATCTAAACATGACATGCGCAGAAAAATCAAGGAAGCCTATTATACTGTTCTGATAGAAAGACACCTGTCAAAAGAGCAAATTATAGAAGCCTATTTGAATACGATATATTTAGGTCATGGAACAAACGGAATTCAAGCCGCGTCTCAGGCTTATTTTTCAAAAGATTGCCAAGACTTAACCTTGCCTGAATGTGCTGCATTGGCAAGCCTTCCACAGGCTCCCGATCGATTGGCTTTGGTCAAGAGATATGAAAGTGAGCAAGTCTCAGAAGACACCCCCAATATCATTCGCCGGGGGGGAACTTATACTTTGGTTTACAATGATGCTTTTACCACTAGAAAAAATTTAGTTCTCTCCTTTATGTTAGAGCAGGAAAAGATTACGCAGACAGAATATGATGAAGCCATGGCTGTCGATCTAAAAGCTTCAATCAATCCGAACGAAGATACCTCCGATGAAATATCCTCCTACTTTGCCGACTATGCGATTGATCAAGTCATTAAAGATTTAATGAAAGAATTAAACATTGATAAATCTGATGCCAGGCAGATGATTAAAAATAATGGTTTAAGAATTTACACGACCATGAATTCCAATATGCAAAAAATTGCGGAGCAAGAGTTTACAAACAACAGTAATTTCCCTAAGGTATCCCGCCCAAAGAAAGACAGTGCAGGAAATGTTCTCAATTCCAATGGGAATGTCCTTTTATACAGCTATAATAACTACTTCAACTCAGAGGGAACGTTCACTTTGACACCGGAGGAGTATCAATCTGCTGATGACGGCGGAATCGTGTTGTTAAAAGGAAAACGGCTCAATTTCTATAAGACGGAAGTGCAAGGACAAATTGACTACAATATTGAATTTAAAGATATGTACGTTGAACAGGATGGAGTCTTCTATAGGATGCAGGGAGGCATAATTAATGTTCCCCAGCAATATAAAAGCAAAGATAAGAAAGGAAATCTGGTTATTAACGGAGAATTCTTCAAAGAAGTGCCCGATTTCTTCCAGTTTATTACGGAAGGCATTGCCCTAAGTAACAGCAACAGCATAATCAACAATATATCAACGCAGCATTATACATTGAGACAAAAAGTTGTTCAACCTCAATCCGCCATGGTAATTTACGACTATAAAAACGGTGAGATCAAGGCAATGGTTGGAGGCAGAAATATTGAAGGAAGACTGCTGTTTAACCGTGCAACAAGCCCGCGTCAGCCGGGTTCCTCCATCAAACCGATGGGCGTATACGGACCGGCTATCCAAAGCGGCATGGAAAAGGCAAAATCAGGAATTAAAAACGGTACTTCCGAAGGGAACAGCTACGGAAATCTTTGGACCGCTGCCAGTGTCATTGATGATGCGCCTTTAACTATTCAGGGGAAATTATGGCCCAAGAACTGGTATAGTGGATATCGTGGTTTAAATACCATGAGAGAGTCTCTGGAACAATCCATCAATGTAAATGCAGTCAAGATTTTTTCCGGTATCGGAGCAGAAGCTTCCGTGGAATTCCTAAAGAAATGTGGTATTTCTACGATTGTTGAATCCGGTGATGTAAACGATATGAATGCAGCTGCTCTCGCATTGGGCGGGATGACAGATGGAATTTCTCCTCTTGAAATGGTCGCAGGCTATGGTACTTTTGCGAATCAGGGATATTATAGCGAACCAATTGCCTATACAAAGATTACCAATAAACTGGGGGAAGTGATTCTGGAGAACACAGCCTCAAAAGAACAGATAATGGATGAGGGCGTCGCTTTTATCGTAAGAGATATGCTGAGAACTACTGTAACAAACGGTATTGCAAGTTCTGCAAAGATCGGCAGCCAACCGGTAGCTGGCAAAACCGGAACTACTACCGATAATAAAGACGCCTGGTTTGTTGGATTTACTCCACAGTACGCTGCATCTGTATGGATTGGAAATGATGTAAATATACAATTAAGTCAAGGAAGTGGAGCTGCTGCAAGGCTTTGGAGCAAAATCATGAAAAAGGTTCACGCAGGATTGGAAGCAGACAGCTTCCCGTCGGCACCCAGCAATGTGATCAGCGTAGCCATTGACAGAAAATCAGGACGTCTTCCTTCTGAATTAAGCGCCCTTGACCCACGGAGCACCGTAATAAATGAATATTTTATTAAGGGAACCCAGCCAACCACGACCGATAATGTCCATGTTGCAGTGAATGTATGCAGCGATAGTAATTATTTAGCAACGCCATACTGCAACAATGTGATAAATAAAGTATTTGTAAAAAGACCGTACACAGCAGACCCTCGCGTCGGTGATTATTCCTATGAACTCCCAGCCTATTACTGCAACCTTCATAATCCGGATATTTTGAAATATCCGATCAACCCGAGCGTTACTTTAGATCCGAATTCCAACAACGACGGAAGCAGCACGAATCCTGAAGAAGGCGGGAATACTCCGGTTGACCCGGAAACCGGTAATGACAACGGCAATAACGGAAACGGAAACGACAATCAAGATGATGGAAGCAAACCGCCAGCGTGGTTAAACTTCTTTGATTAACGTTTCGATTTCGGTGAAAAAATAAGCGATACAATATATCCAAAGACTACTGCTGCAGTGATACCTGCGGCAGTATTTTTTAACCCGCCGGAGATTGCTGCAAGGAATCCTTCCGATGCACCATCCATAGCGCCCTTTGTTAAAGAATATCCAAATCCTGTCAATGGAACAGTTGCACCATTCTTTCCCAGTTTTACAAGTGGTTCATACAACCCCAGTCCTGTTAAGACTGCACCAGCCACCACGAAAATCACCAGAATTCTTGGTGTCGTAAGCTTGGTGGTGTCTATTAATATTTGACCAATGACACAGAGTCCACCGCCAATTAAAAATGCATAAAAATAATCCATTTAACCCTCTCCTTCCGTAGTAAGAGCTACTGCATGCGCAATGCCCGGAATTGATTCTCCCTGCTGCGAACTGATCGTTGATAACAATGCACCTGTAGAAATCAGGAGTGCATTCTTTATTTTCCCCGTCCTCATTTCTTGATAGACATAGCCGCTGAATATGGATGCAGAACAACCACAGCCGCTTCCCCCGCTATGGGTATCCTGTTTTTTATCATACATCATCGCACCACAATCATCATATCGACCCGCAGCATTGATACCCGCTCCGCTTAAAAGATCTCCGGCAATATCCTTGCCGATTAATCCAAGATCGCCGGTTATAATCAAATCATAAAAATCAACGCTTCTGCCCGTATCATTCAAATGCCTTACAATAGTATCCACAGCAGCTGGTGCCATAGCAGCACCCATTTGATTTGAATCCTTAATTCCTGTATCAATAATCTTTCCTATAGTAGCGTGAGTTATATATATTTCCTTAACACTCTGACCTTGTTTTACTGCCAAATCCCCCTTATTACTGGAAGATATAACCATTCCTCCGGCAGCTGTTGCTGTCCATTGCGCAGAAGGAGGACGCTGATTACCATGCTCCAAAGGCATACGAAACTGCCTCTCCGCTGTGCAGTAGTGGCTGGAAGCTCCAACTAAAATATTGTTTCCATAACCACCATCAATCATGATGGCACCTAACGTCATTGATTCTGTCATTGTTGAGCATGCCCCGTATAGCCCAAGAAACGGTATTCCCAAATCTCTGGCCATAAATGAAGAACACATAATTTGATTGATCAAATCACCGCTTAATATCATATCAATTTGTTCTTTATTAATGCCAGACTTTTGCAGTGCAAGTAAAAGAGCTTGCTTTAGCATTTTACTTTCTGATTTCTCCCATGTCTTTTCTCCATACGTATCATCCTCCAAAACCAGGTCAAACCATTTCGCCATGGGACCTTTTCCCTCTTTTTCTCCTACTAAGGCATAGGATCCAATCACTCTCGGCTTTGAGGAAAATTGTAATGTTTGTTTTCCAAGCTTGTTATTCATTGCTGCCTCCTATTTGATGAAATAATAGATCATACCAATTATCGTAGCGGTTGAGATACCACATACCAATACCGGACCCGCAAGACTAAAAAGCTTTGCGCCGACTCCCAATACGGGTCCCTCTTTTTTATATTCAATTGCCGGTGCTACCATAGAATTTGCAAAACCTGTAATCGGTACGAAAACACCTGCTCCTGCAAATTTACCTATCGTATCAAATACACCAAAACCAGTCAGCAATTGCGCCAAACATACCAGTATCACAGTTACGAAGGCTCCCGCATTTTTTTCGCTCATTCCATTATCCATTAAGAGGTTCTGTATATAGAGAGCAGCCATACAAATTAATCCGCCAACTACAAAGGCTTTTGCACTATTTGAAAAATACTTTGGTTTAGGGGTAAACTGTTTTACATACTGCTCATATTGTTTTGTAACTTCCTTTTTCGGTTTATTGTTCGATTTTGGTTGTTGTTTCGGCATTGTTAAACCTCCTTAAAAATTATTGTTTATTCTATTATTTCCAAGGTGAACGAATTTATGATTTCACATCGTTTATAGATTTCTTTCGCGTCAAAATATAATTGGGAACAAATGAAATTATTTCTACAAAAATAGAAAATATATGATCATTTACATAAACTCAATATCTGCAAAATTTGCTTTATTCAAATATGAAACTTTAATTTTTTTGAGAAATCAGAACGTGCGTCTGCCGGGTGCATGCGGAAAGAGCCAAGGAGAGATTCTCCATTGGCTCTTTCTCTATAAGGTAATAATAATGAAAGGCTGCTAATACACTAAATTAAATCTACTGCACTTTGTGGTACATATATACTGATGCCGTTAAAAAGAACAACTCCATCCAGCTTTGTTTCTACATCATTTACATAGGCAATATTTTTATTGATTGGCAATTTGATTGTCTTGCCATCTTTTTTTACAATGAGAACAGGGTTTTTAACATCTGTTGTATTATCATATTCAACCGTTGCCCCCTTCGATTCAAAGGCTATTCTTGCTTTTACAAACAGTTTTTCTGTAGCGCGGCTCAAATCAACTCCCATAGCTTTTTCCATATAAGTCGCAATATCTGTATTTTCTGCCGTGCCTGTTAATAAATCTATTCCTTTGGGTGCATGAACGTAGAGCGTCACATCCTCACCGGTATGACCATGGGTTGTAAATCCGATATCTGCTCTTTTAGCAATCATCGGTCCAACCGTATAATTCATCAAACCTTGCTTTGTTTCTTTGATTTTGCTGATCTCTTCTGTCGTTAAATCTGAAATACCATAATAGGTTTTCATAACCTCAATAATATTGGAGCGATCGGCATTCAACATTTTTTCAATACCCTCTCCAGTCAAGGTTGCCTTTTTCAAAGGATCAATGAATGTAGCCAGAGGAGTTTTATCATAACCACTGTCAGTTGATTCATTGCCGATAGTAATACCACTGTTACCATGATCTGTCACTGAAATCACAAGGGTATTGCCATCAGCTTTTGCAAAATCGAGTGCCACACCAACTGCTTTATCAAAGGCAAGAATATCAGAAATAAGGCCGATCGGATCATTTGCATGCGCCGCCCAGTCAATTTTACTTCCTTCTACCATCAAAAAGAAACCATCCTCGTCTTGGGAAAGTAAGTCGATTGCTTTATCTGTCATTTCGGCAAGAGATGGTTCTTTACTTGAATCTCTGTCCAAATCGTAAGCCAGTGCTTTTGGTGCAAACATCGCCCACAGGTTCCCCGTTGTTACCTGATTAAACTTCTCAGTAGTATCTGCATATTGATACTTATCCTCAATAACGGAAAGTAAATCTTCCTTATCTCCCCTCTCCTCACTGGTAAAATACAGTGAACCGGACCCAATTACAACATTGATATCTTGATAAACCTGCTGTTCAGAAATGGAATCGTAGTTTTTTCTGCTAGGATCATGTGCCGAGAAATCTGCAGGTGTCGCATGCATAATTTCACTGGTGGCAATAAGGCCTGTTGCTTTTCCTGCTAATTGAGAAGCCTCTAAAATACTTGCAACAGGTTTTCTTTTATTATCAGAATTAAAGGTCTTCATTCCCGGCATAGTATTTTCATCCGGAAGGACTCCAACAAATCCAGTATGGGATTTAAAACCTGTCGCCATAGCAGTTCCTGCAGGAGCCGAATCAGCAATCGGTGCATCAGATGAATAGGTTCTGACAAGTCCGGATGCCATTTCGTCAAGATTCAACGAGGAACCTCCATTGTACCATCTTGCTAGAGTAAGACCACCGGTGCTCATACCATCCGGTATGAGTAAAATTACATTTTTTACTTCCTTCTCAACGTTAACTTCTTCAATACTGGTTGCAAATACGTTTCCCGACATAGCAAAAATCAGCACGACCGTGAGGAAACAGCTTATGATTCGTTTCGATTTCATGTTAAATCTCCTTTCGAATTCCAACTTACTATTTTATACTAGTAGCTAATCGTCTCTTAATAAATGTAATTTGTGTTAAATATACGTAAAATTAATTTAACATTGAAAGGGGAAGTATGATTGACCTCCTACCAATGACAAAACCGCTTTTGCATCTTGTTTTTCTTCTGATTGCTTTATGGATTCACATAAAAAATAAGACACCGATTTACATATCCATATTGATGTAGATATTGCGTAATCAATATCTTTGTTAATTGAACAGGAATCTGTAAGATATTTATTTTTCATATGAAAAATAATAGATGCCACATTTCTGTTTACTTTCTGATTATTTAATCTATTGAATTGTCGATTAATTTTTCGAAGCGCGAAATGCAGCTTACATTCATAAAAAAAGTGTTCCCGATAATGGTGAAATATCTCTTTGTTCAAATGATAACGGCAAAAGAAATCGCAGACATAATGGCATATTTGTCCAAGTTCTGTAGAGAATTCTTTAATCGGAATCTCCTCCTTCATTAATTGAGCCGAATGATTACATACATAAATAAGATAGTTATCTGCAATATGAGAATTTTCCAATAGCTTATGATTTAAATCCGGTTTCATATTTCCATAGATAAAAGCAAATTTATCTAAAGGGGTTTGGATTATTAAGTTATCATAAATGATTTGGGACAATACAATATGCGTTAAGATATTCATTGTTACCTCCATGTATTTGCTCTGTTATTCTGTTCATACTATATGCCCTGAATATAAAATCCTTTTTAATTGGAGGTTAAATCTATGTGAAATATATGTAAAAAAATAGCTGTACTACTTCCGCCAGGAAACCTCCACGGCTTCCACCCCTCTGCACTCCTTTTTTTATAGTTATCTCATTGCATTCCATAAAAAAAGTGGCTGACGCCACTTCCGCTATGGAACCCAAGGTTCCCTTCGGCGGCTGCAAGCAGCCTGAGCACCCTCCTTCATCGGCGAGGGGGTCCCCCCTCTGCACTCCCCTTTTTTATATGATAGGAAACGATATTTCCTATCATATAAAAAAAGAGAGGCCTAAGCCTCTCTTAAAACTAATTTTACTTTATTTTGTAGATGCGTCATATAAAGCTTCTGCATCATCCCACTGTTCGATGATCTGAGGAATCACTTTATAAAGGTCGCCTACGATCCCATAGTCAGCTACTTCAAAAATCGGAGCATCCGCATCCTTGTTAATCGCAACGATGATGTCGGAAGTCTGCATTCCAGCTAAATGCTGGATTGCGCCTGAGATACCACAAGCAAAATAGATCTTAGGTTTTACAGTTGTTCCTGTCTGTCCGACTTGATGGGAATGATCAATCCAACCCGCATCAACAGCTGCTCTGGAAGAGCCAACAACACCGCCTACCTTATCGGCAAACTTCTTGATCAATTCAAATCCGGAAGGATCTCCAAGACCACGTCCGCCAGAACAGATGATGTCTGCATCAGTCAGTGAAACGAGTTCTTTTGCTGATTTTACGATATCAAGAATCTCAACTTTGATGTCACTTTTTGAGATAGTAGGTTTCACCTTTACTAATTCCCCGGTTGCGGAGGCATTTTTTTCTCGCTTCTGCATTACTCCAGGTCTAACAGTAGACATCTGCGGTCTAGTCTTAGGACAGATGATGGTCGCCATCAGGTTTCCACCGAATGCTGGACGAGTCTGCTTTAATCCTTTATCATCAGAGTTAGGATCCAGAGTAGATACATCTAATGTAGTGTTTTTCACTGCATAATCGATATAACTGGAAACCTTAACATCCAGTCTGGTGCAATCTGCAGTCAAACCGGTATTCAATCTCGCAGCAACTCTTGGAGCAAGATCTCTTCCAATATGTGTTGCGCCATAAATTACAATCTCCGGCTTATATTCATTTACTGCATCAACGATCACTTTCGTATATCCGTCGGTTGTAAAATTCTCAAGAAGAGGATCTTCAATCATGTAAACCGAGTCAGCACCATATTCATAGCATTCTTTAGCAAGATGTTCAATGTTGTTTCCAACGATCAGAGCACATACTTTCGTATCATCACTAATTTCTCTGGATAATCTGTGGCCTTCACCGATCAGTTCCAGAGCAACGTTCATTAGTTTGCCTTTTCTTTGTTCTGCATAGACCCAAACATTCTTGTAAGCAGAAAGATCCACAGGACCAGTTGTGTCTTCTGTCTTTTCGATAGCGCCGAATTTGCAGGCAGTGATGCACTGGTTGCAGGCAGTACATTTTTCGTTAATGACAGCCAACTTTCCTTCCATTTCAATCGCTTCAAACGGACATGCCTTGATACATAATTTACAGCCTTTACATTTATCTTTAATAACTACAATTGCCATTTTAATTCCTCCTCCTTCTTAGATTACATGCTTCGCTTTTAAATTTATTAAAAGCTTCTGCGCAGTTTCTATTTCAGTATCTGCTTCGACCATCATACCTTTTCCCTTTGGAGCAGGTGTGAAGGAGCGATAAACGTTTGTTGGAGACGCATCCAGCCCTACAGTTGTAAGATCAACCTCGATATCTTTTGCGTTCCAAACCTTTATTTCTTTTTCTTTCAAGCCGAAAATACCATTCACAGACATATATCTTGGCTTGTTCAGCTCTTTGATTGCTGTCAGCATGCAAGGAGTCTGAATCTTAATCAGTTCATACCCGTCTTCCATAGCTCTTTTTACTGTAATATCTTTCATATTCTTATCAATTGCGAATTCCGTTACATATGTAACCTGTGGTAATCCCAGTTTTTCAGCAAGCTGAGGACCAACCTGGGCAGTGTCTCCGTCGATAGCCTGGCGACCTGCAAAAAGAAGGTCAAATTTGCCAAGCTTATGAATTGCCGCAGCAATTGCATTGGAAGTAGCCCAAGTATCGGATCCTCCCACTGCTCTGTCACTTACCAAAACTCCTTCATCTGCTCCCATAGCAAGACATTCCATCAGCATATCTTTTGCCTGTGGAGGTCCCATAGTAACTACGGTAATGTGCGTATCGGGATATATATCTTTTATTTTTAATGCTTCTTCTAAAGCGTTCGCATCATCATGGTTTAAAATGCTTGGAACGCCTTCTCTAATTAAAGTCTTTTTAACCGGATCGATCTTGATTTCATTCGTATCGGGAACCTGCTTTGCGCAGACGATAATTTTAAATGCCATTTTTTTAATCCTCCTTCTCCTTAATTATTTACCAAATACTGATGCAGCGATAACGATCTTCTGAACTTCTGAAGTTCCTTCATAAATTTCAGTGATCTTAGCGTCCCTCATCATTCTTTCAACCGGATAATCCTTCGTATATCCATAACCACCGTGAAGCTGTACAGCCTTGGTTGTTACATACATCGCAGTTTCCGCAGCAAATAATTTAGCCATTGCAGAAGCAGGGCCATATGCAAGATGCTTATCCTTCATATCCGCAGCTTTATAAATTAATAATCTTGAAGCTTCAATTCTGGTTTTCATATCAGCGATTTCAAACTGCAATGCTTCCATCTGTGAAAGCTTTTTTCCAAACTGTTTTCTGGATTTCATGTACTCAACCGTTACATCAAAAGCACCCTGTGCGATACCGAGAGCCTGGGATGCAATACCGATACGGCCGCCGTCAAGAGTTGACATAGCAACTTTAAATCCGTCGCCAACTTTTCCTAATATGTTTTCCTTTGGAACTTTACAATTTTGGAAAATCAATTCAGTCGTTGAAGATGCACAGATACCCATTTTATCTTCTGTCTTACCGATTGAAAATCCTTCAAAGTCCTTTTCAACGATAAATGCACTGATTCCGCCTCTCGTTCCCTTTTTCTTGTCTGTCATAGCCATAACAACAAACGTATCTGCATATCCACCGTTCGTAATAAATACTTTCGCGCCATTCAACAACCAATGATCACCCTTATCAACAGCTCTTGTTTGCTGTCCGGCAGCATCGGTTCCCGCATTTGGTTCTGTTAATCCAAATGCACCAAGTTTTTCGCCCTTTGCCAAAGGAATCATGTACTTTTGCTTTTGTTCTTCCGTTCCCCAAGCCCAAATAGGCCATGCGCAAAGCGAAGTATGCGCGGAACAGATAACACCTGTCGAGCCACATACTCTTGATAATTCTTCCACCGTAATTGCATACGATATGTGATCTCCACCTGCACCGCCAAGTTCGGTTGGAAAAGGTACTCCCATTAATCCATATTCACCCATTTTTTTGACATTTTCAACAGGGAATCTGTGTTCTTTGTCAATGTCAGCCGCAATTGGCTCTACTTCATTAACAGCAAACTCTCTTACCATTTTTCTTACTAATTCTTGTTCTTTCGTTAGTTGAAAGTTCATGTTAAGCCTCCTTAAACTAAAAATTTATCAGATCATTTCAGGATATTATAACGTTTTTATTGTTATAAAAATAACATTATATAATACAAGTAAACAACATTTTTTAGATTTTTGCAACCTTTTCCTGTCATATTCCGATGTTTTTTTTTGCATACCTAACCGTCCTGAATATACTGAAAATTCAGATGTTTTGAGGTTTTTACCACATTTCTTCAATGATTTGAAATTCTAATTAAGTTTTTTAGATAATTGGTGTTATTTTTAAGAAATATATCACCACAATAAAACAAAATTAAACCAAAAAGGAACCGACTGTTTTTCCCAGACGGTTCCTCTTAATCCATTTGCTCTCGCAGTGATACCAATATTTTTTTTTCAATCCGGGATACCTGTACCTGAGAAATTCCCATTAATCCCGCAACCTGTTGCTGAGTCATATCCTTAAAGTACCGAAGCACAATAATCTGCCTTTCCTTGTTAGATAAGTTACGGATCATACTTTTTAAATGGATGAGATCAATATTTCTCTGTTCCGTATCTGTATATAGTTCTTTACCTGCACGCTCCTGCCTGTCCGGGTCATCCAAGCTTTCCAAATTTGTTAAAGCATCGCTTGTCTCCATCAAATTCAGAATCTGTTCCGTTCCCATTTCCATTAAATCTGCAAGTTCACTTACTTTCGGATATCTTCCATGTTCATTATAGAACCTTTCTTGGAAATGCTTCATGGTTTTAATGTCCTGCTTAACCTGTCTACCCACTTTGATTCTGCCGTCATCGCGAAGATATCGCCTGATTTCTCCTAATATCATAGGTACCGCATAGGTTGAAAACATAACACCATAGCTGCTGTCAAACCGGTCGACCGCTTTCAGCAGACCAATATAGCCGATTTGCATGAGATCATCCAATTCATATCCGGTTCCCATAAATTTTAACGCGATATTCTTAACCAGACCTGTGTTTTGTTTTATTAGCTCTTCCCTGGCCCATTCATTCCCACTCTTAGCCAGTTCAATTAGATTGTATGTATCCTCTTTACTTCGTGCCGTATAATTAGAGTTCATAAGCCGTATCCAAAATCTTTATCATTGTGACTTTCGTTCCCATTTTGGGTGTCGACTCCACTTCAAGCTTATCCATAAAGCTTTCCATTACGGTAAATCCCATTCCTGATCGTTCTTCATCGGGTTTTGAAGTGTAAAGAGGTTCTCGAGCCAAAGGAACATTGTCAATCCCTATTCCATTATCCGATATGGTAATTTTCACTCTTCTTTCCTGATCTACTGTACATTCCAAAGTGACAATTCCGCCCACATCTATCCCATAGGCATGAATGATTGCATTACTGACTGCTTCGGAAACCGCTGTCTTAATTTCTGTTAATTCCTCTACCGTTGGATCCAAAGGCGCAATAAAGGCTGCTACTGCAACTCGAGCAAAGCTTTCATTTTCGGATCGATTTAGAAATTCAAGCTTTATATGATTTAAAATCGGCTCTTTTCCATTTTCATTCTGATTATTCATTGCGACTTTCCACCTCCCCCATCTTTGATTCTATTTGTTCTATAGATTCAGAAACGCTTTTCATTCCGGAAGCGATGGTATAAATACCTGCCATATCTAAAATCCGGTAAATATATTCATTACAGCCTGTTATGACTAACTTGCCTCCCTGTTTTATAATTTTATTGTATCGACCCATGACGACGCCGATTCCCGAACTGTCCATAAAGGTTACTTTTTCAAAATTGAAAATAAGATGTTTTGTATGAAAGGTTTCCATAGTCTTATCAATCTCTTCTCTAATCACAGCCGCAGAGTGATGATCCAACTCACCATCCAAATTTGCTATCAAAATATCATCCGTCATTTGAAATTCTATCTGCATAAGAACTCCCCCCTCTTATCTAATTATACAAGCTTGTCCACTCTCTGTCTCTAAGAGAATGAAGGGAATTCGTTCTATTTTTGTCGATATGTCTCCTATTCAGTCAATGTTTAAAACAACTGTTGATTGAAACGGTTACGATAGCTGTTCTTGCCGAACATTAAGCTTGATTTCTCCAATTAGTTCTTTTAGCTCAGGTATCTTGTTCAACATTCAATGAACTCCTCAATTAAGTTTGAAAGGCCGGAGCGCCCAGCGGGCGCTCCGAATTAACGATCATCCCATTTATTAAAAAGCTTTCAAGCTAAGCCCTCCGCTGACAAATCCGGAGAGCATCGTTTCAATATCAATACCCTCGGTGACTCTGGCAGAAAGGACAAACATCAGACGAGTGCCTGCGGTAACCGGAATATAAAGCCCCGTTACCAAACCGCTTGAAATTGCACCAACGGATACTAATCCCGTTAACGGCGGATCAAGAGTACAGCTTGCACCGACAACAGGTGCAAAGCTATCGTTTGGAGTTGCTGAGCGATACATTTGAGCCGTAATTGTAACAGTACTGCCAACAAGATCCAACTCTGCTCCAACACTGTAATACGCAGCTATTGAAGTAATGATACCGTCTCTTGGTACTGAAAAAGCAAAGCTAGAACTTCCTGAAATATCAATCAAGCCGCCTGCAAGCGTACCAATCGTATTGTTTCCAAAACCCACAAGGGCTTGCACTCCTGCCAGATTATCTAAAACCGTAGTCATGATTGTCGCTCCGCCTGATGCAAACGGTATTATTGAGTCACCACTTCCCTTAGGCCTATTAAAAAATGTTGAATGATTATTACAACAACATTGATTTTCCATTTTGATTCTCCGTTTCTGAATAATAGCAAATTTGATCAGTCGCTATTTATACATTATTTTTAATGTATATAATACAATATGACTGATTACGAAAATGTTTACTTTTCTACTCGTTTATTGATAGATGCTCCACTTTTAGCAGTCCGATACTTACGTTTTGCAAATCAGTAGCTCAATAAAAAACGGCGATTATTTGATCAGTATTATTCTTCCGGATAGATGGTAAAGACTTCCTTTGATGCCACCGCATCAGCAACCAGCCGATCAACATCCAGCTTGCTTTCTGAGGCCAATATCTTCGCAAGCTTTGGTTTTGTAGTTGGATGTTTTGGCAAAAAAACAGTGCAACAGTCTTCATATGGAAGGATTGAAGTTTCATATGTTCCGATATTTTTTGCAATATCCATAATATCCACTTTATCCATAGCAATCAATGGTCTCATAACAGGCATTTGAACTGATTGATCGGTAACAACCAAAGCTTCTGCAGTCTGGCTTGCAACCTGTCCCAGGTTTTCACCCGTTATCAGCATATAACTATCCGTCTCCTGAGCCACCTTTTCAGCAATCATCATCATAAATCTTCGTACCAAAATTGTCGTTTCTTCCTCAGGGCAATTTTGTACAATCAACTCCTGTATTGGAAGAAGATTAATCGTATGCATTTTAAATCTGCCGCAATAACCTGCAACGATACGGGCAAGGTCCACAACTTTTTCCTGAGCTCTCTCACTGGTATACGGATAGGAATGAAAATGGATCGCTTCAATGAGCATGCCACGTTTTGCCATCATCCATGCAGCAACCGGGCTGTCGATACCCCCAGACAAAAGAATCATTCCTTTCCCGTTTGTGCCTAATGGAAGTCCACCGAATCCCGAAATTTTTTGTTCATAGATATAGGACTTATCCCTTCTTACATCAACAAAAAGCAAGCAATCCGGATTATGCACATCTACTTTTAAAACCTTGCACCCAATCAGCACTTTCGCCCCAACCATTTTGGCAATATCGGGAGATTTTACCGGAAAGTTCTTATCTGCCCTTTTTGCATCTACTTTGAAGGTTTTCACTCCTCTTTTCTCAATTAGACGAAGCATATATTCAACAGCAGCTTGGCCGATTTCATCCATATCAGAAGCCGTCTCAACAGCAGGACTGATGGAAGCGACCCCAAAAACTCTTGAAATATCTCCTACAATAAAATCTGGATCAATCTCCCCTGGAGATTTTACAAAAATAAGTCCTTCATGCCTCTTGACTTCTACCTCATTATATTTTTTTAGAGCACGTTTAATACGGTCGACCAGCATTCTTTCAAAGTATGGTTTATTCAATCCTTTAAGTGCAACTTCTCCGCATCGGATTATAAATGTATTTCTTTCTTCCATCATCGAAAACTACCTAACTTTCTAAATTTTTGAACAGCTTTTTTTACTTCAGCCAAAACAAAATCTATTTCTTCTATTGTATTGAATTCGCAGAAGCTAAAGCGAATTGCTCCTTCAATCTCAGCATGGCTAAGCCCCATAGCCTTTAATACATGGCTTTGACCTTTTTTATTGGAGGAACAGGCAGAACCTGTTGAAACATAGATTTCAGATTGTTCAAGGATATGCAGAAGAACTTCGCCTCGAACTCCTAAAAAGCTGACATTCAAAATGGATGAGCTGCCTTCCTCCTCGCTGTTAAATCTTACATCCTGTATCTCAGAACGAATTCCTTCTGTAAGATAAGTTTTTACCGCGCTCATAGATTCTATCCGTTTCATTATAGAATTGCTGCTTAATCCTGCTGCAATGCCAAGCCCTGCAATCGCTGGTACATTCTCTGTACCGGATCGGATTCCCCTCTCCTGTCCTCCACCATAATGATAAGGCGGTAAAGTAAGACCCTTTCTAATATATAGGGCTCCAGCACCTTTGGGACCATGAATCTTGTGTCCGCTGACAGACAATAGATCAACACCGCTCTCTTTCATTTGAATCGGCAATTTTCCATACGATTGTACTGCATCTGAATGCAATAGTATTTCAATCCCAAGCTTTTTTGCCATTTGATTTCTCAATTCACTGATTTCTCTTATTGGTTGGATCGCACCAGTTTCGTTGTTCACCTGCATAATCGATATTAAAACGGTTTGATCATCAATTGCATTTTCTAAAGCAGAGATACTTACAATTCCACTTCGTTCTACAGGAAGATAAACTACTCGAAAACCTATTGATTCAAGTTTTTTACAACTTTCCAGAACTGCTGGATGTTCGATTTGAGAAGTAATAATTTTATTCCCTCTTCTTTTTCTAGCTTGCGCTGCTCCGAATAATGCCATATTGTCCGACTCTGTTCCCCCAGAGGTAAAATAGATTTCCTCTTCTTTCGCACCGATTGATGATGCAACTGCTCTCCTCGATTCTTTTAAGGCCTTTTCCCCTGTAATTCCCATTCTATGCAAAGAGGATGGATTTCCAAAATCCGTCTCCATATATTTTACGATTTCAGCCGTAACTTGTGCGTAAGGCTTCGTTGTAGCACTGTTATCCAAATAAACAAACATATTGTCCTCCTCATCAAATCATAGGATTGATGATCATGTATCTATTTCCCATAAAAGAAGAGGCTTAAGCCTCTTCTTTTATTTTGCATATTCGATTGCTCTTGTTTCTCTGAGTACATTGACTTTGATCTGTCCTGGATATTCCAGTTCGCTTTCGATCTTCTTGCTGATTTCTCTGGCCAGGAATACGATTTCTTCGTCATTCATCTCTTCAGGCCTTGCAATAATTCTAATTTCACGACCAGCTTGGATTGCGAAGGAACGTTCAACTCCCGGAGTAGTGTTTGCAATTTCCTCAAGCTTCTGAAGTCTCTTGATATACGTATCAAGAGTTTCTCTCCTTGCCCCCGGTCTTGCCGCCGACAGTGCATCTGCAGCAGCGATAAGAACTGCCTCCATGCTCTTTGGCTCATAATCCCCATGATGAGCTGCCATACCATTGATGATCGTTTCGGACTCCTTATATTTTTTCAAAAGGTCAATTCCGATATCAACGTGTGTTCCTTCAACCTCATGATCAATAGATTTTCCAATGTCGTGGAGTAACCCTGCCCGCTTAGCTGTCTTGATATCAAGTCCCAATTCTCCTGCCATTAAACCAGCCAAATGTGCAACTTCCACGGAATGCTTCAGGACATTTTGTCCATAACTTGTTCGGTATTTTAATCTTCCAAGAAGTTTTATCAATTCCGGATGAAGATTATGTATGCCAACTTCAAATGTCGCCTGCTCTCCTTCTTCCTTTATGATATTATTCACTTCTTTTCCTGCTTTTTCAACCATCTCTTCAATTCTCGCCGGGTGGATTCTTCCATCTACGATAAGCTTTTCAAGAGACAGTCTCGCAATTTCTCTTCTGACCGGATCAAATCCGGATAAGATGACTGCTTCCGGTGTATCATCAATAATTAAGTCAATCCCTGTCAAGGTTTCAATCGCTCTAATATTCCTTCCTTCTCTTCCAATGATCCTTCCCTTCATCTCATCATTTGGAAGGGGTACTACAGATACGGTGCTTTCTGCAACATGGTCTGCAGCACATCGTTGAATGGCTCCAGTGATAATTTCCTTTGCCTTCTTGTCGGCATCTTCCTTTGCCTTGGATTCAATATCCTTGATCATTATAGATGCTTCATATCTTATCTCTTTTTCGATGTTTGAAAGCAAAATATTTTTTGCCTCATCCACAGTATATCCAGATATTCTTTCAAGCTCCTCTATTTGTTTATTGATGAATCCATCCAATTCATGTTGTTTCTCAATTAATAATTGCTCTTTTTGTGTAATGCCTTCTTCTTTCTTTTCTAAGTTCTCTGTTTTTCTGTCAATAGATTCTTCCTTTTGGATCAGTCTTTTTTCCGATCTCTGGATTTCTGCTCTTCTTTCTCTGATTTCACGCTCAACATCACTTCTCATTCTATGAGCTTCTTCTTTTGCTTCAATGGTTATTTCCTTTTTTATGGTTTCCGATCTGTTTTCAGCATCGAGGATTATATTCTTTGCTTTTTGTTCAGCACTTCCAATAGCTTTTTCTCCAACATTCTTTCTGAATATATATCCAACCAAAGACCCAAAGGCCAAGGCAACAATTCCAATGAGTATTCCTGTTCCTATTCCTATGTTAACGCACCTCTCTTTCCTTAATATTTTTTTACTTTTTTAACGCCCGTTCAACTTAAGGCGAGTTACTAAATATCAGCATTACGTAATTAAATATTGATATAACTACACAATATATATTATAATGTTTGACGTGACATAATGTCAAGTTGAATTAGCCTGTGTCAACAGTGATATTTTGTAAAAAATCACTATTCGTGGAATCTCACTCTAACAAAGAAACGAAGGTAGTATTATATGGATTATTTTAAAAATTTACTGAAAAATATAGATAAAGTTCTACTGTTTTTACCAATCTGCTTTGCAGCAATCAGTATCATCATGGTTGGAAGCACATCCTACGAAGGTGAATTTATCATTACAAAAGATATTACGGTACAGTTCGCTGCTTATTGCCTAGGTATTATAGCATTATGTGTTGTCCTGCTTTTCAATTATAAAACATTTGAAAGTATGGAAAAGATCATTTATGCCGCTTCCATCTTTTTTCTCCTGACGGTTTATATTCCCGGTCTAGGTGTGGAGCACTATAATTCCAGGGCTTGGGTAGATTTAGGTCCGATCGATATGCAGCCTTCTGAGTTGGTAAAAATATCTTTTGTTCTTGTCTTTTCAAGTTATCTGACACGGAATCGCAATACCTTATTAACATTAAAAGGGGTTGGGATTGCAGGACTTTATGCCGCTCCTTTTGTCCTTATTATTCTGAAAGAGGATCTGGGGACTGCCGTTGTCATGTGTTTTATGATAGTAATTATGATATTCTCAGCAGGTATTGATTACAAGCTCTTTGCGAAGCTGGGGGGCGCATTTTTTATCTCTATGCCTATTTTATACCGCTTTATGGCATCTCATCAAAAGGAAAGAATTGATGCATTTCTGCATCCGGACGTCATGTCTCTTCCCGGAAACTATCAGGTTTGGAATTCCAAAGTTGCTATTGGATCCGGAGGAGTATTGGGGAAAGGTCTTTTTGAGGGTACACAAAAAGAATTAAAATTCCTGCCCGTTCAAAAATCAGATTTCATCTTCTCCGTTATATCAGAAGAGTTGGGATTGATCGGTGGTGGTGTTGTCATATTGCTTTACACGGTTTTCCTCTATCGAATGCTTAAGATTGCTAATAATGCAAAGGATATGTATGGTTCTTTAATCGTCATCGGTATCCTCTCCATGTTTTGTTTCCAGATTTTCGAAAACATTGCCATGGCAATGGGGATCATGCCAGTTACTGGTGTTACCCTTCCCTTTATCAGCTACGGCGGCTCATCGGTAGTGGCGAACATGGTCGCACTCGGAATCGTCCTCAATGTGGGCATCAGAAGTAAGATCATTAATTTTTAAATGAAATAGGAGCTCGCGCAGAGGTATTCTCAAGGAAAACCGTGAAACCTATTACCGTCTTTATGCGGAGCATTCAAAGGCGGCGGTTTTCAAGGAGGATATTTCTGCCAGGTGCCCTACAAGTTTAAAAAAAACGAAGCATCGTATTCTACGATGCTTCGATGATTCGTTCCAGTATCTTTTGGAAGTTCTTTTCTATGTACGTTCCTTCTTTATAAACAATCGGCAAGCCATTGTTTGCTGCAATGTGAATATTTTCGTCATATTGAATGATACCTGCCATATCCGGTCTCATAGTCTCGGCTATTTCTGCAATACCTGGTACCAGACCTGTGCAGATCAGGTTTGCCTTAACCTTGTTAATTATATAAGTCCGTTTTTTAATTCCCATTGCTAAAAGAACATGATCCAATGCATCGGCATCCCGAACTGCGGCATATTCCGGAACGGTTATGATTATCGCCGAATCTGCCCCAGCCCCTGCGATCGCCAATCCTTCGTCAATGCCTGCAGGTGCATCAATGATAATAAAATCAAAGTTTCGTTTTAATTTATTGCATAACACCTTCATATGAAGAGAAGTTATTTCCGTTTTCTCTTTATTTTGAGGTGCCGACATCAAGTAAAGCTCGGGGAATCTTCTGTCTTTAATTAATGCCTGCTTAATTCTGCAGATACCGGAAAGTACATCCGCCACATCATAAACAACTTTGTTCTCCAGTCCCAGGCAGATGTCAAGGTTTCGCAGCCCCATATTCATATCAATCAGGACAACTTTATAACCTTCCTGCGCAAGTTTTGCTCCGATGTTAGAAGTAAACACCGTCTTACCGGCACCACCTTTTCCTGAAGCTATCAAAATTACCTTCCCCATTTTTCTCTCCTCATTGTGTTATTCTCGTGTCAATATTATAATCTTCATATACTTTATCCAGTTCTAGATATTTCGCAATTACTTCTCTTGCTACGGGTGCGGCATATCCGGCTGTTCCGCCTTGGAATAAAAGTACTGCCACTGCAATTTTAGGATCATCTGCAGGAGCAAGTGTCACAACCCATGCAAAATTGTCATAGCTGGCTTTGTAGGCATCTAACTTTGTCGTCGTAACCTTTCCATTACTAAGATTGATCACTGCTTGTCTGGCTGCTGAATTTCTTGTGGTATAGACATCTGGGTAATCCGCCATCAATCTAACCAATTCCTCTTCTACATCTTCCCACTTTAAGCTGCTGTTAATTTTAGGCAGATACTGTTTGATGTATTCCACTTCATCCGGCGGATTAATCTTTCCGGCTCTCTCAGCAGTTCCTGTTTTTCCTGCAACCTGCACCGGAAAGTTTGCAAAAGCACTCCTTAAGCTTCCCCTTGATCCGGCTGTAACCAACTTCATTCCTTTAATGATATGATTTAGATATTCGTCGTTATCAATATCAATTTTCTTTCCAGGAGCTTTTTCCATAGCTCCCAGATCTTCAATTGCCTTGATCAAACTCACTTGATTATGCACGCCTTTATTTCCTATTGTAGCAACATAGTTTGCCATTTGTAATGGGGTATAGGCATTTTCCCCCTGTCCAATAGCGATGTTCAGTTCGTCCCCGGTCGTCCATTTCGCTTGATTAAAGTAAGTAAATTTACACAAATCAGCTACAGTTTCGATCAGGTCTTTTTTTATACCAAGCTTTCCCAGTCTTTCAATCAGCTCATTTCTTGTTGGATTTTCTTCTGTCCAGCTTATAATCGTTTTGATCGTTTCATTCAGCTTTTCTTTATCATCAATTAAAGATTTTTCAAAATACATTTCTGCTCTTCCAATCAGAACATTTCTCAGCATGGATTTGATCAGTGTAAGCTTTCTATCCGCACTCGGTACCGGTACGACAGTTTCAGGAATTTCGATACCTGTTGAGAGTCCAAGTCCATATTGCTGTGCATATGACGTTATCTTTTCAATACTCATTGGCTCTTTAAGGCCTAGCGAAGTTTTGTTATAAAAGTCACGTCCCGTTGCAATATCAAAGAAATAATAATTGCAGGACACTTCGATTGCTTCGTAGAGATTAATATATCCATGCGTCCGTTTATATCGATTCCACACAAGGCAACCGTAGGTTCTGTTTCCAACCTGGACATACCCTCCGTCTCTCAATTTTCTCGTCGGATCAAGACCGCTTTCCAATGCCGCTGTAGCGGTTACCGGTTTAAAAGTGGAACCCGGTTGTACTGCAGTTCTTGCCGCGACATTATATAACGGCAAAGGAGACAGGGGATCTCTTGGGTTTTCGGACTGCAAAGCATTCCAGTTTTCCTTGCTGATGCCGTTCGCAAATAAATTGGGGTCAAAGTCAGGGTAACTTGCCATTGCAAGCACATCTCCCGTTTTAACATCCAGCGCAACGACAGCACCTACGTTGGCATTTCTATATGCCGTACCATATTTATAATCTCCCCATTGACTTTTAAAAGTCCCTGCTTTCTGAATTTCCGTCAGTGCCTGTTCCAATGCAGCCCCTGCTGTTTTCTGTAATTCCAGATCAATGGTTAAATAAACGTCTTTTCCTTTCTGTGGTTCTGTTTCATTAATCACTCGAACCAGCTCACCAAAGGCGTTCACCTCTACATTTTTGGTTCCATCATGCCCTTTCAAAGTGGATTCATATGCTTTTTCGATGCCTTCTTTACCAACCATATCTGTAGATTTATAACCTTTTTCACCGATATAATATTCTTTCTCACGTTCTGAAATCCGACCTAAGTATCCAAGCACATGAGCGGCTGTGCTTCCATTTGGATAAAATCGAATCGACTCTGCAACCACTTCAACACCCGGCAAATCAGAGTTTTTTTCTTCTATGATTACAATGGTGCTATTGGAAACTCCACCTGCTATTTTGGCGGGCATATATTTTCGATAACCTTGAGACGATAATTCATTTCTCACAATCATGATTTTTCGCGCTTCAATATCGGATAAATCCGGAGAGATTTCAAATTTTTCCCGAAGCGATTGAAAAGCCTGTGCTGCAGTTAAATCCGTATTAAGATAATATCTGCTCAGGAAACTTTCCTTATCTAGTTCTTTTATAAATTTCATATTCTTTACAGAAATTGGCGGGAAGATATTATAAACCGTCTGCAGTTCGACCTGAGCATCGTATTTATTTAAACCTTCATCAATATTCTGTCGTCTTCGTATCTCATCAAAGGCCTGCTCCGCTGTATAGTTTGTAGGCATAGTTTGAGAAGCCAACCATTCTTCAATATCCTTTTGATAAGTATAATAAAAGATACCATTTTCTATGAGAATGGGAAAATTATCATAATATGCATCTCCATTTGCATCTAGAATACGGATCAAATTTCGTGAAACTGTGTTAATTTTATCATTTGTCAAATCTCCTGCGCTGAATTGTACTGTAAAGCTCGGAGTATTTCCAGCCAATACTCTTCCATAGCGATCCATGATTTCTCCTCTGGGTGCAGAGGTATTAATGCTTCTCACACTATTATTGGTAGCCTCTTCATCCCATTTGCTTGTTTCTATTACCGTTAATCCAAATAAGCGGATTCCCAAGATTGCCATCATAATCATAACCATCGTAAGTATTTGATTGTTTCTAGATTTTATCCATTTCATAATCGCTTAAAGCTCCTTGCCTGCTGCAATCCCCCTCGGTACATATATCGGTCACTCCGATGTTTTATGACCCTTCGACTGACAAAATGATACATAATCAAAGTGATCAAGATATGATAAATCAACAATATGGCTTCCTTTTCCATAGCATACAAAAATACCACGCCATTGCCCAGTATTTTATTGATGCTCCAATAAAGCAATGCATAAATGGTTGTTCCTACGATTGATACAATTGTTACCGAAACTAAACTGTCTTTATATAAATAACGCTTCATTTCGATGCAAATTAGTGCAACAGAAAAAAGGGATATAGCAGCGGCTCCTATGATCTCCGCAAAACAAATATCATGAATGATTCCAAATAGAATCCCAAATAGAATTCCATGATAACCTTCATACAAAAAGGAAACAACTACCACCAAACATAGAATTATATTGGGTGACATGTGAAATATTCCAAAGTAATTCATGATAGTGGATTGAAGAATAAATCCTATGAAAAATATGATAAATGAGTATCTGTACTTCAAAGCTGCCTCCAAAACTACTGATTGACCAGTACGGTTACCTTTTGTAAATTTTTAAAATATGCGCTTGGTTCAATCGTCACTGTCTTAAGCAGTGTATCATTATTCCATACAACTTTTTCGACCTTTCCTATTGGAATACCTTCCGGATACATCCCAATTCCTGAAGTAATGAGAATATTTCCTTCGCTCACAGCAGCCTCAGGATCGATCATGTAACCCTTCAGTCCGCCCTTTCCATCACCAGATAGAATACCAAGCAGCTGCATATCCTGATAAACTATAAAACTTACGGAGTTTGATTCATCAATTACAGAAATGACCTTGGACCAGTCACTGCCGACCTCTAAAACCCTGCCGATCAATCCGTCTCCGTTGACCACCACAGCATCCTTATAAAGTCCATCCTCTGTCCCTGCATTAATCGTAAATAAGTTAAACCAATTCGACCCGTCCATCGCAATCACATCTGCTGTTACGAAGGTATAGTTTGAGGAAACATTCTTATAACCCAAAACATTGGATAAATTTCTCAACTCACCCAGTTCCGCTTCTGTAAGCTTATTTTGAACAATTTGTCTGTTCAGGTCGGAAATCTGATTTTTCAGTTCCTCATTTTCCTTCATGATGCTTCGAAATTGAAAAATACCCTTTGCCCCTGTTTTCACTCCGCTTCCCGCACTCGAAATAGGCTCTTGAATCAAGGCAACCATCTTCTGGATACCTCGGCCTAAAGCTGTGCTATTTCCAATATTGCTATAGGAAACGACCGTAATAATAATCAATATAAAAAATATCGATAGTATCATCGTTAAAATTTTGTGTTCTCTCAGCCAATTCATACTTTCCTTTTCGTGCCTCTTCCTGCATATTTTTGAATTTTTTCAATATTTGACAAGCTTTTTCCGGTTCCTTCCGCTACAGCTTCCAGTGCATTTTCAGCGATCGTAACTTTTAATCCCGTTGATAATTCGATCAACTCGTCCAAACCTCGAATCAAACCGCCTCCACCTGAAAGCACCAACCCACTGCTTACAATATCCGCTGAAATTTCAGGCGGAGTCTTTTCCAAAGTACTTCTTACACCGTCAATAATAATTTTGATCGGTTCCTCCAATGCTTTCATAGCATCCATCGAAGTAATAGTAATCGTCTTTGGAAGACCAGAAATAATATCTCTGCCTCTTGCTTCCATTTGTTTTATGCTATCCGGATTAGACTTATCTATGTATGCACAGCCAATTGTTACTTTAATATCTTCCGCTGTTTTATCGCCAATCAGCAAATCATACTGTTTTCTCATATAAGTAACAATTGCTTCGTTCAGCTTGTCCCCTGCATGTCTCAGCGATGTACTTGTAACAATCCCCCCAAGAGCAATGATAGCAATGTCAGACGTTCCCCCTCCAATATCAGCGATCATGCATCCCATAGCACTGTCAACTGCCAATCCTGTTCCGATTGCCGCTGCCATTGGTTCTTCTAAAATATACACTTCCTTTGCTCCCAGTTGACGAATAACTTCTTCAACCGCCCTCTTTTCGACTTCCGTTACGCCAGAAGGAACCCCTACTACAATTCTCACTTTTGTAAATATAGAACTCTCAGGCATAACCCTTTTAATATATGACTTCAACATACTTGCAGTCATCTCAAAATCAGAAATAACACCATCCTGCAAAGGTCTGACTACCTTAATATTATCCGGAGCCTTCCCAATCATATCCTTTGCTTCTCGTCCTGTAGCCAACACACTTTTTGTATAAGAATCAACAGCAATTACAGATGGTTCGTCGAGAACAATTCCTTTGTTTTTTATATAAATTAAGGTATTTGCCGTACCTAAATCAATTCCCATGTCTTTCACAAAAAAACACATAATGCATCCTCTCCTTTTATAACCGTATTAGAATTATCTAATCTTGTAATACAATCTTTACTTTCATCAAAGTAGCATTTTTTCCTTCAAGCTTACAAAAATCCCATCACCGATAATCAAATGATCCAATACCTTTATCCCCAGTAATTCTCCTGCTTCCATCAATCTTTTTGTAATTTCAATATCCATTTGACTGGGAGCCGGATTTCCGCTTGGATGATTGTGAACAGCAATTACGGAACATGCACTTTTCTTAACCGCAGTGCAAAATACCTCTCTGGGATGAACGACAGAACTGTTCAGACTGCCGACGGAGATCGTTTCTATCATAATGATTTCATTCTTTGTATTTAAGAGTAAGATTTTGAAATACTCTTTTTTTAAATATCTCATTTCCTCCAGAAATAAGGAAGCGACCTCGTTCGGAGATTTCACGTTAATTCTTTTTTCCTTAGGTTTTATCGCAATTCGTTTGCCCAGCTCTATAGCAGCAATAATCTGACATGATTTTGCGATCCCCATACCAGGGATTTCAGACAATTCTTCCGGCAAACAGCTTGTCAAGTAAGATATCCCTTCTCCCTCAAGAGCAAGTACACGATTCGCCAGCATGATCGCCGACGCTTTTTTTGTTCCCGTTCCGATAAGAATCGCGAGAAGCTCGGCATTAGACAATGCCACTGCACCACATTGAATCAGCTTCTCCCTTGGACGTTCTTCTGAAGGAAGTTCCTTAATTAAGGTTTCTTTTTTTATGAGATTCATTTGTTCCCCCTAAATTTTCTCTATATGGTCCTCCCTTTTCCCCCATGATCCATCGATTCTAGAATTTTGCTTCTAATCAAGCGTGACAAAAGTCGATTAACCCCTAGATTATGACTTTACCGTCTAACTTGAATAAAACTCATGCTGAACCTGAGTGTTAATTTATCTCGTTTCAAAATTTTGACAAGAACGCCAAATACTTAATTCCCATAAGTATTTAATATTTTAACATTTTGGATCACTTAATACAATTAAAAAAGTCAAATATTCAAAGAAATCATCTCCTCCTTATTTTTTTTTTAATTTTATTAAAATTTTCCTCATATATTATTTTTCTTGAGAGAGATAATAATAATGAAAATTAACAGACAGGAGGTAATTATGGACAAAACAAACAGAAACCACAGCATTAAATGTACCGTCAGTTCCTGCAAAAATCATTGCGATGGAGCAGAATACTGCGCATTAAGTCAAATTCAAATTGGCACGCATGAAAACAAACCGACAATGGATCAATGCACTGACTGCCAATCCTTTGAAGCTTAAGATAATAACTTTGGCATAAGAAAAAAAGCAAGAGAAGACCGCCTGGGATTTTTTCCGGGTAGTCTTTTCTTTTGTTTCATTAATAAACTTGTACTACAAATTTTCAGATGATAAAATTAATAGTATATAATCAAAAATATTGAAATTATTTATGAAAGGGAAATGAAATGAACAGACAGATTATATTGGCTTCCGCCTCTCCACGAAGAATTGAAATAATGAAAAATAATGGTATAGAGCCAATTATCATGCCCTCCAACGCAGATGAAACTCTACCTTTAAAAATAACCATGGAGCAGGCTGTCATGTATCTTGCTTTTAAAAAGGCAAGGTACATAGAAAATTTCTTGCGATTGAACACTGTCAATCCATCGATTCCTTCGGTAATTATTGCTGCAGACACAATTGTATATAAAAACGGTATCATCGGAAAACCTGCGAATAAATCCGATGCGCAAGACACATTAAAACTTCTTAGAAACACAAACCACTATGTTGCGACTGGTGTGGCCTTTATCGATCCCGGGACTTCAAAACGATCCGTCTTTTATGAGGTCACTGAAGTAATATTTAAGGATTACAGTGATGACGAAATAAAAAACTACCTGGATACGGATGAGCCATGGGATAAGGCAGGCAGTTATGCCATTCAAGGCACATGGGGAAAGCACATTTGTCGTATTATAGGAAGTTACGACAATGTGATTGGATTTCCTTGGGAAAAAATCAAAACAGAATTAGAGAATAACTATCCAGAAGTTCTTATCTGAGTTTTTACTATAAAATTAACTCAAGTCCAGCTGTCCTCATTTTACACTGACAGGCACTATTACTCCTTTTTATGCATATAATTCTAACATTCGATGTGCTTTGAAAGGGGTTTTATCTATGAGTATATCTTTGATACTTACATCCCTGCTGTTATCTAATCCGCTTGTTTTATTATCCTCATATGTTTCAATGGGTAATTCCTTCCCACAGCCATTAACCGATAAGGAAGAATCCCACTACCTATCACTCTATGAACAAGGCGATAAGGAAGCAAAAAATATTCTTGTTGAACGAAATTTGAGACTGGTAGCTCATATTGCAAAAAAATACGCAAATACCGGGAAAAATCCAGATGACTTGATATCAATCGGAACAATTGGTTTGATCAAATCCGTTAACACCTATAATCGCAGTAAAAGTGTAAGACTTGCCACCTATGCCGCAAAATGTATTGAAAATGAAATACTGATGAATATCCGTACAACAAAGAAAATGAAAATTGAAATTTCTTTGAATGATCCTGTCGGTACGGACAAAGACGGGAACGAAATCAATTTTAATGACATTCTTGGTACAGATGCCGATGCAATCATTGATGATATCGATAATAAAATGCAGATAAAAAAACTTCATGAAGCAATTTTTCAGCTACTGAAGGACAGGGAAAGAATGGTTATCATGAAACGCTTCGGATTAGCAGGTGAAAATGCAAAGACACAGAGAGAAGTGGCTAAAGAGCTTGGAATTTCTCGCTCTTATGTCTCCAGAATAGAGAAAAAGGCCATCTTAAAATTGAAAGAAGCCTTTTCAGAAGAATATGATTTTCTATAAGAAATCAATTAAGATACTCCACCATCTGGCGAAACAAAGGAACTGCGGAACCGCTTCCCGAACCACCTGACTCAATGAATACCGTCATTACATATTTAGGATCTTCCGCAGGGAAAAATCCCGTAAACCAACCGTGAACCACCATTTCTCCATGATAGGATGCTTCCGCCGAACCAGTTTTCCCTGCGATAGAAACTCCAGTGCCAGATAAATTATTTGCGGTTCCATAATCCACTGTATCTACCATTAGATCAGTGATCAATTCCGCAGTTTCTTTTTTAATCACCCTCTTAGGAGACGGTTTTTTTATAGATAAAATTTCGCCTCCTTCTGTTGTTCCTTTGATCAGGGATAGCCCATGATCAATTCCTCCAGCAGCGATAATGGATGTGGTTCTTGCAGCCTGAGCCGGTGTGGTTAAAAGCTTTCCTTGTCCAATAGATAAATTTCCGATTCCTGCACCCTGTATGTCATCTTTCCCCGGCAACATGCCGGTCTTTTCTTCTATATTGGTTTGGAATGCACCTTCTCCCATACCAAAAGCCTTCGCCATCTCCAGAATTTCTTCCCCTCCGGTCATAGCACCGATTTGAATAAAGGCAGAATTACAAGATTTTGCAAATGCTTCACGAAAGGTAATCTCACCATGCCCTTCTTCCTTCGAACAGTTAATCCGTATCCCGTTGATTTGTTCATAGCCTTTACAGAAAAATTTCGAATCTTCTGTAACAACTCCTTTTTCCAAGGCCGCTGCAGCAACAATAATTTTAAAAATAGAGCCTGGAGGATATAAGCTTTGCGTCACTTTATTGATTAACTCTTCGTTGTCACTATCTAAATATTCTGCCACATGAGCCGGGTTGTAAGACGGCGTACTGGCTCCAGCTAGAACATCTCCGGATTTTGCATCTACAATAATAATAGAACCGCTATAGCCAGAATCCTCTAGCACCTGTTCTGCTTTTTTCTGAATCTCAATATCCAAGGTTGTGATAACACCACAATCCGGAATTTCAACCGAGCTTGAAATCCCAAGTCCTGGTATAATCATCCTTTTCCCGTCAACAGAAGCATAAACCACTTTCTGCTTTTTAGATAATATTTCATTAAATTCTTTTTCAATACCAGAGGCACCCGTACCATCGATTTCATTGATATATCCGATAAAATGAGCAGCTGGCTGAGCCTTCTCATATCTGGTAGCACCTTTTATAATAAATGCATCATAATCCCTTTTCAGAACATAAGCAGCCTCCTCACTGAACAGGCTGTTGCGATAAACGTCATACCGGTTGCTTTCATTTTCAACCTTTCGCGCACCTATTACCTGAAAGATCCTGGCTGCTGTCGCATCCAAAACTTCCTTCTTTATGATATAAATGTAACTTTCCTCTGCTCCAGTCAGCGGATTCCCGTTTCTGTCAAATATCGTTCCTCTCGTATCTTCTCCATTCATAGTAATACGTTGCTGTTTCGCATTAGCGGAAGCATATTGAGTACTATCTAAAATTTGAATCTCAGTCAGCCTGATCACCAATACTAGAAGCAAAATAACAAATCCGATATTGATCGTAAATAATCTTTTTTTCATAAAAATACCCCCTGAAACTATTTTCCCATAATCAGAGGGGTTTTATACTTGGATTACTTTCACAGCGAATTGCTGAATACTAATGAAATATTTTTACGAAAACCACCGCCTTTAAATACTTCGCATAAATACGGTATTAGGTTTCACGATTTTCTTAGAAAATATTTCTTCAGCATCTTAACCGACTTAAAAGGAACAACTATAAAATTCCAAGCGCCGTGCCGTGGATGCTCTCGTAAGAAACCGTCCGAGCTCGAAAATTTACCTTTTATTAGAATCCTGAAATTTGGCAGTAGAAATCAACAAATCAAAGATTTGTGATTTCCTTGCATGAGTTCGCCATCAATTTGTTATACAAATTAGGCGAGCTAGCAAAGAGCGAGCGGTTTCCAAGAGAACACCCATGGCAGGCGTTACTTAATTATAGTTCGTGCATAAACAATCCGCTTCCAAGCTTCGGTTCAAACCATGTAGATTTCGGCGGCATAACCATATCCTTGTCAGCAACTGCAAGCAGGTCGTAAATAGAAACAGGATATAATGCAAATGCAACTGTCATATCACACGCCACTCTTCTTTCCAATTCCGACAGTCCTCGGATGCCGCCGACAAAGTCAATTCGTTTATCCGTTCTCGGATCTTTAATTCCAAGAATAGGCTCTAGCAAATTTTCCTGTAAAATTGAGACGTCCAGACATTTTATTACATCTTCGTCACAAATAATCTCTGCTTTCGCAGTGAGCTTATACCATTGATTGTTCAGGTACATAGCAAAAATATGCTTCCCTTCCGGCTTATATGACCCGTTTTCTACTGGTACTATTTCAAATTTTTCCGATACCTTCTGAAGAAATTCTTCCCCAGAAAGTCCGTTTAAATCCTTAACAACACGATTGTAGTCAAAAATCTTCAGATCTGTATCCGGGAAAATGACCGCCATAAAATAATTGAATTCCTCATCCCCCTTATAATTCGGATGTTCCTCCCTGCGCTTTTGTCCAACCTTAACAGCAGAAGCAGATCGATGATGTCCGTCCGCGATATACAGGGACTCAATTTCGTCGAAAAGAGAGGTAAGCGCTTTCACAATACTTTGATCGGTAATGGCCCAGAGTGTATGGCCGATGCGATCCTCTGTAATAAAATCATATTCCGGATCGTGACAATTCATCCAGCCTTCAATTAATGTACGCAGTCTCTTATCATCTCGATAGGTCAAAAAAACCGGTTCGGTATTTGTATTGCAATGATCAAAGTGATTGATACGATCCAACTCTTTTTCAACTCTGGTAAATTCATGTTTTTTAATCGTATTGTTCCTATACTCATCAATAGAGACACATCCTACAATACCAACTTGAGAACGTCCATCCATCACTTGTTTATAGATGTATAGTAAAGGGACTTCATCCCGAATTAAGATTCCATTGTCCAAAAACTCATCGATATTTTTCTTTGCTTTTTGATATACAATCTCCGAATAAGGATTTTCTTCTTTCGGAAGGTCAATTTCCGATCTGCAAATATGCAGAAAGCTATCGGGGTTTCCTTCTGCCATCTTTGATGCTTCTTCTCTGTTCATCACGTCATAAGGCAGTGATATTACCTTGTCAGCATTACTTTTTACCGGCCTTACAGCGCGGAAGGGTCTTACGATTGCCATTTTATTACCTCCAAAATTTTCTGTGTCACTTCTTCCATAGTCAGTCCCGTTGTATCAAGCTCATAAGCATCCTCAGCTTTCTGCAATGGATTAAGTTTTCTTGTAGAATCGTTATAGTCTCTCTGAATAATATCCGCTTCTACCTTCCCCAGATCAAGGATCTCTCCTTTCTCTACAAGTTCAAGCCATCTCCGCTGAGCTCGCTCAGCAGAGGAAGCCGTCATAAAAAATTTGAACTCAGCATCTTTCAGCACATTGGTGCCGATATCTCTGCCGTCCATAACAACGCTCTTAACCTGTCCCATTTTTCTTTGCAAAGCCACCAGCTTTTCCCTCACTTCCTGCAAGGCAGAAGCACCGGATGCCATTTGAGATATTTCGGGTGTTCTTATTTTATCATTTACAATTTCGCCATCCAGAATAATATCTCCGTTGGTAAAATCGATTTCTGTCTGATCAAGCATCTGAATTAACGCATCTTTATCATTAAGATCAATTTGTTTTTGTATAAATTTATAGCCGATTGCACGATACATTGCTCCCGTGTCAATATAATCAATTCCCAATACTTTTGCAACACGTTTGGCAATGGTACTCTTTCCTGCACCGGAAGGTCCATCAATTGCAATCCTTACCTTATCATTCATTCGGCTTATCCTTTCCTAAAAGCTTTTCGATCTCAGCGATAAAGGTATTCACATCTTTAAACTGGCGATAAACTGAAGCAAACCTCACATAAGCAACTTCATCCAGATCTTTTAAATGCTCCATGATCACTTCACCGATCAACTTGCTTTCCACTTCCTTTTCCATCATATTGCTTAGTCCACGTTCAATATCATCCACTATTTTCTCAATGGACGCAATGGACACCGGTCTTTTTTCACAAGCTTTTATGATTCCATTCATCACTTTATTTCTGTCAAAAGCCTCACGGCTGCCGTCCTTTTTAATTACCATAAAGATCATCTCTTCTACCTTTTCATACGTAGTGAAACGCTTACTACAGTTGTCACATTCCCGTCTACGTCTGATAGCATGTCCTTCTTCCGTAGGTCTTGAATCAATGACTCTGGTATCAGGATTTTCACAAAATGGGCATCTCATATTATTCCCTCCTATACATGACAATAGCGAAAACCTACACAATTGCTACTACATCTTTGATTTATTTTACCTATATATAGTGTCATATGCAAGGATTTTTCTCTATATCACCAATCATTCGTTGTCCCTGTCTTTTTGCTTGCCGTCATATTCATTGACATTTGACATATAATTTCTTTCATAATTAGCATCTGTATCAAAGATTCCTGCAACATCAACCAATATCACATCATCACCAATCCGTTTAATGTCCTTCCATTTGATCACATAATCATTGTCGCCTCTCCCAAAGAAACTAAAAAAACTCCTTTGAGCTGGTACAATAATTCCCTCAATTATTCCTTTCTCAAGATTCACCTCGATGTCATAAACATATCCAAGGCTTTTCCCATCATAGATATTGATAACCTCTTTGTTTTTCAAATCTTGTGTACTTATCATGTTTTATCCCCCTTAACTCTTTTTATATTTTTCACTCTGGTAAAGACCATACAAACAATACTATCCCATAAGATATTTATGATTCCAAAAGAAAAAGTATGCGCAAAAGCACATACTTTTTCTTCCGTAGAGATTAGTTGTTACTGAAGATGTCTTGGTTCGATATATTGTTATATGTGATAAGCAACTTCTTTGTGAATGGAAACATCCAATCCTTCTTTTTCCTCATGTTCTGATACACGAACCGGAACAAAAATATTTACAACCTTTAAAATCAGATACGTCACGACAAAAGCATAGATAGAGGCAATAAGAACACCTGCAATTTGCACAAGTAATTGATGCACGTCACCTGCGATCAAACCATTAACGCCATTCACAGATTCTACGGCGAATACTCCAACTAAAATGCTTCCCAGTATTCCACCCACACCATGAACTCCCCAAACATCCAGCGCATCATCCCAGTTCAGCTTGATACGAAGCTGAACTGCATAATAACATACAAAACCGGAAGCAAGGCCAATGACAACCGCTGCCCAAGGTTCAATGAAACCTGCTGCAGGAGTAATGGTTGCCAACCCTGCAACCGCGCCAGTCAAAGCTCCGACAAAGCTAGGTTTTTTCTCCCGGATCCATGAAATTGCAAGCCAAGTAATCATCGCAACAGAAGCAGCAATATCCGTATTGATAAAGGCAATAGAAGCCACCGCATTTGCGCCCAATGCTCCTCCTGCATTAAATCCAAACCAACCAAACCATAGTAAACCGGTGCCCAACGCAACATAGGTGATATTGTGAGGCTCCTTTTGATCATCACTGAGGTTTCTTTTCCCGACAAAGAGCACAGAAGCTAAAGCTGCAAGACCTGCACTGGCATGAACAACGATACCTCCTGCAAAGTCAACGACACCTAACTGCTGCAGAAAACCACCACCCCATACCCAATGGGCAAGAGGGATATAGATGAGAAAACTCCACGCAACAAGAAAAATCAAATAGCTTTTGAAGTTTACTCGATCGGCAAAAGCACCGGTAATTAAAGCAGGGGTTATAATTGCAAACATCTGCTGATAGCTAAAAAAAGTTAAAAAAGGAATTGTAGCACCATAGCTTCCGTTTGGTTCCATCCCCACCCCATGCATCAATGCATATTTCAGGCTGCCGATGATTCCCCCGATATCCGGTCCAAAGGCCATGGAAAATCCGATTAAAACCCAAATTATCGTTACAACTCCCATGGAAATAAAGCTTTGCATCATAATGGTCAATACATTTTTCCTGGATACCAATCCGCCATAAAAAAATGCAAGACCCGGAGTCATGAGACACACTAACGCAGCACAGATAATGATAAAGGCAGTATCGCCGCTGTTAATCATATAATTCACTTCCTTCCTCATATTAACATTCTGACCGGTTCTTCAGAACCGCCCGGCAGAATTTAGGCTGGAAAATCACGAAAACGAAGTTCGTAGATTTTCATCGTCTTAACACAAAATAGTAAATACCGTATTCGTTATTATCTACATCATAAAAGAATAAGGGTTTCATGGAAATACCACAAAACCCTTATTTTCATCCGGAAAATTCCTTATTTATTGCTTGGTGAACGATTCCGAAATAGTAAAGCCTTATTTATTCAATCAGGTAATCTGAATCATATTTCTTTAATTTTCTACAAAAAACATATTAATTTCTACAAAGTCTCGCATCTGTAAAATTTTATGTTATTATGACATTAAAAGAAAACTATCATTTTTTTAACGGGTGATATATATGAAAAAAGTTTTAAAAATCAGGAATTTAATAATAGCCGCTTTGGTTTGTTTGACCACAATTACAATCATATACTTTAATATCCCACAGTATGAGATCCGTTTATTAGCAGATGATCTGCAGCTAAAAGTAAACGAGACAAAATACGTTGAGCTGCAATTTGAAGTGATCAATTTAAAACCGGTCTTTCGTTCAGAAAAAAAGTTGCAGGCATATAAGCAATTGGTACAAGAGGAATTTCCCAAATATTTTATTGTGCATTATGTAAAAGAAAGTAATAAAAAAAATATCCTGCAAGCTGAAACAAACAAAGTCTTTTGTTTTGATTCTATAATACCACCTGAAGATAAGGACAAACTCGGGGTGTTTGTTACTGGAAAACAACCAGGGGAAGTAGAATTCGTAATTACAATAGCAGATATAAAGCTTAAAGATCTCAATCCGAAGGTACCTTTAGGTGGACTATCTACAAGTATTCACATAACTGTTTTGCCTGATGATGGAATTACTGCTAATCCAGAAACCATCGACTCTGATTCAATGAACGTCGAGATTTATGATTTTGATACTAGTGAAATCATTAATATTGAAAGCCTGAACCGATGAGACAGGAGAACCAATTGAGGGACATTTCCGCTTTGTTATATTTCAATCAGATGATTTCTGGCTGCATAAAGCACCAGCTCCGTGATATTCTTAAAATTGTTTTTCCTCATGATGTTGGCGCGATGAGTCTCAACGGTTTTGATCGATATGACAAGCATATCGGAAATTTCCTTATTGCTGTAACCTTCCGCCAGCAGCTTCAGAATCTCCCGTTCCCGGACAGACAGGTCCTTTCCATGTCTTTCATTGGATAGAAAGCCATGCAGCAAGACAGACGCCAGTTCAGAGGAAACATATTCTTTCTCGTTTCGTACCGTGTGGATTGCTTTAATCAGTTCTTCAAAGGCATTTTCCTTCAGCACATATCCCTTGGCTCCGCTCTCGAAGGCTTCTGCCAATATTTCTTCACTTTTATGCATGGTAAGAAAGATGATTTTCATCTCAGGGTATTGCCTTACAAGATTTTTAGCGACATCAAGACCACTTCTTTTCGGCATGGAGATATCTAAAATCAGAATATCCGTAGGAGTCTTCCTGATTCTGTCCTCAACTGCCAGACCATCCTCAGCTTCTCCTACCACTTCGATATCTTCTTCCTGGCTGAGAAGCATGTTGAGGGATTCTCGAAGTATCTTATGGTCATCCGCAAGAAAAATTCTTATTTTGTTATTCATTTACTATCGGCACCTCCACAACAATTCTGGTTCCTTTTCCTTCTGAACTGACGATATGAAACTGACCGCCAAGCATCTTGACCCGATCGGCCATGGAAGGGATTCCCACGCCAAATTCTTTGTTTTTCATAGCGAATCCGATTCCATCATCAACGATCTGAAAATCATAGATACCGTCATTTGCTGATTCACCGGTAATAATTTCGACCTGTTTTGCATTTGCATGTTTCACAACATTGGTGAGTGCTTCCTGCATAATACGGTAGAGATTCAACGTGATCGTCTCATCAAAAGGAGGAATTGACTTTTTTATATTTAAAGTACAGGTAAGTGTACCCGTCTGGTTGATATCCATCGCCATGGCGGTCAGTCCGCTGGTTAGCCCGTTTTCAGCAAGCGGCTTGGGTTTTAAATTATTTAAAACATTTCTGATTTCGCTGATAGAATTTTCTGCAAGCATTACTGCTTTATCCGTGTTTTGCAGAAGCTTTTCCTGATTCAGACTATCCTTAGAGGATTCCAACTTTTTCTTTGTCATCCCCAGAATAAGTTTCAGCGCAGCAAGACTTTGTCCTGCTCCATCATGCAGATCTCTTGCAAGTTTCGTTTTCTCCTGTTCTTCTGTTACGGTCAGAAGACGGGCCTGTTTTCGAAGAAGATCATTTTTATCCTTGATTTCTTTTTCGTAACTGCTGATTTCCATATATTTTTCCCAGGAATAGATATCAGAAAACTCAACAATATTGAGTCCTTTCTCTTCTTCTTCCGCTGTCACCCTCAGTCCTAAGGTTTTATCAATGATTTTAAACATTAAGAATGCAACGCCAAAGGCCCAGCAAAAATTTACGAAAAGCCCAAGAAGCTGTACCAAAAATTGGCTAAAACGATCTCCAGTATGCAAGAGCTTCTCCTGCATAAAAAACGGAAGCAGCAGCGTGCCTGCTATCCCTCCAAACAGATGAATGGGAACTGCTCCCACCGCATCATCAATCCCGGCTTTTTCCAAGAGAGAACTGGACAGATCAACAACCATTCCAGAAAGTAAACCAATAACCAAAGCTGCAATGGGTTCCAAATAATAGGATGCTGCCGTGATTGCAACCAATCCGCCCAAAACTCCGTTAAATATGGATATCAAATATCCCCCTCTTTTTGAAAGAAGCAAATTGACCGCCAAAGCACCCAGCATTCCGGAGGCAGCGGCAATATTTGTGTTGAGAAGAATCAACCCGACTTTATCATTAAAAGTCAGAATACTTCCCCCATTAAATCCAAACCAGGCAAACCATAAAATGAACACACCCAGTACCGCAAAAGGAATATTTGATCTTCCGTTTTTCGGTTTTATCCTTTTCCCTACGACCATCAATCCAGCCAAAGCAATAAATCCAGCGGTGGTGTGTACTACGGTAGCTCCTGCAAAATCAATAAATCCCAAAGAGGATAACCAGGTATTCTGTTCCAGAAATAATCCCCCCCATACCCAGTGACCATAAACAGGGAAAATAATCACGGCGCTGACGATAGCCGCAATCTGTAGTGGAAAAAGTTTTGTCCTCTCCGACATTGATCCTGCAAAAATAGTAACTGCCGTTGCCGCAAACATCAATTCAAAAAAAACAAAAGCATAACCCAACGGCGAAGCTTCTGCGATTCCTTTGAATTGCCAGAAACTGTTTCCAATCAGTCCATAATAAGTCTCACCAAACATAAGCGGAAACCCGATAAGACAAAAGCCGATGGCCGTAATCATAAAAGTCAGCAGATTTTCGATGGCAACCGATATGACATTTTTACTTTGGACAAAGCCCACCTCATAACAGATAAAACCCGCCTGCATGAAGAATACAAAGCATGCGCAGATAATAATCCAAAGGTTATCAATATCTTGCAAAGGAAGCACCTCCTCTATAAGTTAACTGGAATAAATGCTCGATTCAGATCGCTAAATTAGTGCCAGACTTTTTAAAACAAAAATCCAAACTGTGATCGTAATCGGAGAAATAAGCATGGACAGCACAACGATTCCTGATGCCAGTACGCTGTCATTCCCCATATTCTTTGCCATGATATAGCAGGTCGGCGTTGATGGAGCGCCAAGCATAATGAGCAAAGTTACCATCGCCTGATCCCGAAATCCCAATATCATTGCAATTGGCAAAAATACGACAGGCTGAAGGATTAATTTTACAATCGCAGCTGCCATGGCAATATTGATTTTTCCTAATGCTTTATGTAATTCAAAGCCGGCTCCAATGGCAATCAAGGCGAGGGGAGTCGCCATGCTGGCAAAGTTGTTCAGACTCTTTAAAACGATGCCGGGAATTCCGATATCAAACAACGCAAAGGGGAACCCCGCCAGAATCGCCAAGATAATTGGATTGGTACAAATACCAAGGAAGGCTGATTTGATTTGATCTTTTCCCTTTTCCTTATTATCCGAACCTCTTATCGTCAAAACAATGACAGAAAATATATTATATAATGGAACAGCAGCCACAATCATCAAAGGAACAAGACCGGCATTTCCATAGATATTTTGAATAAAAGCAATTCCGAGTACCGCCATACTCCCGCGAAAGGAACCTTGTACAAAGCTTCCAATCATGCTCTTGTCTTTGATTAATAATTCGGCAAATACCCAAATAATCCCAAAGCATAGTGCCGTCGCAATCATACAATAAAGAAAGAATTTTAATTCGAAGTCTTTCATAATATCCATTGCTGCAATATCCCGAAAGAGAAGAATAGGGAGTGTAATTTTAAAGTTAAAACGATCCGCGACATTCACAAAATTTGCATTTAGCACTCTTCGCTGGCGAAGAAACCAACCTGCCAGCATTACAACAAAAACCGGGACCGTCGCATTCAGGCTGTAAATTAAGTTGCTCAATTGTTATTACCTCTTAGAAATTATCTCTTATTCCGTGTTGTTATCGCCCATAATCCATCTTCAACACGATGTTTCTTGAGCCAAATTAACTTTATTATGACATTTTCTACCGCAAGATACAATGGTATAATCGGCAGAAGCAAGAAAACATTAAACAATAAAACAGGAGCATCTGCGCTCCCGTTTTATCTAAAATATTTCAAACATTCTTTTTTAAACATATTTCCTCATATACTTTAAGGCGTTTTTTTCAAGCCTGCTAACCTGAGCCTGACTGATACCAATTTCATCTGCCACTTCCATCTGGGTCTTCCCTTCGAAGAACCTCATGGTAAGGATGTGTTTTTCCCTGCCTGTCAGCTTCTTCAATGCTTCTTTCAGCGAAATATTTTCCATCCATTTCTCATCTGTATTTTTAGTGTCCTTGACCTGATCCATAACATAGATTGCATCTCCTTCATCATGAAACACCGGTTCAAAAAGAGAGATGGGATCTTGTATGGAATCAAGGGCTAATACTATTTCTTCTCTTGATAACTCCAAATCTTTTGCAATTTCCATTATGGTCGGCTCTCGTTGCAGCTCTCTTGAAAGTTTCTCCTTAGACTGTAATGCCTTATATGCTGTATCCCTTAAGGATCGGCTTACCCGAATAGAATTATTATCCCGCAAATATCTTCGTATTTCTCCAATGATCATTGGCACCGCATACGTAGAAAATCTCACATTATGGGAAGTATCAAAGTTATCCAGTGCCTTGATCAGACCGATGCATCCCACTTGAAATAAATCATCAGGGTTTTCCCCTCTATTACTAAAACGTTGTATCACACTTAAAACTAATCGCAGATTTCCTTTAATAAACTCGTCTCTTACCTCATTATCTCCTCCTTTAATTTGATCAATCATTTTTTTCATTTGTACATCTTTGTATACTGGCAGCTTCGATGTATTCACACCACAGATCTCAACTTTGCTCGCCATGATAAGGACCTCCGCTTTCTGTCTTGCCCCCCTAAGCAGCACATTAGCGTATACCTTATTCTTAACATTAGCGTATGATTTTATTCCGCCTTATCCACTTTTCTATCCCAACTTTTTAATTTCTTTTCGTAGTCTTCCTATAATCTTTTTTTCCAGTCTGGAAATATAAGATTGGGAAATCCCCATTTTATCTGCCACCTCTTTCTGCGTCATTTCTCTTCCGCTGACCAGTCCAAAACGCATCTCCATGATTTGTTTTTCTCTGTTTGACAACTTTTTCAACGCGTAAACGAGCAGGTTCCGGTTGACTTCTTCTTCAATATGATTATAGACAATATCGTTTTCTGTTCCCAAAATATCAGAAAGAAGCAGTTCGTTACCATCCCAATCAATATTCAGTGGTTCATCGAAGGAAACTTCACTCTTGGTTCTGCTGCTCCTTCGCAGATACATTAGGATTTCATTTTCAATGCATCTGGAAGCGTAGGTAGCTAATTTAATATTCTTATCAATATTAAAAGTATTCACTGCCTTGATCAACCCGATTGCTCCTATAGAAATCAGATCTTCTACATTTACTCCTGCATTTTCAAACTTTTTGGCAATATATACCACCAATCTCAGGTTTCTCTCTATTAGTATCGTCTTGGCATCTTCATTATTCTGAGCCAGTTCTTCCAGTAGAATACGCTCTTCTTCCGGCGCCAGAGGCGGCGGAAGTACATCGCTTCCTCCTATGTAAAATATTTCATCCGGCTTATGCCCCTTTATAGCCAAAACCAGATTCTCTCCGATTTTAAAAGCCGACAACCTAAGTTTTTTCCCGTTTTCAATCGTAATTTCTAACAAGGTTCTAAACATTGCAAGCAATTCCTCCCTCTAATATACTTGGGTGCAAAAGGATCAAACAGTCTCCATCTGACTGTCTCCCAGAAAACAATCCCTTGTAAATTGCAAGGATTGCACCTTCCGTAGCTACTACAGCACTGTCACTGTCCTTTCTATTATGTATGTCTATTTGGATTCTATCCGCACGTATCCCTACCAGATAGCCCCTATCTTCCCCTATCGTCTGATAAGGAATCAACCTGATGCGGTTTGCATAACTGCTATTCATCAAACGTTTAGAAAGAATCTGTGATTTAACATCCTTAACGGCCTCCTCAACGATTTCTAAAGGAAGAAATTGCTTAGCAGCTTCCGCAGAAACAATCATAACTGGCTTTCCCGAAAGAGGATCGGTGAGAAAGTTCCCTGTATCCACCATTCCTTTTATCGTTACAACCTTATCTTCCAAAGCAATCTCTACATCTGCATAAGTTCTTTCTCTCACCATTCTTCCTTTGATAAATTCCGAAAAAAAGCAGAAAATGACGTAAGTCATCGTACATCCAAACAAAACATACAAATAACCGAAGCCACCCAAATAAATAGAACTGTTTTGCGTGACCCCACCTATTCCTATAAAATACATCAAGCCAATCGTTATGCCGCCCATTGCAAAGCTGATTAAATAAAAAACCAGAGTAATCCTTGCAAACCGGCGCAATTTCTTTGGTTGAAACACGGTATAAACTACAGCAAATGAAAAAGCGAGCTTTGAGAGGAGTACAATCAAAGGGTTCATGGAATCACAAAATAGAACAAACGAGTAAATTCCACACAGAACACTGCCTAAGATTAAAAACCGCATTTTGCATTGTATTCCTGAAATTTTTCCGGTAAGCAACAGAATAATTCCTCCGGTCACAACATTTTCAATAAAAAGAAATTCCGCATAAATCACCACATGAAAAACCCCCTCCTCACTGCATAATCTAATTCATGATTATAGTGCCGTGAGAGGGGGATATTTTGTCAAAAGTAAATGTCGATTCCTATTTTATTTTACAGCCTTTTTTGCCGTCTCTGCTAATTGGGCAAAACCTGTAGGATCATAAACAGCCATTTCAGAAAGCATCTTTCTGTTAATTTCAATGCCGGAAACCTTCAGCCCATTCATCATTTTGCTATATGACAAGCCATTCATTCTTGCGCCTGCATTAATTCTTGCGATCCAAAGTCTTCTGTATTCTCTTTTTTTGTTCTTTCTTCCAACATATGCGGAGCGAAGTGATCTCATAACAGCAGGGTTTGCAGCTCTGAAAATTTTGCTCTTAGCTCCATAAAAACCCTTCGCCAATTTTAATATTTTTTTATGCTTTTTTTTAGCATTTAATCCTTTTTTAACTCTTGCCATTTTATCTTACCTCCTGTATCTTTACACGTTCAAAACAGATTTAATTCTTTTGTGGTCTGCGCTTGTAAGAAGCGTAGCTTTTCTTAAGCCTCTTTTTCTCTTCGCAGATTTTTTTGTAAGAATATGGCTCTTGTATGCCTTATTTCTTTTTATTTTACCGCTACCAGTCAATTTAAATCTTTTGCTTGCTCCTCTATGAGACTTCATTTTTGCTTTTGCCATTTTATAACTTTCCTCCTACTTTATCGAGTATTCCTTTTTAACATTCTGTCCGGTTTTTGCGTGGAAGTCCGTTTATGGACGTTAGACCGGGACAGATTTTCGTCGTCTAGACTCGTTATTTATCCGTTTTTGGTGCTAAAATCATAATCAAGCTTCTGCCTTCAAACTCAGGCTTCTTTTCAACAACGCCTGCTTCGGAAATAACCGCAACAAATCTTGCCATAACTGCCTGACCTTTACTGGCATGATCTTTTTCTCTTCCTCTAAATCGAAGACTAACCTTAACTTTGTCACCTTCTTTAAGAAATTTTGCAGCATTATTGGCTTTCACAACAAGATCGTGTTCTTCAATATAAGTACTCAAACGTATTTCTTTCACCTGAGTGATCTTCTGCTTTTTTTTTGCCTCTTTTTCCTTCTTTTGAAGCTCATATCTGTACTTTCCGTAATCAAGAATCTTACAAACCGGCGGTTTTGCCGTCGGAGCAATATTAACTAAGTCCAATTTCTTTTCGATTGCCAGATTCATTGCATCATTCAGGCTCATGATGCCTAACTGTGTACCGTCGCTATCGATTACTCTCAATTCTTTATCACGAATTTCTTCGTTGATCTGATTTTCCTTGCTAATGATTCGCACCTCCTAAAATATAAAAAAAAGCGGATGTTGTACCCGCTTCAATAAAAACAAACCAATCCAAACGATCAGGTTTTCTTAATTAACCCTAACAACAATGTCGATAAGGTGAGAAGCGGACTACTTCTTCTTTATTACTTCTGTATGTTACCATCAATCAATGAACTTGTCAATAAAAATGTTGTATTTTCGCATTACCTTCTGATCGCTTATAAATAAGGGCTGATAAGTAGTCGTCATCTTCAGAATTTTCGGTTTGTTCCACGCCTATTTACCAATTGATAATTTTTCTTTTCTATTATATGATAATTATATTATTATTGTACATAATATCACATTTAAACTTTAGGAGTAAAGAAATATGGCAAACGGCAAAACTGCCCTTTCAGCACTGTCCATCGACGAACTGATTCCAATCCTGGACAGTATTAGCGATGCTATTTTTATTGATGATGCACAGGGTTATACCATATGGATCAACAAAGCCAGCGAAGAACTTTATAGAATAAAACGGAAAGAAATAATCGGTAAGCATGTATCTTTTCTGGAAAACGAGGGTATTTTCACTCCCTCGGTCGCCCGAATTGTAATGGAAGAAAAAAAAGAAGTCACCACAATTCATGCAAACAAAGATGGGAAAAGGCTACTCACCACAGGAATTCCGATCATGGATTCCAATAACAATATGAGTAAAATCATTACCACAACCCATGACATCACAGAACTGATTCATTTACAAAACGAATTAGAAAGTGTTCAGAACACGCTTTCCGGATTAAAAGCGCAGGAGAATTTCAGTGGCATTGTTGCTAACAGCCCAGCCATGTACAGCGTCATTCTACTCTCTAAGAGGTTGTCCGATGTGGATTCTACCGTTTTGATCACTGGAGAATCTGGCGTCGGCAAAGGTGTTATTGCAAAACTACTGCATCAAAACGGAATCCGGAAGGAATTCCCTTTTGTTAAGATTAACTGTGGTGCCATACCGGAAAATCTTATCGAATCCGAACTCTTCGGATATGTAAGAGGTGCATTCACAGGTTCTCGCAAAGATGGAAAAAAAGGATTGTTCGAAATTGCAGAAAAGGGAACTATCTTTCTGGATGAGATTTCAGAGCTTCCTTTGAATCTTCAAGTTAAGCTTCTGCAGGTCATCCAGGAACGGGAAATCACAAGAGTTGGTGGAGTAGAAAGCATTCCAATTGATGTCAGGATTATTTCTGCGACAAACAGAGACCTTCTGACTCTGGTTCATCAGGGAAAATTCCGTGAGGATTTATATTATCGTCTGAATGTAGTTCCAATTAACATACCACCGCTTCGGGAACGTCCAGAAGATATCATCCCTATGATACGTATCTTTCTGAATCAAAACAATAAAAAAATGAAGGAACATAAGGAGATTGATTCAAAAGCAATTGCGATACTTATGAAATATACCTGGCCCGGTAATGTTCGTGAGCTTCAGAATATTATCGAAAGATTAATGATTACAACTAGAGATACAATCATTATGCCTGAAAATCTCCCAAGCTTTATTCTGGAGGCTGCAAACACTCCTGACACTTCAAATATTCCGACTGGAAAAAACTTAAAAGCCGCGCTGGATTATGCAGAAAAAGAAATCTTAATAAAAGCTCTCGAAAAATATAAAACGACAAGGTCTATGGCAAAAGCTTTGGGCGTCAGCCAGCCTACCATCGTCCGAAAACTACAAAAATATCAAATCACTGATACAGAATAGTATCAGTGATTTGATTCTGTATCACTTCAAATTTCCACATTTTTAGACAGTCCAAGTGCTTTTTCATTGTTTCCTATCAACTCTTGATGCAAAATTGAATCTCTCGTCCTCTTTTTTCGATTCTACATTATTTTCACCAATCATTTTTTATAAATTCTATAAGTTTTATTTTTTTACAATTCAGTGTTTCCAAGCCTTGTAATTTTTTTCATATTTCTTTTATATTTTTGGCACAATGATTGCATAATATAAAAGTGTTAATTAAATCAATTTATATTCTTAAAGGAGGAATGTAGAAAATGTCAATTAATTACGCAGAATATGTAACAGGTCTAGTAGCAAAGGGACATGCTGCCCAGAAGATCGCTGAAGGTTTTACCCAGGAAAAGGTTGATCAGTTGACAGCAGCAGTAGCATATGCTCTTACACAGCCTGATGTAGCACTTAAATTCGGTGAAATGCTTGTAGAAGAATCTGGAATGGGTATTCCTGCTGACAAGCAAGCAAAAATGTTTGGTAAAGTAAAGGGTTCTTATTTCCAGATGAAAGGCCAAAAATCAGTTGGTCTTGTTGAAGTTGACAAAAAAATGGGCATGGAAAAGTATGCAAGACCAATGGGCGTTATCGGAGCGATCATTCCTGTAACAAATGGAGAAGCTACTCCTGTTGTTAAATCCTTAATGGCTCTTAAGACCAGAAACGCTGTTATTCTCGCTCCGCATCCAAAAGCAAGAAAAACAAACCTTGAAGTAACCAATATGATAAGAAGCGTACTCAAGAAATTTGATGCTCCTGAAGATTTAGTACAGGCAATCGAACCGGAATATGTTAGCGTTGAGACATCCGGTGAATTGATGAAGCAGGTCGATTTTATTCTTGCAACAGGCGGAACTCCAATGGTTAGACAGGCTTATTCATCCGGTAACCCTGCAATCGGCGTAGGAACTGGTAACGTAGTAACAATCGTTGATGGAACAACCAACATGGATGATACAGCAGCAATGATCATTAAGTCCAAAGTTTTTGACAATGCTACTTCCTGTTCAACTGAAAATAATATTATCGTATTAGAAGAATGCTATGATAAATTTGTTGCAGCAATGGCAAAGCAAGGTGCTGTTCTGTTCAAAGACGGATCCGAAGAAAAAGCAAAGCTTCTGAAAACCTTATGGCCTGCAAGTCCTGCTAACCACGATCTGAACAGACATATTGTAGCTCAGCCTGCCGATAAGATCGCAGAAGCTGCTGGAATCTCCGTTCCTGCAGGAACAAAAATACTGATGGCTGAAGAAAATGGCGGTTACGGAAACGAATTCCCGTTCACCGGCGAAAAACTTTCTCCTGTTTCTGGAATTAGAAAAGCTAAGGATTTCGATGATGCAGTAGATAAGATGCTGAAAATTTTAGATTATCAAGGAAAAGGCCACAGTTGCGGTATTCATACAACTATTGACGAAAGAATAACGAAACTTGGAGAATTAGTTCCAGTATGTAAAGTTTGCGTTAACGCTCCTCAGTCTCTTACAAACAGCGGTTCATGGACATCCGGATTCCCTATGTCAATGACATTAGGCTGCGGAACTTGGGGTCACAACAGCATTTCCCACAACGCTACTTGGAAGGATCTTTTAAACTTCACTTATGTGTCAAGACCGATTCCTTCCTTCCAACCTAAGGACGAGGATCTGTTTGACGAAGAAATCAGAAACGCATTCAAATAAAAGTTTTTTTGTCTTAGCTCGCTAGTTTAATTATAGAGAGAATACCACTCATAAACCGGGGCTGTTATGCCACAGCCCCGAAAATACCTACGGTAAAAGGAGATAAATAAAATGTCAAAAATTAAAGAACAAGGTATGAAATACAACCTCTATTCCTGGAGTGCTCAGAAAAAAATCAATCCGATTACCATCGTAAAAGCAGAAGGAATTTATTTCTGGGATGAAGATGGTAAGAAATATTACGATATGTCCTCACAGCTTGTAAATTCCAACTTAGGTCATGGGCACAAAAAGATTATTCAGGCAATCAAAGATCAGGCTGAAAAAATGCCATTCATAGGCCCTGGATATTCTGTAGATGTTCGTTCTGAAGCTGCTCAAAAAGTTGTTGAAGCTTCCGGTCTGGAAGGCGCAAAAATATTCTTCACTAATGCTGGTGCCGAAGCAAACGAAAATGCAATTAAAATGGCCAAAGCTTATACGGGAAAATGGAAGATTTTTTCCATGTACCGTTGTTACCATGGAGCTACTTACGGTTCCGGTAATTTAACAGGAGAACCAAGAAGATTCATTAATGAACCGGGCGTTCCAGGATTTATTAAATACGACGGACCTTATGCATACAGAGCTCCAAAAGCCTGTAAGTTCAATTCAGAAGAAGAAGTTACCGCTTTCTATCTTGAATTACTGGAAAACCAAATGCTCTACGAAGGACCAGAACAGATTGCAGGTATCTTTATGGAAACTGTTGTCGGATCCAACGGAATTCTCATTCCACCTAAAGGATATCTGGAAGGAATCAGAGCACTTTGCGACAAATACAATATCGTTATGATTTGCGATGAAGTTATGGCTGGTTGGTATAGGACTGGTTCCACTTTTGCATTCCAACAATTCAATGTAAAGCCTGACTTAGTAACTTTTGCAAAAGGTTGTACCTGCGGTTATGTACCTCTGGGCGGTGTTATCGTATCCGAAAAGATTGCAAAAACCTTTGACGACAATAAAATGTTCTGCGGACTTACTTACAGTGCTCACCCAATAGGTTGTGCTGCTGCAATTGCAACAATCGATGCTTACAAAGAAGAAAAGATTGAAGAAAACGTTAAAAAGCAGGGCAAGGTACTTGCTGATATTCTTGACGAATTCGAAAAGAAGCATGCCAGCATTGGTCAGGTTAGACATATTGGCTTGTTCAGCTGCGTGGAATTAGTTAAAAATAAAGAAACTCACGAACCACTTGTTCCTTTCAATAATGATACCGAAGGTTTGATGGCTAAAATTGTTGGAATGTTAAAGGTTGAAGGATTCTCAACTTACGCGCACGAAAATATGATCTTAATTTGTCCTCCACTTAACATCACAGAGACTGAATTAAGAGAAGCTATGGCGATCATGGATAAAGTACTGGATTCTGTAGACAACATGATAAAATAAAAAAATTTTTATTCGCCAAATATCAATAATAAAAGAAATAAGGTATCTTAAAAATTCTTTTTAAGATACCTTATTTTATAATATACCATCCTTTGTTATTCGATATTCGTTTAGAAATATCGGAACACCCCTTTTACCAGTCCAAGAACTTTTACATCACTAACGATGATCGGACTCATGAACTGGTTCTCTGGCTGAAGCCGAATATGTCCGTTTTCCTTGTAAAAAGTTTTAACCGTCGCTTCGCTTTCAAAACCATCAACCATGGCAACGACAATGTCACCATTATTCGCGGTGTTCTGCTGATGAACAAGGATATAATCTCCGTCAAATATCCCCGCTTCCACCATGCTCTCTCCTTTTACTGTGAGCATAAAGTTATTACCTTTGGACAAGAAACGGGATGGTACAGGAACCGTATCATCAATATTCTGATCTGCAAGAATCGGAATTCCTGCAGCAATTCTTCCAATGACAGGAATGTCTACCACATCACTTCTCTCTAAATGCTCATTTCTCTGAATTGCCTCTTCCAGTTCCCCTTCACTTTTTCCGATTTCTGGATCGATAACCATTAGAGCACGGGGTTTTGATGGATCCTTTTTGATATACCCTTTTCTCTCTAAATTTTCCAAATCTTTATGGGTTGTAGATGTAGACTTGATGCCCAGAGCAGTACACATTTCTCTAACCGTTGGAGGGTATCCTTTTTTCTTAATTTCTTCTTTCATATATGTGAGTATTTTTCGCTCCCGATCCTTTAATGGCTCCATCAGAAAGTTCCCCCTTTCATTATTCTCTTTTATAAGACGATCTATCACCTTGCAACTAATACGAACATACTATCACATTTTTTACAAAAAGTAAACAGGTGTTCCTTATTATTGTAAAAAAAGTGGCTGCTCCACCCCGCTATGGACATCACCTAACGAAAAAAGCAGGAAATCTTTTTTCCCTGCTCTTTTGCGATTACACTACTTTTCATTTTTCATTCCGCTTAGATTTTGCATCCGGCTCATCTCTCGAATACAATTTTTCCATCCATTATCGTCATCAGAATCTGACTTTTCAAAATTTCTATCGGATCTACACAAAACAGATTTCTATCGATCACGATAACGTCTGCAAATTTTCCTGCCTCCAGAGTTCCCAGTTCATCTTCTCTGTTTGCACCATAGGCTGAACCAAATGTATAACTTCTTAATACTTCATACAGTGACAGCTTTTGCGAAGGATTCCATCCACCCTCCGGTTTCCCGTCATTGTGAAGTCTACTCACAGCTCTGTAAATCTCCAAAAAAGGATTGTTGTCCACCACAGGGCAATCACTTCCGATTGCTAAAATCCCGGCAGAATCATATAAACTTTTTAACGGCCATGTTTTATCCGCTCTTTCCTTCCCCAAAGTGATTGGATATGGGTTTTCTTCAAATATTTGCGTCAATGCAATATGTTCTGGCTGTACAGAAGGAACAATTCCCAGTTTTCCAAATCGAGTGATATCCTTCTCTTTTATCATTTCAGTATGCTCAATCGCATGACGACATTTGTTTTTTCCATACAAACCAATCGCATTTTCATAATAATCCAAGGCCATTCTGGCAGACAAATCACCGCAGGAATGGAGTTTTACAGAAAAACCACGTCGATGTGCTTCCGGAACTGCATTTTTTATTGCTTCTGTATCATTGAGTGAAATGCCAAAATTTCCGGGAGCATCGGCATACTCTTCAATTACTAAAGCGGTGTGTGTCGTACTGACTCCGTCCAGAAATTGCTTCAGCATCTCTACCCGTAACTTATCGGAGCGATATTTTTCCCTCCACACTTCCACCTGATCTAAATCTCCAAGCAGATCCGGTGCTGCATGAATTCTTATCGTCAATTCGCGGTTTCGATCCATCTGACTATAGACTTCTAGATCACCCATATTCCCATGGAAATATGGCTGAACATCGTTTACCGAAGTGATGCCATATTCTACCGCTACGTCCATGAAAGCATGAATCAGATTCTTTTCTTGTTCCTGCGAAAAATCCATAGCGTATTTGCTTACCAATCCCGTTGCCGATTCATATAAAAATCCCGTTGCCTCCCCCTTTTCATCTCTGGCGATTTCCCCGCCAAAGGGATTCGGTGTTTCATTTGTAATTCCTGCAATTTCAAGGGCTCTACTATTAACCCAAGCTCCGTGTGCTTCCGCATTTAGAAGAAAAACCGGCCTGTCTGGAAAATACTCATCAAGTGATTTTTTTGTTGGCAAAGTTCGGCTATCCCAGAAAACATGGTACCAGCTAAAACCAATGATCCAGCCTTCTTCATCACCAGCATCTTCAACCTTCCTTTTTACCATTTGTACCGCTTCTTCTTCAGACCTTGCGTTTATGAGATTTACATAAGTTTGATACATTCCTGCCATTAACAGGTGCGTGTGGCTGTCGTGGAAGCCTGTCATAACCAGCTTATCTGCGTATTCATATACTTTTGTCTCAGATCCCGTATATGCTTCTGCTTCCTGACGATTACCAACACCAATAATTCTGTTACCTTTTATCGCAACAAATCCATCAAATGGTTTTTGCCGTACACTATCAAATACAGCATTGCTTTTTAAAATAATATCCGCATGCATTCTAATTCATCTCCTTTATAAAGGATGGGCAACCACTATTCTTCTATATGAAGTTTTAATATTTCTCCATAGGAATCGACTCTTCTGTCTCTATGGAATTGAAGAATATCTCTTGCTCTTTTTATCTCATCCAAATCAAGCTCTGCTACAATTAGATCTTCCTCGTTCCGTTTTCCTTCTGCGATAAGGTTGCCCCACGGATCAGACACAAAGCTTCTCCCATAAAAATCCATATGCCCGCTGCCGTCGGCAGCACACTCTCGACCTACCCGATTACATGCACAAACATAGAAATTATTATGTATCCCATGGGCTTTGATCGCATCCATCCATGTCTGCGAAGTGTCCAATTCAGGATTATCCGGCTCGGATCCGATTGCTGATGGATAAAATATAAAATCAACCCCCTTTAAAGCCAGAATCCTGCTTGGCTCTGGAAACCATTCGTCCCAACAAATCAGTACACCAAAGGTTCCATATTTAGATTTAAAAGTTAGATAAGGCGAATCTCCCGGAGTAAAATAATATTTTTCAATATATTGCGGTCCCTCCGGTATATGATGTTTTCTGTAATTCCCCAATAAAACACCGTCTGCATCGAACACTGCTGCCGAGTTGAAATATAATCCATCCATAGCATATTCAAAGTAGCAGCTCACAATCACAACATCCAATTCCTTTGCTAATGCCTGCATTTGTTTATTCGCTATTCCGTCAACAGGTTCTGCCCAATCATACTTCGTACAATCAATAATTTGAGCAAAATACTGACTTGCGAAAAGCTCCTGAGTGCATATTATTTTCGCTCCCATTGCTGCCATTTCACGAATTTGCTGTTCTGCTTTGATACAATTTCCAACACGATCAGGTACGCAGGAAAACTGTGTCATTCCAATTTTTACCTTTTCCTTATTCATCATTTCACCTCTCAATATATAATTTGCTCCATCATATGTTTTTCTGATTTTGTACAATTCTTATACCATAACAACACCAAGAATTAAATAAGCGATCACTCCTAAAACAAACGGAACTGCAATCAAAGGCAGTGAAGTTCTTGCATAATCCATATTTTTAAGTCCTGTCGCTGCGCAAGTAACTGTTACGGCATCGCTATAAAAACATGCGTGACTGCCAAATGCTGTCGCAGCCGCGACCGAACCAATGGCCATATACGGATTCACTTGAAGCGCCATAGCAAGTGGCAAGATAATAGGGAATGAAATTGCAGCAACTCCCCAGAAGCTTCCCGTTGCAAATGCCAAACCTGCGATTACTATAAATGTTATTGCAGGAAATAATGCCGGACTTAAAATTGGGGCTACACTGTCAATTACATATGGAGTCAGACCAAGCGCATCATTGAAATCCTGTAGTACAAATGCTGCAAGAACCAACATAGTTACATAGAGCATATCCTTAAATCCACCTACAATGTGATCGCAAAACTGCCCTAAACTCATTAACTTTTGAATAAATAACATAATAAAAGCTACAACCACAGAAATAATAACAGCGAGAACAATATCACCGGAATAAATAGCGATACCGATCAGAACTATCATTGGAATAATAAAATTCCATGCACTGGAAGGTTTGGTATCACCCATCAGACCCTCTATAACTTCTTCTTCATAGTGATAATCAGGAAATACTCTTCCGGTTGTGGCAACTCTTTCCTCAGCTTTTTTCATTGGACCAAACAATGGAATGATGCCAAGTATGATTAATAATACAACAATGACCGCAATCCACGCATAAAGCATATAGGGAATCGCTTTCACATAAGCCGAAAATCCAGATACACCATCTAAAACTCCAACCTCTTCAATTTGGCTGGCATAAAGGATTCCCCAAGAAGAAAACGGAACCAGGATGCAAACCGCAGCTCCGGTTGAATTAACGACAAAAGCCAAATACTCTCTGGATATCTTCCATTTGTCCGTCAAAGTCTGCATTGCTACACCAACGCCCAACGCGTTTAAATAATCTTCAACGAAAATAACAATTCCTAAAATCCAGGTAAAAATCATTGTTTTCTTTCTGGAATTTGCAACCTTTGCTCCGATGTCAGCGAAGCCTAAGGCCGAGCCTGAATATTGCAGGATTCTAATCATTGCACCAAACATACCAAACATAATAATGTAATATGCAGAGTCTCCAATTTCTGTCAGCGTATAATTGAACCATGTGCCCCACCAAGCTGACTTGGCTAGAATAATTGCAGCTACAAAGGTTCCCAACGTCAGAGCTTCCAATGCTCTTTTTGTGATAATTGCTGTTATAATTACCACTGCCACTGGTATCAGGCTAATCATTCCATAAGTTTCCACTGCTCCCAATGCTTCCATAAGTATTCCTCCTTTTTAATATGATGAATTGATTTATTATGTATTAAAAAAAAAGCAAAATCCATGCCAATGAAAAATCACTGTATTTCTAAGCAAATCAAAAAAAAGAATGTAAGTATAAGCTTACATTCTTTTTCATAATTTTGAGACAATTCTATTAATTTCGAATTATTTTAAGCCACTGTCATTTTACACATACACTGTCATCGCAGAATGACAACTTTTATTTTATTCCAAGCCGTGCCATTTTTTGATAAAGCAAAGGTCTTGAAATTTTTAAATACTTCGATGCTTTTGTTTTATTGTCCTGAAACATCTCCAACACATGCATGATGAGCTTTCTCTCCGCTTCACGTTTCACGATCTCTATTGGATTACCAAGCTTGCTCAAAGTGCCCAGATCCATGGCCCCATTTTGTGAATCAGGCCGGAAATACTCAAGTTTCAAGGTATCTCCAACGGCATAATTCATGGCCTTTTCAATAATATTGTATAGCTCCCTTACATTCCCCGGCCATTCATATTTTTTAAGATATGAATACACGGAATCTTCCACTTTCACAATATTCTTGCCCATTTCAAGATTCAACTGTTCAATCCGATACATGATCAATTCCGGTAAATCCTCCAACCGCTCCCTTAAGGAGGGTACATCAATCGTAAATACATTGAGTCGATAAAATAGATCTTCTCTGAATTTTCCTGCTTTCACCATATCCTTCAGTTTCTCATTCGTTGCCGCAATGATTCTTACGTCAATGGGAATACTTTTCTCTCCGCCGAGGCGATCAATCTCACGCTCCTGTAGAACTCTCAGCAATTTGGGCTGTAAGGAAAGCGGCAGTTGACTTACTTCGTCGATAAAAAGAGTTCCACCGTCAGCCATCTCAAACTTTCCCTTTTTACCTCCTTTTTTTGCACCAGTAAACGTACCGTCTTCATATCCAAAGAATTCAGATTCAGCAAGTGTCTCAGGAAAATTTGCAGCATTGATTTTAATAAATCCGTTAAACTTTCTGCTACTAAGATTATGAATAGAATGCGCTACCAGTTCTTTCCCTGTCCCTGTTTCACCCGTAATAATAACGGTTGAATTAGATGTAGCCGCCATCTCTATCTGCTTTCTTAAATCTTCCATCTTTTTAGAAGTCCCTATTAAATTTTCAATAGAATACTTCGTCCTTCGTAAATTTCTGAACTGTTCCCGATAGTATTTCATCTCATCATTTAAAACCATCGCATATTTACTTAATATATCTTCCAAAGAATCTAAATCTTGAATAATGTCATATTCTAAAACACCTACAACCTTGCCATCTTTCCTCAGCTGTGCCTGTGTGCTGACACTCATCCTACCGTCGTGAAAGTAAAAGTCCGTATTGATGGTTTTATCCCCTGACAGCAGTTCTAACATTTTAGTAGGTGGAAAAACTTCCGTTATATTTTTTCCTATAGATTTTTCTTGATCCATCTTGATATATTCTGCACATTGCCGATTCATATAAACCAGATTTCCATCGGAGTTAATTACAATAAGTCCCAAAATATTTTCCAAAAAGAATTCATAATCCTTATCAATAACCATATTTACCCCCTACATCATTATATTATTCTACCCGCATTATAACAAAAATTCCCCATTGCACAAGTTTAGTCTATACAATGAGGAATTCTTTATTTCGTTACCAGCAATTTTTTTATTCCAGCTTCTAAACCGTCTATTGTCAGTTCGAACATCGGAAACAATTCTTTTATTTTCAGCAAAGTCCTGCTGCCAAACGTATATTCCCATTCCCTCTCCGGAATCGGATTGAGCCAAATATGTTTTGGATATTTTTTAACAAATCGTTTCAGCCATTCGATACCCGGAATTTCATTATACAACCCAACAAAGCAATTTCCTCCCTTACTCATGAGTTCGGAAGGCGCCATGGAAGCATCTCCAACAAAAATCACCTTGTATTCACTACTGAGATTGGATAGAACCCATTCCGTATCAACCCACTCTCCCCGTCTGCACTGAGGTGTCGTATATAGATGCTCATAGATACAGTTATGGAAATAGTACACCTTAAGATCTTTAAAATGATTTGATTTGCTGACCGCCTGAAAAAGTTGATTGCAAAGACTACTATACGGCATCATAGATCCATCCGAATCAAAAAGCAACAAAAGCTTGACCGTGTTCTTTCTCGGTCTCTCCCACACCAGCTTTAAATTTCCGGCATTTTCACAGGTCTCATCAATGGTTCCTTCGATATCAAGCTCTGTCTTAGAACCATCTATTCTTGAAGAAAACTGGCGAAGCCTGCGAAATGCCATTTGGAACTGCCTGATATCCAAAATATTATCCTGCCGAAAGTCCTTAAAATTCCTTTCTCCAGCCACCTGAACCGCATTCTTGTGCCGGCTTTCTCCACCAACACGAATTCCACGCTCATGATAACCGTTATACCCCATAGTTGAAGTTCCGCCGGTTCCAATCCAGTAATTTCCACCGTCATGCTTTTCTTTTTGTTCCGCGATTCTTTCCTTCAGGCGTTTTTGAAGTTCTTCCAGTTCCAAGACAAAATCATCCAGCATATTTTTATCATTGATATCCTTTGTTTTAACCTCTTGATTCAGCCATTTCCAGATTGCCTCCGGGATATCTTCAGGCATCTCGACTCCTTTGAAGTATTCCGCAAATGCCAAGTCAAACTTATCATAATCCGTTTCACTTTTTACCAAAATACTCCTGCATAGATGATAAAAATCCAATAAACTGGCATTGCAAAGACCTTTATCCAAAGCTTCAATCAAGGCAAGCCACTCATTCAGAGAAACACTCAGCCCTCGTGCTCTTAATAAATAAAAAAACGAAATAAACATACTACAACCATCTCTTTAAGGTATAACCTTTTTCTTTGATCTCATGCATAGCATCAATATCCTGATTTTTTTTCAGAAGAACCCCTGCAAACGGAAGTTCTTCTTTGATCTTGTCGATGGAAATTCCGCTGATCATGAGAGCCTGCAGCCAATCAAGAAGCTCTGAAGTACTTGGTTTTTTTTGGATTTCCTTCATATCTCTAATCCAATAAAAGGCTTCCATAGCTTGTGTCAGCAGCTTTTCTTCAACGCTTCCGTAATGTACTCTGACGATTTCTTCCATCTTTTCCTGATTAGGAAATTCAATATAATGGAAAATACATCTGCGCAAGAAAGCATCTGGCAGCTCTTTCTCTGCATTAGAAGTAATGATTACGATGGGTCGATGATTGGTTTTGATCGTTTCCTTTGTCTCATTGATATAGAATTCCATTTTATCTAGTTCCCAAAGCAAGTCATTGGGAAATTCCAAATCCGCCTTATCAATCTCGTCAATCAAGAGTACGATCTGATCCTCAGAAGTAAAGGCCTCTCCAAGCTTACCGAGTTTGATATATTTTTTAATATCCGCTACATCGCCTTCACCAAATTGACTATCATAAAGTCTTTGTACCGTATCGTACACATACAGACCATCCTGAGCCTTCGTTGTTGATTTAATATTCCATATGACAAGATTTTTGTCCAACGCTTTGGATATGGATTCTGCCAGCATTGTTTTCCCTGTACCCGGTTCCCCTTTAATTAACAATGGTTTTTGGAGCGCAATCGACACATTCACCGCATGCATCAGCTCATCTGTAACGACATAATCACTGCTTCCCTTGAATTGGTTCATTTTATTCGACATTCTCATTTCTCCTCGTATCTCTATTCTTATAATTTATTATACTATTCTTTCACACTTTCATTCAAAATTTGAATGATCGCTTTTGCCACTGATTTGGCATAATTTTCTCTGAACTCATCGGTCATCATCAACTTTAAGTCATCTGTATTCGAGAGAAAAGCACCTTCAATGATAATCGCCGGCATTTCTGTCCTGTTAAGCACTATGTAAGCAGGTTCGTTTTTGGCTCCTCGTCCCAGAGTACCGAGGGTACTGAATAGTTCCTGATATGCCACTTCTGCCAAATGCTTGCTGTAAATTCCATAATTGCTCTCGCTCTCCTTGGAATTGTAATATACCTCGACCCCACGTGCATTTGGATTTTTATCCGTGGAATTGTTGTGAACAGAAATATAAAGTGAGGCATTTGCCGTATTTGCAAGCGCAGGTCGGTCGTAAATATTAATGGAGGCGTCTGTTTCCCGCAGGATATAAGTACTGACTCCGGCCGCCTGCAGCATACGGTTCAGTCTAAGGGCTATATCCAGGTTGATGTCTTTTTCGTTCAATATTTCGACACCGTCTCTGATTGCCTGTGATCCTGTATCCTTTCCGCCATGACCCGGATCAATGGCTACCAATTTTCCGGTTGCCCGCCAGTCCACTACATCCAGACCATCCACTGTCACATCTCCAAGATTCTCATATTCTTTCACCTGATCTTTATCAAAATCAATATATAGATTGTTGTTATCCGATGAAAAGCTTACCTTGCCTAAGACTTTCTCGTTCAAATCCACAACAACTCTTACCGAATCTTCCTCAAACTGTGAAAATCGAACAGATTGAATCATATCATTATCAACGTCCACGCTATCATCTTCCATCATTAAGGCTGCACCTTTGATATCTATCCCAAAACGATTTGGATCGTCATAGGCGAATGATTTATATCCTTCAATCACATCTTCACCCTGTATAATCACTCTGTAGAATTTCTCTTCCTCTTCCGATTCCGTTACTACGTCGATGGCACTTATCGTGGTTATTTCATTGATCTTTGGCGAAGTGATTATCACCGTTCTGCTCGTATCGTTCCAACCAATTCCGCAAGCTAGAGACTCACCTACAAAGCGCACGGGAATCAAGGTTCTGCTGTCTATAATCATTGCCGGCACATCCATGGCAACCTGCTTGCCATTTACAAACGCAGTCTTAGAATCAATGGTCAATTGTACCGTAGAAGTTCCTAGAGAGACCTCTACAAGTCTTGCCTCTTCATTCCAGGTCACAGCTGCACCCATGCTTTCAAAAACCGCTCTAGCGGGAAGCAGAGTTCTTTCTTTTATAATCACCGGTGGGACATCAGAGGATACATCCATTCCGTCAACCTGAAGAAATACCGGATAGTCTTTGCAAAAATCTATTCCTTCATCAATGTCTTGTTGTGTAATATCGACGTTGTCTGCATACACCACTTGACCTGTTATAAGCAAAACCAATAACGTTATCAACATCCATCGTATTTTTCTTCTCATGACCCCCCACCTTTTCCACTTCTATAATAATCGCAAAATAAACAAAGTTCGACTAATATATTATAATATATTTAACCATTAAAATGGGAATTTTTCTATTTTGTAATAGAAATGTAAAACACCTGATAAAGTCTGCAATTCCACTGCTTTTGCTTGACGAGTAGCGAAAAAAAACATAAAATAATAAGGTGAAGATAAAAACACAGTCCCGGTCGGTAGTCCGGGCGTAGCAAACGAGAATCTTGTAACATCTAACTGTTGCAGAATATTAGCTATCAGTAACCTGCCTCCTTTGGTTGTCCCTTCTTTGCATAAGTTCATCGGTTATCTAAATTGTGAATCGTGTGGACGAATAAAAATTAAAGGAGGGAACATCTTGGAAAAGATAAAAGCACAATTAGCTATATTTTTTGAAAACCCATTCTGGATTGGCATTTATGAAAGAAGGGAAGGGAACCAGATCGAAGTATCTAAAATTATTTTTGGGTCGGAACCCAAGGACTACGAAGTATACAGTTTTTTGAACGTTCATTGGAACAGCTTACAATTCAGCCCCCCGGTTCCGGGAAATGAACTGACGGAACGTAAAATCAATCCAAAACGGATGCAGCGTGAAATCGCTCGCCAGCTTGAGAATCCTGGAATCGGAACAAAAGCCCAACTAGCTTTGAAAGCTTTACAGGAAGAAAAGAAAACGGAGCGAAAGCAGCGATCCAAACTCAGAAAAGAAGCCGAAAAAGACCGACAATTTGTATTGCGCCAGAAAAAGAAAAAAGAAAAACATAAGGGCAAGTAATCTGGTGTGCTCCTCGTCAAGTAGACAGGGGAAATAATTAAAAGTTTATGATGACCGTCATCTCATATAATAGAGGTGGCGGTTTTCTTATGCAGTTAATAATACCTCATGAGCCTCCATCGGTGTTAGAGTCATCAGCTTTCGCTGATATCTGCGGTTGTTGTAGTAATCAAGATAATCCTCTATGGCCTGAACCAGAGTTTCACGGTCATGATACTTTCTTCCGTAATACATCTCCCGCTCTGTTTCACGGCGGCTCTGCTTTCTGCGCAGCCATTTGTAGTAAGCGGAGCGCTGAACCTCCGCAAGTTCACACAAAATATCAATGGCATACTGCTTTTTTTCATGTAGTTCTTTTATGGCAAGATACTTGTTTTCCTGCCTTACGCCGCTTAGTCCCGCCTCCTTTTTATCTCCTCCGCTGTTTGGAGATCTGAACTCCTCATGGCAATTATACCGCTTATCCATTGCTGAACAATGCTAGGTTTTGTAATATCATACTTGGTGCATAATGTCTCAAAAGAAATCCCACCTTGCAAATACTCCTTGATAACTTTCACTTTAAGCTCAGCAGAATATTTCATCTTCTTCCTTGCTGGCAACAACCCTTCCGAACCACGTGTTTGAAACAGCCGAATCCAAGTACGAAAGGCTCCCTCGCTCACCCCGGCAGCTTGATATGATGCCATCGTGGGGGCACTCTGTGCCGACTCGACATTATCCACCTTAATCAGCTTGAAATCAGTTCCTCTTTGTATCGCGATTTCTTGAAGAACAGAAGCATATTTTTCTGTATGAGGACATTGATTCGAATAGTAAAGCACCAATCCTGGTTCTTGCGTTTGCCCTTTTTTCACACAAGGCTTAAAACATGGCGCTCTGCTGTCACTTCCATCAAAGTTCAGATAAAGCAGTTGAAAATACGGTTCTGCGGTATCAGCTATCTGGAATCCTTTATATTTCAAATACTTTGGGTCGGAAAGAAACGGCATCTTCTTCGCTGAGGATAGTATCGCTAATCCGACTGCTCCCTTTTCTTTCACATCCTTAATACATAAATCAAGAAGCTGATTTGCATACCCTTTCCCTTTATACTGACCGGACACCCAAAAACAATTGATATAGAAATATCCTTCTGCATCAATCGGGCACCATGCCTTTTCTGCAGGAAGGTACTCGATAAATACCTTTCCCCTCGCATTCAACTTTAAAAAGACTAATCCATCCTCAAATCTTTCCTTCAACCAGGCTTTTTTGGAAGCCACACAGTTCTCCCCTTTTTTATCGGATATAGCACAGCATATATGCTCCTTTTCAATATTTGTTTGATCAACTTTAATAAAACTCATATTTCACCCAACCTTAATTGTTTTCATAAAATCAACTTTCTTTCTCCCGTTTTCCGTTTCACCTTCTTGTGAATTAATCTGATGACAATATCATAACACGATAAACCTGACAGCACTATGTCATAATATAAATGAAATTCAACTTTTTCTGAATTGTTCAGTAAGCTCAAGTTAAAATAACTCTGATTACTCAAACTTCATAAGCTTAACCCCGATACCAAAGAAAATCAAACCCATTGTAATAAGAACCAAGGTTGGCACAATTGCTGCTTCGAAACTCATTCCCTTACTCGCAATCTGCTCCATCCCCTGTATTGCCCATTTTTGCGGGGTGAGTTCTGCAAGAATTAGTAAAAACTTATTATTTACAATGTCCAGCGGCCACATACAGCCTCCCAGCATGGACGTACTCGTAAGCACAACCGGTGTGATTGAAGATAACTGCGCATGGGTCTTAACCACTCCCGACAGCAGCAAACCCATCGTCGTTACGGCAAATACAAAGGCTGCTGCTACCGACATAATACCCGCAGTGCTATTTCCCCAATCGATTCCAAGCAGATATTTTCCGGCCAAAATCAGAATTACAAGTTGCATCATACCTGCTAGATATGTGACGATCATACTTCCGCCAAGAATGGAGGATTTCGGTACCGGTGTAATCATCATACGCTGCCAGGTTTTATATTGCCTGTCATAAAGAATCGTTCCAATACCAAATACCATGGTGTACATGGAAAAGAACAGAGAAAATCCTATCATGGAATGCTTGAGACTATCGTAACTGCTTTCCGTGTTGGTGTTTGCAACAGTTGACACAACAGAAATCGGGTTCTTATACTCCCACGCTTCCATCGCGCTTCGGTATGCCATAGCTTTTACCTTTTGACGGTCTGCCAGTGGTCGTTTCGCGTTGATATAATCTGCCGTAATATCTGAAATCCGAACCGCTCCCACCATCTTTGAAGTCGCAGTGGATACCTGTTCCTGCAAGGTTAGAATCAATATATCGTCTTCTTGTTTCAGCATACCATAATGTACCATGTTTCCGTTGTTAATATCAGCATCAAAATCATCTTCAATCAGTATCGCTGCCAGCACCTTTCCTTCTTCCACTTTCATAACCGCATTGGGTCGATCGGAAGGAATAAAACGAAAGGCCTTATTCTTGGAAATCTCATCCATCAGGTTCTCCGAATAGCTGCTTTGATTCTCATCAATCATTAATACGGTAGGACGATAGTCATCAAAGGATACACCAAAAACAAAAGTAAGACCGAAGGCCATTGCCATCATTAAAATATATACCCAGAAATCATCTCTAAGCCCTAGCAGTCTTAGTTTGATTATACTTACCATTGACCTTGTCCCCCTTCCCTTCTAGGATTGTAACGGCAAGTATTGCAAACACTGTTCCAATCCCAACCAGTACTGCAACATATCCAAGTACAGCTTCCATCGGATAACCCATCATGGTTTTCTGATATGCCTTTAATGCAATTCCATTTAATGACAGAAAGCTTAGTTTTTGAAAGACAGCTGGCATGGTGTCGATTGGAACAAAACTCCCTCCAACCAGAGCCATCATCTGAATGATTATGGTTTGAAATATGTTTGCCATCTTATCATTCCCCGTTTGATAGGCAGCGGCAGCCACGGCAGCTCCGACTCCAGCCACGGCAAAAGCGGAAGTTATACCGATTAAAACAACGGCTGGCATGTCACCCCATTGTACATGAAGCGCAAAACGAGAGAAGGCCATCATAACGATAATTTGAAATATGGCGATAAAAAATACGGTAAAAAACTTTCCGGTTAAAATTCCAAGCTTGGATATTCCAGCAACTGTCATACGTTGAAAAGTGGTATTTTCCCGTTCCTCCAGCAGCATTCTCCCCCCATGACCCGCAGCAAACAGAATAAACATGGTCAGCATGGCAGCCGCATAATAATTTGCGCTGGTAATCGGATTTCTGCCTTCCAAGTTGACCCCTGCCATTTCGACTTGAATTGATTCCAGTGCTTCTGACATTTCCTCCATGATTGTCCCGACCCCATCAAAGCCGTCATTCGCTATATCATTTGCCATTATTGATTCAATCAGAACATTCTTGCTGATCACCATGGAAGACATTGTATCTGAATATGCTTCTATCATTGTCCGAACGATCTGACCGTTCAAAGTATCATCAGGGTTCGTCAATACTTTTATTTCCACTTTATTTCGAAAGGGTGTAAGCAGATTGACTTTCATGTTATAGATGTATTTTTCCGGCAATAACACAATTGCAGATATTTTTCCTTTGTGCAAAAGCGCTTTTGCTTTTTTCTCCGTTTCAAGACGATAAGAGATGATATCCGCGACTTCTTCGATCTCAAGAAAATCATGGAAGAAGATATTCTCCGGATTTGCATCATTACCAGCTGATAAAAGAGATTCCCTTGCTTCCTGGCCCATTCCCTGAGAAAGCAAACCGTTTTGCAAAGCATCATGAAAACGCTTATCATCCGACTCAGCATCATACTGCTTGACAATGGCGATACTTATTTGGTTAATTTCCCAATCATCCACAAAAATTCCCTTTAGAGCGAAGCTTAAGATGGACATGAGTATGATGGGCATGACGAGAATGATCACAAGTGCTTTTTTATCACTTAATATGATTTTCAGATCTTTTTTGATAATACTTATCACTTTCATCCCATTCTCCTCAATCTTTCAAAGCTTTCCCTGTCAAATGCAGAAATACAGTTTCAAGATTTGGCTTTTTCACATCCACAGATTTCAGATGATTACTGCTTTCAATGAGCTTCGTTACAATATCAGCCAAAACCAGATCTGAATTTTCACATTGGATCAAGATCTGATCGTTCTGTTGCTCTGCATTTTCAACTCCTTTGAGATTTCTTAGTGTCTGCATCATTCCACTATCCATGGATTCAAGGCTTAGAATAATCTGAGTTTTCCCCCCTGCTAGTTCAACCAGTTCGTCTTTACTGCCGGATGCAATGATCCTGCCCTGATCCATAATACAGATTCGACTGCAAAGATGCTCAACTTCCTCCATATAATGACTGGTATAGATAATCGTCATGCCTTGCCGGTTCAGTTCCTGTACCGTATCAAGAATATGATTTCGGGATTGGGGATCAATACCTACAGTAGGTTCGTCCATGATTAAAAGTTCCGGTGTATGAAGCAGGGCGGCACCGATATTCAATCTCCTTTTCATTCCGCCGGAATACTGATCCACACGATCCTTTAATCGGCCATTCAAACCAATCATTTCCGATACCTCGCCGATTCTCCTCTTCAACTCCCCTCGGGTCAGTCCATACATATTCCCCCAAAAATTCAGATTTTCATATCCGGAAAGAGTTGGGTAGAGTGCGATGTCCTGTGGTACAACGCCCAGCTTTTTCCGAAATTTTTTGGGTTCCTCAAATACATTCTTCCCTTCGAAAAGGATCACTCCTCCGGAAGGCGGCAGCAAAGTGGAGATCATAGAAATCGTTGTCGATTTCCCCGCTCCGTTCGGTCCCAGAAGGCCAAAAACCTCTCCCTTGTTCACCTCAAACCTGATCCTGTCTACCGCTTTTACCGATCCATAATTTTTATGCAGATTCTCAACTTTCAGCAGCATCTCTTTTCCTCCCTGATTATTGTGTTTGGAACAGGTTTTTTAATATAGAAGGCATTGTATCCTCAAGTCCCTCGGCTCCCATTGTATTTCCATCACCAAGCTCAGGAAACTCAAAATTTTGCTTCTGGCTGATATCCCAATTTTTCAGCTCAAGATGGAAGCGAATATCACTTGGTTCTCCTAGCTCCAATGCTTCTCTTGTGATATAAAATTCCATCGTTTCATTGACAATGTATCCGTCAATATCCACGTATGCAGTGTATTGGAAGCTTTCGACGGTATCCTTCTGAATTCGTTCCTGCATTTTTTTGAAGAATTCTTCGTAATCATCCGCCTTCGTTTGATCGGTATCATTTTTGATCATTGATTGAAAATTACTCTTCAAAGTTTCATCTTCCGATAAGATTTGAATGGAATTGGAAGCCAATTTCTTTACCTGTTCATCATTCAGTGTTATGGTATAAACCGTAGTCTTGACCTCACCGTCCGGCGTGGTCAGAACGATGTTCTTCCCTTTAAATACGTTCTCTTCTTTTAATGTTTCGGCCCATTCTTTGCGGAGCGCATTCTTTGCTTTCTCAGAAACCATGCAGGGCTGTTCCTCTGTGATCTGCTTCTTTCCGGCTTCCTTTATGATTTCGTCCAGTTTGATATACTTACCGACAACAGGAAGCTTTGCGAATATTTCATCTCCATTTTGGTAAATATCGAAGTCGAATCCAAAACCTCCCAGATTCAGGTAATTCCTATAAATACCCTGGCGCGTGGCATCATCGAATTGAGACCGAAAACTCCCTGACACATCCTGATAGTAATTCAGCTGGTTGATCTCCTCCTTTGTCATCCCCTCCGTATGAAACTCCATTGTAAGCTTGAACTCACCTGAATTCTGGCCTTTCGTAATCTGTCCTGTTTTTTCTGCCGCCTTCTTATAATCTGCAAGACCATTATTACCACAGCTTGTCGCTGTTAAAGCGACGAGCAGCAAAACGATAATAAACGTTAATTTCCGTTTCATTGCAATCCCTCCTAAAATTTTATAATTCTATTCTATCCGTTCTTACGATTTTCATCTTGTATCTTAAATCATATTTTTTTCGTCTGCCCTATGACTTTTTGCACTTTTTGCCAGGAGACACTTGCTGAACAATTCAAAAAAACTGGGTTCATGATATTACAGCTTTCTAAAATTCATAGGTCTGCAAAACAAAAAAAGTGGCTTCGCCACTTCCGCCAGATAACCCAAGGCTGCCTTTGTAAATCATAGATCGTTCTTAATCGTAAAAACCGCAAGCTGGGTTCGGTCTCTTAAATCCAGTTTAATCAATATCCGCGTAATATGGTTTTTTACAGTTCCTTCGCTTAAATACAATTCCTTTGAAATTTCCATATTATTCTTTCCTTCTGCAATCAAGCAGCAAATATCCAGTTCTCGTTCTGTCAGGAGCTCCGCCTTTGGATCAATCTGCTTTTCTTTTTTTTCTCTTGCCAACTCTGAGAACTGATCCAGTACCTTTACGGCCACCTCGGATTGGATTAATGCTCCGCCTTGGTAAACGGTACGTATGGCATCAGCAATTTCAGAAGGGGCGGTATCTTTTAGCAGATAGCCTGAGGCACCATGCTTCAATGCTTCGTAGATATATTCATCGTCATTAAAGGTAGTCAGTACGAGTATTTTAATATGCGGAAAATCTTTTTTAATCCTCGCGGTTGCATCCGCACCATTCATCCCAGGCATCTTCATGTCCATCAAAACCACATCAGGAAAATTCCATTGACACGCTTCGTAGGCACTTTTACCATTATTGGCCGATCCGCAAATTAGGAAATCCTCTTCCTTCCCCAATATCAGCTTCAGGCCTTCTATCAGGATATCCTGATCATCAACCAACAGTATCTTTATCATTTTGATCCTCCAAATATAATACACCTTGTACCGTAAATCCCTGATCTGCTTGATACAGCATTTGGCCGCCGAAGGCTTCCACTCGTTCCCTGATTCCCCGCAAGCCATAGCCTTCTCTGATCGTAATTATACCATTGTCTCTCTCTGAACTGGTGATATTTTCCTGTTCGCCGCAGTCATTTGCATCCACACTATCACCGTTATCGTGTACAGAGAAACGAATTTCTTTTTCCAGATTGTTTATCTTTACATATATTTTCGTTGCCTTTCCATGTCGGACTGCATTGGTCAATGATTCCTGTATGATCCGATAGAGTGCCATATTGGCCGCCGAAAAACGAAGATTCGATCTCTGGTGTAAGGAGGGATCCCCCTGCTCTCCTGTAATATCAAGCTGTATCTCAACGCTCGTTTTATCAGCAAAATCTTTTACAAGGGTGCGGATAGCATCTATGGAATATTTTAAAGAATCTTCTCCTCTCAGGGTTTCGATCACTTCTCTGATCCCGGTCAGGCTGTCCCTGGCAGTACTGACCGCACTGGACAAAAGTTCCCTGCTTCTTGCCGGATCTTCCTTAAATAAATGCTCTGTCATCTGCAGCTGCATGATCAACGCGGTCATATTATGACCTAAAGTATCATGGATATCCCGGGCAATACGGTTTCTCTCCTCCACGACTGAGAGACGGTTTACTTCATCTGTATATTGCCTCAGTTTTCTGTGGGTCTCAAGCAGTTCTTGATACAGAATATCTTTTCGCTGCCTTTCCTCCCTGTTGTGCTGCGCAAATCCTGCAATGACCAGAATCAGAACATTGACGAGCAGAAAAAATGCCATTTGGGATATATTTGCAAAGTTATATTTATAATAGATCAGATAGCCATATTTAATTAGCGAAGCAATGACAGCAACCGCACCAAAGGTGATTCCCTTTCTTAAATTCAGAGACAATACCGCCTCCAATAAGATAATGATGTAAAATGAATGAAAGAAATAATTGATCAAAAGTCTGGAGTTCTGTTCCAGCAAAAAAGTAAATGCAATATCAAAATAAAATGATAAATAGAAATATCGAGATTCCTGTTTCATCAAGCCTCGGACAAAACCATCAGCCATAAAAGCGAGAAAAAGAGCTACAAGAAGTATAAGTCTCTGCGGTTGAGCGTTTTCAAAATAGACAGCACCACAGAACAATGCGATGGACAGTACAGATTTTAGAATAGATAAACGTCTTTTATTCATTACCGTCCTTCCCTTCTGATTTGGTTAATCTATGACTAAGAATCAATCGTTAAAACGAGTAATTTATTGATAATATATTATTGCTCGACCTTGTTCAGCTCTTCCGATTTATCTTCGTGCAGAACGAGCTTACCAAATTCATCATTCTCAGGAAGCTCCATTTCAAAGGAAGGTGTCTGATCTACTGCAATTTCACCGTTTTTGCAGCTAATGTCAAGCAGATGCCCACCCATCGTCTTATCTTCACTGATAAAATGAAGATGATATCCTGGTACGTTGATGCCTTCTACATAATCCGGGCACCAAAATCCTAAAATCGTCCCCTTCACATTTTCGTACTCATATACTGCCTGTTCTTTGATTACCTCCGCAAGAGGAGGATAAGGTTTTTCCTGTGATGGGACAGACCGAACTTTTACATGAGAAAACTCCCCGAATACTTTAAAAGTATAAAAGAGATTTTTATTTTTTATCATAATATCCAGTGTTTTCTGAAGACTAGCATAATCTGTAAATTCGACATTTTCAACTTTTTGATCTTCATCGAAAGAAGTCACTGCAGCAAAAGGGGTGCTTTCTTCCTCATCAACCTTCTCCACAGTCCCGTCATACTTCGCTTTATATACCTCACCATCCAGTACAATCATTTCACCATCAAGTGCATCAAATGTACCAACACCAATATCTCCGTGATTTTTTAAATCTCCAATTGATATCTGTCCGTCATAGGAACCTGCCAGCAACGCATTGATTGTGGAGACCTGGAAGAGGAGTTCTCGATCAACCGTATTTTGCGTATCCTTGGTTTGCTGTTCACTGCAGCCGGAGGCTGACAAGCCGAAAGCCAGAATTGATAAAATAATAATCAGTCTTTTCATTTTGCTTGAATCCTTTCTTCATTAAACCCAAATTCTATATCACTGCTGCGTGTAGGTGTATAACCATGATTCCGAATATTTCCATTTTAAGCTTGTTCATAGGTATTTTATCCTGTTTCATTAAGGACTGCAAGTTAAAAGGAACATCCTCCCCGCTGAAATATCATATTAAAATGATTCCATCAGCAGATTGCTATTTGCCAATATCTGTCTAATACTCTTTTACTCTTACGATAAATTCTGAATTCCTAATTTTTTCAATTCCTTTTTAAGCCATTTTCTGTCACGATTGACCTACTTTAAATTATTATCTACGACAACTCCGTCACAGTTTTCATTTGAAAGGTATAAAGTCAGGCTATATTTGAAAAGATATCAATAGTATTTGATGAATAAACCGAAAGGAAAAAAAACATGAATAACAACAAAAATAGAAGAAAAGACAGAGAAAAAAGCAATCCTGAATTACGAAAAATAGATCCGACCGAAAATTCGGATGCAGGTATCATCCACGGGAAAAAAACAGGGGTGCATACAAGCAAGCATGAAAAGAGTAGGAACATTTAGTCATGGATATTCCTATGAACGATTCACAAATTTTAATTTGTCCTATTTGTCATAACAATCATTTTATTTTAAAGTATGAAGCATCCCATGTTTATTCTTATATTGTTGATTCCGATGCTCCCGGTCGAAAAAACAAAGATGAATTCTTATCTTTTTTATATGATAAACGGGAACTCAAAGAGTCTGACCAATATCTGGAATGCCAAAGTTGCGGTGCAAAATTCCCGTGCGGCTTTAATGTCTGGAGTAATCAAACCAGTCTGCAAGAACTGCAGACTGTGGTCAATCATTTTCATAAATAATTTGCATAAAAAAAAACCTGGATTTCTCCAGGGCTTCTGTTTGTGTAAGGACAATTTATATCAATCGTAAACATTCCTTAATGACTTCTTCTGTGAGTACAAACTCAGTATTTTGATCTTCTATCATTTCGTATCTTCCTCTCTCCATTATTTCTATTGCCAAGAATCTTTCCGATTACTCCATCATTATTATTTTCTGCTTCTTTTCGGAAAACACCTAATATATTTTCATAGATAACGTCAGACAATTTTTCATCAAAAAGCGGTTTCCTGCCTTCAATGCCAAGTTCTTTATCCAATAATTTATCAATAAGTATCAAAGATTTTTGTTGATCAAATCCCATATCGTTAATTTCATTTAATAGATTAAGCGCCGTTTTCATTTGAGTTACCTTTCCTTAAATCGCTAATTATTTTAAAATAAAAACTCCTGCAACAAAGTTACAAGAGTCGAACAATATCTTTATTAATATAAAAATCTTTCGTGCCCAATGGGTACTTTCTTCTGCAATAAATTTATTATACCATACAATAAAGAAATAAGCAACGATGAAATGATACAAGGATCATAACATGTTCATGACACCATGAAACCAACACCATCCACCGGTACTATTATTATTTCTACCCACAAGTTATAATAAGTTTTTTTCTGTTCGCATATATTTCTAGCAATACGTTAGAAACAAGGAGTGGATATTTGAAAAAAAATTTATTAATCAATGCCTTGATTATTTTTATAACTTCTCTGCTATTTAATACAATCGGCATCTCTTTTCAGGTTTTTTTATCAAACAAAATCGGAACAGAAGGAATGGGTTTGCTCCATCTAATTATTTCAATCTATATAATGGCTGTCCACTTTGTTGTTTCCGGAATTAATGTTGCCGTTACAAGGCTTATTGCAGAAGAAGGCGGAAGAAGATCATTTCCTATATCGAGAGCTTTGCTTGTCAAAGCATTTTCCATAAGTTTTTTATTCAGCATTCCAGCATTTTTATTTTTATTTTTGGGCGCTGATTATATCGGTACAGAATGGCTTCATGATGAGAGAACTATTTTTTCGCTTAAGCTGCTTTCCGTAGGCATGCCTTTTATGGGAATTTCTTCCTGCATCAAGGGATATTTTTATGCGCTCTGCAAGCTGATTCGTCCAATCGCATCTCAAGCGCTTGAGCTGTTAATACAGATTTTTGTTATTACCAGCATTCTGGATTACTTTATGCAGGGAGGTTTGGAATACGCCTGTGCCGCGATCGTTTTGGGTATGACAATTGCGGAGTTGACCTCCTGCCTTTACATGCTGACGCTGTATTGGCTAGAACGAAGGAATAATGATCAAAGAATATCAGAAATATTCTACCACAGGAGTGTCGTTAAAAAGCTTTTATATATATCTTTTCCGGTTTCTCTCAGTTCTCTTATGCGTAGCGGTTTAAAGGCATTGGAAAACATTATGATTCCCATCAGTTTTGTAAAATTTGGTTATACAAAAAAAATGTCTCTGAAAGAATATGGAAAAATCCAAGGTATGGTTATGCCAATATTATTCTTTCCCTCTTCCATATTATTTGCTTTTTCATCACTGCTAATTCCCGAAATATCAGAAGCGAATGCTTTAAACCAGAGAAAAAAAGTTAATTATTCTGTAACGAGAGCGCTGCAGCTGACCTTTCTCATGTCGATTCTCGTTTCAGGCATATTTGTTGTTTTCTCTGTAAACCTTGGCTTAGCTATTTATAATAGTGCAGAGTGTGGATTATTGATGAAAGTCCTGGCACCAATCATTCCATTAATCTATCTGGATATCGTTGTCGACGAACTTCTTAAAGGATTGAATCTGCAAGTCAGTATGTTAAAGTACAATATATTTGATGCCATCATTAAAATCATTTTAATCTATTTCCTAATTCCGATAAAAGGCTTAACTGGCTTTATCCTGGTATTATATGCAAGCAGTATCCTGAACACAATGTTAAGAATGCGAAAACTTCTCAGCGTAACAGAGATTTCATGCAAAGTCATGGATTGGATTATAAAACCAATTCTGTCGATCACTGCAACCGGATATATCGCAATATTTTTATTCAATCAGATCGAGCCTTTTTTTTCAAATGTCTTTATTATTTCGTCAGGAATCATTTTTACAGTAATTTTTTATGTCGTATTCTTAATCCTCCTTGGATGTATCACAAAAGAAGATATAAAATGGCTAAAAAGGATCCTGCGGAGCTACTAAATAATATTTTACAAAAAATCCCTACGTATGTAATGTTTGTTTCACTACCATTTTTGCCTTTTAGCTAAATCTATGGAAAAATATGCGTCGTTAATATTGTACGGCTTTAGAATAGCTTATAAAAAAAAGTAGTTAATTCTATGTTTTTGAAAACAAAAAATTTCAAAATAATAATTGTTATAATTAAAATCATGATATACATTTTTTTATGAGATTTTGATTTTGATTTCTTTTTTACCGTTTTTTTCACTTCATCGTTCTCTTTTTCCTCTATAGGCACATGACCAAACATTGTTTCCATCAGCCTGTTATAAGTTTTTATATTTACCTGTAATAAACTTCTATCACCGTCTCTCCATACTACTGAAATATAACGCTGTTCTTGATCGACCTCACCGGAATTGATTGCTTCCGCAGCTGTAACTTTAAACCCTTCCCAAGTTCCATCTTTTAAATCATAAGGCTTAAATTCCCTCACAGAAAGCGTGTTAAAAAATATATCTTCCCCTGCCATGTTTTTAATGTGATCATAGACGACAGGATAATTCTGATATTTTCCTGCTAATACTTTTTCCTTTCCCATAACTTGACCTCCAATATTACTTCATATTCAGATACTATTGATCTTAATGGAATGAAATTCAGATATATTTGTACAATGATTTACAATTATTATATACTTAATTACGAAAATTGACAATTTATTTAAATTGAGTCATTAGATTATGACAAAAGATAAAAGGAGTCCTCGCCCCCTTTTATCTTTTGATTTTAAAATTGAACCGTAAACTCATCTCCTGTTAATTGAACGTCATTACTTATTCTTCCACTTGTCGATATCATCCAGAGGCTTATCTGATTTAAAATATTTTTCAGAAAATTTTGGAGGGATAAACATAATTCCATATTGTGCTACTATAATAACATATGGAAATATCTATAGTAAGGATGGCTATCATGTTTAACAAGAAAAGAGTTATACCACTCCTGTTCGTTACTCTCCTCACTGTTTTTTCCCTTTGTGGATGTGTCAGTGAAAGCAATTCCGCATCAAATATAAGCTCTGATAGAAACTCCTATGAGCTGTCTGAGGATTTAAAAGTTTCTTTTCTGGATGTAGGTCAAGGAGATTCCATTTTTTTAGAACTTCCGAATAAGGAATCGATGCTGATCGATGCCGGAAATCCTGACGATGCTGATTATATCGCAAACTATATACAAGATGCAGGATATAGCAATATTGATTACGTCGTAGGCACCCATCCTCATAGTGATCACATTGGAGGATTAACAGAAATCATTAGAAAATTTGACATTGGATCTATTTACATGCCCAAAATAAGCAATAATACCAATTCGTTTGAAAAACTTCTATCTGAAATTATAAGCCACAATTATGAAATCACTGTGGCGAAAGCAGGCAAAAAGATATTAAATGATAAAAATTTAAATATAGATATCATAGCGCCTGTCGAAAGCTCTTATTATGAACTCAACGATTATTCTGCTGTTATAAAAGTAGATTTCGGTTCCACCTCTTTTTTATTTATGGGTGATGCCGAAAAACTTTCGGAATCTCAAATCACAACAGATGTAGATGCAGATGTAATAAAGATCGGGCATCATGGTTCGGAATCCAGCTCCAGCTCATTATTCCTTGATAAAGTTTCTCCTACATACGCAGTCATCTCAGTAGGAGCAGGAAATACGTACGGACATCCGTCCGACAGAACACTTGACACATTATCCTCAAAAAATATAATTACTTATAGAACAGATTATGACGGTACTATTGTTTTTACCTCAGATGGCTCGAAAATTACAGCAAACAAAATGCCTTCGTCAGATTTTATCGTGCAAACAACTTCGGACGTTGATCCGATTGTCTATATCACGAATACCGGCTCCAAGTACCACAGAGAGGGATGCCCGTATTTAAGCAAAAGTAAAATTCCCATATCATTGTCAGAAGCAATACTAAATTACGAGCCGTGCTCACAATGCAACCCATCACAATAGTCCATGTACTTAAGCAAACAGCCAGTTGGTTTGAAGCTAACTTCCAGTTCAGGGGAACAGACTATTTTTGAAGCAGCCAGAACGGGCTCAACAGGAGAAAAAAGAACTATTACCTGATTGACACCAGGGCAATTATATCATGGGTTTTATTAAGCTGATTGAGGTAGTAATGATTTAATTATCAAAGAACAATATATAACTAAAAGTTATTATACAAGGAGGAAACCACATGAAATTTACAATCGACCGCTTTGAAGGTGACTTTGCAATTATTGAATTAATGAATGGAACGATAACACAAATTCCTGGAATAGTACTTCCTATAGAAGCAAAGGAAGGAGATATTCTATCAATAAACATTGAAATTAAGGAAACAGCTGACAGGAAAATTTCGATTGGAAGAAACATGGCAAAATTATTCAAAGACTAAAGAGAAGACAAACCCATACACTGGTTTGTCTTCTTTGTGTCTTGCCACTCTTTAAACATTAGAGATCAAGAAGATAATCAAGACCCAACTCTCTCAGTTCGTCTTTCAGGTAAGCTTCGATCTCTTCTGCTGTGGAAAGGCTCATCGCATGCTGTGCTACTTTTTTTGCATAGCGCATGTCCACTGATGTGACAATTTTCTTTACTTTAAGGATAGAACTCGGGCTCATACTCAATTCATCAAAGCCCATTCCTAAAAGGAGCAATGTTGCCAGTGGATTTCCAGCCATTTCTCCGCACATCCCGGTAAATTTTGCTTTTGTTTGGGATGCTTGGATTACATTATTGAACAATCGGAGCAATGCGGGATGGAAGCTGTTGTAGATATAGCTTATGTTTGTATTTCCGCGATCCACGGCAAGGGTATACTGGGTCAGATCGTTGGTCCCGATGCTGAAAAAGTCGATTTCTTCGGTAAATAGATCTGCGGCAATTGCTGTGGATGGAATTTCTACCATAATGCCGATCTTGATCGTTTCGGAAAACTCCTGGTTTTTCTGTCTCAATTCTTCTTTGGCTTCTTCTAAAATGGCTTTTGCTTTGATCACTTCTGCTACATTTGAAATCATCGGAAACATGATCCATGCGTTTCCAAACTTACTCGCTCTCAGGATCGCTCGCAGCTGGATCTTGAAGAGTTCTTTATCTTTCAGACAAATTCGAATCGCCCGATATCCAAGGAAGGGGTTTTCTTCTTTGGGAAGATTAAAGTAAGGGATTTCTTTATCTCCTCCCACATCCAGGGTACGGATAATCACTGGTTTTCCGTTCATATCTTCTAGTACTTTTTTGTACGCTGCAAGTTGTTCTTCTTCGTCGGGCTGGCTGTTTCTGTCCATATAAAGAAATTCTGTCCGGAAAAGTCCGACTCCTTCTGCTCCATATGCTAAGGCTTTTTCGCTGTCAGCAGGAAGTCCGATATTGGCCACAAGCTCAATGGGATGTCCATCTTTTGTCTCGCTTTTTTGGTCTTTGATCAGACTGAGCTCTTTTTTAATCTTTCCTGCTTTTTCTATCTTGTTTTTGATTTCTTTGATTTTTTCTTCGTCGGGATTGATTTGGATTTCTCCCTTGCTTCCGTCTATTGCAAGGTTCTGTCCTTCTTTTACCATGTTCAATACTCCCGCGGCTCCTAAAATGGCTGGAATCTCCAGATTTCTTGCAAGGATTGCGGTATGTGCTGTCGCACCGCCCACCTCTGCCAAAATTCCTTTCACATGGTCTTTGTCAAGGGTTGCCATCAGGGACGGTGTAATGTCTTTGCCGACAATGATTACTTTTTCTTTCATGCTTGAAATATCTTTGATTTCCAGTCCCAGCACATTCAGCAGTAACCGATTTCCTACGTCTTTGATATCGGCTGCCCGTTCTCGGATATAGGGATCGTCAATTTGCTCAAAGATTGCAACTTGTTCTTCTACTTTTTTGGTGATTGCATATTCTGCCTTCAGCAGTTCTTTCTCTACCGCAGCTTTGATTTCGTCATAGAATACGGGATCTTCCAGTATCATCTGATGTGCCTGAATGATTTCGGCATCTTCTTCTCCTACTGCAATCCGTGTCTTCTGATAGATCTTTGCAAGCTGGTCTTTTGACTTTTGGAATGCACTGGCAAGTCTGTCCTGCTCTTCTTCTACCTGACTTTGTGGGATTTCATTCTTATCAATTGATATTTCGGGTTCTTCCAATATATATGCTTTTTCTATCGCCAATCCGGGCGAACACGGGACACCAATCTTCATTTTAAATCACCTTATTCTTCAAACTTATCAATTACACCGGACAGAACTTCTATCGCCTGCTTTTCATCCTCTCCGTCTGCGGAAAGGGTGATGGTGCTTCCGGCTGCAATCCCTGCTGACAATACATGGATGATACTCTTTGCATTGACTTTCTTTCCTTGAAACTCTATGGCAATCGCAGATTTGAATTTGGAGGCTTCTTTTACAAATTCGGACGCGGGTCTTGCATGAAGTCCTGTCTTATTTTTGACCTTAATTTCTTTGCTTTGCATTTTGTCTTCTCCTTTTTCTTTGCTTTAACTGGGTCTTTGTTTATGGATGCATTTTTTCAGGCTGTCTGCGACAGCTTCCATGAATGCTTCTGAATAGGTCGGATGTCCATGAATAATCTCTGAAACTTCATAGGCTGTAATTTCCATACTCATAAGCGCTGCTGCTTCGTTGATCATTTCTGCTGCAGCCGGTCCTACAATATGAACGCCAAGGATTTCTCCATATTTCTTGTCTATGATTACTTTCACAAAGCCGCTTCCTTCTCCTGAGGCCAGTGCTCTTCCGTTGGCTCCGAAATGGAATCTGCCGATGGCAATTTCATGGGTTTTCCCGGCTGTTTCTTCTGTCAATCCGACGCATCCTACCTCAGGCATAGTATAAATGCAACTCGGCGTATAGTCCAGTATTACTTTTTCATTTTTGCCCATTGCATTGGCTGCTGCGACTTCTCCCATTTTGAATGCGGCATGCGCCAGCATGAATTTTCCGTTGATATCTCCCGCGGCATAAATCCCTTCTACGCTGGTTTCCATTTTGTCATTGGCTTTGACTTTCCCTCTTTCCATCTCAAGTTCGATCTCGCTGAGTGCATCAAGATCGGCAACTCTTCCGATGGAAAGCAATGCTTTGTCTGCCTCAAATTCTCCCTGATCGGTATAGATTTTCAGTTTTCCATTCTTCTCTTGGAGCTTTTCCAGTTTCGTCGCGGTCATCACCTTAATCTGTTTCGCTTTTACGGTTTTTGTAATTTCCTTTGAAACCTCCTGATCCATCATCGGTGCGAGCCTGTTTTCCATTTCGATGATGGTCACTTTGCTGCCATATGCGCTGTATACGGTGGCCAATTCAATACCAATCACTCCCCCACCTATGATTGCAAGCTGCTTTGGAATCTCTTTCAAATCCAGAATTTCGTCACTGGTCATCACAAGGTTGCTTTCCATTCCTGGTATCTTAATCCTGGATGGTTTGGAACCTCCTGCCAGAATGATCTTTTTGGCTTTAATGTTTTCTTTGCCGTCAACGCTTACGTTCTTATCTTTTGTGATCTTGCCGATTCCTTGAAATGTTTTGACACCATAGCTTTTAAGCAAACCTGCCACTCCGTTTGTCAATGTTTTTACAACATCGTTCTTTCCCGCTACAATTTTATCCATGTCTATTTCCAGATCGGTGGACTTTAGCAGGATGCCTCTCTTGTCTGCGTGACGAATGGTATCCAGAATCTCGGCATTTTTTAAATAGGTCTTGGTCGGAATGCATCCTCGGTTGAGGCAGGTTCCTCCTACGATATCTTTTTCCACCAAAGCAACGTTACCGCCTAGCTGGGATGCTTTTATCGCTGCAACATATCCGGCCGGTCCGCCGCCGATCACCACTACGTCATATTGATCATCGCCACGATCTCCATCTGCTTTTGTCCCTGCGGTTTTCTCGGTTACAACTGCTGATTCGGTTTTTACTGCAGCAGAAGTCTTTGCCTCTGTAGCGCTCTTTTGTTCTGCTTCCTCGACTTCTTCTCCTGCTTCTCCGATATATCCTATCGTCTGGATCACCGGCACCACTTCTCCTTCTTTTTTCAGGATCTTGATCAGGGTTCCGGAAACCTGGGCTTCTACCTCCATATTAACCTTATCCGTCAGGATCTCCAATAAAGGCTCTCCTTTTTCTATTGTTTCCCCTTCTGCCTTGAACCATTTGACGACGGTTCCTTCTTCCATCGCCATTCCGGCTTTTGGCATGATGATTGCTGTTGCCATTTTTCTCTCCCCCTAATTCTAATATTCGATTTAACAAAGCGCCGGAAAATTTGTTCACAACAACGGCTACGCCTCCGACTCGCTTCGCTCGCTGCTGTCCGTTTTTCCACTGCAGCTGAAGCTGCGGAAAAAAGGCTAGGCGCGCAACTAAGTGCGAGAAGAGCGTACTTCCCGTACGCGAGCACCAAACGCAGGAAGCGCAACAATGCTGTGGACAAATTTAACAAGCTTTATATCATGAGTTCTATCGGATTCTCAAGCAGCCGCTTGATTTCTGTTACAAATTGTGCTGCAAGCAGCCCATCGATCACTCGATGATCCACCGTCAGGGTTATGTTCATCATCGGCTTGATCTGGATTGTTTTGTTCCCTTTTTCATCTGCTACAACAAGTGGTTCGTCCTTTGTTGCACTGACTGCCAGTATGCCTACCTCCGGCGGATTGATAATCGCCGTGAAGTTTTCTATGCCGAACATCCCCAGGTTTGATATGGTAAACGTTCCTCCTGTATATTCATCTGGCTTCAGTTTCCCTGTTCTTGCTTTTTCAAACAATGCGCTTGCTTCTTTTGACAGCTCTACGACGGTCTTTTGATTTGCATTTTTTACTACGGGTACAATCAGTCCCCCCGGTGCTGCTACTGCGATTCCCAGGTTTATGCTTTTGTATTTTACAATGTTATCTCCAACCAGGGATTCGTTTAAATCCGGATACTTCTGCAGCGCCTTTATGGTTGCTCTTGCGATGTAATCTGTCACGGAGGTTTTCTTTTCTTGTGCTTCGTTAATTTGTTTTCTTACCTCAAGCAGCTTGTCCAGGTTCACCTTCTGGGTAAAGTATAGATGGGGTGCGGTAAACTTGCTCTGTGCCAGTCTGTCTCCGATTATTTTTCTGATTCCGCTGTATGGTTCTTCTTCTAAAATCTCTTTTCCGTCTGCTGTAATCTGACCTGCTGCTGATCCTTGCGTTGCTGGGGTTGCCGCCGATGCTTCGCTCTCTGCCGGGGTATCTGCTTCCAGTTTGGATGCGATATCCTGCATCAGTACCTTCCCATTGTAGCCGCTTCCGGAAACGGTCGACGGATCGATTCCATTTGCTTCTGCTGCTCTTTTTGCAAGCGGGCTGATTACGATGCCTTGATAGGAAAGGACATCTCTTTCTTTGATTTCTCCATACGCTCCGGTTGCTTTCACTTTCGTAAGCTCGATATTTTTTTCTGCTGCAATTCTCCTGGCTGCTGGGGTTGCCGCCACTTTTCCGGTGGCTGAGACCAGCTTGACCTGTTCTGGATCTGCTGTCTTTGGTGCCTCTTTTTTCTTTTCTTCCTGTTTTGTTTCAGTCCCTGCGTTTTCTGTTTCCTCTACTTTTTCTCCCCGCTCTCCAATGTATCCTATCGTTTGGGTTACGGGTACCGCTTCGCCTTCTTTTTTCAGGATTTTGATCAATGTCCCGGTTACCTGGGCTTCTACTTCCATATTCACTTTATCGGTTAATATTTCAAGCAGGGGTTCTCCTTTTTCAACTGGTTCTCCTTCTGCCTTCATCCATTTGACGACGGTTCCTTCTTCCATCGCCATTCCTGCTTTTGGCATGATGATTGCTGTTGCCATGCTTTTCCCTCCTTAACATTCTGCCCGGCCCTTCTGCGGCGTACGGCAGAATTTATGCTGAAAAATCATGAATCTTTGATTCATAGATTTTTGTCGTACTATTTCACGAGAGTATAGACTGTCTCTTTGATTCTCTCTTCTGTTGGAACGACATTTTTTTCAAGTTCCGGGCAGTATGGTATCGGAACATCCAGTCCCCCCATCCGTTTGATCGGTGCATCCAGATAAAAGAATGCTTCGCTGTCTGCTATCACCGCTGCAATTTCTCCGCCGAATCCTCCGGTTTGTACTGCTTCATGTACGATCAACACTTTTCCTGTCTTTTTTGCCGACTTCACTAAGGTATCTTTATCTAGAGGAAGCAGGGTTCTTGGATCTACCACTTCTATGTCGATCCCTTCTTTCTCCAGCTCTTCTGCAACGTTAAGGCAGGTTGGTACCATTCTTCCATAGGTAATGATGGTCAGGTCTTTTCCTTCTCTTTTCACATCTGCCTTCCCTAGCTCTATCTCATAATCTTCTTCTGGCACTTCTCCTTTTTTTCGATAAAGAAGCTTTTGCTCAAAGAATACCACCGGATTGTCATCTCGTATCGCTGCTTTCAGCAGTCCTTTGGCATCATACGGTGTCGACGGTACTACTACCTTTAGTCCCGGAACGTGACAGAACCATGCCTCTAAGCTTTGGGAATGCTGGGCTGCCGCTCCGGTTCCTGATCCCCCTGGGGTTCGCAGTACCATCGGCACTTTTGCCTTCCCTCCAAACATATATCTCATCTTGGCCGCCTGGTTCACCAGCTGATCCATTGATATCGTCGTAAAATCGCTGAACATGATCTCGGCAATCGGACGCATCCCGGTTACTGCCGCTCCTGCTGCTGCTCCTGCGATCACTGCTTCGGAAATCGGCGTATCCCGGACTCTTTCTTCTCCAAATTCCTGAAACATTCCAACGGATACTCCAAATGCTCCGCCATACAGCCCCACATCTTCTCCCATCAGAAATACATTTTCATCTCGTCTCATTTCTTCACTCATGGCGTCTTTTATCGCCTGTGCATATGTTATTTCACTCATTTCTTTGCCTCCATCTCACTTCTCTTCCTATGCGTATACATCATCCAGTATGGTATCTAAGGCTGGATATGGGCTGCTTTGCGCAAATTCCACTGCCTTTTCGATATCTTCTGACGCCTGTTTCTCCATTGCATCCAATTCTTTGCCTGTAAACACTTTATTCTTTTCAAGGTAGGCTCTGAAGCGCTTGATCGGGCATTTCTCTTTCCAGCTTGCAATTTCCTCTTTTGTTCGGTATACGTTTGCATCACTCTTGGAATGTCCCAGCCACCTGTATGTCTTCGCCTCGATCAGCATCGGTCCGTTTTCTTTTACGTATTCTTTGGCTTCCTTCACTGTGTTGTATACTTCCACCACATCGTTTCCATCGATCACCTGACCTTTGATTCCATAGCCCGCTGCTCTGTCTGCTACATCTTTGATGTTCATGGATTTGCTTACCGGCACCGACATTCCATACAGATTGTTTTCACAGATAAAGATCACTGGCAGTTTCCACACGGATGCCAGATTGATCGCCTCGTGGAAGCTTCCTTCATTGGATGCTCCGTCTCCGAAAAAGCATACGACTACATTGTCCTTCTTTTTCATCTTCAAGGTCAACGCTGCTCCCACTGAGATGGAATGTCCTCCACCTACTACTCCATTTGCTCCCAGATTCCCTCGGCTCAGGTCTGCAATATGCATGGATCCGCCTTTTCCCTTGCAGTATCCTGTTGATTTGCCTAACAGCTCTGCCATCATTTTATTCAGGTCGATCCCTTTTCCTATGCAATGTCCATGTCCTCTATGGGTACTGGTTATCAGGTCTTCTTTTTCAAGTGCGCTGCACGCTCCCACTGCGCTTCCTTCCTCTCCCACTGATAGATGGGTTGTTCCATGTACCATCCCCATCGAGAAGAAATATGCCACTTTTTCTTCAAACAGTCTTGTATGCAGCATCTTTAGATACATTTCTTTCATTTTTTCTTTGCTTAGTTCCATTTATTTTTCCTCCCGGTCTTTTTGTTCTTTCAATATGAATTTGTTGATCGCATAGGCTACTCCGCTTTCATTGTTTGAAAGGGTTACATAGTCTGCTTCTTTTTTTATCTTTTCCTTTGCATTTGTCATCGCAATACCCATTCCGGCATTTCTAATCATCGTAATGTCATTTTCACTATCGCCTATGGCGATGACCTCCTGCGGCCTGACTCCGTACATCTCTGCGACCTTCAATAAAGCGGCACCTTTGGACGCTTTTTTATCCGTCACTTCCAGGAAGAAAGGCTTGGAAAAAGCAATATTCAATTTATCTCCATACTTTTTCTGCAGCAAATCTCTAATCGGTTTCAGCTTTTCATGGTCATCACTCATCAGCAGCTTCCCTGCGTGCTCTATTTTGCTTAATTCTACCAGCGATTCAACATAGTCCATTTCGATTCGATTCATCTGGCTGTAAAATAGTGCTTGTTCTGAAGGTCCCTGGCAAAACACTTTTTCACCGCAAGAAAAATTCACATGTACTTTAAAAGGCTCTATATCCTTCATTAACTCCTGCGTGATTGCTTGGTCAATCGGAAAGCTGGCCACAAGCCGGTCATCCGCAGCATCCTGGATATATGCTCCGTTCAGACTCACGGTAAGATTCGCCAGATCCAGTTCTTTGATATATTGTTTTGATGAAGCATAGCTTCTACCGGATGCAATCACGATTTTTACACCGGCATTTTCTGCTCTCTGGATCGCAGTTTTGTTTTCTTCACTGATGATCCCTTCATCATTCAATAGGGTATCATCCACATCTATCGCAATTAATTTATACATTTTTCCCTCTCAATAATTGAAATCTATCAATCAACATTCCGTAAACGGAACGTTAGGTAAGTAAATTAGACAAGCTAATATAAGAATACAGAGCACAAATTCCTCTATCGTGAAATCGGTGCTCCGCATTTTGAAAATATAATTAGAAGAATCGATACTGGAGTTTTCTATAGACCGTGGCTGCATAATATCCCTTTGATACAGGTATCTCCCACTGGTTATTTATCACTTGGAAGTTCCGGCATCGGATCCTTGCCCTGTCCATAATATTTAAATACGAGCACTGCCCTATCAATCTGTTTCTGGGTCAGCATTGCCATTTCTCCGCCCATGGATTTTGCCATGATGTATGTTTTCGCAGCCTCCTCCAGATAGACGGCAGCGTAGAGAGCCTCCTTTAAATCCTTACCTATGGAGATAACGCCGTGATGCTTTAGAATTACAGCCAGATTATCTCCCAAATAATCCACTGCATTGATGCCCATATCGATGCTGGCAGCGGAGCTGTAAGGTGCTACTTTCACAGCACCGTGAGTAGCGTTTGCCAGAGTGGTCAGATTGCAAGGAAGCTCATCTGCCACAAGGCTCACCGCCGTGGCTCCAGGTTGATGGGTGGTGGATAACAGCGTTAATATCCGGTCTGTGCTTGAAGATGTAAAGCAAAGCTTCGGTGTCCACGGACGGTCGACGCTCTCCTTCTAAAAATGTTTCCATTTATGTCTGCAACCAGCAACGTCGTCAGCAACCATATCTTCATAAATCATGCCGCTAGGCGTGAGTAAAATCTCACCCACTTTCCATTCGCCAGCTCAGATTGCCACCAGACAAAGCGATGAGCTCGTAACGATCCAGCTTCATGCCAGCTTTAATTATTTCTTGTTTTTGTGCCTCAAAACATTCTATATAACCTCCTTGGTCTCTCTCTTCTGCCGCTTGATTTCCGAATATTTCACGCTGTTCTTATAAGCCTGAGTTTTCAGGCTTTCTGGATGGATATTGCGTTCGATTTCCAGCAATCGCAGGAACAATTCCTGGCCGTCCGTCGAACATCTTGGTGAAGAGCCAGTAGCGTCCCTTTAAACAAACCCGCCTTGTTCACGCGAATATACATCTTACCAGCGCTGGGAAATTCACGAATCATAAAGCGATTAAGTTCACAAAGATCAAAACTATCCCGTTCTGCCATAAGCACTAAAGCTAATAATATCATCGGAAATAAAAAACCTTCTGTGGGTTGCTGATAGCAATAAATGTGTTCCAGAATGTGTAGGCTGTCACGACTATAACCAGCATAAGTAGCTTTGGATAAAAGCCCATCAGTATTCCGACAATGCAAGCCAAGAAAACACATGCAGCAACGATACCGCTACCAGTAGTATGAATTTGAAAAAATCGTGAATCGATTTTATATTCTTTTTCTTTCATGCGTAAACCTCCTAAAAGGAACGGACAAACCGCATTAAGCGGTTCATCCATAAAGATGGCCTGTACTACTACAGGTACGATAACTACTGTGCTCCGCGAATTTCAGCCGCTTCCTTCAGGATTCGGGCGACGATTGAAAAATGCCATGACAATCGCTACAAACACCTACGATTCCAGCGCCGACAGCTCCCAAGCCATTAAGTCTGTAGATAACCCATGTCAGCGGGTTAGCGCCATCGGACAGATGCTTGAAATTTGTGTTGCATCTCCCCATGTCAAAGTTTGCATTCATGGCAGCCTGTGTGATGCTAGGCGACAGGTCGGTTTGCGATAAGCAAGCCAACAGCCAGTACAATGATGCCGATGACAAGGGCACGGAAACCGTTGCCCCTAACCACAGGAGTAACCAATACGAACATCCAAGGGATAACTGCAAGGTCAGCAAATGGCATTAACTTTGTTTCCAGGAAGAATGACAGCCATGAATATAACCAATGGTACCAAAAATCAGTGAAACAGATAGAGTAATAGGATGTCCAACACCGATAGCTGAGTCCAATCCGATTAGTAAATCTTACCACGATTCTGGAACCTCTTCTTTATGAATTCTGAAGCCGAATCAGAAATAGGCATCAGGCCTTCCATAAGTAGAGCAGCCATTTTGGGGATCAGACATCAGTACTGCACCCATTGTAACGCCCAGAGTGAGGATTTCGGTAAGGTTCTTGCCGGCAAGAATACCGATAATGATACCCAAAGCGGTACCTACCAACATAGGCTCGCCAAATACGCCGAAGCGTTTCTGTATCTTATCCATGTTAATGTCAATCTTGTTGACACCCCGGAATTTTTTCAATAATCCAGTTAAACAAGATCGCGATAGGGCGCGTAGGCTGTGGTGAAACCATGAGGAAGGGAAACTCCCGGTAACCCCAACGATTCTTCTACCTGCGGCGCTGTATAATCGCCTAAGACCATGATGATGATCATATTCAGAACAGCTGCTGTAATACCCATGATCTCGCTTCCGGTCAAAATAGCAACCAAAGCACCGGTAAAAGCAAAATGCCAATAGTCCCAAATGTCCACATCCACTGTCTGTGTGGTGTTGGTTAAAAGCATTATAATATTTAACCGCCAAGCCCGATAGGGATGATCATCATACCTACATTCGAACCCATAGCAATGGCCGCCGCCGCAGGCCAGCCTACGTCGATGACGGACAAAAGATAAGCCGAATCGATCAACCATTAACTGTACCGCAGAACCTAAATTATTGGCAAGAAGCCCAATAACTAAATTCAAACCGATAAAACCGATACCTACTGTCAATCCTGCTCGAAGGCTCTTTCCAACACCCGACTCCCAAAATCATACCCAAAATCCAGATGATAATAGGCATCAATACAGAAACGCCCAAACCGGAAATAAAATCGAATATGCTTAAAAAAGTATCCATAATTTTTCCTCCCTGTTGTGAATAAAACTTAAATAAATTTTATGAATAAATAATAAATAATAAATAAATTAATTAATAGTAAGAATAAATCCCCTCTATTTGTTCATGAGTTCTATAATCCTGCTGAGTTGCACTTTTCTATACCTACAACCGGTCAGGAAGCAGACCACCGCTGACATTACGGGCATTTGAGCTCAGTAGGTGCCATTGTGGTAGCAATCAGGAAATCATAGTTAACTGACATGGCAGATGCTTCCGCTACCTTACACTGAGTAATCTGTATATTTTCCAGCATAACCCTTTTCGTTTAAGATTTTTTCGACCTTGGCGCGAGCAGCAAGTTGAGGTACAAATTACCAGAGCCGCATGCTAATAGTATGTTTTTCATTTGAGTTCTCCTCTCTTATTTAAACAGTTTCAGATAAATATGACTTAAAAAGTTCTGCCACTTCCTTCGCAGTGCCACAGGATTTCATTGATTCGAGCCTCCCTCCCGTCTGAAAAATCGACATAAGCGTCTGAAGCAGCTCCACTTGTTTATGTGGTTCAAGAATCGAGATCATAAAAATCATTTCAACCGATACTGGAATATCCGGCATACCCATAGATTTGAACATGATAGGATTCTTCAGTATTCCAATACCGATTGCACCGGTATTGACGTGCTCCGCATCGGTGTGAGGGATTGGCGATGCCCATATCTTCAAATTGCAGACCAGTGCAAAACTCAATTTCCCTCTTTTTCACAGCGGGGATGTAACTAGGTTTAACAATCCCCTCCTCTAGAAGCTTATTTGCTAGAATATCCACAGCCTGCAGGTCCATCAGCAGCTTCTATATCCATCAAAACCAGCTGCTCACTCACCAGAATTTCGGATGTCCTTTGAACAGATTCAACCATAAAATTACTTTCCTTTCTAGTATTATTACTATAGATTTACAGCATAAAGCTGCATCCTTTTAAGACTTTTATAAAATGTTGCCGCTTTAACCAGCAAGGTCTCCAATAAGCCAATTATAGATCCTCTTCGTAACGCTTAATGACGTCGGCAATTTGTCGAGGCGTTTTGGCTACCCAAAGATCTTTTTTAAAGTCCGGGTTATCCAGCAGGTTAACCAGATTGATGCAAAGCATTGACGTGACCATCCGCGTCAATGGCACTCAAGCAGCACACAAAATCAATCATTCCCACCGACTCATCAATAAACACGATGGGTTCAGCCAGACGAATTAGACTCATCCCAATCTCCCGAACGCCCCGGTCCTGTAGAAGCATGAGGTATGGCAAATCCCTTGGAAAGTACAAAGTAAGGACCGTTAGCCTCCGCACATTCTATCATCGCATCGATGTAGTCGTTTTCAATGGCACCTGTCTGAAGTAGAATATTGCCACACGCTCGGATAGCCTCTCGATAATCTTTACAATGCACATCCACACGAATCAAATCCTCTGTCAAATATTCGCAGAGATTCCTGCCGGTATGATTATTCTGCCGAAAAAAGTGATCAGTGGCCTTCTTCAAATCTGCCATAAGGGAATCAGTAGCCGCAATAGGCAGGTATTTGCTCACCACGGTTCGATATTTGTCCATCAATTCCTCTGTAGAGAACTCTCGAAGAATACGTCTGGGTTTTGTCTCACAATCCAAGAACCGGAGCTTACTGTGTATCTTCAAATAATCGCTGTCGCTCAGCATATGACTGATAATCACGTAATCCTTATCAATATGGGGCAACGGAACCGTGGAAATAATCAAATCCGCCTCCTCCATCAACCGTTCTGACAGTTTATGTGGAGATAAAATATGAACAATATCGAAGCGAAATTGCTGTTTCAAACGTTCACCCAAAAGTAAATTTCGACCGGAGCGGTCTCCGCAGACCAGAATTATCCTGGCCAGACTCTTCAGGTTCTTTCTCCGTTCAATAGCGGCACAAATGTGCAAAACCATGTAAGAAAGCTCATGATTATCTCATTTCACGCCCCCATATAATCGTTAAAAATGTGGATGTGGCGCCTTGCAGTCTCAAAAAAACCTCAGAATAATCCTTCATCAAGATGTCCAGTGGAGCATTTTGATCCGCCTCATCGAAAGTATAATTCATGGTGGACTCCATATGACTTGCTAAATTTTTATAAAATATGAAATCCGTCGTCAGGTTCATACTCAGTTCATCAGATATCGCAGAGATAAAGCGAGAGGCGATAATCTGAATGGTCAATGGATCACTGTCATCGCCCGGGCTACTCTTGATGAAGTATTGCCTGGCCAAAATCTCACTGAGGAGAGTCACTTCATCCTCCACGCAGTCGATATGGAAATAGTCACACAGATACAAGAGAATGTCCGAGGCCATGGTGTACTTGACGTTTTTTCCAATGGGATCCGTCTCGCAGAAGCGTTCCGCCCGTATGCGCTTCACGACGAACATACAGTAGTAAAGCACCCGTTGATAGGAAGCATCTGTGAAGTAGGTATCATACTTTTTCTCCACCGCCTTTATAATGCTCTCAAAAATTTCCTTCTGTTCATTATCGAATAGAAGCGAAAGCAGAAGTTTGGAAAAGGGATTTGAAAAGCCCTGTAGTTCCTCAGCGGAATCAGTGTTGGCATAGATGATGGAAAGCAGCATGTTACGTCTATTTTTTTCCGTACCCACTATGCGAAGTCCTTTGTTGGAGTTGGACTGAATCTTTAGATTAAAGGAACTGAAGTATTTCTTGATTTCATCCAAATCGTTAATCAGTGTTTGACGGCTAATTAGCATTTCGTCGGCAATAGCAGAGATGGTAATGTATTTGCAACTGTCAAGCAGGATGGCCGAAGCAATAAGTTTACGCTCCTCCCGGTTCAGTTTATAGGTATAGAAATCAAAGTCTTTTTGCAAAATCTTCTTTATTTCAAGTTCCTTATCGCCAAAGTAGTTTATGGCACCATTTGCGCATATGGTAAGTTTCTCTTGGTTGTTTGCAAAAAGGAAACTATTGATATCGTACAAATCATTTCTGATTGTGCGTTCAGAAACGTTGAAATGCTCAGCCAATTTCCGTATAGAGGTATCACTGTCGCTACTCATTATTATTCGGAAAATATTAGTAGTTCTCTTATTCATGATTAACCTCCTTGTAAATCATTTACGGTAGTAGTGACAAGTATACCGTATCAAACTTGTTGTTCCATAAGCCATATAGGATGATACTCCTGTCGGACAGAGACGAGATTATATTTTGAAAAGACAGAGGAAAACCTTTGTCTGCATTGTAATAGTTGATCCTTTGTACAGTATATCAAAGGTGTATGGGAAGTACAGTCAAAAGGCTTGCCATGCTATTGAAAATAATTATACTAAACCAGCTGAAACATTGTAGTCTCAAGGAGTTTAATGCAGATTCCTTCTCATGCGTCACCATAAAAATACTGTTGAATTCGTCCATTGTACTTCAGCGTGTTATACTTTTCCTTTTCAGAACGTTATACTTTTATTATGTACTAAATAGCGTTGGAGTAACCAGATTCGTGCCCTTTTGTGTTCGAGTCCCTCGTCTTATCTAGACAAAAAGAAAAGACACTCCATTTTGAAATGTCTTTTCTTTTTGGAGTTATGTTACCGTACATCCGCGCCGGCACGTATTTCGCCCCTGCTTTTTGTCGTTTTTCAATTCATCCGTCCGAAAACGGGCATAAAAATGCCGAAAAGCCCGGAAAAGCCGGACTTTTCAGACAAATTATGTGTTGTGTTTGCACCTTCGATATCTCTTGATTTTTGCCGGACTCAGAGCCTTTGAAAATTAAGCCGATTTAAGATTCTTCGCTGTCACGCACAACAAACGCAGACACTCTCTCGTCTGAGGGAGTGTCTGTGTTGTGACGTGCTCAGAAATATAAGTTTACGTATGGGGCATTCAGCCCTAAGCGCGTTCATGCCTGCTCAGAAGGTGTTCAAAATGCAGCCGCGGCCGTGCTCCGTCAACAATACCAGACGGGCTCCTCATACCAACCGAAGGCAATGCGCCCCTCCGCCCGTGCATCAGGATCCTCTTTGTGCGCCAAAACCAATGCGAATGAGCCGCCCGGTGGGAAGATAAACTTTCCGTTTTCCTGTACATATATCGTGTTCTGCGGTCCTCCGCGAAATGAAAATGCCTCCATACCGCCCTCGGGTTTGCCTTTAACGTTGGAAGCATACAGCAGCTGAACCTTCGGCTGTGGCTGTGGATTCAGCGTGAAATTTGTTGTCGATACTCTATCAGATAGGTCAGGGCTGCCGGGTAGCACCGGGTTGAACCATATCTGGATGCGGAAATCGCTGTACAGGCTTGTGGCCGCCCACGAGCTAATGAACAGGTTGACCCGTGAATCAGGCGGGTTGAAAAGGCCCGCCCATGCGCTCACATCCGGGCCCGTAAAAAGAAGTTTTCCCGCATAGCCGTCGAAATATTTACCCTGCTTCGATTTGTACAGCGACATTGGTACGCTGACAGTTTGAGGCAGGTATAGCCCGTTATTATACATATCATGTTACCTCCTACAAAGTGCTTTCGCTATATAATATGCGTTTGCGGCTATATTGTTGACGGTATGTATGGCCAATAACTATACGGTGGCCTTCGGCTTCTACAAACCGACGGCAATCTTGCCCAGGCTGTCCCCGGCAAGATACCGCTCGAAAATCCAGCGAACCACTTTTGTCTCTGCTTCGTTAATGATTAGCTCGCCGTTGGCGTGGTATCGTAACTGTAGCAACTGCGATTCGCCATTTTGCAGTGAGCGCATTTAACCTCTATTTTCCTGAGTTTTACAATGATTTGCTCAGCTACGGCTATGCGCCGGTTTTCCCAAAGAAAAACAGGGAAGATGTTCTACCCATCGCTAAAGCCTTTATCGAAAAAGTGCTTGGAAATGGCGAAACCCCATCCTTTGATGAAAACGCAGAAAAAGATTACCTACTGAAAAGTGTCAATTCCTATTACTTCAGCGGTACGATTCTTCTCAACGATATAAAATCTCCCATAACCTTTTATATTAATGTGCTGAACGAAGATTTGAGCGTCACCGGCTTTAGCAGGAGCGACAGATATAGTCGGACTGGTCTGTTTCCAGGGCATATTTGAACCCAAAATCTATTCAGGCACTGCTGTAAAACGCAGCTTAATTCATTGCTCGGAGTCCCAAAATTGCGAACTTCCCTTGACACGGCCTATCTGCCCGTATATAACGGCAATTACATAGTCAGGGCCGACACCGGAGAGATTGTTAATATTGAGAATGCTTCGAATCTGGCGGACAGAGGGATGGGTCAATCAGCGGCAGCCTCCGCGTCTTCTTCGGATCTTACTGAGGTCGAGCTCTCAGCCGTTTCCGAGCTCGAGGGAGTTTTGGCACAGGATAAGCTGGACGCTACACTGCGCACGGTTTCAGGCATGGGCTTGGACGACGGCTTTACGCTTAACTCGGCCGACTATTCAAAGGATACCGAGAGCGGAAAAATATTCTGCGAGCTGAGTTATGTTAAAAAGATAAGCGATGCTTCCGTAATCAAAGAGAGGTTTCCCGATTATTACAGCTCAATGGCAAAATCTTCCGGAATTTATCCGGTCTACATATATAAATACATTATAGCGGATGCGAAAACCGCGGAGCTTAAATACATTTCAAGCAGCTCAAGCATCGGCGAAAAGCAAAAAAGTACTTTAAGCGCGGAAACACTCGAAAGCAAAGCTTCTAACTTCTTAAAAAATAATTTCAGTACAATGTTTGCGAAGCTTGCCTTGAACAAAGAAGACAGCGACACTGCGAATGGCCGCTTCGTTTATTCGGAAACCGTAAACGGAATCCCCTTCCCCCAAAACTCGATTTCCATTACCGTCGATACATACGACGGCACGGTCAGCAGCCTAAATTACGCTTGGAAGGACGATGTAAAATTTGATGCCGCCGATGGCCGACGCGGCCAATTTGGCTTATCTGGCCTGCTTCAAGCCCGTGCTTCAGTATGTTTACATGTCGTCGGGAGAAGAAAGCGAAGCCTTTTCCCTGACCCTTGCTTATAAGTTCGAGTCCGCTGAAAATGTCTACGGCGTTGACGCGAAAACCGGCGAGGCAATAATTCCTACACCCGGCAGTACAAGTCAAACGCCATCTTATGATGATATTCACCTGTCCGACGTTTTCAGAGCAAGATTTAAGGGATCTAATAATGCAGGATTCCTAATTTATCTGCATAACAAAGAATCCTTACATTTAAAATACCACACTTTTTTGCATAAAAGAAGACATAGCTTCCCCTTGGCGGAAAGCTATGTCTTTTTGGTGAGGCACGAGGGACTCGAACCCCCAACCGACAGATTCGAAGTCTGCGACTCTATCCATTGAGCTAGTGCCCCATATTAGGCGACAATTATACCATGCGATAAAGCATAATTATTAAATGCGCTAATATTTATTTTACTTCTATTTTTCAAAAAAGTCAAATGAAAATAGTGTTATTCTTTTAAAATATCATTAAATCCTTCTCCTTGCCCCCATACAGTATCCATACGAGCTACCGTTACAAACGCCCTATCATCTATTTTAGCAACAAACCTCTTAATCAATACGCTTTCTCTCGGAGAACAGATCGTTACGATTTTTTTCCATTCTGCCTTCGAGTACTCTCCGGTTACGATAACATTGGTAACACTTCTTGAAATATCATTCGTAATATAATCTGCGATCTCATCATGCTTACTTGTTATAATTTCAAGTTGTACAAATTTGGTTTCGAAACCATACATAACAAAATCCACTGTTTTGGAAAAGATAATTTGAGTAACCAATGCATATAAGGCAATATTCCTTCCAAAAAGGAAACCCGAACCAATGATCACGCAAGTATCAATGACCAAAAGGATTTGGCTTAGCCCAACATGAGGCATCATCTTTTTCTGAATAATTTTTGCTATCGTATCGGTTCCTCCGAAAGAATACCCCCTGGAAAATACGAGCCCGGAGCAAATCCCGCCAAAGACACCGCAATAAATCGCTGCCAGGAATAAATCTTTCTCTTCCAGAAGAGAAAAGTGAAAATGCTCAAAAATAAATAGGATAGATGGATACATAATTGTCATAAGCAGAATCTTTCTTGCTTCCTTTAAGCCAAGCAGTAATGCGCATGCAATCAAAATTGCCAATGCAAACACATAATATATGATTGAAAAATTAATAGGCAAAAAGCTCTGGACAATTCTTACCATGCCGGTGGTACCACCGCTGGTCAGACCATTTGAAATTAATATGCCAATCGTCGAAAAGGCATTGATGGAACAACCTATAATAATAAATAGTACGTCAAGCCATAATCTTTTTAAATTGATTTTTCGTATCTTCTCTTTCAATTATCCTTTACCCCCTTAGATCGATTACATGAAATGAACTATTTCCAAAAATATCAATACACCGAATCCCCACCTTTTCAAATGTTTTTGCGACCTTTTCACAAGCAAGTTGAATTCCCTCATTCCCCTTGCAAAAAAATAAATCTGGATGATATGTAATTCCGTCATAATCAAAATCAATACTCCAATAGTCTATGAGCTGTAAAGAATCCTCCTTCACGATCTTTTTGATGACAGACAGATATTTATCCTCTACGGGTATATGCTTGATCGCATTCGGTCGGTACTTTAAAAGTGTCACAGTAAACTTCATTCTATCAGAAACAGAAAGAAGCTGTAAATCTGTTTTTGCAATTAAGTCACCCTTATTTTCAAGTTTTTTCGACTCGGCATAGAACGCATACCCATCCTTTGATAAGCACGCCATTCTTTTATGGGTATTAACCGCAGCAAGATCCCCAAGATCGCAGCAAATCCACCTTCTGCCCATGCGATCTGCCACTGCCGAAAGTGTTCCTGAACCACAGAAAAAATCTGCACATAAATCTCCTTCTCTTGTACAACTTTCCAAAATACGCTCAATCAGCTGCTCGGGTTTTTGCGTCGCATATCCGGTTCGCTCCCCCGAAGTTCTCCCCACCATATTGATCTGCCAGACATCTTTCATGTTGACCATGGTATACCAGCCAAGTTCATCCTTATATTCTGCTACACCCTTAAACCGGTAGGGCTTAAAATCTCTATTATACGATTTCTCTTGCTGTGCCTTGAAGTAATATTTTGAAGACTTTGCGTAGAACAGTAATGTATCATGTTTTCTTGCAAAGTAATTTTTGCTGACACCGCCGGATTTATAATTCCAGATGATCTCGTTAACAAAATTCTTTTCTCCAAAGATCTCATCCAAAATAATTTTTACATAATGGACGCTATGCCAATCCAAATGCACCCAAAGGCAGCCATCCTCCGCAAGAAGCTTCTTCATCAGGAAAAAGCGTACCGTAAGCATGCGTAAATACGCTTCCATGCCATCTTCCCAAAGATCGTAATATGCCTTCTGTTTGATAACTGGGATCTTTCTTATTTGAGTCGAGTCAAGCTTAAGCTCAACTCCATAATTTGCCTTGGAATAAAACGGCGGATCAATGTAGATTAAGTTAATTTTGCCTGCCATATCCTTCTGCTCTAAAAGGTATTTCATAAAAGGCAGATTATCTCCCTGAGCAAGAAGATTGTCCCCTTGACTGATTTTTTCAACCATGGAAAAGCTGCCATCCAGAATTGATTGACTGGCTGCTCTACATTCCTCTATAATCGCTGGTAATTTTTCAATCAGACTCATTTTCGTTTCCTTATATTCTTCTTATTTTTCGCAGTCGATCCCAATAACACCGGAATCAGCTCTTCCCGCTTTACCTTCTTTAATGCTTTGATTACAACTTCTTTATTTTCCGGTTTGCTAAAGTGCATCAACGCGCGCTGCATCCTTTTCTCTTCCATATCCCTTGGAATATATACCCTCTCGTTGGTAAAAGGATCTCGTTCCGTATAATACATACAAGTCGCAAGCGTCCCTGGCGTCGGATAAAAGTCTTGAACCTGATCGGGCACAAAACCATTTTTTTTTAGAAATAACGCCAGTTCAACGGCATCCTCCAGCGTAGATCCGGGATGGGAAGAAATAAAATACGGGATGAGATATTGTTTCAATCCCAATCGTTGGTTTATTTCCTTGTATCTCTTGCTGAACGCAAGGAAAACTTCTTTTGGAGGCTTTCGCATCTTCGCCAAAACCCTGTTCGAAACATGCTCCGGAGCAACCTTTAAAGTTCCGCTAACGTGATGTTTGCAAAGTTCTTCCATAAAATCATTATCCTGTCCTGCCAGCAAATAATCATAACGTATCCCAGAACGGATAAAAACTTTTTTCACTTTATCAAGATTCCGAACCTCCCTAAGAAGTTCTAAATACTCACTATGGTCAATATCCATTTGACTGCACGGCTTTGGATAAAGGCAGTCCTTACTTTTGCAAACACCCGACCTTTCCTGTTTCTTGCAGGCAGCTTTGCGGAAATTCGCAGTGGGGCCACCTATATCATGAATGTACCCTTTAAAATCTTTTTTTTCTGTTAAGCGAGCCGCTTCTCTTACAATAGACTGTTTGCTTCGTCCACGAACCTCTCGCCCCTGATGATATGTTAGAGCACAGAAGCTGCATCCGCCAAAACATCCACGGTTCGCTATAATGCTAAACTTTACTTCCTCGATGGCAGGCACACCGCCATCCTTCTCATAAACAGGATGATAAGTTCCTTCATAGGGCAATTCGTACACATCATCCAGTTCCTCTGTAGTTAATGGTTCTTGGGGCGGGTTTTGAACGACATAAACAGTTTTTCCGTATTTTTCCACCAGTCTTTTCCCGTTGATGTAGTCATTATTCTGATACTGCATTATAAAACTCTTACAATAATTTATCTTAGAAGCACTGTCATTGAATACTCCTGACTCACTTTTTTCTGACCTTTCAAAGGAATTCCCCCCCTTGGCAATTTCCTGATAAGCGGGGAGAATCAACGTATGCTTATCACCGAAATACTCTTCTTCGAATTTTTCTTCTGTAATACCATTTTTCAGCTGCGTATTTACGGTTCGGTTCACCGTGCCCTTGATCCAACCAATATCCTTAATTTCTATTCCGGAATCCAAAGCTTCTGCAATTTCCACCACGGCGCGCTCTCCCATGCCATAGATTAACAGATCAGCCTTCGAATCTAACAAAATTGAACGGCGCACCTTATTATCCCAATAATCATAATGGGCAAATCGCCTTAAACTGGCTTCAATCCCTCCGATAATAACCGGGACATCCTTATAGGCTTCTCTCGCTTTTCCGCTGTATACGATCACAGCACGGTCCGGCCGCTTCCCGGCTTTCCCGCCGGAGGAGTAGCTATCGGTTTTTCTTCTACGTTTAAAAACGGAAAAGTGATTCACCATAGAATCTACATTTCCGGCATTAATTAAGAATCCGAGTTTTGGCTTTCCAAACCGCTTGAAGTCATCTGCTTTTCGCCAATCTGGCTGTGATAATACAGCCACCTTATAACCATGGCTTTCCAAAACCCTGCTAATGATTGCAGTTCCAAAAGAGGGATGGTCAACATAAGCATCGCCCGTTATGAGGACGAAGTCAGGCTGATGCCATCCCATTTCATGCATTTCTTCAATTGTTACAGGCAAAAATGGCATAAAGCCTCCTATTCTTTATCTACTTCCCTTGTCATACGGTACTGCGACTGCTTTCGGCGCCTGGGAAGAATACCAACGGAATCAGCTGCATGGGGATGTTCACCGCAAGCCTTGAGCCGCAGTCCGAAAAATGTATTATTAAAGTTAATCTGCTGTACACCATTTTCCTGAATCATTCTTGCAATAAATATGGAAAATGCAGGAGCAAACAAATTCAAAGCCGTACCGCTGATGATCTGGTCTGCCTTCAGATTTCTATGATGTATTCCATATCTTCTCTCCTTGTTAGAAATTTCTTTCAGCAAAGCCGTATCTCAATCAATGGAATTATTATATCCGATTCAAATGAAAAAAGAAATGCTGAAATAAGAAAAAGAAAGCAGGCCATATAATATCGCCTGCAAGGAGTTGTTTTGTTGATTCGGAGTCAAGGTTATTCTACTACAGTAACCTTAACGATCTTTGTTCCGAGCTTAGTTGCATCTTCAATAGCTGCGCCATTCGCATCTACATCCTTCTGTAAGGTAATTTCATTTGCAGCAAGCTTTGCAAATACTGCATCATAGTCAGCCTGAGTAAATTGATTGAATTTGGATGTTTCCATAGGTAATTGTACGCCATTCATATCAGCAGCATATAAAAGACCTTCTCCGCCAGGAAAATTACCGTCATAATATTCACCAAGTACGGACTGTACTGCAGCAGAAAGTCCCTTCATAGCGGAAGTAATTACGGTATCAGATTCTGAGCTCTGGTCAACGTCCACGCCAATCATCTTAGCCCCCGCAGCTTCAGCTGCTGACATTACGGAATTGCCAACAGATCCACCGCATCCAAAGATTACTTCCGTTCCTTCCGCATACCAAGAAGCAGCAAGAGTCTGTGCTTCAGGAGTCGTATCAAAGTTTCCAGTGTAGTGATACTTCACATCAACACTATCTAAACCCATTTCAGCAGCAGCAGCTTCAGCACCTTGAACATATCCGTATCCATATCTGATTATAGTAGGAACTGCCCTACCGCCCATGAAGCCCAGCTTGGTGTAGCCGTCTTTTACAGCTGCATAGCCGGCAAGATAACCGGATTGTTCTTCTGCAAACACGATACCTACCGCATTGTCATTGGTTCTAAATTCTGTTTTCTTAGCATTATGTGGATTTCCGTCGATCAGGATAAAAGTTACATTCTCATATAAATCCTGTGCGAAGTAAATTGATTCTTCAAATAAATAACCACGAGTAATGACAACCTTTGCACCGCCTTCTACTGCAAGCTGAATCGCAGCCAGATATGCATCTGTGCTTTGCTCCGTTGGCTTGTAATACTTTTGTGAAATATTGTTTGCTTCTGCATATGCTACAACACCTTCCCAAGTACCTTGGTTGAACGACTTGCCATCAATACTGCCAATGTCGGTAATCATAGCGATTTCATAGGTTTCTGGCACAGCAAATTCTTCTTCCCTTCCTCCGCCACAAGCAACCAGTCCAAATACGAGCATGAAAGCTAATAATAATGCTAATACTCTCTTCATCATTTCGTCTTCTCCCCCCTAAGAATTATAGAAAATAATCTAGCATAATTATACCTTATCCCAAGAAATAACAAAAGTATTATTTACAAATTAGCAAGTTACAAACATTGCAATTTAAAACGTTTCAATTAATATATAGATGGCCTTCTGTGCTTTAGAAGCGGCAGCTGATTTCTGACTTCCTCTACGTATTCCAAATCAATCTTTGCATATACGATGGATTCTCTGGCATCTGTCTTTCCGTTGAATTCACCCCATGGGCTAACAACACAAGAATTTCCATACGCCTGATACGGTCCTTCGGTATCCCTTGCAGGCGAAACCGCAGCAAAATAAAGCTGATTGTCCAAAGCCCGCGCTCTCATTGTTAGATCCCAGTGGGCAGGCCCTGTCGTCATATTAAATGCCCCCGGCAAAATAACCAGTTTGGCTCCGGCCAATGTCATTTTCCTAAAAAGCTCAGGGAATCTTACATCATAGCAGATGGCAACGCCGATTTTACAAAATTCTGTTTCTATGATAGTCATCATTTCCCCTGGAGTCAAAGTTTCCGACTCCATAAACCGAATTCCCCCTTTGATATCAATATCAAATAAATGAACTTTTCTGTGCTTTCCAATGATTTTCCCCTCTTTATCAAAAGAAAAACTAGTATTATAGACTTGACCATCCTCAAGTTCCGGGATGGAACCACCAACCAAATATATTTTCAACTCTCTTGCAAGTGAGGATAGAAACTGAACCGTTTCTCCCTCCCCTCCTTCGGCATACATTCTGAAATATTTATTGGAATAAGGGCAATTAAACATTTCCGGCAGTGCAACAACCTTAGACCCATTTCCAGCTGCTGCTCTTATCATCGCTTCTGCATTGGCTAGGTTCTGTTTTTTATCCATACCGACATTCATTTGACACAAGGCTAATTGAAAATCCATTTCCATTCCTCCTTTAAACTTTATTGATGACGAAACTGATACTTACGAAGATCAGTTTCTAAGAGAATACCACTGGCAGATGCTAAACTTTAATCTTTGTTTCTTATTATATATGAAAATACAATAATTATCTATTTTTTATCTTCTTGTTTATCCCGTAATCTAAATTGTGTTACAATAATTTTAGAATTTTTATGAATGGAGGTATTTTCCTTGAGTATTACCTTTGAGGAACTACAAAAGTTAGAAGATCTAGATCTGAAAAAGCATCTTCAGATTGTTGACGGTTACATCGCAACAGGATTAGAATTAGATGATATTACAATCCATTACGCCGTTGATCAAGAAAGAATCGCCTTGGTTCTCCATAGCTACGGATTTGGTCTCGGTTCTTTATTTGGTGATGAGAAAGATGCAAGGAAAAATTACAAAGGAGTACCATTCCATATGATAGAAGAGTTCGTATCCGCTTATTTCCCCGGTTTCCTGACCGAATCGGAGGATACCGCAATCACCTTGGATGATTTTCTAGCAATGCACTACCCTGATTGGAAAAGCCAAATTTCGAAAACCAAGTCCTCTATATTTTACCTTTCTCAGGATGAAATGCAAGGCAAAAGCTATTTTCAAAGCCATACGAAAAAGAGTAGAAATAAATTTCTGGTAACCCTTCGGAATAGAATAGAAAAAACAAAATAAAGAATCAATTAAAAAAGCGGAGCTTCACCGCTCCGCCTCTTTTTCAATGATTATACTATGGTCTGATAAATTCTTGTACCCAGTATGTTGTTCCGTTACTGTCAGTAACATAACCCACACCAATTTCAGTAAAGCTGGAATTTAAAATATTCGCTCTATGCCCTTCAGAGTTCATCCATCCATTCATGACAGCTTCTGGTGTTTTCTGACCTTTTGCAATATTTTCGCCCGCCGCTGTATAACTGATCCCAAACTGCTTCATCATATCAAACGGAGAACCATATGTAGGTGATGTATGGGAGAAATAATTATTGTCCCTCATATCTTCCGCTTTCTTTTCAGCAATTCCTGAAAGTTTTGTGTTTACTTTCAATGCAGGAAGTCCAGCCGCAGTCCTTTCTTTATTCACTAAATCTACAACCTGCTGCTCATAAGCACCAAGAGTTGCTGTAGCGTTATTTGCCATTTGCGTTGTTGATGGGGTCGCTGTAGTGGTTTGTTTCGTCGGTATTGTTGTCGTTGTTTGTTTTTCAGGCGTTGTCGTAGTCTGTTTTGCCGGAGTAGTTACTACCGGTGTTGCTGTTGTGGTTTGTTTTGCCGGAGTAGTTACTACCGGTGTTGCTGTTGTGGTTTGTTTTGCCGGAGTAGTTACTACCGGTGTTGCTGTTGTGGTTTGTTTCGCCGGAGTGGTTACTGCCGGTGTTGCTGTTGTGGTTTGTTTCGCCGGAGTGGTTACTGCCGGTGTTGCTGTTGTGGTTTGTTTCGCCGGAGTAGCCACTGCTGGTGTTGCTGTTGTGGTTTGTTTCGAAGGTGTTTCGATTACTGGTTTTGTTGTCTGCCTAACCGGTGTCGCTGCTGTCGGGCTTACAATTATTGCCGCTGTTGGTTTTGTCGGTATCGTTATGGTTGTTTGACAATCATACTGCTCTAGCATGTCCTGAAGCTGAGCACCGTCAATTGTGCCGCAGAAATATTCAGTGACTGCTGCCTTAATTTCATTGATGGTTTCCTGAGACACCTGTCTATATATATTACTAGTACTAATATTTGATGTGTTTGATGAATTTAAACTACAATATTGAGTCGCAGCAAAAGCCTGTGTCGGAATTACCATAACAAGTAAGATACCTAAAACTAACGTAATTTTGACAAATTGATCTTTCATATTTGTCCTCCTTTTCGTTCTTCTTTTTGCCGATTATCCTAAGACGTTTTACGAATCAGCACATTGAATCATTATCGGATTTCTAATGCTTCCCCACGTCCTAAAGTATAGATTCTTACTAGGAATAATAAAACCCCTCAATTTTTGGCAAAAATAAAAAACAGAGAACCCCTTAGCCCTCACAATTTTTCAGTCATGATTTCCATTAAATGATTGGTAATTCGGGCTGTCAAACCCCATATCACCCTATCTTTATATCGATAAATTGGTACCGTAGATTTTCCCTTTCTCCAGTTATATCCATTTGATGAATTTATTTTTTCATAGGGAAAATCCAGCCCTATATTTGGTAAAACATCAAAACGATAAATTTCCGGCTCATTTTCTAAGAAAAAAGATACCGGTACAAGAAATACCTCTTTCACTTCATCCTGGTTAACCGACATATTAGCGATTACATCATAATCAATGACACCGAGTAAAGAATACAGTGTAAAATTACTGTAGGTATGCAGAAAGTCCATTTGAGTAATGATTCGAATGTCTTCCTGATTAATATTTAGCTCTTCTGATGTTTCTCGAATTGCACATTTTTCAGCAGATTCTCCCTCTTCTACTCTTCCTCCTGGGAAACAAACCTCACCGGGTTGTTTTTTCAAGCTTTCAGAACGTACCTCGTATAAAATATGCAGTTCATCATCCTTTTCAACCAAAGGAACCAATACGGAATAATACTGATATACTCCCAGCGATTTTGGTTCTCTGTCTTGAAAGGTTTCTTCAAAGTCTTTAATAGTTAACTTTTTCATTGATTGTGTTCCTTTTCTGGATTAAAAGATTCCGCTTCTTCCTCCGATAGCGCAATGATTTTCCTTGCCTTCTGCTCTCTCAGGTTGATATAAGAACCAATGAAAATAAATAAAATTCCAATCAAACCGTTGATCCCAACCACCTCATGCAAAGCAATCACAGCAAAAATAGGCGCCAATGCAGGCTTCACAAAAAAAACAATAGAAGCAGTCGCGGCATCAGATTTCGCCATGGCAAGAAAATAAAACAAATAGCCCAGTCCTGTAACCATAACTCCGATATAAAGAACTATCCAGATATTTTCCGTTGAAATACCTGTGAAAATCGGACGATCCATAACCAATAAGATTGGAATCATGACGATAGACCCAAGGATAAAGCTGATACTGGTCTGTGTGATTCCACGAAGACGTTTAACGCTTGTTCTTCCCATCGCACTGTACAGTCCAAAAGTAATGGCAGCCACTATGCTGTAGCATACACCAAGCGGAGTATTGCCCGGTTCCATTTTGAAAGGATTGATCATAAAAACAATCCCAATCAATCCAATCAATAGAGCGATCAATTTTATACGGTTCAATTTTTCTTCTGTCATAAAATGAGCGAAAATCATGGTGAACATCGGGTTGATGCAAAAAATGACCGCAGCAGTCGATGCCTTTGAATTCTCAACTCCCAACTGAAAAAAAATCATACTGATGCAGATGCAGACCACACCCATTAACAGCATATTCAAAAAATCTTTTTTTGTAAAAACGGTTTGGAATTTTTTTATTTCCAAACAAGCAAATGGCAGTAAGAACAAACCACCAATTAAAAATCGAATGAAGGTAAGCTGAAAAGCGTCCAGATGATTTCCAGCGATCTTCAAAACCACTTCCATTGTGCTGAATAATCCAGCTGAGATCAATATATATAATACTAACTTTTTCATTGAATGCCTCTATTTCCAATTATGTATGTCCACGATCTTCTTCCAGTCGGACAAATCCTCATATAAGTAATCCGGTTCTTTTTTTTTCAGCATTTCGTAGGGAGCAAATCCTGTTGCAACCCCTATGCTAATTACTTGAATTTTTTTTGCACATTCGATATCATAAATACTGTCACCGATCATACAAATATTCTCATTTTCAAATTTAACATCGTAATGGGATTCCGCTTCTTGAATGGCCTTGAAAGCTGCATCCCATTTCTCACCATAATCATCCCCAAAGCCGCCTACAGAAAAAAACTGATGCAAGCCTACCGATTTCAGTTTCGTTTCCGCACCACTGCGCAAATTGCTGGTCAGGAGTGCACTGTAGCTGCTTTGGCTTTTATGGATATAAGCTAAAAGTTCTTTAATGCCAGGCAGGATTCTTTTATTCTGATTCTGATTTAATACTGTATGTAAAATATTTATGTACTCTTCTTTTACTTTAACAAGTTCGCTTTTATCCAGCTTATTGCTTTTCAGAATTCGATTTAGTATTACCGAATCCATTGCATGACCAATGCCTGCTTTTGAAAAGGCCTCTTCAATACCATACAATCTCAGAAACGTCTCGTTCAAAGCTTTGGTGCCGTCAGATCCACAATGCATCAGAGTTCCATCAATATCCCATAATATTAATTTACTATTCTTTGATTTCATTATTCCTCCACGTATTTCGTTAAGGCTTCTTTCGCTTTTAAATAACGGCTCCCGTTCAGCAAACCCCATTATTGATTGGTTCTAGTAATAATATAAGGCGGTGAAAATATCACCGCCAGATTTACCTCTTATGAAGAAATGTATTAATTAAGTATCTCGTATTGCTTAGCAATATCGCCGATCTCCTCGACAGAAGCACTTATGCTGACAATGAATTCCATCTCATACTTTTCTGAGAGTCCCTTCAATCTGCTTAAAAATTTAGGCAGATCAGAAATATTCATATCGGCATGCTTTAATATACTATCTATAAAAATAACTTCAATATCATGATCTGAGCTGATAATTCCATACAGGAATCCGATATATTCATCGCTATTAGTAATGTGCTCATACTCTTCCATGCAGACAACTCGGATCGTATACTTTAAGTCATACATCAGCCTATGATTTTTGTTGATAAAAACAACGCTGCCATCACTCTTCTCCACACGGTCATTGGCAAGCTGAATCATACTCTTGGTTTTGCCGCTGCCTTTGCGACCAACTAATAACTTAACCATATTAATCGCCCCCTCTTTATTATTATTTTTAACTCATTATACACTAACATATATCTTCGGGCAAGACGAGAAAGCCAATTACCCATTATTTTTTAATCGAAGCTGACCGCAAGCCGCATCAATATCGCTACCAAGTTCCCTTCTAATCGTAACTTGAATTCCACGTTTTTCCAAATATTCACAAAACCGCTCCGCATCAATACGCTCCGTCCCGGAAAGTCCTGTTTCATTCACAAGATTCAGAGGAATCAAATTGACATGACAATTGATACCCCTTAATTTTGAAGCAAGTTCTTCTGCATTCCTGTTACTATCATTCAGCCCTTTTACCAAAGCATATTCAAAAGTAATTCTTCGTCCTGTCACAGTAATATATTGTCGACATGCTTTCAGCAATTCTTCCATCGAATATCTCTTGCTAATAGGCATCAACTTGTTTCTAATCGTATCATTGGGTGCGTGTAGCGAAACCGCGAGATTAACTTGAGGAAAATCTTTTGCAAATTCCATCATCTTTGGAATCAGCCCACAGGTTGAAACAGTAATGCTTCGCAAACCAATATAAAGACCATCCTTTTCATGAATATTCTCAATAAATGTCGATAAGTTTTCGTAATTATCAAATGGCTCACCGGTTCCCATCACAACAACATTATTGATTTTCTCACCGGTATCCTTTTCCATGGACAAGATCTGACCTGTCATTTCTCCGGCAGTCAGATTCCGCTGCAGCCCATTTATCGCTGATGCGCAGAAGCTACATCTCATACGGCATCCTGCCTGAGAGGAAATACAAACCGTATTGCCAAATTTATATTTCATGAATACACCTTCAATGGAGTTTCCATCATCCAAGCCGAACAGATATTTTCTGGTTCCATCTTTTGCAGAATTCTGTACTTTGACGATACTGAGTTTTTTTATTTCCGCATTCTCTGAAAGTTTTTGCCTCAAATCCTTTGACAAATCCGTCATTTCATCGAAGTGTTCTACACCTTTATAAATCCACCCGAAAATCTGTTTGGCACGGAATTTCTTTTCGCCAAGCTTTTCCAGATATTGTTCCAGTTCTTTTTTTTTTAAGCTTTTTATATCTGTTTTCATATATCTCCTTCGAAAACCATTCCAGCAAACTGATTTTTATTGATTGGCAACAGTTTCCATTATGATTTTTACGATATCCCTGCTATATCTGTATTTTTCCGGTACCTCTCCTGCATTGACTGCAATCAGTGGTATCGCTCTTTCGAGAAGTGAACCGCTCCCTCGAGCCGAATCCACTTCCAGTTCCTCTCCGTCAAATTCGGCGAAAGTATAACCACCCGCGGCAAACACAAGATAGTCACCGATGAGATCCATCGGTAAATTAAATCGTTTTGACGCTTCTTCTTTCCGACTAATCATATCAATATAAGGTGCCTTTTCCAAAAACTTTTCCAATTCTTCGTTTTGAACCTGTTCTTCTTTCAAAGAAAGGAATCGAATACCCATCTGCTTCTTAATTGTACTATCATTCGATAAATCTTGATATGGTGCATGACAGGAAACATCAAAACCATTTCTTTGAAGAATAACCTGCAAATTAATCAAATGAGGCTTGCTGCTCATACCATAGCCACCGGTAATGTAAATCTCTCGATCATGATCAAGATCATATATCCGACCGATCCAATCGTCAAGCTGTTTCATCTGCTCTAAAGCTTCCGGGGAATCTGGTGCATAATGCCGCATCATAAAATCATTGGTGGTACAATAAATTACATCCATGGCATTTTTCTTTATTAAACGATAGCAAGCTTCCATAATCCAAATCGAGGCCTGCAAGCTATCCACAGCTGGAACTTCTGGCATATCCAGATAGCGTACCAAAATATCTTTTGGATTTTCAACACTGATCCCAAAATCCACATTTCGACCCATGCCTTCTAAGAGCTCACTTCTAACAGTAAGCAGTGCGGTAGAAGCTCCTTTTTTATGCATGATATCCATGATCGTTTCCGTTTCTATATGTTCTACATTTTGAAGTAATTCATGTTTTGCCAATTTAGAATCATAAAAATAGTTTCCGACAATTCTATGCTCACAAGGAAACTTTCCAGTTAATATTGTTGCATGGTTTACATTGTATATTGTTGGAACAGCAGCTTTCACACATTTACAGAAGCCATCCTTTGCTATGCGATAAATATTGGGCGTTGTTTCCAAGGAAATATATTCCAGAGAGCAGCCCTCAATCACAATAATCAGAAGCTTTTTCATTTCTGAATATCCCCTTTTCTCTTTGTGTTTTATTCAATAAATCTAACACAAAAAAATATTGAAAGCAATTTATTCTCGCTATGTTTTTAACAGGAATATTGTATACTTGATTGAAATCCTTTTTTTATCCACCCAAAGTAATATCCTGAAACTGATACCAATCCAACGCTCTATAAAAGTGTTCCGGCAAGAAGTCAGGCCATAACTCATCCAGAACATAAATATCAGAATATACGGATTGAATTGGAAGAAAGCCGCTAAGGCGTCTTCTTCCTCCCCACCGAATAATCAAGTCCATTCTAGAAATATCTTTCGATGCCAGTCCACCTCGTTGATTCAAATCCCAGTCCCATCCATAATTTACCAAAAAATTAACCTTTATTCTTCCTTCTCCGAATTTTACTCGATGCGTAAAGGGCATCAATTCTTTCGGAAAGCAGAGAGAATCGGTATTACCAACTACCAAAAGCTCTGCATTGCGGTCAGTCAATTCCATTACTGCTTCCACACAGGCTTTCTGGAAAGCCTCTTTTTGTACCGCAGGTCTTTTCGTATTGTCCGTCGTAAATCCGTATAAAGTTAGTTCACGGATCCCCATTTCTGTGCAAAGCTCATATAACTGAAAGCCTGGACTGATGCCATAATGGTAACCATCCTTTTTTTCCATACCCCTGTCTACTGCCCATCTTCTGTTTCCATCCGGAATCACGCCAACATGATTTGGAATTCTTCTGTATTGCATTATCGATATCCCCCTAAAAACTCGCTTACATTTATATTTATTATAGCCATTTTTGGTGTTTTGTAACATTTTTTTAACGCTTGCCAAACAAATACTGTTTATGTTAGAATATTTTTAATAAAATAAAAGACAGTTCGAAAACCATCCTGTCTCTAAACAAAACTAGGTATTTGCTATTATTATAATCAAGTGGTACATCTAGTGCCATTTTTTTTTTTTGATTTTGATTTTGTTTAATTTATTTCATATGGGAGGGTACGCTTCTTTTGTTTTAGAAAATGAAAGGAGCATTTTTATGCAGAGTAAAAAGAAAAATAAGGTATTCTTACAGCTGGCAGAGAAACCGAATGGGAAGAAGTCGCCAAGAAAAGGCTTCATATGCACGACCTGTACCCGGAAAAGATCGATAACCGCTAAAAAGCAGAAAGCAGCACGGGAAGTTCACAGTTCCCCTCTTCGTTTCAACATGTTTTCACCTATTAGATAAAAAACGCCTCACCGGTATGACCTAAGGAGCATACCGACTGGCGCTTAATTTATAGATTTAAATTCTTTCTACATCAATACCCGTTTTATGCCCATTGAGATCATACTCTACGAGTTCCGAATCAATCTCCTTCATCTCAACAGCCAAGGTTTCCTTCATGATATAGTCCTTATGCTCCATCAGAGCCCCACCGACTTCTTCATCTGAATTATAGAAGATTTTGATTTGATCCATCATTTCAAATTCCCTCTGCTTTCTCATCTGCTGGATCTTTGAAATCATTTCTCTTGCAAATCCCTCTGAAACAAGCTCCTTCGTGATGGTAGTATCCAAAATGGTGAAAACATTGTTCTCCATAGCCACCGTGAAGCCCTCCTTAGCAGAGATCTGTATATCTATGAAATCCTTTGCGATGATCATTTCTTCCCCGTCAATCATGAGGGATGCTTCCCCGTTTGTTTCCAGCTGATCTACGATCAAAATCGGATCGATCTTTGCAAGTGCCCCACCAAATGCTTTGATCTTTGCACCTAACGCAGGCCCTGCTACTTTAAAGTTTGGCTTGAGTCCAAAGTTCATAAACTGATCAAGCTGCCTTTCAAAGACAACTTCCTTTACATTTAGCTCTTCCGTAATCAGTTCTGTCATATCGCCGATCAGGTTTTCATATTTACCGTCTACCAAAATCTTCTGGAGGGGCTGTCTTACCTTAATTCTTTCCTTTTCTCTGGCTCCCCGACCAAGTCCAACCAATTCTCTCACCAGATCCATTCTGGCTTCTACGGTCTTGTCTATACATTCTTCCTTTGCTACCGGGTAGAAGGAAAGGTGTACGGATTTTTCTCCTGTCAGGTTCGTATAAATTTCATCGGTAATGAATGGAGCAAATGGCGCTGCAAGCTGAGCTACACCAACCAAAATTTCATATGTGGTTGCATAAACCGACATCTTATCTTCGGTCATTTCTTCTCCCCAGAAGCGCCTTCTCGCTCTTCTGATATACCAGTTGGACATATCTTCGGAAACAAAATCCTGTATCTTTCTTACAGTTTTCATATGATCATAACGATTCATTTCCTCTTTAACATCTTTAACCAACTGATTATATTTTGATAAAATCCAGCGATCAAGTTCCGGTCTTCTCTTATAATCTACCTTGAAGTCCTTTGGGTTGATATCGTCCTGATTGGAATAAAGTACAAAGAAATTGTATATATTTTTCAGAGTTCCGAAGAACTTGCTGACAATTTCAATTAATCCGTCTTCATCAAATTTTGTTGGCGACCAGGCTGGCGATACGTACAAAAGATACCATCGCGTTGCATCTGCGCCATATTTATCAAAGAGTTGAAACGGGTCTACCGTGTTCCCCTTCGTTTTGGACATTTTCTTTCCTTCCTTATCAAGGATCAGATCATTAACAAGCACATTACGATAAGGTGCCTTCCCCTTGATAAAGGTTGAAATTGCAAGTAGTGAATAGAACCAGCCCCGTGTCTGGTCAATTCCTTCACAAATAAAATCCGCCGGGAACAATTCGTCATCAAAGCGATCTTTATTTTCAAACGGATAATGATGCTGTGCAAACGGCATCGCGCCGCTGTCAAACCAGCAATCCATAACCTCCGGTATTCGAGACATCATACCACCGCATTTTTCACATTTTATATGAACCTCATCCACATAAGGGCGATGCAACTCGATGGTTTCATCTATCGTTTCCATAGCTTTTTCTACTAATTCTTTTCTGGAACCAATCGATTCCAAATGGCCGCATTCACATTTCCAGATGTTGATTGGGGTACCCCAATATCTATTTCTGGAGATTGCCCAGTCATTAACATTTTCCAGCCAGTTTCCAAAACGTTTTTCCCCTACAAAATCAGGGAACCAGTTCACTTCATTATTATTTGCAACAAGCTGATCCTTCAACTTCGTCATTTCAATATACCAGCTTGGCTTTGCATAGTAAATCAATGGTGTGCCGCATCTCCAGCAATGCGGATAGTTGTGTTCCATCTTTTCTTTTGCATAAATTTTATCCTCTGATGCAAGCCATTTGATGATATCCACATCTAGATCAGGGTCAAGCACAAATCTACCGGCCCAAGGAGTTTCTGTATAATGACCCTGCTCATCAACCGGATTCGGTACAGGAAGATCATATCTTCTCCCAGTATTATAGTCATCTTCACCGAAAGCTGGTGCGGTATGAACAATACCAGTACCATCCTCAATGGTAACATAATCGGCACAAGTTACAAAGAAAGCCTTCTTGTCTACTTCAATAAAAGGCATAAGCTGATGATATTCTATGTGCTCTAGTTCCTTCCCCTTCATTTCAGCCAGAACTACATAGGAATCTGCTCCCAATACTTTATCAGCAAGAGCCTTTGCTACATAATAAACATTCCCTTCCTGTTCGGCTTTGATATAGTCAATTTCAGCACCAACAGTCAGTGCAACATTAGACGCCAGCGTCCAAGGAGTCGTCGTCCAGGCCAAAAAAAACTCATCAGCATCTTTTCTCTTAAACTTTGCCGTAATCGTATTGGTCTTAACTTCTTTATATCCCTGCGCTACTTCGTGGGAAGCCAAACCAGTTCCGCATCTAGGACAATATGGTAAAATCTTGTGTCCTTCAAAAATCAAACCAGCTTTGAAGAACTCCTTTAATATCCACCATCCGCTTTCAATATAATTATTATCAAGGGTAATATATGGGTTGTCCAGATCGATAATATAACCCATTCTCTTTGTCATCTCTCTCCACTGTTTTTCATAAGTGAAAACGGATTCCTTACATTTTTGGTTAAATTCCTTGATGCCATACTTTTCAATATCCTGTTTATCGGACATATTCAGTTGTTTTTCCACTTCAATCTCAACTGGGAGGCCATGGGTATCCCAGCCAGCTTTTCTCTTTACTTCAAATCCCTGCATCGTTTTATAACGGCACACGGAATCTTTTAAAGTTCTGGCAATCACATGATGAATCCCAGGTCTGCCATTTGCTGTAGGCGGCCCTTCATAAAACACAAAAGAAGGCATCCCCTTTCTGGTGGTAACACATTTCTCCAGAAGGTCTTCCTTCTCCCATTGATCTGCCTGTTCATTCTGCAAATCAGCTATGGTTTTCTCTGATAATTTTTCAAACATTTTGTATCATCCTTTTTCTATATCAAAATTCACTAATAATCTCTAACCCTTTTATTTTAAACTCTTTCAGTATATTATGTCAAGGCTTAAATAGCTTCACTGATTTCCTTCAAATGGCTCTTCAATTGGCTGCTCAGAATTTTCTAATCTGCCCGATTACATCATATATAACTTCTGAATGATAACCCAAAGAGGCAAGCTTTCTTCCAATTTTTGCTATCGTCTTTTCATCTGAAAAATTTCGTTCTTCCGCCTCTTCTTCATCGGAATCCTGACCAAATTCGCTGCGTTTACAAATCAGTTTTTTCGCTTCGTTTAATGCCGCTTCTTTTTCTTTCTGCATGTCAAAATGATCCTCCATGTATCTTTGAATCAGCTCCGCAGCAATCCCCTTTTTCTTCAGTTCGAACTGCAGCCTGACAGGACCTCTTCCCTTCTGCATGCTATATCGTAAATATTCCTCGCAATATCTTTCGTCGTCCACATAATGAAGTTCCTTTAAATATTGTAGTTCTTTATCAATTTCTTCCTCTTGAAAGCCTCTAGAGCACAGATGTGACTTCATCTCAAAAGCACTGCGTTCTCTATGTGCCAAATAGTTCAGGGCTGTATCATGACAATCTTTCAGCATCCATATCATCCTTTCATTTAAGGAAACAAATAAAATCATTTCCATCATAAATTGGTAACATTAAAACTCAAAGCAATCACCTGCACCTGCTGGGATGCAACGTTCTCCGATCAAGAACTTTAGGTCGCAGATTGCCTGAATTCCCGTGCAATGCACCGGAAGGACATATTCCATCTCCTCTGCCGCCACCTGCTTAAGAATATGGGTACGTACTTCTTTATTCGAATGATATAAATGCATTCCTGCAAGAAAGCCAAAAATTTTTTCATTCGGGAAGAGCGATTTGGCATATTGAAGGCAAGGAATTACACCATTATGGCTACATCCGGAAAAGATAAAGATTCCCTTGCTTTGACCATAATCGTCCCGTACTCTGATTGCAAGAAACTGTTCATGCTCCATAATATCCGGGGTAAGGCTTCCATCTTGATTTTTAATATAAAAGGTTTCCGTCGGGCTGTAACCGTCTATCTTTGGGATCGTTCCTGAAACAGCAATATCATCGGTAAGCCAGATTGCGCCTTCCGTTAAGACAAGGCGATTCTCGATCAACTTTTTCTGTGAATCTGTCCAGCAAATACCACTGGATTCTTCCTCCAGTTTATCACCTTCCATTCCATAAGTATTTTCAAAAGAATCCTTGTGTATGTAAATATTAGCCTTTTGGTTCTCTTCACAGAAGGAAGGCACCCCTCCAGTATGATCGTAATGCCCGTGGCTAATCACTACCGCATCGACCTGCTTCAAATCCACCTTCATTTTTCCTGCATTAGACCGGTAAATATCGGAAGCACCTAAATCAAAAAGTATCTTTTTGTCCACAGTTTCAATAAAAATCGATAATCCGTGTTCAGCCAGACAGTCAGGATGATTTGTTCTGTTTTCACTAAGAATTTGTACTTTCATTTCTATTCCCCTCTTTCTTCTTTGATATTGACGGCATGCTCAATCCAATCACTCCCGCAATAATCAAAGTGGTGCAGATGATATGATAAAATTGGAGCGGCTCTCCCAATAGAACCACACCCGCCACAATGGATATGGCTGTGGAAAGATTCCCAAATATCGTCGCCTTCACAGCTTCCATATTGGAAAGCATGTAAGCCATGATCATTGCTGAGATCAAAGTGGACGGTATTCCAAGATATGCAGCTGCAAAAATGAAATCCAAATGAGTCAGTGGTTCAAAATAGTTAACTGGGTTTCCATTTTTCATTCCGATTATAATTGTTGCCAGATTAAATAGGATACAACCGCCGCCAGTAATAAAAAAAGTGATTTCAAATGGTCTGTAAACTCCTCGAACATACCGCATCATAACGTTGCTAACCGCCATACTCAAGCTGGAGACCAGTAAAATAATTAATCCAGTAACATTTACCGTGATATCCGAGGCACCGAGTATGAACATAGTGATCACTGCTGCTACCGACATACAAACGAAAATATTTTGCTTCCAATTCGTGCTTTCCTTCAAAAACAGTCCTGCAATCACTTTTGCAAGAATCGGTATAATGGCGAAAATAATACCGCTTTCTATCGAGGTTGAAAAAACCAATCCAATCGTTTGCAGAACCATAAAACCAAGATAAAACCCTGCAGTAAGGATAAGATTTATCTTTGGTTTACCCAGCACATTTATTTTTATTAATCCGAATAAAACCAGAATTAGCGATGCCAAAAAAGCAAAATTAAAGCGATAAGTCAGTGTTTCAAGTGGGGTAGCAGTCTGAATACAGGTTTTTACTCCGATAAAAGAAAATCCTACAATAAAAGAGAAAATAACCGCACTTCCATAAACCTTGTAATTACGTTCCTTCTTTAATTCAATATCCAGTGTTTCTTTATCGTTTTCCATTCTATTCTCTTTCATATTTGAGGCCTTTCATTTTTGTATATTTTAGATTCTATTTCATTGAGATGATCCCCCGGTTCTCCATTCAATGATATGATTTCCTTGATCAAAATTCCGCTACTGCTGCAATATGCGGCTTGCACTCCGGCTTCAAACTCAAAGGATCTGATGATACTAATCACACGTTCTTGATCTTCCTTCTTTTTTCCAGACACCTGATGGGAAAATTCTTCGTCTTTGATTACAGCAAAGCTGTTTAACCCTTCCGAAAGCCCTGTTCCAATGAATTTAATATAGGCTTCTTTCCTCACCCACAGTTCAAAAAAACCTTTCAATCCAGTAGAAAGAATAAATGCATATTCCTCCTGCGTAAAAAATCTTCTAGAAATTTTTTCATAATTATTTACCTGGCGATAAACCTCTAAATCAAAACCCACCGGTTCTTCTGCCATCAAACATCCCCACCAGTCACCAGAATGACTTACAGAATAATGAACCGACCATCTGGCTTCCTTCTCCGTATCTCCTTTATCCTCCTTACTGTCTTTCGTCATCGTAAAATAAGGTTTTCCCTTCTCTTCTCTCCGAATGGCTATTCTTTTAAATGCCTCGGTAGTTAACCCGAGTTTTTCTCTTCCCGAGAAATCCCGCAAGGCTTTTATAACCATTCGATCGCTAAAATCAGAAGAGTTTATCCGCTCTTTCTTATTTCTTTCGTCTTTCTTCTGTTCCTTAGAATTATAAACATAAAGATACATAAATTCCTCTTTCCAAAAAAGCGGAGCGCCTATTTCTTATTTTTAAAAATAACTGAAAGATCAGTCATTAAGACTTACCAAATTACATATTCAGTAAGTCTTAATTATACATGCATTTCAGTTATTTTTACAGTCCAATTCGTAAATTATACTTTTAGACTTATCAGTCAATTCTTCCGGCCCTGACAGAATTCATTACTGCGAGAAGCGCAACACCTACATCAGCGAATACCGCTTCCCACATCGTTGCAAAACCAAAAGCGCCAAGCAACAAGACGATTCCTTTCACACCCAGTGCACCGACAATATTCTGCCATACAATAGTTCTTGTTTTTTTTGCAATCTGGATTGCCGTAATCACCTTGGACGGTTCATCATTCATAATTACAATGTCCGCAGCCTCGATAGCGGCATCAGAGCCAACACCGCCCATTGCAATTCCAATATCTGCTCTGGCGAGCACCGGTGCATCATTGATGCCGTCTCCCACGAAGATAACGTTCCCGTTTTTTTCTCCAGCCCCTTGTTTTTTCTTGTCTTCAAAGATAGATTCCAAAACTTCCACTTTTTGATGCGGTAACAATTCAGCGTAAATCGCATCCATTTTTAAATCCTGCCCGATCCGTTCTCCGATTTTTTTACTGTCACCGGTAAGCATTGCAATTTTTTTCACACCAACGGAGTGCAAACCACTGATTGCCTTTCTGCTGTCATCTTTCACTTCATCTGAAATGATGATTGCACCCGCATAGCTTCCATCCAAAGCAATATAAACAACCGTCCCAATCTCATCAGCCGGATCGGCAGAAATATTTTCTTCTTCCATTAATCTAAAATTACCCGCCAAGACATTTTTCTCTCCAACTTTAACTTTGATCCCAAAGCCAGGGCGCTCCGTCAAATCAGTTATTTCATTTTCTACTATGGTATGAGCATTATTTTCACGATATTTGTTTTTAATTGATATCGCAATCGGATGATTAGAGTAGTATTCTGCATAAGCTCCGTATTTCAACACTTCCTCTTCTGTATAACCTTTTTGACAGAGCACCTTGCTCACCTTGAATAATCCATTGGTCAAAGTTCCGGTTTTGTCAAAAACAACTGTATCCACTGAATTCAAAGCTTCCAGATAGTTGCTCCCTTTAATCAGAATTCCTTTTGAGGATGCTGCTCCAATTCCCCCAAAGAATCCCAGAGGAACAGAAATAACCAAAGCACAAGGACAAGAGATTACGAGAAAGACAAGCGCTCGATAGAGCCATTCCGAAAAGCTCCCCATTCCCATTAAAAATGGAGGGATCAATGCAAGCGCTAACGCAATGCCTACGACCGCAGGGGTATAATACCTGGCAAACTTAGTGATGAAATTTTCTGTCTTTGCTTTTTTACTGCTGGCATTCTGCACCAATTCTATGATTTTGGATGCTGTAGACTCGAAAAATTCTTTTGTTACTTTTATCTGCAGCAAGCCTTGCCCATTAATAGATCCTGACAGTACTACAGAACCTGCACTAACATCCCGTGGGAGAGACTCTCCTGTAAGAGCCTTCGTATCCAGTGTGGAACTTCCCTCTGTTACGATGCCGTCAAGCGGTACTTTTTCTCCTGCCTTAACGATGATGATATCATTGGTTTTGATCTCCTCTGCGGCAAGTATTTTTATGCCACTTGCAGTTTTTTTATTCGCCGTATCCGGTCTAATATCCATCAATGCGGAAATTGATTTTCTGGAGCTTTTCACTGCTCTTCCCTGCAGATACTCTCCTACCTGATAAAAAAGCATTACAGCAACAGCCTCCGGGTATTCTCCGATGGCGAAGGCACCAATGCTTGCAATTGCCATTAGAAAGTTCTCATCAAAGATTTCACCTTTTATAATATTTTTGCCCGCGGTCAATAGAACCTCTTTGCCAATCAGAAAATAAGCTACCAAAAATATACCTGCGATCACCATGTCAGGAATCTGCTGCGCAAAAAGATTCATTCCGATGCCCAAAGCAAAGAGTATCCCCCCCGTAATAAAGCTTTTTGATTTTAATTCCTCTTCCTGATTTTCACAATCTCCGCTGCAACAGCACCCTTTCCCAGAATCACCTGTTTCACCATGAAAATGTTCCATGGCATCTCCATGAGAATGCTCCTGTTCGCAGGTACAACACTTGTTTGCGTTGCAATCACTTACTTTTTCTTTATCCTTTGCTTTATTTGTAAATCCTAACATTAATGTATCCTCAACTTTCTGCCATTTTAAATAATTAGGCTGATTCTTAAAACCTCTTGCCCCTATTGATGTTCTACGTGATCCAAGCCCTGTTTGAATATTTCATTTACATGTTCATCATCCAGTGTATAATAAACAATCTTACCGACTTTATGATACTTAACCAGCCTGACATTTCTCAGAACTCTCAATTGGTGGGAAATAGCAGACTGTGACATTTCAAGCAAAGCTGCAATATCGCAGACACACATTTCATTTTTTGTCAGAGCAAAGAGAATTTTCACTCTTGTTTGATCGCCCAAGCTTTTAAACAGCTCTGAAAGGTCATATAAATGCTCTGCCGCCGGCATATCATCTTTCACTCTTTCGATCACATCATTATGAATAACAGTGCAATCACATTTTGGAATCTCAATTTTATTTTTCATCGGAATGCCTCTCCTTGTTTTATAACATATGATCAATTGTTCATATGTTATATATTAATATCTACAAAAGCTTCTGTCAATACCATTTTATTATTAAATTAAATAAAGAGCCCCTAATCATAGAGGCTCATCGTGAATTTTTATTAACGATAAACTATTCGGTAAACTGAAATACTTTCTGATTATGTTCCTCGCTAAATTTCTTTGTAAAGCGGCTTACAACAGGAACCGCAACAAAAGAAATCACCATTGCGGTCACGCCGAAAATCGGAGCCATAGATTTTGCAATACCAAATCCCGATGTTATTGTGAAGTAGGTAATCAATCCGCCCACCACTACAATACCGGACAGCATTCCTGTCCAAGCGCCCGCTTTTGTAACACTCTTTGAGTAAAGTCCCCATAAGAAAGGACCGATAAACGAGCCTGCCACTACGCCCCATGAAAAGGACATCAGATTTACAATGAAAGAAATATTAGCAACTGCAAAGATTAAAGATAGAGCAATGAAGACAAGACACAAGATTCTCATCAATATCACCTGATTCTTCGGTTTTATCTCCGGATGAACTTCTCTTACGAAATCGATTGAGACAGCCGAACTGGATGACAGAACGATAGAAGACAGCGTAGACATCGAAGCAGACAGCAGTAATAATAGAATAATACTTAAAACGATTGTTGAGAACACATTTGCGGTTAATGCTTTCAAAAGCAAGCTTGGAATTACATTGTCAAAGCCACCCGGTACATTAGGAAGACCATTTGCATCCGCTTCAATAAACAATCGCGAAAGAGAACCTGTAAAATACGCACCCGCACCGATCACAACAGCAAATAAAGTAGAAATGATGGTTGCCATTTTGATCGAGCTCTCATCTTTGATCGCATAATATTTATGTACCATTTGAGGAAGACCCCAAACGCCAAAACTAGTCAAACAAATATTAGTAATCAGAAAGCTTCTGCTTGAGCCACCCGTAAAATCAACAAGTTGTGGATTGATCGCCGACAAATTTTCAAAGGCGGCAGCAAAACCTCCTACTTCAGGTCTTGTCACGAGAATTATGATCATTGCAATAATACCAAAGATCATGACAATACCTTGAATAAAATCATTTGTTGCCGTTGCCACATAACCGCCGAGTACTAAATAAATACCGGTTAAGGCCGCAACAATAAACATACAGGTGACCGGGTCAGTTCCTGTGAAAATAGCACTGAACATAGTGCCAAGTCCTTTATAAACACCTGCAGCATAAGGTACTAAAAAAATAAAAATAATAGCGGCAGCATAAAGTTTCATCCTTTTGCTTTCATATCGTGCGGCAAAAAATTCAGGCATTGTTCTGGAATTCAGCGTTCGTGTCATTCTCCGGGTTTTCTTTGCGAGAAAAATCCAAGCGAGCAGGCATCCAATCAAAGCGTTGCCGATACCAATCCACATACTTCCAATCCCAATGTTCCAGCCGAACATCCCTGCATAACCAATAAAAATAACGGCCGAAAAATAGGTAGTACCGTAAGCAAACGCTGAAATCCACGGTCCTATACTCCTGCCGCCTAATAAAAATCCTTCTACTGTTCCTGCCTTTTTTGTGCTGTAAACACCAACAATTAGCATTACAATCACAAAAACCACCAATGATATTGTTGCAATCAATTGCGTCATAATTATATACCTTCCTTCAAAACTACTTTGTATGTCTTAGCATACCCTACATTTTTAATTTTAAATGATAAATCAGGTTTTGTAAAGAACCGATCTGCCGTTTCACTAGAAACGCTTCCCTTCATTTCGCTTGAATTTTTTCTAAAATTCTCCGGTAGCCATCTGCTCCGTAGGTCAGGCACTTATTAATACGGCTAATGGTAGCGGTACTGGCTTTTGTAACTTCTTCAATTTCACTGTATGTCTTATGCTCATAAAGAAGCTTCGCAACATGTAGCCGTTGTGAGATGGCATGAATCTCATTGATTGTACAAATGTCTTCAAAAAATCGATAACACTCTTCTTCTGTTTCAAGCGCCAGAATCGCCCGAAAAAGCTCATCAATCTCTTCATTCTTAAATTTTGATTCGTAACTCATTTCTTAATTCCTCTCCCTAAGTAAGGAAATCTTAAATTAGACTAGCAGATGCCTGCTGTGATATGCAGGCATCTATTTTGACTTTAATACTTTAACACTTTACAGTATAATTATAACATCATCTCTTTTGCTTGACAACATCAATTTTATGGATTAAAATTCTTTCTAAAAGGGAGTAGTTTTAAGTTTATGAATCAACAACCGACACCTTTTGTGTCTGGTCATAAACCCGTTAGGTAACAAGACTTTTGGCATAATTTATAGCTTTTTGCGAATGTTATGTTTGAAGGTCTTTTTTTATTGAATCAGCAAAATAGAATCACCAAAAACTTATATAACGGAGGAAGATAATGTTTGAGCAAAAGAAAGTCGATGCAGTTCTGGAACAGTTTGGTGTAAACAAACAAAATGGTTTAACAGGAAAAGAGGCACAGGAACGTCTTACAAAACACGGCCCTAATGTCTTCCAGGAAAAAAAACCAAAAACAAAATTACAGATGTTTTTCTCACAGCTTCGAGATCCGATGATCTACATCTTATTTGGTGCAGTCGTCATATCATTATTTTTAAAAGAAATCAGTGATGCTGTTATTATTATAGCAGTTATTCTATTGAATGCCGTAATCGGTATGGTTCAGGAATCCAAAGCCGAAAAATCACTGGAAGCCTTAAAAAAGCTATCAAGTCCCACCGCGCTGGTGCGCAGGGATAACGTTCCAATAGAAGTCGCCGCCGCCGATCTGGTCGTTGGTGATATTGTTCTCTTGGAAGCCGGCAGAATTATTCCAGCTGATTTAAGACTGATCAGCACAGTCAATATGAAGGTGGAAGAATCCGCTCTTACCGGAGAATCCGTACCAGTACAAAAGGATGCCGAATTTATTGCAGAGACGGATGTCACCTTGGGGGATCGCCTGAATATGGCTTATTTATCAACCAGTGTAGCCTACGGAAGAGGAGAAGGTGTTGTTGTCAACACCGGCATGAACACCGAAATCGGTAAAATTGCCAAGATGATCAGCGAAAGCGTAGACGGGATGACTCCACTTCAAAAACGACTTGGCGATCTGGGCAAACTTCTTGGTATTCTTGCAGTCGTATTATGTGTCGCACTCTTTGGTGTCGCATTAATTCAAGGCAGAGATATTATGGAAATGCTTCTGACAGCAATCTCCTTAGCCGTAGCCGCTATCCCCGAGGGGCTTCCTGCTGTCGTTACGATCGTACTTGCTTTAGGTGTTCAAAAGATGGTTAATGTAAATACCATTGTGAGAAAGCTTCCCGCTGTAGAAACTCTTGGCTCTGTTAGTGTAGTCTGCTCAGATAAAACCGGAACCCTTACACAGAATAAAATGACCGTTACAAAGGTATACGTTGACGAAGCCTTACGCCATGTATCCGAACTCCGTTATGATACGGATAAACTGTTTATCGACGGTTTTGTCCTTTGCACCGATGCTTCCATAGAAGAGCAATCCAGACTAGGTGATCCGACAGAGCTTGCCCTTCTTGATATGGGAATTACCCACGGAATAAACAAAAAAACATTAGAACAATCGAAACCTCGAATCAATGAGCAGGCTTTTGACTCTGACAGAAAGATGATGACCACTGTCCATCAGGATACAGCCGGCAAAGTAGTCGCTTATACCAAAGGGGCTATGGATCGAATCATTGAAAACTGCAACGAAATTATTATAAATGGAAAAATCCGCCCCATTACTCCTTCAGATAAAGAAAAAATACAGCTGGCAGCAAAGGAGATGGCTTCTATTGCCTTGCGTGTACTTGCCCTTGCCATTAAACTGGAAGACGACTCTGCAACAGAAGAAAACCTTGTTTTTACCGGCCTTGTTGGCATGATTGATCCTCCTCGTCCAGAGGCAAAAGATGCTGTTGAAATATTTAAAAGTGCATCAGTAACAACAATTATGATTACAGGTGACCATATTGATACTGCTTTTGCAATTGCAAAAGAGCTCGGAATTGCAGATGAAAAAAAGCAGTGCATTACAGGCGATGTATTGAATCGTATGTCTCAGGACGAGCTCAATATGGCAGTACCAAGTCTTCGTGTCTTTGCCAGGGTATCTCCTGAGAACAAGGTTATGATCGTAAACGCATTCCGTTCCCATGGTCATATTGTTTCAATGACCGGAGACGGCGTTAATGATGCACCTTCTTTAAAGGCCGCTGATATCGGTGTGGCCATGGGAATAACGGGTACCGACGTAGCAAAAAGCGCTGCTGATATGGTGCTGACTGATGATAATTTTGCCACGATACAAAAGGCGATTGAAGAAGGCAGAAATATTTACAACAATATCAAAAAAACTGTATTATTCTTATTGTCCTCCAATTTAGGAGAAATCTTAACCATGTTTATCGCAATTATCGCAGGCTTTGCCGCCCCGTTAAAAGCCATCCATATCCTTTGGGTTAACCTGATTACCGATTCTCTGCCAGGACTGGCGCTGGGAGTAGACTCCGGTGATCCCGATATCATGAAAAATGCCCCGAGGAATCCAAAAGAAAGCTTATTTGCACAGGGAGGACTTACCATCACAATCTTTTTCGGTCTGGTAATCGGAGCAATTACTTTATCTGCTTTTCTAGCCATTCCAATAAATTTATTATTGGAGACAGGACAATCGATTACAATCACGAACCTGAAGACGATTATGCTGGAAGAAGAAATTTATGTTCATTGTCAAACTTATGCATTTACAACACTGGCAATCTCACAACTGTTCAATGCAATGGGAATGAGGAATCTAAACCGATCGATCTTCCGATTCAATCATTTGGAAAATAAAATGATGCTGATCGCCTTTGCGGTTGGAATGTTACTTCAAATCAGCGTAACGGAAATCCATGGTCTTGTCTCCGTATTTGGTACGACCGAATTGAGTTTAAAAGAATGGATATCATTAATCGCATTATCAACAGCACCTCTTTGGTTCCACGAATTGTTTATCTTTGTAAAGTATTTAAAAAACAAAACAATATAAATTATCTATAAGAATTTAAAGAATGAAAAAAACAAAAGAGAAAGACTATGTAAAAAACATAATTTACATAGTCTTTTTGATAACTTTTTCCGGTTCGCCTGATTGAAAAACCGAAAAGAACTTGTCCACTCAACTTGTTACAGCTGCCTCAAAGCATCCACAAGAGCAGTCTTCCCGATTGCTTTTTCGTCTTTCATTTTGATGATCCTTGCAGGAATGCCAGCCACCACTGCATTTTCAGGAACATCCTCAATCACAACAGCACCGGCTGCGACCACAGCACCGCATTTGACCCGAATCCCTTCCAGCACCACCGCATTAGCACCGATCACTACATCATCTTCTATCACAACAGGATTTGCACTGGGTGGCTCAATGACGCCAGCCAAAACGCTTCCCGCTCCGATATGGCAGTTTTTTCCCACCATTGCTCTACCGCCGAGAACAACATTCATATCAATCATAGTACCTTCTCCGATCACGGCACCAATATTAATTACTGCACCCATCATGACAACAGTACGATCCCCGATTTCCACATGATCCCGAATGATGGCTCCCGGTTCTATTCTTGCGTTCAGGTTCTTCATGTCTAACGTTGGTATTGCGGAATTTCGCCGATCATTTTCCACCACAATATCAACGATATCATCTGCATATTGTTCTATGACCGGATGAATATCAGACCACTCACCAAAAATGATCCTATCACTGCTGCCAAATACTTTACAATTTTCAAAAGGAAGCGGTTTCTTCTCTTTGATATAAACTTTTACCGGAGTCTTCTTTTCCGAATTGCTAATATATTGTATAATCTCTTTTGCATTCATTCTGTCACCTCTTTTTTAAATAGTACATCGTTCATGTCATATAGTCCCGCAGTTTGTCGAACAGCAAATTGAGCTGCCAGCACTGCACCAGTTGCAAAAATTTGTTTGGAATGAGCCTGATGGGTAATTTCCAGAATCTCATCTTCTCCCGCGAAAATCACGGTATGCTCTCCAGCAATCGTTCCGCCCCGCACGGAATGAATTCCGATTTCTTCTCCCCGTTTTCCAATTCCCTCTCTGCCATATTGCTTTTCGTATTCTTTTCCTTCTTCCAACGCCGCAAGTAGCATCTTGGCCGTTCCACTTGGTGCATCCAGCTTCATTCGATGATGCTTTTCAATCACTTCCATATCAAAGGAGTCTCTAAGTACCGGAGCGATCTGCCTTAATACCTGTTGAAAGATCGTAATCCCCAGTGAAAAATTTGCGGTATAAACTACGGAGACTTTTCTGGACAATGCTTCAATCTCCAAAGCCTGTTCGGCCGTATAGCCGGTTGTCGCAAGCACCAATGCCACAGAATTCCTTTCTACATACTTTTTTATCATCTCCAGGCTGGAAGGATTGCTGAAGTCAATCACCACATCCAACTTTTCTTTGATATCGGAAAGATCACCATAATGCTTAGCGCCGACAATTCCTGCACACTCCATCTTATCCGTATCATCAATGGTTCGCTTAACCAACTGACCCATCTTGCCATAACCCACAATGCCTATTTTTAAAATGTCCTGCTTTTCTTTATTCATTCATTCGTTTCCTGTTCTATTGCATTTATCATTTCTATATCGTTTTCTAAAAGCCCTATTGCTTTCATCATTCTGCGGTTGCTTTCTCAAACAGCAACTTGCATATTTGCTTCCTCAAAAACTACCTTCATGGCCTTCAGCAAACATTCTTTTGTATCGCCTTCCATTTCATATAATGGCAATCTGTATTTTCCAACATTCATCTTCATAATGTTCATCGCTTCTTTAATTGGAATTGGATTTGTTTCAACAAACAGTGCATTGATAAAATCAAGATATTTCAGCTGCATGTTTCTCGCCAATTCAACATTGCCGGTTAAATAAGCCGTAGCCAACTTGTGCATTTCATTGGGAATAAGATTTGCAGCGACAGAAATAACGCCTACGCCTCCAACTGACATTAAAGGTACGATCATATCATCATTCCCCGAGTATATCGCAAAGTTATCACTCGCTAATCGCCCAACCTTTGTAACGAAGGAAATATCCCCACTGGCTTCTTTTATCCCTGCAATATTCTTATGCTGACTCAGTTCTTTCAATGCCTCATAAGTAAGACTGCATCCTGTTCTTCCGGGTACATTGTATAAAATCATGGGAATGGAAACCGCATTGGCTATTTCAACAAAGTGATGAATCATTCCAGCTTTATTGGTTTTATTATAATATGGTGTAATGACCAATAAACCGTCAGCTCCCATCTGTTCATATTTAATGCTCTGCTCTTTCGCTACCAGTGTATTGTTGGAGCCGCTTCCGACAATAATCGGAATTTTTTTATTTGCAGCCTTAATAGAAACTTCTACAACCTTGTCTCTCTCTGTAACCGTAAGTGCTGGAGTTTCTGCTGTAGTTCCCAAAATACAAATCCCATCAGTTCCTTCTTCAATATGCCAAAGTATTAATTCCTGCAGTTTTTCATAATTTACGCTTCCATCTTCGTGAAACGGTGTAATTAATGCAACAATTGATCCTTTTATCATAGGTTTCTCTCCCTTCTACTCTTCAAAAGAGCCCTGCCCGATTTTAACCGCAGGGCCAGTCATCATTACTTCATCATTTAATTTCTGCACGATATGAAGTTTGCCATAAGGCAACATAACATCAACTTCTTTTTCACATTTATTTTCCAGCGCACCGATCACGACACTGGCACAGGCACCGGTTCCGCATGCATAAGTCATGCCTGCTCCTCTTTCATAAGTCATCAGCTTCATGGTTTTTCGATCAATAATCTGCACCATGTTGACATTGGTTTTCTCCGTATAAACCGAGTGATTGGATATTTCCTCTCCCAGCTTCACCAAATCATAATTATCAAAATTTTCTATCCATACAACAGTATGTATCGTACCCATAAAACAGCTGCTGACCTCAAGCTCTTTCTCCTTCAACTGCAATTTCTGCTTCAGAAAACGAGTCTGCTGTGTTTTTATTCCGCAGCGCTCCGGCTTCCAATCCGGTTTTCCCATGTTGATTTCCACAAGAAACGGATTCCATGCGGCAACTCTGATTCCCATGGTTCCTGCCAGGGTTACCACCGGATATGCTTCCTTCGTGCAAAGACCTTCATCAAAGCAGTATTTTGCAAAACAGCGTATCCCATTTCCGCACATCGGCGCACGGCTTCCGTCGCTATTATAGAATACCATCTCAAGCGGATTCTGCTTGACAATGATCAAACCGTCCGCACCGATCCCCAATGTTCTATGGCAAATACGTTTTGCAAGTTCAGCATAGGACTTACCGGCCACCATTTTCTCCTTAAGGATAATAAAGTCATTGCCGCAGCCGTGGTATTTTGAAAAGGAAACCATAGTTATAGACCGAAGGATTCACATAAAGCGATCACTGCTTTTATCTTTTCATCTCTGTTTACCGTTACGGAAATAGAGATTTCGGAAGTCGTGATTTGGTAATACATAATTCCTTCCTTTGCAAGGATCGAGAATACTTTGCTCGCTACACCAGTGGCAGTTGCCATTCCCACTCCTACCAGCGAAAGAATAGAAAGATTTGATTGCTTTTCAATCGTGATCGATCTCAGGAACTCGTGATCTTTAATCGCCTGATCCAACTCCTTGGACTGTGCGTCCGTACAACTGAAAGATACGGTACATTTATTATCACCATCAGCCTGCTTTGAAATCATATCTACGTTGATATGCAGATCAGCAAGAAGCTGGAATAACTTCGCTACTGTGACTCCGTCGTTTTCGATCCCTCTAAGTGAATAAATTGAGCAATCATCGGAAATGCTGATACCGGTTACCGGCATATCTTCAATATAAATACTATCATTCATGACGTAAGTTCCCTTTCTTTTATCATTTTCTAACGATTTACCAATAAATAATTTTACATTATATTTTTTTGCTATTTCTACACTCCTGGTTTCTAAAATGGCTGCGCCCCCAGAAGAAAGTTCCATCATTTCATCATAAGTGATTCGGTCAAGTTTTTTGGCCTGAGGGTAAAGTTTAGGATCTGTAGTAAAAATAGCATCAACATCCGTATAGAGTTCACAATCCCATCCCAGTTGCGCTGCAATCGCAGCAGCAGTTGTATCAGAACCACCTTTGCCCAGCGTCGTAATATCTCCTTCTTCGCTGATTCCCTGGAATCCTGTAAGAACAACTACCTTTCCCTCTTTCAGAAGCTGCTCGGTACGTTCCGTGTTGATTTCTTTGATTCTTGCTTTAGAATAATGGTCTGTGGTGATAAATCCTGATTGAAATCCCGTCAGAGAAACAGCCGGAACCCCAAGGTTCTGCAGTGCAATTGCCAGCAACGCTACGGTTTTCTGCTCTCCTGTCGCCAGTAATGCATCAAGTTCCCTTTTCGGCACATCTTCTCCGACTTCCTTTGCAAGAGCAATCAATTCTTCAGTGGTACCGCCCATTGCACTGGCCACAATTACGATCCCATCGTCTTGTTTACGAAAGGAAGCAATGTGTTTCGCGACTGCACGAATTTTTTCTATACTGTCTAAACTTGTTCCACCATATTTTTGTACTACGTTCATACGATTACCTCCTCATCTGTTTCAAAACGTAATTGGTCACTATAACTTTCTCTTTTTATTACGATACGAGCTTTGCCGTCTTTAACAAATACTACCGCTGGCTTATTCAGACGATTATAATTACTTGCCATGGAATAACCATAGGCGCCCGTTCCATAAACAACTAAAATATCTCCCGATTCCGTCTTGGGAAGCTTCGCATTTTCAATCAAGATATCTCCCGATTCACAGCATTTTCCGGCAACGGTATATTGATTTGTCTTTTCCTGATCGATTTTGTTCGCTAAATCACACTCATATTTTGCATCATATAATGCAACTCTGATATTGTCCGTCATTCCACCGTCGATAAAAAGATAAGAATGGTTCGGTGTATTTTTCATAAATCCGACACGGTACAATGTATAGCCCGCTTCTGCTACGATGGATCTTCCCGGCTCTATCATGATTTTCTCAAGATGAATATCATGCTTCTCCAGTTCACTTTCACACTTGCTGATGATTCTTTGGCAAACCTCTTTTACCTCGTTTGGCTTGTCTTCTTCGGTATATCGTACGCCGAAGCCTCCGCCAAAATCCAGACATTTTATTTCTATCCTATGCTCTTTATTCAGCTTTTTGATATATTTCATCAATCGCTCTATCACGGCATCATAGGCTCTTAAATCAAAAATCTGCGAACCAATATGAACATGGAAACCTTCAAAATGTATATATTGGCTATTCTTGAGGAAATTCACCATTTCTGCAATCGTCTTTTCATCATGAAATGCAACACCAAACTTGGAATCCAGATCTCCGGTAATGATGTATTTATGGGTATGGGCTGTGATTCCCGGATTGATTCGTATGATAACATTTGCTTCTTTTTTCAGCCGTGATGCCAAATCAATCAATTTACTGCATTCCATAACGCCATCCAAAACGATTGTCTTGCATCCTAGTGTCAAAGCCATTTCAAGCTCTGCATCAGTTTTATTGTTCCCGTGAAAATAAACCTGATGCATAGGAAAATCTGCTTGCTCTGCGAGATGCAGCTCTCCTCCGCTCACAACATCCAAGCTAAGTCCATAACGTTTTAAAAGCTTCAACATCTCTTTGCCAATAAAAGCTTTCGAAGCATAAATCACTTCTGTTTTAAATTGATCAGATCGAAAATAGGTTTTATAATCCAGCATTTGTTTTTCAAGCTCGGATTCGTCATATACAAATAGGGGGGTTCCGCAGGTATTTGCCAGTTTGTCAGCAGAAACACCGCCTATTTCCAGTATTCCATCTTTTGCAATTCTTTCTTCACTCATTTTAGTCACCTCACGTATCGGATCTTTTCCATTATCTATGCTACGAATATTTCAAATAACATGACACAGAATAGTAAAATAACTTATTTTTCTATATTTTACTTAATTTACCTTGCGGCTGATTATTAAAACCGCTTATGCGGCTTTTTATTATAAAATAAAAAAGCCAGTAAGCTTCCCTTACTGACTCAAATAGCAACAACGTTCTTTACCAGACCGAAGTAATCTATTATATTTTCGCCATTAAGGATAGCGCATCTACACAGGTAGACAGTTTCATGGCTATTTACCACAAACCCACCCAGTTTTTATGCCTAAAAACCGGATTCGGCGAAGGTTACCTCCAATATGAGTCTTTGCCCGCCGGCTACTCATATCTTCTTTTGCTTCGCGACCTCTATCAACATTAATTACTTAAGTTTACTCTATACTCTATATTATTGCAAGTATTTTTTTATATTTCTCTATAATTTTTAATAATAATACGCTTTTTATTATATGGAAATCACTCGATAGTCTTCATCCTGAAGAAACGCAGTCAACGGTTCACCCATTAATTTTACATCGATACCCATGCTTTTGAGTTGTTCTGTCACCCCATATCTCTCAGCACACCTTTCACAGGCGAAAACTTGAACTCCATCTTTCATAATTTCTTTTACCACTTCCTGTACTTCCTTACTTGAGCAAAGAAGTTTGTTGGACGGTCCCCATGTAATCAGATTACACTCCTTCCACCACTTGTTTGTGTTCGATTTCAGAGTGTACATAAGAATCATATCTAACGCAGTTTCTTCATTATCCGTTGTCCATAAAATTGTAAGTTTATCCACCATCGTGACAATCTCCTGTATTTCTCTAAATTTATACTTACCTGTTAGGCATAATTTTATTATAGTTTTTTTCATTTGTATCGTCAAGCAAGTCTAATCACAGGCTAGAGTGTTTTCTTATTTGAAATCGCTTATCTTCTCGTTCTTCTCATTTGATACTTGACTTATGCTCATGCCTATTCTATAGTGTCAAATAGCAAATCAATATCAAGTTGTTGCATCAACTAACTTAAAATTTGTCGCACAAAAGAAAGGATTATTAGAATTTATGAAAAGTGTATTAAAAAAATACCGCCAGGATCTTCACCGTATCCCTGAACTTGGATTTGAATTATATAAAACAAAAGCATATATTATGGATCGTCTGCTAAAGTACAACTGCGAAATTATTGAAGTATGCAATACCGGAATCTGCGCTTTTTTTCAGTCGAAAGAGAATGATGGAAAGGGGAAAAATCGTCAAAGCACCATTGCGCTGCGCAGCGACATGGATGCCCTTCCCGTCATTGAAAAAACCGGTGCGTCTTATTGCTCACTCCACGAAAATATAATGCATGCCTGCGGGCATGACGGTCACATGGCAATGCTGCTTGCACTTGCCGGAGAACTGGATCAAATCATACATTCTCTGCAGCATAATGTACTTTTAATTTTCCAGCCTGCAGAAGAAACCACAGGAGGTGCTGGTGATATCTGCTCAACAGGGATTCTTTCAAAATATGAAGTAAAAAGAATTTATGGTTTTCATCTTTGGCCTATGCTTGGAAAGAATATCGTTGGTTCCAGAGCCAATGAATTCATGGCAAAATCAAGTGAATTAGACATTATTATTCAAGGAAAAAGTGTACATTGTGCCAATTCGGATCAAGGGGTCGATGCATTGGCAATCGGATGTGAATTGGTCAACGAGCTCTATCAAATGGAAAAGCTGGAACTTCCAGATACAGAATACCGGCTGCTCAAATTTGGAAAAATGAAAAGTGGCACAGTTCGGAATGCCATTTCAGCAAATACGATTTTACAGGGGTCAGTACGTTGTTTTCATGACGAAATCGGAAATTATCTGTTTCAAAGGATAGAGGAAATAGCCACCTTCTATGAAAAAAAATATGATTGCAGAATTACGTTCGAGCGCAATGACGGTCATCCGGCGGTTCTCAATGATCCTCAGCTCTTCAAAGAGGCAAGGGAACTCCTTTCGAACTATGAATTCCATAGTTTTGAAAAGCCTTTTATGCTTGCAGAAGACTTTGCGTGCTATCAGAAAGAAGTTCCCGGGCTATTCCTATTTTTAGGCACAGGTACAAACATCCCTCTGCACAGCAATAACTTTGACTTCGACGAAGATGTGCTTTGCACCGGGGTTGATGTATATCTGAAGTTGTTAAGGGAAGTCCGACTATAATTTAAGAAAAGCTCCATCGTAAATTAAAATTTCTTTACGATGAAGCTTTATTTATTTTTTTGATTTATAATTCTTATTGTAACAGCTCAACTGCTTTTTCAAGCTGCTTATCCGTCGTATCTTCCGCCAAAGCTTCAACTTCGACATCAGGCTTAATTCCAACCTTGTGAATGATATTACCATCCGGTGAAAAATACTGCATGATGGTTAGTTTTACCGCATCTCCATTGGTCAGCTTTTCAATGCTCTGGATAATTCCTTTTCCATAGGTTGTCGTTCCTACAATTTTTCCACCTTTACGATCCTTAATTGCGGCAGTAATGATTTCTGAAGCACTGGCGGTACCACCATTCACCATTACCACATACGACAAGTTGGTTGCACCGGAATTTGATTTATAGTAATTCTTGTTTCCTTTTCTATCCTCAGTGTAAGTTACAACACCTTCATCAAGAAGCATATCGGCAACCTCAACGCTGGCATCAACCAGACCACCGCCATTATCCCGCAGATCCAGAACAAGCCCCTTAACGCCTTTTAATTCTAAGTCTCTTAAATGTTGTTTAAAATCTTCCGATGTCTTTTCCTCAAAGGAACTGATTCGAATATAGCCAATATTACCATCAAGAACTTCCGATCGGACTGACTGCATTACGATGTTTGCGCGAGTAATGTTTAGTTTGATCTCCTTACTGCCTCTTAAAATAATAAGATCAACTTTCGTTCCAGGTTTCCCCCTCATTGAAGCCACAGCCTGATCAATGCTGCTGCCGTCATACACTTCTCCGCCAACCCCGATGATCTTATCTCCCGTTTCTATCCCCGCTTTATCAGCGGGAGATCCATCAATTGGTGAAACAACATTAATCAGACCTTTCTCATCAGGTGCAATAGTTACTCCGATGCCTTGATATTCTCCGGTAGTGGAAATCATAATTTCATTGTATTCTTCCTCAGTAAGATATGCAGAATACGGATCTCCAATTCCCCAAAAAAGACCCTTATACATACCTTCCATTAATTTTTCATCCTCCACAGGAACATAGTATTTATTCTGTATGTATTGTTCCAGCTCAGCAAGTTTACCATATTTTTCTTTCATCAACTTATAATTGTCATATTCCTCATTTGTGATCGCCATATACCCGCCAGATGTATAGCCTACAAAGAAAATAGCTCCGCCGGCAGATATTGCTCCAACCAGCACAGCAATTACAACGATAAAGATAAGGTTTCGTTTTTTCATCATGAACATGATACTGTCCTCCACGATTGTATAGATTAAGGCTTCTGAATAATTAGGATTCCGGTTACTCAGTGCGAATGAATTTTAGTACAAACTGAATTTTGGAATTGCCATTCCAAACATTGATGTCCGGATACCCTGCAAGATTAAGCAATTCTCCCTTTTGAAGAAGCTCATTATAATCCTGCGCTTTTTGAAATAAAATACAGGGAATACCCTTGCCTCTGTTTCCCGATCCAGAAAAGCGGACATGCTGCCTGCAATTTCCCATAAAATTAACTCCCGTTGGTCTGATACCTCTTATCTGGAATATTGGCCTTTCATTCTGACATCCAAAAGGAGCAAGCTTTTCCAGTTCTAAAGCAAGACCCATATCAATATCCCCTTCTTCCATTTCAAGGTCTATAGAAAGACTAGAATCAAAAAGACTGGAATTTTCGCGATATAGGATGTCTACCTCCCGATTCAGACTTTCACGTAGTTCTTTTAAATTATTTTCTCTCATCAGAAATCCGCAAGCTGCTGAATGTCCGCCAAATTTTAAAAATAGTTTTTCATTTTTTTTCAAAATATCATAAAGATTTAGATTACTGATGCTTCTCCCCGTACCCTTAAGATACTCGCCCCCGCCGGAGGCAGTTACAATAATTGCCGGTTTTCCGTATTCATCTTTTATTTTTCCAGCAACAATACCGGCAATTCCCTCATGAATATCATCAGGAGCAATGATGTAAAACAAATCTTCTGCAATCTCTGTTTCGATAATTTCCTTGCATTTTTGAAAGGCTTCCTCCTGAATCCTTTTTCGTTCTTTATTGTTCTGAATTAAAACAGAAACATACTCGGCAATTTTATTCTCATCTGTTGAAGTTAAAAGCTCAACCCCAATTCTTGCGTCAAGAAGTCTGCCTGCTGCATTTAAGTGAGGTACTATAATATATGCAATATTTTCAGATTTAATCTTCTTAGATGTTAATCCGACCTCCTGCATCAGATGTTTTAGCCCTGGCCGTCTTCTGGAATCAATCATACTCATTCCGTGTTTGGTCAGTGTTCTGTTCTCATCGATCAAGGGAACAACATCACCAATTGTAGCAATCGCAACCAAGTCAAGTACCTGGGCAAGAATAGCTTTTGGTAAACCTGCTTTTCGCTGAATCCCTTGTGCAAACTTAAATGCAACACCACACCCTGCCAAATGTTTAAAAGGATAAGTACAATCCTCCTGTTTCGGATTGATTAAAATACAGTCAGCAGGTCTTTCATTAATATTATGATGATCCGTAACAATAAAATCTATTCCGATACTCTTTCCGTACTCCACTTCCTCATAAGAAACACTGCCGCAATCAACGGTCACAATTAAATCTGAGCCTCCTTGTTTGATCAGATCAATGGCATCCTTATTTAATCCATAACCTTCATCAAATCGCGAGGGAATATAATAAGTCAAATTTTTCGTCAGGTGGGATAAGACTTGCATAAGAAGACTGATGGAGGTAACTCCATCAGCATCATAATCACCATAGATACAAATTTTACGTTTCTGATCTATGGAAGACAATAGGAAATCCACTCCTGTCTCCAGATTTTTCAGCAGGAATGGGTCATAAGTTAGATTTGGTTTTTCCGATAAGAATTCATGGATATCTGCTTCTTCCATGATCCCTCTATTTTTCAGAATCTCATAAACAATTGGATGCACACTGCTCATATTATAACCAATTCCTTGGATTCTGATATTCTCCGTCCACACGCACCTCAAAATGAATATGAGGACCTGTAGATCTTCCCGTGGATCCTGCCAGGGCGATAGCCTGTCCCCTGCTAACTACGTCTCCCTTACTTACCAATAACTTGCTGTTATGCGCGTACAATGTTACGATCCCGCCGCCGTGATCGATCATAACCACATTACCATAGCTGTTGTTCCATCCGGCTTTGATCACCGTACCGCTGTTCGCCGCAAGAACGTCTGATCCGGCTGATGCTCTAAGGTCAAGACCGGTATGTAGTTTATTCACCTTTAAGATCGGATGATATCTCATACCGAATTCCGAAGTGACAACTTTGCTGGTTGTGGAAGGCCAGCAAAATTCTCCGCCTACAAAAGCTTCATCTCCCTGCAACTTTCTGATTTCTGCTACCAGTCGATTCGCTTCCGCGTTTAATGAATCGATTTCTTTTGCAAGAGAAGAATTATCGCTGGCGACCTGTGCCTTTAAATTTGCAACTTCACCGCGGGACGCTTGCAGTGAAGCCTGCTTATCTGCTTCGTTCTGTTTTTCTTTAAGCAGCCTTGCCTGAAGTGATTCCAATTCTTTTTTCTGGATTTCGATTTTCTGATGCTGCTCTTCCATGGTCTTCAGTACTTCAACATCATTATCAAATATTTTCTGAACCATGTCCATATTGGTCATAAAATCAGTAATATTATCTGAACCAAGAAGAATTTGCACCAATCCGATGTCCCCATTTTTATACATAGCTCTCAAGCGTTTTTCCAAACTATCGTTCTGTGTGGCCATTTCCTGCTCAACAGCTGCCAGATTACCCTTAACCGTGGCGATACTCTGCTGTGTTTTGTTGATATCACCTTTGATATTGTCAATTTCCGTTTTTGCTGCATCAATCTGGGATTCCAACTGTTTAATCTGGTTGCTCAGATGTTTTTCCTTCTTTTTCCCATCATTTAGCTGCGATTTCGTCTGGTTAATCTGGCTGTTGATGTCATTCAGCTGCTGCTGTTCGTCGTCGGCATATGTCACCCCTAAAGCAATGATAGAGATAGATAAGGCAAACATTAAAACATACGAAACAATTCTCTTCACTATGTACTCCCCCTTTTGCTCCCTTTTCGTCCAAAGATCCGTTTACGAAACATAAATTTATGGTTTCAACTGACTTTTTACGTATCTAAAAATTTTCTCATTGATATAATACTACCGCAAGCACCAATACTTACGCCCAGTGCCAGGAAAATCCATATAAGCCGGATAACTAAGAAAGTACCCGGAACCATTGTTGTTGAAAGAATTACAAAGATTTCTTGTCCAATTAATTCAGTAATTTTATAGTAAATTATGCTAATGATTCCAACGGAAATCAATGCGGATATAATACCGATCAAAATACCCTCTATTAAAAACGGACCCCGGATAAACCAGTTCGTCGCACCGATATATTTCATAATATTGATTTCTCGTTCCCTTGCAAGCACAGTCAGCTTAATAGTATTGGAAACAACGACCACAGATACGATTACTAAAAAAGCAATCACGATCATTGCACCCGCCTGAATGAACCCAGTGACCTTCATCAGCTGATCTACAGTATCTTTGTAGTATTTGATACCCTCAATCCCCTCAAAGGGTTTTAGCTTTGCCACAACTGCATCAGCCGCTTCCAGCCTGGTCACTTTGATGAGCAGAGAATTGGGAAGAGGGTTTTTTTTCAACCCATCGAGTAAATAGGCGTTGTCGCCCCACTTAGGCTTCCAATTGGCCATTGCCTGCTCCCTGGACAAATAGGAAGCTTCCTTTACTCCTTCTGTTCCCTTCAGTTCAGTAAGCATGACGGTAGCCTGTTCAAAAGTGGTTTCATTAAAAAGATAGGCCTGTATGGTATCGAACTGTTTCTTCGCGGTTTCTGAAACCATATTAATGTTGACAACCAGTATGAAGAACAATCCTAAGATTAACAGCATCGCTGTAATCGAAAACATAGACGCCAGACTCATTGCTCTGTTTCTGAAAGCTTGTTTAAATGCCTGCTTTATTGCATAGACCCAACTATTTAGCATTGTTGTGAAATACACCTCCCGAGTACACAGAAGTCAGCACTTTTTCATCCTCACATGCCCCATAGCTTCCGCCGGCATCATCACGAACAATGCATCCTTTATCAATTGCAATAACACGTTTTCCCATTTTATCTACAATATCTTTTGCATGGGTAACCATCACGATGGTTGTTCCCCGTAGATTAATCTGTTCTAAAAGTCTCATAATCTCCCAAGCAGTATCCGGATCCAGATTTCCCGTAGGTTCATCTGCGATCAAGACGGTGGGGCTGTTTACAATTGCACGTGCAATCGCTACTCGCTGCTGTTCCCCTGCCGAAAGTTCATGGGGATATTTGCTTGCTTTTGAGCTGATTCCTACCAGACTGAGCACCTGTGGTACCTGCCGACGGATGGAACGCTGGCTCATATGTATAATTTCCATAGCAAAAGCTACATTTTCAAAGACGGTTTTTTTAGGCAGCAGCCTGAAATCCTGAAAAACAATACCGGTACTCCTTCTAAGCTTTGGGATATGCCGATTGGCCAACTTGGTGATTTCCATCCCATTCATCTTGATGCTCCCCTTATCCGCCTCAATCTCTTTTAATATTAATTTTATAAAGGTAGACTTCCCCGCACCGCTTGGCCCAACTAAAAATACAAAATCACCCTTGTTTATTTTAACATTCACATCCTGAATGCCGATATTCACTCCGTAGGACTTTGTCACATTATTAAAAGCTATCATCGTTTCTATAGTCCTTTCCTGTTTCAAAATCTATTCATATCGCAAAATCATGCATATACTTACAGAATATTATAATATAAAACAGAATATTATTGAATACCCTATTACATTACAAGTTCATTACATTTGCTTAAAATGATCTTCTGGTTCTGCTAGAAATTCAATGCGGAAACGATTTCTCCCAAAGAGTTTTGAAGCAGGCACTTTACCTCGCTCATGGCATAAGGAATTTTACAGTTGTATTCGGCAGTATAGATACTTTCAACATTGACGAGTGGAAAAAAGACTGGTTTCCTGACCTTAAGAAAATCAAACATCTGACGGCGGTTAACGCCTCTGTTTAGCTTGTTAATCACATAGATCATATTCTCCTGCTTTGATTCAAGAACTTTCATTCTGCAGAGGGCATCATAACCTTGCAGCATCTTTGAAGGCATTGGATCAATCACCACAATGATCTGATCCATGCTTTGCATTAATTCATAATCCTGCTCCGCTTGACCAGATAAATCACAAAGAATAATATCACCCTTTGCATGGCTGACCAGTCTAAGTTTCTGCTCAAAAGTAAGGTCAAGCTTTTCTTCATCGGGAGATTTTAGAATCCAGTTAATTCCTTCATCCATATTACGCATGCCTCTTATCCTTTTATTATCTGTAACCGCGTGATAAAAACAAAAATAAGTTCTTCCGGCAAAATGCTTGTCCATGCCAAAAGAATCATAAAGACCACCTTTTCCCAATTCGACTACTGCGGGGCTATATTTTCTTGTATTTGCCAGATATCTAGCAAGACAACCCGTTAAAAAACTTACTCCGGCACCTTCCGAAATTCCAATCACGCCAATCTTCAGCTTTTCCATAGCATCGTACTTTTCTGTGATCTCAGTCTCTCTTTTTAAGACTCGATCTATTCCACAACCTGCCAATCAACACACCTCCATTTTTACTTATTTTACCATTATTACTCAGTTCTGTCAATCTTCCAAAAATGGGGAGGTACACCCCTTGCACTCCCCCTTTTTATCTAATAGGAAACGATAGTTCCTATTAGATAAAAAAAAGAACTATCCTTGTTCTGCTCTTTTCCTGTGGCAGATTGAAATGGTTCTATCAATCGGTCACAGGAAAAGAACAGCCATCGAAGATAGCCCTTCTCAGATTTACCAGTTCATTTTATTCTTCGTACTGAACTTTCAATTCAATTTGATCCGGTAGATAGGTAAGCTCTGTTTCCGCCACCTGCATTGGGTATGTCAACACTTGCGTTAATGCGGTACCAGGTTGAGGATCCTTAAACACCGTATATACCATCAATGTCTTTACACCTTCCTCCTCAGAAACTGCCATCTTATCGATCGCAATTTCATATCCGGAAGTGGGTTTTTCACCTCTTGATGCGATTACATAAATCTTATCATCCACGACACAGGCCAACGCTCTTTCCAAAGCTCGATATTCCGGTATGACTTGATTTGCAATTTGTTGTGGAATTTCTGATTCCCCTAAAATCTTATAATTCACCTTTTCATCACCTTCAAAAATATACATCCCTGCCACAACAGCAGCAATTGCAACTATAATAATAGCAATTGTGATAAGCATTCTTCTATTGGGCTTACGCATTTTCTTAATTACACCTGTTTTACTCACAATCAAAACTCCCTCCTGCCATAAATTTTTATTAAAATCTATTCATAGAGGGAGCTTAATATTCGTACTATTTTTATAGGCCGAGTGAATTTGTCCATTTTGATGGGTTCTGCTCGATTTTTTTTTATCGACTAAAAATTCTTTACAGCCGAAGCAATATCATTTGCCGTTAGCCCATATTTGGACATAAGTTCTGCCGGTTTTCCAGACTCTCCAAAGGTATCCTGTAAGCCTACAAAGGCCATTTTTGTCGGACAATTCTGAACCACAACCTCAGCAACAGCCGAACCCAGTCCACCAAGCACAGAGTGTTCTTCTGCGGCAATAATTCCTTTGGTTTCTTTTGCCGCCTTTATTATGATATCCTTGTCAATCGGCTTAATGGTATGCATGTCAATAACACGCAGGCTGAGGCCTTCTGTTTCTAATAATTCTGCTGCCATCATAGCCTCGTTGACCATTACTCCGGTTGCAATGACGGTATAATCACTGCCATCCTTAATGCACATTCCTTTCCCAATTTCAATCTTACTCTCAGCCTCATATATCCCAGGTACTGCCGCTCTTCCCAGTCTTACATAGACCGGGCCGTTTAACGAAGCAGCTTGCTTAATCAACATCCTTGCAGACATTCCATCGGATGGATTGATTACAGTCATACCCGGAATTGTTCTCATCAATGCGATATCTTCAATCGCTTGATGACTGCCACCGTCTTCCCCCACGGTAATACCCGCATGCGTCGCACATATTTTCACATTTGCCTTGGTATAACCGATAGAGTTTCGAATGATTTCAAACGCTCTTCCCGCGGCAAACATGGCGAAAGTACTTGCAAATACTGTCTTTCCCGAGTGAGCCATTCCGGCTGCTACACCATACAAATTTTGCTCTGAGATACCCATATTAAAAAACCGATCCGGATATTGCCCTGCAAACTTCGCTGTCATTGTTGATTTTGAAAGATCAGCATCCATGACTACTATATTTTTATTCTTTTCACCAAGCTCAACGAGAACCTCTCCATAAGCTTGCCTTGTCGCCATTTTTTCTGACATTACCACGTACCTCCTAATTCTGCCACTGCCTTTTTCGCTTCCTCTTCATTCGGAGCCTTACCATGCCAGCCTGCATTGTTTTCCATAAAGGATACCCCTTTGCCTTTTATTGTTTTAGCTATAATCACAGTTGGCTTGCCCTTATACTCACGTGCCTGCGTCAAAGCTTCTTCAATTTCCTTGAAAGAATTACCGTCGATCGCGATTATATGAAAGCCAAAGCCCTTAAACTTCTCATCAATAGGGGTTACCGTCATGACTTCCTCGTTTTTTCCGTCAATCTGAAGACCATTCCAATCGACAATAGCTACCAGATTATCCAGCTTATAATGGGATGCTGCCATTGCTGCTTCCCAGATAATTCCTTCCTGCAATTCGCCATCACCCAACAACGCGTATACTCTCCCGGATTTTTGGTCTAGTTTGTTAGCAAGTGCCATCCCAACCGCCGCCGAAAAGCCCTGTCCCAATGAGCCGGTTGACATTTCAACTCCATTCACTTTTTTCATGTCCGGATGACCTTGCAACTTGGAGCCAAGCCTTCTAAAATTGACTAATTCTTCTGTCGGGAAATAACCTCTATGTGCCAAAGTGGCATAAAGAACCGGAGAAGCATGCCCTTTGGAAAGGACAAATCTGTCACGATCTGCTTTTTTCGGATCCGCAGGATCAATATTCATTTCATGAAAATATAATACCGTCATGATATCCGCTGCCGAAAGGGAACCTCCCGGATGTCCTGAACTCGCATGAAAGGTTTCTTTAATTATATCAACCCTGATGTCACGCGCAATTTTCTCTAATTTTTCATAGTCAATTGCCATTCTTATTTTCCTCCTTTTAACATTCTGCCCGGCGCTTCAGCGCCGTCGGCAGGATTTAGACTAGAAAATCACAAATCTTTGTCTTTTGTCCCAAGCTTGCCTTTTTGCCCCAAGCTTGCCTTTTTGTCCCAAGCTTGCTTGGATTGGCAAAACGGACAGCAGCGAGCGAAGCGAGTCGGAGGCACAGCCGTTGCTTGGATTGGCAAAACGGACAGCGTAGCAAGCTTTGCTTGCGTAGAAGTTCCGTTTACAGAACGTTGATTTGTAGATTTTCACCGTCTTATTCTGCTTACTACAACATTTATCATGAAAAGCGGCAATGCCGCCATTCTTTTAATTCTACTTGGCTGCTGGATTAGACGATAAAGCCATTCCAATCCATGATTCCGATAAAATTCCGGTGCTCTTTTCAAAGTGCCGGCCCAGACGTCCAAACTTCCACCTACGCCGATTGCTCCTTTTACATGAAGCTCATTTTTGTATTGAAACATAAAGTTTTCCTGCTTTGGAGATCCTAAGGCCACACAAAGAAAATCTGCACCCGATTGATTAATAAGTGCTACGATCCCTTCCTCATCCTGTTCTTTAAAATATCCATGATGTGTCCCGGCAACTTTCAGTCTTTTGTATTTATCCTGCATCTTTTCAACTGCCATTTCTGCAATGCCAGGAGAATTGCCATCTCCCGGTTTGCTCCCCAGAAAAAATATCGACTGACCCGTTTCCTCCAGATCTCCTAATATCGCATCAAGAAAATCAATTCCGGTCACTCTTTCCTGCAGAGGCACCCCCATTATTTTTGATGCATACACCAAACCGATACCGTCCGGAATCACCAGATCAGCCTGTTCAATAATATTTTTCAAATTCGGATCCTTGGATGCATTCACTATAATCTCAGAGTTTGGAGTCACAATTAGGCTACATTCTGTATTTTTCATAATATCCCTGAAGATCAGCATTGCTTCACTGCTATCCACCATATCAACTGGTATATCTAAAATTCTAGTTCTTTTACTGCTTGGCATACTATCCATTCCTTCTCATTTTTGCTTTATTAATTTCTGAATGAGTTCTTCATTCATATTCAATTTTTCGATTAAATCTTCAATCCTATTTCGTACTTTTTCCTTAATTGCTTCTGTACAGACAACGGTTTTATCAAATTCTTCGATAAAAAAGTCATTTTGAAAATCATACATGCTGCACATAGCCTTCATATCCATAGAATGCATGAAGGAGTTGATCTTTGGATCATAGGAAATAGCAATCATGGGTACAGCCATAATTGCGGCATGAATCAATGCATGAAGCCGAACTCCGACAAGAATGTCCATATTCCCGATAATGCTGAGCATTTCGTTGGTCAGATATTTATGTTTGATGCAACAGACATCATCTCCCAATCTGCTTTTAATCTCTTCAATCACAGCCATATCCTCTGAGTAATGAAAAGGGATCAATACAATTTGAGCACTGTACTCATCAACCAGCCTTCGTATGGAAATACATATTTCATCTACAAAATTGCTGTTTATCTTTTTTTCCCGTATGGCGAACCCTACGGTCATCCTTTCCGGATTCGGAGAAAAGCCCTCTTCCATCAGAATCTCTCTTCCGATCGAAAGTTCTGCCTTTTTTATCCGCAACACCGGATCTGCAGTAACAATAATATCTTCTCCCTTTATTCCGATATCGATCAAAAGTTCTTTGGACGCCTCGTCTCTTACCACAATACCTTGCGCATGCCTTAGCGTAAAAGCAGTCAATCGTCTGTTAAATTTCGAAAGAATCGGGCCAATTCCCTGGCTATAGATAAATACTTTCTTTCTGAAAAAGAACGCAGCCCACATAAGCATTAAGTAATACAGAATGCTTTTTTTGCTGGTGACATCCTGTAGCAGGCTGCCTCCTCCGCTGATCAGCAGATCGCATTTACGAATTGCCTTAATGATGTCCTTCACGGACTTTCGGTTAACGGAATGTACACCGTATTTTTGTGCAGTAAAATCCGGATTCTGCGATAATACTGTAATGTCTATATTATTCAACTTAATACGTAAATTATCAACCACAGCTTGAAGTATGGATTCATCCCCAATGTTGTTAAACCCGTAATAACCGGAAATCAGTATATGAACCATTTATATTATCTGCCTTTCCAGTTTCTTAAATAATATATATCCCATTTCAAAGATAATAATACCTGCGATTCCAATCAGAATACCAAAAAGAAATGAAAATCCTGTTCTGGCAAATCCTAGATAAAGAGGAGTTCTGATATGCATAAAAGTATTGACAATCGAGGTCATTCCAATAACAGAAGCAAGTCCAAACAGAATCGGCCATAGTTTAAACCTTCTTACCGTTGTATAAACAAACATCATGACGGCGGGAAATGCAAACAGGAATTCCTTGTTTCGAGGCCGCGCGATCAGATGATCCTCCAGTGTATTTCTAAATATCATTTCTATGTTGGAAACCTCAACTGAAGATTCGTTTCCAGTTCTGCTGATATAATAATAACCTACTCCAAGAAGAGCAATGCCCAAAAGGATCATCCAAACTTTAATACTTGCGTTCAACATATCTCTCAAATCCTGATATTCTAATTTGCCCTGATATTTTTTACTAGAGCCAAAACCATAATAAGCGAGATATGCTGCTGCAAAGAAAACCAGTGGAAGCAGCTGTGCTGCCTTAACCCCTCGAAAGATATCAATTTCCAGCAAATAGTTAATGGAAGAAATTGGTGCAGCTGTCATGATTCCTCCCAGCAGAGAAATGATAATTCCACAAATGAGTGTTAAAATTCCAAGTCCGATTAATTTATGCAATCCTTCTGACTGATCCAATTTGTCAACATACTCTTGACTTTGTTTCACCATATACAAAATTGCAAGACATGGGAAAATCACTGCTGCAGCAAAGGAAGTAATCAATTCTGCATAGGTCGGCGATACTGCGTAAGCCCCAAAGGCCCCCAGTGCACCCAAGGCAAACAATCCAAGCTTGAATCTTCTTCCGATCGGCAGAATTGCTCTGATCAGTAAGACTGCAGCTGCAACACAGCCAAGAGCTATAATTGCTTTTTCTAAAAGCCTTACTTGATATGGAACCATCACCGTGGCCTTATCTCCGAATTGAATGCCATGCTTGTCCAGTCTATCTTCCAAATTTGAGAATAATGATTTATATTCTTCAAGATTGCTCACATACACATATTGATCCTTATATTCCTTGATCGGTTTAAAATAAATCAACCTGACATTTCGTTCCACCACCGCTCTGAACAGGGTATTTTCTATTTCTTTCGCACCTGCATATCCATAATACTGATATCGGTTTTGTATATAATCCCATACGCTAAAAATCCTAACCGCGTCATAGCCTGTACTTCTCGCAATATCATTTACACCATATTGAAGGATGTTTTGGCGCTGTGTCGTGTTTTCTATCAATCCGAGAGAAATATGGTTTTGGGTCAGATAGTCACGTGCCGTACCAATGCCGTCGTCATATCCAATCACACTTTCCCCACCTACAATCATATACTCCGGAACAATACCCAGTTTCTTATAGCTATCGATTACGGCTCTCGCATAGTTCGCGTCATTCCAGTTTTCATAACTTGATGTTCTTGGAATAATATCCATACCGGCATTCTTCACAGTCTCAAGTTTCGAAGGAAGCATGCCTAAATTTAAGTACATCAGTTTTGAGCTTGCGATATCACGCTTCTCAACGAAATCCTTCTTCTTTGAATTTTGATATTTGTACTTTTCCGAATAAAGTGTTTCTTTTGCTGTCCCATTTAATACAATATACCCGCCTTTTTCACTTTCCCATGGAAAGTATTTTTCTTCTTGATACCGTTCTTTTATTGCACCAGAAACAAAATCAAAGGCTTCTTTTGAAGCCGCTTCTATGAGTACATCATATTCATCAAAACCAATCCCCTTTAATTCCTTAATAAATTCTTCCGGGTACGCAGACTCCCAGTCAGCACCCTTTGTAATTTTATCCATGATTTCGGCACTAACCGGCATATCCATATTTTCCATGAGACTCACCATATTTTCCTCAGCAAGTCCCACTTTGGTTATCCCCATTTTTTTAAATTCTTTGAGCCACCACGTCACATCATGATCCGATTGCTCAGCCATTCCTTCCATTTCATTATAATCCAAAACAATATCATAGGTTTTGTTTTGATGCTCAACAGATATTCTCCCCCCGATCGAGATAAACGAGACAATTGCTGCAATTGCAATAATGATTAAAAGCATCTTATTTTCTTTGATTAGTATTTTCATCCCCTGTTTTCCTTCCTAAGTATAGCAGTGGAAATCTACAAATTTAAACAATATGTGATTTCTTTGCATAAGTTCGCCGACAATTTGCTATTAACGGAAGATCTCCTATCCGGATGAAGCCGTGGAATTCCCGTATGCCTTTTGGCCCCAAGCTTTGCTTAGCTGGCAAAAAGGACAGCAAGAACAAAGCGAGTCGGAAGCCAAAGGTCGTTAACACCTTCCGCTCAGCAGATGAGAATAGATGCGCAAAATTGGGCGAGCTAAATAAGCTATCTATCATTGTACCTTTTTTTGCATCCTTAGTAAATAAAAAAAGCGAAAAGGGTTAAGCCTTTTCGCTTTTTTTATTTTTTACTGAATTGTGTAGGCTCCCCGAACCATAACGTAAATTTCTGTTATTGCCTGAATCCCTCTTCCGTCACTTCTCGGTATCAGAAGCAAGTGATTCTGAGCTACGCTTTGGCCAGTCATCAAATCCATTGCACCCGTGACATCAGAAACACCATTTGCACCGTTATCAATAGCCGTAGCTTCACCGCTTCGAAGAATAACCTCCGTACCTTCATTTCCGATCAATTTTTGTCCGGCAGTTAATGGAACGGCTTTATAAGTAGCCGAAGACTCGCCTGAGCTTTGTATCTGCGCAATCTGGCTGTCAACATAACTCTTTGTCACCACCGGATCAGCTTCCGATCCGGGATTATCAACCGCCGCCGCTACCGCCACCGTCAAAGTGAATACTGAAATAACAATTGCCAATCCTACCACAACTCTTTTCATCTGTTCCTCCTAAAAATCAATAATCCCTAGACTGATTGTAAGTGCTTCATTTACATCTGTGATAATATCCAAGTCAACTCTTCCTATTTTTTCCTTCAGACGTTTTTTATCTATGGTTCTAAGCTGTTCTGCCAGTACGACTGAATCCTTGTTCAACCCATGACCGAGCGCGCCGATTTCAACGTGTGTAGGCAGCTTTGCCTTGTTTATCTGAGAGGTTACCGCCGCTACGATTACCGTAGGACTATATTTATTTCCAATATCATTTTGCACGATAAGAACTGGTCTTACGCCGCCTTGCTCTGAGCCAATGACGGGGCTTAGGTCTGCAAAAAAAATATCACCTTTCTTAACTATCAAGTCATTCACTCTCCATTAAATATTTTTCATAGCGTTCCAAATCATTTCTATCTTGCTGAATTCCTTCTTCCGAAAGACTCACATTAAGCATTCCCATTTCTTGATATCCTGCCATTATTTCATTCATGTTTTCCAAGAAAAAGCCGTTTTTATTTTTTGTAAAATTAGACATTTGCTCACCTCAAACATTCCATACAACAAACTGTTACTATCTACAACGAGTATACATTTATTATAATTGGTGGCGTGCTTTCATGTCAAATGCCTTATTTCTCCAATGGCTCCAGGGTATCCCCCCCGAATGCTTTTTATTGCAATTGCAACCATATCTGCTATGTCAGAAGCGATTAAACCATACTCTCCCATCCTGTCTGCGGCCAAATCTCCTGCCAATCCATGCAGAAAAACTCCTGCAAGTGTTGCCGCTTCTCTATTCAAGCCTTGCCCAGCCAGGGCAGCAACGACTCCAGTCAGCACATCTCCGCTGCCTCCCGTAGCCATTCCGGGATTTCCTGTTGTATTAATATATGTCTCCCCTTCCGGTGTTGCCACAACACTTCCGGCCCCTTTCAGCACCGTTACCGCTCCTGTGATGGTGGCCAACTCCTTCGCCGATTGAAGCCTGTCCTGATTAATAGCAGCAGTTTTCCGATTTAATAATCGTCCTGCTTCTCCCGGATGGGGAGTAATGATCAGCTTTGCCTGCGCATTTTTCAAGACCGCCAAATCATTTCGAAGCAAATTCAATCCATCCGCATCAAGGACTACCGGTTGATCCGTTGACTCCAATATTTTCTTGATTAGAATACCATCTCGTTTCTCATCCCCTAACCCAGGACCGATTGCAATGGCAGAGTATTGCATCAAGTCCTCAATGAAACGCCCTCTGGTTATACAAGTTGCTTCCGGTACTCCAATTTGAAGAATGGGGAAAAGTTCTTCCGGCACAGAAACCCTTACAAGACCTGCCCCTGCTCTCAAAGCAGCCCTTGCGCATAATACCGCGGCACCTGCCATGCCCTTCGATCCGGCATAAATCAGCACTCTTCCGCAATCACCCTTATGTATACCCTTATCACGTTTCTTAATAAGAGTATTGACATAAGATTTCACAATTAAACCATCATTTTTCATTTTTTTCATTCTCCCAATCGCTGTACAATCAAAAAGGGGATATTAAATCCCCAAAATAAGTGTAGCCAACGCAAAATAGGTTACCACAGACACCATATCTGTGAGAGAAGCGATCATTGGGCTTGCCATCATTGCCGGGTCTATTCCAAACTTTTTAGCTGCCATCGGCAACATGCTTCCAATTGTTTTTGCTGCTATTACAATAAGCAGCATTGACCCGCATACGGTCAATGCAACCATGACCCCCTCACCGTCCAACCAAAGAATTCGTGCAAAATTTAACGCACTGAGAATTAATCCAATAAGAAAACTGACTCTGAGTTCTTTCCATAATACCTTCAATATATCTCCCAAATCTACATCTCCCAATGCCAAACCGCGGATCACTAAAGTAGCAGATTGGGATCCTGAATTTCCCCCCGTACCCATCAGCATGGGTAGGTAAGCAACCAAAACGATTACTTGGGACAAAACCGCTTCAAAGCTGGTTATGATACTGCCGGTAATAATATAAGAACACATCAATACAAACAACCAGGGAAGTCTGTTCTTTGCATGCTTCCATACACTCATATCAAGGTATTCTTCCGTGGATACTGCCATACCGGCCATTTTCTGGAAGTCTTCTGTTGTTTCTTCATCAATGACATCCAGAATATCATCTACCGTGATAATTCCGACTAACCGATGTTCATTATCTACAACCGGCATCGCCAGAAAGCCATATTTCTTAAAGCGATCGGAAACAACCTCCTGATCATCCAACACATTGACATAGATAATATCCTCATGCATCAAATCTCCCACCTGAATGTGATCGTCCGATACAACAAGAGTTCTTAAGGAAACAATACCGAGCAATTTACGGCCTTCATCCTTGATATAACAGGTATAAACAGTTTCCCGATCCATACCCTCTTTTTTTATATAGGCCAATGCTTCAGCAACGGTCATATTTTTTCTCAGGCTGATATAATCCGGGGTCATCAGACTGCCTGCGCTGGTTTCTGGATAATTCAGGAAAGTATTAATCAACCTTCGTTCTTCTTTTGTAGATTTTTCAAGAATTTTATCTACCACATTAGCAGGAAGTTCCTCCAATACATCGATCATATCATCGAAATCCAATTCATCAATAATATACTGGATTTCTCTGTCGGTGATACCTGAAATAATATCAATCTGATCATCAATTGGAAGGTATGAAAAAACTTCCGCCGATACATCCTTGGGAAACGTGCGAAACAGAATAATCGCTTTTCCAATGCCAAGCTCTTCAATTATCTCTTCCAGTATTTCTGCGATATCCACTGTATTATACTTTAATATTTCATCTCTGGCTCTGCTGTATTTTTTAGCTTCTAACAGCTGAAGAATTGTTTGGATCATTCCATCCATTGTAAATTCATTTTTCATGGGACTTACCTCCTCTTGCATGAAACTTCAAACTGTGTCACTGCAGGAAAATACCCGGTCCCAACTTAAACCGTAGTTACAAAAGCCTGTATCGCCTTAAAGGCGTAAGAAAGCTACAGTGAAAGCAAGGACTTCAATATTTTCAATTACGATATTCAACCGCTCGTGACTCGGTCCTAAATCCATTACTCTCACTCCTTTTTAGATAATTTTAGTTGCAGCAGTAACTGCTTCATTATAATAAAAATAATGGTTAGTTTCTACACTAACCATTAAATTATACCTTATTACTATTTTATATTGCAAGCATTTTCATAGAATTCCTCATGTCAAAATTCTATCATCCTATTGCCTATTATTGTGTCGAAATTAAACTTCCAAAATTGCTCCCGTATTCGCTGAAGTAACCAATTTTGCATATCTGGCAAGATATCCTGATTTTACTTTCGGTTCCGGTTTGGCATAAACGGATTTTCTGGCAACAATTTCCTCATCGGATAGATCAACAGAAAGCTTTCTTCCAGGAATATCAATGTGAATTATGTCTCCGTCCTTCAAAAGACCAATCAATCCGCCGCTCATTGCTTCCGGAGAAACATGTCCAATGGAAGCGCCTCTGGATGCACCGGAAAATCTTCCGTCGGTAATCAGTGCAACATCCTTATCAAGACCCATACCTGCAATGGAGGAAGTTGGTGAAAGCATTTCCCGCATTCCCGGGCCGCCCTTAGGCCCTTCATATCTGATTACGATCACATCTCCTTTTTTGATCATCTTTGCCCAAATTGCTTCAGAAGCTTCCTCTTCGGAATTAAATACCACCGCTGGGCCTGAATGCACCAGCATCTCCTCAGCTACTGCCGATTCCTTGACAACAGCACCATCCTCCGCCAGATTTCCTCTTAAGATAGCCAGACCACCGCGATTTCTGTAAGGCTCATCAATCGGCTTAATAACACTATAATCTAAAACCGATATGGATGAGATGTTTTCTCCGATTGTCTTTCCGGTTACTGTCATACAATCTTTATTGATTAAACATTTCTTAGCCAATTCATTAATAAGCGCAGGAATTCCTCCCGCTCTGTGAAGATCTTCGATATGATGGTGCCCACTGGGACTGATTTTGGCGATATACGGTGTCTTTTCACTGATATTATCAAACATCTCAAGATCAAGCTTAATTCCCGCCTCATGAGCAATTGCAGGCAAATGAAGCACGGTATTAGTGGAGCCGGCCATTGCCATATCAACAGTGATTGCATTTTTAAAAGCATTTTCAGTAAGAATATCTCTTGGTCTAATATTTTTTTCTACCATTTCCATTACTTTAACACCGGCCATTTTTGCAAGGCGGATTCTTTCTCCCGTATCGGCAAGAGCAGTACCATTATATGGAAGACCCATACCAAGTACCTCAGTCAGGCAATTCATACTGTTCGCGGTAAAAAGTCCAGAACAGGAACCACATCCGGGACATGCATTCAAAGCGATCTCTTCTAAATCATCTTCCGTACAGTCTCCATTTCTAAATTCACCAATTTTTTCCATAATGCTGTTAAAATCCAAAACAGTTCCGTTCGAATACCCTGCTCTCATTGCACCGCCGCTAACTACAACAGCAGGAATATTGAGTCGTGCCGCCGCCATAAGCATTCCCGGTACAATCTTGTCACAATTGGGAATTAAAACCAAACCATCAAATGCGTGACCTTTTGTCATAGCTTCTATGGAATCAGCGACCAGTTCTCTGCTTGCCAAAGGGAACTTCATTCCTTCATGACCCATTGCAATACCGTCACAAATACCGATCGAAGGAAATTCAACCGGTGTTCCGCCTGCCAGTGCAACACCTCTTTTGGCAGCTTCTGCAATACGATCCAAATGCATATGTCCTGGTACAATCTCGTTCTGCGAATTTACGATGCCAATAATCGGCCGATCTATCTCTTCACGAATATAGCCCATTCCGTAAAATAAAGTACGTACTGATGCCCCGGAAGGGCCACTCTTAATCTTATCACTGTTCATTATATAACCTCCATTTATATCATCATTTATTAAAATCAAATTGCACAATAATTGCAATTATTATATCATGTAACATGGCTCTGTAAACATGATTCAATGATTCTTACCTTACGACAACGTCGTATTCAATGGTGGAATCATTATATCCTATAATTCCTTTCTGGTCAAAATTAATTTAAAATAATCATATCCTTCAATAATTAAATATAAAAAAAGCAGTTAACGCATAGAAAATGCTTCAACTGCTTTTTTCTTTTTCCTGAGCAAAATAAGATCCTGTTTTACCAAAAGCTTTTATTCTTTAATTGAATTCTGTATTTCTCTTTTCCAATTATCTTTATACAAAACCGAATAAAGAAGGAAGCCATAATGCCAGTCCAGGTACATAAGTAGTAATAATCAACGTCGGTACCCATGCAAAAGCAATGTAGTACATCGTCGGACGCATCATTTCATTGATCGGCGCATTCCCTATTCTTGCCCCTAGATACAGGAACGGGGCCGTCGGAGGTGTAACACATCCGAGTCCAAGATTGACACCCATAATGGCAGCAAAGTGCACTGGGCTTACACCTAATTGTATTATTACCGGCACCAGGATCGGTGTGGTGAGCAGAATTGCACTGGTATCATCCATCAACATACCGATAATGATCAGAAATAAATTGACAAATAAAATAAGTACAAAAGTATTGTCTGTAATTGATGTCATTGCATTCAGAATCATCTGAGGCACATTTTCCATAATATAAAGCCTGGAAAGCATCATGACAGATAAAAGCATGACCATAACGACGCCAGCCGTTGTGCTTGCAGTAACAAGAGCTTCTTTAAAGGTTGCCTTATTTAACCCTTTATAAAACCAGATACCAACAGGAACTGTATAAACAACAGATACTGCTGCCGCTTCGGTAGGTGTCAGGAAGCCGCCGTAAATGCCACCAAGGATAATGATTGGGGCAACCATGGCAGGAAGTGCTTTGGTTGTACGTTTTCCAAGCGTCTTTGCATAGACAGCCGGAGGCATCGGGTCACGGAGTTTTATGTCCTGACATTTACGCAGCTGCCAAAAAGTTGTTGCACTCAGTAGAGTAACCAGAATAATGCCCGGAATAATCGTAGCTAGAAAGCATGCAAGCACTGACTGTCCTCCGATAAAAGCATAAACGATCATATTCAGGCTTGGAGGGATCAGCAGTCCGAGCAAAGATGCACTGGAAATTAATGCAGCAGAGACACCGCGCGGATATCCTGCCGCTGTCATTCTAGGAAGCATAATCGTACCGATACAGGACAGGGTTGCAAACCCGCTTCCGGAGATGGATCCAAACAGAGCACAGGAAATAACCATAACTGCGCCCAAACCTCCTTTAACCCGCCCTACGAACATTTCGACCCAGTTGATCAATCCTTCTCCGATCCCGCTTTTTTCCATGAGATTCCCTGCCAGAATAAACAAAGGAACCGCTACGAGAATGAGAGAACTGACTTTGCTGAACCCATAAGGCAGCAGGAAAGTATAATCATATCCGCCGCCCACAACAATAACCAGCGTAGACGCAAAGAAGGCAAAGGGAATCGGAACTCCCAATAATAATACAACAATTAATACTAAGACTGCAATTAATACGAGCATAATGCTATACCTCCTTTATGTCATCTGACGATGAATCGACAGAAATTTTCTTTGTAATATATATGCCGATAAATTGTTTCGCTTCATCATAGAGATATACCAGATTGTAGAAAGTGGCGACACCCAAACCAAAGAGCAAAGAGGACTGAGATACCGTCATAGGGATTCTCCATACTGGTGTTTTGTTTTCCATTATGATTGTCCAATTAAAAAGCTGAAAAGCCCATAAAAAGAAAATAAAGCCAAGTACAAGTGCTAAAGTATTCCTGATCAAGGCGAGCAATGATTTTAATAAGCCATCGGGCATCATGACTACGATAACATCTGCCTTAATGTGACTGTTTTCATAGCTTCCGTAAGCCGTTCCAAGCATGTAAAGCCAAAAAGCACAAATAATGAGAACCTCCTCATATCCGAGAAAATTAATATTCAATGCACGAGTAATTACTGCTGCAAAGGTAATCAGCGTTACCAGACAGGAAGATACGACCAGACCAAAACGCAAAAGTTTAGCCAAACCCTTCCAGAATGCTGATCTTTCCAATTTATTCATACATAATCTCCTTTCTTGTCGTGACTAAATCAAAGGGAAGGTTCTGCCTTCCCTTTGATTTAACTAAAGCCTGTGGAGAAGAATAATATTATTGAGCATTTTCCAGTTTTTCAACTTCTGCTCTCATTCCATCCATAAGTTCTTTACCCAGAAGATCTTCCATTTTAGGCCATGAATTCTCACGAACGAAATTTGCATAAGCATCGATTTCTTCCGGTGTAAATTCTACGACTTTTACACCATAATCATCTGTCAGTTTTTGCTTGTAATCCTGTTCATTTTCCTGAGCAAGATCAAAGCTCTTCAAGCTTTGCTCCTGGAATACCTCCACAACAATTTGCGCATCTTCTGGTGTCAGTTTTTCAAGAGTTTTTTCACTGACAACATAACTTGTGGCCTCTGCATGAATATAATTGACATACATGTATTTGATAACCTGTCCGACCCACGCATAGTTGATATTTGGTGTGCCACCAACCCATCCGTCAACAACTTTCGTTTGAATCGCAGTCGGAACTTCCGCATAAGGTACCGTGATTGGATTAAATCCTAAATCTTCCTGTGCTACTCTGAATGTTGCCATGGCTGCACTTCTGGTCTTTACTTTTTTATTCGTTCCAGGAGTCGTCATATCATTCGGTTCTGCTACAAATGCCATTCCGATAAATCCTTCTAATACGGTTCCCAGGAATTTAACATCGTTCTTCTCTGTCAAATCACCGATTACACCTGACAAATAGGAATCCGGAGCATAAAGGATTTTCGCTTCTTCAAAGCTCTTTGCATAATATGGAACATATGCTGCTCCCAATCTGGCATCAAGCGCATCCGGAATCGTGATCTGTCCAAGATCAATGGTTCCTCTTACGATTTCTTCATAGACCGTTTCATAACCGCCTAATTGGCTGGCCGGAAAATATTCGACCTCAACTCTTCCATCGGTTCTCTCTTTTACTAAATCACATGCTTCTTGATTTAACCCGGTTGCAATATGCTCAAGCGGAGCATCAGAAGCCAATCTCAGAACAATAGGTTTTGTGGCATCTCCGCCGCCTGCATCTCCTTTGTCTCCGCCGCCGCAACCTGCAAAACCAGTAAGGATCATTGCTAATGTCATTAAAATTGCGATTATTTTTTTTGTTCTCATTCTTTCTCCTCCTTCAAAATTCAACGTTTGATTCGAATGAAAAATTTCTTGAAATCCTGTCACCTCAAGTTATTATTTCCTTCTCCTTTCTTTTTTATCAAATAAAAAAATATTAGCAGTAAGCTAATATTACGATTATTCTGAATATTTTCAATGCTTTTTCGCAATGCTTTAGATTCCTTTAAACAAAATTTAAGGTTATCCTAAACTTAGCATCATTATTTTTAAGTAATTTTTAAATACTTTTTTCAAATTGTCTTTTGTATTTTACAATCTTTTCTCTTGTCTGCATATCTGTTTTGAAAGTCAGGCTCCCTATAATAAATATGATACTATTTGCCATAAGCGCCAGAACAGCACAATAGCTGGTATTTAGATTGGTCAACATCATACAGAAAGACAATACCATAATTCCTGCTACCACTCCACAGGATGCAGCTTTTCCATTTGATCTATTCCAAAACAAGGCACCTGCGACCGGAACGAAAATCTGAGCAGTACCGCTCATACCAATCGTGCCGGTTTTTATAATCATCACCGGATTATTAAGAAGAAGAATATAAGCCGCTGCAGAAATGATAAGCACTGCCCATTTTCCGATGGAAACCAACTTTTTTTCAGAAGCTTCTTTATTAATATATCTTTTATGAATATCAATTGTATAAACGGCTGAAACTCCATGAATCTGAGAATTTGCAGTGGAAAGCGCAGCGGAAGCGACACCACAGAAAAGCAATGCACATAATATTTCATCCCCGTAATTCCATAACATAATGGGAATGATACTATCTGTTTGCTCAATTCCAGGGATTAAGATAATTCCCGCACTGCCGGCAAACAATGTCCCAATACATTGAATTGCAGCGATACAAATAAAAAGCGGTATCATATCGAAATGTTTCTTTTTTTCTGCTGAATAACATCTGATCCACATCGGGGGGCCCATCAATGCTCCGATTGGTACTGTAATAAACATAGTAATCCATAGCAAAGGACCAGCATTATCTTTTGGCCCGGGCAATGTAACATTTCTTATATCATTTTCTGCAATCGTACGAAATACATACTCTATACCTCCTGCTTTATGAATCAGAAAAAAACCAATCGCAAGCATCGACACAAACAGGCACAAACCATAAAAAATATCCGTAAGAGCCACAGCGCGAAGACCACCTGCCCATAAATAAATAATAATAATTAAATAAAAGATCAGTCCTGAAATTCTCCAGGGGATCATGCCGTTAGAGGCGATCTCTATAATATAGGCACCTCCCGACAACTGAATTTGAAGATACGGAATGGTAAACAATATCATAATAAATGTAACAATGATATTTAATGGCTGATAGCTATAGATATCATTGAAAAAATCAGTTGGTGTGATATAATTATTTTCTTTTCCGTAAAACCAGATTCTTTTACCAATGATCATAAGCAACAAACCAAACAATACATCCCATGCAATGGCCGTCATATATACCGGTCCCATTTCATAAAAATATCCGCTGGCACCCAAAAATGCAAAGGCGCTCATCCATGTGGCATACACAGTAAAATAGAACATAAATGCCGACATTTTTCTGCTCTGCAGAAAAAAATCCTCTATGGTAGGCAACGTTTTATTTCTTGCTATTTCGGCAAAGATCAGCGGAATAAATGTAAATACGAAAATAGTCAACAAAACCGGGGTTGATGCTTGCATAAATATAACCTTTCCTCATTGTAACATTCTGTCCGATTCTTCGCCTTTTTGCCGCGGCTTTAGCCGCAATGGCAAAACGGACAGCGTAGCAAGCTTGGCTTGCGTAGGAGTCCGTTTACGGACGTTAGAATCACCGACAGAATTTAGGCTGGAAAATCGCAAATCGTTGTCTTTTTGCCCTAAGCTTGCCTTTTTGCCACAGCTTTAGCTGCATTGGAAAAACGGACAGCAGGGAGCGGAGCGACTCAGAGGCACAGCCGTTGCTTGGTTTATCAAAACAGACAGCGTAGCAAGCATTGCTCGCGTAGGAGTTCCGTTAAAGGAACGTTGATTTGCAGATTTTCGTCGTCTAATTCCGAATTTTGCTTTATTATATCATGTTATTCCTTTATAATGAAGGGAAGATATTATCGAAAAAGGAGGGGGTTATTTGTATTTACCAAGCGTAATATTTACATTTATCATTCTTACGCTTTTGATGTCATTCGTTTACTTCTATATGTTTGCAAGGAGCCAGGAACGATACGTCAGATATTGGGGTCTATGCTGGGTCGCCTATTCTTTCAGTTTGCTTTTTTTAATCTTGTCAATCAATAAGAATATCATTGAACTCTTAGAAATTCGTAAAATATTTGATTTGGTAAATATTCTTTTCTTGTTATTTGGAGCTTACGCATTTATGCATACACAAATACCTTCCTATTGGAATCGTTTTGCACTCTATATCACAATGTGGCTTTTATTGGGCGTATATTATAATTTTGATCACTTATCCATGTATCTTCCCATTTGCTTGTATCAGATTATTATCACCGCCATGCTCTGCTACATCGTATATAAGTACTGGTCCGTTCCGGCCCTTGAAAAAGGGCTGAGCATAACAGTTTTTATTCTCTGGGGTGCAGGAAAAGCAATTTTATCTATCTTTGAAATATATTATTATGATCTGTCTTCTCTTTATTTATTAGAAATTATTTTTTCAAATATACTCAACTTCTCAATTTTCGTTATCTATCTGCAAAAAACGAAAGAGCAGATCACAATCGCCGACCGATTATACCGCATCATTGCAGAAAATGCTACTGATGTAATTTTTTATTATACCTTAGTACCTAAACCTGCTTTTACCTATGTGTCACCCTCTGTAGAAACGCTGACAGGTTATACACCGGAAGAATTTTATCAAAATCCAAGGTTTTATCTGGAAATAGTTTCTCCGGAGCATTTTGACGAGGTAACATCCGTATTCAGCGGCAGGCTAACTTCTGATATTGGAAGCACTTTCCTGATCAGTCATAAAAACGGCTCTCAGTTTTGGGGTGAATTCAATATTTCCATATTATATAAAGAGGATATCCCTGTAGCAGTAGAAGGGATCATTCGAGATATCACACGTATGAAAAATGCGGAAAATCAGTTGAAATCAGCCAAGCAGTCAAGAGATCTCTTGCTTTCCTATATTTCTCATGAGTTAAAAACGCCAATTACTGCCATATTGGGATATGTGAATGCATTGAATGACGGTACCATCAATGAGGCAAAGGAAAAAAAATCTGCAATGGAAATCATCTCATCCAAAGCACTTCTGCTTGAGCATCTCATCAACGATCTCTTTCAATTGTCCAAATTGGAAAGTAATCAATTTTCATTCAATTTTATGCATTTGTCAGCCTTAAATCTTTCTCAGCAGTTGATTGACCAGCATCTTCTGGACATTAAATCTGCAGGGATCAAAGCCATAATTGATTTGGATACGCAAGCATTAACCGGGAAAAATATGATTGCCGATCCCAAGCGAATTGATCAGGTTTTCTCAAATATCATATTTAATGCCATAAAATATACAAAACCAAATGATAAAGTGAAAATCAAAATCGGTACAGACCAGAATTCAAAAAATTATATCGTTGCAATTTCGGACAGCGGCATGGGCATACCCAAAGAGGATCTCCCTTACATCTTTGACAGATTTTTCAAGGCTCGTACTCCCACCCGTACAGGCAAAGAAAACGGCAGTGGGCTTGGCCTTACGATTTCCAAAGAAATCCTCACTGCACATGGTGGTACGATATCTGCAAAAAGCAATGCTGGAAAAGGCAGCACTTTTACTTTTAGTATTCCTATCTATTATGATTAAAGCAAAGGAGTTGAAATCATGGCCGGTGAAAAAATATTAATTATTGACGACGAAAAACCAATCAACGACTTAATTCATTCCTATATGATAAAAGAAGGCTTTATTCCTTTTTCCGCTTTTAATGGAAAAGAAGCACTGGAATTAATCAAGTCGGAAAAACCGGATTTGATTATTCTGGACATTATGCTTCCGGATATTGAAGGGATTGATTTATGCCTGGAAATACGCAAAACAAATAATTCCCCCATTCTTTTTCTCAGCTGCAAGTCAGAAGAAATTGATAAAATCATCGCCTTATCCGTAGGGGGAGATGATTATATGACCAAGCCATTTCTGCCCGGAGAATTGATTGCACGAATCAAAGCACATCTCCGAAGACAAAAGACAACAACAAATTCAATCATATCATCTCAGGATGAAATTTATGAATATCCTGGACTTTCTATCAATCTGCAGACACGGGAAGTAATGTCAGATGGACAAACAGTCAGCCTCACTGCAAAAGAATTCGATATCTTGCAATTATTGATTGAGAATCCAATGAGAATATTCACTGCAGACCAGATCTTTGAATTGATCTGGAAAACAAATAGTCTTGACGGTGATTCCCGTACCGTGATGGTATATATCAGTACGCTCAGAAAAAAACTGGAAAAGAATCCTGATGGCACAAAATATATTATCAGCATCCGCGGTGTCGGTTATAAATTCAATCATAAATTGCTAGAATAATTGATTCAGGAATTTCTCCCCCAATTGTTCCGATACGCATAATAAATAACCACACATAAATACATCCACCAAAAAATCATATATGCATAAATAAATGGCATTCCAAACACAAAGGGATAAGCCTTTGTCCCTACAAAAAAGATTCCCGGGAATTCGACAGCGCATAATCCAATCAAAATCAATGCCCATATTATTTTCTTTTTTTTTGTAATTCTACTTCTCATAAAGATGCCTTATTGAGCACAAGCTTTTGCCCTTTCCTCAACTCCATACAATTTTACAAGACTCCCTTTATTCATATTCAGACCACTGATTAGCTGTTGTGCAACGATATCACTTTCACTGTATCCCGAAACAATCAGGAAACAAATCGTTTTCCGCCGATACGGTTGATTATTTCTTACTTTTTATTATGCAGTTTTTCATAGGGATTTACAATAACAAGTCTCTTATTTTGTGATTATTCAGTTATCTTTTCTAAAAATCGAGATGTCTGCTTCCATTTTGATAAAATTTATTAAAATAATTTTCAATAAATCTACTATGGCTTTTACAAATAATGTAATTCCATTGGCCTGTTTTAAATCACAGCAATTATATTTGTTTTGTTTTTGTATAACAGCAAATAACGGATATTGAATGGGTTTACAAAGATTTTATCATCTTTTTCGTTCCGTATACAAAATACTGTATAAGTAACTCTGTCTACTATTTTACAATTTATTACATTTATAAATTGTCGCAACATTTCAACTTATTTTTTCGTGTTGACAACGACATTTGCGTTAGAATATGATGTGATCAAGGAATTCCACAGCATAATCTACTGTGATTTTTTTAGCCGGCACTGATACAAAAAAATAATAAAAACGCGTTTATTTATCCATTCATTTACAATATAACTGGAGGTTTTATTTATGAAGCAGGAAGGATACAATCCATATACAGTCGCACAAACTCAATTTGATCATGTCGCAAATATCATCGATCTGGACTCGTCTGTCTGTCAATTGTTAAGACAACCAAGCCGTGAAATTCATTTTACGATTCCGGTAAAAATGGATGATGGAACGACAAAAGTTTTTAATGGATACAGGATCCAGCATAACGCTGCCCGCGGCCCCGCAAAAGGAGGTATCCGTTTTCACCCTCAGGAAACAGTTGACACAGTAAGAGCTTTATCCATGTGGATGACTTGGAAATGCGCAGTTGTTGATATTCCGCTTGGTGGCGGGAAAGGCGGTGTAATTTGCGATCCCCATAATCTTTCCAAAGGAGAGCAGGAAAGGCTTTGCAGGGGCTTTGTAAGACAGGTGTCTAATCTACTCGGACCAGTTCTTGATATACCGGCTCCGGACGTTATGACGAACGGTCAGCATATGCTCTGGATGTTGGATGAATATGAAGCGATTCACGGTGGCCATTATCCGGGAACAATTACGGGCAAACCGGTAGGTATGGGTGGCTCTCTCGGACGAACAGAAGCTACAGGATTCGGTGTTATATTTAACTTACGCGAAGCACTGAAGGTAATGAAGATTGACCCGAAGACCACTACTGCAAGCTTACAGGGCTTTGGGAATGTTGCGGAATATGCAGCCCAACTCTACACACAAATGGGCGGTAAAATCATAGCTATTTCCTGTTGGGATCAGCATGACAGCAAGTCCTACACTTTCCGGAACAAAGAGGGACTTGACATTGAAAAAATGATTTCGATTAAAGATTCTTTTGGCACGATCGACAAACAGAAAGCAAAAAATTTCGGCTGTGAAATATTAGAAGGAAACGAATGGATTGCCCAAGATGTTAATATTCTTCTTCCTTGTGCATTGGAAAATCAAATTACTCCAGATTCCTTCGCAAAGATCAGCAAATCAGTCACGGTTATTTGTGAAGGTGCAAACGGTCCTACCTCACCCGATTGTGACAAACTGATACAGGAACGAAATATCTTCCTTGTTCCTGATTTTCTTGCAAATGCCGGTGGAGTAACCTGCAGTTACTTTGAACAAGTACAGTGCAACAATAATTATTTTTGGCCCAAAGAAGAGGTTTTGGCTAAGCTTGATTCCAAAATGACTTCTGCTTTCCATGCAGTTTATAAGCTTTCACAAGAGAAAAACCTCTACATGCGTGATGCTGCATATGTTATTGCAATTAACCGCGTAGCAGATGCTGTAAAACTCCGTGGCTGGGTTTGATTGATAGAGTAAAAAAAAATGTTCAATGAATCAAAAGATTTTACCGTAGATTTTCTGAAAGAACGGGCAAAGGAGTTGGAATGTCTTTATCTGGTGGATGAGGCACTCCGCAAAGACTCCTTGCTGGATATTCTTACGGAAATCTGCAAAATAATGCCAACAGGATTTTGTAATGTACCATCCTGCACTGTAATGATTGCTTTAGATGATAAAATATATTCTGCGAAACCGATCCCTGCCTGCTGCAGCGATTCGATCCAGTCAGAAATTATTGTCAATGGCAAAATACGAGGTTACATCAAAGCCATGTATCAGGAGGACACCCTGAACTTGCCTGTAACCTCCTTTTTGGTGCAAGAAGAAAAGCTGATTAACGCAGTTGCCAGTAAAATATCTCACAATATACATTTCTGCGAATTAGAACCCGGAGAATCTCAAAGCAACTGGGAGGCGATTCTTCTCTTTTTGCAGAATACCAACCATTCCATGCTGCTTCATGTCTGTGAAAAAATGCTTGCACTTCTGGCAAAAAAGGATCAGTCTTTCATCATCGATATTTTCAAAGAAATGAACTGGACGGAATATGACTATAAAGGAGAAATCAATTTTCCGCATAAAGAGATACCGGCAGTAGACGTTATTTTATTAAGCAACAGTGTATTCCATGTAGCAAAAAACTGCATGGAAGGTTCAAAGATATTCGATTACATCAGTCTATGGATTTATCAAGGAAAAACCTATGAATTGATCAAGCTGGTTGATAAAAAAAATTCTGATGTTAAAGATATATCCAAAGCTCTGGCGCAATACCTGAAAGCGGTTAAATCCAATGAGATGTCCAGTAAAGCGACCAAAAGATGGCTCATTGTAGAATTGGTAAGAAGATTTTTAACCGACAACCCCAAAATGATAGAAAATGCCAGAAAGCATCTTTGTGTGAAAGATTTCTGCAAATTGCTGGATGCAGTGATCTGCTCTCCAACGAGTATAGGAAAAATCGGGGGGAAAGCCACCGGTTTTTTCCTTGCCAATAAAATCATCGAATCCCATATTCAAAACAATCCGGCATACAACAACATCAAGCAGTTGAAAACCTGGTTCATTGCTTCCGATGAATTGGAAAATCTTTTACATGACAATTATTTAGATGAATTGAACGAGCACAAGTATCGCGATATTTTAGAGATACGTATTAGCTACCCGAAAATTGTTCAATCCATTAAAAATTCCCATTTGTCATCTTATATCCTCAGTGAATTAAATCAGATTCTTGATCAATGTAACGACAAACCCTTGATTATTCGATCCTCCAGTTTACTTGAAGACCAGAGAAATTCTGCATTTTCCGGGAAATATAAAAGCTTATTTTTAACAAATACAGGAACAAAAGCAGAGAGATTAAAGGGGTTAATTGATTGTGTCCTTGAGGTATTTGCCTCCATGTATAGTCCTGATTCCATACAGTACCGAAAAGAACACGGTTTGTTGGATTGCTCTGAACAGATGGGTGTTATGATCCAGGAGGTAGTGGGACGCCGAATTGGGCCATATTATTTCCCCCTCTTTGCAGGGGTTGGGTTCAGCAACAATGAGTTTCGATGGTCACCGCGAATCAAACGGGAAGACGGACTCCTCCGTATGGTAATGGGACTTGGTACCAGAGCTGTAGACAGAGTAGGTGATGATTTTCCCATTTTGATTTCACCGGGACAACCAAAGCTTCGCATCAATCATATTCCACAGGAATTGCAGAAGTATTCTCCTCAGATGATGGATGTTCTTGATATGGAAAACAACCAGTTTGTATCTGTCTCAATTGCAGAAATCATCAAAAAATATGGAAATGAAATCCCTTATCTGAATCAAGTTGCATCCGTGTTAAAGGATGATTTTGTGAAAGAATATAATAAATTCAGTACCGATTCAGAAAATGATCCAGTACTTATTACTTTTGACGGTCTGATTAATAAGACAGCGGTCATTCCTCAGCTAAAATCAATTATGTCATTATTAGCTGAAAAACTGGGTTATCCGGTTGACATTGAATTTGCATGTGACGGCGAAAATTTGTATATTCTGCAGTGCCGTCCACAAAGCAAAAGCTATAACAATATGCCAGTTGCAATCCCAACCAATATTTCAACCCAAAATACAATTTTTACCGCCAATAAATATATTTCCAACGGGAAAGTTACAGGAATTAAATCTGTCGTTTATGTTGATCCTGAAGAATATGGAAAATTGGAAAACCAGAAAGATTTTGTCCGCGTCGGAAGTGCAGTCAGTGAGCTAAACCATATCCTTTACCGACGAAGCTTTATTTTAATGGGTCCCGGACGCTGGGGAAGCCGCGGCGATATTAAGTTGGGGGTTCCTGTAACATATTCGGACATTTGTAATGCATCCATGCTGATTGAAATTGCAAAAAAGAAGTCAAAGCATCAGCCTGAACTCTCCTTCGGAACACATTTTTTTCAGGATCTTGTTGAGGCAAACATAAAATATTTACCCCTTTATCCGGAAGACACTGGGATCATGTTCAGTAATAGTTTTTTCCATAAAAACACAAACGAGTTAGAGACATTATTACCCAATTATGCGGATCTTTCTCACGTAATAAAGGTAATCAACATCTCGGAAAACTATTTTAGAAAAGAAATGATCGTTCTTATGAATGCCGATTTGGAAAAAGCAATCGCTTACCTTGAGCAAATATATAAACCAGAAAGAAGACAGGCACTTTCCTTTCCAGATGACTACGAACTGAGCTCAGATCCAAAAGATAGTGAGGGTTGGAAGTGGCGCCATTATATGGCGGAAAAGATTTCGAACTGCATCGACTTGAAAGCCTTTTCCATCAAAGGAATCTACCTTTTTGGCAGTACAAGCACCTGCACTGCAAGACTAAACAGTGATATTGATTTATTGATCCATTTCAATGGATCGGCAAAACAAAAACAGGAACTTGACATCTGGCTAAAGGGCTGGAGTTTGGCATTGTCCGAAATGAATTATTTAAAAACAGGATACCAATCCGAAGGGCTTTTGGATGTTCATTATATAACAGACAAGGATATTGAAAACGGCGATTCCTATGCAATTAAGATAAATTCTGTTTATGATCCGGTTATCCCCTTACGGATTCTGGAGAAATAGAAACAACATTCATAAATAAAAAAAGTGGAAATGACGCAATCGAAGCTTCCTATTTCCACATGTCGCCGCAAGGGCGACAACGGCTGCGCCTCCTGCTTGCTTCGCTCGCTGCTGTCCTTTTTGCCATGCCAAGCAAGCTTGGGGCAAAAAGACAACGGTCAAGTGCTTTCTTTGATACTCCGTCAATATCGCTGAGAGCGATATTGACGGAGTAATAAAAAACAACTTCCAAAAACAATCGGAAGTTGTTTTTTTATTGTCGCAATTTTCTTATTTTTTAATTTTGGGGAGTATTTTCATCTCTTCCGAGAACAATTTTACATATTTTCCCTTTCCGCTTTGTTTACTAATTAACCGGAATGTAAATTTTTGGAATCCATTTTCTTTTTCCACCTTAGGTTCATAGTTGTTAAAATTTCAATATCTTTATGAAAAAGTTACCCAAAAACACCGTCAATATCTTTGCACGTATACAGTATTCCAAGCTAAAACGCTTGATTTTCAGCGTTTTCAGAATATTACAACTTTGCAAAAAGGCCGGTTTTTATTTGTATAAATATTGACTACATTTTAGGGGTATGATAATGTATGAGTGATAAGAAAACTTACTTTTTATTACATTTGTAAAAAATAAAAATAAGAAAGAGGAGAAAAAAATGTCAATCAATGTACAAAAGTATCTAGACGACGTTAAGAAGAGAAATCCTGGCGAAGTAGAATTCCATCAGGCAGTAGAAGAAGTTCTTGAATCTATCGCCCCTGTTTTGGAAAAGAACCCTCAGTATGTTGAAGCTGGTATCGTCGAAAGATTCCTGGAGCCTGAAAGACAGATAATGTTCAGAGTTCCTTGGGTTGATGACAACGGCAAATTACAGATTAACAGAGGTTTCAGAGTTCAGTTCAACAGTGCGATCGGACCTTACAAAGGTGGACTTCGTTTTCATCCTTCCGTATATCTTGGAATCATCAAGTTCTTAGGATTTGAACAAATTCTAAAGAATTCATTGACAACACTTCCTATCGGTGGTGGTAAAGGTGGATCAGACTTTGATCCTAAAGGAAAATCTGATGCTGAAGTAATGAGATTCTGCCAGAGCTTCATGACAGAGCTTTGCAAGTATATTGGTGCTGACACTGACGTTCCTGCTGGAGATATCGGTGTAGGAGGAAGAGAAATCGGATTCATGTATGGACAGTACAGAAGAATCAGAAATGAATTCGTAGGAGTTCTTACAGGGAAAGGAATTGGCTGGGGTGGTTCATTAGCTAGAACAGAAGCTACCGGTTATGGCCTTGTATACTTCACAAGAGAAATGCTGAAGGCAAACGGAAAGAGCTTTAAAGATCAGAGAGTTGTTATCTCAGGTTCCGGAAATGTTGCTATCTATGCTTGCCAGAAGGCTCAGTCCTATGGTGCAAAAGTTGTTGCCGTATCCGATTCCAACGGTTATGTCGTTGATGAAGACGGTATTGATGTTGCAACAGTTCGGAGAATCAAAGAAGTGGAAAGAGCTAGAATCAGTGAATATGCAAAAGCTCGTCCAAACGCAAAATATACTGCTGGTGGATCTGTATGGGATGTTAAGTGTGACGTCGCTCTTCCATGCTCAACTCAGAACGATATCGACGAAGCAAAAGCTAAGAAGTTAGTTGAAAATGGATGCTATGCAGTTGGTGAGGGAGCTAACATGCCTTGCACAAACGAAGCAGTTAAGTACTTCTTATCCAAGAAAATTCTTGTTGGTCCTGCTAAAGCTGCTAACGCTGGCGGAGTTGCAACTTCTGCTCTTGAAATGTCACAGAACAGCCAGAGACTTGAGTGGACATTCGAAGAAGTTGATGCAAAGCTTGACAGTATTATGACTAGCATTTTCAAGGCTTGCGACGAATCTTCCAAAGAATTTGGTATGCCTGGAAACTACGTTGCTGGTGCAAACATCGCTGGATTCCAGAAAGTTGCTAAGGCCATGTATGCACAAGGCGTTATCTAAACCAAATAAAGCTTTAAAAATTTTAATAACATAAACTAAAAACAGGACAGTTTACTGTCCTGTTTTTAATTTAAAGAAGAGATACTTTTATTTACATATTCTCGTAGAAAGTCCTCATTTCCACTTCGACAATATCACCTTTTTTATAACCTTGTGAAGTCTTTGTCACAAAAATATATGCGTTATGTTCAACAATAGATCGGTCAAGATTTCCATTCAAAAGAGGCTTCGCATGATATGATCCGTCCTTTTCATATACCTTCAGCGTATAGAAGAAAGACACCCTGAAATGAGGAGGAATATCATTGTCAAGAACAACGTTAACCCTTCTGATGTGTGTTTCCTGCTGCAAACATCTGTCCAAAGCAGGTATCACGTAAAAATCAAACGTGATTTCTTCTCCGCCCGGGGGGCCCACAAGACCGAAGACAGGCGTATTATCAACTACCGCGAAGCATGTACGTTTCCCAGGACCATGCTCAACATCTGAAAAGAATAAGGTACCAAGGTCTTTTAAAGATTCCTGTAGCAAGTCATGCTGCCCTCTTCCGGAACCACCGCATAGAATAACGAAATCGAAAGACATGACAGCTTCTTTAATTCTTGCTTTAATTACCGACTGATCGTCAGGAAGGATCGGATAAGCAAAAGCTTCTCCCCCCTTCGCCTTTATTTTTGCGATCATGGAAAAAGAATTTGATTCTATCGTTCTGCCTGCTTCCACGAAATCATGATTTGATATGAGTTCGTTGCCGGAGGAAAGGATAGCCACTTTTGGCTTTCCATAGACATTTACAAGTGCATTTCCACCTGAAGCCATCAGGTTAAGATGAGAAGGCATAATAAGCGTATCTTTCGCAACAAGAATTTCGCCCACTGACATTCTTTCACCTACGGGGATAATATTCTGACCTCGTTCCACACCTGGCTGAACGATTTGTAACAATCTTTTTCCCTCAAACACAGTATCTTCAATTTTAACCATAGTATCGAATTCATCACGAAATATAGCAATGCCTGTATTTGAAAAAATGTAGTCGCTGTCCTCTTTCCACGATGAAACAACGCCGTTGCATGCAATATAATTATTATAATTGAATGCAATCCCGTCCCATCGGCTGCACTTTGTATCCGGCAGATTGATGCATGATACAATATCTCTTGATACAACTCGAAATGACGCGTCCTGAAGGGAAACCACTTCTTCCTGTGGTGTGAAATGAAGATTCTCACAGATAAGTTTTACCGCTTCGGTTCTCGGAATAGAAGTATGTAATGCGCTCATCGTGCGTACCCCCTTCCTTACCTATGCCGGATCAAGATGAGCAAGGATTCTATCTGCTTCATCATCAGTCAAATTATAGTGAAAAAATTCCGAATAGAAAGATATCAGTTCCGCTTTTATATCTACATCCGCAAACTGCTCCGGATAAAGTGTCTTCGCTATTAGTAACGCAAAAAGTGGTTTTTGAACGCCCGAATCCCAGAAAAAAACTCCTGTTGGAACGACTATGATCTGATCGTTTGCAACTGCACTTACACCTGAAAACTCAGCATCTGAAAGCATTTCATCAATAACCTCTTCCGCGGCAGCGTTTCCTGAGGAACCGGCATGATCAACAAATACATAATCCGGATTCCATTCTATAAACTGTTCTTTCGTAATTTCCGTTTTAATTCCACCTTCTATATCTTGTGCAACAGGATTTCCGCCGGCAAGCTTAATCAATTCATTCAAGTCGGAATTTTTCCCGGAAGTCCAAAGAATATTTTGATTAGCTATGTATACGCTAGGCCTGTCCGTTTCAGGAATATCACTTGTAATAGCAGAAATTTTTTCCACCATACTGTCAAAGTATTGGGAATATTGATCTGAAATTTCTACAGCATCGCCGCCAAGTACCTCTGCGTACAAAGCTACTGTGTCCTTAATGTCGGAAAGCTTATTGGTTGACGCCATAGGAACCACGCTAATTCCTGCTTCTTCAAGCGTTGCAGTGGTTTTGGGATTCGGAAAATTGAACACAACATCCGGCTCATATTTCAGTAAATCTTCAACGTTAAGTTCACTGTGAGCATTAGGAATTCCTGGGACATCATTCAAATTTTTGTAAATTACATTTGACCACGGCCATCCACTTATGTGAAAATCACCGTCAAAAACTATTTTATCTTCCGCACCCAGCATTACTATCTTCTCATAGGCCGGACCAAAGATTGCTCCCACTTTCTCTACGTCAACAGGTACGGTAAGTTCCGTGCTATCCAGATTTGTAACCGTCTTATACCCATCTCCTTCAGCCGAAGTCGAGGCAGGCGTTTTGCCGCATCCTGAAAAACTGAAAAGCATCATCAGCACCAGCAACATAGATAAAATTCTCAAACTTTTTCTTCTCATTTACTACTCCTTTTTAACAACAACTAATCATTTATGCAAAAATAACTTTCACGTAGGTCATTAGATCCAGCAGTTGAAACCTCTGTCAATATTAAGAGTTATATTGACACTGCTATTTCAGTGCTATATAATTTCAGCATGTCCGATTCGTTTTGTTTTGTTAGTTTTTGTTTGTTTTAGTTGTATATTATTGTGTTTCTTTTTTATGATAGTATCTTTTTTATATAATGTCAACAATTCAATTTTAAGTTCATTAACTCGGCAATTCGATCATTTTGTTTCAGCAACAAAACCCAATAATTTCAAGCAAAGATGCCTAAAGGAATGAGAGAAAGAGAAATGAGAGAAAGAGAAATCAGTTCAACAACCATTAAAATTCTGATCATGCTAGCCATTGCATTGATTACTGTATTTATTTCATTTTTTCTTGGCAGATACGCTCTGACGCCCTCTAAAATATTTGCATTACTGGGCGAACAGTTTTTTGATTTACCGGCAGGGCTTGAAAATAATGCATACATTGTCTTCTATAAAATCAGAGGTCCCAGGGTATACGCCGCCTTTTTGGTCGGTGCCAGCCTTTCCCTGTCAGGATGTGCGTATCAGGGAGTTTTCAGAAACCCTATGGTTTCTCCGGATATCCTTGGCGCAACGGCTGGTGCCGGCATGGGCGCCGCAATAGGTCTGTTACTTTCATTAAATCTGGCAGGAGTTCAGATGATGTCGTTTACATTCGGGATCATCTCAGTAGCATTTACATACTCAATCGCTTCAGCGGTCGGTAAACGTGGGAACATGATATTAACGCTTGTCCTTGCCGGCATGGTTGTTTCTGCATTGTTTCAGGCCGGCATCTCACTGATAAAATACATCGCAGACCCTTACAGCAAACTCCCCGCCATAACTTTTTGGCTCATGGGTTCCATGTCTTCCATAAAAGCAAGCGACCTGGTGATCATAATGATTCCCATGCTGATCGGTGCCGTTCCTTTATTCCTGCTGCGCTGGAAAATAAATCTTCTTTCTTTTTCAGATGAAGAAGCAGAGTCAATGGGAATAAATACATCACGTATAAGACGAATCATCATAGTTTGCGCGACTCTAATAACGGCTTCTGTGGTTTCTATAAGTGGAATAATAGGCTGGGTCGGTCTCATAATACCTCATTTAACTAGAATGTTAATCGGACCTGATTATAAAATACTACTGCCGTGTAGTATGATCGTCGGGGGTACTTACCTGCTATTAGTTGATGATGTAGCCAGAAGCTTGATGGCTATGGAAATACCCCTTGGAATACTGACCGCCATAATAGGCGCCCCATTTTTTATTTATTTGCTTTACAAAGGAAGGAGCGAATGGTTATGAGTTTGAAGGTTGAAAATTTAGTCTGTGGTTATGGAGAAAAAAAGGTAACCGGCAGCATCAATCTTGAAGTGAAACCGGGTGAAGTTGTATGCATTCTCGGGCCGAATGGTGCGGGGAAAACTACATTTTTCAAGACAGCTCAGGGTTTTTTAAAACCGCTAAGCGGCAAAGTTCATTATAACAGCAAGGTGATACATGAATGGGACAGAAAAAGCCTCGCGAGACAAATCGCATATGTTCCGCAGGTGCAGTCTCAGCCATTTCCTTTTTGCGTAAAAGAAGTCGTAGTAATGGGACGCGCGGCGCATTTAGGCAGATTTTCAACGCCGTCAAAGCATGATTATAATAAATGCGAACATATCATGGAAAAGCTCGGTATTATCGACTTGAAAGACAAAATATATACAAAAATAAGCGGCGGAGAACGGCAGCTTGTCCTCATTGCAAGATCATTGGCGCAGGAACCGCAGCTCCTAATGATGGATGAAGCAACTTCCAATCTTGATTTCAGAAATACAGTACGCGTACTGCAAGAAATAATTAATATGTCCTCTGAAAATATAGGCATCATAATGATTACTCATTTTCCGGAACATGCTTTTTTATGTGCAGATAAAGTTGTACTTTTCAGGCATGATAAAACAGTCACTTTCGGCCGTATCAACGACATAATGACAGAACAAACTCTTACAGACGCTTACGGAGTTACCGTGAAAATACCGGAAATATTCGACTTCAATGGAGAACGTATCAGAACTTGCATCCCAGTGATGACAAGAAAAACCTGGAAAGGTAAAGTCGAGCCTTTACCCTTCTAGGTTTCTTGATATCCCGTATTATATTTTAATAGAATAGGGATAGCCCTCTTTTTAATGGCTATCCCTATTCTACACCCAGATTAAAAACTCAACGCATTATTTTTAATATCAATTGTGATTTTTTCTCCGTCGTGCACCTCATCTTTTATGATTTTTGAAGCAATTTCGGTTTCTATATACTTCTGCAAATAACGCTTCACAGGCCTTGCCCCATAATTTGGAGAATATGACTCTTGCGCGATGTATCGTTTTGTCGAATCAGTCAAGGTTACAGTTATATTTCTTTCCTTCAGTTTTTCCTGAATATGGATCATTGAAATATCAATGATCTTCATAATCTGTTCTTCTGTCAGCGGTGAAAATACGACCACATCATCAATTCGGTTCAGAAATTCCGGTCTAAAATGACGTTTCATTTCATTTTCAACCTTCTCCTTTACTTCCTCAGTAATCGTCCCATCCGATGAAATATTTTCAATCAGGTATGGGCTGCCTATGTTAGAAGTCATAATGACTATCGTATTTTTAAAGTCAACAGTTCTGCCCTGATTATCAGTCAGTCTGCCGTCATCCAGAAGTTGCAACAGAATGTTAAATACATCTGGATGCGCTTTTTCAATCTCATCAAAGAGAATGACACTATACGGTCTTCTTCGGACTGCTTCCGTAAGCTGACCGCCTTCATCATAACCCACATATCCCGGAGGCGCACCAACCAGTCTTGATACCGCGTGTTTCTCCATATATTCGGACATATCAATACGAATCATATTTTTTTCCGTATCAAAGAGCGACTCTGACAACGCTTTTGCAAGCTCAGTCTTGCCAACACCTGTCGGACCAAGGAAGATAAAGGAACCAATTGGCCGATTGATATCTTTCAGTCCTGCCCTCGCTCTCAATACGGCCTCAGATACAGCAGCAACCGCATCATCCTGCCCAATTACCCTTTGGTGGAGAACCTCGCCTAATCGAAGCAGTTTTTCTTTCTCCGCTTCAACCAGCCTGCTTACCGGAATACCTGTCCACTTGGAAACCACCTCAGCAATCTCTTCTTCAGTAACTTCCTCTTTTAAGAGTCTCTTTTCCTTCGCTTCTTCGTTGAATTCCATTTCAGTTTCCAGCTTCTTTTCCAATTCAGGCAGGGTTCCGTATTTTAATTTCGCAAGTTTTTCTAAATCATATTTTCTTTCCGCATCTTCAATCTGAAGCTTGACATTTTCAATTTGCTGCTTCGTCCCTTTCAAATCCGTAATAGACTTTTTCTCATTTTCCCATTGAGCTCTCATGGAAGAATTCTTCTCCTTCCATTCAGAAAGCTCTTTTTCTATGTTTGCCAGCCTTGCCTTTGAACTGTTGTCAGTTTCTTTACTGAGCGCCTGCTTTTCAATTTCAAGCTGCATGATCTTTCTTGCAATTTCGTCAAGTTCTGCTGGCATGCTGTCAATCTCGGTACGAATTTTTGAAGCAGCTTCGTCCATCAGGTCTATGGCTTTATCCGGTAGGAATCGGTCACTGATATAACGCTCCGACAGTGTTGCACAAGCAATCAGTGCATTGTCTGTAATTCTGACTCCATGATGAATCTCAAATCTTTCCTTTAAGCCTCTTAGAATAGAAATTGTATCTTCAACGGTAGGCTGATCAACCAGAATCTTTTGGAATCTTCGCTCCAGTGCTGCATCCTTTTCAATATTCTTTCTATATTCATCCAACGTGGTTGCGCCGATGCAGTGCAGTTCACCTCTGGCAAGCTTTGGTTTCAGCAAATTTCCAGCGTCCATGGAACCTTCTGCTTTTCCGGCTCCAACAATATTGTGGATCTCGTCGATAAACAGAATGATTCTACCTTCCGACTTTTCGATTTCATTCAATACAGACTTTAATCTTTCCTCAAATTCTCCTCTGAATTTTGCACCGGCAATCAAAGCTCCCATATCCAGCGCATAAATCGTCTTCTCTTTCAGTCCCTCCGGAACATCGCCATTCAGTATTCTCTGAGCAAGACCTTCTACAACGGCTGTCTTTCCTACTCCCGGTTCCCCGATGAGTACCGGGTTGTTTTTCGTTCTTCGGGAAAGGATCTGAATAGTATGACGGATTTCTGAATCTCTGCCGATGACAGGATCCAATTTGCCCTGTCTTGCAAGCTCAACCAGATCTCTTCCATACTTATTGAGAGCATCATAATTATCCTCGGGATTTTGATTTGTAATCCTCTGATTGCCCCTCACCTTGGACAGCGCCTGTAAAAAAACATCTTTCGTGATATTATGCTTTTTAAATATTTTACTGGAAGGTGTATTTTTTTCATCCAGCAGCGCCATATAAAGATGTTCTACGCTTACATATTCATCCTTGAAGTCCGATGCTATTTTTTCTGCATTCATCAAGATCTGGTTCAAACGTCGGGACGAGTACATATTATCGTTTCCGCCCTGTACCTTTGGCAGTCGTTCTATTTCTTCCTGGAGTTCTCCTACGATTCCCCCTGTATTAACACCTAAAAAGCTGATCAGCTTAGGAATCAGTCCATCCTGCTGGAGCATCAGTGCCAGATGCAAGTGTTCACCATCCAACTGCTGATGACCCTCTTTCACTCCTATATTCTGACAATCTATCACTGCGGACTGTGCATTTTGTGTAAATCTTTCAAAATTCATAGAAACACCCCCTGTCGTTCTACACATTGTACTGATAATGCTTACTGAATAGCTATATTTTTATTCATTCAGTAAGACTTAATTTATTATATACCACTTCCAAATTTATTTAAACATAAAAATTAGCACTCTGTTGTCTCGAGTGCTAATTACGGTTTATTCTTTTTAAAAGAAAACATTCCAAATTATGCCAAATACAAAGTTTATCGCCGGCACCAGTATCCTGTCTGTTACATTAAATATCATCAATAACAGCAAAATCATAAAACCATTATTGTAAATCTGATAATACCATTCCTTTTCTCTGAGATTAAAAATTTCTGTTACAATACCGAACCCATCCAATGGAGGAATTGGTAGTAAGTTAAAAATCATCAACACGATGTTAATTGAGATAATGGCCATGACTATCTGAATAACAACGCCTCCCATATAGGTATTCAGGAAACTAATTTGATAAGTATCTAAAAGCTTTAAAACTCCTGTAAATATGATTGCAAGAATAAGATTTACTGTCACTCCTGCCAGATCCACAATCAAACTGTCACGCCTCATATTTTTGAAATACCTTGGGTTTACTTCCACTGGTCTGCCCCATCCAAATCCGATAAAAATCAAAGCCAGAAATCCAAATGGGTCCACATGAGCTACAGGATTGATCGTAACTCTTCCCTGTAATTTGGGTGTAGGATCACCTAAACGATTCGCTGCGAAAGCATGAGCAAATTCATGAAAGGAAAGTCCGATCAGGATTGCAGGCAGTATAATCAGTTTACTCATGATCCAGCTCATGGGGTCACTTGACTGTCCATTCGTAATTGACTGATACGCCATGAATAAAATAAACAAAACAGCCAATGGGTTGTTTCTTAAAAATCTCAATACACATTCTCCTTTTCATTCTGTTACATAGTTTCAGTGCTCATTGTCTTTGCCTGAATGTAGTTTACAAACTGTCTTGCTTCTCTTCCAGAACGCCCTTTTTGTCTGATATCCCAGAGCAATGCTTCTTTGATCAGAATATCTTCCTCGATTCCAAAGTTCTCCTGCTTCACGATTCCTTTTACGATGTTTAGAAATTCTTCCTTATCCGGTGAAGTAAAAGTAATAGAAAGGCCAAAACGATCTGCTAAGGATAATCTCTCCTGCATTCCGTCATTGCTGTGAACTTCACCGTTATCCCCGCGATCCTTCCAAGTTTCTTTGATGATGTTTCTTCTATTAGAGGTAACATAAATCAGGACATTGGATGGCTGGGCTTCTATCCCGCCGTCAATGATTGACTTAAAATGTTTATACCCAATTTCCGTCTCTTCAAAGGAAAGGTCATCGATAAATATGATGAATTTGCAGCCGCGATCAGCAATGGACTCAATAATTCGGTAAAGATACTCTACATGATTTTTGTTCAAGGAGATCAATTTAAGTTTACTCTCTTTGAATTGGTTCAACAATGCCTTTACACAGGAGGATTTTCCGGTTCCTCGATCTCCATGCAGTAAGACATTATTAGCTCTATAACCTTTTAGAAAGAAACCTGTATTTTCAATCAAAGCTTCTTTTTGTCTTTCATAACCAATCAACTGATCAAAAGTGATTTTATCATAATTTCTTACACCAACCAACATTTCATCCCAAACAAAGGCCTGATATCTTTCAAAGATGCCGCAGCCATATTCTTCATAATATTTTTGCAATTTATTTACTGCATCCCGATTGTTATCTGACTCAAACGCTTGCCGCACCTTGTCACGATAACAGGTCTGTGTCATTTTCAGATTCTGTGGTTTCATGCTGCAAACAGATGTGTCGGCATTTTGAAATATTTTATCAACTCTGTCCCAATCCAATCCATATAGTTTCTTTAATTCCTCAATTTCCCTTATTGCAACCTTCCGGATATTTTCATCCAGTTTGCCCTTTTCACATAGGATACTAAACCGATTTTCACTTTCGGCGATCAGCTTACAGATGTAATTCTGCCAATAAGTGCCCTCAATGTCCACATACTCTATCATTTCTAAAAGCTTTCTTTGAATAAAGTAGTATTCAGTTTCCATATATGATATATATTCATGATGATCAAATTCATTAAAAATCTTTACTGCAGCATGAACAATCTCATCCTGTCTTATATTGTCATATAATATAAGCGTATCTAATTGAATCTTACGCAATGCCCTCTCCTTTCATTTAGACCACTCTCAATCCATGTGGCACTTGTCCCTAATTATAATATTTTATCACATATTGAAACGATTTAAAATAATATGATAGTAAAATTTGAACGAGAGGTGATTTATAAATTATGGTTCGCAATAATTGTATGAGCCCTAAGTTTCCACAGCCCCCCAGCCTCCCAACAGAATACGTATGTATAGAGGTATATGTGGTCAAAACTGGTGATACTCTATATTCCATTTCGCAAAAATACGATGTTTCAGTATCTATGCTCATGGAGGCAAATCAAATACTAAATCCTTACAATCTACGATATGGCCAAAAAATCTGCATCCCAGGTAAACGAAAGGATTCCCTGGAACCAGTTCAAGACCCTTGTAAGCGGAAACCTGATTACCGTTGGCCGATGGTCGAGGAACCAATGCTGTCACCAGACATGGAGACTCCAACAGTTCCATGCCCTACACCGGCACCATGCCCAACTCCGAAGCAAAAACCTATGCCCATGCCAACCCCAGCTCCAAAACCAAGTCCGGCTCCGGCACCATGCCCACCATGCCCAACTCCGAAGAAAAAACCTATGCCTATGCCTATGCCGACTCCAGCTCCGAAACCAGCTCCGAAACCAGCTCCAAAACCAGCTCCAGCTCCAGCTCCAAAACCAGCTCCAGCTCCAGCTCCGAGACCAGCTCCAGCTCCAGCTCCAAGACCAACTCCAGCTCCAGCTCCAAGACCAACTCCAGCTCCAGCTCCAAGACCAACTCCAGCTCCAGTTTGTGATGGCATGATGCATACTATAAGAGCGAAAGACACTTTTTACATGCTTGCAAAAGAATATAACGTACTATTAGAGGATATTCTTTATGCAAACCCCGGAGTCAATCCATATAATCTTCAGATTGGACAGCAGATTTGCATTCCGACCAATTTAGCAATGCCGCAAGAACATAGCCCTGCATGCAGTGGAGTCATTCATACGGTAAAACCCGGTGATACACTTTATATGCTGGCAAAAGAATATAAATTAACACTGGACGATATTATGAATGCAAATCCGCAAGTTGATTGCTACATGCTTCAAGTAGGAATGAGACTTTGTATTCCTACAGTAAGCAGTTACAGCAACACCAGACCATTACGTACTCCGGCTCCAATGATACCAACAATACCAACGATGCCCATGATGCCAACGATGCCGACTCCAACTGCACCAACAGCCCCCACTACGCCAGCCGCACCATCTATCCCCTCCATCCCAACACCGACAATGCCAAGGATACCGACTCCAAGCATGCCTTCCATGCCGGGTCAGACTCCGACGCAACAGCCAACCCAGACTCCGGCGCAGCAACCTTCTCAAACTCCAGCAGAAGTTCCGGTTTGTGAGGGAATTATGCACACAGTTAAGACAGGGGACACACTATACATGCTGGCAAAGCAGTATAAGATCACTTTGGATGCGTTAATGAAAGCAAATCCGGATCTAGATCCATATAATCTGAGGATCGGAATGCAACTTTGCATACCAGTCCAAGACAACAACAATAGGAGCAGCCAGCAAAGCAAAACCATACCTAACAATCTGGGTGAGTGTATAAATAATATTGATTGGAACGTCAAAAAATATAATACACAGCACGGCGATACGCTTACAAGAATCTTAGATCGTTATGAAATTACTTTTGGCGCACTCCAAAGCAGCAATCCCACCGTAGATTTTTCTGGTTCTCTTGAGAATATGACGCTTAATATTCCTTCGGAGGATCACTACAAAACTTGCTCAATGTCAGGCGCTTACATTGTAAAAACAGGAGATACCCTCGATTCCATCAGCAAAAAACTACTTGTAATCACAGACAGACTTATGATCGCAAATCCAACCTTAACAATTGAAGATTTTAGCATTCCGGGAACCAAGGTTTGTATTCCAAGCTAAGAAAAAAAGCCAGAGCAATCATTTTTGATACTCTGGCTATTTTTTATGAAATAGTATTCTTTTATTAATATAGAGGAAACGCAGTACAAAGCTCTTTGACAATTTTTTCTGCCTTTTCAACCGATACTGTATCTGTCGGATTGTTCAGGATCAAACCAATCGCTTCCACAACCTTTTCAATTTCCTGTTCCCTAAAGCCCCGGGTTGTCATCGCCGGAGTACCAAGTCTTATTCCGCTCGTAACAAAAGGACCATTTGGATCATTTGGAATGGTGTTCTTATTGGTTGTGATACCAGCAGAGTCCAAAAGTTTTTCTGCCTCTTTACCGGTAATATTCTTATTAGTCAAATTGAGAAGAACCAAGTGGTTGTCAGTTCCTCCTGATACCAGTCTGAAGTCTCTCGCCAAAAGCTCTTCTGCCATTTTTTGAGCATTCAGTAAAACCTGCTTCTGATATGCAACAAACTCCGGAGCAGAGGCTTCTTTAAAGCAAACCGCTTTCCCGGCAATAATATGCATCAGTGGTCCACCTTGCATGCCTGGGAAAATCGCTTTATTAATTTGCTTTCCATATTCTTCCTTACCAAGGATAGCACCGCCCCTTGGGCCGCGCAGAGTCTTATGGGTTGTCGTAGTAACTACATGGGCATGCTCCACAGGATTTGGGTGAACTCCTGCAGCAACCAAACCAGCAAAATGCGCCATATCTACCATCAATAATGCGCCGATTTCGTCTGCGATTTCTCTGAACTTGTCAGCTTCAATAATTCTTGGATACGCACTTGCCCCTGCAACAATCATCTTTGGTTTATTTTCAATTGCTAATTTTCTTACCGCATCAAAATCGATTCTTTCCGTTTCTGAATCAACTTTATAAGGAACAAAGTTAAAATATTTACCGGACATGTTAACAGGGCTTCCATGAGTCAAATGCCCTCCATTTGATAAATCCATTCCCAGTACGGTATCTCCGTGCTCTAACAGGGAAAAGTATACTGCCAAATTTGCACTGGAACCCGAATGAGGCTGAACGTTGGCATATTCTGCATGAAAAAGCTCTTTTACACGCTCAATCGCCAAGCTTTCCGCTTCATCTACATGTTCACAGCCCCCATAATATCTTTTTCCAGGGTAACCTTCCGCATATTTATTTGTTAATGCACTGCCACATGCCTCCATAACAGCACTGCTGGTAAAATTCTCCGATGCAATCAATTCAATTTTGTTTTCCTGTCTTGCCATTTCTCTGTGTATGATAGCACTAATTTCAGGATCTACTTTGTCCATATTGTTAAAATACATTATCGTTCCCCTTTCGTCATAATGTAACATTATATAAAAATTTTCTATAATAATCAAGTTTTTTTATTAATCTGCACCTTATTAAACCTTATATAATGGGTAACAATCAAGCCTACATTTATTGTTACCCATTATTATAAAACCTTATTATTTTTTTAACAGCTTATATAAAATGAGCTGCAACGCTTATTACCGAATCAAAAATAAGCAGCTATAAAAGCTGCTTACAATTCTATGTTAAGAAAATGCCTTAAGACAAGGATGGTTTCTAATGATCCATAAAAATGAAGTTCACGGTACTTAAAGCAAGTCGGATAATAATCTTGAAACGGATTCCTTAAATTTTATGATAAGAGATCGAGTACGATAAAGGTGCTTCGTTAATTCATGACAGCGTGTCATATCAATTTCAAAAATCGCTTCCATCTTATAAACCTCTGCAGCATCATAAATAAATGCATTTGCTTCAAAATTCAGTCTAAAACTTCGGATATCGAAATTCGCTGAACCAATGGAAGCAACCTCACCATCAACACAAATCGTCTTTGCATGAAGAAAACCTTCATCATAAATATAAATCTTTGCGCCAAGACTAAGTAAAATACCGACATAAGAATATGTAGCCCAGTAAACAAACATATGATCCGGCATACAGGGAATCATAATCCTAACATCGACACCCGATAAAACCGCTGTTTTCAAAGTTTCAAGAATGCTGGCATCCGGAACAAAATACGGAGTCTGAATATATATGTTTTTCTTGGCGGACGCAATCATTTTTAAATAACCTTGCTTGATTTCTTCTTTTAAAGAATCCGGCCCGCAGGAAACGACCTGAATTCCCGTTGTTCCTGCCTTAAAAGATTCCCCATAATACGCTTGAGATAGTACAATATTTTCCTTCGATGCAAACCGCCAATCCAGAAAAAAGCGAGCATTCATATCCTGGACACACGAGCCCATAAGCCTTAAATGGGTATCTCTCCAAAATCCAAACTTCTTTTTCTTTCCGACGTATTCATTTCCAACATTAAATCCTCCCAAATAACCAATGGCACCATCGATGACTACCAATTTTCTATGGTTTCTGTAATTTAATTTTAAATTTAAATATTTAAACTTCGGCGGGAAAAAAAAGGCATATTGACCTCCGGCTCTTTTTAGTGGTTCCAGATTTTTTTTAGAAATCTGCCGGCTGCCCATTGCATCAATCAACAGACGAACTTCAATCCCTTCTTTTGCTTTTTCCGTAAGTGCATCAATTAACAAACGGCCAATGCTATCATTTTTCACAATAAAATACATGACATTAATCGTTTGCTTTGCATTCTTTATATCTTTGATCAAGCTATCAAACTTATGCCGCCCATCTGTCAATATAGTAATTTTATTATCCTGGGTAAAAAACGAGTCACCATAAGTTTGATGCATTCGTATCATATCCTGCCATTTTTTTGCTTCCGAATTGGAGAATTGAAACTCCCCATGCTTGATTGCATCAATCTGTTCATTCAAAGAAGCATTAATAATTGCCTCCTCATATTTTGTCATTCGAAAGATTCGCTGTCTTGCAATATTCTGGGAAAGCAAAAAATAAAATACAATCCCTACTACAGGAACCAGGAAAAGAATCATAATCCATGCCAGAGTAGCAGAGGGGTTTTTCCTTTCAAGAAATATAATCGTCAAAGCGATGATAAAATTAATCAGAAAAAGCCCCGTTATTAACGCTGACATATTAAAAAAATCATATGCGAACATAAATTTGTTTATAGTGCAATCAATTCATCCAGTTTTTCTTCCAAAACCGGCTGAGGCAATGCACCTGATATTCTTTCTTTGATTTCGCCATTTTTAATAAAGAATAAAGTAGGGATACTCATAACCTTATTGGTAATAGCAAGCTTACGCTGTTCATCAATATTTATCTTGCAAATCTTTGCCTTGCCGGAATACTTTGCTGCTATATCCTCAAGAATTGGTCCAACCATCTTACATGGTCCGCACCAGTCAGCATAGAAGTCAATTAAAACAGGGACATCTGATCCCATCGCTTCACTTTCATAATTTTCGTCTGTTAAATAAACAATATCCTTCATAAACTACCTCCAATATTATATTTTTTCCATTTGTAATATTCATCCAATATATCCTAAAGTTTTGGTTCTGCAGGAGCAATTTTTCTGACAATAGAAACGGCATATTCCGGATGATATTTTTTTTTGTAAATAACGTTGACAACGATTGCAACAATCAACAATAAAAAAGCTAATCCTACCACCACGCTTCCGCTGTCAGCTCCCGGAAAAATCAAACTGCCGAGGAGCAAGCCTCCAAAGAACGCAAAGATTGGAAGCAAATACACAATGAAAAATTCAGTAACGGAAAACTTTTTATGAACATTGACATCAACCATTTCACCTTGCTGTGCCTGAACGGGGTTTTCCGCGATAAAAATAGAACCGGGATGCATATGTTTATTGCAAGAACCACAACCATGGCATTTTTTATGCTTGTAAAGCATAACTTTTGCGGTATTTTTATCAATAACTTCCAAAACATCAGCTGATTTTCTCATAAACATACCTCTTGATTCTTTTATATATCTTAAACCTTATTTTTATAATTATACCACCAGAGATATCCATTAAACAATGTTTATTATAACAGCATTCTGTCATTATCAATGTCAAACTGTGCGATAAGCTTTTCAACAGTCATATTTTTTCTTTCCGCTCCTGCCAAGTCCATCACAATGCGCCCATCTTTCATCAGTATGGTACGATTTCCATGTTCCAGAGCCGCTTTCATATTGTGTGTAATCATTAAAGTACAAAGATTGGCAGACTTTGAAAATTCATCAGTAAGAGCAAGCACTTTTTTCGCAGCACTTGGATCCAAAGCTGCCGTATGTTCATCAAGCAATAGTAGCTTTGGATTGGATATTACCGCCATGAAAAGAGTCAGTGCCTGTCTTTGCCCGCCAGAAAGCAACTTTGATTTCTGCTTCATTCTGTTTTCCAGACCCATATCCAACATCGCCAGTTTTTCTCTGAATAATTCTCGATCTTTCTTACTAAGACCCGGCTGTAAGCCTACACTTTTATTCTTGCTGTTTGCAAGAGAAAGATTTTCTTCAATAGTCATATCAAATGCCGTACCCTTTAACGGGTCTTGGAATACCCTGCCAATCCATTGTGACCGCTTATATTCCGGCAACTTTGTCATATCCGTTTCATCAAGAATAATCCTGCCCGCATCAACGCCGTAAACTCCTGATATGCAATTCATCAAGGTCGATTTTCCTGCACCGTTGCTACCTATTATGGTAATAAAATCTCCGTTATTAACAGTCAGACCCAGATCATCGATGGCTAACTTTTCGTTGATGGTACCCTTGCCAAAAGTCTTACTGATTTTTTGAATTTTAAGCATTTTTCGCACCACCCTTCTTCATGAAAGCAGAAATCGAGAACTTTTCTCCCAATACTCCCGTGGATAATGCAATCGTAACAATCACAGCCGACACCAGCTTCAAATCCGTAGAAGGCATTCCCAGATTAAAGGCAAACGCAATCACCATACGATACAGAATAGCTCCCAGTGAAACCGCAATCAGTCTTCTCATCAGTGATCTGGTTCCAAAAACAGCTTCACCGATAATTACAGAAGCAAGGCCTACAACCACCATTCCCACTCCCATGCCAGCATCGGCAACCGATTGATATTGTGCCAGAAGTCCTCCTGAAAGAGCAACCAGCCCGTTAGAAACAGCCAGTCCGATCAGTCGCATGGCATCACTGTTAATTCCGGAAGCCCGTACCATATCTTCATTGTCTCCTGTAGCACGCAAAGCAAAACCCAGTCGTGTTCTCAGAAAATAATAGAAGCATACAGTAATCAAGACCAAAATGATCATCCCCAGAATCAGTGTACTATACTCAGTCGGTACAATTTTCTCAAAACTTTTATAGATTGTATCACTTTGAATTATGGCAATATTGGATTTTCCACCCATAATTCTTAAATTGACCGAATATAATCCCAGCATCACGAGAATCCCTGTTAATAGGGGCTGGATCCCTAATTTGGTGTTCAGTAATGCAGTTACGGAACCAGCAAGACAACCAACGATAAAAGCAGCAACCAACGCAAGGATGGGATTGCCACCTGCGCTGCATACCATAGCAGAAGCGGCCATCCCCGTAACGATACTGCCGTCAACTGTAAGATCAGGAGTATTCAATGTCCGAAAGGACAAGAATACCCCCAATGCCATCACCGCATAAATTAAACCTAATTCGACCGAACCTTGGGCATTGCCGATAAATGCTTCAAAAGTCATATTTATTCTCCAGTTTTATTGGTTGCTGATTATTATTTCAGCAAGCCTTGATTGATTAATCCTAATCTTATTTCTCTTCGTTTTCTTCATCTTCTTCTCCCAGAGTAGTCGCCTTATCCAAAACAGACTGTGGGAAAGTTACACCGATTTGATGCGCTGTATTTTGATTGATATAAATATTCATATCCTTCATGGTCATTACAGGGATTGTTCCCGGGTCTGTTCCGTTCAGTACCTGTACAGCCATCTTTCCTGTTTCCTGACCCAGAATAGTATAGTTAATTCCATAGGTTGCAAGACCTCCCTCATTTACCATGGAGTCAGCACTTACATAGAAAGGAATTTTTGCATCGTTTAAGGTCTTCGAAATAATCGGCATGGTAGAGGCAACCGTATTGTCAATTGGCGAGAATACAGCATCAACTTTCCCTGCAAGGAAGGTTGAAGACTGCTGAACTTCACTGGAATTCATAACAGGAGCTTCCACTACAGTCAATCCGTTAGCTGCTGCATATTCCTTCAGATCCTCAATGACAGATAACGAGTTTACTTCACTGGAAGTATAAAGTGCTCCGATTGTCTTAATGTCCGGTGTGATCTGTCTGGCCAAATCCATAATCATTGCTGCGGAAACTGCATCAGAGGTTCCGGTGACATTGCCTCCTGGCGCATCCAAGTTATCTACCAATTCCGCTGCAATCGGGTCGGTTACGGCAGAAAACACAATCGGAATTTCCGTAGTTTCGCCAAGTGCCGCCTGAGCAGACGGAGTTGCAATTGCAATGATCAGATCATAGTGATTGGCCGCAAATTTTTGACAGATGGTCTTCAGATTTGCCTGTTCATTTTGTGCGTTCTGATAATCAACCGTCATAGTTTCTCCAGCGATAAAACCCTCTTCTGCAAGCTGTGTCAATATAGATTCACGAATCGTATCCAGAGACGGATGCTCTACAATCTGCACGATACCCACCGTAGGAATATCCTTTGTGTCAGCGTTATCCCCAGCACTGTTTCCGCCGCATCCTGCAAGCACTCCTGTAAGCAGCATAACAATAACAATTAAACCTGTTAAATTTTTTTTCATCTTCATCTTCATAATCTCCTTTTCTTTTAACATTCTGTCCGGTGCTTCAGCAACGCTGACAGAATTTAGGCTAGAAAATCACGATAACAAAAGTTCGTAGATTTTCATCGTCTTTACTTTCTGAAATACATTATTAGCATTTCCATTTTTTTCGAAAAGGGGTTCTCTCTGCATCTGGGGCATCTTCTATTTTATGTCATAGACAAATAAAAAAAAACACTTATCCCCTATTCAAGGACAAGTGCTAACCTGCGGTACCACCTTATTTGATATGTTTTCGCATATCCTCTTTGCAGAGTGCCATCACACCCTTAGCCATATAACGCTGGCTTAGCGTCTCAGCTACTAAAATATATTCTTTCGCTTCGCCCTCAGAGGCCCATTTGCTGTATCTGCATCTGTCCGGCTTCCACCATCCCGGATTCGCTAAAAGACCGTTTTACAGTTTAACTCCCTCGTCATCAGTTTATAGACATATTAGCATCACAAAATAAAATTGTCAACTGGTTTCTTGCAACCAGTTTAATCAATCACCCTTTACATCCACTTCGTATCTCCAGACAAATTATCATATCCAGGATGATTATCAAAACGGACAACACCAACTTGAACTTTTCCGGCTACTGCTTCCGCTACCTTTGCATGACCAATCGTGCCAAAGCCTCCGCATAATTCAATCATGAGAACACCTTCCTCCGCAAGCTTTTGAGCCTCTGCGCAGGCCATGGCATAGTTTGCAACCCCGACAACAATCATTAATCCACTACCAAAGTCCATTTCCATCCTTCTGGCTTCTGTAATACTTCCATTTACAAACATAAACACAACTTTTCTTTTCATTTGTTTCCTCTTTTCCACTCCAACGGAGTATGTTTCATCTTTATATTTTAACTGAAATTGATCTTATTTTGTTCCTTATTTTACCTGTTTTCTTTTTAAGGATATGAAAATCCCCACCCCACAGACGCAAGTGAATATAATAAATGAAATATGCATCGTTTCAACGATCAGCTTTGGTTCCGCTTCTGCTAAAGTGACATTTCCCATCTGTCTTGCAACAATAAAGGTAACGACCGCCATACTCAAACTGTGACCGATAGAACGCATCGTTGCAAGAATAGAAGAAGCGACACCATAGTCTTTTTTTTCAACACAAGCCATGACGGCATTCGTATTCGGCGAAGAGAAAAAAGCAAAGCCAATACCGACAACAATCAGGTTTATGATGATCAGTGGAAACGGGTAACTCTTTGAAATAAAAATAAATGAGAAAAGCCCTAAAGCACTAAGACCCATACCGAAGGATGCCAGCTTAAATGGAGAAATTCTATCCGAAAGCCTCCCTGCATAGGGAGACAGAACCGCCATCATAAGAGGCTGGCTGATCAAAATCAAACCGGAAATTTGAGATTCAAAGCCCATTACCACTTGAAGATAGATGGACAGAAGATAACCCAGAGCAAACGTTGCTCCATAATTCATCAATGCTGCGATGTTAGAAAAGGTATATCCGATGTTATGCGCAAAGAGTCTGACTTCAATAATAGGATATTGCGTTTTCAATTCATGGAAAAGAAAGAGTACAAGAAGTACTGCTCCTGCTATAATCAAATACTTAGCATAATTCAATGTAGAAATCGAGGATAATCCGAACATGATCAGCGTGATCATAAAAATATATAATATGTTTCCCAGAACATCCATACCTTGCCCATTTTTTTGAACCTGATCGACGGGAAGCTTCTTCGCCGCAATAATAAATATAATGGTACCGATTACAAAGGTCAGAATAAAAATCGAGCGCCAGCCCAGATAGTGATTTAAAAAGCCTCCCACCACCGGACCAGCCGACAACCCGATATAGGTGGACGCAATAGAATACCCTAATACCTTTCCCCGCCTTTCCGGGGAAAATGCACTGATTAAAACAGCAGTATTTGTACTGAAAATCATTGCCGCTCCCAGTCCCTGTATGACACGAAGAATCAAAATCATCAACATGGACTGCGCAAAGGCAGCACCGCCTGAACATAATGCAAAGATCAAAATCCCTGTAACCAAAATTCTTTTTCTCCCCGTTAAATCAGCCAATCGTCCAAAAGGCACCGATAAAACGGCAGCCGCTAAAATATATCCCGTAACAATCCACCCTACCATCGTCGCGCTGGTATGGAATTCACTTCCTATCGATGGGATTGACAAATTAAGAGCACTTCCAGTAAAAGTGGTAATAAAGGCCGTAATAATAACCACAAGTATCGTTGGTAGCTGCGTGTGTTTTTCTGTAGTTTCTTTATCCATTTTTCTTCATCCTTTACAATAATCTCGCTTTTAATAGTATATGACCTTTTCCCCGAATAAATCAAGCAAATTAAAGGACGATTTCTTTCGAAACCGCCCCCCGAAGAAAGGATGATGAATTTTAATGAAAAACTCTCTGGATTTTATCACATACAAATTATATTTTTAGACGATGCAATTTCTAAAATGTTCCATCAATATTTCAACAAAATCAAAATCTATTTTTTATGATAATGCACATGCAGAAGTTCATGCGCCCGGTCTTTCAAAATTCCGTCATACAGAGCCGGAATCACCGGATTTTCATCCGCGTGGCGCAGGTGAGTCTGCTTGTCAGATGCATAGATCGTCTCTGCCCGAAGTTTCTTCGTATCCATCAATCCGAATGGCTGACCAGCACCGCCAACACAGCCTCCAGGACACGCCATCACTTCGACGAAATGATAGAAAACTTCTCCTGCATTCATTTTCTGAATCAGCTTTTCCGCATTGCCAAGTCCGCTTACGACAGCAATTTTCAATACAGTTTCTCCGTCCTCCAAAGGAAGATCAAACTCCTTGATGCCTTCCATGCCTCTGGCTCCGCAGAACTTGATATTGTTGATGCTGGCATGGCTCTTATCTTTTACAACCTTTCGGATCACCGCTTCGGTAACTCCGCCTGACGCCCCGAAGATCAATCCGGCTCCGCTATATATTCCAAAAGGCATATCCAGTGCTTCCGGTTCCAATTCTTCAAAGACGATTCCTGATTCATAAATCATATCCACAAGGCCTTTGGTTGTTAATACGATATCAACATCCTGTGTTCCGTCTGTTACGAATTCTTCTCTGCTGGCTTCTGCTTTTTTGGCCGTACACGGCATAACAGACACCACAACGAGTTCTCGGTCATCGTCCCTCTTATTTTCCTTTGTATAAGCCTTGATCAACGAACCAAACATCTGCTGCGGCGACTTGCAGGTAGAAACCTGCGACATCAATTCAGGATGCTTTTCTTCTACATACTTTACCCATGCCGGGCAGCAGGAAGTGAATAACGGAAGCTTTTCACCCTTTTCCATCTTACTTAAAAATTCGTTGGTTTCTTCTATTACAGTTAAGTCTGCCGTAAAAGAAGTGTCATATACTTCGTCAAATCCGATTTTTCTCATAGCGGCCACGATAAGAGGCATGACGTTTTCACCTTTTTCAATACCAAATTCTTCTCCCAGTGCTACTCTGACAGCTGGAGCAATCTGAGCAACGACACGTTTTTTCTCATCATAGATTGCTTTCCACACGGATGGCACATCAAATTTGATTGTAATTGCACCGGTCGGACATACGGCAGCGCATTGTCCGCAATTGACACATTCGGTTTCAGCAAGAGGCATGTCAAAGGCCGGGCAAACCTTCAGTTCATATCCTCGAAGTGCAAAATCAATAGCCCCCACATTTTGTGTTTCATTACACATACGCACACAGTCACCACATTGGATACACTTGTTTGGATTTCTTGCAATAGCCTGACTGGAGTCGTCGATTTTGTATTCGTCTTTAAATGCTTTTTCTGTCTTATCAAAGCCAATTTCATCAATGCCGAATCTCATGGCAAGATCCTGAAGCTTACAACTGCCATTTTTCCGACATGTCGTACATTCTCTGCAATGAGAAGCAAGGTACAATCTCAGAATCGTTTTTCTATATTGCTTCAACCTGGGCGTATTGGTTTTAATCTCCATACCATTCTTGGGCGGTGTGGAACAGGACGTGATAATATTTCCTCTTCGATCCTCTACCATACACATTCTACAGGACCCGTAAACGGAAAGCTCGGAGTAATAGCATAAAGTAGGCAGGTCAATTCCAGCTTTGCGAACGACACTGAGAATATTTTTTTCATCCGTAAAGGGAACGCGTTCACCGTTAATCATCATATACTTATTTATTGTTGTCACTTTGTTCACCTTCCTTCTTATTTCTCAATAATCGCATCGAAGTTGCAAGCATCAATACACCGCTTACACCTAATACATTTTGACAGATCTATTTTATATGGATTTTTCCGCTGCCCAACGATAGCATTTACAGGACAGACCATTTGGCATTTAGAACAGCCTCTGCATCTGTCTGCAATAATTTGAATTCTCTTTAATCCTTGACAGCTACCGGTTGGGCAATATTTATCAACAACATGAGCCAAGTATTCTTCTTTGAATTCCCGAATCGTGCTGACAACAGGTGATGCTGCCGTTTTACCAAGTCCGCACAGCGCTGTGTTTGTAATGGTATCGGCAAGTTCCAGTAGCATGTCGATCTGATCCAGGCTTCCCCGACCGCTTACGATATCGTCGAGAATTTCATTCATTACGTGCGTTCCTTCCCTGCATGGAACACATTTTCCGCAGGATTCATGTTCCGTAAAATTCATGAAGAATTTAGCAATACCAACCATGCAGGTATCTTCATCCATTACGACCAACCCACCGGAACCGATCATTGCACCGGCTTTTGCAAGAGAGTCGAAATCCAGACTCATATCCAGATGCTTCTCCGTGAGGCAGCCTCCGGATGGTCCTCCAATTTGAACTGCCTTGAAGGCTTTTCCATTTTTCACGCCTCCGCCGATATCAAAAATCACCGTTCTTAAGGTGGTACCCATAGGAACTTCTATCAGCCCTGTTTTATTTACATTCCCTGTCAGTGCAAAAGCTTTTGTGCCCGGGCTTTTTTCAATTCCAATTTTTCGATATCCTTCTGCTCCGTTTATAATGATATAGGATACATGGGCAAAGGTTTCTACATTATTCAAAACAGTTGGTTTTCCAAAGAGACCTTGTTCAACGGTTCGTGGCGGCTTAACACGCGGCACACCTCTGAGACCTTCAATAGACGCTGTCAGCGCGCTGCCTTCCCCGCAAACAAATGCTCCCGCTCCGAGATTGATTCGGATGGAAAAGGTGAAGCCACTGCCAAGAAGGTCTTCTCCTAAATATCCAGCTTTCTCCGCCTGACTGATTGCAATCTGTAATCTGCGTACTGCCAAAGGATATTCGGCTCGCACATAAATATAGCCTACCTGTGCACCAGTAGCTATTCCGGCAATAATCATGCCTTCCAGCATCTTATGGGGATCTCCTTCCATGACGCTTCGATCCATGAATGCACCTGGATCACCTTCATCACCATTGCACACAATATATTTCATCGGCTCCTTTTGACCTCTTACCTGTACCCACTTCCTGCCTGTCGGAAAGCCGCCGCCGCCTCTTCCTCTCAATCCTGATTTTTCTATTTCCTGACAGATCAAATCACCATCCATTTCAAAGAGTGCCTTTTTTACAGCCTGGTAACCGCCTGCAGCAATGTAATCGTTAATGTCTTCCGGATTAATGATACCGCAATTCTTTAAAGCGATTCTCGTCTGCTTTGCTAAAAAGTCACTGCCTGACTCCGGAATCAGATATTCCAGAACCGGTTCCCCTCCCATGATGTGATCTCTTACAACTTTTTCAACCTTATTTACTGTCATATGTACATATCTGCTCAGTTTCCCCTCATTGTCGATCACATCAACAATCGGTTCCAGATAACAGCTTCCGATACAGCCTGTAATGGTCACTGCCGCATTAATATTCTTTTCCTGAACGAGCTTTTTGAATTCTGCTTCCGTCTTTTTTGCTCCAGAGGCGATTCCGCAGCTTCCCTGTCCTACTATGATTTTCATAACTATGCCCCCTTCGCTTCTTTCTCTCTGATTCGATTGATAATATCTAGCACTTTTTCCTTCGTAAGATTGCCATAAGTTTCTTGCCCTGTGCTGTTTTGAATCATCATAACAGGAGCAAGACTGCAACAACCAAGGCATGCAACATTATTTAAGGTGAAAATTCCATCTTCCGTGGTTTCTCCGTCAGAAATATTCAATTCATCACAAATCACAGTTTCAATTTCCTGTGAGCCGCTGACATGACAGGCTGTTCCCTGGCAAAGCATAATGAGATTCTTTCCGATGGGTTGTAGTCTGAATTGTGTATAGAAGGTCGCCACACCATATATCTTAGCCTGCGTATTTCCCGTCTTTTTGGAGATATAAGCGATAACTTCCCTTGGTAGATAGCCATAGATATTCTGAGCCTGCTGCAGAATTACAATCAGATTGCCGGGCATATCCTTAACCTTTTCCAGAAATAAGTCAAGTTCGGCAAAATCAAGCTTATTTTGACATCCGCAAGCACAATGACTTCCAATATCTTCTAATTTCATAATTTTCCTCCTTATCATTTATCAGATCACAGCAAAAAAACCGTTAATTATTTGACAAATAGATTATATCTACCAAGCGCAAATTTGTAAACAAAAAAATCTTTAAAAGATGGCATTTTTTAAAGATTTTTTTATAAAACTAGTTTCGTTTACAGCAAGTAAGTACAAATCATTAGGAAACGTTGATTTCTAAACATTTCGATATTTTGTGAATATAATATCAAATTGGCACACTAATATGATTATTCGGAAAATTCCTTTTTTTTACATTGAATAATTTGAAATATGCCATTTTTCTCTATCGGCCGCGATTGTTGATTGAATTTTTCCAGTACTCATAAGTCTTCCAAATAAATACAAAAATAAATTGATAAAGTTATCATATAAATGGTAGAATTAGGTATTATCAATGATTAGAGGAGATCCTATTATGAATCATATTCGAAAAGAAACTGCAGCAACCTATGGTCTTGTCATCGTCGCTCTGTTTTGGGGAATGGGATTTCCTGCATTAAAAATAATATCTGGCAGCATTCCTACCTTTTATTTGATCGGACTGCGCTTTTTTATTGCAGCCGTTTTTCTTTGCATCATTTTTTTTAAAAAATTTAAGAATATAAATAAGGCACTGATCCGCAGTGCCTTTCTATTATCATTATTTCTTTTTTTAACATACGCCTTTACGACTTTGGGAATTCAGTATACCACCTCAGCAAAGGCATCCTTTTTCAGCTGTCTGGGATTGCTAATCATTCCGATCATACTTCGACTGTTCTACAAAGAACGGATCGGAAAACAAGTATTCATCTGCATTGTAATATGTACGGTTGGTTTATTTTTTATATCTTATACAAAAGGAATGGGGTTACGCCTTGCCTTAGGTGATATTATCTGTCTTGGCTGCTCTGTTGCATCAGCTTTTCATGTAGTATTAACCGGAAGAGTTGCAAGAAATCAGGATCCCGCCTTGCTAGCTGCGTTACAGCTGTTTTTTATCTCCATCTGGTCATTTGCTACCGCTCTAATTATTGAAGATTTTCCTGATAGCATTTCATCGTTTCATTGGAGTGTTTTAATTTTTCTCGCATTCTTCTGTACTGCTGCAGCATTTGTTCTTTTAACTGCCTGCCAAAGATATATTAGTCCTTCAAGAGCCGGGGTAATCCTCGCCATAGAACCAGTCAGCGGAGCTCTTTTTTCTTCACTTCTACTAGGCGATCACCTTGGGTTTGGAGGATTCTTCGGCGGTGCCTTAATTTTTTCCAGTCTGATTTATATGGAAATCAGAGCAGCCAAGGGCGACATGCAATTCAATGTAACAGGAGTATCTCCTAACCAAATATCAGAAAATATCCTATTACCAGAGCACCAAGAACAATGCGATACCAGCCAAAAGCCTTAAAATCATTTCTCTTGATATAGCCAATTAAAAACTTAATCGCTATGATTGAAACCACAAATGCAACGACCATCCCAGCAACTAGGATCACAAGTTCTTCACTGGTAAATGTAAATCCAAATTTTACAAGCTTTATCAGACTGGCGCCAAACATGACGGGTATGGACAGAAAAAAGGAATACTCTGCGGCGATCGAACGTGATGTTCCAAGCAGAATAGCTCCCAGTATGGTTGCCCCCGAACGTGATGTTCCGGGAATTAAGGACAGTACCTGAAACATTCCAATCAAAAAGGCTGTTCTATAGCTCAGTTCCCGAAAGTTCTGCACCTTGCTGATACGACCTTTATTACGATTCTCAATAACGATAAACAGTATTCCATAAAGGATCAGCATCAATGCCACTGTTTGGTAATTATATAAATGTTCATCCAGCCAGTCATCAAGCGGAATACCGATTATGGCTGCCGGCAAGACTCCGACCAAAACCTTATACCAGATAGTCATGGTATCTTTTTTTTGCTGAAGAGATTTACTTAGAGCAATCGGATTCAATTTATGGAAATAGAGAAGCACAACGGCCATGATCGCACCCAGTTGGATCACAACGCGAAACATCTCCATAAATTCGTCAGATGCATTAATCCTTATAAATTCCTCCACCAGAATCATATGTCCCGTGCTACTGATCGGAAGCCATTCTGTGATACCTTCTACGATCCCTATAATAGCGGCTTTTAATAGTTCAACAAACAAGTCTTTAACCTCCATCTTTTAAATTTATGCTGTAATTGATTAAAGGAGATGAAGACAATCTACATTCAATTGATAGGTAACATCCTTTCGCTCTACGATAACAGTTACCACTTTTTTTAATTGATCGTCCTTTATTATTTGAGTGATCAGCTCCTTTGTAGGATTGATCGCAAAAGGATAGCCAACAAGCTGCATCATAGAAAAGTCTCCTGCCGTATCGCCGTAGGCGTAGCTTGCAGCAAGATCAATCTGATGCTTTTCAGCCATTTCAAGGACAGCCTTCTGTTTACTCCTGGAGTCCCACATCGGAATAATATTTCCGTTGTATGCCCCGTTACTTCCAATTTCATAGACTGTACCTCTGTAGTCATCCATGCCGTACATTACAGACATTTCTCCTACCAGCTCGATCGGCGAGCCCGAGATCGCAATGACGATATGCCCCTGATCCTTATGCCATTTAATTCTCTCCCGAGAATAAGTGTACACGCGTTCTCCTTTTTGTTCAATTACTTTTTTAGCGATATAACAGATATGATATGGATTCGTATACCTAACCGTTTCAGAATAGATATCTACCATCTTCTGCAAGTACAGATCGTAATCTCCCAGACGCTTGTTCCACTGAATAAAAGCCGGCTCCACATCTCGATACCATTTACTGTTTTCAATCAATTCATACTTAATCATCTTTTTAAACATTTCGCTGATTAAGCCTTCCCTCGAAATCGTGCCGTCGATATCAAAAAAAGCAGCACTTTTTTTCATTGAAATACCTCCTTTTAAAATAAGGGGATTATCCCTAAAGTTCTTTAAGCTTTAATTATGTTATCAATAACACAATACTTCTTTAACATATTCCATTCGTGATTTGTTAGAAGTTATTTTTCTCCTTCCGTATGATTTCCCGTTTCGAAATTCAGATTTTAGATCTGCACCTACGGACTCCTTAAACTATTATAGTCAGAACGCTGCAGAATTATCATTGAAAATTCAAGGTTTCATTGATTTAATCCAGAATGTGACACGAGTGTCTCTTTTTGATTTCACACTCATTGATGTATTGTGCCCAATAGACCTTCCCCTCCATCTCTCTGCACCAGGAACATGTGTCGTGGTAAAACCCGCACGATGTACAGTCAACACCACATGGACTTACGATCTTATGTATCCCTCCTTTGAATTTCAGTGTAAAATTTATTCATTCAGCGCTTTCCGAAGATCACTGACGTATCTTTCCTGTATCTTTTTCAGGTTCATAAATAAGTATGACAGAATTTCTATCACAGGATTCTTAATACTTAATTCTTCTGTAAAGTCAATTTTTGTCCCACCATTTTCAAGCGCAGTCAAAATACCTACCCAGTGTCCCGAAAAATTTTTGTTTTCCATATCAAATTCATATCGACTATACGGTTCTTTTACGGTTATATGAAAAAAAGTCTGATAACCTTCTTTGGTATGTTCGATAAATCTCTCTCCATCGTCCATGATTTCTATTTTAGATAAGTCACTTCTCCAAGAATAGTTCTCATTGTCGGTGACAAGATTCCATACAGTTTGAATATCCGTATGAAATACCGCAGTAATATTGGAGTTTCTCATTTTATCCCCCATCATTTCCTTCGATTAATATATTCTGGCTCCAAAAGGGATCCTAATATCCCTCCAAAGATTAACCAAATTATATTTCCCCAAAAGTTCACTGTCTGTCTCCAATCATAATCTTTCAGTCTGTCAGATTTGCTCCCAGCTTTGCAATTCAATGATATTGCCCTCAATATCTTTTGCATAAACAAAGGTTGCTTTCATGTTATTCGGGTAGATTTCTTCCACAACTTCACCGACCTGCCCGCCGCCTTCTGCCAGCACTTCTTTCAGCGTTTCCTGAACATCATCAACTTCAAAAGCCAGATGAGCAAACCCAGGCATATTGATTCTTTCCAGATCGTTATCTCCCATCCGAGAATATGAAAATATTTCCAGAGTTGGGTGTTCTTCCGAATACCCGGGCAGTAATAAATGCTCCCCCTGTATATGCGCAGACGAAATGCCGGTCAGCTTATCGACCCACTCGCCCTTTAAGTTACGTTCCGGTGGAACCGGTTTGCAGTGAAATACCTTTTGATAAAACTGTGATACCTTTCTCCAATCTTTCGCAATAAGATTAGTATGTACATAACGCAATGTCATACTGCCATCCCTCCAATCGCTTATTATAAATCCTCTTATTCCATGTAAAATCAGCGCCCCTAGCCTCGTGCCAAATTTTTCCCTTCCTTTTTTGCCTCATATAATTTTTTATCGGCATTCTTTATCAATTCATCAAGGCTATACTCGCTTTCCAAACTTTTCACTCCCACGCTAACGGACACTTTGACATTCTGTGAATCCGTAACGATAATATCCAAGCCTGCAACAGCGTTGCAGATACGTTTTGCTACTCGAAGTGCTTCTTCAAATTCTGTACGAACCAAACCAATTATGAACTCATCACCGCCATAACGGCCAAGAATATCAAACGCTCGAAGCTCTTTCCTGAGGGCGTCCGCTACAGCAATTAATACGGTATCTCCGGACACATGTCCATATCTATCGTTAATACTTTTGAAATCATCAATATCCAGCATCAACAGGCAAAAAGACCCATTGTGCTCTTGCGCTTGTTTCAATTCTTTAATTAATAACTGGTTAGAATACTGACGGTTATAGATATTGCACAAAGAATCTTTTTGAGCCATTTCTCTAAGCCGTTGACCTTCTACCTTTTCGGTAACATCCATACAGCTTCCAATAAAGCCGATGAACTCACCCTGCTTATTATAAAAAGGTATTCCGCGATCATTAATCCATCGAAATTCATTGTCGTGCCTCTTTAAGCGATAATCCATTTCAAACTTCTTTTGTTCCTTGAAACTATCCATATACAGTTTCACACATCGGTCTAAATCCTCTGGATGTACGCCTTCCACCCAGCCGAATCCATATTCCTGCTCCAGTGTTCTGCCTGTGAAATCAAGCCATGTTTTATTAAAATAATCGCATTTCGCACTTGTATTTGATCTCCATATCATATTTGGTGAAGATTCAACAATTAGTTTATACTGTTCTAAATCTATCATGGTATCTGCTCCCTCCATTTTACCGACAATTGAATGTTTGGTAATTTTATCTACGACTTTGAAATTTGCCTGAAATAGTTGCTTGTTGCAAAATATGACCGTTTAGTGCGGGCAACAGGTCACGTTTTTTGTTTTTGGGAGAAAGTTCACATTTACAATCCAATATATAAACTGTAAAGACATAAATATGAATTGATTTAAGCGGTGGCTTCGGTCCTTTATATCGGTTTCTGCCATACGCAATGCCCTGAATAGCGCCTCCAAGGCTTTCCACGATTTTATCATGCGGTATCGCTTCCGGAATAAATTCCTGAACCGGTATATTCCATATCACCCAATGGTTATAATTTGGAAAGATCGGATGGGATGCATCATCCAGCGTAATCGCAATAGATTTTGCATTTGACACGATTCCTCTCAATTCAAAACATGGAGATGCATCCTCTCCTCGAGCCGAATGTTTCAGCGGTATCCAGCCGCCTTCAATAAATGACTTGCTTTTTATCTCTAATTGATTCATAATACACCCCCCGCTTGCATTACGCTTTTATAATAAGCGCATCCATTTCTGATCCAAACCTTTCTATATCGCTGTTTTCTTGATTTTCCAATTGTCTGAGCTGTTCCATAATATTTAGAACTTGGCTTTTTACCTTTGAAACGCTCTCTTGGGATTCATGAATTTTTGACTGCATAAACCAGTCTGCAATTAATCCATCAAAAAAGAAATCGGCAAACCTTGCAAAACCGTCTGTTTCGATCATTATATCCGAGTCAATACGAATGTCGGTAAGTTCTGTTTTAAATTGGCGCAGCAATATTTGCGTGTTCTCTGTTGCCGCTTTCGCATCGTCAATATGCGAATGTTTTGCCAAGTCCGAAATTATCCCTCCACCGAGCAAATCCCAAGTTCCCCATCCTTCTGCACTATCAAGGCTGTCGATAGCACAATCCAGGCTATGAAGCACGTCTTTGCCTATCGAGATTGCTTCTTTTATTTCTATTCGATTAATTTTTGCACGATTTAAGCGCTCTTCCAGTTGAAGTATATTTTGAGCTGGTTCTCCTTTTTCCTTTATTAATTCTTCCCTTTTTCGTGCATATAAGCTGTCATAGTTCTTTTGGCAATCAACATAATGCAGCCGCTCAGAATTCAATTTTGAAATCTGATATATAACATCATCCAAATCTTTAGCGACCTGACCGTATTTCAGCTTTGCAGCAAGCGCTTCCTTCCTCTCCTTCTCAACACGTTCATCAAGATTCCCAAGTACGGAATAAAACACAGCGGCAATACTCTTACTTTCAAGCTTCTCGACATCACAATTTTCTTTTTCCATGATTATTTTTAGCTTATCCTTCTTACGGTTAAGTCCTTCCCGTTCTGATTCCAACTGTTCTATCATCGAATTAATTTTATGTAAGCGAGCCATACCTTGTTGCGCCTGCTCTATTTTCTCATTGATTTCCGAACACATGATAAATTTCCTCCCAATTCGTATTAAAATTACTCTGATATAGAAAATTGTACCACAAATAGTATATCATTTCACCAACCAACGATATACTTCGTGTTTCTTTAATGAAATCATTCGCTTTCATAGTAGATGTCATTATTTTAATTTTACCCTGCATACATTATTGAAATCACAACAAAACTTATAGTATAATTACACTTGTTTGAATGATTAGAAATAGAAAATGGGATTCCCAAGTTATAGTCTTATAAAGAAGATACTTGTCCAATCGTCAAACATGGAGGCTTATTATGTTAAAAGATGAAATAATCGATGCAAAAACAGAAGAGATTTCAATAAAAGAAATGTGCTTTGAAACGGAACAAATAATAGAAATGGATGTTTCCAAAATTGATTTTGATTTGGTGCGTTTTATTAAGTGTCGATTTATCACTTGTGATTTTACAGGGGTCAGTTTTTATAATGTAGCTTTTGAAGATTGCGATTTTTCAAACTGTAACTTTTCAAATAGTTATTGGAAAAACACCTGTATAAAAGACTGTAAAGCTGACGGAAGCGATTTCAATCAAGCTGTTTTCAAAGAAGTTCAATTTGAAGGAAGTTCTTTTCAATACGCAAATTATGTGAATACATTATGGGAGAATAGTACGGTCAAAGATTGTAATTTAAAAGAGGCTTTTATGTCCGAGGTAAAGTTTAAAAAAATCAAGCTTAGTAAAGACGATCTTACAAAAGTCGACTTCTTCAAAACCAAATTAAAGGGAATTGATTTATCAGATTGCACGATAGAAGGCATCATGGTGTCAGAAACGCATGCAGAATTGCGAGGAGTTAAAATGAATATGGTTCAGGCAGCTTCAATCGCTCAAATATTGGGGATAAAAATTATATAATGCAGGTATGGATAATGCAGGTATAAAACCACTATCATAACTCGGCTAATCATGGTAAACCTATTTTTTGTTTTTGGTTGACAATTATTTTTTTATCAATTATAATCATAATGATTTCAAAAATATAAGCAAAGATTACTTATCAGAGAGGAATCGTTATGAAAAATCACAATACCACCACGCTCACTTTAATTGGATTGATGGCTGCCGTCACCTGTATTCTCGGCCCGCTATCCATTGTAATTCCTATTTCACCAGTACCAATTTCCTTTACGAATCTTGCAATTTTCTTTTCTGCCATATTACTCGGCTGGAAAAAAGGAACCATCAGCTTTATCGTTTACCTTTTTATTGGATTCATCGGTGTACCTGTTTTCTCATTTTTTACCTCCGGTCCTGCCAAACTGTTAGGTCCGACCGGTGGCTACCTGATTGGATTCATCTTTTTAGCTCTTATAGCTGGTTTCTTCGTTGATAAATACCCTGATAAAACCTACATGCACATATTAGGAATGCTGCTTGGAATGATCGTACCTTATGCCTTAGGTTCCGCCTGGCTGGCTTTTCAGGCAAATATGACCTTTGAAGAGGCGCTGTTCGCAGGCGTCATTCCATACATTCCCGGCGATATTGTAAAGATTATCATTGCAGCGACCTTAGGAAATACGATAAAAAAGCAGATTAGAAAAGCCGGATTTCTTGAAGTAATTTAATATCTGGACATCTACTTATGGAAAACGAAAGAGAGCGATTATGGAAATCAAAAAACTGTCGCAGCAAATTATTGAAGGACGACGATTGAAGGCACATGAAGATCTGATTTTTTTTGAGGCTGTCAATTTAGAAGAACTATGTCGGGGTGCGAATGACATACGCAAAGCGTTATGCGGTGACGACATTAACCTGTGCTCTATTATTAACGGAAGAAGCGGCAGTTGCAGTGAAAACTGCAGGTTCTGTGCACAAAGTTCTTTCTTTCATACAAATATCGTAGAGTATGGTTTATTAGATGCCGATACGATTTTATCTGATTGCAGCTATCATGCCGAAAAAGGAGTACATCGCTATTCCATTGTAACGGCAGGTCGTAAATTGAGTGAGGAAGATTTAAACAAAATTTGCGATACATACAAAAGAATGCAGGAGAAATGCAGCATACTTCTATGCGCTTCCCATGGAATGCTTTCAGAAGAAGCACTACTTGCCTTAAAAGAAAGCGGAGTTTCCATGTATCACGCAAATATCGAGACCTCAAAAAGAAACTTTCCAAATGTCTGCACAACGCATACCTATGAAGACAAAATAAAAGTAATTCAGCTTGCTCAAAAAGTAGGTCTTGAGGTCTGCTCAGGCGGGATCATCGGAATGGGAGAGACATTTAAAGACCGTTTGGATATGGCTGTCAGTTTGGCCGAGTTGAAAATCAGTTCCATACCGGTCAATGTCTTAACTCCAATCAAGGGAACGCCTTTTGAAAATCCTGAACCGTTAACGGAAGACCAAATACTAAGAACCATATCTATGTTCCGTTTTATCAATCCAACTGCAAAGATTCGATTCGCCGCCGGAAGAAGCCTAATGAAGGATTCCGGAAAAAGTGCATTTCATGCAGGCGCTAATGCAGCCATTACAGGAGACTTTTTAACTACATCCGGCAATAACATCGAAAGAGACAAGGAAATGTTTATTCAGATAGGGTTTCATATTTAATACAGCAGAGTTGTTGAATGGGGCGCTGGAATGGGCAAGTATCAACCGTATTGGCAGAAAATAGCGGTACCCCTTGTTCTGTACCACCTTGCAGCATCACCTGGTTCAATACATTGATCGATTGTGCATTTCCAAAAAGACCTGCATGGCCTGATATACCGCCCATACTGTAATACGCTTTTTCATCATGCACTTCCCCTTGCAGCGTATAAGTCCGAATACCCTCGAAAATATATCGAACCACCGCGGGTATTCCCCATGCATTCAGTACAAGCGATATCCTGCTGATCAATATTATGTTTTAACGGCTCATAGGTAATTACAGTCTCAATACCCAACGGTTTATAAATATTTTCTTCCACATAAGAATCCAGTGATTGATTTGTAATTGCTTCTACAACGGCACCTGCAATCATAAAACCGATATCACTGTATACCTGTTTTTCTTCGACACCATAGCTTAATGGTACATTATCTAACAATCCGATTGTTTTTTCCCTGTTTTGGGAATAACATTCCCCTTTTTTCTTAAAAAATTGAAACTCAGCCGGAAATCCGGATGTATGCGTCAATAGATGACGTATCGTGATCTTATTATATAAAGACTTATTAAACTCCGGCAAATATTAATAAATGTAATCGTCAAGGCCGAGCCTGCCCTCATCATACAATTTCATGATTGCAAATGTTGTAGAATAGATTTTAGTGAGAGAAGCAAGATCAAACAAGGTGTTAAGCTGCATTGGCACAGGCTGCTCCAACAAAACATTTTCATTATATTTCTTTGAATATCCAAACGCGTTGAAATAAATAATTTCGCCATCCCGGGCTACCAGTAATACCGCTCCCGGAAATCCATGCTCAATTTCTGTTTGAATTTTATTTTCTATATTCTTAAAAGCATCATTTTTAATTAATACAGGTTTGATTACTTCAAATGATGGCTGCGGCTCTAATCCGTTTGATATAATATCCAGCCCATCTATGGCAGTCTCTCGTTCGGATACATATCCTGCATCGTCCGCACCCTGTCTGATTTGTCCTGCTCCCCCATTTGTATTCGTACATCCTCCCAGAAAAACAAGACAAGAAATAAAAGACCAAATAATAATGCGTTTCATACGTCAATTCCTCCATCAACGAATTGCTTCTTCGATTCCATATATGATATAATTCCTTGCGATCAAATTGATATTTCACATGTAGGTTACCAGTATGATATAAATGTGTCAAATATCAGATACCAACAATTCACCATGCAAACAGCCCGGCGACACCGGGGCCAAGTACTATTTTGGGCTGTTTTATGCAAATCTACCGTTCAATGACTGCCTTCAGTTATTTATTTCCACCATTCTATTTTCCCTTAAATAAGGATACTTGCCTTCTTCTATCAGCCAGATTGTATCCCTCCCTTCACTAACATGGGAAATATCCCATCCGCCAAATGTATCTATTTTCTTTAATTCTTCTTCTGTTTTTCCTTGTATGTCTGCTATTCCTGAATTAGTGCCAATTCCTGATATTCCAGGATTAGCCGACTGATTCCAGAAACTTTTTAGGACAGATACCTCTTTAACAATCTTGCCTGCAATTCCTCCTGAGAGTTCGGTTATATTACCTGTTAATCTGCCTGTAGCATAAACATTGTAAACCGTTGTATTCCCCCCTATATCTCCTGCGAAGCCTCCAACATAAATCATATTCAGATTAACCATATTCACATCGCCATTACAATAACTATCCGTGACGGTATTGTCTCCTGTAAAGGCGCCAGCAAATCCACCTTTATCAAAACCTCCTATCAAATCGGTTATATTCCCGCAGCAAAGCAGCGATTCACATGACTGTTCTCAATGATCCCTGCAAAACCACCACTGAAAAAATACCCAATTACATTACCGGAAGCAGAGCAATCCTCAACGCTGCTGTCTATAATCCATCCTGCAAATCCTCCTGCTGCGCATAAAAATTCGTCTACAGCCTCTCCGCCATCCAACATTTTCCCTAACCTACCGATATTTCCTGTGGCGTGGCAATCCACTATATTTACATTTTTCAGCCTGCCGCCAAATCCACCAATGCCTCCAATTGATATCATTACATCTATATAGCTGGGAGGTACTAATAACTCACTAACCGCAACAGATGAACTGCAATGAGAAATATCAACCGTCCCCTTTGGCGTACCGCTCCCGTCAATGTATCCTGCAAAGCCACCTGCAAGCGATGTACCAAGCCCAACTAAATATCCTTTTCCCTTTAAGGTACCTGCGACGCTGCAACCGGTCACCTGAATATCACCACAGGTAGCTGTTTCACTATCACTGGTATCAATCTCACCAATAAAACCACCGCAGTTCTCTTTATACCAAAGCCGCCTACCGTCATATCAAGATTTTCAACCTTACTGTTATCGATAATAAGTTGTTGTGTGCTTGAATTGTTCAGTTGTCCCACGAATCCTCCTGAATTCTTCATAAAATACATTGTCATATTGGTTATATCATGAATAGCAGCCAGCTTGATCCCTTTTACCTGGCTGTCATATATTCCTCCCCCATCCATGACACCTGTAATACCACCAACCCCTATAATAAGTGATTCGCAGGCAGCCGGATCTGTCAGCTCCATTACAAAATTTGATAATTCTACCTCTCTGAACAAAGTATTAGTGCTGTCTCCAACAAATCCCCCAATGGCTTTTTTGGTATTCGCAGCAGGATTGCAGGATCACCGTCAGATAAGTCATAGCTTACATTTAAAATATTCGTATTATATATTTCAGCACCTTCAGAGGCTCCTGCCAGTACACCGGATCTTGAGGAAGTCTTCATATTTACATCCTGTATGGTGATATCTGAAAGCCACGCACCGCTGCCCAGCCTGCTAAACAATCCTTGCAGGTTCTTATTTCTCTCAATGTTTAAATTTTTAATTGCAAAACCTTGCCCATCCAGCTTTCCCGTAAACAGAGTGCTGGTATCTCCTGCTTCATCATATCCGATGGGTACAAAATTATCTCCGGACAAATCGATATCTGCTACCAGCATATATTTTTTATCCATTCCTCCGGTATAAGTACCTTCCCAGGGAGTTCCTTTTCCAAAAACCTTATCGGACTCTACTTCTATTTGTTTTAATTCTTCTTTATCGGCAACGGGTATAAACCCATTTTTGATCTTAACAAATACCGAATTTTCTACGGTTATGACTGAAGCTTCTTCTGTTATATTTCCGCTTGCATCCTCTGCTGCCAAATAAATTTTATAACTCTTACCATATGGAATTCCTAATATTTTTTGATTAATTAACTGACTTCCGCTGCCATTCGCCAGCACGGTTACACCGTTATAATCCATCCCGGCCTTTACTTGCTTTACCGTTGGCAAAGAAGCATCTACGTCTGACAATATATAATAAATGGTAGACGGTTCATTTGTCTCAACTGTAAACTGAATCGTTCCCTCTAAATCAACAATCCCCCCCTCCTTCTTTGTAAATACCGGCGGTATTGTATCAATTTGCGAAACGGTAATTACTTTTACATCCGCTTGCTGATTCCCATATTCGTCCACTGCAATAAAATAAATCAAGTAGTTTTTGGCCGGATCTATCTGCTGTCCATAAATTTCTTCCACTACCGTGCTACCTTCCGCGTTGAAACTGTCTCCCGAACGGATCAAGTCGTCTGCCGCAGGATGAACATCCGCGGAAACTTCATATATGCAGTAATACACGGTAGATGCTTCATCCAACTTTGCCAGTATTTTTATCCTCCCTTCACCTGTTTTCATTTTTGCGAGCGGGTAACCTTCCTCCCAATTCGGCGGGGAATTGTCCCTGTTACTTCTTCCACTGCTGCCGCTGCTTTTTCTTTTTCCATAATCGTCATTTGCAGAATCCATCCTGCTGTTTCCGATTTGCGCTTTATCTACTTTCTCATCCACTTTTACATATTCCGGCCTTTTCTCAATGGATACACCTTCACTTTTAATCTCCGCTTTATGAATGGTGCCTTCACCGGTGATTTCCGCTTTTTCTTTTGCTTCCAGTGTTTCTATTTGGCTTCCATTCCGGGTTTTTACTTTTGTTTCACTTTCGATGGTTAATTTTTTAATCTTTGCTGCTTCTGACATGTCTATGTTGGCATTTGATTTTGTTTTAAGCTCACCGATACTGCTTTCCCCTGAAATTACTACCTTGAGGGTTTCTTTCCCTTTTGTAACAACGATTTTTTCTGTCTTTACATTTTCCAAATCGACAGGTTGCTCTTTATTTCCGCCGGACACGACAATCTGACCTGTGATTTCGGAATCTTTTATCACAATCTTCCCGTTCGCTCCCGGAGCAATATAGAGGTCACCCTGAATCACTTTATTTTCTATTCTGATATTCGGACTGATGATGGTTACCTTCGTAACATTCTCCGGCATATGGTCCACGTCATCCTGACTGTCCACGATATACCCTAAAACATTTTCAATCATCGTCATAATTTCTGCACGGTTTATGATTTGCTCCGGCTTAAACGTGCCATCTTCATAACCGCTTATGTAACCCATCTGTGAAAAGGTCTCAATTTTCTCTCGTTCTTCTTCTTCCATGCCTTCTAAATCTTTGAAACTTTTCTTTCCATTCTGAGCCTTTTGCTCTTCAACATCTATGATAAGATTCAGCATATCGATAACATCTTCTCTGGTTGCCAGATCATTGGGTCTTGCCTGCAGCCCTTCTATATATCCATAATATTTTGCTTTGGCCGTTTCTTCCGCATACCATTCCTTCCCTGCGATGTCTTCAAAATTTTTATTTCCTTCTTCCTTCAGTCCGAAATAATGATTAACCAGAGTAATCAGCTCCGATCGTTTCATTTGCTGATCCGGCTTAAAGCTTCCATCCGGGTAACCCCTGAGCATCCCCATTCCATGATGTCTTACTATGGTTTTTTCCGCCCAATGTCCTTTTATATCGTTAAATTCCTGGTATACTGCATTGTCGTCTGCATAACTCACAAGCCCTGCAGGCAGCAGTAAGCTTACCACTAAAATAATAGCCAGTATTTTTTTCATTTTCTTTTCTCCTTCCTTATTTCGACACAATTTGATTTTAGTCAAAGAAATCTTTACAAAACCTTTGCAAAAGAAAAAACAGCTTTTCAGCTGTTCTCATTATTTTTAAGCATTTAATTTTGTTATAAAGTATTTTTCTTTCTCCGTATCCTTTTGGAATTTATGATATTTGATCACTTTTTTCAAAAGTTCTCTGTACCGAATATCATAGTACTGAACGAGTTCTATACTCCACTCATAATAATGTTCTTCAAGCAGCAACCCCTTATATTGTTCTATCGTTTTTTCTGCACGATCAATATTCTCTGTTGTTATATTTTTTAGTTCAGTAATTTCCCGCTTGAAATTCATGATATCCAATTCTATTTCTTCTATTTTCAGACGTATTTTCCCTCGAATGGATTCCATGGGAAACTCAAAGCCCAATTGATTGGATTGTTTTTTTAAATAATGATATGTTAAATAGAAATTTGATCTGCTTTTTTCCATATCAAGCTCCGGCCACAGGATCTCTGCAAGCTTCTCCTTGGAAATAAAGCTTCCTTCTCCACAGGCTAAATAAGCAACCAGTTCTTCTACTTTTTTCGTACGCCATGGTATCTCTATTATTTTACCTTCAATCTTTATGGATAAGTGCCTGAAGCAATTGATTTCGACTGACTTTCTCAATGCCGGCGGATTATTTTGTCTCTGAAAACGTTCGATGGTCTTTTTCAATCTTTCTTTACGAATGGGCTTGACAATATAATCGGCAGCATTCAGTTCAAATGCCTCCACCGCATATTCATTATAGGCTGTCGCAAATACAATATGCGTCTTCGGGTAGATTTCCATCAATTGATCGAATAATTCCAGCCCGTTCATCCCCGGCATATCAATATCCAGAAAAACAATGTCAGGCTTTAATATTCCAATGGCTTCAATCGCACTGTGTCCCTCTTCATACATACCGGCGACATGTACCTCCAGTTCTTCCAGTCTCTTTTTTAAAACCTCCAGGGCATAATATTCATCATCTATCAGGATTGCTGTCAACATGCTTCCCGTCTCCTTTCGGTATTCTGAATAAAATCGCCGTTCCTTCTCCCTGCACACTTTCTATTTCAAGTCCCTGACCATATATTTTTTTCAGCCTTTTATTAATATTTGTAATGCCAACCCCTCTGCCTTGACACCAATTCTCAGAGAGAACCGTTTCGATCTGTTCAACACTCATGCCTGAGCCGTTGTCTTTCACTTCAATCCGGTAGGCTCCGTCTTCCTCTGTCCCTCGGATTCTGATTGTTCCTGCCCCATTTTTCTTTCGAATTCCATGAATAATGGCATTCTCCACCAACGGCTGTAAAACAAGAGGCGGGATTTCCAGTCCAAGCACTTCATCCAGCTCAAAAATCACATCCAGTTTATTCCGAAAGCGTGTCTGTTCTATACGAACATAAGCCTGCACATATTCCAGTTCTTCCTGTAACGAAACTAATTTCTGTTCTTCATGGAAATCAAAGCTGTGCCGTAAAAAATCAGACAGATCCTGCAAGAGTTCACTTGCTCTTTCAGAATCAATTCCGCATAAGCCGATGATTACATTAAGTGCATTATATAAAAAATGCGGCTTTATTTGAGCATGCAGAAAAGCGATTTCATGGGACTGAGCGCTTTCCTCCGCTACTCTGTATTTTTTTAAAGCTTTTTCTTTTTCTTCCGTTAGAATCTGAATCATTTGAACCAAAGCAACCGACAACAGAACAGATTGAACCACTACTGCTATCATCGTTATATTAAGCGTCACCACGTTGTTGGGCAGCCAGCCGGAGTTTCTAAAAAAACTGATTACTAAACCGACAATCATAAAACACCATCCAAGCATAAAAAGTCCAGCTTGTTCGAAGCCCTTTCTATAGGCCTGAAGCGTAACGAACATCACAAGTAAAGATCCAATGATAGAAATACTGTGCGCATATACATTAGCAATTACGAACTGATTGGTCAAAAGCAATACAAAACCTACAAAGATAAATAACATAAGCCACCTTATGATACGGTCATAGATCGGGAAATACTGTTTCGTTTTAAAGAAATCCCGATAGAATATCAAAGCAGAAGCCATGACAACCAAGGAAAAGGTAATGGTATTTCCCATAATCCATTTTGAGTAGGCTGGAAAGAAAATATTGTAAATGCCCAATAAGCACCCTTGATAAATCAACATAAAAAAGATATAGAGAAAATAGAAAAGATTCGACCTGTTCTTAAGAAAGAAAAACGTGATTAAATTTTGCAGAGCTACTGCTGATAGGACACCAAAAAGAATCCCGTGAAAGAGAATATTACGTTTTAATGTTTTTTTAAATTCATTATCTGATAAAAAAGTGATACGATAATTTTGTGTGAAATCAGAATAAAGCTGAATGTAGACATCCTTACTGAAATCAGTGTTTTCCTGCCATTGAAATACCGGATAGGAAAAGCCTTCTCCCTGTTTGGTTTCGCCAAAATACCAACCGGAAGGAAATGTACGATAAACCGTTTTACCCTTTTCTAAAACGGGAAGATACAATACTGCCTTTGTAACGGTTGGATTATAGATTGAAATATACTGCTTATAAACTTGAGGGGTTATTTGCCCCAGAGGAATCCGTATCCAATAGGTAGATGCACTTGTACCAAAGGAAAATGTTTCATTCTTATGATAAAGCCACTCACCCTGCTTCAGCTTTTCAAGAGCTTCCTCTAGTTCCATTTTACCGGAGGAATCTTTATAATATTCAAAATTGATATCATCTGAATGCCATGGCTCTATGCTATGATGACCTATGAAAATAAAGATAAGAAAAGCTGCTGCCGCAACAGCTATGGAAAGTATGTATCTATACTTAGCGTTCCAATTTGTCATGCGATATCCTTTGCATCATCGAAATTTGTTCTGTTTCTCCGCTGCCCCAAGTAATTTGAACGGTTAAATCATGATCATATTCCGGATTAATAGCATTGAATGTTTCTATTTCTTCTTCACTCATACGGCCAGTCCGGGAGTCAAGCTCCGGCCACCATAGACAAACATATAGATTTTTACCTGCACAGCCAGGCATAACACACTTAGAAAACTCTTCCTTACAATCCGGATAATCAAAAAACATATTTTCTTCTGCCAATTTATTCGTCTCTTACCGACAAGGCTTATCTTTTTGATTATGCGATCACCGAAAAAATGCAGGGACAAGGACTCGGCTACCATTTTCTCGTCTCAATCTGCAAGAATTTAATGGAACAAGATTTTAAACACCTAAGTCTGACTGTGGATGTTGATAATCCTCCAGCAATCAAGCTATACCAGGATAAAATAGGCTTTAAGATCGCAGAACACAGGAAAGACGAATATGGCAAGGGGCATGATCGTTATATTATGGAATTGTATCTGCAAATGTAAATCTCACCCCTTGATTCAATGGATTTTTTCTTAAAACCAGATCGTGGAAATAAGGATACTCGGCTTTTAACATTTTATCTATTGGTATGATTTCCTGCACGTTTCCATACCAGCACTGCGTTATTTGCCGGAGCTGTAATCGCGATTGTATCACCTTCTATTTTCACATAGCGTTCCTGTGCCTGACCTAACCATGTTGGATTCATGCTAACTTCCATATGGTGTGTTAAAACATTCGTATTTTCATTAACTTCATAACGTCCAGAATAAGCCATATATCCCTTTGCAGCTTTTGCCATTTCATCTACTGTGCCAGTATGGATATGTCCATTTACATAAGCAGGACGACCGGATGCCATCATTTGAGCAGACATATAACCATCTGGCGTATACAAAAGAAACCCTGCAGCATCTTTCCCCATCGGATAAAATTTTTCTCCGTCTTTGTTTTTATCGTTTATGCTATACTCTACTAATGTCCATGTTCCTACTAACGTTTCACGTAAATTTTTTGACATATGAACAACCTCCCTAACAACATCAGAATCGCCTCAATTAAAATACCCGTAAATAAATTTACTCATCCTAATCCTTCTACTCATCTGATGAAAAAAAAATATGTTTTGCCTTTATTTCTGCTTCAAGTTCAATAATCCCAAACGAAAAAAATTCGTTTCGTCTTTTATCAGTCGGAGAGCCAGGGTTAAACATAAGAATATTATTGATAAATTTGCAGTATGGTATATGGCTATGTCCAAATACAATGCAGTCAACAGAATCATTTTCAAAACACTTAATTGCTCTATCCAGTGTTTTTCCGGTTCTTCCATGCCCATGAGTAATTCCTATTCTATATCCCTGTAAAGTAATTATTTTTTTATGACCAAGTGCAATCTGAATTTGATCAGGATCTACATTACCACTAACAGCGGTAACAGAAGCGATTCTTTCTAAAGCATCCAACACTTCCAAACTCGTTATATCTCCAGCATGGATAATATGATCAACTTCTTTGAAGGTTTGTATCACTATATTCGGCAATAATTTAGCTTTGAACGGGATATGTGTATCTGATAATACACCAACTCTCATTTCATTTGTCCTACCTTTATTCAGATTATATATGCATTCCTGCCAAAATATCTCGCAGCATATTCAATTTTTATTCGTAATGATTTTTTCCAGTATCTATAATTTATGAAACCTTGATAGCCTTTTTAAGAGCCGGAAGTATCATGGCAGCAAGAACACCGCCCGCCAGCGCGGTAATAAGCTGTGAAATTGAAAACATATGCGAAATAACCGATGCCTGTTGTTCAGGTAAATCTAAAAATAAAGGGATCGCTATTTGCACAATTCCGATATATAAAATCAAAAACTTCGCGATTGCAGCAACAATCAACGCCGCGATATGAGCAATGTACCTATGTCCTATTTTTTGATTACCTACAAGATACCAAAGGAAGATCAGCACGATATTTCCCGCCGCTATAAACGGAATTAATATCCAAAGCGGTCCAATGCCGAAAAACTTTGCTATAACGGGTGAAATAATTGCAACAGTAAACCCTGATGCAAAGCCGCAAGTCATTACCGTAACAATAAGCAGCAGATTAACAATAGTCCCTGTTATAATAACGTTCCCTAATGGTACAGTTACAGCTTGCAGCACAATTAGCAAGGCTGTAAAAATTGCTGTGCGAGTAATCCAAAGGATCTTATTTTTGTCATTCATGTTGTATCACCTTTTTCATGCATTTTTGATTGCTTTACCCAAATCATACCACATCGCTAATGTAATTTAAATATAAAATAAAGATCAATATGCCAAACTTACAATATCAACGATTACAAGCTCTGGTGGATTAAAAATCCTTGGAATACGGGTTGACTCCTTTGCAAGACCACGACTTACAATAAAGGTTTTATCGCTAAATTCGTAGATTCCACCCGCATATTTCGGGAAAAATCCTTGATTTGGTGCAAGGAAACCATTCATGATTCCAGGTATCCTCCATTGACCGCCATGTGCATGACCAGACAAGATCAAATTGAAATCATATTGCAGATAGGTATCAATATATTCAGGGCGATGCGCCATAAAAACCGTATACAAATCCGGGTCAATTTGACTTTCTGCGTTTGCAATTTGCTGCATAAAATTACGCTCTCCGATTTCCGCATCGTCAACGCCGCAAATGTTAATTAATTGTTCATTTATAGCAATGGTTTCGCTTTGCCCCTCAAGAATAACGATACCATATCCCGCAATCATTCGCTTAATGGTGTCAATCTTCCTGCTTCTATACTCATGGTTTCCCGAAACATAGTAACAAGGGTATTTTTCTGCTGACGATTTAAGAACAGTAACTGCGTTTTCATATGATAACTTGTCATCTACAATGTCCCCGCCGAATAATATAATGTCAGGGTGTTGTTCCTCTATGCAACGAAGCAGCTCAGTTTGACCTTCCCCGTAATAACAACTGTGTAAATCCGCAACAAATGCAATACGAACATTATCAGTTATCTTATTGCTTTCAATTTCATAATATCTAACTGTTAGTCGTTTATTTAAAGCAAAAAAAATTAGAATTACAATAGCGGAAATGATTATTGCAAATACAATCTGTTTCTTTCTTTTACGAATATTCTCACCTTTCCCTTTCAGCAACGCATTCAAAAAAATATGAGGTTTTAGTTTGTTTTTTCAAGCAAACTTCTGGCAATTAACCTAATTGGTATAGGAATAATCTTGCCAATATTAAACAAGAATTATTTCGTCCGCATCTACAACCCGAATGCCGTTATTAATAAGATATACTAACACCACATTGATTATATAATATTAAGGAATATTTTAGAAGCCAAGTCTTGAGAATTTGTTGCGGTTGTCAAAAAACCATAAGGATGAATTTTATAAACCCGGAAGAAAAAATTACAAACAGAAAACACCTTAGAGGAAGACTTCACCGTGAACGCAGTTTCGTGCTATAATATACACATTCAATGAAAATCAACCTGAAAAATCAGTATAGGAGTAAAAATGGGAAAAATATTAGTATTAGCAGAAAAACCTTCTGTAGGCCGTGAGCTTGCTCGTGTGCTTGGATGTACGAATTCAAAAGATGGTCACATTATAGGCCCTAAATATATAGTAACCTGGTCACTTGGGCATTTGGTAACCTTAGCTGATCCTGAGCATTACGGGGATCAATATAAAAAATGGTCCTTGGAAACCCTGCCGATGATGCCTACGAGAATGGATTTAGTCGTTATTAAAGAAACAGGAAAGCAATTTAATGTAGTCAAAAATCTAATGAAAAATCCGGAAATTACGGAACTTGTTATTGCTACTGACGCAGGTCGTGAAGGCGAACTGGTCGCTCGCTGGATCATCCAGAAAGTTGGCTTTCACAAACCAATCAAGCGTCTTTGGATTTCCTCCCAGACGGACAAAAGCATCAAAGAGGGTTTTGCTCATTTAAAGCAGTCCTCGGAATATGACAATCTTTATCATTCCGCCCAAAGCAGAGCGGAAGCTGACTGGCTGGTAGGACTTAACGTAACCAGAGCATTAACTTGTAAGTATAATGCTCAATTATCCGCTGGCCGTGTTCAGACTCCAACCTTGGCTATGATCGTGAAAAGAGAAGAAGAAATAAAAAAGTTTATTCCCAAGGATTATTATAATATTCATGCAGAATTTGGCGGCTTCAGCGCATTATGGGGAGAGAAAAAAACCGGACAAACCAGAATTTCAGAGAAGGATAACGCAGATTCTATTGTCAGTAAAGTAAAGGGGAAAGACGGAAAGATTATAGAATTAAAAAGGGATGCCAAACGAGAGGCACCTCCATTATTATATGACTTGACCGAGCTACAGCGGGATGCAAATATCAGGTACGGCTTTTCTGCAAAACAAACCTTAAACCTGATGCAGCGGCTTTATGAAGAGCATAAGGCACTCACCTATCCAAGAACTGACTCTCGTTATATCAGCAGTGATATCGTCCCATCTCTAAAAGACCGACTGCGTGCGGTGTCCACCGGTGAATACAGTGCCATAACTACTGAGCTTTTAAAAACCGGTATCAAGACATCCAAGCGAATCGTAGACGACAGCAAAGTAACAGATCACCATGCAATTATACCTACTGAGGATTATGTGAGGCTTTCGGACTTAACCTCGGAAGAAAGAAAGATTTATGATTTGGTCGTAAAACGGTTCTTAGCAGTATTCTCTCCTGATTTTGAATATATGCAGACAACCGTTAAGATTGAGATTGAGCATGAAATTTTTTCTGCAAAAGGAAAAATTGTAAAGCAGAAGGGTTGGAAGAACATTTACGGTGCAAGCGGTGTGGACGATCAAGACGAATCTTCCCAAGAGGTTGAAATGAAAAGCCAGAGTCTGCCCGAACTGAAACAGGGGCAAAGCCTTCACGTACTGGGCATAAAACTTGGAAATGGCAAAACAAAGCCACCAGGGAGATTCACTGAAGCATCTCTGCTTTCCGCGATGGAGCATCATAATCTGGGAACCCCGGCAACCAGAGCGGACATCATTGAAAAGATGTTTTCTGCAAACTCCGCCGAGAGAAGAGGAAAAGAAATTTTCCCTATGAGTAAGGGTATTCAACTGATCAATTTGGTGCCGGAAGAATTGAAATCTCCAAAGCTGACAGAAAAATGGGAAAAGCAACTGACGGCAATCAGTAAAGGACAAGAAAAGAGCGCTCCTTTTCTCTCCGAAATGAGAAATTTCGCCTCCACCATTGTCAGCCGTGTCGTGGCCAGCGACGGAAACTACAGGCATGATAATATGACGCGAACCCGATGCCCGATGTGTGATAAATTCCTGCTTGAGGTAAACGGTAAAAAGGGAAAGATGCTGATCTGTCAGGATCGAGAGTGTGGTTATAGACAAAATTTATCCTACGTGAGCAATGCTCGCTGCCCACAATGCCATAAGAAACTCAATGTGGTTGGAGAAGGAGAAAAACGAATTTATTCCTGCCCTTGCGGATTCCGTGAAAAATTCGACCGATTTAATAAACAATTGGCAGAAAAGCGCAATAATATGGGCAAAAGAGAGTTGCAAGAGTACATGCAAAAACAGGAAAAGGAGAAGCCTCAAGATTCAGCTTTTGCTATCGCCTGGGCAAAGCTGCAAGCTGAGAAGAAAAAGTGAGAATAGATCGCACCCGGTTCGCCCAGGTCGCATGAGAAACACCCCTTTACATGACCGATTCTACACGTAAAGGGGTATGCTTTCTAGTGAATTAAAAACAAGAAAAAACTTCTACACGATCAAAGTGCATTCAACTTATTCCCCTATTTCCAAATAGAATCTGAAGGAATGATTTTCATAAGGCATATATCGTCGCCCATTTTAATACTTTTTAATAATTCCACCTGGACTTCACAGCCAAACGCTTTTTCAAAAAGGAATTTACTATAACCAGTAGTGCATTGGCACCATGTATCTGTATCCAATTTCTCCACCTCAGCAAGCATCGGGCAAGGGCAAAAATCAAATTGCAGATAAAGTTCCCCTTTTGTGTAAGACAAACCGGCTTCTTTTGCTTTATCTTGGCTTGCAAATTCTTCTAAATTAGACGATGATTCAAGTAGTTCTTTCACTAACGCTAATTTTTCATCCATCCCATACCCACATTGACAGTTCATTCTAATCTGCTTAACAATAGATTCATCAAAGTGGTTTTCTAATCTGCTCATGGTGGATTTCACCCATGTCGCATTATCTTCTGACGAAGACATCTCGTATTCTCCATATACAATTTTTGTTGCTGCTTCATCGTTGCTCGTTGCTTTAATCGCACTAAAAATTATTTGCTCTTGGATTTTTCTAATATCAAACATAATAAAACCTCATTTTTTAATTTTATGTAATCTGTTTATATGAATAAAAATAGTCCCTCCTAATCTTTTGATTTGTCTTTTAAATTGTATCAGTCTGTCTCGCAAAACGAAACCTCAAAGACTCTTAGTAAAAAAAAATGAGCCAATACAGTTGTAAATCTGCATTGACCCATTCCAATCTAAAATTAATTACAGTTTCGTTGTTCTCGGATTATCCTTTGTATACTTTTTAAAGACAAAAAATATTTTACAGATAATTCTTGTGGGCTGATCCCCCTCAAATAATCATCATAAATCTGCGTATTTCGATGCTGCATTTCTTTGCGGGTAGATGTTTTTGATCCCCACTTTTTTTTATTGCCTGATTTTCTAGGTATATAGATAAACTCACCTTCTACATACTCTTGTACCTGCTCAAGCAAGTCGTTAGGGAATATATGAATTGCCTTTTTATAGCTCATTTTGCTCTCCTAAGATTTTTTTATTAGGAATGGCAAAGGCTATATGTACATCTGATTTCTAGCTTATAGCTGTTCATTGCAATAGCCTTTGCTATGCAATAATAACGATAGGATTGAGCATCTGCTTACAACCTCCTTCTGTATTGTATTGTAAAATTATAACACTGCGCTACTCTGTTGTCAAAATCAGGAGATCAAATATTCTTCTCTATCCTCTGTTTTAAATTTTTAACTTTTGACTCGATTATTTCTATTACCTTCTTAAATTCCGCATCGCTTTTACCGGTTGGATCATCTAACCCCCAGTCTTCCGTATGTTCCGCAGGCAAGTATGGACAAACCACATTACAGCCCATTTTAACAACAATATCAACTTCTGGAATATCTGTGAGCAACTTTGAATGCTGAGTCTTCTCCATATCAATTTCGTATATTTCTTTCATCAATCTTACCGCATCCTGATTGATCCGGGGCTTCGTTTCCGTGCCAGCAGAATAGCTTTCAAATACGTCGGAGGCAAAATGCTTTCCAAGTGCTTCAGCAATCTGGCTTCTGCATGAATTGTGTACACAGATAAATGCTGCTTTCGGTTTATTTTTATTCATTAAAATCTCCTTCATTATATTACTTATTCTTTCCTCTACATAAAAACCTTCCTGCCGATATTTTCATATTTCAGCAGGGAGGTTAATTTCTTCAGTAATCTACGGTTTCCAATATCTTAAAAGATTCGGAAGCTTACCATTCGAATGGTGTTTTTTCGATGCACTTCAAATAATTCATACGCTTTTACGATCTGACGCTCACCGCAGTTTGATAATATAATCTCCGAGGTATGAGGATTGTTTTCATCCACGATATATCCCGTTATGGTCACCCAGTGCCAGTTGTCTTCCCGCAGGGCATGGGCACGATGAAATAAGATCAATAAAGCGACAGGATGATCTGCATCGATATTTTCCTTTACGTAGGCAAATGCCTCTTCGGAATCCCGAAACTTCAGACAAAAGTGTGCTTCGGCCTTTATCCCGTGGTCTTTGCAAAACTTGACAAATTGCCTGCCAAATTTCTTTACATAAGGATACCCAATAAGACCCGGCTTCATATAACGGTACATATCATCCATGGCTCGGATGTATTCGGCCTGATCAAATTGATTGCATTCGCCGTCGTATATTGCTGCCATTTCAGGATGATTTGAAGCATAATAAGCTGCAAGGTTTGCTCCACTGGTGCAGCCGCACCCTGCCCTTCTCTTCATTTTTTGTGCAAACCATTCCTGATTGCCACCATATCCAACCACTGTTTCATTTTGATAAACGGTGGGAAAATTCAACTCTTTTTTTACCATATCGATCCATCTCTTTTTGATTAAAATCCAAGTTTTACGAATTAATCTGATTCCATGTTCAGTAACTCCTAAATTATAGCATAGATTTACAAAATTCCTAAACCAATTCTACTATCCATTTTATGTATATTATTGTACATAGGTGTTACACTAAGAAATAATCAAGGTTTGGAAGGAGATAAAGAATGTCCAATGACAATGCAAAAATAGTAAAAATCAAAAAAGACCATGAAGGCAATATTACCGATGTTCTGTTGGAAAATGGAATAGTACTGCCCATAAACCACGCGATTTTACAGGCCAAGGAGGGATGTATCGACGGTGCAATCGCTGTTCGGGGCAAAGACGGCGGAGAATTTTTAAAAACGGACCCCAACAGCTATCCACTGGATAATCTCATGGACTTTCCAACTTTTAAATAAGCAATTTTTTATAATAGGTATTGCCGATCTGATACTGAATCTTCTCGGGTTCCATATCTATTGCATACTTTTCAAAAGCCTTTTCGACTTTCAATTTCTCGAAGGCTTTTTTATATACCGTGATTCCGGTGAATCCTGTATTCGCCTCTTTTATACTGTAAGCATAACGTTCCAACTCTCCGGCGTAAACAGGAAGACCTTCCACAGTTCCGATCTGGGTTCTGTCCTTTTGCCATAATTCCTGATTGATACCTCGTGCCGCTTCAGGCAGCGGATTTTCTACGAACCCCCAAAGTCCATCAACCGTTAAGCCAATCAAGCCGTCACTTGCATCTGTTGCATTTTGAAACTCAGCAGGAATAATGATATTCCCATAGCAGTCTTTGAATCCTTCCCGATAGGTATTCTTTCCACTGCCGCCCCATTCTCCTTTATGATAGTTTACCAATCCCTCACTGCAGCTTCCATAGGCATAATACTCATCTTCGCTTATATTCCTGATAATATTCCCTGCATGGTCAATCAAAGCATAGGTTCCTTCGTTCAGCCAGACAGGTGCATAGCCATTGATGAAACCTCCAGCATCAATAAAATCAAGGGAAATGACTTTGGTTTCATTGATATCAATATAATAAGTTTTTCGAGTTTCCTGATCCGATACCGAAATGCAACCTTCATGAAAGCCGCTGGAAAATTCATATTCCTTCTCGAGCAGAAGATTTCCTCCCTTATCAATCAGGTTGCTGCTGGTATTTGTCCTTACCTCAACCATGGCAACCCCCTCGTTGTACGGATAGATGTAATCATATTCCGTTTTAAATACAACCTCTCCATTCTGATTGATTACCATCCAAACACCGTCCTTTTGCACCGGCGCCAATCCGTCACCGAATTCAGACGCGTTATCAAACTGAAATGGGATGACAAGAAAACCGTTCCGATTAATGTAACCCCACTTGCCATTTTGCATCACGGCTGCCAGCTCCTCATGAAAGTTTTCCGTCTTCTCATAACGAAGCGGAATCACGATCTCCCCTTTTTTATTGATAAATCCCTGTCTTCCTTTTTCTCCCACCGGAGCAAGGCCTTCGGTGAATCTCGGCCATTCTGCACGAAAAGTCGGCTCAATCACCCATTCCACGCTATCTCGCAAGCCGATCGGATCCGCATTTTGTTTCTCTTCATAGGTGTAATAAGCACCCATGATGGTAACAACTAATAGAGCCGACAAGAGAAATTGTACACCTTGTGACCTTAGATATCTTTTTTTACGACCTTCTGCCAAAAAATAGTCCCGGTTGACACGAAGCATGATACCCATATCAAATAATATCATCAAAAGAATAGCAATTGCATAAAAAAGAATCCATTGATACAGCACAAACCGTTCAGAAAAATGAATTAAAAACATTGAAGAAGAAAAGGTAAATAAAAAAATGGGAATAGCAACATACCAAGGTCTTTTTAATTCCGACGTATCAAAGAAAATCAAAGCCTTTAATCTGGTCCCTGAAACTTTAGAGCTATTCTCATTTCTTTTTCTGCCAAAATGAAACGATTTATTTTGGAAAAGATACCACTCCAAACATTTGATTACGATCAAATAGATAATGATTGTTAGTGCAATAAGAAACGGTGCGTTAATGGTTATCATAGCTTCTCCCTTCTCCTGGTCTTATTCGATCATTTCCAGCACAAACCACAGCCTATTCGATCATTCTGTCTACGTAGTTCCATTTACCGTCCTGATATTGATAATAACGCGTTACGGTTGCTGTGATATTAGGAAGCGTAATATATACCACTTCATTCGTTTCAAGGAGTGCACGGGAAGGGTCTTCCCAGCCTTCCACATTACTGCCGGCAACAAAATTCATTCCGGTAATCATTTTTCCGACAGCTTCCTGCCCCCAGTTCTGAAAACCTTCCACATCATATTCCGACATCGGGGCATATATAATTCCGCCCAATGTACCATCCTTTTTCAATTCATCTTTGAAAGAAAGAGCTGCAACGGGATAGTCCACAGGATACTGGTCACTATCATACAGATATGTGATAACGCCAGCCCCCATTACATTATTTCTTGCTTCCTCCGGTTTCAGTATTCGTGTCATCAAGTTTTCTTCCACCGAATTCAGATCGACTCGTTCAAAACTCCCGCCCTTCCATGTATTTTTCCATGTATAAATTTCCCAATATCCCGATCCAAAGGGCATGCCGCGATAGTCGATGGAAACGATAATCATGACGGTATTCCAATCCTCCAGATTAGCTGCTTGTATGCCATAGTCGAATCCTGGCTCCACATTTTCAAAAACCCGGGTTTTAACAGTGCTTCCGTCTGCATTTTGATATTTTAATGTGCAATTTTTCCCTTCTTCAGAAACGATCAAAGAAAATGTGGTATCCTCTTTTCCATTTTGATTCCTATCAAAAGACAACGGAATAGTGAAGTCAGGCATTTCAGAATTACGGTTGCCCTCAGCATCGAACCCATATGCATCTACAATTTCTCTGGAAATAGGGATTTGCCAGTACGCCTGCCCGATTCCAAACCGGCAAGCCGAAAAGGCCAACACAAGAATTAGCACAGTAAAAAAAGATAAGACGCCTTTTTTCTTGGCTCTTTCATCAAAGATATGCCGAATTCGGCTTTTTATCATTCCTTTGCCGCCATGAAAGCGAGTAGAGATTGGAGTCCCCGGATGATGATTCCCCTGCATCAAATCCAGAATTCTTTTGCTATACCGCTTTCTGACCGACGTATCCGCTCCTTTTAAAACCTCTTCATCGCAGGACATTTCGATATCCTTATTTGCCTCTGTCACCATGCGGTAAATCACTGGGTTAAACCAATGTAAAGCATTAGCACAAAGCAAAAGCAGCTTGAACCAGAGGTCATTTCTCTTAAAGTGTACTAGCTCATGCTTTAAAATAACTTCCAAATCTATATTTTGATACCCCTCATGTGGTAATAACAGTGTTGGTTTGATCAGTCCTACAATCATAGGACTTGAGATTTTCTTACAGACTTTGATCCTTAGGGGTTTGATCAGTTCCATTTCAAGTTTTAACCTTTCAAGGGTTTTCAAAGTCTGGGGATTAACCTCACAGTACCATCTTCTTGTAGACAGGCGAAAAGAAAAATATATACCAAACTGCAAAAGAAAAAAAATTACAATACCGATCAAATAAATTCCTGATATGATCTGGCTGATCGTTATGGTTTTTCCAGTTGCCTTTTTCGCTGCCAGTATTTCAGTATTATATTTCTTCAAGTCGTTTTCATATGCCTCTTTTTGCTCCGGTGTGGCATTTATATTTTCAGATACCCCAAGTTCTGGAAGAGCAAGTTCGGAAAATTCCGTCTCATCAACGCCGTAAATAAGCTCCCTGTCTGACAGCTTTAATTCCACGGGTGGAGAAGTGAACCCAAAATCAAATGGAATCAGCAATCGGATCGCAAGGATCAGCCAGATAAAGCAAGACCACTTTGCGGTATATCTTTCCTTAAAAAAGGAGGATAGTAGCAATAATATGATCACGACGATCGATACTGTAATGGACATCCCTACCATATTAAAAAAAATTGACTGCATGTATTATTCCCCCTTTTTCCCTTCCCCTTTTGTTAATTCATCGATGTAATCCTTTAATTCATCCGCATCCTTTGAGCTGATCGTTTTGCCCGTATACAAAGCGGCAACAAAGCTTTTCAATGAGCTTTTATGAAGTCGTTCCAGAAAGGATCTGCTTTCTGCTTCTATATATTCCTTTTCAACGACCAAAGGGCTATAGATATTAATTCTGCCTTGTTTTTCGACATGAAGAAACCCCCGTTCCACAAGCCTGGCAAGAAAATTTAGCACGGTAGTTGTCGCCCAATTTTTTTCACCTTTCAACTTTTGCATTAAATAGGCAGACGAAATCGGTTCTTTTGCTTCCCAGATGATCATCATGATTTCCAATTCGCTGTCAGGCAATCTTTTTATATTTTTACTCTTATTCATAAATACCGCCTTTCTATATATTACTATTTTATTCACAACTCATCATTAATTCTACAATTGTAGAACAATAACATTTTATAATTGTAGGAAAAGATTGTCAACCTACAATTATTGATAAATTTTTCCAAAGTCTAGGGATTATACTATAGAAAAGGGATACATTTTTTAGAGGAAGAAATCATTTTTGATTTTGTAAGATCAGGGGGATAACATATGAACAGTCAAAATTTTGCACAAGAAGTATTATACGAACATCAATTGTGGCTGCAGGCAATGAGCAATCATGGGAAATATGTCCATAATACACTTTCGTCCGACGAGTTAGAAAGAATTGAAATCTCAAGTCAATTTATTCAGGTATTTGACGAACTGTTAGAGCAGTCTAACAAGCAGCTACAGGAAGAGCAAATTTATGAATTAACCAAGTTGGCATATGCTTATATCGAAGAATTCAATCATTTCATAAAAGGACTTGGTGAAAGAAAATAAGTTATATCATAAAGATTAATCAAAATATTAAGGCGACCGGTTTTGCAGTCGCCTTCTCTATGCAGTTTATTATTTCTATTTTAGCCTTACCGCGATCCTATCGAATGAAATTTGTTGTAATCCAAGGTTCCTTCTCAGGGAGCATCTGATTCGCTGCCTCCATTGATTTTAACATCCATGCCATGTTGTCACCAAGCGTCCGCATGATCTGCAGACCCTCCAAATCCTTGCGTACATCATCCGGCTTAATACCATGCACCATGTTCCAATATTGGGAAGACACCACCGGCATACGGTTGATTGTAAAATACTTGTTCAAACGATCAAAAGCTGCGGTTGCGCCTCCACGTCGACAGCTGACAACAGCAGTAGCCGGTTTGTTTGCAAATTTATGAGAGCTTGAAAAAAAGACTCGATCAAGCAACGCACATAATGCTCCATTCGGTCCAGCGTAATACACAGGGGATCCGATTACGATTCCATTTGCCTCAGCAAAACGTCCGATCAATTCATTGCATACATCATCATCAAAAGTGCAGCGTCCAAGTTCTACACAACGTCCACATGCAATGCAACCGTGAACAGGCTTACTTCCTATGTGAAAAATTTCCGTGTCAATTCCATTCTTTTGTAATGCTCCAGCCACTTCAGTCAGCGCTGTATAAGTACATCCTTCTTTGTGTGGGCTTCCATTTACTAATAAAACCTTCATCGAAATCATCCTTTCTTTTATTTGCCTGCCTAATCTGCGAATTGAATTACCGGCAGAATTTCTACTGTTTTATTTTCGGCTTCGCAACGAGCGGTAATCCTTGATCGATCAACTCCTGAGGAGTCACCAGACCAGATTCCAGTGCTTTATAAATATCGGTTTTTTCTTCGTCTTCAAACGCAATCATAGCGGAATCTAACAACTTCTCTTTATCTGAACAATAGTATTCATACCGGCTGTCTTCAAAGACCGGATACTCAGAGACCTTCTTACCGTCCTTATCCAATTCGTTTAACCGTTCTTCCGTAATTTCAACAGAATTCGGTTCCGGTATGATCGTGAATTCACGCTTTCCTTTTGCATTTTGTAAATCTTTCATCGCCTTAATGAACGGCCGTATTTTCTTTTGATCCAGCTCATACCAGGCATTCCCATATTGAATATATCCCTGATTGCCGTCAATCCACATTGGAATTGCTTTCCTCTCAGTATAATCCCGTTTATAGAAATTTAAAGTGTAAATCGGTTCGGTATTTATTGGCTTTTCGCCAGATATTTTATCCGCCTCATTGATTGCATCCTTCACATCATTTTGAAAATAGTACATGATGATTGGTTTCTCAGCATGACTCTCTAATGGATTTTCATTGATGACAACTTCCAATCTGAATTCATCTCTTCTGACGATATGATTTGTAAAGAAATCAAGCTCGTCGAAGGAGCCCCCATTGATCAGTGAACTGGGATAAAAGAAAACATAAGGTGCCGTGAAAACCGCCAAAGCCAGAGCCAGTATCCTCTTTTGACGCTTTTCTATTTCTAAATTTTGAAATGAAAATTTAAGATTGGCTATATAAATCAGCAATCCTGTAACGATAACAGCAAATGCAACATACAGCAATGCATACCAGTTATCGAATGGATTCCACGATACCGATTGAAGGTATTCATCCCATCCAAAAGGGCTCTCAGTGGAAAAAAATAGAATTCCAGCACCAATGAAATCCGATGCGAATCCGATCAACCAAACTTTTAAAATCGTTCTCTTATATATACTTTTAAGATTTGCTAGTTTTAACAGTTTGATACTGACCAGAAGCACCAGACTGTCAATCAGAAAGTTTGCCGGAAGAATTACAATCCAGGTAATGGGAAATATCAGTAAAAACCAGATGGGAAACAATATGTTATATAAGGTTACATCTTTTTTCATGCCCGTACTCCCTCTTCTATATCTTTTCTATTTATTAGTACATAAGCATTTATAGAATACCCTAAATTATTCCATTTCACAATAGGATTTGAAACTATTTTTAAATGTATGGATTTTTGAGCAAAAAGGACTTTTTAAGGTTTTTTATTTTGGCACGGTATTCCAGTCTGACATAACCCGCAGCCTATAATATAGTCCCCTTTTTCCAAACCCTCCGGCCAATATTTTTCTGCAAAGACCTCTTCATAAGCTTCGCATACCTCTTTATTATGACCTTCCGGTGTTATAGCAGACAGGGCAACGCTTCATACAAGCTCCACAGGTACCGTTTTTATAATACAGACACCATTCATAAGGGGATTGATAAGGCCTAACGGATGGAGTGAGGGGTGCTTCCACGATCAATGAGGTAATCCGCACAGCCTTTCCTTTCTCTGTGATCAGACCTTCCGACAGTCCGAATGTTCCCAGACCGGCTAAATAAGCACTGTGCCTATGCGACCACTTCGAGGCAAGTCCTAACGTTTCGGATTTTGCTGTACTAAACTCCGGAAGCAAATCGATAGAAACACTCCGAACACCCAAGCTTTCAAGTTTAGCAACCATTTTTCCGCTGAATTCTATCATCAACGGTTCCCATTCTCCCCTTGAAACAATCCACTCCCTTGCCGGAGCATTCTTTTCTTTGGATTGTGCCAGCTTCGTATCCATTGACTGAGGGAAAGCCATAGAAACAACGCGCAAGCTTTCTTTTGAAACAGATCCGGGATATTTCAATTGAAAAACTTCCATTGGGTTCCAATGAAACGAACCGATGTGTTCCTTTAAGAAATCATAATAAGGATCGTCTCCTGCTGCAATGCCTACCAATGGTTTTTCCCACATCGGAGATCCGGGTCTTTTCAAGGTTGAAAAGTTATTTTTTTCCAAGGAATAATATACCTCATTAATGATTTGTTCTATGTCAAGATTATTCATCTTACTCTGGTGACCTCCTATCATCTTTCGTGTAATCAGGGCTTGAAAAGCAACAGAAAACAGTAATCCTTCTCAAGTTTAAGTTTCTAATACTTTGATCAATAGTTTATCATAAATCCTTACAGAAATACATTCAAAATAAAATAACATCCCCCTCTGCATTCAGAAAATTCACACAGAAATGAGATGTTATTGATTGATAAAACGAGTTAGTATTTTTAATTTACCACCATGTCGTATTTTTAATTGCATATAGTTTCTTTTCAAAATTCTCATCCAAATGGACCATATTGCCGGTTAAGATTTCTCGTATTTCACACTCGCCCGGATTACTGCCAGTATTATTTATACGTTCTTCCTTATCGACTCTATTTTCGAACGGTTCTTCATCAATACAATCTTCCCACTGCTCCTCATTGATCCTATCTTCAATTTTACTTTCAGCGATTAATGGTACACTTTCATCCTCTTTTTTCTTTGCTGTCAAATCTTCCACATGGATTTCGATGACATATTTTTCATCTGGATCCAAGTCTTGAATAACGAAGTTTCCATTTTCGTCCGTCGAAGTATATGTAATCGTCTCCATTTCTGTATCACATGAAGATTCCTGAGTTTTGTAAAGTTTTACAATTGCAGCTTTTACAGTTCCACCCTCTTCATCTACCACAATCCCTTGCATCCTATCCCTCCTTCCTGTTCCTTCACATTAAAATGTAACTCAACTATATCAATATGACGGAATCAATCATATTGTGAATACTTTATTGATAAATAAAGCTGAGGCCCTCACTCAAAAACGAGCAGAGCCCCAATAAAAAACCCCTATCTAAAAAATAATCCGCCTTGTAACTTTAATCATTTGTCTTCTTCCAGTGTAAAAACAGCAACAACATGTTATCCATAGTAAACCCAATTAAGAAAAATATCGACAGGATGATAACATGTTCCAAAGAAGAAGCATGCTGCCCCAGCACAGATAAATCTCCGTACTGCGAAAATACTTTGATATCCTTCCATTGCAGGTAATACTCAATAAACCCGAATACAAAGTTTAGTATCAGAATGATATTAAATAGCATCAGGATCAGCAGCCCTGCCGCCCTCATCACTACTTTCGGATAACGCTGAAGCAAATCTCTGACATAGAGCTGTTCAGATAATATCCTGATCTGTTTTAAATTTTCCCATAATCTGTCGCCGCTCTTCTTTAGAATCAACAGAAAAATACTGATGGCTGCAAGCTTGACTGCAATAAAAAATAAACCATCCACGAGTTCTGCCATCTTGCCAAAAGCGAGGGAAACATATCCGCTCTCTGGTGCTGTCAAGGATTTATATTCATTTTTCGCCTCTCTTTCGGTGATATTATCGCTTATTTGTACAACAAAAGAAACTGGATTCTCCTTTGAACATGCGGCCGGAATGTAAACATTGCACGGCTTATCCGATGGATTCATATCCTTTTTATAATCCTTATCATCCTTATCTTCAATTACACCAATAACCGTAAAATACTCCCGATTGATTGCCACTTTTCTGCCACATGCATCAGCATTCCCAAATATAGAATATGCCGCCGTCTGATTCAGTACGGCCGATTTCTTTTTTTCTTTTTGATCTTTTTCTGTAAAGAACGAACCGCTGATATGCCTGTAATTCAACATGTAGGGATAGGTATAATTTGTTTTTCTCAAAGTCACCTCATAATTTGCATTTAGCGCCTTTAGATTCTCTTTCGAAAGAATTTCATAGGTCAGCAGGAAAGCTTCACCATTGATTTCTTCAAGCTGCTTCGCATTGATTTCTGATGATATAGATGAAATCGGTGCAACCAGCAATAAATCCTTCCAATCCATGGTCTTAACGTAAATTGTTACGGACAAAAGACCTGCAAGAGAAACAGCAGCTAATATCCACAGTGCCGCCTTTATTCTATTCTGCAAAAAAATCACCTTCATTTTCAAGAATCACCGTATCCCCTTCCGATAATCCCTTGTCACAAAGCAGCACAATTGGCTCAAAAAAAGTAACACCTTCCGTAATTACTGTATACTCAGCATCGTTATCACCAATATATACCTTCCGCTTATCTACATAAAATTCCTTTCCAAGCATTCCATCCCTTTGTTTGATCTGATATAGAAAATACCCGTTGCTATCCTGGTTCAATGCACCATTTGGAACAAGGATACGGGATTCTGCACTTTTCTTCTTGAAAACAACATCAAATGTCTCCCCATCCTTCACACCATCTGATTGAATTAACACAGCAATCTTTTTTCCTTCCTCCTCAGTCTTGACTTTTGTCACAATCCCATCAATGGTATGGGATGAATTTTCCAGTTTGCAAGTATCTCCCACCAATACGAAATTGTTATCCAAAGAGATACAGCAGTTAACTTTAAATTCTTGAGATAATCCGCAGACTGCGACTTTTTCACCTGCGTTCACTCTTTGCCCTTTATGTACAGAAAGCTCTGTGATGACGGAATCTTGTGAAGCATAAATCATGAGTGAATCAGAGTTCAACGTATCCTGACGGTCCAGAATCAATTTTTCTTTTTTCCTATAAAGAGCCTGGAGGCTCCTGTCTTCTTTTTCAAATTCACTTTTCGAAAGAGCCCCTGCTTCATAAAGTGTTCTCAGCTTGCTGTAATCCTCTTCGGCATTTTTGATATCTGTCTCCAATTGCTGCAGTTCATAATCTTTTTCTCGTCTGTCCGAAAGTTCCTCTTTCGTGAGGGATAATGCCAACAATGCCTGGCCGTTTAAAACAGACTCACCCTCCTCGACAAAAATGTCTTCCACAAAACCTCCCGCATTCGTGTATATTTCTCGTTTTTCTCCCCACTCTGCAATCCCTTTTACTATCTCCGTTTTTTCCAGTTTTCCATTGACAGGAGATGTGGCAGTAACAACAGGCAAATTGTGGTTATATATAGTTTTTGATACAAAAGTTAAGAGAAAAAGTGATACAAGCAGGAATGCACCGATTGTTTTAATATTAACTCTTCTTTTTTCATATTCTTGATCCGCTTTATTCATATCATTCTTTTCCTTTATTTTAATGTTTCCTTCATCCAGTAAAATTGAAACCTCACAGTTACCTGATCGTGGAGATTGGAATCTTCTCTCATTACTTAAGCCCCGATAATTCGATTCCCTTTTCCAGATCCTTTTGTCCCAGCAGCAAAAGCCAAAGAGGTAGAATCATATAGGCAGTAGATGCAGCAAAAATCAAGCTAATATTCTCTGCCGGAATATGGGATAAAAATACCGACAGAGGTTCACGGTAATATTCTTTGATAAATATAATCACCTGCTCCACGATGTTCCAGTATTCAATGAACACCAGCATTACCAATGCCGCAATACCGGATTTCATCTGAGGCAACGCAATATGCGCAAACATGTAAAGAGAACTTGCTCCGTCCACCTGAGCAGCTTCAAAGTATTCTACCGGCATACTTTTCATATTTTGCCGAAGTAAAAACGTACCAAAAGGAGAGAAAATCCCCGGAAGGATGATAGCCAGATAGCTGGTGGTCAACCCAAGCTGATCAGCCACAATATAATTCGGTACCAAAACGGCTTGTAATGGCATAAGCATCACCACAATATAAATAAAAAAAAATTTCTCTTTCTGTTTCCACTTCCAGATCGTAAAACCGTATGCGGTCAGCATGGAAACGATGATATTTCCCAAAACGACCGGCACTGTGATTTTCAAGGAATTTGACAGAAGTATCAAAAATGCCGGCTGATTGACCAATACATCAGCATATTGTGAAACCGTGATCTGACTGGGAATAAGCGGTATCTGAATGTATTTTTCCTTGACACCATTTATCACATCAAAAACGGATAGCTTCGCCGCGTAATGGGTTATAATATCATTTCCCGTCATGAAGGAGTTGGTAACGGTTACGGCAAGAGGAAACAGAAACAGAATTCCTAAAACAATTAAGGATCCCATAATTAAAGGATTGAAACGTTTACTATTCATTCTTCTGCCCTTCTTTCAAATCGAAATAGAAACTGAACCAGCACAGTAATAATCAAGACCAGAACACTGGTTGCCGTTGTTAGCTTCTGGTAATTCAAAGAATAAAACATGTTATTCATAAAATGCTGAAGCATGTAGATACTCTCATGGGGATAATTCCCGGTAATCAGATAAATTTCCTTAAAAACTTTAAAGGAATTGATCATAGACATGATCACAACCAGAACAAGCATTGGTATCAGACCAGGCAAGGTAATACAGAAAAATGTCCGAATCGTATTGGAGCCATCCACAGCTGCGGCTTCATAATACTCTTTCGGAATATTATGAAGCCCTGCCATGAATAAAATCATATTGTATCCAAGGTTCTTCCAGATAAAAATCAATACGATCACATACATTACTGCCGAAGTTTCCAACCAATTGATCCCGGAAAATCCAAGGTAAGTCAGGATTCCATTGACATAACCGTCATCCAGGAACAACGCCTTCCAGAAGAATACCATAGAGCCTGACGGAATCACCAAGGGAATCAGAAAAACATGCGCAAACAGTTCCTTGTGTTTTTTTATTCGATGAATCATCATAGCCACCAGTAAGGAAAGAATCATTCCCAAAGGGACACTGATCCCAATGAAAGTTAATGTATTCTTCAATCCTAAGAGGTATGGCTTGTTATGGAACAGGTCAATATAATTTTTCAAACCCACAAAGACACCATTTACTGGTTTATCCACAAAAGAGTAACAAAATGATATCAGGAAAGGCCATATGTAAAACAGGATCAATCCCGTAAACCCGGGAAGGAGAAACAGAATGACAGAATCAACCCGAAGTTTCTTTGCATGAACGAAAATTCTATTCATTTAAATACAGCTCTATTTTTTCCTGCAGAGTTTTTGCCACTTCTTCTGCCGATTTTGAACCATCAAAATAATGTGGAACTTCATTGTTTACCATCTGATCGATGGTATCATCCTGTATCGGATAATAATTCAATTCATCGGACAGCTCCTCTATTTTTTTAACATAACTGTCAAGTGCAATCTGCTGGCTTTCCGTCAATACTCCCTCTTGATCCCCCTTTTGATTTATTTCCGGATCAAAGGATGATCCTGTGATATCTATTTTTGCTTTTTCCAAACGTGCTGCATTATTGACTGGTAATCCCATACTGGAAAATTCAAGATTGGATTGTATTTCCTCACTCATCAGGTATTTGACAAATGACCATGACAGTGCTTTGTTATCAGAGTTTGCGTTGATTCCATAGGCCTGTGAAAAATTAAAATGAATGTCACCGTTCTCATTTGCAAGCAAACCCAGCGTTTTATCATGGTCTTCATTTCCCGCATCCATATCTCCGAAACCCATCACATTCTTAAATCCGGCTTCTTTTAATGCTTCTGTTAGAAAGCTGAAATGGCTCTTGACTTTATAGAAAAACTGTTCTTCTTTTGCTTCATTGAAATCCTCTATAGTAATTTCTACGTCGTCCGGCGAATCGCCCGAGGAATCGGAATTTTGCTTTAAATAATTATTGTCGTTATATTTTTTAAGTGATTTCAATAGCTTCGTGAACCTGCCGTCCGTCAGATTCACTTTTTTATTGTCGATATCGATATAGTCACCGTAATCCTGCAGGAACATTTCCTGAAACATGCTGGTTAGCATTGTTGAGTAGGCAAATGCTCCAAACATTCTTTTCGGCTCGACTGACTCAGCATTTACTCTTTCAAAAGGCTCTTCAGCCGCTTTCATCAGTTGTTCATAGGTAAATGTTGTTCCCTGTTGCAAACTCTGCTGTTCCTTTTCTGAGAAAAGAGAACTGTCGCAGGCAATATATTCAAAGCAATAGTCCATCGGTATCACATATTGACCGCCGCGAAATTTCAGCGCATCCATGATATTTTTACGGTAATCTTCCATGCAGAAATTATCGTCAGCATCCATATAGGCTTGTAAATTCTCGAGCTGTCCACCATCTACATATTTATAGTAAGGCAGAATATCCATAGCCAGAACATCGGCACCTTCGCCACTCATCAGTTCCGTGTTTATTTTGCTGATATACTCCGAACGCTCTTGGGGGTCATCCCCTGTTGACATCACAATGATGCTCGTATCACCATCTTCCATCGTTTTTATTTCCGGCATTGGCCCGAAGGCTTCTACATTGATTTTCGTGCCCGGGTTTTTCGCTTCAAAAGATTTTGCCGCCAGCTCAAGCAAATCCTTATAGGACATCGTATCATAGCAGGAAACCGTAATCTCTCCTGATAATTCTTCATTCACCAACTGTTTCACCGATGCCTCTTTCGTCTGACCGCAACCTGTTACAGAAAGCATCAGGGCAGCAGCACATATTACTGCAATCCATTTCTTCATAAAATACCTCCATTATGATTTTCTAAACAGAGCTTGCACGACCGCATTTGCTGTTATTTCGTAAGCCCAGTTATTTCCTATAGAGATATTACCTTATCAATCTGTATCCAATCTGTAATCAATCTGTAGTTTTTCTGTAGAATCAAAAAATGAAAAGAATATGCAAAATATTCGCGTTGAATTATTGCATATCCTTTCATAATGATCCATCGAGTAAAACGCTTCCTTTCATGCATTCAAAAAAGTATAAATTTTGCTCTATTACTCAAATCTATATCGGTAGTTCCATCCAAAACATCACATCGTGATCAATTGTTTCTAAACCAAAAGAAATGTCCATGGAGTCAAGTACTTTTTTCACGATGGTAAGACCAAGTCCGCCGCGTTCCTCATTTTGACTTCTTGCCTTATCCACACGGAAAAATGGTTCAAATAATTTGGTTTTAACCTCTTCCTCAATATGGGCATTCGTATTTAATATAGAAAAACGAATTTTGCTGTCATCTCTTTTTTCTTCACTCCAAATACGGATTTCTTCCCCCATTGGGGAATTTTGAATCGCATTCATCATCACATTGGATAGAACATTGCCGAGCATTTTTTTATCGGTATAGCAGAAAACTGTTTCCGGCACATTGATGATGATTTTCTGCTCTTTTTTTTCCGCAAGTGTTTGATATTCCGGCAACAAAAAATTGATAATACTTAATAAATTGACATTTTCCTTATGAGGGATAATTCTTTCATCCGAAAGATTGACAATTTCCAAAATTTCAGTAATAATTCGGTTTTGTGCATTCATTCGATTCAAACATTCGCGTAGATATTTGGGATGGTTCTTGTAGTCTCCTATGCCTGCAATCATACCCTCCAGCAAAGCAGAAACAGCAGCAATAGGTGTTTTCAGTTCATGGGAAGCCGCGGAGAAGAAATATCTCTGGTTTTCTTCCATTTCTTTCTCCCTCAGGATTTCAGCTTCTAAATTTGAAATTGTCTTTTTCAGCTTTTCGTACATATTATGAACATCTTGAGCCAGCTGTCCAACCTCATCCCGCCTGGTTATCGGTAAACATACCGGCTCCAAACATGCCATTTTCCGGGTATCATCGGCAAGCCTTCTGATCGGGTTAGTAATTCCTCTTGCAAATAATACAGCACCGAGAATACTGGCGCACAGCAAAAGAAATGAAATAAATAATACTTTTTTGATAAAATCTTTATACAAATCTGCATTATCCGTTTCAGATACAGTACGCAGCAGTAGATTATCTTCCAGTGTAATCTCCACACCTCTATCAATGTAATCTGCGATGGCATCTATATTCGAATCAGAATCTATTTTTGTAATTGTAAACCCCTTGAATTCTGGATTGTTATCTTCAATTTTTATTGTAGTTGTACCGCTGGATTGATCTGCAATTTTTATTGTCGCTGTATCGCTCATTGCAGCTTCGCTTGTGTTCTGACCTGTAATAATACTTCCATCCTCAGTAGCTGACTGTTTCATTGCAGTTGTTGAATATACGATACTTCCATCCTCAGTTTCTATCCGGAAAGGAAAGGATTGATTTTTATCATGAAAGTCATTTGCAGTCTGAATAATTTCGTCAATACCGTCATCATTTTCTATACTTATTTTTAACGGTTCAAAAACCGTAGTGTATTGTTGAATTTGCAGATAATCATAAAAATCCTTGAATTGCTGTGCAAAGACAATCACTGTCACACCAATCGTAAGCAGAAGAAAGATCAACGTATATAAAAACACCTTACCGAAAATACCAAATCTTTGCATGCTCATACCTCTATCTCCAGACAATAACCAATTCCCCTTATTGTTTTAATGATATTAACCGGCAATTTGCTCCGAAGATTTTTAATATGTGTATGTACAATCCCTTCATCACCATTATAATGATAGCCCCAAATTTTCGTCAACAGAGTTTCATGAGAAACCACCTTCCCCTTATTTTGTGCCAGAAGCAACAGAATTTCAAATTCTCTTAAGGTAAGTGGTATTTCATACGCATCATATATAGCTTTATAGGATTCCACATTCAATGTCAATTTCCCAATACGGATTTCCTTCTGGAGCATCCCGCTTCGCCGAAGGAGTGCTTCCACACGTTTAATGAGAATCTGCATGGAAAAAGGCTTGACAACATAATCATCAGCCTCATTTTTAAAAGCAGTAAGTTGGCTCCTGTCATCTGACAGTGCCGTCATCATCAAAACCGGAGCATTACTGATTCTTCGAAATTCTTTCAGAAGCTCCTGTCCGCTCATACCCGGAAGCAGAATATCCAAAATAACCAGATGATAGGTTTTATCATAGAACATATCAAGAGCTGTATCACCATTAAAAGAAGTGTCAACCCCAAAGCCCTCATTTTGAAGAAAAGTTTTTACCGTATTGCATATATGTTCATCATCCTCAACCACCAAAATTCGAATATCCAAAAAACCACCCCTGATTATAGTAACACAGGAATCTGTAGTTTTTCTGAAATTTCATCTGACAGTTTCTCATAATATTTGTACAGGGAGTAAAATTTCCCTGTATATTTCTTTGTCCAGGGCTTTCTTTTACCGCAGAAATGCAGAATTACCGTATGCTTTATGATCTGATCCATATCATAAAGCCCGTTGCTGGACAATTTATAGAAACTGTAATATCGGGCATCATAATTATAAAGTTTTTCATCGAGATTCTTAATCTGTTTTGCGTAGAGTGCATTTAGGATATCCTGATCCGGCATAATCAGCTTTGCTCTGTTTTCTTCCACAAACCGATAAATCTCTGCCTCATTCGCTTCCTGCCTTAATTTATGCAGATTCATCAAGAGCACGCCCGAATTATAATAGGCATTGATTTCATATGGATACAACCTGATTTTATTGATTTCTTTGATGGATATCTTGTCATGATAGGCAGCCGCATAAAGATATCCTCTCAGATTTGTTTCATAAAGCTCTCTAATAGAATTCAGTACAAGAATATCAGGATCCAGATAAAGAATCCGCTCCAGATTCTGAGGCAGTAATTGATAAGCCAAAAGCCGAAAATACATTTCTTTTGTATAATGCATGAGGATCGGTGCATCATCAAAGCAGTTTTCATCAACAAAAATCACTTTTAATTGATTTCCGTGAGCTTTTATATAACCATCCAATTCTTCTAATTCATTTTCTTTTAAACTGGTATGCATTAAAAAAATAGCAAACTGTTCTCCGGCATTATTCAGGAAAAGAGATTTCAGCATGACCTTCAGGGGTCTAATGTAATTGGAATTCAAGGTCACTAAAATATTAATGTTTTCTTGATCCGGTTTTGAAACTACCATCATACCTGACATTCTAACACTCCTCCTAATCATTCTATTTCTGATTCTTTATTCAATTTGTATAACATAGTATTTAATCGTTCCATTGCCTCAATAATAAAGAGAAAACCCTCGCTCTGATTTTCCCCTGCCGCCATGAAGATTTTCTTATCGAAATAACCATTGATCTCCTCAATCATTTTTCTTCCACGATCCGTCAAATCGATTCTTACGATGCGTTCATCAATTCGGTCTCTGATCCGTGTCAGCAGACCCAGCACTTCAAGTTTTTTACACATGGTGGATAGATTTGTTTCCGCAATTACTACACTGCTTGCAAGACTTCCAACTGTATGCGGACCATTATGCTCAATTTCCAAAAGAATACGAAGTTGCATTGCAGACAAGTGATACCTCGCTCCGCAGGAATTCAGCGCCGCATTCATCCCATCATTTATTTTTCTTGTATGATCCCATAGCAAATATTTAAATTCCGATAGATTCATTTGATCCTCCTCAAACGATACTTTCGTTAATATACAATACTATATATGCTTGATAAACAAAAAAAACCCCCGTCCCTCAAGTATTATCTAATTGACTTGAGAGCAAGAGTTTTAACAACATCTTCCTGTTGCTGCAACGCCTTATGTTCCATAGTAGATATCGGAGAATTCTATTAAAGATGCAGTAAGCAATTGTTCATTCGGCGTTTCTATCACCAAAGGTTCTTTCAGCGACTGCTTTGAAGGAGGAACAGGAAATAGTAATGAAAATGTGCTTCCCACACCTTCTTTACTTTCCAGTTTGATGTCTCCCTCCATTAAGGAAACCAGCATTTTCACCAAATATAGCCCAATGCCTGTCCCCTCCGTATATCTGTCAAGCGATTTATCAACGCGGCCGAACCGTTCAAAAATTAATTCCTTTTTATCGCTTGGTATCCCGATGCCACTATCTTTCACCTGTATACAATACTTCTTCTTACCCTTAATTGACGTTTGAGAAATTTTCACGTCAATCGATTTACCTTCCGGCGTAAATTTGACTGCATTAGAGAGTAGATTTAAAAGAATTCTCTCATATAATTCCACATCCGTCTCAAATACCGCTCTTTTTATTGTAGAGGAAAATGAGATTTCAATCCCTTTTCTTTCCGCGAAAATCAGAATAGATTCTATAATCGTCTTCGATAGTTGAACAAGATCGACATGGGAACGATTAACACAAAAATGTCCTGAGCTCATGCGTGTGTTATCTAAAATATTATTAACCAGTTTCATTTGCCGATAAGCGCTTTGCCTGATTTTATTGATATATTTTCTTACTTTATCAGACAATTCATTTTTACATACAATTTCCATCGTCTGAATACACGAAGTGATGATTGACAGGGGGGTTTTTAATTCATGAGAAATCAACAGCAGCAATTCATCTTTTATTTCATTCTTCTGTTTCAATTGTTCATACTTTTCTTCTGCACATTTTCCTTTCATTACAATTTCAGTTACATCAGTCAACATGATTACGATATATCTAATTTGGTCGTCTTCAGTAATAGGAGTAAGACTATGATTCCAATATTGATCTTCGCCATTATAAGAAGTGATTTTAATTTCTTTATTACATATTGATCCACCTGTTCTTGCAATTTCAAGCAAAAGACTTTGCTGATCACTTCCTTTAAAATCCGGGATAAAACTAGCTAAACAACGTCCCAAGAAATTTTCTTCGTTATAAGTATCCTGCAGATAATCTAAATATTTTTGATTTGCTTGCAGCAATCGGTAGTCAGGGCAGCTGTAAAGCCCAATCCCCATATTATTATCCTCGATCAATTTTTCTACAAACGATTGCTCTGAATTTAATATAAAGTTCGGTTTTTGCTTGAAGAAATACAATGTTTGATTCGTATCACCTAATTGGTACATGGAAACGCTGACTTCAATCGCTTCCCAAGACTTACTGATGAGAAACAGATCCACGGTTGTGTTATTTTCCAAATCATTCATATGAAAATCAGAACCAAATAGCATTCCCGCGATATCGGAAATATTCTTGCGATAAAGATCTGATTTTGAATAACCTGTCAATGATGTAAAGGCACACCCTAAATCTTCGATCAGCCCAATATTATCAGTCAATATATATGCACCACCATTAAAATACGAAGAATGAATACCCTTTATCATGAAACTAATTACCTCCAAACTAAGTATATGCTGCAAAACAATCCAGACAAAAAAGGTAATACTTCTTCAAGCATTACCTCGTTGACTCATCAAAGCGAAAAACTGTGGAACGTTCAAACCAACAAGCTATATTATTGGAAGAATATAAACAGAGCATCTTTGCGTATACACTTTGGTTAAAATAAGCGGTTCAAAACCTTTTGAACAAATACATCTACAATATAGGGGTCAAATTGTTTGCCTTTATTTTCTAAAAGCTCTTTTATCGCTTTATCCTTGTTCAAGGTTTCCTTATACGATCTTTGGTTTGTCATAGCATCAAAAGAATCAGCCACCGATATAATCCTTGCCAGAAGCGGTATTTCATCACGTTTCAGTCCTTCTGGGTATCCCATTCCATCATATCTTTCATGATGATATAGTACATATCTTGCAATCTCGGCCAACTCCGGTGAAGTACATAATATCCGATATCCGATTTCAGGATGCCGCATAATCTCGTTCCATTCTGACACTGAAAGCGATCCAGGCTTGTTTAAGATCTGTTCTCGAATAGCAATTTTTCCAATATCATGAAACAACCCACTTACTTCAAGTTTATAAATCTCAGCATCCGGCAATTTCATTGCCATGCCGATAAGTTTACACAATTCACTCACCCGGTTTGAATGAGTTGCCCCTTTTGCGCTTTCTTCTAAGTAAGTATATAAAGTTGTATCGACTATATTTGCAATCATATTTTGTTCATTTCCCACGCTATGTTCATACATATAGCCTACGCCCTCTTTTTTATTTTATTTTTCAATACCCCCAGTATTAGCATGACTGCGGCCATTACGATAGCCATAATTATGCTGAGCGAGATTTGTGTCAAACTGATCATCCAGAACAGAATTGCTGCACTGATCAGTACTGCTAATATAAAATAAGTTTTTCTTTTATAAACGGTTTGTTCCACCTGATCAAGAGGCTTGTTTGAATCCTCAACAGGAGCAAATATAGCGATGATCAGTCCAGCACAAGCCAAAGCTGCGATACAAAGAAAGATGTTCCAAGGTACCATTTTTATTCCAATAAGCGCTGCCAGCATAAATGGAATTGAAAACAGGTAACAAGTTAATTGGCTACCTGCGTGGTATCCCCCTGCGTATGATCTGATGGGCATATATGCAAGCAAAAACACAATACTTTGCAAAACCATACCCAAAATCAATCCAATCAGGACAGCAGTCATAATATTTATAACCAGCACGATCCCCTGTCTAACCCCATATTCATATAGTTCTACTTCTTCTGATTTTACGACGTCGTTTTGAACTAATGAATCCGCAATTTTTTTAGAAATTCCTAACAGCATTTAGAACTTTCTAAGTTTTTCAGCCCCTTCCGGCAGCTTTGGCTGATGCGCTATGCACATGCATGTTGTATGTACGTTGGCAGCCGTAATCATCAGAGCAAGCGCGGCGATCATACCACCAAATTTAAAATATAAATTTTTCAAAGCAGTTACCTCCTTTCGCATAAAATTTTGGAACACTTCAAATATATCATAAATATAAGCTTGTACCACAAAATGTAGAAATTAATATATGTTTTTGTAAGAATTAACTATTCCACGTACATTAATATAGAAACAGAAAAAATATTTCTGTTATAATCCAGACTCATCGTGCCATCATATTTTTGGATTACCTGCCTGATATTTGTCAGACCAATCCCATGATTGTCCCGATCTGCTTTTGAAGTAAGAAGTTTTCCGTTTCCTCGATTGATTTTACCGGTATATGGATTTATGGCTTGGATCAACAGCCGGCCTTTATCATACCTGATTTTTAGATTGATAAACCGATCCCCTTTGACCGAACTTGCTGCCTTGATCCCATTATCCAGCAAATTTCCAAGAATGATGGTCATATCATACGATAGAATTTCTAAATTTTCCGGTATTTTTAAATCCAAAGAAGTTTTGATTCCTTTCTGCGCCGCTTCCTGAAATTTAAAATTAATAATGCTGTCAATAATGGTGTTCCCGGATGTCGCATAATCCTGTCCGGTTCCCAGATTGGCCGTAATATCAGAAATATAGTCGAGAGCTTCATTTCTATCCCCATTTTCAACAAGGGATCGGATAGCAAACATATGGTTTTTCAAATCATGCTTGATTGCTTTTATCGTTTTTTGAGATGCTTTCATCAGTTCAAATTGCCGGTCATAGTATTTATTCTGTTCTAAAACCAACAGGTTTTGCATTTTTTCCGATAACGCAGCGATAATTGCATCATAGATCTGAAAGGTTGCAACATTAATTAAAAATATTAATACAATGCCTACCAGCACCTGTCCTCCCGCAAGGCCTCGCGCCTGGAACAGCAGTAAAATCAGATAGAATGAGGCACTGGGGATCAATACGATACAAAACCAATTTGAATTTGGCAGAGATTCTCTTTTTTTCAAGTTTTTAAAATTTGTTAAAATCAATACTACCAAGTATGAAACAATTCTGGTTGCAACCAATCCAAATATGGAAGAATAATCATTCCTTGTAAAAAGTGAAAAATCAAAATATCCTGTTGCAAGAACAGCTATCATTTCTGCTCCTATTAGGATTAGATTAATAAGCATTGCAGAAAGCAACCGATTTTTCTGAGATGACTTATAATTATAAGTTAAAGCAACAAGGGCTGTTAAGTTAGAAATCATAAGTATAATTGGTGGTACGTTTAATATTAAATAAATTACTGTATTCAATAGGTAAAACAAGATGTAAGACAACAATTCCACTCTTCTCTGAAAGATCCTTTCAGTAAAAAATATCTGCATAAATTTATAAACCGTATAAGTCCAAAAAATGTTTAAAAAATACAAAAACCCACTCATATAAACCCCACTGCATTACTGAAACCCCTCTTTCTCAAATTTCAGCTGTAATTCTCTTGTCATTTTTCTTCTCGCCTGGCTAATGGGGAGAACCCTCATGTTTGACATAGTGACTTCTTCATATTTAAATTTTATGATGAAGAAATAATTGACAATATAGGATTTATGAATATACATGAAATGATATTTCGCCAATTGATCGAAAATGTCATCCAGTTTTGCATAAAAAAATTCTTCTCCGTCCGTAGTTACCATTCTGACTTCTCTGTTGTTGCTTTCAAAATAGAGAATATCTTTTACTGGTTTTCGATAGGCTTCGTGACCTTTCCTATAGGCAAAGGTACCGCCAAGCTTGTCCGTCAATTTCATCGCAAGCCGTATATCTTTAATGAGCGCATCCGGTTCAATCGGTTTATGTAAAAAATGCATCGGTCTGGATTCAAACAGATCCTTATAGTAATCATCCTTTCCGGATATATAGACAATTTGCAGCGTTTGATTGTCCATATCTTCTCGGATGATTCTTCCGACCTCGATTCCACTTATCATTTTTAATTCTATATCCAAGAATAACAGATCAAAGCTTTCACCGCATTTCAGAAAATGTTCAATTTCTTCTCCTGAATAAAAGACCTGTGTTTCTATTCTTTCATTGCTCTCAGCAGCATATTTTATTATTATATTTTCAATCTGTGCACAAATCACTTGCTCATCATCACAAATTGCAATTCTAAACATGAAATCACTCCTTCCAAACATATAGTAGATACTCGTCAAGAACATATTCCCTTCCAAAATTTAACCATTACTCAACACTTTACTTGAATATACACTCTAACGCAATGAACTACAAGGTGAAAATTGTCGAAAAACATCAAGTTAAAACACAATAATTTTTTCGATTATTCACTGCAGATCAAGAGCAAACGAACAGGTTAAAAACTTTACTTTGATTGAATTATAAAAGCCGTTACAGCATTCATGTAACGGCTTTTATATTATCCATATCGCATAGGTACATTCCTTTATATAATTAAAGTACGATGCAAATAAAATACTCCTTGCCCTCATCAGAAATTTTTTGCAAAGACCGCTGAACTTTATAGCGGATATGTTCCGGAACATTGGATAATTTGTTTTCCATCTGTTCCGTAACCATTTCATAAAGCGATTTCCCGAAAATATTGGTTTCCCAAATCTTCGAAGGGTTACTTTCAAATTCAGTCAGAAGATATCGAATCAAATCTTCACTTTGCTTCTCACTGCCGACTACTGGAGAAACCTCAGTTGTGATATCAGTTTTTATGATATGCAAAGAAGGTGCTTTGGCTTTGAGTCTAACTCCGAATTTATTCCCCTGCTTGAATATCTCCGGTTCTTCAAGCACCATTTCCGACAACTTCGGCTGAACGATTCCATACCCATTTTCTTCTACCTGCTCCATGGCGCTCTTTAGCTTATCATAGGATCTCTTATCTTGGGAGAACTCTTTAATCAGGTTAAAGAATTGATAATCATTATTCACTTCCTGCCCCATGATTTCTTCAATCACTTTATAGAATAAACCATCAACTGGCGTAACCTCAACATCAATATCACCGGTTCCCAAATCCATGTTTCCGACGGCAATTGCCTGAACAACACTTCCATCCTCCAGTGCCGCGATAGAATTTCTGATATCTCTGATATTATCAAAGGTTTGGCTCCATTCTTTAATATTGTTGATAATGGTAGCCTTAATCCAATGGTCGTTTGGAAGCCCATCAATAAATCCGGGCAAATGGAATTTGATTTGTGCCGCGGGGAATTCATATAAGGTTTCGCTCAGGATCTGATTAAGTATTTTCGTACTCATTCTAGCGCAATTCGCTGCAATAACCGGAACTTCATACTTCTCCTCCATGAGACATTTCAATTCCCGCGCATCCTCTTCATCAGGATTTAAAGTATTCAGTACCATTACAAACGGCTTATTTAATTCCTTTAGCTCTTTTACAATTCTTTCCTCAGCAGAGACATAACTTTCCCGCTCAATTTCTCCAATAGATCCGTCGGTAGTAACAACAATGCCAATCGTGGAATGGTCTGTGATAACCTTCCTTGTTCCAATTTCCGCCGCCTCCTCAAAAGGCATTCTGTTCTCCTGCCAAGGAGTACTTACCATTCTGGCTTTTCCGTTTTCCTGGTGACCGAGGGCTGATTTTACCATATACCCAACACAATCAACCATACGCACTTTAAAATTAATGTTTCCGGGAAGCTCAAGCGAGACTGCTTCCGCCGGGACAAATTTAGGCTCCGTTGTCGTTATCGTTCGACCGGCCCCGCTTTGCGGAAGTTCATCGATTACTCGTTCCTTCACATAAGTATTTGTGACATTTGGAATTACGAGCAGATCCATAAAACGCTTGATGAAGGTAGATTTTCCCGTTCTTACCGGTCCTACGACCCCTACATAAATATCCCCTTGCGTTCTCTCAGCTATGCTTTCATATATATTTAGGTTCTCCAATGCTATAACCTCCTCCAAATTTCGTTCCACTATTGTCTGTACAATATATTAGAGGAAGTAATTCTTTATTCATATTTTTTTCTGCTTGGCTTACTTCTTTATCGTTTCTTCATCAATATTAATAAATTCATGCTTCCGTACTATTTTTCCGTCGACAGTTTCCGTCAAAATTTCTCCTGTTAAGCTAAACGTTTTTCCTTCTGTAATTCGCACAGGAACGATTTGCCCTATCAGTTCGTCGGCTCCTTTAAAGTTTACGATTTTTCCTGATTCTGTGCGCCCTGTATGGGTTTGGGGATTCGTTTTACTTGGTCCTTCCACCAAAACGGAAACAAGTTGCCCTTCATAGGCTTTGTTTTTCTCTGCGGTTATTTCGTTAAGTAAATCAATCAGCTGATTAAACCGCTCGTGTTTCACTGACTCCGGAACCTGCTCCACATATTTTTCTGCTGGTGTTCCCTTTCGGATGGAATACAGAAAAGTAAACGCAGAATCAAATCGAACCTGCTGAACCAGATCAAGGGTTTCTGCAAAGTCTTCTTCCTTTTCTCCAGGAAAACCAACAATAAGATCGGTTGTAATCGCAATTTCAGGAACCGTGTCCTTGAGTTTTTTTATTAATAATAAATAATCCGCCTTAGAATATCTACGGTTCATCCGCTTCAGAATCTCCGTGCTGCCCGACTGCACCGGAAGATGAATATAATTACAAAGTTTGTCGCAGTCTTTATAAGCTTGGATCAGTTTATCCGACAGATCTTTCGGATGAGGGGTCATAAAGCGAATCCTCTCAAGACCTTCCACATCATTAAGAAGATAAATCAAATCTGCAAAATCTACGTCAAATTTACTGCCATTACCGTAAGAATTCACATTCTGTCCCAGAAGTGTGATCTCCTTGGCACCTGATGCGACAAGCTCCCGAACTTCATTGAGGATTTCTTCCGGCCTTCTGCTTCTTTCTCTTCCTCTGGTATAAGGAACAATACAATAGGTACAGAAATTATTGCAGCCATATGTGATATTCACAAAAGCTTTGAACGAATACATTCGCTTGACAGGCAATCCTTCAACGATGTCACCGCCATTTTCCCAAACGTCAACCACCTTGCTTCTCTCATTGAGAACATTGGTTAGCAATTTAGGAAACTCATGGATATTGTGTGTTCCAAAGATCAAATCCACCCATGGGTATTTTTCTTTCAGCGTATCAATGATATGCTGCTGCTGCATCATGCAGCCGCAAACGGCCACCACCGCATCAGGTCTTTCCTCTTTGATTTTTTTCAACTGTCCTAAGGTTCCAAAAAATCGTTTATCAGCATTTTCTCTAACGCTGCAAGTATTAATAATTGCAACATCTGCCTCTTTTTTATTCTTATTTTCAATATATCCCAGTTCCTCCAGCATACCAGCAAGCGTTTCAGAGTCATGCTCATTCATCTGACAGCCGAAGGTCTGAATATGAAAGCTTCTATTCATCAATCCCTTTTCCTCCACATAAAATCTTAACTTTTTAATATTATCATTTATCATTGAAGGAAACAATATGAATGATTTATTTGAAATTAAAGATAATCATTGACGGGATACTATTTAAGCTTTAAACTGTTTATAATTCAAGCATTTTTATATCATTAAGCAAGCTCTAATTATTAGGCGATAAATTGTTAGGAGGAATTTCATGAATGCAGAACAGGTAAAGCATTATCTCGGACTTAACCACGAAGAGAATGTCAAAAAAGCAAGAGAAAATTTGAAGGGTGTCATTAAGGAAACTCCTCTGATTTACAGTGACTTTTACAGTAAGGAATATCAATGCAATATATATATCAAACCGGAAAATTTTCAGAAAACCGGATCTTTTAAAATACGAGGTGCCTATAATAAGATTGCGAATTTATCGGACGAGGAATGCAAAACAGGAATTATATGCTCTTCTGCAGGAAATCACGCACAAGGCGTTGCATTTTCTGCACAAAGGAGAGGTATTAAATCAACCATCGTCATGCCTAATGTAACTCCGCTCTTAAAGGTGGAAGCTACGAAGCAATACGGCTCTGATGTCGTGATTCACGGAGATGTTTATGACGAAGCCTACAGCAAGGCTCTGGAATTGGCGGCGGATCATGGTTATACCTTCGTCCATCCATTTGATGATTATGATGTAATTTGCGGTCAGGGCACCACCGGTCTGGAAATCCTGGATGACCTGGAAAACGTAGATGAAGTACTCGTCCCCATCGGAGGAGGCGGATTGATCAGCGGCATTGCGCTTGCAATAAAGGCCGTAAAACCAGAAGTTAAGGTGATCGGTGTTGTACCGGTAGGCGCTATGGCAATGAAAATTTCAGTGGATGAAGGCCAGTTGACAAGACTTGCTTCCGTGAAGACAAGCGCAGAAGGTGTTGCCGTCAGACAACCCGGAAATTTATCCTTCGCCATTACGAAGGACTACGTAGATGAAATCATTACCGTTTCTGAAAAGGATATTATGGAAGCAGTACTTCTTCTGCTGGAAAAACATAAAATGATAGCGGAAACTGCCGGGGTTGTTCCCCTGGCCGGATTAAAAAAAAGAGCAAAACCTGGAAAAAACATTGTTTGTCTAATCAGCGGCGGTAACATTGATGTGGTTACCATTTCCTCAATTATCAATCAAGGTCTGATCAGTCGGGGACGAATCATGTGCTTCTCCGTAGAACTTCCTGACAAACCCGGACAGCTTGTGAAAGTTGCGCAAATACTGTCAGAACACGGTGCCAATGTTATCGAGCTGGTTCATAATCAGTTCAAGGCCATCGACAGATACTCCAACAAAGTAGCACTTGAGGTAACCGTAGAAACCAACGGTTACGCTCATATCAAGCAGATTATCGAAGCACTGGAAGACTATAATTTCTCTGTAAATAGGGTTTATTAACATTTCCTTCAATTAAAATGGAAGCACCTGTCAGATGGATCCTCTTAGAAACCGCCCTCTCGGACGGTTTCCGATGAGAACACACCGACACGGTGCTTCAATATCATTCAGCTATTAAAGAAATTAAGCAATCTATTCCAAATAGATATATTTTGATTTTGATTTTGCTCTTGCTCTTGTTTCCCTTTTAATTGCTGCTGCAGTAATGCTTCTTTATTTTTATACTCTTCATTTTCTGAGCGTAAAAAACTAACTTCATCCTGAGCCGCATTGATCTCTTTTTGTTTCTCGTTAATTTGCTCTATCAATGTCTTATTTTGCTGCTTCAAGCTATTTATTGTATTTTCATACTGATACGAATCCGTAGTATTTTTTAATTCTATTATCCGATTTTCCAGTTCGCGTTTTATATCGAGAAATAGACGAAAATCAGAACTCATTGAAGCACCTCCCCTTTTCGGTATTAATTTAGGATTCCATTGTTTTACCAGCTTTCTTCTGCAGCACATATCATAATAAAACCCGTCTTCATTTAGAAAAATACAATAAATGTGCCGCCCGGAAAAATAAATCCTTGCATCTAATATATTTCGAGAAATATCCAGTTTGAATATTTCCCGGCTGAAATCCGTACTAATATTGGTACAGCACAAATCAGCCTCATTCTCATGGATCTCTACCCAACTTAAGAATACTTCAGCAAAATCTTTTATGAAAATAGAAGGTGCATATTTGTTAATATTATTTTCAAAGATAATTTTTGGCTTTTCCAATTTTGGTCTCAAAATAGGAAACGTAGAATATTTTAGGTAAGATTGTTCTTTCAATTCTCGATAGATTAAATGTATATTATTTTTACCATCCAATTTAAAATCCGGCTGTACATAACATAGCCCCGTTCCTTTATCAACTACATGATATTCCCACGCCTCGTTTCTTTTTATATAAACACGTAACGACCACTCTTTCTGCATTCCAACAGTTAAAAATTCAGAGACAATTATGATGAAATTATTTTGTGCCTGAATGACTGGCATTGTGGGAATGATGTTATTATTAAAACGATATACGATTTCCTTATGTAATGTTTCCCCATCAAACCTGATGTATATTAGTTCGTACTTCTTATTAGCAACTACGATATGAATTCCCTGATGTTCATCTTCACATATATTGAACTCCCCTTTTATATTTTTCTCAACCGTATAAGTTTCGACTAATACAGGAGGGCCGTCCTCACTATAAACATGTAACATCAGTGAATTATTGTCAACGTTAAATTCATATAACCGTCCGCTATGTTTAATATACCTTTTTACATACAAATTTTCTAAAATTGATTGAACGCTTGTTTTGTCATAAATATAATACATGGCAACACCTTCTTATTTCTTAAATTCACTGGGAAAATGCCGTTCCAAAGTTTCGTCAAAGTCTTTAAAAAATTGTACTCTGAAATTATTCTTTCATTCTCTTAATAATATATGAAAAGAAATCTGAAATTATTATGATCTGTTTGATTGATTGGGTACATAATTTATTGGTTGGAGGAGCTTAAATTATTCACAAAACTTATTCTTAACTCATATATATATATGAAACGATAGAAAAAGGAGGAAGCCAATTTGGCTACGTCAATATTTAGACTCGTAATGAGTGCTGAAACTACCACTACCACTGATACAAATCCAGCAGTGGAGAAGTATTTTTATAAATTATCAGCAGGTGATAGAACAGGGGATACCTTAACCATTCCGTCTACTTCATTTGTCGATGATTCCGGTTCCGCAGTGGCAAGTTTTCTTACCACTGCAACAACAAATGACGGATACTATTTATTGTTTGTCAACGGTACGCTACAAGAATCCAGCCTATTTACAGTAGGTGCTAATGGTTCTCAGGTTGTAATCACGCAGACTTCTCTCGTTCCTGTTAGTGCTCCAATCTCGTTGGCAGTTAATAACTTCGTACCGAGTTCAACTTCGACCACAACCGTAACAACGTAATCAAAAGAATTAGCAGTTAAGAGGCCTTCTCAAAAGGATTAAACCAGTCAGAAAGAGATTACCTCTATTTTAAGGAAACCGCCGGATGGAGCAGATTATATCTGCCTCATCTGGCGGTTTGATTTTTAGAATAAAAAATAATTCATTCCAAACGCTTCAAGGTTAGATGATTTAATCTTTGCTTTTCCAGTTTGATTATCTCGCTGTAGGGATATTTGCGATTTGCCTCTGATAATTTTGTCAAAATACAGCTTTTGCAGCTGGCTGCATAAGCAAGAGTCACAGGTGAGTCATCAGACTCTGTTATTTCTGAAAAAGATTCAACTAATTGTTGGCAGTCCTTCTTTTTCAAATCCAACAGCTCATGAATATAATGGATGAATTCATCCCTGTTTTGAAACCAGCAACCTTCCATTTTCCACTTTTTATTATCTAAAACAGCATGATATCGGCCTGAATTCTCTTGAAACATATCATAAATTTTATTTTCTGCTACGTCGTTCAACGGATCCCATTGAAGGGAACGTAAATAGGCACAAAAAGCCTCTTTCTTTTTATCTGACTTTTCATAAATCGTTCCAATTTCGCAGTGAATTACAGAACATGACAATTCCTCTTTCTCAAGTTTAGGTGTTTCATTTTTCATAGGGTTCTGCGTTAAAGTGAAACGATGATAGAACTCCAATAAAGCTTTCTCTGGTTTTCCTGTCGTCTGATACATTGCGCATTCCGCTTTTTTATCTTGTGTTTTCTTTTGCCGTATTTTCTCGATCCATTTTTCTAGTTTATCTGCAAAGTCCCGTGACCACAAAACATATTCCAGTTCTCCTGTCAATGAAGGATCCTCTTTCTCCCCATTCAATAGAATTGGAAGAAGAAGCTTTGCTTTATCCACCTGATGAAACCACAATAGTTTTTCTTGCAGCATATTGACAATATCATCATCCTGCTGCTCGAATGGAACAGGGCAAAGCTCTTTCTCTGCAAGAACTTGATGAATCATATGGTAGAATGCTTTTACATGAGCATCAATGCTTTCTATCTGATCCATTTCCGCTAATTTCTTCCTGGATTCCTGCCACCGATCATGACACCAATCATCTTCTATCCGTTGCAGAAGAAGATGGCCATACAAAAGAGTCCCTTTATTAATTGATGCGAAACAAAGTTCAGCTTTTGCTGATTCTCCCTGCATCAAATAGCAGGTGAAACGGATACTATCTGTTTGTTCTTTTCCCAAACAAGGTTCCAGATATTCCAAGTGTTCTAAAACCTCCGAATATTCATGCTGCCGATAAAGAATATCCATCAGTGTCATCCGAAGTTTTTGATTTTCTTGATTGAACGTTAACGCTTGCTGATAGCAGGCAATTGCTTTTCTATCATCCAATAATTTCTCATATAATTCTCCCAGATTTTCAAATATTACAGGAGGGTCGATCTCTGTTCCAAGTTCTTTAAAGCTCGGATGTGCTCTTATTCTTAAACTGTTCTCCAAATCACGGATTGCTTCTTCATATTGCTGATGACGGTTCAATAGATCTGCCCTCAATACAAGAAGATCGGTATAATAAGGAAAATATTTCACCCCTTCATTCAAAACATCAAAAGCGTCCGCATCCCGACCAAGAGAGATGCAGGACCATGAGAAGCACTTATATAAATGAGGTGCATACAAATAATCCAGGTTCACTTTGCTTCGTGCCAATTGAAAGTATCGGATACTATCTGCATAGCGATTTTGATTCAATAATTCTACACCATACAAATATTGCAAATAGCAGTTCTCCTTATACTTGTTAAGCTCCTCCTGAAGTAAGTCAAGGGAATGAATCTCGTTTTGAACGCTGGGATCAGCAAGCTGACGAATTCGAATTGGGCAATCTTTAATGTTTGTAATAAACTCGTCCGGTATAGATTCAAATAATTGATACTGATAACGATATTCCTTTCGATTCCGAAACAGCCGTAAAGACTGAACCGGGGAGGTAATTCTGAAATTGCCCGAGCTTTGATCAATATAAAGAAGATATCCTTCCGCATTCGGATTATCCAAAAGAAGCTTGAGTTCTTTCCATTGTTCTGCAGAAATCCTTTCATTTGGCTGCAGGAATAAAATCCATCTTCCTTTTACTTGATCCAGGCAAAAGTTTTTCACATCGCTAATATTATTGTTCCATTCTATTTGATAAACATCCGCCCCTAGCTGTTTCGCCGTTTCAATGGTATGATCAGACGATCCCATGTCAGCAATGATGATTTGATCAACATGTTGTCTGAATTCCTGAAAACAATCCTTTAGCTGCTTTTCATCATTTCGCGTAAGCATACACAGGCTTAATCGTTGCTTTGTCATAAACTATGATCCCCTTTCTTCCGTTTGGAGCCGCTGATACATCTTTGCCGCCGCTTCATACTCACCCAGCTGATAATAGGAATCTCCTGCCTTTTCGATCGCTTCTCTGTTATCCTGATGAATTTCTAAATAAGCTTCACATACCTTGGCCGCCTTCTTCCATTGAGATTGTAAATAAAGCAGTAGTGCATTATGATATAAGATATCTGCATCCCCGCCGTCCAACTGACAGGCTCTTTTGAGATATCTTTCCGCATTCTTCCAATCCTTCAACTGATAAAGAAATACTCCAATCTCATTAAAAAGTTGGGGATTATCAGGTTCTTTCAACAATCGATCCAGTTTTCTTTCTAAATCTTCTATCTGATTCATCAAGCTCACTCCTTCGTCTGATCATTTTTCAAATCCGTTAAAGTATCTTCCAATTGCTCCGCCGCATTCTCTAAATGAACTGATACACTCTGGTAAACGGCATTTAAATTTTGAAAAAACTCATGTTGTATTCTGAAAATTTCAATCGTCTTCTCCTGTGTGTCGATTAAGCCCACTCGATTCATTAAATAATAATAGGCAAAGATCACTTGCTGCGTAAAACAACGGCATAAATCATCCTGAATCAGATTTTGATAAATTTCTATATTTTTTTTATAGGCTTTTTCCAGAACACTGCGGTTTTTTTCGCTCCCTTTTTCTTCAGCCAAGCGCATCATTTCTCTGCAGGCAAGTTTCCCCTCGATTGTTATCTGGCTTAAATCACGAAACAAGACAACATATTCTTCTACATTTTTTATGAATTCATCTAATCTCTCATATCTTTGCTCCATTGAGATCTCCGCTTTATTTTCTGCAATCAGCTCATGAACCTCTTTGGATATCGGTATGGTACAATATTCCTCAACCACGCGGGACAGCCGTTCGCATTTCGTTCCCTTAATTTTTGCTCCGCCTTCTGTAGCGTTGAAAATTGTTTTATCAGAATGAGATGCAATTTTCTGTTCCATTCCCATCTTGAAATCCTTCCAAATCTGGTTGGATGGAATCATGGTACCTTCATTGCTTTCTACATAGACAATCGGCTTCGACTGCATAATTTCTCTGGCTCGCTTTCCCTTCTCTTCCAAATAAACCGCATCCTTACTATGGGTGACCCCTTCCGGCCCATAAGCATAATCCTGCCCGACAAATACGATCGGATTTGCTCCCAAATGCACGGCAATCTCAAAGGCAAGATGGGAAACATTGGCTCCGGCATCCAAACCGCTTCCATCCCCAAGGAATTGATTGATCCACTGGTTGATGGCCTCTCCATTTCGAAAAACAGGGATTTTCTGTCCGGGGAAAGAAGGATAAACCTGCTTATCAACCAGACCCAGGCAAAGCAGTGCCATGTCCTTTGGATATTCAATATTTTCAAAATGATAAAGATAGGTGTATTTCGTACGTTCAATGATTGTTAGAATATCCGGCTTTATTTTATTTTTCATTAAGGGGACAATTGCTGACTCCGTACTAATGATTAAGCCTTTCCCCTGAATCTTCTTTAATTCATGAATGTTCTTGTCCAGAGAAGGTCCATTGGAGATAATAAATGCAGGAACATCTTCATAGTTGTCCTTTAGACAGCTAAGATAGGGATTTTGTACGATTTCCTTACAATTTGCCAGTAAATTGTGAAAACCGATCAGATTATCCAAATGGTCATTCCCAATGTAAAAAACATACAATGCCAATTTGGAAAAAATATATTGGTGAATTTTCATATAATGGCTTTTAAAATTACGATTCGTAATACTGGTACAAGCAAATACAGGAGAAGTACAATTTGCAAAAGCAATACTAAAAAATAGCTGATCAAAAGCTTTTTCAAACTGTTCAATATCACCAATCAGAAAAACTAATTTTCCGGTCATGATCAGAGGCTCTAAGTCAAAATAATAAATCATTGCTTTAAACAGATAAATATTCTGTTCAAAAAGGATCACCAAGGTGTGGGGCTGCTTTTTAGCGAATAGCTCAAATAAGGGATAGGCAAACCCGGTGCCAAACATGAATATGCCTCCTGCTCCCTGTACGGCAATATCCTTGCTCCACTGTTCCGCTTCCCTAACTGGTTGCTCGCTTGTAATCTGAACGCTGTGATCATTTTCAAAATACCTGCAGATCGGATAACCCTCCCCATTGTAGGTAATCTTTATTTTTTCCCATAGTTCCGTTTCATCAATTTGCTCTACCAGTTCCCTGATCCACGGGGTCAAAAGCTGCAAATTTTTCAGGTACATCGCCTTTGTTTCATCCTGCCTGGCAATTTTCATTTCCATCTTCCCCGGTCAACTCCTTTACCATCGGATAGAGTGTAAATTCCAATAGATCTGTCATCCCCACGATATCCTTATTTTTTATTCGTTCACAGAGCTCCTGTAAAATCGGCAAGAGCCCGTCAAGTTTCATTTTTTGTGCCCCAAAAGATCGATTGATCTCCAGCAAGCATTCCAGATCATCCATACTATTAAAGAGGCCGTCCAGACCCTGATGATCCTTTCCCTTTCTGAATTCCTCAATCGTAAGAAATAACGAATTATCAAATCTAGTCCTGATTTTTTGAAATCGAGCCATCTGTTCCATCACGATTTTCTCCTTCATTAATTAATTCCTTCCAGCCAGACTTTTGATATCCTTCCAGATTTCTCAACGTATAGAATACCATTGCCTGCATTCGTGCATCAAAAAAACTAACCGCTTCTTTTTTCTCCTTCTGTTCTTCCTCTGTCCAAAAAAGATTCCGCAGTTTTGCGGATTCTTTTTTTATTTCTGAAAAAATTCTCTTTTCTTCCACGATCTGAACAGCATCCAGAAATATCTCTATGACCCTTTCCTCCATTTCGGAGGAATATAATACGTCTTCAGCAAAACTGTCTTCATTTATTCTCATTGAAACACCTCATTATAATCTAGTTTAGCCTGATTAAAATCTTCCATTGTGCCAATATCAATCCAATACTCCCTGATCGGGAAAATCGACAAAGGTTCATGATTACTTAACATAGCCCTCAGCAACTGATCCATATCAAAATATGAACCTTTTGGTATCATATCGATTACCTCAGGATTCATCGCATAAATTCCCGCATTTACAAGACTGGTATATACAGGTTTTTCTTCAAACCCGATCAACCGGTCTTTGCTTGATTTTATGACTCCGTAAGGAACCTGATAGTCATAAGAGCGTACCGCAATTGTCGTATGAGACCGATGACTGTTGTGAAAATCAATCAGTTGATCCAATCTCAATTTTGTCAGAACATCACCGTTCATTACGACGATTGGTTTCTCTGTTTTTACCGGGAACAGACTCAATGGGCCTGCCGTTCCCAGCTTTTTTTCTTCTTGAATATAAAGAATTTCTGCTCCCCATCTGGAACCATCTCCAAAATAGTCCTTAATTTGCTCTGCCTTATAATTCACCGAAATACAAAATTGACGAAAACCCTGTTCCAGTAAATTAGATAACATTGTTTCTAAAATAGGTTTTTCGCCAATGGTCAACATCGGTTTCGGACAGTGATCGGTTAAAGGGTTTAACCTCTTACCCAAACCGCCTGCCATGATGATCACCCAGTTTTCATTTTTTATCGGTTGAAGCAAATCATCCAGTCTTTCAATTCCAATCACGCACCCCGAATCATCCACAACGGGAAGATGACGAAGTTTGTTTACCCTTAAAATATTCAGTATGCTCTTCTTGTTTTTCAAGACCGGAATCGTAATCGGCCTTTCATTCATGATTTGCTGAACGGGACAATCCAGCGATATCCCTTTTAGCAATCCACGACGAACATCGCCATCCGTTATGGTACCAAGTAATTTATGATCCTGATCAATGACAAATGCGATTTGCAGCGCATTTTTGTCAATAATTTCAATTGCTTTATGAATCTCTGTTTGAGGTGATATCAATATCTTCTTCCATTCATCCATAATAGCTGCTGCTCCCCTGAACCCCTATATTTCGAACAATTTTTATTCAATCGGGATTCCTTTTACCATAATATTATCCGGGGATTTTTTTGTGACAGCAACACTATGGATTAGTCGATATTCATCCAAAGCTACTCAAACAGCTCTTTAAACTCCTCTTTAAAATAGTACTTTGCCAAGATTTCCATCATTTTAAAATCCTCTTCAGAATCAATGTCCAACACCGCAGTATCCCTCATTAGAAAAATGTCAAAGACACCATCTAAAGGAGATTGTTTCAATCGATAAAGCAAGCTGTTTCTCTGATAACAATAGATAGAAGCATTCATATCATATACCATTGGCGCCTGCTGCCTTATCAGGAAGCTTTCATTCATGATTTTTTGTATCTTCCCGTCCTTCTTTTCTACCATATTAAAATAGGGATTCCTTCTTGATGGAACAACTGAAAAAACGGCATCTGCCTCCTGATTTGCTTTTCCCTTATTTAAGGCATTTTCTATATCGGTGACGTTTCTCAGCGGAGAAGTGATGTCCAAATCAATGACATAATTATATTGTCTTTCAAATTTTGATTCCATATATTCCAATGAATATCTGATTGCTGAGACCTTAGGAGATGTATCCTGTGCAATCGCTTCCGGTCTTTTTATGCAGATTACTTTAGATTGATCAGCAATACTTAAAAGTTCATCACTGTCACTGTTCACACAAAGATCCACCTGATCCTCACTGTTTCTTTCCTTAAAGAGATACGCCGCTGCAATTGAATAGACAATGAGAGGCTTTCCTAAAAAATTTCGGATATTTTTATTCTTCACTCCTTTGGAACCTGCTCTGCCGCAGATTGTGATTAATAGATTCATTGAATTCCCTTCCCTAAAGCTATTTTTAATATAGAATAGCAATCCTCCATATTATTCAGAGATTGATTTTTTACGATATGATCCAAAAACCATCTCATCTCTTTTAAGTAAATATCATTTTTATCTTCCTGAAAATAAATGTTCTTTCGTCCGTCGGTAAAGGAAATGGTATGATTGATGAAATCTCCGACAATGGTTCCTGTTTCGGTAAAGATTTCGACTTCACGCCTTTCCACTCTACCGAAATAGTCCAGATGTAATTCAACGACCTTATCTTTATAATCTGCAATATAAACAGCTGTATCATCACTGTCAATTTCCAGCTGGGAATACGTGCCGCAGATATGGTAGACTTCTCTGGGAAATCCAAATAGAAAGGTGAGATAATCCCATTCATGGATCAGATCAACAGCAACACCGCCGCCTCGCGCTTTTCTTGCACTGTATGACCGCCGATAGTCTGTGTCTGGTCGCCAGTCCGGCAAATAGCTTGAACAAATTGCTCTGACACAGCAAACTTTTTCGTTTTCAATTATTTCCTTCATCGTTTGTATTACTCCGGAATGTCTTAGGGGGCCGGCAACATAATATATCCCATCCCGATTCAAATGCAGAGCGGAAATATGGTACTCTCTGTCATCAAAAATTGGTTTTTCTATGAACATATGTCTTGTCCTGTCTGCCATAGTTTCCATCGTGTCATAATGCAGATTTGTGGGGTTTGTGATAAATGCGATGTCGTAATCCCTATCCAATTGATTCACATCTGTTATTTCTTTTGCTATGGCACCTTTGATCCTATGATCCAAAATTCCGGCAGTCTTCCTCAAAGCATGTATTTCAACGTCAATTTCAAACTCTCGGGCCATCGCAAGCAGATTCTTTACATGTCTTTTTCCGATAGACCCCAAACCACAAAAGCATACTTTCATTTTTCAATGCCCTCGATTCGGTCTATTAGCTGCAGCGTATACAGATCTTCTTCAAAGGTATACCTTTCTTTGAGCCCCGTTTCTACCTCATTAATATCCCGGTCCTTATTTTGTTGATCCTTTATCTTATCCAGAAACACATTTAGCTCCTCAAGATAAGCATTTTCAATGATATAATCCGCATACTGCTGATTTGTTTCAATTTCGCTATAAGTTTCTATGACTTCCATAGATTTCTTATCCATATTATATTGATATAAACTGCTTGGCGTTCCGCTCCAAATTAAATACAGGCTTTCCGAATAGACCAAGAGCTCCCTCACGGCCTTTCTGGATACGATATCTACAAGAAGTACGCCCTTATTTCCGTTTTCATGCTCAACGACAACCAAATAATTATCCGGATATTCAATGGCTAATGTTGAAATGTTATCCTTCACGGCAATGATATCCTTCACCTTTCCAAAGGTTTGAATGATCCATGGCAGATCAATCGCAAAGATTTCACGGCACCCGTTTGTTTTTTTATTCCATACAAAAAAGTCCTTGTCTTTTTCCCAGGGATGCCAGTCCGGCAGATATTGGCCTACATGGTAACGATAATTCACCTTTGATTTTTGTTTCAGAACGCAGCCTTTTATTATTTCTATTTCTTTTCGATAGAGCAAGGTGGATGATAAAAACAATTTAACCTTCATCCTCTTCGCATTTTTAAGAATTTGCTCATAGTGATCCGGAAGCAGATTTATTTCACTGAAGACATGTAATCCTTTTCTGATGCACTCCAATATGATCCTGCCGTGACTTTCCGGCGAGGTACAGACCAAAGACGCACCCGGCATCTCTTTCGCAATTGCGGAGTTGATGTCTTCATAAAGATTGATTTGATAGTTCTCCGCTGTCTGTTTTCTTCTTTCCGGGTTCATATCAACACCGCAAATCATAATGTCGGGAAAATATTTTGTAAGTAAAGCGATCCTTCTTTTTCCCATAGAACCCAAACCAATGACCATCAAATTCATAACAATTTTACACTCCTGTCATTCAAAATCGAGGAAAATCATTTCATCCTCATCAAAATCCTGCTGTGCTGTTTTACCGATTACATCGTACCATTTCATAGGAGACATCCCGGTTCCCGGCCTTTTCACAGCAAGATTATTCGAAGAAAATATTTCTCCTTTTACAATTTTCTTCGCGGCAACAATACTCTTTCTTGCAATCATCCTGTTTCCCCTTTCAGAATTTGTAACGTGCTTGATTCCATTGCCAAGTGCAAGTTCAATATTCCGTATGCATTTGACCATATATTCAAATTCATCTGGCTCCATACTTGCTTTATGATCTGGACCATCCATTTGGCGGCTTAATGTCAAGTGCTTCTCTATCACTGCTGCTCCCAGCGCAGCAGCGGCAATTGGAACTTCTGCTCCGACAGAATGATCCGAAAGGCCAACCCAAAGACCCAAATGTTCTTTTAAAGTCTGCATGACACGCAAATTAACATCCTGCATCGGAGTTGGATATTGTGTATTACACTGAAGCAGTGTGATTTCCTTTTTTACGTTTCTCTGTAAAATATCAATTGCAGCTTCAATTTCCTGTAAGTCACACATACCGGTCGACACTATCATTGGGCAGGTATATTTTGAAATCGCTTCCAAAAGCGGCAGATTTGTAATCTCCCCGGAAGGAATTTTCACCATGTCCACACCGATAGAATATAAAAACTGCGCGCTTTCAATATCAAAGGGCGCAGATAAAAACCCGATTTTTTTTTCCAGACAATATTCCTTTAATATTTTAAAGTTTTCAAAGGGAAATTCCAGCTTTTTTACCATCTCCAGCATGGATTCCTCCGGATTGCCCTGATTCTTTTGGTAGTTCGCTTTTTCTGCATATTTTGATGTGACATTTTCACTTTTCCATGTTTGAAATTTGATATAATCCGCTCCGGCCTTTGAAGCTGCATCAATCAACTGATAAGCCAAGTCCATATTTCCGTTATGATTGACACCTGCTTCGGCAATAATCAGCGTTCTTTTCATTTATCCCGCTCCCCTCTATCCTCTTATCGTAATTCTTGGAATGCAGCTTTTAAAAAATTGTTGCGTAAACCTTAATATTTCTTCTGATTTACACTTGATAAAAATGTTTTTTCATTAAAACTTTATAATTGGGAATTGCTTTCATGACATGCAATATTTTTTCTGCACTGTTTCCTTGTCCATAGGGATTTACTGCGGCAGAGCAATCTTTAAGAAATGCTTCCCTGATTGCTTTTTCAATTTCTGTTGTCTCCGGAGTACAACAAATAACTGAGGACGCAAAGATTCTTCCTTTTTGCCGTTCTCCTATATTAACAGTCGGTTTTTGAAAGGATGGTACTTCATAAATACCGCTGGAGGAATTTCCCACCACCGCATCAACCTGCGAAATCAGGCTTAAATAGCATAGATCCCCTAAGGAAGTATGGGCAACCGCATTCGGATGGCAAGAAACAAACGCATCCAATCTGCGTATGAGCTCCCGCCCTTCCGGGTCTGCATTGGGCTTTGTAAAGATAAGTCCTGTTTGCTGTCCAAGATGCTGGAGGGCTTTCAATAGCTTTTCAAATTGCTCACCGGAATCTTGATCATCCAATGTAACAGGGTGAAACGTGATCAGCAAATTTTTTTTTAATAACGAGAAGGAAATTCTTTTTTCCAGCTCGGAGCGAGTAAGCGGGGTGAAATGCTTAATCCGATCAATACCAAGGCTTCCCACATGAAAAATAGTGTCGGGATTTTCTCCTAACTGCCGTACTCTTTGATAAGACTTATCATTCGTGACAAAATGAAGATGCGACATTTTCGTAATACTGTGACGAATCGCTTCATCAAAGGCACCTTCTGTTGTATCACCTCCTCCAATATGTGCAATCGGAATTTTCGCAATGAGTGCAGACTGTGCTGCCGCAAAGATTTCATACCGATCACCCAGCAGCACCAATAAGTCCGGCTGTAACTGTTCGATAACGTCTGCAAAACCAATAACCCCCAGGCCGATTGACTTAGCAGTTCCTGCGGTCGTATCACTGGAAAGGAGCATTTCTACCTTGCGATCAATAGCAAAGCCGTCTTCTTCGATTGACCGATAGGTAAGTCCGAATTCCGGTGACAGATGCATCCCTGTTACGACCACCTGAAGCTGAAATTCCTGATCCTTTTCTATTTCTTTCATCAGCGGAAAGAATAACCCATATTCTGCACGGGTTCCGGTCACAATACAGATTTTACGTTTACTCGCCATGAGTCGCTCCTAACTTTGCACTGCTCGGAAGATTGATCATGCGTTGTTCCAACCGTTCTACCGTTGATAAGTCCATATGTGGGCAATTATGAAACAATTGATCAATCATATAAGGAATATCAAATAGTTCACTCATAAATGGTATCTGCCTGACTGATACATTTTCAGATGTTCCGGCTGACAAAACCACTCAACAGTTTTCTGAAGTCCACGCTTTAACCCTTCCTTGCCTCCATAATCAGGTTTCCAGCCGAACAATCTCCTTGCTTTTGAAACATCCGCCCATAAGCGTTCTACTTCGCTTTTTTCCGGCCGGAGACGGTTCTCATCTGTTTCCACTTCAATATCAGCTTCCATTATTTCAGCGATCATCCGAACCGTTTCCCCGATTGAAACCTCGAAATCACTCCCGATGTTAACAACCTCCCCCGTTGCAGCATCAGAACCGGCCACCTCAATAAATCCGCGAACCGTGTCCCGGACATAATTAAAATCTCTGGTAGGTGATAAAGAGCCTAACTTTATTTTCTCTTCCCCCTTTGCAATTTGTGTGATAATCGTTGGTATCACTGCTCGGGTGGATTGTCTGGAGCCGTAGGTATTAAAGGGTCGTATGACAGAAACCGGTGTGGAAAAAGAATCATAAAACGAGAGAGCAAGCTGATCTGCTCCGATCTTAGAAGCCGCATATGGTGATTGACCATGTAACGGATGTTCTTCTGATATTGGAACAGTTCTGGCTGTCCCATAAACTTCACTGGAGGAAGTATGTACCATTTTCTCAATTTCCAGTTCCCGTACTGCCTGCAATACATTTAAGGTACCTTTGATGTTGGTGTCAATGTATGAGTCCGGAGAATAGTAAGAATAAGGAATCGCGATTAAAGCAGCTAAATGAAACACCACGTCGCACCCCTTCACCGCTTCCTTCACTCTATAAGGATCCCGAATATCGCCTTGAAACACTTCCATCTCTTTTTGTGTCTCTGATGGCATATCATCAAGCCAACCCCACGAACCAAAGGAATTGTAATAAACGAAAGCGCGAACGTCATGCCCTCTTCGAATCAATTCCTCCGTTAAATGTGAGCCGATAAAGCCATCGGCTCCTGTAACAAAAATTTTTTTCTCTTTTAAGTCCATTTCTTCACTCCAGGATTATTTTTTATCATTCTATGTTATTCGGATTTATTCAGAATAGAACAGAAAAGATGGCCATAACAAATCAAAGGATTGTCTGTCAGATACTGAGGAACATATCTATCCAATGAAACATATTTTATTATAGCAATCGATTATGTTTATATGGAGTGGTATCATGGCAATAATATTTGAATGTCCAGTATGTTATTTATCAGACCAAACGGGAAGAAGAATTGACCCCTGCAAAGAAAACTCGGTTCAATATTCTATGGTTTCATGTCATAAAATCAATTTACAAAAAAATTGTGAGCCTTCTGGCATGCCGGTTTACCGTTACCAGATCACTGTTTTAATTCAGGGGTATGTCACCGTATATATGAATCATGTAAAAGTGTCTGACCCGATACCATTTAGCGATATCCAAACTTTGATTCTTCATTCTCCGAGCTGCAGCAATATTATGTTCACAGTGAGAAAATTCAGCTGCCGGGCAGATCCGATTTTCTCCAGTGATCAATCAATTGATCACTGGGAGTTAACCGTAAAAATAGAAACGATTGCCCGTTCCATCGGAGAAACAGATCTTGTAGTACCTGCGTTAATATTATCTTGCCCTCCTATTATGCCTTCTTGTGTGAAAGATGTCTGGATCAGTGCGGATGAGATTTTTGACCGCATACCCTTTACCAGTGAAATAACCATTCCTTATACGCGAACCCTCTTAAAGGCTGAAGTTTATCAATATAATGCTTATGCTGATGAAATCAAAAAAACATATACCAATGCGGATGAAATCATAGAATACGGAGACCAGGGCATCCTTAATCCCAATGATGTCTCTTACTTAAGTATGTTTATTAACGGAGTACTACAGCCACAGCCAAACTATACAGTTGCAGCAGGACTGCTCTCATTGCTAACCGTAGATACACCACTTGAAGGCACACCAATCCTGATCCGTTTTATTACATTGATAGATAAAAACAGCAATTTACTGAAAGGTGAAATTTATCAGTATAATGCCCTCTCGGACGGGGTAAAAAGAGAGTACACCGACGCAGATGAACTGATCATGTATGGCAATCAAGGCATCCTTGATCCCAATGATGTCTCTTTTTACAATGTATACGTAAATGGCGAATTACAGCCAAAAACCAACTATGTTTTGAGCACGGGACTCTTGGAACTAAAAACAACAAACGTTCCTCTGGCAGGATCTCCAATTATTGCTGAGTTTGTAACGATAAAAGACGCCGCTGACAAGCTTTTAAAGGCAACTTTGTCACAATATAACGCCCTTGCCGACAATATGAAAATCTATACCAATCAGGATGAGTTGACGGTGTATGGGAATCAGGGAATTCCTGATCCGGCACTGACTTCCTATCAAAATCTCAATATCAACGGAGTCATTCAACCAAGTGTCAATTATATTGTAAGTTCAGGCCTTCTTACTTTAGAAACAGAAGACACCCCTATCATAGGAGTGCCAATTTATTTACAATCTGTTTATTTATATGAACAAGAATATTAAGTCTTTATTCTGCTTATATAAATTCGAGAAAATATTTAAGTTCTTCTTGTCAAGCCAATGTTCAGTTATTTTAGCCCATTATCGACATATTCTTTCAGCATATTCATAGATTTATTCCATCTGTCAAAACCGTCAAGCATTGAATATAATCCAATGCAATTACACATCTGCTGATTACATATTACTGGATTTTGAGGAAGTTTTGGAAAATCTCCTTCAAATAAATGCCCAATTTTTTTGTAAGTGCAATCTGATATTTTGCCTTCCCAGTTTAGCATAACAGCTAGTTGGGGAAAATGACAGAATTCACCCTTTGGAGAGAACTTACCACATCGATATCCAAAGTCTAATGGATTTAAATGTGGCTTAATCATTTCATGAAGATACTGCTTTTCACTGGCAGAAGCTTGAACAGGAATATTGGCATTGACTTTTACACCAAGTTCAGCTAAGTCGTTTTTGATTTTTAAATACAGATCAACAAACTCCGGCAAAAGCACAATGTTAACCATCGCAACTTTAAAACCACAATTCATAATATTCTTAAGTTTTACAACGAAATCATCAAGAGTAACTTTTTCTGGGTGAAAGGATATCATTAAATAAATTTTATTTAGATTTATATCTTTATAATCTTCCGGACTCCAAAATGCGTTCGTATCAATTCTAATATGATCCACCTTTTCTATATTCGTAAGTCCTGAAAGTAATTTATGAAAATTGTTTTTATCTAAAAATGGCTCACCACCAGTAATACAAAAAGCTACGCGGGGATTCTCTAAATTTGAGAACTTATCCAGCCACTCTTCTACAGAATGATCATTAAAAGAGTGTTTATTTTTATCATGCCCTTGAAGGCAATAGCTGCATCCATAAGTGCACCAATGAGTCATATCCCAATAAATCAATAAATTTTTCATATCACAATTGCTATTCCAAACATCATTATCCATATTCTAAATTCCCTTTCTAACGTTTCTAAGGAGCATTATAAATCTTCACTTCTTTTTTCGCACCTTGCTCAAAAACCGCAATACGCTTATCCAAATAGAACCTTATATTCTCTTTTTCTTGTTCCATTCCCTTAGTCGCATTCATTAATAGTTCAGGCAAGTTGCTGCGGTACAAATCAATCGTATAGCGACTCAAACCAGCCTCATCCATCAAACCTTTCACTTTGTTATTGTAATTAAGGGCTATCACAGGTACTCTCTGGCTTAGAGATAATAAAACAAAATGCAGCCTCATCCCAATGCACAGATCCATCTCGGAAATAAGGCGGCATCGCTCCTGATAAGAGCTATCATCAGGCAAAATAAAGTCTCCTTCTCTTTCAACCAGCTTGTGGTATTTATTATCATTCAAATTGAGGTTCTGTTCCATGACTTGACATGGAATAAAGTTTAATTTGTATCCTTGTTTCCTTAAGTGGTCGAAAAAAGTTTGAAAAGCAGGATAAACTTCTGGAGAGAAGCTTCTTAAATTAATACCGATATTTTTTTCTTCTATCTGTTTTTGATTGATTTCTTTATATGGATGGTTCCAGATTGCTTCCGGAACCACCTCTACTTTATCCGTCAAATACTTCTTGCAAAGCTGCAGGCTGTAATGATCTCTTACGGTAACTTCCTGCGCTCGAAGAAACATTTTTTTATGCTTTCTAACCGCATTAGGATTTACTTTTCTGTCATCTATTCCTACCCTGTGGATGATATAGGGTATGGTGATATCTTTCTCCATGAAAGGGAACCAGAAATCTCCAAGATAAATAAGTCCACCGCCTCCAATGATCAAAAGATCACAGCTGTTCAAGGCATCTTTTATACTTGTACCTGACGGGAAACTATAATTGAGACCAACAATAGGATAATCCACGTATCCTTCTATCTTCCTGCAGTCACTGAAAATTAAAAATTCTACGGAATGAAACTGCTCTTTCAGATTCTCCATCATACAATATAAATTCAGTTCATCCCCAAGATTATTAAAACCGTAATATCCAATAATACCAATTCTCATATGCAGCCTCTTCTTATTTATGATTTTTAATTGTTTCCAATATTATATTGGCTCGATGCAGGTAAGTGTGATTCTGATAGACGAACTCCTGACCCTGCTTTGCGATTTCTTCTCTCTCTTTATCATGCGCAAGATAATAATCTACCAAAGAAATTGTCTCATCTGCACTCTTTGACCAAACCAGATGTTTATGGTTTTCAAAGAGATTCTCAATGGCAGGAGTCCATTGGGTAAGATAAAATGCTCCGCAGCCCAATGCTTCGAAAGTACGCATGCTCATCATGGTTTTAGAATTGTTTACACTATGCATTCCAAGTACAATTTTCGCGCTGGAATAAGCCGCTGGCAAAGATTCATATACTAGATATCCGCCATAATGTTTTTCATCTAACGTATATCCATAGTAGGAATTCAGCCACCATTCGTTGCCATAAACTTTTATATTGTAGCCATGTTCAACAATTGGCTTTAAAATAATGTTTCTTCCAATTACTCTGCTACTGTGACGGTTATAATTGTTTCCGACAAAAATAATATCATGGGAATATTTTGTGTCGGGCTGAACCCGTTTGTGAAAATCAGGCGAGCACGCAAAGAGAATCAATTTTGACTTGATACCCTGTATTGCGTACTTCAAAATACATTCTTCACACGGTGTAAAAATATATCTGGAATTTTTCGCATAAGGAAGAGATAACTGTTCAAAATCAGGCGGATCTTCAATTGCCCAATAGATGTGTTTTACACCTAAGTTATGAAGAGCAGGAAATAAAATATTCTGAAGACTATCTCCGCCCTCCGTAAATGCAAAATCAGGTTTAAATTCATTTACTAGTTTTGAAAGAAAATTTTTATCGTTTTTATATTCAAAAGCAGTATTGATTACCTTTACGGTCTGACCTGCTTGTTCAAATCCTTTTGCCATTCCATATTTTATGATTGGCGCACTATTTAAAAAAAGAAACTTCATATCATCTGCTCCTATCATTACATTAATACATTATATTACTACACAGCGGTTAAAACCGTTCTTATATTTCATGGTGATTTTAATATTTTATGTGCCTGAGCTAAATTTTTTCTCTCTTTATTTACAAAGCCGACTAGAAAAAGAGCAGTTCCATGTAACAAAGTTCACATTTATGCATATTTTATATTATCAAAATAAAAGGAGTGAATTCTATGGCTTGTATTATTCCGGATGAGTGTAAACTGGACCTATGGGCTAAGGTTATTATTGCTAAGAATACGCAAACTGACGAGCCAATCCTAGGTACATTCGATGAGTACGGAGAACCGGTTCCGTTTACATTAGACGTCACAGTTGCTGAAGGAGAAACGGTAGAATGCATCGATGATTTTAAAATCGTTTTTAATCAGGATGAGGTGGTAGAGCAGTTTGTTTGTACCAGCAAAGTAATCCTTACCATTCCGTTTACTGCATACTTCTGGGTAAAAACCAATCTGGGCTTCGTATGCACAACTACATCGTTTGTATTTACAAAAGAAATCCCTGTCAGTGAGTTTATCAAGCTGGATGGTACCCCGTTAACTTCATGTGAGTTCAAAGCTGAAGTTGATCAGTCCAAGGCCGTTGTATGCAATTATGAGATAGCATACATCAATGTCATTACAAAAACAGAGCCAACAACCCAATCGATTCAAATCATACTTACCGCTACAGTCATCGATAAGCTTGGGAAATACCAGGATGTTATAGTATACGGTATAAAAGAGGATTTAGGCTGCATCCCTGACTGTTGCTGTGACTGAATTTGATCCCTTTTTCAAGTATCTTAAATTTAGGGTATTGTCAAGAATATGTCAAAATTCATGGGCAGAATTGCATCTGCCCGAATTTATTTAGAGCTTTCAGAACCATGCAGAAAAGGCTATGTTTCAAACCCAGTAGCCTTTTCTAAATGCATATAGTACAATAAAAGAATTTCCGAAAAGGAAGTGAGCAGTTGAATATATTATTTCAGATTAGAGACGACTACTTAAAAAATTTAGCAGGTGATAGCATTCAAATGTTAAAAACAAAAGAATATCTGCAAAAGTTAGGGGTAAATGTAATCGTTTCCACTTCCTTTCATGCCAATTTAGAAGATTATGATCTGATCCATTTATTTAATTTAATCAGAGTAAAGGAGACATATAAATTTGCACAAAATGTGATAAAACAAAACAAAAAATATGTGATATCGACAATATATTGGAATATGACCGATTATATCAGCAAAGATAAAAATTCTCCGTCCACACTGGAATGGTGGAAGAATAACAACATTTTACGAAACAATGTTTTGCTGGAGGCCTCCGCCCTTCTGCCGAACAGCAGCATGGAAATCGATGTTCTCAATAGAGATTTCAAGGTTGATCAGCCCTGCTATGTAATACCAAATTGCAGTGACAGGATGTTTTATAACGCGAATGAAAATAAATTTATCGAAAAATATGGATTGAAAGATTTTGTTCTATGCGTAGGCAGACTGAGCTACAGAAAAAATCAGCTCGCATTAATTCATGCCATAAAAAAGAGCAACTATCAATTGGTCTTAATCGGGCGAAAAAGCAACGAAAATTATTATCAGCTATGCAGCAAAGCCGCCAATGACCGTGTTTTATTTATTGATGAAGTCAAGCAACATGAACTCATCTCAGCTTATGGTGCTGCGAAGGTTCATGTCCTTCCGAGCTGGTTTGAAACTCCCGGATTATCAAGTCTGGAAGCCGGCATTGCCGGATGTAATATTGTCACAACGGATCGGGGATGTACAAAAGAGTATTTTATGGATATGGCGGATTACTGTAATCCGGAAAGCATAGAAAGTATCTGTCAATCCATTGATAAAGCCTATCACAAACCCAGAGGAAGAGTGCTTCGTGATTACATTCTGGATCATTATACCTGGGATGCTGCAGCAAAGAAAACTTTGGATGCTTATAGGAACGTTTTAAACTGTTTATCGATTGCTGAATTCTGAACATATCGGGCTATCAATCTAAATTGACAGTCTCAGTCTTAACAAAAGGGAGTGCTCTCATTGACTTGTTAAAATCAGTTTGAGACACCCCTTTTTCTATTCTGCAAAACTGTTTAGTTTCATTTTGGCTTAATCAAGGAAAGGTTCTATTATGGTTCTGATATCTTTGACCCGGTTTTCCCAGGAATTTTCTTTCGCAAAGTTTATTCTTAAGTCAATTTCTTCTTTGCTTTGCGGCCCCAGAGAATCCAGTATATTTTTATAAAATTCGCCGTATAATTTTGAATATTTCACCAGATTAATACGACACTCTTCGATATCAGTAGTCACTACTGGTTTTCCCATACTCAGGTATTCATACATTTTTATTGGATTGCATGCCTCAGTCATCTTGCTTTTTCGAAACGGTATCATGCAAACATCAAAACAGGAAAGATAATCCGCCAAAACGTTATAGTCTTTCCTCCCTAAAAAATGAACATTCTTTGAGTCTATCGGAATCTGCTTTAATCCTAATAACGGACCGATAAATACGATGGAAAACCGATTGGATGCAGCAAGATAATGAATCAATCTCCAGTCAATCCAAGCTGCAACTGCTCCGATATACCCTACGATAGGTTTTTTTATATACATCATGTCCTTGGGCGCTGTCAAGCTCCCATCGTTTGCTTGGGCAAACAAATCAAAATCCACTCCATTTTTGCAAAGAAAAGTTTTGTTTTTAAACTCCTTATTAAAATCATACAAAGAATTTGAAGTAACAAAAATCACATCTGATTTTTTCCTGAGTTCTGTTACCCCCCTTTTCCAATGAGCAAACTGATCACCGGGATAATCAATGCAGTCGAAAACCAGCAGATCTTCCTGATACCTTCCGATTTGCTTATATAATGGAGGATATGATATCCATAGTATCCGCTTATTCTTTTTGGAAAATGCAGGGAAAACTCCATTATAAACGGTGTAGTTTTCCCCTGCTTCTATCATTCTATGACTTTTTTCATTCATATTATAAAGTATGGCATTATAACCATTCTTACCAAACTGCTTCAGCAGCTGATGAGGACGCTGAACCATTAAATTTTGAAAATAATTCAGATAAATGATGTCAACCAATTAGTCCTCACCCCTGCTTTTTATTGATCGTATCTTCAATGATATCCAAAGCAGTTTTGGCTCTTTGCGTCCAGGAATTGTTTTTTGCATACTCAATTCTTTGCTTCACTTTATTCGGATCATTCTTTTCGATTAATGCCTGCTGAATTCTTTGATTGAACTCCGCCTTGCTCCTGCCAGTATAAACTTCTTTCAATGCGGAAATCTCCGGCATATCGGTAGCAACAATCGGTTTCCCTGCACTCATATATTCATACATTTTAATAGGATTGCATGCTTCAATCATTGATGTAACCTTAAACGGTATCATGCAAACATCAAAATACTGGAGATATCGAGGCGTTTCTTCATACTCTTTTCTTCCAAGGTAATAAACGTTTGGCGCTTTTACAATATTTTGAAATTGACCATACTGAGGTCCTATCATTACAAAATTAAAAGTCTTATTTTGGGAGCTGATATATTTTATTAAACCCCAATCGATCCATGGTGCAACTGCACCAATATATCCGATGACAGGTCTATTATTATTCGGCAGATCCTTTGGTCTGGGTTTAATAATTTTTTGAGCTGTTTGAAAATGTTCATAGTCGGCTCCATTTGGACACATATGAACATTTGGATGTCTCTGGTTATGGTAATCATACAATTTTTTTGCTGTTGTGAATATGATATCAGCTTTCTCTGCTATTTTATCTACGTTCTTCGCCCAACTGGCGAACTCTCCGCTTGCCTCATCCAATGCGTCAAATACCAGCAAATCTTCATGGAATTTTCCGATTTGGTGAACCTGGGGAGGATACGATATCCAATGGATCACAGGTTTTTCAACAGGAAGGCTTTTTAATTGTACATCCGGTGTACATAAAAAAAAGTTTGAATATAATTCAATCGTTTTTTTATTTTGTTTAAAATAGTGTGGATTGTTATAAAATACTGCTTTATGTCCTAAATCTGCAAATGCTTTCAAGAGTTGCTGCGGCCTTTGATATAGCCACTTATAATCAATTGTTGAGGGATATATTATTGTTGCCATTATTTTACCTCGTATAATGAATATATAAAAGGATTCATTACACCCATTCCTTTCTAGATCGTTTTCATAATCAATGTCAACATCAGTATATGCCACTTTAATAAAATGAGTTAAATTGGGCAGAAATATATATTCCGTATTGTATAGAATAAAAAAAGTGGAAATGACGGAATCGAGGCTTCCTATTTCCACATGTCGCCGCGAGGGCGACAACGGTCAAGGTGCTTTCTTTGATACTCCGTCAATATCGCTGAGAGTGATATTTCCTACGTAATAAAAAAAGTGGAAATGTCGGAATCGAGGCTTCCTATTTCCACATGTCGCCGCGAGGGCGACAACGGTCAAGGTGCTTTCTTTGATACTCCGTCAATATCGCTGAGAGTGATATTTCCTACGTAATAAAAAAAGTGGAAATGACGGAATCAAGGCTTCCTATTTCCACATGTCGCCGCAAGGGCGACAACGGTCAAGGTGCTTTCTTTGATACTCCGTCATCGACGAGGGGTATCCCCTCTGCACTCCCTATTTTATCTAATAGAAAAAGCCGATTCCTTATAAATATGGGAATCAGCTTTCAATTAAATCTTAATGTTATATGATATCATTTTGTATCCTTATTTAACGAGTTCCTCTGTTTCATGTTTCTTTTGTCTGGTCATCAGACTCATAACCGCTTCTCTCGCATCGGTATTTTCATTGATCACATGATAGATTTGTTCTGTGATCGGCATTTCCACCCCAACCTTTTGTGCAAGCTGATAAGCCGCCTCCGTCGTGTACATACCTTCCACTACCATGCCAACCTTTTTAATTGCTTCAGAAGGATTGATGCCTTCTCCAATCATTATGCCGCAGCGCCTGTTTCGGCTATGCATGCTGGTACAGGTTACAATAAGATCTCCAATGCCTGTTAATCCTGAGAATGTGCTTAAATTTGCACCAAGTTTAACGCCCAGTCTGGCGATTTCGGTTATGCCCCTTGTCATCAATGCCGCTTTGGCATTGTCTCCATAGCCCATCCCATCGGAGATTCCTGCACCAAGCGCTATAATATTCTTTAATGCACCTCCGAATTCCACTCCAATCACATCGGAATTCGTATAGACTCTCAAGCTATCTGACATAAAAACATCCTGGATATATTCGGCAAATTCTATTTCCTCCGAAGCTGCCACCACTGTGGTTGGCATACCTTTCCCAACCTCTTCTGCATGAGAAGGTCCGGAGAGAACCACATATCTTGCATTTGGAAGCTTTTCAAATGCAATCTCAGAAAGTCTCTTCAAACTTTTCTGCTCGATACCCTTTGCCACATTAACCAAAACCATTTCCGGCTTCAAATAAGGCAGTGTACCATCCAAAGCGCTTCTGAAATGCTGAGCAGGTGCGGAAAACAACACGATATCCGCTTCTTCCAAGGCTTCCTGTACCGTAAAGGAAATATGCACGCTGTCAGGGAACTTCACCTCGGGTAAATATTTCAGATTTTCTCTTTTTTCAGCAAGTTCTTTCAAGTGCTCCCTGTCTACATCCCAGATTTTAACGGTATGACCGTTGCCGCTCAGGCTGATGGATAAGGCAGTGCCCCAACTTCCCGCTCCGATTACAGCAATATTCTTAATCATTCTTCCCCTCCTGTTTTTTGAAACTGACCTTCGGTTCTTCTCTCCTTATCAATCTCACTATATTTGCTCTATGTTTTAATATTACGATAGACGCCATGGCAATTGCCAGAATCAAATAACTCTTATCAAAATAATATGCTGCAAAGGGCAGCAAAACTGCCGCAGTAATTGAACCCACTGATACTCTCCTGGAAGCAATTAGAAAGATCACTGCAGTTGCTGCTTCAATCAAGCCGAGCATCGGTTCTAAAGTGACAATGATTCCAAATGCAGTCGCAATCCCTTTTCCGCCACGAAATCCAAAAACCAACGGCCATATATGACCGAGAAATGCAGCTAACCCGCATGCCATTGCAAGTTGCTGACCTCCTATGTATCCTCCGATTGTAACTGCAATGACTCCTTTGCAAATGTCAATCACTAAAGTTGCAGCGGCTGCTTTTTTCCCAAGTACGCGCAGTACATTGGTCGTTCCGGCGTTTCCGCTGCCTTCTTTTCTAATCTCAACACCCATTATTTTTCCGATGAGAATCGCGGGAGAAATATTCCCGACAAAATAGCATCCTATGACAGATAAAATTGGAATGAAATTACTCATACCCTTCCTCTCCTTTTGCTCGGAATACAAACTTAATTGAGGTGCCTTCAAAACCGAAGCCCTCTCTGATTTTATTCTCCAAATATCTTGCATAGGAAAAGTGCATCAATTCTCTGTCATTAATTTTAAACGAGAACAAAGGCGGTTTTACTCCTACCTGCGTCGCATAGTATATCTTGAGTCTCCTTCCCTTATCAGAAGGTGGCTGATTCATCATCGTAGCATCTGCTATCAAACTGTTAAGCTGACCGGTAGGAACTCTTAAAGCACGCTTTTCAGATACATACTTCACCATATCGATCACATTGTTCAATCTCTGCTTTTTCAATACAGAAATGAATACCGAAGATGCATAGGCCATGAATGTAAGCTCCTTTGAGATTTCCTTCTGGAATTCTTTCATTGTGTTGGTTTCTTTTTCAATGAGATCCCATTTATTTACTACAACAATAATACCCTTGCCTGCTTCATGGGCAATCCCCGCTATTTTTTTATCCTGTTCGGTAATTCCCTCCACTGCATCAATCATCAACAGGCATACGTCGCATCTCTCAATCGCGGCAATTGCTCTGATTACACTGTACTTTTCAATATCTCCGGTAACCTTGTTCTTTCTTCTGATTCCAGCCGTATCAATAAGAACATACTGTTCCTCTCCTCTTACAAACGGTGTATCAATAGAATCTCTTGTCGTACCGGCAACATCACTGACAATTACTCTTTCTTCTCCCAAAAGTGCATTGATCAAAGAAGATTTTCCAACATTCGGCTTACCGATTACCGCGATTTTTACTGTATCATCTTCATCCGATTCTTCGGCATGGGGAAGCTTTTCAATAATTAAATCCAGCACATCGCCAAGATTTAACATATTCGCTGCAGAAATTGGAATCGGTTCTCCTAAACCAAGTTCATAAAAATCATAATAATCATCCGAAAGCTTTGAAGTATCAATTTTATTTACGACCAGAATGACTTCCTTCCCAGTTCTCATCAGCATGCTTCCAACCTCTCTGTCAGAAGAGGTCAATCCATCTTTGCCATCTACCATAAACAGAATAACATCCGCCGTATCCATGGCGATTTCTGCCTGTATTCTCATCTGAGACAAAATAACATCTGTCGAGTCTGGTTCGATTCCTCCGGTATCAATAAGGGCAAAAAATTTCCCACGCCATTCAGCTTCGGCATAAATTCTGTCTCTTGTAACTCCAGGCGTATCCTCAACGATGGAAACTCTTTTTCCTACCACTTTATTAAAAAATGTTGATTTGCCTACATTGGGTCTACCAACGACGGCGACAATTGGTTTTGACATTATATTATTTCTCCTATTCAAATCGGTTGATCCGACCTGAATCACCCTGTGCGATTCGCCGTTCAGGCGAATGTTCGCACGGCAACTCAAATCTGTTGAATCAACGGTTTTGGCTTGTTGCAATTCATTCGCAACAACTTGAAACTGTAAACGCCAGCAGCCCACCGGAGGGCTGACCGTCATTCAAATATTCCTTCGGCAAATTCGGCAGGGTCAAATTCCTTCAGATCATCCATTCCTTCACCAACGCCGATAAATTTCACAGGCATCTGGAATTCGTCGGATATGGTGATTACGATTCCGCCTTTTGCGGTTCCATCAAGTTTCGTCAGTACGATACCTGTAATATCAGCAATTTCGCCAAATTCCTTTGTCTGGGAAACAGCATTCTTTCCCGTTGCAGCATCCAATACTAAAAGTGTTTCCCTGTGAGCCGTCGGGTATTCTCTTTCGATGACTTTATTCATTTTTTCAAGCTCTGCCATTAAATTCTTTTTTGTCTGAAGTCTACCAGCTGTATCACAGATTAAAACATCCACATTTTTCGATTTTGCTGATTGGATCGCATCAAATATAACGGCAGATGGATCCGCACCTTCCTGATGCCTGATAACACTTATCCCGATTCGATTTCCCCAAACTTCCAGCTGCTCGCTTGCCGCTGCGCGGAAGGTATCCGCTGCCGCCAAAAGAACCGTTTTCCCTTCTTTTTTGCACTTATTAGCAATCTTTGCAATAGAAGTAGTTTTACCGCCTCCGTTTACTCCTATCATTAAAATAATTAAGGGTGTTTCCTCGATTAATTTATGAGCTTCTCCCCTGTCGATCAGTTCTTTGATAATCGTTTTTATCTGTATTTTTACACCTTCCGGATCTCGGATATTCAGCTTTTTGATGTCTTCTCGCAATTTTCCGGTTATTTTCATGGTAGTATCCATGCCTATGTCGGAGGTGATCAAAACCTCCTCCAATTCTTCCAGCATTTCTTCATCTATCTCAGGTCTCAAGAATATGACATCTTCAATTTTTTCCTGCAGTCGTCCAAAGAAGGATTTTTTTACTCCAAAAGCCATTTTTCATTCCTTTCTTTTTTTAATTAATTTTATCTGATTCATCATTTTCACCTTACAATTCGAAGGCATCTCCCAACCGCAGTGAGATAACCCTTGATATTCCCTGTTCCGGCATCGTCACACCATACAGGACATCGGCATACTCCATCGTAGCTTTCTGGTGTGTGACCAACGCAAATTGTATATTGTTAAAATTCGTTAAATATCTGGCAAAACGATCAATATTTGCTTCATCAAGCGCTGCTTCTACTTCATCCAGAATACAAAACGGTGTTGGCTTTGCTTTCAGCACTGCAACCATGAGCGCAATGGCAGTCATAGTTTTTTCGCCACCAGACATGAGATTGATATTTTGCAGTTTCTTTCCAGGTGGCTGCGCCACAATTTCTATTCCGCATTCCAGCGGATTACTCTCATCTTCCAGCCTTAACTCAGCTGCCCCTCCTCCAAATAACTCGGTGAATGCGCCTTCAAAGTTCAAAACAATCTGATCAAAACTTTCTTTAAAGTTTTGTTTAATGGTTTTATCCATATCATCAATAATCTGTTTCAGTGAGTCCATGGCTCCAAGGATATCATTTCTCTGCTCACATAGAAATTCATATCTTTCACTGACCGATTCATATTCCTTGATTGCGCCTACATTGACTTCACCAAGTTCTTTGATTCTATTTTTGATCCCGCGGCTTTCCTTAACAGCAGACCCAAGATTAAAATCCTTCTTTTTAAATTCAACCGCTTGCAGATAGGAAACTTCAAATTCTTCCCAAAGCTTGTCCTTATAGGAATCAAGTTGAGTCTCATACTTGGCTTGTTTGATTTCCAATTCATATTTTTGTGTTTGAAACCCATTCAGAATCCCATCCATCTCATCTTTTTTTTGCATGATTTCATTGAGATATTTGTTTACGTTATCCTTTTCTTCCTTAATTTCTTCCAGATATTGCTCAATCACCGCTTTTTCGGATTCCTTGGATTTTATCTCACTTTCCAGACTTGTATCCCCATTCAGCAAATTTTGCTTCTCTGCTTCCAATGCCTGTATAGCAAGCTCCTTCCGCTGCTTTTCATCAAAAAGCTCTTTTTTATATCCTTCGATCCTGCTCAGTAACTGTTCCACATGGTTTTTCCGACTCTCCGCCATGCCGACTGCGACTCTGGCTTTGGTAATTTCTTCATTGACAGCTTCCAGCTCGGTCTTTCTTTCTTCATATTTTACAAGGCCTGAATCTGCCATACGCTCGATTTCCGTTATTTCTTCATTGGATTTTTGAACAACCAATTTGAGTTCGTCAATCATTGTCTCAGAAGCTTGCTTTTCACTATTGATGTTATCCAACTCTTTTTGTCGCTTTTCATCAGAATTTTGAAGATCGGAAAGCTGCTGTAACATGGTTGCTATATTATTTTCCTTTGATAAAAGCTCCAGTTCTTTTTCTCTGTGCTCCTTATCTCTCTCCTGGATGAATTCCAGTCCCATCATAATAGCAGCTCTTAATTCTTCCAGCTTTTGATTCCCAGAAATCTTAGACCGCTCCATAGCACTCAATTTTTCTCCAAGTTGTTTCGCCTCTGCTTTTCGTTCCAGTAAATTGGTCGTGTTATGCCGAAAAGTACCTCCGGTTATTGCTCCTCCGGAATTAATAACTTCCCCTTCCAAAGTAACAAAACGCAACCCTCCGCCGGAAACACTCTTGGAAAGCTTGATAGCATGATCAATAGAATCAACGATAATTACCCGGCCAAGCAAGTATTCCATGACCTTTTGATATTTCTGATCAAATTGAATACACTGTACACCAAAGCCTTTAAATCCTTCCTCATTTTTCAACCTCTGATCATATTTGAGATTGGAATTTCTCATGCCTTTGATCGGTAAGAACGTTAATCTTCCTGCCTTGTTTTTCTTTAATGCACCAATCGCCGCCTGTGCGCTCTTGTCGTCCTCACAAACGATATTCTGTAAAGAAGCGCCTAAAGCTGTCTCAATGGCAACTTCATATCCCCTCGGTACTTCAATTAACTCCGCAACAACTCCGTGAATACCGGAAAGTTTTGATTTCATGATAAACTTTACAGCATTATTATATCCCTCATAGGAACTTTCCATCTCTTCAATCATCTTTTTCCTGGCAGAAATTTGACCGATGGAAATTTTTAATTCTTGCAATTCTCCTGCAAGTTTTTTCTCCCGCAGAACATCCTCATTATACTTTTGTTTCATGGTCTGGCCTTCGGCCTCCATTTGACGAACCTGATCCTGAATGAGTTCCTGTTCTTTCACGGCACTTTCATACCGCTTTGCAAGCTCCATGCGTGAGGTACCATCTGCCCCTTTTTCAAAAAGAACCTGATCCTTCCTTTTATCTAAAGTGCTTTGAAGGCTGAGCAAGCTATTGATTTCACTGTTTTTATTGCTGATGGTGCTATGCAGTTCATAAAGCTTATCCTTCTGCACGTCTATCGCTTCTGCCTCTGCACTCAGCACAGCAGTAATTTCCGTATGGCTCTTGATTTTTTCTGCCAGCTCTGCTTCCAAGCCAGACAGTTCTTCATCAACCGTTTCTTTGCCAATATACAGTTCTTGTGCGTTTTCTTCCTCTTTTTCCAGCTTACCGTCAATAACAACGATTTCTTCCATAAGCCGATCATGATTTTTATCAACTGAAGCTAGTTTTTCTCTGTTTAATTGGTTCTGGTTTACAAGTGAATTAATTTTTTCAACACTTAGAAGAAGCTTATCTCTTGTTTGATTCCCAAGTTTATCAAGCTCCTCATTTCGATTTCTATTTCCAACAATATCGGACTCAATGGAAGTTTTGTCTTCTTTTAACTCTTCAATTTGACTTCCAAGCTCGATTAAGTCATCTTTTATGTATTCATTTTTAAGATCAATATTCTCGATATTTTTTAATGTTATGTTGATTTCCAGCTCTTTATACTTGTCCCTCAAAACTAAATACTCGGAAGCCTTTATGCTGTCTTCTTTCAGCCCGACGATTCTGGATTCAATCTCCGAGATAATATCATTGACACGTTCCAGATTCGCATTGGAGGCTTCCAGCTTTCTTTCTGATTCTGCTTTCTTGGTTCTATATTTTACAATTCCGGCCGCCTCTTCAAATATTTCTCTTCGGCTTTCTGGCTTATTGCTGACAATATCAGCAATCTTCCCTTGCCCAATCAAAGAGTAGCCGTCGACACCAATTCCCGTATCCATGATAAGTTCTCTAATATCTCTCAGTCTGCACTGATTGTTATTAATAGAGTATTCGCTTTCCCCGGAGCGGTACATTCTTCTTGTGATAGCAACTTCCGAATAATCAATGGGAAGGATTCCGGTACTATTGTCTATCACTAATGTGACCTCAGCCATCCCTCTTGATTTTCTGCTTGCTGTTCCAGCGAAGATGACCTCTTCCATTTTTCCGCCACGTAACATTTTAGGGCTTTGTTCACCAAGAACCCAGCGAATCGCATCGGAGATATTGCTTTTTCCGCTTCCATTCGGACCTACAATACAGGTAATTCCTTCATGAAATTCTATGCTGACAGGATCAGCAAAGGATTTAAAACCATGCATATCAATTCTTTTAAAATACAAGTGTGACACCTCGCTCTAATGCTTGTTTTGCTGCATGCTGTTCTGCTTCTTTTTTGCTTCGTCCTGACCCGCTCCCGATAATATTGCCTTGAAAAATTAAATTTATATAAAATGTCTTGTCATGATCAGGGCCTTCTTCCCGTTCTATGACATAATTAATTTCTGCCTCCCCATGGGATTGAAGCTTTTCTTGAATCTCCGTTTTATAATCCATGTGAAGCTTGCCCGAAAGTGCTTCTTCAATTAAATCAGAAAACGTATGGATTACATAATCCTTCACTGCCGTCCAGCCACTGTCAAGATAAATCGCACCAATAATGGCTTCCATGGCATCTGCAAGAATAGAGGCTCGTTTTCTTCCCCCGCTGTTCTCCTCACCCTTCCCTAAATTCAAATATGCACCAAGGTTCAATTTCGCCGCACAAGCTGCGAGAGAACGCTCACAGACGATCACCGCTCTCAGCTTGGTGAGTTGGCCTTCCTCTACATGCTCAAGCCTCAGAAAAAGACAATCACTGATTACCGCGTCAAGAATCGCATCACCTAAAAATTCCAGCCTTTCGTTATTTCCAGTTTGTAGTGCCTTCCCTTCATTGAGGTAAGAACTATGGGTTAGCGCATTTCTCAACAAGTTTAAATTGTTAAATTCATATTGAATTATCTTTTGAAAATCTAGCTCATTCACTGATTATTATTTCCTCCAATTCAAGAACTGAGTTTTGTATTGTCTGAACCACATTGTTCTCTGCATATGGAATCCCTTTCAATATAGTATTTTTTACTGCATTTGCACTGGAAGATCCATGCATTTTTACCATGGCTCCTTTCACACCTAATATTGGCGCGCCACCATACTCAGAGTAATCAAATTCCGACTTTAATTCCTTTAATTTATTTGATAACAGCAGTGCCCCTAGCTTTGGAATGATGCCGTTGGTAAATTTGTTTTTGAGAAGTTTTAAAATGCTCCAAGCCAGACCTTCCGTGAGCTTCAGGATAATGTTACCTACAAAGCCGTCGCACACGCTCACATCACAATATCCCTTTGGAATATCTCTGGCTTCCACATTCCCGATGAAACGCAGACTACTCTTGGAAAGCAATTCATGCGCAGCTTTCAATACAGTCGTACCCTTTGTTTCTTCCGTCCCGATGTTCACCAGTCCTACGGTCGGATTATTAACATTCAAAACCTTTTCCATATAGATACTTCCCATGGCAGCAAATTCCAGTAGATTGTTTGGTTTACACTCTGAATTAGCCCCCGAATCCACAAGCAAAGTAACACCGCCCTTGCCTAAGATCGGATATGTGCTCGCGATGGCCGGTCTGTCGATTCCTTGAATTCGCCCTAAAATAAAAAGACCCGCTGCCATAATCGCACCTGTATTTCCTGCCGATATGAATAGATCTGCCTCCCCCCTCTTCAACATGTTGATCCCCTTCACCATAGAAGAATCCTGTTTTGTTCTTACCGCTTTCACCGGAGCATCCTCATTGCTTATCACTTCACTGGCGTGAACAACACTAATCTGCTCTTTCTTGTACTTATGTTTACCTAATTCATTATTTATTCTGGCTTCATCCCCAACGAGTATAATATGATGTTCTGTAAGAGCAGCCGCTTCCACTACACCTTTCACAATTTCAAAAGGTGCGTTATCGCCACCCATACCATCTACAATTATTTTCACAGGAAAAACCTCCTTAATTTATCATCCGTTTATCAATTATTCTAATCACCATTTGTCATTACATACCTTAGAATATAACATAATATACCTATAAATGCAATTCTAAGCCCAGCGGCTGCTAAAATGTATGAATAAGTGGTAATTTTAACCTTTCATGTAAAAAAAAACGGCCTCGACACTTCCGCTAATTAGATAAAAAAGCTGCCCGTCAGAGGCAGCCAATCATAAATCAAACCTTATTATTAATCAGAATTCGTCGAGTAAGGATTCCAATTTTATAATAGAAACTTCATATGCAGTTTTAATGGTGACATTACCTTCAGAATCGCGCTTTCGATATTCTCTGCTTTGTATCCTTCCCGATATGGATATTTTGGTACCAACGGAAAGATTGCTGGCATATCCGGCATTCCTTCCCCAGGCAATACATGGTATGTAATCAGACTTATTATACATTCGGTTTACAGCAAGCATAATATCGCAGATTTCTCTGCCAAGAGGTGAAATACGTCCAATGGGTTTCTTGCAGATGAAACCCTCTAGGTTGATTTTATTCTCATGTTCTATCTTGGAAGAAACTTCACAAAGTTCAAATTCTCTGGCAAATATGACCACGTTCAATTTATTTCTTCCATCCTGTTCCTCATTATAGGTTCTGATCTGTCCTAAAATCTTAACATGATCCCCATGCGCGAATTCGATATTCCAGATTAACCGTTCCGACACTATGATCTGAATGATATCCTGATAACCACTTTTTCTGTCTACACCCACAGAAAAGCTGTAAAAAGTCTCACCGTAGGATTTATGGCTAATCATTGGCAGTGACAAAACAACTCCAATCAGTACTGCGCTGTTTGTTTCCAACCCTTTCTCTTCCATACCCTCCATTGCTTTTCCCCCTTTATCCCTCTATGTTTTCCTTAATCATGTATGCTTAATATACTATTCAAACACCATCAATCCTTATAAGTTTATTCATCAATATCCTTGATATTACATTTTTTTGGCAGGATCTAAAGGGGGAAGAGGCTATTCTGAAAATAAAGGCGTGGAGAGATATCTTTCTCCTGTATCCGGCAAAAGTACTACGATTGTCTTCCCTTCATTTTCGGGTCTTTTTGCTATCTCTGCAGCCGCAAATATTGCTGCTCCTGACGAAATACCGATCAGCAATCCTTCTATCTTTGCAAGTGCTTTGCCAGTGTTAAATGCCACTTCATTTTCTACGGTAATAATTTCATCATAGATAGAAGTATTTAATACATCGGGAACAAATCCGGCTCCGATCCCCTGAATCTTATGAGGTCCAGAGATACCTTTTGAAAGTATCGGAGAAGCTGCAGGTTCAACCGCTATAATCTTTACCTTTGGATTCTTAGATTTCAAATATTCTCCGACACCTGTAATCGTACCGCCTGTTCCGATCCCTGCAACAAAGATGTCCACTTCACCGTCGGTGTCTTTCCAGATTTCAGGGCCTGTCGCAGACCTGTGAACCCCCGGATTAGTCGGATTTACAAATTGGCCGGGAATAAAAGAATTCGGAATTGATTCTGCAAGTTCTTTTGCCTTTTCAATCGCCCCCTTCATTCCCTTTGCACCTTCCGTTAGAACAAGTTCTGCCCCATATGCTTTCAGCAGGTTTCTTCTTTCCATACTCATGGTCTCCGGCATCGTAAGAATCGTTCGATATCCTTTTGCTGCCGCAACAGAAGCCAAACCAATTCCTGTATTCCCGCTGGTGGGTTCAATGATGGTTGTCCTCTCTTTAATCAGCCCTTTCGCTTCTGCATCTTCGATCATCGCCTTGGCGATTCTGTCCTTTACACTTCCAGCGGGATTAAAAGATTCAAGCTTTGCAATCAATCTTGCTTTCAATTGATTTTTTGCTTCATAGTTTGATAATTCCAGTAAAGGTGTTCTTCCGATTAATTCAGTTATATTCTTATATATGTTTGGCATTTTATATCTCCCTTTCATATGTTATCCATACTTTTCATATTTGTTTACTATGATTTTGATTCATTATATCCATGATTTTGATATTTGTCAATCAGCAGGAATGCCATTTCATATTTTTTCTATATGATTTTAGGTATATTGACTTTTCTGAATTTTTCTGCAAATAAACATAGCCTGCCCAAGAGCAACCCTGGTGCAGGCTTTCGCACAACTTAAAGAGGCAGTTGATCAATTTCTTTAAAATAGCTATCAATCAGCCATCTGTTTTCCAGCATGATCCATATGATAATTCTCTTTCATAATTAACTGTCCAATGGGTACAATTTCATACCCTTCTTCTTGAAACTTTGACAGGATGCTGGGCAAATATTCCTCGACATGATTTGCATTATTATGGAATAAAACAATCGATCCGGACTTTACATTCCTTGTAACGCGATCGACAATTTGTTCCGTCGTGATATCCTTCCAATCCAGACTATCACCACTGGATTTAAACTACAACAAAGATAAATAATAAAATATAGAATTTTAAAAACGCTATATTTACACTTTCCAATCTATATTTATTTCACTTTCTGTGACTGTAACTACATTGATCAAATCACGCACCAGGATTTTCTTTTGATCAATAGTACTTCCATCCCAATGATCTATGCATTTCATAAGATCATCATAATAATTAGTTTTTGCTGCGTTAGTTTCCTTTTCAAGTTCATCTTCAAAGCGATTTTTTTCGCTGACAAGCTCATCAACTTTCTGATTCAATAGATCTGTCAGAGTTGCACCGCTTACACATATTTGATCTACGATATGATTTATTTGATTTTGAATCGCGATAATTTTTAGCTTCAGGTTATTTACGACCGCAGTATCAGTTTCCTCAATATTGCAGATTGTATTTGAGATGTTTCGTATCCGGTCAAAGATCATGTGCTTTACAATTCCTTCTATTTCACTAATGTCTTTGCCGGTGCTGTCTTGGCAAACATGATATGACCGATATCCGCTGCAATAGAATTTCGAATATTTATCATTGCTATTTACCACAATAAGGCTATATCCGCAATTTCCACATTTTATTATTCCGGATAGCCATGTGTATTTTCCCTTCCCGGAATTCCCTATCTGAACATTGCTGTCAAGTTTCTCCTGACATTGCAGCCAAGTTCCGGCATCAACAACGCCATCATGTAATCCAAGTGATAACGTATGATCTTTTAAATTTGTATATTTCCGCTCATTAGACTTTCTCTTACCATAAAGGAAGCATCCCTTTTCCCCTGTAAATTCACTTAATTCATTGGTGATATTAACGCCTTTTTTCTTATAATATGTATAAATATCTGCATTTGCTTTGACATATGCGGGATTATGCAGTGTTCTGCTGATTTTGGAGGATTCCCAATTGCCACCTTTTGGTGCCTTAATATTATTTTCATTAAGATGCTTCACAATATCGCCAAGAGTCATATTACCCATATATAGCTCATACATCTTTAGGAGCACCGGAAGAGCCTCATCATCGGGAACATACATGCTCGTTCTATGCCCATCAAGATTTGTTTTGACTTTCTTGAAACCATATGGAGGCGGCCCCGCCATGATAATATCCCTTTTTAACTCTGGAATAATAATTATCCGTAATACGTGATTGGATTGTTTCACGTTCCAGTTGCGCAAAAACCATTATTATGTTTAACATTGCTCTTCCTATAGGTGTTGACGTGTCAAAGGTCTCTGTGGCTGAGGCAAACTTAACTTTATAGCAATCAAGGGTCTCAATGATATCAGAAAAATCAAGAATAGAACGGCTTATTCGGTCAACTTTATATACGATTAACTTGGTATAAATGCCTGTCTCAAAATCTTTCACCATTCTTTCAAAATCAGGTCTGTGAATATTACCACCGCTATATCCCTTATCCGTATAAACTTTATAGGGCTCGTCATTATCAATAATCTTGAGGGAGAAATTGATCTGTGTATCAATCGATATGGAATCCTTTTTATCTACCGACTGACGAGCGTAAATAGCAATCATATCATTTATACCTGCTTCCCCTTTTTGCTTTAAGTGAATTAACTGATAATTTTACCTCCTTCTTGCATTCCAAGTTTGTTATACTCGCGCAAGACATTTCTCACAACAACCTGCTCTGCGATCTCCTTCTCCTGTTTTGTCCGGTAGTCCGGTCTTTGATTTTTAACAATATAACCGGAGATCTTTTTTTCATCAGTCATCATCTTGTCCTCCTTGATATAAATTTCTTTTAAGCATATGTTTTCAATCGCTTAATTATGATTTAAAGTTTCCAGTCTTTCCTTAATCGTACAAAACGCAGATGGAGTATTATTATGGTCCATCTGCACTTTCTGCGATTAAGCATGTTATGTTTAAGGCTAATTAAACTTTATTTGTATTCACAGTCATATTTGCACACGCACGCACCCCTGACTGTTGGGAACATCCTAAACATTCACACGCCTGAAAGACGAGCTTTTTTAAGGCTCAGAAATTCACGCGCCCCTCCAGCTTACTGAACTGACCTATCACGGGTTGTTCAACACTTGAATTAAATATTTTTATATTAAAGATTTTCCTTAATACCGCAGTCCCCGCCTTCAGTACAATCAAAAGACATGTCTGTGTTCACGATCAAAGCTCGCAAGCGGATCTTCGCGTATTTAATTTGTGTATCATTTAAGATGCTGATTATTTAGTTATCAAGGTACGGCTAAACTGAGATGGCTTCATTCGTTTCACAACGGATTACCGGCCAGAGCTGCTGATTGCCATATGCATTCTTTCATATATCTTCAAAGTAACAAATCGGTCTTGACCAATTTGCTGCTTTCAGGATATATACTTTATTAAACAGTCTTTTGAAGTTAAACTGAAAAAAAATTGTATATAATTAATATATAATTATGATAAAATCAAGTTAATTGGTCGAGGAGGAAGGTTTATCTTCGTTAGCTGGTGCAAATAGTTCACGATGAGATAAACCAAATAAGTCTTCAAGTTTAAGAAGAATTGGAATTCGCTTGAAAACGCAAGAATACTTATGGAAAAGCAACCAGAACGGATAGATACAGCTAGGTAAGTCATTTGCCACACCCAAGAAGATCGGTTATGTTACAATTTCAATCAAATCACTATTAATTTCAACCATACCATGCTTAAATTTCAACAAGTTCTCTTCTGTTGTCGAATAAGGTGATATAATGTCGTTCAACGTATAATGCACATTTCGTATTTTGCTTCCGAACTATATAAACGTTTTGCCGGAAGAAATCCTTGCTCTTCAGCACCTTTACTCCATGAGTAAGGATTTTCATGTTCCGCTAAAATGCTAACCCATTAATTATCGGAACTTTATCGATCTACAATTGAAGTACCGACATGCAACCGCTTAGAGAATTACGACTTTCATCCGATCTGACACAAAAAGAGCTAGCACAAAGAATAAACATCCCTGTGGGAATAATATCACAATTAGAAAACGGCGTACCCTCAGATCATTATTCATACCTGACAAGACTATCACGCTTCTTTCATGTAACAGTTGATTTTCTACTGAACAATAAATCACCATTTATGCCGCCAGATCATCAGGAGCTATTTCATATCTACCAATCTTTGGATGATATTTCAAAAGGCAAACTATATGTGAGAGCAATTTCAATAGCAGAAGAATCCACAGAAAAAAAAAACAAAGAGTTTTAAAACGAAAAGGAACGATAATCTATATTAATTTTAACAAATGAGCGGTGGGGATTTGAATGTTTTGGGCAAATTACCAATACTACATCCCCTTGAACACCCTGATTAAGGGTTATAATATCCTTGCTTGAGCCTTGGCAGTGAAATTTGGTATCTTAATTTGGTACTGTAAAAGTATAAAGTGAAACCATGGAATTGGTTTCCATTTTATACTTATTTTTATTTGTAATCAAGGGGGTAATTGGTCTGGCGGTCATAGTTTGGGATTAGCCACATCCGGAGTTAAAACAGTCAGCCATCCCTTGTGTTTAATGCATAATTAAACTGTAACAAAATGCAACCGAAAAGTGTAACACCTTCCGCAAAAAAAGAAAATCCATTGTAACACCCTTCAAAGTACCGTATCCTTGAGTTTGAGAAGAACTTAAGGAGGGCAGAAAGGATGTTATCAATGGACGATATCAAGTATATCAAACGAATGTATGAAAACAAAGTCGGTTATAAGCGTAGAAATCTATTTGTTCCGGTTCCCACGATCCTGGACTTTGATCAGTTTAACCAAAACTTATTCAGATCCTACGATAAGGACGTACAGCGTTGTCACTATGTGAAAGAAGAATTGATCTAGGTCATAATCATAGCTTGTTTCCGCACCATCTTTGGTCATGGTAGCTCTGTTGTTATAGTCATCATAAGTATAGGCTATCGCTGAGGCAGAAGCTCCACTTTCTTTTTCTGTCTCAGACTCAAGTCTTCCAAGTCCGTCATATAGATATTCTGTGACCTTATTTTTGGGATTTTCGTTTTTACACGCTTGATTTCCATCCAAATAGTAATTGTAGCTATATTCCGATAAGGTTATGGCATTATTGCTGTTTGTCAAGCTTTTCAGTTTATTCGCCAGATTATACTGATATACAGTAATGTTTCCGTTGCTATACGTTAACGTCTTTCGGTTTCCATTATCGTCATAAGTATATTTTGAATTTTTCAGTAGCTGTGTTCATCACGCTAGAAGTTTTGATTTTGTATAGCCTAGCTTGCCGGTATACCCGCTGCAATAATGTTAATAGCAACAGATCTACCGGCTTTAATTATTGTTGCTTTTATCATCTTCGATTGCTTTGAGGTGAAGAGCCTCGATTTTCTTTAATATTTGATTACTTCATAATTAATAATGATTTTTGATTTATTTAAATATTGTATTTTTACCCAACTTCCAACACGAGCTCGGATTTTAACATTCAAGTGATATATTCCGGATTTTTCCCTCTCATTTTTTTTATTGGAAATGAAAATTCCACAAGGTAAAATGTCTCTAAGTTTTGAATAATCTATCTGTTCAATCTTCCCTTCAAATGAATCAGTATCCATTTTGGATATATCAGCTATGATGTTATATGTATTTTTATAAAAGTAAGGCAGTATGCTTGACGCTGTAAACACCATTAAAATCAGACCAAATATTTTATAAATACTATACGCATAGAAAAACCCCCAAATCAAAAATATAGTTAATAAAACTGTCACAAGAAAAAAATTACGACACATACTCAATAGTTGCATTTTACTCATAGTCATATAACATCCCCTTTCATCAACGGTAATAAGGATAAGAATACCAGCTATTCGTATAGAGTCGATTCCATGAATTATAAAGGTTACTGTTAATACCTGGGACATAATTGTTTCCGACTTCTGTACCAGCATTGGAAAATATCTCTGAAAATCCACCAATCACCCAGCTATTATTAGAATAGTAATTTGCAATACTATTATTTTGCGAAGAATACCTTATGGCTCCACTGATATTAGTTCTAATATTGAAATTACTCCTCATAAAGCTTCTCTGGGCATTTCTTGACATGTTATTAAAGATCCCATTTTTATATAGATTACCGCCAAAGCGAGATGCGCCATATCCAAATGATCCCCCTAATGCACCGACCCCAGCAGAATTAACGAAATCCATAGGAGTATTTATCCTTTTATAAATGAAGGAATCGCCTATCGTATTCGTAATAGCACCAGAAAGCATTGAGGATCCAACACCATAACCATACCTACTAGTCGCTCCCAAACCGTATGTGGCCCTTCCCAAACCGTACGCGGTACTTCCCAAAGCCCCTATTCCAAGAGATACTCCTGCGCCTATACCACCAACAAGCGCAGATTTAAAAACACTACTCTTGTCGATTTCTGAAAACCTACGATTTTCAAAATACATTTGCATCCCTATATCAAATGCAGCACCTACAAATGCGCCTATAGCAATTACAGCTAATATTGGCAAATGCCCATCTTCATCCACATACATGATCGGGTTATTATTACAATAGGTATATAAATTCAAGCTCAGCGGATCATTATCTTTGCCCAGGTAACTGTCAGCACTTATGAATCTGCCGATTACCGGGTCATAGTACCTTGCCTGCAGATAATACGTTCCTATCTCCATATCAAAATACTGCCCGCTGTACCTGAATACATTCGTATCTTCAGTATCAGGGTTTTTTTCGACGCCGAAAGCATCATAGTTATAGGTCTTTGTTACTGTCCCTGCTCTATCAGCTAATTGTACTACATCTCCATGTCCGTTGTACAGATAATAGCTTTCTGTACCTGCTCCATCCTCGGCGGAAATCAGGTTTGTCCCTCTCAGGTATCTGTTTACGATTGCACCCTGGCTACTTAATTCCATGGACATCTGTTTTCCATCCCATATGTGGGTTATGTTAATTCCGTTCACCGTCTTATTCGACCTCAGCCCATCTCCGTTGTATTCATACGTGGCAGTGGTATGGCCAGAGATTACCTTTACAAGCTGGTTGAATCCGTCATACTCGTTTAAGCTAACTTTTTCATCACCGTCAACACCTAATTGTGATACACTTAAGCTCATTGTATCGCCCGGTTTTTGCGGTTTTATGGTTTCAGTAGCCTTTGAAGTCTGATTCCCGTTGTTATCATATCCATAGCTTGTTATTTCAGTAATATCACCAGAAACTACTGTTTCAGCTTTCAATCTGCTGTTAAGGTCATAATCATAGCTGGTTTCAGCACCATCTTTGGTCATGGTGGCTCTGTTGTTATAGTCATCATAGGTATAGGCTATCGCTGAGACAGAAGATCCACTTTCTTTTTCTGTCTCAGACTCAAGTCTTCCAAGTCCGTCATATAGATATTCTGTAACCTTATTTTTGAGGTTTTCATTTTTACACGCTTGATTTCCATCTAAATAGTAATTGTAGCTATATTCCGATAAGGTTATGGCATTATTGCTGTTTGTCAAGCTTTTCAGTTTATTCGCCAAATTATACTGATATACGGTAATGTTTCCGTTGCTATACGTCAACGTCTTTCGGTTTCCATTATCGTCATAAGTATATGTAGCCTTTGACTGTCCATCTTCCGAAACTTGTTCCAGCCTGTTCATCTTGTCATAGCGGTAGGCTGTATCTGATTGGGCTACATCGCTTTGTTTCAGTATAAAGGAGGTTTTATTGCCGCCGGCATCATAGCCATACTCTTTGGTTATCCCATTGGTCATGCTTTCAGTTATTTTATTCCCCAGATCGTCATAAGTGTAGTTAGTGTTTACACTGTCGCCACTTGAAGACAATAAGTTTCCGGTTAGAGTATATGTGTATGAATAACTTTTGCTTCCCAGACTGTCAGGTGTAGTTACCGATTTTTGCAAAACTCTGCCCATACCATCATAATCGATACTTATTATATTTCCGTTCCTGTCGATTTGTTGTACTTTGTTCCCATTAAAGTCATAATTATAGGTTTCTTCATTGCCTAATGCATCAATTATGCTTGTGAGATTGCCAAACCGATCATAACCATATTGGGTTACCGAATATTCAGAATCACCATTTGACGCCACGGAATCGAGACCACTAATCGTTAACGGATCTGAAAGCCCTGTATACATCCTGACTTTATTACCTGCTGCATCATAATAGAATTGCGTATAGTTTTCCGGCACTTCATCATTATATGTCGTTACTTTAGCAAGCTTGTTTCGGTTGTTATACTCAAAATCCATCCTGCTGTATGTTTCTGCTTCTTCAGGTTTGTTAATAGTAACACACTCTCTTATGATGTTTTTATTTTGGTCATAATAGTGCTTTTTCGTGGTATAGTATATCGTGCCTCCAACTTCTTCAAAAGGTACTATTTCCTTTATTAACCTGTCCAGATTATCATATTCATAGGTTGTAAAATATGTCGCAGCAGCCTTATTGCCTTTCATGTCGGTTATCTTCTTGACTCTGCCTAGCGAGTCATATTCGTGAGTGATGCAGTCTCCAAATATATTGGATTCTTTCATGATATCACCTTTATAGTTGTACTGGTATTTTTTTGTATAGGATTCAGTCCAGTTTTCATCATATGCTCTGGCTGATTTTTCTTCAGTCTTATTTCCCAGATAATCATACTTGTAGGTTTCAAGATATTCCATTCCATCATGCATTTTGCCTTCTTTTTCAATATGTCCAAACTTATTTTCGTAAGAAGTTGTGATAACAGAAGGTGAATTTTCATCTCCTTCAATAATTTTAGTAATTTTATTGTAAGCGCCGGCATTAGAAGCATTCTCGTAAATATATGATTCTGCATGTAATAATGTATCATCACCATCTATTATTGTTTTACTCAGCAGCCGGCCGTCGTCGGTATAGCTGTAGCTTGTTATACTTTCGTTGTTATTGCTTATTTCCTTAACTGGTTTGAATTCAAGATCGTATTCATGCTGCTCGAGTATCTCGCCGCTTTCTACATCCTGCTTTTTTAGTAAATTTCCAAATCCGTCATAAACAAACTTAATGCTGTCTCCATTTTCGTTTGTAGATACAATGCTGTTTTCGGCATCATTATAATTCAATTCTTTATGGCTGCCGTCAGCATATGTTTCCGTAAGCAGTCTTCCGCAAGAATCATATTGATAAGAAGTCCTATATCCCTTTCCATCCTGCTTTTCAGTCAGGTTGCCCATAATGTCATACTGATTCACTTCATCTACAACACCGGCATTATTCCCTGCCTTGGCATCAACCATGTTCTCATCGGCATTTTTTACGTCCTCAGTCCATTTCCGGGTTAGATAGACTCCGTCAAATTGACCGTTTCTTGCAGCGTCATTGTCACTATAACTGTATTTATTAGTAATATAATCCGCCCAGTTTCCAAGATACTTTCGCTCTTCTGCTATATTTCCGTACATATCGTAAGTATTCTGGGTTTGTTCTTTCAAGACGCCATTTTCATATACTCGTTCCCATTCAATGGATTTATTATCGGAACAAGGAACCTTTTCCTCGTATATCGTTGTATCTGCGTCCTTTTTATATGTTTTAGAAGTCATATAATGATAGGAGGAATTATATGTATAAGTGGTTCTGTGTTCGTTGTCAGTGGGCAGTTTGTTTGCATCTCTGTTATTTTGACTATCCCAGTATTCTACAACGTCTCCTAAATTATTTGGATCATAAATATAATTCTCAACCTTTTCCATGTATTGTCCGGTAATATTATTGTATGTTTTGTTTACAGATTTTGTAGGCAGTTTATTTACATCATATTCATATTCTGTTCTTTCTTTAAGAATGGTACCTTTCTCCTTTATCTCTTCGCTGGACTTTAAATGTTTATTGTTGAATATGTAGCTAACCTTCGTCAAATAAACATCTGACACATTAACTCCGTATGTGAAGTCTGATGACAAGGAATTCGGGTCGTTGCACGTTGGATAACCAGTATAGTTGCCAATATAATCATAGGTTTTCTTATTATATGATTTACCATTGTCAATATCTTGTCTGGTTTTTACCCGGAAATATTCCGTAGAGCCTTGATTCCCCATATTGCCTACGGTTTTCTCATAGGTATACTTACTGTATGCGCCGGAAGGATAATGTATCTCGGTCAGATTTGCATATTTATTCTCTGTATCTCTGCCTTCTTTTGCAAAAAACGTAAATTGACATGAATCTACATCATATGAAAAATCTGTTTCTCTGTTCAAGCTGTCAATTTTCTTTGAAAGCCTGTATTCCCCTGTACATCCCGGAATGGGCTCAAGAATATATCTTATTACTGATGCATCAGGAGCAGTAACAGTCACTTCTTTTCCGTTTTCAGTCGTCTGATAGGCAATTTCCACCGTTCTTCCGACGGTATCAGTAATTCTTGTTATTACAGGAAATTCATCTATCATGCTGTGTTCAAACTTGATCGAATTGCCAAATCGATCCTGTAATCCTAATAGTCTTCCGTCATCTGCAAAATACTCTTTAAGTCCATCTTTATGAATAAGAGCATATTGAGAAGTTTTTACTCGATTTGAATAACTGCCGCTGTCATTCTCAAATCTGATGTCGCTAAGAAGATATTTATCTAAATTCGAATCTCCGACGGTAGAAGTAATATTTACTTTGTATATTTCACCGTTTGATAAATGTAAATACTTATCGCTGCCATCAATTTCTAAAGAGGAAAAACCGAGCTCCCATCCCGAGCCAAGACCATTGTGATGCTCATTATAGGTGCTTTCACTTGTTTCATTAATATAATCGGTGTCTGCCAAATAACTTTCCACGTATACGCTGTCTCTCGTAAATTTGTCACCTACTTTTACAGTTGTGGTTTTGCTTAAATAACCCTCATATATGTGCTCAAAAGTCACTTTTCGCACATATTTATATTTAGTTACAGGATACCATGAATATGGAGATGCTACATAACCGGTGTCCCTGATAACCCTGTCATACTGATGCCTGATGGAACCATAATATCCATCTCCAGAAACAAATTCAGATGAAGGAACATACACAAACGAAGGGTCTTGATATTCAATCGGCGAATCTGGATATCTTGTGTATGTTACAGTACTTTGAGTCGATTTCTGAAAATACTTGGTGCTCTTAACATCGTTATACACAGGAGAAATAGGCAAAGTCCAACCATCATAAATTTGGGCATATAATTTTGCATCGCGATATGACTCGTATGTGCCTGCCGTCCTCCACGGCATAGTACGAGTTATGACAGTTCGTCCGTTATTATATCTTATATATTCAACCTCCTGCTTTTTAACCCTGTAATGATATATATTATTGATTTTGTGTTTCTCACTGTAAAGCTTTGCCTGTGAAGAATTGTATCGGGTTGTAATATTAAGATCAAGGCCATTTCTTCCTTTCAGGCTTAAATCCGTACTTTCATACATGAGGCTTCCCGTATTCAGGTTAATATTTTCAGAATCATTAATATTGTTTATACACGGGGCATTAAAATATTTCTCCGTATTAATCTCCCCGTCTTCTCCTTCTTCATATAAATTCACTGTTTGTCCGGTTTCGTCATTGTATTGAGTCAGTATATCTTCTTCACATTGTTCAAACATACTTACGATTTGCTCAACCGAGATACTGTTCTGCTGGATATATGTCAGAAATGCTGTTTTACAAATGCCATACTCTTCAAACAGTGTTTCAAGCATATCTATATCATCCTGAGACAACTGTATGTTTAATGAATTCAGTATTGTCTGAAGAGAGCCTTCATTACTGTCCTTTAGCATACTATTAAAATTCAAATTGCTTACTTGAGACGCCACATATGCTGATCTAACATCATAGGTATTATACCCCTCCAAAAAAGCGTCCTTAACTTCATTGTAATCCTGTTCGGTAATTAGATACCGTTCCGTAAAACGTTTAAATTTACTTAATTCTGATTCTGCGTCTAAATAACTCCCATAGATCTGCAATAAAGAAATAACCTCAGCTACAGTAAACGAATACTCTCTTGATGCTTTTGCAATATTGATACTATCATATAGAGAATATCCTCCCTCCTCGGCTTCCGTGATTTGTTGTTCAGTAATATTATAAAAATTACATATTTCCTCTGTTTGCTCTATTGTCGCCTGGCTTATGCTTTCAATACTTGATAGAATATTATATACCAAATTTGACTCCGCGGCAGTTTCTTCATTTTCATTATTGTCAACAGTATTTTTATTAATAAGTGCTGCATATGCATCTACTATTCCACTTGTATTTGTGAATACATGTGAATTCTCGTTCATTGAAACACTTGACTTCAATCTTGCAACAGCTTGTCCGGCACTTAGATTTGGTTGATAACTCAACATAAGCGCAGCAACACCGCTGACGAACCCTGCCGCCATGGATGTTCCTCCGGCATAGCCATATTTATTCTGAGGAAGCGTACTGATAATACTTACTCCAGGTGCTGCCAAATCCACGTTTTCTCCATAATTTGAAAAGCTTGCCTTATCTCCGTCTGGATTTACTGCTCCAACACCAATAACATTGGGCAAATCAAAACTGGCGGGGTATACTGCTTCGGTAGAATCATCATTGCCTGCAGCGCAAACAAACAGCATATTTGAACTTGATATAACATCTCTTAGTGCTGTATTGTAATCATAGCCTCCCCAACTGCAGTTAACGATTCTTGCTCCCATATTTTCAGCATACCCTATCGCTTCAATCGCATCTGATGTATAGCTTGTACTTCCATTCGTAAATTTAATTGGGAGAATTTTTGCCTGAGGCGCTACACCACAAACACCCTCGCCGTTTTCATCTGCAGCTATAATGCCGCTTATATGTGTCCCGTGAGTCTCGTCACCTGTATCATAAACTGAATTGTCAAAATTAACAAAATCCCAGCCATTCAAATCATCGATATATCCGTTTCCATCGTTATCAATTCCGTCGTTCGCTATTTCATTTTGGTTGATAAAAATGTTATTCTGCAGTTCATTGTGACTGATATCAATACCCGTATCAATTACACCGATTATAATATCGAGAGACCCTTTCGTCAGTTCCCATGCAGGCAGAACATTAATAGCTGTGCCAGGTATGCATTCCTGTCCTTCAATTACCTCACCAATTTCATATACTGATAATAATCCTTCTCCATTTTCAGATGATAGATCATCTAACATCTGAATTTCATAATTAGGTTGAGCATATTCTACGTTTGGGTCTTTTTCCAGCTCTTGTATAACACTGTTGATATCAGCACTTTTATCGACTTTAAGCAAATCCATTTTTGAATTTCTAAACTGTTTCTTTGTTGTTAAATTACTAGATTTAAATTGAGCCTTTAAATTATCTTTTAATATCTTTTCATTCTTATATTTGACCAATATTCCGTCATACTTAGCTTCATTAAGTACTCGCCTCTGCGTTGTAGTTGTAACATCCGGGATATCAACCGCCTTAGGAGTTGTACTTACAATATCTATACTGTTTTTATTCTGATCACCCTCAAAGGTCGTAATAGTCTCCTGATGTTGACGGCTTTCATTGATCTCCTCAGCAATAGCCTGCAATGGAGTACTGGTTATAACTAGACAGGTGATGATAGCGATACTGAGTATTCGATTTATCTTCATATGTTTCATTTTGCACCTCACACTCTCTTGATAAATACACACTTATATATTTAGTACTCTTAGATCTCAGTTATATTCCGCGGTAACGGTGGTTTCTCCTGTAATCAATGCCTTGAACTTTATGACATTAATTACACCGGACCACTGCTTTCCAGCAGGTACGGTCTTATCAACCGTCATAACAATAGTCCCCGCAGAAACATTGGTTATCGTTATTCCCGCTCCCGGAATATCCCCGGTGCCAGTTTCCTTTGCATCTGTAAATGCGCATAAATCAATCGGTTCAAGATCAGATGAATCATAAGTTAAAGTGAACGTCTTTCCACTAAAGCTTGAATTGTTATTCACAATTAAAGGTATATCATATATGCTTCCAGCAATAGTTGATATTTTACATAAATTAATAATTTTTAATACTGCACTGCAAGTCATTTTCTTATATGTTGCGATTACCTGTACAGAACCTTCTTTAGCAGACGGCTCAATAGTAATCTCGCCTGTGTTACTGTTAATCGATACTCCAGTATAAGTTTCTGCAAGACTATAACTAAAATCAGAAGTTGAAAGCGTGTTCCCATATGAATCCGTTCCAGTTGCCTGTACAGTTATTGTATTTACCCCCGAACCAGGTATTTCTGCAATATAATTGGTATTGTCAAACCTAAAAACTCCAGGATTTGTATTGCATTGAGTCGGAACAGTATACTGCGAAACATCCAACGGGCCTAATTGTCCAAACCGGTTACGTCCCCATCCCCAAATGGTTCCATCTGATTTTACTGCTAAAGAATAATCATACCCTGCAGATATATGAGATACATCATCTAAACCACTTACCTCTTGTGCTATAAGCCAATCATATGATTTAAAATATTCGCCATTTCCCCAGAACCAAACTATTCCACCGTAATCCAAAGCTAAACTATAATTTCTCCCTGCAGATATATAACAAATACCATCTAAATATTCTACCTGTACGGGTGTTGACTGACTAGTAGTTGTACCATCACCTAACTCCCCATATTCATTAGAACCCCATGCCCAAACTCCTTTTCGATCATCTAAAGCTAAACAATGGTGCCATCCCGCAGATGCACTAACAATATCGTTTAATCCACTTACCTGTGACGCTTCCATAGCATTATTCGACAACTTCAACTTCCAAACAGTTCCGCCTGATACAGCTAGCTTATAATCCCATCCGGAAGATATACAATAAACATCCGTTAAACCGTTCACCTGCACAACTGTTCCGTCTGATTTCAAAGCTAAGTCAAAATCATAGTTACCCGCTATACTACGGACGTCAGTTAAACCGTTCACCTGCACTGGAACTGAAACGCCATAACCTATATCCCAAGTCCAAACTGTTCCATCTGATTTCAAAGCTAAATTGTGATTAAAACAGCTTTCTACACTAACAATATTTTCCAGACCAATTACTTGTGTTAAGATTCCCTTCATAAACATGCTATATTCAAAAACCGTTCCATCCGACATTAGCATAAGCGAATTTAAATATCCTGCTGATGCCTGAGTAACATTACCACTACTAAATAGGCTATATAGCTCCTCCTGAGTAGGATGGTATCCAAGAACATCAAAATCGTTTTCTGGTGAATTTTGTACAATATTTATCTGCTCCAGATTGTTTATAGCATTTGAAATGTTAATTTGTCTTCCTTCTACAACCTCCTCTTGCAGATTTGACAATCTATCTGATGTGTTTATCAGGCGCTGTTTTAATTCCACAAAATCTAAACCATTGTCCGTACCAAGAACCTCTGCTGCAACACGGCTTACTATTGCGGTTGACATAGATGTCCCGTTCTGCAATCCGTGTTTTCCTCCAGGCAGTGTACTATTTATATCTCGCCCCTTAGCCGCTACATCAACAAGGTTTTTACTATAATTTGAGAAATATGAAAGCCCACCATCATCGTTTGTTGATGTGACACTAAGAATATTATTCATTTCAAAGCAAGCCGGATAAACCGGAGTTTCCTCTAAATCAGAACGGGCATTACCGACAGAGCAAGTAAAAAGCATATCAGAACTTTTCATTGCTTCTTTCAGCGCCGGATTATTGTCTGTACTTCCGAAGCTGCAGTTTACAATCTTTGCTCCCATTTTTTCCGCATAATTAATTGCAGTAATAATATCACTGGTATAGGCGGTACCGTTGGAAAACACTTTAAGAGGCAGAATCTCTACAACGTCATTCGGAGTAAGGTTATCATCCGCGTTGCTTAAACCGGCGATGATTCCCGCGATATGAGTTCCATGTGCCTGTTTCAGTCCCAGCTTTTCATCATAAACGACTCCGGAATTTTCCGTAAAGTTCCAACCTTTGATATCGTCAATATACCCGTTTCCGTCATCATCAATTCCATTATCAGGTATTTCGCCTGAATTAATATATACATAATCTGCTAAATCTGGATGCGTAATGTCAATCCCCGTATCAAGGATCGCTACAAGAACTTTGTTTTTCTGAAATTCCTCTGGCAATAGTTCATTGTTAATCGCTTCCTCAGTTGTTATTGCTTCATCTGTGATTGATTCATCGATCACCGGTTCCTCAACAGGCTCATTGGAAATATCACGATCAGCAGGAGTTTCATCCAGTGTAGATTCATCCAAAGAATCTACGATAGATGTTTCTTCGGATGAATCAATTTCCTGGGATTCTTCGGAAGAAGAGTCCTCTGAAACATCACCCTCAGAATCATCAATCTGTTCATCAGTCATTTCTTCTGTGCTTTCTTGTTCCACAGGGTCTTGATCGTCTATTGATTCATCATCGGATATAGAATCATCCAGTGAGTTCAGTTCAAATTGAAAATCAGGCTGTATGTATTCAATCTCGTTCTCAACATCTCGTTCCCTTAACGTATCAGCAAATTCACTGGGATTAACGCTGTCCTCAACAATAATGAGTTCTTTTTTATCGTCATTCCAGTTCAACAGATCTATGGTATCAAGCGATATTTCATAGAAACTATCAGGAGCTCTATCAGGACCATTTGTTTTAAAAAAACGTTTATTATTTTGACGAATGTCCGTAAGTTCTATTGATTGCCGGATTTTATCTCCAACCTTTTCTTTAAAGGAATCTTTATCATCGTCTTTATATTTGACTATATATCGATCCGTTTTTGATTGTTCGACCAATTCCTGTTGCTGCTCAAGAAAATACTCTAAAAGAAGTGGATCTAATTCTGTATCAACACCTTCATCGTTAATATCTTCAACAGTATCTTCAATAATCTTCTGAACTTCTTCCACATCCTCATAATCAGAAGGCTCCAGTTCAACTATCGCTGTTTCAATTGCTGCCTGACTGGTATCAGACAAAGTCGCCGATTCAATGATTTCTTCTACCGACATTAGTTCCGGAGTTGTATCCACCATCATTTCAAATGGGTTGTCCTTATTAAAATTATCATCCTTCGGCTGCCCATAAGCAGTTGCCGGCATGCTGCCGAAAACCATCAGTAATACCAATAACAACGAGAAGATATTTCCGCTTTTCCTTACCATAAGTTTTCCTCCTATGTTTAATAGATACACTTTTTAACGATTATTTGTTTCATTTCTTCAATTAGTCTTCACTAACCACAAGGATACCACCATTGTATTTTTTTGTCAATTGTATTTAATTTGTACTTTTATGGAAGTGCTTAATGTAAGGGCCGTATATTCCACCGCTCCCAATATGGCCGGGGAACAGGTTGTCGTAAAAGCCGGGGTCTATGATATCGAAATACTCGATACAAATTGCAATCCTGTCATTCGACATAGATGGCTTTATGGCGAAGAGAAGAAATCAAGTAATACGTACCCCTGCTTAAATCATAATACTCCCCGTAATATCCGAATAGGTTGGCAACATCAGATTCAATATTCTTCTCGTTGCCAAAGGCATCATAAGCATATTCTTTCGTAATCACTCCGGTATCTCCATGCCCGTTGAACAGATACCATCCGTTGTTATCGCTCTTGATTAACCCGATGCCCCGGATACACGTACACGAAAAATTGTATCTATCCGCCAGTTCTGGAAATGCCTTAAGACCAAGGCTCACCTTATTGATAGCAATATTGCCGAGGAACTTGAAACACCAAAGATTCCAAAACGTATACCTCATTATCTAACACTTGAGGAGTCTGTAAGGCTACTTATTGAAGCAAAACCCTCTTTTGCCTTCTGGACTTTCACCTCTTATTGCCATTTTAAAAACCTCCTGGCTGATGTATTTCTTACATCAACCAAGAGGTTTACACAAACTTTGAAACGGTCGGGGGTGCGGACGATTTTTAGGACTGCCTATGCGGCTGTCTCAAGGCTTCGTCGGTACTCAAGCGGACTTATATTGTATTTATCCCAAACTTATCCCTTTAATTACTCCTTAGTATACACGACATTGCCATCAAATACTGTCATTTCTATCTTAGCGTGTTGAATATCGTTTATAGGAATAGTGAATAGGTTTCGATCAACAACAACAATGTCGGCCAACATACCTTCCTGAAGCTTACCCACACATTCATGCATGTTATAAGCTTTTGCAGATCCAGTAGTATAAGCCTTGAGGGCATCTGCAACCTCAATGCATTCCCAAGGGTTAACACAGACAGGCTTGCCTTGAGGATTAACTCTGCTTACCGCTGAATGGACGGATACAAATGGATTAAATCCTACAACAGGATAGTCTGTTCCGAATGCAAGTTCTCCGCCTGCCCTCAGGATTGTCTTATGAATCCATTCGTAAGCTGCTTTCTCCATACCGAATCTCGTAACTTTCTCGCTGATATCTTCGTTTTCATCCAGCGTCAGATGCATTGGCTGCATGCTTGGAATTGCTCCGATTTCAGCGAATCTAGGAACATCTTCCATATTGATCTGTTCGATATGTTCAACCGTATTGTTAAGTCCACGGTCTCCATTCGCTTTTTTTGATGCCTCATACATATCAAGACACATTCTTACTGCAGCATCTCCGATACTGTGTATTCTAACCTGAAAGCCTTCCTTATTAGCCTTAATGATTCTTGGCTCCATAATTTCTCTAGGCGTGAGTGGACAAAGATCGCCGCTGGTACTTGCATCATCATAATATGGCTCAAGCATATAAGCCGTTCTGGTTGAGGTAGTTCCGTCTATGAAACCCTTAAGACCATTAATCTTGAATTTATCAGTGTTAAATTCCCCCTGCATTGCCTTGACTGTATCAATGTTATCGGCATCCTCCAGATTCAGGTAGTAATAGATTCTGCTGGTCAATTCGCCATCAGCCTCTATCTGCTTGATATACTTCAAACTGTCTGCAGTTTCCTGATTTGCCCTATTTCCGCTCATATCCGATATGCCCGTGATACCCCACTTCCTTGACTCTGCGAGGATATCCTGCTGCATTTCAATCCACTGCTCATCTGTAAAATTGTACATATATGGTTTCGCTCGAGTCCATGCTTCAGGTTCAAAAAGTAGACCATTAGGTTCGCCATTTTCGAAAACGCCAACTTTACTGCTCTTAAGCTCCCAGTCAGGACTTACGCCAACTATTTCACACGCCTTACTATTAAGCCACATTGTGTGAAAATCAGCAGAGATAAGAAATACAGGCTTATCTGGAAACGCTTCATCTAGCGATTTCTTATCTGGAAGAGGTGCGTTATCCCAGATTGCAGGTAACCACCCCGAACCTCTGATGGTATTCTCTTCAGGATGAGTTTCTGCATATTCCTTAAGAATTCTTACACAGTCTTCTTCTGACTTGGAGAACAATATGTCTGTACAAAGATGCTCACTGTTATTGATTGCTCCATCGACATAGTGCTGATGAGCATCAATAAAACCAGGCATTATCAGTTTATCCTCATACTCAAATACCTGTGTGTCCGGTCCAATATACTCATTGATACATTCACCTCTAACGACTGCAGCGATTTTATTGCCACTAATAGCAACACCGCCTGCGAATGGCTCATCTGATATTGAATCAAAAACGATATTACTCTTTAATACCTTATCAGCTTTCATAAATATGCCTCCTTATTAAACGGCTAAAAACCCTACAACCAGGAATGCTAACGCAGCTAGTCCTGCTGAAGAAAGAACATACGGCGCTACAACTTTGATTTGAGTCATATTGTTTACACCAGTTGATGCTGCCGTCATGAACACGCAATCTGAATAGAGACAGAACTTGCTTCCAAATGCTGCACCCGACATGATTGCTGCCAGAACGATTACAGGGTCGATACCGGCTGAAATTGCAATTGGAATAAAAATCGGAATTGTTAACAAAACTAATACCCAGAAGTTACATGCTGCCCATGTTACTGCAGCAATTGCTACGAAGGTGACGCATGGAAGGAGTACAGGCGGGATAGCTGATCCGAATACGCCAACGATAAAGTTTGTGAAACCCATATTGGCGCTGCAGGTTGAAATCATATTCCCCAGCAAAATGCAGATAGCGAGAGTAACCATAGTGCCTATACCTGCCATAAGGTTATTGATAAAATCTGTAACGTTCATGAGCTTCTGTGGGATATACATAATAAATTGAACAATTAGTGCGGCGAATATTCCAGGCACAATATCATTTTTACAAGCAATCATAACTACAACTAATGCAATTACTGGTAAAATGAAGTTAAATGGTGATGAAGGCTCAGATTCCTCGTCTACTTCAAGGTCAACAACTGTCGCTCCCATTTCTTCCTTAATCCACAGAGGCCCGCCTTCTTCTACACGTTTATATGCTTCTTTCATTCTGCCAACCTTAGGCACAATTCCCAAAGCGACCAGCAGACACATGATAATGGCGATAATCGGGAATAACATATACGGCAGTGATCTAATGTAATCACTCCACCCCATATCAAATTCTCCGATACAGCTTACAGCAAAGGCAGACCAGCTAGAGAAAGGAATCAGAACGCATACGCATGCGCCCATTGAGTTAATACCATATGCCAGATGTTCTCTTGGTATTTTTAATTCGTCAGTTGTTGTCTTCATAGCAGCTGAAGTGGCCAGAATATCAAGATAGTCATCAATGAATATAATCATACTTAATATCCACGTAACTACCATCGCACTTCTCTGCGTTTTGGCAAATTTTCTTACAATTGTACTGAATCCCATTAAAGCACCTGATTTCTCGAATAGTTTAATAAGCGCTCCAAATCCGAGAAGCAGGAACAGTAAATTCTGGTACTGGTCACCTGCAAGCGTTTCATGTGCTAACGAAATTGTTGACAGGAAGAAATTCTGTTTATAGCACATAATAGTACCCACAAGTAGTGCAACGACCATAGTTTCGATCATTTTCTTTGTTATTAACAGACCTACAATCAATACCACAATTGGTATACAGGACCAAATCCCATAATCAATTATAGTTTCCATACTTTAACTCCTTTCAAAAACTAATAAAAAATAACGACAGAATAAGAATTTGTTAACATTATCTTTATACTGCAATATACGTGCCACTCCCTCGAATGACAAAATTCTCGTAATTTTGCGATTATTTTTAGCGATATGGAGATAATTACCCACAACTTATATAGTCTCTTTAAATTGTCAAAATCGACAATTTAAAGAGGCTATTGTCAAAATTAAATTGTCAAAATTGCAAATATTCATAAAAAAGGGCTATCGTACAAGCAATTGAAAAATTTAATCCCGAAACTACTTCTACAACGCTGAAAGGCTTCAGGCTGGGTTAGGCGGCATCATTGCCGAAAGTTGCGTAACGAAAACCCCCTGAAAAAATCAAGGGGTATCATACAAAATTTTATTATTTTAGTTGTCTACTTGACAGGGAACAGTTACCTATTCCTTACTCGCTTCAATCAATGTAGCAATACAGTCATCCCATCCCTGAATGAGCCTTTCGATATCTTCATCTGTAGTAACAGGTGAAATTAACATCATGTTGTGGAACGGAGTGATGAAAATGCCTCTGTTGCAGAGATAAATGTGCATGTAGTACATCAGCTGCCAGTCGAAGTTATTCTTGGCTTCTGTTCCATTCTTAGGAAGGGTCGGCATAAACTGAAGCTCACAACGAGCACCTGATCTTGTCAGTGACCACTGGATTCCATGCTTAGCAATAACAGCCTCCAGACCATCTGCCAGCTTGTTGAGCCCAGCGAACATCTTCTCGAAAGTTTCCTCAGTAGCAACCTCTGCCAGAGTCACTCTCATAGCACCGATTGCGAATTGGTTAGCTGCCAGAGTTCCACCGATACCCATTGGATCAGATACACCACCTGCACCATATGTCTCACTAATCTTTTCAGTGATTTCCTTAGTGAAACCATAAACAGCGATTGGAATACCACCTGCGATTGACTTGCCCAGAGTTACAAAGTCAGGCTTAAGTCCCCAAGCTCTGGTGCATCCGCCGTAACCATTGGATAAAGTATGAGTTTCATCAATAATCATATATGAATCATACTTATCACACAGCTTTCTCAGACCCTCAAGATATCCTTCGGCAGGAAGAACCATACCGCAGTTTGTCATTACAGGCTCAAGCAGAACAGCCGCAACATCTTCATGCGCCAACTCTCTTTCTGCAGCTTCTAGGTCATTGAATTCAACTACTCTTGTGAGTTGGTCCTTCGGAAGCCCAGGATTTGAATCGAAATGTGATCTCAGGCAGAGCTTGCCATCCTCACCAATGTGTGGCAGAGTTTCATCAAGCGAACCATGATAGCATTCCTGTATAATGAGAATTTTAGGTCTGCCAGTCAGTGTACGTGCATTACGGATTACGTATCTGTTGGCTTCAGTAGCAGTCATCGCAACCTGCCATGTAGGAAGACCGAATCTCTTCTCGAGCTCCTTACCGATCTCTAAACTATCCAGTGACGGCATCATAGTTGTAACACCATTATAGATAGCCTTAGCAATGTGATCTGCTGTAGCCTTAGGTGAATGGCCAAACATAGCGCCGGTATCACCGAGACAGAAATCGATATACTCGTTTTTATCGATATCCAGGCATCTGTTACCCTGAGCCTTCTCAAGGAAAATCGGATAATCAGTTCCCCAGTCAGCCATCCACGGCATTGGAACTCCATTAAGCAGGTTCTTATATGCCGTAGCAGAAGCCTCTGCACTCTTCTTTGTTCTCGATCTGAAAAGCTCATCTTCCTTAGCTCTCAGCTTCGCCAGCTGTTCATCAGTAATGATTCTGTAAGGGCTTTTGTTATCAGTAATCATTTAAATATCCTCCATTATTAATTAAATATTTGATACTAATTTTTTTTATATTCTAATTATAAAGCAACTTGCATGCCAATTTCATGCAAAGGCTACCACATTCAAAAAAAATTCCCCAAATCACCTAAAATTACGGCATTTTTCTCCTTGTCAAATGTTACCATTACTTATCCTATCAAATTTGAATTGTCATTTATGATTATTTTAGTTGCGAATTGTCAATTATGACGATATACTAAAGTTTGAGTCAGGAGGTTTTATATGACTTTATCAATGATCAAAGAAACAGTTCAGCGTGTTGCAGATGCCATAACCGCTGCGCTCGAAATCGAAACCGAAATCGTAGATGAAAACCTTGTAATAATTGGCGGAACTGGTCGTTATGCACACAAAATCGGAGATCTTGAGGAGGATGGTCAGTTGGACAGCACCCATGTCTATGCCACATGCCTCAGAACAGGACACGAATATGTAACTTTTGAACCTGAGAATGATGTCAACTATGATGGCAAAGAAGGAGAACTTGCTGAGATTTGTTGCCCTGTCAAGGTTAATGACAATACTGTCGGTTTGATAGGACTTATAGCATTTGACATAAATCAGCGCGAGAAACTGATCAGTAAAACCTCAGAATTTACCAATTATCTTAGAATTATGGCTGAACTTATTTCCAGCGAGCTCATTGTATCTAAACACAATCTCACTCTGCAACGAACCATCTCATCTCTGCTTTCTGATGTCGATGATAGTTCATCTCTTAAGAATATAATAAGTGTCAGCAAGGAAATGGAGAAGGTTAAAACACGAGCCCTTCAGGTTGCTCATAGTGATTCGACAATTCTTATAACCGGTGAGAGCGGGACAGGCAAAGGCTTACTGGCCCGCTCAATTCATCGTGAAAGTAACCGGGCTGATAAGTCATTTATCTCAGTAAACTGTGCAGCTATTCCTGAAATGCTCCTCGAAAGCGAACTATTCGGATATGAGAAAGGAGCTTTCACTGGCGCAGATAAAAGCGGTAAACTGGGTAAGTTCCAGCTTGCTGACAAGGGCACTATATTTCTTGATGAAATTGGGGATATGCCTCTGCACCTGCAGGTTAAGCTTCTGACATGTCTTCAGAACCATCAGGTAGATCCTGTTGGCGGCACCCATCCCATCGATGTTGATGTCAGAGTTATAGCTGCCACTAATAAAATTCTGGAGAAAATGATTGAGGAAAACAAATTCAGAGAGGATCTGTATTTCAGATTGAACGTTATTCCAATTTATATTCCACCACTACGCGAGCGTCCTGAGGATATAAATCTACTGCTGGATTTCTCACTAGAAAAATTCACTTCGAGATTCAGTAAATTCATTAAGGGTTTTTCTGATGAAGCACGTGCACTACTGAACACCTACGATTGGCCTGGAAATGTGCGTGAAATAGAGAATGTAATAGAATATGCTGTAAATATGGAGAATGGGTGCTTGATATCTGCCGATAATCTTCCTGATAATGTGACAGGAGTCAATGCTTTCAAGTCCGGTGGCGCCTCGACTCACACATATACAGAGAAGCATACTTGCGCTGGCATCAAATTATCCGCAGGCGATCTCAAATCCCAGGTTGCTGAGGCAGAACGCCATATAATCGGAGCCACTCTAAAACAGACCGGAACATCGCTCATCGGTAAACGTCAGGCGGCTGAACTTCTGGGCATAAGCGAATCTACATTCTACAGGAGGCTGAGAGCACTGGGAATGCTGGGGAAATAGCCAGCAGACAGTTATTCAGCTAGAACGATTTACGTTTTAGCTGAAATATTGAAGGGGCTGTCGCCTTAGGGATTTAATATCTTATAATGCTCCGCACTGTCAAGGGGGTGCGGATAAAAAGTTGAACATCGGTGGGCTCTGAAAGGATCAATCAAAGATGTTTTCTGCAGCCCAGAAAAAACAATCATTAGGGTTATATGATCAATTTAAATCTATAATGAGGGTAATTCTGCTGCTAGGATATCCAAGCAGGCAAGCATTATATCTATGGATTTCCCAAAGAAATGATCCACCGAAGTACAACCTCGATCAATTTAAGGGTTTCTTAATCTGGCATTGGTATTTCGCTAAAATTGTCTATGCTTTTTATTTCATATGTGAGCAAGGCTTTGGAAACAATCGGTTCTTCAAGATCTGGGTTATCTTTTGATATTTCTTTTTCGGCATAGGATTGTAGCACCAATGTTTTATCAACTGATACTTTTTTTAATTCGAAGGTGGTTTTATCAATCCATAATGAAATGGGAACAGGCTTTTCGGAATATGCAAGCATTGGGATTCCTACTTTAATCTCAAGGAGATCTCCGCCTATTATTTCATTTTTTAAATCCTCAAGTGACAGATTTTCTGAATCCGTTAGCATTTTTCCTTCAACATAAATTTTTCTAATGTACTTTTGATATACTTCTAATATGGTGGCCTGTTCAAGGTACCCATCATATTTAAGAATGCTTTCATCTTTCCCTTCATCATTTTCATCAATCTTAAAAGTGTCAATATTGGAGTTTAGTAAATAAATCTGAGCATCAAAATTATTCCTTACCATATCTATGACCAAATCAGTCTGTTCTTTTGGAGATATAGTGATTTTCTGCCATTCACCCAAGACAGGTTCATTACCTATAGTGGCATCTTGGTCAGGGCTGTATCTCATAAATAAATCAATTTGATCATCATTTAATACTTGATATACTTCTCTCAACGTTCTATATTGACCACCCTCAAAAATTCGTGTAGAAGTTGAATCACTTCTATTCCAGGTAGCAAAGGGTTCAAAAATCACCTTCTGTTCCGATATCTGTTGAGATACCAACTTCTTGTCGCCGAATGTTGTAGATTCGACCGTGCTTTTAGTTAATTCATAGCTATTTGCTTTTGAAAGACGATCAATTGCCTGAAAAAGTACCTTGCCACCTTCCGAAGTATCAGAAATGCCCGTATTGCCGCACCCAGATAAATTAAGAAGAAATAAAAATATAAGAATAAATAAAAGAATGGGAATCAATTGCTTTTTCATACATCCTCCATGTTTCTAATAAAAACATTTCCAGTTCTGAACATAACCTGCACCGCTGATCTGATTTTCTCAGTATTGCTATAATACGCAGTTCAAATTTGACGTCCAAATTTTAATTTTTTTAAATTTAGATATTATGGTTCATGAAAATTTAAAAATTAAAAGCAATATTCCGATAATGATAACCGTAGTAATTATCCTAGAAAGGCAGCCTCCTTTTGCCAGCTGTCCTATATCACCAATCATTGAATGGTTTATTGAATCTGAAAAATTAGACATAGGATGTTTTTTATATTCTTCTGTTTTGCGTCTATCTTCTTGTTCATCTCTTTTATCCACAGTTTTACACTCCTTTTGAAAATATATTTTCAAAAAATAATGAAGATTAAGTCGGTAGATCAATGCTGATTTTAATATGGATAACAGGAAGCTCGCTGCTCCCAAAATCCTACGTAATTTTGCTATAACACGTACCTTTTCCCAGATTCCAAGCATAAACATAATGGGAAGTTCAGAATCCCATGTAAAATGGAAGCTATCGCTCCCATTTCAGATAAACCATATCAACCAGTTGTTTTCCATCTTCAAACATTTGGTGATCGTAGTTATCTATAAAAAAGTTTATTATTCGATGTGATTCTGTAAAGCCACATTTTTTATAAAAAGTAAGTGCAGAGGGAACATCCCCTGTCCCGACAAGCATAGTGTTGCAATCAGGGTAAGAGGAAAACAGGAACTCTATCAGGCTTTTTCCATAGCCTTTTCGTTGACAATCAGGTAAAACAGCAATGTTTTTAAGCTCATAAACACCCTTACTTTCTTGTGTAATCACACATTCAGCTTTTATGCCATTATCATCCAAAACGAACATTTCACCACGCTCAAGATACTTATCTATCATATCTTCTTGCTCGTCGGCCAGCAATAGTAAGTCTAGATATTCCTTTTTGTTGTCTGTAATTTTTCTTATATTCATAATATCAGAATATACTTCGGTATGGGTCGCATCATAATTTTTAATCCCTTGAATCAATTCTTGCTGAGCCAATTCCATCTCTGTATTCGACTCAGCTTTTTTATCAGATAAATGTTTATATGCTTTTTGAACAAATGCAGTAGTCGCAACTCCAACTGCAGCCGCTACTCCTAGCCACGGAAACATTTTTCTTTTTCCTGAATTAATAAGTAAGTCTACCAATTTTTCAGGACCACCATTTACCCTTGCCATCTTTGATAATTCTGCATAATCCCATGCCATTTTATATTCCTCCGCAAATTCTGATTTTGCATCTCACATTTCCATTTGTCAATTTCATATAGAATCACTGGTATAAGTAATGTAGCAATATTTGCCCACATTCATTTAAAATATTCATCCTTTTAAAATCTTACCAGGTATACTAAATTTATATGTAAACTAACTTAATAGAGAACCTATATAGGCGCCAAAAAAAGCATAATGATACTCCAAATCAATTGAATCCACCACTGACTTTTGCAGTACTCAAATATTCCTTGAGGTGTAATACCATAAGCTTAAAACCGCATAGCTTTTTTCAGTCTGTTTCCGTGACAGGCTTGTTTTGCTGTACCTATTTTACCAGAAGGTGGCATTATTCTCTATTCAAAATACCTACCTGCAATCGTTAAAAAAAGGCAATACTTCAGCAAGAATCACCCCGTTAGTCTCTCAAATATTTCAAGTATTTACAGTTTACATCCACAAACTCTATATTTCAACATATTTATCATTTTATCTGAAACTGTTTTCACCGACACATCAAACAGTGCAGCCATCATTTTTTGCGTCATCCAGAGGATTCATACAGTAAAAACATAGATTCGGTACACTAAAGCGGCTGAAAACAGTTCTGTAAGAATACTGTTTTCAGCCGTTTTGTTATGCCTATTCTCCTATTACACTGCGTTCCTGCGGCTCCAACCCCGGCTGTTCTCCCGAACATTCACGAAATCCCGGTAGATTCCGCCAGCATTCATTAATTCGTCATGCGTTCCCTGCTGAGCGATTCTGCCGTCCGCAATAACCAGTATTTTATCGGCGCTGCGGATGGTATTCAGCCGGTGAGCGATGACGAGCAGGGTCTTTCCCTTGCACAGCTCACTGATGGCCTGCTGAATATAGTTCTCGTTGTCTGCGTCGACGCTGGCGGTGGCTTCGTCCAGAATTACGATGGGTGCATCCTTTAAAATGCAGCGTGCAATGGAAATTCTCTGCTTTTCGCCGCCGGAAAGTGTCTCGCCTCCCTCACCAACCACGGTTTGGAAACCGTCTGGCAATGCCATAATGAAATCGTAGCATCTTGCCTTTTTAGCGGCCTCAATCACCTCGGCTTCGCTGGCATCGGGGCGCCCCATGCTGATGTTGTTATAGATGGTATCCTGAAACAGATACACCCGCTGGAATACCATGCTGATGTGATTCATCAGGTCACTGAGTTTCACCTCGCGCACATCCCTGCCGCGAATCAGAACCTGCCCGGATTTGACGTCCCAGAAGCGGGTCAGAAGGCTCGCAATCGTAGATTTTCCTCCACCGGACGGTCCAACCAGTGCCAGCATGCTGTTTCGTTTCAGGTCGAAGGAGACGTTGTGTAGCACATCTTTATCCCCGTAGGCAAAGCTTACATTCTGAAACTGCACTTCAGGGGATTTACTTCCTTCCGGAATGGTATTTTGCCCGTTATCTGGTAGCTCATGCTCGGTGAATACCGCATCGATGCGGTCCATGCAGCTGTTCATGACCGTCAGACGTGCGCTCTGGCTGTACAAAGCCTTGATCGGGCCGAAAAGGTCGAACACAAAGAGCATGATGCCCACAAAGAACGTTACATCCAGCAGCGCACGGGAATTTAAATACACAGAAATAGCGATAATCACCACCGCACCAAAGCCGTAGAGGATATTCAGCCAGCGCTGCCAGGGCGAATGGTTTTCTTCAAATTGAATGCTCACCCGGCAGCTCTCGCGAAAGTTGTCCGAAAGCTCCTTGGACTTCTCGCCCATCAGGTTATAGGTCTTAATAATCCCGATCCCCTCAGTGAAATCCAGAACGGATTCTGTCAGATTCTCGCTTTGATCCTGACGGATGGCCGAATCTTCAAGGCTCTCTTTTTTCATTCCCCGTGCAACAGGCAGGATGATAAGAAGGATAACGATGCCCGCAAGGCCCAGCCATACGTTGAAGAAAAGCATAAACACTATCAGAATGGCTTCCGCAAAGATGTAGCTCATCATATCTGCGAGTACCATCATACAGTTTTCCTCGATGAACACCATATCGGTAGACAGCACCGAGCTGATCTTGCCAATGTTTCCTTCCGTAAAATAGCCCATCGGCATTTTACGCAGATGTGCGCCCAGTTCCATACGCTTCTCAGCGAACACCATAAACCCCGCCGCCGACTGCAGCCGGTCCGCTATATGGTGGAACAAGACCTGCAACAGTACGCTTCCGACCATAGCAATCCCGATCCACAGGCACATTTCCGGACTTGCAGTGCCGTTATAAAACGCGGCAAGAGCAAAAAACGCAAGGCCGATCGGCGCTTTCGCCAAAAAAGATTTCAAAAAAGAGAATACAAATGCCAATTGAATTCTGCCCTTGTACTCTCCGGAAACCGCAAGGATGCGTCTCATTAAAGCGATCATTCGTTTTCATCTCCTTTCACTGTGCTGACCTTCCATCTCGCGCTGCCTTCGGCGGCCTGCCAGAGCTTTTGATACTCGGGGCAACGCTCAAGAAGATCCGCGTGGGTTCCGGCCGCTGCGACGCTGCCGGAATTCAGGACGCAAATCTGGTCTGCATTCACGATGGAGTGCAGCCGGTGCGCAATGACAATGACGGTTTTTCCACGGATGACCTCGGCAATAGCTTCATTCATCTTCTCTTCGTTTTCTGGATCCATAAACGCCGTTGCCTCGTCGAGAACAACGATGGGCGCATTTTTTAAAATCGCCCGTGCTAGTGATATACGCTGGCGTTCGCCGCCGGAAAGCTGTTTTCCGCCATCACCGGCCATGGTATAAATACCGTTTTCAAGCCGTGCCAGAAATTCTCTGCATTGCGCCCTTTCCGCCGCCTGCATAACCTCCTCATCCGTCGCGTCCAGCCTGCCAAGGCGAATGTTTTCAAGAAGGCTGATATTGAACAGAAACTGTTCCTGCGCCACATAGGAGATCTGGTTGTTCAGCGATTCCAAACTCATATCACGGATGTCTTGCCCACCTATTTTTACCGCGCCGCCGGTCACATCGTAAAAATGGACGAGCAGCTTGGCCAGGGTCGATTTGCCGCTACCGGATTCTCCCACAAGTGCGGTCAGACCGCCCTCCGGAACCGTAAGCGAGATACCGTGAAGTACCTCGGCATCCTTGTAGGCAAAACGGACAGAGTCAAATTGTACGGAATGATCCTTTCCGGCAAATGGTTTACCGGACTGCTGCAACGGCGGGGCGCTCAGCATCTGCTCAAGACTTTCGATCTTGTAGTTGATCTGCGGCAGCGTTCCCATGAAGCTCATGGCTCTGAGAAGTGGAGCTCCTATTCCGAAGGACATACACAAAACCAGCACGAAATCCGGAAGAGCCGAGTAGCCTTGAAGCACCAAATACGCGCCTATGGGAAGGACAAACAGCGCAACGGTCGGCAAAATACTGTTATACAGTGCCATCCATGGCCAGCTCACCTTATACCATGCCAACGTGAAGTCCCTGTAGCTCTTTACATCGTGTTCAAACCGATGGTAGGATTCGCCGTCACGATTAAAGACCTTGACGACCTCCATTCCGTTTATGTACTCTACAATAGTGTTATTCATCTTCTGCGCCGCTGTGTAATAGCTTTTCATTTTGCCCATACCGATTTTATACATGGCCATCATGGCAAGCAATCCAAGCGGAAGCGAGCCAAGCGCCAGAAGCGCCAGTTTCCAGTCCACAAGGAACATTCCGACATACACCATTGCCGGCACGGCCAGATTGGCGATTCCCTCCGGGAGCGTATGCGCCAGCAGCAGCTCAATCGTTTCGATGTCGTCGATAAACATTTTTTTGATCGAACCGACCCCCTTTTCCTGAATGGCCCCCAACGGCTGTACTTCCAGCTTTTCCTGAAGAGAGATACGCAGATTTTTCAGCGTGTTGTAGGCACTGCGGTGAGAGAGCGAAAGCCCCCACACGTAGAACACGGCGTATAGAAAAACGCAGACCGCTATGGCTGCAATGCGCCAGATTACATATCCCGCTGTCAGCGCCTCACGCATCAGCAACGGTCTGATGATTTGATAGATAAACAAAAAGGGCACGACGTTCATCACGATACCGACCAACATGGCAGCAACAGCCGCAAACGTCGTCTTGCGGTACTCGCCAGTATAATCCAGAACTTTTTTAAACAATTAGTATCCTCCTTTATTGTAGTTAGTTGCATTTAACCGTTGGACAAAAAAATTCTCCGCCAGCAAGTACCTTTACGCAGGCGGACCGAACCCCAATACCCGCTGCCAGTTGAACAGGCCGCAGACCAGTTTGCAATGAGCCTCAATCTGCGCCCATGTATAGCCGTGGATAAATGGCTCGTATATTGTTGTCCAGAATGTGGAAAGCAGGATGTGCATTTCTTCCCTGGAAACGCTCACATACGTCAGCCCCCGTTTCTGCGCCTCACAAAAGTATGCGTAGCTTTTCACGGTCATTTTTTCAACCCAGTCGTGCTGAAAATTGGAATACTCTGTGCCCTCCGCGCATTTAATCAGCAGAACAAAGTCGTCGCGACGCGCATACAGAAACTGAAACCACCATATCATGTCTTCCTCGTCCATATCCCAGACCTTCATCAGTGCGTCATCAGACAAATCGTTTACGCCCACGGCACATCTTTGTTCCACGACACCATTGAGGTCTGCAACTGTATCCGCGACAACGGCACAAAACAGATCTTCTTTACCCTTATATCGCTTATACAGGGCTCCGGTGGTAATCTCGGCATTCTCACAGATCGTTTTTAAAGATGCTTTTTCAAAATTGTTGGCTAAAAATTCTTTTTTCGCGCTTTCCCTGATGCGCGGGTCGATTGAATGATCGGGCTTTGACATACTGCACACCTCTTTAATTAAATAATATTTAACTGATAATTAAATTATCGATAATTTAATTATCAGTTTAGCAGGTCATTTTGAATTTGTCAAGTATAATTTCACGGCCTCCAGACCGGCTTTATCCCGATCCAGTCCCAGCGCAATATGGCTGATTTTGGGATACTCCCGCAAAAATTGCAGCAATGCCAGGGGGGATACCAATTCTGAAATTAATAACAACTGATGATTGCATCAGTACTTCTTCAGTTCTCTTGGCGTACAGCCAAAGGTATCATGAAAGGCCCTATAAAAGTTCATCTTGCTGTGATAGCCTACAGCGGCAGCTATTTCATCAACCAGCATTGTCCCTTCCAAAAGCAGGGACAATGCTTTTTCCATCCGAAGGGATCGAATATATTCGTTAATCGTTTGCCCCGTCAAATGCTGAACAGCTTTTTGAAGCGTCTTTTTATCAATACCCACAGTGCGGGCCAACACCTCAATCACCGGAGGATTCACATAAGACTGGCTTAAGAACCGAATCGCCTCTTTTGCGGAATTTATACTTCTGGAAGAAAGAAATACCGGTTTAAGTGCATGCTGCGAAAAAGCATAGTTTAAAAGCAGGCTAACCGCCTCGACACCTTTTGCGTGCAAGTAGAATGGAAACGCTTCATCAGCGACCGATACATACTTGACATCGTGACAAATTTGTGCCAGAGATGGCAGTGAAATCTCATGTTGATTAATCGCTATGGCTATCTGATCCCATGCTTCATCAGTAAGCGCGAGCCCGGCATTTACAAGAAATGTATCCATAATGGCAATAGTAGTCCCTTTTTGGGTTGTCCCGGCGAGAAACCGCTTATACCAGGGGCGCGGACGGTTGTTAACATGGCAAAAGACTCCGAACTTTGCGGAATTCATCCATGCCTTTTTCTCATAATAGGTAACGGTCATGTCCTCCACAAAAGTAATCTGAAACCCCCTCTCCGAATAATAATACCGTTCCATCAAATCAGTTTTGAAGGTGATATCAGATTCCATAAAATAAAGCGTTTCAGGGTTGCCCCATACATTGATATATCCTGATGCAACGTCATTGGGAGGGCATAACGAAAAGCCGCGCGGTATGAGCGTCTTTTTCCACCCTTTCTCTGCATATTGAGTAAGCATATCTGCTGTGCTATAAAAACGATCCAAATTATTTCACTCCAAGATAATGTATTGTTTAGACGAACGATGTATCGTATAAGGGAATTTAAATTACATACACCAAATAATAAATTCCTTTATATTCAGTATATAGCGCAACATTTGTTGAGTCAATAGTATCATTAAGTGCCTTCCTCACAGCCCTTGATTTAATAAATAGCAAAATGTATAATTTTTTCAGGTTAGAAACACCTAACCCGTGGAGGAGGGATATAAATGAATGAAAAAAAGCCTGTCTTATCAAGGCTGTTTGACATAGCCGCACAAGGAAAAGGAAAGCTGATACTTAGTTGCGTGCTGATGTCTTTGGGGACACTTTCCGGTATGGTGCCCTATCTGTCTGTTTACCATATTGCCCGACTACTGTTGATACCGACGACGGGAGACGCGCAGAATGGGATACTCATGTGGAGCATTATCGCGGTTGTGAGCATCGTATTAAACATGCTTTTTTCTTTTTTCGGCAGTTTTGGCGCACACAAGGTTGCCTTCCGGGTATTGTACGGTATTCGTATTCGTGTCATGGAACATATGGGCCATTTGCCCATGGGTTTCTTTACCGAGCACAGTACGGGGAGCGTTCAGAAAACGATGGACGACAGCATCGAAAAAATCGAAATTTTCATTGCTCATTTGCTCCCTGATCTTATCGGCTCCGCCTGTGCCGTTACAGCGTTATTGCTGGGGCTGGGAAGTCTCAATAAATGGCTGGCGCTGGCAGTGGTTTTGGCAGCCATCGGAGCATGCGCGCTCCAGCTTTCGGTATGGGGCGGCGGCAGAGGGCAGGAAATTCTCACGGGAATGGCTGCGGTGTCCGGTCAGATGACAGGTTCATTTTCTGAATACGTCAGAGGGATTGCTGAGGTCAAGCTGTTCGGATTAGCAGGTACGGTTACGCGTGGGTTAAGCGATGCCACAAAGAAATACGGCTCTTGGGAAATGCGCCTTTATAAACGGGTGACGCCTTTTTACGAGGGATATAAAACCATCATTCTTTCTCTGTTAGCCGTTGTTCTCCCGGTAGGGACGCTGCTGATTTTTCAAAATCCCGGCAATTCGTCTGTACTGCTGGCGGTTATTATGGGCCTTATTTTGACACCGGCCATTTGCGCACCGCTCATGGAGCTGGTCAACTATGGAACCCGTATGGGCGAGATTACGGTTGCGCTGCACAATATTGATGAAATCATGAAAAAAGAGCCGGTTCCGGAGCCTGTAAGCTCAGTCATGCCGGATTCTTTTGACGTGGAATTTCATACTGTATCGTTTTCCTATCAGGATACCTCCGATCCCTTTCACACACTGGCGCTGAAAAATGTAAGCTTCAAAGCTCCGCAAAAGCAAATGACAGCACTGGTAGGCCCTTCGGGAAGCGGGAAAAGTACCATTGGGCAGTTAACCTCCCCGATTTTGGGATGTGACCTCGGGCAAAATCACCATCGGAGGAGTCGATATCCGGGACATTGCACCCGCACACTGATGGATTGTGTGTCATTTGTTTTTCAAGATACCTATATTTTCTCCGACACCGTGCTGGGCAACATTACGATGAACCGTCCGGCCAAGCAGGAACAGGTCGTTGCCGCGGCAAGAGCCGCCCAGTG
>CAXXQN010000004.1:0-170182 GCA_963665645.2 Anaerovoracaceae bacterium | reverse complement strand
CCGCAAAAGCAAATGACAGCACTGGTAGGCCCTTCGGGAAGCGGGAAAAGTACCATTGGGCAGTTAACCTCCCGATTTTGGGATGTGACCTCGGGCAAAATCACCATCGGAGGAGTCGATATCCGGGACATTGCACCCGCACACTTGATGGATTGTGTGTCATTTGTTTTTCAAGATACCTATATTTTCTCCGACACCGTGCTGGGCAACATTACGATGAACCGTCCGGCCAAGCAGGAACAGGTCGTTGCCGCGGCAAGAGCCGCCCAGTGCCACGATTTTATCATGCGGCTTCCCAAAGGCTACGAAACACGGATTGGCAGCGGAGGGTTGGGGCTTTCTGGCGGAGAAGCGCAGCGACTTGCCATAGCGCGGGCAATTTTTAAGGATTGCCCCATTGTTGTTTTGGACGAAGCGCTGGCCTTCACGGATGCGGAGAATGAAAATCTGATTCAAAAAGCGATCGACACACTCATTATGGACAGGACGGTACTGATTATCGCGCACCGACTGCCCAGCATACAAAATGCCGATCAGATTCTTCTCTTGGATAAAGGAGAAATCAAGGAGCGCGGAATCCACGCTTCGCTGATGTCAGAGGACACGCTGTACCACAGGCTTTGGCGAGTCCAAAACGAAGTGGACGCCTGGAGCATTGACCAAAGGGCGTCCGGTAAAGAAAGGAGCTCGACACTATGCTGACCATACTGAAAAGGCTGACTTGCGGGAAGCCGAAGCATATTATTCGCCCCTCCGTATGGATATTTTTTGAGGATTTCTTCAACCTGTTTCCGGCACTGATTATTTATATGGCGATCAATATGCTGGCAAAGGCGTTCAATAATCCGGACGCCCTGAACTTACAAACGCTCCTGATAACCTCCGGTATATTGATCGGGCTTGCGCTTATTCAGTTTGTGATCGGATTCTTCGCATTTCGCAACAGCTTTATTCCGGCCGCGGAGCATACCGCCGAAGGCAGAATTGAGTTTGTCAAAAAGCTGCGGCGTCTGCCCTTGGGCTTTTTCTCCAAAAAGGAAAAAGGAGAGCTGATCAATAACTTTGTGGGAGATTTCGTAAACCTGCAAACGGCGATGACCGGCACGCTCTCCGGACTTTTCAGCGTTATCGTATCCTGCGTTCTCACAGCGATCTTCCTGTTTATTTACAATCCACTGATGGCGGGAGCCTTTTACATAGCAATGCCCGTCACGGTGATTCTGATGGCGATTTCCATGAAAACGCTGGACAAAAACGCAACAAAGGTATCGCTTACGCGGGATAAGGCCGCGACTAATCTGAACGAATACCTTGGCGGTATGAAAACGCTCAAAAGCTACAATCAGACAGGCGAGGGCTTCGGCAAGCTCAAGGCCGCCTATCACCGGCTGATGGAGAGCCATATCAAGGAAGAAAGCGGTTCAGGAAGCCTGATGCGCCTTTGCACCTCCATTGTGCAGCTGGGGCTGCCGCTTCTGTGCATGGCAGGCGGGTATCTTCTTTTGGGCGGAAGCCTTAGCATCGTTGAATTTATCGGCATCATTATCATAGGCACAAAAATCCTCACGCCCGTTGTGACGGCGGTCAGCAATATGATGATGCTGCGCAGCAATTATGTATCGGCACGGCGGCTGGACAGCACGATGCAGGAAAAAGAAATGTCCGGAGACAAAATCCCTTCCCCGGAGCCGGAGATATGTTTTGAAAACGTCTCCTTCTCTTACATACAGGGCGGCGAAAGCGTGTTGAAAAACGTTTCGTTTTCTGTTCCAAAAGGAAAGCTGACCGCAATTGTCGGGCCCTCCGGGAGCGGGAAGTCCACCATCCTCCGGCTCATCAGCCGATTCTGGGATGTTTCAAGCGGCGATATTTTAATTAACGGCACCCCCTTGTCAGCCCTTTCGCCGGAGGCTTGGCAGCAAAACATATCCATGGTGCTGCAGGATGTCTATTTATTCCGCGAAACGATCCGTGAAAACATCCTTTTCGGCCGAAAGGATGCCACGGTGGAAGAGATGATAGACGCAGCAAAGCGGGCGGGATGCCACGATTTCATCGCTGCCCTGCCGGACGGTTACGACACGATGGTGGGCGAAGGAGGTTCTACACTCTCCGGAGGAGAACGGCAGCGCATATCAATTGCCCGCGCCCTGCTAAAAAAAGCGCCTATCCTTCTGCTGGACGAACCTACCGCCAGCCTTGACGCCATCAATGAGGCCTTGGTGCAAAAAGCGATTGGAGAACTTGTCAAGGATACGACCGTCATTATGATTGCTCACCGGCTCAAAACGGTACAAAACGCGGCTCAGATATTGGTGCTGGAGGACGGTGAAATCAGGGAGACAGGCTCGCATGAATGGCTTCTCTCTCAAAACGGCCTGTATGCCAAACTTTGGAGCATGCAGCAAAAATCGCTTGATTGGAATATCCGGGGCGGAGCGGCGGAAAGCCTTGCGGGGAAAGCATGATGAAAACGTCATGGAAAAGGCGCTTCGCGGTCATCTATGCGGGCCAGGCGTTTTCGATTATCGGCTCTGCCGCCGTACAATTCGCCATTATCTGGTACCTGACTCTTCGCACCGAATCTTCGGTAACGCTCACCACTGCCGCCATCGTGGGGTTTCTTCCAACCGCGCTGCTTGGCCCTTTTGCCGGCGTTTGGATAGACCGCTATAACCGGAGAACGATCATGATAATGGCGGACGGTTTGACCGCTTTATCCAGCGCGCTACTGGCGATTGTGTTCTGGGTATCTGGTGATTCGCCGGTGTGGTTTATCTATGCCGTTCTGTTTTTGCGCGGCGTTGGCACTACTTTTCATGCACCTGCCATACGTGCGGCGATCCCGACCTTTGTACCTGCGGATCAACTGACAAAGGCCGGTGGCTGGAGCAACTTTATTACCTCCGGAAGTAACCTGCTTGGTCCCATGCTGGGCGCGGTGCTGATGGAAACGCTTCCAATCGTCGTGGTGATGTTGGTTGATATTCTGGGGGCAGCGTTCGCAATGCTCTGCCTTGCGTTTGTGAAAATACCCAATGTGCCCCGTCAGAGCGAAAAAATCCATTTTACTCAGGATATGAAAGATGGCGTTCGTGCTTTAACCGGAAATCGGCTTTTGACGGCGGCATTGCCCCAGATTGTTTTAGTGGGGATTCTCTATATGCCGCTCAACTCCCTTTTCCCACTGTTAGTATTGACACACTTTGGCGGCGGCGCGCTGCAAAACGGAATGGTCGATGTGTTTTTTGCGTCGGGGATGCTTCTTTCCTCTGTCATCATGGGATTTTGGGGCGGTACAAAACGAAAATTCATGCTGATATCCCTTGCCATTATTATAATCGGCATTGTAACTGCCATCAGCGGTCTGCTTCCCAGTGGCGCATTCTGGGGTCTGATTGTTTGTGTTTTTATTATGGGCCATATGGCCACTTACTTTAACGTACCCTTTTATGCATATGTGCAGGAAAGCACCGCGCCGGAGCTCTTGGGCAAGGTTATGTCGTTGATCTTAACCATTTTTACGCTGGCCAATCCGATTGGACTTGCGTTGGCTGGGCCTCTCAGTGACGTAATTGGTGTAAACCAGTGGTTTCTATACTCGGGGATCGCTTTGGCCGCCGTGGGTTTTTTGTCTTTACTGCGCACGCACGGGCATGAAAGTACCTACCTGATACGAAACCCTGATTAGTGTTTGGAGATTTTGAGTCTTCGGCTCCAAGATTATATATATTAAACCAATTCAAAAGGGGAATTGTCATGAAAAAAGAGCGGAAATTTATTGGACTTATCAAACCTCACAGAAATGCACACCCTCTGCGGAGGCTGTGCATTTCCATGAAGTCAATTATCTGCCACCGAAGGGAGGTGTCCTGTGGCAATTTACCATTGCAGCATCAAAATCATCAAGCGCAGCGAGGGCCGGAGTGCCGTCGCAGCAGCCGCTTATCGCAGCGGCGAAAAGCTCTTGAACGAGTGAGACGGTATAACTCACGACTACACGAAAAAAGGTGGCATCGTCCATTCGAAAATTCTTTTACTCGGCCACGCACCCACGGAATTTCAGAACCGCTCTACGCTCTGGAACAGCGTTGAGCAAAATGAGAAATCCGGTAAGGCGCAGCTTGCTCGTGAAATTGAAATTGCTTTGCCTGTTGAACTTGATCGCCAGGAGCAAACTGCATTAATCTGCGCATATGTCCGGGACACCTTTGTCGCCGCCGGAATGTGCACGGACTTTTGCTGTCCACGACAGGATCGACGGTAACCCTCATGCCCATGTCATGTTGACCCTTCGCCCGTTTGAGCAGGATGGGACTTGGGGCGCGAAGTGCCGGAAGGAATATGAGCAAAGAGACTTGCCGGAACGTATCGGCCACTGCTTTGCGATCACGACGTAGCCGGTGGCGCTTTGGAAACGATAAACAAAAAACTGTGTGACCTTCGGAATATAATTTTAAAATGTTCACCTTAACCTTAAGAAATAAAGTCTGGACTAATATAAAATTCTTAAGCAGAACGAGTAAAAATCGGACTGAAAAAGTTAATTTCAGTCCGATTTTAAGATTTTGCAAATGAAATGAAATCAATTCCGTTTTTTTATCTTGACCAATTTGTGATGCAATTTTGATAAAGCTCGCCGGCATGCTCCCAATTAACGACATGGAACCAATCATCAACGTAGGCGGCCCGTTCATTATAATGCTTTAAATAATATGCATGCTCCCAAACGTCAATGACCGCAACCGGACACAGGTTTTGCGCGATGGGCGTATCCTGGTTTGCGGACGTAATAATTTTAAGCTTTCCGTTCTGATCCACAACCAGCCACGCATACCCTGAGCCAAATACAGACAATGCTTTGTTTTTGAACTCGTTATAAAACTGATCGAAGGAACCAAAGTCTTTCACGATCGCCGGATACAGCATCCCGGCTTGCGACCGTGTCTCGGAATTTGACATGCCGTCAAAATAAAAGATATGATTGTAAACACCGCCGCCGTTATTTTTTATGGATTGCTGAATGGTAGCAGGCAGTCTGTCAGCGTTATAGATCAGTTGCTCCAGCGACCAGCTTTGCAGCTCAGGGTAGTTTTTTAGAGTATTGTTGAGATTATTCACATAAGTTTGTAAATGTCTGTCATGATGCAGATGCATCGTTTTCGTATCGATATACGGTTCGAGCGCGTCATAGGCATACGGAAGCGGCGGATTCACGAACGGATAGTGCTCATTCATAAGATGACCTCCTATTTGCATTATTGATCAGTATATTCAAGAAATATAAATAAGTGCTCGTACGGCAGGAGGTATGACTTCTTTCGAAATATTTAATTTCACTAATTAATGAAGACTAAGTGTGCAGATGCGCACTGAATTTGCCCTTCCGGGTTTTTGCTATAAGCGTATCTTGTCCAGCGTCTAATCATAAGCATAATGTAAAATTATAACATTTTCGTGTTGTTCATGGCTTGCTCATAAGGGGAAACTAAACATATTTTTCACCTTCGGGAGCGAAAGCTAAGATTATAGCGCCACTCCCGGATCTGGCATAATGTGAAGAGCGTTTGATATTATTACAGCGTCGAAAATCTGATCTAAAAAAGAGCGCGCGGTAGCATCTTCAACTGAGAAATGCACGTTGTCAGGTGCTCTTTTTTTCATTGCAGTCTCTATCATTTTACATTTCTGAATAGGCTGAACGGTTAAACCTGTCAATCTCAATATCATATATCTTCGCATAGCGATTCCAGAAATTTTATTATTTTGATCTTTTTTCAAGATTCATCCCCTCTTTATGCATACATTATAGCTATACTGTTTGTAAACTTTATCGCCAGATTATATGGAAAATGCGCAATTCGTAAGGTCATGCCGCATTTCTCTTTTTGTTCTGGCTCAGATTTGAATTTCTGATGCAGGAATAACCGGAGCAGGCACGTCTGGATGATCTCCAAGCACCTTTTCCATCCAGATCACATCGTACCATTTGCCAAATTTATAACCACATTTCATAAAATGGGCTACCTTTGAATATCCCAAATGTTCATGAAAAATCATGCTTGCATTGTCGAGATGCGCATCCTCAGCAGTTGCATATGCAATGCAGGCGTTCAGGTTGATTACGTTCTGGCGCCTCAAAATGTCCTCCAAGGCAAGATATAACTTTTTGCCCAATCCCTTACCTCTGCAATTCTGCCTCATATAAATGGTGGTTTCAGCCGCCCAATTGTATGCCACACGTTCTCTAAATGCCGATGCATATGCAAATCCAACAATGCACTGCTCTTCTAATGCAACGAGGTAGGGGTACATCTGCAAGGTATCCTTGATTCGTTTTGAAAAATCAGCGACGGGTGGTATTTCATATTCAAAAGTGATGGCAGTATCCATAACATATGCGGAATAGATTTCCAAAATTTTTTCGGCGTCTATCTCTGTTGCCATTCTGACCGAAAGATTTGTGTTCACTATTTAACCTTCTTTCCACTTTACTGCAAAAACAAATTAGATAATAGGAAGCTATTTTGCCGTCATAGTTTTAAATAAGATTCGAGATGCTGTTATATTTTACAAAGCTTTTTTATCTGTAATAACCGCATATAATATTCCACCGATTATCAAAGTGCTTCCGATTATAAAATTCAAGCTTAGCACTTCACCTAAAAACAGTACCCCTAAAATTGCTGAGGTAAGCGGTTGAAGTGGATAAAACAACGAACAAGTTGCAGCATCTACAAGTTCGAGAGCCTTGTTCCAGAAAAGTAACCCTCCTGCAGTACATATAATTCCAATGTAAATAATCCAAATTAGAATGATCGGCGATAAATCTGAAATTTGAAATGAAGAATATTTTAATTCGATTATTGATGCCATTAAAGCAAGCATCAGTCCAATTATCATGCTATAAATCGTTACCGTTATGGAATCATATTTTTGGCAGGAAAGCCTTACTATTACGGAAGTCAAAGACCAGGCAAACATTGATGCGAATGAATAAATCACTCCTGCCACTGTATTCCCTGTTCCTAAATTGCCTATTATGACAACAGTCCCAATTAAAGTGATCCCGACTGCAACTCCCTTATGCAACGTGACCCTTTCATGCAGAACAAGTGCTGCCAATAAAATTATCATTGCAGGATTCATTGAAGTAATCAAAGAAGCCATGGATGCGTTGCAATAATGCGTTCCTAAAAGTTGAAAACCAATCGCCAGGAAGTATCCGATGCCCCCTATCGACAGGATATATTTATAGTCTTTTTTCTCAATAACTGCCTTTGGATATTTCTTATAAGCAACAAGCAAAATGGAAATTGCAATAAAATACCTCAAAAACAGAAGCGTAAAACTCGGCAAGACTTCCAAGACATATTTGCCCGCTACGTAAAGGCTTCCCCAAGAGGTTAAAGCCAATATTAAATACATATAGGCCTTGTTTCGTGACGTCATTGTCCTACCTTAGCATACCTTTCTTTTGCCAGAATTAGTTATTATTTTTTATTATTTTATATTATCACAATTGCTATAAGAACCAGCATAAAATTTCGAATAAATTTTTCAGAAACTAATGAAGATTAAGTGTAAGATTGAAATGTATATTATTCGCTTGGAAACCACCTTAATTCATCAGAGTGAATTGTAGAATTAATGATTTCATATCTTAATTTGTACAGTTCATTATTATCACTTGAGTAAGCAATTGCATTCAAGTCATTCCATCTAATTGATTTTTTCCAAGAAAAAAGGAGTACTTCACCTGATTTAACTGCCTTCCTCTGTAAATCTGCGCCAGAACCCATTTCAATAAATACTACATTATCATCAAAACTCTGAACAGGCACCACTGTAATGCCTTTTCCATTATCATCAGCGTAACTACACCATCCCACCAACTTAACCATATCCTCTGTCTTGTTTACCCAAGAGCTACTGTTTGACCTCCAAAATGGAAAACTATATTTTACAGGAATAGTACGATATTCATCTGCATTTTCATATACATATACCTTATATGGGGGTGATTCAACTGTTCCAAGTAAAACTGAGGTATTATCTATCCAATGGCTGGCTTTGACTACCTGATCAGGAGAAAATCTTGCACCTGATACAAGCAATATGATCACACAAATGCAAGTAATTAGAAGTAGTCCAATGAACAAATTTTTAATATTTTTCGGATATAATCTGTAATTAACTTTCAAAGTATCCCCCCTTAATGTTGCCGCCATTATTAAATGGTAATATTACATTAATATTGGCGTCAAATTACTTTTTTGAACCATTACATCTGTTCATTCCAGATCTCATCCAATCTGGAAATGCTACAATTTCTGCTCTTTTTGTTAAAAATAACTGTCCTGACGCCACTATTTATATATAACAATAAGGTGTTATGTGTTGATTAGAACCCTAATTCTTCACCTATGATAATAACATGAAAATCTGAATCAACAGGTTTTTTATGTATTATACTTGTTATATTACAGTTTCTCAGATCGGATCTGCACTCTTTACATATGCCACTTATATTACATGCCAAGTCGCTGCCGTATTTGATGTTATTCATCTGTGCTGCGACAAAACGAACCCTATCTAATCCTGCATTCAAGTCTTTAACTAATTTATTTGCACCTGCAATAAAATTCCTATTACAATCCTCTTCTTTTAATTTTGGCATCTTGAAATCATGTAAATCTAACATGTTTTTTCACTCCCCATTTTTTTAATTAATTCCTGTACTTAATGAGATGTGTAAATGGGGTAATACCAATTTCACCACTTAATGAAGATTAAGAGGGCAAATCCGTATCCAAGGTTTATGGATAATCTTCAACTTTTACTTGCTTCTCCACATGATATGGATAACACGAAGTTTACGGCTCTCAATATCCAATGTAATATTGCTATAATATGCAGTTCAAATTTGGCGTCCAAATTTTAATTTTTTTTAAATTTAGATATTATGGTTCATGAAAATTTAAAAATTAAAAGCAATATTCCGATAATGATAACCGTAGTAATTATCCTAGAAAGGCAGCCTCCTTTTGCCAGCTGTCCTATATCACCAATCATTGAATGGTTTATTGAATCTGAAAAATTAGACATAGGATGTTTAATAAGAATCTCGTAAACCAATGAAAAATTTAAATAACGTACTAGATAGTAATCCGTAGTACACTATTAATACAATTCTAATGATGTGTCAATATCTATACGCCACCCAGCGCCATCAATATACCGAAATTGTATTTCGCTAGGTAAATAACTTTCTTCATCAACAAACATAGGAACTTCAACAGACACTGTGGCAACAGGTCCAGTCTGCTTGATTCCCACTAAGCTCATACGGCTCCAATCATCATCATTGCCAATACCACCTTCAAATTGATATAGGTTATTACCAAGTAATTTAATACCGCCTTCACCTTTTATAAGAGTCTCTATCGAGTCATTAGTAAAAGTATCTCTTAGATATTCATCAAATTTATTTACTGTATCATATTCTTCATTCATTAAATGGTATCGACATGAATCTGCTTCAAATTGTGAAGTAGATTTCTCTATTCCGGAATTGATAATTTCGTTTGTTTTATTTACTCCCATCTGGATTAGTTCAAATGCGCTTTGGGTTGTCAGAGTAGGAATGTTTCCCGTTCCCTTATATTGAGATTCCAAGTCTTCTTTCATAGCATAGCAGAATTGGATTTCGTTTACTCGCCATCCTTTATTTTTATCAAAAGAAAATTCAGCTTTTCTGAATGAATACTCCGGTTCATGAAACATTGATTTCGTTTTAAATACCACAGTACATGAATTATCATTTTGCTCAAGACTTGATATCGATGGATCTTGCCAATATATCAAATCGCCCGAAATTTGCCAAAGGGGATAAAGGATATTATTATACTCAACAATATTAAGTGAGGATAATAACTCTTTTTGCATTTTTTCCGTCAGAGAATTATCTAGATAGTCTGACATTTTATCAGGTGTATCAATTGCACTGCCAATTGGGTAATGCCAAAACCCATTAAATGAAGCTCGAGGCTCTTCTACAAATATATTACCGTCAATTCCATAACCGTGCCAAGCGACAGTATTGATTTTAGCACAAGCTTCATTTGCAATTTTCAAGGCTTGTTTTTCAGTAAGCGGCGACAGAGTTATAATTGAATCTGAACTGGTTGCTTCATTACCTCGTACTTGAATAACAGCCGCGCTTGTTGAACTTATACCAATGTTGTCTGTTTTTTTTCGCAGGTTATCCGCTTCTGGATTTGACTGCCCATTCGCACAGCCAACACCTGAAATTATAATAATTATCAAAAAAAAGCAAATTGATAACTTCTTCATATGTACCTCCTTTGAATTAAATCTTCTACTGCTAATCAATACAAAGTTATCAAAACAACTTACTAACTTCATAAAGATTAAACAGGAGATCCCCTTCCACAGGCTAAACTGTACTTGCTTGATCTTCCCATTGCCAGAATAAGTATTATTACGCTCATTACCGGTAACACTTCTATAGGGAGGTGACATCAATGCAAAGCATCAAATCATGTACACTGGTTGAGCAATACCTTGGCTACTTGATTACTATTAAAGGTCGTAGCAATAACACGATTATAGAATATAGAACAGATATTCTGCATTTTTTCAAATATGTCGCCATTATCAGGGGCATGATTCATGATGATTTTAAATTTGCAGATTTAGATTTCATTAAATCTATTACACTAGCTGATATGTACGGTTTCATCGCATACTGCCAAAACACTCTGAACTCATCACCTGGAACGCGAGCACGAAAAATCGTATCAATCCGTCAATTTTGGAAATATCTTAAAACTAAGGCTCACCTTATTGATAATAATATTGCCGAAGAACTTGAAACGCCAAAACTTCCAAAGTGTATCCCTCATTATTTAACGCTCGAGGAGTCGGTAAGGCTCCTGATCGAAGCAAAATCCTCATCTGTACGTGATAACTGTATTATTACAATTTTCCTCAATTGCGCTCTTCGCTTATCCGAACTGGCCGCTCTGAATATCGACCAAGTTAATAGTGATGTACTCACTGTTGTTGGCAAAGGCAACAAGGAACGTAAAATCTTTATTACCCCAGCTGTAAAGCAAGCGTTATCAGAATGGATGATCATAAGAAATACGATCACCATAAATTCAAATGCTCTGTTTGTCTCAAGGAATCATCAACGTATTACAACTCGTGCCATTGAGAATCTTGTGAAGAAGCATATTGCTGCGACTGGCCTTAATCCAAGGGAAATCTCGCCACACAAGCTACGACATACAGCGGCAACGCTTATGTATAAGTACGGTCATGTCGATATCCGCTCCCTTCAACAAATTCTTGGCCATGAAAGTATTGCTACAACGGAAATTTATACACACGTTGACGAAGCCCAGCTTCAAGCTGCCGTAAATGCTAATCCGTTAGCCATGATGTTCAGCTAAATATCACGGCTTATATGGATAACAAGAATTTCAGTTCTAGCTCGTAGTTCAAATTAATAATGAGCAAAAATAGCCTTCCAACCGACTCCAGTTACATCATAGAGCTCCGGAATGAGCTCGTTCTCAATTGAATATTCGGATTTATCGTAGTTAATAATCTCAATTGAAAACTTGGCAAATCCCTGAGGAAACGAATATTCCAGTTTATTCAACGATGAATTTCTATTACAACAAGGGAGTATTAGATCAAGATCCTCGAAGTTTGATTCTGATGCTCTGCACATTTCATCTTGCCACCATTCAATTGATAATACTTCCTTACAGCATGGGCACTGTACTTTTTCAAAATTCTCTCCACAGTCATAGAATCGGATGACATTGCTGCTTTTGAGTTCACAAGAAAACATTAATTTATGATTATTCAGAACTTGATTTACCAATTCAATAACGCCCATTTCCGGCTGATAATTTTCATCGTCAGGGATTATATAAATTATCTCGTCAGACATATAATTCACACCCTTCTCCATTCAAAGATTTGCTATAATGTAAACCTGTAATTTATTTTGGCATCTTTACTTCACCGTTAAAATAAAAATCTTTTGCATTTACTTTTATATAAGCATGAAGTTTCTCAAGCATTGAGTTCTCACTGGTATAAAATTTATCATCAAGTTCACTGAAATCGGGTTCGTATTTTTCCAATTCATCTTGACGCTTTTCCCTGTCTAAATCTGGATTTCCGCCAAGCATATCGGCTGATTCCTTAATTATGTCATAGTTTTCTGTCGCCCCTATTTCTTGAAAGCCTTTCATGGCATCTTCCCATACTATGCCTGTAGAGTTGTAATAAAACTGGTCATGACCTCCGTTATTGACCTCAGACATATACCATTCGATTGCAAAAACATATCGTTGTGGTTTTGTAAATTTCTCCAAATCTTTGTTGTATTGATTTTCACCATCATAAATACTAACGCTCCACCAAACAGGTTCAATAACCTTAAAATCATCATTCGTTGAAATTACAGCATCATCCACTACAATTTTCTCATTGATATATTCCACTTTATCCACCTCATTCGAATTTTTAGCGCAACCACTTAATAGGGTAATCGACAGTATGAATACCAAAACAATTGCATTTTTCATGGTCATATCCTCCTGTTGATTAATAAATAATTGCTATAATGCGAAGCTGAACCCGATATCCAATTATAAGCCTAGGAAGTCCGGTTATAGTTCACACATGCGTTTCAATTTCATGTAATACCAGTATCTATTTTGTTCACGAAACTGCTGAATATATTGAGTATATAATGAATCTAGGTCCTTTCCTAGGTCTTCGTCTTTGCTCTCTACTGTAAAATAACTATCATACTGTCTTATGGCTTTAACGAAGTTGTGCTCATATGTTTCAAAGCACACTTTTTTTTCTTTTATATTCATATATTGTTCTACTTTATCCATAGATTCAAAGTTAGCAATACCAAGAGCATAATCGGGTGAGATAAATGAAATTAGGTCGCTATGGCTATATTTTTTCTGTTGCCATACACGCCAGGTTCCAGCCTGAGAATAAATATACCCATCGTTTAAAATCATATCAAGCTCTTTAACGTAACGTATTGGGTGAGTATCGATTGTATATCCATTAAAAAGTCTATTTCCGAAAATAATGCAGGTGTAAATTTCTCGTGGTACATCTGCTACCCCTAAGTTACTTAGAAAAGATTTTCTAAATAATGTATCACTGAAAGCGGTCTTGCAATGGCTTAGTTGCTTGGATGCTTTATTTAAATGATCAAAGCTGGCTCTCATCTCAAAATTGTTTGTAGGGTTCAATGGAGATTTGCACTCAATGATGATTATATCGCTATCTGAAATCACAAGCACATCAATCTCGCCACTTTGTATTTTAAATGAAAACTTTTTATTAACAAATACATGATATTCGGGATGATTAATTGAAAATATTTTTTCGCATTCATCAACCAATGGCTCGCGCTCATCTCGATTAACCGTTTGATTATTTGATAGATAGGAGTAAGCGATACAATTCCTTAGCAGGTTTGATTTCGAAATCAATGATGTCAAAAATACTATCCCACCTGAAACTTTTAAAAGAGGAGTGTATTGTAAGTCTAACTTAATATCCCTTCTATATGTAAAAAGACTTATTAACTCTTGAGATTTTACTCTGTCACCAATAAATAAGGTTAGTTTCTCAATTAATGTTTCAGGTTGAAAAGCTGGAATCAAGGAGCGAACTACTTTATGCTTATCTTTTCTTCTAAAAAGTATTTGATCAGCTATAAGATTGATAAAAATAAAAAACCTCTGAAACATAATGACATCCTTTAATGTACAATTCTCGGTAATTTTTTTATTGATTACATCATTCCAGGAAATTATGAGCTCGTTTGCACAGTGCCCAATAACCAAGACTTCTTCCTCGAAAAACATATCAGCAAACATGTCTTTATCTTGAAATAACAATAAAAGTGGTTCCGGAAACTCAAAACGAAATCTCGATAATTCACCATTCCCCACACTCTTTATTAACTGTTTACCCAGCTTACCTTTGATATGTTCACTAATTTTTGATAATGGCATTGCTTTAATTTCAGGATTATTTTTATTTTTTAAATAAAAAATATCTTCTTGCATATCTCTTCTAACATAGCCTAATCGAATACTTTTTTCAAAAACTTCCTCGGCATCAAATATCAAATATTTATTCTCTCTTTTTCTGACCTGATAATTGAAATAATCAATGCAAACCTCCCATTCTTGTAATTGATGGACTTTACACCCTAATAAAATAATATCTTCAATTTCTTTAGATAAAACATACTTTGTAATGGTCAAGCATTTTTGTAACACCTTTGCCTAATTTTTTTATGCTGCATACCTTGCTTCATAAGGTGTTTTATAACTGTTGAACATATGTGGCCTTACATGGTTGTACCATGTGTATGCAAAGTCCTCTACGGCAGTATTGAGCTCTTCATCATTATGATAGTAATGCAGGTTGATCAATTCGTTTTTTAATGTATTAAAATAACGCTCCATTGGGGCATTGTCATATGGATAACCGGCTTTACTCATGCTTTGTTTGATACCAACGGATTCACAGCATTCTGTAAATGCTTTTGAGGTATACTGCGACCCCTGATCGCTGTGTAGAATTAATTTGCCTTTTATATATGGCTGCGAGTTCAGGGCTTTCTTCAGAGTACGAATCGCTAAATCACTGGTAATCTGCTTATCAGTGATGCTTGCAATTATACTACGGTCATGCAGATCCAAAATAGAGCAGTTGTACCTCTTGCTGCCATCAGTCAGGAAAAGATATGTAAAATCAGTACACCATTTTTGATTTATCTCTTCTGCTAAGAATTTCTGGTTAATGAGATTCGGGAAAACCTTATGTGCTTTGCCTTTCTCATAGTGGTAATTCTTTTTGCGGACGATTGAATATAAATGAAGTTCTTTATTCATGTATTTATGAACTGTGGGATTACTCAGGATGATATTTTTACGTGCTAAAAATACACGGATACTTCTGTATCCGTCCACACCGCCGTGTTCATGATAAAGAGTGGTTATCATCCTAAATGCTTCCTCTTTTTGCGCATAATAACTGGCTTTCTTGTTTTTAAGAAAGTGATAATATGCATTTGGATATATATGTAACCGACGTAAAAGCCATCTGGTTCCTAATGTTTTAGAATGTTCCTGAATGAATCGATAAGCCTCTAATCGATTTCCTTCGCAAAGAACGCCGCCGCTTTTTTTAAGAAGTCATTTTCCTTTTGAAGCTCTGTTAATTCTTTGCGTAGGCGAAGGTTCTCTTTCATGTAATCATAGTCTTCCTTGGCTTCCTTATTTATTTGGCATTCTTCACGGAACTGATTAACCCAATTTGAAATGCTGGCTTTAGATACACCATACTCTTCAGATAGGCTAACCAGGGTACGTCCTTCTTCTAAGTGGAGACGTACAATTTTCTTCTTAAATTCTGTTTCGTAGTGTGGTTGGTGCTTCATAATGTTAACTCCTTCATTTAATAAGATTATATCTTATTAGACTATGGTGTTACAATTATGTTATATCACATCACTTTGATGATACCGTATAATGACAATCGTCTTTTATTCCAATGGTCGCATCATACAGATAAACTAGATAGGAAATGCTTTCGCAAATTTCCTCATGGCTATACCCATCTAGTTGATTTTTGTTTATAGAGTTTCTATTGCGTTTATATAAATAAAACAAAGTGTCCGCATAAGCAAGGAGTTCTTTGAACAGGGCCTCTTCAACATAAGATTTATCTACACGAATACGCTTTCTTTCTGTATGGTGTTTCTTGATATAATACACTAAATATTTCTCGGATTTTTGATAAAATGTAAACATCCATGATAAGCTAAGCTTAGTATTTATAAACTGCTTGGTTGATTCTGAATAATGAATGACTGAATAATACCGTCGAATGTTCTGTAAAAGTAGTTCTGCTTTATTATCTTTTAGCCCCCATGCTTTATATCTGAAAACACCTTTTTTTCGGGCTACTTCGATTGCTTCATCAGGGCACCAAATAGAATAAACTAATATGCGACGCAAGATAAACTGTACATCAAATTCACGAAAACTACTAATTTCTTTTAACAGAACTCGCTTATCGGAAGATGATAAATTGTCCTTTTGCTTTTTTTTCTGAGAAAGAATCTGAAGATCCTCTATTTCTTCCAAAGACATTTTATCAATTTGTGCTAATAAGTCTTTTATCCACATTTATTATCCACCTAATTATTCAATACTAAATTAACTTCCTTTGACTACTATAATGCACAGCTTGTCCAGTGTCGAAGCATAAATATAATGCGAAATTGCAAAATATACTTTATTAATTAAAGTGCACATCTCAAAATCCGGTTGGGTTCAATTGGAATTTCATCATTTCATTGTTTCATTAAAATAGTTACATCATTATGTAATCATTTTAATTGATATTTTCTCTTTCTTCCAAATGTCATCTCATATAATTTATCATGATTACCTAAAGGATTATCTTCGCATGCCATCTCATATAAAAATCCTCCTACATTTAGTAAAATATCCTCCATATCCATATCGCATTCGACAAGCTTATCCAGATTGGCTAGATCATCTTTATTATGATGAAGGTCTTCTATTAAGGAATACATCTCTTGCTCTAATTTCCGTATACTTTTATTTTTTTTAGAAAATGCAGTAGATGAAAAAATGCCTTCGGGGCACCATCTTCTAACGACTTCATTCATATGATCTAACTCATGTGCATAGTCTAATGTTTTCGCCATTTGATCCTTTATGCTCTCAATTAGAGTTTCACAAATTCTATAAAACGATTTATTTGTATTATCTGTATTTTTCTTTAACTCCTTTAAAACTGAAACCGCTGTTGTGATATCCAAACTATAATTTTCGGTTACCCCCAGCACAGTATTCTCAAGCAATTTTACATTATGCTCTTGTTGCGTTGCCATATACATAAGAATGTCCTCGATCCATTCCATAGGAACGGCATTAACGTTATTATCAATTGCGTTACATAATGATACTTTTACTGAAACGCTATCTTGATTTTGTATATTATCTATTCTTGAATCTAGTATTTTAAGCGGATTAACCCAAAAACACTTTTCAGTATCATTATCTACAACAAAAAGGAAAGTAACCTCATTTTGCTGTCTCCAAAAATTAATAGTGGTAATCTTGATGCATACACTGAGATAACCTTTATCAATTACTAACTCTTCAACTGAATCTTTTCCTTTGCATTGAATATTGAAAAATAGAGGTAATGGTTTACTATCTTTTATTATCTGTGCTCTCATATCAATTCCTAAATCAATTGACTCATCATGTTCATTAACAATTGCTATCTTCTGCAGATTTTTTTTTAATATATCTGCTGCTATGTTCCCTTGCTTCTTTTCTGGACTATATGTTGGTAACTTCACGATATAAAATCCTCCTGCTCATATTAAATATAATTTGCTAAAAATATAATAATCAAGAATTGTTATGCATGAAATGTATTAGTGCTGCATTTACTTCCATTATTGCTATAATGCGCAGCTGAAATTTAACATCATATTCTCTTTAATTATGTTTCTAATATTCATTATTCACCACCAATAAGCTTTTTGGCCATGATATTATTCTCCAGCTATGTTTGATAATTAATATTGTGTAAGTCTCTTAATGATTTCGAGAAACCATCAAGCCCAGGAAACAAAGAAATATAATTAATATTCATTCTATGAAGCATACACATTATATCCCGCTTTAGTTCATATTTAATTACAAATTTTTTAAAGGGAACATTTATCTTCTTATGATTTTCAATAAAGCTCTTTGAAATATCTCCTTGAAATAAAAAGAGTCCTTGTTGAACAGTTAATCTCTGATTGAGAAAGTACGGATTAATTGCATAAACATAAGGAATTTCATAATCTTTAATAATAAGTCCTTTAAAGGCAACCTGATATTTCTCATAATTCTCGTAATTTTTCAGATCATATAATAAACTGTTTACTACTTTATAATTTTCATCTGCTTTTGAATTGAATAGTTCTCTGACTCTTCGGTTTAATTCAGAACAGTCACAAGCATACACAACAGGATCATCATCTGGAATTCTTTTCGCTTTTTCTGCATCTTCAAAAGCAAAAAATAATGCAACATAGAATGAATAACTCCAATCCATAAGTCTTGTTGGTGCTCCATGATGTTGCATTAACGCTATTGTCTCTAGCCAATCATTTCCATTACTTTTTTGATCAATGTAGTTTCTTCCTTGTCGCATAAATTTTTTTATTATATCTTTTTCAAGCTCAAAATTCGTCTTTTTTAATGTATGTTCAATTTCATTAAGGTTTATTACTGCCCTATCGAATGTTGTTAGAAGCTCATAACTTGATTTTTTTATACCCCTAAATATCCATGTTTCATTATGAGAATCATAACTTTTATTATCAAATGAAATTATAAGTTCATTTAATTGGGGTATATCTGAAATAACAATCTCCTTACACATAATAAACACCTTTCTCAATACTTAATATAACCTATGTTTCAAACCTTCCCATAATTGCTATAATGCGAACCTGGTTTTGGCAAGTTATTTTAATTAAGATGCCAAATTATTAATTGTAGATACTAATAAGCGTTGTAACAATAAAATAAAACATGATCCCTGCAAAGAATACTAGAGCAATATGCAATCCACCTTTTTTACCCATATTAGATTCACCTTCCAAACACATTATATGATAACTTATATGAGAATCTTATCAATAAAAGACGGCTCATTCAAAGAATAGAATTGAAGAAGGTGGGATTATGTCGCTTGACCCATTTCATTAAAGCCCTCTTTCCGCCTTCTTTAGGTAGAAAGCAGGATTCCGGAAAAATTTCCGGATGGATATCATATAATAGACCTGCCTTAAACATCTGTTTCTTCCTCTCCGGAAAGTCCATTTCTACCGCACCATATTGATCAATTAAATGAATTTTAAATTCTGTTCCAGAAACCTTCTTTTCTCTCGGAATTGCGTTTTTTGCACACTTCCTTCTTCTCTTTCCAAAGCTTTCTTTGCTCTTCCGATTGTTCAAACGTCCTATGCTGACAGTCGCTATTCCTCCACTTAAGCAATTAACAAATTATACCATATAGTCAAATCAATTTCAAAACTTAGTGAAGACTAAGTGTGCATATCCATTTCCAGTTCTGAACATAACCTGCACCGCTGATCTGATTTTCTCAGTATTGCTATAATGCGCAGCTGAATCTTGGCAGCTTATTTATTTATTTTGCATAATGAACTCCTTTACTAATAGATATTATTTTAATCTATTAGATCGAAATGTTAAGTTCAATATACCATTACATCATCTACTTCTATATAAAATCATTGAACCATATACTATGTCTATTTGAAATAGTCGTATCAAGCAATTTGTTTCCAATGTCTTCTGTAATATCACTTACACTGATATCATCAATAATTGTTTGCAGAAGAACATTGGCAGAAAACGCAAGAAAAGTACAGTACATCTGTATCTGATAATGATTTGTATAACCACTATGGACTATCTTATTTCTATTTCCGTAAATTCTGGATAATATAAACCGTATCTTCTTCTCATAACGATTTACTATTTTTCTTCTATATTTCACAAAATTGTTCATTTTTATATACTCACATATATTCATCGAATAATAAACACTATCATTATATTTTTTCAACTCTGGTAAACCCGCTTTAAATTTCTTTACATCTACTTTGACTGGAAACCTTTCAAACCCATCTATCTTTTTTACCTCAGAAGGTACCCCTTTATATTTCTTGTTTAAAGCGGAGAATTGATTTGTGTAGTAGTCAAAATAGTCTTTTAGCTCTCTTGAAAAGGCTCTTGAACTCAGTATTGGTGTAAGAGTATCAATAAGCTTGTCCTTTATTCTTTCTTGCCCTGTGGATTCAGATAATATCGCTTCAATACATATAAAATAGTATAGGAACTTCTTATTGTCATTTTTCTCATGCCTCGCTTCATCATACCATTTCAGTGCATTCGTAATATTTTCTTTATCAGAAAGATTATTTAATCTGTTGATTATACTCTCAGGTTCACCTATATCTTCTTTTATATCTTCTTGAATTTTACGAATCCTATCACTACTTAAACTTCTAACGCCTCTGTCAAATATATGATGTACCTGTCCTAAATCCTCCGTATCCGCTTTGTATGCATATTTATCTGTGAGAATAAATCGAAAACCAGGTGTATTCTGAGAAATTGATAATATCTGTATCTTTTCTTCTAAATCACTCCTTATTTGCCCAATTTTGAACTGAATATCATCAGTCTTAATCTTAACTCTTATGTGTGAATTGGTTTGCAATATATTAGTTTCATAATCATTTTTATTCCATAAAATTTTATTTCCCCGTAATTCATATTTTAAAAAAAGCTCTTGTTTATCTAGATTCAGCAGCATATAATCCTCATCAAGGAATTCTTCTTTCCCAATATGTCTTAGTAAGTCTACTCTCATAGGATTGTATATGAGCATATCATCCCATTTTATTGGTGATTGAACAAACATGTTTTCTACTTCGAAAATACACGTGTATTCTTTTTCTTCGGCCTGTTGGCTAATATATTTCGCGTTTTTTATATTACAGTACGGTTTCATATCTTTACTTAGAAACCGAAATACTGTTTTTAACTTCTCTTCACTGTACCTATTTGCAATCCCAAAAATATATAACTCAGTTAAATATCCCTTTAGCAAGGTTAATTCTTCTTTCAACGGATAGCTATTCATACATTCTTGTATAATTATCTCCACCATATCATCGAAGTAACCCAAATTGCTTTTTTGTCTTATCAAACAATGATCGATATCATTAATGATTAATGCAAAGTCATTGAATGCATTAATCTTATTCGTGTAAAAAAAAGAAGAAAAATCTCTATTAGTCGCAAACTTATTATTGATATTAGTAAGATAGGGTTCCAAATCAGTTTTCAAGAATACTGAATGTTTAATATAAAGATTATACTCTTTGATTAGGTATCCTAAATCAAAAATATTCAAGTATTTTATCTCTGTACCTCCCATCCGCTTTTTGATAAATCTATCTTGTTTTTTAATCCTATTTAGACATTCCTTTATATCTTCAAGAATAGATGTTGCATCCACGGGATATATCACATCAAAGGCTTCAACCTCACACCTTTGAAGTTTCGTCCAAAATTCAGTGATAAATATTAATTTTTCATTGATTCTGCTGGCTCTATTCAAAACCTACATCTCCTATACCATATTATATAATCTGTTTCATCAAGCCGACCGGAATAATACATTTAAACTCGAAGGATACCTCGGATTTTTGTTTCATAATCACATTCCGAACTTCGCATTATAGACATTATATCAATTTATCCCGGAATATGACCAATATCAAGCGGCTTTTCCGATTATTCGCAATATACCAGCAAATACATTCATTCACATTATTTTCTATTACAGTTTACGTCAAAAAAAATCGAAAAACAATATCGAATTATTATTTTTACAAAATAAGGAAAGATTTCCCTCGCCTTTTCAGCACAAGAATGTAGTCAAAGGGCTTGAAATTTTTTGCAGAAAAAATTTACTCTGAACCCTTGATTGTAAATTCCGCATGGGTCTAAAATTCTTCACAAAGGGTAAGCTTTATTTAAAGATTGTTCATTAATTGGAGGTTACTATGGATCTTTTTTATTCCAAGAATATAAAACCGATGTTGATCGCCAGGAAGACGAGGAGCCGTTTGACCCTTCGGATTTTACCTTTGAACTAAAATTGGATGAGATCCGCTACATAGCATATCTGGATAATACAGGTTCGGAATTGCGAAGCAAGCGAAATATTCGTCTTTCCCCGATCTACCCGGAGCTGACAGAGATCCACCTGCAGACAAATAAGAAATGTATATTAGACGGTGAATTAATTGTTATGCAAAATGGAAGACCTGAATTCTACGAGATCCAACTCAGAGCTCTAATGTATAACAAAGTTAGAATCTAGCTTGCTTCAAGGCTACCGGTAACTTTTGAAAGGAAGGATAGTCTTTATTTTCTTGATAAGCATTACAAAAGACTGGATATAAAAAAATTTAAAAGAAGATCATTACGTAGTATGTGGCTATATAAGAGAACTTCGCCAGAATGAAAATAAAAATCAATTATTTCAATCGAAATAATATTTATCATAAAGAAAGAGCCGATAACCGTGAATGTTCTCACATATTATCGGCTCTGCGTCTTAGCGTCGGGCTCTTTGATAACTGACATATTTAATTGTCGTATACTGATTAGAGTTTCCTGTTTGCATTTCGAGCAAAACAGCGGGAAGTTCTCAAGCACTATGTCGTTGCGTATTTTCACTCGTGTTTTCTTTCCACAAATTGGGCACAAAACCCATTCATACGCGCTCATCGTATCACCTTCTTTGGTAAATCGCCTTTTATTCTTTGGAGCTTACTCCAGCAAATCTTTCCTAAAACCCGAGCTTTCACAACTTTTGCTAAACGACCAATAATTTTTACTGCTCAAACCAATCTTTAAGATATCTCTGACAATCATGCAGTTTAAACTCTAAAATTCGATATTCCTGAACGCCTGCTTTTACCAGTGGATCATCATTGCAAAATTTGTCGATATCCTTGCATTTCACAACAATAATGCCACCACCTGTTTCGATTTTGGGGCCAGATACGAGGATTGAGCCATCATTAAATCCATTTTTTAAATATTCAAGATGTTCATCAATCGCTTTTTGCAACTCGCTTTTATCATTGAGGTTTTTTACAAATGTGCCTTCTAATACATAGTATTTCATTATTTTTTCTCCTTTCAAACTCCTGCTTATTTATTATATAAATTTGATATGCAAGATTCCATATTATTTCAACAATACGTAAATGGTTGGATTAATTATCGGTAGTATAAACCGGAATCCATATAAGGCTTATCAAAAGCGCGACCGACAGTATCATTGCGAGATAGAAGGGCATTTGAATCCCCTGCAAATGTAAGAGCGATTGAATCCCATCAATAAGAATAGGCGACAAAAATTGCCCCAAATACAGCATAGCACTCATAATAGACATTGCTGAAGTCATTTGCTCTTTATCAACATGTAAAGATATTTGAGCATTCATTACCGGTACCAGTATGCCTAAACCTATGCCAAGGGCAATCAGACCGAGGATAACCGTAACGACATAACCCGTAAAGCTCAAGCTCAAAAAGCTCAGAGCCAGCATTCCCGCCGCGAAATATTTCGTATATCTGCCCACTTTTTTTACAATAACGGATAGTGCCAATCCGGTTATGAACGCAGTAATATTTTGCACTGACATAAGCAAACCGATGAAAGAACTGGGAATCAGATTCTCTGCTGTCATAATCATCGAGAAATTGGACGGCATCGTGTAAAATATCACCATGATTATAAACATAACAGAAACATACGGTGCTATTTTATGAATACTCTTAATATCAATGCCGTTTTTCGTTCTGTTCAGCTCCGCTTTCGGCAGAATCCGAATGACCATAATGACGACAAACAGACCCAGAAGGTAGATTGCAAAGCTGTAACGCCAATTCAGTGAAAGCAGATATCCCGAAAGCACCATGGCAATAATTCCGCCAAGGTTGTTCATCGCCGAAGAATAGCCCATCAATTTCGATTGCTCATTTTTATCAAAGAAGTACGCGATCAGCCCGGTGGATAACGGCATGATCAGCCCTACACCTATCCCCAAAATGCTTCTGAATGCCAAAAGCAAATAGATGTTGTTTACAAAGCCCGCTCCGTAGCCACCGATGATATAAAGGAGCAGCCCAATGATAGCGATTGCTTTTGATGACAGCTTGTTTGATATCAAACTGAAAAGCAGTGACGTAAAAATGATAAACAGTGAGGGCAAGGTTATAATCAGCTTGATCAGTAGAGAGTCCGTTTTGCTAAAATAGTCTGCTATTGCGCCTAATGCAGGTGCCACAGCAGCGCCTGACATCACGGTGACCAATGACAGTGACAGGATAGTGATCTTGAGTTTTCCCATATTATTTTCCTTTCGTTACGGTTAACGCGTTATTTGACATTACTGTGAGCTTTTGAATTATAGAATCCTTCTCATCTTCATCCATGCCTTCTGAAATGATATCCGTCCAGTCTTTAAGTGCCATGAGAATGACTGGTTGCATTTCGATGCCTTTTGTTGTCAATCTGACATTGTTGGCTCTTTTGTCGCTCTTGCTTTTCTCTCTGATAATATAGCCTTTATTTTCAAGGCTTTTCATGGCTCTGGTTGTAAGTGCGCCGTCTATAATAAGAATATCAGATAAGTGTTTTTGATTATTACCATCACTTTCGGGGGAAAGATTAACTAAAGAAATATACTCTGAGTAATTCAAACCATATGGCTTCAGTTTAACGTTAAGGTAAATTTGTGCTTGCCTATGAAGAATAGAAATCCATTTACCAATACTTTCTATTTTTTGATTTTCCATATATACCTCCTGTTTAATTGATATGTCAAGTAAATTATATGCCAATATAATTGACATGTCAAGCAGTTGCTTCTTGCGATTCGTCAGCATAAAAAGCCAGCAGATAAAAGACTTGTAGGTACTGTAATTATCCAACATACAAAAAAGTTCGTTTAACGTGTTTTTCGTTTCTGTCATGTTCATCGTTTCGGGCATCTTTAAAAACTTAGGTCTGCTTTTCCCAATAAAAAATGGCAATTATGCATGAAAAAAGGGGCCTGATTTTTCATGCAAGCCCCACGGGGGTATTACAATCCCTCCTTTGCTACTTCGGGACAACATGGCCCGAAGTTTCGCTATCCAGACACAGAAATACCGCCCATCTTGTCCCGTTGGGCGGTATCCTGTGTAATGTGATAGCTCATATTTTATTTTGGTATTCCCTTATCCCGTAAAGAATAAGGGTTTTTGCAGTTTTCCTAATACATTTGGCTCATAAGAAAATCCCAAGGAAATAATAAAGCCCTTGTTTATAAAGTTCATGTGGAGCTGGGTGTTTCTGGTAACAACTACAGGGCAATTACCATGTTGCCGCAGCTTTCAGACCCTCCATTCGGTTTTGCTCCAGCAGACAACGAAAATGAATCTGGATTCCGCCGGTATTCATAAGCGTCCGATTGTACTCAATAAAATCTTGAAAGTTAATAACCTATCCAGAAATTCTTATCAGTCCAGGATGTGCTCCAAAAATCAGATTATCGGTCATATCAGGGCTGTTGAGCCAGTCATATATATTATTTTTGCTTAGAATAACCGGCATTCGATTATGGACGCTCGCCATGGAGTTGTTCGCCTCTGTTGTCAAAATGACAAATCGTTCTTCACCGTCAAACTGATTATATAGTCCGGCCATGTAAAGCATCTGAGACTCAGGTGAATTGAAAAGATATTTTTTCTTTGTTGCATCCCATTCATAAAAACCCGTTGAAGGAATGACACATCTTCTCCTTTCCATAGAAGAACTGAAAAGCTTCTTTTCTCTAGCTGTTTCTGACCGAGCATTGATAATAACTCCTTTATTCCGGAAATTAGGAAAACCCCATATCATCAATCGCGGGATTATAATATCATTTTGGTACAGCAGCACCGGGACCACGTTAGTCGGAAAGATCTCTCCTACTTTCATTTTTTCAAGTTTGATATCATTGCTGATCTGCTCAATAATCTCATCAATCTCCTGCAACTCTTTATCCGTAAAGAACGTATATCGTCCGCACATTTCACTCACCATCCTTCTATAATATTTTACCCTAAATTTTGTAAAGTTCCCAACGATAATCACTGATCAGATATTTTAATTCATATAATTTGGTGACACCCTCTATTTGGTATGGCAACACTTTTTCGTACAAAAATTATAGTTTCGATGCTTTAAATTCCTTAGGGCTAAGATAGCCTAATGAACTATGGATACGAAAATTATTGAACCAATTTATGTAGTCTGCCAGCTCCATTTTCAGCTGAGCCAGGCTCTCGAAATTTCTGCCGAAAACGAACTCTGATTTGAAAATTTTGAATGTAGATTCGGCAACAGCATTGTCATACGGGCAGCCCTTCAAGCTAAGGGATCTGCTGATATGAAAGACGTCCAGAACTTCATCGATGATCTGGTTATTGAACTCACTGCCCCGGTCTGTGTGAAACATCTGGATGCGATTCAGGTTGGTATGCACAGTTGCGAAGGCATCAAAGACAAGCTCTGCGTTTTTATGTGCTCCGGCACTGTAGCCTATGATCTCACGGTTGAAAAGATCAACGAGCAGACAGATATAGTTCCACTCGTAATTCACCCTTACATAGGTCAAATCACTCACAACAGCTGCGTATTCAGAATGTTCATTGGACTGGCGATTCAGCAAATTTGGTATTTCAGCCTCATTGACAGATCCTTTATGAACCTTGAATTTGCAAATGCTGTAGGCAGAGAAAAGATTTCTCTTTTTCATAATCCTGATGATTTTACGGCGTGAGAGGATTATGCCTTGCTTTTTTAAAGCGACCTTGATTTTTCGGCTTCCGTAGACTTTGCGGTTTTCGTTGAAAACTGCTTCCACTACATCCTCAAGCTCGGTTTCATCAGAAGTTATGGTTGATTCATAATAGTAGGTGCTGCGAGCAATGCGAAGAACTTTACACATCGCTGATATTGAGTATTTGTGAACATTGCTCCGGATCACTTCGACTTTTGTGCGAATATCAGCGCTGCTTGTTTTAGGATATCATTCTCCATTTTGAGTTGCTGAAGCTCCTTACGCAGCCTGATTAATTCCTGTTCCTCCGGGGTTCTGTTATCGCACTCTTTGGCAGAACCGGTGGCATTGATCCGTTTGATCCAACGATCAACTACTGTTGGAACCAGATCGTACTCACGGCAAATGTCAGATTTGGGTTTGCCTGCATTATACATTTGGACAATTTGGTGTTTGAATTCATCATTGAAAGATCGGCGTAGTCTTTTGTCGTTCATGCTATTAATCTCCTTTTCAACTTGATATTAGCATAGAACTAAAAAATCTGTCCAGTTAAGTGTAGCCGATCCACATAAGGTAAAATGTACACATAGGGTTGGACACAAATTCTGAAAAATAAGTTATAATCAAATTATGAGTAGAACAAGAAAAACTTGGTCAGCCCAAGAAAAAGCAAATGTAGTATTGGAAATCTTACGAGAGGAATCAACCCTTTCAGAGATTTCACAAAAGTATGATATCGCGCAGCCAGTATTAAGCCGATGGAAAACTGAGTTTGTTGAAAACATGTTTACCGTCTTTGATAAGAAAGGCGAAGATGTTGAGAAACTCAAGCAAGATCACGAAGAAGAAAAGGAGGTTCTTATCAAAAAAATAGGCCAGCTTTCAATGGATGTGGATTATCTAAAAAAAAAGCACGAACAGGTTTCACAAATGCGGAAAAAAAGAACATGATTGAATTTTCCGATTCAGCATTAACAGTAAAACATCAATGTTACCTGCTTGGGTTATCACGGTCAACTGCGTATCATTTGCCTATTGAGATGCCTATATCCCAGCGAGAAATTGATATTAAAAATGCGATCGATAGAATTCATTTCAAGGAACCTTCTTTTGGCGTGCGCAGAATTCGAAACGAGCTTTTAAAATTGAGCCATCCAATTGGGAGACGCCTTGTAAAACGTTATATGGATGAGATGCATATTGTTGCGTTCTATCCAGGACCAAATCTGAGTAAGCGAGCAAAAATGGCTAAAACATATCCATACTTACTGCGTAATCTCTCAATTGAGCGGGAAAATCAGGTATGGTCAATCGATATCACTTACATTGGCACCCCAACGGGATTTGTGTATCTCACTGCTATTATTGATTGGCATTCCCGTTTTATTGTTGGATACTCCATAAGCAATACCTTGCAGGCAGATACTGTTACTCGAGTCGTTAAAGATGCAATCATGCTCTATGGGATGCCTGAAATCATTAATAGCGATCAAGGGTCGCAATTTACTTCGTCAGAATATATCGATCTAATAAAAAGTTACAAAGCCATAAAAATCAGCATGGATGGCAAAGGGCGCGCAACTGATAATATCGCAATCGAGCGGTTTTTCAGATCGTATAAATGGGAACGATTATATCTAATGTATCCAGAAACAGTAACTGAGGTTAAAACTATTACAAGAGATTACATCCAGTATTACAATTTCGAAAGAGGACATCAGAGCTTTGATTACAAAACACCAGCAGAAGTTTACTTCAATGCAGCAGAAAATGTCGCATAATCAGAAAGGAGTTCATAACTAGGATTTTCTGATTTTATGTCTTGACAAGCGTGTACATTATAAAATTTCACCTGCAATCAATTTTATCCCCTTCGTCGTATATTTTTATATCCAGCATCTAAAAAATGCTTAAAAGTAATTTTTTAGCCTCAAACATTTCCAGATAAAAAAAGGCTCTGCTTTTCCACATGGAAACTGGCCCATTGTAAAAAACTGATACCTCTGTCCTCTTCGTCCTTCTATCCCGTCCTCTAAAGAATGAATGATGATGATAGATATAGTATTTATTAAAGATATAGTTATTCTATATATACTATATTGTTATTAGTAAGACTGTTATTATTATATGTATTCATTTTGGAGACATGGAAAATGAATACACGGGGTTTTTCAACGGTTTCGGGGTTTTTTGAAAAAATGCGACTTTGTAAAAGTACAATACACATTGAAATTCAGCCATTTTCACCGTGTCTTTAAAATGAATACACGGGGTTTTTCAACAGTTTCGGGACTTTTTTGAAATAATATTTCTTGAGCGTTGAAAAATAGCCATTTCCTTCCGTGTCTTCAAAATGAATACACGGTAATTTTCTATCGTACTGTAACTATGAAGTAGCATTTAGGCTGCAAGCCACTTTTTCCCTTTGCTCTTCCAATCGTTCTCTTTCAATCAGCAATGCTTTGTGTTGCCGCTCATTTCCGGATAACAGAGCTTTCGATAGTTTGATCCATACTTCTTTTATCTGATGATCCAGTTGTTTTAATTCGGGGCACTTTGCATATTCTTCCTTTCGTTTCATGGTTTCAGCTTCTTCCATTTTTTCTTTCTCTTGCTTCACAGGCTTTTTACTGAAGTCCAGTGGTTCTGTTACGTCAAAAAGAACATTTCCAATGCAGCTTTGAATATATGCCTTCTTGTTTCTTATTTTCTGACCGCTTTCGGAAATATTATTTACCAACACTTCTATATGTTCCGGTCTTAACTTTTCAAGAAGCTGCCTTATCGCAGCTTTTTTCTTTACACTGCCGTTGATCGTAATCTGCTCCAACATTGACATATCCTCAATGACCATTACTATACTTTGAATCAGCTTTTTGCTTTCCGGCATTTTCTGAATTAACTTCTCGATTTCAAGTTGTTCGGCAAGATTCCTCTCCCCGGATGCAGATGTTTTACTTTTTGGGCGATTTTGATCTTTTGCTTTCTGGATATTTATATCGAGTTGCTCTTGCACTGCAGGTATATCAATTTCGCTGTAATCTTTCTTTCTATCCAAACGTTTTACGATTCTAGGTCGCTTTACATGGACATTGCTATTGTTCAATTCTTGTTCAGATTTTTCCTCAGCGGGATCCGGCATCATAATCAAGGTGTATATGTTCCGACCAAAACGATTTCCTTTCGTTGTTGTCTTTTCCACCGATATGTAATTATACTCGAACAGCTGCTTCAAGTATTTATAATATCGATTGCTCGATATCCCAAGGTCTTCAAGTATCATGCGCCTGGATGGAAATACCTTTTCAAAATCGGAGCCGGCATAGGATGCCAGATATGCATAGATGCCTTTCGCCTCCAGAGACAATCGTCTATCTTTTGTAACAAGTTTTGGGCTTAACCCAAAACCACGGGATAAAACACCTTGAACTCTTAGTATATCGCCTGTTTGATTCGTATCCATGATATATCCTCCTAATAATAACAATCATTAAAAAAACCGTCCAATAATGGCTATTGAAACGGCGTAGTCTATTATTGATCAAAAAACGAAAAAAACCGATTCCAAAATTAAATTGAAATCGGCTCTAAATCGATTACCCGCTGATTGGTTCTGAATCAACTAAAAAGATTATTAAAATAATCGATGCAGCTGCCAATATGGCACCATATTATCCACTATAATATCTGCCGTACTGGTCTTCGTTCCGGAGCTATAGTAAGCGGTAAAGGTAAAGGTTAATGGTTCCGGTTCTTTATTCCCCCATTGATTGATCATCTCTTCGTCCCATATCGTTCCGGAATAGATCGTCTCATTGTCGGAATTGATCTTTCCGGTGCTTTTCATTGTGGTACTGTAGGAATACCCGTTGATGGAACAAACCACCTTTGTGGGAGTACCGGCAACCGCTGCATTCAGGATAAACTTTTCTCCTGACCAGAACACATTGGTTCCCCGTTTTCTGGGAGTTTTCAACGCGAGGTAATCACGGAGCAGCATGGAGCGATTTACCTCGTCATCAAACCGTTTCAGATTATACTTTTTCCTGTTGATATCCCACTGATCGGTGTGATTGACAAATCCGGTGATTTTGCCTTCGGATACCACGGTAAATTTATAGGTTTTAATGCCGGTTCCGCTGTAATCGCTTACGGTACAGACCACTTGATATACTCCGATCTTTGCCGTTGGTAAGCCGGTGATTGTCTGCTCTGGATAGTCGCCGTTTGCGTCTGCTTGAATCCCCGTTTTTATATCTGTTTTAACACTTTTTCCGTTCAGATATACTTCGGTTTCCAGCGTAAGGGTATCTTTTTCGGTATCATCCACTCCAGCGTTCAAGGTATAGGAATTGTTTTCTTTTACTTTGGATGGGTTTGTTTTTATGTAGGTGATCCACGGAGCTTTTCCCTCTCCATTTACATAAAAGGTCATGGTCTCTTTGTTGCTTTCTCTATCGTAGCTGCTTGCATCTCCCACGGTTCCGGGTCTTTGGGTATTGTCCACTTCCCAATGGGTCACGGTATATTTCCCTGAAAGATAAAAGCGGTCGATCGGTGAAGTAAGCACTTTACCGACATCTGGGTGAACGGTATCTGGCGGCCAGTTGATATGGGTATAAACCCAATAGCCTATCTTGGAAGGGTCTTTTTCATAGTCGCTGTAGAAGATATTGTAAAGTACTTTTTCGCCCTTCTTATAGACTTTGACATATTCGTCGTCTGTCTTTTCTTCTTTCACCGTCATCATGGAAGCAGTCAGCCCTGTCGAAAGGGTCCAATCGGAAAGATCGGCAACTTCGTCAAGATCGTTGTTTTTCATGTAAATTTTCTGGCCGTTTTCGATATAGTACAATCTCAGGTTTTTGATCAGGTATTCGCCTTTTGGAAGGTAAATGCTTAAATTGGTTTTTTCGTTTGATGTTACTTTTGGAAAGAAATATTTTGTATTTGAGTGATTGAATGCCATATTGCCGGTTGCAGTTACTTCATTGACTGGGTATGTTAATAAATCAAATCTGGAAATAATAGCGGAATCACTTTTAGGTTTGCTGATTTTAACTGAATGGGTGTAAGTTCCTGCTGTTTTAGGAGGTAAAAACACCGTTAAATCTGAATCCTCATGTTGTAACTCATAGCGCTTTCCATCTATTATGTAAGTTACTCTACGGGATTTATAATGATCGGAAGAAGTATAGGCAAATCCTCTTTGATAGCATCCTGCTGGTACGGTTTGATAATACTCAATTTCTTTTGGACGGGTCACCTGTTGACCATGACTGTAATACTTTTCAGTTTTTGTAACTTTTGAAGCAATATTGCCCGAATGATAGGTTGACGATTGTGCTCCATATGATATCGTTTTGGGCAGTGTTTTAAATGTTCCGCTTATATGATTCCAGCCCTCAGATTCTCCTTCTTCAATATTTATTGTTGGATTGATTGTTTTAGGTACTGTTGATAGTATATCAACTTTTAAATTATCGATTAGAACATGGTTCCAAGAACCTTTATAAGCTTTTTTTGTTTCAATCGTATGAACTCCTGGGTAAAGTATTTTATAAAACATCCTATGTCCTGTTGTAATTAACTCCCAATCACCATAAGTTGGAGAAGCTGTTGGTGATTCATCTACTCTTAATCCATCAATAAATATATTTGTATCTTCATAAATACCAGCTGCAAAATCAAAGTCATAATCAAAAGATACAATCGCTTGCTTTCCATCTGGTACTACAAAAGACATTTTCATATGACTATCAATATCTTCATCAGACCCATATCCTCCATTAGAAAAGGCTCCATTATCCTCTACTGTAAAAAAATCATTTTCTATTTTTTCGCTATTAAAATTTTCTTCGTATGAGTCTACAACATATAATGCATCGCTTATGAAATTTTGAGATGATGTGGTTGTTCCCGTTGTTGCAGTCATGCCATTTAATTTGCTTTCTGTTCCATCTGTCAAAGGTTTTATCTCGTATTCATAGGAATACTTTTTGCTTTGCTCCAGTTCTTGATTGTGTAGGGAAAGAGATCCATTATTCGCAGCAGTGATTTTCATTACTGACTTTGGCAATTCTGTTTTTGCTATAATCTCACTTGCGGTTGTGTTTACATCACCGACAAAGGTTAATTTGTTGGTGTATCGGGAGATAACTTCCTTGGTTTCCTGCGCTAATGTTCTTGGAAATGCAAGAATTCTGAAATGTAATTTTCCATCTTCTGGATCATTTTCTCCATCAATTGATGCCACAAGCCTGTCGGATGTCTTGATGTTTTCATCCATAAGCCCTATTCCCGGACCATAAAATCCCAAACTGCAGCTGGAACCTGTAAAAGTAAAACAATATGCGCCTGTCCAGGTATGCGAGGTGCCTGAGTTATAATAATCGTCATCGCCCGAAAACAGGAAATAGCTGGTTCCATTTGACTCAAATGCCCCAGATGCACCACCAAACATATAACCATAGTTATCTGTGCGTTTGTAATAAGATTCTGTATTTCCCGTTTTTAAGTCTACACCAACAAATTCACACTTGTCTCCTTTTTTATATGAATCCTTGGAACCAAGCATAACATGATTGCATTCGCCTTGCTCATCGAAAGCATGGTTAATAAAACTTCTATCTTCATATCGTATACCAGCACTCACTTGTATTGACAAATTGTTGTCTGCTGTATAAGCTACAACTCCTTCAAACGTATCACTTCCATTCCCCTTTTCTTTGAATAAAACAGCTTTACCAGCACTGTCTATGCAAATTGGCGTATAATCATTAATAGAATCTGATTCTATTAATATATTTTTTTCTATCGATCGTGTCTCCATATCAAGAGTACATCTTACAATCGCATTATTTGTGCTTATTATGTATTGCAAATTGCCGTTTACTCTTGAAACGGCATAGGCATTTTCGACAACTAATGTTTTTGTGAGGCTGCTGAGATTGATTGCATAAATGTTATGATTCTGAGTAATAAAGGCTAAATTGTCTGATAGCCATACGTGATTGGACAGCGCGATGTTAATTGTTCCCGCTGCTGCTCCTGTTCTCTTATCAATGAATACGGTTTGATTGGAATCTTCATAAATAAGGTATAGATATTTTCCTGTATCGTCTTGCCCGAAAGTAAAGTGTTCCTCTCTGCTTGTGGTGTAACTCCAAGTTTCACCGCTATATGGATTAATGGCATGAATTGTTTTTGGGAGGGTATGTTTTGAACTTGTTCCTACTCCTGTCCATGCATAGGTAAGTAAATAAGTCTTTTCTGAATCTACCGCAAGTATGTTGCTCTCAGAAGGGTTATTAAATCCGTAAGGGTATGTTTTGCTATGTTGCAGGGATGGTTTGGTCACTGTACTTGGTGTACTTCCTACAAGCTTTTTAATAATAATCTGACCGTCGATGCAGTTTGCTAATAATGCTTGTTGCAATTCTGTTTTCTTATTCATTAATGTTTGGAATTCTGTATTATTATTGGCCAAAAGTAAAATTTCCTGCTCGGTACTGCGAAGCAAATCAAGGCTTACAATAGGTGCGACGTTTTGCACATCGGAATTAGCAGTTGTAATATCCCTCAGGTATTCTGCATCGGTCACATATTCTTCTAAGGTTGGCTCTGTCCATACTTCTTTTACATGGAGTTTCATGGTAAATTTGCCAACGCCTGTTTTATTAAAACCAACAATTTTATCTGTACCGAAAGAAAGCTTTTGGTATCCATTCATGGATGTAACATTTGTAAATGTGGATGGGGTCGTACCGGGTGCATAATACCAGGCTCTTTCTACCTCGTCGCCATCAGATGCAACGGTGACGTCTTCTGCTTTGATGGAGGCGGTATTTGTCCCTTCATTTCTTAAAAATGCGCTGTCAAGGCTGATTGCTGCCGTTGGCGGGATGTCAGGCTTCACGGGAAAGGTACTGGAAGCGGTATCGGTATCTCCTTTGCTGTCTTTTACATGGATCTCATAATAGAAGTCCTGTGTATAGTCTGGTTCCGCGGAATTGTATGCCGGGGTTTTGGTCAGAAACTCTACTGTGAGATAGGTATACCCTTCTTCAACATCTTGTGTCATAGTCACGGCTCGTGTCTTTATTGTCGCGTTATTCTCCTGGGGACTGTCCGGGGTTAATCGGACGAGATCTCCTGTCACTTTGTCTTTTAAGGTGATGGTATAGTCTGTGACGGGCTTTCCGGGATAGGTAGCAATCACCGCATTTAAGATCTGCTTTCTGTTTTGCTTTTGGAATCCACTTAAATTGTCTACGATGCAGGGGGTTTTTCTGACTTCGATGGTCTCTGTATCTGTAACCCTAGATCCTCCGTTTGGCTTAACTGTAAGAGTAATATCATAAGTTCCTTTCTTCGGGAAAGTACACTCCGCTTTTGTATCGGTAAGTCTGTCGATATCAATCGAAGTATCATCTGCTTTAAAACGATTGGATGCAATATTTTCTGCATAGGCTCTTGTTGCGGAATATGCTACTCCGTTTACCATATAGGTGGATTGATCCCTTGCGATTTCCGTATGTCCTTCGTAGGTGTACTCTGGCAATGTCAAGTCGGCATCTACCGTAATTTCTGGTTCTTCTTCTGCTATTATTTCTACAGTTTTAGAATCAGTATCGGAATCCCCATAGATATTCCACGTAGTTATCGTATACTCTACTGTGCAAGCTTCATCGAAAGATTGTTCGATTGTTTCTCCTAAAGTATCTCCAACCCAGCCGCTTACGGTTTTTGTAGAACCTTTATCGACACAATACCGAAGCTGTGTCTCCGCAAATTCTGCTTCGTCACCAAAAAGAGATTGATCGGTTACATTAAATGTTTCCCCAACCAAAGCTTTTTCAGGTACGTCTAGTCCTGCTTGAAACTCTCCGACATCAAGGTGTACTTTTTCAACAGTCTGATACTCTACCACAATAGGAATAAAAAACATGTAGCCTTTCACATTAGAAGCTACGCCGTCTTCACCTTCTTCAAGTATCTCATATAAATCAGACGGCACGGAACTTTTTCCGCCAAGAAGATTAATAATATCCTCAAAATTCTCCATGTTTAATTGATCTGCTAGATCATAATCCTTTTTATACCCTTTTAATTTCGCCTTATAGGATAAATCAACGGTATAATTTCCGTCTTGCTCATAATCGATAGAAGTTATGGAACTGGACATATATGGTTTGTAGTTTGCACCGTATGAATCTTTGTCTGTTAAGTAATTTTTAACATCATTAAAAGTGTAGACTCCTGTCTGATCCGTCCATTCAAACTCATCTTCCTCCAACACATAGGCATCTACTACTTTGGAAATTTTATCAGGAAAGGTCAAGCTTGCTGTAAACGGTTCATCGGGTTTCGTATCATAGGCCAGATCATTCTGCCACTCAATAGTGCCATCCTCGTCTTCTACGCCCCAGATATGGATCACTCCCATGTCTAAATGGTATTTTGTGACCGTTTGGTAGGTATCTAACGCATAGGTTTGGTTAAAATAAGACAGTATGCTCAAGGATATTAAGCATACTGTCATCAAAATCGATATTCTTTTTTTCAATGGATATTCCCTCCCTTTTATTGTTTAAAAGGATTTGTGATAAGAAGTAAGTGATTTGTACTGGGACGAAGGGAAGCAATATAGTCAACGGTTGTGATCTCACAATCATATGCAATAGTCGTTCCACCCATGTTATTTGCTCCTATTTCAATAACTTGGTTATCTTTTACGAAATAGATAATATGAAGTTCATCCGCGACCTCTTCTGGAAAACTAACCCATCTTGTTCCATTCTTTTCGTGCAATTCCATGCCGTATTTTGCATAATCCTTGTCGATCTCATACGTTTCAGCTTCTGCAAGATCGTCATCTAAATTTTCAGCAGGATAAAATGATCTGAGGTTCGTAATCATTTCGTCGATGGTCTTTTCCTTAACGGAAGTGGATTCTTCCTCTTCTGTTTCCTCTCCAAGATACTCTCTTTTGCTTTCATCCACAAGCCGATAAATCACCATTGCCGATTCTGCTCTTGTTAGTGTCTTTTCGGGTCTAAACGTATCGTCCGTATATCCGGTTAAAATGCCCTTTGCGTAAGACTTTGTAATGTCATATTCATATTCTGTCTGATAGGTGATGTCGGTGATTCCCTTTTGAATTTCATCGTAGTTGTCAATCTTCACATCACCGAGGATTGCGCTTATAATCAGCGCCATGTGCGCCCTTGTGATCTTTTCGTTGAGATCATCCTTTGTGATGTCGGCTTTTGTATAGTAGCCAAGCTCCAAGGCTTTGTTATAATACGCTGTTGCCCAGTTTCCGGATTCTGCATTTCCTGCATCTTCTCCGGTGGCTGCGATCAGTGCCATCTTGATAAACTCACCGTAGGTAACGGTATTGCTTGGTTTGAAGCTGCCGTTCGGATACCCTTTTATAACTGCTTTATCGGACATCGTATTGACGGCTTCATATGCCCAGTTTGTTGATTTGATATCTGAATAGCCTGCCCCATATGCCGTGATTCCTGTTCCAGAAATCATAATAATTGTTAATGCCGCCGCAATTACTTTTTTCATATCTTTAACACCTTAACGCTTTCCTTTGTTTATAGAGTTTTTTGAGACATTTTATAAAAATGTCCAAAATACTTCTATATCTATTTTATCATTGCTAAGCAAAATATTCCAGAATTGTTTCGCAAAACCTAAAATCTCAAAGGATACAAACATTTCAATCCTATCAAATCATACAATTTCCCGCCCTATCCCTATTCTCGGTTTTTTAAACGCAGGCCGTGTCATATTATTTACTTATCAACGAATCATGAAGGATTATCACAGCCTATAATGAAAATAGGGCTTCTGACCCACGCAATTGCTGTATAATTCAGTCAGGCAGGAACAAGTTTGATTGCACATTGGAGGATCTGCACCCCGTTTTTCAACGTAATCGTTTTACCCTTGAGCACAGCATATTGTCGCACCACCTAGTGGATAGCACGAGTAGCAAAGTCCGTATCACCTCGGGTAAATCTCCTGCCGTTTTATGAAAGGAGCCTTGCCCTATGAAAGATTTACTGGAAATCTGCTGTGGTCTTGATGTCCACAAAGACAAAATTGTAGCCTGCATCCTCTCCGGCCCTCTTGGTTGCCCGACAGACTCTCAAATCAGAGAGTTCACCACTTTAATCCCCGACATGGCTGCTCTGCGAGACTGGATCGTCTCCTCCGGCTGCAGCCATGTTGCCATGGAAAGCACCGGCATTTACTGGATGCCGATTTACGAAATCCTCGAAGATGCGGTTTCAGACAACCTAACCTTGCTTGTCGTCAATGCACGCCATATGAAGAATGTGCCCGGCAAAAAGACCGACATGAGGGACGCCGAATGGATTGCGACTCTCCTACGTGCGGGACTTCTCAGCGGCAGCTTCATTCCCGACAGAAATATCCGTGAATTCCGGCATCTAAACCGCTACCGCAAAAGCATCATCCGGGACATCACCTCTCAGAAAAACAGGATTGAAAAATTTCTCCAAAGTTCAGGCTTTCGCCTGTCTTCCTTTATCTCCGATATTTTCGGAGCTTCCGGAAGAAACATCATATCCCATCTCATCAAGCACGGCAGCATTGACAGGACGGCTCTGGATTCCTGCCTCAAAATAAAAACCAGAAACCGTATTGATGAAATCCTCATCGCTGTCAACGGAACCCTTTCTATACACCAACGAGACTTTCTTAAGATGTTGATGGAGCATTTCAAATCGTTGGAGTCACACCTTGCAGAAGTCGAGACTGCATTGAAGAAAGAGATGGCTCCGTTTGCCTTGCATGCAAATCAGCTGAGCAGCATTTATGGAATAGGCTCTATCGCATCCTGTGCAATCATCGCTGAAATTGGCATCGATATGACTCGATTTAAAACGGCAGAGCATATATGCTCATGGGCGGGTCTGTCACCCGGCAACAATGAAAGCGCAGGGAAACGAAAGAGCACCTCCATCACCAAGGGAAATCCATACATAAAGAGCATGCTATGTGAGATTGCCTGGGTGATTGCCGGGAAGCGCAAGACCTACCTTGCTGCTTGGTATTGGAGAATCAAGCAGAAGAAAGGTGCCAAGAAAGCCATTGTTGCGCTTGCCAGAAAACTGCTTGTCATCATCTACACCATGCTGAAGAATGGCACCCTGTTTAACGAATCTTGTTTTGAGATACGCCGGAAAAACTCTGAACAAAAGCAACTGTCACGATACATACACGAACTGGAAAAGCACGGATACCGCATAGAACTGCAAAGCTGATCTCTCTTTTCCGCTTTCTCTGTCCATTGGCAGCCATAGCGGCTGTTCTATTTTCATGCCTTCATAATTGTTGAAAACATTTGTTGTCAAGGTTCAAGTTTGCCACGAGGCATTTATTTTCGTAGCAAAGTGCAGGTTGCTTGATTGTTATTATTTTACATTTTATACATTTAATTCTTCGTTGTCAAGTGAAACCGGCAAGATTTAAAAGCTTCTAAAGAAATATCACTGCCTGCAAAGTTTTCCGATCATCAAAAAAAGCCCCGATAAAACCAGGGCTGTAATCAGCATTAGCGCAATAATATTTTTTAATATTCTGTTGTTTATGGTAAGTATTCTAGCCCTGTAAAACTTGAAAATTGTGGTGAAATCTGGTATTCTATGTGCAGAAAAGAGTTCATGAAGAGTGGTGACTGGCGATTATCCCAAGGAGGTGGTTTGTATTTACAAATATCTACAAAGGAGAAATCCCAGTGAGTACTTATCAGGCTTTAATGCTGATGATAAGCTTTGCTGTATTAGTGCTTGCAATAGTAAGCTTCCGATAATAGTAAAAACCACTCAGATGCCTTCCCGCATGAGTGGTTTTTAATTAAACCTGTTATGTGAGTCAGTCATCACTGGACTCTTTTCTATATTATAACCACATTTCTAAAAAATTTGCAAGTCTTTTCATTATTTCTTACACTTAAGCCCTTTAAACAACCTGCCCTTTAGTAATATTTAGATACAATTTTGACCTTCTCTCCTTTCTTGTTAATCATTTTGATTCACTCATTTATAAGAATAATATTCATACCCGGATGTTCGGAGGTAATAAACGAGAATCTATAATCAAAAGTCCCCGCATCAATCGTTACGATCACAGTTGCTTCTTCTACCGTTATATATCAATCACACTTGAAACATTCTCGTAATCTTGAAATAAGCTATCATGCAATTGAGGTTGTGCGAAGTTATTCTGAGCCGCCTTATCCAACCTTCCGTGTACCTTAATGCAAAGTTCCTTATGATATGGGTAATTACGCTCTCCCGCAGTCTTCGCAATATTTTTGACGGTAATATTCCTCGCCATCAAATAAAATTATCAAACATTAACACTTTAGCCACATTTTTCATAGTATAATGAATACTTACCCGATGAAGGGGGGTATTTTCAATGTGTTGCAGAAGACGACGCTATATAAATCCTTTTATCATATTTCATAACAGACGTAGAAGATGTTATAGATAATCTATATGCGCTCATCAATTGATGGGCGCTTTGCGTTTATAAATAAAACTAAGTTCTGCTATACTCACTACTTTAAACGCTCCTACCTCTCCCACATCTGCACCACTATAAAAATATAATCTCCCCACTTAAAACCACACCACTACAAAATCATACATATTCTCTTATATACTATTACTGGTGAGAAATACGGTGTCTTACAGCTTAAATTCGTATAAATTTAAACGAATTCCAAGAAACAAATAACCGGTGAGAATTAAAACATGACCCTCAATATTTCTCACTGGTAAAATGGACGGGTTTTGTGCCAAAATTCCTTTAATTTTACGTACGCAGCTCAAATATATAACTCACGCTATTTTTTTATGAATTCACCTCCAATAAAGTGCCTATATGCTACTCCCTTTTTCGGAGAAGATAATCCTGAACGGCATCGATCACAATTTTCTCTAATTCTTGTTCATCAATGCTTTCAATCGTGTATTGATCAACCTTCTTGAACTGCTTTTCCGTAGCCTTAAATGCCGTCTTAAATGGGGTATATTTTTTCGGCTTTGTCTCCTCTGAATTCTCCGGAAACGGTTTTCCTGAGAGGATATTTAAAAGATCATCGTTACTAAGATCATATTCCACCATTTTTCGTAACGACTCTGCTGCCTGAACAGTAACGTTAAGCTTTTCAAAGGTATCAAGCAACAAATTAATCTGTTCCTGCATTTCTTTGGATAAATACGAAAGTTCAACACCAGCACGAAATGGAATTCTTTCGGAATCAATCCTATCCAGTAGCCCTTCCTTGAGTTCTAAAAGTCTAATGTATCGGCTTATTTGTTTTGCTGACGTTTTATTAATGTCTGCAACAATATCTCTAGCATATTTAACTTCGGGTCCATTGGACCCGAAGTTGTTTTCTGAATTAATTGCTTCAATCAAATCCCTTCGCTTTCCCTGCTTTTTCAGTGCATTAAGCTGCATTTTATAGGCTCTGGCCTTTTCACTGAAAGAAAGCTTCTGTCTTTGTTTCAGATTCGTATCCGTTACAATCAATTTTGCCAGATCATCATCAGCATCAACAACTTTGCATGGAATGGTTCGCAGCCCTGCCCTTTTGGCTGCATTCGTCCTATTATGACCAGCTAGTATCTCATATCTTCCTCCTGCCTTTTGCCTGACGATCACAGGATTAACAACTCCCAGAAGTTTCACGCTTTCCACAAGTTCACTGAGGTCTTCTTCGGAATAAGCGCTAAATGGGTGGTCATAAAAAGGGTCTATTCACACATATATCCCATTATTCTTGTAAGATCCCCTGGGGATCCATATCAACACCCAGAACCTTCTTCCCCGCCGTTGACAAGCCTGCCGCAATGTTAAATGTGTGGATGTGGTCTTCCCAACGCCACCCTTTTGGTTTGAGATTGCTATAATTTTACCCATGTAATTATCTCCTTCTGTATTAAATTAGCACGGCTTCTCAGAGCCGCATTTTGGCAAAAAAAAATCCATTCTTGCGAATAGATTTTAATACTAAACATATTGAAATTACTTGATTGTATTATGAATCCAGACTATCAACGTCCCATTGAATAACATAATATCCATTCGCCTCACAGGTTTCAATAAGGCTGTTGCTATAATCACCGAAAGGAGGTCTGAAAACAGTTGGCTTCTCTCCCGTTATTTTTTCAATAGCTTCTTCCGAATTCTTTAATTCCTTTGTCATATCCTCTACAGACAGCTTTGACATATTGGGATGTGTTGAGGAATGATTACCGATTTCATGCCCTCTATTATAAATTTCCAACACATCTTCCGGGAATTTTTCTGCCCAGAATTGAACCATAAAAAACGTGGTTTTTACATTGTACTGATCGAGAATGTCTAAAATTGGTTTGGTATGTGCATTCCCCCAAGCGCAATCAAAACTGATCGCAATTTTCTTTTCATTTGTATCAACAGAATAAATAGGCAACTTTTTCCCTTCACCAAAAACGGTATCAAATCCCAAACCATAAAGTCCGGTGGTTACAATCACGGCAAAAACGACACAAATTGCCAGTAGCTGGATTAAGAATCGATTTTTATGTTTTTTCACTTTTCCTTACCTCCGTCTCATTGTCCAAAACATTTCTATGTCGCTACAGTTTATTCGGCAAAATGTATAGCAATGCATGTTTTATTCTTTCATTGATCAGAATAATAAATTTTTTAATGCTCAAATTCCGGGATCAATTCCACATATAAATCAGAAAACTCTTTTTTAAGTTCTGTTTCCAATTCATTGCGTGCTCTCTTGATCAGTGATACCGAAATCATGTCGCCGGAACTGTCAAAATAGATGCTGATCCATATTTTTCTTCCGGTTTTTATAATATCATACACAGTTTGCTCCAGATTATAATTATCTAAAACTCCCTGACCGATTTCTTTGATGAGAATCACCGTTTCATTATCCGGTGCGAGAAGAAATAAATCCCTGATCCCGGAAATTGCTGTCTTGATTGGTATTGGAAGAATCAGTGCGGAAAGTATAATTGCAACAACCTGATCCAAATATGGGGCGAATTGTTCCATCCAGCTTGTGCGGATAATAGCCGGTAAAATAAAAGCAGCCGCGAGTCCTATACTTGCAACAATGTCAATAATCCAGGAATTGATTTCCGCTTTTATAATTGATGAGTTCAATTTTTTATTTAATCGGATCATGACAAACAATATTACAGCGCAAATAATTGCTGCGGCTAATTCAAAAACAGCAATTTTCGTAAACGAAACATGGTTGCCGCCCTTTAACATGATTTGGATGTTGTTCATTACCAATCCAATGGTAACAGCAGTAAGCATAGAACCTTTGATCGCGATGAAAATCGCCTCCATTTGAGAAAACCCAAAAGGACGTTTTTCGGATGTCGGCTTGTATAATAGAGGGATGATTTTTATGGATATGATAATCGTCAGAAAATCTGCCGCGCCATAGACTGCATCCATCAATATTGATTGAGAAGAAGTGGCTAACGCCATCAACACCTCAGCCAACATAAAAAATACAACGCCATACAAGGAAATGCGTAGTACCCGTCTTTCTGCTATGATTCTTTTTTCTTCGTTCATGCAAATCCCTACTTTCTTATTCTGCAAATTCGTATATTATTATAATAACTCCAATTGATATAAAAATCCATGGTCTAGTGTTGCTCTTTTTACTTTATAAGGGTCTTTGACACTAAATTAGAATTGGAGTATGATTATGTTATTATGATATTTCATTTCAAGGGAATATCTCTTATTATTTCAACGATAGCTAATATGGAGGTAAAGTAATCGTGTCTATGGAAAATACAAAAGAAAAGCAATCAACAGGAATTACAAGAGAAGAAGCCTGGGCGCTTTTAAACGAGTATAACAAAGATCCTTTTCACCTGAAGCATGCCCTCATTGTAGAAGGTACTATGCGCTATTTTGCAAAGCTCCTTGGTTATGAAAAAGAAGAGGAATTCTGGGGAATTGTAGGTCTTCTGCATGATTTGGATTTTGGTATGTATCCGGATCAACATTGTATCAAACAGGAAGAAATCATGAGAGAACGTGGAATCGATGAAGGAATCATCCATGCTACAGTAAGCCATGGTTATGGTCTTACCGTTGATATAAAACCGGAACATGAGATGGAAAAGGTACTGTTTGCAACGGATGAACTCACGGGATTAATCGGTGCAGTAGCTTTGATGCGACCATCAAAGAGCGTATCCGATCTAGAATTAAAGTCGGTAAAAAAGAAATATAAAACGTCAAACTTCGCTGCTGGCTGTTCCCGCGAAGTGATTGAGCAGGGGGCTGAGATGCTGGGATGGGAACTGGACTATTTGATAGAACAAACCATTATGGCAATGCGTACCTGCGAATAAAAGCTGCGGGATTCTTCCTGCAAAAGCCAATTCACACTTTTTTTAGATGCGGAATACACTGTATTATTGGAGTACATCATTTGCTCCAATAAGTTTTGTTATAAACATCTATGAACGGGATTGACTAAGAATGACTCAAAAAAACAGTTGTGCCTGGTGTTATGGCCAACCGTTAGGAGAATCGACCGGTGTAGAAGAATCAACTGGCAATGAATTTAGAAGTCAAGTATGGGGAGATCCTGAATTTGATCAATGGCTTAGATTTTGGTTTTGCCGCAAATTCTGTTGCTGCCCGTATCCGTGGGATTATGATAAGAAAAAACACAATGATGAGGAGCAATGCGATACAGATATCAAAATTTCTACCTCTGTGAATATATGTCAGAACGCTGAAGCAGACGGCGGAGATGCAAACGGCGGAGACGGAGGTTTTACAATCGGCGGTTCCGCAGCAGCGGCTTCCGCTGAATACGAATTGGAAGATGGAGCTCGTGTCGCTGCCATCGTTCCAAGAAGTGGACTCAATGCTACGGTTAACGGAAACTCAGAAAATGAGAACTCATCAAATAGAAACTTGCTAAGTAAAAGATCATCTCGAAGCCTAACAACAGAGAATGCCAAAGCACTTCCATCATTGTTAGACGTCAATGCAGATGTGGCAATCGGAGATGCAGCTGCTATCGGCGGTGACGGAGTCAACGGTGGAACAGCATCAAATTCAGCAAATGTCACAGTCGAAAATGTAATTGTCGTCACCTGTAGTGAAATTGGTACTCCAGCATTATCTATAGGATCTAATCAAAGAAGATTTAATATTAACATGGATGAAAATGGTAACACATTTGTAAACGGACAACAATTAGAAAAAAAAACTTTAGACGACGGAACAAAGGTATTTGTTTTCAGAAACAGTGAAGTAAAAAAGCCCAAAGAAAAGAATAAACTCCTTTCGTATCAGTAATACGAAATAACACAGGCCGTACATTCTTACGCGGCCTGTGTTTTATATAATAGGAGCTATGGGTTCCTTAACAGAAGTGGCAAAGCCACTTTTTTCATTTCAGTGTTTCATTCATACTTCCCGTACGGTAACCGGACAAATCCAGTGAAACATAGATAAACCCAATTTCATTCAATCGGTGATAGACTTTGTCCCTAACTTCCTTTTTCATGATTTTCACAAATTCTTCTTCGGCAATTTCAATTCTTGCAAGAGTACCATGATGACGTACTCTCACCTGACGAAAACCCAAGTCCAAGAGCAACTGTTCTGCCTCGTCCACCATCTTTAACTTCTCAGGCGTTATGCACTGTCCATAGGGAAATCTTGAGGATAGACAGGCAAAAGATTGCTTCTCAGAGGTAGGCAGCCCAAGTTCTCTGGATAGTTGACGGATTTCTTCCTTTGTCAGCCCTGCATACCTTAATGGACTTTTTACACCCAATTCCTGAATTGCAGCTAGCCCCGGCCGATAATCCCCCAAATCATCCATGTTCGAGCCTTCCACCACTTCCTGTAACCCGTTTTCCCGGACAATATTCTTTATTTTAGAAAACAGTTCCTTTTTGCATAAGTAACAGCGATTTTCAGGATTCTGGGAAAACCCTTCAATTTCAAGTTCTTCCGAATCTACGATCCGATGCACGATCCCGATGGCTTTTGTAAACGCAACGGCTTCCTGTAACTCTCTTTCCGGAAAACTACAGGATCGAGCTGTAACCGCAATCGCTTTATCTTTCAAAACATCATGGGCAACCTTCAGCAAAAAGGTGGAATCCACACCACTGGAGAAAGCTACTGCAACACTTTCAAGGCTATTGATATACTTTTTTAAAATATGGTATTTTTCCTGCAAATTGTTCATCAAAAATTCCTTTGTTTTTCTTATAAATTGAATACTATTTTAAAATTCAATCTTTGCTATGCTGCTCTAGTTGTTTCAAATGATCCTCAGCCGTTTGAACAATCAGCGCCACATCCGCCATGGCTCCCTTTCCCGAATCTCCACAAGCCAAACGGCTTTCCTTTGGCTCAATAAAATGATATCCCAATTCATTAAGATTTTTTATATTTTTCTGCACAATGGGATTTTCATACATATTTGTATTCATAGCAGGGCAGATATAAATCGGTGCATGCTCGAGAGCCATAATCACCGTTGAAGCCATATCGTCTGCAATGCCCGATGCAATCTTTCCGATGATATTTGCGGTTGCCGGAGCGACGATGCATAGATCGGCTTTCTTGGCCAGAGAGATATGCTCTACCTGATCCGGTTCATATTCTTCAAACATTGATGTATATACTTTATTTTTTGTTAAAGTCTGAAAGGTAAGGGGCGTAACAAATTCTCTTGCGTTGTCGGTCATGATCGTCTCTACCTGATAACCATCCTTCGTCAATTGATTGGCAATATCGGCCGCTTTATATACTGCAATACTTCCTGTAACACAAAGCAATATATTCTTCAACGAACCCCACCTTCCTTCTCTGATAACCGATTTTCAACATTTCTAACAATTGCTTCTGCAATTTCTTTCTTTGTGGTATACTTTTCATATGTTCCCTCAGGAGAGATTAAGTAACCAACATGCTGCTCCCCGATGATTTCACCCAAATCATTAGCCAACACCATGTCACACTCGTTTTTGTGAAGCAGCTTGTATCCCGTATCAATCAACACCTCTTTTTCAACATTGCTCAGCAATTTGAAGCCTACCAGAATCGTTTCTCGGTGCAACTTTTTGATCTCACCGATTACCTTTGGAGTCTTTTTTAAAAGAATAACCAAATCCTCAATTTGAGAACTTATTTTTCCTTCTCCAAGTTTATTTTCCTGGGTATCTTCTTTTCCTGCTCTAACTGCATCCAGTGTTGTGACTTGTTTTACCATGTAATCACTGACCGCCATAGCATGGATTACCGCATCGATATTTTGCGTTGTAAGCAAATGTTTCAATTCATCCAGCAAACCCTGAGCACCTGCAACTCGTACCACCTCTACACGGTCATCCGAGGGAACGATCGTATTTTTATCACAGAGATAATAAATTTTCCCTATATTGTCACTTTCTGACTCTAAAAAACCCTTTGCAATGGCCAAGCCAAGTCTGCCAGAAGAAAAATTAGAAATCACCCTTACTTCATCGATCTTTTCAGAAGTACCTCCGGCAGTAATTAATATATTTCTCACCACTTAGCTCCTTCCATATCATTCATCGCTGTATTAATTTTAAATTTCTTAGGAAAGACTTCGATATCCAAAGGAAAATCTGCACCCTTTTCTCCGTCAATATCAGTCCCTACACTTTGTTCGGATTCTATATAAAGCTTTCTGGTTTGAAAAAATGCAACATTTTTATTTTCGCGATGCTGCCCTGTCATTACATTAAAAAGCAGTGGTGCAAAATCATAAATCGGCATTTCCTTAAACAGCATAACATCCAGTAAACCATCATTCACCTCTGCCATTGGTGCAATTCTTTTAAATCCTCCTGCGGAACGACCGTTCATAACCAGCATAAAGTAGATTTTGTCTTCCGAGGTATATGTGTCACTGGTTATTTTTACTGGAATCGGTTTCAAGTTCGGAATTTCCGTAACTCCTTTTAAATAATAAGAAATTACACCCAACGTATTTTTAATATTCGGATCCGTTTTCTGACTTACATCCACTAAAAAGCCCATAGCGGCAACATTCACAAAATATTTGTCATTGACTCTTCCGATATCAGTATAGGTATAGTGCTCCTCCAGAGCAATCTTCACCATATTGTTGATATCATGGGGTAAGTCAAAATAATATGCGAAATCATTTGCCGTACCAGAGGGGAAAATTGCAATGGGAAGATTAATATTATGCTGCATCATAGCATTGACCATTATGTTAATCGTTCCATCTCCGCCTGCCGCAATCACTTTTTTGAATTCCGCCGGATTCATATCCCTCATAACCTCGTTCAGAATTCCCTTTCGATCAGCCCTTACCGGTATGATGTACATTTTCTTTTTTTGAAATTTTTCAATAATTAAATCAAGATTGTTTTTAAATAAACCATTTCCCGCATTGGGATTATAAAACAGAAGCACCTTATTCTTCTTCATAATGGTTCAATATCCCCCTAACTTTCCCAATCAAATATAACGACCCTGCAAAAACAATAACATCATAGGATGCTAAACCGTTAACATATTTGCATGCATCTTCCGGGTTTTCTATTGCAATGCATTTTTTCCCGGCCTCCTTTATCTGACCGCATAAATCAGCAGCACTCAGTCTTCTTGGACTGTCCGGTTCTGTTGCAATAAACTCATCCGTTATCATCCCAAACTTTTCAATCAGCTTATCAATCTTTTTATCGGCCAGCATTCCGACCACCATTATGATTTTACTGGTTGGAAAATGCTCTTTTAAAGCAATTCTTAAGGCTTCGGCACCGGCTTCATTATGCGCACCATCAATAATCACGTAAGGTTCTTTTTTCATCACTTCCAAGCGGCCTGCCTGCCTCGCCTTTAAAAATCCTGCGTATAGCTTGTCTCTCTCTAAATGGATCAAGTTTCCCTTTTCCATCACCGTAAGCACTGCTAATGCACAGATCGCATTCGCAATCTGATGCATGCCAATCATAGAAATGCTAATGCCTCTATATTCTACTCCCTCAATTACTGTATCAAAGGTATAGCCATCGACCGTTTTTTTCCGGATCTGAAACTGTACGGCAGAAACATCATACTTCGGTGAGCCTTTCTTATCGGCAATGCGACTGATGGCATCAACAGCACTCTGATCTTCTACGTTATAGATTACCGGAATTCCAGGTTTGATAATTCCAGCTTTTTGTATGGCTATTTTTTCCAATGTATCCCCTAAATATTCCATGTGATCAAAGGATATTGAAGTTATGACTGAGGCTACAGGGTCGCTCACCATATTGGTGGAGTCTCCGATTCCTCCCAGTCCAACCTCGAGTATTAGAAAATCGATATCCTGTTCCGAAAAATACAGAAAAGCAATTGCTGTTATCAATTCAAATTCCGTTGGTGATTCCATACCCTCTTTCAGCATAACATCCACTGTATTCAAAACGCGCTGTGTATATCGAATCAAGTCCTTCTGTGAAATCTCCAAACCGTTGCATTCCATTCTTTCTGTAAATTTCTCGAGGTATGGAGAAGTATAAAGCCCTGCGCTATAGCCGTTTTCCTGAAGTACGGAATACAAATATCTGCAAACAGAACCCTTTCCGTTGGTTCCCGCAACATGAATCACTTTCATGACCTCCTGCGGGTTGCCCAACCGATCCATTAAGCAAGACATTCGTTCCAGGCCCAGCTTGTATCCATATTTTTGAAAACTGTGTATCTTTTCAAGCGTCTCTTCATATGTCATGATATCTATATCCTTTTACAGTTTTTTTTCTACCAATGCAAGGCGTTCCGTAATTTTTACAAGCATATCCTCATATTTTACCATCTTTTCCCGTTCGGCATTGATAACTTTTTCCGGGGCTTTCTTTACAAATCCCTCGTTTGCAAGTTTGCCCTTCACTCGCTGTACTTCACCTGTAAGTCTTGCTTTTTCTTTCGTCAGACGATCAAATTCCGCTTTATAATCCAACAAATCATCCAGAGGAATATAAATTTCCACGTTTCCGATTACCGCAGACATTACTTCTTCCGGTACCAGTGATTTATCTGTAATAAAAGTAATTTCCGTAATATTGGCAAGGCTCTTGATATACCGTTCTCCGCCTTTTACATCTTCCAAATCCTTACCGAAGGATAATATCACCGCACTCAGTTTTTTGGACGGAACAGCTTCCGCTTCGGCACGAATGTTTCTAATGCTTCGTATGGCTTCCATGGCAAGCTCAATTTTTTTCACTTCAGACTCAAACGTCAAGGTATTGTCATATACGGGCCAGCTTTCGTTGATCAGAAAACCTTCTGGATTTTTTTCTGCCTCCTTCTCAGGCAGAAAGCTCCAGATTTCCTCGGTTATAAACGGCATGAAGGGATGAAGCAGCTTTAACATATCTTTTAAGGCTCTTACCAGAACATATCTGGCTACCTTCTTATCCTCTTCATCATCTCTGTATAACCTATCCTTAACAAGTTCAATATACCAGTCACAATACTCATTCCAGATCAGTTCATAGGCCTTCTGAGCTGCAAGAGAGAGCTCGAATTTCTCCATGTTGGCCGTTGCATCCTTGACTGCTTCATTGATTTTAGCAAGAATCCATTTATCTTCATCCTTCAAAGCAAGTTTTTCGATCCCCTTGGAATCATCTGCCATGCTTCTGAATTCTCCATTTTCATCCTGAAGATTCATAATCACAAATCTGGAAGCATTCCAAAGCTTATTCGCAAAGTTTCTGCTTGATTCCAGCTTCTCTGCCTTGAATCTCATATCATTACCAGGCGTAATGCCTGTCATCAGCATGAAACGCAGCGCATCTGCACCGTATTGGTCGATGATTTCAAGCGGGTCAACGCCGTTGCCTAGAGATTTGCTCATTTTACGGCCTTCCGCATCCCGAACCAAACCATGAACATAAACATATTTAAACGGAACCTCTCCCATGAGTTCAAGGCTGGAGAATACCATCCTGACAACCCAAAAGAAAATAATATCATAGCCAGTTACCAGAACATCCGTGGGGAAGAAGTATTTCAGGTCTTCGGTCTGTTCCGGCCAGCCCAATGTTGAGAATGGCCATAATGCAGAGCTGAACCATGTATCAAGAACGTCTTCATCCTGCTTAATATTAGTACTTTCGCATTTTCTACACCTTGTAGGAGCCGTCGCGGATACCATCATTTCTCCGCAGTCCTGACAATAATAGGCCGGAATTCGGTGTCCCCACCAAAGCTGTCTGGAAATACACCAGTCTTTTATGTTTTCCAGCCAATGTAAATAGATTTTTTCAAATCGCTCCGGAACATGAACCAAATCTTTTGTCTTGGCAGCCTGAATAGCTGGCTGAGCCAATTCATGCATCTTGACAAACCATTGATCGGATAACATTGGCTCAATGACGGTATCACAACGATAACATCCGCCGATTGGAATGATTTTTTCCTCTATTTTTTCCAAATAGCCTTCATCTTCCAAATCCTTGACCCAGGCTTTTCTGCATTCATAACGATCCATACCCGCATACTTTCCCGCCAGCTTGTTCATGGTTGCGTCTGCGTTGATGCAGGACAAACTGTCAAGGTGATGTCTTACTCCTACCTCAAAGTCATTCGGGTCATGAGCCGGTGTAATCTTAACCGCACCGGTTCCTTTTTCCGGATCCGGATAGGAATCAGCAATCACAGGAATTTCTTTCCCCATAAGCGGAATCACTACCTTCTTGCCGACCAAATCCTTATATCGCTCATCATCCGGATGAACTGCGATGGCTACATCTCCAAACATGGTTTCCGGTCTTGAAGTAGCGACAGAAATTCCTTCTCCCCCGTCTGCACTAGGATATCTGAAATAATAATACTTACCGGTTTTGTCTTCGTGCTCGACTTCTGCATCGGATAGGGTAGTTCCGCAGCTCGGACACCAGTTGATCAAGCGGTTTCCTCTATAAATCAAACCTTTTTCGTAAAGCTTGATAAAAGTATCTATGACTGCCCGATTGCAGCCTTCATCCATGGTAAAACGCTCTCTTTCCCAGTCACAGGAATTTCCCAGCTTTCTAACCTGCTGTGTAATTTTGCTTCCATAGAGCTTTTTCCATTCCCATGCTCTTTTCAGGAATTCTTCTCTTCCCAACTCTTCTTTGGTAATTCCTTCTTCCTTTCTAATTTTGTCAGCAACCTTTACCTCGGTAGCAATACTCGCATGGTCTGTACCGGGAAGCCAAAGCGCACTAAAACCCTGCATCCTCTTCCAACGAGTGAGCACATCCTGTAACGTCTGATCCAAGGCATGACCCATGTGAAGCTGACCGGTAATATTGGGCGGTGGCATAACGATAGTAAACGGTTTTTTATCCGGATCTCTTTCTGCTTTAAACGCTCCACTTTTTTCCCACATTTCATAGATTCTATCCTCAAAATCCTTTGGACTATAAGTTTTGGCTAAATTCTTTTCCATAATGACACCTCTTTATTAATTCATAAACTTCATGTAATGAAAGATTGTTTTCTTCTGCAATTCTCGCGCAGTCCTCGTATTCCGGCTGGATTCTCAAAAGCCCTCCGACAACAACCGATTTTACGCGAACCTCTCCCAGCTCCGTCTGAACAGTTCTGATTTCTCTTTTTAAGGTGATCCGCCAAAGCTCCTGAATTCGAATTCCTATGGTAGAGGTTTCCTTGAATATGATATCCGAAAGTTTTTCCATATCGTTCTTTTTACACAGAACAGACAGCATATAGGCCGGGCGGTTTTTTTTCATCTGGATCGGAGTAAAATAAGTATCCAATGCACCCGCTTTCATCAGCCTGTCCATGGTATATCCCAGCATCTCTCCCGTGGTATTATCAATATTAGTCTCCATTAATACAGCTTTATCATTTATCTTATCCTGAATAACATCCTGCATCCTATCAGATATTGCTTGGGTCCCTTCCTCCGACTCGGTCTCCGGTTTTCCAGTGGTACCTAAAACAGCACGAAGGGCATTTAGCCTTCCCGTCTCAGTTTTTCCAAAGCCATAACCAACACTTTCCACCAGCATCTCCGGCATTTTACCGCAGCTTTCCGATACAGTTTTTAGTATTCCAAAGCCTGTGGGCGTAACCAATTCTGCTTCAACATCTTCTGTAACGATGGAAATACCACTGCCTCCAAGCATTTTGATTACTGCTGGTACCGGTATAGGCAGTCTCCCGTGTCTACAGTGAACAAAGCCCTGACCTTCATGCACCGGGGAACAATAGATCCTGTCCACATTTAACATGTCAATACAAATAGCAGCACCAACAATATCCACAATGGAGTCGATGGCTCCCACCTCGTGAAAGTGCACCTCTTCTATCCGCTTTCCATGCACCGCGGCTTCTGCTTTGGCTATCTCCGTAAAAATCGCAATAGATAATTTCTTCGCCTTGTCACTGATGCTGCTGGAATTAATAATGTGGCTGATATCAGCCAAACCTCTTTCCTTCTCTCCGTGATTATGCATATGCACATGCTCTTCGTGAGGATCCGCTAAACTATGTTCATGGCCGTGGTGGTGAACATGGTTCGATCCCTGGTCGTGAAAATGATTCGAGCTGCTATCGCTTTCATGCACATGAAGGCAGTCTGAATCCCCATTAAGCGTTACCCTTACATCAATGCCGCTGATAGAAAACTGGGTTTTCTTTTTTATCTCGATATCATAACCCTTGACGCCCAGCTTCTTGATCTCTTTGATGACAGCAGCAGGATCAAGACCCAAATCAACTAAAGCCCCGATGCTCATATCTCCACTGATTCCTGCAAAACAGTCTAAGTATAAGATTCTTTCCATTTTATTCTCCTGTATTGCGATCTATTACGACGCAAATACTTCTTTCACTAATCTTTCTATCTGTTATTTCTATAGTTGATTGATATTTGATGCCAAATATCCTGCACCAAATCCGTTATCGATATTCACAACGGCAACTCCAGTAGCACAGCTGTTAAGCATGGTAAGCAGCGCAGCCACACCACCGAAACTGGCGCCATAGCCTACACTGGTAGGAACGGCAATTATGGGCTTATCTACAAGTCCGCCGACCACGCTGGCAAGAGCACCTTCCATACCGGCTACGACAATGATAACATTTGCAGCGCGAATCCGATCCAACTTTCCAAACAAACGATGAATTCCTGCCACACCCACGTCATAAATCCGGTCAACTTGATTTCCCATGGTTTCGGCGGTAATGGCTGCTTCCTCGGCAACAGGAATATCAGAAGTTCCTGCAGTAACGATCGCAATCGTCTTTTCCGACAGGAGCTCATTTCTTTTTTTCACAACAATCACTCTCGCAGCAGGATAGTAGTCCGCTTCGGGAATCATTTCCTTGACCTTTTCAAAAACTTCGAGAGAAGCCCTTGTACCCAATATATTCGTATTCTGTTCTTTCATTTTATCAATAATAGCAACAACCTGCTCCGGTGTTTTCCCTTCACAGTATATGGTTTCGGGATAGCCGGTGCGAATATTTCGGTGTTGGTCAATATTGGCAAATCCAATGTCCTGATAAGGCAAATCCTTCAGTTGTTCCGCTGCTTCCTGAGGATTCATTTTTCCTTCAGAAACTTGATCCAAGATGTTTTGCAAATAGGATTGATCCATAATTTACCCCACGTATTCTTCACGATTTACATAATAATAAATTTTCTCTTAAAGTACTGAAATTTCATTGTTAGTTTCTTTTTATCTATAATTCTCCATATTAAAAAATTTTATATGAAAATGCGTAAAATGTCAAAGAATATCTTATATAATGCGGCTCTAAGGAATGTAGAAAATTAAAGTTGATTACCCATTATGCCATCGTTGCAGTTTTGGATATATTTTTATCCCGAAAAATTATTTATATGTCGGTGCTTATTACACTTGCGTATATGAATTTTTTATGCTATTGTAAGGTTAGTTAGTTACAAATAACTTCATTGCAAAAATTCTTTGATTTTGAAATGAAAGGATTGTGAAAATGGGAGATGATACTAAAACCGCTATTTTAGAAACAGCAAGATATTTATTTTCTAAAAATGGATATGAAGCAACCAGTGTAAGCCGCTTAGCAAAAGAAACCGGTGTGACAAAATCTTTAATATATTACTATTTTGAGAAAAAAGAAGATATATTATCAGAATTGTTAGCAGAAGGCACCGACGATTTATTTAAGATGCATCAAAAAATGAGTGACAGCGGAGAAAAAATTACGGAAGCCTTTATGATAAGAATAATGGAAAATTTTATCGAAAAGGTTCAAGACAGAAGTGAGATTATACGCATTATGCTTCAAGAGTTTTTAAAAGGTACTCATAAGGAAAACAATACGCTTCCATATTTCAACTCATTTTTAGAATACATAAAGTCACGATCAAAGAAATATTATCCCGATGATGAAAAAAAACAAATGAAATTTATGATAGACTTTATGTTTTTTGGCGGTACGCCATTTTATATGTTTGTCGTTTTTAAAGATTTCCTTTCTGAAAAATATCATATTAGTAAAGAAGAACTTTGGGAAATGTTTAAAGAAATATACAAAGAAAATTATATACGACCTATGAACAAAAATATTAAAAAACATTAAAAAATTTGAGAGCAATCTCAAAATTTTTTAATTTTTGGGAAAAATCGGTCAGTTTTCCACAGCTTAAATAGAGGAGTGAAGGATATGTTGAAAAAGAAGCAATTCATTGTGATGATTATTTTTTTGATATTGTTGTCAGGATGCAGTGATGATAAAAGCACAAGTAAAAGCGAAAAAGAAGTACCTGTAGAGATTTTAAATGCTCAAGAAGCCAGTTATGACAAAAAAATTACATTGCCGGGTGTGGTTTCTAATGACGAAGAAATTATTTACAGCTTCAAAATGGATGGAAAGCTTGAAACAATGCAGGTTAAGGAAGGTCAATCGGTAAAAACAGGAGACGTATTAGCAAAGCTGAATGAGGAGGATTATAAAAATACACTTGAAATCAGTCATTTGAAAGTAAAATCTACTAAAGCAACATTGGATAATGCAGAAAACAGTAATGAAAAAGCTAAATCTAACTATGAAAAGGAACAAAAAGATTTTGAAAATATAAAGGCGCTCTATGAAGCGGGTGCTGTTTCAAAAGATGAATATGAAAATGCAGAACTGAGTTATCGTGTTGCAGCTGAAGATTATGATATTGGAATAGGATCTATTGATTTGGCAAAATCAAATTATGAGAGTGCCCTGGCAAGCTATGAAATGACGCAAACACAATTTGCAAGTGGAGAATTGAGAAGCAGTATTGATGGATATGTAAAAGAAATTTATGTTGAAGAAGGTAATCAAGTCAGCAAAAATGATCCGGTCATAGCGATTGGTTCAACCAATGCACAAGTTTCCATCGGCGTATCTGCTGATGAAAAGCATAATATTCAACTCGATGATAAAGTGGATATTATATATGATTCTAAGGTAATAAATGGATACATTTCATCTGTTTCAGATGTGTTAGATTCAGAAACCCTTTTGTACAAAGCGGAGGTATCCATAACGGATAATAGCATACCCCTGTATTCAATTGTAAAAGTTGAGGTGAATATTGGAGAGAAAAAAGGCATAAAAGTTCCTGTAAAAGCCGTATTAGATGACGGAGAACCTTTTGTGTTTGTAGCAGAGAATGACCATGCAGTCAAGAGAAAAGTATCTATCATCGGATATGATAAGGAATATGTTTTTTTAGAAGGTGTGTCTGATAATGAAAAAGTCGTTGTAGTTGGAAATAAAGTTTTGCGCGGCGGAGAAAAACTTATTATAAATTAAACAAAAGAAAGGAGGGAGATTATGGAAAAACGAGGTTTCATAAAATCCTTTATTGATAATAAATCGGTTATATATTTTGTAGCATTTATAATTTTTTTATCCGGTATTATTGCATATCAAAAAATACCCAAGCAGGAGTATCCTGATACGACCATGCCGGCCTGCTACATTACCATCGTATATCCGGGTGCGACACCAAAAGAAATGGAAGAGAATGCAACAAAAAAGCTGGAAGAGAAAATAATGGAAATCGATGATTATTATTATTCAAAATCGACCATCTATAACAGTATGTCTCTTACATTTTTGGTTGTAGAACCAAGTCTTTCAGAAGAAGAAATAGAAGAACACTGGGATAAAGTAAGACGTTGGATAGAAGAAATTAAGATGGATATGCCGGATGGCGTAGAAGAAATAACCATGGATACAGACGTAATGGAAATGCCCGGCGCTATAATGGCACTTTCCGGAGAAGAATATACATACGATCAGTTGGATTATTATGCGGAACTGCTTAAAGACCAATTAATAGATATTGACGGGATTAAGAAAATAGAAATTGAAGGCGTGTGTGACCAGGTCGTAAAAGTAGATGTTGATATTGATAAACTATCCTATTACCAGTTGGCATTGAGCGATCTGTACCAAGTATTAAAAGCGCAAAATACGGTTATTCCTATTGGAGCTGTTGAAAATGATGATTACAGTATTAATGTCATAACCAATGGTGATTTTGATAGTATAGATGAAATAAAAAAAGTAATTATCAAAAGAAATGCAACAGAAGGAGAAGTTATAACACTTGACAGAGTGGCTGATATACGTATGGAACAGGAAAACAATGAGTTTGAAGCATCTGTAAATGGTGTGCCTAATGTTTTTCTAAGTGTATATTTTAAAGAAGATTCCAATATTATATATGCCGGAGAGAAGGTAAGGAACAGGCTGGAGCAACAAATTCCTGATCTGCCTGAAGGATTGGAAGTTTCAGAAATAACTTTTGTTCCCGAGACCATTGCCGATTCCATTAGTGAGTTTTCAATGAATCTCATTGAGGGTATCTGTATTGTTATTATTGTTATTATGCTTGGAATGGGACTTAGAAATTCTCTCATTGTTTCTTTTGGTATTCCACTTGCTATTTTTATTACTTTTTCATCCATGTATTTACTAAAAATGAAGTTCCACATGTTATCTCTTGCTGCACTTATTCTGGTCTTGGGGATGTTGGTGGATAATGCCATCGTTGTTTCTGACTCCATACAAGCACGTATTGATAATGATGAAAACAGAAAGGATGCATGTGTTAATGGTGCCAAAGATGTAGCGCTTCCCGTGCTGTCATCTACCTTGACTACAATTGCTGCTTTTTCCCCTTTGCTGATGCTTCCTGCTGCAGTTGGCGCATTTATTGGCAGTATCCCGAGAATTGTTATTATGTCTCTTACAGCTTCGTATGTGATTGCTATGTTATTTATACCGGTGTTTGCATATTCCTTTTTTAAAAAAAGCAAACAGAAATTCAGCACACATAAAACAAAAGCGCTGTTTGGAAAACTATTAAACTATGCCATTTATCATAGATGGAAAACCATAGGAATAGCTGTTTTGTCTTTAGTATTAGTCATGTTTCTTTCAGGCTTTTTGGAAAAAAGTTCTTATCCTACAGAAGAAAAAGATATTCTCTATATCAATGTAGAAACGGAGTATACAACGGACTTTAACAAGAGCAAAGAGGAGGTTCAAAAAATAGAAGAGTTTCTCATGGAGCAGGAAGAAATAGAGAACTGTTATTCTACCGTTGGAGGCGATTTCCCAAGGTTCCATATGTCTGTAACCTATAGACCTTCAGCAAAAAATATAGCTCAAATAATCATAAAATTTGACTTGGATAAAACGGATAGGTTTCATTCTAATCCCGAATTTGTAGATTATTTACAAAACACCTTAAATAAAAAGATAACAGGTGCCAATATGGAAGTGAAAGAATTTGAGTATTCGGGAGATGGTTCTTCTATACAAGTCAGATTACTCAGTGAAGATAAAGAAGCTTTAAAAGAAATAGGCCAGGAGGTCACTGATATCTTGTATAATATGGAAGGTACAAAAAATGTTGTTAATGATATAGAAGGAGAAACATACAATTATAAATTCAACATAAACAAAAAACAGGCATTAGGCACAGGTATGACATGCGCTGAAATTCAAAATGAGATGAATATAGCACTCATGGGAAGAAGTGTAGGCGTCTTTAGAGAGAACGGGAAGGAATATGATATAGAACTAAAAGGTATGATTAAGGATGTTGATGATTTGAGAAATTTACCGTTACGCTCATCTATGACAGAATTACTGTTATCTCTTAAAAAATTCGGCAGTATTACTATGGAACCTGACGTCAGCAAAATGGTCAGATATGACAATAAGCCTTCTGTAACCATTTCCGCAAGCCCTTTGTCAGGCTATAATGCCATAACCATTCAAACCGAATTGGAAGAGATCATAAAGAATAAAGGATATCAAAACATTGAGCTGGTCTCAGAAGGTCAAAAGGGTAAGCTGGAAAGAAGCACCGGAGATATGACCTTTGCCGGATTGTTTGCTATTTTCTTAGTGTATATCATTTTAATGCTTCAATTTAAATCGACCATTCAGCCTATTGTCATTTTATTGACGATACCTCTTTCTTTTATCGGATCGATTTTGGCTTTAATCATTTTCAGACAAACCATTTCTATTTTTGCTATGCTGGGTTTTCTGAGTTTATTTGGGGTAGTGGTTAATAATGCCATTATTTTGATTGATTATATCAATGAAGAAAGAAAAAAAGGAACAGATATTATGGAGGCATGCAAAAAAGCAGCTGACGCCAGATTCAGGCCAGTTGTGTTGAGTACAACAACTACGGTACTGGGACTGCTTCCAATGGCATTGTCCGGAGGAGTTTTGTTCAGACCTATGGCGCTTGCGTTTATGGGCGGTTTATTAATGTCAACGGTTTTAACCTTAATTATTGTACCTGTGATATATTTAAGTGTAGAACATAGGATTCAAATATTTATGAATAAAATAAAAAAAATGGTAGGTAATTAAATATCATTCATTAAATATTTTTTGAGAAGGGGGTGCGGACGTAAAGTTGGACACCAGTGAGGCTCTGAAAGGAGCAACCAAAGATGTTTTCCGCAGCCCAGAAAAAACAAGCTTTAGAGTTATATGATCAGCTTAAATCTATAACGAAGGTAATTCTGCGTCTAGGATATCCAAGCAGGCCATCTCTATATCTATGGATTTCCCAAAGAAATGATCCACCGAAGCACAAGTCAACCTTTCGAGGGAAAAACACCCCTGAACATCCGAGACATCCTCCCGTTGAACTCAAATTGGCAGTATTGCATCGTTGCTTCGAACTCGGGGAAGATGTACAATGTGTATCAGAAGAAATCGGATACAGTAGAGCCAGTATTTATACATGGCGCAGAAAGTATATTCAAAAAGGGGCGGTTGCACTTATGAATACCGGTGATGACCCTCGGGGCATTTTGCCTAAAGGAGAAATATCATCCTCCTTGGAGGTCGAGAAACTGAGAACCCAAGTTCAGGATATGCAGTTGGAAATAGATATACTAAAGGAGACATTGACTAAATGATTATCTTATTTGGTATAACGAGAAAAGAATCAAAGTATCACTTGGAAATATGAGTCCGCTTGAGTACCGACGAAGCCTTGAGACAGCCGCATAGGCAGTCCTAAAAATCGTCCGCACCCCCCTACCTATTTTTTCCTTTTCATAATTGCGGGACGGAGATCATTATAACTCAAATATCGTAATCTGTTCATCGACGGTTTTCTGTTTGTTTATTTTTTCAACATATTTTTTTAGAAAGCTTTTTCGGTGAAGCAGGCATATGCCATAACGGTCAATCCCATTATAATGTTCTTTCGTCCCATAGCCTTTATTCTGGTCAAAAGCATATTGAGGAAATCTTTGATGAAACTCCTTCATCATTCTGTCTCTTGTTACTTTTGCAACAATTGATGCCGCCGCAATGGATGTGCTGATACTATCCCCCTTAATAATTCCTCGCTGTGGAATCATAACGTCTTTTATCGTGAGGGCATCGATTAGTATGTACTCCGGCTTAATCTCCAGATTTTCAACCGCCTGCTTCATTGCAAGCTTGGTAGCCTCCAATATGTTTATTTCATCTATGATATAATTATCTACAACTCCAGTACTGTAGGCAATTGCATGTTCAATAATCTGTTCATAAAGTGCTTCTCTTTTTTTCTCTGAAAGCTTCTTGGAGTCATCGACTCCAAGAATGGAAAAATCACTTGAAAGAATCACAGCTGCTGCGACTACCGGACCCGCTAAAGGACCTCGCCCCACTTCATCAATTCCCGCTATATATCGGATTCCTTTCGCATACAATTCTTCTTCCACTTGTTTCATTTCTATGAGCCTAAGCCTTGCTTTGCGCTCACGTTCTTCCTTTTTCATCATTATACCTCATCAAATCCGTATCCACGTCGGGTAGATTCGCATCGTTCCAGTGTAACTTTTCCGATCGTTCCAGCTCGGAACTCATCCATCACTGTTCTTCCGGTGCGTTCATAGTCTATTCGTTTACCAGACTGGATAAATCCCCTCTTTCCCGCGATCATCTCCATAGTTTCCAAAGGCGTTTCACCTAAATCCTCCAGTTTGTATCGTTCTTTTAACAGTTGGGGATATTCCGCTTTTAAAGCGGTGATTAGTTCTAAAGCCAAGGTAGCAATATCAAGAATCTCATCCTTGATCGAGCCACAAAAAGCCAAATTAAGTCCTGCTTTTGGATCTTCAAATTTAGGCCACAAAATACCCGGCGTATCTAATAGCTGCATGTCATTTTCTAGATTCAGCCATTGTTTCCCCCTTGTCACGCCCGGTCGGTTTCCTGTCTTAGCACTTTTTTTCTTTGTGAGTCGATTGATCAAAGAAGACTTTCCTACATTAGGAACGCCAACGATCATCATCCGCAGCGGTTTTTTTCGAATCTTGCCTTCGTTTTTCTCTTCCCTTATCAAAGCCAGTAATTTAAGGAGCTGCGAAACACCTGTCCCTGTCATGCAATTCATAGTAAGCACATCATAGCCTTGTTTTTTAAAACATTCTACCCAAGCTTCATTTGCACGGCTATCTGAAAGGTCACTTTTGTTTAATATCATAATTCGCCTTTTGGTTTTGATCAACTCATCAATAATCGGATTTCGGCTGGATAAGGGAATGCGTGCGTCAACAACCTCAATAACAAGATCCACCATTTTAAGATTTTCCTGAATGAGTTCCCTTGTTTTTTTCATATGGCCGGGATACCAGTTTATTTGCTCCATATTCGCCTCCTTTTCTTAAATCACTGCTCGTGGCTGATGCCACATACCTATGATTTGTAGGTTTTTATTGTTTATTCGAAAAATAGCTTTACCACTTGCACTTCCTATATTATAAAAAAAGGGAACCCGCCGGCTCCCCACTTTTTCTTATTTAGCTTCTTTTGATTTAATCTTAGCAGCTTTTCCTGTTCTTTGACGCATGTAGTTAAGTTTTGCTCTTCTTACATCGCCGGTTCTTACTAATTCAATCCTGTCTATTCTAGGAGAATGAATCGGGAAAGTCTTTTCTACACCTACACCGGAAGCAATTCTTCTTACTGTAAATGTTTCACCAAGTCCACCATTCTGCCTCTTGAGTACAAAGCCTTCAAATACCTGAATTCTTTCTCTTGAGCCTTCCTTGATTTTAATGTGTACCTTTACTGTATCACCAACACTAAACTGTGGGATATCTTCTCTCACATAATCCTGTGCGATCATTTTCATTATATCCATGGTTATTCCTCCTTTCCTCATAGACGTTCTTGGTATCTAACTATATATCCAGAGGACCGCCCGTAATACACCAGACAATATGTTAACATAGCTTTATGTATAAATCAAGCTTTATTTTCTATGCTCTCGGATGGGTTTTGTCATATACTTCCTTGATTCTATTCTTTGATACAGAAAGATAGATTTGGGTTGCACTGATATCTTCATGTCCCATCAGTTCCTGCAAAGATTTCAAATCTGCTCCGTTCTGAATCATATGTACTGCAAAGGAATTTCTTAAAGTCTGAGGTGTCAGTTTATTTTCTATTCCGGCCAGCTTGGCATACTCCTTAAGCAGCTTCCACAATCCCTGTCTGGTCAGTCGGTTTCCCGCATAGTTAACAAACAGCGCATTTTCCGTATTGTCTTCATTTCGAATCAGTTTCGGTCTAACTTCATAAATATATTCTTCCACTGCGGCTCTGGAAGGTCTGCCCATTGGAATGATTCTGGCCTTTCCATGCTCTCCAGTGCAGGTTACAAAGCCCATTCTCAGATTTACATCCTCCAGATTCATTTCAACGATTTCACTCACCCGAATTCCCGTAGCATACAGTAGTTCAAGAATTGCTCTGTCTCTCATCCCTTTGATTGATTGATCCGGTTTGCTTAACAGATTTTCTATTTCCTCAATGGTTAAATATTCAATGGTCTTTCTCTCGATTTTAGGTGATCTTATATTTGTTGTAGGATTTTCCTTAATATTCTCCTGTATCATCATGAAATTATAAAAGGCTCTCAGGGAAGCAACCTTGCGGTTAACCGTTGCTGCTGATTTCCCTTGATTTTTTAATTTCAGCAGATAAGCAACAACTTCCGTATTACTTGCTTCATTTAAAGAAAGGTTTTGCTTTTCCTCAATCATCTTGGAAAATTCTCGAACATCTCTTTTATATGCTTCCAGTGAATTCTTTGCCATCTTTTTTTCTGAAGACAGGTAATTAATAAAGTCATTTATAAATCGGTTCATATCGCTCTCCGTAACATCCTTGATTGGCCTTATCAAAAAGCCACATATAAAGTATAACGTAAGAACCGTTTGTTTACAATAATAATTCTTATGTTTCTCAGACCCCCCCTCAAGTTTCTCGATTCGTTATAGATTTTTACAAGGCAATCTGCGCCTCATCAATGAAATACATGTACTAAAACCACTGAACCTTTCATACGCTATAAAGAAGTACAAAGGAGGGTTTTCTATGAAACGTAATACCGTGAATAAAGCATCCAGTCTGATTATGTCCAGCGGAACAAGTGTCACTGCTGCTTTATTTTTTTTCATTCTGGGCATATCAGCTGGAGTTTTTACCGAATTAATGATGACCAGTACGGAAAAAGAGAGCGTAATTTCCTATCTTGACAAATACTTTCTTCTTACCAACCCAAAAGATCTTGCATTTACGGAAATATTCGCAAACTCGGCAGGACACAATTTAGGACTGCTTTTCATTATGCTTTTATCCGGTTTAACAGCAATCGGATTTCCGGTTGCTTTAGCAGCACTGGTATATAAAGGTATGGCTTTAGGTTTTTCCGCAGCCTTGTTGATTGAGTCCCTTTCATTTAAAGGCATTGCCATTATTTTCACCTCCATGGTTCCTCAAAACCTAATCATCATACCGGCCATGATCCTGGCCGGTGTCGCTGCATTGAACGTAGCCTTCCATACAATATCAAACCGAAAATTTGGAATAAAAAAGAGCTTAGCAGAAAGCTCCAGCTCTTATCTGTTTGTCAACGCGATCTTAGCGGTGGCCATTTTAATCGGCTGTTTCATTGAGTCTTTTCTCTCGCCGTTATTGACTCAACTAATAATATAGCTGCAATGGTCTTTGCATCCTCTATTTCATTATTGAAAATCATCTTTTTCAATTCCTGTAGCTCATATTCCAAGATATCAATGGATTCATTGTCATCAAAATTTGTCTCTCCGGGAGTCAAGTCAGTAGCCAGATAAAGATAAATTTTTTCTGTAGAATATCCGATAGAAGAATAAAAGGAAGTGATAAATTCAATTTTTCCTGCGGAGTAGCCTGTTTCTTCCTTCAATTCACGCTCTGCAGTCAGGCGATGACCTTCTCCCTTTTCGATCTTTCCTGCCGGCACTTCCAAAATTGCTTTTTCTGCCGCTTTTCGAAACTGCCGCACCATAACCATTTTGCCTTTCGGCGTAATTGCTGCCAAAGCAACGCCACCGTTATGCTCAACGATTTCACGGTAGGATGTCCTGTTGTCTTTCACATGGACTTTGTCCTTCCGCAAATTCAAAATTTTTCCTTCATATATCATTTGACTGGATATCGTTTTTTCTTCAAATACCATGTGCTCTTCCTTTTCATTTTAAATTATTTTATAGATTTCATTTTGTCATCAATTTTGACTTATCTACTGCTGCGTTAAACGCTTCCACTACATTGGCATGGAAACCATTATTCTGCAGAGCCTTTACAGCCTCAAGAGTAGTTCCTCCTGGAGAGCAGACATTTTTTCTTAAGATGACCGGATCAGTTCCCGTTTCCAGAACCATCTTTGCCGCGCCCAAAACAGCCTGGCCTGCAAATATGGTTGCCTGCTCCTTCGTCATGCCGCCCGCAACCCCCGCATCTTTCAACGCCTCAATATACATGTAAGTATACGCAGGGCTGCTTCCGCTGATACCTATTACAGTATCGATCATCTTCTCTTCAATGATTTCCGCTCTGCCAACGGATCGAAAAAGTTCAACGATCTGTCTAAATTCGTCATCAGCAGTAAATTGATTTCTGCACAGGGCGCTCATCCCCTCATTGACCATAGCCGGAGTATTTGGCATAACTCGAATGACCTTTAAATTTTCCTTCTGCATTAACTTTTCTATGTATCCAATACTGATTCCGGCAGCAATGGATACCAACACTTGATGAGGCCTGTAATAAGAACTGATTTCTGGCAACACTGTATCAAAGATCTGCGGTTTCACAGCAAGAATGATAGCATCACTCTGCTCCATCAGCGTTTTAAAGCTTTTACAAGCTATAATTCCCAGTTCATCAGATAGGGCTTTCAATTTTTCCTCATCTTTGTCAAAGGCAAAGAAATTTCCGTTTTCCTCTTTATGGGTAGTCAAATACCCTTTCATAATAGCGGTTCCCATGTTGCCTGTGCCAATAAATCCAATCTTCATTTTCTTACCTCCTGTTGCAGAAAAATACCGTTCCCTTTTCCGTTCCGTCCAGTGAATTAGTCAATACATCCTTGCGTTTTCCATTTACAAGAAGCATTGGAATTCCGTATTCGTTGACTCTGCGAGCAGCCTGAATTTTGGTAACGATTCCACCTGTTCCAAAGTTGCTTATCCCTTTGCAATCAATCTCAGTCAGCAAACCATCAATATCATATACCTCTTCAATCAATTCCGCATCTTCATAGTCTTTTGGATTTTTATCAAAGACTCCGTCAATATCACTCATAATAATCAGTAAATCCGCATTCCAAAGGTTCGCCGCAAGAGCTCCCAGAGTGTCATTATCGCCAATTTTCATTTCATCTACGCTAACGCTGTCATTTTCGTTAATAATCGGAACCACACCTTCATCTACTAAGGTAAACAACGCATTTCTAATATTCAAGGTTCTGTTATGATCCCCGAAGTCATCTCTGGTAAGAAGCATTTGACCTACATAAATATCATAGTCACTAAAATATGCTTTATAAGCATTCATCAGTTCTACCTGTCCGATGGCACATAATGCCTGCTTATAATTGATATCCCCTCTTCTGCTCCACTTATTAATCGCTGCCACGCCACAGATCCCAGCGCCAGAAGAAACGATAATCACCTGCTTACCCTGTTTGATCAATCCGTTTACCTGTTCTACAATGTTGTGCAACATATCTTTATTTACATATCCATTATCATCGGACAATACATTGCTTCCTATTTTAATCACAATTTTTTTACTGTCTTGAATCAAATCTCCTATTACGCTCATTTTCTAAACCCTTAATTCTACCTCTCCGCTAATATCATCTTTATAATTCTCACAAACCGGCTTGATATAGTCTTCAATCAATTCCTGTGTCTGTTCTGCTGCTCTCCCAATATAATCCTCGGGTTTCAGAAGGTCTTTTATATCTTCAAGCGTGAGTCCAAAGGCATCATCCCCGGCAATCCGCTCCAGCAGATCATTATTCAGACCCTCATCCTTAACACGAACTCCGGCTTCCATAGAATACTCTCTAATTTTTTCGTGGAGTTCCTGCCTGTCCCCACCCTTTTTGACCGCTTCCATTAAAATGTTTTCCGTCGCCATAAATGGAATTTCATTCATAATATGCTGTGTAATCACCTTTTCGTGAACCACCAAGCCAGTCGAAATATTTCTGCAGATATCAAGAATACCGTCTGTGGCCATAAAGGCCTGCGGAATGGCAATTCTCCTATTTGCGGAATCATCCAGCGTTCTCTCAAACCATTGGGTGCTTGCCGTATCTGCTGCATTTCCCGTGCAGTTCATAACAAACCTTGCCAGCGACGCAGCCCGTTCACTTCTCATCGGATTTCTCTTGTATGCCATAGCAGAAGATCCAATCTGTTTTGTTTCAAAAGGCTCCTCCACTTCCTTCAAATGCTGAAGAAGTCTGATGTCATTGGTCATCTTGTGAACGCTTTGTCCAATTCCACTTAACACCGATAAAACCATAAAATCTATTTTTCTTGTGTAGGTTTGTCCCGAAACTGCAACAGCCTTTTGGAAGCCCAAACCTTTCACAACAATTTCATCCAGCCTCTTTACTTTTTCCATGTCGCCGTCAAACAACTCAACAAAACTGGCCTGTGTTCCAGTTGTGCCTTTTACACCGAGAAGTGGTAGCGTCTCAATCAACCGCTCGCATTCCAAAAAATCAAAGTAGAAATCCTGCAGCCACAGAGCGGCTCTCTTACCTACCGTAGTAAGCTGCGCTGCCTGAAAATGAGTAAATCCCAAACATGGCAAAGATTTATACTCCAACGCAAATTTGCTAAGACGATATAGCAGGTCAGCGAGCTTTCCCCTGATGATTGTAAGAGCCTGCTTTATAACAATAATATCGGTATTGTCGCCCACATAGGCACTGGTCGCGCCAAGATGGATGATCGGTTTTGCCTTGGGACACTGAAGTCCGTAAGCATAAACATGGGACATCACATCATGTCTGGTTTCTTTTTCTCTTTTTTCTGCTACCGCATAATTTATATTGTCCTTGAACTGTCTCATTTCTGCAATTTGTTCCTCCGTAATGGGTAGTCCAAGTTCTTTTTCTGCCTCAGCCAAAGCGATCCATAAAGCTCTCCAAGTGCTGAATTTCACATCTGAGGAAAAGATATGTGCCATTTCCTTACTTGTGTATCTGGTGATCAATGGGTTTTCATATTTATCTGTACTCATTTTTATTTCTCCACTTCTCTATTTATTTTCATGCATTGGTTCACATTCCATTTGTGTCAATCAAGCTGATTTAAGTATGATACCGCATTATATTAACAATAAATTATATACCTGTTTTCTCTCAAAAGCAAGAATAGCAGCTGCTTTTCTCATCAACCTTTCTAATAGAACCATAGGGATTCTTACGCAGCGCGCATATTAAAACACGCGTAGATATAGGTAGAGACGCAAAAGAGACTGTGTAATCAACACAGCCTCTTGAAATTTTCCCGCACATAACCTATCTCGGTTCAATAATTAACTTAATTGCAGTTCTTTCTTCGCCATCAATTAATATGTCGGTAAACGCTGGTATACATATCAGATCGATGCCACTTGGAGCAACGAACCCCCTTGCAATAGCAACTGCCTTAACCGCCTGATTCAACGCTCCTGCCCCAATCGCCTGAATTTCAGCTCCCCCTTTTTCCCTCAAGACACCTGCCAAAGCCCCTGCTACTGAGTTAGGATTTGACTTCGCTGATACTTTTAATACTTCCATTGTTATTTCCTCCCTAAATACTTGTTATAAATACCCTTTTGATATAGGTTTTGCTCTACTATATTCTTTGTTTATTAGTATATTCCTTTTTTTTTATACGAAAAACCGTTCGACAACAAAAAATTTTTTTATTAAATTTTTGTCGAAGACTTGCATTTCATATCGTAATTAGTTATAATGTGTTCGTGGTTATCCCCCTGATAACCTCATTAATCTCTAATCCCAATACCCCTTTTGAACAAAACAAACTGCTCCCCTGCAGTTTGTTTTGTTTTTTGTACTTTGTATTATGAAAAGAATTATGTTATAGTTAGTTATAACTAACCCAATGAGAAAGGAAATGATTATTATGGAAAAACATTATGTTAATTTATCAGAAAACACTAAAATGGCCTACCAAATTTATGGAGAAGGATCGCATACAATCCTTCTGCTCCATGGCATTGTAGGCGGTTCCTGGCTGGCGGAGGAATGGATTTCGGCTATTCAGAAAAGCGACGTACGCTGCATTGTACCCGAACGTCCAGGTTATGGTGAAACCTCGGCCATTGAACTGCAAAACGTCGGGGACTGGATTCCAATTGTGCAAATATTTGTACAAAAATTAAAAATTAGCAGAGCAGACGTTATCGGCTGCTCTGCCGGTGCGCCTTATGCATACGCCACCGCGCTGGCTCTGCCCAACATTATAAAAAAAGTATTCATTCTGAATGGTGTACCTTCTGTTTATGAGAGTACCGTATTCCGGCATTACAGCAAGCAGGACAAAGAAACTTACCTCAGCTTTGTTAACCGGCCGAGAAGCTTGGTTCAGGAAGATTATATACAGCAGATGAAGAAAGTAGAAAAGCAAATGAAGACCACTGACCTCACCTATGTCAAGAAAACGCTGCAAGAGGTTCTTGCACATCACTGCTACGGAATGGCACAGGAAAGCAGACTGCAGATTCTTCCCTGGGGTTTTCCTCTTTCTCAAATCAAGCAACAAATTATTCTGTATCATGCACAATCTGATGAAATGGTACCTTACAATGCAGCAAAGGAAATGCCAGGATTTTTAGAAAAATGTGAATTTCATGATGTGGATACATCCAAGCTGCCTCCGGGAGAAAGTGTACATAGAAGCAGTATATCTGAAAGCTTTTATTGTATTTTAGCAGATTATTGAAAACAGCATAAAAGTTAAGCGGCATTTTCAGTTCCTAAAGATTTGTAATGTTTTCTTGCAATTTGTTATGTTATAATAGATAGAAAAAACAACCTAGAGAGCTCCTTAAAATTAAAAGGAAATAGATTCTCAAGCTGGAGTAAGGATTATGTATTATATTAATGAAAGCTATCAGGAAGCTTTTTATCAATCAAATATTTTTCGCTTTTATTTTGAAGATTTGAAACTAGGTGTGATCGATATTGAGACGACCGGGCTTAATCCTGATCAAAATCATTTTATTCTGGGTGGCCTTGTTGTTCCAGATTCGCAAGGAAAAAACGCAATACAGATTCTGGCTGAATCAAAAGAAGAGGAGACTTCTCTACTACGATCTTACTTATCGAAATTGAGAGATCTGGATGTGCTCATTAGCTATAACGGGGATCATTTTGATCTACCCTTTTTAAACAGAAGGATCAAAAAAAATTACATTTCCAAAGAAGAACTACCCGTATTTCATAGCTTTGATCTTTATCGCATTCTCAACAAGTATTCTCCTTTTCGCAAGATGCTTCCCAATTTAAAACAGAAAACCGTAGAAACCTTTCTTGGATTATGGTCAGACAGAGCAGATGAAATATCCGGATCCGAAAGTGTCGAATTATACCATCAGTTTCTAAGAACCAAAGATCAAACGACAAGAGACACAATTCTGCTGCACAACAAAGATGACATTTTACAACTTTCTAGACTCATAAAAGTTTTAGATAAGCTGAATTTACATAAGATAATGTTTCATACCGGCTTTATTGTTTCTTATCACGATAAGAAAGCCTGCATACAAAAAATTGAGATCCGGAAAGATGTCATCTTTGTCTCAGGTTTACACAAAAATATTTCCATGGATTACAGGTGTTATCAGGCCAGTCATGAATCTGCCTTCTTCTCCAAACAGCGTGACTTTACCCTGAAAATTCCCTATAAGAGTACCAAAAGTTATGATTACATCGATTTAGAAGAATTTTTCTATGACTGTTCCGTCTTGGAAAAATATCCGGGGTTTCAAAGCGGCTATCTTCTGATAAAAAATGAAAATGAAATTAATTATGCAGAATTAAACCATCTGATAAAATTAATTTTAAAAGGGATTTTAAAGGAAATATGATATATAATAAGATAGTATAAGTATGCTTAACCATGCAAAAGAAAAGTATAAAAGGAAGCGACGATTATGAAAACCCGCGCAAGATTAGATGCAGTTTTTAAGAAAGCATTTCCAGTGCCTTTTGATGACGGTTCAAAATTTGTTTTCTTTGGTGATATACATAGAGGTGATGACAGTCTCTCCGATGAATTCGGCAGAAACCGACACATTTATTATCATGCATTAAATTATTATTACCAAAATGATTTCACCTATGTAGAAGTGGGTGATGGAGATGAGCTTTGGGAACACCCAAATTATGAACATATCCGTTCCGCTCATGTTTCAGTGTTTGAATTGCTGAAAAATTTTCATAAAGCAAACCGTTTGCTTATGCTTTTCGGCAATCACAATATGCAGCTTCGGGATCCCAAATACGTGAAAGAACATCTTTATCATATTTATGATGAATATCTTGATATAAAAGAGGATCTCTTTCCAGGTCTTGTTGTACATGAAGCACTGCTTCTTACACATCGAAACACGAAACAAGAAATATTTGTCGTTCACGGGCACCAGGGTGACTTCATCAATGACCAACTATGGCAGGTTTCTTATGTTCTCATTCGGTATATTTGGAGATTTTTACATGTCATGGGGGTAAAATATGCAGCCAGTCCTGCCAAAAACCGCACGAAACGCCATAAGATTGAGAAGAACTATAATAAATGGAATGAGCAGCGTGATATCATGATCATCTGCGGACATACACACAGACCAAAATTCCCTTCCGTGGGAGAGACGTCTTATTTCAATACTGGCTGTTGTATTCATCCACGCGGTATCAATTGTCTTGAATTAATGTATGGAAAGATAATGCTGGTCTCCTGGAATATGCACAGCAAAAAAGATGGTACTGTATATATTAAACGTACTCTGGTCAAAGGTCCAGAACCAATTTCTAACTTCGCGTCAAACGAAAAACGGCTTGAGGCAGCAAAGAAGCAAGAAAGCGGAAAAAAAGCAGTCAATATATTGAGAAACTTTTTCTTACCTCTTTAAAAAAATATTAAAAAGGAGAATAGAAATGTCAAATATCAGTGAAATTACAAAACAAATAAAGTCTGACAGTTATCAGATGAGCTTGCTGAGCGGTGATATAAGAAATCAGGCACTTGATACAATTGCGAAAGCTCTGCTGGAAAAAAAAGAAATCATTATGGAAGCAAACAAAATCGATTTGGACAAAGCAGCTTCTGCAAAACTCGCATCGCCTATCATCAAACGACTCAAGTTTGACGATCAGAAGCTTTCTGATGTAATCACCGGGATTCAAAGCTTAATTACCTTAGAGGATCCTCTCTGGAATAAGTTGCTGAAACGCGAGTTGGATACTTCTCTGACACTGTATAAAATAACCTGCCCCATCGGAGTAATCGGGGTCATCTTCGAGTCTAGGCCGGACGCTCTGGTTCAGATTGCAACGCTTTGCTTGAAAAGCGGAAATTGTGCCATATTAAAAGGCGGAAGCGAAGCCGCAAACACAAATAAAGCACTTTTTGATATAATCCATGAAGCAGGTGTAAAATCAGGCGTTCCCGCTGGTTTTCTTACACTCATTGAAAATAGAGCAGATATTAATGAACTTCTGAAATGTCACGACACCATCGACCTGCTGATCCCTAGAGGTTCTAATGAATTTGTACAATACATCATGTCAAATTCCAAGATTCCTGTCATGGGTCATGCAGATGGTGTATGCCATATCTATATGGATCAAGCCGCAGACGTAGCAAAAGCCATCCCAATTATCGTTGATGCGAAAACCCAATATGTTGCGGCCTGTAATACTGTGGAAACCCTTTTGGTTCACAAAGATGCTGCCACGAAGCTCCTGCCTGCTCTAAAGAAGGCCTTCGACGAAAAAATGGTTACCATACGGGGATGCAAAGAAACAAAAAAGATTATCGACTGCGAAGAAGCTTCAGAAAAAGATTTTGAAACCGAATACCTGGATTACATTATTTCGGTTAAAGTGTTAGATTCCCTTGAGGACGCCATTTATCACATTAATAAATATGGCTCCCACCATACAGACAGTATCATCACAGAAGATCAAAATGCAGCGGATAAATTTATGCTGCTTGTGGATTCTGCAGGAGTTTATCAGAATTGTTCCACCAGATTTGCCGATGGGTTCCGCTATGGCTTCGGTGCCGAAGTAGGTATCAGTACTGGAAAGCTGCACGCCAGAGGCCCTGTTGGACTCGACGGTCTGGTTACTTATAAATATAAACTGTATGGAACCGGCCAAATCGTTGCAGACTACGCCGAAGGAAAAAGCGAGTTCCATTTTAAGGATTTGCAAACCTAAAATAACAGCGAAAATAACGCACAAATAGGTTATGAAAATTTGTTTAATTTTTTATAGCCTATTTTTTTATTAATATTTCAATATTTAGGTCTTGCGAATAATTCAAAAACGCTTACTTGTAGGTGTTTTCGAATAGTGTGGCTCATATATTTTGAGGTCTTGTAAAAAATAGTCAACGTATTAAAATATAGCTATTGACCAGAATAGTCAACGGAGGCGTATTAAAAAAATCATCTTACAAGGAGGCTTCGATATGAGAATTGCAATATTTACCTTGGGCTCAAGAGGTGATGTTCAACCTTATGTTGCACTTGCAAATCAGGCCGTTAAAAACGGACACAGTGCTGTGATATGCACAGGGAAATTTTTTGAAAAATTTATAACTCAAAACGGTGTTGAGTTTGTTCCGGCAGAAAGTGATTTAATGGCGATGCTTCAAACAAAAGAAGGTCAGGATGTTTTTAACAATGCAGCAAAACATATTTTTAAAACTATGAAATATATGAAAGAGGTTCTAAAACCAGCTTACAGAAAAACTCTTGACCAATTTTGGCAAGCGGCTCAAAGTGCCGATGTGATTATCTACCACCCAAAAGCCTTTGGTGCCGCTGATATGGCATTGGCCTTGGATATTCCCTGCATCAGCATGCCACCGGTACCCATCACATTCCCAATTTCTGAGTTTCCTAACCTGGCCATTTCGCCAACCAAAAATTTTGGCAAGATTATCAACAAGTATACTTATCAAATTATGGCGAAAAGCGAACGTGTAAACATAAAAGAGTTAAACGATTTTAGAGCAAGAACGCTGAACCTGCCAAAAAGAAAATCAGGTTTCTACACTTTTCAAATGAATGGAAAAGACATCCCGCAACTGCCTTAAAACCACTGTCTGAAAAAAGACTAACGACCCAGCAGTTAGTGCAAAGCTTTATTGATATGGAAAAAGCAGAAAGCATTGCTGCCGCAAAAGAAATCAAACAAGTAGTCGAAAAAGAAAACGGAACAGCTCATGCTATTAAATATATAGAAACTATTTGTAAAAACTAAAGGATAGCAAACAGAAATAAACAGTCTGTCAATTTATGTTTTTTACCTTTTCTGGACGTGCTCCTTAATCACTCGGATCGCATTATCCAGATGCACGCTGAGGGGAGCATCCCCAGCACTGACCACATGTATATTGCAACGATTTATTGGTAACAGCACCTTAAAGGCAGAACTCTCTCCAATGGCTTGTGCCATTTTCGGACTCATTTCGCCCATCATTGAGTTGGCATTGATAATCGCGATCACACCGACTACAATATCAACAAAATTCATATTATACACAATTGCATTTTCTCCAGTTGCACCATCGTCAGCTCCGGCTCTCAGCATCTGACCAGTTGCAGCAGAGTTTGTCCCTAATGCAACCACTTCAATATCAGGCAATGCCGCTTTTAATTTCTCGACAATAGAGCGACCAATCCCTCCACCTTGTCCGTCCACAACTGCAATTCTCATATATTATTTCCTCTTCTTTCTTCTGATTCTGTCGAGATTAAACTGAATTAATGCCTATGTACTTGTTCAATCATCTTCTATCCATTATAATCCTTTTTCTATAAAAATCAATCATATTCCCTCTTTTGAAATCCTCTGTTTTGTTCAAATATGGACATTTTGCCTGTTCCGTGATATTCTGGGAAAAAGACAAGGAGTTTTTAATCTAATTTTAATTTTTATTAAAGGAGTCTTGAAGGAAAGCTTCTTATAATAGAACCATAATCAATTCTATAGGAGGTAAATTTATTATGGTAACATTAGAACAAGTAGAAAAGCTTCGCGAATATGCAGATATATCTTATAACGAAGCAAAAGCCGCATTAGAAAGCACAGGTGGAGATATCCTTCAAGCACTGATCAATTTAGAACAGCAAGGCAAAGTGAAACCACCTCAAGGCGGAGGTCAGTACCACTCGGGGGATATCGAATTAGTTGAAATTACACAACAGGAAGAATCCAAGAAAACAAAGGATCAATCAAAATTTCATTCCAATGAAAAGTCGGCCTTCCACCGCAATATGGGAAGGTTCTTCCGCTGGATGGGAGAAGTGGTTCATAAAGGAAATGTCAATGCTTTCGTTGTCGAGAAGAACGGTTCATCTATCATGCGACTGCCAATCACCGTTTTGGCGCTCCTTCTTCTCTTTGCATTCTGGATTATGGTACCGCTTATCATCGTTGGTATATTCTTCAGCTTCCGTTTTTATTTCCAGGGACCGGATATCAGTAGCAACAAAGTAAATGATGCAATGGATACCGTAGCAAATGCAGCGGAAGAAATCAAGAATGATATGAAAAACTAATTTGGATCTTAATAAAGCATAGCGATCATTCACGACGAAACGTTCGGTGTGCAAATAGTGAGCTAAAATATAGGGGATATTTATGCAGGAACGTATATTAATCGTTGAAGACGAAGAAAAGTTAGCCAGATTTGTAGAGCTGGAGCTGACCTTTGAGGGCTATGTGGTGGAAAAGGCAACAGATGGCAGAACAGGTCTTGCCATGGTGCAGTCCAATCATTATGATCTCATTGCATTGGATGTCATGCTTCCAGGGCTGAACGGCCTTGAGGTTTTACGGCGAATTCGCCAGACTTCTTCGGTTCCGGTTATCTTATTGACTGCAAGAGATGAGACCATGGATAAGGTTGCAGGATTGGATGGCGGCGCCAATGATTATATCACCAAACCCTTTGCCATCGAAGAACTCTTAGCCAGAATCCGCGCAGTATTACGAAACACAGGCAGTGCCGGCAAAAGCAGTTCAAAAAATACAGAGCACACAATCTCAGCAGGGGAGCTCCGCATGAATTTAGACGGCAGAGAAGTCTGGGTTGGTAGTGTTCCTATAGATTTAACAAAAAAAGAATTCGATCTTCTGGCATATCTCTTACAAAACCAAGGTCTAGTAATGAGCCGAGACCAATTACTTGACAGTGTTTGGGGCTATGATTTCGCAGGAGAAACAAACGCCATAGACGTTTATATTCGCTATCTCCGAGCAAAAATCGAAGAACCCTTCGGATTAAAATTTATTCAAACGATACGAGGAGTGGGGTATATCATACGTGAGTAATTCAAAAGGTCAACCAAAAAACAGCAATAATCATTCTACAAACAGCACAAGCAAGGCCAGCTTCTCCCTTGTAATGAAGCTAAACCTGCATACGATTTTCTATACATTAGGGGTATTGTTAACGGTTAATATCGTGCTGTGTCTTGCTGTTTTCTCCTTCACCTTATGGAATGCTGAAGAAAATGCAGCCGCGCTTATGGAAGAACTGTCTCCGCGAAATGAAACAATGATAGGGTACACCTTTGAACCTGCCGATAAGGATCTCCATGGAGAGGCGTTATGGGAAATCATTCATCAGTTTACACCACTTTCTGACTTCAAGATGCTTCGGTGTTTTTGGTTTGATGCAGAAGACGGTTATCCACTCGTATCATTAAAATACAGCATGACTTTTTTAGATGAAAAAGAAATAGTTACTTATCATCTTGGAGCCGTTCTTGAAGACTACCAATATCCGCTCTATGCTTTGCTTATCTTCCAGCTTTTGATATTGCTCTTTGGCATAAGGAAAGGCAGACGACGTATTCGCAGAATCCTTCGCCCTTTATCCGATATAACAAAACAAGCCCAGAATTTAAGTTCTGCTTCTGGTGGACTTCAAGCTGATGAAATGAAACGATTGAGAGAGTTAGCTGGAACGATCAGCAATATTGATGCCTCGAGACTGGATAAGAGACTTTCCGTAGATGATACACAAAATGAATTGAAGGATTTGGCGAATGCAATTAATAATATGCTCAATCGAATTGATGAGGCCTATCGTTCTCAGGTACGTTTTGTTTCCGATGCATCCCACGAGCTTAGAACACCGATATCAGTTATACAGGGCTATGTCAATTTGTTGGATCGTTGGGGGAAAAATGACGAGGTCACACTACAAGAGGCAATCGATGCAATTAAGAGTGAATCGGAAAGCATGAAGGAATTAATTGAACAGCTGCTTTTCCTCGCACGTGGAGATAATGAGACACTTCATCTTAATCTTGAAATCTTTGACAGTTCAGAAATAATTGAGGAGGTTCTAAAGGAGACGCAATTGATTGATTCTCTTCATACCTTCCGAATTAAATCCTTAACTAAGGCTCTTGTCAATTCGGATCGCCAGCTTTTGAAGCAGGCCATAAGGATACTGGTTGAGAACAGCATCAAGTATACGCCGGACAATGGAGAAATCCTTGTGTCAGTTTCTCACGAAAACGGCATGGCACGGATTTCCGTTCAGGATAACGGGATCGGCATCGATCCACAAAATCTCCCTTATATCTTTGATCGCTTCTACCGTTCTGATGAGTCCAGGGCCAGAAAGACGGGCGGATCCGGACTTGGTCTGGCTATTATGAAATGGATCATCGACCGTCATGGCGGCAGCATTGAAGTGATCAGCCGAAAGGATATTGGCACCAGAACAACCATACTGCTACCTGAGGCTGCAGAATAAAAAAAAATAAAGGCAAGTCTATTCAAGAAGGCTTGCCTTTATGACACTCTTGTAGTTTACACTTTTCCAACAAAACTATTCAACAATAACTGCTGTACCTGATGCGATCACCATTAGCATATTGCTTCCCTGATTGCTAATTGCCTCATAATCTACGGAAACCCCAACAATCGCATTTGCTCCAGCTGCTGCAGCTCTTTGTTCCAATTCTTGCATTGCATTATTTCGAGCAACGACCAGCTCCTCTTCATAAGATCCGGATCTTCCTCCGAAGAAATTGGTAAGTCCTGCTTTAAAATCTTTAATCGCGTTGATTCCAGCGATAATTTCTCCAAAAACGATTCCTTTATACTCTATAATCTTTTTCCCTTCAATGGATTGAGTTGTAACCGTTATCATAGACAATTCTCCTTTTACTTTTCTTTTTATTATATTGAATTAGAGCTTGATTCACAAGATAAAAATGTTTGAACTATCTCTTATTATTATCTTAACAGCGGGATATTGCCGGTTAGTTTGTTTACCTGTTTTTTATCGCCGCAAATTGCAATTCCGAAGTATTGAAGTTCACATTCCGGCACACCGGATATTTTATCGATAAATTCATTGTAAGTTTTGCAGCTTTGAGCCACATCCGAAAAATCCACGACGGTAAGATCGCCGAAATCCGGATGATATAGCTTGTCGCGCAGTTCTTTTATCAACAGTTTGTCTCCTCTCAGGATAGGAACCGGAAATTCTATGATTCCAAGATGCTGATTGCCGGTTTTGTCCGTTACATCGGCACCGACTGCTTCCGGCATATGTTTTCCCAATGTAATGCCCATGATGGCGGCCGTATTGGATATAATTCCCATTGGAAGATCCTTGTCTATAATCATAACACATTTTGTCTTTTGTGTATCCATTCTTGTTGCCCTCTATTTCTTAATTTTCTTTTTATTTATTGATTCTCATTTTTTATCTTCTGTAAAGATCTCCTGGTACTGTCCTGGTGTCAGACCGATATAATCTTTAAAAAAATTTGTAAAATGACTTTGATCTGTAAACCCGGTCTGCATGGCCGCTTTAATTGGTTCCATCCCCTGCTCCAACAATTTTTTTGCCTGATTCACTCTTACCGTTTCCAAATACCTGTAAGGGGTTATCCCTTTGATTTTAGTAAATGTCCGCAGAAGAGAATACTTATTTCTATTGGAAAGACGAGCTAATTCATCCAGGGTAATCTTCTCCATATAATGATTTTCCACATGTTCACATACTGACTGAATTTCATGATCAATCGTTTCAGGTTCAGTCTGGTCCTCTCGTTTAGCATATTGTTCAATCAGCTGTTTCATTAGAAAATAAAAAATTTCCTCCTTCTCAAAGTCTTCCTGCTCCTCCATGATCATCCGGTGCAGTTCCCGAAGCAGTTCCACCTGATCACTCCGATATACCACAGGTTCTATAAACCGTGGCAAATAATGATGTCCTGTAATTTCCAGAGTAATATTGCGCATGATTTCCGGCTTGATATTAATGCATCTGTAATCCAGTGTTTTATTGTCAATCTGCTCACAGGTATGATTATCCAAGGGGTTAAATAAAACGATATCCCCTGAATCGATTGTGTATTCTCTATTCTTACAGGACAGACACCGCTGTCCCAGTTCAATAAATCCAATCACATAATACTCATGAAAATGATTGGGAAACTTCTGCATAATCCCCTTGAAATGGTAAGCTTCAATTCCCAACACCTTATCGAAACGCACGATTCTTTCTTCCTGTTTCATCCATATCACCCCTCCTTTCAGCTAAAGTTTAGCATAAAATCTTTCCCTTTTCTTGTATCATATTGACTTTTTATATGACCCTCAATTCTTTTCAGATATGGTCTATCATGGTCGTCGTAGTACGAAAGCAAAAATAAAAAAAGTGAAATAATGGAATCGAGGCTTCCTATTTCCACATGTCGCCGCAAGGGCGACAACGGCTGCGCCTCCTGCTTGCTTCGCTCGCTGCTGTCCGTTTTGCCATGCCAAGCAAGCTTGGGGCAAAAAGGCAACGGTCAAGGAGCTTTCTTTGATACGCCGTCAATATCGCTGAGAGCGATATTTCCTACGTAATAAAAAAGGGGCTGCGCACTGGTAGTTTATTACCACTCGTGCGCCAGCCCCACTCATATCGGCCTATGTTAAACCTTGATATTTACCGTAACAGAATACCACTCTTTATTAAAATAGGTTTCTGCATATTCGATTACTTTATCAGATTCATTAAATGCAATTCTTTTTACAAAGAAGGTATCCGTATTTTTTTTTATGTTCATCAATTTAGCGATACTACTGTCATTGACTTGTTTTACAGAATAATTTTCATTGACCCAGGTGGGAATGATTTTATATTCCTTCAGTGTTTTATAAAAAGAGGCATTTTCGTAGATTTTCTTAGCTTGTTCAAGGCTTAGAATCCTGCTGTCTACAAAGGAACTTTGATAAGCAATCGGTTCCTCGTTTGCAAGCCTTAACCTGCGAACACAGACAATCGGCTGATCTGAAGGTATTTCTAAAATGTTTGCAATGGTTTCGTTTCGAACTTCTTCAATTCTATCGACATTCAAATCAATCTGATAACCCTGCTGCAGCAATTCATCACTGAAACTGATGGAGGTCAAACCGCGAATCATTTGCTTCTTGGTCACAAAGGTTCCCACACCCTGTACCCCAATTAAATAGCCCTCATTAATCAAGTCATTGAATGCTTTTCTGACGGTAATCGTAGATACGTTATATTTTTTCTTCAAAACGGATTCACTGTCCACCTTATCACCAGGCTGTAACGTACCCGCCTTGATGTCATTAATGATATCCTGCTTAATTTGAATATATTTTGCAACCTTATATTCCATAAATCAATACCTTCCCATAACATATTAACATATCTACTTAGAGTATTTTATCATAAACCGAACCATAATTGTGTATAATTATTCTTCACCGAATTTTGATCGAATCAGACTCGTTAATGACGCTACCGCTTCTTTTTCGTCTGCGCCCTCTGCCGCTATCTTAACTGTGCTTCCTTTGGACACCCCAAGGCCAAGAAGTGCCAGCATTGATTTAGCATTGATTTGTTTCGAATCCTTCTCAATGGTTATATTTGACTTGAATTTTGCAGCGGCTTGTACAAATACCGAAGCCGGTCTTGCGTGTAATCCTGTTTTGTTTTGAACTTCTATCGTTTCTGAATACATTTTATTCCTCCTGACTGGTCACAATTTGTGTTCCATCTGCTCTATAATCTCCTATTCCGGGAATCTGGCCACAGCTGCCTTTGTCGTTTCCACTGCAAGATTTGCAAATTCTTCTATTGATAATTGATTTTCCAGATTCATACTCAATTCCAAAAACGCCATGGTATTCAAACCTGCAACAGTATAATATTTTCCAGGATGATTTGCGCTTTGCATTGCGGCGACTTGAAATGGCGATGCTCCCATTAAATCACAGGCAAATAATACTTCATCATCAGAAAAACCATCTAACAGAAGATTCACCTTATTTTCCAATGCAGCCAAATCATTCTCTTTTGTCAAATCCAAAAAATACATATGCTCCGGGATCCCTACAATCATCTCAATATTTCGTTTAACCCCTTCCGCATATCCGCCATGCCCCATTACAATAACTCTTTTCATACAAAACCCTCCATCCATAGATGCTGAACCTTCCCGCTAGTATAAAATTTCTTTCAGCAAACCTTGTTTCCTGTTGCTGCAATAATATTTTTTATTTTAGCAGAGACCCTAATACGGTCTAATCAAGTTCTGTATTAAAGCCTCCACAATAATCCCTTATCTTTTCATTACGGTGTTAATGTTTTTGCCAGACAATTCTCTTTGTCCAGGAACACCTGATTATGCATAAAATCCTGTTGCATAACCAACAAATGTGAAGACGCAAGCGATAACTAAAATCAGACCCATTAACTTAAGGGGAGACCATTTTTTCTTCGTATATAAATAATAAACACCCAAAGTTAAAATTAATGGAACGAGATGAGGAAAAATCGAATTCAGCATTTTATCTGCCTCGAAAATCACCTGATCCTCTAATACAGTACCCTGTGTAGCATCAAATACATCTCTGACAATTCTAAACGGTACAGAGGCGGTAACAAAGGATGCGGATAATGCGCCAACAACAAGTAAACCCAATACTGTCATTGTTTGCGTCAAGGTATCAAGTCTGCCAGTGGACATAAAGCCTTGCATTCCTTCAAGCCCAGACTTGTACCCTAGTTTAAACAAATTCCAGCTCAAAATACAAGTTCCGATAGGATAAACTACCATATAAATCACAGGACCAAGCCAGGAAGTTGCCGTTGATGCCTGTGATATAGAAAGACAAATCGTCAGCAGGATCGGAATAAACGTTGCAACCCATAGCGAATCACCGATCGCAGAGGTCGGACCGATCAATGCAACCTTAACGCTGCTAATGAGCTCCGGGGTACATTCTTTATTTGAATTTGCTTCCTCAAGACCACAGACAATTCCATTACAAATGGAGCCCACCTGTGCTTCCGTATTGAATAGTGTAACATGTCTTTTTAAAGCTTCCGCCTTTTCTTCTTTGGTATCATATATTTCATCAATGACCGGTGCCATGGATTGAGCGAAAGCCATACCCAACATGCTTTCAGCCTGCTGTGAGCATCCATTCCAGAAGAACCAGTTAAGAAATGCTTTTTTTAGTGTTTTTGCGCTGATTTTTTTCCCCATGGTTATGCCACTCCTTTCGTCGTTTCCAAGCTTGAAACCACAACATAATATAAAACTGCTGTAATAATTGCAACAACAGCTACGGCCATTGTACTAAGGTTGAAATATATAATCAGTATGAATCCTGCCAGGAAAATTGCCCAGTGATACTTTTTCTTTAATAAGAATGAAAGAATAATTCCCATTCCCAGAGAAGCCATCATACCTCCGAATATGCCCAAAGCCGTTGTTACCCAACCTGGAATAATTGCTGCAAAATCAGCTTGCCCAGAAGCCGCAGTCATAGAAGTCAAAACGATAACAGCAGGAATGAAACGACACGCAAAACCAATCAATTGACCAAGAACCAGATTGGGAATATACATTTTTTTCGTCTCGCCTGCTTCCGCATATTTGTTTGCCACACGATTTAACGGAAGGTTTAAAGCATAAGAAATATTCCACATAATTTGACCGACAAGCCCGCCAATGCCAGCAAATACAACTGCTAAACCAATGACTCCCGCCGTATCCAGTCCATTGCCAAACACAATGGCACCAGTAACACCAATATAAGTAGCATAGGATAGATCCCAAGCGACAGCTCCACCCGGTGTTACGTTGCCCATATACATGATCTGGAGTGGAATACCGACAATCATTGCAGTTTGCACATCACCCAGAACCAATCCGACAACAAAAGCAGCAACCAGCGGTCTTCCCAAGGTGTACCAGCCGATTGTGTTTCCAACGACCGAACCAATTGCTCCCAAGTACACAAACAGAGCGATCAAAATAATTTGATAAAGTTCCATAATTTCCCTCCTTTATATTCTTTATAACCATCCGCAGTAAATTTTCGACTGTAGAATTTTTTTTGCATCTGCGCATTTCAACATCCCCTTTCGGGGACTCCAGCTCGCGTTACTCGCTGCTGTCCGTTTTGCCAGCCAAGCAAGCTTGAGGCAAAATGGCAATGAGGTGGAGTATATTTCCGCCTCATTATATTGACTTTTTAAATACATCCCAGCTTGTTTTTGCAGTATTCGGCAGTTGTTGAAAGCATACATCAATTCCGTTTGAAGCAAAAAGATCTATAATGGCCACATCATGATCACTTAAATAGAAAATTCCTGTTGCGCCGCTTACCTTATGAACAGTATCAGTTCGTTTTGCAATATTACCTAAAACGATAGACTCCGCCGCAGAAATACCTGCTTGAATCTCTGACAGTTTTTCAGGGTATTTTACGATAACCAAACGGTTTCCGCTGCCGTCTTTTGCCAACAATTCTTTTGCTTCTTCCGTTGTCACAATGTGAGTATTGTAAGTGGAAGGAACACCCATTTTCATGATGGATTTCAATGTTGGATTTTTGGCACTGTCATCATCAATTGCAATGATTTCTTTAATTGAGAGCGTCGGGCACCAGGCAACAATCGTCTGACCATGAATCAGCCTATCGTCAACCCTTACATATGTCTTTGTCATGATTTATTTCCTCCTTTCCTCTGTTTTACAGATTTAACATTTAATATTATGAATACTTATTCGATGCACTTTCTGATAAAACCATGATTTTCTCTGATTCGCATCGCTGCTTCTTCTTTGGTAATACCAGTTAAAATCATAACAATGGCAACCTTACAGTTATAATCCGTCTGTTCCAATGTGACGGATGCGGTTTCAAGATTGCAGCCGGTGCTTTCCATTACAATTCGTTTTGCCCGTTCCACCAGTTTTTGGTTTGTGGCTTTCATATCTACCATCAAATTTCCGTAGACCTTGCCAATTCCCACCATAGAAGCAGTTGAAATCATATTCAGAATTATTTTCTGGCAAGTACCCGCCTTTAAACGGGTTGATCCTGTTAATACCTCTGGACCCGCATCCACCTCAATAGCCACATCGGCATATTGTGACAGAAGAGAATCTTTGTTGCAGGAGATGCTAATCCGTTTCGCATTGATTTTTTTTGCATGCTTCAGTGCGCCAATTGCATAAGGAGTCCTTCCAGAGGCTGCGATTGCTACAACCACATCGTTTTCACCGGCATGAATCTCATCCAGATCCTTCGCTGCCAGTTCTTCGGAATCTTCTGCACCTTCTACCGCTTTGACAAAGGCTTTCTCACCTCCGGCAATGATACCGATCACTTCATCCGTAGTAGAAAAGGTAGGCACACATTCCACTGCATCCAGTATGCCCAATCTTCCGCTTGTTCCTGCTCCCATGTAAATCAATCTTCCATTCTTGTTCAATGCCTGAATGACCAGATGAGTCCCATTTTCAATTTGAGGCAAAGCACTCTTGATTGTGTCAATTGCTTTCCGATCCTCTTCATTCATGATCTGCAGCAGTTCCATAGTGGACATCGTATCAAGGTTCAAGGTTCTCGGATTACGGCTTTCCGTTTTCAAACGATTAATTTTTATATTATCCATTTCATTTACCACAAATCATTCTCTATTAAGCTGGCATACATATACGCAACGGTATAACCACTATGATTGGACTCTATCTGTCGAACCTTTCCAATGGTAGAATAATAATCATAATAAGGGAAATTATTAATTTCCCCCTGGAAAACCGAATACTCCCGCAACGCTGCGTACCATTGATCCACTTCATTCTGTTCCAGCTTGAAATACGCTTGCGGAATGAAACCCACCAAATCCTCAAAATTCTCACCATAAATCAAACGGATTGGATTTCCCTTTTCACGCAGGTGCTTCACTGCAGTAGTAACTGCATCATATGTATTGATGTGACGAGGATGCATGGAACCACGCCAATGAGTAATCACCAAATCCACCTTCTCATCCACAAAATATTGTTCCAATCTCCCAGCTAATTCATTCAAAGAAGGCATATTATTGGAAACATAACCGAGCCAAATCGTATCTCCATTCAATTGCTCCGCAGCACGCTTATTTTGTTTCAGCAGTTCCTTTAAATATGCATCTTTCTCTGGCTGTGTTGCATTGGGGTCCTCTAAACGCCCTTGCGTCATATGAATATAGGTACATCTTGCTCCTTGATTTGCATATTTCAGCATCAGCGGCCCGCCTAAAATTTCAGCATCCAATGAATGTGCCCCGATGCTTACTGCTCGTTTTATCTTGCTCATACTATACTCCTAAATTTTTTTCTGATAATCTGCAAATGTACGGAAAGTTTTCAAACCATGTCTTTCATAAAACCTTCTGCCCGGCTCATCTGTTGAAACAAAATACAAATGATAAATTCCGCGTTTTTCCATTTCCAGCTGCATGATGTCAAATAAAATTCCACCAATCCCAAAGTTTCTAACCTTACCTTTTACCCCAATGGGACCAAAGCGCATCGGATTTCCATCGATCATGCGCATACAGAAGCCTACGATATTCTTTTCTCGGTCTAAAACCAACAATATGCAGTCCTCAGCAGTATTATTCTGCATAGAAATCAAAGCATTTCGTTTCCAACCACCGCCAAATTCATCTTTTAAAAATTCAAGCAACTCCAAAGCATACTGATACTCAAAGTTCATGAAGGAGAATCCCGCATTTTGTGCCTCAGATAATTTTTTTAATGTCTCTTCATTCATCTGATATCCATGCAGATCTTTACACATGGAGTAGCTTTCCTTTCCTGCCTGATATCCCGTTTTTTCAAAAAATTTCAGTGCAGCCGTATAATTTTCCTTATCAATACCGGGAAAGAAATAATTGGGACTATAGGCTCCAAGTGTTACAGTCTCTGCTCCCATTTCTTTTAATTTCTTTTCGGCTTTCTTGACTAAAGCTTCTCCGATTCCTTTCCTTTGATGATCTTGATCTACAAACAAAACGTTGATCCATCCCCGGGTTGGTTCCAGACCACGTTCCAAATATGGGAATTTCCTTTTTGTTGCCAGTAAGAATCCAACCGTATGATCCATCTCAACCGCTACAAAGCAAAGCTCCGTATCAAAATTATCATCAAACAACGCCTGTTTTCGGAATTTTTGTACCGTGATCGGATCAGCAGTCAATGTTTGATTCCATAGATCAACTACTTCCTTTTCATACTTTTGGCAATAATTTAGTATTTCCATTGATTCACCCCCCTTAGCAAACAATACAATTGAAATTTATTAATAACTAGATTATATTTAGTATAATAACATGTTTATATGTTAATATACTAAGTTAACCTCATTATAATGCACAAAACTCGAATGTGCAAGTGCTTTTTTCTAATATTAATTTACCAATAGCAGCCATCTAACCTGTACTAGTTTTTTTATTTGTACCGTTAAAGGTATCCAATGGCAACACGCTTTTACTCCACTGAACATAAAAAAAGTGGCTACGCCACTCCCGCTAGGGAACCCTATGGTTCCCTTCGGCGGCTGCAAGCAGCCTGAGCACCCTCCTTCATCGGCGAGGGGTACCCCCTCTGCACTCCCCATTTTATCTAATAGAAAATGATATTTCCTATTAGATAAAAAAATAATCATCTATATAATGATGATTATTTTTAATCCATTATCCTTATTTGATGGCTGACAAAGATTGATAAAATACTATAAAATAGCTATTGCACTTCATAGATGACTGCTCCATTAATCGATATTTCAGAAACATCTTTCATCTCCATTGGTTTATCAAACATCATACTGATATTCCATTTATTCTGGTTGACACCCGACTGATCACTCGTACTAAACCTTGAATAATCAAATTCAGTGCCATCCTTCATCACGATAGATAAATCGCAATCTTCAGAGTTCCCATTATATCCGTTGATGTAAGCGCCAATAGAAGTCACTTCAACGCTGTCGGCATAGCCGTCCATTTCAATAATATCAATATGATCAGAATCAGCCATTCTAAAGTTGACTTGCCATTTACCCTCTGTAAAAGTACCATCCTCTACAAGGTCTGCCCATAGATTGTAACCTGACAGATCTTCTAGGTTGCTTACATCAAACACATATTCAATATGCTTGGCAAATCTATTGTCATAGCAGTTTTCACTGTCTTCTGCTGTTCTAAAATAGTAATTATTATAACTGATTGTATTCGCTTCACCATTTACAACACCCTTTTCGTCTGCAAGCCAGAATTGGCCATGATTGTCAAAACTTGTTTCCCATTTTGTCTGGATATGCAGCTTCCCATCCACAAAACCGATATTGCTTATGATCACAAAGTCAACGCCATCACCGAGTGGAATGCTCATAACGTCCGGTTCCAGCACAGAAAAATCATTCGAAGGCAACTCGCTGCCACCCGTAAATTCAAGTTTTGATATCGGCCAGCTTTTTGTATTGCTGTCAATTATGCTTGCAATATCAATCCCGGTATGATACCAGTCATAGTTGGTTTTATTGCTCATGAGCGTACTGATATTGAAAGTGGTCATTTTCTCAGACATGCCTTCCCCTCCAGAACCTCGCATAACGAGTAATGCCGTACTTGTTTTTTCATCATAAGAAAGCATCTGAATATTAAATGCACATGGCCCGTCAATATCACAAGTGTCGCAAAGATCCAATTTTTCATCCACTCTGCCCTTGCCAGCTATGTCTTGAACGGTAAAATATACAACTGCATTATGGTTATCATTATAAGCACTCAGCACCTCAACTTGAATGCCCTTATCTTCCACAAATTCATTAATCGGATAAAGAAACTCTGCCAAATTCGGATTCAGCATATATACCAGATTATTAAATGTAGGAATTGTTGCAGCAAAAGCAGTCAACGAACAGGTTAAGATCAGGCAAAACGCAGCCACCAGAGCAACCATTCTGCGTGCGGCAAAGGAACAGCGCTTGCTTTTGTTTTTATAAGTGGTCTGATTTAAAATCGTGCTTGACAATTCGCTGCTAACTATAAAATCAGAAAGCTGCTTGTCAATATATGATTTGATATCACTCATTAAAATACCATCCTTTCAAAGTTTTTTTGAGTTGTTCTCTGGCTCTGTACAATCGAACGGTCACAGCTGACTCAGTAATTCCCAAAGCAGCTGCAATCTCTTTTGATTTCATTTCCTGATAATAAAATAATAAGATTACCTCTTTATATTTTGGTTTTAATTTTGATATTTCTTTTAGTACGGTATCATCTTTGATTTTATCCTCATAATAAGATTCCTGATTCATGTCATTACGAAGCAGCAGTTTTTTATACCATGAACTCCTCAAATGAGATTTACAGACATTGATGGCAACGCTTGTAATCCAAGTCTTTTCAGAACACTCTCCCTTAAATCCATCCCAGTTTTGATAAACTTTGATATAGGTGTCCTGCATAGCATCCTCCGCTAACTGCACGTCATGCAGATAGAGATAACACATTCGCAAAAGATTATTGCCATAATCGTTGATAAGCCGCTTCATATCAGGTGAATTGTCTTGCTTCAGTGCCAAAATTTGCTTCATCCCCTACCTCCTTTCATATAATTAGACGCAGGAATAATCGAAAACCCTACAATTATTTTTTATCTATTTTTCGTAATATTTTTGTCTTAAACACTTCCTTTGTGCCAATATTTAATTTTTCGACCTGGATTGTATCATGATCCATTTATCATATAGCTAAAGCAACCATTACTTTTTATAGGGGTTCGAATTCTTCTGTCTTGATACAAAAAACAAATATACCCATCCTTTAAGATGGGTATATTTGTTTGGTGCGCCCAGAGGGATTCGAACCCCCGACCTTCGCATTCGTAGTGCGCGACTCTATCCAGCTGAGCTATGGGCGCATATCATGTGCCAACTCAATATGGAGCACGAGATATATTATATACTATTACAAAACCTGTTGTCAAAGTAAAAATATTTGAACCACCCACATTTATTTGAATTAATTTATGAAAACACAAGCTGAATCAGCACCATATAAAATACCGTTCCGCCCAGTATGCTGAGCAGATTGTTCTTGCGCCAAAGGTGCAGACCTGCAACTGCGACAACTGCCAGGAGTTCAGGCACTCCAAAAGGTGCATTAAGTACGGAAATATTTCTCAGGCAATAAACAATGAGCATCCCCATAACCGCAGGAGGCAGTGCGTTCCCAAGATAGGTAATAACCTTCGGTGTTGTCCCGGTTCTACTGAATAGTAAAAACGGAACCGCCCGCAAGCCAAATGTAATTACAGCGATTACAAGAATAATCAGGAGTGATTCGCCAAAACTTAGTATCATGGCATTTGATCCCCCGTTTGCGTATTGATTATCATCTTTGCTTCAATTTGCTTTCTTCCAATCATTAATGCAACTACGATCAATACCATAGAAGGTATGACAAGATTACCCGGACCAATGGCTACTAGTGCTACGACAGTACAACCCAGTCCAATCAATGCAGGAATGTGAGAAGAATAAGATTTCCACTGATCAATAAAAATCACGATAAACAGTGCAGTCATGGCAAAATCCATACCGGTTGTGTTAAAGGTGATCAGTGAACCAGCAAGGGAACCAATCACAGATCCCAACACCCAATAGGATTGATTAAACATAGCCACACAGAAGAAGAACTTCTTCTCATCCACATTTTCAGGTGTTTTTATGCCGCAAAGCAAAGAATAGGTTTCATCCGTAAGGGCAAAAGCCATATACCATTTTTTCTTCCCCATGCAATTAAATCGATCTAAAAAGGATAGACCATAAAAAATATGTCTCACATTTACGACAAGTGTCATCACTGCAATTTGTATTAAACCAATCCCACCGTAAAAAAAACTGACGGCAATAAACTGCATGGCACCTGCATATACAGTCAGGCTCATAAAAAATGCCCATAAAAAATTATAACCTGCATTTTCAAATAACAGTCCAAAGGCAATTCCGATAGAAAGATACCCCAGCAAAACAGGGATTGTCACTGGAAATGCCGCTTTCATTGCTTGCTTCATTTTGTTATGTACTCACTTTATTTCATTTAAATTTTTATGTAAAAAATGCTCTGTTTTATAGTATACTAAGGACAGCAGCTTTTTTCAATCGTTTCTTTAAGGGGTGATAAATAATGAACAATATTAAAAAAGCAGGCATTATCACAGGAGCAGTTGTAGGTGGAGTAATCGGGGGTACGATTTCACTTGTTGGGAAGGTCTCCAATCATAAATTTATTGACGAGCTTGGCGAAAGCGTCGTCGATTCAACCATCCTGACCGGCAGCATTGCAGGAGAGATAGCAAGCGGCACCACCAATGTAATATCCGGAAAAATAAAAAAGAGCACTTGCACGGTAGAAGAAGGAAAAGGGGAATTAAAATCAGCCGGCGGCCAGGTAGTTCAAAACTTCGTAAATAATGTTAAAACCGTAGTAGATAACAGCGGTGAAATCATGGACGGAGTCAAAGAAAGGGATAAGAGAAAAATAATTCGCGGTACGAAAACACTGGCAAAGGTAGTTGCTGTAGGAGCCATTACCGTTGGAACGATAAAAATAAAGCCGGAAGAAGACGAAAATAAAAAAGAATCCCAAGGATCCACGGATTAAATTATATAGAATTTTATTCGCATTTCATGCAGGAATACAAGTTTTCAGAGAGTGTGTGAAATAAACTCTGTAAATTAGCTTTCTATGGCAAATTCGATTTAGAAAAGGTGCATTTTTCAAGCACCCGATTACGAAACCAATATATTAGATTAATATGGGTATGTCAAGGGCACCTTTGAAAAAAGGCGCCCTTCTTGCCCTATTGGATGAAGTCTATAGGGGTATCCTACCTTCGTACATGATTGCAAATTCGCCGTAAACTTTGCCCCAGTCCCTCAGCGGAAGGCCCCATTTTTTCGTGGCCTGGAGCGTAGAAAGATACAGGGCTTTAAGCAGGGCCTTATCGCTTGGAAACACGCTTCTCTGCCGGTTAAGCTTCTTGTAGGTACTGTTTAGACTTTCAATTGCATTTGTGGTATAGATCATTTTCCTGGTATCGCTGGAGAATTTGAAGATCGGAGAAAGAACATCCCAATTCTGTTCCCAGCTCTTCATCGCATGGGGATACTGATCGCTCCATTTCTCCGCAGTTCTCTGCATATTATCGTATCCCTGCTGCTCATTCGGAGCAAGATAGATGGTTTTCAGATCTGAGGCAAATTTCTTCATGTCCTTGTATGAGACATATCTGAGTGTATTCCTTACTTGATGTACAATGCAACGCTGGTACTCCGTATTAGGAAAAGCCGCCAAAATGGCTTCTTTTATCCCTGTAAGTCCGTCTGCACAGATAAGCATGATATCCTTAACTCCACGGTTCTTAAGATCGTTTAGGATTCCCAGCCAGTATTTGCTGCTTTCGTTTTCACCGATTTGAAGGTTGATGACTTCCTTCTTGCCGGACAGCGTAATCGCAAGCATTACATAGGCGGCTCGTTTCTTGATCACATTATCTTCCCTCACAGAGAAGTGAACAGCATCAATGAAGATTACCGGGTAAATTTCATCAAGTGGACGACGCTGCCAATCATCAATTTCCTGCAGAATTTTATCCGTCACATCGGATATGAATCCTTCGCTGCATTCAAATCCGTAAATATCCTCAATTTGCTCGGAAATCTGCCTTGTGGTAAGCCCTTTGGCATACATGGCAATGATCTTGTCGTCTATTGCGGAAATATCCTTTTGACGCTTTTTAACGATTGTGGGTTCAAAGGTGCTTTCTCTATCTTGCGGGACATCAAGGGGAAATTCACCGTATCTACTCCTGATTGCCTTGGTCTTTGAGCCGTTTCGCGAATTAGAATTTTCGCTCCGTTCATAATTCTTGTAACCAAGATGGTCGTCCATCTCAGCCTCCATCATGCTTTTGATGGTTCCACCCAGAAGGTCTTTCAATGCGTTTTGAATATCTTCAGCAGTTTCGATGTCGTATTCGTCGATTAAAGCTGCGATAATATTCTTTTTCCCTTCGCTCATCGCTTCTTTTTTCTTTGCCATAATAATAGCCTCCTATGATAATTTGATTTTACCATAGAAGGCCATTGGCTTTAAGAATTTACAGACTTTTTTTCACAGTCTCTTTTCAGAAGAAAACTGTACAAACAATAAAACCCCAATAAATAAATCAGGGTTTTTATAAAGTATTATTTTACCACGAAAGCAATTCAGCCTCTCGAATGAGGTTGTGCTTTTGTGGTATTTTTTTGTCTGAAAGAATAGACTTTCCCCGTAGTTGTTAGCGAGGAACTGTTTTGGGAATGATCATACAGTTCGCATTAATCAGGAGTGTATTCTGCAAGCTTCAGGGACAGCTGTCCGGTTGATCCACTTCGTACAACGGTAATCTTTACCGTATCACCTACGTTATAATTTTCCAAGGCTTGAGTCAATACCGTTGAACTTGTGATCTTTGTACTTCCCACATAGGTAATCATATCTCCTGCTTTAAAACCGGCACTGGCCGCATTAGAGCCTGATTCCACAGATTGTACATAAACACCTGGCTGTCCTACGCCATACAGAAACGCTTTTTGTATCGTTGTCAAATCAATAAATGTTATGCCCACATCAATTCTGCCTTTCACATAGCCATATTCCATCAATTCATTGGCAACTTTTTTAGCAACATTAACGGGGATTGCAAAACCCAATCCTTCCACATCAGAGCCGGATGACTTGGCAACAACGATACCGATCAATTGCCCACTGTCACTAAACAGTCCTCCGCCTGAATTTCCCGGATTGATTGCTGCATCCGTTTGGAGTAGCGTCATTTTCTTTCCATCAATTGACAATTCTCTGTCCAAAGCACTGATGATTCCCTCAGTAACTGTCCCGCCAAGTTGACCTAATGGGTTTCCAATTGCAATTGCTGTTTCTCCAACTTCCAATTGATCAGAATTACCAAGAATTGCAGGAGTTAAGCCTGTTGCACCGATCTTTAATAATGCAACATCGGTTTTACCGTCTGAACCCACAAGAGAAGCGGTATAGGCAGTCCCATTCTTTAACCTGACTGTTATTTTATTTGCACCATCAATGACATGATTGTTCGTAACAATATATCCGTCACTGGATACGATAACACCACTTCCTGCTCCATTGGTAACGTATTGCTGCATCCAGCTGTCAGTCGTCACAGTTTCCGTTCTAATTTCCACAACTGAATTTGCGGTTAAGCTCGCAACCTCTGCGATTGACAGATAGGAATTCGTATCTGCTGTGGTTGTTGTAAGCGCAGTCCTTTCCGATTCCGTGCTAAAAGAAAGCTTAGCTGGTATGCCGGCATCCGTTCCAGTAAAGTAACCTGCCACCGCCATCCCCCCAATGCAGCCAAAAATTGACGACAAAGTAATACAAAGTGTTAATACAATTGCAGCACTTTTTGCCGTGATAAAATACCTTCTTTTCTTCATAAATTCACACCTCCATATACTTATCAAATCAGCGATACTGCTTTCGCCAGATAACCATATTTCTATAATAATAAGATTATCCTTATCTTAGCAATAGGATAATCTTAAATTATGTAGAATTTATGAAGAGTAAATGGATTCTTTGAGAAAATTATAAACGCACAGATCATTTACTCTACTTTGGCAACGGTATACATTTCTCTTAAAACCTCTTGTCCTGAAGGGAAAGCATCCATAATAGTCCAAACACTAATACCAGCAAGACCATATTCATTTACCAGCTCTAATTTTGCTCTTGCACTTCTTGCATCCTCAAACCAAACAACATGCTCTCGGCCTTGATCATCAACATATTCATAATACGGGGACTGTGCTACTTCATCGTACTGAATCGTTGCACCCATACGCTGTGCCCTCTCGAATGCTTCTGTATTTGAAATATTTTCTGCAACAGACTCCCCTTTTACATAGGGCAGTGTCCAATCGTATCCATAATTCGGAAATCCCATTAGAATTTTTGAAGGATTGATCTCTGTTACACCATAATCTAATACTTCCCTCACTTTATTGATCGGTGCAACTGCCATAGGAGGGCCGTACGTGTAGCCCCATTCGTATGTCATCAATAGAACAAAATTTGCTGCTAAGCCCATTCCTGAATAATCGTGTCCGCCATATAGCAGTCCAGGCTGTTCCGCGGAAGTCTTTGGAGCCAGAGCAACGGTTACAATATATCCCGCCGGATTCAGTTTTGCTGCCGCTTCTGATACCAAGGTAACGTATGCTTCCCGATCCTCTCTATTTACAAATTCAAAGTCAAAATCCACCCCATAAAAATCCTTTTGTTCCATGGTATTATAGATGTTGTTAATCAGACTTTCCCTAGCAGCGGGATCATTAATCACTTGACTTGCCAATTCATTACTGAACTGACCCTGTTCGTTCAGTGGCGTTAAAACCATTAAAGATTGAACTCCATTGGCTCTTGCCGTCTCCAGTACTCTTTCATCGTTGTTTGGTATCAAATCTCCCTGCGGAGTAAAGCCATAACTAAATGAAGATACATAAGTTAAGTCGGGCATCCATTGCTCTAAGACACCCTGATTGATAAACGGATATGCATACCCGTTTACGATGATTGATCCATATTGCGAAGCTCTAATGTTATACCAAGGCATACTCTTCCACCCCCCTACCTTCAGAATATGTGGGCAAGCGAACAATTATTCCCTTTCTTACGTCATGTTCTATTCCTGATAGCAAATGTGGAAGGCCTCGATTCAAATGATAAGACGTGCCGGCATAAATAAAAACTTCCTGCAAAGAAATAGCATCCGGTAAAATCCACCGAATGCTATTAAAAAATAATTTGTAAGCCCTGCTCAATCCCTGTCATCCGCTTTTTTATGACCATATTTGGCCTTTCCCTGTATTTCAGGAACGGGCTCCTGATCATTTTTTGGTATGTGAAGCTTATGATTGCTCTCAGTACCATGCGGTTCTTTCGGATCCGGCCTCTTCATCCCTGCTTTTGCCATTCGAAAACCCCCTATACATCATCATGCTTTATGGATTGTTTTTTCGCATTTCTGTTCTGATTTTGGTTTTCACGAGTCAAAGGTGTCTGGTTATTTGCCTTTTCCTTTCTCGCTTTTTTATTATCGATTTGGCTATCCTTTGCCATGGCAACCTCCTTATTGTAAATTTTCATCAGGATTATTGTTGCCCAATACAAAATAAATATTCTAAATGAAGCGACCAAAGAGAGATTGACAGGAAAGTTCTATCGTTTGGAAAATGGTTATTGAAGAACCAGATCATCGATCTTCTTCAGGTTATCATAATCATAGGATGTGATACGAGCGCCCTGTATATAGTAAAGTTCATCTCCAATATAGAGAATTCGTCTCGCATCAGGAATGTCATTTCCATATACACCGGAAGGTTCAGAAACAAGAATGCCTTTCAGTGAAAGTTGATTGTCGTCATAGCTGATAATTACTGCCCCTTGTTGATCGGCTTTTTCTTGATTCTCGTAAGTCAGATACGCATCAAGTGCAACCTTTTCCGATTTTTGATCCATCATAATCGCCTTATGGTTATTAAGAGCATCCGTATAACTTCCCGAATCGCCAATCACATACTTAGAAATTTCTTTTGGTTTGCCCATATCTGAGACATCAAAAAGAGAATATTTTATACCACCTTGGCGAGTACCTATCACGATTTCATTTCCGTTGTTGTCTTTTCGGTAAGTATCATAGGTATCCTTGCCTATTCCAAGGATCAGATTCTCTCCTACCGGGTGAAGATAGTTGCTGAAACCAGGAATCTTCAATTCCCCTGTCACAACCGGCTTTGTGGGGTTGGAAAGATCAAAAATAAATAATGGATCAATGGTTCTAAATGTAACAATATAACCCTTATCACCCATAAACCTAACGGAATAAATAGATTCTCCTTTTGCTAATCCTGTCACGGACCCAACGATATTCAGCGATGGATCGAGTACATACAATGCATTTTCTTTATCCCAGGTCGTTGTGGCCACTCTCAGGTTTTCTTCATATTCATCCATAGAAAACTGGTTCAGCACAGACCCTTTGACATTTCCTGATCCGGCATAGCCAACCTTCGTACCTTTCAATGCGAATTTAATAATAGTACTTGTATTATTCGAATCATTGGCCGCAAGGTACATAGCCGAATCATTCATATACATCGTCATACCATAGGCGGTGATTGCTTCAACCTCTGTTTTTTCCTCGTTGTTGACATTGATTGCAGAGATGATTAAATATCCTGCGGAAGGATGACGCGGCATAATCATAACGTCATCAAGTTCAAGCTGAAATTCCTTATTGCCAGTGGCGGTATCCCTCATCATAGGCAGAACGATATCTCCGTAAGAATGTAGATTGGTTACGAGATAAACGATTTCACCGTTCTTCCTGCTTGACTGATAGGAACCTTCCATTTCATGTCCTTTTATATAGGCCGGTTTTAAAGGGTTCGTTATATCATAAACATCAACAAAGGTGTAATGCTTTTGCCTATAAGAAGGGGAAACAATCCCTATGGTTTTTTCATTCAAAACCGTATCCGTTGAATCTTTTCTGGTATCCGTGTCCACCCATTTGGTTCCCAGAATGACCAATCGATTATCTGCCACATAGATTTCATTGACGTTCTTATTCGTAGCAAGCCTTATCGCCGTTTCATCACTCAGCATGCCATGATCGGCTCCAACGATACGAACAACATTATTTCCGCCGATATAAATATATTTTCCGTCCGTCTTTACCACATCTGCCTCATCAATACCTTCAACTTGAGTATTGGTTGTTGAGTATGAGCCGGCAGAATCAGACTGCGCATTCATTTCTATGCTTTTTTCATTACTTACGTCCTGATTTTGATCCATTACTACATCATCTGAAAAATATCTTACAATTTGATCTCCTGACAAAGCAAGCTCTAGTTCTTTCTTGTTCCTTGCTTTAACAGCTGCTCCTATTTTTTCCTTGACATCCGCTATCAATGCGGAATCTGCCTGCAAGTTAATTTCATGATCTGCCACGGCTATGATTCTGTCATAATAAGATACTTCTTTACCCAAAACATTCTCACAAATTGTCCTGAGCGGAACCATGGTACGTCCATCTATTATAACCGACTTGGAGTCCATTTCATAATCCTTGCTGTTTAAAATATCCTCCACAATGTATTTCTTTTCATTAATGGGAAACAGAAACTTTTTTCCGTTATATTTTATAACAGCCTCTTTTTGAGGTTCATCATAGGTTACCTCTGCACCGAAAAGTTCTGAGACAGCCCGCAAAGGAAGAAGCGTTCTGGAGTTCACAACGGTAGCTCCCAGATCAGGATTGGTAGAATCAAGCATTTCCACCTGTCCATTTGAAAGGACCAAGGGACTCCCCGTGTATAGGAAAACGTCTCCGGTTGAGGGGATGGTTTCGTCTAAAGCGATTGCAAAGATACTGCTTGATAGTAATAATATTGTAACCAAAGTTCCGTAGACAAGTGTTCTTTTTAGTTTCATTGAAACTCCTCTCTTTCATTTAAGTTTTTGCCATTCTGCGAGTCCTAATATATTTATTTGTTTGACGAGTATCAGAGATAGTTTGTTCCTGTAAATAATAAGAAATCCCCTGATCATAAAAAATGTTCAGAGGATTTATTTTCTGCAAACAATTGATTCAACTGTATCTTTTGCGGTTTTTAATCACTGATTTCTTCCAGTGATTTACCCATGGTTTCTTTACCCAGCAAAGCCACGACAATCGCCACAACCGCAAAAACCGCTGTTAGTAAAGTAAATATATAACCATAGCCCTTATCCTCACCGTAAGTGCTATAAATAACCGGCAGAATAAGTGGAGCCACGAATGCACCTATTCTTCCAAAAGCAGCCGCCCATCCAGACCCGCTGGCTCTTGCAATTGTTGGATACACCTCCGGAGTATAGGCATAAACGCACCCCCATGCACCCAGACTGAAGAAATAAAGTAAGCATCCATAGATCAAAACTTGTGTTGTCGTTGCTGCATGTCCAAACAGCCATGCGGCGAGAGCCGTACCGGCAAAATATATGATAAGTACCCATTTACGACCGATTCGCTCTACAAGATATGCCGCACTAAAGTACCCAGGTAATTGTGCAAGACACATAATTAATGTAAATTCGAAGCTTTTAATCAAAGCAAAGCCCTGCGCCACAAGCAAGGATGGAGTCCATAGAACAAATCCGTAATAACCAAAATTGATGCCAATCCAGATGATCCATAATACGATGGTGCTTCTGATATATTTCTTTGACCAAAGCTCTCCAAGCGACAGACGTGTTTTACGTTCCTGCATTTGACCGGATGAATTTGTGATTCCTTTGTATTCTTCGACATTTGCCTGTTTTTCCATGATTCGAACCAAAGAATCCGCTTCCTTTCCTTTGCCTGCTGTTTCTAGATAACGCGGAGATTCCGGTACAGCCTTCCTTAAATATGCAGCAAAGAGAGCAGGTACGGCACCAACCCAGAAGGCTATACGCCATCCGTAAACAGGAATCAGCAAATACGCAACCAAGGCTGCCAAAATCCATCCCCAGGCCCAAAAGCTTTCCAGAAATATGACATTGCGCCCTCGGATTTTTTTGGGTGAATACTCACTGATCAATGTCGATGCAGCAGGCAACTCCCCCCCAAGTCCAAACCCTGTACAAAATCTTAAAACAAGGAGCATCGGATAATTCATCGCAAAACCTGACAAACCACTGGCCAAGCCGTATATGACCAAAGTCCATAGGATAACAGTTCTTCTGCCCCACCGATCCGCCGCCATTCCTGATAATGCAGCACCTAAAATCATGCCCAGCATTCCAGAACTTCCCAACAACCCTATCTGTCCCGTAGTTAATTGCCAATCGGTTCCAATTGCAGCCATAACTCCTGAGACCATTCCTTGATCCATTGCATCAAACATCCAACCAAGTCCTGTAAGCATTAGAATTTTTTTCAGCATAGGAGTTGACGGCAACCGATCGATACGATTTGCTATATAATACATTAGAATCTTCCTTTCTATCTTCTAATTAGTTTACCCAATTTGTATCATGAATTAATTATAAAATTTTATGATAGGTTTGCTGTAAATTTCACATGATTTTACATATGCCTATACCATTGTCTTGTCATATTGGTCAGTCTACCATATTAGAAGAAAACAATCAATAGATTCTTAGCAAAGAAGAAGATGAGAAAGCGTTTACACCAGAAAGTTTCTGAAGTATAATGAAGCAAAGAAATCAAAACGGAGGATCAACATGAGCGATAAATCAATCTCAGTTCAAAGTATGGTAAGACGTTCTGATTATAACGTTCTGCGCAATTATCATATGTATAAGAGGAATCCAAAACGGACTAAGATTACAGTTTATATTCTTATCCTTTCTCTCGTCTTACTAATTATCAGTGAAACTGCCATTCCGTTACCTTTCCTTAAATTGTTGGGAATCGTCGGAATACTTTTTATCGCTGTAATATATACATGGTTAAGTATCGACGCAAGACGGCTTGAAAAATTCCCAAAAGCAATCATTAATAAGAAACAGGAACTAACCCTTTCTCAAATCGGTTTTACCGTCAAGTGGACAGGTTTGGAACAGGCAGAATATCATTGGGACACGGTTGATCATGTCGTTGAAAGTGATTCTCATTTCTTCCTATTCCTTGATGAATATCGTGTCATTATCATACCAAAATTAGAATTGAAAGAATATAGAGTAAAAGAAATTCATGATCTATTAGAACACCATGTTACATTGGAGTCGGATCTGTCCGGCTGGAAACCACAAGGAATTTGACATACGTATTACTAGGATTACCCCCCAAATTCATTATAAATCCATTTTAAAAGCGGTACAGATTAATCTCTGTACCGCCCTTTTCATTATGTATGTTTTTTCTATTAATATTATTCCATTGTTTTGGCTGCCAATTCTACATCCAACGCTCTCTGTCTCATGCATGCTTCGTATTCTTCATCCGACATCTTTTCCATGGTAATTCCGGTAATTCCATAGAAAAGAGAAACAAACGGATTAATTAAGTTTAAGAAACAATATGGCAGATAAGCAAACGTATCTACCCCAAGTGTGGTTGACTGATAGGTACCACAGGTATTCCAAGGAACAAGAGGAGAGGTCAATGTACCGGAGTCCTCAAGAACACGGGATAAATTTTTATTCTTTAATCGCCTGTCTTCATATGCATCTTTGTACATTCTACCTGGAAGAACGAGAGAGAGATACTGATCAGAAGCAGCGATATTTACAACAATACAAGTAATAATCGTGATGAAAACAAGAGATCCTGTACCTTTTGCAAACTTCAAAAGATGTTCGCAAAGAATCTTAAGCATATTCGTTGAATCCAAAACACCGCCAATACACATTGCACAGAGAATCAGCGCTACAGTATAGTACATACTGGTTAATCCTCCTCTGGTCAGGAGCTCATCAATAAACTCATTCCCGGTTTCCGAAACGAAACCACCGTAGGCTACATTAGATACAAGGTCTCCAATGTTTGCACCCTGGAAAGCCACTGCACAAAGAGCGCCCAATACTACACCTCCCAATAAGCCGGGAAGTGCCGGAACTTTACACACTACTATGGCAATTACAAGAAGCGGTGGGATAATTAAAATTGGGGAAATGTAGAAATTTTCTTTAAGAGTACCCATTAAATTGTCCACCTGACTCATATCTACGTTTTGACCATTGTGCCCCATTCCGAGTACACCGAAAATAATAAGGGCAATGATTAGAGACGGTCCGGTTGTCTTGATCATATGTCTTATGTGATCAAACAAATTGGCACCGGCCATCGCAGGAGCCAGATTTGTTGTGTCAGAAAGAGGTGACATCTTATCACCGAAATACGCGCCGGATATAATTGCACCGGCAGCCATTTCTATAGGGATTCCAAGCCCTGAACCAACACCGATCAGTGCAATACCGACAGTACCTGCCGTTGTCCATGAGCTTCCCGTTGCCAAGGATACAACAGCGCAAATCAAGCAAGTTGCTACCAGGAATATTCCCGGACTCAAAATCATCAATCCGTAATAGATCAAAGCGGGAACAATACCGCCAGCAATCCATGTTCCGACCAGCATACCGATGGTAAGCAGAATCAGAATGGCCTGCATGGATCTTCCGATGTTATTAATGATTCCTTTCTCAATATAAGCCCACTTAAAACCGTTTAAGATAGCAATAATTGCGCCGAATATTGCAGCAATGATCAGTGCTGTGTGGGGAGATGCATCGTAACCAGCAATTGTCCAGTACAAAGCTAACATCAAGACAAGCAATACCAGAAGAATTTGCCACATTGGTATTCTTTTACCCATATTTTCCTCCTTAAATTAAATACGCCTTTTCTCAATCAAAGGTAATTTTTCAGAATTAAATATTTAGTAAGAAGACCGTCATATACTGCAAAAAAAAAATAAAGTAAAAAAAATCCATAATCATGACATTTTTCTTTAATTTTAATCCGATCAATCACACCTCAAAGAGAATTGAGGCAAGCAATATGTTTTTCCGATACAATTATATTAAAGCACAATATAATTGTCAATATTAACTATTTTTGATTTTACAATTTTCTGAATATTCAACTGATATGTAAAATATTGTAAGATCTAAGAATGCCTCTCTAAAAATGATAGAGAGGCATTTTCCTATTGATTTATTTCATTTTTAATTGCTTGTTTTCCTAATTCGGGCAATGCCCTAGAAGGCAAGTCACCGTAATCCACAGAGCCGTTTAACGAAGCATTATCGGCAACATCTTTACCTAATTCAACAAGCTGTTTTGATATTAAATTACCCACATCTCTTGACTTCATATTTCCCAAGTCTATATTATTTTCATCCATATTTTCACCTCCTGATTAAACATAGTATAATCAATGATTACGATTCAATACATGCAAAAATTTTTGCACAATTTTTATCTTTAACAAATTCGACATTGGTCAAAGTAAATTAGATAAAAGGAGAATATAAATCGAAAAAATGTAAAGAATTTTAATTGGAGGTGAGGATATTGGATAATTCCAGAAATAATGAACAGAATAAAAATATAAACCGAGATCTTCGGGACAATTTTAAGAATATACAAGAATTCAATACTCAGAATTACGATGGAAACAGTCAACAGGATAATCAGAACAATGAAAATAGAGAATTACAAGATAATTTTAAAAGCATCCAGGAATTAATAAATTACAGATAATATGATAAATAATGGTAATCGTGATAGTAATACAAATTACTATAGATCAACTGAATAACATGAACAGAAGCAGTTATAAAACTGCTTCTTGTTTTTGGAGTTCGCCGTTGCCCGAGATTTGAACAATATAATACTTGATATTCAGGAGGTAAATAGCATGAATAAAAAGAAAAAAGATAAAACCCCTAAATCCGTTCAAACGTCGAAATTTGCGTCATCCGGTACACTGGATAAAGTAAAAGAAAAAGAAATACAGCCGAAATAACTCCACCCCCCCTGAACTCCATCCATTTCTCAGGGGGATTTAACGCTATCTCGTTTTTGACGAATTTGGTGATTGGCTCATATAGTTTCTATATCGATCATTGATAATGCCTATAAACTGGTCAATTTCTTTAAACACATATAGATTATTTAAAATAAAATTCTGCAAATTATAGTAGCCTTCTATTTTTCTCTGATTTTCAGGATTTGCATAGTAACCTTCCATAGATTCTTTCGTCATCAAAATCTCTTCTGATTCAGACTGTATTTGTTTTCCAAGTTCTGCGTCAATAACCTGTTTGCTTATTTTCTCCAAATAATCTATTCGATCACGATCTACCTCACCGTATATTTCGTCTACAATTATCCTGATATCGTCAGGATAATCAATCTCCTGCATTTCATCAAGTTTGCTAACCAAATCATTCCACGCAGAAACCTTTTCTTCTGTATCCAAAGGTACATTCAGAAAATTGTTATAGAATATGGCTAAGATTTTACCTAACGTGCCCGGAAAAATCCGTTCAAGTTCCTTTCCCAAATATCCTGAGCCAACCATAATTTTATCCAATTCAAGATCAAAGTCTTTTAAGGTGTTAAAAGAGAAATCTGAGTCTTCCATATCCTTTGTAATCAATTCATTGAGAATCATTTTATTTTGAAACAGTACATTTATCTTATGATTTGTCAAAGACAACTGGTCTTTCAATATATCTTTTATCGAAACTCCATGATTGATAATCTCACCAATGGATTTAATTGGTACATCCAGCCTCCGCAGTATATTAATCTTAATTAGTGTTCTAACATCATCATCCGTATAAATTCGGTAGTTATTTCCGGGTTTTTTTTCAGGACTGATCAATCCTTCATTTTCATAATAGTAGATTGCTTTTTTCGTAAGTCCGGTTTTTTTCATCACTTGATTAATTTTCATTGCATCATCTCCTTAGCCCTTACTATAAAATATACCCTTGGGGAACAGTCAAGATATATTTTGATTTTTTTCTTTAAAAATCAGCTGAATCACTTATATGAAAAATGAACTGGATATTTTCTGGAATACTATTTATACTTCCGCATATATTAATAATCGGCTGTCATTTAAGCAGCTTAATTATTTTTTTCTCTCAAGAAAGGATGTGATGATATTGGAAGAAGAAGAAAGAGTTTTTGAACTATCTGATGAAGTCATTGAAGAATGTCTTATTCTGCTATAAAATCTAAATAACGCTGTAAAATCAACCAAATTAAATGAAATATTTTATTAAACTTGCTGCTAGAATTCTAGTAGTATTTTTATAGCTATAAATCAATTTAACACTTTGCTCTCTTTTCAATGTTCCCTTCAATTTTCGGTAATTTTTGCTTGCAATATAAAATGACTCTTTGGTTAAATTATTACTAGAGGCGGTGATATTATGACACACGTTAAGTCAGACATTAAATTAAATCAATTGAAAACTGAATTTGCCAAAGAAACGGGAATTGATATCTCTCAATATAATCATTTAGATAAAGCAACTCTAACCTCAAGACAAAACGGTTATGTCGGAGGGTATATCGGGGGCACCATGACAAAAAAGTTGATTGGAATGGCCAAACAGCAATTAAACGATAATAATTAAACAAAAAACAAAGGGAGCCATTAAATGTCGTAAAGGTTCCCTTTGGTGTTTTTTAGGTTAACGTTGTTGTTTCGTTATAGTATTTAATATTTATCATGCTCTTTTTCATCAAGCAATATTTTAGGTGCTGAATTTAATGTTTTGTAAGCGATCTTTTCTTCCTTTGTATTTTTTAATAATTTGGGTTCCGATCCGTTAAAACCATTCCTGCTTTTATTTAATTTAAATTTGCTAACCATCTCTTTTAAAATCATTGCCTGACTGGATAGTTCTTCACTGGCAGCCGCACTTTCTTCTGCGGTAGCGGAATTATTCTGAACAACCTGAGATACCTGCTCGATTCCCTTGTTAACCTGCGTGATTCCCGATGCCTGTTCATTGGAAGCCATGGCAATTCTTTCAACCAGATCTGCTGCCTTTTCTATTTCCTGAACAATTTGATTCAAGGCAGATGCCGTTTCACTCGCAATTTTCGTTCCGGTCTGTACTTTATCAATAGATCCCTCAATCAAGTTAGTGGTATCCTTTGCTGCTTCCGCACTTCTTGCCGCAAGACTGCGTACTTCTTCCGCCACCACGGCAAATCCTTTACCGTGCTGTCCTGCCCTTGCTGCCTCAACCGCTGCGTTTAAGGCCAGAATGTTGGTCTGGAATGCGATATCATCAATTACCTTAATAATCTTTGAAATGTTCGAGGATGATTCGTTGATGTCTTCCATTGACTGAAGCATTTCCTTCATATGGTGATTGCCTTTTTCAGCATTGCCTCTTGCATTTGTTGCAAATTCGCTGGCCTGGTTTGCATCAACAGCGTTCTGCTTCGTCTGGGATGCGATCTCACTGATTGATGCGGTCAATTCCTGAATGGAGCTGGCCTGCTCCGTAGATCCCTGTGATAATGCCTGGCTTCCGTCGGATACCTGCCTTGATCCTGCAGATACCTGTTCCGCTGATTCATTCATATCTCCCATAACGGTATTCAGAGAATCTATGATTACATTTAATGAATTGGATATACTGACAAAGTCACCACCGAAATCACTAAGGTGTTCTATCGCAAGATTTCCTTCTGCAATCTGACCGATTGTCTCCGTTATTTGATTCACAACAGCTTGAAGTCCGCTCGTTGTATTATTTACCGCCTGAGTTAATACATCAAATTCTCCCTTATAAGAGCCCTTTACCGCAATATGTAAGTTTCCTTTTGAGATTTCTCCCATCACTTGTGTCACATCTTTTAATGGCCTTTCCACTTCTACCAGAATATTGTCCATTCCATTCACTAGGTTTTTCCAGGCACCATTGAATTTTTCCGAATCGGATACCGTATCCAGTCTTCCTTCAATTGCTGCAGTTGTTAATACTTCCGCTTCGTCTATCAGGGACTGTATGGTTTCAATCATCGTAATAATTGCCGGCATCAAGGTATCATTCTCACTTCTCCTTCCAATTTCTTTCAGCCATTCTATGTCCTTCAGACTTCCCAAAGCAATATTATTCAGCACACTGATCAGGCGATTAATCGTTGTGGAAACCGCATTAATCGACTCTGCGATTTCAGCATAAATCCCTAGATACGTCCCCTCGACCTGATTCGAGTAATCGTTGCTGCCAGCCATAAGTTTCAGAATATCTCTTCCCTCTACCAATGCACCCAGACCATCAATGCAATTGTTGATGCTGTTAATGATATCAACAAATTCTCCCATATATTCGTCCGTAATTTTTTCTGGAATTTCACCGTTTCCGATTCGCCTCATATATTCTCCGCACTTACGAAATGGTGCGATGATATGATCCAGAGAATCATTTACGCTGCTCATAATATTTGCATAGCCACCCTTATGCAGGCTGATGTCCGGCTGATAGCTAAATTCTCCCTCAAAGGCTGCTTTTGTAAGCCGTTCTGTTTCAGAACTCAAGGTATAAAGGGATGCTCTTACCTTCATTAGGTTGTCAATCAAAACGCCATACTGCCCCTTGTAAACATTCTCGATTTCCTCAAGAGTCTCGCCATTTGCCACTTTTTCTATATACGCAAGCGTAACATTCAACGGGTCTACAATTCCATCAAGGGTGTTGTTGATTCCATCAAGAATTTCCTTAAATCCCCCTTGAAATGCCTCCGCAGTTCCTCGTATTTCAAGATCTCCCTCGGCAGCAGCAGCAGTAAGCATTTTTGTTTCGTTAACAAGGGCTCTCAAATTATCCATAACGGATTGCATATTAATGGAAAGCATATCCTTATCAGATGTTGGCGTAATATCAGCCGAAAAATCACCCGCTGCAATACGATTTGTGATTTCAGATTGAGTACGAATATTTTCACCTATTTTCTTTAGGTTTCTCATTAAATCTCCCGATTCCGTTTCATTCGTTACATTTATCTCAACATCAACCTCTCCTCTTGCCAATTTTTCTGAAATAAAATTAAAGTCATCCATTTGTCTGTTGATGATTTTCCTCATTATTAAAATTTCTATTACGCCTATCATGATAAAAACAAAAGCAAGTATCATAATCATATTTCTCAATCCGCTCAGTTCATTTTGATTTAACTTCATCGCAACGAATCCTAAAATCAAAAACATGATTGTGGTTATAAAGCTTATGCAAAATGTAATTTTTTTAGTGTTCAATTATACTTCCTCCTGTCTCCGTCTACAAGTAACTTATTGCAGTCGATTAAAAGCCATATTTGATTATTCATTTTACCAATTCCTTTCATATAATCGGCAAGATCGAGTATTTTTTCAATAATATCCTGCGTAGTCCAGTATATTCCAAAAATTTTACTTTCGCAATAATCATTCTTCAATTTTACGCATAATTCGACATTTGCGAACATTTTTTTTGCTGCTATTATACTCATAATCTAATTTCAGTTATTTATTAACAAAATAACTGAAACAAAACTTGTTTCGGTCATTCAATAAAATATCTTCCAAACAAGCTTCATCTGAAATCTAAAATGAATTTGTCAAGAGGTCAAACCTCCAAAACAATCTAATATTTAAGTTCATTTTCATTCACCAATTTACCCAAACTGGTAAAAGTTTCTCCCAAGCAGTTAAAAAGTAATTGATTCGCATATTGTTTGTCATATGCATCTCTGATATCGATTATATTAGGAATATATAAAGCCAACTCACGGAAAGGGTTATTAATTCCATCATCAAACGGTATTTTTAAAGCTTCTATTATTTTATCTTCCATTATCGAAACACAGTCTTTAATCATTTCAGCTTCATTGTCAGGAAAGCTATAATCGATTTTATCAGTCATGATTGAAAATAACTTGTTAGATATTTCTCTGTTAAATTTGCCATATTTGTTTATTAAAAAGTAATTCACCAGGTCAATTCCATAGATTAGAAAGAACGTCATAAACAACGTGGCATGATAATCCCGAGAAATATTTTCTTTAAAGGCTTTATCATTTTCTCTTGCATAATAAATGATTGCGTCAAACATTTTTTCAGCAAACTCTTCTGGTAAATATTTTTTCTTATATGCATCCATATCAAACCTCACGTATTCTTCCCAAAAACTCTACAATATCCCAAATGTTTTAAATTCCTAAATATTATATCATAATCATAACGCATTGCTCAAAAAAATCATAGGGAAGTAAAATACAAAAGAAAATTCAAGTTTTAGAATCAAAAAAAGAAAAAGCCTGCGATTTTAAATCGTAAGCTTTTAAATTTTTAGGCCGTCACACCCAGATTAAAGAAATGCTTCCACCGCTTGAATCGATGGAATGGAAGACTGCGCTCCCTTTTTCATAGTACTGATCGCTGCTGCTGTTTTAGCAAATTTCAGGCACTCCTTCAAGGACTTCCCGTTGCTGAGAGCTGAAGTAAATGCTCCGAGAAATATATCTCCGGCAGCCGTAGTATCAATTGGTTTCACATTCAACGGTCTTTCAAGATAAGCTTCGCCATCCAATACCGTAAGCGCACCTTTCCCGCCCAGAGAAATAATCGGTGTTCTGAAACCTTTGGCTTGCAAAGCTTTTAATGATTTCCACGCAGAAATTTCATCCGTCACGGCGATCCCTGTCAGAATTTCCGTTTCCGTTTCATTCGGTTTTATAAAGTCCACCAATTCAGCAATCTCAGCTGGAATTCCTTCCTTTGGAGCCGGCGCAGGATCCATTATCACAATCATATTTTTTGACTTGGCAATCTTAATGGCCTCATAAACTGCTTCTTTCGGACTTTCCATCGTGATTTCCAAAATATCACAGTCATCAAAGATATGAGACGAAGCTCTTACATCATCAGGCGTAAGCATTCTGTTAGCTCCCGGTGTATATAAAATTGAGTTCTGGGCGTTTTCATCCACCATAATCATTGCAATTCCAGCGGTAGCTCCATCTAAATAAAGAACATCGTCCATGGAAACACCGCACTTTTTTTGTGCGATCGTTAATTGCTTACTGTAGTCATCCGTTCCAAGCTTTGTAAAAAATTTCACGTCACCTCCGAGTATGGAAGCAGCAACAGATTGATTCCCTCCTTTACCGCCGGGAAACGTCTGAAAGTTATCCGTTTCGATTGTTTCACCAGGTCTTGGGATTCGGGAAGCATACATTACCAGATCGATATTGATACATCCCATACATAAGATTTTATTTTTCATGACATGCTCCTTTTCCTAACAGCTAAATCTGCTGCAAGAATTTTTTATACTGTTTCCCGTTCTATTAATTTAACATCAAGAACGATTGTTTTTTCTACATTATTTCCATTATCGTTTAATTTATTTAAGATTACCCTTGCAGCCGACTCTCCTAATTCTTTCGTAGGATTTTGCACCGTTGTCAGACCAGGACAAACTAATCGTAAAAAGCAAATATCATAAAAACCGGCAATTCCAATATCCCTCGGAATTTTAAGCCCCCTTTTTTTTACTGCTTCAATCGCACCCCAAGCCCCAATATCGCCACAAACAAATATCCCTTTCTTTTTTTCGGGATCATAATTTCGCAACAAATCCATCATAATGGAATAGCAGTCATCAAAATTAATAGCAGTACGATATGTTTCTATATTTTCCGATTGAATTCCATTGTTCAGCAACGCATTTTTAAAGCCATTTAGCTTGGCATTGGCAAATTGAACATCATCAGGTTCGGTAATACAAACAAAATTTTGATATCCTTTTTTAAGGAAAAGGTCTGCAATCAATTCAGCACCTTTAAAATCATCTGAATAAACGAAGTGAATATCCGCATCTGTATCAAAAGCAGGTCTATCTAGTATTACGACCGGCATTTGATACTTACGCGCCATCAGCAGTTCATTCATTCTTGACGCAACAAGAATCAATCCATCAACACTACCCAGTAGTAAGGATTCAAATATTTGAAGTTCTTTTTCAGGTTTTTCATCAGAATTATAAAGAACCAATTGATATCCACTCGCACTGATTGTTTTTTCAATATATTTTACAATTCCACAGAAAAACGGATTTGTAATATCCGGAACAACAACACCAACTTTATAAGTTTTATTAACTTTTAAGTTCCTTGCCGTAATATTGGGCTCGTATCCCAAATGCTCCATAGCTTCTTGAATTTTCTCTTTCAGCTCTGGGCTTACATATTTTTTATTTGTTAATACATTTGATACCGTTGCAATCGACACATTCGTTAGCTTTGCAACATCTTTTATTGTTGGTCGCACATCATATACTCCCTTTGAATCTGCATTAAAAAAATTAATGCAGACTTTCTTACTGCAGCTTAAGCCGCATCATGTGGCTGCCTGAGTGGCGAGGCAGTATCTTGAAAAGGATTGCAGAACATTATGCCTGTTTTGATATTCTTGACAGCTCTTTCATATCGTCCTTTAAATTTTTATAGACCGTTTTATAGAGCCGATAATATTCATTATATTTTTTGTAATTTTCTTCAATCGGCATAATTTTTGAATCTAGTACCGACCACTTCTTCATTTCCTCATAGGTCAGAAGTCCTGTACCAATCCCTGCAAGCATCACATCACCCAGGTTCGCTTCTGCATCGTAGATCGGACAAACTATCGGATACCCGGTTACATCTGCAAAGATCTGTTTCCAGACTTTTGATTTTGTTACACCGCCGGCAATCAAAATAGATTCTCCCAGTTCTTCTCCTGTAGCTTCCATTGCGTTTCTGAGAGAATATGCAACCGCTTCCATAAACGCTCGATAGATATGTGCCTTGGTATGAGCCAGAGACAAGCCCAGGATCGTACCTTTCGCATCAGAATCCCAGACTGGACTTCTTTCTCCCATAAAATAGGGCAGCACCAACAATCCACCGCTGCCTGCCGGTATTTTTTTCGCCTGTTCATTCAATACGTCATAAGCGTTTGGCCCACCGTTTCGTTCCGCCTCAATTTCATATTCGCACATAATCTGACGGAACCATTTTATAATTGCTCCGGCTGTTGCGCCTCCGGAGAAATAATAGGACAATTTCTTCGCCTCATAGAGATACGGCCATACGATCAGTCCCTTCCCGTTCACCGGCTTGTCCGATATCAATGCCGCGCACATGGAGGTTCCGATTGCCGCCGCGTAAATACCTGGTTCAAATACACCCAGTCCGATATTTGCCGCTCCGCAATCGATACCTCCTGCAATCACGGGCAGTCCTTCCCAAAGCCCAAGCAAATTCGCAATTCCTTCCTTCAATCCACCGACAATATCTGTAGATTCCACGATATTCTGAGGCATCATGGACATTGGGATTCCCATAGCTTGCATCAGCTCCCGAGACCAGCTCCTGGTGTTCATGTCGAAAATTCCGCCAATATTTCCTGCTGACGAATAATCGATAGCAATCTCTCCTGTCATCCGATAGATTACATAATCGTTCGGTGGAAGAAATAGTTTTGTTCTTGCCCAGTTTTCCGGCTCATGATTTTTCATCCACAGGATCTTTGTATACCCATAATAAGGATCCGCTCCATTCTGCGTAATCTTCAGGAGCTTTTCTTCCCCGATGTTTTCCAAAACCCAACGGGTTTCTTCTTCCGCCCTGCGATCCATCCAGATCATACACGGGCGAACCGGCTCCATGTTCTCGTCCAGTGGAATACCCGAACCTCCGTACAAACCGCTGATCGCAATTCCCTTGATATTTTTCTTAGGCACATTTGACTTCTTTACCGTATTTCTTATGGAATCAATGACGGCATCATACCATACCTGCGGCCACTGCTCTGCCCACAAGAGATGTGGAGTCAACACATCATATTCCTGTAAGTCCTGCGCAATCAAATTCCCCTGCACATCCATCAAAATCGTCTTGGTTCCAGAAGTTCCAATATCTGTTCCTAACAAATAATTCATCATCTTACCATCCTACTTGTATAATGGTCCATACGCAGCACATGCCGCATAATCCTGACGCTCTTTGTCCATACCGAATGAATTCCATGAGGCCGGACGGAAAATCTTTTCTTCCGGCACATTATGCATACAAACCGGAATACGAAGCATGGAACAGAGTGTGATGATATCCCCTCCGACATGACCATAACTGATCGCGCCATGATTGGCACCCCAGTTATTCATAACATCATAAGCTGTTGCAAAGGCTCCTTTTCCTATAACACAAGGTGCAAACCATGTACAAGGCCATGTATAATCGGTCCTTTTCCAGATCTGATCCGCAATCTCTTCCGGCAACTTTATGGTATATCCCTCTACCAACTGAAGCACCGGGCCAAGACCTTTTACGCTGTTCAAGCGGATCATGGTGGCCGGCATCTCAGCACGTGTCATAAACCTGGACGAATAGCCACCACCGCGGAAATAACCTTGATCGGAAGCACACCACTGTGTCGCTTTCAAACATACGTCAATATCCTGCTGCGTCATCTTCCAGAAGGGTTTCATCACTCCATTTCCATTTTCATCATGCACCTCACCGCAGGCATCCAGGCAGCATGCCCCTGAATTGATCAGGTGAATGAACCCCCGCGCCTCTTTCGCTTTCCCCTCCAGCTCATATCCTGTCGCATGCTTTACCGCTTCCGCATCCCAACAAGTACGTACATCCGCAAACATCTGAGCCCTTCCCGTAAGAAGTTTTAGAAGCAGCATGCTTACGCCATTCAGCGTATCATTCTCCGTTGCCAGAATGTATGGCTCCCGAGCACCATTCCAGTCGAAAGAGGTATTCAATATTGCTTCCGGGAAATCCGTATTAGGGTAACAATCTGTCCACTGTCTCTGCCCCTGGAATCCAGCCACAATGGCATTATGTCCCAGCATTTCTTCTTCTCTTCCTGACGGCAGATTCGGATTTCCATTCATCAAATCTTTAATGATAATGGCACACTTTACTGTAAATTCCCAATCCTTTTCCTTTTCTTCCCTGCTCTTTTGTGCATATTCAGGATTTTTATCAAATCCTTCTTTGCAGTTCGCCCTTGTCCATGTAATTGCTTTTTCGTATTCCGTCTGATCATAGATTTCCTGCTCGATACGACGAAGAACCTCCACTTCATCTACAGATTCCACACGCATGCCGAGATATTCTTCGAAAAAGTCCGGATCAATTGCGGAACCTGAAATTCCCATACACATAGCGCCGATCTGTAAATAAGATGCCCCGCACATAGTCTTAACCGCTACTGCCGCTCTGCCGAAACGAAGTAGTTTTTCTTTGACATCTTCCGGAATATCATTATCATCTGCTTCCTGCACATATCGCCCATAGATTCCAAAAGCAGGCAGCCCTTTTCTTGCGTATCCGGCAAGTACGGACGCCAGATAGACTGCCCCTGGACGTTCTGTAGCATTCAGTCCCCATACACCTTTGATTGTCATCGGATCCATGTCCATAGTTTCCGAACCATAACACCAGCATGGTGTGACGGATAATGTTATGGAAACACCTTCTTTTCTGAACTGCTGCGCACAAGCCGCAGCTTCTGAAACCCTTCCTATTGTAGTAGGGGGAACAACTACTCTCACAGGTTCACCGTTGGAATAAGTAAGATTTTCTTCCAGCAATTTCTTTGCTGCCGCTGCCATATTCCTTGTCTGTACTTCCAGAGAACCACGCACATCCAGCATTCCCCGCCGTGCATCGATAATCGGTCGAATTCCTATTACCGGATATTCCTCAATTAATCTTCTTTTCATACAATTACTTCCTTATATTTTTTCTCATTCAGCATATGTATCAATTCCTTCTCTTCTTCTTTGCTAAGTGTCCCCATGGGAGACCGCACTGCAGACGATTTGATAATGCCCTCTTCTTTCAGCATGATCTTATAGGCCGCAATATTGTTTTTTGCACATAGGATCGCATTTAATTCATTTGTCCTGCGCTGGTATTTTGTTGCCATATCAAAATCTTTCTTCTGCATGGCATCCCATACAGCCAAGTAATTCTGTGGAATAATCATCGAATTCCCGGATACGGTTCCTGCTCCTCCGACTGCAACAACTGCCTCAAATAACTCATCCGGACCAACTAATACGGAAAATGTTCCATTATTAATCAGCATAAATTGCTGAATTCTGGACACATTCGGAAAGCTATATTTAATTCCCACCACATTTTTATGTACTTTTGCTATTTCCCCGGCAACGTATGGATTAATATCATTCACCGCATTCTGGGGAATTCCATAGAGATACATGGAGTAGTCTTCCGGAATGCTATCTGCTACTTTCCCATAGTATTCAATCAAATCCTGATCCGACAATTTAAAGAAAGCTGGCGTTACAACACCGATCCCATCTGCTCCTATTGCATAGGCGTGCTTTGCCAATTCTATCGTGTCACTCAGGTTCATCGCCCCTGCTTGCACGAAAACAGGAATCCTGTGATTCGCTTTGTTAACAACAGTTTCAACAATTTGCTTTCTTTCTTCAATACTCAGCAACAGCATTTCTCCGGTTGTTCCACACGGATATAGACAATGGAGTCCGCTGTTAACAATATATTCCGTTAGATTTTCCAAAGACTGTAGATCAAGAGCTCCATTCTCCTGAAATGGTGTTATGATGGGTACAGTGATACCAAATAATTTGTTCATATTAATCTTCCTTTAATGTTTTATAGTGTTATCGTTTTAAAATGACGGATAAAAATTTCTGCAGGCGTTCATCCTGCACATTCGTAAAGAATTCTTCCGTAGGTTCATCTACCGTGATCCTGGCGCTTTCCAGGAAAAGCATCCGACTTGCGATTTCCCTTGCAAATGCAATTTCATGGGTTACAATGATCATAGTCATTCCCATCTGAGCCAGCCGTCTGATTGCATCCAGAACTTCCTTTATCATCTCCGGATCAAGTGCTGACGTCGGTTCATCAAATAGCATAATATCCGGTTCCATCATCATGGAGCGAACGATTGCAACCCTCTGTTTCTGTCCGCCGGACAATTGATGCGGATAAGCATCCATTTTATCTCCGATTCCAAAAGCTTCCATAAATTCCTGCGCTTTTTGGATTGCTTCTTCTTTATTTTTCTTAAGAACTTTAATCGGTGAAATAATGAGATTATCCTGAACAGTAAGGTTATCAAACAAATTAAAGCTCTGGAAAACCATACCAATATGTTTTCTGATATTCCTAATGTTCTTATTTGTAACCAATTCGTCACGGTAGATGATTTTACCATCGTTAATTTTTTCCAGTCCGTTGATCGTTCTTAAAAGTGTACTTTTTCCGCCGCCGCTCGGCCCGCAAAGTACAACAATATCATGTTCATGAACATCCAAGCTCATGTCATTCAGCACAGTTAACTTACCAAACGCTTTCGTTATATGCTGCAGTGAGAGTATTACTGTTTTATTATTACTCATATAGATCACCCATTATCTTTCTTACAACTGTTTTTTCCAGTCTCTTTCCAAACATGGTAAGTGCATGGCACATAATAAAGAAAATAATCAAGATATATCCATAAACTACCAATGCATTCGAAAATCTAGACATAGCTATGACCCCGCGTTTCGTCAGTTCCAGACATCCAATGGTTGATGCCACGGATGTTCCTTTGATCAGCAATACTATCTGTCCAATCAATGCCGGCAACGCAATCAGCATAACCTGAGGGATGACAATCCGAAACAGTACAATATGTGTCGGAAGTGACATTGCCTTGGCAGCTTCCCATTGTCCCTTGTCTACAGCAAGAATTCCACCTTTTATAATTTCCTGTATATATGCACCCTGTATCACAGAAATAGCGAGAACAGAAATAGAATACGTGGAACCATAAACCATGACTGCATAAAAGAATAAAAGTACCAGCATATCCGGAATTCCACGGCATAACTGTGCATAGAACCCCAAGATCTGATCCAATATCGGAATCCTGAGTCCTCGGATAATACCTCCAACAAGACCGATTGCACATGCTCCCAAGAACGACCCCAGAATCAGTTGTAATGTAACAGGAAGTCCGGATTTAATTAAGATCGTAAAGAATATTGTAAAATGATCATGTAATGTTAATGTCATTTTTCCTCTCAGCCCTCCTGTTCATTAGTTTTTGGATGCCCTGTACAATTAAAAACAGTGCAAAGTAAAGTGCCGCTGCAGTAAGATATGCAGTAATCGGCTGATAAAATTTTGAATTAACCCTATGTGCTACATAGGTAAGTTCTGTAATTGTAATCCACATCAGCAAAGAAGTATCTTTGATAATAATTGATATCATATTCATGATAGAATCCTGTGTTTTGCGCATCGCCTGCGGTATCAGAAAATAGCGTAAGGTCTGCAGTTTTGAAAAGCCAAGGGAAGATGCCGCTTCCTCCTGCCCCTTATCAATGCTCTGCAGTCCACCCCTGACGATTTCAGCTATAAAAGCGCCGTCATTCAATACAAGAGCCATAACGCCAATAACCGGCGCCGATACTGTCATGACGCGGGATAAACCGTAGAACCAGAAATAAAGCTGAACCAATAGCGGTGTTTCCCGGAAAAATGTTGTATATGCCCTCGTAACCATGCTAAGGCCCTTAATTCGTCGGAAATTTATGGATCCGATAAGAATACCCCATATCACTGCAACGATAATCGCAACGATGGAATACTGTATCGTAATGATCAGACCATCCCGATACATATCACATGTTTCTGCGAGTATTCTCCAATTAAAACTCATGTACGTTCTCCTTTCTTCCGATAAGCAGCGCCGATTTGTTTCCCCAGAACCTTGGGCACAGCTGGAAGTTTTTAGATGCTAATTTACAGAGATGGCAGGAATACTTCCTACCACCTCTCACTGCGTATTTTAAAAACTGGATCCTTGAACGTCCGGTTTCCAATCGTATCCCATCCACTTTTGGTAAAGTTCTCCATAGGTTCCCACAACTTTTAATTTTGTAAGATATAAGTTAAAAGTATCACGCATTACATAGTTCCCTGCAGCAAATGCAAAGCCATCCATATACGCATCGCCGTTTTCCTCCAGTATTCTTAATTTGTCATTTCTGGTAACCGGCCCAGCGAAAACGACGCCGTCATCATATGCTACATCAATGATTCCTGAGGTGAGAGAATCCTGCCATGTTCCAGCAGAAAGTGTCACTACTTCAGCATTTGGGAACGTATCTCTAATAATATCTTCATACGCACTTCCTTGGGTAACACCAAATTTAATACCAGCCTTTTGCAGGTCGGCGAAAGTCTGGTATGTAGAATCTTTCAATACGCAAGATTTTGCATGATCCAGCAGCCAGCAGTCAGACAGTAAAATCTGACTTTCACGTTCAAGCGTCATATTCATATTCGCTGCAACCATATCAACTTTACCGCTATTCAGTGCCGTAATCATCGCAGACCATTCCAAAATCTCCCATTTCACTTCTACGCCCAGCGTCTTTGCATAGTCGTTTACGATGTCAGGAATAAAACCTGTCACTTCACCTGAGTCATCCATAAAGATGATATTTTGAATGGTAGGATCGCAGCCTACAACAAGCGTCCCTTTTTCTTTTACACCTTCCAGATAATCTGCACCGTAATTGCTTAGTGATCCGGAATTTCCGGTTGTATCCGATGAAGAATTTGCACTTCCGCCACATCCGGCGAACCCAATCACCATAGCAATAACCAATACCATACTGAGCAACATTTTCAACTTTCTCATTTTCATTTTCTCCTCCTTAATTAGAATTTTCTGCTTAGGGCTTAATTACCACCCAAACTGTTTTCATTATACATACTGTTAAATCCATACACTTTCAATTTTGGACTAAGTATTATTTTGTAGGAGATTTTTCTTCCAAGTTACCCATTGTTAATCTTATTATGCTTCAATCAGATCATCAACGTATTCCTCCATTCGGCCTAAACCTTCAATAATATCCTGATCAGATACCGCATAACAGATTCTCACAAATCCTTCACCGGCAGATCCGAAGCCACTGCCCGGAACAACGCATACCTGCTTCTGAATAATCAGATTCCTGGCAAATTCGTCAGAAGTAAGTCCCGTTTCCTGAATGTTTACAAAAGCATACAGAGCACCTTTCGGTCGAATGCAGGACAATCCTTTCATAGCACTGATGCCGTCGTAAACCATATCTCTTCTTCTCTGATAGCTGGCAACCATATCTTTTACGCAATCCTGCGAAGACGTAAGTGCTGTAATCCCTGCCATCTGAACGGAAGTATTTACACAGGAAATTGAATTCTCATTAATCATTTCCATTCCTCGAATAATATCATCCGGTCCTACCGCATAACCCAGTCTCCATCCTGTCATCGCATATGTCTTGGAGAAAGAATTACAGATGATAACACGATCCTGCATCCCCTCTATCATAGCCGGACTATAAAACTTTAATCCGTCATAAATAATGTGCTCATATACTTCATCCGATACAACGATCAGATCATGCTTTTTACAGAAATGGCAGAACGCTACCAATTGTTCTTCCGTTATAGCACCCCCCGTCGGGTTGGATGGAGAGTTCAAAAGAACCGCCTTTGTTTTATCCGTCACGTACTTTTCCAATACTTCCACATCATACATGAAACCATCTTTCTCATATACAGGTACCATAATGCTTTTCCCCGACGCAAGAATCGGATGATTTGGGTGATTGGACCATGTAGGATTCGGAATTAACACCTCCTCATCCTGATCCAAAATCGCCTGAAAAACTAACCTTAGATTATCCATACCACTTCCCGTAATAATGACTTCTTTTGACCAGTCATAGGAAACACCATGCGTTCGTTTGATCTTCTCTGCAATCACCTGTCTGAGTTCAGAGAGCCCCGCATTCGGTGCATACTTCGTATGACCCGTCTTCAACGCATGAACAGCAGAATCAATAATATGCTTTGGCGTAATAAAATCCGGTTCTCCGATAGCAAAAGATATTACTTGATCATACTGTTCACATAATTCGTTCATCTCCCGGATTTTCGACCGATCAACCGCACCTCCAATTTTAGAAACTCGTCCCATATTCAAATGCTTCTCCTTTCCTTCAATTTTGTATTATCTTATTATATAGCCGTATGCTATATAGGACATCCAAGATAATACACAAAATTATTTTATATTTTATTTTTTTGCTGTATAATGATATGAAATCCTATAAATTGATTAAAATATTAATAATTATACAGAGGATGGATTCTAATGAAAGAAATTATAGATGAATACTGTTGGAATAAGGAACGCAAACTGTTTACACACGACCACCACAATATACCTGGACTTCAGAATTTTGCCCATTATACCCTGTTGAAAGCTTTCCCACCTGTTTCAGAGCATATTCACTCAAATATTGTAGAATTTCACTGTCTGGTAAAAGGACGGCGTATTGCTCATGTCGGCTCTCAGGATTACACGATTACGGGTGGCGAGTGTTTTATAACATTCCCTTTCGAAGAGCATAGTACCGGAGAATATCCAGAAAATCCTTGCGAGTTTTATGCGTTTCAAATTAAGGCTCTTCCTTTTGATTATTTTCTCGGATTAAGCAATAATTTTAGAGATTATCTGATTCATACACTTTTAAATCTCCCTCACCGTCATTACAAGCTAGCTTATAATGACCTGCAGAATTTAAAAGCTTCTTTTGATGCTATGACGATGGACGGGATGGATAACATGTATCTCTCCCTTCAGTATCTCTGCTGCTTCCTTTTTAATATTAAGAATCTTGAAGCAATTGTTGAAGAACGCAGTCCCCGTACAAACCCCAGCATTCAAAAGTGTATCGATTATATCGAGCAGCATTTTAAGGAATCCATTTCCCTTACTACGCTTGCTGAGATTTCCGGTTATTCACTTTCCAGTTTCAAGGTTAAATTTAAAGATATTATTGGCATTACTCCTGCCGAATATATAACACTACGTAAAATTGAATATGCAAAGCAAGCACTGAAATCTTCCAATCCATCCATCACGGATTTAGCTTTTGAACTTGGTTTTTCTTCCAGTAATTATTTTTGTACGGTTTTTAAAAAGTATACGAATTTTACACCTTCGCAATATTAAGTCTCATACTATTTTTTAGCCGAACCAATTACTACTTAAAGTGGGAAAGAATAGTTTTCTCCTTTTCTTTTTCAAAGATAAAGTATAAAGAAAATATTGGCTCTAATATTTACTAATTTTATATGAATTAATGGGCACAATAAAATTAAGGTAAGGAAATCAGAAAGGTTAGGTGGACAGATGGAGGCAGAATTTTATTATTAGCAACTCTTGATATTGAGTTTTATACAAAATAACAATTATTGTTTTCTAATTAAATATCTAATTTTATCTAAAAATTATAACATGATTTCCGTTACCTAAATAAAAGAGCACTGTGATGGTGCTCTTTTTATTCATCTGTTATCTGGCAAAGCTCTACTTAAAACCACTAATATGATTTTAAAGCAGATCCTCCGGCTATTCTTTTAGAAATAAAAAAACCCTCAAATCCGTTGAAAACAACAAATATGAAGGTTTTAAATTTTGGAGGCGACACCCAGATTTGAACTGGATTTACCTACAAAATCTCTTTATTAAAATGTCCTCTTGTGTCTGTTTCCTGATTAAATACGGACTTATCCATCGAGCCATTTAATTTGCTTAAGGCCTTATGAATGGTTTTCACAACCTGCTCTTTTGATTCAACTGTGAAGTTTAACCGGAATGCCTCAATTCCTTTGATGCTTGGCAGCTCATCCAAAAGATTCAGTGTCTTCCCATTCAGGATCGTCGTCGAACAATCATCATGGGTAATGACAGGGAACGTTCCGTGCTCATCTTTCAACTCATAGCTTGACCTTTTGCAGGTACCGCATTGATTCATTTTTTTCAGCGGACAATATTTTGTAAACATCAAAGGCGCCTTGCCATATACGATCATTTCCAGTGCAGGATAGCCACTATTTTCTTCATAATAGGCATTGATTAACTCTTCAATTTGTCTTTTATTCAATTCATAAGATAACGTTACTCGTTTCGCACCCAATCGATATAATTCATAGCAACTCGTAGAATTAACAACATTTAGAGAATAGTCCGTAACAAAAAGATTCGTTTTTCTGTAGTGATAAATTCCGCCATACCCTCCGATCAGCAGCTGCCCTTCTTTTTCCTGATAATCGTTCTGGTTTCTTCTAACAACATTCTCAAAATAAATTTCCTGAATTCCACAGCTCTCGCAAGCATCATACTGTTCCTTGGTGGTTACAGAGGCCGTAAGGTATGGTTTTTCAGGGGCAAAATTTATTTTCTCCTTTGCCTTCAAAGTCTTGGTTCTTTTCTTTTTGCTGTTAAGCTTTAAGTCATATAAGCCCTGCACAATATCTCTTCTTGCTGCATTTAACAGTTTTGCTGGAATAAATGCATTACATTCCTCATAATCTACAGATTTAAGTTCAAATATTGTCTCATTTAATCTTGAAAACTGCTTTATTACCTGCTCTTTTGTTGTTGGATTATTAATTGCTTCGCCTAATATTTCTTCACTTTCATATAAATAATGAAAGCCTAAGCCCTCCGCATCTATGATAAGCTTTGCATCCGGATATGCATACACTCGAATATCCAGGTTAAAACGCTTAAACTCTTTTTCCAGTGATGATTCCAACTCTTTATAATAGAAATAATCCTTGGTGATATATACGAGGTCACCCTTAGACAGCTTTTCTTTGATTTTGATATAGCAAACATCTTCTGCTTTGTTGATTAAGTTTCCATCTTTATCGTACAGTTTTACAACCGTTAAATTCACATCTTCGTTGTTATGACTGATTCTGATGATATCGTTTTGATTTAAAGTACGCGTAAGTCTTATTTCAACCATGTCCTTTACAATCTTGCTAATTCTTCCGATTTCATAACCAAAGTTATTCGGTCTTAGAATATTTGTAATATCCTTCTGATCTTCGTGAAGCAAATACCCTTTCGTAAATGTTCGATTGAATGTTTTGCTCAGATTTTCTTTCTCTTCTTCGGTTATTTTATTGTCTAAAGCCATACGATATTTTGCTACAACATTCGCAACATACGAAGGCTCTTTCATCCGTCCTTCGATTTTTAAGGAATCAATTCCTTTCAAATCATTGATGTAATCGATCGTGTTCAAGTCCTTCGTAGATAGAATATAGTTTTTTCCTAAAGACGTACCCGTTGTTTTATCAATCAGTTCATATTCCTTACGACAGGAACCAACACATCTTCCGCGATTTCCGCTTCGATATCCGATTAATCCGGACATGAGACAGTTTCCGGAATAAGATACACATAAAGCACCGTGAATAAAAACTTCTATGGGTATTTGAGCGATTCTTTTGATCTCTTTTACTTTTTCAAGCGGAGCCTCACGGGACATAACAACTCTTTTTGCACCAAGTTCTTTCATTAATAAAGTTCCGTCTAAATCGTCTATACCCATCTGTGTTGAACAATGCGCTTCCAGATCAAGAAAGTTTTTAACGAGGTAATCGAGAGCTACCAGATCCTGTACGATAATTCCGTCAACACCGATTTCATTTAATTCGTTCATCTGCTCTTTCATCTCTAAAGCTTCGTTTTCGAAAACGATGGTATTCATTGTTACATAGATTTTAACATTCCGGAGGTGCGCATACTGGGCAACCTCTTTTAATGATTCTAAATCAAAATTAGATGAGTATGCACGTGCACCAAATTTTTGCATTCCTAAATATATTGCATCACAACCATTAGAAATTGCTGCTTTTAAAGCTTCCATATTCCCTGCCGGAGCTAATAATTCAGTCATTTTTTCCTCCATAATACTCGCTGCTTAGCGCTAATGCTTCTAACTGGCTGCATAGTTTTTCTACAGTTATGAGCTCATTCTTTTGAAAAGCTAATGTAATATTGGCTTCTAATTCTTGCTTTTTCTTGTCGGTTTCTAAATACTTCTGATCGAAATATTTATCGTATACCATTTTACGGAAAGAACGGGTACGCATACGCCGAATCGTATTATCTTCTACAAGTAAAACGTAATCCGCACAATTCGCTACAAGATAGAAATCGTGGCTTACCATGAGTACAGCCCCTTTATATTTGGAAATAGCTTTTTCCAGAGCAATTTGTGCGTAAAGGTCCAAATGGCTGGTCGGTTCATCAAGAATAAGAAGCTGCGCATCTGTACTTGCAATCATCGCAATTTGGAGCAAATTCTTTTCTCCACCGGATAACTGGCCTGCCTTCTGCTTTAAGGTATCACCTTCCAAGCAATAGTTCCCGAGATACTCACGAATCCTTTCTCTTGTCTCAAAACCCAAATTTTCCATAACCTCGTAAACCGTTTTTGTTTCATCTATATTTTCGCCCTGAAGCTGAGATAAACATGCATAGCTTGTATTCTCATCGATATGGATAGAGGGATGGTTATTCTTTAGGATATCGCGCATTAAAGTCGTTTTTCCTGTACCATTTGCACCAACGATAGCCACTTTTTCGCCAGCCAGTAATTCAAAATTGATATGTTCCAATAAACTTTCATCAAATGAAACTTGATAATCTGTAATGCTTAAAACAGAATGCTCTGTGAAAGCTTCTATTGCCGGAAGTTCAATCTTTGGCTCACGAAGTTCAATAAAAGGTGCCTTAATTTGTCGTGCACGTAAACGGTCAAGCTGCGTTTGCTTAGCGTTTACCGCACTTCCTATAACAGGATTGACAAGGATCGTCGCTCTTCTGCGCAGAATATCAACCATTTTCTCAGTACGCTCAATTTCTTTCTTATCGGAAGTACTCTGCAATTTCAGTTTTAATTTTTCCCTTAGCTGGGACGAGCGATATTCTGTATAATTACCGTCATATTCCTGAATATCACCATTCTCTAAATGTAAAATTTTATTAAAACAATGATTCAATAAATATCTGTTATGTGTAATGACGAGTAATGTACCATGATAATCATTAATCAACTGACAAAGTCTATTTAAGTTGCCAAAATCAAGAAATATATCCGGCTCGTCCAAAACAAGAAGATTCGGTGATAATAACATTTCTCTCATAATCTGAAGTAATTTATACTCTCCGCCACTAAGTTGCGATACCTTTGTTTCTTCTAATTCACGCATACCGGCTAGATATAGCTGCTTACGGATATTGTTTTCATAATGATCTCCGTCCATAGCCTCAAAGGCATCTAAAAGAGCCTGATATTTCTCAAATAACGTCGCTGCATCCTCAGCCACCGCCATTTCTTCACACACAGCAACTGTCGCTTGCTGATTTTCCACAAATCTCTCACTTAGATATTCAAAAACAGTACATTCCTGCTCTTTGTCCCTCACAGCAAACTGGCTGGCATAACCAATACGGCAGCGTTCATCTTTGATGATCTTTCCATCGTACAAATACTGGTCTGGATGAATGATCATATCAACAAGCGTTGATTTTCCGGCGCCATTGCTTCCAATTAAAGCACAATGCTGGCCCATATGCAATGTAAACGAAACATCTTTATATAAATCTTTTGCAGGAAAACCATAGGAAAGTTTTTCTACTTGAATCATCTTATTATCCTCTTTTCTAAAAAATTGTCTAAGGAATGTGAATGCTAATATAAAAGTGAGCCATTTAGCGACTTTGCGCTAACCAAAAAGTGAGCCACTTTTCAAAACAACCTGTATACTAATCCTTAAGATTAGTACAGGAGGATAAAAGGTGTGATTATTGACGTGGACATGTACCAGAAAATTAGAGAAATGAGTACAATCCAAGGTATGTCACAAAGAGCTATTGCTAAAATGCTCGGCATATCTCGCAACACTGTCAAAAAATATTGTGACGGTGACAGCGTTCCCTGGGAACGCAAAGAATACAATCGGAAGGCAGATGTTCTGACAGACGATGTATTGGATTTCATTCTTCAATGTTTTGAGGAAGACAAATCTGAAAACCTAGACAAACAGCGGCATACCGCAAGACGTATTCATCAACGTCTGGTAACTGAAAAACAGTTTCCGCTCCCATGTATTAAATATGAACGGTGATTCTTATCGAAAAGACAGTACCAACAAATAATTGATAATTGAGGGAAACCAAGGACACTCCCATGTTTCCCTTCTTTTATATAAAAGGCGGCTCAAATATTCATTGACATTCACAAAGGAAACGCTTCACTTAGTTTATCACAGTAGAATTATAACAATCCACACTGCACATCACAAGAAAAGTTGCCCAAAAACAAACAGAAAACTCTAAACCCACCAAATTCAATGTGTTTAGAGTTTCAGCTTTGGAGGCGACACCCAGATTTGAACTGGGGAGTAAAGGTTTTGCAGACCTCTGCCTTACCACTTGGCTATGTCGCCACACACTTGATAATTTCATGGAAAACTGTATTGTTGACTTACTTTCACTCGCTTTTGTATATCACTATACTCACGTGCTATTCACTCGTCGTACCTTGTCTTTTCCAAAATTCTCTGCGTATGATAATCATTGAACTCAAATGCGCATGCGTAGTACACACGCATTTAGTTATTGGCTAGGGTAGCAGGATTCGAACCTGCGAATGATGGAGTCAGAGTCCATTGCCTTACCACTTGGCGATACCCCAACATAAATGGGGTGGGTGATGGGAATCGAACCCACGAATGCAGGAGCCACAACCCTGTGTCTTAACCGCTTGACTACACCCACCATGCAAGTATTAAATGGCGATCCGGATCGGGCTCGAACCGACGACCTCCAGCGTGACAGGCTGGCATTCTAACCAACTGAACTACCGGACCGCAAAAACAATCGAAATCTACGAATTAAAATAGTGATTTCGTTGCATGAATTCGCACTAAATTTGTTACTCAAATCAAGCGAATTATTATGGTGGGCGCAATAGGGCTCGAACCTATGACCCCCTGCTTGTAAGGCAGGTGCTCTCCCAGCTGAGCTATGCGCCCAAATTGCTTGAATACCAATATTTAAAAGTAATGGTAGCGGCGAGTGGAGTCGAACCACCGACCTTCCGGGTATGAACCGGACGCTCTAGCCAACTAAGCTACACCGCCTTATCCAAACAGACATTCAATACGTCGCAAGAAAGATAATACCATTTTGAAACATCTATGTCAAGCAGTTTTTTTACTTAAATCCGCCATATTTTTCATTTTCATTGATTGATCGATTAAAAAACTTCATTTTTCAAATCAGGGTAATAAATAAAATAAGAATTCTTCCCTGAACTTTTCGCCTTATGCATTGCATAGTCACTATGTTTGATCAGTTTCTTCTTATCAATTCTATCCGCTGTTGTATAGGTAACACCAATGCTTACACTGATGTCCACACATATTTCATCAATGAACCGAATACGCCGAATTTCTTTAATAATTTTTTCAGCAACTTTCTCAGGATACTTTACTGCAGTCCAGTTTGTAATAAAAACTAAAAATTCATCTCCAACAAGTCTGGATGGATAACAAAGATGCTGAGGTAATTTGCGAAGGATATCTCCGACCTCAATTAAGATTCTATCTCCGACGTCATGACCCAGATTATCATTGATTTCCTCGAAGCGATCTAGATTCAGAAGGAGCAGTGCCTGGTTCGGATGTTTATACAGCAGAGTGTCCAGCACTTCATAAATCGCATACCTGTTTGCTAAATGTGTCATACTATCAATACGTGCTGATAGCCTTAGCTCCTTTTCGCTTTTTTCAAGGCTCTCTGTCATTTTGTTAATACTACCGCAGAGCTCATTAAACTCGCCATTTCCCTCATTGCTGCATCTCACAGTCAAATTCCCATCGGCAACCTTTCTAACTGAGTCACTGATCCCCTTTAATGGCCTCGCGAACATTTTGTTGATATTAAATCCCACCGCGATAGAAATAAAAATAAAAAACACACTGATAATTAAAAGAATTTCCCTTCCTTGACTCAATTGCTCAAACATTTTTTCGCGATTCGCAGAAGCAATAGCAATACAGTTAATTTGATCAATTTTTTTATAAGCGCCGGTATAGGCAACGCCTTTTCTCTCAAATTCAACGATACCTTCTTCTTCCATTAATTGATTATTTTTAAAATCTAAAATAAGCTGATCAAGCGTATCTGCATTCTGATATTCGTTATAGAGCATTGCTTCATTTTCCTGATCATGTTGAAAAACAATAGAGCCATTCTTTCGAAGAAGGAACACATAACTATTCCAATCATCATTCATACTGTAAAAATACTTCTTTAACGGTTTCAGATTCAAAACCTGCCTCAATATTCCAACTATATCCCCCTCTTCATCAATAATCGGAACTGCAAATATAACTCCGTCCGAGTTTTGGGTAATGGTTATCAATCCCAAGTATGCTTCGTCTCCATTCATGATATTTCCATAAAACTCAGTTTTATCCATCATCAAACCTTCTTCAGAAGGGATGCTTGACAATACGGTCGCTCCAGACCGATTGACAATTGCTCCACTAACCACAGGACAGCTTACATCCTCAAGCAATATCATTCGAATTTCCTGATAATCCTTATTATCAAAATGATCTGAGTCCTTTCTCGAAGGCTCCAACAGTCTTTTTATCAAATCTGTCTTCGTCTTCTTTTCGATATTAGTAAGTAAAGTGTGATAGTATCGAGTGATATGAAAATCCATCATCCGCGTAATAACAGCCAAGGATTCCTGTTTTGTATTTAAAATAGCTTTCTGCGCATAATAATCCATTGCATAGCCAACCAGCAGGGTCGGCACGAGGACCAGCATTATTAAGATAATCAGCACCTTACGTCTCATATTCAGCAATCTCTTTCTCTATTTAAATTAGTCTTTCCTATGATTTGTATTCGCACTATTTCATAATTCTCAATATTTTACATATTTTTCTTGACTAACAATATATCACAATCTTAACACTTTGTTCATATATTACCTTAAAGAAGTTTTTCATGCTCCTCAGAAGCAGGGGCAGTTTCTTTTGAAAATAGGCTGTGGCTTCGGAGCTTACCGCCATCGGTATTGAGAGACAATTAATGATGCGCTTATTTGGGCATAAGGAGATTCAAATAGCTCTTCATATCGTCCCACCGGAAACCCAACAGCCTGTTTCATTATGTGCGCCTCCCTATTCCCTAAATAAAAAGAGCTCCTTGATTATTTCCCCAAAAATTCTAGAATGTCAAATGCGTTGGTATCAGGTTTCGCTTTTTCAAACACCTTTATAATCACTCCTGCTTCATCAATAATATACGTAGAGCGTATCACTCCCATCGAGGTTTTACCGTAAAATTTCTTTTCCTGCCATACACCATACGCCTTGATCACGGTAAGATCCTGATCCGATAAAAGAATAAAAGGAAGTTCATATTTTTCAGCAAATTTTTGGTGGGATTTGCTACTGTCCTTACTAATCCCTATTACTATAATATCATCGCCCTTAAAACCGTCATAAGCCTGCTTAAATGCACATGCCTGTTTCGTACATCCTGGTGTATTATCCTTTGGATAAAAGTAAACCACAACTTTTTTTCCTCTAAAATCTGACAAGCTGACCGGATTCCCCTCCTTATCATTCAGCGTGAAATCAGGCGCTTTTGTTCCTTGTTTTAACACTAGAATCCCTCCTTCCAATACCCAATGTCTTTATATTTTTTTGACGACAAAGCTGTTATATTACATAATACCAAATCAAAAATATAACCGACAGATTAAAAATCAATGCAACAGGTAAAAGAATACGGAATTTCCACTTCCTCGTTTTATGATGGAAAACAATTGATCCTATAAAACTGCCGAATCCTCCCATAGCAAAAGCCGCGCTCAATAGTGTTTGTTCACGAATCCTCCATTTATCATGTGTGGATTTATATTTATCGATCGCCATCATGATAAAGGTGATGACATTCCAAGTAACGAGTATGTAAGTTAATTCTTTCATTTCAATGCCTCAAACCGCTGTTTGATCAAATTAAATTCACTTTTTATGCTATTGTAAATAGTAGTAATAATCCTAATATTGGCATTGCTGCATTCCATTATTTCGTCATAATGACTGATCACCTCATTTACGATTTGACCATTTAACTTTCCTTCCTCCTTTTGCTTTTTTAAAATATCGATTACCACTTCTTTTGAAAAACTGTCCTTATAACTCCGCTTACCGGTCAGTGCACTCATCATATCCGCAACTGCAACAATTTCATCATTTAAGGTCAGCTGTTCCGCTTTTAATTGAAGAGGATACCCACAACCATCGGACTTTTCATGATGACGATATGCAATATGATAAATATCATCATGGATACGCCCTTTTAAGATTTCGCCTGTCATATTAATGTGTCCTCTCATAATCTGCATTTCTTCCTGAGTAAGCCCTCCGGGTTTTTCTAGTATTTCAAGAGGAGTTGATATTTTTCCGATGTCATGAAGGTAAGCCCCCAGTTCTATCTTTTTCAATTCCAATTCATCCAATCGAAATACCTTCCCTAGTGCCACACTGATACTCGCTGTAGAAACCACATGGCTTACGGTGGTTTCACTTCGGAAATCAATGGAATAGGCAATCATTTTAATAAAGTCCAGCAATGTTTGTTCGGTGTATTGTGCGTTTGATACTAATTTTTTTAACTCTTTTAAATAGGAGCCATTCTTAATATGCTCCTCAATCTTTTGCCGTTCATTCGCTCGATAAAACAAATCGATCGTATCTTTTCCAAAACGAAGGTTCTGCTGTTGTGCTATTTCTTCATATTCAGGCCATTGTTCTTTTACTTGAAGGATAACATCCATCCGATCCGCCAGGTGAATCATGTCTACAACATTCAGATATTTGCAATCTAATTTCATTTTATCATAAAATTCATAGTCCAAATGATGATAGAGTACGATTTCTGCCCATTGGGCGAGAGGTGACATAAATTTTAAAAAGAGATAACCATAAATAGAGTGGTCAAAAACATGATTAGACTCAAACCCCATCATATGATCAATTTCTTCTGTCTTATAAGCACCAATATCATGCAGTGCCGAAATGATTGCGATCTCCTGCATTTCCTCTTCCGAATAAGAGCCTTCCGTTTGCATCATTTTATAAACAAGATAGGCTACCCTGTGGCCATGATCAACAAGCCTTACATCAATGTAATCCAAAGCCCTTAATAGAATTGTTAAAACTTGATTTAGATTTAAATTTAAATTTTGATTCAAATTTTTCATAAAAGTATCTCCTACAAATGCTACAGAATCCAATTAGTATAATTTTAGCATAAAATGGATTATAAATATAAAAAAACTACAATTTTATTACAAAATTATAGTTTTTGTGTAAAAGATTGATTGTAAATGAAAGAAATATTTTTCAATTGTACATAGCCTGAAACAGATGGAGCTATTTATCACACGATTTTAAAGATGTTTATGAGCAAACCCCATTTTCGCATAAAAAACTTTCCTGATAAAGCTCCATCATCAATGCCATCATGGCAAAGCAATGCCCAGCCGGATAAGTTTTTGCATTTTCCGACAAAAACTCCAACTGTTCCAATGCACTTTCACGATATTCCTTGATCCCGGTAAGCTTGCTCAATTTCATTAATACATAACCTGCTACGGAATTGCCAGAAGGTAACGCCCCATCATATGTTTCCTTTGGGCGATAGATCAAATTTTCCGCATCTTTTCCCGTCAAATAAAACCCTTTCCCCTCTTCATCCCAAAAGGAGTCCTGCATATAATCAGTCAATTTCCTTGCCTGTTCAAGATAAGTGATGTCCAGATTGGTTTCATATAATTCCAGCAACGCCCAGATATAAAATGTGTAATCCTCAAGAGTTCCGTTCCCTGACACTTTTCCATCGCGATAACTCACAGAAAGCCTCCCGTTATCTTCCGTCAATGATTCAGAAATAAATTCCGCTGCCCGTTCTGCAATTTGGAGATACTTTTCCTCCTTAAAAGCTTTGTACGCTTTTGCATAAGCCACTACTACGAGGGAATTCCAAGAGGTTAGGGTCTTATCATCCTTATGAAGTCTTGTACGGTTTCTCCTATACTCATAGACCGATGGAATCAATGCCCCGATGGCATCTGGGATAGGTTCATATTCCTGGTTTTTAATCAAATTCGGAATATTGTTTCCTTCAAAATTTCCTTTTTTCGTAATATCATAGAATTCATTAAACAACATTCCGTCTTGTTCACCAAGAAGCGAAATAATTTCGTTATCGGAAAAAACATAATATTTTCCTTCGACCCCTTCACTGTCCGCATCCTGCGCAGAATAAAATCCCCCATTTTCATCATTCATTTCCCTTTTCATATAACTCAATATTTTCGCTGCTACGGATTGATAGCGTTCTTTTCCGGTCACCTGATATGCCTCTATATAAGCAATGGCAAGCAAAGCATTATCGTAGAGCATTTTTTCAAAATGCGGCACAAGCCATTGTTCATCCGTTGAATATCTGGAAAATCCATAACCAATATGATCAAAAATGCCTCCCCGATACATCTGCTGTAATGTTTTTTCCACGATTTCCAAAGCAAGCTCGTCTTTTTCAAATTGATGATATCTCAGCAGAAACATTAGATTATGCGGTGTCGGGAATTTAGGGTTCCTGCCAAACCCGCCATATTGAGGATCAAAGCTTTGCAAAAGGTTTTCTTTGGCATTATGAATGATCGCTCTTGATAAATAATTGCTGCTCCTCAAATCTTGCCCTGGATCTATTTGCTTCTGTTCTCTGTGATTCAACGCATGAACAATTTTCTCACCGGTTTTTAGCAGGGATAATTTATTATCCTTCCATTCTTTTGATATGGCACTTAAAACTTCCAGAATTCCGGGGACGTTATAACGTCTGGTTTTCGGGTAATAGGTTCCAGCAAAAAATGGTTTTTGATCCGGTGTCATAATGATTGTAAGCGGCCATCCTCCGCTCCCGGTCAAACCTTGACATACGGACATATATACCGCATCAATGTCCGGTCGTTCCTCTTTGTCCACTTTAATAGAAATAAAATCGCGGTTTAAAACTTCTGCCACCTCTTCGTCCTCAAAGGATTCGTGAGCCATTACATGGCACCAATGACAGGTGCTATATCCGATGCTTAGGAATATCGGTTTATCTTCTTTCTTCGCTTTTGCGAATGCTTCTTCGCTCCAAGCATACCAACTAACTGGATTATAAGCATGTTGTAAAAGATATGGACTTTTTACGTTTATCAAACTATTGGGTATTCTATTATTAGTTGCCATGGGCATCAACTCCTTTGTATTTTTGTTTTTAGTATTATACCCAGAATCACCCTTTGGCATGACCTTAAGAATTATTATATTTTGTATAGATTCAGTTTATTATATAATGTAGTAGTGCAAACTCATATTTGTTAGAAAATATGAAAATAATTATGACATTGAAAGAGGTAATCAAGTGAAAAGGTGCATTGTAATTACTGGAATAGTTAAATAACGAAAATAACTTAGGAGGATTTTTATGACTATTCCAGATAAAAAAATATACCCACGAAGCAACGACTTTAATACAGTATATTTAAAAAATATCATTACAAATCACAATATCATAGTTGGTGATTATACTATGTATCATGATTTTGTTTCTGATCCCACGAAATTTGAAAAAAATAATGTTCTATATCACTATCCAATTAATGAAGATCGATTGATTATGGGCAAGTTTTGTTCCATAGCCTGTGGAGCCAAGTTTCTTTTCACAAGTGCCAATCACACGCTTAAATCACTTTCAACTTATCCGTTTCCATTATTCTTTGAAGAATGGAATTTAGATAAAAAGCAGGTTAGTTCTGCATGGGATAATAAGGGAGACATTGTAATTGGCAATGATGTTTGGATAGGATATGAAGCAGTTATCTTATCCGGTGTCCATATTGGTGATGGTGCGATCATAGGAACAAGAGCAGTTGTAACAAAGGATGTTCCTCCCTATACAATTGTTGGCGGAATTCCTGCGAAAGAGATCAAAAAGCGTTTTGATAAAGAAACAATACATAAATTACAGCAAACACAATGGTGGAATTGGCCTTTTGAAAAGATACGGCAATTGCTACCCTATATTATGAATGGGGAAGTTGATAGGCTATAGCTTTAACTAGTTTCCCATAAAAGGCATTCCTATTTTTTATGGCTATGCATTAAATACCCAGGGTTTAATTTAAATTCCAACATATAAAAGCAAGGCAAAAACCTTGCTTTTATTAAAAATCTAATCGATAAACCTTCTGACTATATTTACTGCCTCCAAGCCTTTAGTTTAATGATAAGTTTGCCATCTGAAAAACTTATGATACTTTTTTCCGAAGGTGTTTTTATAGTATCTTCCGTATACGATATCAGATTATTTCTTCTCCAGACAGACAGAATAATCCCCACAAATGCCATATTGATCACATACCCCGTACTCCCGTAAGAGACGAAAGGCATATTGAAATTCGCTGAAGGGAACAAACTGAAGTTCATTAAGATGTTAAGTAAAAACTGCGCCGATAGCATGATACAGGCAGACAGAGCCAAGCAAAAGCCATAGCTATTTCTTACCTTTTTTATTGTCATAAACATTCTGACAATAAAAATGCCAATCAGTAAAATCAGGATCAATCCAGCCACCCAGCCAAGCGTTGCGATAACATTGACCAGTACATATTCACCTGTGACATTAGGCATCATATCCAAGCCATACCCCTGGAATGTCGCTTCCGATTTACCAAACCAGTTTGAAAGTGAAAGCCAGGTATTTGCCATATATTGATAGTAGTTCTCTCCCGCAGGGTCTGCGTTCCCCGACAAATAGGCCATAAAGCGTTCTAATTGATACGGATTTGCTATAACATTATAGATCAGGAATCCCACCGAAACTGCACCGCCTGCAAATAATGACAGGAGCTGCATTTTTTTGTTTTCACCAAAATGGTTTCTTTTTACAGCAGTCAACAATATAACGGCATAAGTAATTGTCATTATAAAAGCAGTGGATGCACTTGGCATCAGAATAAACAAAAACGAGGTAAAAGCCCCATAAATCATCAACTTTATAATACCGAAAACTCCTTTCATCCGGTATTTTTCCAAAAACCCTGCAAACGCAATTAAAAATAATAAGCTTGCAAGTTCCGGCACTGAAATGGAATAGCTACCAATTGGCAGCCACCTTTTCAAGCCATTCATCTGTATTCCTATTAGCAATGTTATTACAATCAATAAGATCCCGGAAATATAAAAAGCTATTGAATTTTTTTTTAACTTGGTATAATCAAAAAAATATAAGGCTATCATGGTACTAACACCAATCGCTGAAAGCACGATATACCTTGAGAAGCTAATGGTTTGACCACCAACAAATTTACTGCTAGAGAACATAATTACAGCACCAATAACAGCAATAATTGCAGTTAAAATCAAAATCGACCATTCCATCTGGGGCTTATGCTGATGATTTAGTTTTGTTCCTATTTCGTCCGTACTTCCCATTGCAGAAATTGCTAAATCCAGAGCTTGTTCATCATCATAGCCGTTTTTGTAATTTTCTTCCTTCAATTCGTTTATATGCTCATAAAGCTCCTCTCGAATGTCTTGATGTGCGGATTTACAATTGATATGAATGCATACCTCATCTAAAAATGCTTTTATCTTTTTATTCAAAGCAAGCACCTCCAATGACCGAATTAACTGCTTTGGTATAGATCTGCCACTCGGCTTTTTTGTCTACTAAAAGATTCCTGCCTGTTTTTGTTATTTTGTAATACCTTCTTCGTTTTCCATTATCAGCATCAAACCAGTAAGATTCAATGGCTTTTTCATTCTCTAGAGCATGAAGCATTGGGTAAAGAGTTCCTTCTTTCAGCTCAAAAATATTTTCAGATCGCTTTTTCAGCTCATGCGTTATTTGATATCCATACATATCTTCCTTATTCAAAAGAGAAAGAATGAGGATCGATGTACTGCCTTTCATAAGCTCTTTGTTGATTTTCATATTGACCTCCATACATAGTAATTCTTTATACATAGAATAACTATGTATAAAGTTATTATAGCTTGGAAAATCCTTCTTGTCAAATACGTTACATAAAACAGACAAACTATTTATCTAGTTTACACTGCCCTATCTTTGCGTAGAGATCGGCATAGGTATTTTCGGTCATAACTTTGGCGCAATCATCAGCGGTCTTGCACTTGATCCTGAATCCGCAAAGCGAATCGAAATTGAGACAAATGATGAACGTAACACCGCAATTAGAAATAAATCAAAAGCGAAAGCCTATGATCTTATGATTATGGTTTTTGGTGCTTTGATGCTGGCATTTGTACTGATGGATGCAGATAGGTTCATTATACTGGCATTTGTCGCCGCTTACTTATTCATTGTCTTCTCAAGCGTATATTTTTTTAATAAGTACCAAAAAGAAATGTAGCGCTTTCAAATATTAAATACTCTCTAACGATTGTGAATTATTTAAAAGGTTCTATTATGAGTTACAAAAGAGAAGCCATATGAAGAAAAAGAACTCATCATGTGGCTTCAAATAACGTAAAACAATCACTAACTAATGACATTAAACTTAGCCGGTGGCAATGATTGATGCACGTTGTCTCAGAAAAAACTTTGAAAGAGAATTACTTCATGGATTTCAAAATGCCCGATATCAAGGCGTCCATATCCTGCAATTTATCCTGATTGATCCTGGAAGTTAGAGTAAGCATTTCATCCAATACATTCATTCCCTTCATTTCATTCTCCAGAAATTCTTTCATCAATATACCGGATTTCCATGCCCAGGAACCATTTTCATATTTTTCTTCTCTCCGATCCCTTTTCCTGCACTGACAGCACGCTCTGCCTGTGTAATTGGAGAATGATGTGAGACTATCCTTTGATTTGTTGTCTCAATTTTATACCGATATAAAAGAGGGGATCTTTCGGTGTAGAGTAAGGGGGTGCATAAGCAAGATCCATGTCTATCAAGTCCTCCACTCTGCCTTTCAGAGTCAGTACAGCTGCAACGATATCAATCCTTCGATCAACTCCTTTAAAACCCACGATCTGGCATCCCAGAAGCCGTCCGCTTTTTCGATCTGCCACTGCTTTTATCACCATCTCTTCGCCTCCCATGAATTTCGGCTTATTCCGCTTCTTGTTCAGGCTAACTACAATATCATAACCGGCAAGGACTGCTTCTTTTTCCATCAGACCAGTCTGTGCCACTGTCAGATCAAAAACTTGGAAAATGCTTGTGCCAAGAACGCCTTGAAACTCGTCAACCCCTCCGGTTATATGATTTCCTGCGATGATACCTGTTTTATTCGCTGTAGAGCCCAGTGGCCGGTAAACAGGGGTTCCTGTAATCCTGTGGAAATATTCTGCGCAATCACCACATGCATAGACATCCGAATTGCTCGTTTTCATGTGCTGATCCACCTTAATCGCACCAGTCGTTCCCAGCTCGATTCCAGCAGATTTAGCCAATTGCACAGCAGGCGCTATACCCGTAGCCAGAAGAACGATCTCCGCCAAGTGGAGACTACCATCCGCAAGCAAAACTCCTTTGTCTGTTATTTTCTCAATGGATGCATTGGATACCACGTCGACACCATTATTTATCAGGTGTTTTTCCACCAATGCGGCTAATTCCGGATCTAATCCTCTGCTAATGGATGACCGGGCAATCAGTGTTGTTTTTAAGCCGATCTTAGTCAAGTTTTCTGCCATCTCCAATCCGATTGATCCCGAACCAATAATGACAGCATTTTGGGGTTTGTTCATGCTGAGAAATGTTTTAATATTCTTCATATCGCTTATGTTACGAAGAACAAATACATGCTTTCTATCGCTGCCTATGATCGACGGTTTTTTTGCTGCTGCCCCTGTTGCAATCACCAGCTTATCGTAAGAATCATGGAACGTCTGGCCAGTCAACAGGTTTTTAACTTCAAGATTTTTAGATTCTAGATCAATGGACATCACTTCATGCATAATCTGAACGTTGATGTTATGTTTCTGCTTAAAAAAGTCCGCATCTCTGGGGACCAAATCGTTAAAGCTAGAAACCTCATCCCCCAGAAAATATGGCATACCACAACCTGAGTATGAAATATACCGACCTTTTTCATAGACAATGATTTCCGCTTCTTTATTTTGTCTTCTAATTTCGGTTGCCGCCGATGTACCGGCCGCCACTGCTCCAACGATAACAATTTTCATTTGTACCTCCATTTTACTCATAGAATTATAATTTCAGGATCTATTTAGCCTATGAATAGATCCTATCAGAAAATCTTCCGTTCATGACATATTTACAAATGCATCTGTACTAATCTAATACCCATTTTTTTAGCATTCATATCACATCCTGCTATTTTTTTGTAACAATAATGATGCTAATTTAAGCTTCAAGTGATGACATCGGATGAAAGGCAAACGATAGGTTTCCTCTTATCCGCAAACAAAGGAAAGAGAATATCTAAATCGATATCCTCTTTGTTTAAAGTGTGAACTCTCGTTCCTTATACTAGATTTTGTAGTAACAAATTATTATAGAACAAACTCGGTATCATTCAAGGTTATGCTCTTAACCTGATCGACCTCAAGCAGATCCTTCATCTGCATATTGATTACATATTCCGAATCTCTCGTGGAGGTACCCCCGGAAAATGAATCCTCCTGAGTCAGCACCGTACCGTCTTTTAACGTGATTGCTGTTATTTCAACCAATTGACCTGTTTCCGATTCTGGAGGCTGGGAATCATATTTCTTGATATAGCTGCCGCTTATTTGTACATTAAGTGCAATCGGCGAAACAGATACTGAATCAACTTTAACCGTTTCTCCATTTACCGTCAGATCTTTTCCCACGGAATATTTCGTTGAAATATCCTCATAATCCAATTTCCATTCCAGTTCCCAATCACCCTCGCAGTCGGGGATCATTTCTCCACTGCCTATGATATAATGTCTGAGGTTATTAAATTTAAGATTCATTGTCTTGTCGTTGATCTTTTTATCCGCATCCATCGAAAACAAGAAGGTCGCTTTGTTGTCATTCTCGTTATCATCTGCCAACATGTCACAGCTGTAACCCATTCTTGTAACCCCATCCACTTTAAGATAGATCATATCAAAGCTTGACTCTGGATAAATAATTTGACCCTCCGGTGCTGTAACATCAAGCAGAATATACATATTATTCGCATCTCCGATTGTCTGAACCGCTTCGATGATCCAGCCATTGTTTTCATCGCTCACACCGACATTCATTCCGCTCCCTGACAGCCCTGCACTGTTTTGTTCTCCGATACCAAAATAGTTGGAAATGCGATTATCCCACTGAAATATTTCTGCAGCAAATGCTGTAGTAGCAAAAGCAAATACCGCAATTAGAGCAACGGTCAGAATTCTTCTCTTTTTTCTTCTTGTTGTTATGCTCACTCTATTATCAGATTTATCTTGGATAGAACTGAGTTCTTCCAATCGTGATTCCGTTTGGTCTTCGCGCGAAGCACAGTCGACCCCTATCTTTTCAATTGTCATCTTTAATATCCTCCCCTTTTCCTCTTTTGAAAGCCCGTCCTGCAAGAGATTCGAACCGTCTTGAACGTTAATCGTTTCTGTCTCATATATCTCGCTAAACATTTCATCTATTCTAAATTCTCCCTTTTTTTCACCGCCATCCTTGTTATTATTCATATTGAATCCCCCTTTCAAGAAGCTCCCATTTCAATTTGTTCTTTCCCCTGTAAAGATGATTCTCAACCACCTTCTTCGACAGACCCAACCGCCTTGCAATATCATTCACCTTCTCAAAGTAAAAATATCTCAGGATAAAGACCGACCGCATTGGCTCCTCCATACTGTTCAGCGAATGATGAACAATGTTGTCATTCAGCTTCTTTGCATAGTCAGTTTCAATATCAACCGATGCTTCTATGGTCACTTCTTCCATTGGCAATGTACTAATACTTTTTTTTAAAGCTCTGCGTTTATCAAGAGCTATGTGCCTTGCAATTCCGTACAGGTAGCTTTTAAGTGAATAGTCCCCATTTGTATGGAACTTATCGATTGATTTCCAAAGTCCCACAAAGCTGTCTGCAACTGCTTCCTCAATATCCTCCGTACTGCAGTCGAATAAAATATTTCGGCAGATCGTCTTGACTGGACCGCCAAATACATCCAGCGCCGTGCTGATTCCCTCCTCCGGCGATTGTTTCAGCATGAGCAGGATATGTTCTTCGTTCAATTCCTTCATTCTGAGTCCCTCATGTTCCTTCTTGACCGTATACTGTCAATCTATATTTGAAAAACGCCTTTCACATTACTATTCGTATCATAAAAGCATTTTCACTCAAAACAAGCAAAAAAAATAGAAAAACATCTGAAAAGATTGATATAATTACCGAACAACCATTAGAAAACCTAATCAATTTTATAAAATAAAAGAGAGGGTAATATATCCTCTCATAAAATTGATCAACTGCATTTTTTTATCTTTTTATTTTCATACATCAGATGATCCACATGCCTTATAAACTGATTATAATCTCTATAATTCGAATCATACAACTCAGCTCCAATGCTGCAATCAAGCCAATAGCCTCTGTTTGTCATTTCATTGTGCCGTCCCAATACGCCTTTGATCTTTTCTATGGTATATTCCATCTTACCCCTGGATTCGCAGTCAAGGATAATCAAAAATTCATCTCCACCTGTTCTGGCGATGATATCAGTATTTTTCAACACCCCCATAATTAGCTGTACCGCAGTCTTTAATGCATAATCTCCCTCAGCGTGTCCAAATTCATCATTAATTTTTTTTAGTCCATCAACGTCAAGGAAAATTACACCAAAAACATCTTTTTTATTTTGTCTGATTCGCTTTTCAATATTATATTCAAAAGCACCTCTTGTCCATGCACCCGTTAAATCGTCAATGTGAGACATCCTCTGTTGAAGGAGGATAAAGACAATCACCATCGAAAAACCGACACAGCTCCACATGAGAAGCACACCATAAAACATTGTCTGGATATATCCCCCGATAAGAGGAAGGATTCCAAACAGAAGTAGCGGAACATATTCTTCTCTCACAATAGTATCCCTTTCCCTGTATATTAAGACAAAAGAATAGATGAAATAGAAATAGACAATTGCCATGGAAAGCAAAAATAACGGCCCTCTATTGTAAACATTGCTGTCATCAATGTGAAAAACCAGACCATAAAAAGGCGATAGCAGAGAAATGATAAGATTAACCGCTACCGGAAACAAGAGCACAAGATTCCTTTTTCTTTTTAACTTCTCACTGGATATAATCCAGTGAGATATCATCCAATACCAAAAATAGGTTAAAATTGGAGCTGCACCAAATAAAAAAACATGCAGTAAGGTTGAAACTGAGTTTGCCCATGACTCTAAACTCCGATTAAGAACGCAGGCAAACGCTTCACAAAGCAGCTCAAAAATAACGATTATTCCGCAGATCAGAAATATCTTATTTAATTGATCTTTTTTATCCAACCGTTTGAAGGCAATTACCATTATAATTCCAAGCAAAACGGAGGCGAATAGATTAATATCTATTCGTAAATAAACATCCATATGACCACCTAGCTACCTTACCGCACCTATTGATTTCTCTTATAATTAAACCTATTGTATCAACACGAAATTGTTTCGTCAATATTCTGTCAAATGGATCGACTTACTCGATCACCTTTAATTTCAACTTTTTCAGTTTCTTTAAACCAGCGAGTGTTTCCGTCAACTCAAACATATCTTTAAAACGCTGCGATTTATTATTAACAGAAACCACCGTCAAGGTGATCAGCGGAAACTTCTCGACCATATTCCTTCGATTCATCGTAACAATGTATCCCTTTTCAATGTCCTCCTGGGTATAAAAATTTAATACCTCAGTTTCAAATTCTGTTACAATCCGTTGAAAATACTCTTCTTCAACATGTTCATTGATTACGATAACAAAATCATCGCCTCCAACATGACCTATAAATTCGTTTTGATGCACATTTCTTCTTATTATGCCGGTTAGAAATTTAATAATTAAATCTCCGTTTTCAAAACCATAGGCATCGTTATACGCTTTGAAATTGTCAATATCCAGATAAGCAACGCTGTATTCTCTATCACTGGAAATACAATGTTGAAGCCTCTGTTCAATGATCAAGTTTCCCGGCAAGCCAGATAATGGATTTTGATGCTTTGCCGCTGCCACTTCAATCTCCGTCGTTTTCTTTAGGAGATCTCGTATGGTTACGGTTCCTAAATATCTCCCATTCTTTGTTATTACGATAAAATCATAGAGCTTATCATGTTCACGGGACATTGCAATTGAAGAAACGATATTTACTGGCATTTCACAATCTACTGATAAGAAATCCTGATCCATCACATGCGAAATAGACTTGTTCTGATAAAGAGCAAATCCGTATTGTCCGCTCAGTTTCAGTGCCAGCTTCTCTTTCGTTACGATTCCAATCGGAATATCATGATCTGTGACACACAATCCGATGCCTCCCGAATCGCGCTTAATTGTGTCATACACATCCGGAACAAGTTCATTCGGCAAAATTGTTCCAGTATTTGTACAAAGATTTTCAATGGGCATATTAAATATATTATTTGCCATGGTACCATTCTTCTTTCGATTCAATTCTTTGATTAAATGTATGATATCCGGTCGAATTTCTCTGACCTCTGCCTCTGGAAACTGTATAAAATACCCCTGTCCATACCGTACGCCAAGGTTGATCAATGTTTCCAGTTCATCGGCTGTTTCTATTCCTTCTGCAATAATATTGATATTAGAAATCTTCGATAATTCAACCATTCCTCTGACCAGTGCCGCTTTCAATCTGTCTGAATGTACATGACGGATCAGCTTCATATCCAATTTAATATAATTGGGTTTGATATCACTGATTAGGTTCAATCCCGAATAACCAGCACCAGCATCATCGATGGCGATTTGGTAGTTTTGGTTCTTATAATGATCAACCGCAGCAAGAAAACCAGTGATATCTCTAATAATATTTCTTTCAGTAATCTCAAAAATAATATTGATTGGTGATATCTGATATTGATTTAGATACTCCTTTGTTAACCCTTTCCTGAAAGCTTCATCATAGAGAACATTTGGATTTACATTGATAAAGAGCTTCTTGCTATATGGAGGAATCATAAATAGAAAAGCAGCTTCAAAGGCTTTTGTTCTGCAAAGCTGTTCCAGCTCCCACAGACAATTATATTTACCTGCCAATACAAAAAGTGTTTCCACGCTATCAATTGCCGTTTTGCATGTGATCCTGCTCAGTGCCTCATGTCCAAGAATTTCTCCATCCCGAAGCGATATGATCGGCTGAAAAACCGTTTCAATCTCTTTATTTTCAATAATTCTTGCTATATCCTGCCTGATACCATCCACTGCTGCGATCTCCTTTTGTTCCTTCTAATGTTATTTTATCACAGCAAACGCTACATTTGGCAAGGGAATGTTAATGATCTGTTAATTATTTGTTAATTTTAACGAATGAGATAGATTTCCAATAATAACTACTGACTTAGAATAATTATACTACGATCTTCATACTATAATAAATAAAAAGGAGGGCAGATTATATGATACCGATCAACAAGAAACAGCAACCATATTTCACAATTGAACAGTCGAATCTAGTTGATGACCTAAAAAATATTTGGGCAGATCTGAGGATATGGACACGAATCTACATGCTCAGTACGGTTTCGGAATTTGAAAATCGTGAAGCCGTTAGGAATAAGCTCTACCAAATTCCATTAGCCTTTAAAGATAAAATTCAAACGTTTTATGGGCAAGAGTTTGCAGAACGGTTCGTACAACTGCTCTCCAAACATGTCATTCTTATAGATCAAATCATCACTGCGATAAAGCAAGGTGATCAGGAAGCAGCAGATTCTTCAATAATTGATATTTATAAAAATGCTGATGCTATCGCCGAGGCTTTATCCCAAATCAATCCTTACTGGAATTATTCGAAATGGAAAAATATGCTTTACCAATACGTAAGCTATATTATTGACCAAATGATTGCATTAATGTCGGGCGATTATGAAAAAGATATTGATATCTATGATAGATTAACAGTTGTTTCGCGGGAAATGGGACGTTATATGGCCGAGGGAGTTTTACAAAGGCTAATGACGCAGACAAAAGCGGAATCAGCGTTTTAAAATGCAAATATCATATGGCCTATTTTCACAGAAACCGGCTTTGCCAGTATCCATTCATTTGTTGTCGTATCGTCATAATAAAACTCGGCACCAGTTGTGGGATCAACGCCGCTTAGTGCAGCGTTTGCAGCTTTAATGGAACCAGATTCAGCAGGCTTGTCGATCCATCCGTTCACCACCGGAGTAAATTGATAATACCCATTTATATTCTGATAAATAACATCCTTTATTGTGTTTGGCCAAGAGCTGCTTTCCACTCTGTTCAGCACAACGGCACCCACAGCAACTTTCGCTTCATAAGGTTCTGCCTGTGCTTCTGCGGTAATTAACCTGGAAAGCAAGTCTAATTCTTTCGTTGACATCGTTGTTGAATCTGCCGCAGCACTTGGTTTATCTTCGGTTGGGACAGCTTCTTTCACCTCTGTTGGAATTGCTGATTTGATTTCAGTTGGATTAATCGGTACCGATTGATCCCGTATCCCTCTTGAGACGGTATATTGTTCCACTTCAGATTGTTCAACGAGTGACGCTCCCAGTGCGCTCGTATTGATTTCATAAGGATCATCAAAATCTTCTTCGGTATTGCATGCTGTATCTTCCAAATCTTCCTTCCCACTTTTAAACGAATAATCGAACTGTTTTTTCTCTTGATCTAAGCCACTATTAAATATTTTAGGAACAAAATCATGCGAGTTAATTAATAGACCAGAAATACCCAGTACAAAACAAGCAATCAATAGAAGGGGTTTTATCCTTTTCCGTCTCCTCATTTTTTCCTCCATTCGCCTTTCAGATTAATTATCAGAGATACTCCTCTTGTGAGATATTATTATTTTAATACGATATGAATTTGTATTCTAATGGAAACTATATGAAATTCAGGTAATAATTTAGAGTTTATATTGGTGGTTTTTCTTTTATTTCTATGAAAAAAAACAACAACATAGTTAAATTTCAACATCATATCATTTTAAAGAAAAAAAAAATGTATAATCAAGATTGACAGCTATGCTTCATCTTATATTTTTTTACCAAATTAATTAATAGATTCTATGCAGAAATAGATACAACTTTTTTAAAACAATGAATTGATAGTTTAAAGAAGGGGTGTTAGAATGTTCAAATTTATTTTATACGATGATAAAGAATTGGAATTGAATCGATTGGAAAACAGTATCAAAACTGTCTGCGCCGATCACAAGATCGAGCATGCTATTCATAAATATTCAAGTGATGTACAAGTCATGCAATATGCAACCCAAAATAAAGGCAGAAGCAATGTATACTTATTAGATATTTTTTCCGAAAACGGAGCTGAGGTAGGTCTGAATATTGCGGAACAAATCAGAAAAACTGATCATACCGCATATATTGTTTTTATATCAGGTCATCAAGAATATGTTCTGCTTTCATTCCGAAAACAACCTTTTGATTTTATTCTAAAACCATATGATGATTCTGTAATCCATGATCTGATTTTAAGAATAAGGAATCATTTTAATGCCATATATTACGAAAACAATCCCTTCTTTACTTTACAGTCAGGGTCAGTTAACAACAAAATTTTTATCCGCGATATTACTTTTTTAGAAAAAGATGGGAACCTTCTCATCGTTCATACAATAAAAGGAGTGTATAAAGGTTATTTATCATTTAAGAATTCATTAAAAATATTGGGCAAGTATGGTTTCCGTCTTTGTCACAAATCATATATCGTCAACCCAAACTCTCATCTTATCGAATGCATTAATAAAAATGAAAATAAAATCACATTTAAAAACGGAGACTTTTGCTATATATCAAGAAATTATAAGAAAGGTTTTTTAAGCCATGTTATATGAAATGTTCAGCTTTATTTCCATCATTTTCAATTCATTTTTTATATTTATTTTATTTATTACTTTGAATCAATATCAATTTCATACAAAAAAAATTCTAGCATTCACCTTCATGATCAGCTTTGTGATTATGCCAATTTATCGTTACATAGGCACAGCAACACCTGTTTATCTGTTGTTGTGTATATTAACCTATATTACTGGCTTATCCCTAATATACCACAAAGGATTGACGTTGAAGGTTTTTGCTGTATGCCTCTTCTACATTCTCGGAGCGATCTCAGAATTATGCTTTTACTACATTTATGTAATAGCTATGGAATATTCCATTTCGGAAGTTCAAAAATCAATTAGTCTAAACACCGGTCCGTTACTATTCACCTACTTCTTAACAATTATATTGATGTTTCTATTTAAAAACACAAAGACATTCACCCAATTATATCATCAAGCGAAATATCCTGTTGTTTTTGTATTAACCGGTGTATCGCCTATTGTTATCATTATTATTTTCTTTACTTTTTTAAAATACTTAGTGGACGAGCTAAATCATGAGGCTCTGATCTTAATTTCCATATGTTCCGTCCTGTTGTTTTTGACCTTGTTCCTTCTATTTGCAGGGATGTATGTAAGGCTTCTAAACCAATCAATTGAGTCAAAACTGAATTTGGAATACGCAAATAATATCAAAGCATTGCTCACAGATTTAAGCGAATTTAAACATGATTTTAACAATATGCTAAACGGGTTTTAAGGGGTGTGTTTTCAAAGGAAATATAGAAGAGCTGCGAGAATATTGCAAAGAGTTTGAAGCCAGTTTCCTTGCTGCAAAATAATAATATCTATAATTTGGGGCACATCCAAAAATCCTGCGGTATTAGGGGTATTTCTTCAAAAACTAGAAAAAATAAAAACACTAAAAACTGATATTAATATTTTAGAAGATGTTGCATTTGAAACGATTCTTGATGGAGCCAGTTTATGCAGAGTTCTCGGAATCATACTTGACAATGCAATTGAAGCTGCCCTTTCATCAGAAAAAATGACGCTGATTATTGATATCCTCCCAGATAAAACTTGTACAACAATCATAATTAAAAATTCATTTTCCGGCATCATAGATTGGAACCATATTCATCAAAGTTCAAAAGATGTAAGCAGAGGTACAGGTCTTAATTCCATGGAAAGAATCTTGTCAAAGCATAACAGTATTATTCATAATTATTATACTGATGACTCCGATTATTTTACTCAGCAATTAGTCATTCCAAATAAAAAAATGTCGACATGAATCAAAAGAGAAAAAATTGAGCGTATAAAAACGCTCAATTTTTTTACTCTGTCTTTATAAGACTTTCAGGAATCGGAACGTCATCTAGCATAATAATCGTACACATCTCGGTGATTGGTGCTGCTGCTAATGCAACGAAAGCAAGGATAGAAACTGCGGATACATATTTTGCTTTCTGGCATAATTTTTTAAGCATGATAAGTAACCTCCTTCCTTTTTGTTTTAGTTAATCTATAAACAAATGGAGTAAGGGTGATCGCTTGAATAAAAAAAGACAAAAAGATCAATTCAGCGAAATTATCCTTATACCATATTGCAAACATAGAGCCGATGATCAAAACAAGAAAAGATTTGATTCTTAATCGTTTTATATGCTTCACTCCAACAATAGGATGTTTTTCGGTGTCGGCTGGTGCAAATTTAAAAATAACTGCGACTACAAATACCAATATTCCATAAAGAACAATCTGCGGAATGTTGAAAAAATAAGAAAGAATAATTACCGTATAATAAATTCCTAACATTATAAATAAACAATTTTTAGAATTACCCATATGTGCTCCGCCGCTGTATTGTCTTAGCAATCCAAAAGAGATCATACATATAGTAACTTCCCTGAAGGTTCCAGAAATAATCCCAACCACTAAAACAGCAGCGATTTTCGTGATACTGGCACTCAGAAAATCCAAGCCATATTGAATTTTATCGGGTTCCGTTACGATCCCCTGGCGATCCAAAAAATCGTAAATATTATTGCTCAGTGCTTTGCTAAAAGTCATTAAGATCACGCTCCTTTCCTCGCACTCATTAAACAATTTTTCAGACAAAATGCCAAGCCCCCTTGTGATGAAAGGCATGTTTTTAATGATAAGCGGCACTTTCTTTACTTAGAGCTGTTCCACCATCAAAATAGTCAAATTCGAATCATCTTAACCAGTTTTGAATCGGCAAGGAGAATAATAATAATTCTTGACATATAATATAATCTGACCTATATTAATAGAATCAAGTGGGTATTAATTTATTGCAAAGCTGTTCTGCAATAGACTGAAGGAGATTGATATGAATGAAAAAAAAATCAAACTGAAATTGATTTGTACTCTCGTTCTCATTTTAGCAGTTACTTTGATAACCGCCTGCGGAGGCGTCTTAGCATCAGAAAATTCGATTACTGATAAAGAAGAAATGATTTCAGCATTTTCTTCCGTTAATGAGGCTATTCTTCATTTTAATAATTTGAAGAAAGGAACTATAATAACCGAAAGCACAGGTTCATTCATGCCCGGAGGAACTGCTGTAAAAGATGAGCTTCAATTTGAAAAGACAGCGAAAGGAACCCTTTATAAAATTACAGAAACGTATGCAAAAGGCGATTCCTTCGTGAAAGAAGAAATCGCTGAAAATGACCTACCGGAAACTGCTTTCATTTATTACCCCAACAAAGAATTAAGCGACGATAACTTTGATACTGCAGAGAAAGTAACCATAACAAAAACGAACAAAGGGACACAATACAAAGCCGACTGGTCTCTTACTCAGTTCACTTTACCAGAAGGAGTAACGTTAAAGAAATTGTACTCCTCTTACACAATAGATGACAATAATTATTTAGTTGAAGTGGTTCATTATCGTTCTTATAAAGAGCAGAAATCTGGTAATTCAGAAGCCAAAGAAACCACGGAGCAGGCAACCATAACACTAACAGATTATTCTGAATAAAATTCTGAAACAGATCATTATTCAAGAGGGCTATGTAACGTTTAGCCTTCTTTTTATTGCTTTTCATTCAATCTATATTCAGGATCACTAAATATTTCTGAATCTTTGGAGTTTACTCAATGCCCTCTATTTATAATAATTTAACATTTCATCGTTTTTATTTATCCTCTTATCACATAAATATATACAAATGCATTCAGAAGAACTATTTTATAAATAGAGGCTGCCGAACATGAATTCGGAACTGCCATAACTTGAAACTCAATCTTTTCCGAATTTTTAAGCAAACTCTAACTATCGGTTATTCACCATTCACCTGATTATAAAAGGGGAGGAGGTATTGCAGGTGAAGAATCGTATTCCATGGGGGATTTGCTTGAGCAAATAAGGAAAGGAGGGGGGATTAGATGTTAAGAAAACTCCTTAGTGTTATTGTAATTGGTGCTATGATTTTATTTTGCAGTGCTGCTGAATTTACAAGTGTTGATGTAGAAATTTCAAAGAGTTCACCTGATAGCTCTGTTATTAACGCGGGGGAAGATATTGTTATCCAGTATGATGACAAAGGGATCTATCATTTGATTCAAAGTATTCAAGATCCTGTTAAAAAGGCAATGATAATGGATTACTGGTATACCCCTGCATTTTATACCACTGCGGAAATAGATATGCAAAACCAAAAAGCGCTAAGTGATGGCTTAGAAACCGTGAAAATGTTAATCGATACTCCTACGCAAGATTTGGAAGCTGCAATCAATCAATTGCTTCAAGAAGACATTGATCATCTTGCAAAAGACGTAAATGCGAAGATCGTTCCATCATTTATTAAGCATCTGGAAGGAAAACCTATTAAAAACGTGACCAAGCTCACGAAAAAGGTAGGTAATGATATCGGTGCAACCGTCACAATCGATGCCTCATTAGATTCATCATCGTCTATCGCTGCTGCTTCTTCGATCGTAAATTCCTCCGTTACGGCCAACTACACAGTAGGTAATTCTGGAAGCCTGGGATATCTCATGATCAATTGCAAAGTCACCTATAAGAGAAACACCTCCACTTACGAAATTACTTCTCTTACACAAACTACAACGACCGGATATTTTTATCCAAACTATGTAGGTGATGGTTACGATTTTAGTGAACAGGGAATTATCAACGGCTACCCCGACAGAGGCTATGTTCACAAAAGCAAGTCCGTTTGGAACATAATAAACGGTCAGGCAAGTTCATTTCTTTCCGGTTACCTGGTTGCTGATGTTGTTGTCAGAGGAAACGGAATCGTTGCAAAAAAGTATGCAAACAACATAACGGTACAGCTGTATAAAAATTATTGTTGGAGTTATTAATTATTGGAGTTTTAATCAATGAATAAAGAACATACTTAGGGGGCTGTTTCAATAAAAATGAAGCGGCCCCGTTTTTTTGTAATATGTATTGGCAAAACGCTTACCTTTCTCATATATTATACTGTTCAAACAACATAACTATATAAACAGGAAGGTGTAGCAATGCAAAATAATGAAATGTACAATGGTCACTATACAATTCCGCAGCGCATGGAACCTAAAATGTCTTACGTTCGTGTGCTGCATGCCGTTCCAGATGCTCCTAATGTAGATATTTATACGAATGATAAACTAATCGCAAGAAATCTTGCCTTTGGAGACTCCACCCCATACACACCGGTTTCTGCCGGCAACTATATGATCTCGGTTTATCCCGCCGGTACCAAAACATCTCCAGTGCTAACCAATATGCTAACCGTTCAGGATAATACTTATACGACTGTCGCAGCTGCAGGCATGCTGGATACCATTGGTCTACTCGCAATGGAAGACGCTTCCGAACCAATGAATTCAGGAAAAGCAATGGTTCGATTCCTGCATTTATCACCGGATGCACCTGCTGTAGACATAACGCTTCCCGATGGGACAGTCATATTCAGAGATGTTTCTTACAAAGAAATCACGCCTTACTTGGCTGTCGAACCTATGAGTTACACACTTCAGGTAAGACCAACAGGGACTTCCGATGTGGTTCTCACGGTACCAAACGTTAGATTAGAACCAAACCAAATGTACACAGCATATGCAATCGGCCTTGCAGGCGGACGCCCGGAACTGGAAGCTCTTTTGTTAATGGATGAAGAATAAATAGTAAAATATAAAGTGAAGCTCCCTACTTTTTTATAGGGAGCTTTCTGTTTTTGTCCTGAAGTGTATATTCAACCAGTTATTTCAGCTCATCTTATAAGTCTCTCCCAAGAAATATGAAAGGTTATTTTCAACATTACTATATTCGCAACGACAGCTAACGCAATATTTGCATAGACTCCAAACCAAACAAAGGAAAGAATAAAATGAATGCCTCCAGAATCGGCGCAATTGGATATTGTCTTGATTACCATTTCATATCTTTTAAAAGATATGAAATAAGTAATATCTTTATAGGCAAAGACATAATTATTAAATGAAGTTAACAATATCTTATGCCAAAAATTATTTAACCGGGAGGGATAATTATGCCGCCAATTGAAACACACAATATCAGCAAAAAGTTTTCAGATACAATTGAACTTTATAATCTTTATAACGCGAGTATTCTTGATTGTCAAACAAAAACCTACAGTGTATTTACAAAATACAATCACGAAAAAGAAATCACTGTTTTTGGAGATTATGAGGTATTGGTTCTCTATAGTAAACCTTCTGAAGATAAAAACTTAAAATCTGAAGCGGTTACGGTAAGAAAAAACTTTTGCGAGATTGTTCCTTTTGACGAAATACTGAAAGATGAATCCTCATCTGTCCTTCCCCTTCATCCTTCCTGCAAGTTCAGCTATATAAAAAAAAACCGCCACCATTTACTCTGGGAAATTGAAGTTCTGGGATGGGAAATTGAAGTTCTGGGAGAAATTAATATCACTGGTACAATAAACGAAGCAATCGATACTACAGACAATACAAATATAATAGACGAACCAGCTATTAATTCCTGTCAACAAAATACAGAAAAAAAACAAATTGATTCCCATGTATGGCAGTTTGAAGAAATTGAAGGCACTACAATGGAGCAATTGATGGATATGGATTTGGAATCACTCAAAAAGTTTACAAAATAAGCACTCAGCAAAAAAAGAGTGTGTGAAATAAACTCTGTAAATTAGCTTTCTATGGCAAATTCGATTTAGAAAAGGTGCATTTTTCAAGCACCCGATTACGAAACCAATATATTAGATTAATATGGGTATGTCAAGGGCACCTTTGAAAAAAGGCGCCCTTCTTGCCCTATTGGATGAAGTCTATAGGGGTATCCTACCTTCGTACATGATTGCAAATTCGCCGTAAACTTTGCCCCAGTCCCTCAGCGGAAGGCCCCATTTTTTCGTGGCCTGGAGCGTAGAAAGATACAGGGCTTTAAGCAGGGCCTTATCGCTTGGAAACACGCTTCTCTGCCGGTTAAGCTTCTTGTAGGTACTGTTTAGACTTTCAATTGCATTTGTGGTATAGATCATTTTCCTGGTATCGCTGGAGAATTTGAAGATCGGAGAAAGAACATCCCAATTCTGTTCCCAGCTCTTCATCGCATGGGGATACTGATCGCTCCATTTCTCCGCAGTTCTCTGCATATTATCGTATCCCTGCTGCTCATTCGGAGCAAGATAGATGGTTTTCAGATCTGAGGCAAATTTCTTCATGTCCTTGTATGAGACATATCTGAGTGTATTCCTTACTTGATGTACAATGCAACGCTGGTACTCCGTATTAGGAAAAGCCGCCAAAATGGCTTCTTTTATCCCTGTAAGTCCGTCTGCACAGATAAGCATGATATCCTTAACTCCACGGTTCTTAAGATCGTTTAGGATTCCCAGCCAGTATTTGCTGCTTTCGTTTTCACCGATTTGAAGGTTGATGACTTCCTTCTTGCCGGACAGCGTAATCGCAAGCATTACATAGGCGGCTCGTTTCTTGATCACATTATCTTCCCTCACAGAGAAGTGAACAGCATCAATGAAGATTACCGGGTAAATTTCATCAAGTGGACGACGCTGCCAATCATCAATTTCCTGCAGAATTTTATCCGTCACATCGGATATGAATCCTTCGCTGCATTCAAATCCGTAAATATCCTCAATTTGCTCGGAAATCTGCCTTGTGGTAAGCCCTTTGGCATACATGGCAATGATCTTGTCGTCTATTGCGGAAATATCCTTTTGACGCTTTTTAACGATTGTGGGTTCAAAGGTGCTTTCTCTATCTTGCGGGACATCAAGGGGAAATTCACCGTATCTACTCCTGATTGCCTTGGTCTTTGAGCGTTCATAATTCTTGTAACCAAGATGGTCGTCCATCTCAGCCTCCATCATGCTTTTGATGGTTCCACCCAGAAGGTCTTTCAATGCGTTTTGAATATCTTCAGCAGTTTCGATGTCGTATTCGTCGATTAAAGCTGCGATAATATTCTTTTTTCCTTCGCTCATTGATTCTTTTCTTTTTGCCATAATAATAGCCTCCTATGATAATTTGATTTTACCATAGAAGGCTATTGACTTTAACTATTTACAGACTTTTTTTCACAGTCTCCAAAAAAACAGAACCACCTCTGATGGTTCTGTTTTTTTTGTTGCTATACTGTATGAAGTATTAACAGTCCGGTTGTACTGTTACCTCTTCAATTCTAACAATTTTTGCAGTGATTCTGATCAGTATTTTTTCGAGAAGTTCGTTATAAGTTATTGCCCACTCTGGTGCATTTGCAGCTACCGGATTTGGATCTAACAAATCATCCTTTTCGCCTTCGACAACCGCACTTAAAATTTCCACTTTATCTGTCTCTTTAACTGGTTCCTTGGACTTCATTTCAATAAATGTGGAGAATGGTACGCGTGTCGTAAAGTGGTATAACGGACCGTTTACATCCTCAGACGTAAAATCAGTAATCGTCTTATAATTTACATTTTTATCAATATAACCGTTAATGATTACTTTACTCCACCACCAGCATGGTACGCATCCGTCGAGATCTTCAGCAGGATCAATATATTTTACTGTGGGTACCAATTTTGTTTGTGTTATTACTACTTCCTTATCCACGTCCTTAATCCTAAAAATTGGTGGACTTGGCGGAGAGATTGTAAATTCCTTTACCACTAGTTCTTGCTTTTCTCCCCAACCGATTTTTACTGGAACCTGCAATGTTTTCTTTTGAGGAATCGGTATTAAATCTATATTATCTTTCATAAAGTTATTCACTCCTTTTTTTACTACTAATATAATATGATAACTATACTTTTTATGACACTAACAAGATAGAAGAATAGGAATTCACTTTTCCAATACCAGACTATTTAAAAGCTACCCAAATTTATACTTCAGATAGGAAAGATGCCCTCCCACTGCACGCCTTTCGGCTTCAAATTCCTGACCCTCTTAGTGTCAATAACAATAATGACAGGCATAAAAAAAGTGGCTGACGCCACGCTTGTGCGACGCGGAATTTATCACTGCGTCGTACTTTTTTGTTGCGTCATGGTTTTTTATCCTTTAAAATTTACTTGGTGATGTTTTGTGAGTTCGAAGTTTACCATCAAGCAAATATTTCAAGATCACTGGCCCGCATTCCTCTCTTCCAATCCAAGCATTCGTCCTATCGTCAAGGATGAAGTTGAAAAAATGCTTAATTGCGGTGATTTGAAAAAGGGCTATGGTCTCTACTACTGTCATCACTGCAATCGATTCCATTATGTGCCTTTTCGCTGCAAATCCCGCTTCTGCAATACCTGCGGCACCGCCTATCAGGCAGATCGTGCCGATTCCATATCTGCAAAGCTGATTAACTGCCGCCACAGGCATATTGTTTTTACGATCCCTCAAGAGCTTCGTGAGCTTTTTAGAAAAAACCGCGCCCTTTTGGATCTTCTTTTTAAGGCTGCTGCTCAAACGATTACCAACTGGTTTTACAATCAGAATCATAAGGAATCCTTTACTCCCGGTATAGTCTGTTCCCTTCATACCTTCGGTCGCGATCTCAAGTGGAATCCACATATCCATATGATTGTATCCGAAGGTGCCTGCGGCCTGCTTACTCCTTGGAAAGCATTCAACTTTTTCCCTTATGTGATGCTGCGGAAAAAATGGCAGACTACCTTGCTTTATCACCTTGAGCGACACTTCGGTAATGATTCGTTCAAATTCCTGAAAAACAAAATGTATTCCAACAACAAGGACGGTTTCTATGTCCACGCTCCCAAATCTGATTTTAACTCTCCCAAAACCGTCGCTAATTACATCACCAGATATATCGGAAGGCCTGCCTTGGCTCAATCACGTATTACGAATTACGATGGGCAAAACATCTCTTTTTGGTACAACCGCCATGAAGATGAACAACGTCAGGACGAAACCATCCCTGCTTTTGAATTCATCGAAAGGCTTATCATTCACATTCATGAAAAGTATTTCAACACGTTGCGCTATTACGGTCTCTATGCGAAAAAGCATAAGTTTGCCGATAGGCTTGTTTTCCTTCTTTCAAGACATTCTGCGAAAGCCCGCCTCTTGTGCAGAAATTGGGCTTTCCGAATCGAACTATCCTTTGGCTATGATCCCACTAGATGCTCTTGTGGAAACTATATGGAATTTCTCGGCGTTTTCCGGCCTGGTGATGTTGCCTTTATGCCCCCTTGATGTGTATAATGGTGCCATTGGAGGTACTGCAAAATGACTAAGCATATTTATATGAAAAAATCTGAATACAATCGAATCACCGCCGAGAAACTACGCACTAAATATATGAAGAATCCGCCTGAAGGATATACAAAATCAGAAATCAAATCGATGTCGGATGATTCCATCCTTGACATGGACTATTTTCTTCACGAAGAGTCCTACGACTTTTACGATGATGATTTCCCCGCTGAAGAGCCTGATGAAATCATCCATCTTATCGATGATTTACCTAAAGATCCTGTGGATGAGGATATTCCTTGGTAATCAGGTTCTGTTTTCTTATGCGCTTCTTTCCCTTGAGGCCTTTTGGGGCCTCTATTTTTATTCCTGGTTTTGAACGATATTTCCTACTGAATAAAAAAAGTGGCTACGCCACTCCCGCTAGGGAACCCTATGTTTCCCTTCAACGGCTTCGCCTCCGACTCGCTTCGCTCGCTGCTGTCCTTTTTGCCGGGCCAAGCAAGCTTGGGGCAAAAAGGCGGCGGCTGCAAGCAAACATCAACGTTAACTCTCTGAATTCATAGCGCTTGCCTTTCTGTCTTTTTCGATTGTACCAGAGCACTAGCCTCGTCAGGATATATTTATCCAGCTTAAACAATACTCTCTTTGGCGATATACCGTAATAGTTACGCCAGCCTACGATCTTTCGATTCAGTCTCTCTATCATGACTTCTACGCCTTGATACACAGTTGCATTCTTTAGGGTTAATTTCACTTTACTTTGTACATTCTGTTTCGCTTTCTTGCTTTTCCATTGCTCCATGACATAATATTCTAGACCGTTTGCTTTCTTCATCTTGACTTTTCGATTTTCAAATCCCAGAAATACAAACCCTTCCTTACCTTTCCAAAGTTTTACTATTCTCGTCTTCTCCAGATTTAGTTCCAGCTCCAACCGGCTCATAATCAGTCGTATCACCTTGTAACTACTGGAAACATCTTTGTAATTCTTGCAAACAACTACAAAGTTATCGGCAAAACGTATCAGCTTCCCTAAATGACTGTAATGTTTCTCCCATTTACTGTCCAAGTAATCCAGATATATATTTGCAAGTAACGGTGATATTACACCCCCTTGCGGACTTCCCTGCTCACTTGCCTCAATCCGTCCTTCTTCCCTCACTCCTGCTTTCAGCCATTTCCTTATCAGCTTGCAGATTCTTCTGTCGCTGATTCTTTTCTCCACCAGCATCATCAGTTCTCACCATCACATGGTTATATATCTACTGCGCTCCTTGGCGATTACGCAGGTCGGCCTTTCACCGATTTGTAAGTGACCAGCTTTACTGGACACGCTCCTATCATATAAAAAAAGACAGGTGTTTATACCTGTCATAATTGTTGTGGTTGCGGGGAGAGGATTTGAACCTCTGACCTTTGGGTTATGAGCCCAACGAGCTACCAGCTGCTCCACCCCGCGATGTTCCTTGCAGTAAACGCTACTGCTTGCGATCTATTCAGTTATGATTGGTGCCGGAGACCGGGGTCGAACCGGTACGATCGGTAAAGATCGCAGGATTTTAAGTCCTGTGCGTCTGCCAATTCCGCCACTCCGGCACAGTTGGCTCCAAGGGTGGGGCTCGAACCCACAACCTATCGGTTAACAGCCGAGTGCTCCACCATTGAGCTACCTTGGAATACCAATCATCATCGCTGACGACAAGATTTATTATACTTCAAATCATATGGTGATGTCAAGAATTATTATTGCCAAAATGCATTTTTTTTATAAAAACTTATAAAACTTGTTCTGCCCCTAGACGAAATGCTTTCATATTGATCTCTTCAAAGCCTTTTTTCACGTTGGATTTTATGACTTCTTCCCAGTCGATTCCGGGGATATTCATCGCTTTGGTAAGTGCGCCCAGAAGCACGACATTCATCGTTTTGGAGTTTCCTAACTGTGTAGCAAGTTCACCCGCTTTAAACACTGACACATTCGCTTTATCTACTAATTCTTCCAAAATTCCTTCCGGATACTTTACAATTCCCTGCTGAATCGGTACAGAAGCAATCTCAAAATCATTGATGACCATTTTTCCACCCTTCTTCAGATATTCGATCCAACGCAAGGCTTCCATCTTTTCAAAAGCTACGATAACATCAGCTTCACCTTTTCCGACAATGGGAGAATACACCTTTTCACCGAAACGGATCTGCGTGCTTACGTTACCTCCTCGCTGAGACATGCCGTGAATTTCCGACATTTTTACATCATAGCCGGCCTGAGTCAGACCTTCCGATAATAGCTTGCTTGCTAAAATTGTTCCTTGTCCACCAACACCAACAAGAAGAATATTCTTAACAGTACTCATTTACTTCACCTCCTGAATCGCATCAAATGGACATACCTGTTTGCAGATGCTGCAACCCGTGCATGTATCCAGATTAATCGTGATCTGATCACCGGAGAATATGGCTGGACAGCCTGTCTTCACGCAAGCATTACACTTCTTACATTTCTCCTGGTCAATGCTGTATTTTTTCGGTTTCAAATCAAATTCTTGCTTATCCTTGTCGCTGAATTTTTTCAAAATACAAGGCCATTTAGCAATAATAACCGTAGGTTCCCCTTTAGAAAGTGCATCCGTTAACGCATCCTCCGCTTCTTTCAAGTCCAGTGGATTGATGATATAAATATTATCACCTTTTACTCCAATTGCTTTGCAGAGCATCGGAATATCTACCTCTGTAGTTGGCTCACCCATAAGGGTAAATCCCGTCCCCGGATTCTCCTGATGTCCTGTCATTCCTGTAATACGATTATCCAGAATGACAGAAACACTGTTTCCTTTGTTATAGACAACGTCCATCAGGCTATTGATGCCCGTATGGAAGAAAGTCGAATCTCCGATTACAGAAACTACTTTTAACTTAGAACCATTCTTTTTCAGAGCCTGTGCCGCTCCATGCCCCGCACTGATGCTTCCGCCCATGCAGATACAGGTATCCATAGCAGAGAGAGGTGCTGCCGAGCCCAAGGTATAACAGCCGATATCACCTGTTATAATAATATCTTTCTTTTTCTTTAATGCATAGAAAAACCCTCTATGTGGACATCCTGCGCAAAGAGCTGGTGGTCTAACCACAGCTTCTTTCTCCGATTTTAACGTTTCAGTGGAAGTACCGAAAACAGCTTTTCTGACAATATCTGTATTCAGTTCATCCATTTCAGGAATGATTTCCTTGCCGATGCATGGAACCCCTACCATTTTCAAATGGTTCTCTATGTATGGATCCATCTCCTCAACAACATAGAGTTTGTCAACTTTTCCCGCGAATTCCTTGATTTTTTTCATCGGCATCGGGAAGGTCATACCAAGTTTTAGATAGGATGCGTCTTCTCCAAAAACTTCTCTTGCATACTGATAGGCAACACCGGAGCTGATAACACCAACTTTCGTACCGTTATACTCCGTTTTATTGATAGCAATAGTATTAGAATACTCCTCCATATTCTTCAAACGGTCAATCAGCTTTTTTCTCAACACTTTTCCATTGGCAGGAGTTGCAACATATTTTGTGATTTTCTTTTCGTATGGGATCAAAGGTTTTTCTTCTCTATCCCCTAAGCTTACAAGGCTCTTGCTGTGGCATACCCTTGTCGTCATTCGAAGCAATACCGGTGTATCGAACTTTTCACTGAGTTCCAGTCCCAGCTTCATAAAATCCTTTGCTTCCTGGCTGTTTGATGGCTCTAACATCAAAACACGGGCTGCAGTAGCATAATTTCGGTTATCCTGTTCATTTTGGGAGCTGTGCATTCCCGGATCATCTGCAGAAACGAGTACACAACCACCCGTTACTCCAGTATAAGCAAAAGTAAACAATGGGTCTGCTGCTACATTGACCCCTACATGCTTCATGGCCGCTATCGAACGGGCACCTGCTATCGAAGCCCCGATCGCTGCTTCCAACGCCACCTTTTCATTCGGTGCCCACTCACAATAAACATCCTCTTTATACTGCACCATATTTTCAAGTATTTCCGTACTTGGAGTGCCTGGATATGCTGAAGCAAAAGTTAATCCTGCCTCATAGGCACCTCTGGCTACAGCCTCATTTCCTGTCATCAGTTGTTTCAACTTATTTTCCTCCTTCTTAACATTCTGCCCGACGCTTCAGCGACGCGAGGCAGAATTTAGGCTAGAAAATCACGAAGCTCTGATTCGTAAATTTTCATCGTCTTAACATTCTGCCCGACGCTTCAGCGACGCGAGGCAGAATTTAGGCTAGAAAATCACGAAGCTCTGATTCGTAAATTTTCATCGTTTTAACATTCTGCCCGACGCTTCAGCGACGTGAGGCAGAATTTAGGCTAGAAAATCACGAAGCTCTGATTCGTAGATTTTCATCGTCTTAACATTCTGCCCGACGCTTCAGCGACGCGAGGCAGAATTTAGGCTAGAAAATCACGAAGCTCTGATCCGTAAATTTTCATCGTCTTAACATTCTGCCCGACGCTTCAGCGACGTGAGGCGGAATTTAGGCTAGAAAATCACGAAGCTCTGATTCGTAGATTTTCATCGTCTTATTTATGTCCACCGGATCGGATCAATTCCGCTTTTTTTCTGTATTTCGTTTCGTTTTCCTTATCCTTGCTTTCCGCATAGATGTCAGCCAGTTCTTCCATGGATTCCACGTGCGAAGAATTGATAGCCAGCACTCGTTTAAAGCTGGCTACCGCTTTTTTTCTGCTGTTCGTCCTCAGATATGCAATTCCCAAATAATAGGACATTGGCCACCAATCTTTGAACTTTGTATCTAAAAACGGCTCCAAGATATCGATTCCCAGTTCATATCTGCCGGAAAGCACCGCATTATAACCTTCTTCAATCTTCACTGGCTGTTCCAGCTGTTTCAATCTGCTTGTGATCTCTTTCCGATCCTTTAAATTACCAGTTCGTTTGAGGAATTCCTCCCAGCTCAATTTTGCCTTCACATATAAGCCCAAATTTAAGTAAGCATAACCCAGATAGTAATAAGACTGGTTATATCTTGGATGAAACTCAACCAGAAGCTCGAAATATTCTATAGATTCCGCCTTAAACCGGCCGATGTATTCTTCATTATTGCTGGAAAGGTAAAGCTCCCTGCAGGCTCTGGCATAGCTGTACATTGCATGAATGTTTGTGGGCAGGATGCAAAGTGCAGCTCGAAAGTGAATGGCAGCATTGTCATAATCCTTTTCTTCCGCAAAATCTCTTCCCTCTTTGACCAGCGCATTCACAATTTTTGTTTTATTGAAAGATTCAAACAGCTTGATATAATTCCCCATATATTGAAATTTCGGATCAATGCCCATAATCCAAGCAATATTTTCTGTTATTACAGGCATCTTCAGTCCCTCGCCGCCCTTAAAATCTTCCAGATCCTTCTTTCGAAGAGGAACGGGCACTCCCTTCATAAAGTCAAGACCGGTTCTCTGGATATAAGCCTCGCTAAACTCGTCAAAGACAAAACTCTTCGTATACTTTTTAAAATATTTGCCGACTCTGTCCGGGCGTTCCTTTATATCGAACTCTTCAGGTTTTTTTTTGGGTGTTTCAATCTTGCCTTCTTTTTTCTTCAGTAAATGTCCCATCTTTTCACCTACAGGATTTCCCATCCCTTTCTTTCAAATTTTTTTATCGCATCTGGATTCAACGTCTCTTTCATGTCCAGAAGGAGCAGCTCCTTGATCTTGTCCTGAATATTTGGAAAAAAGCGTTCCTTCCAACCTGCATATAAAAGAAAGATACGATAAACGTCCTCCTTTTTATGAGATCTATGCTGAAAACCTTTCAAGTAGTAATAGTCTGCCAATTCCTCATAAAAGTCAAATGGAGTTTCAGCGAGATTCTCAATGGCAAAATCTAAGGTTTGACGAAAGCCTCTTCTATTATAATATAAATCCAGAAGATTCTCTATCTTTTTCAGTCGGATCAGATCTGATGCAGGTATGTATTTATTAGCGATCACCTCATAAGGTGCCTTACTCCTATATATATATCCATGTTCTTCTACCTGTTCACGGATTGGCGCACCCTTGAGCAGTTTAAGAAACCCCAGCTGAAGTGCATGTCCTTTCAATGCATATACATCATTGAAAGACTTTCGAAAGGAAAGGTAATCTTCATAAGGAAGTCCCGCGATCAAATCAAGATGAAGATGAATATTGTCAAACGCCCTTAGCTGCTTTACATTTTCTGAAAGCTTTTGAAAGTTTGAATTTCTGTTGCAGGCACGCAAGGTTTTGTCATTGGTTGATTGAATTCCTATTTCAAACTGAAACAATCCTGATCTTACAACGCTAAGCAATTGCAGCAAATTTTCATCGATCAAGTCTCCACAAAGCTCAAAGTGAAAGTTGGTAATGCCATTATCACTAAGTATCAAATAGTTCATAATCTCATAACATCTTTTCTTATCCCAATTGAAAGTTCTATCAATAAACTTTACTTGCTTCACATTTTTATAAATGAAATAGCTTAAATCTGATTTCACACGTTCCATCGAAAGTGTTCTGACCTTCCGCTCCAAGGAAGAAAGGCAGTATTCGCACTGAAACGGACAGCCTCTTGAAGATTCGTAGTACATAATTTTATCCGATTCACACACCAGATTGAGATATGGAAAAGGAATCAATTCAAAGGATATAGGCGGTGCGGGAGGGTTTACAAAAATTTTGCCCTCCTGTCGATAAGTAAGACCTCTGATCCGTTCAAATTCCGGCATATCAGATAACAATTCCTCGGCCAGTTCAGAAAAGGTTGCTTCCCCTTCTCCCGCAATGATAAAGTCGATAAATTTATGCCGACTCATGAAAGGAACCACATCATAGCTTACCTCAGGGCCTCCAAGAAGTACCCTTGTCTCTGGTCTCGCTTTCTTTAGATTTTCAGCCAAATAGAGTATCTTTTCCACATTCCATATATAACAGGAAAAGCAAATCACATCGTAATTTCTTCGCAGAAGCTCAGTAAAGATGTAATCCTCTTCATTATTAATGGTAAATTCCTGAATATCAATAGCGTGTCTGCTTGTTTCCGCGCTGGCATAAAGATAACGCAACGCCAAATTAGAATGTATATATTTCGAATTTAATGTGGTGAGTAAAATTTTCATATCCGCTCTCCGATAGTTCGCTTGCCCAATTTGCAAAGTAAATTGTTGGCAAACTTATGCAAAAAAATCACAACGTTCCGTTCCAAAGCTCCTACGAAGTAAAGCTTGCTTCGCTGTCCGTTTAGCAGATACCGCGAAAGCTACGGAAAATTATAACATACGAAATCTATCATCCTTTAACATATCAGCATGCTTCATAGCATTTCGCAACTGTGCCAGCATTCTTTCCTTATCCTGTGGTAGATTACCTTTCAAAGAAACATAATTAGAAGCATGATTGCTGCGGAAGACACAGGTTTTCTTCACATTGGTGTTTTCAAGAAGTAATTCGGTTTCTTTCAGAACTGCCACCGGGGATAGCGTTTTAAAACGCCCCTCTATAATATCACGATGCAGTTCTGCTCCCGGTTCGGTAATCAAGGTCAGAAGCCCCACATAGGATGGCTCCATTTCACTGATCATAGTACCAGATTCCACGGCATGGTCTTCCCAGCCATCGTCCCCCGCCAATCCTGAAATAAAGGTCACAGATGCCTGAATCCCGGCAGCTTCTATCCGCTTTACTGCTTCAATAAGCTCGGCTCTTGTAGCTCCTTTATTGATGTCCTTTAAGACCTTGTCACTTCCTGATTCCGCTCCGATATACACGATACCGATACCGTGCTCCAAAAGTTCCGCTAATTCGTCATGCGTTTTTCTTAAAACATCCTGTGGGGATCCATAAATGCCAACTCTTTCACATTCAGGGAATAACTTTTTAATGTGATTCAAAATTGCTAGCAATTCTTTGTTTTGCAGCACCAAAGCATCTCCATCAGCAAGAAATATCCTGCTTACTCTCCTGTAATTTTGTCTTGCAGATTCAAGATCCTCCAATACCTCGTTTAACTTTCTTACTCGGAATCTCTTATCTTTAAACATGCTGCAGAAGGTACACTTGTTATGGGCACACCCGATTGTGACCTGTATGATGAGGCTGTAAGCCTCGCTGGGCGGTCTATAAACACTGCCTTCATATCTCATTTTCTACATCCTTTCCGGCGCTTCCATGCCAAGCAACGCGAGTCCGTTCTTAATGGTCTGTTTCGCTGCATAGACGAGAAGCAGCTTTGCTTTTTTCTCTTCTTCATTCTTAACAAGAATATGCTCATCATGATAGAATTTATTAAAACTCTGAGCAATATTTACTATATGTCTGGTTACGATAGACGGTTCGTATTTTTCAGCGGCGTCCAAAATGATTTCCGGGAATCGGTAAATCAACTTTGCCAGTTCATATGCGCTGTCACCTGCGATAAAATCCATATTTGCCTGATCCGCAGAAGCAATGATCTGATTTGCACTGTCTCCCCCATTTCTCAATACACTGGCAGCTCTTGCATGGGTATACTGCACATAGGGACCTGTTTCTCCTTCAAAATTCAGCACTTTATCCCAAGAGAACACATAGTCCTTGATTCGATTGTTGGAAAGTTCCTGAAAGATGACAGCCCCGATTCCCACTTGCCTTGCAGTTGCATCTAAATTATCTGTATTTACATTCTTTTGAAGAATAATCTCTTTCGTCTGGTTTACCGCTCTTGTCAAAACTTCTTCCAGAAACACGACTCTGCCGTGTCTTGTTGACATAGTCCCCTCTTCCAGACTTACCAATCCAAACGGAATATGCACGCAATCCCTTGCCCAGTCAAATCCAAGCAATTCAATAATCTTGATCCACTGCTGAAAATGAAGATTTTGCTGAGAAGCAACAATATATAAATTCTTATAGAAATCATAATGATTTTTTCGATAAACCGCGGCCGCAATATCTCTGGTAATATAAAGCGTGGAGCCGTCCTTCTTGGTGATCAATGCAGGTGACATATTATGCTCTTCCAGATCAACGATCTGTGCACCTTCAGATTCCTTTAGAAGTTTTGCGTCTTTTAGCATATCGACAATCCAATCCATCTTATCGGAGTAAAAGCTTTCGCCCGCATAAGAGTCAAACTCGATCCCCAGCATCTGATATACCCTGGTAAATTCCTTCAGGCTCTCATCGCGAAACCACTGCCATAGTCTTGTTTCCTCCTGCTCTCCGTTTTCCAGCTTAGTGAATACGTCTCTGGCTTCATCCTCCAGCGACGGATCATTTTCTGCTTCTTCATGAAATTTCACATAATAACTTAGCAAGGTTTTGATCGGCTCTCTGGTTACATCTTCTTCGTTGCCCCATCTTCTGTAGGATACAATCATTTTGCCGAACTGAGTTCCATAGTCGCCCAGGTGATTGATACGAACAGTATTATATCCTAAAAAATCATAAATTTTATAAATCGAATTCCCGATTACGGTGCTTCTAATGTGGCCGATATGAAAAGGCTTCGCAATGTTTGGCGAGGAAAATTCGACGACAACTTTACGGTTTTGACCGATATCACTGCTTCCAAAACATTCTTTATCTGCCGCAACTGCGCAAACCAGTTCCCTTACAAAAACCTTTCTGGAAAGAAACATGTTAACATAAGCATTCACGTTTTCAACCTTTTCAAAAATTTCATTTCCCTGCAACTTTTCCGCAATTCCCTGTGCGATCATTGGCGGTGCTTTTCTTAGAACCTTTGCCAGCTTAAAGCAAGGAAAAGCGTAATCCCCCATTTTGCTTTCTGTCGGAATCTCAAGCATATCTATGATTTCCTCGATAGAAAGCCCTTCTATTGAGGAAGCCAATATTTCAGCTATTTTTTCCTTAAAATTTATCATGAATCAATCCTCCTGTTATGCTTGTTAAATTTACTTACAGCATTATTACATTATTTATATTATTCAACTTCAGATTTTTGCTGTTCCGTAATGGCTGGAATTCCTTTTTTCTTTAGCATGGCAGCAAAGATCCCATCTCCATCTACCAACACTCCTGAAAAAGTTCCATCATAGATTTTTCCACAACCGCAGGATGGGCTGTTTGCTTTCAGGATTGCCAGTTTGATCTCCTGTCCCAGCTCTGCCGCCCTTTCCTCTGCATGTTTCAGCGTTTTCTCCGCTCCACGAATAAAATTTTCCGTAACATCCTTGCCGTTCTTGTCTACAACTTTTCCATTGATCAGTCTTTCAGCAGGCGGTCTTGGCGTCGGCAATGCTCCAAGCTGCTCCGGGCAGACCATCATACAGTCTTTATCCTTCATAAATTCTTTTACCCATTTACATTCGTTATTGCCGCCACTGTACTTGCAGTTGACCCCCGCAAGACACGCACTGATTAAATACATTTCTTATTCCTTTCTCTCGTAATGGTAGCTATTTCGTAAACTGCGATTATTTTAATTGCACAACCGTTACTCCGTCTCCGCCCTCATTATAAGCCCCTTTTCGAAATTTGGAAACATGTTTATGCCTTTTCAGCATTTGCTGCAGCCCCTCCCGCAAAATGCCTTCTCCGCGGCCATGAATAATGGTAACCTCTTTCAACCCTGCAATGTATGCATCATCCAGATATTTATCCACATCCATCACCGCATCATCCAAGAGACTGCCTCTCACGTTAATGCTCGGCATGACGCTCTGAACTTTGCTTCGGTATAAGGATCCATATCGGGAGGTTTTCTTGTCCTTCTTGGAACTGCCCTCCTGAACCTTAGCGATATTGTCAAGACTCACATTAATTTTCAGGAGTCCTACCTGAACCATCAATTCACGCTTGTCATCCGGCAATGTCAAAAGATGACCTTTCTGCTCCAGGCTTAAAACCTTCACTCTATCACCAATTTTCAGTTCCTCAGCCTTAACCGGATTTGGATTTTCAGTTGTAACAAGTTTTTCTCTATATTGATCAGAAGTCTCACGGATTTTTTTGCGTACTTCCTCGTATTTTCTGTTTCTGTCACCCACATTCTGATATTTTTCAAGGGCTCTGAGTTCCTTCTGAACCTGATCGGCAAGTTCCTTTGCCTCTCTAATCATATCCCGAGCTTCTTCCTTTGCTTTGCTGATAATCTTTTCTTTTCGTTCTTCCAGTTTGATCCGTTCTTTATCAAACTGTTCTTTCTGTTTTTTCATTTCAAGATTCAGCAGAATCGCTTCATCTCGTTCTTCTTCCGCTAGTTTTCTGTCTTTTTCAATGGTGGTAATCACTTCTTCAAATTCAATGTCACCTTTTTCAAGCATTCCTTTTGCATGCTTGATAATTACAGGCTTTAAACCCAGTTTTTGAGATATTTCAAAAGCATTGGATCTCCCCGGTATCCCAATGGACAATCGATATGTCGGGCTCAATGTTTCCACATCAAATTCCATAGATGCATTTTCCACCCCTCGAGTGGCAATCGCATATTTTTTTAATTCATTATAATGAGTCGTTGCTATGGTTTTTACGCCCTTATCATATAAGTTCTCCAAGATGGAGATCGCCAACGCTGCTCCTTCCGTCGGATCCGTTCCAGCTCCAAGTTCATCCAAAAGAACTAAGGTATCCTTCCCTGATTTTTCAACGATGTTCACGATGTTCTTCATGTGAGAAGAAAACGTACTCAAACTCTGTTCAATGCTTTGCTCATCACCAATATCGGCAAACACCTTCTGAAGAATTGGCATTTGTGTACCTGATCCGGCTGGAATATGAAGTCCTGTTTGGGTCATCAATACAAATAATCCAACCGTTTTCAGAGTGACCGTTTTGCCGCCGGTATTGGGTCCAGTGATTACCAGAGTATTATAATTTTTCCCAATCGCTATGCTGATGGGAACGACCTTGTCCTTTGCAATCAATGGGTGCCTGCCATCCTTAATCCGCAGAAGGCCCTGTGTGTTAACTTCAGGTTCCGAGCCTTTCAGTTTTACCGACAGCTTTCCCTTTGCAAAGATAAAATCCAACTTCAACAGGATATCCTGATTATTCAGCAGTTCATCCTTCACCTCTGCTACGTTGGCAGAAAGTTCCGCAAGGATTCGTTCTATCTCAACCTTCTCTGCCAGCTCCATTTCTCTCAGTTCATTATTAAGATTTACGATGGCCTGAGGCTCGACAAAAAGAGTTGCCCCCGTCGAAGACTGATCATGAATAATTCCGGATAATTTTGTCTTATGCTCCTGCTTCACCGGAACAACATATCTCCCCTGTCTCATGGTCACAATCGCATCTTGAAGAATCGTCCGGTTCTCCGAGGAATTTAGAATCTGATTCATCTTAGATCTGATCGCTTCATTTTGCCTCAGGATATTTCTTCTGATATTCTTCAATTCCGAACTGGCATTATCCGCCATCTCATCCTCAGAAATAATACATCGGTCAATATTTTCTTCCAGTCTCTTCTGAATGCTCAAAACCTCTGCTAAGCCTTTGATGATCGGCAATTCCGGAAGATCGTTATTTAAAAAAGAAGCCGCATTCCTGGCTATCTGCAAATTATACAGGATTTCAAGAAGCTGTTTCATTGTAAGGGTGCTTCCCTTATCCGCCTGATAAATGCTATTTTTAATATCATAAAAGCTTCCAAGAGGAAGTGCCCCTTTACGCATAATAACGGAAACCGCTTCCGTGGTTTCCGCCAGCATTTCTTTGATTAAGAACACATCAAGGACAGGCTTCAGTTCCTCAATTATTTTTTTTGTAATGGGGGAAGCCGCTTCTGCTCCTAAAAATTCAAGTATTTTATTGTATTCTAAAACTTTATATGCCTTTTCGTTCATAAATTTTCCTTTAAATTTTCAATTCGAATTGCAATTAATCTACAATTTTTTTATATCGATCCAAGTCACCTTTCAGCCTTATATTCTCCATCTGCAAATCAAAAAAACTGTTTTCCATATCCTTGCACTTCGCTTCAAGCTCTTTCACCGCGGTTGATTCAGAAGCTTTATCTTCCTGCTGTAATTTTAACCGGTTAGATAATTCCTCATTCTTGCCAAGCAAGTTGGTATATTTTTCTTCAAGCTGGCGATACGATGTAGTCATTCGATCAAGGTCAACCGTCTTTTCATTGAATAATCGCTGAAGTTCTTCCTTTTGCTCAACGCTCGCCTGAGCATCCTCTTTGTACTGGAGAAAACTTTTTTTAGCTTCATCCCAAAGTTGAACATAGTGCTTAGAGTCCTTTTCAAGCTGCTCATTTTGCAGCTTCATACTGCTTAGCGTTTCCATCGAGGTAAAATACTCATCAGCTACATTCACAGCAGCAAGCACTGCTAACGACGATATAGAGCCTGCAGGCAAAGCCCTTGCAATTTCATGCATCTTCGTATTCACATAGTCGGCAACCTTCATAATATGCTCTCTCGGTGCTTCGCCTGCAATGGTATATTCCTGTCCGTAGATTTTTACAGATACTTTATTTTGATCCTCCATGCTTTCCCCCTTATTTCAATCAGATTGCTGCCTGTCATTTGGATACTGCATAATCCAAATCACTATCCATTGATATTTTTATAGAAAACCGTGAGGCATATAAAGACGGCGGTTTTCAGGAGAATATCAATGGTCGTTTTTACATTTCACGCAATACAGCATCCAGCTTCTCTTTTAATGCATCCAGTACTTTCTGATGAACCTTTACAACCTCTTCGTCTGTCAAAGTTCTATCAGCAGCCCGATATTTCAGATTGAACGCAACGCTCTTTCTCCCTTCTGTTACCTGCTTTCCTCTGTATACATCAAAGAGCACCACGCTTTCTAATAATTTTCCGCCCTTTTCCTTTATGATGCTTTCTATTTCAGCAACATAGATTTCTTCTTTTACGAGCAGCGCAATATCTCTTGAAATTGCAGGATATTTCGGAAGTGATTGATAAAATCTTTCCGTATTAGCATGCTTCATAACCTGGTCAAAAGCCAATTCGCAGCAATAGCATCTTGTTCCGACTCCATACTTTTCTGCAACATCCGGATGAACTTCACCCATGATGCCCAGTTCCGTATCCTGATACATAATTCTTGCACATCTTCCCGGATGGTAAACACCATAGTCACTTTCCGGAACATAGGATGTTTCATAGATACCAAGGATAGCAAAGAGTTCTTCCAGCATGCCCTTTAAAGTAAAAAAGCTTTCTCCTTCTCCATAACATCCGATCACCATGGAATCCCTTTCCTCCGGAAGCGGATCCTCTTCATCCAGACTCTTAAAGAAAGTATTCCCAATTTCAAACGCTTTTACTTTGCTGATATTTCTTGAAAAATTGCGTCCCAGCACTTCCATCATATTCGGGGTTAATATGGTTCTCATGACGCTGTTTTCTTCCCCCAACGGATTAATCAGGCGAACAAAATTTCTTTCCCAGGAATCTTCGTCGATTCTAACATAATCAACCCCCCTTTGGACTGACAAAAGAATAAGTCTGCACCTCGTTTGCGCCAAATCCTGTCATGATATCTCTGGACAAATCCTTCAAAGCTCTTTCTCTTGGTTTTCTGGCCTCGGAATTCCCTTTCGGAATTGTGACCGGCATTTTATCATAACCATAAATTCTGGAGATCTCTTCTATAAAATCAATCTCCTCTTCCAAATCCAAACGAATAGCAGGAGGCGTAACTTTCATAGTATTTCCAAGGCGAGTAACTTCCATTTCAAGACTTTTCAGAATTGCTTCCATCTCTTTTGCTGGAAGATCAATCCCCAGAACTGCATTGACACGGTCAGCACGAACGTTTACCGCAAAGCGATCCGCCTTTTCGGGATAAACATCAACCGAACCTTTTATTACCGTACCCGCTCCCAGCATTTCGATCAGCTTACAAACACGGTCTGCCGCTGCCTGACATAAACTCGGATCAATTCCCTTTTCAAAACGGGAAGAAGCCTCTGTTCGAAGTGCCAATTTCTTAGAGGTAGCCCTAACGCTGTCGCTCTTAAAGTTGGCAGACTCTATCAAAATCGTGGTAGTATCCTCCTTGATTTCAGAATTCATTCCACCCATAACACCAGCGATCGCAACGCTGCGTTTTCCATCTTTGATCAGCAGCATGCTACTGTTTAGTTCACGCTCCGTATCATCCAGCGTGGTGAAGCGTTCTCCTTCTTCTGCCGTATCCACAATAATCCTACTGCCTTCAATATCTCTGATATCAAAAGCATGGAGTGGCTGACCATATTCCAGCATAACGTAATTTGTAATATCAACAATATTATTGATCGGACGCATTCCTGAATACATCAGTCTCTTTTGCAACCACCATGGGGATTGTCCAATTTTCACATCGGTTACAATTCTGCCGACATAGCGTTTACAAAGATCCGGCTTTTTAATTTCAATCTCTATATAGTCCTTTGCTTTGCCGTCCTCTTTTTGACAAACAGTCTCCGGATACTTCAATTTGGTGCCAAAGGTTGCTGCAGCTTCTCTGCCCATTCCGATCATAGAAAGGCAATCCGGTCGGTTTGGTGTGATTTCAAAATCTACTACAGCGTTTTTTAAACCTAACGCGTCTAC